>NZ_JAFCLN010000001.1 GCF_018129385.1 Bradyrhizobium lablabi
TGGACGCGCTTGTTCAGCAGACGACTGAGCAAGGGCGTACGGCGAAGTCGTGTGGTCCTGGCGCCGCGACGCTGGCGCTAAGTCGGCGGCATATGCTGCCGGCGATGGTGACAACAAGCCCGCTCACCAGGGAGAGCGCGATATAAGCCGTAAAGCCATTGCGCAGGGGATGTCGGAGTGTTCTCCGCTCACCTGTATGCTCGTGTGCAGTTTTTTAATGCGCAAGCAGCGCACACGAGACCGCGGGTGCAGCGCGCACCCGGCATTCCCTGCTCCCTCTGCTTTAGGGGGACAACGAATTTACAAAGGCTCGGGCGCAAACTGCGTCGCGAGAACGTAGCCGCACATTCGCTCGTCGTCCCCCGCGGAGGCGGGGGACCCAGTATTCCAAGGCCTCTCGGTTAAATCACGAACGTCGGCGTTTACTGGATACCCGCCTTCGCGGGTATGACGACGCCGGGAATTGGCAGGCTGTAACCCCGTATCCCCCTTAACCTCGACCCAATAGGTCACCCATCCTGACCATCTTTTGGCATTGCGGCTCCACGCCTTTCTCGTCTAGAACGGCCTCGGGCGAGCCTTCCGGCAACGAACCGTCAACGGTTTTGGCCGAGGATTTTACGCTCAAAGGGCTTTGGCAATGCTGATTCGCAGCGATTTGGTTGGAATTCGGGACGGGGCGGGCATCCGCACCCCTGCAATTCCGGCTGCGACCCTGCCGACCCTCCTTATTGGCGGGCTTCTGCTTCTTATCGGCCCCTGAGGGCCGTCTGGGCGGTTTGCGCCTGGGCACTCAGGGGTTGCATGAGTTCGAGAAAACCCTTCAGCGCCCGACGACATGGCGCACTACCCAAAGGAATTTTGCAGATGGCCACCGCTAACAAGTCCGAAAAGGACCGCGTAATCATTTTCGACACCACCCTGCGCGACGGCGAGCAATGCCCGGGCGCAACCATGACCTTCGAGGAAAAGCTCGAGGTCGCCGAGATGCTCGACGACATGGGCGTCGACGTCATCGAGGCCGGTTTCCCCATCACCTCGGAAGGCGATTTTCAGGCGGTGAGCGAAATCGCCCGCCGCTCCAAGAACGCCGTGATCGCCGGCCTGTCGCGCGCCAATCCAAAGGACATCGACCGTTGCGCGGAAGCCGTGAAGTTCGCCCGCCGCGGCCGCGTCCACACCGTGATCGCGACCTCGCCGCTGCATATGCGCGTCAAGCTGAACATGACGCCGGAGCAGGTGCTGGAGCTCTCGATCGCCAACGTCACCCGCGCCCGCAACCAGATCGACGACGTCGAATGGTCGGCCGAAGACGCCACCCGCAGCGAGATGGATTATCTCTGCCGCATCGTCGAGGCGGTCATCAAGGCCGGTGCCACCACGGTCAATATTCCCGATACCGTCGGCTACACCACGCCGGAGGAATATGCGGTCTTCATGCGCACGCTGATCGAGCGGGTGCCGAATTCCGACAAGGCGGTATTCTCGGTTCACTGCCATAACGACCTCGGCATGGCGGTCGCGAATTCGCTGGCCGGCATCTCCGGCGGCGCACGTCAGATCGAATGCACCGTCAACGGCATCGGTGAGCGCGCCGGCAATGCCGCGCTCGAAGAAGTCGTAATGGCGATGAACGTTCGCAACGACAAATTCCCGTGGTGGAACAAGATCGACACCACCAAGCTCACGGCGGCTTCCAAGCTGGTGTCGGCGGCGACCTCGTTCCCGGTGCAGTACAACAAGGCGATCGTCGGCCGGAACGCGTTTGCCCATGAGAGCGGCATCCATCAGGACGGCGTGCTGAAGGATGCTTCGACGTACGAGATCATGAAGCCCGAGATGGTCGGCCTGAAGCAGTCGTCGCTGGTGCTCGGAAAGCATTCCGGCCGCCACGCCTTCGTGCACAAGCTGGAGGAGATGGGCTACAAGCTGGGCGCCAACCAGCTCGAGGATGCCTTCGCACGGATGAAGGCGCTCGCCGATCGCAAGAAGGACATCTACGACGAGGACATCGAGGCGATCGTCGAAGGCGAAATGGCATCCTCGCACGACCGCATCAAGCTGGTGTCGCTGACGGTCATTGCCGGCACCCGCGGGCCGCAGCGCGCCACCATGAAGCTGGATGTCGACGGGGTGACCAGGATCGAGGAGGCCGAAGGCAACGGCCCGGTCGATGCGGTCTTCAACGCCATCAAGGCGCTGGTGCCGCATGAGGCGAAGCTGGAGCTCTATCAGGTCCACGCCGTCACCGAAGGCACCGACGCGCAGGCCGAAGTGTCGGTCCGCCTCGCCCATGAGGGCCGCTCGATGACGGCGCGCGCGGCAGATCCGGACACGCTGGTGGCCTCCGCAAAAGCCTATCTCGGCGCGCTCAACAAGATCGTCATGAAGCGCCAGCGCGACATGCCGGCGGCGACAGCCGCGGCAAGCTGACTATTCGAACACCGTCATTGCGAGCGCAGCGAAGCAATCCATGTCCCCACTCGGGGATAGATGGATTGCTTCGTCGCTCCAGCGCAAAATCGCTCCGCAATTTTGTCGCGGGCTCCTCGCAACGACGATTTCGCGGCGACAGGATGTCGCATTATTGCGCCGCAGCAAAGCTTAAAGATTTTGGCCCCTGCTAACGGGCAATGGCATTCCGGTCGGCTTCTCGCTATTCATTCGGCTGGCATACAAGTCCGGGGCCGCGCCAGCGCGCTCCGCAAAAAACAAAGCGGGAGGAATTATGCGCAGATTGATTTTGGCCGCCGCGTCGGTCGCAGCCTTGGCTCTGGCCGGTCCGGCCTCGGCACAATCGCCGATCGTCATCAAGTTCAGCCACGTGGTCGCCACCAACACCCCGAAGGGGCTGGCTGCCGAAAAGTTCAAGGAGCTCGCCGAGAAATACACCAACGGCAAGGTGAAGGTCGAAGTCTATCCGAACTCGCAGCTCTACAAGGACAAGGAAGAGCTGGAAGCGCTCCAGCTCGGCGCCGTGCAGATGCTGGCCCCGTCGAACGCCAAATTCGGCCCGATCGGCGTGAAGGAATTCGAGGTATTCGATCTGCCTTACATCCTTCCCGACCTCGCCACCGTGCGTAAGGTCACCGACGGTCCCCTCGGTCAGAGAATGCTGAAGCTGCTCGAGCCGAAGGGCATGATCGGTCTTGCCTACTGGGACAACGGCTTCAAGGAGATGAGCGCCAACAAGAAGCTGATCTCGCCCGCTGATTATCGCGGCCTGAAATTCCGCATCCAGTCATCGAAGGTGCTGGAAGCCCAGTTCCGCGGGCTCGGCGTGGTGCCGCAGGTGATGGCGTTCTCGGAAGTCTACCAGGCGCTTCAGACCGGCGTGGTGGACGGGCAGGAGAACACCTGGTCGAACATCTATACCCAGAAGATGCACGAGGTGCAGAAGTACATCACCGTCACCAATCACGGCTACATCGGTTACATTGTGGTCGTGAACAAGAAGTTCTGGGACGGCCTGCCGGCTGATGTCCGCGAGCAGTGCGAAAAGGCGATGAAGGAAGCTACCGCCTACGGTAACGGCCAGTCGCAAAAGGAAAACGACGATGCGCTTGCCGAGATCGTCAAGACCGGCAAGAGCGAGATCATCAAGCTGACACCCGAGCAGGATTCTGCGATGCGCAAGGCGATGGAGGGCGTCTACAAGGACGTCGCCGGCCGCGTCGGCCAGAAGCTGATCGACGAGTTCATGAGCGCAGCCAAGGGCGCGACGAACTGAGTTGATGCTATCGGGCTTCCGTGCCACGGCACGGAAGCCCTCGCATGTCCGGGGCACGGCGAAACAGGCCGCGAGGGAATGAAGGTGAGGCGACGAGGCCTGACCTGAAGGGGGGACATTGATATTGCTTCGCATCCTCGACCGGCTTGAGGAGATATTGATCGCGACGCTGATGGCGCTCGCGACCACGATCATCTTCATCGCGGTGTGCCACCGTTATCTGCTCGGCGTTCCCTTCCTCTTCCCGATCCTGTTCCCGATCAACCTGTCCTGGGCGCAGGAGCTCTGCATCTACATGTTCGTCTGGGTCGCCAAGTTCGGCGCCGCCTACGGCGTGCGCACCGGCATCCATGTCGGCGTCGACGTCGTGGTCAACCAGGTCAAGTCGCCCTGGAAAAACGCGATCGTGCTGTTCGGCCTCTTGTGCGGCGCGTTCTTCACCGCCGTGATCGGCACCATGGGCGCAAAATTCGTCTACGGTCTCTACCACACCGATCAGGTATCGCCCGACCTCGAGATCCCGAGCTGGTTCATCTACCTCTGCATTCCGCTCGGCTCTTACCTGATGTGCTTCCGCTTCCTCCAGGTCGCCTGGAATTACTTCTTCACCGGCGAGCTGCCGCATCACGACCACGCCCATGTCGAGGGTGTTGACGTCACGGAGCCCGGGATCGGCGCCGGGGAGGTGACGCGATGACCTCGCTCTTCATCTTCGGACTGCTGATCCTGCTGATGCTGACCGGCATGCCGATCTCGATCGCGCTCGGCCTGACGGTGCTGACCTTCATCTACACGATGACGAATGTGCCGACCGAGTCGGTCGCGCTGAAGCTGTTCACCGGCATCGACAATTTCGAGATCATGGCGATCCCGTTCTTCATCCTCGCCGGTAATTTCCTCACCCACGGTGGCGTCGCCAGACGCATGATCAATTTCGCGACCTCCATGGTCGGGCATTGGTATGGAGGACTGGGCCTCGCGGGCGTGATGGCTTGCGCGCTGTTCGCCGCCGTGTCCGGCTCGTCGCCCGCCACCGTGATCGCGATCGGCGCGATCATGATGCCGGCGATGGTGAAAGCGGGATTCCCGAAACGTTTCGGCGCCGGCGTCATCACCACATCAGGAGCGCTCGGAATCCTGATCCCGCCCTCGATCGTAATGGTGATCTATTGCGTGGCGACCGGGGGCAGCATCGCGCTCGATCCCGCCGGCCAGCGCGTGTCGTCGGCTTCCGTCGGCCAGATGTTCATGGCCGGCGTGATCCCCGGCCTGATGCTGGCGACGCTGCTCGGCATGACCACCTTCTATCGCGCCTGGCGCAACGATTATCCGCGCATGCCGAAGGCGAGCTGGGCCGAGCGCATCGTCGCCTTCCGCAAATGCATGTGGGGATTGCTGCTGATCTTCATCGTGCTCGGCGGCATCTATGCCGGCGTGTTCACGCCGACGGAAGCGGCCGCGATCAGCGCGGTCTACGCCTTTATCATCGCCGTGTTCGTCTACAAGGACATGTCGCTCAGGGACGTGCCGAAGGTGCTGCTCGGCTCGGCCAACATGAGCGCGATGATCCTCTATATCATCACCAACGCGGTGCTGTTCTCGTTCCTGATGGCGAACGAAAACATTCCGCAGCAGATCGCCAACTGGATCACCTCGGTCGGCGTCAACTGGATCATGTTCCTGCTGATCGTCAACATCCTGCTCCTGCTCGCCGGCAACTTCATGGAGCCGTCTTCGATCGTGCTGATCATGGCGCCGATCCTGTTTCCGGTGGCGGTCAAGCTCGGCATCCATCCGGTGCATCTCGGCATCCTGATGGTGGTCAACATGGAGGTCGGCATGTGCCACCCGCCGGTCGGCCTCAACCTCTATGTGGCTTCCGGCATCGCCAAGATGGGCATCACGGAGCTGACGATCGCGGTGTGGCCGTGGCTGCTGACCATGCTGATCTTCCTCGGCATCGTCACCTACATCCCCGAACTGTCGCTGTGGCTGCCGCGCGTGCTCGGCATGCTCTAACTTAAGGAAAGCTGAACGGCGCAAATAACATCTTCGTAAGGGTGCTCTGTCTGTCCAAACTGTAAGTTGATAAGGCAGGGACGCGCGCTCATCCTGATGCGGCCTTTCCAATGGAGGTTCGCATGAGAAAATTCTGGATCGCCGGCGTCGCGGCGCTTGCCATCGCCGGTTCCACCGCCGTCTATGCCCAGCACTACCGTCACTGGGGCCACACGCGGCTGGCGCCGGAGGACCGCTTGGCATTCGCGGACGCGCGGATCGCGGCGGTGCATGCCGGGCTGAAGCTGAATGCGGACCAGGAGAAGCTCTGGCCGCCGGTCGAGGCCGCGGTGCGGGATTTCGCCAAGCTGCGGATCGACCGCGCCAATGCGCGGATGAACGCTTCGCGCGACGGCGATGCGCAAAAGGAATCCGATCCGGTGACCCGCCTGCGCGAGCGGGCCGACAACATGGCGGCGACGGCGGCTGCGATGAAGAAGATCGCCGATGCGGCCGATCCGCTCTACAAGACGCTCGATGAGGGCCAGAAGCGCCGCCTCGCCCTCCTGACCCGCACGGGACATCGCTTCGAGGGCGGCTGGCGGCACCGTCATTTCGAGCGCGGCATGGACCGCGACGGCGACGGCCGCGACCGCGGTTTTGAGCGGGATCGCTACGATCGCGACGGCGGCCCGGGCAGGGGCGGCGCCGAGCGGCTCTGACCCGCGCCGGCCGTCAGGCAAAGGACAGGGAGAAGCCGCTGGAATCCGGCGGCTTTTCGCATTCCGGCGAACCCGCCAAATCGCGGGAAAAGTGCTCGCCCGTTGCTGGACATCGGGGAATCGCTTTGCTAAACGACGCCCCTCTGCGAAGGCTTTCCGGACCGGTTCCGGGCGCATAGCTCAGTTGGTAGAGCAGCTGACTCTTAATCAGCGGGTCCCAGGTTCGAGCCCTGGTGCGCCCACCATCGCAAATCAATGACCTGGCGGATGCGGCGTCGCATAGAACGCGTACCGCTTGCCCACGACAACCTGACGCCGCTCGCTGCTTTCCCCGCTATGTGGTGGCGGGAGCGGCTTGTTCGGCGAGGATGCAGCGGGCCATCCGGCCCGCACCCAGCTCGACGGCGGGCGGCAAATCCTTGGTGCAACGCGGCTCCGCCGAGGCGCAGCGCGGCGCGAACGAGCAACTGGTTGGAGCCTTGTCGAGCGACGGCGGCGTCCCCGGGATCGTTCCCAGCCGCGCACCGCGCTTGGCCCCATGCGTGGTCGAGGCCAAGAGGCCGCGCGGGTAGGGATGCAGCGGCGAGCGAACGATCTGACTGAGCGTGCCGGTCTCGACGATCTGGCCGGCATACATCACCGCAACCCGGTCGCAGATTTCGATCGCGACGCCGATGTCGTGGGTCACGAAGATGACCGACATGCCGAACTCGCGCTGCAATTCGCGCAGCAGCAGCAGGATCTGGATCTGCACGGTGGCATCGAGCGCCGTGGTCGGCTCGTCCGCCAGCAGGATCTTCGGCTTGCACGACAGCGCCAGCGCAATCATCGCGCGCTGGCGCATGCCGCCGCTCATCTCGTGCGGGTAGGCGCCCAGCCGGCGTTTGGCCGACGGAATGCGTACCACCTCCAGCATCTCGAGCGCGCGCGCCATGGCCTCCGTCTGGCTCTTGCCTTCATGGCGCATCACGGTCTCGGCGATCTGCTTGCCGATGGTGTAGACCGGATCGAGCGCGAGCGCCGGCTCCTGAAAGATCATCGAGACCGTCTGGCCGCGAAAATCCGACAGCTCCTCGTCGTTCATCGCCAGCACGTCGCGTCCCAGCACCTTGACGCTGCCCGAAATCTGCGTGCGCTTCCTCGGCAACAACCGCATCAGCGCGCGCAGGGTGACGCTCTTGCCGGAACCGGATTCGCCGAGCAGGCCGAGCACCTCGCCTTCACCGAGCGTGAGGGATAGATCGTTCACCGCATGCACCGTGCGCTCACCGGTGAAGCGGATGTTGAGGTGATCGATCTCGACGAGGTTGGTCATGACAGTTTAGGTACCCGCTGATGAAAATCGGTCGCGCGCTGGAAGGCCGCGCCGATCCTGATGATTCCGGCCTCGTCGAAGGAGCGGCCAACGATCTGCATGCCGACCGGCAGGCCGGCCTTGGTGAAGCCGGTTGGAATCGAGAGCGACGGCAGGCCCATATAGTTGATCGGGCGGGTAAAGCGCGTGATCCGCTGGATCACCGCCTCGGCATCGAGGCTGTTGCCGACGTCGCTCTCGGCGATGGTCGGCGCCGGCATCGGTGCGACCGGCGCGATCACGGCGTCGGTGCCGTCGACGGCGGCGAGATAGGCGGCCAGCGCCGGGCCGCGCCAGCGCATCGCCTCAAGATAGGAGACGGCCGGCACAGCGAGCCCGTTCTGCAACCGCATCAACACCTGCGCGCCGTAGTCCTGCGGCCGCTCGATCATCCAGCGCTTGTGATAGGCGGCAGCTTCGGTTGCCAGCACAAGCTGGCAGGCGGCGGTGAGCTGGCGCTGATCGGGCAGCTCGACCTTGACGATCTCGGCGCCTTCCCTCTTCAGCACCGCCAGCGTCTCGTCGAGCGCTCGCGCCACTTCGGGATCTAGATCATCGACGTAAAACGCCGTCGGTACGCCGATCTTCAGTCCCTTGATGGGCTGCTGCGCCGCCGCCATGTAGTCCGGCACCGCCAGATTCGACGAGGTCGGGTCGTCCGGGTCGGCGCCTGCCATCAATCCCGTCAATAACGCGCAATCCTCGACAGTCTGCGCAAGCGGACCGACCGTATCGAGCGACCAGGACAGCGGCATTGCACCAGCCCGGCTGACGCGGCCGACGGTCGTCTTCAATCCGGTGACACCACAGAAATGCGCGGGCATGCGGATCGAGCCGCCGGTGTCCGATCCCAGTGCCGCAAAGGTCAGGCGCGCCGCGA
The DNA here is from genome assembly GCF_018129385.1 of Bradyrhizobium lablabi. Taxonomy (GTDB): domain Bacteria; phylum Pseudomonadota; class Alphaproteobacteria; order Rhizobiales; family Xanthobacteraceae; genus Bradyrhizobium; species Bradyrhizobium lablabi_C. Next base: position 8,685 of record NZ_JAFCLN010000001.1, read on the forward strand.
CCGCGGAGCCCGAGCCCGACGACGAGCCGCCGGTGATGTGATCGGTATTCCAGGGATTGCGCACCGGTCCGTAATGCGGGTTATGTCCGGTCGGCCCGTAGGCGAATTCCACCATCTGGAGCGAGCCAAGCCGGACCGTGCCGGCATCTTTCAGGCGTTGCAGTGCGGTCGAGGTCGTGGTGGCGACGAAATCGCGGCGAATTTTCGATCCGCAAGTAACGACCTTGCCCTTGTCGTAATACATGTCCTTGTGCGCCAGCGGCACGCCGTGCAGTGCGCCCCTGGCGCCACTCTTCGCCAGGCCCGCGTCGGCCGCATCGGCCGCCTTCAGCGCCGCTTCCGCCTCGATCGACATGAAGGCATTGAGCTTGGGGTCGAACTGCGAAATCCGCTTGAGGCAGGATTCCGTCACTTCGCGCGAAGACAGCTTCTTCTCCGCGATCGCGCTTGCGACCGCCGTCAGCGACATCAATGCGGGCTCGCTCATTGCGACACCTTCGCATTCTGGGCGAGCAGGAAGGTCGACGGCTCGAGCTCGAAGGGCAGGGTTCCGGCGATCGGCGCAAAGCCCTCGAAGGCGGGGCCGATGGAATTGGCGATGCGCGCCGCCACCTCATTGTCGACGGGCACCCCCGCGACGTCACTCATCGCCTTGATCTCTTTCGCCGTGGGTCTTGTCATGCTGCGCTTGCTCCCGGTGCGCGGCTGTGCCCGGAGCCGGGAATGGCCATGTAGCACGCCGCTTCGTGGCCCATTGTATCGACTGCCGACAATTTTGGTGTGGCGTTCGAGCAGAGCGGCTCCGCGAACGGGCATCTTGTGTGGAATCGGCAACCCGGCGGGGGATCGATCGGATTCGGCGGATCGCCGGAGATCGGCGGCGTCTTCGTGCGGTTGTCCGGATCGGAAGACGGCATCGCCGCCAGCAAAGCGCGAGTGTAGGGATGGGCCGGCTCATCCCACACCTTGTCGACCGGGCCGAGCTCGACGACCTCACCGAGATACATCACCAGCACGCGGTCGCTGATGTACCGGACGACGTTCAGATCATGACTGATGAAGAGATAGGTCAGTCCGAATTCGCGCTTGAGGTCGGCGAGCAAATTGAGCACCTGCGCTTCAACCGACTTGTCGAGTGCGGAGACCGCCTCGTCCAGGATCACCAGACGGGGCGACAGCGCGAGCGCACGAGCGATGTTGATGCGCTGGCGCTGGCCGCCGGAAATCTCGTGCGGATAGCGGTTGGCAAAAGTTTCCGGCCGCAGGCCCACCTTGCCGAGCAGCTCGCGCGCCAGCGTCCGCGCCGACCCATCTGCCATGCCATGCACTTTGGGGCCGAAGGCGATCGATTCCTCGATGGTGAGACGCGGATTGAGCGAGGCGTAGCTGTCCTGAAACACCATCTGCATGCCGCGGCGCAACTCGCGCAGTGACAGCGAGGGGCCAACCTGCATGCCGTCATAGATGATGTCGCCGGCATCGCTCTTCATCAGGTGCATCAACAGCCGCGCGGTGGTCGATTTGCCGCAACCGGATTCGCCGACGATGCCGACGGTCTCGCCCTTGAGCACGGAAAAGCTGACATTGTCGACCGCACGCACGGTCTTGCGCGCGCTGAAGAGATCGCCGCGCACGGGAAAATGCTTGGTCAGCCCGGTCACTTGCAACAGCGGCTGCGCGACGCCGCCGCGATCTTCCACCTGTTCCAGCAATGCAGTTGCTTCGCTCATGTTCAGTTCCGGATATCCATGGCGCTGCGCATGCCGTCGCTCAGCAGGTTGAAGCAGATCGACACCGCGAAGATCATCACGCCGGGAAGGGCAGCGACCCACGGGTTGACATAGATCGCGGTGCGCAGCGTGTTGAGCATCAGGCCCCATTCCGGCTCCGGCGGCTTGGTGCCAAGGCCAAGGAACGAGAGACCCGCGGCGAGGATCATCGAGACCGAGATCAGGCCGGTGGCGTAGACAAAGATCGGGCCGAGCACGTTGCCGAGCATGTGCACGCGCATGATAGTGAAAGGCCCGGCGCCGGAGGCCCGCGCGGCGTCGACGAAGTCCATGTTGCGCACGCCGGTGGTGACGCTTTCGGCAACGCGGGTGATCTGTGGCACGAATACAATCGTCAGCGACACAATGGAGTTGACGATGCCGGCACCGAGCGCACCAGAGATCGCAATCGCCAGCAGCACGGAGGGGAAAGCGTAGAACACGTCGATCGTGCGCATGATCGCGGTGTTGAGCCGGCCGCCGACATAGCCGGCGACAAGGCCGAGCGAGGTACCGATCACGAAGGCAAAAATCACCGGCAAGATGCCGATAACCAGTGACAACCGTCCGCCATAGATCAGCCGGGCCAGCATGTCGCGGCCGAGTTCGTCGGTGCCGAGCGGGTAGTTCGGCGTGCCGATATGGCGAAGGCGGCGGATCATCGAACCCTGATAGGGATCGGCGAGGCCGAGATAGGGTGCCAGCAGCGCCGACAGGAAGATCAGCAGCAGAATAGAAGCACAGGCCATGCTGACCTTGTCGCGCGCGATGCGGCGGCCGACGGTCGCCCAATAGCCGCGCGCCTTGGTCGGCGGTGCGGCTTGCAGGGCGGCATCTGTGATCGCACTCATGGCCTCAAGCCCGCTTGATGCGCGGATCGATCGCAGCCTGCGCCACGTCGACCAGCAGATTGAGGAACACGAAGAACAGCGCCAGCACCAGGATGGTGCCCTGCAACAGCGGCAGGTCGCGCTGGAAGATCGCGGAATTCAGCAACAGCCCGGAGCCAGGCCAGGAGAACACGGTCTCGATCAGGATCGAGCCGCCGAGCATGTAGCCGAGTTGCAGGCCCATCACCGCCAGCGCGGTCGGCGCTGCGTTCTTGACCACGTGCCTGAACACATGGGTCTCGCGCAGGCCTTTGGCTCGTAACGCCTCGACAAAGTCCTGGCTGAGGATGTCGCCGGTGAGGGCGCGCACGGTGCGGGTAACGATGCCCATCGGAATCACCGAGGTCGTGATGGCCGGCAGGATCAGATATTTGATGTGGTCCCAGTCCCACGCCCAGGCGCCGGAGCCGCCCGAGCCGGCGCCGACCGCCGGCAGCCAGTTGAGCTGCACCGAGAAGATGATGACCATCACCATGCCGAGCCAGTAATGCGGCACGGAAACACCGGCGATCGCGATCGAGGTCGCGACCTTGTCGATCCAGGTGTCGCGGAAATAGCCGGCGATCAGGCCGAATAACAGGCCGAGCGTGAAGCCGATCAGGGCCGCGGCAATCGCCAGCGTCACGGTGTTCTGCACCGCGCGCAACACTTCGCTCAGCACCGGCCGGCCGGTTGCGATCGAGGCGCCGAGATCGCCATGGATCGCGCGCCACAGCCATAGTCCGAACTGCACCGGCAGCGGGCGGTCGAAGCCGTAGGCTGCGCGCATTTGCGCGGCGAGTTCCTGCGACGCATCGGCCGGCAGCACCGCGACCAGCGGGTCGCCCGGCGTGATGTGCACGAGCAGGAAGCACACCAGCGCGACGCTGAGTACGATGGGGATGACATAGACGATACGGCGGAGGACGTAGGTGAGCACGGGTTACTCTCTTCTTCCTTCTCCCCTTGTGGGAGAAGGTGGCGCGCATGCAATGCGCGCCGGATGAGGGGTTCTATCCGCGGACGCAACTTTCTCAAATGAGAGGTCTGCATCCGCGGAGACAACCCCTCACCCGGCTTCGCTGCGCGAAGCCACCCTCTCCCACAAGGGGAGAGGGTGCATCAAACCTCACTGAGTCATCGTGATCGGCGAGAAGTCCACGAACCAGCTCTTCGGCTGCACAAAGCCCTTGATCTTCGGGCTCATGGCGCGCGGAGAGACGTCGTGGGCGACGTAGAGGAATGCCGCGTCGTCGACCGAGGCCGCGTGCAGTTCCGCCAGCGCCGCATCGCGTGCGGCGGGGTCAAAGGTCTGGCGCGCCTTGGTCACCAGCTCGTCGAATTTGGGATTGTTGATAAAACCCCAATTGTTCGAGACCGGCGGCGCCATCGACGACTGGAGGAAGCGCACCAGCGCAAAGAACGGATCCATCGCCGCATAGGTCACGTTGGTGGCATGCGAGCCGTTGGCGGTCGGATCCTTGGCGCCGCGCCGCCAGTTGGTGAACAGCGTGTTCCACTCGATGACGTCGAGCTGCACGTCGAAGAAGCACTCGGCCAGCGCCTGTTGCATATATTCGTTCATCGGCAGCGGCAGCATCTGGCCCGAGCCCGACGCCGAGGTCTGCGTCTTCACCGTCAGCTTCTTGTTCGGACCGTAGCCGGCTTCCTGCATCAGCTTCTTGGCAGCGGCCAGGTCATACTTGATCTCGAAGGTCGGCTTGCCGCGCCAGGGGTGGCCGGGCTCGAAGGTGCCGGTGGCCGGCACCATCAGGCCGGCGAGCAGGCCTTCCTTCAGGCCTTCGCGGTCGATGCAGAGATTGGCGGCCTTGCGGACACGGATGTCGTTCCAGGGCGAGCCTTCGACGCGCGAGAACTGCCAAGGCCAGACATGCGGCGACTCGTTCGCCTGAAGCACGAAGCCGCGCTGCTTGATTTCCTTCACCGCATCGGGCGCCGGCGCTTCCACCCAGTCGACCTGGCCGGAGAGCAGCGCGGCAGTTCGGGCGTTGGCTTCCGGCATGGGCAGCAGCACCATCCTGTCGACCTTGGGCACGCGCGCCTTATCCCAATAGCCGTCGTTCTTGACGAGTTCGAGCCGCTCGCGCGGGGTGAATTTCGCCATCTTCCACGGGCCGGTGCCGGATGCGTCCCGCGCGAATGCCGCCCAGGCGGCCTGCGATTTGGCCTTGGCGTCGGCGCCTTCGGCGGCCTCATAGAGCTTCTGCCACTTGGCGGGGCTCGCCATGAACAGGTTGGTCAGGTTGATCGGCAGGAAGCTGTCCGGCTCCTTGGTGGTCAATTCCACCGTCAGGTCGTCGATCTTGCGGGCGGAAGCGAGCGTCGGCATGCGCGAGGCGGTGACGCCGACCTGGCTGGCGTCGAAATGCGGTGCGTCCTGCTTCAGCACCTTTTCGACGTTCCAGACCACCGCGTCGGCATTGAAGTCGCTGCCGTCATGGAATTTGACGCCGGGGCGGAGCTTGAAGACCCACTTCTTCTTGTCGGAATCGTCGACCTTCCATTCGGTCGAAAGGCCGGGGATCATCACACTGGCTTTGTCTTTCGACGACAAATCCCACGCGGTCAGACCGTCATACATGGTCAGGCCGGTAAAGCGGTTGCCCTCAAAGCCCTGGTCCGGCTGACCGAGGGTGCGCGGAATATCGGCAGCCGTCATGCCGATTCGAAGCACGGTTTCGGCGCTCGCCACCTGCGGCAGCCCCACCGTGAGCGCCGTCGCCAGCATCCACGCGGCCTTGGTGAGCCGATTCCCCAGTTTCTTGTTACGCATCTAAGCCTTCCTTCTACTTTTGGGTGACTAATTCTTATGCAAATTCATGCAACGGCTGTGCCAAGCCAAGCCGCTCTGCGGCGCTTTGTCATTGTTCGCACAACTCCTTGCATGCAGGCATGCAATGCGGGCGTCTCTGCCTAATCTGGCATCGAGTTTGCAGCGCACACTCCGAAAACTTCCCACGGAGCTTAATTCATGCGCAGTCGAAACTCGATGCTTCTTGCGGTCGCGGCGTTTGCCGTCGGCCTGTCCGCCTTGTCCGCCAAGGCCGAAACCGTGGTGCGCTACGGCATCTCGATGGCCGATATTCCGCTGACCACCGGTCAGCCCGACCGCGGCGCCGGGGCCTATCAGTTCTCGGCCTACACGATCTACGATCCGCTGGTGGCCTGGGAGATGGACGTTGCCGACCGGCCCGGCAAACTGGTGCCGGGGCTTGCCACCGAGTGGAAGGTCGACGATGCCGACAAGAAGAAGTGGAAGTTCACGCTCCGGAAGGGCGTCAAATTCCATGACGGCAGCGAGTTCAACGCCGACGCGGTGATCTGGAATCTCGACAAGGTGCTCAACGAAAAGGCACCGCAATTCGACAAGCGCCAAAGCGCGCAGGTCAGGACGCGCCTGCCGTCGGTCGCGAGTTGGGCAAAGGTCGACGATTACACTGTGGAGATCACCACCAAGACGGTGGACTCGTTCTTTCCCTATCAGATGTTGTGGTTCCTGGTCTCCAGCCCGGCGCAATATGAAAAGCTCGGCAAGGATTGGGACAAGTTCGCCAGCCAGCCCTCCGGCACCGGCCCGTTCAAGCTGACCAAGCTGGTGCCGCGTGAGCTCGCCGAACTGTCGAAGAATCCAGACTACTGGGACAAGAAGCGGCTTCCGAAGGCCGACAAGATCGTGCTGATCCCGATGCCGGAAGCGCTCACCCGCACCAATGCGCTGCTGGCGGGGCAGGTTGATCTGATCGAGACGCCGGCGCCCGACGCCGTGCCGCAGCTCAAGGCCGCAGGCATGAAGATCGTCGACAACGTCACCCCGCATGTCTGGAACTATCATCTCAGCGTTCTGCCGGGCTCGCCCTGGACCGACATTCGCCTGCGCAAGGCGCTCAACCTCGCGATCGACCGCGAGGCGGTGGTCGGCCTGATGAACGGGCTCGCCAAGCCTGCCAAGGGCCAGGTCGACCCGTCGAGCCCGTGGTTCGGCAAGCCGACATTTGAACTGAAATACGATGTCGCCGCAGCAAAGAAGCTCGTGCAGGAAGCCGGCTACTCCAAGGAGAAGCCGCTGAAGACCACCTTCATCATCGCGCAGGGCGGCACCGGCCAGATGCTGTCGCTGCCGATGAACGAATTCCTCCAGCAAAGCTTCAAGGAGATCGGCATCGATATCGACTTCAAGGTGGTCGAGCTCGAGACGCTCTATACGCATTGGCGCAAGGGCGCGGCCGACGAGATGAACGCCGGCATCACCTCCAACAACATCGCCTATGTCACCTCCGATCCGCTCTACGCCATCGTGCGGTTCTTCCACTCGGGCCAGGTCGCGCCGGTCGGCGTCAACTGGGGCGGCTACAAGAACCCCAAGGTCGACGCATTGATCGACGAGGCCAAGCAGACCTTTGACGTGGCCAAGCAGGACGAACTGCTGGCGCAGGCGCATTCGCTGATCGTCGACGATGCGACACTGGTGTGGGTGGTGCACGATACCAACCCGCATGCGCTGTCGCCGAAGGTCAAGAAGTTCGTGCAGGCGCAGCACTGGTTCCAGGATTTGACGCAGATCGGGCTGGAATGATCTGGAGGAGGCTGCGCGCCTTCGGCGACCATGGTCACGCGGACTCAATGGTGTTGTCGCCGACGGAATGTTAAGAGGTCACCGGTCCCGTAGCGACGGGACCGGTTTCTCGCATGAGCTGACCTTGCGCATCCTTCTCATCAATCCGAACACGACCAGTGCTATCACCGAGCGCATGGCCGCCCACGTCGGAGCTATTGCCGGAAGCGCGGCGGCCTTCGTGCCGGTGACGGGAAAATTTGGCGCACGCTATATCTCCACCCGCGCCGCCGCGGCAATTGCCGCCCATGCCGCGCTCGAGGCGCTGGCCGAGCATGCCCACGGCTTTGATGCCGTCTATCTCGCCTGCTTCGGCGATCCGGGCCTTGCTGCCCTGAAGGAAGTCTCGCCGGTGCCGGTGATCGGCATGGCCGAAGCCTCCTGCATCGAGGCCGCGCGCGAGGGCAGGCGCTTCGGCATCGTCACCGGGGGCGCGCTCTGGAAGCCAATGCTGGAAGAGTTCGTCGCAACGCTTGGCCTGTCGCAGCAGCTTGCAGGCATCCGCACCGTTGCTCCGACCGGCGACCAGATCGCACGCGATCCGGAAGCGGCGCTGTCGCTGCTGGCGGAGGCCTGCACTGCCTGCGCCAGGGATGACGGCGCTGAGATCGTCATACTCGGCGGCGCCGCACTGGCCGGCCTCGCGCAGCGCATTCAGCCGCGCGTAGCCGTACCCCTGTTGTGTTCGGTCGAGGTCGGCGCGAGGGCCGTGATCGCCGCAGCCGCGGAGGAACGACGCAGCGAGCGGTGTGTGGTGAAACTCGTCAGTGTCGGCCTCAGCCCCGCGCTGACAAAACTGATCGGCGAATAGGGCGGCTTACGCCAGCTCGAACACGATGTCCTGCGCGCCCTGCCAGAGAGTCATCTTGCCGAGCGCAGTCAGGTTCTCGCGGCCCTTGGTGATCGTCAGAAAATGATTGCCGGCGAGCTGCCCGACCTTGCTGGCAAAACGCACGCCGCCATAGGCGAGCAAGATTTCCGTTTCGCTGATGCCGCCGGGATAGACGATGATGTCGCCAGGCGCCGGGAAGCTCGTGTGGTTCTCGTAGGTCAATCCAAGATCGAGATCACCGAGGGGAATCCAGCAGCCTTCGCCGCTCCATCGCACATGGATGATCTTGCTCCGGAACGGCAGCATGCTCCTGAATTTCGCGCAGGTGTTCGGCGCAAGCTCCTGCTCGAGCTTCGCTTCGAATTCATAAGGGCCAGCCTTGATGCGGATGTTCGTCATGATCTTCCGTTCGTGCGGCAGAATGCCGTTCACGTCAAGAGATAGCTGGATCGCGAAAACGGGTTGTGCCATTGATTGATCGATGACCTCGTCCAACTACCCGCGCGATCTCAGGGGCTATGGCCGCACTCCGCCGGACCCGAAGTGGCCGGGCGGGGCACGCGTGGCGGTTCAGTTCGTCGTTAACTTCGAAGAGGGCGGCGAGAACAATGTTCTGCACGGAGACGCCGGCTCCGAGGCGTTCCTGTCGGACGTATTGGGCGCGCAATCCTGGCCGGGCCGGCGTCATCCTAACGTCGAGTCGATGTTCGAATACGGCTCGCGCGCCGGTTTTTGGCGGCTATGGCGGGGCTTCACGCAGCGAAATATCAGGCCGACCGTCTACGGCGTGGCGACGGCGCTGATGCGCAATCCCGACTGCGTCGCGGCGATGCGCGAAGCCGACTGGGATATCGCTTCCCACGGCCTGAAATGGGTCGAGCACAAGGACATGAGCGAGACGGAGGAGCGCGCGGCGATCAGGGAGGCCGTTCGCGTCCACACCGAGGCGACCGGGCAAAGGCCGGTTGGATGGTACACCGGGCGCACGTCCGAGAACACGCTGAAGCTCGTCATCGAACAGGGCGGCTTCCTTTATTCCTCGGACTCCTACGCCGACGACTTGCCGTACTGGGTGAGGTATCGCGCCGAACCGCATCTGATCATTCCTTACACCCTCGATGCCAACGACATGCGCTTCATCAATACGCAAGGCTTTGGCGGCGGGGAGGAGTTCTTCCAGTACCTCAAGGACAGTTTTGACGTGCTCTACGCCGAGGGCGAAACGGCGCCGAAGATGATGTCGATCGGGCTGCATTGCCGGCTGGTCGGCCGGCCCGGACGGTTCGCTGCGCTGGCGCGCTTTCTGGACTATATAGCCAGTCACGATCACGTCTGGGTGCCGACGCGGCGGCAGATTGCCGAGCATTGGCATAGCGAGCATCGGGCACTGGCGGACGCCGCGCCTGAGATCAGCTAGCTGCGCATCTTCGGCGCGAAATGCTCGATCACGTCGAGCAGCACATTGGCGCCCGATGTGACATCTTCAAGCGTGACATGCTCGTCCGGGTGATGACTGACGCCGCCGCGGCAGCGCACGAAGATCATGCCGATATCGGTGATCCCGGCGATGGCCATGCCGTCATGGCCGGCGCCGCTCGGCAGGGACAGCGTGCGGTAGCCCTGCCGGGCAATCGCGGCTGACACCTGCGCCTGTAGCCAGTCCGCGCAAGGTGCGCTGCCTTGCTCGTGCGTTACATCGATCTGTGGCACGAGCCCCCGGTCCTTCGCGATTCTTTCGATCGTACGCAGGGCCAGCGAGACCGCCTCGCGGCGATGTTCGTCGGAAGCGCTGCGCATGTCGACCGTGAATGTGCTGCGTCCGGGAATGACGTTGCCGGCGCCGGGTTCGGCGCGGATGACGCCGACGGTTCCGAACAGGCCGGTGTCGTTCCGGCACTGGCTCTCGATCGCGACGATGCATTCGGCCGCGCCCGCGAGCGCGTCGCGCCGCATGGCCATCGGGACCGTGCCCGCGTGTCCGGCCATGCCCTCGAGCGTGACAAGCAAACGTGTCGCCCCGCTGATGGCGGTGACCACGCCGACCGGCAGGCCTTCGGCCTCCAGCACCGGACCTTGCTCGATGTGCAGTTCGAGATAGGCGAGAAAATCGGACGGCGCGCGCGCCGCGGCGCCAACTTGCTGCGGATCGAGCCCGAAACGTTGCAGCGCCTCCGGCATGCTGATTCCGTCGCGATCGCGCGACGACAGCACAGCCTCGTTGAACGTGCCGGCAACAGCACGGCTGCCCAGCAGGGTGGAATTGAAGCGAACGCCTTCCTCGTCGGCGAAACCGATCACCTCGATCGCGAACGGCAGCCGTTTGCCCCGGCGCCTGAGGTCGGCGACGCAGGCGATCGCCGTGATCACGCCAAGCGGACCATCCCATTTTCCGGCATTGCGGACGGTGTCGTAGTGCGAGCCAAGCAGCAGGGCAGGGAGGTTCGGCCGGTCGCCTTCGTAGCGGCCGACCACATTGCCGATCGCGTCCATGCGCGCGGCCATCCCGGCCTCTTCCATCCACGACCGGATCAGGTCAGCCGCCTGCATGTGCTCCGGCGACAGGAAGACGCGCGTAAGATCGATGCTGCTTTCGGAGATCGAAGCCAGCCGTTCAATGTGCGCGACGATGCTTTCGCCGAGCATGGTGTCGATCACCGTCGGAGTCATGCCCTTGGTGGTGCCGTATTCCGACGAATTGGGCAAGTGCCGGAGTTGCCCGGATGGCCTTCCGTCGCACCGCTGCGCAAAAGTGACACCTAAATTCGTTTGGGCGCCTTGCTCAGGATGGCGCGATGTAAGGCGCGCGCCGCGGGTGATAACTCTCTGCCGCTGCGCCAGATGACATATAGTTTCCGTTCAATCACCGGACCAGTCAGCTTCCGAAAGGTCAGAACCGGATGGTTGGCATCGGGCCATGCGAGACCGGGCAGGGGAGCTACTCCGACGCCCGCCTCAACCATGGCAAGGAGCGTCGCCGGATGTTCGGCTTCGTACAGCGGCGCCCCTTTGACAGGAGCCGAAATGGCTCGATCCATTTCGAGCCTGATACCTGTACCGGCTGCCATCACAATCAGTCCGGCCGCAGAGCCGTCTTCCCAAGTTACGGTCTTTCTGGCCGCGAGCACGTCATCGCGACGCATAACCAGGGCGAAGCTGTCGGTCAGCAGGAGCCTGGCTTCCAGTTCCGGATCATCGCCCGGCACATTGGCGATGCCGAGTTCGATGTCTCCATTGCGCAGCGAGTGAATGAGTTGATGGCGCGAGGTCTCCTTGATCGTCACATTGACCAGTGGATGCTCGATTTTGAAGGCGGCAAGGATTTTAGGCATCAATCGCAGTGCAACCGACGGGACACAGGCCATCGTCACGTGGCCGCGCCGGTGCTCGCGCAGGTCCTGGAGATCCTCCAGTTGGTGATCGAGGTCTCCCAATACGCGCTGAATGCCTGGCAGGAACTCGACGCCTACCTTGCTGAGCTGAAGACTTCGAGTAGTCCGATCGAGAAGCCGGACCTTGAGTTCATCTTCCAGTTGGCGGATCGCCTGGCTCACCGCAGACTGCGACATGCCGAGTGCGCGGGCCGCGCCGCTGAAGCTGCCCGTTTGCACGACCATTACGAACGCGCGCAATTGACGAAGGTCATTTATCTGCATGGCTAATAAATATATCTATTTTTCCCGTATTGCTAATAAGAAATCCGATGGCTACCGTTTTCCTTGCCGGCAGTGAAGTGGCGGAAAAAGGGCCGCCGATGGAGGGCAGAGCATGATCAGCAGGCGCAATTTGATGAAGTACTCGCTCATTGCGGCAACGGCCCCCGCCTTGAGAATCAACACTCCTGCTGTTGCGGCGGGCAGCAAGGTGGTCATATCCGAAGCCCTCAGGCTTGGCATGTACGCATCTCTTTACGTTGCCGCGGACAAAGGGCTGTTTGCCAAGCACGGCCTCGATGCCGAGATTTCGTCGGCGGGCGGGATCGCATTGCCGGTTCCAATTCTCTTGTCGGCGCGAGCGCAGATCGGTGTGACCAGTCCGGGTATGTCGGTCAACGCTGTCCGCGAAGGCGGCAAGGTCAAGAACATCGCCAAAATCGTCGGCGGCGTCTCGATGTGGGGCATGGCGCGCCCTGACAGCAAGATCAAAACCGTCGATGATCTGCGCGGCAAGACCATCGCAACTCTGAAATTTCCTTCCTCAACCATCCAGGTGCCGACCTTCGCCATGAAGACGGTGGGGAAATTCGAGCCGAAAGAGGCGGGTGTGACCTTCCTCGAACTTCCCGCAGGAGCGCAGGCTGCCGCGGTCAAGGACGGCAGGGCCGACATCGCAACAGCGTTCGAATGGGATATCAGCATCGGGGCCGAGCAATTCGGCCTCGTACCCGTGCTGTCGTTCGCCGATGTACTCGGCCCGGTCTGCTTCACCACCGCGATGGCCACCGAAGATGTGATCGCCAAGAGCCCGGATCTCGTACAGGGTTTCTGCAACGCGCTGGCCGAGGGCCAGAAGTTGATGCATCAAAACCACGCGGTCTTCACGGAAGTGGCGGAAAAATATTTCCCGCGCGTACCTCCTTCCGTGATCGCGAATGCGACCAAAAATTTCTTCGATTCGAAGACGGCCGTTCCCACCAACCCTGTTATTACGCAAGAGGAATGGGACAGGGCGATGCAACTCGAACAGGGCGGGGGCGCGATCAAGGGAACGCTGCCGTTTGCCCAAATGGTCGACAACAGCTTCGCCGAAAAGGCGACGAAGCAGTTCGGGCTGTCATAATGACGACGGTTGATACGGCCTCGAACGGCCGGCGATATGTGACATTGCCGGCTCGTCCCGAGCCGCTTCGTCTTGCGGTTGAGGAGACCGCGGTCGTCGTCGTTGACATGCAAAATGCCTACGCCTCGCCCAAGGGATATCTGGACCTTGCGGGGTTCGATATTTCCGGCGCGAAAGGAGCGATTGATGCGATCCGGGAGACTCTTGTTGTAGCCCGGCAAGCCGGTCTCGCTGTGATCTTCTTTCAGAACGGTTGGGACAGGGACTACGTCGAAGCCGGAACGCCGCAATCGCCGAATTGGCACAAGTCAAATGCATTGAAGACCATGCGCAAGCGGCCCGAGCTTCAGGGCCAGCTTCTGGCGAAGGGCGGATGGGACTATGCGTTGGTCGACGAGCTGACGCCACAGCCCGGCGACATCGTGGTGCCGAAAACGCGCTACAGCGGATTCTTCAACAGCCAGTTCGACAGCATTCTGCGCGCCCGTGGAATCCGCAATCTCGTCTTCTGCGGGATCGCGACAAACGTCTGCGTCGAATCCACGCTTCGCGACGGGTTTCATCTCGAATATTTCGGCGTGATGCTCGAGGATGCCACGCATCAGGCGGGCCCCGAATTTCTTCAGAAGGCAACCGTCTTCAACGTCGAGACATTTTTCGGCTGGGTTTCGACCACCGGTGATTTCCGGCGCGCCTTCGCGCAAGCCGAAACCAGCTCCAGCAAGTGAGGCAGCAAATCATGACCAACCGTGCGATTATTCCAACCGGAACGCAGCCGCCCCTCGCCCCCTATTCTCCGGGCATCATGGCCGACAACGCAATTTACGTGTCGGGAACCCTGGCCTTCGACAAGGACAACAATGTCGTTCACAAGGGCGATGCTGCTGCGCAGACACGGCATATCCTGGAGACGATCAAGGGCGTTCTCGAGACGGCAGGATCCAGTCTCACCGACGTCACCTTCAACCACATCTTCATTACGGATTGGGCGAACTATGGCTCCGTCAACAAGGTCTATGCCGAATATTTCCCCGGCGAAAAGCCCGCGCGCTATTGCATCCAGTGCGGATTGGTGAAGCCCGACGCATTGGTCGAAATTGCGTCGATCGCTCACAAGAGGTCCTGACGTGGCGGCTGTCGATGCGGCGCCGGAAGTCGCTGCCAGGAGCGGGTATGTTATGCCGGCCGCTCTGCGGATTGGCCTGTTACAAGTCGCGCTCCTGGCCGCGTTGTTGATCGGCTGGGAGTTGGCAATCCGCTTCGAGTGGATCGCCGTCTATATCTACGGACAGCCCAGCGGCATCTTCGCCAAGGCGGCGCTTTTGCTGGCAAATGGCGAACTGCTCCGCGATGCCGGCATCACGGCCTGGGAGGGAATTGCCGGCTTTCTGCTTGGGACGATCATCGGGAGCTTCATTGGTCTGTCTCTTTGGCTGTTCCCTACAGCCGCTTCCGTATTGCGCCCCTATCTGATCGCTCTCAACGGCCTGCCCAAGATCGCCCTCGCGCCGCTGATAATCGTTTGGTTCGGGATTGGAATATCGTCCAAGATTGCGATTGCCGCGATCATTACCCTGATCGTTTCGGTCATCACCGCGCTTCAGGGAGCCAGGGAGGTCGATGCAGATCTCGTCAAGCTAATGCGCTCTCTTGGCGCCGGACGCTGGAGGACATGGCGTACGGTCATCGTTCCAGGTTCGATGCCGTGGATAGTGGCAGCCTTCAGGCTGAATGTCGGCTTCGCATTGATTGGCGCCGTCGTCGGCGAGTATATCGCCTCGAAGGAAGGCCTCGGCTACATGATCTACTATGCCGGCGTGCTCTATGACCTCAACGCGGTCTGGGTCGGAATCGCGGCGTTGATGGCCGTCGCGCTGCTCATGTACGGCGCGATCGATCTGATCGAGCGGTATCTGCGTCCCTGATCAACACAAACCAGAACGAGCAGAGCCAATGCCTTTCGCAAGCGGCACCGGTGCCGACATCTATTACGAGTCTCACGGCCAGGGCACACCTATCGTGCTTTCGGCCGGCATGGGCGGGAGTGGTCTGTTCTGGACGCCTCAGCTCACCGCGCTTGCGGCAAATCACACGGTTATACTTTACGACCACGTGGGCACCGGGCGCAGCTCACGATGTGAACGAACGATCACGGGAATGGCGGACGATATCGTCGCCGTCATGGATCATGCGGGGCTGGATGCCGCGCACATTGTCGGTCATGCCATCGGCGGCATCGTCGGACTTGAGCTCGCCAGCCATCATCCGCAGCGATTGCGCAGCCTGGTTGTTGTCAATGGCTGGGGCAGGGCGGATCCCTTCCTCAGGCGCTGTTTTGAAATAAGAAAGCAGATACTGAATCAGTCCGGACCAAAAGCCTATGTGCGGGCGCAACCTTTATTCCTGTATCCGCCATCCTGGATTTCCGAGAACATTGTCCAGCTTGAGGCGGAAGAGGAGAAGATCCTGGCGCACTTTCCGCCGATCGCCACAATGAATCAGCGGATCGACATGTTTCTGGATTTCGACGTTGGCAAGCGCTCGGCGGCTATACGTGTGCCGACGCTTCTCGCTTCGGCAAAGGACGATGCTCTGGTCCCGGCTTATCTTACGCATGAGCTCGCAAAGGTAATTCCCGGGGCCAGGGTCCATGAAGTTGCATGGGGCGCGCACGCTTATACCGTCGTCACCCCCGACGTCTTCAACCGCACGCTCCTCGAATTTTGCGCAGAGGTTGACCGATGAACGCATCCAAGCAGCTCCGCCTTCAAGCCGCTCCCGTCGAACGTCCGGTAACGCTCCGCGCGGAAGATATCGTTGTGACGTTCAAGACTCGCGATCATGTGGTGGAAGCGATCCGCAAAGTGGATTTCGAGCTCTATCAGGGCGAAACGCTTGCGATCGTCGGGCCTTCCGGTTGCGGCAAGTCGACGCTATTCAATGTCATCGCCGGACTGCTTCCTCCTACGCGAGGTCATGTCGAGGTCGCAGGTCGCAGGGTGGACGATGCGACAGGGCACGTCGGTTACATGTTGCAGAAGGACCTGCTTCTTCCCTGGCGAACAGTCATCGAAAATGTCGTCCTTGGTCTTGAGGTGCGCAACGTCCCGAAAGCCCGGTCTTACGAGATCGCGCGGGAACTGATCCAGGCTTACGGTCTGGCGGGTTTCGAGAATGCGAAGCCGTCGTCGCTTTCGGGCGGAATGCGTCAGCGTGTGGCTATCATGCGAACGCTGGCCTTCGATCCGGAAGTGATATTGCTGGACGAGCCATTTTCGGCGCTTGATTTCCAGACACGTCTGTTGTTGCAGGTTGAGGTCTCTCGTATCATCCGCGACCGCGGCAAGAGCGCGATCCTGGTAACGCACGATATCGGCGAAGCAATTGCGATGGCGGACCGGGTTCTCGTCCTGACCGGCCGCCCTGCGACGGTCAAGGCATTCCACAAGATCGACTTGCCGAGAACGGGGCGCGACCCGGCTTCACTACGAACGGACCCCGCATTCCATGTCTATTTCGCGAAGATCTGGGCCGACCTGGAAATGCCTCAGCTTTAGAGTTCCGTCTGCGCAGTTGCTCCGAAGGGCCCATCGTCGCGTCCGGGTTCGAGCCCCGGTCGCGCCGGCTATCGCAAAATCAAACACTTGTCGTGGTGCCGACGCGAACTGCTGTGCCGCGCGTTCAACGCCATAGTTCCCGTTCGATGGCGGCGCAATGCTGCGCCGACCACATCACAGCGTTCAAATTCGAAACATTGCGGCAAACATGGGAATACGCCGCGCCCATTAGCGTGCAAGTCGTGGGAAAGGGCACCCTCATGGCATTGGGCGCCGTGGGAGCGACAATCATGTTGAAGTCAGCGATGTCAGGACTTGTCGGTTTCTGCGCGCGCTACCCTTGGAGGATATTCATCCTCGGGCTGTTGATCGCTGCCGCGGCCGTCGCCTTCGACCTCACGCATTTCTCGATCACAACGAATACGGAAAACCTCATCGCCAGTGATCTGCCCTGGCGGCAGCGTCAGGCCGATTTCGTCAAGACCTTTCCGCAGAAGGAAATCCTGGTGGTCGTGGCGGCGCCGACGCCGGAAGATTCCGAGCAGGCGGCCAGTGCATTGGAGAGGCAGCTCGGCAAACGGCCGGACCTGTTCCGGTCGGTCGCCCAGTCGGATGGCGGAAAATTCTTTCAGCAAAATGGTCTCCTGTTCGAGCCGCTGCCAAAGCTCAAGGAATCGATGGCGGGACTGTCGAGCGCCGACATCCTGGTCGGCACGCTGGCGGCCGATCCGAGCCTGCGTGGCGCCATGAAGGCGCTTGGCTTTGCCGCTGACGGCGTGCAAGGCGGCGACTTGAAGCTCGACCAGCTTGTCTGGCCGCTCTCGCTTGCCGGCAAGACGCTCGGCGATGTGCTCGCCGGCAGGCCGGCAACGTTCTCCTGGCAGACGCTGGTGCAGGGCGCGCCGCCGCAAGCCGAGCAGTTGCGTCATTTCATCGAGGTGCAGCCGGTGCTGGATTATTCGGCGCTACAGCCGGGCCGCAAGGCGACGGACGGCATTCGGCATGCGGTTAGCGACCTGAAGCTTGCGGAGAAATTCGGTGCGACCGTGCAATTGACCGGCGTGGTGCCCCTGAACGACGACCAGTTTTCGGTGATCAGGCAAAGCGCGCTGCGCGACACCCTGACCGCCCTGTTCGGGACGCTGATTGTGCTGTGGCTGGCGCTGCGCTCGTGGAAGATTGTCGCCGCCGTCGCCTTCAGCGTGATCGTCGGCCTTGCCACCACGGCTGCGCTTGGCCTCGCGCTGGTCGGCGCCTTCAACCTGCTCTCGATCGCCTTCTTCGTTCTGTTCGTCGGTCTCGGTGTCGACTTCGGGATCCAGTTCAGCGTGCGTTACCGTTCGGAGCGGCATGAGCACGACGACCTGCACGAGGCGCTGAGAAAGGCTGCGCGCGAGGTGGCTGCGCCCCTTACATTGGCCGCGGCGGCCACCGCCGTCGCCTTCTTCTCGTTCCTGCCGACGCCCTACAAGGGATTGTCCGAGCTTGGCCTGATCGCCGGATGCGGCATGCTGGTCGCCTTCCTGTGCAGCGTCACCCTGGTGCCGGCGGTGCTGGCGCTGCTCTCTCCGCCGGGCGAGGCGGTGCCCGTCGGGTTCGCCAGACTGGCCGCGCTTGACGATTTTCTACAGCGGCACCGCATCGTCGTCATCACCGGCACTTTCGCTGTGGTTCTCGCGGGAACGCCGCTGCTGTCCCGCCTGCCGTTCGACTTCAACCCGATCAACTTGCAGGATCAGAAGGCCCCGTCGGTGGTGGCCTATCGCGAGTTGCAGGGAAATCCGCTGACCAGCGGGACAGAGGCGGAAGTCGTCGCCGGATCGCTTGGCGATGCCGATGCCATCGCCGGACGTCTGGCGGCATTGCCGCAAGTGCTGCGTACGCTGACGCTCAACAGCTTCGTACCCGCCGATCAGGATCAGAAGATTTCCGTCGTCAAGAGCGCCGCAACCCGTCTTCGTGGCGCGCTCGATCCGAAACGCGATCCCGCGCCTTCGGACAAGGATAATGTCGATGCGATCCGCGCCACGGCGGCGAATCTTCTGAAGGCTGCCGGCACTGCGACCGGGCCGGGCGCTGACGCCGCGCGAAGCGTTTCCGGCCTGCTGACGCGCCTGGCTCAATCCGACCCGGCAACGCGCAAGCGCGCCGAAGCCGCCGTCGTTCCATCGTTGAACCACGATCTGGAACGGCTGCGGAACAGCCTCGATCCGCAGCCTGTGACCATCAAGGACCTTCCGCAGAACCTCGTTCGCGACTGGCTGCTGCCTGACGGACGTGCCCGCGTGCAGGCGCTGCCGAAAGGCGACGTCAGCAATGTCGGCGTACTCCGAAATTTCGCAACATCCGTCCTGTCGGTCGAACCATCTGCGACCGGCCCCGCAATCAGTCTCTACGAGTCCGGCAAAACGGTCATCGAAGCGTTCGCCGAAGCGGGCATCGTCGCGCTGGTCGCCATCGCAGTGCTGCTCCTGATCGCATTGCGGCGGGTGACGGATGTCCTCCTGACGCTGATACCGCTGTTGCTGGCCGGCGCCGTTACGCTGGAGATATGTGCGCTGACGGGCACGGTGCTCAATTTCGCCAACATCATCGCGCTGCCGCTGCTGCTCGGCGTGGGCGTCGCGTTCAAGATCTATTACATCCTCGCCTGGCGCGAAGGCAAAACGGGGTTGCTGCAATCCAGCCTGACGCGCGCGGTGATCTTCAGTGCGATGACCAATGCAGTGGCGTTCGGCAGCATGTGGTCGTCCAGCTACCCCGGGATGTCCAGCATGGGCAAGATGATGGCGCTCGCGCTGCTGTGCACGATGGCTGCGGCCGTGCTGTTCCAGCCGGTTTTGATGGGACCGCCGCGCCAGGTAAGGGGAACTGCCGGCGCGCCGGCCAGGAATCTGGTGTCTGACGTCGCGGAGTAAACGGCCGCGCGAGGGAAGGATGCCGTGGCGCCGCGAAGCTGCGTCAATGGACGGCGAGGGAGCCCGGACGCTGCGAAGCCAACTCGGCAAGCAAGTCTGCGGCCGCCCGGTATCCGCGCGTGCGAAACCCCTCGCTGAACCGGGCAAGGATCGGAGCCAGCATGCCGTGCGCTTCCTTGCGGCGATCCTGTCGCCGCCACAGCCTCGCCAGGCTAACCGCGGTGCGCAGTTCGTAACCCAACGCTCCCTGTGTTCGGGCCAGTTCGAGCGATTGCAGGAGGGTATTTTCTGCCTGCAAGAGATCCATGTTGTCGCCGGACGTCAGCAGTTCCCCTCGGAGCCGCAACATGTCGGACATTTCCATCCCGAAATTGCAGGACTCCCCTTCGTCAATAGCTCGCTCGATCACCTGTAACGCTTCATTGGGCCGGTTTGCCGCCGCCAGCGCCCGTGCAAGCGGGATATTGAATCCGGACGCGCCGTTGAATCGATTGCTGTGCATTTTCTCGACCGAGCCTTGCAACAGGGCCAGCGCAGCATCGACCTCGCCTCGCTCCAGCAACGCGGTGCCTTTCAGGGCGTCGCCGAAAATTTGCAGCGAACCGAGATTGTACCTGCGGGTTTCCGTGCGCAGCCGTTCGATATGCTCCTCAAATTCGTCAAGCTCCTGATTCCAGTAGAATACGGCGTACGCCCACAGCAGTGCGCGGCAGAGCTTTATCGGTTGATCGACGGCCGCAACATCGGCGAGGGCGGCGCGGGCGGTTTCCATGGCCTGATCGAAGTACCCTTGAAGCCAAAGGATGCGTGCCAGGGTGATCTGGGCGCGCCTGGGATAATCGAAAGTCAGGCTGCGATGGACATCCGCTTCCAGTCCCGAATGCAGCAAGGCTGCTTCGATATGCGAACGAGAGGCGGCAACATCGCCGAAGAAATGGTAGGAGATGCTGAGGGATACTCGCATGCGAGCCAGTGCTGCCAAATCGTCGCTTTGCCCGGCGACGGTCTCGCCGCGCCTTGCTATGTTCAGTGACTCATCAATCCTGCCGGTGAACAGTTGCAGCCAATGCAGCCGGTCGAGCAGACGGAGCTGGCGGCGTGTGTCGCCGATTTTCTCGGCAAGTGCGAGCGCCCGCCACAGAGTGGTTGAGGTCGCTTCGTCAATTTGTCCCGACAGCATCCGTGCCGATCCAAGGGCGGCATGAAGCGCGAGATCATGCCGCTCGCTTCCGCTCACGGCACCGATCGCTTCGATGGCGCGCATCGACCATAGTTCGCACTCGGCGAGGAACGACAATTCGAAGAACAGGGGGATCGATGCGGCAGCGAGCGCGACCCCTACCGTGCGATCTCCGCGCTCCGAGAAGCACCATGTCAGCGCGCTCCTGACGCTGCCGAACTGATCGGCGACCGCCGGGAGACTCTCGTCCGGGTTGTCACCGAGGCGCTCGAGCAATTCCAGGAAATAGCAGGCATGGCGGCGCGCCATCATTTCGGCCTTGCCGCCTGCGGCGAGCTTTTCCTGGGCGAATGCGCGCGTTACGTCGAGCAACCGGTATCGCGCCGACGGTTTGCTCGAGTCCAATGTCAGCATCGATTTGGCGACGAGGCTGGCAAGTGCGGCCATGACGGCATGGTCGTCGGTCTCTTCCGTCCTGGCGATCGCGCGAGCCGCTTCGAGGGTAAAGCCGCCGAAAAAGACCGACAGCCGGCAA
This sequence comes from Bradyrhizobium lablabi, assembly GCF_018129385.1. Taxonomy (GTDB): domain Bacteria; phylum Pseudomonadota; class Alphaproteobacteria; order Rhizobiales; family Xanthobacteraceae; genus Bradyrhizobium; species Bradyrhizobium lablabi_C. The sequence continues at coordinate 29,754 of NZ_JAFCLN010000001.1, forward strand.
AGAACCTCGCGTTCCTGTTGGGAAAGCAGATCGTAACTCCACTCGATGGTCGCGCGCAGCGTGCGATGTCGCGGAACCGCCGTGCGCCTTCCTTCCCACAGCATATTGAACTGCTTGTCCAGGAACTCGATCATCGGCGTGACGCCGTAGACACCGATACGGCCGGCAGCAAGTTCGATCGCAAGTGCGATGCCGTCGAGCCGCCGGCAGATCGTGCCGACATCGGTCGCGCTCGCATCGGTCAGCTCGAACCCGCCGCCGCTGGCGATCGCGCGGGCAACGAAGAGCTTGACCGCAGGGAAGGCGAGTGCCTCGACGGCCGTGAGAGGTTGGCCTTCCGGCGGATACGCCAGCGGCAGCAGGCGGTGAATGTGCTCGCCTTCCACCCGCAGCGATTCCCGGCTTGTGGCCAGGACGTGCAACTGCGGAGCTTCCCTGTACAGCCGCTCGACCAGCGCCGCCGTTGTATCGATGACATGCTCGCAGCAATCCAGGATCAGCAGCATTTGCTTGTCGCGCAAAAATGCCGCGAGGCTGTCCGTGGGGTCGCTGGATCGCGCCGGCAGTCCGAGCGCCGATGCGACGATGCCGGGAACGAGCGTCGCATCACGGATCGCATCGAGGTCGATGAACCGGACGTGGCCGGCGAACTTATCCAGCAAGGCGCGACCGGCCGAAATGGCGACCGTGGTCTTGCCGATGCCGCCCGGTCCGACGATGGTGACAAATCGGCTGCCGGTCAGCTTTTCCGATATTTCGCTGACGGTCTGATCGCGACCGACCATCTCGATCTGGCGCGCGGGCAGATTGTCGGATTTCTCCGTGACGGGAACCGGCCTTGCGACATCATGCCGCGCGACGTCTCCTACGAAGCAATAGCCGTGTCCGGAGACCGTAGTCAGATATCTGGCGCCGGCCTCGCCGTCGCCGAGTGCCTTCCGGAGCGATGCGACGTGCACCCGAAGGCTGCCCTCGTCGACGTTAATGCCGGGCCACACCCGAGCGATCAGATCGTTCTTGCTGACGATGGTGCCTGCCTGCTCGACCAGCGCTACCAGAATATCGAAGGCGCGGGTAGAAAGAGGAAGCGGATGTCCGTCCTTCTCGAGCCGCCGTTGTTTGGCGTACAGGCGGAATGGGCCAAACGAAACGTCCCCCTGTACGCTGGGATCCGCGACAGGCCGACGAACAATGCCCTGTACGCGGTCGTCCATGATTGGCACGCCCTTTCAGGGTTTTGCCCAGACTATCCGATGATCGCTGGCTTGAGAACATCTTCGAGCCCGATGCGCCGTAGCAGTTCCGCACGGGCGCGATCGGCCACCTCGTCCACCACCGCGGCCCCGCCATCGTCAGGGCCGAAATGGATCCGCAACGGGCGCTGGCCAAATGGCATCTCCACAACCTTCGCGATGATGCGTGCGACACCTTGCGGGTCGGCGTCGCGCGGGGAGAGTTCGGCGAGCCCGCCGAGCGCAATTTCGCTGATGTCGGCGGTTGGGCCGTCGGCGTATTCTTCTGCCGTCACGGCGTCGCGGGGGCGGCCGGAGCGAACATAATGTCCGGGGCCCAACGCGCCGGGAACGACGATCGCGGTCTCGATGCCCCAGCGCGCGAGTTCTCCGGCATAGCTTAGCGCGAGCGCATCCAGGGCAGCTTTTGAAGAGGCGTAGGTTCCCAGAAAAGGCACTGCGCCGCCACGCGCCGTGCTGGAGGAGATCCACACCAGCAAGCCGCGTCCCTGCTTGCGCAGTTGCGGCAAGGCCGCGCGGTTGACACGCTGCGTGCTGAGCACGTTGGTGTCGTACAGTTCCGCGAGTTGCTCCGGCGTGAAGGCTTCCGCCGGCCCGTAGACGATTTGTCCGGCACTGTGCACGATCACATCGAGCCGGCCGTTATCGGCGATGATCCGTTCGATCGCCGAATTGACGGAAGTGTCTGAAGAAACGTCGAGCTCGATGGCCCGCAGATCGAGGCCGTCGCGCTTCGCTAGCCCTTCGATTTCCCCGATACGGCCGGCGTTCCGGCCCTTCGTTTCACGCATCGATGCGTAGACCGAATGCCCCGCCCGTGCCAGTTCGATGCATGTGTTTCTTCCGATGCCGTTCGCGGCCCCCGTAACGACGACGACTTTGCGCATCCCATCCCCTGATTACTTTCGGATTCCGTTCGGTCCGGCAGTGGTCTGGCGGCACAACCAGATCGCTTGGTGATGTCAGATCGCTGCCTGTGAGCGAAGAATGCCTCTGGCTTAGGGCGTGCTCGCTGCCGGGTCTTTCGGACCTCTCGATGCAATTTTCACAACGCACGATTTTTTCAAATTGCCCGCATTCGGTCAGGGAGAGGCTTGCCTGAGCGCACTCGTCATCCAATGCGGCCCGGTGTGGAACGGTCGCGTCCGTCGGATGCGTGCCTTCCTGAAAATTCCGGTGAGTTTGAGAAGCGCGCGGCTCCGGCCGACGGCTACAAGCGCAGCGTTGGCACGTGTTTGCCGGGCCGGAAGCCGGTGGCATGGAACTCACGACGCCTAGGAGATGCAATGAACCAGCCAAGCCAATTGCCGCGCTCGGGTTTTGGATCACTCGTCCTGATCGCTGCCGTGCTCGGAGGTGGCGCGGCTGCCTTCGCGTATACAGCCGGATGGCTGTCGCCCCATCGGCTGACGCCGGAAAAGATGGTGGAAGCGTTGACCCCGCCGGGCGTCGATCCGCTCGGCCACCGGCGCAATCATGCCAAGGGAATTTGCTTCACCGGCGTCTTCGAGTCGAACGGTAACGGCGTGCCGCTTTCGACCGCGAGGGTCTTTGCGGCGGGCCGATATCCGGCGCTCGGCCGCTTCAACCTCGGCACTCCCAATCCGGGTGCGGCCGATGGCACGGTACGGGTGCGCGGCATGGGCCTGTTGATCTCGTCGGACGACGGCCGCGAATGGCGGACGGCGATGATCAATCCGCCGGTCTTTCCGGTTTCCACGCCACAGGCATTCTACGGCCTTCTGCATGCCTCGGGCAGCAAGGACCCCAACGCCATGAAAGCCTTCGCGGCGGCCAATCCGGAAATCGCTGCATTTGCTGACTGGGCCAAGACAGCGCCCTGGACCGCGAGCTATGCGGAAGAGCCGTATCATGGCCTCAACAGCTTCATCTTTACCGACGGCGGCGGCAACGACCATGCGGTGCGATGGGCGCTGGAGCCTGCCGCGCAGCCGGTCCCGATCTCGCAGGATGAGCTCGAGAAGCGCGGCCCGAACTACCTCGAAAAGGAGATTGCGGAACGCGTGCGCGACACAGGTCCGCAACGATGGAACATGGTGGTGACGGTGGCCGATCCCGGCGACCAGACCGCCGATCCGAGCAAGGCCTGGCCGCAGGGACGCCGGACAGTGACGGTCGGAACGCTGATCGTGCAAAGGATCGAGGCCGAGCGCAACGGCCCCTGCCGCGACATCAACTTCGATCCGACCGTGCTGCCGCCGGGCATCCGCGTATCTGACGATCCGTTCCCGGCCGCGCGTTCGTCGGTCTACCGAAAGTCCTACGATCTGCGCACGGCCGAGGCCAAGGACTATCCGCGAACCGAGGTAGCCAAGCCATGACCAGCCTTCCTCACCGTTTCACCCTGCTTCAGCGCTTGCTGCACTGGCTGATGGCCGTCTGCATCATCGCCATGTTTTTCATCGGCGTGGGCATGGTATCGACCGTCACTCCGAAATATCTGCCGCTGATTTCGATCCACAAGACGCTGGGCGTTACGCTCCTGGTCCTGGTGCTGATCCGGCTGGCGCTGCGGCTGTACTACGGAGCTCCGCCGCTGCCCGTCGACCTGCCGGCGACGATCAAGCTTGGAGCGTACCTGTCTCACGTCGCGCTGTATGGCCTGATGATCGTCATGCCGCTGCTTGGTGTGAGCATGCTTTGGGCCGCCGCCTATCCGGTCGTGCTTGCCGGCGGCATTCAAATTCCCCCGCTGCTGCCGCAGAGCGATGGCGTGCACACGCTGCTCTGGAACGCGCATTTCTATCTTGCCTTTGCGTTCTTTGCGCTGGTGCTGCTGCATGTCGCCGCCGCGCTGTTCCATGCCTTGATCCGGCGCGACGGCGTGTTCGAGACCATCTCGCCCGTGTCGTTGGCGGCCAGGGCGACCCCGGCCGAACGAGATACGCATGCCCGGCCGGCGGTGAACGTGCAAACCGAAAAGTATTCTCGCGGGTGAGAAAGACCGCTGCCGTGAACCAGCTCTAGAAACTTCGCAACATCCAACCTCGCAAGGAAAACCAAAAATGACCAAAGCCGATCTGCAAAGCCCGACCGATCTCGGAACGGGCGCCAATCGGGATATCCCTGCCGCGCTGAGGGCCCTGCTCGCGGATGTTTTCGCGCTTTACCTGAAGACCAAGAATTTTCACTGGCACATGTCGGGTCCGCATTTCCGCGACTACCACCTGCTGCTGGATGAGCAGTCCGACCAGATTTTTGCCATGACCGACGACATCGCGGAGCGCGCACGCAAGATCGGCGGAACGACGCTGCGGTCGATCGGCCATATCGCACGCGAGCAGCGTATCCTCGACAACGATGCCGACTATGTCGACCCGCAGGACATGCTGGCGGAGCTGCGTAGCGACAACCAGCAACTGACGCGGGAAATGCGGCGGGTGCACGAGCTCTGCGACGAATATAGCGACGTCGCGACAGCGAGCCTGCTGGAGAACTGGATCGATGAGACCGAACGCCGCGTCTGGTTCCTCTATGAAGCCGGCCGTACGGGCCCGCATGCATGAGATGACGTATGCGGTCCGACGTTGTGGCAACGATGAGCGGCCTGTCGGAGCTATCGCCGGAGCATGGCGCCACCGAGCGCCTGCTGCTGCGTGAGTTCTCGCATCGGATCAACAACGAACTCGCCTCCGTCATCGGCCTGGTCTCGGCGGCGGCGAGCCGTTGCCGCGACGATCAAGCCAGGGTCACCCTGACGTCGATCCAGGACCGTCTGAAGAATTTTGCCCGCATTCATCATTCGTTGCAGGCGCCGGAATACACCACGATGGTCGATCCGGCAGCCTATCTCCAGCAGCTTTGCCAGGCCATCAGCAGCTCAATGCTGGCGGGCGAGGGGATCGAACTGTTGCTCTCCGTCCATCCGCTGCGGATGGACTCCGAGCGCTGCTGGCTGCTGGGCATGATCGTGTTTGAACTGATCGCTGGCGCCGCGCACCACGTCTTCGATGGCAAGCCCGGTGCGATTCGGCTCGAGATATGGGCAACCGACTCATCGATCGAATGCTGCATCAGGGATAACGGTGCATCCACCGGCCTCCCGCCTGCGGAAGCCAGCCTGTCAATCGTTGAAGCGCTTGCCGCCAGCCTGCACGGAACGGTCGAGATGAAGCGCGCTCCGGACGGCACCAAAACGATCGTCAAACTCCCGCATAGCGCCTGACTCGTTCCGAAGCCTGGATTTTAGAAACGGAGCCCGACATGACAGAAACTCGCCCGCCATTGCCGCCATTCACCCGTGAGACCGCCATCCAGAAGGTGCGCAGCGCCGAGGACGGCTGGAATTCCTGCGATCCGAAACGCGTCTCGCTGGTTTACACGCCGGACAGCTATTGGCGAAACCGGTCGGAGTTCTGCCACGGCCGAGAGGAGATCGTCGCGTTCCTCACGCGCAAATGGGCGAAGGAACTCGACTACCGTCTCATCAAGGAGCTGTGGGCATTCACCGACAATCGCATCGCTGTGCGCTTCGCCTACGAATGGCACGACGATTCCGGCAACTGGTTTCGCTCCTACGGCAACGAGAATTGGGAGTTTGCCGACAACGGGCTGATGCAGCGGCGCTTTGCCTGCATCAACGACTTGCCGATCAAGGAGTCCGATTGCAAGTGCCATTGGGATCGCTCCGGTCCGCGGCCCAAGGATCATCCGGGGCTTTCCGATCTCGGACTTTGACGGCGCGCACGTTCACCTCTTCGAATACAAATGGCTGAGGCCCGGGCTGGCAAACCTGGGCCTCAGTTTTTGCTCCGTTCGCACCTTGCACGCGCTTGCCGCTCGACCGTGATCGGCCGTCTCCATGTCCGTTCATTTCTGAAAGAGCCGTCCGCTCCTGCAAGACGACCGGGCCTGCCCGGCCATAATGTGCCGCGCAGGATTCACAGTCGACTTCGGCTGCGTCACCAGCCGGAGCCATCTCGCAAGACAGTTGGCCGCGAGCCGGTCAAGCGAGATCATTGAAAGGGTCGCCGATGACGGATGCAGTCAATGTGAAGCCGACGCTGGGAACGGCCATCCACGCCATATCGGGCAAATGGGGCTGGTTCGTTGCCCTCGGTGTCGGCGAACTGATCCTCGGCGGGATCGCATCGGCCAACCTGATGGCCGCCAATCTGGCGTCGGTGCTGGTGATCGGCGCGGCGATGGTCGTAGCCGGCATTTTCCAGATCATTCATGCCTTCACGGCGCGGGGCCTGCGCGGCTTTTTGTTCTGGCAGCTCGCGGGCATCGTCTATGCAGCGGCGGGCGCCATCATCCTTTACGATCCGGTCTTTGCTTCGCTCACGCTGTCGCTGACAGTCGGCGTTTTCATGGTAGCCGCTGGCGTGATGCGGATATGGGCCGGCTTCCATGCTAGGCCGATGACCGGCTGGCGCTGGATCGTGGCGGCCGGTGTCTTGTCCTTTTGCGTCGGCGTCGTGATCGTCGCACTTTGGCCTGCGATCGGGCTGTGGCTGCTTGGCGCGATGCTGGTGGTCGACTTGATCTTCCAGGGGTGGGGATTGATCGCATTCGGCGTGGGCCTCAAGGCGCGCGCCTCCCGCCATTCGGACGCGGCATAGATCATGATCCCGTCGACATTCACGCGTCACGAGGAGATCGCATGGCGCGGCGGCAGCGCGACGGCGACGTCGCGCCTGGTCGCGGAAGAGGCCGCCGTGGCGCTGAGCTATAACGGATCGACCCATGCCGTGATGATGGCGACTCCCGCCGACCTCGAGGATTTTGGCATCGGCTTTACCCTCACCGAAGGCATCGTCGAACGCGCCGGCGATATCGAAAGCGTCGAGGTCATTTCAAACGAACTCGGTATCGAGGTGCGGATGTGGCTCAATGGCGATCGCGCAGCTTCGCTGGCGGCGCGGCGGCGCGCCATGAGCGGTCCCGTCGGCTGCGGGCTATGCGGTATCGAAAGTCTCGAACAGGCGCGGCGGGCACCGCTCCAGGTGGCAAGTGGCGCCGCGTTCCACGCGCGGGACCTGCTCTCCGCCATGCAGTCGCTGGCACCGCTTCAGATTCTCAATCAGCAGACGCGATCCATGCATGCGGCGGCCTTTTGGCATCCGTCGATGGGCATCGGGCCGGTACGCGAAGACGTCGGCCGGCACAACGCGCTCGACAAGCTCGCCGGCGCGATTGTCGGCTGGGGCCTGCCGGCCTCGGAAGGCGCGGTGCTGCTGACCAGCCGTGTTTCGGTGGAGATGGTCCAGAAGGCGGCGATGATCGGAGCCGGTGTGGTCATCGCCGTTTCGGCGCCGACGACACTCGCCATCCGGACCGCGGAGGAAGCCGGCATCACCTTGCTGGCGATCGCGCGCGATGACGGATACGGCGTCTTCACACACCCGCATCGCATCGTCCTGCCCAAGACCGCCCCAAGGCCGCAGCGCGCCGCGTAGCGTGAATCGCGCAAAATCGTTCGTATCGGGAAGCTTGCGAGCAGCCTTCGGGCGTAATGTTGAACTGCGGGGCGTACCATCAGGCGGAGAAGCAAGTGATGAGCGGCGTTCGCAAGGAAACGGATAGCCTGGGTGAGGTCGACGTCCCCGCCGACAAGCTGTGGGGCGCGCAAACCCAGCGGTCGCTCGAACATTTCAGCATCGGCAAGGATCTGATGCCGCGCGAGATGATCGAGGCCTATGCCATCCTCAAGAAGGCCGCCGCCAATGCCAACCATGCCGGCAAACGCCTCGACAGCACGCGTCACAAGCTGATCGTCGAGGTTTGCGAGGAGATCCTCGCGGGACAGCATCACGACATGTTTCCGCTGCACGTCTGGATGACGGGCAGCGGCACCCAGTTCAACATGAACGTCAACGAGGTGATCTCGAATCGTTGCTGCCAGCTCGCGGGAACGCCCCTTGGCAGCAAGGCGCCGGTTCATCCGAACGACCACGTCAACATGTCGCAATCGTCGAACGACAGCTTTCCGTCGGCGATGTATATCGCCGCGGCGGTCAATGTGACACGACGTTTGCTCCCTGCGGTGCAGGCGCTGCGCGATGCGATCGACAGCAAGGCGCGCGAGTGGGACGGCATCGTCAAGATCGGCCGCACCCATATGCAGGATGCAACACCCGTCACGCTCGGTCAGGAATGGTCGGGCTATGCCGGGATGCTCGCGGACGATCTGGACCGCATCGACGATGCGCTCAAGGGCGTCTATCGGCTGGCGCTGGGCGGAACGGCCGTCGGCACCGGCATCAATGCGGCGCCGGGCTTTGCCGAGGCAGCGGCCGCGGAAATAGCGGATATCACCGGGCTGACATTCGTCACTGCGCCAAACAAGTTCACCGTGCAAGGCGCGCACGACGCGCTGGTGCAGCTTTCCGGAACGTTCCGTACGCTGGCGGTCTCGCTCTACAAGATCGCCAACGATATCCGCCTGATGTCCTGCGGTCCGCGCGCCGGATTTGCCGAGCTGATCATTCCGTCGAACGAGCCGGGCTCCTCGATCATGCCGGGCAAGGTCAATCCGACCCAGGCCGAGGCGCTGACGATGATCGCCGTGCAGGTGATGGCGAACGATGTCGCGGTCGGGTTCGGCGGCGCCAGCGGCTATCTGGAGATGAACGTCTACAAGCCGCTGATGATCCACAACATCACGCAGTCGATCGCCATCCTCGCTGACGGCTGCGCCAACTTCCGCCGTTTCCTGGTTGAAGGCACGGAGCCGAACCGAAAGAAGATCGCCGAATATCTGGAGCGCTCGCTGATGTTGGTCACCGCGCTGGCGCCGGTGATCGGCTACGACAAGGCTTCCCGGATCGCACACCACGCGCTGGATCACGACCTCTCGCTCAAGGCGGCCGCACTGAAGCTCGGCTACGTCAGCGAGGCTGAATTCGACCGGATCGTCGATCCTGCCAAGATGGTCAAGCCCTATGTCGCCAGCGAGGCGGCGGCAGGGAAAGACAAGCAAGTCATGGAGAGCGCAAGATGATCCGTTGCGTCAAATTGTGGACCGGTGCTGACCGCAAGTCGCACTTCGAGGAAGGAGCAATCGATCTCGAGCCCGGCGCAAGGGGCGACGCGCTCAGCGGAAAGTTTTCGATCAGTTCGGCCGCGCTCCATCAGACCGGCAAGGACCCGGTGCTGGGATGGCACACCGACGCCGTGCGGCAGCTTCTCATCACATTGAGCGGCGCCGTCGAGTTCGAAACGCCCGATGGTCGTTTCACGCTGTGCCAGGGCGATGTGCTCTACACCGAGGACACCGGCGGAACCGGCCACAACTGGCGCATGCTGGGCGAGGAGCCCTGGCGCCGTCTTTACGCGGTCCTCGATCCCGGTGCCGTCGTCCCGTTCCGGCCGACCGCCGCCCGGTAAACACACAAGCACGACAGGAGTCCGACGATGATCAGATGTGTGCGCATTTGGACGGGTGACGATGAAAATTCCTATTTCGAGGAAGGCGTCATCGAGCTTGCTGCTGGGCAGGGCAGCGAATGGCTGAGCACAAATGTCGATGTGGCGACCATCTCGTTCCAGGAGACCGAATCCGGCGGTGCCTTTTCATGGCACACCGCACCGGTGCGGCAGCTCGTCGTCACCATGAGCGGGACGCTCGATTTCCAGACCCGCGGCGGCCAGCATTTCCTGCTGCACCCCGGCGACATCCTGCTTGCCGAAGATACCGCCGGCTCCGGCCATAGCTGGAAGCTGACGGACGATTCCTCATGGCGGCGCGCGTATCTGGTGCTCAAGCCGAATGCGCCGGTGCCGTACCGCGCACGCAAGCGGCAGCCGGCCGCGGTCTAGACGTCGTCTCGAAAGCCAAAGGAGATTGCAATGACTTCAGCCGTCAATAGCGAACCGGATGTAGTGCTGATCGGTGCCGGCATCATGAGCGCCACCCTTGGCACCTTCCTGAAGGAGCTCGAGCCCTCGCTCACCATCTCGACGTTCGAAACACTGGAGGACTGCGGGCTCGAAAGCTCGGAGGCCTGGAACAACGCCGGCACCGGCCACGCTGCCAATTGCGAAATGAATTATACGCCGCAGCGCGCCGACGGCAGCGTCGACATCTCCCGCGCGCTGGAAGTCAATGTCGAGTTCGATCTCTCGCGGCAGTTCTGGTCCCACCTCGTTGGGAAGGGCGCGATAGCGGATCCGCGCGCCTTCATCCATCCGTGTCCGCATATGAGCTTCGTGCATGATGCCGCCAATATCGGCTTCCTGCGCAAGCGGTTCGACGCGATGTCGGCCCATCACTGCTATGAGGGCATGGAATACACCGAAGACCGCAACAAGCTGGGCGAATGGACGCCGCTGGTCGTGGAGGGCCGAAGCGCGGACGAACCGGTCGCCGCGACACGCATCATCAGCGGCACCGACGTAGATTACGGCGCCTTGACCCGTCTTCTGGTCAGCCATCTGGCCGCGCAGCCCGGATGCCAGGTGCACTACAAGAACCGTGTCATCGATCTCGTTCGAGAGGAGGAGAAAGGACGCTGGCTGGTCAAGGTCCAGGATCTTGACAGCGGCGAGGTACACGCCGTGAAGGCCAAATTCGTGTTCATCGGCGCCGGCGGCGGCGCGCTGCCGCTGCTCCAGAAGTCCGGCATTCCCGAAGGCAAGGGCTATGGCGGCTTCCCGGTCAGCGGAATCTGGCTGCGCTGCGACGATCCGGAGATCAGCAAGCGTCACCATGCGAAGGTTTACGGCAAGGCCGCCGTCGGTTCACCGCCGATGTCGGTCCCGCACCTCGACACGCGCATCATCGGCGGACAGCGTTCGCTGCTGTTCGGTCCATATGCCGGCTTCTCCAGCAAGTTCCTCAAGCACGGATCGCTGCTCGATCTGTTCGAATCGGTGAGGCCTGCCAACATCAAGCCGCTGCTCTCGGTTGCGCGCGACAATTTCGACCTCACCGAATACCTGGTGGGTCAGCTCCTGCAATCGGAGAGCCATCGGCTGGCGACGCTGGACGAATATTTCCCCAACGCTGATCCGAAGGACTGGAAGCTACAGGTCGCCGGGCAGCGGGTGCAGATCATCAAGCCTGACGTCAAGCGCGGCGGCCTGCTGGAGTTCGGCACGGAGCTGGTCGGCGCATCCGATCAATCCCTGGTGGCGTTGCTCGGCGCCTCGCCGGGCGCATCCACTGCCGCCTTCATCGCGATCGAGGTGCTGGAGAAATGCTTTGCGGGCCAACTGACGGCGAGCGGTTGGCTGCCGAAGCTGAAGCAGATCATCCCATCTTACGGCGTGTCGCTGATCAAAGATGCGGAGCTGACCCGGCAAATCCGCGCAAGGACTGCCGAGGTCCTCAAGATCGACAATGCGACAAGCCCGTCGGCCACATCGGCGGTGCGCTCCAGGGTCGATGCCTGAGCAGTCGCAAGCCGGCACCCGTGGGCGCCGGCAACCGACTGTGATGAGTTGCGCAATGGCGATGGAAGCGGCATCCCCGGGACTGGCGGCGAACGGGCAGGTGAGCGCGGATGCGCCGGAGCAATCGCTCGCCGTTGCCTGTCTGCTGACCATGTCGGGTGGCTTCCTTGATGCCTTCAGTTGGCTTTCACTCGGCGGTGTCTTTGCCAATTCGCAGACCGGCAATGTCGTTTTCCTCGGGATGAATCTCGCGCTGGGCAACTGGCATCAGGCGGCCCATCATGTTCCGCCCATCCTTGCCTTCCTCGCGGGAGCGTGGGTGGCGCGCCGCGCCAAAGCGCCACTGCTCTGCCTGACCGCCGAGATCGTCGGGCTCACGGCCGTCATGCTGTTGCTGCTGCTTCACCGCCTGCCGGGACCGCTCGCGATTATCGGAATGTCCTTTGGAGTTGCGCTTCAGACTGCCAGCTTCCGCCAGGTCGAGCATTGGAAATACATTTCGGTCACCGTGACCGGAAATTTCCTTCGCGCCGTGGAGCAGTTGACATCGACGGGCGATCGTGAGGCGGCGCGTGGCGCAAGGACGATGCTCACGATATGCCTGATGTTCCTGCTCGGCGCCGTTACCGGCGGCTTTACAACGGTCCGCCTTGGCGCGAGCAGCCTCATCGTACCGCTCGCGCTCCTCGTGACGGCACTGTGGCTGTGCGGCCGGCCCCGCCTTCGCTGACGCAACCCCGAGCGGTCAACCAACCATGCGGATTCGCAAGGCTGCATTCCATTCCGGAAGCCGGCCGCGCCGGACGCAGCTAGCGTCGGTGCCGATCGACTTTCGGGCCATGGGGCCGGGAGAATTTTGATGGACGCCACCGCATTGCTTCTGTCGCGAATCCAGTTCGGGTTCACGATCTCGTTTCACATCATCTTTCCGGCCTTCACCATCGGCCTCGCCGCATGGCTCACGGTGCTGGAAGCTCTGCATTTGCGCACCGGCAAGCAGGTCTATCAGGTACTGTTCGAGTTCTGGCTGAAGATTTTCGGCATTGCCTTCGGCCTCGGCGTCGTCTCGGGCGTCGTGATGGGATTCCAGTTCGGCACGAACTGGAGCGAACTGTCAAAGATGTCGGGTCCGATCCAGGGGCCGCTGCTGTCGTATGAGACGTTTACCGCCTTCATGCTGGAAGCGAGTTTCTTCGGCATTCTCGTCTTCGGCAGAAATCGCGTTCGTCCGGGCTTCTATCTCTTCTCCGTGGCGATGGTGGCGCTGGGCACGACGCTCTCGGCGTTCTGGATCATGATCAACAATAGCTGGATGCAGGTGCCGGTCGGCTATGTCGAGCAGAACGGCGTTTTTGTTCCCGTCGACTGGCTGAAGATCATCTTCAACCAGGTCGCCATGGTGCGCTTCGTGCACATGCTGCTCGCCGCCTATCTCACCAGCGCCTTCTGCGTCGCGGCGACCGGGGCGTGGTACGCGCTGCGCAACATCCATTATGCAGAGGCCCGCGTGATGCTGCGCATGGGCCTGTTCCTTGCAGCGGTCCTGCTGCCGGTGCAGCTCGCGTTCGGGCATTTCGTCGGCGACTACGTGCACGACCATCAGCCGGCCAAATTCGCGGCAATCGAGGCGCGCTGGCATGACGAGCAGCCGGCCAGCGAAGTGATCATCGCGATTCCCGACGAGGCGACCCAATCGAACCGCTACGAGTTCAAGATCCCCGTGCTCGGCAGCATCATCGCGAGCATGAGCACGACCTCCAAAGAGGTCGGGCTGACCTCGTTCCCGCCGGAGGACCGGCCGCCGGTGCTGATCCCCTTCATGACTTTCCGCGTCATGGTCGGCTGCGGCCTGATCATGCTTGGGCTGGCGTGGTTCGGCTCCTGGTTGATCTATCGCAATCGGCTTCAGCAAACCCGCTGGCTGTTGTGGGGTATCTTCTTCAGCTTCCCGCTGCCCTTCATTGCGACGCTCGCCGGCTGGTACACTGCCGAAATCGGCCGCCAGCCCTGGGTCGTCTATGGCGTGCTGCGTACCGCAAAAGCCATGACGCCGTTCCTGACGGCGCATGCGGCTGCGACCACGCTGATCCTGTTCGCCGCGGTCTACGCCTTCATCTTCTCGTTCGGCATCTACTTCATCTACCGGCTGCTGCGCGCCGGTCCCGTCGGCTCGCTGGCCGCGGTTCCGACCGGCGCCGTACCAAACCGGCCGATGTCGCTGGCCGATCCGACATCCGTCTCGCAGCGTCATTTCGTTCAGCCAGGAGAATAGCGATGGTCACGTTCTGGGTCGCATTGCTGGCGATCAGCATTTTGATCTACCTGCTGCTCGACGGTTTTGATCTCGGCGTCGGCATATTGTCCCTGTTGCCGAACAGCGAGGCGCGGCGGCGGGCGATGCTGGGTGCGATCGCGCCGTTCTGGGACGGCAACGAGACCTGGCTGGTAGTGGCGGGCGTGATCCTGTGGGGCGCCTTTCCCGTGGTGTATGCCACCGTGCTCTCCGCATTCTACATCCCCGTCATCTTCATGCTGCTGGGCCTGATCCTGCGCGGCGTCGCCTTCGAATTCCGCAACAAGTCGGAACGGTCGCGCTGGGTCTGGAATCTCGCCTTTGGAGGCGGCTCATTGGTCGCGACTTTCATGCAAGGCGTGATGGTCGGATCGCTCGTGCAGGGCTTGCCGATGATCAACGGCGAATATGCCGGCGGCACGTTCGGCTGGTTCAGCGTGTTCTCGGTGCTGTGCGGCATCGGCCTTTGTCTTGGCTATGCGTTGCTCGGCGCCTGCTGGCTGGTGCGCAAGTGCGGTGGAGCCGTTCGGGACCTCGCGCGCCGCCAGATCCCCGTGCTCGCGATCGGCGTGCTGCTGTTCCTGGTAACCGTGTTCAGCCACGCGCTGCTGGAAAACCTGCCGATCCTCCATCGCTGGATCGACCGTCCCTATCTGTTCGTCTTCCCTGCCATCGGTGCGGGAGCTGCCTGCGTGCTGGCATCGAGCATCCTGCGGCATGACGACTACTGGCCGTTCCACATGGTCTCGCTGATCTTCGTTATGGCATTCGGTACGCTTGCGCTGTCGTTCTGGCCATACATGGTGCCGTTCGCCATCACCATCGACGAGGCGGCGGCGCCTCATTCCAGCCTGGCCTTCATGTTCTGGGGCGAGGGGCTGTTCGTCTTCCCCTTGATGCTGCTCTACACCGCGACCGGCTTCCGGGTCTTCAAGGGCAAGTTCACCTCTGCGCCGGGCCAATACTGACACGGGCTCATGGTCACGCTGATCAACATCTTTACCGTCGATCCGGTCAATCAGCAGCGGGCGATCGATCTGCTCGCTCGCGCGACGGACGAATTCGTCAGCCGGGCGTCCGGCTTCGTTTCCTCCACGCTTCACCGCAGCCTCGATGGCACGAAAGTGACGATGGTCGCGCAGTGGCGGAGTGCAGAGGATTATGAGGCGATGCGTCGGGATCCACGACCTCGCCCGTTGCTGGAGGAGGCGCTCACGATCGCGAAATTCGAACCGGGCATGTATGAGATCGTCCGCGAATTCTTTCCGAATCCCGGGTAGAGGCGCCCCGCCGGGGCGCATCATTATCCCTGGCTGCCGTCAGCCGGCGGCCTGGAGCAGGACGTTTTCCAGCGTGCCGTCGAGGTAACGGCCGACAGCCGTCACGCTTTCGTCTGATGCAAATAGGGGCGCCGGCAATGGCGCCCCTTGTGGTTCCGGATATTGGCCGCCTCAGGATTTCGGCATGACGCCCGGGCTGTTGTTCGGCCACCGGGCGATTACGTTTTCATCCACGTTGAAGTGCTGGGCGACCAGCGCGGGCGGCGTGTGCGTCAGCCAGTTGGAGAGTGAGACCTCCTCGTAACGCGGGGCGCGGAACACACCGACGAGCTGTAGCTCGCTGTCGCCGATGTTTTCGATATAGTGCCCGAGATTGCGCGGCACGTAGCCGATATCACCCGCCGAAAAATTCGTCGTGAGCGCATTGGGTCCGGTATTGAACACGGTCATCCGCGCCTTGCCCTTGATGTAGTACTGCCACTCGTCTGCGTTCGGATGCCAGTGCATTTCCCTGACGCCGCCGGGCGGCACCGTCACGAGGGCAGACGCGACAGTGGTCGCCACCTTGAAGTTGGTGCTGTCGGCAACACGGATGGTTCCGCCCCCGTTTGCCTTGACTGGGGCTGAACTGCCGAGCGGATAGATGAAGGGGTAGGGCGGAGCGTCGGCGTTCTTCGCGATTGCGGCACGGTCGGCGGCGAGGTCGCCGGGCACAGTGCCCTGGAAAATCCAGAGATCGTGCAGCGGGATTTTGGCGAAGGTTTCAGCCGGCACTCCAAAATTCTTCGCCAGCACTTCCGGCGGCGTGTGGGCGAACCAGTCCGTCACCAGCAGCGTGTTGAACTCGCTGGCGTGGCCGTCGTCAAAGCAGATCACGAATTCGCAGCCGTCGGGGCCAAGACCTTGCAAGGAATGCGGCGCGCCTGCCGGGAAGTACCAGAGGTCCCCCGCCTTGACGTCAGCGGCGTAGGGACGGCCCTGGTTGTCGAGCACGGTGATGCGGCAGGTGCCGTAGGTCATGATCGCCCATTCCGCCGCCTGGTGCCAATGCAGCTCGCGGATGCCGCCGGCGGAAAGCCGCATGTTAACGCCGGAGATTTCCTTCGAGATGGCGAAATCGGCGACGGTTACCTGGCGGGCCCAGCCGCCGTTCTGGATGCGCCTGGACGCCGTGTTGAACGAGGACCAGTTCAGCGGCAGGCCGCCGACATCAGTTGGCGGCGGCGTCTGCACGTCGGGAAATTGTTTGGCGAGCGCCGGGTTCTGCGGGCCGGGATCGGTCAGGCTGCTCGGGGTCTTGGCGTTGACGGCGCCCTGCGCCGGCTCGTCCGGATTGCCGAAGGTCGCCGCGTGCGCAGAGCCGACCATGGCGGCGCCGGCTGCCGATAGTGCCAGCATGTCGCGTCGAGAGAACATCTTGGTTGCTCCTGAAATGTTTCGGAACGAGCCGTGCTCGTTACGACAGGGCTCGTGCTGCGAATTTAGGTTTGCCGCGCCAAACCAGCTTCCGCGAATGGCGACCGTTTTGCCGGAACGCACTGCCGGGTTCCTGCGGGCTGCCCATAGCCCTGACCTGTGCAATTGAGAAAATCGAGCACCGATTTGAAAAGACGCTTCCGGCGCTGCCCGCCTTAATTGGCAGGAGCATCCTCCCATCAAGAGATTTTTCAATGACCACCAAATCCGTTCGTCCCTACCGTGAGCCGGCTGGTGGCTGGGGGGCGCTCAAGGCCCTCAGCGAAGCGTTGCTGGTGCAGCGGATACCGGTCAAGGGCGCGGCAACACTCGCCCGCATGAACCAGCCGCAGGGTTTTGATTGTCCCGGCTGCGCGTGGCCGGACCCAAAACATACCTCGTCATTCGAGTTCTGCGAAAACGGCGGCAAGGCCGTCGCCTGGGAAGCGACGTCAAAGCGCTGCACGCCGGAATTCTTTGCCGAGCATACCGTCACCGAGCTGGAGAGCTGGGGAGATTATGAGCTCGAAATGGTCGGGCGCGTCACCCATCCAATGGCCTATGACGCGGCTTCCGACCGCTACCTGCCGGTGCCGTGGAGCGAGGCGTTCGACATGATCGGCCGCCACCTGAAGGCGCTGCCAGATCCGAACATGGCGGATTTCTATACGTCCGGCCGCACCTCGAACGAGGCCGCCTTCCTCTACCAGGTTTTCGTGCGCGAATACGGCACCAACAATTTCCCCGATTGTTCGAACATGTGCCATGAGGCGACCAGTGTCGGCCTGCCGCAATCCCTCGGCGTCGGCAAGGGGACCGTGCTGCTGGAGGATTTTGACACGACCGATTGCATCTTCATCTTCGGCCAGAATCCCGGCACCAACAGTCCGCGCATGATGACGAGCTTGCGCAACGCAGCCCGCCGCGGCGCGTCGATCATCTCCTTCAATCCATTTCGCGAGCGCGCGCTGGAGCGCTTTCAGGCGCCGCAGTCTCCGGTCGAGATGGTCACGCTGTCGTCGACGACGATCAGCTCAAAACTGTTCCAGGTGCGCGTCGGCGGCGACGTCGCCGCGCTCAAGGGCATCATGAAGGTCCTGGTCGAAACGGACGAGGCCGCCCGTGCGGCCGATCAGCCGGCCGTTCTGGATTGGGATTTCATCCGCGGGCATACTGTCGGCGTCGAGGCCCTGATCGACGATCTCAAGCGCACCCAATGGCCCGACATCGAGCGCCAGTCGGGCCTGACGCGCGAAGACCTCGAATACGCCGCCAACGCCTATATGAAATCGGAACGCGCCATCATCGTCTACGGCATGGGCGTCACGCAGCACGAGCGCGGCGCGCACAATGTGCAACAGATGGCCAATCTGGCGCTGCTGCGCGGCAATGTCGGCCGCGAGGGCGCCGGCGTCTGTCCGGTTCGCGGCCATTCCAATGTGCAGGGCGACCGCACGGTCGGCATCACCGAGATTCCCTCTGCGGAATTTCTCGGCCGGCTTGAGCGCCGGTTCGGCTTCAAGCCGCCGACGGCGCCTGGGCACAACGTCGTCACCGCGCTGGAGGCGATGATCCGCGGCGAAGTGAAAGTCTTCTTTGCGATGGGCGGCAATTTCGCCGCCGCCATTCCCGACTGGCAGTTGACGCGCAAGGCGCTGCGCAATCTCGATCTGACCGTCCACGTCTCCACCAAGCTCAACCGCAGCCATCTCGTCCACGGCAAGAACGCCCTGATCCTGCCTTGCCTCGGTCGCACCGAAATCGACATCCAGGCCGGCGGCCCGCAGTCCATCACCGTGGAAGACTCGATGTCGATGGTGCATGCCTCCGGCGGCCGCAACAAGCCGGCTTCCGAGCACCTCCTCAGCGAGGTGGCGATCATCGCCGGCGTCGCCAAAGCAACGCTCGGCGACCGCACGGTGGTAGAATGGGACAAGTTCGTCGGCGAATACGATCTCATCCGCGATGCGATCGAGGCGGTGTTCCCTATCTTCCAGGGCTACAACGCGCGCATCCGCGTTCCCGGCGGCTTCCATCTCACCTCAACCGCACGCGAGCGCATCTGGGCGACGCCGTCGGGCAAGGCCAATTTCCTGGTCTTTGAAGGCTGCGGCGAGGATCCGCCGCAGTGCGGCGAGAATTCGCTGTGGCTCAGCACGATCCGCAGCCACGACCAGTACAACACCACGCTCTATTCCATGTCCGACCGCTATCGCGGCGTGTTCGGCCAGCGCGACGTCGTGTTCCTCAACGAATACGAAATGAAGAAGCGCGGCCTGCAAGACGGCGATCGTGTCGACCTGATCACGGAATCGACCGACGGCGTCGAACGTGCGGTGCGCAATTTCCGCGTGGTCGGCTATTCCTTCCCGACCGGCTGCTGCGCGGCGTATTACCCGGAGACCAATCCGCTGGTGCCGCTTTATGCCCGCGACCCCATGAGTTTTACGCCGTCCTACAAGGGAATCCCGGTCCGGCTGGTGCGCTCTGCGGCTTCCGAGGCGGACGTGCCGTCCGACCACGCATAGGCGCCTCGTTCTCGTCTAATTGCCGAGGTCGAAGCCGTATTCGTGCGCCCTGCTCGCGATGCCGTCGAATTCGCCGCGTTGCCGCAGCTTGTCGAGCGCATAGGCCCGGGTCGAGTTGAGGAGCCGGTAGCGCGGGGCGCGGTCGCCGAGGTCGGACGAAATCATCGATTTGGCGACCAGCTTATCGACCACATCGAGGCTGCGCGAAGGGTCCGCCAGTCCGTGGCGCGCGATTTCGAGCGCGGCCTCGAGGGTGAAGAATTCCTTGAAGATCGAGAGATATCGCAGCGCCGCCTGCTCGTCCTCGCTTAGCAGATTGTAGCTCCAGTCGATCGTCGCGCCGATGGTCTGATGGCGCGGCATTGCCGTGCGCCGGCCGCGCCAGCGCAGCCAATAGCCCGACTCGAGCGACCAGGCGACCTCGGCAAACCCCAGGGTCTGCACCTGCGCAGCGGCAACGTTGATCGCGAGCGCAAGCCCGTCCAGCTTGCGGCAGATCCGCGTCACGACGAGAGCGTCGGCGTCGGTCAGTTCGAACTGATGCCCGCTCGCCACGACCCGCTTGACGAAAAGGCGAGGCGCGGCAAACGAGAGGACGCGCTCGGCCGTCAATCCTTCGTCATCCGTCGGGCAGTCGAGGCCGGACAGCCGGTACACGTGCTCGCCGTCGATTCTGAGCATCTCCCTGCTGGTCGCAAGAACACTCACCTGCGGCGCCATTCGGAGAATCCTCTCGATCAAGCCGGCGGCCGGCTCGATCAGATGTTCGCAATTGTCGAAGATCAGCAGCGCGCGCCGCTCCCTCAGGAATTCGAGCATATCAGGCGTCGGATCGTGCGCCTGCACCGGTAATCCGAACGTGGAGGCCAGCGCGCCAGGCAGGAGCTGCGGGTCGCCGATCTCGCCGAGGTCCAGCCAGTAGATGTCGCCCGCGAAAGTGGCAAGCTGCGAAGACGCGACGGCGATGGCAGTCGTCGTCTTTCCGACGCCCCCCGGGCCGTGGATGGTGACGAACCGTTGGGTCTCCAGCAAGCTCGTTATCCTGCTGACGGCATCGCTGCGGCCGATCGTCTCATCTAGCTGGAACGGAAGCCGCCGCGACGCGTGATCCGCGCGCACCTCGATGGCCCGCCCGGCTCCAGCGGCCGGCGCGACACGGGTGGGTGCCACCAGACAGTATCCTCTTCCGGCGACGGTCTTGATGTAGCTGGCATCGCCAATTTCATCGCCGAGCGCCTTGCGCAGCCCGGCCACATGTACCCGCAAGGCAGTTTCATCGACCGTGATGCCCGGCCAGGCGCGCGCCATCAGCTCACTCTTGCTGACAACGTCGCCCTGCCGCTCTGCGAGCAGGATCAGGATTTCGAGCGATCGGCCGCCGAGCTGAAGCGGCTGACCGGTCTTGACCAGGAGACGCCGGCGCGGAAAGAGCTGGTAGGGGCCAAAGGAAAAGGAAGGTTCGGCACCGGCGTCCCGTGCCGAACCGAATGGGACCATCGCCGCCGTCGTCGAAACCTTTCGAGCTGTGACGGTGGCTGCGGTCATGACAAGCCCTACATCGTCTGCTTGCCGAGCGCCGTCTGAATGCAACCGAGCAGATCGTCTCGTCCAAACGGCTTGGACAGGAAGCAGACGCCGCCGGCGCGTAACGCTCTTTCGCGAACGCGCTTGTCGGGGAAGGCGGTGACGAAAATGGTCGGGAGCTGACGGCCCATGGCGATCAGTTTGCCGTGCAGTTCGAGACCATTCATGCCAGGCATCTGGACATCCAGGATCAAGCAAGATGCATCGGACAGCTTGTCGGACCTCAGAAACGCGTCGGCCGACTCAAACGTAAGGGGGGAGTATCCGAACGATTCAACCATGCCACCCATTGCGAACCTTACCGATTCGTCGTCGTCCACGATTGCGATCAAGGGTTCATCGTTCAACACGCTCTCCTATGTTCTCAGATTGGCAACGGTCGGCAGGCGAATCCATTGACGAAGTCGCACTCTAGTTGCCGAAATCGCCATCGGAATTAACCAAACGATCGCTCGACTTTCGTTTCGTTTAGGTGCGTTGCCGCATTTCGTGGTTTTTGTTAAGGAAGGAACCTGCCTCGCGAATGGGGGAGGCCGGCAGGTGCACGGGACGCTCGAACGGCGTCGATCCGGCCTGATTTTCTTCGGGCGACGCGAACAGATGAGACAGGGCCTTTATGATCGTGAGAGTGCGCGTGTGCCCTTCACGATCGGTATTTTTGTCCTTGCCATCGTCATCTTCGCGATCGACGCCAAGACGCCGCTCGAAGTCTCGGTCTGCGTTCTGTACGTGTTCGTCGTGCTGCTCGCGTCCGTCGCCTATCGCTGGACCGGCATCGTGCTGGTCGGCTTGGGTTGCGAGATCCTGACTCTGACAGCCCACCTGATTTCTCCGGGCGATCCCTGGGCGCACTGGTCGCTGCTCGACCGCGCCATCAGCGTCGTCGGCATCGCGATGTCGACCTTGCTGGTCGTGCGCAACCGCGTTGCGACTGACGCGCTTCGGGAGAGCGAAGCCTATCTCGCCGAAGCGCAGCAATTGAGCCGTACCGGAAGCATCGGCTGGCGCGATCCGCGCGCGGAGCAATTCTGGTCGCGCGAGACGTACCGCATCTATCAATATGAGCCGGATGCGGCGAAGCCGACCTTTGCGATGATGATCGCGCGCACCCATCCGGAAGACCGCAAGCTCGTCGAGCAGACGATCGATACGGCGTTCCGAAACCGGGCCGGCTTCGAATTGGAGTATCGCTTGCTGATGCCCGACGGCACGACGCGGTTTGTCCAGCTTGTGACGCGGGCCGAAGACCAGGCTGGCCGCGTCAGTTTCGTCGGCGCCGTGATGGACATTACCGCTGCACGGCGGTCGGCGGACGAATTGCAGCGCGTGCAGTCCGATTTTGCGCGCGTCTCGCGGGCGACGACGATGGGCCAGCTCGTGGCGTCCATCGCCCATGAGATCAATCAGCCGCTGACGGGCGTCGTCACCAACAGCCACACCGTCCTTCACTGGCTCAACGACCGCACCTTGAATCTCGACAAGGCGCGCGTGACATCGGAACGGATATTGCGCGACGGTGAGCGTGCGAGCGGCGTGATCCGGCGCATCCAGGGCTTGCTGACGAAGACCCCGCTGCAAACGGGGGACATCGACATCAACGGCCTGATCGGCGAAGTCGTGGAGCTCCTGCAAACCGAATTACGCTCGCGCGACGTCGCCGTTCAAACCGAGCTTGCGCCGGCGCTTCCGCGTTTTCCCGGTGATTCCATCCAGCTTCAGCAAGTCCTCCTGAATCTCGCAATTAACGGCGCCGACGCCATGTCGGACGTGACTGGCAGTCCCAAACTCCTGCTCATCGGTTCGCGTCTCGAGTCAGACGGCGACGGACTGATATTCGTGCGCGATCACGGCACCGGCCTCGATCAGGAAACGATAGACAAGATCTTCGATCCGTTTTTTTCGACCAAGGCAAAGGGCATGGGAATGGGGCTGGCGATCTGCCGCTCCATCGTCGAGGCGCACGGCGGCCGCCTGTGGGCGTCGCCGGCCGAACCGCACGGCGCGCTGTTCCAGTTTACCTTGCCCGGTAAGGCGGACGCCGACGCATGAGCGAGGAATCACCCATCGTCACCGTCATCGACGACGATGAGTCGGTGCGCGAATCCATTCAGGGACTACTGGAAACCGCGGCGCTTCGCGTCGAAGCCTTCACCTCGCCGCGCGAGTATCTTCAGGCGAGGCGAAAGGACGATCCGAGCTGCATCATCCTGGACGTGCGCATGCCGGGATCGAGCGGGCTCGACTTTCAGCGCGAGATGGCTGCGGCGGGACTGCAAGCTCCGATCATCTTCATCACAGGCTACGCCGACGTGCATATGTCCGTGCAGGCGATGAAGGCCGGCGCAGTGGAATTCCTCACGAAGCCCTATCGCGATCAGGACCTGCTGGAAGCGGTGCTGGCGGCCATCGAGAAGGACCGGCAGCGGCGAACGGACAAACGTGCGCTGGATGACATCCAGCGGCGGTTCGAGGCGCTGACGTCGCGCGAGCGGCAGGTCATGGCCTTGACGGTCTCGGGCCTTCAGACCAAGCAAATCGCCGGCGCGGCCGGCATCAGTGAAGTAACGGTCAGAGTCCACCGTCGCGAGATCATGCGCAAGATGAACGCAAGATCATTGGCCGATCTGGTGAAGATGGGGGAAGCGCTGCGGAGCCGGGGGGTGTTGCTTGCTCCGGAGACTTCCTTCGACGAGTAGCCTCACGCGGAGGCTGCTTCGGGGGCCGTCACGCCAAACCGCTTCTCGAACCTGGCGACGTCGACGACGCCGCGCCGATGGGTGCCATCGCCAATCTTGCGGTCGCCGTCCCAGGCTTCGACTTCGAATAGCACGCTCTTTTCTTCCACCCTGGCGACGCGCGCGACCGTGCGGACGGTGCGGCCGATCGGCGTTGCCGCCAGATGCCGGACGTTGACCATCATCCCGACGCTGACATAGCCGGCCGGCAAGTATGGCCGGATCGCCACCGTCGCCGCCATCTCCATATGCAGGATCATGTCGGGGGTGCCATAGACGGCGGGCATGCCAGGCAGAACGAAGCCGACCGTCATCTCGGGCGTAACGGTGACCCTCTTTTCCGCGGTCATGCCGACGGTCACCTTGTCAAGCAGACTCATGATGCAGCCTCGTATCCGGTTCGGCCGCCGGCGGGCTCGACGCCTCGGCCACATGCGGCTTGGGTTTGGAAAATTTGGGTCTGGAAAGCCATGCGCCGAGGCGGTCGAGGTAGAGATAGACCACGGGCGTGGTGTAAAGCGTCAGGATCTGCGACAGCATCAGTCCGCCGACGATGGTATAGCCGAGCGGCTGGCGCAGCTCCGAGCCGGTACCGGTGCCGACCATCAGCGGCACGCCGCCGAGCAGCGCGGCCATCGTCGTCATCAGGATCGGACGGAAGCGCAGCGTGCAGGCCTGGTAGATGGCGTCCGCCGGGCTCAGGCCGTGCTGGCGCTGCACTTCAAGGGCAAAGTCGATCAGCATGATGCCATTCTTCTTGACGATGCCGATCAACAGAATGATGCCGATGATGGCGATCACGCTGAGATCCATGTGCACGGCCATCAAGAGAAGCAGCGCGCCGATGCCGGCGGACGGCAAGGTCGACAGGATCGTGACGGGGTGGATCAGGCTTTCATAGAGCACGCCAAGGATGATGTAGATCACGACCAGCGCCACGCCGATCAATAGCGGCGTGCCCTTCAGCGACGACTGGAACGCCTGCGCATTGCCCTGGAACGAGGTCGCCAGCGAGGCCGGCTTGCCGGTGTCCTTTTCCATCTTCTGGATATCAGCCACCGCATCGCCCAGCGCCACGCCGGGCTTCAGGTTGAACGAGATGGTGACGGACGGAAACATGCTCTGGTGGTTGATCAGGATCGGCGCCGGTTTGATCACGGTGTGAACCAGATCGCTCAGCGGCACCTGCTTGCCGCTGGACGAGTTCACGTAAATATCCCGCAACGCCTCGGGCCCGTACTGGAAGCGCGGATCGACCTCCAGAATGACGTGATACTGGTTCAGCGAGGTGAACATGGTGGAGACGATGCGCTGACCGAAGGCGTCGTCGAGCGTGTTGTCGATCGTCGAGGGCAGGATGCCGAAACTCGAGGCGACCTCGCGATCGACCGTCACCTCCAGCTTCGGGCCGGCATTGGCCTGGTCGCTGGCGACATCGGTGACGCCGTCGAGCTTGCGGATCTTTTCGAGGTAGATATCAGCCCAATGGGTCAGTTCGTTGGAATCGGCATCCGTCAGCGTGTACTGATATTGCGTCTTCGACAGCCGCGCGCCGATGGTGATGTCCTGCGCCGCCTGCATGTAAAGGGTGATGCCCTGGATATGGGCGAGCTTCGGCTTGAGCCGATTGATGATCTCATCGGCGCTCGCCTTGCGTTCCGGCTTGGGTTTCAGGATGACAAAGACGCGACCCTGATTGAGTGTCGCCGTCGGCCCGCCCGGGCCGATATAGCTGGCGACGGATTGGATGGCGGGATCTTGCAGCAGCACATTGACCAGCGCCTGCTGACGCTCGGACATCGCGGGAAAGGAAATGTCCTGCGAGGCCTCGGTGATGCCGACGATCTGCCCGGTATCCTGCTGCGGGAAAAAGCCCTTCGGAATGATCACATAGAGATAGCCCGTCAGCGCGATGGTCGAGAGCATCACCATCAGTGTCGCAAAGCGGTGACGCAGCACGACCCGCAGGCCGCGCGCGTATAGCGCGAGCAGGGCGTCAAAGCCGTGCTCGAACGCGAGATAAAGCCTGTTGTGCTTCTTGCGCGATTCATCCTTCAACAGGCGCGCGCACATCATCGGCGTCAGCGTCAGCGATATGATCAGCGAGAGCAGCAGCGAGGCGGTGATCGTGATCGCAAATTCCTGGAACAGCTTTCCGACATAGCCTCCCATCAGGAACAGCGGAATGAACACGGCGATCAGCGACAGCGTGATGGAAACGATGGTGAAGCCGATTTCGGCCGATCCCTTCAGCGCCGCCTGCATCGGCGTCGGGCCTTCCTCGAGATGGCGCACGATGTTCTCGATTACGACCACGGCATCGTCGACCACGAAGCCGACGGCGATCGAGAGCGCCATCAGGGAGAGATTGTCGAGGCTGTAGCCGAGCGCGTAAAGGACAGCGAAGGTGCCGACCAGCGACAGCGGCACGGTCACCGCGGGGATGATGGTGGCCCAGAAATTCCGCAGGAACACGAAGATCACCATCACCACCAGCGCGACGGTCAGCATCAGGGTGAACTGAACGTCGGCGACGGAGGCGCGAATGGTTTGGGTCCGGTCCGCGGCGATCGCTACCTTGATCGCCGGCGGCACGGAGGCTTGCAGCTTTGGCAATAGTTCCTTGATCCGGTCGACGGTTTCGATGACGTTCGCGCCCGGCACACGCTGCACCGCCAGGATGATCGCGGGCTGCTTGTCATACCAGCCGGCCAGCAAATCGTTCTCCGGCGCGTCGATCGCATATCCGATATCGCGAATGCGCACCGGCGAACCGTTGCGGTAGGCGATGATGAGACTTTCGTAGGCCGAGGGCTTCAGCAACTGATCGTTGGTATTGAGCGTGTAGGTGACGCGCGGGCTGTTGAGCGTTCCCTTTGGCTGGTCGACATTGGCGGCGGCAATTACGCTGCGGACGTCTTCCAGGCTGATGCCGCGGGCAGCGAGCGCCTGCGGATTGACCCGGACGCGGATGGCCGGCTTTTGCTGGCCGCCGATTCCGACGAGACCCACGCCCGGGATTTGCGAGATCTTCGGCAGCAGGATGTTTTCGGCATAGGCGTCGACCGTGGTCAGCGGCAGTGAATCGGAGGAGAGCGCGATCAGCATGATCGGTGTCTCCGCGGGATTCACTTTCCGGATCGTCGGCGGGTAGGGGATGTTGGGCGGCAAATAGGGGCTCGCCGCGTTAATCGCCGCCAGCACATCGGTGGCCGCGCTGTCGACGGTGCGCGAGAGCTCGAACTGCACGGTGAGCTGCGCCACGCCCAGCGCACTGGAGGAGGTGAGCTGGGTGACGCCGGGAATCTGGCTCAATTGCTGTTCGAGCGGCGTGGCGACAGAGGAGGCGATGGTCTGCGGATCAGCCCCGGGCAGTTGCGCCGAGATCTGGATGGTCGGGTAGTTGACGTTCGGCAGCGCACCGACCGGCAGCAACGGATAGGTCGCAAGCCCGCACAACAGCAAGCCCGCCATCAGCAGGGCGGTCGCGATCGGCCGCAGGATGAAGGGCGCCGAGAGGTTCATGGGATGGCGTCCTGCACGGAGCTTTGGAGATCGGCCTCCTGCGCGGCCTTGCCGTGCAATTGCTTCACGGGACTGCCTTCCTTGAGGCGGTACTGTCCGTCGACCACAACAACTTCGCCGGACTTCAAGCCCTGGTCGATCAGCGCCTGCCCGTCGCTGATTTGCGCGACGTGAACGGCACGCAATTCGGCGGTCTCGTCCGGCTTCACGACGTAGACATAGGCGCTGTTCTGCCCCTGCTGCACGGCCGAGCCGGCGACGGTGATGGCGTTCTTGCGCGTCTCCAGCAGCAGGCGCGCATTGACGAGCTGTCCCGGCCACAGCCGATGTTCGTGATTGGGAAATTCCGCCTTGAGCTGAATGGTGCCGGTTGTGCCCGATATCTCGTTGTCGACCAGCAGCAGCTTGCCCTCGTCGAGCTTGATCTTGTTGTCCTGGCTGTAGGCGATGACCTTCATCGGCCCCTTTGCCATTCGCTCCTGGATGGCGGGCAGATCCGATTGCGGCAGGGTGAACAGCAGCGAGATCGGCTCGATCTGTGTGACGACGACGAGCCCGTTCGGATCGGTCGGATGGATTACATTGCCGATATCGATCTGCCGAACGCCGGTGACGCCGGGGATGGCGGAGGTCAGGCGCGTGTAGCTGAGCTGCACATTGGCTTGGTCGATCTGGGCCTGGTCTGCCTGCACCGCGGCCTGCAATTGCGCGACCTGCGCCTTCTGGGTGTCAACCAGTTGCGGCGTCGCGTATCCCTTGGCGCCGAGCTGCGTGTATCTGGAAAGATTGGCTTCGGCGTTGGTGAGCTGGGCCTGATCGCGGTCGCGGTTGGCGGTGAGCTGCTCGATCTGGGCCTGATAGGGACGGGGATCGATCTCCGCCAGCAAATCGCCGGCCTTGACGGTCTGTCCTTCCTTGAAGGTGATCTTGACCAGTTGCCCCTGAATCTGGCTGCGCACCACGTCGGTGTTGTAGGCGATCACGGTGCCGATGCCGCGCAGGTAGATCGGCACGTCCTTGCCAGTGACGGTGCTCGCGACCACCGGCACGGCCGCGACCGGCGCGGGTGCTGCCGCCTCGGCCACCGGCAATTTTCTCCAGTAAAAAAAGCCGCCGCCCACCGCCGTGGCGACGACAAGGGCGGCCAACGCGATGATGATGCTCCGTTTCACGCTAGTGTTTCCTCTGGGAAAGCGCGGCTTCAGGGATTGCCGGGATTGTTGCTCGAACTCGAGCTGTCCGGCGGATTTGGGCCAGTGACAGGCGCAACCGCGCTGATGCCGGCGCCGCCGAGTTCGGTTGCGCCCAGCGGAATCCCGACGCGCCCCGCCGATGATGATGAAGGCAACGGAGAGGAAGGAATCTGGCTGTCGGCGCAGGAGAGCAGTGCGTTACGCGAAAGCCCGCCGCCATCGAACAGCGACGTCGATGAGGAGGTGCTGCCTGAGCCGGTGCAGGCCGTCATCCCCTGGCCCTGCGAGGGAAAAACCGGGCTGATGCCGGGTTTCGTGATTTCCGTCGCGCCGAGTGGAATGCCTGCCGGCTGGTTGGATCGCGCCGCAAGCGGCGATGTTGCGCCCATGCCGGTCGGCGGCGTGCCTTGTGAGATGACTTGCCCGGAGACCGGCATCGGCCATGCGGTGCCGATCATCAACGATGCAAGCAGGAAGGCAATTGCCGTGATGCGCAACATCGCTTGTCGCGCGCTGGTGTTCGAAAGAAATTGTTCCCGCATCTGCCGTGCTCCGGCCAGGTTGTCCTGATCGGACAATAGAGAGCTGCGGGAATGCCGGTATTTCCAGATTGCACGTGCCGCTGTCTGGACGCACGAACAGCGAACTTATCGAGCGGAGGAGAGACGAAATCGCGTTATCGACGCAGCGCAGCCCGCGCATTGGCGAGCTGCTCATGGCACGTCGCGGAGTCGGCCATGCGATCCGCGGCGCGGGCCCGGTCGAGGGCATCCAGCGCAAACTCGAAGCGGGCTCCGGCCCGTCCCTCCGTCGCCGCCAGCGAACGGGGCGTCGGCTGGTAGTTGCGGGTCGCGTTGAGGCTTTCAGTCTTCCAGCCGTCCGCGCCAGCCTGCCTTTCGATCGCCGCATCCACCTCGGCCTGAACGCCAGCGATCGTCTCGGTGCAGGGGCCGGCATGAACCGGAGAGGCCGCCAACAGCAATGCGACGCAGGCCGCGTAGCACTTCACGATCCTTCTCACGATAATCCTCATCGGTGGCTGAACGTCTCAAATATCGGTCGCGCGGTGGTGACATAAGCCAGGGGCACGAGTCTTTCGCGAAAGAACGGTTCACGCGCAGTTGAACCGCTGCACCATCTACGGATCGGCCGAAAGGACGTGCAAAGTGGAAAGCAGGCTTGCTTGCCGAAATACCCGGACGGGTTTCGTCCCTAGGTTGGCATCATCCAAACCCGGAGTGATCGGACAGGGTGCTTTCCACATGTTGATGTCCATTGACGCGGAAACCAGGACGACGGCGGCGACATGGCAGCGTCACCGCGAAGCACGCGACGCCCGCATCGAGGCCGGTTCGCGATTGGCGCGCGGCAAGATCGTCGAAGCACGCGACGCCACGCGTTTGATGGAAGCCGTCATTCGGCCCGGTGATCGCGTCTGCCTGGAAGGTGACAACCAGAAGCAGGCGGATTTGCTCAGCGGCGCGCTGCTCGCGGTCGATCTTGCCAAGGTGCACGACCTGCACATGGTGCAGTCCGGCGTCGTGCTGCCCGAACATCTCGACCTGTTCGACCACGGCGTGGCGAAAAAGCTCGACTACGCCTATTCAGGCCCGCAATCGGCGCGCATCGCGCGCATGCTGTTTGGCGGCAAGATCGAGCTCGGCGCCGTTCACACCTATCTGGAACTGTTCGCCCGCTACTTCATCGACCTGACGCCGCATGTCGCATTGATCGCGGCCGTCAGCGCCGACCGGGAGGGCAACCTCTACACCGGCCCGAACACCGAGGATACGCCGACCGTCGTGGAGGCGACCGCCTTCAAGGATGGTGTCGTGATCGCCCAGGTCAACGAGATCGTGGACCGGGTTCCGCGCGTCGACATTCCCGCCGACCGCGTGCATTTCATTGTCAAATCCGAAAAGCCGTTCTTTGTCGAGCCGCTGTTTACGCGCGATCCGGCGGCGATCACCGAAGGCCAGATCCTGACCGCGATGCTCGCGATCAAGGGCATCTATGCGC
Organism: Bradyrhizobium lablabi; assembly: GCF_018129385.1. Lineage (GTDB taxonomy): Bacteria > Pseudomonadota > Alphaproteobacteria > Rhizobiales > Xanthobacteraceae > Bradyrhizobium > Bradyrhizobium lablabi_C. The sequence continues at coordinate 59,978 of NZ_JAFCLN010000001.1, forward strand.
CCTACGGCGTGCAGCGGCTGAATCACGGGATCGGCTTCAGCACCGCCGCCATCGAGCTGCTGTTGCCGACTTTCGGCGAGAAGCTCGGCCTGAAGGGCAAGATCGCCACACACTTCGCGCTCAATCCGCATCCCGCGTTGATCCCCGCGATTGAGGCTGGCTGGGTGCAGCAAATCCATTCCTTCGGTTCGGAGGTGGGCATGGATGATTACATCCGCGCCCGGTCCGACATCTACTTCACCGGGCCGGACGGCTCGCTGCGTTCGAATCGGGCGTTCTGCCAGACGGCCGGCCTTTACGCCTGCGACATGTTCATCGGCTCCACCTTGCAGATCGACTTGCAGGGCAATTCCTCGACCGTCACCACCTCGCGCATTGCCGGCTTCGGCGGCGCGCCGAACATGGGCGCGGATGCGCGCGGGCGCCGCCATCCGAGCGAGCCCTGGCTGAAGGCAGGCAGCGAAGCCGATCCCGACAGCCCGGCGGCGCTGCGCCGCGGCCGCAAGCTGGTGGTGCAGATCGGCGAGACGTTTGGCGACAAGAACGTGCCGCTGTTCGTCGAAAAGCTCGATGCGCTCGAGCTCGCCGAAAAGCTGAAGCTCGAGCTGGCCCCCATCATGATCTACGGCGACGACGTTACGCACATCGTCACCGAGGAAGGGATCGCGAACCTGCTGTTGTGCCGGAACGCCCATGAGCGCGAGCAGGCGATCCGGGGCGTTGCCGGCTACACCGACGTCGGCCGCCGGCGCGATCGTAATGCAGTCGAGCTGCTGCGTCAGCGCGGCGTGATCCGCCGCCCGGAAGACCTCGGCATCAACCCGCTGGATGCGGACCGCAGCATGCTGGCCGCGCGCTCCATCAAGGATCTGGTGCGCTGGTCGGGCGGCCTCTACGCGCCGCCGTCGAAATTCAGGAACTGGTGAGGAACACCGCAATGGAAGACCTCAATTTTCAGCACAAGGCCCGCGCGCGGGCTGGCGGCAGCAGGAAGAGCGCGATCATCGGCGTGGTGGCTTCCGGCAATCTGGAAGTGCTGGCCGAGCGTGTATTGCCGGACGGCGAATGCCGGCTCGAGATCAAGACCGCGGCCGTCGGCTTCGGCGACGTCTGGCAGGCCGTCGTCGCCGATTTCGTCGAGCGATATTCCCCGGGCGGACTGAAATTCTCCATCAATGACGGCGGCGCGCGCCCCGATACCGTTTCGCTGCGCCTGGCGCAGGCCGTTCGTTTGATCGAGGAGGACGGCCAATGACCGCGCCGATCAAGCATGGCGTGCAATTCCCGGCAGAGCGGGCACGCACGACCAGCTTCAATGAAGCATCCGCACGAATGCGGCTCGAGCTGTTGCTCGATGCCGGCAGCTTCCTCGAATTCATCGGGCCCGAACAGCGCGAAGTCAGCCCGCACCTGAAGATATTCGACCTTCCCGAGCAGTTCGACGACGGCATCGTCGTTGGGCGCGGCCGGCTCGACGGCGCGCCGGTGTTGGTCGCGGCGCAGGAAGGCCGTTTCATGGGCGGCGCCTTCGGCGAGGTGCATGGTGCGAAGCTGGTCGGACTGTTGCGGGCGGCGCGGGAAATCGAATCGATCCCGGTGCTTATTCTGTTCGACACCGGAGGTGTCCGGCTTCAGGAGGCGAATGCAGGCGAGCTTGCGATTGCGGAGATCATGCGGGCGGTGATGGAAGCGCGCACCGCAGGCGTCAAGGTCATCGGCCTGATCGGCGGACGTTCGGGCTGCTATGGCGGCGGCGGATTGATCGCGGGCTGCTGTTCGGCACTGGCGGTGTCCGAGCCGGGCCGCATCGCGGTATCAGGGCCGGAAGTGATCGAGACCAATCGCGGCGTGGAGGAATTCGACTCGCGCGACCGCGCGCTGGTCTGGCGCACCATGGGCGGCAAGCACCGCCGGCTACTCGGCGCCGCAGACGTTTTTACCGATGACACCGTGCAAGGCTTTCGCGACGCCGCGTTGCGACTGCTCGATGTGGTCGGGCCGTACGGTCTCGACAAGCTGAAGGCCGAGCAGATCCGCCTCGCAGACCGCCTGAGGAGTTTTGGCGCCTGCGAGGATGCCGTCGATATCTGGACGGCCGAGGGCATCGTCCATGCTGAAGACGTGCCTGAACTGCCTGCCGACCAGTTCATTGCGCTTGCCGACAATATCGGGAGGACCAGCCGTGACGCTCGATGAAGTTCTCGCCTCGCTGTTTCCCGAAGGCCATGATGTGAAGAACGACGGCGGCGTCGTGTCCGGGTCGGCGACGCTGCGATCCGGTAACAAGGCGCTCGTGATCGGAGTGGCAGATCGCGCTCCGCTTGGGGTCGACGAAGCCATCCGGCTGTCACGCCATGTGCTGGATTCCCTCAGCGAAGGAAGTGGCCCGATCCTCGTGCTGGTCGACAGCGACAGCCAGCGCATGAGCAAACGCGATGAGCTGCTCGGCCTCAACGAGTTTCTCGCCCATCTCGCCAAGACGCTGATCTATGCGGACATGAATCGCCGGCCGGCCATCGGCATCCTTTACGGCCATTCGGCTGCCGGGGCGCTTCTCGCCACCGGACTTGCCACCCGCGTGCTGGTGGGCGTGCCCGGCGCCACGCCGGCGGTGATGGATCTGCCTTCGATGTCCAAGGTCACCAAGCTGTCGATGGAAGCCCTACAGGAGAAGGCCAAATCCACACCGGTGTTTGCGCCGGGGCTGTCGAATCTGTCCCGAATGGGCGCGGTTCATGTGACCTGGAACGATGCCGTTCCGCTCGCTGATCAGCTCGACACCTTGTTGCTCAACATGCCCGATGTGCACGACCGGCGGGACGTCATCGGCAAGGAGCGTGGCGGCCGCATGAAGGCGGCCGAAATTGCGGAGCGGGTCCGTGACCTTGCCTTGCACTCCCAGTGAGCGTCCGGCCGGACGGCACGATCTCGTGTTCGTCAGCCCAAAGGGCTGGCGCACGATGCTGGCCGCGCGCGACGATCTTGCTGAGGATGCTCTGATAGCGCGCTGGCCCGAGCAAGGGTGGCCGACGATCCGGCGGCGTGCCATGCCGGGTGAGCCGTCTGGCGTTGCGCTCGGCCTTCCGCTGCCGCCCTCAGCCGGAAAGAAGCGGCTCTGCTTTCTCTTGCAAGCCGGCGACGTCCTTTCGGTTGTCCGGCCGCCTTCGCTCGATGACGTGCGCCGGTCGGCGCCGCCTGCCTGGCAGCTCACGCTAGACCGCCTCGGCGAACTCGCTTTCCGGCATTCGATAGAGGCCCGGGTGTTCGGCAGCCTCGCCTGGTGCGCGCTCACCGGGCTGGACTACCTCACCGGCCGCTCCGACCTCGACGTGCTGCTGGATGTCCGCCGCGATACCGATCTCGATTGCCTGGCCGCTGACGTTGCCGCCGTCGAAGCCGATGCGCCCATGCGCATCGACGGCGAATTGAAGCGCCACGATGGCGCCGCGGTGAATTGGCGCGAGTTTCACGCCGGCGCAAGTGACGTGCTGGTGAAGCACATCGACGGCGTCTCCTTGCTCGATCGGCGCGACTTCATGTCTGGAGGAGCGCTCCGATGACGGCCGTTCTGGCATATGACGCGCAGCTTGCTGTTACGCCGCAAGTGCAGACAGACGGAGACGTCCGCCCGATTGGCGACATTGCTGCCGACTGCCTTCTCCTTGAACTGGAGACGTTTCCAAAACCCGGTCTCGTCAGCCATATCGACAATGGCAGCCATGACGACATGGATGTCGGCACGTTTCGCGCGAGCGCGGCGGCGATCAAGCCTTACTTGCAACAGCTCGCCGACGTGGCCGCGCAGGGCTGCGACGTTGGAGAGCTGAGGGCGATCGGCATGGAGGCGGAAGGCGCCATGTTCGCGGCCACCTCCGGCATCAACACCCATCGCGGCGCCATCTTCGGTCTCGGCCTGTTATGCGCCGCGGCCGGCGCAAGAGCGGGCGGACTGGTCGAGCCCGGGCTTTCGCTGGGCGAGGTCGTCGCGCGCCGGTGGGGCCGCAGCATCCTCGATGGCCCGGTGCTGTTGCACAGCCACGGCACCGCGGCCCGACGCCAATTCCATGCCGGGGGTGCGCGCGCCGAGGCCGCGAGCGGATTTCCGAGCGTCTACCGGATTGGCCTGCCGTCCCTGCGGCGTGCGGCGCGCGTCCTGCCGAGAGATCCCGAAGCCGCGCGGGTCGAAGCATGCTTTGCGCTGATCGCCTCCGTCGAAGATACCAATCTGCTGCATCGCGGCGGTCTCGATGGCCTTCGCTTTGCGCGCAAGACCACCCGGATTTTTCTCGATCAGGGCGGCGTTCGCCGGTCCGGCTGGCGCGAGCGCGCCTGTGCGGTTCACAGCGATTTCATTGCCAGGCGCCTCAGCCCGGGCGGGTCGGCCGATCTGCTGGCCATGACGTTGTTCGTCGATGCCCATGAAAGACCGAGCCAGTGATATCAGATGCGATCGTCATGGCGCTTGCGCCGGTCTTCTTCGTCCTGCTACTCGGTTATGCCGCCGGAAAATTCCGTATAGTCGATAACCGAGAGGTCGACGGCTTCAATTCGCTTGTGATGGATTTTGCGTTGCCGGCGGCGTTGTTCGCCGCGACGGCATCGGCATCGCGTCATCAGATGATCGAGCAGGCGCCGCTGTTCCTGGTATTCGGACTGACGATCCTCATCCTTTATGCCGGATGGTATCTGGCCGTTCGGACGTTCTCCGATGTCTCGAGATCAGATGCATCGCTTCAGGCGCTGACGATCGGTCTTCCGAACCTCGCCGGCGTCGGACTGCCGATCCTCGTTTCAATGAACGGGCCGACGGGAGCGGTTCCGGTGGCCGTCGCGTTGGCGTCCGGTTCGGTCTTCGTCAGTCCGCTTGCACTGCTCATCGTCGAGATCGCCGCAAGCAAGGCGCAGGGCGTGGAAATGTCGGCAGGGCAGATCCTGACAGCGCTCCGCAGGGCGGTGACAAAGCCCGTCGTCGTGGCACCGACGCTCGGCATTCTGTTTTCAGTGTCCGGTCTGGAACTCGGCAGACTCGCCGACGCCTGTCTGTCGCTGATCGGCAACGCCGCCGCCGGCGTTGCCTTGTTCCTGACCGGCCTGATCCTCTCGGCGCAAGCGTTCCGGCTCGACTGGAAGATCGTCGCGGCGACCGCTGCCTCGGATATCATCCGGCCGCTGCTTGCCGTTGCCGTGGTCTTTTTCTTTCCGATTTCGTCTGCGGCAGGCAAGACCGCAATCCTGCTTGCTGCGGCACCGTCCGGATTCTTCGGCATCCTCTTTGCCGTCAACTATCGGATGGATTATGCGACGGTGGGATCGATGGTGGTCGCGAGCACGGCGTTCAGCATCGTCACGATGGCCATCGCTATTGGCCTGCTCTTTCACTAGGCGCGGATGATGACGCTGGCGATCTTGTGTTCAGGGCAGGGCAGGCAGCATCCGGATATGTTCGCATTGACGGGCGGTGCGCCGGAAGCGGCAGGCCTGTTTGCGCACGCGGCCAAACTGCTTGGCAAGGATCCCCGCGATTTCGTCCGCGGCGAATCCAGCGAAACCGTGCATCGCAATCGTGCCGGCCAGATCCTGTGCACGGTACAGGCGCTGGCCGCCGCGGCCGCGTTACGTGACGCCTTGCCCGGCCGAATCATTGTCGCCGGCTATAGTGTCGGCGAGGTCGCGGCATGGGGCGTTTCAGGTGTGTTCAATGCGATGGACACGCTCGACCTGGTCGCTCGCCGTGCCGAAGCGATGGATGCCGCCACACCGCCCGGTGACGGCCTGATGTTCGTGCGCGGCCTTTCCCGCAGCGATATCGATCGCCTGTGCGAGCGTCATGGTGCCGCAGTCGCTATCGTCAATCCCGGCGATGCCTTCGTCCTCGGCGGAAGCCGCACGGCATTGCGGGCGATCGCATCGGAAGCGAACGCGATGTACGCCAGCCGGGTAGTCGATGTGCCGGTGGAGGTCGCCTCGCACACCAAACGGCTTGCCCCGGCCTCCGCCGTGTTCCGTGAGAGCTTGTGCGCGATATCTGCGGCATTTCCCCCAGCCGCAGGAACGCGCCTCCTGAGTGGCGTGGACGGCGCGACAGTCCTCTCCGCGGAGACTGGCCTCGACAAGCTGGCAGCGCAGATTTCGCAAACGGTGCAGTGGGCGAGCTGCCTGCAAAGCTGCGTGGAAGCAGGCGCGACGGCTTTCCTCGAGCTCGGCCCGGGTCATGCATTGAGCGAGATGGCGGCGGGCGCCTGGCGCGATGTTCCGGCGCGATCGCTGGACGATTTCAGGAGTTTGCAGGGAACGCGCAACTGGCTCGCGCAGCATGTCGGCCGCTAGTCGGCGCTCAAGAGTCTTTGGTTAGATCCGGCGACGTTGAATCGTCTTGATGTCAAGCCGACAAAAAAGTGGGGCCGTCCTTCGGCGGGGGGACCAAGGACGGCCCCTAGAGGCTCGTATGCCCGGGAGGGGGAGGCTCGAGCCGAAAAGAGGTCTGAATCGCTACATCTGCATCATCGCAGATTGGGCGTCTTGCGTATTTCGCGAACCCAAGACGTTTCCCATTTCGCATGATCGGTCAAAGTCGGATCCTCGTGCGGAGGATTTCCTTGGAGGATTGACCGCCAAGTCGTTCTTGCTGGCGCAGCGCCAGCGCGCCGGCGTTTCGCCGGTGATGCGTTTGAAGACGGTCGAGAAATGCGCCTGCGTGCAGAAGCCGACCGCCAATGCGATTTCGGCCAGGGGCATTTCGGCGCTCGACAGCAGCGACTTGGCGTGCTCGATGCGCTGATGCAGGAGATATTCGCGCGGGCGATATCCTGTCGCGGCGCGGAACTGCGCAGCAAAGTGCATGCGGGACAGCCCTGCGACCCTGGCGAGGTCGGCGAGGCTGATGCAGCGGTCGAAATGATCCTTGATGTATTCCTCGACGCGCCGCAGCCGCCATTTCGGCAATGCATTGACCTTGGTGCGCGGGAATTCGAGCCGGCCCAGATGCATCGCCAGCGTCTGGCCGATGCATCGCGCAAATCGTTCGTCGGCCGGACTGCCTTGCTCGGTCAGCGCCCTCGCGAGCTGCTGGGCAAAGGAATCGCGCAGCAGGACGAGGTCGTTCAGACCCTCCGCCTCAAGCGGGGCCCTTGCCGGCGGCTCCGCGGGAAAGTAGCCGACGGAAACGTGAAAGTGCAGGAAGTCGCACGGCGCGTGAAACTGGGCGCTGAGCTGCTTCGACGGCGCGCCGACATAGAGCGTGCCCGCCGGCATGATGCCGTCAAAAATGGTCTGGCGTTCCCTGGACAATTTCAGCCGCGTTGTCTTCAGGGCCACGCCGATGAAATATCGATCCGCCGGCGTTGTCGCTTCGGCGCTTCGCAGCGTGTCCCTGGCGTCGGTCCAGCGCGAGATGGAGATGTCATCGGCACCGACGCCCGGCTCCAGCCGGCGCCAGGCTCGTTCAAGGGGGAGGGCCTTCGCCCTCTCCGGCGTTTTCGGCTCCAGCGAATCGTCTGGAAGATCGGCCCAGGCGCGGCCCGCTTGCATGTCGTTCAGCATCGTTCTGTCCCTTCCGGGCTGCGCTGGCGATCGCCGGCGAGCCCATGAATTCAACATTCGATGCCAGGAGGATACGTCCGCCCCCGCCATTAAGCGCGTTATCGATGCTTAAGGACTGTTAGATTTTGCAAATGCACATATACCGGCCGGGCAGCCAGGATAATGTAAATCATCAAATAAATTCAATGCCTTATATCATATTAAGGTCGCGGACAAAAGTGTTAAGATGCTGCACGGCAACAGCGTCGCCACGATTGTTCGCCTTGTCGGCGATCCCGTGGTCGTGATGCACCAAAGGACGAATTTGCGGGCCGGTATTTCGAACCGCGCGGGCTTTTGCAAAAACGCACGAAGCTTGCGCAATAGCCCGTATTCTTACGGAGATCGCCGATTACCGCATACGCGGGGAGACGTTGATGCCGGGCGCGAGGCCAGGCACGATTTTTTCCGGCGACGGTATGTCGGGCTGATTTGAATAGGGAATCGTCTCGGCTTCGGGGCGCTGTCCGGACGTATCTTGCAGGCAGTTCGGGCGCGGCGGAGGCCCGCCGCTGAACAGGTCGTAGATCGGGTCGACAAGATTCGCGCGGATGCGGCCGAGCCAGCCGGGGGGAACGTCCGCAGCAGGCTGGCGGATCGTCACCGTCGCCGTCATGCCGGAAACCAGCGGCACGCCTGACGGCACCGTGTCGATGGCAAGGCGGACCGGCACCCGCTGGGCGAGGCGCACCCAGGTGTAAATCGGATCGACGTTGGGCAATCCTTGCGTGCCCGCCGTCGCGTTGGACACGCTGACGCCGCGGGTAACGGTCTTCACATGTCCAAGGATCGGCTGCGCGTAACCCATGAGCTGGGCCTCGGCGCGATCGCCGACGCACACATTGGCCATCTTGGTTTCTTCGAAATAGCCGTCGATCCAGAAGCTGTTGGAGTCGATCACGGAAATATTGCTGGCGCCGGTGACGGCATAGTCTCCGACCCTCAGCAGAAGGTTGGTGACATAGCCGTCGACGGGACTGACGATCCTTGTCCGCTTCAGGTTCAATTCCGCCTGCGCGAGTTGATGCACGGCCGCCTCATAGGCCGCCTTCGCCTGCACGGCGGTACCGGCGTAGATCTGTTGCTCTTCGGGCGTGGTCGCGAGATCGGACAGATGCTGACGCCGGGTGGATTCGGCCTGCTTGACTTCGAGATCTGCGGCGCGCTGGTTGACCTGCGCCTTGTCGACGTTGACCGCGACCTGGAAGTCGAAGGGATCGATCACGTACAGGACATCGCCCTTGTGGACGAACTGGTTGTCGGCGACATGCAATTCGACGATCTTGCCCGAGACCTGCGGCGCGATATTGGCGACCTGAACGCGGACACTGCCGTTCCGGGTCCAGGGCGCGCTTACATAGTGCTGCCAGGTGAGAAGCGAGATCAGGATGGCGACCAGCGCGATGGCGAGCGTCGCAAGGTGTTTGCCGGCCGCGCGGGCAAGGCGCTTGACGGCATCAAGCCTCGCTGTCTTCGGCGGGGCTGCTCCCACGGGAGGCTGACCGCCATCCGGCATGCGGTTGGTGGTATCGCGTGCCGCGGGCTCCAGGACGGGGGCATCGGCATCGCCGGTGAGAGCGGTTTCAGCCTGCGGTTTGCCGTTCGGTGCGGCTTGATACAGGGACATTGCGGCGTCCATGACGATTCCCCTAGAAAAGCAGCGTGAGCAAGCCGAACAGCGTGACGTAGACGCTGAGTTCGGCCAGAGACGGATTGCTGAAGAAATTTGAAAAGCCCACGAAGTGAAGCAGCGGGCGCAGCAGCAGGAAGAGCATCAGCGCGACCACGGCATAGGAGACGATGGGCGCAACCAGGACGCCGCCAAGAATGAGCTCTCGATAGGTGTGCGTCATGATCGTTGCTCCTGAATGGATCCGATCGCAGGCTCTGACGGGATGAACGCGACGCTTGTCAGGACGAGCGCAGCGCAGGCCGGATCGGCGTTCAGGCCGCGTTGTGTTGCGGTTTCGCGCAATGTCTCGGCGGCCCCCCGGATTTCATCTGCATTCCGCCCGGTGAGCGCGGCGCGCGCGGTATTCGCTGCATCGGCGAGCGGCCCGGTTGCCAGCCGATCCAGTTCGGCACGGCAGCGCCGCAGTGCCGCAGCGCTGTCGATATAGCGCATGGCCGCTTCGACGGCCGGCTGATTCGACGCGGAGGTGCCGCTTGCGGCAACGATCTGCTGGATCCAGGTGGCGTCGCGAAACGCGGCTTCTTCCGGCGCAAGACGCAGGCGCCGCCGAAGATCGACTCGCTTGATCTCGTTGCGGGCCGCATCGATCAGCAGCCGCAGCCGGCGATCGTTCGACAAGGGAGGGATGAGGACTTGAGCCGCGAATGTCAGGATCGCGCCGAGACAGGACAGGAAGCAGGTAATGATAAAAACATTCGGATCGTAGCTCTGAGGGTTGGACGGTGCGAAGATGGCCAGGGTGAAGATCAGGCTGAGCCGGCCCAGCGATGAGAGCAGCAGGTTGGGCAGCGAGATCAGCAGCGAAAGGCCGATCACGACAGGCGCCAGACCGATGGCCAGGAGCTGGAACTCGGACACGCCGTTGAAGACGAAATATTTCAGGATGCCGGCGATCAGGCACGCGATCGGCGTGGCGATGACCGCCATCAGCGTGAACTTGCGCGGATCGGGCGCCGTTGCGCCGAGGCCAATGATGATCGCCACAAGCGACAGGGCGACTTCGGCCGTCGGCCAGCCCATCGCCGCAAGGAGCGCGGCAACCAGCATGAAGGCGATGGCGGCCCTGATGCCGCTCTCGACCGCGATCCGGCGCGAGCGGAAGAGGGGCGCGCGCCAGCGCAGGGCGGGGCGCGTACCCGCCCGCAGCGCATCGAGGCTACCGCGTATGTCGGCTTCCTTCCGGAACAGCTCTTCCCTGAGCCAGGTCCGGCAAATTTCCAGCAAACCGGATCGGCCGCCATCCCGTCGCGCCAGATGCGAGCCTTGTGTGGCTCCGACGGGCAGCATCGCCAGTGCGCGAGCAAGGAACAGCAGGGAAGCAAGGTCCACCATCGCGGACTGTGCCGCAGTGGTTCTTGCCGTTCCATCGTTCGATTCCGGCGCCAGGCTCGCGATGTCCGGATGGACGGCTGCGATTTCGCCCAGCAAGCTCGCCGACACGGCCGTCGGCATCGCTTCGCCGCGAAGGGCATCTTCTGCAAAAGCCATGACTCGCCGATGCAGTGCTTCGAGACGCATGGCCAGAACGGGATGATAGTCGGGCGCAGCCAGAACGTCGTTGATCAGCGCGACCGCCAAAACACCAACCGTAAGCGCCGCGCCGCGCGCAACACCCGCCGGGAAAACCATCTGCGGGCTGTCGATCTGCTGGATGGCAATCAGCGCAACGGTGATGCAGCACAGCGTCGCGGCATAGGCCCGGTTGCCGTCGAGCATTCCGGCGAAATACACGCAAAGCCCGACCCAGGCGCCCAACACGGCCAGAAGAAGACCATTGGTTTGCGAAAAGATCCCTGCGATCGCAATCGAGGCGGCGACGCCAATAACCGTCGCGAACAGCCGGAAGCCGGCCTTCTCCAATCCCTGGCCGCGGGTCGGCAAGGCGAGAATCGCCACGGTGATCGCAGAGCTCATCGGAGATTCGAGCTGAAGCCAGAAGGCGGCATAAAGCGCGAGCAGGCAAGCCAGCCAGATTCGAATCGCGAACGCCCACGAGCTTGCAGGAAACCCGGCGAAAGTCGGCGGGCGCGGTGCGACGGCAGCGGCACTATTGGCATTCACCTGCATTGGTGCATCATCCGCCGCACCGGGAGCGTGCAGCGACCCCACGTCGTTAAGTCTGGTGCAGTATGAGGTTGTGCTTCAGGCTCGTATTTCCGGTCCGCCACCACCTTGCGGGAATGCACGTCGGGCTCAGGAAGCCGTGATTGCAGCCGTTGTGCTGAAGGCTGGACTATCCCGGCGTGTGCCCTGCCAATGCTTCTTCGAGGCGGCGGATGATCTCGTCGCCGCCGGCTGGCTTGTTGAGATAGCAATGGGCGCCTGCCGACATCACTCGCTGGCGGACGGTTTCGGTGGGGAACGCCGTCATGAAGATGATGGGGAACCGGCGGCCCGAAGCAACCAGCTTCGCTTGCAGTTCGTCGCCGGTCATCACCGGCATCTGAATATCAGCGATCATGCACGCGGGATCTTCGCCCGGCCGCTCCAGAAAGTCGGTGCCCGACCCATAGGTGCGGGCCTCATAGCCGAGCGAACGGATCAGGCTTGCGAGCGATGTGCGCACGCCCTCGTCGTCGTCCACGATTGCAATCACTGGGGTCTTGGCCATCGGCGCCCGCCTTGACCGTCAAACCGAACGGGAACAAAAACGTCTCCCGGGGCGCGGTCGGTAGCCTGTTATGCACCCCGGGACGCCTTGCCGAAAATTATACTCAGGTTTGGTCCGTATTACTCCGGGTTTGGGATACGCCGAGCGCCTCGGCCTTGCGGACGAGATCGGCGAGCGAACGGACTCCCATCTTGCGCATGACGCTGCCGCGATGAATTTTCACCGTGATCTCGCTGAGGCCGATCAGGCCGGCCACCTGCTTGTTCATCAAACCGGCGGTGACATAACCCATCACCTCGCGCTCGCGTGCCGTGAGCGTCTCGTACTGCGCACGAAGATCGTCCTTGGCGGCGGATTGGCTGCGGCGCTGCGCGTCGCGCTCGAGCGCCGCCGACACCGCGTCCAGCATGTCCTGGTCGCGAAATGGCTTTGAGAGAAAGTCGACCGCGCCGGCCTTCATCGCGCGGACCGACATCGGAATGTCGCCATGGCCGGTCATGAAGATGATGGGAAATTCGATACCCTGCCGTGAGAGCTGGCCTTGCAAATCCAGCCCGCTCACGCCGGGAAGCCGGACGTCCAGCACGATGCAGCCGGGACCGTTGGGAAGCGATCCGCCGAGCAATTCGGCGGGTGAGCCGAATAAACGGGTTTCAAGGCCGATGGACCGGAACAGGCTGTCGAGCGAGGCGCGAATGGCCGCGTCATCGTCCACGATCATGACGACGGAGTTTTGCGCCGGCGCGGCTCCAGAAGTTCCTTTTTCGCTCGGTCGTGTCATTATGCAACATGCTCTTGGGCCACGGGCAGCGTCAGGCGGAACGTCGCGCCGGAACCGGGCGTGCTCTCCGCCGACAACTGGCCTCCATGAGCTTCGACCGTCGTCCGGCAGATCGCAAGCCCCATGCCCATACCGCCCTGTTTGGTCGTGAAAAATGGCTCAAAAAGCCGCGGCAGGTCGTTGGGAGCAATGCCCGGGCCCGTGTCCTCCACCGTCACGGCAAAGCTTCCGCTCTCATCAACGCTCGTGCGTAGCGAGACGATGCGAGGCCCGTTCTGCTTCGACATGGCCTGGCCGGCGTTGACCATGAGATTGACGAGCACCTGTTGAAGCTGGATGCGGTCGCCGCGAACCCGCAGCAGGTCCGGTCCAGCCTCGATGTTCAGCGTGACATGGTCCTTCCAAAGTTCGCGCTCGACCAGCTTCGCCGCTTCCGAGATGATCTCGGCTATTTCATGGGATTCCTGCTGCACCGGCTGCTTCTTCAGAAAGGCCCTGATGCGGGTGACGATCTCGCTGGCGCGCCGGCCTTCGCCGACGACCCGGTTGATAGCGGCTGCGACTTCCTCCAGATTGGGCACGTCGCGCCGCAGCCAACGCATGCCGGCCTCGCCGCTGGTCACGATCGCCGCCAGCGGCTGGTTGACCTCATGGGCGATCGAGGCGGTCAACTCACCGAGCGTGGCCACGCGCGAAGCATGCGCAAGCTCCGCCTGCGCGGCAAGCAGCGCGTCCTGGGCCTGCCTGCGCTCGGTGATGTCGACAACGAAGGCGAGTACGTTGCGATCGCCATCGGATTGGGCAGGAAAGGTGATCGTAAACAGTACCGGAACCCTGCGCCCGTCGAGGCTGACCAGTTCGGTTTCGCCCTCGTAGAAGGGATCGCCTTGAGCGAAGGCCACCAAGGCTCTGAAGAAGGTGCGGTCGCTTTCGCCCAGGAGCTTGTCGACGCTTTCGCGGAAGGCCGAAGCGCCGTCGGCACCCACCATCTTTTGCAGCGCCGGGTTGACATCGATGATTCTGGCGAGCGGTCGCGCGCTGCGGACAAAGTCCGGATTGTGCGCGAGATAGTCGGCGATGTTCGCCTTGTCGAGGTTCAGCGCCTGTAACGCGGAGCGGATGGCGCTCCAGTCTTCCTCGAGTACGCCGACGCGGCTGGCATTGAACATCCGTCGATAGCGCCGCTCGCTTTGTACCAGCGCGGCATGGGCCGCCTCGCGGTCGGTGACGTCGGTGAGCGTCTCCAGCACGTCGCGCGGCTCGCCGAGGTGATCGTATTGCACGGCCCAGCGGGCTTCGATCGCCAGAACCGCGCCGGATTTGGTGCGCTGCTCAAGCCGGCCTTCCCAGCGGCCTTTGTCGATCAGGGTATTTTCGACTGCCTCGCGCGGTTGGGAGTAGACCGTCTGCAATAGCTCGTCCGCCACCCGCCCGATGGCTTCGTCCGCGGACCAGCCGTAGGTTTCTTCCGCGCACCGGTTCCAGAACGAGATGACGCCGCCCCGATCCCGGACGAAGATCATGTCATGGGAGAGGTTGAGCAGGCGCGCCTGCGCAGCAAGGCGCTTGGTCGCCGTCTGATTCTGTAGCGCCAGCAGCGTCGTGATCGCGATGGCTGCGAGACTGACGGACGCGCGCAGGGCAGCCGAATCGATCACCTCAAAGCCGTGCGACAGGCCGTACGCCGCGACGGTGAGTACGGCGCAGCCTATTGCCGCAATGATGATGTCGTCGCGCCGCGTCGTCTTCGCCGCCAGCAGGATCGCAATGACGTAGCTTACCGCCACCGCGCCCTCCCAAGGCGTGAGGGCGTCGATCAGGAAAACGGCAAAAGCGAGAACGGCGGAGCAGAGCCGCAAACCGTTACGGCTCATGGGCACACCCGCGAGCATTGTCGTTACCGCAGTTGGACATGTTGTCATTTCGGCCGTTTGATGCCGCGATTTCAGCGTTCCGGCAACATGGCGACGAATGCTTTTCGTGCACTCGTGGAATATTTCCTGCGATGATTGAATCCACCGTCGCAGTACACATTACACGGCATTTTGATGCGATCATACCTAGGTATGATGTGGCCAAACCGACAATCTAGCGGCCTAACCGCGCGTAGAATGGAGCGTATAGACCAGCGGGCTACCTTGCGATCACAGCTTCCGGAACAAGCCGATCGGCTCTCGGATCTGCAACTGGGCAAGGAGATACGGCCATGTCGCTGCTGACGTCACCCGCACAAATCACTGGCAACGAGGTCGAGGTCGTCGACCTCCGGTCGATCGACCTCTCGGGAGTAGATCGCCGCCGGCTGCAGCGCTCGAAACTCCCCGCTCGTTTTGCCAAGGACGGCATCACGCTCTCGCTGGAGCACCTCGACGTCGCTCTGGCCGTGAGGGCCGAGAAGGAAGATGCGAGGGACGACGGCATTCCCTGCTTCAAGGTATCGGCCAAGCGCCTCGATCAAAATTCCGCCATCGCCAAGGCGGCGCCTGTCCCGGAAAAGTCCGACGACCCCGTCATTCAGCGCCTTTCGGACGCACTCGCCGCCGCGGAAGCCGCGCGCGATCCGCACTCCGCCATCTGCGCCGATGCCCTGCGCCTTGCCATCCTCACACGGCAGTTCAGCCAGGCCGATGCCGGCGCAGGCGAGGCTTCCACCGGCCGCAACGTGCGGTCGCTGCAAAAATGGCGCCTCAAGCGCGTCATGCAGTATATCGACGAACGTCTCGGCGGAAAGATCACGTTGCAGGATCTCGCCGAGGTCGCCGGTCTTAGCCGGATGCACTTTGCCGCACAGTTCCGGGCCGCCATGGGCATGCGGCCCCACGAATATCTCCTGAAGCGCCGGATCGAACGCGCCGAGGAATTGCTCAAGCGGGCCGAAGTCTCGCTCGTCGAGATTGCTCTGACAGTCGGTTTCCAGACCCAGGCGCACTTCACCACGGTGTTCAAGCGTTTCGCCGGCGACACGCCGTATCAGTGGAGGAGCGCGTATCTGACGCAGTCCGCGCCGCTGCCGCCAGCACGAATGAGCCTGTCGTGACCGGGCTCGGCATTCACATATGGCTTCTGTCGCTGATCGGCATACGTTCGGCGGCGACGTACCACGAAGTGGCCGCGATGCTTGGAATGATCCACATCTTCGGCAACGCCTATCGATTGGCCTCTTCAGGCATCGTTTCGAGCGGCGTGTACGGGCGATTTACGCTGGGTTTTTGCCGCACTCTTGTTGCGGGCGCGGTAAACCATCTCGCATCGAACGGCTTCGGTCATGCCCTGCGTTCACGGGGACAGCATTTGCTGGCTTTAAGTTCTGCAAAATACGCGCTCCATTGGGAGATCGGCTGAAGCGCGCGCGGCGGCCAGGACAAAATTTTCAGAAGCCGGAGCGAAGTGTTGCATCAGCGCCAGCCGAGGGCTGGTGCGACGTGAGTCAGAATCGATTCGATCACATGCGCGTTGTATTCGACGCCGAGCTGGTTGGGGACTGTAAGAAGCAGCGTGTCGGCTTCGGCAATGGCTTCATCTGCCCTTAGCTGCTCGATGAGGGTGTCCGGTTCGGCGGCGTAGCTGCGGCCGAAAATGGCCCGTGTCCTTTCGTCGATGAATCCGATCTGGTCTTCGTCCGCGCCGCCGCGTCCGAAATAGGCCCGATCGCGATCGTCGATCAGCGCGAAGATGCTGCGGCTGACCGACACCCGCGGCTCGCGCGCGTGGCCCGCCTCCTTCCACGCAGCCCGGTAGGCGCGGATTTGTGCGGCCTGCTGCACATGGAAAGCCTCGCCGGTCTCGTCATTCTTGAGCGTCGAGCTCTGCAAATTCATGCCCATCTTTGCGGCCCAGACGGCCGTGGCATTCGAACCGGCGCCCCACCAGATCCGCTCACGAAGGCCTTCGGAATGCGGCTCCAGGCGCAGCAGCCCGGGTGGATTCGGAAACATGGGGCGGGGATTTGGCTGGGCAAAACCCTGGCCGCGCAAGAGATCCAGAAAGACTTCCGCGTGACGGCGCCCCATGTCGGCGTCACTCTCGCCCTCGGCGGGCTGAAAGCCGAAATGGCGCCACCCGTCGATCACCTGCTCGGGCGATCCTCGGCTAATGCCGAGCTGCAAGCGTTGACCGGCGATGAGATCGGCCGCGCCGGCGTCTTCCACCATGTAGAGCGGGTTCTCGTAGCGCATGTCGATCACAGCCGTGCCGATTTCGATGCGGCTGGTCTTTGCGCCGACGGCCGCCAACAGCGGAAACGGCGAGGCGAGCTGGCGAGCGAAGTGATGCACCCGGAAATAAGCTCCGTCCGCACCCAGTTGATCGGCAGCAACGGCCAGGTCGATGGACTGCAACAGGGTATCTGCGGCCGATCGTGCTTGCGATTGCGGGGAAGGCGTCCAGTGACCGAACGAAAGGAAGCCGATCTTCTTCTTCATAAAGGCAGTCAATCTTCGAAAGCGGGTTCAGGTTGGCGTCGAGCGGGCCGAGGCGGTGATTGTCACGCAGCCACTACCCGCTTTTCCGGCCGTCAGGTTAGCCCCGGCTAACTCACGTTTTCGTGGGCGCCGCCGGGAGCATCGTGCCAGGCCTGCGTAAAGAGACTTGATCGGGGAAGCTTTTGTGTTATTATTTGAACGGTCGGTCGGATTATTATTAAGTCGCCTTGCAAGGGCGAGGCCGGCTGTCGAATTGGGAGGGAGAGCGATGAACGTGATGCCGCGCGCGTCGCAGTGGTCGGAATTGATCCGACCGGACCGGGTGCATGGCTCGCTTTACAGCGATCCGGCCATTTTCGAAGCCGAGCTCCAGAACATCTGGTATCGCACCTGGGTCTATGTCGGCCACGAGAGTGAGGTGCCGAACGCCAACGACTACGTCGTCAAGTCGATCGGCCCGCAATCGGTGATCATGACCCGCGACGAGCAGGGCAAGGTCAACCTCCTGCTCAACCGCTGCTCGCATCGCGGCAACCAAGTGTGCTCCTACGAAAAGGGCAACGCGCGTTCCTTTACTTGTCCTTTCCATTCCTGGACCTTTGCCAATGACGGCCGCCTCGTCGGCTATGCCTTTCCCGACGGCTATGAAGGGCAGGACAAGTCGCAATTGGCGCTCGGCCGCGTCACACGCGTCGAATCCTATCGCGGCTTCGTATTCGGCTCCTTCGCGGCGGAAGGGCCGACGCTTCGCGAGCATCTCGGCGGCGCGATCGAGACCATCGACCGCCTGGTGCGCACCTCGCCGGAGGGCGAGGTGGAAATCACCGCCGGCTTCCTCAAGCACCGCGTGAAGGCCAACTGGAAGTTCATCCTCGAGAACGAGTGCGACGGCTATCATCCGGCATTCGTTCACACATCGATCTTTGGCGTTGCCGACAGCATGATCGGCAAGCTTTACGGCGGCGCTTCCACCGCGCTGACGCGCGACTATGGCGAGGGCCACACGGAAATCGACCTGCGGCCGGAATTCCGCAAGCGCGACGCGCCGATGAGCTGGTTCGGCACGTCGGCCGAGCGGCTGCCGGACTACACCGCGCGGATGAAAGCTGCCTATGGCGAGAAGGAAGCGCGCGAGATCATGATCGACGGCGTGCCGCATGTCATGATCTTCCCGAACCTGTTCATCGCGGAAATCCAGATGTTCGTGATCCAGCCGCTGGCGGTCGACGACAGCGTGCAGCACGTCACCGCGCTACAGTTCAAGGGTGCGCCGGATCTCAACCGCCGGCTTCGCCAACAGACCATGGGCTCTGTCGGGCCGGCCGGCTTCCTCCTGGCCGACGATTCCGAAATGTACGAACGCTGCCATCGCGGCGTGCTCGCGCGCAACCCGGAATGGATTTTCCTCGGGCGCGGCGAGAAACGCGAGCGCACCGATGAGGCGGGATTTACCGTCGGCCACGTTACGGACGAAGTGCCCTCGCGCGGCATCTGGCGCCACTATCGCAAGCTGATGGAGGCGCGCTGATGCTGTCGCGCGAGAGCAGCGCCACGTTGCTGGATGCGGTCACCGCCTTCATCTACCGGGAAGCGCGTTTCCAGGACGAGCATCAATATGAGGCCTGGGAAGCGCTGTGGACCGATGACGGGGTCTACTGGGTGCCGGCCAACGGTGCCGATATCGACCCCGACAAGGAGATGTCGATCATCTATGACAACCGCTCGCGCATCGCGCTGCGTGTGCGCCAGTTGCTGACCGGCAAGCATTTTACGCAAACGCCGCAGTCACGGCTGCGGCGGCTGGTGTCCAATATCGAACTGCTCGACCCGCAGCCCGGCGGCGATATCGCGGTCGGCAGCAACAGTATGATCTTCGAGTCGAGCCTGCGCGACGACACGATCTGGGCAGCCCGCAACGAATATCGCCTGCGCCATGTCGATGGCGAATTGCGGATGGCCTACAAGAAGGTAATTTTGGTCAACAACGAGAAGGCGCTCTACACGCTTTCATTCCTGGTGTGACGAAAACCATGATCGACAAGGGACCGGTCCTGCTCGACATTTCCGACGGCATCGCGCGGCTGCGGCTCAACCGGCCGGATGCCGCCAACGGCATGAGCGTCGAATTGTTGAGCGCGCTGTGCGACGCCATCATGGCTTGTCATGGCCACCCGGATCTGCGCGTGGTGCTGCTGAGCGGCGAGGGTGCGAATTTCTGCGCTGGCGGCGACGTCCGCGCCTTTGCGTCCAAGGGCGAGAAGCTGCCGGACTATATCCGACAAGCAACCGCCTATTTGCAGAATGCAGTGACCGGTCTCTTGCGCCTGGAGGCTCCGGTGATCGCATCCGTTCAAGGCTTTGCAGCCGGCGGCGGCGGCTTTGGTCTCGTCTGCGCCTCCGACATCGTGATCGCGGCGGAGTCCGCAAAATTCCTGGCAGGTGCGACCCGCGTTGCGATGGCGCCCGATGCCGGCGTTTCCGTCACGCTCTCGCGCCTGGTCGGCCTGCGGCGCGCGATGTCGATCCTGCTGACCAATCCGGTGATCTCCGCGGCTGAAGCCCTTGAGATGGGCATCGTCACCAAAGTCGTACCCGATGCAGAGCTGGCAAGCGCCTCGCTGGCCTTCGCGCAGGAGCTCGCGGCCGGTGCGCCGAAGGCACTGGCGGCGACCAAGCGGCTGGTCTGGGCCGGCACCGGTACCAGCATCGAGCAGTGCCTGTCGGAGGAAGCGCGAACGGTCTCCGAATTGTCGGGGACGTCAGATGCGCGCGAAGGCCTCGCCGCCGTGATCGAGCGGCGCAAGCCGAAATTTTTGGGGCGCTGACGCGTGCCGGCCGCCAGTCCGCTTCCCTTTGGACGGCTGGACGGCCGCCGCGCTTTCGTGTCGGGCGGCGCGCAAGGCATTGGTGCAGCGATCGTGCGAAGCTTCGCCGCGGCGGGTGCCAAGGTCGTGATCGCCGATCTCGATGCGGCACGTAGCGGCGCCGTCGCCACGGACGCAGGCGCGACCGCGGTGCGCCTCGACGTCAGCGATGCCGCCGGGGTCCGAGAGGTCATGGCCGCGCATGGCCCGTTCGACATCGTCGTCAACAACGCCGGCATCGACCAGCACGCCTTCTTCACCGACACCTCGGCGGAAGACTGGTTCAAATTGATCGGCGTCAATCTGGTCGCCGTGCTGGCTTGCATCCATGCCGCGCTACCAGCGATGCAGGCGGCAGGTTTTGGCCGCATCATCAACATCACGTCGGAAGCCGCGCGGCTGGGTTCGAAGGGCGGCGCGGTCTACTCCGCCGCCAAGGGCGGGGTGATCGCCTTCACCAAGAGCATCGCCCGAGAGAATGCGCGTTACGGCATCACGGCCAACGCGATCGCACCGGGACCGATCCGCACGCCGATGCTGGAGCAGGCGGTAGCCGAGGGCGGCGAAAAATTGCGGCGCGCCATGACGGAGGCAACGCTGCTGCGGCGGCTTGGCGAACCCGAGGAGGTTGCGGCAGCGGCGCTGTTCCTCGCCTCCGATCAGGCGGCCTACATCACCGGCGAAACACTCGGCGTTTCCGGCGGCATGGGAATCGGCGGATGACACAGGCGGATGGCGATATCGCGCTCGATTCCGTCGAACGCGCGATCAGGAAGATCCAGACCGTGTATGGGAACTGGAGCCGCCAGACGACGGTGGCCCAGATGCGCAGCGATTGGGATGCGGCGTTCTCCGGCTGCACGGTGCCGGTGTCCTGCCGGCTGGTGTCCGCCGGCGGCGTCGACGGCGAATGGATCGTCCCGGCCGATGCGCCGCGCGACAAGGCGATCCTTTACTTCCACGGCGGCGGCTTTCGTCTCGGCTCCATCGCTTCGCATCGCGATCTGATCGCGCGCATCGCGGAGGCCGGCGGTTGCCGCGCGCTGGCCATCAACTATCGCCTGGCGCCGGAGCATCGCTTTCCGGCCGCGCTGGAAGATGCGCTCACGGCCTATGCGTGGATGCTGGAGCAGGGCCTTGCGCCCAAAGACATCGCGCTTGCCGGCGATTCCGCCGGAGGCAATCTTGTGCTCACGACGATGCTCAGCCTGCGCGACCGCGGCGAACCGCTTCCCGCGGCGGGCGTGCTGATGTCGCCCTGGACCGATCTCGCCGCAACCGGCGGGAGTTTTCAAAGCCGAGCCGGCGCCGATCCGATCCATCAGCGGTCGATGATCCTGGCGCTCGCAAAGGGCTATATCGGCGAGGGTGGCGATCCCCTTAACCCGCTCGCCTCGCCACTGTATGGCGACCTCAAGGGCCTGCCGCCGCTTCTGATCCATGCCGGCGACCGCGAGACCGCGCGCGATGACGCCACAATGCTGGCGGAGAAAGCAAGGGCTGCCGGCGTCGATGTCGAACTGAAAGTCTGGGACGGCATGATCCACGTCTTTCAGATGTTTCCCGAAATCCCGCAGGCGTGGGAATCGATCACCGTTATCGCGGCCTTCCTGCGCCGGCACCTTTGCCTTGAGGTTGAGAGGGCAGGATGAATGTCATGAGCGATCTCCGCCACTCGAACGAAGCCGAGTTTCATTTCGCCGAACCGCCCAACCTATCCGAGGAGCTGCGGATGCTGCGCGAGCAGGTCCGCCGCTTCGTGGAAAAGGAAGTGGTGCCGCATGGCGAAGCCTGGGAACGCGAGGGCAAGATCCCGCGCGAAATCTTTCGCCGCATGGGTGCGCTCGGCTTTCTCGGCATGCGCCATGAGGCCGAACATGGCGGCACCGACATGGGGCCGCTCGCCTCGATGGTTTTTGCCGAAGAACTCGGGCGCTCCACCTTCGGTGGGTTCACCTCATCCACCCTGGTGCACTCCGACATGTCGGCGGTGCACATCACCCTGCGCGGCACGCCGGAGCAGAAGCGGAAATATCTGCCCGCGATCATTCGCGGCGAGACGATCTGCTCGATCGCGGTAACCGAGCCCGACGCCGGCTCCGACGTTGCCGGCCTGAAGACGCGAGCCCGCCGCGACGGCGACTTCTGGGTGATCAACGGCGCAAAAATGTTCATCACCAACGCCGTCTATGGCGATATCCTGATCGTTGCCGCGCGCACCGATCCCGCGGCCAAGGGCAGCCGCGGCATTTCGCTGTTCATTGTCGAGCGTAACACGCCCGGCATCTCCGCAACGAAACTCGACAAGCATGGCTGGCTTTGCTCGGACACCGCCGAGATCGCCTTCCAGGACGTGCGGATCCCGGCCGAGAACCTGCTCGGCGAGGAGAACCGTGGCTTCTACGGCATCATGGAAACGTTTCAGAACGAGCGGATCTGCATCGGCGGCATCTGCGCCGGCGAATCCGCCAAGGCGATCGAGCTGACGACCAACTATGTGAAGACACGCCAGGCCTTCGGTGGCCCGCTGTGGAATCAGCAGAGCGTACGCCTGAAGCTGGCATCGCTTGCCGCCAAGGCAGCGGCCGCGCGGGCGCTGTCCTATCACGCCGCCGAACTGGCCGAGGCCGGAAGGCCCTGCGAACGCGAGGTGTCAATGGTGAAGGCGTTGTCGCCCGAAGTGCTGCATGAGGTCGTGCACGGATGCCTGCAACTGCATGGCGGCACCGGCTTCATGCGGGGAACGCCGATCGAGCGCATGGTCCGCGACGCGCGCGTCTTGACCATCGGCGGCGGGGCCACGGAAGTGATGCTCGAGGAAGTCGCCAAGCGGATGTAGGCGCCGCTATGCGGTGGTCGGCTTTCCCTGACCGACGGCGCGTGCGGCAACCTCGGGCCTGAGCCGCCAGTCCGGACCAAAATCTCCCAGCGGATGGAAGAACAGCGGCTCGGTCGTCTCGATCTGCGCCAGCCTTGCGCCGTATTCGTCGAGATAGCGGCGACGGGTTGCTTCATCGACGAAATTGACCGACCACGACACAAAGGGCGGCAGCACGTTGCAGCCCGCATAGGCCAGTGCGCCGTTCTGGATCGGCCACAGGATGACATCGAGCGCACCGACCAGCCCGTCCGCTGCGCACATGCCCGGATAGGCCGCGGTGCTGGTCACGACCATGGCGCGGCGGCCGTTGAGGCCGCCGGTGTCGTAGCGGCGCCCGCTGCCATAGACCGCGCCGTTGACGAACACGCGATCGAGCCAGCCCTTCATGATGGCGGGGACCGAAAACCACCACAGCGGAAATTGCAGGATCAGCATGTCGCACCAGAACAGCTTTTCGATCTCGCCGGCGATATCCTCGCTCAGCGTGCCGCGTTGGTAGTTGTGTTTCTGCTCCCGGTCATATTGCAGCCGGTCGGGAAAGCGCCGCTCGCCAAAATCGCCGGCGGTTGCGACCGGGTCGAAGTTCATGGCGTAGAGATCGGAGATCCTGACCTCGTGTCCGTGCGCGGTCAGCACCTCGACCGACCGCGCAAGAAGCGCAGCGTTGAACGACTGCGATTCCTGGTGGGCGTAGACGATCAGGACCTTCATGGGCCGCTTACTTCACCGGCTTGAAGCTCAGCGTTGCCGCATCGGCCTGCATGATCTGGAGCTTCTGGTTCGAGAAGCGCACGCCCGGGCCGAAGCTGATCGGCGCCATCACGCCGGTCTCGACATTCTTGGTATTCTCCAGCTCGGAGATGGTGCAGGCCCAGGTCGGCCGCTTGCCGCAGCGCTCGATCGCCGCGATCAGCACCTTTGCGGCGGCATAGCCGGTCATGGTGTAGCGGTTGATGCCCTTGAGCTCGGCTTCCGACACCAGCGGCTTGGCCTTTTCCAGGAACGCCTTGCCCGCTTCACCCGCGAACGGCTCGACATAGTCGACCGCGTAGATGCCGTCGCCGGCAGGTCCCATCAGCTTCAGCACCGGCTCGATGCGGCCGGGCCAGAAGATGCCGGTGACCGGCTTGACGTTCAGTTTTTCCAGCTCCTTCATCATCGCGATGTTCTCCGCGATGATGCCGCCGGCCAGGAACACTTCCGCGCCGGAATCCTTGAGCTGTAGCATGTCGGATGAAAAGTCCTGCTGGCCCTTCTTGTAATTGCCGCTGTAGACGACGTTCAGCTTCTTCGCCTTGACGACGCTGTCAAAACCGTCGCGCACGGTGATGCCGTAATCGTCGTCCTGGGTGATCAGGCCCCACTTCTTGCCGGGGTTCTTCTCGGCGAGGTAGTTGACGAGGTGGATGATGCCCTCCTCATAGGACTGGCCGACCACGAATACGTTCTTGCGCGCCGGCTCCCAGAGAAATTTCACCGGCGCGACGTCGATCACGGTGGGAATGCCGGATTTCTCCAGCACCGGCATGACAGCGATCGACTGGCCGGAACCGGACATGCCGAGCATCGCAAAAGCCTTGTCGACCTCGATCACCTTCTTGGCGCCCTGGATGGTGCGCGCGGTGACATAGCCGTCGTCTTCCAGCACATATTTGATCTTGCGGCCGTTGATGCCGCCGGCGCTGTTGGCTTCCGCGATTGCGATCTTGTGGCCGATCGAGGCGGCAACGCCGAGCAGGGCCGGCGGTCCCGTGAGCGGCTCGACGTCGCCGATCACGATCTCGGTGTCGGTGATGCCCTGCTGTGCGAGCGCCGGGCCGCCGACGAGCAGGGCGCTGGCGAACAATAGCGAAGCGGTGGTCAGATATTTTTTCATTCCCCTTCCTCCCTTGTGTTGTGTCGTTGATCAGTAGCGCAGCGGCCAGTGCACCCATGTCCGCCGGATATCGTGCCAGAGGCCGACCAGCCCGCGCGGCTGGAAGCGCAGGAACAGGATGATGACGAGGCCGTAGAGCATGCTCTTCAGCTCCTGCGCCCCGGTGGAGAACAGCGCGTCCATCTGCGCGCTGAACAGGCTGAAGACGAGGCGTGTGGCTTCCGGAAGCAGTACGATCAGCACGGTGCCGAGCACCGTGCCGAGCGCCGAGCCGAGCCCGCCGACGATCAGGATCGCCAGCGCCTCGATCGAGAGCAGGAACGGAAAGCCCTCGACGCTGACGAAGGAGAGATAAATGCCGTAGAGCGCACCCGAAATGCCGGTGATGAAGGCGGAGGTGACGAAGGCCAGCAGCTTGTAGGCATGCAGGTTGATGCCCATGACGCGGGCGGCGGTGTCGTTGTCGCGAATCGCGACAAAAGCGCGGCCGACCCTGCTGCGGCGAATGTTGAGCGTGGCGAACAGCGTAAGGATGGCAACGCCAAGGCAGAGCCAGGTGAAGGCCGTATCGCTGTCAAAACTGATGCCGAAGATTTCGGGACGCTGCACGGGGATGCCGCGGGCGCCGTTGGTGAGTGTGCGCGCTTCCAGGATCACGGTGTTGATGATGAAGGAGAACGCCAGCGTCGTGATGGCGAGGTAAAGGCCCTTCAGTCGCAGCGACGGCGCGCCGACGATCAGGCTGGCGATCGCCGGCACCACGCCGGCCCCGAGGAAGCCGACCAGCGGATGCATCTGATACTTCGAAACCAGCACCGCGTAGCCATAGGCGCCGGTGACGAGAAATCCGACATGGCCGAGCGAGATCAGCCCGGTGTAGCCGGTGAGGATGTTGAGGCCCAGCGTTCCGACCACGGTGATCAGGATGATCGTCACGAAGGAGAGCGCGTAGGCGTTCAGTGCATAGGGCGCGACGATCAGGGCGGCGACGGCTACCGCCGACCACAGCCAGACCGGCGGGGAATCCACCAGCGCAACGAGTTCGCCATAGGTTTGCTTGTAATCGCCGGTGCGCATCTGCCCTAGACCCTTTCGATGTCGCGTTCGCCGAAAATGCCGAAGGGCCGGATCATCAGCACCACGATGATCATCAGAAAGCCCGCGACCTCCTTCATGCCGGAGCCGAGATAGCCGCCGGCGAGGTTCTCGGTGATCCCGATCAGCAGCCCGCCGACGCCCGATCCGAGCACGGCGTCGAGCCCGCCGAGGATGGTGGCCGGGAAGGATTTCAGGCCAAGCTGGAACATCGCCGGCGACAGGTCATAGGAGATCGCGAAGAACACACCGGCGATGCCCGCAATGACGGAGGAGGCCGCCCAGGCCGCGGCGTGAACCCGCGGCGCGCTGATGCCCATCAGCAGGGCAGTGCGGTCGTCGGATGCGACGGCGCGCATCGCAACACCGAACTTGCTGTAGCGGAAGAACGCCCAGATCGCGGCCAGCAGCACCAGCAGGGTAGCAATGACGGCGATCTGTCCGGTACGCACGCCGATGTTGCCGACGCGGACGATGTTGCGGCCGAAGCCGACGTCGAGACCGTGCGGATAGGCGTCCCAGATGAAGTTGATGGAGGAGCGCAGGATCACCGCGAGCCCGATCGTCACCATCACGGTGGCGAATACCGGCTCACCCAGCATCGGCCGCATCACGACCCGCTCGATCAGGAGGCCCAGGATGACAGCGGCGACGATCGCGCCGATGGCGACGACGAAGAGGTTGCCGCTGACCGTGGTCGAGATGGTCCAGGCGATATAGGCCACGATCATGGTCATTTCGCCCTGCGCGAAATTGACGAGGCCGGTGGATTTGTAGATCACGGCAAATCCCATCGCGATCAGGCCGTAGATGGCGCCGATCGCAAGGCCCGAGATCAGGAGCTGGGTGAGATATTGCATCAGCCCTCCGCCGGATAGATGATCGCAAGCTCGCGCGCGAACTTCTTCTCGATCAGGGCGCGCCGGACCTTTTGGGTGGCCGTCAGCTCGCCGTCATCGTGGTCGAGTTCTTTTTCAAGGATCGCAAAGCGCCTGATGTTCTCGACCCGGGCAAAGCGCTTGTTGGTCTCGTTCACGATGCGCTCGACCAGTTCGTGCACCTCGGGCAATTGCGACAGCGACTTGTAGTTGGTGTAGGCGAGCGCCTTGTCGCGGGCCCAGCGGCCGACATTGTCGTAATCGACCTGAACGATCGCGCCGAGATACTTTTTGGCCTCGCCGACCACGATCGCTTCCTTGATGAACTCGGAATCCTTCAGTGCGTTCTCGATCTCCGAAGGCGCGATGTTCTTGCCGCCGGCGGTGATGATGATCGCCTTCTTGCGGTCGATCACCGCGATCTCGCCGTTGTCCAGCACCTCGACGATGTCGCCGGTGCGCAGCCATCCGCCGATTTCGAGCGAGGCGGTGGAGGCCTTCTCGTCGAGGAAATAGCCTTTGAATACGCCGGGATTCTTCAGGAGTATCTCGCCGTCGGTGTCGAGCTTCCATTCGGTCAGCGGCATCGGTAGGCCGCAACCGCCGATGCGGTGGTGACCTTCGATCTGGATGAACGCGACGCCGCCGCTTTCGGTGAGGCCGTAACCTTGCGACACCGGCCGGCCGATGATGTCGAAGAAGCGCAGCGTCTCCGGTGAGATCGATGCGCCGGCGCAGAGCCGGTGCCGGCTGTAGGCAAAGCCGAGATGCCGCTGCATGTTGCGGAACATGGCGAGGTAGAGCAGGGCATAGGCGAGGGCGTCGAACCATTGTCCGCTGCCATCCTGCCGGCGGTCCGACAGGGTGCGGCCCCAGGCGAGGCATTTTCTGGTGAACCACTGGCGCAGCCTGCCGCTTTCGCCGAGCCGGAACAGAAAACCCTGCTGCAGTTTTTCGTAGATGCGCGGCACGCCGACAAAGAAGGTCGGCGCGATCTCGCGGATGTTGAGCGCAACGGTGTCGATCGATTCGGCAAAGCTGACGGTGCCGCCCAGCACGAGCTGCGTTACGGCGCCGTAGCAGCGCTCCGCGACATGGCAGAGCGGCAGATAGCTTACCGCCTCGAACGGTTTGTCGGATATCCCGACCATCTCGGCATAGGTCCATGCCGCATAAACGAGATTGCGGTGGGTGAGCATCGCGCCCTTCGGCGGCCCGGTCGTGCCGGAGGTGTAGACGAGGATGCAGACGTCGTCGGGTGCACCTTGCGAAATCAGCCGGTCGAGCGTGGCTTCCACATCGGGATTGTCCCGCGCAAAGGCGCGGCCGCGTTCGCAGAGCTTTTCGAACGACATCAATTGCGACTGGCGATAGTTGCGCAAGCCCTTCATGTCGATGCAAACGATGGCTTCCAGTGCCGGCAGGCCCTCATTGTGGCTGATAGCATCGAACACCTTGTCGGTCTGCTCCTGGTCACCGGTGATGACCACGCGCGAGCCGGAATGCCGGACGATATATTGCAGCTCGGGCCATGGATTGGTCGGATAGATGCCGACCGCGACGGCACCGATCATCTGGGTGCCAAGGTCGGCATAAAACCATTCCGGGGTATTTTCGCCAGCGATCGCGACGCGGTCGCCCGGCTTGATGCCAAGCGACATCAGCCCCAGCGCGACGGCGCGCGCCGTCTCATAATAATGTCGCCAGGAATGGGGATTCCAGATGCCGTATTCCTTTTCGCGCAGCGCCAGCCTGTCGCCGTGCATGGCGGCGCGCTGGCGCAGCAATTGCGGAATGGTGATGGACGAATTCTGCAAGGCTGTGCGAAGCGAAGCCGCGCCTGCATCCTGCGCCGCTCTCGCCGGGCTCGCGACCGATGGCTGCGCCGTGCGCATGGTGTCGATGGCGGACATCAGGCGCTCGCCTTTGCGGCATCGCTGCGGTGGCCGCCGAGATAGGCTTCCGCCACCGCCGGATTTTGGCGTACTTCTTGCGGCGTGCCTTCCGCGATCTTGCGGCCGAAATTGAGCACATGCACGCGGTCGGAAATATCCATCACGATCCGCATCTCGTGCTCGATCATCAGCACGGTGATGCCGAGTTCGTCGCGGATATCGAGCACGAAGCGTGCGATGTCTTCGGTTTCCTCCTGGTTCATGCCGGAAACCATCTCGTCGAGCAGCAGCAGCTTCGGCTCGCAGGCGAGCGCGCGTGCCAGCTCGACGCGCTTCTGCTGTCCATAGGAGAGCGTGCCGACGATGGCGTCTCTGATGTGCTCGATCTCGAGGAATTCGATGATGTGCTCGACGCGCTGGCGCGCCGCGATCTCCTCGCGCCTGGTGCGGCCGATGAACAGCACGGCATCCAGCACGCCCGAGCGCAGATGGGTGTGGCGGCCGGTCAGAATGTTCTCGACCACGGTGCCGTGCTTGAACAGCGCGAGATTCTGAAAAGTGCGGCCGATGCCGAGCGCGGCAAAACGCCAGGGCGAGACCATCGAGAGATCGGTGCCGTCGAACACGATGCGGCCGCCGCTAGGCCTCAGCACGCCCGATATCATGTTGAACAGCGTGGTCTTGCCGGCGCCGTTCGGGCCGATCACGCTACAGATCTCACCTCGCGCCACGCTCAGGCTGACATCGGCGACTGCCTGGAGTCCGCCAAAGCGCTTGCCGAGGTTTTCGACGGTGAGAAGAACAGTCACGACAGCCACCTCTTGCGCCGCTTGTAGTGTTTGACGTCACGCAGGCTCTTGCGGCCCGAGGAGGAAACGCCGAGATAGAATTCCTGCACGTCCTCATTGGCGGTGAGCTTTTTCGCGGTGCCGTCGAGTACCACGCGGCCGGTTTCCAGGATGTAGCCGTAGTCCGCGATATCGAGCGCGCGCTGCGCGTTCTGCTCGACCAGCAGCACGGTCATCTTCATCTCGCTGCGCAGGCGCACGATCACCTCATAGATGCGGTCGATGATCAGCGGCGCGAGGCCGAGCGAGGGTTCGTCGAGCGCAAGCAGCACGGGATCGGTCATCAGCGCGCGGCCGATCGCCAGCATCTGCTGCTCGCCGCCGGACATGTAACCCGCGATCTGGTCGCGCCGCTCGAACAGGCGCGGGAACAGCGCAAACACCTTGTCGCGGCGTTCGCGCGCCTCGGCCCTGGTTTTGGTATAGCCGCCCATCTGCAAATTCTCTTCGATGGTGAGCGCGGGAAACACGCGCCGGCCCTCCGGCACCTGCACGATGCCGCGGCGCACCAGTTCATCGGGCGGAAGATGATGCACTTCCTCGTCGCGGAAGCGGATCGAGCCGTTCTCGACTTCGCCTTCTTCGGTATGGAGGATGCCGGACATTGCCTTGAGCAGCGTCGATTTGCCGGCGCCGTTGGAGCCGAGCAGCGCGACGATGCCGCCTTCGGGAACGGCGATGCTGACGTCGCGGATCGCCTCGATCGCACTATCGTAGACAATACGGATGTTGCGGAATTCGAGCAGGATCGATCCGTCGGGTCTTGCATGAGTGGGCGGCACCGGCGCCTGCGCGGGGATCGTCGTCGGCATCGCGCTTCAAGCCCGATTCGGCTGCGGCAAGCGCGGCCGGCTGGCGAGGATCGCATCGGTGACGAGTTTGGCGGTCTCGGCGCAAGCTTGCGTGCCGCCATTGCCGTACTGCTTGACGGCATCGCCGACGCACCACAGGCCCTCGATCCCGGTCTCGCGCGGCAGGTCGTAACCCGCACAGCTTCGCTGCGCCGGCCAGTCGTCGCGCATCACGCGGGTGGAAAGGATTTTGGCCTGGCCAAAATTCGGAAACTGCTCGCGCAGATCTTCCAGCGCCAGCGCCACTTCCGCATCCGAATCGAAGTCGCCGAGCGCGGGCACCGGCACGGCGTAGGCGACATAGAGATTCCAGCCCGGTGGCGCGAGCTCGGGGCAGGTGGCCGACAGATTGGCCATGTTGCAGAGCCGCCGCGTCTTGCCGAAGGTGACGATGCCGGGGTGAGCGATCAGCGGCTCGCGGCTGGCGATATTGATGACGATGTTGGCGGCCGGGCGGAGGTCGCGGCGGACCTGCTTGACATAGGCGGGCGGAAACGCAGCTTCGCCGCCAAGCGCAACGGTGGCCTTGGGGCCGGCATTGCTGATGACCAGGTCGGTATCGATCCTGATTTCGTTGCCGTCGCGGTGCACGGTGACGCCTTCGACACGGCCGTCAGCGCTGTGAATTTTCACCGCCGGCGTTTCGAGCCAGATGTCGCCATTGCGCCGGATGACGGACGCCAGCGAATTCCAGACCCCGATCGTCCCTTCGGGACAAAAGCCAAAGCGTTTGAACGCGCCCTTGCCGGTGAAATAGGTGAGAAACGCCCGCGCCGGCAATTCATTGGCATTGCAGGCGAAGATCGCCGCGCAGAGATTGCGGAAGAGGGCGTGCACCGTGGCATTGCTGGTGTAGGCCTTCAGCCAGTCCTCGGTCGACTGTCGTCCATCCGGCAGATTGCCGGAGCGAGCGTCCGCGAATTTTTCCAGGATGCGCGCGGCCTGTTTTGTCAGTTGCCCGAGCAGCAGGGACCAGCCGCCGCGGCCGACATCCACCAGCTTGCCGTCGATGAAGAAGGAACTTGCCGGCTCCGGCGCGCGGATGTTGAGGGGAGCGCCGACGGTGTGGAACGTCTCCTCAAAGACGCCGCCGAATTCGATGGCGATTGCGCCGATATTGACCTTGAAGCCGTCGATTTCCTCGGTCGAGGCGCGGCCGCCGATCCGCCTTTTGTCGTCGACGACAAGCGTATGCAACCCGGCATGCGCCAGCCGCGCCGCGGCGCAAAGCCCGCCGGCGCCGGCACCGATCACGACAGCATCCACCCGTTGCTCGGTCACAGATACTCCTCCCCGTGAGCCGCCGGTTGGTCCCGGGCGTGCCACTGGCTTGTTGGTTCGGAAGGATGATATTATAATCCGACCGGCCGTTCAAATAATTTTTTGAACGGTTCTTGGCAACTGAGCTGGATCAAGGACGGGCGCGGGCCGGGCGGTATGATAGTGAAGCGGCGAAGAGATTCGGGCGTCCTTGCAGACGGCCGGTCATGAGAGGTCCGTATGGCGCGCACGCGCTCTGAAAACTACGACGATATCCAGCAGGGGATATTGAATGCGGCCTGCGCGCTGTTCGCGCAGCAAGGATATATGCGCGCGTCCATCGCCGATCTTGCCGATGCCTGCCAGATCTCGCGCGGCGCGCTGTACCACTATTTCGATTCCAAGGAAGCGATCCTGTGCGCGATTCTCGACGCGCATGTGCGCCGGATGATCGCCGACGTCGAAACGGCGATGGCGCGGCAAACGAATAATCTCGACCGCTTCCGCGCCGCGATCCGTGCCATCGTCGAACTCAACGCGCGTTCGTCCAACGAACAGCGCCTGATCCTGAACGATCTGACGTTCCTGAGCGAAGCTGAGCAGACAGCCGTCAAGGCGCTGCAACGCCAACTCGTCGATACCGTGTCGGACCTGCTGATCCGGCTCGATACCGAGGGCAGGATCGTCAAGCGCTCGAAGAAGGTCTACACCATGATGCTGTTCGGCATGCTCAACTTCAGCCACACTTGGTACGATCCCAAGGGCGACATCGCGCCTCAGGAGTTTGCGGACATGGTGGTCGACCAGTTCCTGTATGGTTTTACGGCACCGGCCGCAAAAGCGGCGCCCGCCCGCAAGCAGCACGCGTGAATTTCCCGCATCGCAGGCGCCGATCCGATCGGCTGCTTCGCTCGATCGGCATTTTCCGGTCGACCGGGCCGGATAATTCGGCATAGATTGCGCGCTTCGGGCAACGAGCGAAAGTCGCAATCATGTTTCCGCCACCTCTGGTCAAGCTTGAAGAAGTCACCAACCGGCTGCGCGACACGCAAAAGCGCGTCGAGGTCTTGTGGCAGGAGCCGGAGTCGCTCGCATTCGTGGCGAGGGGCCGCGAATACCGCAGCGAGTTCCACATCAACGACAGTGATGAGTTCACGTACATGATCAAGGGTACGATGAACCTTCATTACCGCACGCCGGAGGGCAAGGAAGAGATCGTCGTGATCCCGGAAGGCTCGGTCAATTTCATGCCGGCGGGCACGCCGCATTCGCCGCGTTTTCCCCCCGACGCCTTTGCGCTGATCGTGGAGCGCGGGCGCCGCCAGAACGAGATAGACAAGTTTCAGTGGTTCTGCCCGAAATGCGATCACTTCCTGCACGAGGAAGAGTTCGTCGTATCCGACTATCGCGCCGATCCGGTCTCGCAGGCGTACCGGAATTTCTTCGAGAACGAGAAGGCCCGCACCTGCTCGTCCTGCGGCAACGTGATGCCGAAGCCGTAAGACCGGTAGAGCATGATCCGGAAAAGTGGAAACCGGTTTTCCGAAAAGATCATGCTCAAACAAGGAGATGAGGTTATGATGCGATTCCTTGTAATCGCATCATGATCCAGACCGGCGGTCAGCCGCGTGCACCGAGCAGACCGATCGCATTGGCGCGCGTGATCGCAGCCAGCGTGTCGGGCCCGACTTCGTGCGCGCCGAGCGACTTCAGGGCGTTGTCGATGATGACAGGGCCGGCATGCGGATAGTCGCTGCCGAAAACGACATGATCGGCCGCAGCAAAACGCAGCAGGCCGGGCAGGGTGTAGGAGTCCACCGAGAGCGCGACATCGAAGTAGAGCCGCTTGAGTTCGGCGATGACGCCGTCCGGCACGTTCCTCTTGAAGCGCTCCTGCGATTCCAGCCGCGCCAGTCTCGCCGCGAGGAAGGGAATCGTGCCTCCGGCATGCGAGAACAGGAACCGGATGTTGCGGTAGCGGGCGAATGTGCCGTTGAAAAGCATGCCCGCGATGGTCCGCGTCGTGTCGAACGGAAACTCCAGCGAGGCGGCCGGCAATCCGAGGCTTGCCGCCTGCGGTTCCGGCATCGCCGGATGAACGAAGACGATGGCGGAGCGCCGGTTCAATTCCTCCAGCACGGGTGTGAAGTCGGCTTCGCCAAGATAGCGCCCGGCGTAATTGGTCAGCAGGCAGAAGCCATCGCAAGACAGGTCGCCGAGGCAGTGGTCGATCTCGCCAAGGCTCGCATCGACGTCCGGCAGCGGCAGCGTTGCGAACGAGCCGAAGCGGCGCGGATGGTCTTGCATCAGCCTCGCCGCATATTCGTTGCAATGACGCGCCAACGCGGCACGTTCGTCCGGCGCTAATGTGCAGAGGCCGGGGGAGGAGAGCGAGAGGACCGCAAGTTCGACGGAAGCGCGGTCCATCGCCTCGATCGACTGTTCGGCGCTCCATTGCGGAATTTTGCCGGACACCAGCAGGCCCGCAATCGCATCCTCGCCGACGCGGTCGACATAGCGTGGCGGCAGGAAATGGTGATGGGTATCGATGACGCGCATCAGGAATGATCGAACATTGCGACGCAATCGATTTCCACGTTGACGCCGTCGCGGTGCGGCGTCCCGCCGACGCAGGTCCGCGTCGTTTTCTCTTCGCCGATCTCCTGACGGAAGACCTCGTTGAACTGCTTGAAATCCCCGACGTCGCGGAGAATGACGCGCATATTGACGACGTTCGAGAAATCGGCGCCCGCGGCGGCAAGAACGTTGCGCAGATTGGCCAGCGTGCGCCGCGCCTGGACCTCGATGCCGCCCTCGACGACCTGTTTCGTCTCCGGATCGAGCGGGCCCTGTCCGGATACGAAAAGCATGTTGCCGAAGCGGATGGCCTGGACGATCGGCGACGGCGTGGATCGGTCGGTAAAGCCGGTCACCGGCGCTGCGCTGGATGTTATGATTTTCTTTGGCATCGTGCCTCTCAAGTTTGAACTTCGCACGCGTTATAGGCGCATTGCCTACAATCGCTGCAAATTGCGCAAATGCAAGAAGCAGGCAAACAACGAGTTCGCCTGAAACGCGTGTTCTTGCGATTGCCTGAATGTTCGAAGTGCGGTCTTCTTGCAAACTTCGAAGTGTTTCGTCGCGCCATGCGAGCAAACAAAACGCATGGCAATCTCTCATTTCGATCTCGAGAACCGCGGCAACGCTTGCCTTTGACATTCAAATTTTGAACGCTTACAAATTGAATAATCACGAACGATTGTTCAATAGGCGAACATTGTTGTCCGCCTGCGATGGGAGTGCAGTATGAGTTCACGGGACTCGAGATCTGCCAGCTTGCGGGCAAGCGAGAGCATTTCATCCGGGCATCCCGACGCCATCTTCATCAACGGCAAATTCATCACGGCCGACGTCTCGTTCAGCGTTGCGAATGCGGTCGCCGTGCGCGGCGGACGTTTCCTCGCGGTCGGCTCGGCCGAAGACATCAGGTCGATGGCGGGACCCTCGACCACCATCGTCGATCTCAACGGCGCAACAGTGCTTCCCGGCCTGATCGACACGCACGCGCATGTCGAGCGGGCAGGGCTGCTGAAACATACGGTTCAGCTCAATGATGTCAGCACGGTAGCGCAGGCGCTGGCCCGTATATCCGAACACGCGGCGCAAATGCCGAAGGGGCGCTGGATTCGCGGCGGCCAATGGCACCCCATCTCGCAGCTTGCCGAAAAGCGCTTTCTCACCCGCGAGGAACTGGATCGCGCGGCGCCCAACAATCCGGTGTGCCTGCCGATCGGCCATTTCACGCTTGTGAACTCGGAAGCGCTGGCGCTGGCGGGCATCACCAAGGACACGCCCGATCCGGACGGCGGCATCATCCATCGCGACAAGACGACCGGCGAATGCAACGGCACGCTCGAGGAAGCGGCGGAAGACCTCGTTCACAATCTGCTGCCGGCCTGGTCGGAGGACGAGCAGGACGATCAGTTGAAATACGCGATGCAATATTTCAACGAGTTCGGCCTGACATCGGCGATCAGCGCCGCGGTCGATCCGGCCACCTTGCGGGCGCATCAGCGTGTGCGCCAGCGCGGGCAGGCAACCTTGCGCATCAGCGCGATGTATGCGCCGACCGGCGGCCTCAACCCGAGCATGACACTCGACGAATGGGAGCTGTTCTTCTCGCGGATCGGGGTGGCGTCGGATTTCGGCGATGATTGGTTGAGCTATTCGGGAGTCAAGCTTCAGATCGACGGCGGCATGACGCTGCGCACGGCCGCCATGCGCGACGGTTACCCTGACGATCGCAACTACAAGGGCACGATCGTGATCGAGCCGGCCCGCTTCAATGCGCTGGTCGCCACCGCCAACAGGTATGGCTGGCGGGTTGGCGTTCACGCGGTCGGCGATGCCGCGATCGATACCGTGCTCGACGCCTATGAACTGGCGGATGCCGAGCGATCCATCAAGGGCCGCCGCTTCATCGTCATCCACGGCAGCCTGATGCGCCGCGATCAGATGGAGCGCGCGCGAAAGCTGGACGTGCGGGTTGATGCGCAGACGTCGTTCCTGTGGGACAAGGCCGCCACCGTCGCGCGCTTCCTTGGCAAAGAGACCGCCGACCGCGCCTTCCCGATGCGGACGATGATCGACGTGATGGGACTGGACGCGGTCGCGCAAGGCACAGATTATCCGATCAATCTCGTCAATCCCTTCGTCAACATGTACGTCATGGTGACGCGCAAGGACAAGAACGGCGATGTCTTCGGCGCCGGTGAGCGGATTACGCGCGAGGAAGCCATCCGGCTCTATACGAGCTCGGCATCGCGCTATTCCTTCGCCGAGGAAAAGACCGGCACGATCGAGCCCGGCAAGTATGCCGATATGACGGTTATCTCCGACGACATCCTGACGGTGCCGGAGGAAGCGATCAAGGATATCGTCGCCGTCAGAACCATTGTCGAAGGCAATACCGTCTTCGAGCGCAGGGCAGGCAAGTAGCAGCTCGAATTCGGAGACGGGCATCCGGAAGGAAGGGACAGTGAGCGAGAGGCTTGGATTCGATCACGTTACGAAAATCTTCGAGGCGCCCGGCAGCGATACCGGCTTCGTTGCCTTCGACGACATCACCCTCGAAGCCTCGCCTTCCGAATTCCTTGCGATCGTCGGTCCGTCCGGCTGCGGCAAGTCGACCCTCCTGAAGATGGCCGCCGGCCTGATGCCTCCCACCAGGGGTAGGGTTCTGCTCGATGGCAAGCCGGTGTTCGATCCGCCGCCCGGAGTGGTCTACCTGTTCCAGCAATACGCCAAGTCGCTGTTTGCGTGGCGCACGGTGATCGACAATGTGATGTTTCCGCTCGAAGCCGCGCCGCGCAGCCAGCGCAATGAGTTGCGCGAGAAGTGCAGGGATTATCTCAAGCAAGTGGGGCTCTCGGGCTTCGAGGACAGCTATCCCTGGCAACTATCCGGCGGCATGCAGCAGCGCGTTGCCATCGCGCGCGCGCTGGCTGCCGATCCCCAGGTTCTCCTGCTCGACGAACCCTTCAGTGCGGTGGACGCGCTCACCAGGATGGAATTGCAGTCGCTGGTGCTACAGCTCTGGGAGCGCCGGAAATTCACCGCGATCCTGGTAACGCACGATGTGGAGGAGGCGATCTTCCTGGCCGATCGTGTTGCCGTACTCGGCGCCAAGCCGACCGCGCTGAAGGAGATCATCGACGTCGGCCTGCCGCGGCCGCGGGATCAGCTCACCACGCGCGAGGATCCGCGCTTCCTGAAGCTTCGCCATCATCTCACCAGTTTGCTGCTGGCCAGGAACCCCGCTCATGTCGCAGCGGTCTGAGGTCTATCGCACCAGCCTTCTCGGATTGCTGTCGCCGGCGATCGTGCTGTCGGTCTGGGAATCCGCGGGCGCGCTGGGCTGGATCAATCCGATCCTGCTGCCGCGGCCTTCGCAGATCGTCTGGTCGCTGGTCGAACTTGTCGCCGACGGCGCGGTGTTTCCGCCGCTGCTGTACACCATCGCGTTGTTCGTTGTCGGTTATGCGATCGCCAGCATTCTCGGCATCGCCATCGGAGTGGCGATGGCGACTTCGGAAACCCTTTACGGGCTTCTCGAACCGCTGGTGGAGATCCTGCGCCCGATCCCGAAATCCGCGCTGGTGCCGGTCCTTTTCCTGTTCCTCGGCATCGGCAAGACCACCATGATCACGGTGGTCGTGCTGGCCGCCGTGTTTCCCGTGCTGATCAGCACGTTCCAGGGCGTGCGCGGGCTCGATCCCGTACTGCTGGAAACCGCGCGAACCTTCCAGGTTTCCCGGATGCGCACCATCTTCTCGATCATCCTTCCGGCTTCGCTGCCGATGATCCTTGCAGGCATGCGGGTGGCGCTAGGCCTCGGTCTTGTTCTTGTCATTCTCGCCGAAATGCTCGCTGGCGAGGACGGCATTGGTTTTCGTATCCTCGACCTTCAGCGCGCGTTCCAGATCCGCGAGATGTTCGCCTGGATCTTTGTCCTGGTCGCGCTGGGCGGCGGGTTGATGATGCTTTTCGATCTCATCGAGAGGACCCTGGTGCCGTGGCGGGGCAAAACCTAGGAGGGCTACATGCGTAAGGCGTTCATGATCGGTTTGGCTGTGCTGGGATTTTTCGTCCTGTCACCGCAACGTGCAACTGCGGCTGACCTCGAAAAGTTACGCGTCAGCATCATCCCCATCAACGACGTGGCGCCGCTGTTCGTCGCCATTCAGAACGGCTATTTCCGCGATCTCGGGTTGGAGATCGACACCACGCCGTCGGCGGGCGGCGCGGCCGGCATACCCGGCCTGATCGGTGGCAGCTTCGACATCGTCTACGGCAATGTCGTCTCGGTGCTGCTGGCGTCCCAGCAGGGCCTCGACGTCAAGGTCATCGCGCCGGGCACCAAGGTGTCGGCCCGGGACACCGACACCACGCCGATTCTCGTCAGAAGCGATTCCGGTATCAAGAACGGCAAGGATCTCGAAGGCAAGAGCATCTCCGTCAACACGCGCAACAACGTGATCTGGCTCTATGCACGGGCCTGGATCAAGGCGACCGGCGGCGATCCGGACAAGGTCACCTTCAAGGAGATTCCGTTCCCGCAGGTCGAGGACGCG
Source organism: Bradyrhizobium lablabi (assembly GCF_018129385.1). Classification (GTDB taxonomy): domain Bacteria; phylum Pseudomonadota; class Alphaproteobacteria; order Rhizobiales; family Xanthobacteraceae; genus Bradyrhizobium; species Bradyrhizobium lablabi_C. The sequence continues at coordinate 98,643 of NZ_JAFCLN010000001.1, forward strand.
CTGCGCCAGGGGCGGGTCGATGCTTCCTTTCTGGTGGCGCCGTTTTCCATCGTGTCCCGCCAGAAGCCGGGCCTGACGGCGATTGCCAATCCCTATTCGGACATCCAGCTCGGCGTCGATGTTGGGCAGTACATCACGACCGGTAAACTGTTGTCGGCGAAACCGGAGACGATCAAGAAGTTTGTCGCGGGTTTGCGCAAGGGGGTTGAATGGTTCAACGCCAACCCGAGCAGCGACGCGCTTCTCACCATGATCAGCGGCTACACCAAGACGGACGCCTCGATCCTGAAATCGATCGCGCTGCCGGCCATGCCGCTCCATACCGATCTTCCACAGGTGAAGAAGACGATGGAGCTGATGATCGAGAACAAGCTTCTCCCCGGACCGCTTGATCTCTCGAAAATCATCGATCCAATCGCGCTCTGAGGAACGGAACGCCAAGGGATGTCGGTGGTAGGCACATTGGAGGGCGCCTCGTCAAAACCGAGCGCCGCCGGATCGATCCGGCGGCGGCTGGGACCGCGCCTATACGGCGTGCTTCTGATCGCCGCCATCTTGCTGTTCTGGGAAGTCTCATCGCGGCTCGGCTGGATCGTCAGCGCCTACTGGCCGCCGGTGACGAAGATCCTGTGGGCTGCGATTTCGCAGCTCGGGGGAGGCGACATTCTGGTGTCGCTCGCGGCGACCTTGCGCAGGGCCCTGACCGGATATGCGATAGGTTCGGTCCTCGGCATTGCGCTCGGCATCCTGCTCGGCAAGAGCAAGGTGCTCCGCATAGCGCTGTTGCCGCTGATCGAGATCGTGCGCCCGATTCCGACGCCGGCGGTGATCCCTCCGCTGATCCTGTTCCTCGGCGTCGATGATGCGCTCAAGATATTTGCGATTTCCCTCGCGACGTTCTTTCCCGTCTTCACCAACACCTTTGCCGGCGTCGCCACTGTCGATGACACGCTGATCCAGACGGCACGCACGTTTCGAACCAGTTGGGCGCGAACGCTGCTGAGGGTAGTCCTTCCGGCTACGCTGCCCGCCATCGCTGCCGGCCTGCGCACGGCCACAAGCCTTGCGCTGGTGGTCGCCGTGGTGTCGGAGATGGTCGCCGGCTCGAGCGGCATCGGCTACTACCTGGTCGAGATGCAGTACGCGCTGCGGCCCGATTTGATGTATGCGGCCGTCATGTACCTCGCCATCACCGGCTATGCCGTCAACCGGCTGTTCCTCGTGCTGGAAGCGCGCCTGATCCCCTGGATGGGAAAAACCTGACACGTTTGGTCGAAGCAGGAGACAAGATGTTTGTCGTCGCACGTGGCATCGTTTGCGCATTATTGATCGTATGCTCGGTGCCATGCCGGGCGGCCGAGCCGGCAACGCTTCGCGTTAGCGTCATTCCGACATCCGTCCTCGCGCCGCTCTATGCCGGCATCAAGTACGGGTATTTCAAGGAAGAAGGCCTGAACATCGATCTTGCCCCGACCGCCGGCGGCGCAATCGGAATTCCCGGCCTGGTCGGAGGCTCCTATGATATCGCCTTCAGCAACAATGTCTCCGCGCTTTCCGCCGTTGCGCAAGGCATCGACGTGCAATTGCTGGCCCCGTTCCCCGAAGGCGCGGCCGACGAAACGGCCGTCATCGCGCGCAAGGGCGAGGGCATCAAGACCGGCCGCGACCTCGCGGGCAAGACCGTTGCCGTCAACACCAACCGGAACGTGATCTGGCTGTATGTCCGCGAATGGATCCGCAAGACCGGCGGCGATCCCGCCCAGGTAACGTTCCGCGAGGTCGCCTTTCCCCAGATGATCGACGCGCTCAAGCAGAAGCAGATCGACGCGGCCTTCCAGATCAATGTGTTCGTCATCGCCGCCGGCAAGGACCCGGCGCTCGAAATCGTCTCTTTTCCGTATCGGGAAGTGCAGCCGAAGGTGCAGCCGTCGCAGTTTCTTGCGACGCGCAAGTTCATCGAAGGCAACAAGGACAAGGTCGCCCGTTTCCTGAAAGCGCTGAAACGCGGCAATGAATGGTTCGACGCGCATATCGGCAAGGACGAGCTGTTCAGCCTGGTGGCCGAATTCACAAAACTTCCCGAGGCCGTCGTCAGGGAGATGAAGTTCCAGCCCGTCGCGAAGAAGGTGGACGCCGACGAACTGGAGAAGACCAGGGATTTGATGAAGCGGGAAGGGCTACTGAAAGCGGACGTGGATGTGAAGAAAATGATCTACGCCGAGTAATCGACCGCGGCGCCGGCCAATAATTAGAGAATAACAGGGAGCGCAGCCCAATGACACGATTCAGGTCGCATCGCAGGCCATGGCAATGGCCGGGAAAACAGAAAATCGCATTCTCGATCGGTATGGCCTTCGAGGCTTTTGACTTCCAGTCCCAATACCGGACGCGCGACACGCCCGGCAAGGTAAACCCGCTGTCGCTTTCCTACGCCGAATACGGCGCAAAGGTCGGCGGTTGGCGGCTGCTCGAACTGTTCGACGAGTTCGGCATCAAGTCGCATATCTCGACCAATGGTCTGGCGGCGCAGCGTCATCCGGAGTTTCTGTCCACCGCGGTCAAGGAAGGGCACGAGGTCGTCGGACATGGCTGGGTGAACGACCGGATGTTCTCCTCGGACAATCCGGAGGCCGAGCGCAAGGACATCAAGGACACCACCGAAGCGATTGAAAAAGCAACAGGCGCGCCGCCGATGGGCTGGGCAAGTCCGGGCGCAAGCCCGACCTCCAATACGTTCGGACTGCTATGCGAAACAGGCTACGGCTGGTGCGGCGACGACGCCAGCGACGACATCCCGTTCGTGGAGAAGGTCGGCAACAAATCGCTGGTGATCCTTCCGCAGACCAACGCCCAGCACAACGACATGCAGATTTTCCTCGGCCCGAAGAATCCGCCATCGATCATCTGGGAAGGATTCAAGCAGTCGTTCGATCTGCTGTATCGCGAGGGCGGCGAGGGACATCCCGGCTGGACGGAAATCATCCTGCATTGCCACATCGGCGGCCGTCCGATCCTGAACGACACCATCAGGCAATGCCTCGACTACGTCAGGAGTCACGATCAGGTCTGGTGCACCACCAGGAACGAGATCGCCAAATGGGCGACCGTCATGGATGGACGGCAGGAGCAGCCGGCCCAGCGCGCCGGCTGAAGTACGTTCATGCCTCACCTTGTGATCGAATATTCCAGTGACGCATTAGGTGAAGCCGGAGTCGCCAGTTTGATGGAACGGCTGTTTCAGGCTGCATCGCAAACCGGCGTGATGAAGCCGGAGGACATCAAGGTGAGGGCACGCAGCTATGACGATTTTCTGGTCGCCGGCCGGAAAGACAGTTTTGTGCACCTCTCCGTATATCTGCTGGCGGGAAGGACGTCGGAGCACAAGGTGAAGTTAAGCGAGCAGCTTCGGTCAACCATGGTGGAGCTGTGCCCGGACGTTGTCAGCTTGAGCGTCGATATCAGGGATATGGATCCGGTCGCCTACAAGAAACGCCTGAAATGATCCTGCGTGCGATCGGGCAGTAAGGGAAGGAAGAACATGACCGGCCGGCCGCACTCTATCCGCTTGATCAATGGACGCATCTACCGGGATGCCGGCGACCGTATTCCGGCCGACACGTTGGTGACCCGGGACGGTACCATCCAATTCGTGGGATCGCGGGACGACGCACCCGCCGCCGAGACGACAATCGACCTCCATGGTACCGTCGTGATGCCAGGGCTGACGGACGCCCACATCCATCTCTTTGCCCTTGCCATCGAGCGGTTGCAGATCGCGCTCGACCCTGTCGCGGTCAAGTCCGTCGGCGCACTGCTCGATCGCGTGTCGTCCGCCGCGCGGCGCGTCTCCAGCGGAGAATGGATCAGGGGATCCGGCTTCGACGAGAATGGCTTGCCCGAACATCGATATCCGACCCGTAAAGAACTCGACGCCGCAGCTCCGGACCAGCCGCTCGTCATCCGCCGTTTTTGCGGACACACGGCGATCCTCAACAGCGCAGCCTTGCATGCGCTCGGAATAGATGAGGGGGTATCGGACCCGGTGGGCGGATCGTTCGAGCGCGATCCGCAAGGCCGTTTGAACGGCATCGTCAAGGAGAGCGCCGCCGACGCCGTGTTCCGCAACATGCCGCGGGTCGAGCGCGCCGTGGTCGCCGACGCTCTGCGGGCAACGATTGGGGATGCGATGCGGCTTGGATTGACGGCAGCGGTCGAGGCCGCCGTCGGCTTCACCAGCGGCTTTGACGAGGAACATGCGACCTGGAATCTCATCCGTTCCGACCGATCGCTGATCCGTCTCGGCTTCATGCATCGGCTCGATCCAAAGGAAGCCGTCGCACGAGAGCTGACGCCGCAGCGTGATCCGGACTGGCAAACGAATACGTTAAAGTTCTTCGCGGATGGCATCGCCGGCGCACGCACCGCCGCGGTCACGACGCCGTATCACGATACGGGAGGAACCGGCTTCTTCATGCGCGATGAGGAAGAGCTGGAGCGCGTCCTCGTCGAGGCGCACCTCGATGGCTGGCAGGTCGCCGTTCACTGCGTCGGAGACCGGGCGATCTTGCGCGTTATCGGCGCGCTGGAACGGGCCCAGAAGATGAAGTCATGGTCCGATGCCCGGCACCGGATCGAGCACTATACCTGTCCGCCTACCGGCGGCCTTGCCAGGATGAAGAAGGCGGGAGCCATCGTCGTTGCCCAGCCAAGCTTCCTGTCGGTGATGCACCGCACGACCCTCGAAGCGTTCGGACCGTTGGCCGACAGCAGATATCCGGCCCGTTCCGTCATCGATGCGGGCGTTCCGTTTATTTGCAGCTCGGATGCGCCGACCGGTGATTTCTCTCCCTGGGTTGGAATGGCGAACGCGCTGGACCGTGGTGCTGACAAGGGCAGGCCGCTTGGTCCGTCGGAAGCGATATCCCGGCGAGAAGCGATCCGCGGCTATACCCATGGCGGCGCCTATGCCATGCGGCAGGAAAGCTGGCGAGGTGTTCTCGAGCCGGGAATGGCGGCGGACCTGATTGCCGTCGACCGGGATCCGTTCGACTCCACCGTCGATTTCCGGGCCGTCAAGGTCTTGATGACGATGGTTCGCGGAGCAATCGAGCATGATGCGATCGACGGACGAGCACCAGCGAGCGCGGGGGTCGCGCACTAGACTCAACGCCGCCGCTTCCGCCTCACGTAAGCCCCTTGATCTTCTTGCACGGCGTCGCCGAGCCCGACGACATCTGCACGATGCCGCCGATGGTCTTGGTCGACTGCATCTCCTTGCGGGTGAGGAAGCGCAGTGTGGCGCGCGGATAGCTGTCGCAGAACTGCGAGAGCGTCGCGGCCGTGGCCGGGACGCTGTCCTGCTTGGGGACGACGGCAATACCGCCGTCCTTCAGGATATAGGCGTCCTTGATATTCGACATCGCTACGGCGGCCGAGCAGATCTTGAAAAGATCGTTGTAGGCCTGCGGCGGCAGCGTCAGGTCGCCGGCGAGATTTTGCAGCAGATATTCGCGGCTGCGGCGGCAGTTTTCGCTTTCCGCGCGCGCCGCGTTTGCAGCGAGCATCAGCGCGATGGCCGCCGCGACCAGCCGCGTCATGCCGCCTCTGTGCTCGGCTGCGGCACGCGGTCGCTGCGATAGGCCAATCCATAGGTCGCCGCGGCACATCGCTCCCACGACAGGTTTCGCGCGTGAACGCTTGCACCCGCGGCGAGCAGCGCCCGCCGCTCCTTGTCATCAGCGAGATCGGCGATGGCGCGCGAGATACTCCCGGGATCCGGCGGCACGAGGATTCCGGTTTCATCCGCCAGCACGGCGTCGGGCACGCCGCCGACCGCCGTGGCGACGCTCGGCAGGCCGCCGGCCGCCGCTTCCAGGTAAACGAGGCCAAATCCCTCGACCCGTCCGGAGGATTCCGGCAGGCCAGTGAGGCAGAACATGTCGGCTGCGCCATAGACGTCGCGGATATCTTCCTTCGGCAAAGCGCCAAGCAGTCGGACGTCGGCATCAGCTTCTTCGGCCAGACGCCGCAGTGCCGCGACATGGCCGGCCTCGCCGTCGGGGCCGATCACCAGCCAGACGATGCGCTTGCGCAATTCGTCGGGAAGCGTGCGCAGCGCCGCCAGCGTGAGAAGGTGTCCTTTGCGATGCGTCAACCGCGCCACCGTGACGATCACGAGCCGATCAGGCGTAAGCCGAAGAGCGTGGCGGACGACATCGCGCGGCCGTCGCATGCCGAACCAGAAGTCGGACACGCCGAGCTGCACCGCGCTGACGCGACGCGCATCGACGGCAAAGCGTTCGCTGAATAAATCCCGGGTGTAGCGGCTGTTGGCCACGATCTGCGTCCGCGGCCCGAAAACCCCGGCGCTGCGGATTGCAAGCCGCTTTAGCGGCGTCTGCGTCTCGTTGATCTCGGTGCCGTGCACGGTCATCACCACGCGGGCTTGCGTTCGCCATCGCGAAAGCGCGAGCGGAATGAAGAACGGCCAGTCGGCGGCGTGAATTACGTCATAGTGCCCCCCGCGCACCTTGCTGCGCGCCAGCATGATCTTGGCGGGCAGATCGCGCATCGAATGCAGGCTGCCGCGAAAGCGGATCACATCGAAGGGCAGGAAAACGTCCTCGACGTTGGCTTGTGCATAATCCGGTGCCATCACTGTGACGCGCGCACCCAGACGAGTGGCGGCGGCCGCGATCTCTTCGGCATAGGTGCCGACGCCGCCGGTTGCCGGAGCAAACTCACTGGTCAGCATGAGGATGTTCACGCGGGCCTCCTCAATAGGCGTGCGAAGGCGTTCCTGTCATTCCGCGCGCGTCCTGGATTTCCTGGTGATAGCGAAACACCCGCGCCAATTGCGTCATCGGAGTAAAGGATTTGATCGCACCGGCGATCCGCACCGCATTCAGCTCGTCCGCGCCGATTGCGTTGCGGACGTCGATAAGACGATCCGCCAGCGTGTCCGCCATGTCGTTGGATGAGCCGGCGCGCGGCACCAGATATCCGCTCTCGCCGTCGACAATGACCGGCTCGAGCTGCGGCAGATGCATTGCCACGACGGGCCGGCCGACCGCCAGCGTCTCCAGCACGAAGCGCGGCATGCCCTCGAATTCGGAGGTGAGGATGCCGGCATGCGCGGATGCCAATGTCGCGGCCATACCTGCCGCGTCCTTGAAGCCATGCCGGGCGGTGATGTCCCTGATCGCGTCGAATTCGGCAAAACGTTCGGGATTGCTGGTGCCGATATAGTCGAACACGACGTCGCCGTTCAGCCGCTGCCGCAGCCGGTCGATGGTGCGAAACATCAGCGGCGGATCCTTGAACTCGTCGAGCCTGCCGGCGAACACGACGCGGAACGGCGAGGTGCCCGCATGCATCGGCTGCGGCTTGAAGATGTCGGTGTTCACCCAAGTCCAGAGCGTGTCGATCTTGTCCTTGCGGGCTGGATAGGTCTTTTGCAGCCGCTCCGTGATGAACGGATTGACGCACAGGAACTTTTCGCTCATCGCAACCGCAAACCGCTCGCCGGTGTTATGCACGAAGGAATATTTCCGAAGCAGCGAATCCATCTGTAGCTTTGGCGCGCCCTCGCCATGCAGCATCTGCACGAAGGGCAGCCGCAGGATCGCCGGCAGCCAGGAGAATTCCACCCGCCGCAGATCGACCGAGCAGCGCCGCGCGCGGATCAGCCGCGCGATCGGCACAAAATGGCGCAGCAAGGCCATGAAGAATTGCCCGGTGAGGGACGACTGAATCGTGCGTGCCGCCTCGCGCGCCTGCTGGTCGGTGTAGTGCAGGACCGGCAGGAACTCAAAGGTCCGGCCGCGGAAGGTCAGGTTATGAATCTGGCCGAGCTCGAGATCGCCGCGCGAGTCGACGCCGATGAAGAGAAGATCGGTGTCGGCGGGATGGAAGGTGATGAAGTCGCGGATATAGGTCTCCAGCCCTCCGACTTTCTCGCCGCGCGGGTCGAACGGATGGATGAGACAAATCTGATAGCGCGGCTTGACGGGCCTGGCGTTGCGGGCCCGGAGTGCGAGAGTGAGCGTTGAAGTCATGCCGCCTTCCTCATACGTGCGTTGACGATCTGCGGGATGGTGTGCGCGACAAGCCGCGGAACGACGGCCATGCAGCGCGCGTAGCGCGGCGCGAGGCGCCCTGGCTCGTGCAGCAAACGCCACGCCCATTCCAGCCCATACTTTTGCGTGATGGACGGGGCGCGGACCTGCGTGCCGGCAATGAAGTCGAGCCCGGCGCCGATACACAGCATGCCGGTCCCATTGAGCTCGTCGAGGCAGCGCGCGGCGAACAATTCCTGGCGCGGCGCGCCGAGTGCGAGAAAGCAAAGCCGCGCGCCGGAAGCTCGGATGGTCTCGATGGCGTGGTCCGCCTCGGCGGAGTAGGGCTCAAAATTGCGGCCGGGTGCAAAATAACCCGCCACGTTCAATCCCCTGAATCGTTCCGACAGCCGTCGCGCGGAGATCGCAAGCGTTGGCTCCGTCGCGCCAAGCAGAAAGATCGGAAGTCCCTTCCTGCGCGCTTCCTGGCAAACCGGCTCGACGAGGTCGGCGCCCGTCGTCCGCTCGATTTTTGTCCCAAGCAGGCGGCTAAGCACGACGATCGGAAATCCGTCGGCCGTGACAAACCGCGCGCGGCGGTAGGCAGCGCGGAAGTCGGCGCGTTGTTGCAGTTGGACGACATGATCGAGATTGAGCGTGCAGACGCTGAAATTGTCGCCGGTCTGGGCGGCAGACACGATGGAGTCGACGGCCTGCGGAAGCGAGACGATGTTGATGGCAATGCCGTCAACCGTCAGATTGGGATGCTGCTGTGGCGGCGGTTCCAACATGTCGATCTCCTGATGACAATGTGGCCGAGGTACGCATTCACAGAAGACGACATGCCTATCGCTGCTGCGATCGGAACTTGATGTCGAAAACTTTCCTCGACGTGCAGCGTCACGAAATCGATCTATTGCGACGCAACGATGGCGATGCTGCTTCGCGATGTCGGATGCAGCGATGACTCGTTCACATAACGGAGAGCCGTCATGAAAAAGTTTTCGCGACGAGAAGCGATGGCGGTTGTTGCCGGCGCGAGCGTTGCGTGCAGCGGAAAGACGTTTGCTGCGCCGTCGCAGGGGCTTGCAGCAATCGCGGCGAAAAATGGATTCGTGTTCGGCGCAGCCGCAGGACCGGTGATCGAGAAGGATGTTGCCTATCGCGAGCTCTACATTGCACATACACAAATTGTTACGACCGATGTTGCGATGAAGATGGGAACCATCGTTCCGCAGGCGGGGCCGAAACGATTCGAAAGCGCCGATCGCCTGCTACAGTTTTGTGCAAGCCATCGCATTCCGATGCGCGGCCATTGCCTGATCTGGAACGATTGGGTTCCGCAGTGGATCAAGAACATGAGCGTTCCCGAGCGGCAGGCATTCTTCGACAGCTATATCGAGGAAGTCGCCGGACGTTACGCGGGGAAACTGCATTCATGGGACGTGGTCAATGAGCCGTTCTGGCCGGGCCACAAGGCGCCCGGCGGCTACAGGCTCGGCCCCTGGTACGATGCGTTCGGAACCGGCTATGTGCGCCGCGCCTTCGAGCGTGTGGCGGCGGTCGACAAGAAGACCAGGCTGGTGCTCAACGAGGCGCAAAGCGAACGCGACGACGAGGTCGGTCTGACGGTGCGCCGCGGCCTGCTGCGCCTGGTGGATGAACTGAAGGATGCCGGCGTGCCGCTGCATGCTGTCGGGCTACAGGGGCATCTCCAGCCGCGCTATCCGCACGATCCTGCGCGATTCCTCGAGTTTGTGCACGCGCTGGCCGATCGCAAGGTCGACATCTACATCACCGAGTTCGATGTGCGCGACGACACGTTCCCGGACGACGTTGCGACGCGCGACGCGATGATCGCGGAGACGGCCGAGAAATTCCTCACCGGCGTGCTTCGCATTCCGGCGGTCAAGATGGTGATCGCCTGGGAGCTGGCCGACAACTACTCGTTCTATACCGATGCGGCGAAGAAAAAGGACCCGCTGGCGCAGCGGCTGCCGCGTCCGTTGCCGTTCGATTCGTCGATGCAGAAGAAGCCGCTGTGGTTCGCAATGGCGCGCGCCTTCGAGAATGCCAGAAAGGCGTGAGACGCCGCGCTTCGTTCAGGCCTGCTGCGGTCGGGAACGGAGCAAGCGGAACAGCGACGGCGCATAGAGCACGGCGAGCGTCGCCAGATAGGCGGCGGCGCCGGCTCCGATATGCGCGGCAAGATGCATGAGCGTCGGCGCCTCCGGAAAGAGCCTCAGCAGGCCGGCCATCGCGATGGTCGCAAGCGCGATGCGTGTGAGATGCGCGACCGGCAAGGTCAGCCCGAATTTGGCAAAACCGACCGCGAAGCTGACGGTCGCGCCCGCGAGTGCGGCGGCGACGGTCGCGGCGGCGGCGCCCGCAAGGCCCCAATAGCGGAAGCCGATGATGCTGAAGATGACCGTCAGCGTGGCGTCGACCGCCGAGACGATCATCATCCAGCGGGTCCGGCTGTGCAGCAAGAATACCTGATCGCCGAAATGGGCCCGCAGGTTGCGGATCGCGCCGGATAGCGCAGCCAGCGGAAGAATGGCAAGCGTGACCTGCTGGAACGGCTGCGCGATCAGCAGGTGCACGATTTCCGCGCGCAGCATGTAGATACCGATAAGGCTCGGCGCCAGGATCGCGATCAGCAGCGCGCTGTTGTCGGCAAGCTGGCGCATCGCAGCCCGGCTGCCGCGTTGCTCCATGGTCTTGACCGCGAGCGGAAAGGCGGCTGCCGTCACCAGCATCGCGGCGACTGCCGCGGCGCGCTGCCCAAGGCCATAGCCGACCGCGAACAAGCCGGCGGCAGCCACGCCCGCCATCTCGTTGACGATGAATCGCGACGCGTTGAGCCCGACCCAGCCAAGGGCGCCGCCGACGATCAAGGGAATGCCGTAGCGCAGGGCATGTCCCACGATCTCACGGTCGATCGGCCAGAGGCGGCGGCTGTAACCGATCTTCGGCAGCACAATGAGCGCCGCAAACAGTTGCGCGATGGCATAGCCCGCGAGCGGCCATTCGGCGGACTGGCCGAACAGCTTTATGAAGATCAGCCCGAGGATGAAGCCAAGCGCGGGGCCGGCGATCTGCTGGATCGAATAGACGGCGATTTGCTGACGGACCCGGGCGCGCTCGCCGATATAGAGATTGAGCGATCGGGTGATCACGTAGGCCGCACTGGCGAACAGAATGGCCGTCTTGGCGTCGGGTGCAATCACGAGCAGCAGGATGCCGATGACGGCGATGCTCTGTAGCGTGACGGATACGAGTAGAACGGCATTTTCGGTCCGGTGAAACCGTGACGCGTCGCCGTCCTGATAGCGGCCGAAAAAGCGCAGCGCGTATTGCGACCACCAGGCGAGGAAGCCGATCTGCAACAGCTCATGCGTCGCCGTCACCAGCGTCAGAATGCCCAGCGTGTGCTCGTCGACCAGATGGGTCCAGACGATCATCGCGACCAACTGGAACAGCGGTCCGACGAACTGCGCAGGTAGGTAGAGCAGGGTGTGGCGCAGCAGCATCTCTTATGCTCCCAACCAGCGCAGCAGACGCGCAGGGGCAACTTGTCTGACCGTCATCAGCGCGGCGACGCTGAGCAGAACCGTCGCGCCCGACGTCACCGCGGCGTTTACCAGCGGTCCGAACTGGCGCAGCGGCGCGTGATCGCGCAGCGCCATGACGATGAAGATGTGCCAGAGATAGATGAAATAGCTGCCGGAGCCGAGCGCCGCGAGCAGCGGCGATCTCGGCTGCGTCGTGATTAGCCAGCAGCAGAGCAGCGTCGCGTAGGCGAAGAATGCGATCGAATCGTAGGCGGCCGCGTCGCCGATGCCGCAAATCCGCACCAGCGCGTAGATGGCATAAGCCACCAGCGTTGCGCCGGGAAGAACGCCGCGCAGCGCGGTTGAAAATGCACTGCCTGCCATCGCCACCAATGCGCCCGCCGCCATGAACGAGAACCAGAACGCGATATCGCGCAGGCGGACTTCCTCGATCAGGGAGTCCGACAGGCCAAGGCGGGACAGGGCCGGATCGAGGTAACTGCCGACGATCAGGCCGGCTGCGATCGCCAGCACCAGCGCGGCGGCAAGCCGTTGCCCGGGGTCGGTTGCGCGGCCGGCCGTCACGAGGAGCAGCCACATCATGACGGTGCAGCCGACATAGACAAAGACGTAGTAGTAGACGAAGACGTAAGCGAGGGTGAACCGCGCCAGCACGGTCACCGGGCGATGGTCCATCGCCGGATTGTGCTGCGCCATGTAGATGTAGGCGGCCGTGAACGCAAACGAGTAGGGGATGAGGGCTGCGCTGATCCTTTTGGCGAGCGGCACGCGGCCGGACAGCGCGGTCAGATAGCCCGACACGAACAGGAACACCGGCACACAGGGCCGGAGCGCCGCGTCGACCGCGATGACCCAGGGTGTATCGAGCGGCTGCTGGAGTGAGTGGATTCCGATCACCATCAGGATGGCGATGCCGCGCATGCTGTCGATCGCATCGTTGCGGCTCGCCGCCGGTGCGTGCGAATCCGCTATCGCGGTCCAATCCGCCGATGGTCGCAACGTTTCGGTCATGTGGCGGTTTCCTGCCGCCGGATCGCCGATACGGCGGAGGTCGGCGCGAAGCGGCGATCGAACGCGGCGGTGAGGTATCGCCGTATCGGCGTTTCGAAATAGTTGAAGGAAGCGATGCTTGCCGCGGCAAGGACGACGAGGGCGACCGGAGCGAGCAGCAGTTTTGCATCGGGAAGGATCGGCGACAGCAGACGCGCGGCAAAAGTCAGCACGACCGTCGCGACGGGGATATGCAGCATGTAGCAGGAATAGGTCAGCGACGACCAGCGATCGAAGCCGAGCCTGGAGAACAGCGTCACGCGACCGGCGCAATCGGACTGGATCGCGAGCAGGGCGATGGCGTAGACCGCGATCAGCGCCGCCATCGGCGAGAGTAGCCAGCCGAGCATGACAAAGGCGATCAGCGAAGCCACGAGCGCCCCCGGCATGACGGGCCAGCCGGCGATCCGGTCGCGGAACAGATAGCAGGCGACGCCGAGATTGAAGCCCGGCAGCGCCCGGAAGGCGCCGCCCTTGTTGATCCAGTCAGCCCAGGGTTCGGTACCCGCAAATGCCACGTAAAGACTGTTGGCGAGCGCGGGCAGCACGACCAGCGCGATGATCAGTCCCTTCCGCCGCGCGGTGACGGCGGCAACCAGCGGAAACAGCAGGTAGCAGAACATTTCCGCCGACAGCGACCAGCTCGGGAAATTGAAAGTAAGCCGCTCGCCGTCGAAGGCATGCAGCAGCAGAAGTTGCGCGGGCAGGTCGGAGAGGGGATAACGCGCCGGGTTGTCGGTCCTGGCGAGGCCGGAGTGCAACGCCAGCGCGATCACCACGTAGAAGGCGAGCGTGGCCAGATGCAGCGGATAGATCCGTGCGATCCGGCGCCACAGAAAGCGCCCGGTTGAAGCCGCATCGCCGACTGAATCGAAATATAGCCGGGCGATGACGAAGCCGGAGACGACAAAGAACAGGTCCACGAACAGGTTGAAGTGCCAGCTATGGTCGACCATGAAGCGGCCAACGGCGTGGTCCTTCAAATAGTCCGAATAATGCAGAACGACGACGGCACAGGCTGCGACAATCCGCAGTCCGTCGAGATGGCTGGTGCTGCTCGTGGCTTGCTTCAAGGACGTGTCCGGACTTGCGGGTTCGGCGCGCGCAGCGGCGTTCACGCGGCTGTCCCGGCGTGCGGGTGACGTGCGGCCGCGCCGGCGAGGCCCGCGATCAGGCCAATGACGGCGTCGCGATCGCTCTCTGCGAGCGCGTTCCAGCGCTTCAGATTTTGCTCCCCGAGCGCGGCATAGCGCGCGCGCCATTCCGCGCCGGACAGCGCGGCCGCGATGCGCGTGGCTGCCTGTACCGGTTCGGTCGGGTCGACATAGATGCCGGAGATGCCGAGCACCTCGCGGAAGATCGCTGCATCGGGCGCGACGATCGGCAGGCCCGCATATTGCGCTTCCAGCAAGGGCAGGCCGAGGCCCTCGTCATGCGAGGTGCAAATGAAGAGATCGGCGTCGTCAAGCAACTGCCTGACTTCCTCCGTCGGCTGGTATCCATGCAGCGTCACGCCCGGAACGGTCTTCAGCATCTCCCAGTCGTCGCCCCAGCCTGGCCTTCCGACAATATCGAGCGAGGCGCCTGCAAAACCTCTGGCGCGCAGCGCGCTGACAATGGTCGCTGCCGCGCCGTAATTCTTCCGCGGCTCCACGGTCCCGAGCGCCACGATGCGGAGCGGCTGCGGTTTTGCATGCCGCGCGGCGCGCAACTCCGATTCGAGGCCGAACACGTTGCGGACCGGCGGGCGGTACAGCGTGACCTCGGCATCCCCTCGGCAATGCGCCTCGAGCCGGTGCATGGTGTCGTTCGAATTGGCAAGGAAGCGCGGATAGTGCCGCAGCGCGAGCCTGAAGGGCGCGGCCATATAGAGGCGCGCCCGCGCGTTGAGGTCGGCGCGCCGCGTCAGGAGAAAATCATCATGGATATAGGGCAGCACGCGCGCGGCGAACGGGCGAAGTAGCGGACTCGGCGGAAAGCCGGGGCACAGCAGGATCGAGGACGAGGTGGCCAGCCGCATCGGCAGCCCCAGCGTTTGCGTCGTCACCATCTGGCGGGTGCCGCGCGCCGTCACCGGCACGATATCGAGCGGGGCAAGGGCTCTGGCCGAAAACAGCTCCAGCGTGATGCGCTCGAGTCCGGTGACGTGACGTCCGAGATGGGTGTTGTCGACATAGATTGTCATGCGAGGTTCCCCAAAAGTTAGACCGGAATTGGTCGGTAGCTGCCGCGCGCGGCCAGCGGCGCCGGCGCCGCCAGGCGAGGTTGGTTGCGCGGCAGCAGCAGCGAGATGAGGATGCTGAACTGCGCGAGCTGGATGTTCTTCGACGAGAAGCTGACCGAGCTCGCGGCGATCACGGCGATCAGCAGGACGATCGCCCACACCGCGTTGTCGGAACGCCTGATCACCTCGATGAAGAAGCAGACCAACCCGATGGTTAGCGCGGCCGTGTGAAGGACGCCGAACTGCACGATCGATGAAACCCAGAAATTTTCGACACCGTAGTTGAGACCGAGCTGGCTTTGCAGCGCGCTCGCGCGAACCGGATTGGGTCCGAGCAGCAGTTCCTGCCAATCGAAATGCGACAGCAGGTCGAAGGTGGCGTAGCGCGCCAGCGCGCTGCCCTTGTCCGAGGAGAAACGCAGCAGCATCTTGTCGAAGATGCCGAGATCGAAGGCGGCAAAAATAGCGGCGCCGGCGGCGAACAGCGCGCAGATCGCGATGATGGCGGCCGGGAGCGGCACGCGCTTGCCGCGTAACAGCCGCAGCGCTTCGGCGACCGCGCAAAGCGCGATGATTGCCAGCGCCGTGACCAGCGAGGTGCGGCCGCCGAACGCCATCAGCGACATCAGACAGAAGGCGATGAGCGGAAGCCTCAGTACAAGCGGAGGGCAGAGCGCGGGACGCAGCACGAGGGCCATGACATAGGCCGCGATCAGTCCGGAGGCCGTGAGGGGATGGCCGAGCAGCGCCGCCGAGCGCCACTCCCCCGTCACGACGACGTCTCCCAGCGTCAGCGGGATCAGCCGGTGGCCGGAGAGGAACTCGTAATAGCCGAGCACGACGTTCACCAGCACGGTGAAATGAAGTGCGCCGACCAGCCATCTTCGGTGTGCCGGCCCCAGCTCCCAGATCACGAGACACAGCACGATCGGCAGCAGGAAGGTGTCGATGATCACCGTAAAGGGACGCTCGAGCGCGATCACCTGCACCAGCAGAAAGAACCAGCATGCGAGATAGACGAGCAGCAGCTTTGCCCCGGACAACATGCGCTCGATTTCGCCGATTGGGCCGCGGCTGCGCAGCAACAGCAGCGCGAAGGCGAGGAAGGTGAAGTAAGTAGCGGGATGGATCTTCTCGTAGAAGTTTCCGCCGGCCGTGACGTAATGGATTTTCCAGTTGGTCAGGACGGCGGTGGAAATCGTGAACGTGACGGTCACCGCCAGCAGCATCAATCCGGCCGCGAGCAATTCGATGAACCGATCCGATGGCGGACGGGCCGCCGTCGCCGGCGCGCGCCGATGCCGGGGCAGGCCTGCCGCCGCCGAAGGAGGGCGCAGGGGTTGGTTGAATGGTTGGCGCGCGCTCACTTCGCCACCCCGAGGCTCGCGGCACCATACGGCTTGAGATAGGCCGAACTGCGGTAATAGTCATAGAATTGCAGGCGGCTGAGATCGACCTGGGTCAGCACCGTTCCGAGAATGCGGTCGCTGACGGGCGAGAGCAGGTTGATCGTGTGCGAGAGCACCTCGCCCGGCGTCTGGTCCCACGCCAATGCGAGGATGATGCGGTCGGCAAGCTCGGCCAGCGCGCGGCCGTCGACCAGCGGCACCAGCGGCGGCGAGTCGATGATGATCAGCTCATAGCGGTGGCGAAAATAGTCGAGCACATCGACCACCCGCTCGGAAAACATCAGCTCCGTGATGATCTCGACCTGCTTGACCGCGGTCGAGGGCAGAATCGAAAGGCCCGTCGAGCGGTCGGTCAGGATCGCCTGTTCGGGCAAGGCCTGGCCGAGCGCGATCTCGAGCAAGCCGACATCGGCGCGCGGGCACAGGGCGCGGGTCAATTGCGGATTGCGCAAATCGCCGTCGATCAGCAGCGTGCGGATGCCCAGCATCGCCAGCGACTGGGCGAGATTGCCGGCAAGCGTGGTCTTGCCTTCGCTGTCGAGCGCCGAGCTGACAAGGATCACCTTGACCGGTTGCGTGCGCATGGTGCGCTGAAGCGCCAGGCGCACGGCGCGGATCGCCTCGGCAAAGAACGTGCCGGGACGGTCGATCGCGTAGCGCATCAGGGGAGGCTGTAGTGCCGGCGGCAGCAGCTTCATGGTGTTGCGGTCGTAGCGCGCCAGCTCATCGTGTCCGCGGCGGGCCCGCGCCGCGAGCTCGCGCGCGTTAATCGAGGGCACCGCCGCGAGCGCCGGCACGCCCGAAATCGCCTCGGCCTGTTCGAGCGTCTTGATGCGGCCGTCGAGATAGTCGGCAAGGAAGGCCAGCACGGCGCCGGCGCCCAGCCCGAGCATCAGGGCCAGCCCGAGGATCAGCATCGTCTTTGGCGAGGAGGGACGGATCGGGATGCTCGCCTTGGTGACGACCCGCGAATCCGGCATTTCCAGCGTCTCCTGCGCGGTCGTTTCCTTGGAGCGCGCCAGATAGGATTCGTAGAGCGTGCGGTTGGCCTCCGCCTCGCGCTGTAGTTCGCGCAGCCGCACCTGGGCCTGGCCGGAGGAGGTCGAGACGCCCTGCAACTGGTCGAGGCTCTGCTGCAACGACGCCTCACGCGATTTCGCCACGTCGTATTCGTGCCTTGTCGAGTCGAGGATGCGCTTGATCTCGTCGTTGATGAGCTTCTGGGTATCGCGCAACTGCGCGCGCACATTGGCGACCGACGGATGGCGCGCGCCGTATCGGCTGGACAGATCGGCTTCGTTCTTGGCGATATCGGCATATTGCGTGCGCAGCTTGGTGATCATCTCCGATGAGATCGCCGCATTGATGCCGCCGGGATCGCCGCCGGATTTGGAGATCTGCTGCGCCTGATCGTACTTGGCGCGGGCCTCGGCGGTCTGCACCCGTGCGGAGATCAGCTTGTTGTTGAGGTCGGTGATCTGCTGGTCGTTGACCGTAACGCCCTGCGACACCGTCAGATTGTTGGCCGAGCGAAAATCCTCGACCGCCTTCTCGGATGTCACCACCCGCGACTTGAGGTCGTTGATCTGCCCGCCCAGCCAGGTGGCGGCGATCCTTGTTGCTTCGTTCTTGGCGCGGACCTGCTCCTCGAAATAGGCGTCGGCGATGGCGTTGGCGATCGTCGCCGCCTTCTGCGGCGATTCCGAGTTGACATTGATGTCGACGAGGAAGGTGGTGCCCTGGCGCGTGACCTTCATCCGCTTTTGCAGGATCTCGACCGACCGCGAACGGGCGGCGTCCTCGGGATTCGCCCCGTCGCTCGGCCCCTTGCTGCGGAACAGATTTCTGATCGGATCAAGAAGGCCGGGCTTCGGTGCAAACTCGATGTCTTCCGTCAGCTTGAGCTTGCGCACCACGCGCTCGACGATCGCCACCGACTGGATCAGCAGCGTCTGGCTTTCGATCGTGGCATCGTCGGTGCCGAAATTTGACAGCACCGACTGGTTGGTCTCGACCACATTGGCGCGGCGCGGATCGACCAGCACCGTCGAGGTCGCCGTGTACAGCGTGGTGGCGGCCATCACATAGGCCAGCGCGAGCGCGGCCAGCACGACGGGCGGCAGCGCCACCAGGCGGAAGCGGCGGCGCAGGATCCGCGCCAGCTCGCGCAGATCGAATGTCGGATGCTGCCAGCCTTCGGTGACGGGCGGCGGGCCGGGCTCTTCCTGCACCAGATAGGGCGCCGGTTCAAAACTGCGCTGTAACATTCAATCCCACCCGATGTTTGTCGTAGCTGAAGACGGGGACGTCGCTGCTGCGTGCGGTGAACTGGTAATAGGCGGAAATGGAACTGAAGCGGTTGAGCAGGTATTTGACGCGGGCGTCCGACGTCGTGACATTGTCCTTGCGCAATTGTCCGAAGAAGCGGTCGGTCTCATAGCCGGCGCCGAGCGACACGATGACGTTGCGGCGCAGTTCGTAATCGAGGCCGACCTGCACGGCATTGGCGAGCACGCCGGTGGCCGATGTCACCGAGGTTTGCGTGACGAGCTGCTCGGCCTTGACATGGACGTCGAGCAGGCGGGTCGGCCGCCATGTCAATTGGGCGCGATAGGATGGACCGTCGACGGTCCCGATCGTCGGGTCGACGAAACGCTGCTGGACGTAGCCGACGCCGAGCTCGCCGGTCACCAGATTGCCAAGGCCGACAGTGACGCCGGTCAGCGTGCGGTAGCCCTGCGAGTCCAGGGTGTGGCCGGGCAGACCGCGGATGTCGCGCTGATTGCCTTCGACGCCGCTGAACACGCCGAGCACGGACGAGATGGCGTAATCGATCCGGCCGTGCAGCGAATAGATCTGCCCGTCGCGGGCGTCCTGGTTGATGACCGTGCCGTCCTGCGCGCGCGTCGAACCGAAGTCGTAGGAATCGGTGCGAAACCCGACCGACGTCGTGAGCCGGTTGAACTGCTTGCGCAGGGTGACGTCGCCGGAAAGCAGATTGTACGGCGTCGGCGCAATCGCATTGGCAGGCGAGTTCAACGACCCGACGCCTTCGTTGAGATGCGCCACCTGGAAATTGGTGAGGAGGGCAAGATCGTGGGCGATATCGATCCAGGCGTTGCCCTTCAGGCTGGCGTTGGTTTGGTTGAGGCTCGAATTCTCCTTGTAGACGGTCGACTGCGTGTCGAGCTTGAGGTCGATGCCATGCCGCTCCCACAGCGTGTGCGCGCGAAGGCTCGGCTCGAACACCGCCGCCAGATCCGAACGCTTGGCGTTGCTCGACGAGAACACGTTGCTGTCGAAAAAGCCGCCGGTGATCATCGACGGGTTGAACATCCAGGAGCCGGCGCGGATGCCGACGGGCTCATAGCCGGGATGCTGCCGCTGCCGCACGGGCAGGTCCTCCGGCGGAATCTCCTCGCGGCTATCGGGATCGGTGAGGTCGGGCGGCGTTGTCGGCTCGAAGATGCGCTGCGCGTTCCAGGGCGCGGAGATTTCATCGCGGCTCCAGGGAATCGCCTGCGCATTGGCCGGTGTTGATAATCCGAGGAGCATCGCGATCACCGGCGTGGGCGCGACGGCGAGTCCGCGCCGGTCGAGCCGGAGCGCCGAACGTGCACGCGCATTCCCCATTCTTGCCGTCTCCGGCGCCGTCGTTGCGAACGTTGAACTCATCACTCATCTCTTGCGGAAGATTTTTCGGGCGGCGAACGAAGCGGAGCGTTCGCCGATTGCCCGAAAAATCGTCGCGGCTGCACACAAGGACGGCGCGCCTCACGGCGGTTCCGCACGGTCACAACGTTACGGAGCATCGCGCTCGATCATTCAGAAAGACCCTTCCCGCGCCTGCAACGCGCATGCCGCGGAAAAGTTTTCGCGTCGCAAAATTTCTTTTACGCGCCGCAGCATCACCACACTTGCGACCGAGCCGTGTTCGCTGCACTGAATGTCCGCGAGGCGCTAGAAGTAGCGCTCCGGAACCCTGATGTTGTCGCCTGGAAAAACCGGAACGGGAGCATCGAGCGCGTAGGTTTCTTCGACGCCGGTGCCGGCGCGGCGCAGATAAACCTTGTTCTCGTTGGCGCGGTAGGTGAAGCCGCCGGCGCTCGCGACTGCGTCGAGCACGGTCAGCCCGAGGCGATAAGGATACTCACCGCTCTTCTTGACTTCGCCCAAGATGTAGTAGGGGCGGTATGCGATGATCTCGACGTTCACGCGGGGATCACGCACGATTCCTTTCGACAGTGCGGACTTGATCGAACGTTCGAGCTCTCGCGTCGTCGTGCCCGCGGCTTTCATCGGCCCCGCCAGCGGAACCGAGATGTGCCCGCTGGCATCGACCTCGTATTCGCCGGATATGTCCGGCTCGCCATAGACTCGCAACCTGATCCTGTCATTCGATCCCAGCACGTAGCTGGAAGCCGACGGCGCCGGTGCAAGACCTTGAGTCTGCGCCGACGCAGATCCGGCGAATCGCCCGCCGATACCGGACACGATCGCAAGACACAGGATAGAAAGTAACGACAGGGCTGCGATGTGGACCGATCGCTGCTTCATGACTGCATCTCCGCCGATAGAGCGTCGCTTGAAGCCGCGGAGAATAGAAAAGAAAACACGGCGAAAAAATGTGATGCGCAGTTCCATCTGCGTTTAGGTAAACGCGATCACGTCGCCACAATTGGCGCGCGGCTACAGGATCAGGATCGCCGTGCCTTCTATTGCGGCACATGTCAGTGTTCCCGTCTTCCATGCGCCGGTATCGATGTTGATGCGGTTGTGCCTGATGTCGGGATGCGGGACAGGCGTATGGCCGTGCACGATGAACTTGCCGTGGTCATGATCGGAGTCGAGGAACTCGCTGCGGATCCAGATGAGATCGTTGGCATTCTGCCGCTCGATCGCGACGCCGGGACGCACACCGGCGTGAGCGAAGAAAAAGTCGCCGCAGCAGTAGCTGTCCTTCAGACATTGCAGAAACAATTCGTGAGTTGGCGGGAGCACGATATGAAGCAGGCGCCGCAGAGCTGTTGACGTATCGCCTTTGCGCAGTTCGATGCCGTAAGAGGCGAAAGTTTGTGCGGCTCCCAATTGTTGCCACGGTTCGAAATCGATTTCGCTGCGAAGGAAGCGCTCCATCAATGCTTCGTGATTGCCGCGCAGACAGATCGCGCCGTTCCGAATCATGCGGACCGCCAGCGCGTCGATGACCGTGCTGGAATGCGGACCGCGGTCGATATAGTCGCCGAGATAGACTTCGACGGCATACGCAACGGGTCTGCGCCGCAGATCATCGTCGATGCGCGCGAAGGTCTCCATCAGGAGATCGGCGCGGCCGTGAATGTCGCCGACGGCATAGATTCGCGTCTCGGCTGGCGTCGAAGCCGCGATAGGACGCGATGTTGCACGGTGCGGCGATTGCATCGTGCAAGGTTCGACCATGGAACCGTTGCGCGGTCAATCAAGGCGGAAGAATGCTGAGAATCGCATTCTAGAAAAACACGAGTCCGATCATGACGATGATGACGACCCAGGCAATCGCATTCGCCAGGATGATGCGGTTCCGCAATTTGCGATCGCGGGCGTCATGCGGTTCCAGCAGCGGACAATTCGCGGGTTCTGCGATCATCGTTTCCTCCCTGGAAGACTGTTCCGGGGCGGACGACTCGTTGGCTACAGGCGATTCGGTCTTCCGAAGCTCGGCTGTCGTCGGAGAGCTCATGACGTGGTCCCGCAGGAAGGGCGGCGCGCACGCAGGCTACGAGACGTCACTTAGTATTCAATGAATGAAGTCATTCAAAAACAGTTTCTGGAACGCGCGCATCAAAGCAGTCGAAGCGATACCGAGTCTGTTGAAAATCGAAAGCGAATCCATTTCACATCGAAGTTCCAGCACTCGCGTTTCTGCATGGCAGATCGGAATCGCATGCAGCGCAAAAAGCGTGCACCGCTCACTAAGCGCTTTCCAGCAAACGCGATTCACGCATCGTGCAAATAGTTGCATCGTGCATTGCAAAAAACTGTGAGACGATTTCGCTTTGTCGCCCCATTTCGCTCAAAAATTCTGAAAAGCTTTAGCGATAGATACCGCAATGCAATCGTCGCTGCCGCGCGAGCATCGCAAGCGCGAGAAAAAAGCGGCGGGTGAGCGCTGAACGGCGTTCCCGATTGCATGCCTGCAATCAAGTGTTCCAGCAGAGAGCGAGAAAGAGCGAGAGCAATGGCTTCTATCGTCACAGCGCGTTTCGATCAGAACAATGTGAGGCCGCTCTGGCGGGAACGAAATCTGATCTCGATGCGGCCGGTCGAATACGCGGGCGCCAGCGCCTACAGTGCGTACCGCAGCCGGCATCCACGCCGCCTGCGCATTGAACCGGCGGCGTCGATTACAAAGCGCGTGTTCGATATCGTGGTGGCGGGTGGGGCGCTGCTGTTCTTCGCGCCCCTGCTGATCGCGGTCGCGATCGCAATCAAGCTCACCTCGCCGGGACCCGTGATGTTTGTCCAGCGCCGCTACGGTTATCGCAACCGTTCGTTCAGAATCTACAAATTCCGCACCATGCGGACGGACGCCGGCGATATCAGGGGCGTGAAACAGACGGTGCAGGGCGACTCTCGCGTCACCCGGATCGGGCGGATCTTGCGCAAGACCAGTCTCGACGAGATCCCGCAACTGCTCAATGTGCTCAAGGGCGACATGTCGCTGGTCGGGCCGCGTCCGCATGTCCCGGGCATGCTCGCCGCGGAACTGCTCTATGAAGATCTGGTGCCGTATTATTTCCAGCGTCATTGCGCGCGGCCGGGAATCACCGGCCTTGCGCAGGTGAGCGGCTGTCGGGGCTCCACGGTCGAGGCAGGCCGCGCGATCTCGCGCATCGATTACGATCTCCGCTACATCGAGAAATGGTCGCTGGGCATGGACATCATGATCATCATGCGCACGGTCCGCCGGGAATTTCTGTCCGGCAATGCGTTCTAGGCGGCGGAGCGAGCCCATGCACAAGGACAAGTCGATGACGAACGCGCGCGGCCGCATCATTCCTGTTTTGCTGTCCGGCGGCACCGGGTCGCGGCTCTGGCCGATGTCCCGCGAAACCTGTCCAAAACAGTTGCTGTCACTACTCGGCGAAAGAACGTTGCTCCAGCAGACGGCGCTGCGGGTCAGCGATCCCCTGCTGTTCACCGATCCCGTGGTGATTGCCAATGCCGAGCATCGCTTCGTCATCGGCGAGCAATTGCGCGCGGTGGGCATATCGAATCCGACCATCGTGCTCGAACCATTCGGAAGGAACACCGCGCCCGCGGTCACGACCGCTGCGCTGCTTGCCAGCCAGGACGATCCCGACGCGATGATCCTGGCGATGCCGGTCGATCATTGGGTCAGCGATCACGCAACATTCAGGTCCGCGGTCGCCTCGGGCCTGCCGGCGGCGCGGCGCGGGCGGTTCGTGCTGTTCGGACTGCGCCCCACCGCGCCGGCCACCGGATTTGGCTACATCCGCATGGGCGAGCAATCCGCTTCGCTCTCCGACATCAGGGACGTCGCCGGCTTCGTCGAAAAGCCTGACCTTGCAATGGTGGAACGCCTGCTCGCCTGCAACGAGCACCTCTGGAACAGCGGGATTTTTCTGCTCCCGGTCCGGCAGTTCATCGACGAAATCGCCGAGCGCGAGCCGGAAATCATGTCGGCATGCCGCAAGGCGCTGGCCGGCGCCACCCGCGATCTCGATTTTCTTCGCCTGGAGGAGAGTTCGTTCGAGGCATGTCCCTCGATATCGGTCGACTATGCGGTGATGGAAAAGACC
Organism: Bradyrhizobium lablabi; assembly: GCF_018129385.1. Lineage (GTDB taxonomy): Bacteria > Pseudomonadota > Alphaproteobacteria > Rhizobiales > Xanthobacteraceae > Bradyrhizobium > Bradyrhizobium lablabi_C. Next base: position 122,760 of record NZ_JAFCLN010000001.1, read on the forward strand.
GAGCGGGCAGTGGTGGTTTCGGCAGCTTTCGACTGGAGCGACATCGGAAGCTGGTCGACGTTGTGGACGATGAGCGAGAAGGACGAATCGGGCAATGTCGTGGTCGGCGATGCCGTGATGGAGGACGCGTCGAACTGCTATGTGCGGGGCGATGGCCCGCTGGTCGCCGCGCTCGGGGTCGACGATCTCGTCATTGCCGCCTCGAGCGACGTCGTGCTGGTAACGACCCGCGACCGCGACCAGGATGTCGGCAAGCTGGTGGAACGCCTGAAGGCCAACGGTCACCGCTCGGCGACCCAGACCCAGAGCGTGCACCGGCCCTGGGGCTATTATCAGTCGATCCATTCCGGCGAGCGTTTTCAGGTCAAGCGCATCACGGTCAATCCGGGGGCCAAGCTTTCGCTACAGAAGCACTTTCACCGGGCCGAGCACTGGGTGGTGGTGAACGGCACCGCGATCGTCACGCGTGACGACGAGGAGATCCTGCTGCGCGAAAACGAATCGATCTTCGTGCCGCTCGGCTGCACGCACCGTCTGGAGAATCCGGGCAAGGTGCCGCTCAACCTGATCGAGGTGCAGTCCGGCACCTATCTCGGCGAGGACGATATCGTGCGCGTGCACGATATCTATCAGCGGGTCTGAGCGCTCCGGCCCGGGCCGGCAGTGCCGCCCCCGCTATCTGCTACAACGCACCAAACCGGGAAGATCGCGATGAATGCAACGCGACATGCCAAGAACCTGTTGAAAGACGCGTTTCCCTCGCTCTGGCTGCATTGGCACTTCATGCATCGTCCGAAATCGGCGGAGCGGGAGCTTTCCTATCTCGGCAAGGTCGTGCCTCCGGACGCCGTCACGGTCGATGTCGGCGCGAACTGCGGTTTGTACACGCGCAAGCTGGCGCGGCTGTCCAGGCAGGTCCATGCCTTCGAGCCGTCGCAGCAGATGGCGAGATTGCTGCGGCGGACCTCCGCCGCCAATGTCAGCGTTCACGAGATGGCGCTGTCGGATCATGAAGGCGAGGCCGATCTGTTCATCCCGCAAGGCGAGGGCGGACTAGTCCACGGTCTTGCCTCGCTCGAACCCCGGATGATGTCGCCGCGCGAGCATGTGGTCTCGGACCACGTACCGATCGCGCGGCTCGATGAGGTCATCCGTCAGGATGTCGCCTTCGTGAAGATCGACGTCGAAGGGCACGAGCTCAGCGTCCTCAACGGCGCCGTCGGCCTCGTCGAACGCTGCCAGCCGGTATTTCTGGTCGAAGCGGAGGACCGTCACCGGGCGGAGGCGACGCGATCGGTGTTCGAGTTCTTCCGCCATCGGTCCTACCGCGGTTTCTTCCTCCGGGACGACGCCGTCGTCGCGGTGGAGGAATTCCGCACGGAAGACCTTCAGGACGCCGAGGCGCTGGAGGCGGATGGCGGCCGCAAGGCAGGCCAATGCTACGTCAACAACTTCTTCTTCTTTCCGCCGCATCTCGACGGCGAGTCGATTCTCAATAGCTGATCAGCGTCCGCCATCGGCGCGGACTACAAGGACAAGGTGATCGATGCACATTGCAATGGTTGGCGCCGGCTATGTCGGGCTGGTATCGGGAACGTGCTTTTCCGACTTTGGGCACCATGTCGTCTGCGTCGACAATGACGAAGACCGGATCGCCGCCCTCAAGCGCGGCGAAATGCCGATCCACGAACCCGGGCTGTCCGAGCTGGTCGCGAAGAATGTCGGGCAGGGCCGCCTTGCCTTTGATGGCGACCTCAAATCGGCCATCAGCAAGGCCGACGTCATCTTCATTGCGGTTGGAACGCCCTCACGCCGCGGCGATGGCCATGCGGACTTGTCCTACGTCTATGCGGCAGCCCGCCAGATCGCGGCGGCGCTTCCGCCATCTGCGGTCGTGGTCACCAAATCGACCGTGCCGGTCGGCACCGGCGACGAGGTCGAGCGCATCATCCGCGAGGAGAATCCGGGCGCCGTCTTCTCGGTAGTCTCCAACCCCGAATTCCTGCGCGAAGGCGCTGCTATCAGGGACTTCAAGCATCCCGACCGGATCGTGATCGGCACCGAAGATGCGCGGGCGAAAAGCGTGATGACCGAGGTGTACCGGCCGCTTTATCTCAATGCGCCGCCGGTGCTCTTCACCGACCGCCGCACCGCGGAATTGACGAAATATGCGGCCAACTCGTTTCTCGCGACCAAGATCACCTTCATCAACGAGATCGCGGATCTGGCGGAAAAGGTCGGCGCCAACGTGCAGGAGGTGGCGCGCGGCATTGGCCTGGACAACCGCATCGGCCCGAAATTCCTGCACGCCGGTCCCGGCTTTGGCGGCTCCTGCTTCCCAAAGGACGCGATGGCGCTGATCAAAACGGGCCAGGACAACGAATCGCCCTTGCGAATTGTTGAGACCGTGGTCGCCGTCAACGACCAGCGCAAGCGCGCGATGGCGCGCAAGGTCGCCAACGCGTTCGGCGGCAATCTGCGCGGAAAATCCATCGCCGTGCTCGGCGTGACGTTCAAGCCCAACACCGACGACATGCGCGATGCGCCGTCGATTCCCCTGATCACGGCGTTGCAGGACATGGGCGCGGACGTGCGCATCTACGATCCCGTCGGAATGGAGCAGGCGAGGCGGGTGTTCGAGAACGTCGCCTTCTGCCGCGACCCCTACGATTGCGCGCGGGGCTGCCATGCCCTCGTCATCGTCACCGAATGGGAGCAGTTCCGCGCGCTCGACCTGAAGGAGATGGCCTCCATCATGACCACACCCGTCATCGTCGACCTCCGCAACATCTATTCTCCGGAGGAGGTAATGCGCAGCGGATTCCATTACACCGGCGTCGGCCGGCCGAAAGCGCTGGCGTATTAGCCAGCGCCGCGACGGCAGTTCATTCGAGCGTGACCTTCGCCGTCTTGGCGACCTCGCTCCATGCCTTCAGGTCATTCGTGATGCGGCTGGTGAATTCGGCCGGCGAATTGCTGGCAGCTTCCGTCGCCAGCGCCCGCAGCCGTTGGCGGACCTCGGGATCCTGCATCGTAGTCTTCGCCTCGGCCTCGAGCTTGCCGACGATTTCCTTCGGCGTGCCCTTGGGCACGAAGAGTCCGGTCCAGAACACGGCTTCCGCCCCGGTCACGCCGGCCTCGGCCATGGTCGGCACATCGGGCAATTCGGCAAGGCGGGTCGTCGAGGTCACTGCGAGCGCGCGCAACTTGCCGTCCTTGAGCAGCGGCATCGCCGGCAACGTATCGACCATCGAGGCCGTCACCTGGTTGCCCAGCACGGCCATGACGGAGTCATTGCTGCCGCGGTAGGAGACGCGCTGCATCATCGCCCCGGTCCGCAATTTGAAGAGCTCCGCCGCCAGCGTAAAGGTCGGCGAGGCGCTGGCGTAATTCGAACTGGAGGGATTGGCCTTCGACCAGGCGACGAGATCCTTCAGCGTCTTGTGCGGCGAGTCGGCGTTGACGATGAGCACCAGCGGAAACGTGCCGAGGATGCTGACGGGCTCGAAATCCGCCAGCGTGTCGTATTGGGCCGGTGCACCGATGGCGGGGCCGACGACCATGGCGCCGCTTGCGCCCACCATCAGCGTATATCCGTCGGCGGGCTGGCTCTTGACGAAGGCCGCGGCCACCGCGCCGCCGCCGCCCGGCTTGTTCTCGACCACTGCGGGCTGTCCCAGCGATTTCTGTAGCTTTTCGGCGAGCAGGCGCGCCACGATGTCATTGCTGCCGCCCGGCGCAAAGCCGACGACGATGCGCAGCGGCCGGTTCGGGTAATCAGCCTGCGCGAAGGCTGTTGCGGGCAGCGCCGCGAGCACGCCAAGTGCCGACAATCCAGCGAGGCACGAACGCCGCGAATACATCATGATAACATCTCCTTCACCAGCCACGCTTGCGCGGAAGCCTCTATCGCTCTCTAGCCGGCCTGCACCAGCGCTCTCATCTTGTTCGATTCGCGTTCGAGAAACGCGGCAAAGTCCTTCGGACCCAGATAGCCTTCGACGCAGGCAAGGTTCTTCACGCGCGCCTGATAGGCGGCGTCGGATTGCGCCTTCTGGATATGGCCCGCGATCTGCTCGACGATCGCAGCATCCATTCCCGCAGGGCCGAGCAGGCCGAGCCAGGCGGTAACCTCGAAATCTGGAACCGCGCTCTCCGCAATGGTCGGAATCTCCGGCGCCGGTTCGACGCGTTTCGCCGACGTCACGGCGAGCGGGATCACCTTGCCTGCCTTGATGTGCGGCGCCGCCCCGGTCAGGTCGACGGAAGCCATCTGGATCTGGCCTCCAAGCAAGTCGGTCATGACGGGTGCGCTGCCACGATAGGGCACATGCACGAGATTGGCGCCGGTGGCTTTCTTCAGAAGCTCGACTGACAAATGTTGCGCTGAATTGGTTCCGGTCGATCCGAAGGAAATCCCACCCGATCTCTGCTTGGACTGTGCGATCAATTCCGCAAGGGTGCGAAATCCTGCCTCCGGGTTGGCCACGAGAACGAGCGGTATGTCGATCAGCTTCGCGATCGGTGTCAGCTCCTGGAGCGGTTTGAAATTGACGGCGAGCTCCGGAACGTGGGGATTGATGACCAGCGCACCCGGCGCACCGATGCCCAGCGTATGCCCGTCGGGCGCCGAACGCGCGAGGGCAATGAGGCCGATCGTGCCGCCGCCGCCGGCCCGGTTGTCTACCACGACGGGCTTACCGAAGGCTTCGCCGAGTTTTTCGCCGACGAGGCGCGCGATGCCGTCAGCCGAAGCGCCGGGCGTAAAAGGAACGATGATGGTGAGATTGCGGGACGGGAAACCCTGGGCATAAGCGAGGGTCGGGGCAAACAGCCCGGCACCCAAGAGAGCACGCCTTGAAAGCATGATGAACTCCATTCCCGAACTCATTGCGGCTGGAAGTTGATGGAAGCAAGCAGCGCGGCGTTGCGCTTGACGTCATTGGCGATGAAGCGCGAAAATTCTTCCGGCGTGCCGGCGACGGGCTCGAAGCCGAGACCCTTCAGCTTTTCGATGACGGCGGGCTCGCGCATGGCCTCGGTCAGCGCGGCGTTGACGCGGGCCACGATCTCCTTCGGCAAATCCTTCGGTCCCCAGACGCCATACCAGGACGAGAACTCCAGCCCCGGCAAGCCGCTTTCGGCCGCGGTCGGCAGATCCGGCATCGCCGCACTGCGCTTGGCGCTCGCAACCGCCAGCGCCTTCAGTTGACCCCCCTGCACCAGCGGCATCGCCGTGATCATCGGGTCGATCATCAGCTGAACCTGCCCGCTGAGGAGGTCGGTCAGCGCCGGCGCCGAACCGCGATAGGGGATGATCTGTAGATCGAGCCCGGTGAGCTTGTTGAATTCGAGCACCGCCAGATGATTGGCCGCGCCAAGCGCCGACAGTCCGAAGCGGAAATCCTCCGGCTTCTTGCGGATCGCCGGCAATGCCTCCGCGATGGTCTTGCCCTGCACCGCGGCCGGATTGGCCAATACCAGCAGCGGACCTTCGCCATAGCGCGCAATCGGGGTGAAATCGCCGACGGGGTCGTACGGCACGGCCTTGACCACCTGGCGTCCGAGCACATGAACGCTTGGTGCTGCGAGAAAAGTATAGCCGTCCGCAGGAGCCTGCCGCACCATTTCCGCGCCGATCGTGCCACTGGCGCCTGACCTGTTCTCGACGATGACGGTCGCGCCCAGCTTTTCCTGCATTTTCTGCGCGGCCAGCCGGCCCATGAAATCCGCCGGCCCGCCGGCCGGATAGGGAACGACGACGCGGATCGTTCGATTGGGCCAATCCTGCGCCGCGACAGGGCCGGCAAGAAACACGGCCACCAGCAAGGTGAGCCAACGCATCACGATCAAGCTTCTACGGATGTCGTGTGTCATGTTCATTCTTCAGTTCGTGCGCGGCGGAGGTTCGCCGAGCGGATTGGCCGGCGCAGGCCGTCCCGGCGCGAAGGGCGGCGGCATCAGGCGCAGCAAGTGCCACGGGCTTGGCATCGCACCGACACGGGCTTCGATCAGGGTAGGGCCGCCGCGCCCGGCGTGGTCGCGCAAGGCTTTTTCGAGTTGCGCGGGCGCATCGGCGGACACGCACGGAATCTCGAAGGCCGAGGCGAGGCGGTCGAAATGCGGATTCTGAAGTTCGACGCCGTATTCCTGTCCGAACTGATCGTGCTGCATCCTCCGGACATTGCCGAAATGCCCGTCATTGAACACGACGATCGCGGCCGCAATGTTGTACTTTCGCGCCGTCGCCAGTTCCTGCAAATTCCAGCCGAACCCGCCGTCGCCATTGATGCTGACGACCATTCGCCCGTTGCTGCCGAGGGCCGCGCCAAGCGCGGTCGGAAAACCGTAGCCGAGCGTGCCCTGATAACCCGGCGTGAAGAACGTGTTCGGCTGATAGACGGGATAGGCGATGCGGGCGAAGTAGCCGACCTGAGTCAGTTCGTTGACGAGAATCCCATCATCGGGGATGGCGCTTCGCAGCGCCTTCAGCCAGGCGCCCTGCGGCTCGATCTCACGCATTTGTTCGGCCGCCCATTTCCTGACAGCACCGAGATCCATCTTCAACGGCGGTCGCTGCGGCGCCGCCCGTTCGAGCTGCTCGAGCGCCAGCCTGCAATCGCCCTGGATAAAGACATCGGCGCGGCGCGGCGTGGACGCGACCGCAGCGTCGGTGTTGATATAGACATAGCGCGCCGCATCGGACGGCCAGGCCGGCTTGCCGAGCGCAGTATCGACGAAGCGGCTGCCGGCGACGAACACGAGATCGGCATGCGGCATGACCGCGCGGCCTTCCAGCGCGTTGAGCGCCAGCGGATGACGGTCGGAAAGCGCGCCGCGTCCATTCTCGCCCATGATGACGGGCGCCTGGATGCGCTCGGCGAATGCTGCCAGCGCATCCGACGCGTTCGCTGCCAGCGCACCGCCGCCGACATAGATCGCCGGCGTCCGGCTCGACGCAAGCAGCTTTGCCGCCGCCGCAATCTGCTCCGCCGATGGGGCGAGCGGGTTCAGCGCGTGATCAGTATCCTCCAGGTCGAATTCCGCAGCCGAGCTCAACACGTCATGCGAAATTTCGACGGCGGCCGGCTTGGGTCCGGCGCTGCGCAATTGCGCAAACGCTTCGGCGATGGTCTTCGGCACATCCTCCGGCCGGCTGGCGCGGCCCTGCCATTTCGTGACCGACGACAGGATGCCGGTCTGGTCGCGCACCTCGTGCAGCAATCCCAGATTTCTTCCGACGTTGGCGGAGAAAATGTCGCCCGCGATACAAAGCACGCGCGAATTGCAGGCATAGGCTGTCGAGAGTCCCGCCATCGCGTTGAGGACGCCCGGTCCCGGCACGACGAGGCAGACGCCGACCTTGCCGCTCGCGCGGGCATAGCCGTCCGCCATGTAGGAGGTGGATTGCTCGTGGCGCGTGCCCACGAGCCTGATCTGGTTGGAAACCTTGCGCAGCCCGTCGATCGCCCAGTCGAGCTGAACGCCGGGTACGGCGAACACGATCTCGACACCCTCGCGCGCCAACTGGCCAGCGAGCGCGTCTCCTCCTGTCTGACGACTCATCGGGAATTTTCCCGCAAATTTTACCCCTGCATTCTCGGGTGAGGGCCCGTCGCATTTAGAGGAATTCGAGATCGATGTCCACGAGTATTGAAATCAGTGTCCATCTGATGGACACTGCAATCGGTCGTAACGCGACATCGTCTCGCAGAATTGAAGGGAACGCCGCTCGAATGGCCAGCGATGACACAAAGGACGAAGGCGGCGCCTCGACGGTCCGCGCGGTCGACCGCGCCATCGCCATCCTGCAATGCTTCACCGCCGACAAGCCGGCGCTCAGCGTGCTCGACATCCAGAAGCGCGTTGGCCTCAGCCGGCCGACGCTTTATCGCCTGTTACAGACGCTGGGCGCTTCCGGCCTGATCAAGGCGGAAGGCGATCCGCAGCGTTTTCGCCTCGCGCATGGCGTGATGGAGCTTGCCCATGTCTGGCTCGCGGGGCTCGACAAGGTCGATGTCGCCCGGCCGATTCTCGAACAGCTTCGCGAAAGCACCGGCGAGACCGCCGCCCTGTTCGTGCTGCGCGAGCAGAAGCGCATTTGCGTGCTCGAGCTGGAGAGCCACCATGCGCTCACCATCGCCCGCGGCATCGGCGATACCGGCGACATCACCCTCGGCGCCAGCGGCAAGGCGATCCTTGCCTTTCTCGATGAAAAGCGGCGCGATGCCATTCTCGATCAGGTGATAAAGCCCCGGCGTGCCGAACTTATGAAGGCGCTGGAGGTCGTGCGCAGCCGGGGCTATGCGGTCAGTCATGGCGAAGTCTTTGTCGGCGCGGTGGCGCTCGCGGCGCCGACCTTCAACCACAATGGCGAGGTCGCCGGATGTCTCGGCGTGTTCGGCCCGAAGGCCCGCGTCAAGGACGCGGACATTCCGCGCATCGGTGCGCAGGTGATGCAGGCCGCCAGCACGATCTCCGAACAATACGGTTATCGCTCCGAAAAGAGCGTCGGCGGCAAGCAGCCGAAGCCACGGCCGGATCGCAAGGCGCGCGGGGTCGCGTAAAACGGTTTGCGTTGCTAGAAGCGCTGCACGAGAAAATCGTCGGTGAACTCGCCGAGCGATACCTTCACCGGGATTTCCCCTTCGACGCCGAGCTCGATGATATCGGATCCGGATTTGCGTTCCGGAGACGTCAACAGTTCGATGCGCTCGGCAATCTTCTCCGCCTGCCAGGCGTTCAATCCCCAGCGAAATCCGTCGCGCTCCTGCTTCATTCCGAAATCGCCGGCATCGCCCTCGATCGGCACAAGATGCAGCGTGGTCCTGGATTTCGCGGCGGTGAGCTGTTCACGGACGTCCAGCGGCCGCGGGTTTCCGGCGAACGAGCGCAACAGATCGGCGAGTGTCTGCAAATCCTGCCGTTCTCCGAGGAAGAGAAACATCGGGTTGAAGTCGCTGGGCAGATAGTCGTAACGAAGCATGGGCATCCTCTTCAGGACGTCGCGCCAAGAACCTTCACGATGTCCTGCGCATGGCACAGCTCCACGGTGCCGACTTCCGCGGGGCTGTCGGGAGCCTCGATCAGCCGCACCTCGACCCACATCCCATCGCCCATGTTTTCGGTGACCTCCGCAACGATTTTCCGCGTCAGTTGCAGGCGGTCGCCGGGCCTCAAGGTCATCAGGTCGATCATGGCTTGGCCTTAAAAGAACGTGCTCAGGTTCTTCGCCAGCAGCACGTTCTGGTCCAGCAGGATCTCGCGCCGCGCGATCTTCCAGCCATCTTGCGTTTTGCGGATCAGGTCGGTGCGCTTGCCGACAAAGGTGTAGGTCTCGTACTCGATGCGGTTTTGATAGACAAGGAAGCGGCAGCGCACCTCGACCTCCCGCGGCTCGTCGAGCGAGGGCGTCACGCGCAGCACCTGTACATTGCTGACCATGTGGCAGACGCGCGATAGCGGCTCTTCGGCATAATGCACGCCGGTCAGGATCTGGTCGACCCGCTTGGTCAGCGTCCACTTGTCCTCGTCGAACCAGCTTATGCCCGAACCTTGCCGGGTGTTTTCCCGCTGCGCATGCTGGCCGAATTTCACGTTGCGCCGGATCGGCATGAAGTAGGTGATGTCGTCGGCCAGCAGGTTCAGCCAGTCGCGGAACTGCCTGTTGTCGAGCAGGTCGGCTTCCGCATAGAGGAAGTCCTCCATGTCGGCCTTGAGACGGTAGTAGGCGTCGTTGCGTGGCAGGGCAGGGGATGCGGCCTGCGCCGCGTCGGCAGTCAACAGGTTGGCGCTCATGCCTTTTCTCCCTGGCTGATTTTGGGCTTCGCCGGCACCGGTCCGCCCTGATGGGCAAAGCAGCCGACATCGATCACTGTTCCTGAAATGGCTTCGGCTTCGGGCGAGATCAGGAACGCGATCGCATTCGCAATATCGTCACCGGTCGCGGGTCGGCCCGCCGCGGTGCCCGGCGCGCCCTGGCCGAGCCGCGAAGGATCGCCGCCAACGCGGCCGAGGCTCATGCCGCTGACGATGCCGCCGCCACCGGGCACGACGGTGTTCACGCGAATACGATGATGCAGGAAATCGTAGGCCATCGCAGTGCTCAGCGCGAACACGCCGCCTTTGCTGGCGCTATAGGCCGCCATGTTGGGCTTGCCCCATCCGGCGCCGGAGCCGACATTGACGATCGCGCCGCCGCCGGACTTGATCATGTGCGGAAGCACCGCGCGGCTGCACAGATACGGACCCTTCAAATTGACCGCCATGATGCGGTCGAACGTCGCTTCGTCCGTATCAAGCACGGTGCCGAGCGGTCCGATCGCCGCGTTGTTGACGAGCGCATCGATCCGTCCATGCCGCTTCAGCGTGGCTTCGACGACCCCGGCAACATCCTTCGGATTGGAAACGTCTGCTTCCATCAAATCCGCCTGTAGCCCGCGCTCCTTCAATTCGGAAGCAAGCCCCGGAATCGCAGCCGCGGCGATGCTCGAAATCTGCGGTGCCTCGAGACCGAAGGACACGACCGAATGCCCGAGCGCCGCGAGGCGCAACGTGATCGAGCGGCCGATGCCGAACGTGCCGCCGGTGACGATGACGACGCGCGGCGAACTCATTCGGCTGCCCTCTGCGCCAGACGGTCGTTGCCGCCGAGCAGTTCATCCCAGTCGCCGCCGCCCATATAGGTCTTCCAGCGCCGGTAATAGCCGCGGGCGATTTCCTCCGTCACCTGTAGGCTGACGGTGCCGCCGAGGGTGGCGTGGTCGCGCGTCCAGGCGCCGAGCGACTGCTGATAGTTGAAGGGATAGCGGCGCGCGACGGTGCCGACGCTGGCGGAGGTCGCATAGAGCCAGTTCTCCATGTCGTCCTGCTCGGTCATTCCAGCCGGACCGGAATAGCGCATGTAGTAGCGGCGCAGATAGTCCTTCACCTCTTGCGGCGCATCCGCGTCGACCAGGAAGAAGCGCCAGCCTTCCGTCGTGGTCGGGCTGTGCGGATGCCAGGCGCAAAGGCCGCGCGGCTGCCGTCCGTGATAGGAGGTGTTGGGAAAGATCGTGCCGACGAACGGCATCAGCCGCGCCTGCTCGCCGAGACGGCGCTTCCGCTCCTCGAAGCAATGGCGGAAATATTGCTCGAGCACGGGATTGTCGAGGAACGACTCGATGTACTCGTTGTTCTCCGGCTGGATCGCGCTGTGCACGCCGTGGCCTTCCGGAAAGCTGATCCAGACGTGCTGCGCCTTTTCCAGTTCGTCGTCGCGGCGTCCTTTCTTGCCGGAAGCGGCGCTCGGGCCGATGCCGATCAGATCGACCGAACGATGGCTGGGGTTGTGATAGGTATCGCCGAGGAAATTTTCCGCCGCGAACTTCCAGTTCGACGGAAACACCCATTTGTGCACGCCGATTACTTCGGAGCCGCCTTCGCGGCCGTCGCGGCAATCCAGCGCCTGGTCGAGATGGACCTTGGCATCGCCGAGATAGGTGAGGAAGTCGGGCGCGTCCTTGTCCCAGGTCGCCCAGACCGTGCCCTTGTAGATCGCCAGCTTCGCGACCGGGACCAGCGAATTCGCGTCGCGATCCAGATTGGCCTCATAGAGCGACCGGTATTGCGGAACGCCCTGTAGTTTGCCGTCGGTGGTGTAGGTCCAACTGTGATAGGGGCAGGTGAAGATCGAGGTGTTGCCCTGCTCGTAGCGGCACACCTTCATGCCGCGATGCCGGCACGAGTTCAGGAACGCGTGCACCACGCCCTTCTTGTCCCGGCACAGGATGACGGACTCTTCACCCATCCGCGTCGTGTAGAAATCGCCGGGATTCGGAATCAGGCTTTCATGGCCGATAAACAGCCACGCCCGCGTGAAGACCTTGTCGAGCTCTTCCTTGTAGAGATCGGGATCGACGAAGATTTCGCGGCTGATGAACCCCTGCTCGGTGTCGACAAGTTTGGCGACATCATCGAAGCGGCTCCTGGTTGCCATCGTCGTTCTCCGTCCCTGTGCGGCGATTCCCCAAATGTCCACTGTGCGGACATCTGTCTCGAATTTTTCTCCAGCCACCTTTCCATGTCAAGCGGAACTGCCCGGTCGCCGCCGCGGGGCGCCATGCAGCACTGTTGGGGCCCTCAGATGCGCTGCGCGAAAAACCGGATTGCCGAGTAATCTCAAGCTGATTTGGATCGTCCAGATCGCCAAGCAAAATATTTCGCTTTACAATTCTGAAAATCAGAAGTATAACTCTTGCCGTCTCGTGCCCACCATGAGGGGCGTATCGCCATCGTCACGACACGTGGGGCGCGGGATTGTGATGGACGCGGCGATCCAAAGGCGAATGGGTCTCTGGCGTACGGTCAAGTCGTGTGGTTCTGACGCCGCGATGCTGGCGTTAAGCTCGTGAGAAGCTCGCGCTTCTCAGGGGTGACGGTGACAACGAGCTCGCCCCACCGGGAAGATCACGAAGTAAGCCGTAACACCATTGCGCAGGGGATGTCGGAGTGTTCTCCGCTTCACCTGTATGCTCGTGTGCACCTTTTTGTGCTTGCGCATCAGGCGCACGAGACCGCGGGTGCAGCGCGCACCCGGCACCCCTGCGCCCTCTCTTCGGAGAGGAGCAACGAATTTGCAAAGCTCGGATGCTGATTGCATCGCGAGAATATTTCCGCTCGTCATTCCGGGGCGTGCGGAGCACGAGCCCGGAATCCATAACCACGGGCCGTCATTGCTTCTAAAGAAAGCCGTTGACCATCTCGTACAACAACGACCGTCACAGCGTATGGATTCCGGGCCCGCGCCAAGGGGGCGCGTCCCGGAATGACGGGAGAGTGATCGTTATTGCAGGGACGGTCGGACGAAATAGCTGGGCTCACCCCGTCTAACGGCCGCTATCCTCGCCTCAACAAATGCAGGGGAGAGAAACATGGGCCGAAAAATCGCCATCGTCGGAGCAGGGGCCGTCGGCGGGTACGCCGGTGCGCATATGGTGCAGGCGGGCGAAGATGTGACCTTCATCGATCCGTGGCCCGAGCACGTCGAGCACATGCGCGAGCACGGCCTGCGCGTCACGCATGCAAAGGACGTCGCCGAATTCTCGGTTCCCGTACGCGCGCTGCACATCACGGACGTGCAGCAGCTCGCAAAGGAAGCGCCGGTCGACATCGCCTTCGTGTGCATGAAGTCCTACGACACGGCCTGGGCCACCACCATGATCAAGCAGTATCTCGCACCGGACGGCTATGTCGTGTCGTTGCAGAACTGCATGAACGAGGAGACCATCGCCGGCATTGTCGGCTGGGGCAAGACGCTCGGCTGCATCGCCAGCAGCATCACGGTGAACCTGCCGGAGCCCGGTCACATCCACCGCGGCGCCGCCAAGCACGGCGCCGCGCACACCGTATTCCGCGCTGGCGAAGTGCACGGCCGCACGACACAGCGCGCAGAGGAAATCTGCCGGCTGGTCGGCTATGCCGACAGCGCCAAGGTAACCGAGAATCTCTGGGGCGAGCGCTGGTCAAAGCTGGTCGCCAACGTGATGGGCAACGGCCTTTCCGCCTGCACGGGCCTGACTGGCGGAGAGATGCTACAGAACGAGCCGATCCGCCGCTTCTCCACCCGTCTCGGCAGCGAAGCGATCCGCGTCGGGCAGGCGCACGGCTACCAACTGGAAGAGATCCTGCATCTGCCGCCCGAGACGATTGCGCGCGCCGGCGAAGGCGACGAGGCGGCGATGCATGTCTGTGACGAGCAGCGATTCAAGGACGGCAAGCGCACCGCCGCCGGGCAGCGGCCCTCGATGGGGCAGGACATGCAGAAGGGCCGGCGCACCGAGATCGAATTCCTCAACGGCCTTGTGGTGAAAGAGGGCGAGAAGGTCGGCCTCACATGCCGCGCCAACGCCGTGCTGACCGACATCGTCAAGCGCGTGGAACGCAAGGAACTAAGCCCGGACCCAAGGCACATCACGGAGCTGCGATTGAACTAAAGGCGCTTCGAAAATCATTCCGCCGGCGGGTTGGCCGACCGGTATTGCCGCCAGTTCGCAATGACAGCTTCGTACCTGACCGGTTTCCTGAAATCGGTGGCGGGCATTGGATCAGCTGCGATGGACGCCACCGGTGCCGCCTTCATGGCGCTGGCTACCCAGCGCGACTCCTTCAGGTAGTTGGCGATAAGGGCGAGCAGCAATCCGGCCAGAATTCCGCCCAGGATCGGTATGGCCCAGGCGCTGTGACCGACAGGATTGACATGATGGCGAATGAATTGCGGCATCCTTCGCTCCCAAATTGTACGGGATCGTTTGTAACCGCAAATGCGCTAGCGCACCGTGAAGTGGCTCACAATTTCGATCGGATATTAGCGACGTACAAACGGCGGGAACCGCGGCGGTCTCAATGCTTGAAATCGAGCCCGATGTCGAGAATGGCAACGCTATGGGTGAGCCAGCCGACCGAAATCAGGTCGACGCCGGCAGCGGCGATCTGCGGCGCGGTGGCCGGCGTGATGCGGCCGGACGCTTCGGTGACCGCGCGGCCCGCCACCATGTCGACCGCCTTGGCGAGCACATCGGGAGTCATATTGTCGAGTAGGACGGCGTCGACCCCGCAATCGAGCGCCTCCTTCAACTGGTCGAGCGTATCGACTTCCAGCTCGATCTTGACGAGATGGCCGACGCCGCCCTTGGCGCGCTTCAGCGCCTCGCTGACGCCGCCGGCGAGCGCGACATGGTTGTCCTTGATCAGCACGGCGTCGTCGAGGCCGAAGCGATGATTGCTGCCGCCGCCGACGCGGACGGCATATTTCTCGATCGCGCGCAGGCCCGGCGTCGTCTTGCGCGTGCAAACCACCTTTGCCTTGTGGTTGCCGATCGCAGCGGTGATCGAGGCCGTCGCGCTGGCGATGCCGCTCAACCGGCACAAAAAATTCAGCGCCACGCGCTCTGCCGTCAATATTCCGCGGGCGGGGCCCGAGATATCGGCGATCATATCGCCGGGCGCGAGCGCCGCGCCGTCGCCGCGCTCGACCCGCATCTCGATGGCGGGGTCGATCAGGTGGAAGGCCAGCCGTGCGAGATCGAGCCCGGCAACGACGCCCGCCTGGCGCGCGGCCAGCACTGTGGTAGTGCGGCGGTCGGGCGGAACGATGGCATCGGTGGTGAGATCGCCGGCCCGGCCGAGATCCTCGAGCAGGGCCATGCGAACCAGCGGTTCGATCATGATGGTGGGCAGGGAAGTGGTCATTGCGGTCCTCGATCAGATAGCAAGTTCAGGCACGCAATCCTGCGCCGCCTCGAGCGCTTCATGGATGCGCAGCGTGGAACGCCGTGCGAGATCGTGCTGGCCAGGAAAATCGGTGCGCGCATGCGCGCCGCGACTCTCTTCGCGCCGCAGGGCCGCGATCACGATCATCAGGCCGACAAGGGCGGGGTCGCTCGCGGCCTGCCGCGAGAGGGCGAGCGGCAGGAGAGAACCGGCCGCCGTGCGCAATCCATCTGCGTTACGCAACACGCCGGCCGCACGCGACAGGATAGCTCTAACCGCAGCCGCATCGCTGCCGGCGCCGGCGTTGGGCACCGGCGGCATTCGACGCGCGGTGGCGGTCGTCGCGGCGATGTCCCGCGCAACCCAGCCGGCACATACCGCCGCCTCGAGCAGCGAGTTGCTGGCGAGCCGGTTGGCGCCATGCAGGCCGGTGCAGGCGGCTTCGCCGCAGGCCCACAGACCATCGACCGAGCTGCGCCCGCTCAGGTCGACCAGAATGCCGCCCATGTGATAGTGCGCGGCCGGCCGCACCGGCATCGGCTGGGTGACGGGATCGATGCCGGATTGCCGGCACAGCGCCGTGATCGCGGGGAAGCGCCTTGCGAAGTCGAGCCCCTTCACATTGCGTGCATCGAGGAAGACGCGATGACCGCCTGCCGCGTGCTGCCAGATCGCACGCGCTACCACATCGCGCGGCGCAAGTTCGGCGCCGGGCACGTCGGCCATGAAGCGCTCGCCCTCCTCGTCGATCAGGATCGCGCCTTCGCCACGCACCGCTTCGCTCACGAGCTTCGATGGATAGGCGTTGTCGTCGAGGGCGGTCGGATGGAACTGAACGAATTCAAGGTCGCCCATGACGGCGCCGGCACGTGCCGCCAGCGCGAGGCCCTGACCGAACGATCCGGCAGGATTGGTGCTGTGCAGGAACAGACCGCCGATGCCGCCGGTCGCGATCACCACGCGGCCGGTCGCAAACAGGACCGGTCCGTGCTCGGTGTCGGCGAGCACTCCTCTCACCGCATTGTCTTCGACGACCAAGCGGCGCGCGGTGGCCCCCTCGATCACCGTAATCGAGGGCGTCTCGTAGACGCAGCGGGCAAGGGCACCGATGATGTCGCGGCCGGTGGCATCGCCGCCGGCATGCACGATGCGGCGGCGCGAATGCGCGGCCTCGAGGCCGAGAACGATCTCGCCGCTCGCATCCCGGTCGAAGGCGACGCCGAGCCGTACCAATTGGTTGATCGCGTCGGGCGCCGCGGCGGTGATCGCGGCCGCGACAGTCTCGTCGCACAGGCCGGCACCCGCAGCGAGCGTGTCGGCCAGGTGCAGCGAAGCATTGTCGTCCGCCCCGATGGCGGCGGCAATGCCGCCCTGTGCCAGCACGCTCGAAGCCTCAAGGCCCAGCGGCGCCCTGGTCAGCAGGACGACCGGCTGTGGCGCCAGTGCCAGCGCCGTCATCAGGCCCGCAAGGCCGCCGCCGATGATGACCGGCGCCCCGTCGATATCATGCAGTGTGGTCATTTGACGGCCAGCATCCGTTCGACCGCAAGGCGTGCCCGCGCCGCGACGCGTTCGTCGATGGTGACTTCGTGCTGCATCGTCTCCAGCGCATGGCGGATGTTGCCAAGCGTGATCTTCCGCATGTGCGGGCAGAGATTGCAGGGACGGATGAATTCGAGGTCGGGATGCTGAATCGCGACATTATCGCTCATCGAGCATTCGGTCAGCAGCACGACGCGGGGAGGGCGGCGCTTGTCGACGTAGGACGACATCGCTGCTGTCGAGCCCGCAAAGTCGGCCTCCGCCAAAACGTCCGGCGGGCATTCCGGGTGCGCCAGCACGACGATGCCGGGATGATTTTCGCGCAACTCGCGCACCTCCTGCGCCGTGAAGCGCTCGTGCACTTCGCAATGACCGGTCCAGGTGATCACTTTCACATGAGTCTGCGCGGCGATGTTTTGCGCCAGATATTCGTCCGGCAGCATGATCACGCGCTCAACGCCGAGCGATTCGATGATTTCCTTCGCGTTGCCCGAGGTGCAGCAGATATCGGACTCCGCCTTCACCGCGGCCGAGGTGTTCACGTAAGTCACGACCGGCACGCCGGGATGACTTTGCCGAAGCAGGCGCACGTCTTCCGGGGTGATCGATTCCGCGAGCGAACAGCCCGCGCCGAGGTCGGGTATCAGCACCGTCTTCGAGGGGTTGAGCAGTTTGGCGGTCTCGGCCATGAAGTGCACGCCGGCCAGCACGATGACATCGGCCTTCGCATTCATCGCTTCGCGGGCGAGCGCCAGGCTGTCGCCGACAATGTCGGCCACGCAGTGGAAGATCTCCGGCGTCTGATAATTGTGCGCAAGGATAACCGCGTTGCGGCGCTCCTTCAGCGCCATGATCGCATCGATATCGTCCGCGAAGGCGGGCCACTCGATCGCGGGGATCGCATGCCGTACCTTTGGGTAGCTTCGTTCGGATGGGCGCTCGAGAGTCGACAGCATGTTGATATACTCCAAGTGAGCATATCTTATACTGTTACTGAGTATAAGGCTTGTCAAGCCCCGGAAACGGGCAGTTTGGTTCCCGCAATGGCGCGTGCGGCAAACACCGCGCCGCGGAATCTGAAGAGTTTGGCCGGGCGCCCGCCGGTTTCCTGGCTCAATTCGCCCGTTTCCTCAACGAGTTCCTGTTGTTCAATCAGCCTTCGGAAATTCGGCTTGTGCACCGGCCGGCCCGCCAGCGCCTCGACGCAACGCTGTAGTTGCAACAATGTGAACGTATCCGGCATCAACTCGAACACGACCGGGTGATATTTGATCTTGGCGCGGAGGCGGGCGATGCCGGTTGCGAGGATCCGGCGGTGATCGAGGATCATGGATCTGCCGGTTGCAACCGGCGCGGACGCTTTAGCCAGCGCGGAGGACGCCCCGCGCTTCGCCTCCGCAATCAATCCCGCTTCGTACAACAACTCGTAGCGTTGCAGGATCAGTTCCTCGTTCCATTCGTGATCGTCAAAACCGAACAGCATCGCCGCGCGCTGGCGCCGGTTGCGCCGCTCCGCGCGATCTTCCGTGTTCGTCGCCCACGCTGCAAGACCACGCTTGAGCTCATCGATCTGCGGCGGCACGCCCACGCGATGGTCTTCCCACGGAAAATAGTCATACCAGCCGCGCCAGCTCGCGACATATTCGCCGGCGGCCGGCTGCTCGCGCGTCAGGCCGAGATAGCTGATCGAGATCACGTGTTGCGCCGTGACGCCGGCTCGATCGCTATCGGCAAAGGTGTAGAGCTGCTCGACATAGCCGAGGGGAAGTCGCGTCTGCCGCTCGACCCAGGCCCGCAGCCCCGATTGCAGCGAGCGATGGGCGATTTGGAACGGTCCGGAGGGCAGAGCACGCTCGTCCTGGATCGTCAGCACGCGTGGATCGCCATCGGTCACGGCCACCAGCACCGCGATCAGATCGGCGGCGACGTCATGCTCGGACTGAGGCGTTGTCGTGTTCATCTCGGTTCCGGATGTCATATCAGACATTTAACGCCAGTGCTTGATTCGCTGAAATGGCCCCGTCGGAAAAAGGATGAGGACGGCGCAGCCAGTGTCCGGCCGCATGTGCGGCGGAACATGCCAGCCTTGATAATTTCCCGGCTCGCGTATGTGATGGCCGCAACGATCCGTTCATTTCCGCGAGTGCCCTCATGACTGCCGTCAATCCCTTCCGCATCTCGGTCTCCGACGGCGTGCTCACTGACTTGAAATCGCGGTTGCGCAATACCCGCTGGCCGGAAGCGGAACTGGTCGACGACTGGAGCCAGGGCGCGCCGCTAGCATGGATCAAGGAGGTCTGCCGCTACTGGGCGGAGGAGTATGACTGGCGTCGACGCGAGGCGCTGCTTAACCGCTTCCCACAGTTCACCACAGAAATAGACGGACTCGGCATTCACTTCCTGCATGTGCGCTCGCCGCATCCGAACGCGATGCCGCTGATCATCACCCATGGCTGGCCGGGATCGATAGTCGAATTCCACAAGGTGATCGAGCCGCTGGCCGATCCGGTCAAGTACGGCGGCAGCGCGGCCGATGCGTTTCATGTGGTCTGCCCGTCGCTGCCCGGCTTCGGCTTTTCGGCCAAGCCGACCGCGACGGGCTGGGGCGTCGGCCGCATCGCGTCCGCGTGGGCCGTTTTGATGGATCGCCTCGGCTATTCGCGCTACGGCGCGCAAGGCGGCGACTGGGGCTCGGCGGTCACGACGGCGATCGGCGCGCTGGACGCTGAACATTGCGCCGGCATTCACATCACGCTGGCCATGTCGTCGCGGCCGAATGTCGAGGGACAGCCGACTCCGGAAGAAGAGCGCGCGCTCAACGGCATCAAGTATTACGCCGATTGGGATTCCGGCTATTCGAAGCAGCAATCGACACGGCCGCAGACGCTGGGCTATGGGCTGACGGATTCGCCGAGCGGGCAGGCGGCATGGATCCTGGAAAAATTCTGGGCCTGGACCGACTGCGACGGGCGTCCGGAAAGCGTGCTCTCCCGTGACGAATTGCTCGACAATGTCATGCTGTACTGGGTGACCGCGACCGCGGCATCGTCCGCGCGGCTCTATTGGGAGAGTTTTTCACCCAAGCGCCGCCCTGTGCTCAAGGTCAACGTGCCGACGGGCGTTGCCGTCTTCCCGAAAGAGATCGTCACGCCGGTGCGCAAATGGATGGAGCCGAATTTTACCGACATCCGGCACTGGAAGGAGATGCCGAAGGGCGGCCACTTTGCCGCGTTCGAGCAGCCCGATCTGTTCGTCGCGGAGGTGCGGGAATATTTTGGGATGTTGCGTTGAGTGGCTAGCGGTGCGGTCAGGAATCGCATGACGCCCTGCGGCCCGCACGAATTGACATCGCGGGCTGGCGGGCGGCAAATGCCGCCAAACGGATACTCTCAGAGGGAACACCATGGGCGAGGCGCTGATCATCGATGCATGCAGGACGCCGCGGGGCATTGGCAAGGCCGGCAAGGGCGGGCTATCAGGCATTCATCCGCAGCAGTTGGGTGCCACCGTGCTGCGAGCGCTGGCCGAGCGCACCGGCATCAACACCGCGGATGTCGACGACATCGTCTGGGGGTGCAGCGCGCAGGTCGCAACCCAGGGGGGCGATCTCGGACGCATGTCGGCACTTGATGCCGGCTACGACGTGCGCGCGAGCGCCGTGACGCTCGACCGCTTCTGCGGTTCGGGCATCACGAGCGTGAACATGGCCGCCAATTCCATCATGGCTGGCTCCGAAGATCTCGTGATCGCGGGCGGCACCGAGATGATGTCGATGGAAGGTCGCCGCGGCAGCAGCCCTATGATGATGGATTCAGGCAACCTTCGCCTTCGCGCCAGGCATCCGCAATCGCATCAGGGCGTCTGTGCCGATGCGATCGCGACCATGGAAGGCATTTCGCGGGAGGACGTCGACGCGCTTGGCCTGGAGAGCCAGAAGCGCGCCGATGCCGCGATCAAGGGCGGCCACTTCAAGAAGAGCCTGGTGCCCGTCTATCGCGAGGACGGCAGCCTCGCGCTCGATCGTGAGGAATATCCACGGCCGCAGACCACGATGGAAGCGCTTTCGCAGCTCAAGCCCGCATTCCCGGCCATTGCCGACTACGCGCTCGACGACAAGGGCACCACCTATCGCAAACTGATCCTCGACAAATATCCCGACCTCGACATCAACTTCGTGCATCACGCCGGCAATTCCTCCGGTGTGGTCGACGGCTCGGCGGCGATCCTGCTGGCATCGGCCGATTACGCAAAGAAGCACGGCTTGAAGCCGCGCGCCCGCGTGGTCGCGATGGCTAACATGGGGGACTCGCCGACGCTGATGCTGAACGCACCGGTGCCGGCAACGCGCAAGGTTCTGGCGAAGGCCGGGCTCACGACCGACGACATCGACCTGTTCGAGATCAATGAAGCCTTTGCCGTGGTCGCCGAAAAATACATCCGCGACCTCAAGCTCGACCGCGACAAGGTCAACGTCAATGGCGGCTCGATCGCCCTCGGTCATCCCATCGGCGCGACCGGCTCGATCCTGATCGGCACCATCCTCGATGAACTGGAACGGCGCGCCCTCAAGCGCGGGCTGGTGACGATGTGCGCTGCCGGCGGCATGGCGCCGGCGATCATCATCGAGCGGATCTGAATTATCGGCCGCTCACGCGGCCGGAAACTCGAGCTCGAACGCGGCGCCCTTCTCAGTCGGCAACAGCCGGATCGAGCCGCCATGGCTGGTCATGACGGCCTGCACGATGGCCAGCCCCATGCCGGTGCCGCCGGTGTCGCGGCGGGTGGTGAAGAACGCGTCAAAGATCTTGTCGCGGTTGGATTCGGAGATCGGATCGCCGTCATTGCTGACGAGCATGCGGATGCCGCCGTCATGGCTCTCCGCCTCCAGCCGCACATTCCTGGCGTTGTGACGCACGGCATTGTCGGCAAGATGCGACAGCACGATCAGCGCCTTCTCGCCGGACATG
This sequence comes from Bradyrhizobium lablabi, assembly GCF_018129385.1. Lineage (GTDB taxonomy): Bacteria > Pseudomonadota > Alphaproteobacteria > Rhizobiales > Xanthobacteraceae > Bradyrhizobium > Bradyrhizobium lablabi_C. Next base: position 144,518 of record NZ_JAFCLN010000001.1, read on the forward strand.
CCGATCGAGCGATCGAGGCACCCGCTGGCGGTGATGGTGCGGGTCGGGAAGCGGCTCTTCAGGCTGCTGACAACGCTGCCAAGCTCGGTCTGCTCGTTCTGCGGCGCAGATTCCGCGCGCGCCAGCTCGCGCAGCCGCTGCGTCATCGCATCGAGCCGCTCGGCATCGCCGAGGATATTGGAGACAAAATTCTTCTGCTCCATCCGCGTCAGCGTATCCGTCTTGCTCTGAAGCGACTCCAGCAACAATTCGGCAGCGCCCTTGATCGACGTGAGTGGTGACTTCAATTCGTGCGTCAGATGCGACGAGAAGGTCGCGATATAATCGGAGCGCCGCGACAGTTGCTGCGCCATATCGAGAAAGCTGCGCCCGAGCTGGGCGAATTCGCGCGTGCCGTAATGCGCCAGCGGGTGGAACGCATTGCGGTCGCCGCGGCTGATGCGTTCGGCGCGACTCACCAGTTCGTGCATCGGGCGGGTGATGGTTCGGATGAAGACCAGCCCGATGATGACGGTGGCCGCGATCACCGTCAGCGCCGCCAGCAGGAATTTGCCGCGCTCCTGATAGAGATGGTCGAAGATGTTGCTCGGAGTCCGCGAGGTATAGATCACGCCGGCCACGTGGTTGTCGACGATGACCGGCATCGCCGAAAACACGTGCATGCCGACACCGCGGCTGATGGAATAGATCGGCGGTGGCGTCTTGTCCGGCTTGCGGATGCGGAGCGCGGCGCGGTACTGCCCCTTCAGCGCCGCCGCGACCTCCTCGATATGGGCAAGCGATTGTCCGACCTCCTGCCGCCCGGCGATCACGACGCCGTTGGGATCGAGGATACGAAAACCCGCCAGCGTGACCTTCTGCGTCTCGAACATGATCGGCGCCAGCCGCGCGCCGATCTCGACATAGGCGGGATCGGCCGGCGCGTTCGCCGTGCGTGCGTCGGGCCGGCGCATCAGAAGATCGTTGCCGGCAAGATCGAGCGCCGGGCGGATCGGCGCGACCTTGTCCTCGTCGGTGCGAGCCTCCGGCGGAATCTCGGCGCCCAGCGTAATGCCGCCGGCGCGCCGGCTCTCGACCTCGCGCGCGAATACGGCGGCCAGCACCTTGCTCTGCGCGATCAGTTCCGCCTGGGTCTGGTGGATGAGCTGGTTGTCATAGACGCGGAAGAAGAACAGCCCGATCAGCGGCAGCGCTGCGACGACTGCCAGCGACGTAAAAATGATCAGCCCGACCGTAGGCCGCCACTTCTCGCGCCTCGGCGCCTCGTTCATGCCTGCGGCTCGCAGCGGCCGAGCTTGAAGCCGACGCCGTGAATGGTCTCGATCACGTTGTCGCAATTCACCGCGGCAAGCTTGGCGCGGATGTTGCGGATATGGCTGTCGATGGTGCGGTCGGAAACCTGAATGTTGAGCTGATAGGCGGCGGCCATGATCTGCTCGCGGCTGAAGACGGCAGCCGGTCGCGCCAGGAACGCGCGCAGGATGCCGAATTCGATGGCGGTGAGCCGCAGCGGCGTGCCCGCAAAGGCCGCGACATGCTGCTCCGGATCGACCGAGAGCCTGCCTTGCGCCAGCGGCCCCGACGCGGCCTTCTCCAGCCCGCGCGCAATCGCGCGGCGCAGGATCACGTTGACGCGCGCGACCAACTCGCGCGGGCTGAACGGCTTGGTGACGTAATCGTCGCCCCCGATCTCGAGCCCGAGCACGCGGTCGATCTCCTCGTCGCGCGCCGACAGGAAGAGGATCGGCACGTCGGAAGATTTGCGGATTTCCCGGCAGACGTCGAGGCCGTCGAATTCCGGCATGCCGATATCGAGCACGATCAGGTCGGGCCGGTCGGCGGCAAAACGCGTCAGCGCCTCCTTGCCGTCGCGCGCCTCGAACACGGTCATGTCGGCTTTTCGGAGCGCGACCCGGATGACCTCGCGGATGTGAAGGTCATCGTCGACGATGAGGATACGGTGCGTCAAATCCCTCTCCGGAAGACGGTTGCGCTTAGCTCGCGGGCACTTGTTGCTGCTCCCGTGTGGCAATGTAGCGTTGCAGCCGCCAGCTTCGAAAGCTCCATGCGCGCCATGAGTTCATGTCCTGCTGGAGCCTTTCTACAAGGCAATTGCGGTGCGAAACAAGGCTTGGGTCGGCGACGTACCGTAGCTGAAGCGCCTTGTCGATGGCGGGTAACGCTTGCGGCCCGAGAAGGGTCAGATAGTGCATGTCGACCGAAACGCCCTTGCCGCCGGCCTGGCGGCTGTGACTGACGTTATAGTTGGCCATGATCGCAGCGAAGTTCACCAAAGAGCAAATATACAGCGTGCCGAACAGGGTGATGAGGTTGGCGCGAATCAGCCATTCGTCGGAATAGCGCAGGGCGATGCGGACGACGATCAGCACCAGCCCGACGGCGACCAGCAGCATCCAGATGAAGGCGGCGATCCGCCAATAGGTTAGCAGGTAGGTCTGCACATAGAGGTCGAGACGCAGCATCGACGAGATCACCAGCATGACGTTCTGCGCCACCCAGAGATAGACCAGCGGCCGGATCACCGGAGACTGCTCGGCCGGACCACCCGGCCTCATGGCGATCAGCACGAAGCCCGCGGCCAGCAGCGCGGTAACGATCAGGGGATAGGCCCCGCGGTGGGCATAGGCGGCATAGGTGATGTCGGCGGGCAGCGCGGCGTTGCCCCAGAGATAGATGACGTCGAGGATGGTCTGAACCGCAAACAGCAGATTGAACAGAATGAGCGAGCGCAGGATCGTGGCTGTGCCGAAAAAATCGACAAGATTTCCATCGCTCCGCGTACTGCTCTCCTCGGCAACGGGTTCGATCGCGGCAGCAGGCGTCACCGCCTTGCGCCGCCATCTCACCTGAATGAACGGCCAGACGACCGACAGCATGGCGATCCAGAACAGCATTCGCGTAAGGTTCACCTGTGAGGCCGCATTGCCGGGATTGAGCAGCGCGAACCATTTTTCGATCAGCGGATTGGCGGAGGCGAACAGCGCCACGAATACGGCACCGAGCACGACCGGGACGAACCAGACCGCAAAACCGGTGGCGACCGCCGGCATGCTGACGGAGCCGGCCACATCGCGGATCAGGCGGAATGGGCCGAACAGGAGCAACTCGCGCAGCGCGCGGGTCCGGTCGGCCAGACCATACAGGCCCGGATTGGTTCCGATCGAGACCGCCACGCCGAGCGCGAGCACGAGGAGGGCCAGCGAGAGCAGATTGAGTTCCTCGATCGCGGGAATGATTCCGGCGACCGCGATGACGACAGCGAGCAAGGAGCGGCGGCTACTGGAAGCCGCACGATTGGCCAGCAGCGAGCATCCCATCAGGACGACCGCAAAGAGCGCGAGCGATATGCCGATCCGCTCGTTGTAGAACAGCCAGTCGGCAAGCGCTGCAAGACCAAGCGTGACGGCGAGCCTGGGTGCAAGCAGACTGGTCTGAACAGGGCGAACGTCGGGTATCGGCGGAGCGATGCTCGGCATCTTGGCTTTACCTCTGTGAATATGGCTGGGAATGGCAATCGGCGCCAATGCAGGACTCTCGCAGAGCCACCATCCGTCATTGGCTAGTCGTGTGGGGACAGGCATTTCGTCGTCGTCTTGTGGTGTGCAGACGGACTATGGACAGCGTTCGTGCAATTGTTGGCAGCGATGTCTGCAGGAGTTCAGGAATGTTATGCAGATTTCGTGCAGACGCGCGGATGCGTCTGGCGCGGCGGTTTTGCGTTTGATACGGCGATTGAACCGCTCGCTGTCGAGCGCGCATTCATGGTCGCATCAATCAGATGATCAACCGCATCGGCATCGCCGCACTCTGGCTCCTGGGACTGCTGTTTGTTTTCGTCGGTATCAACAAGAACGATCCATATCTGGTCGCGCTGCGCGGCACCGGGAACGTCGCGCTCGTCATAGCCGGCATTGCCGTTGTGGCCGTTTTGATACGGCGCGGACACTGGCGCAGGGGCATCTTCGCAAAGCTGCTTGTCCTGCTGTGGTGCCTCGCACCGTTATCGATGCTTGGCGCACATGTCGCGTTTGAAGCCCGCAAGCGGGACGTCCTGCAAACCGAGACTGCGCAGGCGCATGCGCTGGGGCGGCACTTTGTCGTGGGATACTCTTCCTTCGATGAGGTTGCGCTTCTCGCCGAGAAAGGCCTGATCGCCGGCATTTATGTTAGCCGGCGCAACCTGTCGCGCGGCAGGGCCGAAGGATTGAAGGCAGAGATATCGGCGCTTCAGGAACGGCGGCGCCGCGCCAATCTTCCGCCGCTGACCGTTGCCGCCGATCAGGAGGGCGGCATCGTCTCGCATCTGTCACCGGCGCTCTCCAGGCTGCCGGCGCTCGCGACACTGGCCGGTCTGGAGCCGGATGCCCGGGCGCAACAAGCCGAAGAGTTCGGCCGCATCCACGGCCGCGAGCTCGCATCGCTCGGCATCACCACCAACTTTGCGCCGGTGCTCGATCTGCGGCCGGAGACCAAGCGCAACCGCCTCGACTTCCATACCCTGATCGGTCAGCGCGCGATCTCGGCCGATCCGGCGGAAGTCGCCGCCGTCGCGCTGCCCTATGTGCGCGGCCTTGAAGCCTCGGGCGTCGGCGCGACCGTCAAGCATTTTCCAGGGCTTGGCCGTGTGCATGACGACACCCATCATTTCAGCGCCGATCTGGATACGCCGCTGAAGGAGCTGGAGGCGTCGGACTGGCGTCCGTTCAGGGAAGTGCTCGCCGGCTCGAAGGCTCAGCTCATGGTCGGGCATGTCACGCTAACGGCCGCCGATCCGGACCGCCCGGCGTCGCATTCCAAGCGCGTGGTCGACGGGATCATCCGCCAGAAATGGAAGTACGACGGCCTCGTCATCACCGACGATCTGGTGATGGGCGCGATCTATCAGCGCGACGTCTGCACCGCTGTTGTCGAGGCGCTCAATGCCGGCGTGGATCTGCTGCTGGTGGCCTATGACGGCGCCCAGTTCTACCGCGTCTTTGCCTGCGCCTCCGCCGGGCTCCGGAAAGGACAACTGGATGCCGGCATGTTGCGTGCCAGCGACGCGCGGCTGAAACGGGCACAGCGCCCATTAACGATTGCGGGACGATAGGGCCGGGCGGCCATGTTGGCCTCATGCCTTGATCGCCAGTGGGTAACCTATACATTGGCAATGCACCCGGCCTTGAAACAGGCCTCTCGCTGGCCGGGGCGGGGAAGCGCATGCCAGGAAATGGCCGCAAGAGCGACGTGATCAGCTTTGCCTCCGGGCGGGGAGCGGACGGCCATGCGGCGATGGTAGCCCGGGCGAAGGCGCTGATTCCAAGACTGCGCGAACGTGCCTCGAAGACCGAAGAACTGCGATGCCTGCCGCCTGAAACCGAGCGCGATTTGCATGATGCCGGCTTGTTCCGGATCGTGCAGCCCAAGCGCGTCGGCGGTTCCGAACTGGACTATGTCGCGCTGGTCGACTGCGCCGATGCGCTGGGGCAGGCGGATGCGTCCGTGGCGTGGAATTTCGCCAATCTCGCCAGCCATCACTGGATGCTCGGCATGTTCGATCCGCGCGCGCAGGACGCGGTATGGAAGAAGGACGCGGATGCGCTGATCGCATCGTCCTTTATCTTCCCGGCCGGACGCGCCAGGAAGACCGATGGCGGCTATATCTTGCACGGCCACTGGCCGTTCTCGTCCGGCGTCGGCTCGAGCGAGTGGAACATGCTGGCGGGCGTCGTCGCCAGCGACGATGAAGCCGACGGCGTGGAGTACCGGCTCTTCCTGCTGCACCGGAACGATTACAGAATCAGCGACACCTGGAACGCGACAGGCCTGTGCGGGACCGGATCGAACGACGTCAAGGTCGAGAACGCGTTCGTCGCGGAATACATGTCGGTCGCGATCAGCGATCTCACGGGTGGACCGACGCCGGGCAGCGTCGTCAATCCGAATGCGCTTTACGCGCTGCCGGTGTTTTCGCTGTTTCCCTATGTGCTGTCGGGCGTCGGCCTTGGCAATGCGCAGGCCTGCCTCGACGATTATGTCGAGATCGCGCGGCATCGTGCCTCCACCTATAACCGCGCAAAGCTCGGCGACATGCAGACCACCCAGATCAAGATCGCGGAAGCCTCCGCCAAGATCGACGCGGCGCGCCTTGTGATGCGCACCAACTGCATCGATGCCATGACGGATGCGCGGCGCGGCCATATTCCCGATATCGCGGCCAAGACGAGGCTGCGGCGGGACGGCGCCTTTTCCGTTAACCTGTGCACCGAGGCTGTCTCGCTGCTGTTCACGGCCAGCGGCGCGCGCAGCCTGTTCACGTCGGGTACGCTACAGCGGCAATTCCGCGACGCCCACGCCGTCAACTCACACCTCGCGTTCAATTTCGATGCGGCGGGGACCAATTACGGCCGCGTGGCGCTCGGCCTGCCTTCCGAAAACCTGACACTCTGAGGCCGCCGGTGTCCGACGTTCACAAACATCCCGCCGATCCGGCCAATGAACTTGCCAGCGACAATTCGGTGATCGACCCGCGCGATTTCCGCAATGCGCTCGGCACGTTCGGCACCGGCGTCACCATCGTCACCGCGATGTCGGGCGACGGCAAGCCATATGGCGTCACCTGCAACTCCTTTGCCTCGGTGTCGCTGAACCCGCCGCTGGTGCTGTGGAGCCTCGGCATGTTCTCGCAAGGTTTGACCATCTTCCAGAACGCCAGCCATTTTGCCGTGAACGTGCTCGATGCGTCGCAGCAGGCGCTGGCGCTGCAATTCGCAAAATCGTCTGGCGAAAAATTCAATGGCGTGGAATGGACGCCGGGGCTCGGCAATGCGCCCGTCATCGCCGGCTGTGTCGCCAATTTCCAGTGCCGCGCGGCCAACCGCTATTACGGCGGCGACCATGTGATCTTCCTCGGCGCGGTCGAGGCCTATGCCTACAACAAGCGGGAGCCGTTGCTGTTCGCGCGCGGCGGCTTTGGGCGTTTCACGGCCGATGAGGGCAAGTAGCGCGCTACCTCGCCGTCTCGGCGCGGTACCGTCGCCGATCTCGCATGGTCATCAGCGCGCTGCCGTCACGGCCGATGTAGATCGGGCTTGACAAACTACGTGTTTTACGTATATGTGCATATCCGTGAATTACGCAGTGATCTGCGGTGCATACCGTCGCCCGACTTCATTCCTTTGACCGCGCCGCCAACGATGCGGGACTTTCGGAGGGCGAGATTGACGCTATCGTCGATTTCTTGGCCGAAAATCCCGATGCAGGTGACGAAATGGCGGGCACGGGCGGCTGCCGGAAATTCCGGTGGGCCGGCCGGGGTAAAGGCAAGCGCGGCGGCTATCGAACAATTACGTTCTACTCGGGCCAACGGATGCCAGTCTTTCTGATTACTGTCTTTGGCAAGGGCGAGAAGTCCAATCTCACGACGAAGGAGTGCGGACAGCTTAAAGCCCTGACAAAGCAGATCGTGCAAGAATACCGCAAGAGAGTTACCCCGCTGCAACAAGGAAGATCGGTATGAGCAAGAAGGCATTCGACAAGATCGCGGCCGGCCTCACCGAGGCTCTGGAAGTCGTACGTGGCAATGCGAAGCCCAGCAAGCTTTATGTTCCGGCGGATATCGACGTCCGCGCCATTCGTCAAAAGCTAAAGCTGTCTCAGGATGGCTTTGCTGCGGAGTTCGGCTTTACGATCAATCAAATTCGGGATTGGGAGCAGGGCCGCACAAATCCGCACGGTAGCAGCCGCGCCTATCTCATGGTCATCCAACACAATCCTAAAGCTGTACTGGATGTCCTGCGGCGCCCCACAAAGTCGAAGAAGGCGGCATAGGAACGCGCGTTCTTACACTGCACGGCAGCCGCCGCTGTCTGTGTGCGGCGTTTCGGCAAGTTCATCCCCGGCAACGCCAAGTAGGGCGGCTAGTTCTTCGACATTTCGTCGCGGTACCAGTCGCCGATTTCGCTGGCGGTCATCAGCGCGACGCCATCGTGGCCGATGACGTAGTCGAGCAGTGCTTCCAGATATTTGATCCGGTGCGGCACGCCGGTGATGTAAGGGTGGATCGATATCGCCATCACCCGCACGTTGCTTTCGCCTTCGAGTTAGAGCCGGTCGAACTGGTCAGCTTCGGCGGTCGATCTGCGCCTGATAGGAGATGCGATCGGAAAGAGCCATCACGGACTACTCGGCCGCCTTGGCGCGCTCGGACGTGCCGGCGTTGATGAGCGGCATGACCTTTTCCGCCATCATGATCATCGACTGCCGGCCGAGTTCGCGATCTTTCCAGTCCTTGCCGGCATAGAGCAGTGTGCCGAACGTTCCGACCTCTTGCTGAAACGCCAAAAGCTGATCCGCGACACTATCCGGCGTGCCATGGATGATCAGCCGGTCGCAGATCGACTCCAGTGTCACTTCGTCGTCGGGCTGGTCGCGGCGGGTCTTGAACAATTCCAGGCGGCCGCCCCGCTTCAGCTTGGTCAACAGCGAGCGGTAATAATAGACGTAAGGCCCGTCCGGATCGGTGGCGTAGGCCTTGGCGGTCGCGGCGTCCCTGGCCACAAACACGCTCTTGGCGATGCGCCAGTTCGCAGGATCGGCGGCGCGGCCGGCGCGCTCGCAGCCCTCGACATATTTTGGCCAATGGCTTTTCACCCAGGCCGGCATCAAAAAGTTTGCCGAGATCGGATCCCAGCCGCGCGCGGCGGCTTCCGTTATGCCCCTGGAGAACGGTGCGACCGCCGTCACGACGATCGGCGGATGCGGGCGCTGCAAGGGCTGCCCGATAATGCCCTGGCCGATGTCCTCGATCAGGGTCTTCTGCGTCGTGATGTTCCAGTATTCGCCTTCCAGATTATAGGGAGGCTTGCCGTCCCAGATCGCCAGCACCTGGTTGATTGCTTCCAGGAACATCGCATTGCGGTCGGCATCGAGATTGCCGAATATTTCGGCATCCGACAGCAGGCCGCCGGGGCTGATGCCGAAGATCAGCCGCCCGTCGAGCATATGGTCCAGCATCGCTATGGAGGCGGCCACCGCTGCCGGGTGGCTGTTCGGCATGTTGACCGTGCCGGTCCCGAGCCTGATCTGTTTGGTGGCGGCGGCGAGCCAGGCGATGAAGGCGACGCAGGAGGTGATATTTTCGGCTTTGTCGGTGACGTGCTCGCCGACATAACCCTCCGAAAACCCCAGTTCATCCGCGAGCAGGAACGCTTCCCGGTCCTCCCGCAGGGATTGCCGCCAATCCTTCTCGACAGGATGGATCGGCATCGTGAAGAAACCGAGTTTCATGGTCTGCACCTCCCCAAGGGCAGTCTCTCGCAGTCTTTTTGGTTGGCAGGCAAAGTGCGTCGTCAGGCGTCCCGTGACAAGTCCAAAAGTCGAAAGGCCTGCAAAAGCAATGCGCTTGACCTTTAAAATGGGCCACCGTCTAATCCTGCCAAAGTATAAGAACCGGGCCGGGGAGGGCTCGCCCGAATGAAGGCTGCGGCTTTCGCCTATGCGCGCGCCACCAGCGTGGCCAATGCGCTGGATTTGCTCGCCGCGCACGGCGACCGGGCCAAGGTGCTGTCGGGCGGCCAGAGCCTGATGCCGGCGATGAATCTGCGCCTCATTTCTCCGGAACTGATCGTCGATATCGGCGAGCTCACCGAGTTGCGCGGCATCACGGTGCGCGGCGATGTGCTCGTGATCGGCGCGTTGACGCGGCATGTCGAGCTTCTGAAATCGCCCGATATCGCAGCGCACGCGCCGTTGCTCGTCGATGCGGTGGCGCATGTTGCGCATCCCGCGATCCGAAACCGCGGGACCCTCGGCGGCAGCCTTGCGCACGCCGATCCGGCCTCGGAATTGCCGGCCTGCATGCTGGCGCTGGATGCAACGATCATTGTTCGCGGCCCCGGCGGCGAGCGGCGGATCGCTGCGGAAGAATTTTTCACCGGCATCTATGAGACCGCGCTCGCGCCGCAGGAGCTCTTGGTCGCGATTGAGCTGCCGGTGGCGAAAAAAGGCTCCGTGCACTTCTTCCACGAGTTTGCGCGCCGGCACGGCGACTACGCCATCGCCGGCCTCGCGGCACAGGCGAGCATCGACGGCGGCAGATTTGCCGGCCTTCGCCTCGGCTTCTTTGCGGTGGGCGACAGACCTCTGCTGGCGAATGCCGCGACCCGATTGACGGGCGTCGAGGTTTCGGCGGCGGTGCTCACTGAAGCTTGCGCTGCGCTGGACGCAGAGCTCGACCCGCAGGAGGACCAGCAGGCCTCGCCCGAGATGCGCCGGCATCTCGCAAGGGTGCTTCTGAAGCGCGGGGTGGCCGCTCTGCTCGGCCGTCCCGAACTTGGCGCGGGGGCAACCACGTGACGGCTGCCATGCCCATCTCACTTCAGGTCAATGGCGAGCGCGTCGAGGCGAATGTGTTGCCGCGCGTCAATCTGGCCGACTTTCTGCGGGAGCACCTGAAGCTGACCGGCACGCATGTCGGGTGCGAGCATGGGGTCTGCGGCGCCTGTACGGTGCGGGTGAATGGCGAGATCGTGCGGTCCTGCCTGATGCTGGCGGTGCAGACGAACGGGACGTCGGTCGAGACGATCGAAGGGATATCCGACTCAGGTGAGATCGCCGATCTGCAAGCGGCGTTCCGCGACCGCAATGCGCTGCAATGCGGCTTCTGCACGCCGGGAATGCTGATGGCGGCGCAGGATCTGCTGCAACAGAAGCGTGAACCCGGCCGCGACGAAATCCGCGAGCACCTCTCCGGCAATTACTGCCGCTGCACCGGCTATCAGGCCATCATCGACGCGGTGGAGAGTACGGCGCGGGCTCGGATGGGGCGAACGCCATGACATCGGTCCGCGTCAACCCCGATGCGCTCTCGGTGCTGGACCGGCCGAACTCCTATATCGGCAAGACGGTGCCGCGGCCCAATCTCGAGCGGTTGCTACAGGGGCGCGGCCTCTATGTCAGCGACATTGAGCTGCCGCGGATGGCGCATGTCGTGTTCCTGCGCTCGCCGCATGCGCATGCGAAGATTGTCGGTATCGATGCAGCTCAAGCCAGGGCGATGCCCGGCGTGATCGCGATCGTGACGGGGCAGGAACTTGCCGCAGTTATCACGCCTTGGGTCGGCGTGCTCTCGCACCTGAAGGGCCTGAAATCGGCACCGCAAAGCGCGATTGCGATCGATCGCGTCTGCTGGCAGGGCGAGGCGGTCGCGGCCATCGTGGCAACGAGCCGGGCGGCGGCGGAGGATGCAGCCGAGCACGTCGCGGTCGAATACGAAGAGCTGGAAGCGGTGACGGATATGCGTACCGCGCTCGATCCGGCGACATCAGTCATTCACGCTTCGCTCGGCGACAATCTGGCGTTCGAACGCGTTCACGTGGCGGGGGAGGTCGATCAGGCCTTTGCCGATTCCGACGAGGTGGTCGAAACCGAGTTCATCTTCGGCCGCCATACCGGCGTGACGCTGGAGCCGCGGTCTGTGGTTGCCGACTGGAATGCGGCCGAAGCGCGGCTGACGATCTATCAGGGCACGCAGGCGCCGCATATGGTGCAGAACATCGTCGCGCTGCATCTGGGTTTGCGGGAGGCGCAGGTCCGCGTGGTCTGCAAGGACGTCGGCGGCTCCTTCGGCATCAAGGTGCACATCTACGCCGACGAGATGGCGACTTACGCGCTGTCAAAATTGCTGCGGCGGCCGATCAAATTCGTCGCCGACCGGGTCGAGAGCTTTAATACCGACATCCATGCCCGCGATCACCGCTGTAGGGGCAAGATCGGCGTCAAGCGCGACGGGACGATCACCGCGTTCGAGATCGACGACCTCACCGGCATCGGACCCTATTCGATGTATCCGCGCACCAGCGCGATCGAGGCTAACCAGGTCGTCAATCTCGTCGGCGGTCCCTACACCAGCAAGAATTATCGGGCGCGGGCGCGCGTGGTGTTCCAGAACAAGAACGTAATGTGCCAGTACCGCGCGGTCGGCCATCCCATTGCGTGCTCGGTGACGGAAGGGCTGGTCGATCTCGCCGCGATGAAGATTGGCATGGATCCCCTGGAAATCCGCCGCCGCAACCTGATTGCCGACGACGCCTATCCTTGCGGATCGCCATCCGGACTGCGGTTCGAGAAATTGTCGCACCACGCTTCGCTCGCGAAGCTGGTCAAGATGATGGACTACGATGCCTTGCGTGCCGAACAGGCAGCTTTACGCAAGAAGGGCATCCATCGCGGCATCGGTATTGCCAGCTTCATCGAGGTCACCAATCCCAGTGCGGCCTTCTATGGCGTTGGCGGCGCCAAGATATCGTCGCAGGATGGCGTCGCGGTGCGGCTGGATGCGCAGGGTTCGGTGATCTGCGCGACCAGCATTACGGAGCAAGGGCAGGGCTCGGAATCCCTCACGGCGCAAATTGTGGGCAGCGTCCTCGGCGTTTCCACAGATCGCGTGCGCGTCATCCTCGGCGACACCGACATGACACCGTATGGCGGCGGCACCTGGGCCTCGCGCGGCGCCGGCATCGGCGGCGAGGCGGCGCTACAGGCGACAAAGATCCTGCGGAAGAACATCCTCGATGTCGCGGCCGTTATCCTGCAATCGACGCCGGACGAACTCGACATCGCCAACAATGCAGTCGTCAATGCCAGCGACGGCGCGCCGCGGATCGAGCTCAACGAGCTTGCCCGCGTCGTCTATTTCCGGCCCGATACGCTGCCGCCGGGCATCCAGCCGGAATTGATGGCGACAAAGCACTTTGTGCCGCGCGAATATCCCTTTGCCTTCACCAATGGCGTTCAGGCGTCCTGGCTCGAGGTCGATACCGAGACCGGCTTCATCAGGCTGCTCAAGCACTGGGTGGTGGAGGATTGCGGCACCATCATCAACCCGCAACTGGTCGATGAGCAGATCAGGGGCGGGGTGGTGCAGGGGCTGGGTGCGGCGCTGTTCGAAAGGTGCATCTATGACGAGCGTGGGCAACTGACCAACGCCAACATGGCCGACTACCTGGTCCCGATGTCAGGGGAAATGCCCGATATCGACGTCGGCCATGTGGTGTCGCCCACGTTGGAATCCGAACTGGGAGCGAAGGGCGCGGGCGAGGCTGGTACCGCTGGGGCTGCCGCCGCAGTGAGCAATGCAGTTAACGATGCACTGCAACCGTTCGGCGTGACCATCACCGAGATTCCACTAACGCCACAAGTTGTCCTGACAGCCTTGGGGCGAGTCTGAAGAGGAGGCGCTACCGGGCGGACGTGACGCTTTTCCATTGTGATGTCAGCCTTGTTCATCCAATATACCACCAAAAAAGAGACATATCGGGAGGATCAATGAAACGCAGGACACTTTTAGGCGGAACCATCGCCGTAGCCGCATTTGGACTGGTCTCAAGCGTTGAGGCCCAACAGCCGCCGATCAAGATCGGCATGAGCATGCCGCAAACCGGCGGTCTGGCCGGTGGCGGAAAGCCCTCGCTGCTCGGGATCGAGATCTGGCGGGACGACGTCAACGCCAAGGGCGGCATCCTCGGCCGCAAGGTCGAGCTTGTCGTCTATGACGACAAGTCGAGCGCGGCGGAGACGCCGGCGATCTATTCGAAACTGATCGACGTCGACAAGGTCGACCTGTTGTTCGCGCCCTATGCGACCGTGCCGACGGCGCCGATCATGCCGATGGTCAAGCAGCGCGGCCTCTTGCTGATCGGCAACTTCTCGTTCCAGGTGAACAGCAAGGTTGGCCACGACATGTGGTTCAACAATGCGCCGTGGGGACCGCCCGACAGCTGGGCGGCGTCGTTCCTCGACATCGGCCAGAAGGCCGGCGGCAAGACCATGGCGCTTCTGGCGGCCGACCAGGAATTCGCCCAAAACCTCGCCAAGACCGCGCGCGAAGTTGCCACCAAGCGCGGCATGCAGGTCGTATTCGACCAGTCCTATCCGCCCAACACGGTGGAATTCTCCAGCATCATCCGTTCGCTGAAGGCGGCCAAGCCCGACATCGTCTATGTCGCGTCCTATCCGCCGGATTCCGCGGGCATCCTGCGCGCCGTGAACGAGATCGGCATCGGCGACAACGTCAAGCTTTTCGGTGGCGGCATGGTCGGCCTACAGTTCGGCTCGGTCATGGAGAACATGGGCTCGCTGCTCAACGGCGTCGTGAACTACAATTCATGGCTGCCGGAAAAGAGCATGTACTTTGACGGGACCAAGGACTTCTTCGACAAGTACACCAAGCGCGCCGTCGAGGCGAAGGTCGATCCGCTCGGCTATTATCTTGCGCCGTTCGGCTACGCCAGCGGCCAGCTCGTCGAGCAGGCGATCAAGGCGGTGGGCTCGCTCGACCAGAAGGCAATCGCAAAATATCTGCGCGAGAACACGCACAAGACCATCGTCGGTCCGATCGCGTTCTCGGCGGATGGCGAGCGCAAGGAGACCGCGGTGTTGCAGGCCCAGTTCCGCGGCGTTGCGGACAAGAACATGGAGCAGTTCCGCAGCTCGGGCAAACAGGTGATCCTGTTCCCGGAGAATCTGAAGTCCGGCGACCTCGTCACTCCGTTCGAGGCCGCCCGGAAATAACACGCGCGCACCCGCCCGGGATCAGGCTGCTGATCCCGGGCGGGAGCGAATAGCCCGGCATGTGCCGATCGGGGAAGCGGCGCAAGCCGGGTCAAGGGGGACCTCACTTGTTTTCAATGGACCTGCTGCTCGACGCGGTGGTGATCGGGGTGCTGCTCGGCTGCTTCTATGCGGCGGTCAGCATCGGATTATCCGTCTCGTTCGGCCTGCTCGATGTACCCCACGTTGCGCATCCGGCCTTCCTGGTGCTCGCGGCCTATCTCGTGTTCTTCATCAACGAGCATTACGGGATCGATCCGCTAGTGGCGGGACTTATCATCACGCCGCTCTTTTTCGTGTTCGGCCTGGCCGCCTACCGCCTGTACTACGAGACTTTCGAGCGGCGCGGCAGCGATGCCGGCGTGCGCGGCATCGCATTCTTTTTCGGCGTCGCCTTCATCATAGAGGTGCTGATCATCCTGCAATTCGGCGTGGATCAGCGCTCGGTCACCGCGGCCTATATCGGCAAATCCTGGCGGATCGGCGATATGCGTATCCCGTACCGGATGCTGGTTGCATTCGGCGTGGCTATGGCGTTGACCCTCCTGCTGACGCTGTACCTGTCGAAGACCTATATGGGGCGCGCGATCCGCGCGGTTGCCCAGGACCAGGAGGCGCTGCGGCTGATGGGCGCCAATCCGATCCGGGTCAAGCAATGGGCATTCGGCATCGCCACCGCCGTGCTCGGGCTCGCCGGCGCCTTGCTCATCATTGTGGCTCCCATCGATCCGACGCTTGACCGCGCCTATATCGGCCGCACGTTTTGCGTCGTTGTCATGGCGGGGCTGGGCAGCATGAGCGGCACGCTGGTTGCCGCGGTCATTCTCGGTGTTGCCGAGTCGATCGTCCTCACCATGTTCGGCGCCTCCTGGGCGCCCGCCATTGCCTTTGCGATGCTGCTCGGCGTTCTTGCCGTGCGTCCGCAGGGCCTGTTCGGCAGGCGATCATGAAGCGCAAAGGCATCCTTTTCTGGATCGGAGCAGCCGTCTTTCTCGCCGCGACATTCCTGATGACGCAGGTCGTCGGCAACCAGTATCCCTTCTTTGCCGGCTATGTGATCCTACAGTTCATCGTGCTGGCGGTGGCCTGGAGCATCCTCGGCGGCTATGCCGGCTATGTGAATTTCGGCACCAGCGCATTCTTCGGTGTCGGCGTCTACACGGCCGTGTTTCTGGCCAAGGCTTTTGGCGCGCCGCTGCTCGTGCAAATCGCGACCGCAGCCGCAATAGGCGCGCTCATGGGGTTCGCACTGGGCCTGCTGACCCTGCGCATGCAGGGCATCTTCTTCTCCATCGCGACCATCGCGCTGACCATCATCATCGAGACCGTGATCACGAACTGGCGCTTTGTCGGTGGCGCGGCCGGCATTCAGATCGAGCGGCCGCCGACAACCCCGCCGTTCGACAATTACGTGCAGATGCTGTTCTTCGTGCAGGCGCTGCTCGTGGTGCTTGCGGTCGCGATCTCCCGCTACATCCAGAATTCATGGATCGGCCGCGGCCTCCAGGCACTCAGGGACGATGAACTCGCCGCCGAATGCACGGGCGTGCCGACCCTGCGGCTGAAACTGATGGCTTGCGTCATCTCGGGCGCGCTGATGTGCGCGGCCGGGGCGCCTGCGGCCATGTACCTTCAATTTGCAAACCCTGCGTCCGCGTTCGATCTCAACTACTCGGTCTCGGCGCTTGCGATGTCGCTGATCGGCGGCACCGCGCATTGGTCCGGGCCGATCATCGGCGCGATCCTGCTCAGCGCGACCCAGCAATTGCTGACCGTGACCATTTCGTCCGAGGTCAACGTGCTGCTGCTCGGCGTGATGCTGGTGCTGTTCGTGGTGGGCGCGCCGGAGGGCATCATCGGCCTGGTCCGGAAAATTTTCCATAGCCGCAACGAGGGCAAGGAATGACGAACGCCGAAGCCCGGGTGCCGTTGCTGCGGATCGTCTCGCTGACCAAGCGTTTCGGCGGCTTCACCGCGCTCGACAATGTCAGCGTCGACATCCCGCCGGGCGAGCGTTTCGGTCTCATCGGGCCGAACGGCTCGGGAAAGACCACGCTGATCAATTGCATTTCCGGCGCGTTCCGCACCGAGCCGGGAACGGTGCTGTTCCGTGACGAGGACATCACGCCGCTACAGCCGCATGTGCGCACGCGGCGCGGCATCGCGCGCAGCTTCCAGATTCCACGGCCGTTCCGGAGCATGACGGTCGCCGAAAATCTCATGGTCGCGCTCGACTTTGCCGCGCACGAGCACGTTTCCGTCGCGCAACGGCGCGACACCATGATGTCGATCCTGACGCAGATGGGCCTCGCATCGAAGGCCAACGCATCGGCCACCAAGCTCAGCCAGGTGGAACTGCGCAAGATGGAGCTGGCGCGCGCCATGGCGACGCACCCAAAACTGCTGATCTCCGACGAGGCCATGGCCGGCCTTTCCAGCTCGGAAGTGGATGAGGTGCTCGATCTCCTGATGAGCCTCGCAAGCCAGGACATCACCATCATCATGATCGAGCACATCATGCAGGCGGTGATGCGGTTTTCCGACCGGGTGATGTGCCTCGATGCCGGCAAGATCATCGCGATCGGCACGCCGTCCGAGGTGATGGCCAACCAGCGCGTGCAGGAGGCCTATCTTGGCACTTAGTCTCGCCATCAGCGGCCTCGATGCCGGTTATGGCGCCGTGAAGGCGCTGCGCGGCGTCAGCCTGCATGTCGAGGCCGGCGAGACCGTCGCGCTGCTCGGCACCAACGGCAACGGCAAGAGCACGCTGATGAAATGCGTGGCCGGCCTCGTTCGGCCGCAGCGCGGCAGCATGTCGCTGACCATCGACGGCGTGGCGCACGATTTGACGAAATTATCAACCGAGGCGATCGTCGATCTCGGCGTGGCGATGGTGCCCGAAGGGCGACGGCTGTTCCCCAAGCTGACCGTGCTGGAAAACCTGATGCTGGGCGCCTTCCGCGCGGCGGCCCGGCGCGAGATCGAGCGCAATCTAGCCGTCGCGTTCGAGACGTTTCCGGTTCTCAAGGAACGAAAGAGCCAGCTCGCCGGAACCATGTCGGGCGGGCAGCAGCAGATGCTGGCGATTGCACGCGCGCTGATGTCGTCGCCGCGCCTGCTGCTGGTGGATGAACCGTCGGTCGGCTTGTCGCCGCTATTGGTTTCGCAGACCATCACCAAAATCGGCGAGCTCAACCAGAACCTCGGCCTGACCGTGCTGATGGCCGAGCAAAACTTCAATCAGGCGGTCCGTATCGCGAGCCGCGGCTACATCATCGTCCATGGCGAAATCGTCGTTGCCGCCAATTCGGTCGATGAGCTGAAGGGCAACGACATCGTTAAGCGGCTCTATCTCGGCGGCATCGTCTGATCGTCCCGCGATGCCAGGCTATTCGGCGGCGCTCGCAACGGCATCCACGTCGCGATTGGTCACCACCACCTTGATCGCATCCTCGATCCGTTCGCGCGCATATTTGAGCGCGGTCGGGAGATCGGCGAGCGGGAAGGTGTGGGTGTGGATCTTTGTCGCGTCAAAGCGCTTTTCCGCCATCAGCGCCATCGCGCGGCGGGTGGCGCTCTTGCCTTCGCCGCGGATGCCGTAGGCATAGATGTTGTTCTTCACGAGATGCGCGATATCCAGCTTCGCATCCTCGTGCGGGAAGGCGGCGAGGCAGATCTTGCCGCCGCGGTTGGTCATGTGGATCGCCTGATTGAGCGTCGCCTCGGTGCCCGCACACTCGACGACATAGTCCGCGCCGATTCCGCCGGTGAGTTGCTTGACCACCGCGACCGCGTCTTCCTCGTTGATATTGACGACGCGGTCGGCGCCGAGCTCCTTGCCGATCGCAAGCCGCCGGTTGCGTGTCCCCGTCAGGATGACGGGGCTGGCGCCGATCGCCTTGGCGACCGCGACCGCCAGGAGGCCGATCGGGCCGGGGCCGATCACGACCACGCTTTCGCCGGCGACGAGACCGCCGAGTTCGGTGAGGCCGTACATCGAGGTGCCGGCAGTCACGACCAGCGTCGCCTCCGCATCGCTCATGCTGTCCGGCACCCGGGCCAGTGTGTTGATGTGATTGACGGCGTATTCGGCAAAGCCGCCATCGGTCGTAAAGCCGTTGGCGCGATGGCCCTTCTCGGGCTTTCCGTAGTTCAGGCAGGAAGTGTACATGCCCTGCCGGCAGCGCTTGCACTGGCCGCAGCCGGCGTGGATTTCCACGCTGACGCGCTCGCCGATGTCGAACTCGTCGACGTCAGGCCCGAGGGCTGCCACCGTGCCCATGTATTCATGGCCCGGCGTAAAGTTCTTGTTGAAGGGCAGGCCGCCCAAAATGCTGGCGGGCGAGCCGGAGTGGATGATTTCAAGGTCGGTCGCGCAGATCGCCACCGCGTCGATCCGGACCAGCACCTCGGCGCGCCCCGGCACCGGCACCGGTTTGTCGCGCAGGAACAGCTCTTCGGGCCCACCCAGGACCCAGGCCTTCATGTGCTCCGGCACCGGAAGATTGGACGACGTCTTGACGCCTGCTGGCTTGTACATCGGGGCGGTTCCTCATTTTTTGGAAGCCTACCCCAAAAGACCACCTCTGCACCACCAACTCAGTCCCAAAACTCCTTTGCCCCGCGCAGCTTGTGAGCGGCCTTTTCAGCGGCATCGAGCAATCGCTCGATCTCGCCGCGCTCGGTCCCGACCACGGTCCCGGCGGCGAACGCCACCGGCTGCATCTTCTTCTCGTTGGCGTCGGCCCGGATTTTCGTCGCCATCTTCTGGTGCACGGCAATGTCGTTCAACGCGCCAAGGTTATCCTGCAGGCTCGCCAGCGCGCTCTTGTAGCGGGACAGTTTCCTTGCCGAGGCTTTCCCGTCGAACAGGCTCTCGAAGAAAAAGATGCTGTAGCGCAGCTTCTTCATCGCGATGCGCAGCTTGTGGCGGGCGTGGACGTTGAGATGACGGATATCCTTCGCGCGCTTTTTTGCCTTGGCGACGCGGCGCGTGAACAGATCGGCGGCAAATGCCTTGGCGCGCTGGCTGTTGCGCACGGAGCGGCGCTTCAGCCAGGCGCCGTCCTCGATCCATTCCAGCGTGCTCAGGATCAGCAGGCGATAGCGCGAGCTGGCGATGGCGGCCTTCGCGGCTTCGGCGGCGACGGCGCGGCGGTAGTCCAGCTCGCTCACGAGATCGGAGAGACCGGCGATCGGCGGCTCGGCTTCGGAAAGCCGGTTCACCTTGGTGTTGAGGAACACGTCGAGGTCGCGCACCGGCCCCAGTTTGCCGGCCAGCCATTTCATGTCCCGCTTGATCACCTCGGTTTGCGGGCAGGCGATCAGCTCCTTGAACACGGAGATCGCGGCGCGCAGGCGGCGCACCCCGACGCGCATCTGATGAATGCCCTCCGGCAAGCCGGCGAGCACCGCCGGCTCATTGGCGGCGATATGATGCAGCACGGAGCGGGCGGTCATCTGAAAGGCGGTGGCCAGCGTCGCCTTGCTGGGCAACGTGATCTTGGACGCGGACACGGCCGCGGTCGGCTGGTCCGCGATCAGGCCGTAGCCTTGCTCGGATTTGCTCTTCAGGGCCAGCCGTGCAGGAACGAGTTCGGCCACCGTCCGCGCCGTCCTGAACAGATCGCTCACCGATCCGCTCTTGAGCTCCAGTTCGACCTCGGCCAGCGGTGTCGAATAAAGACCGGCGCGGATATGGCCTTCGTCGAGCGCCAGCTCCACCACGCTGTTGCCCGGGTGCAGCGGCACCACCGTGCGGTGAATGTGAGTCGAGAAAACAGCGTCGAGCTCGCGCCGCAGCCGCCTGGAAAGCAATTCGTCGAGCGGGGTGCCGCGCGCCGCCTTGAGGTCCGGCTGGCTGCCGTCGATCCGCTTCTCCCACTCGCCGCGGCCGATTGCGACGCCGTTGGTGGCGGTCTTGATGGTCTGAATATGCTTCTTGCCGGCCTGCCGAACCCGCAGCGATATGCCGTTGCGCCGGAGCACATGCTTGGGCGTGTCGAAATAGGTCGACACCAGATGGCGGTGCGTGGCGAGCTCGCCATTGCTGGGCCGCAGGCTGCGGGAGGCCGCGAGCTTCTCCAGGTCGGCCGGAGCGACCTCAAATTTGATCTCGGTCTCGATGCCCATCGCCGCCCAACCCGTCGCTTGCTCAAATCGCGCGCTTGCGCGGAAGATCAGGCGCAACGCCGCCGATCATCATGCGCCGGTCCATGACCGCCTGATGAAACTGCTGAAGGGCAAGTCCCATGGCCGAAAGGTCGCTTTCCTCGATCGCGCCATCCTCGTAACACTCCAATGCTTCGCGCAGGACGTCATCGGCCTCGGACTGCATTGCCGTCAGGGCTTCCTGGGTCTCGGCCTCGCGCGCCTTGCTGATCAGATCGAGCAGGCTGTCGCGGTGGTTCTCGTATCGATCGCGCTCGTCGCGATTCCAGTAATGCCGCAGCCATGCGCCGGCCGATCCCAGGCCGGAGAGTATGAGGATCGCGCCCCAGATGTAATCGGTATACTTCTCCAGGAAGGTGCGCTCGTTGCCATCGATATAGGCGGCGGCGCCCTGGTGGGCGGGCAGGGCGGCGTCCTTGTCGGTGTCCGGCTTCTCGATCTTCGGAGCGTTGGTCAGCTCCCGGGCAAGCTGATAGCGGTTGGTAAATAGCTGACGGGCGAATGCGGCCACCGTGGTTTCGGACAGCGACTTGGGCGCGATGATCAGATGGTTGACGCTGATCGTGTCGATCTTTTCTTCCGGCCGTGCCGGCGAAGAGCCGAAAATGCTGCCGGGAATTTCCTCCGCTTCGTACAGCGGATGCTTCTGCGCGATGGTTTCCGATACGTCGATGGGGAGGAATTTGGGTTCACCTCGGGTCACAACCGTCGCAGCGATGGCGTCCTTGGTGATCTTGCTGTCGAGCGGACCGACCGCCATGTACGCATCGAGGCTCGTGTCTTTCGCCAGCTCCGAAAGCTGATTGATGGCAAACTGTGTCACCGCGACCTTGTCAGGATTGACGCCGGACGCCGCGAGGATCACTTTCAGCAGCGTGACGTTTGCCTGCGTGCGTCCGATGACGCCGACGCGGCGGCCTGCGAGTTCGTCGATCGAACTGATCTTCGCGGCCGGCTTTTTTCTGGAGCCTTTCGGCTGAAGGCCGCTCGGCGCCCAGAGCACCACGACATTCTTGCGCAGGATGGCGACGGATTCTGCATCTGGCGGCAGCTTCAGGTCGCCGCGCGCGACGGCCAGATCGGCTTTCGACTCGGAAAACAGCGCGATGCTTTCCGCGGCTCCATCCGTGGTGATCGGCGCGAGCCGGATCGCACTTCCTTCCCGGGCAAAAATCTGGGCAAGCGTCTGGACGAGCTTCTGGTCGTCGCTGCCCGGCGGGCCTACGGCAATTCGCAGGGTGGTCGGCTTCAACAAGAAATAGAGAGTGCCGGCGGCGGCGCCGAACAGGAAGATGCCGGCGGCCAGGATCAGAAAAGCGTAGTTTCTACGCCTCCGCCGCCTGCGGGCTATACCGGGATTTTCGGTCTCGTCTGACATCTTACTGTCATACTACATGAAAAACATTGTGATGGGCCTCGAAAATCAACCTTACAACTCCATGACGTCACACGCTTGAAATATCCATGACCGAATTTCGGGATCACGGAATCAACCAATTCGGGTCCCCCCATGCGGATATTGATAGCAACCGACGCCTGGCATCCGCAGGTTAACGGTGTTGTGCGGACGCTGACCTCCCTTGCCGCCAGCGCCAAGGGCCTCGGCGCTGACATCGAATTCTTGACGCCAGACGGATTCCCTTCCGTGGGCGTGCCGACCTATCCCGGCTTGCGGATCGCGCTGCCGAACCGGCGCGAAATTATCAGCCGCATCGAGGCGGCGCAGCCTGATGCGCTCCATATCGCCACTGAAGGCCCGATCGGCTGGGCTGCGCGCGCCTATTGCCGCCGCCGCGACCTTGCGTTCACCACATCCTATACAACGCGCTTTCCGGAATATGTTTCGGTCCGTACCGGCATTCCGGACAGTGTCGGTTATGCCGTCATGAGGCATTTCCATGCCGCCTCATCGATGATCATGGTCGCGACCGATTCGCTTCGGCAGGAGCTCAACGGCCGCGGCTTCAAGAAGCTCGGCTTCTGGACGCGCGGTGTCGACACCAATCTGTTCCGGCCGGACGAGCCGGCCATCCTCGACCTGCCGCGCCCGATCTTCATGACCATGGGTCGCGTTGCGATCGAGAAGAACATTGAAGCGTTTCTTTCGTTGGATCTGCCGGGCTCCAAGGTAGTAGTCGGTGACGGTCCGCAGAAGACGATGCTTGAGCAGAAATATCCCGACGTGGTCTTCCTCGGCGAGAAGAAGGGCAAGGACCTTTCTTCTCACCTTGCGGCCGCCGATGTGTTCGTGTTCCCAAGTCTTACAGACACCTTCGGTGTCGTGCAGCTCGAGGCGTTGGCCTGCGGCACGCCGGTGGCCGCGTTCCCGGTGACAGGGCCGCTCGACGTCATTGCCGATCGTCCGATCGGCGCGCTGGATAAAGATTTGCGCGTGGCCTGTCTGCGCGCGCTCGAAATGTCGCGTGAAACCTGCCGGAACTTTGCGCTGGAGCGTTCGTGGGAAAACAGCGCGCGTCAGTTCATCGGCAATCTGACGGCGTTGCAGCCGAGCCGTGCGCTGCGGCCCACGCCCCGTGTGGCCGGCCAGAGCGCCGTGCAGAACTAATTTAACCTTAGGACTAACGAGGCAGAAACCAAAATGGCAGAAATCATCAAGCTCGACGGCTCAAGGCAACTCGACTTCGACCGTGCAACGGTCGAGCACGCCTATGACCGCTGGGCCCCGATCTACGATCTCGTCTTCGGTGGCGTGTTCAGCAAGGGCCGTCGCGCGGCCATTGTTGCCACCAACAAGATCGGCGGGCGCGTGCTCGAAGTCGGTGTCGGCACCGGAATCTCCTTGCCGCTTTACGCGCCGCATGTGCGCATCTTCGGCACCGATATTTCGGAAGCCATGCTCGACAAGGCGAAGAAGCGCGTCGCCGAGGCCGGCCTGAAGAACATCGAAGGCCTCGCTGTCATGGACGCCGAAAAACTCGAATTCCCTGACAATTCGTTCAACGTCGTGATGGCGCAATATGTCGTGACGGCGGTGCCGAATCCGGAAGCCGCGCTCGACGAATTCGCCCGCGTGCTACAGCCGGGCGGCGAACTGATCATCCTGACCCGGGTGAGCGCCGATGCCGGCATGCGCCGCTTCATCGAGCAGCGCCTCCAGCCGGTGGTGCGCCCGCTCGGCTTCCGCACTGCCGAATTCGCCTGGTCGCGCTATGCCAAATGGCTGGCCGGTGCGAAAGGCATGGAGCTGGTGGAGCGCCGCCTGATCCCGCCGCTCGGCCACTTCTCGCTGGTTCGGCTCCGCAAGGTCGATATCGCCGCCGCCGCTTGAGGCGTGCAGTTGCCTGTTGCGTCACAGCGCCGCTGCAACTCATTATGTGACATTATGATGATGTCACACAGCGGACATCGAATCCCTGTATACCCGTATCCCGAAGGAACTTGGGGGAAAGAATGATCAAGAACTTTCTGCAAGAATTGCGAACCCAGCGTTGGGACGACCATCGCTACTACCACCACAGCCGCATCAATCAGAGCCTGCATTTCGTCAGCGCCATCAGCTTCATGTTCGCCTATGTCTGGCTGTTCATCGATCCGGCGGTGTCGGCGCTGGTCGGCTGGCTGGTCTCGATGACCTCGCGGCAGGCGGGTCACTTCTTCTTCGAGCCGAAGGGCTACGATCACGTCAACCACGCGACCCATGAGCACAAGGAAGAGATCAAGGTCGGCTACAATCTACAGCGCAAGGTCGTCCTGATGACGATCTGGGCCCTGTCGCCGCTGGTTCTGGTGCTCGATCCGACCCTGTTCGGCCTGTTCACGCCGTGGGCCTCGTTCGCCGACTTCGCCCGTCAGGTTGCGAAGATCTGGCTCGCGGTCGGCATCGGCGGCCTGCTGTTCCGCACCGTGCACCTGTTCTTCATCCGCGACGTCGAGACCGGCCTCGTCTGGATGACGAAAATCATCACCGACCCGTTCAACGACTTCAAGCTGTACTACAAGGCGCCGCTGGCGCTGCTGAAGGGCGAACTGATCGACCCCGGCCTCGAGAAGCACGTCAAGCACGCGTAAGATAGATTGTGCGACTGACAAGCGGCTGCGGTTCACCGCAGCCGTTTTCTTTTAGGGGCATGATCCGAAATGGGAGCGAGGCGACGATTCGAGGAAAGTGTTGCGCTCTAGCGCTGCCGCTTTCTGGTCAGCATCTCTTTCAGGATCTGACGGCGGATGCTCTTGTTGGTCAGCTTGGCATCGTGCCACCACCAGCCATCGGCCTTCATCTTGCCGGCGGCGGTAACAAAGCGTTCAGCCACCGCGTCGAAATCGGCTTCCGAGTAGTTCAGGCTGAAGATGAGCCGGCCGGTGCCGACCCAGCTCAGCGCGAGCCCTTCGGCCCGCAAGTAGTATTGAAGCATCCAGTTATAACGGGACGGCTCGGCATAATGGACGGTCCAGATCGTAGAGAGGTTGCTGACGCGGACCGGCAGGTTTGCCGCCGCCAGCCGCTCGTTCAGATACTGCGCCCGCGCGTTCCAGGTTTCGTCGAGCCCGTCATAGACCGAGCGGAATTGGGGGGCGGCGAGGCAGGTGAGGAACTCGTCCATCGCCGTCATGACGTAGGGATGCGAGTTGAAGGTGCCGCGCGCAAAGCAGACGTCGGCGGGGGCATCGTCTCGGAAACGCCGCATCAGGTCCTTGCGGCCGCACACGACGCCGATCGGCAGGCCGCCGGCCAGGCTCTTGCCGTAGGTCACCATGTCGGCGCGAACGCCGAAATATTCCTGGGCGCCGCCGGCGGCGAGGCGGAAGCCGACGAACACTTCGTCGAAAATCAGCACAATGCCGCGTTCGGTGCAGACCTCGCGCAGCGCTTTCAGCCAGGCCGTATAGGCGGCGCGGTCGTAGCTCGCGGTGCGGGAGCTGTCGACCAGCGAGGAATCGCCGGGTGCGTTGGAGTTGGGATGCAGCGCTTGCAGCGGATTGACCAGCACGCAGGCGATATCGCGCCGCGTCTTCAGGACGTGCAGCGTTCGTTCCGACATTTCGGCCAGCGTGTAGGTCTCGTGCGCCGAAATCGGATTGCCGACACCCGGCTGCACGTCGCCCCACCAGCCGTGGTAGGCGCCGGCAAAGCGGACCAGATGCGAGCGCTTGGTGTGATAGCGCGCAAGCCGCACCGCCTGCATGACCGCTTCGGTGCCGGACATGTGGAAGGAGACTTCATCGAGGCCCGAAATCTCGCACAGCCGCTTCACATTGTCGGCGACCGCGGGATGGTAGGAGCCGAGCACCGGACCGAGCGCATGGGCGCGCGCCTCGCCCTTGGCGATGCAATCCTTGTAGAAGTCATTGCCGAAGATGTTGACGCCGTAGGAGCCGGTGAGATCGTAGAACAAATTGCCGTCGATATCGGTGACGGTGACGCCGGACGAGGATTCCATGAAGGCGCCGGTGCCGAGATATTCCTGCACCAGGCGGCTGTACTGGAACGGCACGCGGTAGGCGCGGGTGAATTGCAGGTCGGATATCCGCGTGGCGGCTTCCGACGTCATCGCCCGGCCCTTGGCGTAGCGTTCCTTGTAGAGGCCAGCGAGCCGGAAGAACCCGTCCTGACGCTGGGTGGCGATAACAGCCGGGGCGCCGTCGGAGCGGAAGAAATCGTCGATGTCGAACTCGTAGTGCGGGATCAGCTTCGCTACGGCGCGCGACATCTTGGAATGCCCGGCGAGGGAGCGGTGCTTGGCACGTGACAGCGCCAGCCGGGCAGTCAATTTCGGGAAGACCGCGGCGGAAGCCGCCGCGGCGGTGGAGAGGGAGAGAATCAGAGTGGGTGAATCCATGGCAACCAGCGCTAATCAGGACTGCTGACAGATTCATGACAGTCAAAGGCATCATATCCTCGTTCACCCAGCAGGAAGACCTCAATTTCCTGCTGACGAACCGCATTCCGCGGGCCGCCGTCACCCGATTCATGGGCTGGTTCAGCAAGATCGAGAACCCGCTGGTCCGGGATTTCTCGATTGCCTGCTGGCGGCTGTTTTCGGACCTCGACCTGTCGGAGGCGAAAAAGACCGAATTCAGGAGCCTGCACGATTGCTTTACCCGCGAGCTGCGGCCGGGCCTGCGGCCGGTTGACCCCGATCCGTCGATCGTGGCCAGCCCCAGCGACGGCATCGTCGGGGCCTTCGGCAGGATTGCCGATACCGAGCTATTCCAGGTCAAGGGCGCGCCTTACTCGCTGCTCGACCTGCTCGGCGATCCCGCGCTTGTGGAACAGCACCGCAACGGAAAATTCGTCACGCTGCGGCTGACGTCGAGCATGTATCACCGCTTCCATGCGCCGTATGACTGCCGGATCGAGCGGGTGACGCTGATCCATGGCGACACCTGGAACGTCAATCCGATCGCGCTGAAGCGGGTGGAGCGGTTGTTCTGCAAGAACGAGCGCGCGGTCATCCGGACGCATTTGCCGACCGGCGAAGCCTTCACCCTGGTGCCGGTTGCGGCGATCCTCGTTGCGAGCATTCGCCTGCATTTCCTCGACCTCACCCTCAATGCGCAGACCACGGGGCCGACGGTGTTTCCGTGCGATGCATCGGTGAAGAAGGGCGATGAGCTCGGCTGGTTCGAGCACGGCTCGACCATCATCCTGCTGGCGCCCGGCAACTTCGAATTTTGCGACAATATGGTGGAGTCGGCGCGCGTGCGTGCCGGCGGGCCCTTGATGCGGAAACCGTCCGTCTGATCTCGATTTTGCTGCCGCGCGCTTTTATATAGCTTCGGTCGAAACGCGAATCGAAATCGGACACAACGGATGGCGCGATCGCCAGTGTTGGCGGCAGGAGGCATTGTGTTGCGGCGGGAAGATCCCGCGCGCGTCGCACTCGTGCGCCTGCGCAAGCGCAATGAATGGGTGCTGCCCAAGGGCAAGCTCGACGACGGCGAGACGCCGCGGGCGGCCGCCGAGCGCGAGGTGCTGGAAGAGACCGGTCACGATGTTTCCGTGCACGAGTTTCTCGGTACGCTGGTCTACGAATCCGGCGGGCGCTCCAAGGTCGTGCACTACTGGCGCATGGAAGCGGCCGGCGATCAGGTCCACGAACTGATGGACGATATCAAGGCGGTCGACTGGTTGCCGCTGGGCGATGCTTTGGTCAGGCTGTCGCGCTCCTATGAGCGGGCATTCCTCGAAAATGTCGGACCCCTTGCAGTGCAGGCAGCCGAACATGCGCGTGCCGCGCGGCGCTCGAAGGCCAAGCAGCCGGCTCCGGTGAAGCGCCGGTCCCGGCCCGCCGTCGCGCCGCAGCCTTTGCCGGCCCCCTTGCCGATACCGGAGGCGCCGCCACAGCAACCGGAACTGGTCGTTCAGGAGGCATCGCCGGCCGAGCCGATCGAGACAGTGGCGGTCACGCCCGAGCCTGTTGAGCCGGAAATGCCGTCGTTGCTTCCGACCGAGCCTGGAATGGCTTCGCCGGAGATGCCTGCGGCGCCCGCGCTGCAATCCGTCGCGACGGCGCGAGACGAGCGCGTCAACGTGCGGCGACGGGTTCAGGATTGGTTGCGGCGCGTCATCCGGTCTGACCGCGCAGCGGCCAATGGCCGATGATCCGGAATCGCGCCTTCGCATCGTCCTGACGAAACAGCGCGATCCGGTCGACCTGCAATGCCTCGAGCTTGAGCGCGGAAAAGCAGCGGCGCAACATCGCCACGATGTCTTCGCGCCGCGCTGCTTCCAGCCGGCCGGTCAGCGTCATGTGAAAGCGGAATTCTTCCATCACGTAAGGGTATCCCCACCTGTCGAGATACTCGATCTGGCGCGGCGTCAGTCTTGATGGATTTCGGCGTTCGCGATCCTCGGGCGTGAGGGGAGCCCGAAAGGAATCGAAGGCGGTGACGCAGTCAGCCGCCAGATGCTCTAGTTCAGCCGACGGTTCTGCGGGGACGATGGCGATGAAGCCGCTGATCGAGTCGACCACCGGCGTGAAGCGCGGAAGAGGGCGGGGCGCATCCGCAAAGGCTTTGCAGGCAGCCGCAAGCTCGGCCTCGGTCTTTCCTGCCGCCAGCGACATCGGCGCTTTCAGCGTGGCATGAAAGCCGTATTTGCGGGGATCCTCGGTGAGCTCGCGCCAGTCGGACGTCTCGACGGTGCCGGGGAAGGGCAGGTCGGTGCCTTCGTAGGCATCGTAGCCGAGCAGCTCTGCGCCGAACGTGGCGAGATCGCTGCGCGGCGCCGGCGCATAGTAGATTGCGTAACGCGGGTAATTGGCCATCGTTGCAGGATAGGGGCGCGTCAGGCGACTGCAACCGCCTTGCGCGCAGACGCGGTCTGAATCAGCCGGTCAGCCTCCGTGAGGTGGACCAGACGTCCCGCGGCGATCACGGCGACGATGCGCGGCCGCAGCGGGACAGCGTCATCGACCAGGATTATGTCGGCGCGATAACCCGCCGCCAGCACGCCGCGATCGGTCAGCCCCGTGGCGCGCGCCGGCGCCGCCGCGATCAGGTCCCACGCCACGTTAAGCGGCAACACACCGTCGTCGGCGAGGCGGAATGCGGCGAGCAGTTGCGCCGGATAGTAGTAGTCGGACGCGAGCACCGAGCACAGGCCCTTGGCGATCATATCGGAGGCCTTGGTCCATCCGGTGTGGCTGCCGCCGCGCACGACATTGGGCGCGCCGAACACGATGAAATCGCCGGCCTTGGCCGCCTCGCGCGCCGTCTTCTCGTTGACGGGAAATTCGGCGATGTTGACGCCGAGCGCGCGGAAGCGCGCGCGCATTTCCGGGCTGCCGTCATCGTGTGAGATCATGCGGACATTGGCCGCGCGCGCGGCCTCCGCCAGACGATCGATCGAGGCCGGCACATCATGGGCGCGCGCCACCACGCGCGCCACCAATTGGTCGAACGCCTGGTTGGTGAGGCCGGTGCGCTCCACCATGCGGCTGCGCTTCTGCGGCTTGGCAAGGTCGCCGACCGTTGAGTCCATGTGATCGTTGAACGCGAACAGGTCGATGCGTCCGGCCGTCATCCACTTGATGATGCGGGCTTCGGCGTCGAGATTGTAGGTCTCGTGGCGCAGGTGGAAGCGCGTATCGGCTGCAAGGCGCGGCCGCATCTGCTCGATTGTATCGAGCAGCCGCTTCGCATTATCGCCGCTGCGCAGTCCGGGCTCCCACGACCACGTCGTGGCATGAAACACGGTGGTGATGCCGTTGGAGATGGCCTGGCGGTCGCTGTCGACCAATGCCACGTCGATCGGGAAATCAACGCCGGGGCGCGGCATCATCTGGCGCTCGAACGCATCGCCATGCAAATCGACGATACCCGGCAATACCAGGAGTCCGCCGGCGTCGATCGCTAGCGATCCGCCCGCGCGGTCTGCGCCGACGGCGGAAATCTCCCGGCCCGCGGTGCGGAGCGAGGTCTTGCTGATCTCGTTGCCGAGCAGAACCCGGCCACCTTCAATGAAAATCTCGGTCACGATGTCGCACTTCGTCGTTTGCTGTGGGAAAGTCGTGCGCCGGCGGCCTCGTATTTGGCGAGAAAATCCTCGATTGCCAGCTTGCGGAAATCGGGCAGCGCCCGGCGCAACGTTTCGTGATCCCAGTCCCACCAGGCGAGCTCTGCCAGCCGGTCCGTGATCTCCTCGGCAAACCGCCGCTTGACCAGGCGGGCTGGATTGCCGGCGACGATGGCATAGGCCGGCACATCCTTGGTCACGATCGCGCCCGCCGCAACGACTGCGCCGGTGCCGATGCTGCGGCCCGGCAGCACGATGGCGCCGTGCCCGATCCAGACATCATGGCCGATATGCACGCGATGGCTGCGCCGCCATTCGAAAAACTCGGCCTCGTCGCTCTCGCCGGAAAAATAGGCGCTGGCCCGATAGGTAAAGTGCGCCTGCGAGGCCCGGTGCATCGGATGATTGCCCGGATTGATCCTCGTCATCGCCGCGATCGAGCAGAATTTCCCGATCGTGGTGTAGGTGATCTGGGCGTCGTTCACGACATAGGAATAGTCGCCCATCGACACTTCCAGCAGCATGGTGCGGGCGCCGACCTCGCAATAGGCGCCGAGCGTGCTCTCGCGCACGGCCGCGCTGGGGTCGATGGTCGGTTCGACCGAAAGCATTTTGCCGGCCATGCAAACTTCCACGAGCAGGGTGTGATGCCGAGGGGCATCGTCATCAAGGCGCTTGATGACAATGTCATGACAGATGGATGACGAAAAGGCCGGGTGTGGAAGATCACTGCACCGCAGCAGCGCTGTCACACAACTGTAAAATCCCGGGGATAGCGGTGGGCAAGGCTACGCGGTGGAGCTTTGCATGCTGGTGGTGGAAGGTTTGACGTGCCGTTTCGGCACAAAAGCCGCGGTCGACAATGCGTCGTTTTCCGTTGCGCCCGGAAGTTTTATCGGCGTGATCGGCCGCTCCGGGGCCGGCAAATCGACGCTGCTGCGGATGATCAATCGCCTCGCCGAGCCTTCCGAAGGGCGCATCCTGTTCGAGGGCGTCGACGTCACCGCGCTGCGCGGCAAGGACCTGCGCCAGTGGCGCGCGCGTTCGGCCATGATCTTTCAGCAGTTCAACCTCGTCGGCCGGCTCGACGTGCTGACCAATGTGCTGATGGGCCGGCTCGCGACCGTGCCGACCTGGCGCTCGCTGGTGCAGCTCTGGCCCGATCAGGACAAGGCCATCGCGATGTCGGCGCTCGAGCAGTTCGATATGGCTGCGATTGCGGCACAGCGCGCCGATCAGCTCTCGGGCGGTCAGCAGCAGCGCGTCGCGATCGCGCGCGCGCTGGTGCAGCAGCCGGATATCATCCTGGCCGACGAGCCGATCGCCTCGCTCGATCCGCGCAACACAAGGATCGTGATGGACGCGCTGCTGCGGATCAACAAGCACTACGGGATCACCGTGCTGTGCAATCTGCATTCGCTCGATCTGGCGCGCACCTATTGCGACCGCCTGATCGGCATGGCTTCCGGGCGGATCGTGTTCGACGGTGCGCCCGAAGCGCTGACCGACCGCATCGCACGCGAATTGTACGACCTTGAGGCGGACGAGGTGATGGGTGCGGCGCCCGAGCACGTGCCGGGTCATTCCGAGGTTCCGGCTCTCGGCACCGTTGCCGTGGCCTGACTGTCCGCGTCTTTCGAATTCAAGAGTTGGGCGGGATGAAACCCGCCGGCTTCATCACTGCAAGAAGAACAGGAGACGTCATGATCAACCGTCGTATGCTTCTCGCCGTTGCGGCGGGCCTCGTGTTTTCGGCCTCCGCCGCTCCGGCGCAGGACTGGAAGAGCAAGTATCCCGAACTGGTGTTCGCCAAGATTCCGGATGAGAACGCCTCCGGCACGACCGATCGCTGGACGCCGCTGACGGAGTACCTGTCGCGCGAGCTCGGCACCAAGGTCACGCTGCGCATCGCCAATGACTATGCCGCCGTGATCGAAGGCCAGCGCGCCGGCAATATCCACATCGCCATGTATGGCCCGGCGTCCTACGCCCGCGCCGTCATCGTCGGTGCCAAGGTCGAACCGTTCGCGATCGAGGTGAGCGGCGACGGTACCAAGGGCTACTACTCGGTGCTCTATGTGAAGAGCGACTCGCCCTACAAGGAGATCCAGGACCTGAAGGGCAAGAACCTTTGCCTCGTCGATCCCAATTCGACCTCCGGCAACAACGTGCCGCGCTTCTCGCTGGACAAGATGGGCATCGATCCCGAAAAATTCTTCTCCAAGGTCGTTTACGCCGGCAGCCATGAAAACGCTGTGATCGGCGTTGCGCAGGGCACGTGCGATGCCGCCTTCAACTGGTGGAACGACGAGAAGGAGTCCAACCTGCTGCGCATGGAGCGCAAGGGCATGGCGAAGGCCGCCGATTTCAGGATCATCTTCAAGTCCGAGCAGATCGTGAACTCGCCGATGGCCTATCTCGGCTCGCTGCCGGCCGACCTCAAGGCGGCGATCAAGAAGGCGGTGCTGGAAGTTGCGACCAAGGACAAGGCCGCCTTCGACAAGATTTACGAAGGCAAGCAGCTTCCCTTCCAGGAGGTCGATCACAAGGCCTATGAACCCGTGGTCGAGCTGATCAAGTTCGTCGACAGCATCCGCAAGCAGAAGTCCTGAGGACAGCGGGATGAATGGGCAGCCCTCGGAGGCTGCCCACTTCATAAGAAGGTCGCATGCGCACTGCTGTCCCCGAATACCCGCAAGCCCGGCTGCAAGAATTGGCCGGCCATTATGCCAATGCGGTTGCCGCCAAGCGGCGGCGCATCTGGCTGGGGGTAGCGCTCCTTGTTGTCGCGACGTTTGCCGCGGCCTGGATGGGTGAAGTCAGCCTCGCAAAGTTTTCGGAAAATTTCTGGCGCTTCCCGGCCTACTTCGCGAGCATGGCGCCGAAA
The DNA here is from genome assembly GCF_018129385.1 of Bradyrhizobium lablabi. GTDB lineage: Bacteria > Pseudomonadota > Alphaproteobacteria > Rhizobiales > Xanthobacteraceae > Bradyrhizobium > Bradyrhizobium lablabi_C. The sequence goes on from NZ_JAFCLN010000001.1 coordinate 177,664, forward strand.
TTCGCATTTGCGACCGCGTGGGCTGATCTCGCCGAGTGGTTTTGGGGCCTGCCGCGCTGGCTGCGGCTGCTCGGTGACACGTTACTGATCGCCTATGTCGGAACCCTCACCGGAGGGCTCACCGCCTTCGCGCTCTGCTTCCTGGCGTCCGCCAATCTGGTCAAGTCGCAGGCGATCGTCTTCGTGACGCGGCGCTTTCTTGAATTCTGCCGCACCGTGCCGGAAATTGTCTTCGCGCTCGTCTTCGTGCTGGCGTTCGGCCTCGGGCCGCTACCGGGCGTTCTTGCGATTGCGATCCACACCGCCGGCGCCCTCGGCAAGCAATTCGCCGAAGTGGTCGAGAACATCGACAGCAAGCCGATCGAGGGCATCGCGGCGAGCGGGGGAAGCTGGGTTCAGATCGTGCGGTTCGGCGCGGTCCCGCAAGTGCTTTCAAACTTCGCCAGCTACGCGCTGCTGCGTTTCGAGATCAATGTGCGCGGCGCCGCGGTGATGGGATTTGTCGGCGCCGGCGGCATCGGACAGGACCTGATCGAGGCGGTTCGAAAGTTCTATTTCACCGATGTCAGCGCCATCCTCCTGCTGATCATAGCCACCGTCATGACGATCGATTTCATCACCGAGCGCGTGCGCCACCGCCTGATCGGGCTGGAGGGAACGCATCCATGAAGTCCCTTCAGTTTGAAAATCAGGCCACCATCGCGGAACGCTATCCCGAGCTTTTCCGCACCGATTGGCGGCAGCGGTCGAAAATCATCATCGGCCTTGGCGCGGCGGTTGCGCTTTTCGCATACGGGATTTACCAGCTCGACATTCCCTTGAACCGCCTCTCCGACGGCATGCTGCGGCTTGGCAGCTTCCTTCAACTGATGGTGCCGCCGGATCCCGGTTCGTGGTCCCGGGCATTGATCTACCTGCATGCGCTCGGCGAGACGCTGTCGATCGCATTCCTGGGAACGCTGGGCGGGGCGCTGCTGGCGCTGCCGTTCTCGCTGCTGGCGGCGCGCAACGTGGTCGCCAACCGCATCATCCATTTTCTCGCCCGCCGCAGCCTCGACACTATCAGAGGCGTCGACACGCTGATCTGGGCGCTGATCTGGGTTGGCGTCGTAGGCCTTGGCCCGTTCGCCGGTATTCTCGCGGTCATCTGTAGCGATTTCGGCAGCTTCGGAAAGCTGTTTTCCGAGGCGATCGAAGCGGCCGACAAGAAGCCGGTCGAAGGCGTCCAGTCGGCGGGCGGCCACCATCTTCATGGCGTGCGTTTCGGCCTGCTCCCTCAGGTCATCCCGATCCTGCTGAGCCAGGTGCTGTATTATTTTGAATCGAATACCCGCTCGGCGACGATCATCGGGATCGTCGGCGCCGGTGGCATCGGCCTTCAGCTCGCCGAGCAGATCCGTGTGCTGGAATGGCAGAGGGTATCGTTCCTGATCCTGCTGATCCTCATCACGGTGTCGGCCATCGACTGGATTTCGGGCAAGCTGCGCTTTGCGATCATCGGCCGCCGAGCGATCGCCTGATATCAAGTCTCTTCGACGAGGAACTCGACCCGTTCTGCGGCAAAGCGCGAGCGCTTGGTTACCAGCGGCTTGCCGTCGATGCTGACGTCGGTGCTGTCGACCACCAGGACAGGACGTCCGAGTGCAAGATCGAGCCGCATCGCGTCGGTAGCATCCGCAATCGCCGCCGTGATGCGGGTAGACGAGCGGCGATAGTCGCGAATGCCGTAATGCGTGAGCAGCTTTGTCATCGAGCGAGCGCTGGCAAATACGCTGCCGGCATCGGGAAAACGTTCGGCCGATAGCCAGGTGGTGCTGACGCAGATTGGCGTGCGGTCGGCCAGCCGCACGGATTCGATCCGGATCAGCGGCGTACCTGTCTTCAGGCCAAGTTCCCGCGCCAGTTCTCGCGTCGCATTCTCTTCCGACGAGTCGATGAACTGGCCGCGCGGCTCGCGGCCGCCGGCGCCGACGATCTCGGAAAACCGCGTGCGCGACCGCAGGGGGTAGGCGAGGCGTTGCGCCTCGACATAGGTACCGCTGCCACGCTCGGCGCGCACCAGCCCGCGCTCGGCCAGCGTTGCCAGCGCCCGGCGCACGGTGTGGCGGTTGACCCGGTAAGTCTCGGCGATCTCGACTTCGCCCGGCAATTTCTCGCCCGCCGCAAAGCGCCCTTCGGCGATGCCGCGTTCGATCCCGTCGGCGACCTGCCGCCACAATGCCACGCCCGAGGCGGTGTCCTGCATGCTCATGATCGGGGACCGCTATCAGACCGCACAGGAAAAATCACCCCATTGTCACAAAACGGTTATGGCATTTGCCTATCAAGTTGTCTAATAACATAGACAACTTGATTCCGGCAAGGTCGCCCATGATCGCAAGCGTGGAACATAACGAAGGGATGCAGGCGCAGCGCAAGGCGGCGATGGCCGTGCTCGCCCATTCCGACGCTGCCGCGATCGAGCAATGCCTCGAGGCCGTGGCGTTGCCGGCGCATGAGAACCTGCGGCAGCCGGAAAACGGGCTCGTGATGGTGCGCGGCCGCATCGGCGGCGATGGTGCACCGTTCAATCTCGGCGAAGCGACGGTCTCGCGCGCGGCGGTGCGGCTTTCGACCGGCGAGGTCGGGTTCGGCTACACGCTCGGCCGTAACAGCCGCAAGGCGCAGATGATCGCGTTGTGTGATGCCATGGTGCAGTCAAGCGAATTTGCCGCGACCGTGGAAGCAAAAGTGCTGGCGCCGCTGCGGGCGACGGTGGCGGCCACGCGGAGCCGCAAGGCCGCGGAGACCGCGGCAACGCGGGTTGATTTTTACACGATGGTGCGCGGTGAGGGGTAAGCGATGACGACGATCGCCGAGTTACCGGCAGGGTTTGCGGACAAGGTCCTGTCGGCGCAGTCCACCTTCCGTTCCGTGATGGATGCGATAGCGCGCCCGGGCAGCGTGCAGCGGATCAATGCCGTGGCCGGCACGCCGGGCGCGATGATGCGCGGCACCGCCGCCATCGCGCTGACGCTGTTCGATCACGATACGCCGATCTGGCTGGACGCCGGGATGTCCGCGACGTCGGACGTCGCCAAATGGCTCAAGTTCCACACCAGCGCGCCGGTCGTCACGGATTCCTCGATCTGCCATTTTGCGCTGATCGGCGATCCCAAAAGTCTTCCCGCGCTCGATTGCTTTGCTTTTGGCAGCAGTGAGTATCCGGATCGTTCGACGACGCTGATCCTGCAGGTCGAAAGCCTGGCGCGCGGTCCGCTGTTCGAGTTGCAGGGACCGGGCATCGACGGCGCGGCCGTATTGAACGCGACGATCCAGCCGAAAGACCTGTTCGAACGGCTCGCCATCAATGCCGCGCTGTTTCCGCGCGGCATCGATGTCGTGCTGGTGCATGACGACGCCATTGTCGCAATCCCGCGTACGACGCGGGTTGTCGCGAAGGGAGGCTGAGCATGTATGTTGCGGTCAAGGGCGGCGAACGCGCCATCGAGAACGCCCATCGCCTGCTGGCGCATGAGCGGCGCGGCGATCGCGACGTTCCCGAACTCTCGCTTCCGCAGATTTCGGAGCAGCTCACGCTCGGTGTCGATCGTGTGATGACGGAAGGTTCGCTGTACGATCGGGAGCTCGCGGCGCTTGCGATCAAGCAGGCGCGCGGCGACATGATCGAGGCGATCTTTCTGGTGCGCGCATTTCGCGCCACCCTGCCGCGCTTCGGTGCCACCGAGCCCGTCGATACCGGCGCCATGCAGGTGCGGCGACGGATTTCCTCGACATTCAAGGATATTCCGGGTGGGCAGATCCTGGGGCCCACCTTCGACTACACCCATCGCCTGCTGGACCCGCAATTGGCTGACGGGTTTTTGCCCGAGACGCCCGCGACCGGCGAAGCGTCGTCCGCCGCAACGCCGCGCGTCACCGACATTCTGGGCCGGGACGGTTTGATCGAACCGTCGCCTGCAAGCGATGCCGATACGCCCGTCGGCGATCTCACCCGCGAGCCGCTGAGCTTTCCCGCGGACCGCGACCTGCGCCTGCAAAATCTGGCGCGCGCCGATGAAGGCTTTCTGCTGGCGCTGGGATACTCCTCGCAGCGCGGCTATGGCCGCAACCACCCCTTTGCCGGCGAAATCCGCTTTGGCGAAGTGGAAGTGGGGTTCTTCGCGGAGGACGCCGGCTTTGCGGTGCCGCTCGGCTCGATTGAGCTGACCGAGTGCCAGATGGTCAACCAGTTCAAGGGTTCGGCGACCGAGGCCCCATGCTTCACGCGTGGTTATGGCCTCGCGTTCGGGCAGAGCGAACGAAAAACCATGTCGATGGCGCTGGTCGATCGCACCTTGCGCGCACGCGAGCTTGGCGAGGAGGTCAAGGCGCCGGCCCAGGACGAAGAGTTCGTGATGTCGCATTCGGACAATGTGCAGGCGACCGGCTTTGTCGAGCATCTCAAGCTGCCGCACTACGTCGACTTCCAGTCCGAGCTTGGCCTGCTGCGCAAGCTGCGCAAGGAATTTGCCGAGGCTGCCGAGGCGCCCTCCGAGATGAAGGAGGCCGCTGAATGAACGCGCCGGCTTATAATTTCGCCTATCTCGACGAGCAGACCAAGCGGATGATCCGCCGCGCGATCCTCAAGGCGATCGCGATCCCCGGCTATCAGGTGCCGTTCGCCAGCCGCGAAATGCCGATGCCCTATGGCTGGGGCACCGGCGGCGTGCAGGTGACGGCCGCGATCCTCGGTCCCGACGACGTACTGAAGGTGATCGATCAGGGGTCTGACGACACCACCAACGCGATCTCGATCCGAAAGTTCTTCGGCAAGACGGCCGGCGTTGCCACCACGACCTCGACGGCGGAAGCGACCGTGATCCAGACGCGGCACCGGATTCCCGAGGCGCCGCTGCATGCCGGCCAGGTGCTGGTCTATCAGGTACCAATTCCGGAACCGCTGCGTTTTCTCGAGCCACGCGAGACCGAGACGCGGCGCATGCATGCGCTTGCCGAATACGGATTGATGCACGTCAAGCTGTACGAGGACATCGCCCGCTTCGGCCACATCGCGACCTCCTATGCCTATCCGGTGAAGGTCAACGCGCGCTATGTAATGGATCCGTCGCCGACGCCGAAATTCGACAATCCGAAGATGGACAATTGTCCGGCGCTGCAATTGTTCGGCGCGGGCCGCGAGAAGCGCATCTACGCCATCCCGCCGCACACCAATGTGGTGTCGCTGGATTTCGAGGACCATCCGTTCACGCGCTACCGGTTCGATGCGCCTTGCGCATTGTGCGGTGCCGACGATTCCTATCTCGACGAGATCGTCACCGACGACCGCGGCAGCCGGATGTTCGTGTGCTCCGACACCGATTATTGCGAGGGCCGCCAGACGGCCGGCCATCGCGGCAGCGAAAGCGCGGCTCCGCACAAGGAGACGGCGCATGGCTGAGCACATCGACAACGATCAGCCGCTGCTGGTCGCCGAAGGTCTCGGCAAGAACTACGGCCGGCTGACCGCCTGCCGTGACGTGTCGTTCACGCTCTATCCGGGCGAGGTGCTGGCGATCGTGGGCGAGTCCGGATCGGGTAAGTCGACGCTGTTGCAATTGCTGTCGGCGCAACTGGAGCCGAGCGCAGGCCGGGTATCCTACCGGATGCGCGATGGTGTGTTGCGTGACCTCGCCGGCCTTGGCGAAGCCGAGCGCCGTTTCCTGTTCCGCACCGATTGGGGCTACGTGCACCAGGATCCCGCGCAAGGGCTGCGGATGGCGGTCTCTGCCGGCGCCAATGTCGGCGAGCGGCTGATGGCCGTCGGCTGGAATCACTATGGCCGCATCCGCGACACCGCATCCTCCTGGCTGGAACGGGTCGAGATCGATACAGGCCGCATCGACGATGCGCCAAGAACCTATTCCGGCGGCATGCGCCAGCGGCTACAGATCGCGCGCAACCTCGTCACCGATCCGCGCCTGGTGTTCATGGATGAGCCGACCGGCGGGCTCGACGTGTCGGTGCAGGCGCGGCTGCTCGATCTCATGCGTGGCCTCGTCAGCGAGCTCGGGCTTGCCGCCATCGTCGTCACCCATGATCTCGCAGTCGCGCGCCTGCTCTCGCATCGCGTGATGGTGATGAAGGGGGGCCGAGTGATCGAGACCGGATTGACCGATCAGGTGCTCGACGATCCCCGCGAGCCCTATACCCAATTGCTCGTCTCTTCGATTTTGCCGCCGTGAGTGCACCGATGACCGCGATGATCGACATCAGCAACGCCGAAAAGACCTTTACCATGCACTTGCAGGGCGGGGTCGAACTGCCCGTGGTGCGCGGCGTCTCGTTCCATGTCGATCCCGGCGAGTGCGTGGTGCTGTCAGGCCCTTCGGGTGCCGGAAAGTCGTCGATCCTGAAGATGATCTTTGGCAATTATCGCTGCGATGCCGGCCGCATCGGCATCCGTCATCAGGGCACCGTGATCGACCTGGCTGCCGCCGAACCACGGCAGGTGTTGAGCGTGCGTCGCTCTACCATCGGCTATGTCAGTCAGTTCCTGCGCGCGGTGCCGAGGGTTGCGACCATCGACGTGGTCGCGGAGCCCTTGATCGCGAACGGGATCGGGCGCGCCGAGGCGCGCGAAAAGGCGGGTGTCTTGCTGCGCCGCCTCAACATTCCCGAACGGCTGTGGCCGTTGCCGCCGTCTACCTTCTCGGGCGGCGAGCAGCAGCGCGTCAACATCGCGCATGGTTTCATTTCCGACCTGCCGATCCTGCTGCTGGACGAGCCGACCGCCTCGCTCGACGCCGCTAACCGCGCCGTCGTGGTGCAATTGATCGAGGAGAAGAAACGCCAGGGCGTCGCGATGGTCGCCATTGTTCACGACGACGAGATTCGCCATCTGATCGCCGACCGCATCGTTGACGTGACGTCGTTCGCTGCCGCGGCTTGAAGGAAGCTTGCAAATGACTTCGACCAAACCCGAAACCATCCTCGGTAACGCCCGCATCGTTCTGGCCGATCGCGTGATCGAGCAGGGCTGGGTTGCGCTGGCCGATGGCCGTATCGCCGAATTCGGGGAAGGCAAGGCCCCCGCCGGCAGCGAGGATGCGGGCGGCGACTTGATCATGCCGGGGCTAATCGAGCTGCATACCGATCACCTCGAAGCGCATTATGTGCCGCGCCCAAAAGTGTTCTGGAATCCCATCGCGTCCGTGATCTCCTATGACGGACAGCTCGCGACCGCGGGCATCACCACGGTGCTGGATTCGCTGCGGGTCTGGCGCGAGGACGGCGCCGAAGAGGTTGACGGCCGCGCCGGCATACTGGCGGCGGCGATTTCGGCGGCGCGTGAGGAGGACCTGCTGCGCGCCGATCACTTCCTGCATCTGCGCTGTGAAATCCCGATGCCGAGTGTGGTCGAGGAGGCGAAGGAGCTGATCGGGCGGCCCGACGTGCGGCTGATGTCGCTGATGGACCATACGCCGGGGCAGCGGCAGTTCCGCGACGAAGTCAAGCTGCGCGATTATTACCGCGGCAAGGGCGGCGGCATGACCGATGCCCAGCTCGACGAGCTGTTCGAGCGGCGCTTCGCCTATCAGAAGACGTACGCGGCCGACAATATGCGAGCGATCGTCGCGCTGGCGCACGAATACAACATTCCGCTCGCGAGCCATGACGACACGACCGACGAGAACGTCGTTGATGCCGTCCGCGACCGCGTGGCGGTAGCGGAGTTTCCGACCACCATGGAGGCCGCGCGCGGCCTGCACGGGGCCGGCATCGATATCCTGATGGGTGCGCCGAACGTGGTGCGGGGTGGATCGCATTCCGGCAACATCGCCGCCGTCACGCTGGCCCGCGAGGGGCTGCTCGACATCTTGTCCTCCGACTACATTCCGTCGAGCCTGCTGATGGCGGCGCTGCAATTGCCGCGCGAGGTTCCTGCGATCGATTTGGCAGCAGCGGTCCGCACCGTCACCAAGACACCGGCCGAGGCGGTCGGCCTTGCCGACCGCGGCGAGATCGCCATCGGCAAGCGGGCGGACCTGATCCGCGTGCACGTGGCCCGCGATCTTCCGGTAGTACGCAGCGTGTGGCGCGAGGGGCAGCGGGTGGCATGACCGAAACATTGACGATACCGGAAGTTGAGAGCGGCAGGATCGGACCTGGCAGACTTGTCCTCGTGGTGGGCCCGAGCGGTGCCGGCAAGGATACGTTGCTCGGGCTGGCACGGGCCGCCTGCGTTGACGACGGCAACATTGTCTTTCCGCGGCGCGTGGTGACGCGGGAAGCGTCAAGCGCCGAAGACAACGAGCAGATGAGTCCGGAGGCCTTCCAGCAGGCGCTCGCGCAGGGAACGTTCGCGATGAACTGGGAGGCGCATGGCCATCGCTATGGCCTGCCCCGTGCGATCGACGAGGACATCCGCGCCGGACGTACGGTCGTCGTCAATGTGTCGCGCACCGTGATCGATGAAGCGCGCCGCACCTATCTCGACGTTGTCGTGGTGTCGATCACTGCTCCCGCGGACGTTCTCGCCGCGCGACTCGCGATGCGCTCGCGCAGCAGCGACGGCAGCATCGATCAGCGGCTTTCCCGCAAGGTGGATGACGGCGCACCGCCGGACGTTACCATCGTCAATGTCTCAAGCGCGGAATTCCATGCGCGCCAGCTCGTCCGGGCTATCAAGGGCGCTCGATGGGATGAATAAGCGATCCCGGATGCTCGGAGAATTTGAATGACCGTAGTCGCAACCATCGAACAGCTTGAGGCGATCTATGGTTTCCCGAATGACGCTTCCACCGTGAAAGTGGCTGACAGGGTCACGCCGCCATACCGGGTCCTGATCGAGAAATCGCCGTTCGCGGCATTGGCGACCAGCGGGCCGGAAGGCCTCGATTGTTCGCCGCGTGGCGATTTGCCGGGCTTCGTTCGCATTCACGATGACAGGACGCTGATGATGCCGGATCGTCGTGGCAACAACCGCGTCGATTCCCTGCGCAACATCGTGCGCGATCCCCGCGTCGCGCTGCTGTTTCTCATTCCGGGCTCCGGCACAACGCTGCGCATCAACGGTCGCGCGCACTTGTCCGTCGACCCGGACCTGCTGGCTTCATTCAAGATGGAAGGCAAGGCGCCGCGCACCGTCATCGTCATGGCGGTGGAGGAAATCTATTTCCAGTGTGCCCGCGCCATCGTTCGCTCCGACCTCTGGAATCCCGACAAGCGCGTCGATCCTAAGACGCTGCCAACGCCTGGCGAGATCCTTGCCGGCATGAGCGACAATACGGTCGGCGGCGAAAAATACGACCGGGAATGGCCCGAACGCGCGCGCCAGACGATGTGGTGATGCGCCGTACCGTGCGCGCCGCGAGATAGGTTCGCGTCGTGCCAAGAGCGCCAATTCACCTTTAAGCACAATACGTTACGTGGCATCAGTGTACCGGGCCGGCGCAGGCCCGGTTCTACTGTGCATGGGGTTGTTTTCGATATTTTGAGTCCGGCCCTTCTAACCGCGCCTTACGCTCGCACCACCATCGACCGGCAGCGTTACGCCGGTGATGAAGCCGGCCTCGTCGGATGCAAGAAACAGCGCGGCGTTGGCGACGTCCCAACCGGTGCCCATCTTCCGGCGCAGCGGCACCTTGCTGTCGCGTTCCGCCTCGACCTCGGCGCGGCTCTTCTTGAACTCGCGGGCGCGGGTGTCGACTGCCATCGGCGTGTTCATGAGACCGGGCAGGATGACGTTGGCGCGGATGCCGTATTCGGCATTCTGATAGGCGAGCTGTTCGGTGAAGGCGATCATCGCCGATTTGGTCGCCTTGTAGGCGACATACGGATAGGTCGTGATCGCCGCCATCGAAGAGATGTTGATGATGGCGCCGCTGCGCTGCTCGCGCATGATCGGGATCACGTGCTTGGCCGCCAGGATGCAGCTCTTGAGGTTGATCGCCACGACGCGGTCGAAAGCTTCCTCGGTGATGGCGAGCAGCTCGGCGTCGCCGCCGGAGAGGCTGACGCCGACATTGTTGTGCAGGACATCGATACGGCCCCACCGTCCATGCGCATCCGCCACCATGGCCTTGATATCGGCGTCGCTGGTGACGTCTGCCTTGCAGGCCGCCGCGATGCCGCCCTTCGCCGCGATCAGATCGACGGTCTCCTGCGCCGAATCCGCGTGGTGATCGACACACAGCACTTTCGCGCCCTCGCGGGCAAAGGTCAGTGCGGTGGCCCGACCGTTGCCGATCCCTTCGCCGGGACTTTGTCCGGCGCCGACGACGATGGCGATGCGATCCTTCAGACGCATGTCAGTTCACTCCCGGAATCGGATACTGCTGGAGTACCTCTTTGTAATAGGGCTCGTTGTCGATCTGCATGGTGGCCAGCACGCGGACGACAGCGCAGTAGAAGGCGATCGTGAGCACGAGGTCGGTCATGTGCTCGTCGGACAAGTCCTTCTTGATTTCGGCGAAGGTGGCGTCAGACATGGCGAGATGGCGGACCATTTCGCGGGCGCCCTTCAGGATCGCTTTTGCCAGCGGTTCCAGCCTGGACGGCTTGCCCTCGGTCTCCGCCATCAACCCTTCGATATCTTCGTCAGTGACGCCGAACTCCTTGCCGATCTTCACGTGATGGGTGAATTCATATTCCGATTTCTCGAGCCATCCGACCTGGAGGATGGCGAGTTCGCGCAGGCGGGGATCGAGCTTGCTCTTGTGGCGGATGTAGCCGCCGAGGCCGCTGAAGGCGCGCGCCATGTCGGGCGAATTGACCAGCAGCTTGTGCAGATTGGTATTGCGCTTGAGCATGTCCCGGTATTCGGGCGCGACCTGGTCGGCCTCGAGATAGGGCAGGCGGGCCATCTTGTTTCTCCCCGTTCGGCTCTCTGCTGAGCCTGCATGGCCCGGAGCCTGTTCTTCACGTGGGAGTTGAGACATATCCGGCCGGCGCGGTAAAGGCGCCAGCAGGCCGATACGTGCAGACCGGCCCTGCGTCGAGGGCAGCGAATGCGCTTTGGGGGAAGGGTGGCTAGTAGTCCCTCTCGCGGTGTACGTCGTGGACCACGATGCCCATGCCGTGCGCCGGAATTTCCAGCCAGTCGCGGCGCATCAGCGTCCGGCGCGTATCTTCAAGGCCGCTCTGCCAGTGCTCGCGCATGGAGGTTGCCGAGAACTCGTGATCCTTGGAGTCGCCTTCGTAGGCCTTCTGCTGATAAATCAAATGCAGGATCGTGATTTCGGGCAGATGGGCCAGCTTCTCGCGCATCTCACGTTCGCGGTCGCTCAATTGCTCTTCCGGGACCTTCAACAGCGCCTTGTAGTATTCGGTCTTCAGATTGTTCATGCGCTTGTAGATGTCGGTGTTATGGCGCGCGCGCGAGGAGTACATGATGTCCTTGTGGCGGGCCATCACTTCCTGAATGTCGCGCGGCAGCGCGCCGCGGGCGCTGAAGAGGTCGACCTGGAACACCAGCGAGTTCAGCCGGTCGTCCTGATCGAGCAGATGCTGAAGCGGCGTGTTGGAGACAATGCCGCCATCCCAGAAATGATCGGTACCGATCCTCACCATCGGCAGCGCGGGCGGCAACGCGCCGCTCGCCATCACGTGCTCGGGCGCGATCACTTCCTTCTTGTTGTCGAAGTACAGGAAGTTGCCGGTGAGCACGTTGACCGCGCCGACTGCGAAATGCATTTTTCGAGCGTTGATGAGATCGAAGTCGACCAGTTCCAGCAAGGTCTCGCGTAGCGGCGTGGTGTCGTAATAGCTGGTGGCGGTCTTCGCACCGGCCGGGCTGAACCAGGGATTGACGTCGTGCGGCTTGAAGAAGCCGGGCTGGCCCAGTGTCGACGTTAGGAACGAGCTCGTGAGGTTGCGCGCCTTGCGGTAGACGTCGCCATCGGGCGTATAGTGCCAGATCTTTCGGGCGGTGATCCGGTCCCAGAAGATGCGCAGCTTTTCGAGGCGCTGCTCGGGCGGGTTGCCGGCGATGATGGCGGAATTGATGGCGCCGATCGATACGCCGCAGACCCAGTCCGGCTCCATGCCGGCTTCATGCAAGGCCTGATACACGCCGGCCTGATAGGCGCCCAGCGCACCGCCGCCCTGCAGCACCAGCGCCACGCGATGACAACGGTCCGGCCGCCAGGCCGTCGAAGCTGCTGTTTCCGAACCCGGCGTGCGCGCGTCCATCGTGATGCTCTCTTCTTGATCTTGATCGGGCGCAGAATTCAAAAATGCGATGACGCTGGTGTGACACATCCGGCTCTTCGCTCGCCTGCGCGGGTGCGGAAATTATCGGCTCGCGGTGGTCAGTCGCTTCATACCTCTGTCAAAGACGGACACTAGCAATTGCGGCAAGCGCTCAATGCTGGGCTACGGACAACAGGGGGTATCCGATGCGCAAGGCCGATGTGCTGAAACTTCCGTCAATGCCGATGGCCGGCCCGAGCTATCCGGCAGGACCGTATCGCTTCATCAATCGCGAATTCCTCGTCATCACCTATGAGACCGATCCGGATCTGATCCGTGCGGGCCTGCCCGAACCGCTCGAGCCGGTCGACCAGCCGATCGTGCATTATGAATGGATCAAGATGCCCGACAGCTCCGGCTTCGGCAGCTACACCGAGTCTGGCCTCGTGATCCCGGCCCGCTTCAATGGCGAAGAGGTCAACTTCGTTTCGCAGATGTATCTCGACGACGATCCGCCGATCGCTGCCGGCCGCGAGATCTGGGGCTTTCCCAAGAAGTACGCTCACCCGAAACTTGAAGTGGTGAAGGACACCCTGACCGGCACGCTGGAATATGCCAGCCAGCTCGTCGCCATGGGCACCATGGGCTACAAGCACGAGGCGATGGCCGGCAACGGCGAATTGACCCGCGCCACGCTCTCGAAAACGCAGATCAACCTGAAGCTTATCCCGGGCGTCGATGGCCGTGCCGAGGTCTGCCAACTGGTCGCGATCAATCTGGCCGATATCGTCGTGAAGGGATCGTGGATCGGACCCGGACGGCTTCATCTCATTCCACACGTCAATGCGCCGGTGGCCGATTTTCCGGTGCGGCGCGTGGTCGGCGCACATCATTTCCTGGCCGATCTGACGCTGCCCTATGGCCGCGTGGTCTATGACTACAACAAAGAGACCGATGACCTCGCCGAGGCCGCTGAATAGCGGCCTGACACATATCTGTAACATCGGCGTCATTGAATAGGGCGGTTTGGAGCCGGTGAGACAGGCTGGCGATATTTGATTTCGATAGTGCAGGGTGTGTCCCATGCAGGCTGAAACACCGGTTGCTCGCGTCCTGCTCGATCCGGAAGCAGGGCGCCCTGCGAATTTGCAGACCTCGATCCCCGGGCTGGTCTGGGCCTTCCGCATTCCTTCAGACGGCAGTCCCGAACCGCTGGCGATCGACCAGCCCATCGAGCTGCCGCACAACGGGCTGCTCTGGCTGCATTTCAACCTTGCCGATGCAAGGGCGCTGCAATGGCTGGAATCCCCCGTGCTGGAAATGCCGAACGCGGCGCGCACGCTGCTGGTCTCCAGCGACAACTATCAGCAGCTTCATGCCCACGACGATGCCGTGTACGGCGTGATCTCCGATCTCAAGCGCGATATCGGGGAAGCCACCGAAGAGACCGGCTATCTGCATTTCGTCATGACCGAGGGCCTGCTGGTCAGCGGACGGCATCACGCGCTGTGTGCAGTGGATGCCACGCGCCGCGCACTGGAGGCGGGACGCCGGATCGGAAACGCCGCGGGGCTGTTCGAGACCATCATCGAGAACGTCGCCGATACCATGGACCGCGTTGCCGAGCGGATCGCGCAATCGCTCGACGAGATCGAGGAGCAGGTGCTGTCCGACGATGCTTCGGACCTGCGCCAGCGGCTCGGCCGCCTGCGCCGGACCTGCGTCCGGCTGCATCGCCAGCTCTCCGGCCTGCGGATCGTCTTCCTCCGCCTGGAGCAGAGCAATCTCAAGGAGCTGAAGCCGGCACTCCAGCTCCGCGCCGGAAAACTGGCGCAGCGCCTCGATGGCCTCGATCACACCGTGGTCGAAATGCGCGAGCGCAGCCGCCTGTTGCAGGAAGAGCTTCATCTGAAGATCGAGGAGCAGGGCAACAACAGCCTGCGGGTCCTGTCAGTGCTGACTGCGATGCTGCTGCCGCCGACGCTCGTCACCGGCATTTTCGGCATGAACACCAAGGGCCTGCCGCTGACCGACAATGAGACCGGTTTCCTGTGGGCGATGTTGCTTCTGATTTTGTCGTCGGCTGCGGCCTTCCTGATCATGAAGCGCATCGGTCTCATCAGGAAATTCTGAGCCCGGGCGTGAGGCGGAAACCGCACGATGTCCTTGTTGCCCAGGGTGGTCGGTCTAGCTGCGTATCTTGCTGGCGCCCTGGCAACGCTACCGGCGCATGCCGGCGCCAAGGATGAAAGTGCAGCCGAGTGGCTGGCGCCGAAATGGCTCAATGACGCCTATGCCTCGCTGGTCGCGAAGGGCCTGACTTTCGGCGCGACCTATATTGGCGACAACATCACCAACGTCACGGGCGGATCATCGCGGGGCGCGATTCATTTCGGACGCTTTGATTTCTCCGTCGATGCTGATCTCGAAAAGCTGGTTGGCTGGACCGGCGGGCGGATCTACGCCAACATGTTTCACCTCTATGGCCGCGGGCTGTCGCGCAACTATGTGCACAACCTCGCGACCATCAGCGAGATCGAGGCGCTGCCCGACACGCGGATGTACAACGCGTATTTCGAGCAAAGCTTTTTCAACGGCAGGCTGAACATCCGCGCCGGCCAGCAAGCCGCCGACGTCGAGTTCTTCGACAGCCAGACCGACGATTTGTTCGTCAACGGCACGTTCGGCTGGCCGGCCGGCAAGGCCAACAATTTGCCGGCGGGCGGGCCGGCGCCGCCAATCGCCGTGCCCGGTCTCCGAGTCAAGGCTCAGCTTACGGACGATTTCACGGTCTTCGGTGCGGTGTTCAACGGCACTGCGGCTGCACCCGGCGAGGGCGATCCGCAGCTCCGCGACAATCACGGTCTGGCGTACCGCATCAACGATCCGCGATGGGTGATCGGGCAGGTCCGCTGGGACTACAACATCGACATCGGCGGCCGTGCGTTGCCCGGCAATTTCACGCCGGGTGGCTGGCGCCATTACGGGGAGTTCGACGACCAGCGCTTCACCATGGGAGGCCTCTCGATCGCCGACCCCAGCGGTACAGGCATCCCGGCAAAACTTCGCGGCAACTGGGGAATTTTCGCGGTCTTTGAGCAAACGCTCTATCGGCCGGCGTCAGTGACCGAGAAGGGCGTTTCGGCATCGGTACCAGGGGTATCGTCCTTCCTGCGGATCGCCTACAGCCCGCCGGATCGAAACCTGATCGACCTTTACATCGACGGCGGCATCGGCGTGAGTGGCCTCGTTCCCGGACGGCCTGTCGATCGATTTGGCGTAGCCGCCGCCTTCATGCGCATTTCCGGCGCGGCACGTGGCCTTGATCTCGACACCCGCTTCTTTGACGGCGTTCCGAGTCCGGTGCGCAGCAATGAGACCTTGATCGAGTTCATCTATGAGGCGCATGTCAAGCCGGGCTGGCTGCTCGCGCCATACTTTCAGTATGTGTTTCGCCCGTCCGGCGGCATTCCCAATCCGAGCGATCCGACCGGCATTTCGCGGATCGGCGATGCCGCGGTATTCGGGCTGACATCGACGCTTAGATATTGAACGCGCCATCGCGTTGGTTGGGATGACGCGCGCGCCTCGTGATGCGCAACGCTTTCACGCCGCCACATCGAGCAATCGCGATGAACCCCTGACCAGAACCTTTCGTCCCTTTGTCGTGATGAGGGCGATGTCTTCGCACATTGCGACGAGTTCGAGCGCAACGAGACTTTCGAGAACATGGCGGCTCGGCCTGCGCGGCATCGATGCCGGAGTACGCAAAGCCTTCAGTGTCTCCCACTGATCGGGCGTGAGTTCGTGGTCCAGTTCCGTATTCATGTCGCCTCGAATCGCAAAGTTCCTTTGGCGCTCGCCTCTTACAAAGCGGTCGTGAATACTGTGCGACTGAAACGAGTCGGGAATTCGATTCGGAGTCACATTACGAGGTGAGATCGTCACATCAAAGTGTAGCTGGAATTGATCGAATTAGACGGGCGAATTCAGCTTCAATCCGACCATGCCGGCGACAATCAGCGTCAGGCAAAGGATACGTACCGGATCGGCCGACTCGCTGAACAGGATTATTCCAACGACGATACTTCCGGCAGCGCCGATCCCGGTCCAGATGGCATAGGCCGTGCCGAATGGCAGCGATCTCAACGCGACCGCCATCAGCGCAAAACTGAGGATGATGGCAAGCACGGTCCCGGCCGTCGGCCAGAATCGCGTGAGGCCATCGGAATATTTCAGGCCGAGCGCCCAGCCGATCTCGAGCAGGCCGGCTGCCAGCAATGCAAGCCACGCGCTCACGGTTGCTCCGATGCAGGCGATAGCTTCACATTCGGTGCGCAACTATCGACGATAGACTCGATATGGGAGCAACAGGCAGCCATGGTGCCTCTGGCCTGAGAGGACGATCAGTGTCTCTCCCTTGCGTGGTTCGTGCGACAGGGATGTGACAGCCGGCGAGAAACCGTGTGGGATTGGTTAAGGGACGGCGAAGCGCCCCGGAAGCTCACGTCGGCTCGTGCTTGCGCAGGTCGCGAATGTGGTCGAAATGCCTCGCCTGAAGATCGGCTTCATCCGCTTCGATCTCGGGCAGCGCCGCCTCGGCGAGAATATCCGCTGTGACGTCCTCGACGGCGGAGCCGGCTATTTCGTGGATGAAGCTGATATTGCGGTATTCACCGGTCGCGATGCGCGAGACGACCTCCCGCCTGGTGATTTCGGGATCGACTACGGCCTCCCGGCCGCGCCGGCCGTAATCGATCATGACGACGAAATATTGCATGGTGCTCCGGTAGCAGGACGGCATGCACTATTATTTCCGAAAAACAGAATTTTGTCAAGCTATTTTCGGAAAAGAGGAAATCGAGAGCGACCGCCCCGGCGACCCCGGGGCGAATCACCTATCCTCGGGCTATTTCTCCGACCGACCGGCCTTCCCCTTGCGTGCCCGGCTGGCCTTGGCCCGCATCCGCTGGATCTGGCCCCGCGGCAGCGTCACGCAGATCTCTCCGATCCATTCCAGCTTCACCCCGTTGATCGGCTTGGCGTTGAAGCTCGCTAGATTGACCAGCGTCGGCGATTTTCCGCGCTCGACCGTCTTCAAATAGCGCTCGCCGGTCTTCAGCCGCACAGCGGCCTCTTCCCCGTAAAAGCTCGAGAGCGGGTGGCGCTGCTCGCGATAGACCACGATCACGTCGCCGTTCTCGTATTTCGGCAACATGGAATCGCCGGAGACCTCGAACGCGATGGTTTCCTCGGCGATCGGGAAGGGCAGTTCCACCTCGCCAAGGCCCTCCGGCGGTACCTGCTCATAATCCGGCTCGATCGAGGCGCCGGCGCCGATGCGGCCCATGATCGGGACCGAATTGAGCCCGAGATATTCGGAGATCGGGCCGATTTCCGACGCCTTGATCAGGCGAATTCCCGACAGAATCTCCGAAACCGCGCCAGGGCGAACGCCCATCGCATGCGCGAGACCCCCCTTGGTCTTGCCGGGCTTCTTCAACGCTTTCTCGATCAGTTTGACTTCCAGCATGACTGCCTCCCCTTTCCGAATCTCGGAAGGAGCATAGCAGTTCTGATTATCGTAAATCAAGCTTGACTTTTGCTTCGGAATATCAGAAGTATCCCGTGCGGGTGCCCGGATGGAAGCAAGGACAAGAAACGTGGAAGTGGAACAGACAGGCTGGCCGGTCGAACATTCGCAGGCGTTACGGGAATTTCATGCCAGGGGCATGTCCTATTCGGAGATCGCGAGGGCCCTCAACGCCAGATTCGCGGCTTTCTATACACGGAACGCCGTACTGGGCCGCGCAAAACGAATGGGATTTGGGGATTCTGACGAAAAGCGGGCGGAGAAGGCGATGCTGGAGCGGATGCTTCGCGAACGGATTTCTCGAAGCGGATCCTCCGAGTCCAGGATGTCCGACACAAGGCCGGCCGGTGTGATCTTGTCGGAATTCCGGCCGCCGAAGCTGCCGCGCGCGAAGGCCGAGCCGGCAAAGCTTCGTTGTGTCGAAGTTTCCCCCCGCCGCCTCGCGCTGATCGAGCTCGAGCGGAACGACTGCCGCTACCCCTATGGCGGGGATGAAGAAGGCGAGGCGATCACGTTTTGCGGGCACCCTCGCCGCAAGGGCTCGAGCTATTGCGGCCCGCATTTTCACCTGACGCGCGCCCCCGTTATTGCACTGCAACGGACCGTCAGCACCGCACCGCTGAAGCTGGTGGAGCGGAATGAGATTTTCCAACGAGCAACGGAGACCCATCCTCATGGCACGAACGAGGCGCAAGAAGCCGTACAATCCTGCGAAGGTGCACAACCGGCAATCGCATGACCTGCCGCGCAACGCGGAGGTGGCGGCGATCGAAGTCGACGATCCCCTCGGGCTGGAGCCCGGCGACAAGATCGTCGCGCTGCGATCGGTCCGCAACGACCCGTTAGCGCGGCTGCACTCGCATCGGCACCTCGACGAGGCGCAGTATCAGGCCGGCCGGGCCTTTCAGAACGATTGGGAGCGTGCCGAGCGCGGACCTCGGGCCGTCGATCCGACCCGAGAATATGTCGACGGCGGGCAGGCCCGTGAGCCGATCACGGAAGGCCAGCGCAAGGCGGTGCTCCGGCTCAATCACTGCGAGCGCGAGCTCGGTGCGGACGGATCGGCGCTGGTGCACGACGTCCTGGTCCACGGCATGAGCATGGAGCAGGTCGGCGAGCGGCGCGGACTGCGCGGTCAGCGCTGGAAGGACTATTTTGCCCGCCGTTTGCGCGAATGCCTTGACCGGCTGGCGCTGATCTACGGGCTGTCAACGGCGGCCCCGGCCGGCCACGTCAGAACGGCCCGGCGCTGAAGCGAAGCGGCTGCACGATGTCGTAGGCCGCCTTCGTCAACGGCACTGCATAATCGACCGTCAGCGCGCCGAACGGCGAGGCCCAGGTCAGGCCTGCGCCGACCGAAGAGCGCATGACGTTCGAGTTGGCGACCTGCATCGATTGGGTGGAGCCCGGAAATGCCGTCGGGCCCTTGTAGCGGAAGACGCTGCCGGCGTCGATGAAGGCGGTCGCCCTCAGGCCGTACTCGTCGGGCACGCCGGGGATCGAGCTCTGAAGCTCGGCCGTCGTCGCCCAATACATGCTGCCGCCGACATTATCCATGGTGGTGCCCGGCGTCAGATCGCGCGGGCCAAAGCCGTTGGTCGCAAATCCCCGCACCATCGTCGGCCCGCCGAAGAAGCTGTTCAGCAGCGGCGCCTGCTGGCCGCCCCAGCCGGTGATGTAGCCGCCCTGGGCGCGCACCATGCCGACGAGATCGCTGTTGAGCGAATGGTAGTAGCGCACGTCTTCGGTGGTGCGCAGGAATTTCACGTCGCCGCCGAGCCCGGCAAAATCCTGGCTGAGCTGCGAGCGGACGCCGCTGGTCGGACTCTTGAGGTTGTCCAGCGTGCTGTAGGTGGCCGTGCTGCCGGCGGCGGAGACCCAGGCGGGCCCGCCGGCTGCGGCTTCCTGGACCGCCAGCGACGGCACAAGGCCGCCGGCGTTCGGCGAAAGCGTGATGTTCTGGTTGTAGATGGAATACCGCCACTGCACGCCGAGATCTTCGGTCAGCGGCGTGCCGAACAGCAGCCTCCCACCGTAAGTCGTGCTTCCATAGGATTGATAGTAGGTCGGGTCCATTTGCCGGCCGAACAGCTCGACTCCGGCAGATACCTTGGTGCCGAGGAAATAGGGCTCCGAAGCCGCAAGATTCGCCCCGCGCGCGTACTGGCCGAGGGTGAAGGTGGACTGTAGGTTCTGCCCGGCGCCGTAGAAATTGCGTTCGCCGAGCTTGAGCTCGACCAGCGCGCCGTCCGAGGTCGAATAGCCGCCCGAGATGAAGAACTCGCCGGTCGGCTGGTCGACGGCCTCGACATCGACGATGATGCGATCCGCCGAGGAGCCCGGCCGGTTCGATATCTTGACGGTCTTGAAGTAGTTCAGGTTCTTGAGACGACGCTCGGCACGGTCGATCAGCGTCTTGTTGTAGGGGTCTCCCTCGGCGATATCAAATTCGCGCCGGATCACATAGTCGCGGGTCCGGCTGTTGCCGTGAATATCGATGCGCTCGATATAGGTGCGCGGGCCCTGATCGATGACGAAGGAAATATCGACGGTTCGCGCGGCCTCGTTTCGAGTCGCCCGGGGCGTTGCGTTCGCGAAGGGATAGCCGAGCTTTGCCATCTCGATCGCGAGGGTTTCGGTGGTCTTGTCGAGTGCGTTGCCATCGAAGGTGGCGCCGCCACGCGCGAGCACGACTCGCGAGAGCTTTTCGGAA
Source organism: Bradyrhizobium lablabi (assembly GCF_018129385.1). Taxonomy (GTDB): domain Bacteria; phylum Pseudomonadota; class Alphaproteobacteria; order Rhizobiales; family Xanthobacteraceae; genus Bradyrhizobium; species Bradyrhizobium lablabi_C. The sequence goes on from NZ_JAFCLN010000001.1 coordinate 198,144, forward strand.
TCGAGACCAGGAATATTGCAGATGACGCCTACATTGCCGAAGCGGTAGAGCGGGCCCTCATCGATCGCGAAGGTCACCGCAAATCCCTTGGTGGCGGGGTCGAACTCCGCGTCGGCCGAGCGCACGCTGGCGTCGGCATAGCCCTTGCTGCGATAATACAGCCGCAGCCGCTCCCGATCCTGTGCGATGCGGTCCGGATCGTAGACGTCGCCGCCGGTCAGCATGCTCAGCAGCGACTTCTCGGAGGTCTTGATCACGGCGTTGAGCTGCCGCGCACCGATCGCCTGATTTCCGGTGAAACTGATCTTGCGGACCGCCGTCTTGGCGCCTTCGGTAATGACATAGACAAGGTCGGCGCGGCCGTTGCCGCGGTCAATGACTTCCGGAACGACTTTGACCTCGTCGCGCCCGACGTGGCGGTAGGCCTCGACGATGCGGTTGACGTCGGACTGGACGGTAGATCGCTGTAGCGAACCACGCGGCTTGGATTCGACGGCAGCCGCAAGGTCGGCGTCCTTGACCTTCTTGTTGCCTTCGAACGCGACGCGATCCAGCACCGGTGCTTCGGTGAGGTGGACGACCAGCCCTCCGGCGGTACGGTCGATCGAAACCTTGTCGAACAGTTTTGTTGCGATCAGCGACTTCAGCGCCGCGTCGCGTGCGGCCTCGTCGAACCGCCCGTCGGCGCCGGCCTTGAAATGGGAGCGCACGGTTTCAGCATCGACCCGGAGGTTGCCCTCGACGACAATCGTCTCGCGCGGGGACGAACCAGGCTCGGCCAATGCTGCCGGGGCGATCCCGACTACGAACGCGATCGTCAGCAAGCCGCCGGCCGCGCGCAGGCGCCGCGGCCGCTGGATTGGTACGCTGTATTTACTCTTCACGTCCGTGCCGGACTCCCACCTGACCGGCTGCAATCGAATTGCCTGCGCGGGGCGAAAGAATGTCGGACGTGAGGAGAGTTGCGGGCCTGATTGCCACAATTTGACCGTCAAGCTTGACGCGCCCTTTCTCAGAATTGTCGCAATGGCCGCCTCATGCTCGACCCTCGAAAAAGCCTTGAGATTGCTGGCGTTGCGAGCATGGCAGCGCCGGCCTGCCGGAGTATCAAATGCGTTACGTCGCTCTCACCGCCGCAGCGTTCATGCTGGTCCAGCCTGCCTATGCAGAAAAGGCGCCGCAGATCGATCCGCGTGCTTCGCTCGGCGTGGTTCAGCAATGGATCTACAACTATCGGGCCAAGCCGGACTACGCTCACATCCCCGCGGCCGTGCGTGTGCTGTTCCACTCGCAGACGTTCAAGGAGCCGGAGAATGCCGGCATCTATCTGGGCTTCGTCGCGGGCGCAATCGCGTCGAATCCGGCGAAAGCCGAGCAACTGGTCAACAGCTTGTTTCCCATCCCGCCGGAAGACGAATGGGTGATCGTGCGGGCGGTGGCCTATTCGGGCGTGCCGGATTGGCGAAACATCCTGCGCCGGATGACGCAACGCATGCCGGCGCGCAAGGTGATGATCGACGCCTATCTGGCCGGAAGGCTGCCGACGCTGGCAGAAATCCCGCTGGAGGACGCCAAGCCCGGCATGATGGACAAGCTGAAGGGCACTTTCACGAAGAATCCCTTCGCCAAGGACGAGCGGAAGGTGAACATCAAGCTCACCTTCGCCACCAATCAGGATCTGCTGGATACGCTGTGGGGATATTATTTTGCGACCGGGTCGAATGTCCCGATCCAGCGCATCGTGCAGATGCTGCCGTGGAGCAAGAGCCGCGACACGATCGACAAGCTGACGGTTGGCAGCATGGCCCGCTATACGCTGGCGAGCTACGCCGTGCGGGATGCAAAGCTGCGCGAATATCTGCGCGGCGAACTCGCGCGTCAGCCGGCAGCGGTGAAGGCGCCGCTCACTGAAGTGGTCGAGGCGGCCGATACCGTGCAAATCGGTGCGCTGCGAAAGGATGCGCTCGCCGCGGTCGACGAGTTGAAGATCAAAGGCTCGGACAGCCGGCGTGATATCAGCTTCTGGGGGCAGGTCGGCGTTGGCGCGGTAGCCCTTGGCTGCGTCTCTGCGGCCGCGCTGGGACAGGTTGCGGTCGGCATCCCCTGTGTGATCGGCGGGTCCGCTTCCCAGGGCCTGCTCTCTTTCTGGGAAAAGCAGCAGTAGTCCGCCGGCGCATTCGCGAGATTGACCTGCTTCCAGGCGGCGCGTCCCTTCGCGGGACGGGCGCAGCTATGCCTGCCACAACTCCCACCCTGCAAAATCCGGGTTTGGCGTTAGCCGTGCGCTTCCGCTAAAAAGCCTCAAAGGCGATAATCGGAGATTTCGCCGAATAAACAATGAGGAAGCCCGCGAAATGATTGCAAAGCCTGATCTGCCAGAGCGCACGCCGCGCGGAAAGGGGGAGCCGACGGCCCTCGACGGGCTGCTGGTGATCGACTTCACCCGCGTTGTGGCGGGGCCCGCCTGTACGCAGACGCTCGCGGATTTCGGCGCCGAGGTGGTCAAGATCGAGAATCCCGATGGCGGCGATGACACACGTGCTTACGAGCATGCCGAGATCGGCGGCGAGAGCGCGGCATTCCTCAGCCTCAACCGCAACAAGCGCGGCATCGCGCTCGACTTCAACAACCCGGCGGCGCTCGAGGTAGCGCGAGCGCTGATCGCCAAGGCCGACGTGGTGGTGGAGAATTTTTCCGGCGGCGTGATGAAGAAATTCGGGCTCGACTATGCGTCAGTAGCGCCTACAAATCCGCGGCTCGTCTATTGCTCGATCTCGGCGTACGGCCGCAAGGGGGCGTTCGCCCTGCGCCCGGGCTTTGATCCGATCACGCAGGCCGAAAGCGGCTTCATGTCGCTGAACGGCTTTCCCGACGCAGAGCCGGTGCGCACCGGGCCGCCGATCGTCGACATGGCGACCGGCATGTCGGCCTGCAACGCGATCCTGATGGCGCTGCTGGCCCGCGAGCGGCTCGGCCGCGGCCAGCAGGTCGAGGTGGCGCTGATCGACACCGCGGTGTCGATGACCGGATTTTACGGCATGGCCTATCTGATCAGCGGCAATAATCCGGGGCGATTCGGCAATTCGCCAAACGGTTCGCCGACCGTTGGCGTGTATCGCGCCTCCGACGGTCCGCTGTACATCGCGTGCGCCAACGACCGGCTGTATCGCCGCCTCGTCACGGAAGTGCTCGACCGGCCTGACCTCGTCACGGATCCCGACTTCGCCCACCGCAAGACGCGCACAGCCAACAAGGAAAAACTGCGCGCGATCATTGCCGGGATATTCGCCAGCGACCGGCTCGAGAACTGGATGGCGAAGATGAAGAAGGCCAACATCCCCGTCGGCTATCTCCGCACCGTCGAGGAAGGATTCAACGCACCCGAAGTGCGTGATCGCGATCGGCTCAGCCGCATCCCGCATCCGACGGCAGGCTCGGTCCCCAATATCGAAACGCCACTCGGCATGAGCCTGACCCCGGCCGTCGATCCCGTGGCTGCGCCGCTGCTCGGGCAGCACACCAGGGAAGTGTTGCGCAAGACACTCGGCTATGACGATCGCCGCATCGCCGATCTGGCGCAGGCGGGGGCGTTCGGAAAAGCCAATCTCTCTGCGCAAGGCACTGACGAATAAGCGGTTGTCCGCAGACAGCGGCTATGTGCAGTTGTCAACATAACGGCTCGGCGGTCGCCGGCGAGTGGCCAGAGCAGGATGACTTTCTCCGAATCGTCATCCCGCTCTATCTTTTTGTTTGCGCATGATCTTTTCGGAAAACCGGTGTCCACCCGTCGGGTCGGCGCCCGAGGGCGTGCTTTTCCGGATCATGCTCTAGTTTGGCTTGCTGCGTGGGTTGTTCCTTGGCATACTTTCAACTTCTTCGGGTTCAGCCCGATCGATCTCAAGGCGTGCCATTCGGAGTATCAAGGTAGCCGTCGTCAGGCCGAGGCGTTCGGCCTCCTGCGCTGCGGTGTCTACCTTCTGGGCCAAGCCTTCGCGTTTGCTTGGATATGTCATTCCTTAGTCCTCATCCAGGATGCGAGATGAAAAATCCCACATATGTTGCAGAGCTACAGAAGAAGCTCGGAGCTCCATCGAGCGAGACGGTCGAAAGCCTGCGGCTGTTGAAGGCCTTCATCAAACTTGCTCCGGACCAGCGCACGGAGATCGTCGAATTGGTCGAGCGACTGGCCCAGGACGCGGACGATCTTTCACTGTCCTGACAACAGTCCCTCCTGTCTGATCGGTTTGGCCGGCGGAAGCGTTGCGATCGCATAAACCGAATCGTCGAGCGCTTCGGACTGGTGCAGCGTTCCGGCAGGCAACAGGATGGTATCCCCTGCGCCGCAGACGCGTTCGCCGCCTTCCCATGTGAAATTAAGCCTGCCGCTGACGATCATCAGGATCTCGTCCACCGGATGGGTGTGGAAATGATGCACCTTGCCCGCGGCGTCGCGTTGCAGCTCGAGGCTGCCTTGCGCGGGAAGCAGATCGAGGATGGCAGGATCGATCGAGATTTCGGTTCTCGTGGCCGGGATGATCCGGGTCATGCGGCTTGCTCCTTGTCTTCGATTGGCGATGACTTGTTTTGCGCGAGCCTGGCGAACGGACAGCCGCCGGCGGCTTCGTTGTCGTCGTGCAGAAAATATTGCTGGTATTCGCGTCCGTCGGCCGCGCCGTAGCGTCCGAGCAGTGGCGATGGACTGGCGCTGTCATAGGGAATGAGGCGCTTGCGGACTTCGGCAAAGGCGGCGGTGGCGGCTTTCTCGGTGCCGAGAATTTTCTCGAAGACCCAGCGCGGCTGAAAGGTCAGCATGAACGTGCTGGATCGCCGGCTTTGCCGCATCACATGCGCGGGCGTCGAGCACACCACGAAGATCGGCTCGCCCGCGAACGAGAACTCCCACATCGGATGATCGATCTGTTCGGGGATTTCCGCCGGCCACGGGCGCTTGTCCAGCCGGGCAAGCTCGTCAAGGGTGAGCCACATCTTGCGGTGATAGGCATCCAGCGTCTGAACCGGGCGCGGACGGGTGAAAACGACCAGCGATGTGTTGGGACCGAACGAGCGAGCTTGCGAAACGTAATGTCCGAGCTGGCCACCGAGGATTTCGAGATCGTAGGGGTCGAGAAACAGGTATCGCAGTTGATCGAGGCGATGACCGGTGACGCCGAACACGCAAGGGAAGGGGCGGGATTCGCTGCTCATCTGCGCTTCGAATTCCGAGAACATCACGCTTTGCCAACTGCTCACCGGAAAGCTCGACGCGATCTCTGCCTTTCTCAGATACAAGCAATCCATGACGCCCCCTCAGCGCTACGTACCAACGATCAATTTTCTTCTCATCATTAATGGACCGGCGATGCCGGGCAGCGACATCAGGAGCAGGAGCGCGATAAGCGTGGTGTAGCCGGCATCACCAATCACGGCTGCTCCCTGTGCGGCATCGCCTGCGCCGAACCGGCCCGCGGCGAGCATTGCGAAGCCGATGACGGGTTGCGCAAGACCTGCGAAAATTCCGGCAGCGGTGGTGTTTACCGATGCGCCGACACCGATCAGATCGGTGGTGTAGAGGCGCTTGGTGCATTTCAGCACCAGCGGAACGGTTCCGCCGGCCACCAACCCGAGCACCGTGAAAACGATGGTGACGTACACAAGGCCAAGGGCATGAGCGATGGGCGGCAGCAGCATCGCGATCAACACCATCCGCAACAGGCAGATGCGGATCAAGGCGGTGTCGAGGGCTGCCGCGGCGCGATCGGCGGCGTGACCGAGGAAGATCGATCCTGCGGCATTGCCGATCATGAAGGCGAGGAGGGGTGTGGCGGCGGCCGACGGCGAGATGCCGAAGAAGTGCGCCACCATCGGAATGCCCCACACGCCGGACAAGGTCGTCACCACGGCGAAGTGGGACGCGAATGTCATGGCGCAGCCCCAGTTGGCCATATGGGCCAGCGATTGGCGCGCAGCAGCAAGAACGCCTCGCAAGGTCTTGTTGCTGTGGGAATCCGGATCAGGTTTGAGCGCGAGCTTGGCGAAGGCCAGATTGACGAGGCCGACGCATGCGATGACCAGGAAGCAGGCACGCCAGCCGAAGCCGGTAACCGCGGCGGCCAGCGGCGTGGTCGCAATGACGCCGCCGACATAGCCCGACACTTGCGAGATACCCGACATCACCCCGAAACGCTCGTCGGCAAAGCTCTGCGCGACCAGCTTGAGCAGCGCCGTGAACATCAGCGCGTCGCCGCAGGCAATCACCAGCCGGGCGGCAAAGACGTCGAGCAGGTTCGGCGAGAGAGCAAAGGCGGCGCTGCCCAGCGACGATGCCGCCATGCTGGCGAGAACCACGCGCTTGACGCCGTAGCGGTCGACCAGAAGCCCCGCCGGGATCTGCATCAGGGTGTATCCCCAGAAATAGCTGGAGGCGAGCATGGCAACGCCGGCGGCATCGGTTTCGAAGTCGGCCATGAAGCTGAGGCTGACCGATTGCGGCGACACGCGTTGCAGGAAGGCGATGGCATAGGCGATCGCCACCGCCGCCCATGCCAGATAGGCGCGATCGGCAAACCGGGTGACGGGCGCAAGTACTGCCGGTTGTACGGGCATCGGCGTCACACCCTCGCATATCCGACGGAGAACAGGGCGTCCGCGGAATTCGGGATCACCCGGGACATGGCGGCATCGACCAGGGAAGCTGCGCCGCGATAGGCCTGCCGGTGATGCTTGATGTGGCCGTAGGCGCCGCGCATGATCATCTCCGGCACCTCGAGCGATTTGCCCGGATAAAGCGCGCCGCACATTTCAACGCAGGCTGCCTGGAGCGCAGGATGCTCGGCATCATCGAGCAGCGATGGCGTCACCTTTTCGCAGATCTTTGCGTTGGCCGCCCACACGATGGGATTGCGCGTCCGCCATCCGTAGAGGACGCCGTTGTCGCCATGCTCGGCGGCGCCGGAGCATTTGAGCACTTCGGAGGTGAAGAAGCCGTAGAGCCCGCGGCCCTGATGGGCGGGGAGCACTTCCGTGCCACTGCGGTAAATGGCGGGCTCGCCGGCAATCCGCATGATCCGGTACGCGGAGAACGCGACCAGCCCGGCGGTGTCATGGACCAGGATGAGGCTGTAGCTGGGATCGAAGGGAGATGACTCGGCGGTCCAATGCGGCTCGGTCGCCTTCCAGTTGACGGCGATGATGCCGTTCATCGCATCCATCAGCGATTGCCTGTCCGAAAGGTCGATACGCGAGGCGTCCGGAAAGCTGTGGACCGTGTAGTCTGCCCAAGGCGAGGGAATGCTCTGGTATCGGCCGCCCAGATTTTGCAACACGGCAAAACTCCCGCTAACCATCGCAAAAACTGTACAGGCGCCGGCGGAATAGCTTAAAGGACAATATGCCCTCGAAATCTGCCAAGCCCCGCCGTGCTGACTTGAGCGAGCAGGCTTCGACGCGCCGCATCGCCATCGTCGCCTTTCCCGGTGTGACGCTGCTCGACATCTCAGGTCCCGCACAGGTATTTGCGGAGCTGGAGGCGATCGAACTGCCGGCGCCGGGCTATTCCCTGTCCTATCTGTCGACGTCGGGCGGATTGGTCGTCACCGACGTCGGCATGATGATCGATACGGCGCCGATCGATAGCGTCCGGCCGCACCAGGTCGACACCCTCGTAATCCCCGGCGGTCCCGGCATCTGGGAGATGCGCAAGGACGCCGCGCTGATGAAGTGGATTTCGCAGGTCCAGCCCAAGGCCCGTCGCATTGCATCGGTGTGCCTCGGCGCATTCGCGCTGGCCTGGACCGGCGCCCTCGATGGCAAGCGCGCGGCGACCCATTGGCGCTATTGCCCGCGCCTGCAAGACAGCTTTCCAAACGTCCGGGTCGAGCCCGATGCGATCTTCGTCAAGGACGGGCGGGTATGGTCGTCCGCCGGCGTCAGCGCCGGCATCGACCTTGCGCTTGCAATCGTCGAGGAGGATTTCGGCCACACCACGGCGCTGGACGTGGCGCGGCGGCTGGTGGTGTTCCTGAAGCGCCCCGGCGGCCAGAGCCAGTTCTCGACCATTCTTGCGGCGCAGGCTTCCGATGTCGAAGGCCGCTTCAGCGAACTGCATGCCTGGATCATTGAGAACATTGCGAGCGACTTGCGGGTCGATGTGCTCGCCGCCAAGGCCGGCATGACGCCGAGGACGTTTGCCCGCGCCTATAGCAGCCGTACCGGCATGACGCCGGCCAGCGGGGTCGAGGCGCTGCGCGTCGAGACCGCGCGGCTGCTGCTCGAGAGCGGGCAGGTCGGCGGCGTGGTCGAGGTGGCCAAGCGTGCAGGCTTTGGCGACGACGAGCGGATGCGGAGGGCGTTTCTGCGGCACCTTGGCGTTTCGCCCTCGGAATATCGAAGCCGTTTTTCCGGCTGAGAGGTGCTTGCCGCGGCATGCGCCAGGATCGTACCGGCCTGCATTTACCGACTTTGGAAATTCGATGCTTCACAGCCGCCGCGTGGCAGCTAATGTGCGCTCCAAACAAAACCCGAAGGATGCAGGGAGCTACGCACCATGAATGACGGGACCCCGATTAGGCCGGCGCGGAATGTCGAACTCGGCGCCAGCGGCGAGGAATTCCAGAACCTGCACGAATTCGTTCGCAAGGCGCGCGCCAGGCTCAACCAGAATGCGTGGGATTATATCGTCGGGGCGTCCGAGACCGAAACCACCATGCGGCGCAACCGGATGTCGCTGGATGAAATCGCGTTCCGTCCACGCGTGCTGCGCAACGTCGCCCGCGTCGACGCCTCGGTGGAAGCCTTTGGTCGAAAAATGCGCTTGCCGGTATTTATCGCGCCGGTCGGCGCGCTCGAGATTTTTGATCCCAACTCCGGTGCCGCAGTTGCGCGCGGTGCCGGCAGCTTCGGCGCAGGTCACATGCTGAGCTCGGTATCGGAGCCGGGCCTGGAGAAGACGGCACAGGCCGCGCCCGATGCGCTTCGCATGTACCAGCTCTATGTGCGCGGCGACGACGCCTTCGTGGAAGACGTGGTCAGCCGCAGCATCGCCAACGGATATTCGGCCTTTTGCCTGACGGTCGATACAGCCCATTACAGCCGGCGCGAGCGCGATATTGCCAAGCGCTATGTGCGCGAGAGCCGCATCCGCGCCACCGGCGGCGATTTCCAGAAGGGGCTGGAGTGGCGTACGGTGAAGTTGATCAAGGACAAGTACAAGACACCGCTGATCATCAAGGGCATCGCCACCGCGGAAGATGCGAAGATTGCACTCGACCACGGCGTCGACTGGATCTACGTATCGAACCACGGCGGACGCCAGCTCGATCACGGTCGCGGCGCGATGCATGTACTGCCGGAAATCGTCGACGCCGTTGCCGGGCGCGCCAAGATCATGGTCGACGGCTCGTTCTGCCGCGGGACCGATATCGTGAAGGCCATCGCCTCGGGCGCCGATCTCGTCGGCATCGGCCGCCTACAGTGCTGGGCGCTCGCTGCTGGCGGCGAGGAAGGCATCGTTCGGATGCTGGAGTTGCTCGAGGATGAAGTGATCCGTTGCCTCGGCCTGCTCGGCGTCACCAGTTTCGCTGAACTCGACAGGTCCTATCTGCATCCGGCAACGGCAACTAATCCGCCGAGCGTGTTCAGCGCCTTTCCGTTGCTTGATATCGAACCCTATCGATATTGATACGGGATCTGCCTCGTCGCGAGAAAGCTCTCCTCGGAGTCGCAGGGTGCGCGATGATAGGTCAGCAGATCGAGACCATGTGGCGCGGCCCGATCAGGGCTAGCCGCATCGAGATGCCATATTCCTGACATCATTGGAATCCGTCCGCCTTAGCGGCATCCGCTGGAGTTGAAAGCGGAAATTGCCTTGGGGATGGCCGGCTGACGAGGACGCGTTGCCGCTGGGGCCAACAAGTTCCATCGGATCGTCCCGAAAATGCGCCAAGCCCAAACGTTTTTGGCCACATTCGAAAACGACCATCATGGCCATGAAAACGTTGGCCGTTATCTCACTCCTGGCGCTGCTCACGATTTCGGGCGCTGCCTATACGGACCAGTTGCTGACAAGCGAGCAACGGGCGGCTCAACGCGTGCATTGACGCTAGCCGTGGGGGCCGGCGTTTCGAAGTGAACCTTGGGGACGAGCAATGCTTTCCGTTGATCAATTTCTCCGACTTGTCAGCGTGCCGGCGGTTTTCCTGGCCTTTCTTATCGCAACACAGATTTCGGGCGGCTGACGCTTCGGCAATCTGACATCGCCGTTTCCGCCTCGAAATCGGCTTCCCCTGCGCTCAATACGGCGCAGACAGCGTGCGGAAATATGCTAACGTCCCTCCATTCTGGAGGGCCATCATGATTGAACCGAAGTTGGAAGTTCCGGCGGAATTGCGCGATCTGGCCGAAAAGACCATCGACCAGGCGGAAAAGGCGTTCGGCATGTTTTTCGATGCCGCCGCCAAATCGATGGCCACGGTGCCGAGCCCCGGCACGGAAATCTCGAAGCAGGCGCTCGCCTTCACCGAGCAGAACATGAAGGCCGCATTCGAGCATGCGCGCAAGCTGGTGCAAGCTACCGACCTTCAGGAAGCGATGCGGATACAGTCGGAGTTTCTGCGCAGCCAGTTCACCAATGCCGGCGAGCACATGCGCACCATCACGGGCAACGCGATGTCGGCTGCGAAGGATGCCTCAAAGGGCAAGTTCTAGAGCAGGATGACTTTTCTTCGAATCGTCATCCCGCTCTATCTTTTTGTTTGAGCATGATCTTTTCGGAAAACCAGTGTCCACTTTTCCGGATCATGCTCTAACGCCGCCGCGCGACCGCAACACCGAGCAGGAACGCAACGAACAGGCTCGCGAGCGGCGCTTCCCGGGTGACGGCGCTGACGGTTGCGAGCACGCCGCCGGGCCGGCGCGATTGCGCAATCGCTTCGCTCAGCCGGTCAACCGCGCTTTTTAACCCTTCCGAAACGTCGGTGATCGTTCGGGACACGTCGGCGGCCGCATCAATGGCACGTTCGGCCATGCCGGGCTGGAGGGACGGTGCGGGTGTTTCGATGGGCATCGGTCAATCGCTCGCCTGCTGGGTCAAACGAAGCCGCCGCCTTTGGCTATCCGCGCGTGCGCTTGCTCTGAACAGCGGGTCCAAGACCTTTGGCTATCCGCGACAGGCGCCGTTATGAACGGCGGGCGGCGGCTTCAATCGCGACAACGTGCCGGCGGCAATTTGGTTCCGCATGAGATTTGGCACTTCGTCAGTGGCATGGCGCCACCATCGCCGGAAGCGGAACGACGCGTGGCCGAGGCTCGCGTTACTTGACGCTGACGAACGCGCCCCAGACCGCGGCGAGACCCGCTCCCACCAGGACGATCACCGGGTTGTCGCAGAATACGCCGCCATATCGGCAGACGCTGGAGCTGTAAGAGCCAAGCTCGTGATGGCCGGCGGCGTAGAATATGCCTGAAAGAACCAGCAGAACGCCAGCAGCGAAGTACATCGGCTGTCTCCTTTGACCTCTGTCCAGTTACCCGAGCTTCGACCAAAATGTCGCGCGCTTGACACGTCGGGCAAATCAGTGGCACTTCTTCATCGTCGCAAAGATCGCAGCCCGCGCCGGGAAACCGGCAGCGGGTTTTTTCATTTGCGATACTAGCCGACAGCCGTTTCAACTTGTCGAAGCTGTTTCGTAGCATTTCCGCAGATTTGTTTACGGCGCGTTAAAAATTTGGTGTGTCGGGCAAATCAGTGGCATCTCGCCATCATTGCAGAGATCATCGGCAGGCCCGCGACAGAGTTTCCGTGGTGGGCTTTTTCCATCGACCCCGGCTGAACTGGGCGAGAATGTGATGGAGCACTCCTCGCTCGCGCCGCATTTTTGGGGTCCGGTACGTATCGCGCTTTACCCGGGGGACTCGCGATGAACAAACTGCTGATAGCTACCCTGATCGCAGGGTCTTTCATCTCATTCCAGGCCAAGGCAGGGGAGCGTGTCGGAGACGCTGCGCTCGGCGCCCTGTCGGGAGCCGTCGTGCTGGGCCCGGTCGGCGCGGTCGCGGGAGCATTCGTCGGATATTCGGCAGGACCATCGATCGCCCGCTCATGGGGTCTGCGGCGCTCTGCGTCTTCGCCGCGGGCTCGACGGGCGGCAACGCGCTACAGTTCGACAACGCAGGTGACGGCAGATGCAAGTTCGCCGCCGCCATCTGCAAGAGCCGCCGAAGCGCGTCCGGCTGCGCGCCGCGCACCGCCCGTTCAGCCGCTCGAGTAGAGCCGGGACGAACACTCGATCGGCGCGTCAAACAATTGACACGTCGGGCAAATCACTGGCATAGCGGCATCATCGCAGAAATCTTCATCGGCCCGCGCGGAGAAATCCGCCGCGGGCTTTTTCATATGCCTGGAGAATTTTCTGACCAATACAAACGCACGGCAGGGCGAGGGCTATAACGACCGACCGCTCGTGCGGGCATCTCACCCCAGATCCGTGAGATTTCTTCTGAAATACCGAAATCGGCATTGACGCGTCGGGCAAATCAGTGGCATAACGTCATCATCGCAGAAATCTTCATCGGGCCCGCGCGGAGAAATCCGCCGCGGGCTTTTTCACGAGCATTTTTCGAATCGGACGACGGCCGCACGTCACGACGCCGCATTCTCCCCATGCACCCTGCCTGGGCGTCGTCAGCGCGCCGTCGTCCGAGCCTTTCGGGAAAACGAGTTTTGCCGGCACGCGCGAACGTGCCTGCCGCGGCGTGGCATAAGGCCAGCGCCGCACGCGGCCCTTCCGGTCGAGGGATACCGGTTCGCGCCGGGAAATGATTGCGCGCAGCGATCATGCCGCACCTTTGTTTCAAGGAAGGGACGCGATGATTGCGGCAATGGCCCGCTCGAACTCGTCCATCGGATCGAGCGTGTGATAGTTCACCCTCAAGACGTGCAAAGGCAGAATTCCTGAAGGAGCGGCCGACTTCGAAACCCCCACTTGTGACCGATTGACGTGTTCGTGATTTGTTCTTAGGCTCCAAGCCGTTCCGGCAAGGGGGGGTGAGCTGGTGAGCACCAATGTTCGATGGCGATTCAAGAGAGCGCTCGCGCTCGTCGGCGCTCTCTTATTGGCTGACCCGGCGCTCGCTACAGACTACAGCGTCGACTTTGGCGCGGAGATCGGCGCCAGGAAAGACGCAGGTACTCTCGATTGCCAATTTGCAAAATCGTGTCGTGGCGAACTGGAATCCCTGGGGTTGTGGATCACCTTTCTGGTATTTCGCAGCGAGCCCGAGCGACTAATCGTCCATTTGTACGGCAGCCGCGACATCACCTGCTGCTATTTCGCCTACGCCGCTGACAAAGTCGTAGTCGATCCTCGTAGACGGATAGCGCCTGTGCCTTTCTTCAAAGGGGGAGGCGCCAGAGGCGGCCTGTATATCGAGAACAAGCGCGTGGGCACGCTCTACATCCGATTCAGTTCTCATTTAGACCCGCATTGACGGGTACAAGCTATTGGAGTTTGTCTCTTGGCGACGATTGAAAGAAAGCCTCTGCCGCCGCCGGGTTCAAGGACGACCCGGATAACCGAAGCAGACAAGGCCGAGATTCTGGCCCAGGCGAACGATGTTATCGACTACTATTTGAACGGGCCTGGATCTTATTTCGAATCCGGAACGCGCAAGCCGCTTGCGGGCGAGTATGAGGACAACTCGGTCAATGACCTGAAAAATTTCAAAAACAGCGTGATTGCCTCGATGCAGTTCGCTGATGATCCCACCGCGGTCATGCGTTCCGTAGTGGATCTGGTTGAACAAACCATCCAGCAGGTCGAACAAGCGGCACGAAACGCCGCACGAGAGACAAAGAGGGAAGGGACACCATTTGGAAAGTCCCGCCAGACCCCAATGATCCAATTGACGATCCGAGAGTCATAAGCCCGCTAGAACTGAACAATGGAACTCTTCGAATATCGCTGCCCGTAGACGCGGGGCAGCGCGCGCATCCGCCCCAATCAAGTTCGACATCCGTAATTTCCAATAGAAGACCGGAACGATATCTGGGTCGCCGTATCGCCGGAAGACCAGACGCATCCCCTTTCGATAGGAGCACGCCGGCTCTGCCACCCTTTCTTCCATCCGACGAGGCTTTCTCGCGTCCCAATCAGACGGGTCTTGAGGGTCGCCTCGAACACCGCGTTTCGTCGCCTGGACCTGGCACAGTTCGCGAATTGTATCAGACCGGATCGCTTCAGACCGGCAGGCCGCCGCCCGCGACATTTAGCAGCAAGCCGATGCCTAACTATCCCGTTCCGCCGCCGATCTTCGGCTTTCCGGAACCAGGGGGGGCCCGATGACGAAGACTGGATTCTGGAGCTGCTTGCGCCCAGCCGAAGGCGATAACGACATCGATCGCCCGCACGAGTATTGCCGGCGTCCTCGGCGATTTCGGAAATAGCGAAATCAGCATTGGCACGTCGGGCAAATCAGTGGCATAACATCATCATCGCAACAATCTTCAAAAGCCCGCGCGGAGAAATCCGTCGCGGGCTTTTTCATGAGCATTTTTCGAATCGGACGACGGCCGCACGGCACGACGCAACATCCTCCCCATGCACCCTGCCTGGGCGTCGTCAGCGCGCCGTCGTCCGAGCCTTTCGGGAATGCGCGCCGTGCCCGCGCGCGCAAACGTGCCATGCGCACGTCGCTGCCAGCCGCTTCTGCACAAAAAATACGGAGGTTCTTGGCAATAAATGCAGAAGAGGCGCTCGAAATCTCCTCACAGAACGGGTCAAAGTTGGGGTCGACGAGCGGTTGCCTTCCTGATGCCGGGCGTGCCTCCCGGATATGGACAATGATGCATCTTTGTTGACGCTGCTTGTACGCTTGGGTTGACAGTTTCCGATGATCGAGCTCGAGACACCCGTCGTCATTACTTTGGATGCTTTATCGCATTTAGGAGCCGGTTTCCGATGTGCAAGAAAAGGTTTGATCTGACACGATGGGCAGCGGCAGTCGCACTTTGCTGCCATGTAACTCCAACGCCGAGCGCGTTGGCTGACAACACTCCGGCCTGTGTCGCAAGAGTGTCGGCTTACGTATCCGAGCTCGATCAATTGCTTTCCACGCAGATACCTTGGTACCGTCCCCTTGAAATAGGTCCCTACAACGAGCTCAATCGCAAGTACTTCCCGTTCGGCGGCTGTGATGGCGATCCAATCTTGATCGAAGCGACCAAATCACGATTCGTCCAAGTCATCGGATATAATCCCAGAGCGAGATACTACTTGGTCAGGTTCTCGAACAAGGATGTTACGACTGGTTTCTCCTATGACGTGAAGGAACGCAAAGTCGAAAGCCTTGGCGCCGGCTGGGTACGCGACTCGTTCTTTAATCCTTAACTGTCTCTAATTTGCTCGATGACCCTTGTCGCGAAACGAAATCCGTCTCGGCGACAATGAACGTTGAGCGTCTTCTTTTCAAGCAAATCGTCAACAGGTCGCGCACTCGCGCATCCTGCATCATCAGATTGTGGTTCTTATGCCCGAGAAAATTTTTCTGACCTATACCAGGCAAGGGCGATAACGAATCGATCGCCCGTACGGGTATCTTGCCGGCGTCCTTGACGATTTCGGAAATAGCGAAATCGGCATTGACACGTCGGGCAAATCAGTGGCATAACGTCATCATCGCAACAATCTTCAGAAGCCCGCGCGGAAAAATCCGCCGCGGGCTTTTTCATTGGCATTTTTTCGAATCGGACGACGGCCGCACGTCACGACGCCGCATCCTCCCCGTGCACCCCGCCTGGGCGTCGTCAGCGAGCCGTCGTCCGAGCCTTTCGGGAAAGCGAGTTTTGCCGGCACGCGCGAACGTGCCGGCCGCGGCGTGGCATGAGGCCAGCGCCGCACGCGGCCCCTCCGGTCGAGGGATACCGGTTCGCGCCGGGAAATGATTGCGCGCAGCGATCATGCCGCACCTTTAATCCTGGAGACACCGATGACAGCGTATCTGATTTCGCTCGCGCTGGTCGGTCTCCTCGCAATCGCCATGTGGGACGCATTTTTTGAGTAGATCGAGAACGTTGACGGAAATCCGCTCGCTGGCGCGCAGCCACACGCGAACCGCCATGAATGTGCTGGTTGGCATCATGCGATCAAACGACGCAACGCCCGCCGCGCGCGTGTCGGCTGCGAATTCCATCCTCGATCGCGGTTGGGGCAAGGCGGCGCAACCGCTGCAAAGCGGAGACGATCCACGCAAGGTGGTTCATCGGATCGAGCGCGTGATCGTTCATCCGGAGGACTCGTCGGAACAGGTTTTGTCCTGTGAGGACGGGGCTGCCAGCGCCGGCGATTGACGATGTTCCTGTTTTGTTCTATGATAGTGTATCCTTGCGTTGGCCTTGCACTTTTTCTGACACGCGCATCGTCCTCCGATTTTCGTTGTGGCTTCACTGAATGAGGGTGGCATCGATGGTGCCACAGCATGCGAGCTGTTCGCTTTAGGCGAGCCTGATAGCGAAGACCGCACAATCCCGTGGTGCTTTTGAAATCTCACGTGCGCGCATTGGAGCGCGTTGGGGATGCACCGAGCACGACCGTATTTGATTTTGGAGCGCCGGCCGTGCCGTTCGTTTCACCGGGCCCGCTTCCGCGTCCCGGTGCTCCCGCGACATTCGACGAACGCTTCCCGGCTGCGTCGCCTCCGTCGAACGCGCCAGGGGCCGCATCGCCGGACGATCTGGAAGCGTTTCGCCGGCAATGGATCAAGGCGTTCATGAAGCCCTGAGGCGCGTTCTATCATGCGCCGTACGAGACAATTCGAGTCGACTCTTTGTCCACCTTGAAAATTCCAACCGCAAGGGCGTTCGAGCCGCTGCTCAAGCCTGCACGCTACAAGGGCGTGTACGGCGGGCGCGGCTCCGGCAAATCGCACTTCTTCGGTGAGTTGCTGGTCGAGACCTGCCAGGCGGAGCGCGGCACGCTGGCGGTCTGTATCCGCGAGGCGCAGCGCACGCTGGCGCAATCGTCCAAGCGGCTGATCGAAAGCAAGGTCGCCTCGCTTGGCCTCGGCAGCGGCTTTCGTGTCTTCGCCGACAAGATCGAAACACCGGGCGACGGCATCATTATCTTTCGCGGCATGCAGGATCACACCGCGGATTCGATCAAGTCGCTGGAAGGATTCCGCATCGCGTGGGTGGATGAGGCCCAGTCGCTCAGCGCGCGCAGCCTTGCGCTGCTGCGACCAACCATCCGCGCCGCCGGATCCGAACTATGGGCAAGCTGGAATCCCCGGCGCAAATCGGACGCGATCGACGATTTTCTGCGCGCGCGCAAACCTGCGGGCGCGATCGTGGTGAAGGCGAACTGGCGCGACAATCCCTGGTTTCCCGCCGTGCTGGAGGAGGAACGCCGGCTCGACCTGTCGCTCTATCCCGACCGCTACGATCATATCTGGGAGGGCGACTACGTGCGTGCGTTCGAAGGTGCGTATTTCGCGCAGATGCTTTCGGAAGCGAAATCGCTGGGACGGATCGGAAAGGTTTCCGCCGATCCGTTGTTGCCGCTGCGCGCCTTCATCGACATCGGCGGCGCCGGTGCCGGCGCTGATGCGTTTACGATCTGGATCGTGCAGTGGGTCGGCAACGAAATTCGCGTGCTGGACTATTACGAGAGCATCGGCCAGGTGCTGGCGTTCCACGTCAACTGGCTGCGCTCGCGCGGCTACCATAACGCGATCCTCTATTTGCCGCATGATGGCGTCGCCACGAACAACATCACCGGCAAGCGCTACGAGGACCATTTGCGCGAAGCGGGATTCACGGTCGAGCCGCCGGTGAAGAACCAGGGCAGGGGCGCCGCGATGATGCGCATCGAGGCGCTGCGCCGGCTGGGCCCGCAAATCTGGTGGAATGAGGCGACGACCGAAGCCGGCCGCGACGCGATCGGCTTCTACCATGAGCGCCGCGACGATGAGCGCAACGTCGGGCTCGGCCCGGAGCACGACTGGTCGAGCCACGCCGCAGATGCGCTGGGACTGATGGCGATTTGTTACGAAGCGCCGGGCAGGGCGGGAAACTTCAACCGGCCGATCCGGTACGCCGAAGCTGGGTGGAAGTGAGAGGGAGCGCCGGCCAACTGCTACAGGTACTGCAATTGACGATGTTCGCGTTTTGTTCTAGTTTGCCTTAACACTCCCGTCGTGCCGGGGCTACACCGATGAAAATCCCGCTGGTGAACCAGGTTGCCCTTGGCGCGTGGGCACTGGTTCTCGCCTGCCTAGCCATCTGGGCACTTGAAATGTACGAGCCGGATTTTTCCGCCGAGTACCAGGTCGGGCTGTTTCAGAACCGGGATGACTTGCCGATCGACGGCGTTAGCTGCGTTTCGATCGACGCGCGCAGAATTGTTTTTGATCGGAAGGAATACGCCGATCCCAAATTGTCCGAAGACATCGCGAGCTCGCTTTCGGTCAGGGATGTGTTCATGGAGAGAGATGCCGGGAAATGTCCCTGGGAACTCGATATCAGCGGTATCTCCGGGCGAGATTACAACGTGATGCTCGGTGACAAGTTCGCGCGTTATCTTGTCTCCGTCTCTGTCTGCGAGCGGGCAGACAGCGCGCAAGCGAAGTCCGCAAGATGCCTTTCGAAGAATATCTACGTCTTCAATAGAAGTGTCAGCCCGCACAAGTTGTTTTTGCTCGGTCTGGCCGGGCTGGCAAAATCACAGGCGGCCAAGGAAGAACTCTTTCGGATTAGAAAGGAACTGCTGTGAGCGACAGTCGGTCGGTCATTTTCGGTGACTTGCAATACCAGATATCGAAGCCAATCCAGCATCCGAATGGATATTACTATCAGCGGGTTCGCCAGATCGACCGTAACGGCAACCTTGTCGGCGATGGGGAGGTAATCGTCAGATCCTCCGGCCCGGATTCGCAGGCCGGATTGTTCGATCCCAATGGTGGACGTCAATCAGGCTATGCAGTCGCGCGATCCGTGTTCGATCTCGGCAGAGTGGCTCTCGGAGTCGGCTTGGGAAACAGTCGGATGATTGGCGGGGGTGCCGCGAGCGCTGTGAAAGGGGCAAGCCAGGGCTTTCAACTTCCGGACTTCCTGCGCGGTGAGTACCACGCATGGCCCGGGACCGATGAACCGTGGGACCAAAATACCCTGAATTCCGACAGTCGTCCGAATTGGCAACCTGGGCCGTCTGAGCGACTTCTTTACGGCGTTCCTCGGGAGCACCGCAGCGATCGGACGCGTCGGATTTACAAGGACGAAGTCGGCCTGAGCGCATCTCATCCGATGTCGCCACAAGCCGAAGCTGAATCCGGAGGCTTTGGCGGCAGGCCGCCGCGAGTCCTGAGCGGGAGGTTCGTCGGGCAGCCGCCGGCTTCCTGGACCGGTCAAGACAGGGCGGAGGACGCGCCGCGGATTTCCGACAACATGAAATATACGGGCGGTCTCTTGGGCCGCATCAACGCGCTGGCGGGCGACGATCCGCAAGGCCAGGCGCCGTTTGAACTTTCCCCATACGATGAAGCGTGGCATGGAGCTTTCCGCTCGACACAACCATGGTTCGTTCGGGGGCGCTGAATTCGGCGGGCGTGCCAGGCTTGTAGCGGATCTATAGCGGGATCGACAGCCGGAGCTTGGGTCGAACGTCAATTCAGCTTCGACGCCCCGACCGGATTGGGCGCTGGCTGTTCCAGCATCTTCAACGACGCATCGAGCGCGTTGCGCAGATGCATGGCGGCCGTCGCGCTGCATCGCAATCTGCCGCATGAGACGAATCTGACATCCACGGAGTCATCCTGATGCGGGACCAGGATGCGCGCGCCCAGCTCTACCTGAACGATGCCGCTCATGACGCCGTAGGCCGGTGCGATATCGAAATAGATGGTCGGGACGTCGTTGCGGTTTTCGAAGACTGGCACCGGCCCCTTGCCGGTCGGGTCGATATCGGGAGGGTTGGCCAAGCGTGTACTCCTGGGGTCATGGCTTGCGGAAGCTCAGGCCTATCCGAGTCGGGTTTGACCAGACAGCGATTTAATCGGAGCTGACGGCTCCATTCCCTGAAAACGAGACATACCGATGCCCAAAATGTCGACTTCCGATCTCAAGGCGATGCTTGCTGCGGAAAAGGCCAATGCACTGGCGGCGATCTCCGCGGCGCGGCTGATGGAGGAACGCGCCGACGCGATGGATTACTATCTCGGCGACATGAGCAAGGATATGCCGGCGCAGGATGGCCGCTCGCGCGCCGTGTCGACGGATGTCGCCGACACCATTGAAGGCCTGATGCCGCCGCTGATGGAAATTTTCGCCGGCAGTGATGAAGTCGTGCGGTTCGAGCCGGTCGGCCCGGAAGACGAGGCTGCGGCACAGCAGGAGACGGATTATGTCAATCATGTCTTCATGCAGCAGAACCCGGGCTTCATGGTGCTGTATTCCTTCATCAAGGACGCGCTGCTGTCGTGACGGGTCTCGTCGGCGCACTCTGGCTCGGCATCAAGATCATGCTGGGCAAATAAATCGACGGTCCAACGAACAGTTCTGGAAATCTGGCCGATGTACCGAATTCGCGAGGTCGATGGAGACGACGAAGATGTCGCCGAGACCCTGGCAGATCTTCATCGTCTGACATTCTTTGACGGCGCTCCGCTGCCGGATTTCGCACATGGACACTGGTGGGTTGCATACAGCAATGCATTGCCGGTCGGCTTTGCCGGCATCGTGCCGTCCACGCATGCGGACAACGCCGGATATTTCAGCAGGGTCGGGGTACTCCAACGGCACCAGGGCAGGCGGCTTCAATTGCGATTGATGCGTGCGCTGGAATTGCGCGCGCGGCGCAACGGCTGGCGCGAGGTTGTTTCTGACACGACCGACAATCTTCCCTCGGCCAACAACTTCATTCGCGCCGGCTATCGCCTCTTCAAGCCCCGCGTTCCGTGGGCGTGGCCGAACACACTTTACTGGAGGAAGTTCATCGTCTAGCCGACGCACACCCCAACGTTGCGTCGCAAAACCTTCATATGTGGTCTATACTTGGTCCCGTGGATGCAGAAGCCAATCGCGCAGCCGACCGAATCGGGGTGGTCTCTATGAAAATTCGCCGCTTTGTCCTTGCCTTGTTCGCGTTATCGGTGTTCGCGCCGTGGCAGCCCGCCAGAGCGGCTGATGTCATCTGCTACAATTGTCCGCCGGAATGGGCCGATTGGGCTTCTATGCTCAAGGCGATCAAGGCCGATCTCAACTACGACATTCCCCACGACAACAAGAATTCCGGCCAGGCGCTCGCGCAAGTCCTGGCTGAAAAGAACAACCCTGTCGGCGATATCGGCTATTTCGGCGTCACCTTCGGCATGAAGGCCAAGGCACAAGATGCGCTGGAGCCGTACAAGCCCGCTAATTGGAATCAGGTCCCTGCGGGATTGAAGGATACCGATGGTTACTGGACCACGATCCATTCCGGCACCCTCGGATTGTTCGTGAACAAGGACGCGCTCGGCGGCAAGCCGGTCCCGGCCTGCTGGAAGGACCTTTTGAAGCCCGATTATAAGGGCATGGTCGGCTACCTTGATCCATCGTCTGCTGCGGTTGGCTATGTCGGTGCGGTCGCGGTCAATCTGGCACTGGGTGGTTCGGCGACCAACTTCGACCCGGCGATCAATTTCTTCAAGGAGCTTCGAAAGAACGATCCGATCGTACCGAAGCAGACGTCTTACGCCCGCGTCGTTTCCGGCGAAATGCCGATCCTGTTCGACTACGATTTCAACGCCTACCGCGCAAAGTATTCGGAAAAGGGCAATTTCGAATTCGTGATCCCCTGCGAGGGTTCGGTGGTGTTTCCTTATGTCGTGGGCCTCGTCAAGAATGCCGCCCACAAGGAGAAGGCCCAGAAGGTGATCGATTATCTGCTGTCCGACAAGGGGCAGGCGATCTGGACCAATGCCTATCTCCGTCCGGCGCGGCCGATCGAGCTGCCCGAGACGGTGAAGAAGAAGTTCTTGCCGGACAGCGACTATGCCCGCGCGGCCAATGTCGATTGGGGACAGATGGAAAACGTGCAAAAAGGTTTCGTTGACCGCTATCTCGCCGAGGTCCGCTGAGGCAATATGCTGTCCTCGCCTGGGGGCAGCATTTCTTGATGTCGCAAAAATCCTTTGTCTGGTCCTGTCTGTTGCCGCTCGTCATGGTGACGGCGGCATTCTTCCTGTTGCCGATGGTGCGTCTCGTCGTGACGGGCGCCGAGGGGCCACAGGGATTTGCGGCATATCTCGCCATTCTGATCGAGCCGCGCTATCGCGCGACACTGATCAACACCGTCCTGCTGGCGGCCGCGACCACCGGCGTGACGCTGATCGTCGCGACGATTGCCGGTATGTTCCTTCAGCGGCATCGTTTCCCCGGCCGTGCCGTGCTGATCGCGATGCTGACATTTCCGTTGGCTTTCCCGGGCGTGGTCGTCGGATTCATGATCATCCTGCTCGCCGGGCGGCAAGGGCTGATCGGCGATTTATCCAGCCGCGTATTCGGCGAGAAGCTGGTATTTGCTTACTCGATCTATGGGTTATTTCTCGGCTATCTCTATTTCTCGATCCCGCGCGTCATCCTCACCATTATGGCGGCAGTGCAGAAGCTCGATACGGGCTTAGAGGAAGCCGCCCGTTCGCTCGGTGCGGGCCCATGGGCGGTGCAGCGCGACGTTGTCTTGCCGGCGCTGGCGCCGGCGTTTGTCGCCTCCGGTGCAATCGCCTTTGCGACCGCGATGGGCGCGTTCGGCACGGCCTTTACGCTTGCGACCAACATCGACGTGCTGCCGATGCTGATCTATACCGAGTTCACCCTCGCCGCGAATTTTGCCACTGCGGCAGCTTTGTCGGTCGGCCTCGGTCTCATCACCTGGCTCATCCTCGCGCTCGCCCGTTCGTTCAGCGGTAGCGCGGTCGCCGCAGCAGGATGAGATCATGCGATACCGCCTGATCTTCGCCGGTCAATTTGTCTTTACGCTTGCTGTCGCTGCATTTCTGATGGTGCCAGCAGCCTTGTCGATCTCTGCCGGGGTCACCGTCAGCTACTTTCGCGGCATCCGGTCCGGCGTGACCTTGCAGTGGATCGTCCAGGTGTGGGAACTTTATGCTGGCACGATCCTGCTGTCCTTTGTCGTCGCGTTCGCAACACTGGCCGTGACATTGTTGGCTGGCGTCCCCGCCGCCTATGCCTTGCACGTGCGGGGAGGGCGCCTTGCACGCGTCGTGGAGGAACTGATCACCCTGCCGCTGGCCATTCCGGGCCTTGCCATCGCACTGGCTCTGCTGCTTACCTACGGCGGCTTTGGCGACTTCCGCCGGTCCTGGCTCTTTATTCTGGCGGGCCACGTCATCTTCACCATGCCCTTCATGGTGCGCTCCGTCTTGGCGGTATTTGGGACTATCGATATCAAGACCCTCGATGAGGGAGCGGCCTCGCTCGGCGCTTCACCATGGCGCCGCTTCCGCGATGTTATTGTGCCCAATGCGATGCCGGGGATTCTGGCGGGCTCGCTGATGGTCGTCACGCTTTCGCTGGGTGAGTTCAATCTCACCTGGATGCTGCACACGCCGCTCACCAAGACACTGCCGATTGGGCTCGCGGACAGCTATGCGTCGATGCGGCTCGAGGTGGCATCCGCCTATACGCTGATCTTTTTCATCATGATCATTCCGTTGCTGGTGGCGATGCAGCTATTCGCCGACAGGGAGCAGCGGAAATGAGCACTGCGAATGGGCATGGCGCATCGGTGAGCGTTCAGGCGTGCGGAAAGACATTTGCCGACGGTACCCGCGCGCTTGAATCGGCCACGCTTGACATCGCGCGCGGCGAAACGCTGGTGCTTTTGGGGCCGTCAGGCTGCGGCAAGACCACCATGCTGCGCATCATCGCCGGGCTTGAGTTGCCTGACGAAGGTGGAACGGTGCTGTTCGACGGAAAGGACGTGACCTCGGAACCCATCGAACAACGCAATGTCGGCATGGTGTTTCAGTCCTACGCGCTGTTTCCCAACATGAGCGTAGCCGACAATATCGGCTATGGCCTAAAGGTCCGGGGCGTACCCCGGCAAGAGCGGGCCGCGCGGATCGCCGAGCTGGTGGCGCTGACAAACATCGCGGGACTTGAGAATCGCCGCATCGACCAGCTCTCCGGCGGCCAGCGTCAGCGTGTTGCGCTAGCGCGTGCCGTGGCGATCCGGCCGCGCATCCTGCTGCTCGATGAGCCCCTGACCGCGCTCGATGCCGCCTTGCGCGACCGCCTCCGCGGCGAGCTCAACCGCCTTCTGCGCGCCCTCGGCATCACCACGATCTATGTCACCCACGACCAGGCCGAGGCGATGGAGCTAGGCGATCGCATCGTCGTCATGCGGAAGGGGACGATCGCCCAAATCGGCACGCCACGTGAGATTTACTTCACGCCGCGGAATCGCTTTGTTGCTGAATTCATCGGCGCCGCGAACATCATCGAGTCTCCCGTCGAGGATGGTCATCTGGTATTGTCGGGAGGGCGGCAGCCGCTACGAAGCGGCATCAATCTTGCGGTTGCCGTTGCCATGATCCGCCCCGAAACCATTCAAGTGGTTGAGGCCGGCAGAGCGCCGCTGTCAGGGACCATAGACAGCGTCAGCTTTGTCGGTGATCGGCAGCGTCTTGTTATCAGCGGCACATCAAGGAAACCGCTCACGGTCGATGCCCCCAACGCGGTGCAGGTAAGACCCGGTGAGGAAGTTGGATTGCTGGTTGCGCCGGAATCGGTTCGGCTGCTGCCGCTGGAGGATTGAGGACATCGATGCCGTCCAAGCCGGTCTGTATCGCGCAAATTTCCGATTTGCACATCAAGGCTCCGGGTACACTGGCCTATGGCCGCGTCGATACTGCGAGCGCTCTTGAGCGTTGCGTGACCACCTTGAATGAACTCGATCCAGCGCCCGATTTCGTGGTGATCTCAGGTGATCTTGCGGATACGCCGACGGATGAGGAATACGAAAATCTGAGGCATTTGCTGGCGCCACTGAAATTGCCGTTCGCTGCGGTTCCCGGCAATCACGATTCGCGCGAATTGATGCGCGCGGCGCTTCCGCTGGCCGATTACGCCTTTCAATACGGGCCGCTCAACCAGCGAATTGAAATCGACGGCCTTGCTCTACTTCTGCTCGACTCCAGCGTGCCGGGCAAGCCGCATGGTGAACTTGATGCGCAAACACTGACGTGGCTTGACGCCACGCTCGCATCGGCGCCGGAGAGGCCGGCCTTGCTGTTCCTGCATCATCCTCCATTCATGACAGGTATCGGGCACATGGACCGCCAGAATCTGCTCAATGCCGGTGAGCTGGTGTCGATTGTCGAGCGTCATCCTCGCGTGCAACTCATCGCCACCGGTCACGTTCATCGCGCCACCTTCACGACATTTGCCGGCGTTCCCACGACGATCTGTCCGGCGCCCAATCACGCGGTCGATCTCGATCTGGCCGAATTGCGCGAGCCGTCGTTCAGGGTCGAGCCGCCGGCCTTTCATCTCCACACCTGGTTTCCAGGAGCTGACTTCGGCAACGTGGTGACGCACCACGTGCCGATAGGCAAGTTTGATGGACCGCATCCGTTTTTTGGGCCGGACGGAAAACTGCTCTAGATAATCGCCCTCATTCCGAGCGATTGCAAAGCAGACCAGGAGGGCGCATTCTTCTTCCAAAAAACGACGGCCGGCTCGCAGCGGTCGCCTGATATTTTGGGGGGAGCCGATGCGCGCGTTTCGTTTTCTGGCCTTGCCGTTTGCGCTGCTGCTTGGTTCTCAAGCTGCCGCGCAATCCACCTACCCGGACCGGCCGATCAAGATGATCGTGCCGCTGGCGGCGGCGAGTGCGGTCGATGTCGCTGCGCGTATCGTGACGCAGAAGATGGCCGATAATATGCGCCAGCAAATCGTCATCCTGAATCTGCCCGGCGCTTCCGGACTGATCGGCGCAGAACAAGTCGCGCGGGCGGAGCCGGATGGCTATACGATCGGCGGCTTCAACGACAGCATCATGACCATGGTCCCCAATCTACAGTCGAAGATGCGGTGGGACATATTGAAGGATTTTGAGCCGGTGTCGCTGGTAGCCACCGTCGAGTGGGGGCTGGTCACAAACAACCGTACAAGCTTCAGGTCGGCGGCCGATCTGATCGCCGCCGCCAAGGCCGCGCCCGGGAAGATCGACTATAGTTCGGGCGGTCCTGGCAGCCCGCAGCATCTGGCGATGGCGATGTTTGCTGCCGGTGCCGGCATTTCGCTCACTCATGTGCCCTACAAAGGCGCGACGCAGGCCGCGACCGACGTCGCCGCCGGCCAGATTCCGGTCGGCTTTCAGGGGCTGGGAACGGTTGCTGCGTTGGTTCGCGGCGGCCAGCTAAGACTGATTGGGGTGACAACCGAAAAGCGCCTGACGCAATTTCCCGACGTACCCACCGTTTCAGAATCGGGACTACCTGGTTTTTTCTTCAATTCCTGGTTTGCGATGCTGCCGCCTGCCGGCACGCCAAAGGAGATTGTCGGCCGGCTGAACGCCGAGGTTTTGAAGGCACTCGGCGATGCCGAAGTTCACCGCAAGCTCGAGGAGTTGGGATTTGCGGCGCGTGGCAGTTCGGCGGAGGAACTTCGCGTCATGACGCGGGATCAGCTTGCCAAATATGCTCGCGTCATCAAGGAAATGGGAATTGCGAATGAGTAGCTTCTGCCCATGCCGAGGATCTGGTTCTGGCAGCGAGCGGCTATTTCCACGCCACGGGATTGACTATGCCTTCACCGCCATTCGATGATGCTGTTTCAGCCTATCAGGGTCGGGCAGGGCGACGGTCCCTTTGCGGACCAGCTTTCTCCGGATTGCCATAGTTTTGGGGGCGGCTTGGCCCTCCCGCGGTGACCGGGCGCCGCGCTCGGTTGGGTTTACTGGCTGGTGGCGATGTCTTGTCGCGCTTGCGGTTTTCACGCTGACGGTCATATCTGCCCTGCGACCCCCAAGCGCGGCCCAAAAGGCGGTTTGTGGTTGAAAAGCCCGCCGCCGTTGACTACGGAAGGAAGGATTCCCCCGATCCTTCCTGGAGTTCTACCCGGCGTGCCTCAGGACAACAAAGGCGATACTCGCGGATCGGCGGGCGGCAAATTATCCGTCTTGCGCAAGCATCCGTATTTTGCCGATCTGGAGCCTGACGCCTTCGACCAGCTCTGCCGCTACGCCAAGCACACCAC
Source organism: Bradyrhizobium lablabi (assembly GCF_018129385.1). Lineage (GTDB taxonomy): Bacteria > Pseudomonadota > Alphaproteobacteria > Rhizobiales > Xanthobacteraceae > Bradyrhizobium > Bradyrhizobium lablabi_C. The sequence continues at coordinate 225,388 of NZ_JAFCLN010000001.1, forward strand.
GCTCAAGCGTGGAGCAACGATCGCCTCAAAGGGCGATCCGGGCACCAGCCTGTTTGCGGTCATCAGCGGCACGGTCAAGATTAGCGTCTCTTCGCCCGATGGGCGCAACGCAATATTGAACCTGATCGGTCCCGGCGAGATCTTTGGCGAGATTGCGCTGCTGGACAGGCAGCCCCGCACGGCCGACGCGATCGCCAATACCAATTGCGAGCTTTTCATCATCGATCGCCGCGATTTCATTCCATTCTTGCGCAGCCAGCCGGAGCTGGCGATGAAGTTCATCGAGTTGTTGTGCACTCGATTGCGCTGGACCAGCGATCAGGTCGAGCAGATCATTCTCCAGGACCTTCCGGGCCGCCTCGCCAGCGCCTTGTTACGGCTGACGGAAAGGCACAAGGGCGCACAGGGCGGACGGACCATCGCCGTTACCCAGCAAGAAATCAGCGAAATGGTCGGCATGACCCGCGAAAGCATCAACAAGCAGCTCCGCGCTTGGGCCGCGCGTGACTGGGTCCGGCTCGAGCATGGTGCCATCGTCGTGCTGAAGCCCGAGCCGCTACAGGCGCTGATTGAAGCCGGATCGGCGGACGACAGCGATTAGAGCGACTTACTGCCGCGATTTCTCATCCAACTTGCGGCAAACCTCACAAGCCGGTGAAACTGATGAGGCATGTGAAGCATTTCACAGGGGTCTTGCGTGCACTGCGGTATGTGACTTCCGGGTAGGCAGATCCACACCATGGAGGCGTCCATGCCTGGCTCGTTCGACCGGTCACCGAAAGACGACGAACACAGCATCTACCGCAACTGGAATATCAAGCTGATCGCTTTGCCAATCTTGGCGGCGGTGGCCCTAATCGCTTATGTCGTCAGCCAAATGGGGCATCTGGTATCAGGCTGAAATCAGGTTGGCGCCGCGTTCGATCGTGAACTCGGCGTCAATCAAGCCGCGCGAATGGTTCATGTCCGACTGCGACATCAGCAAGGTGAGGTCCTTGCCTCGAAGCGATGCCAGGACCTCTGACAGCCGTTCGGACAGCGCGGGCGCGATTCCCTCAAACGGTTCGTCGAGCATCAGACATTTTGTGCCGATAGCAAGCGCGCGCCCGAGCGCCACCAGCTTCTGCTGGCCGCCGCTCAACAGCAGCGCCTTGCGGTCCCGCATCTCTGTGAGTTCGCGGATCACCGAGTAAACGAACTCCAGTCGCGCCTTGCGGTCAATGTGATCGGCGACCCACAGCGGCAGCAGAATATTCTCCTCCACCGTCAGTTGGGGTACCAGGCAGCGATCCTCCGGCATGTAGCCGATGCCGAGCGCGGCGCGGTCGTGGCGCGGCCGGGCGGCGAGATCGATGCCTTCGAAGCGAATGATGCCTCGCGCCGCCTTCAGATGGCCCATGATCGAGCGCATCAGGGTGGTCTTGCCGGCGCCGTTGCGGCCGACCAGGCCCACCATGGCGCCGCGCGCAATGTGCAGGGAAAAGCCGCGCAGCGCCGGCATTGACTGAATTTCAACGACGAGATTGTCGATCTCGAGCAGGGGCGCCGCTGTGCTCATTGTGTGCCCCCGGTGACGTAGCGGCGCACTTCCTTGTCCTTCAGAACATGGGCTGGTTCGCCGTCGGCAAGAATGCGGCCCTGGTAGAACGCGACCACGCGATCGGCGTAGCGGTTGACGATCTCCATGTCATGCTCGACAAAGACGACCGTGGAGGCATCGGGTGCCACCGCATGGATGACGCGGTCCATGGTGGCGAATTTCTCTTCCGCCGAAACGCCGGAAGTCGGCTCGTCCAGGAGCAGCAGTTTCGGCCGGCGCACCAGCGCCATGGAGATGTCGATCAGCTTGCGCACGCCACCCGCGAGCTCCGAGATTGGACGGTCGGCGAGGTCGGCCAGGCCAAAACGCCGTAATAGTTCCACTGCCTTGTCGTGGCGCTCTTGCGCGCCTGCCGGCGATTGGAATGACAACGCCCTCGTGCCGGCGCCGGAAATAGCCACCGTCAGGTTTTCCGCGGCGGTGAGCTCAATGAACAGTTGCGGAATCTGGAACGAGCGCGAAATGCCGAGCTTGGCCACGTTGCGCGGCGAGCGTCCACCGATATCCAGTCCGTCAAGCGCGATCGATCCTTTGTCCGGCGCCAGGTAGCCGGTGACCATATTGACGAAGGTGGTCTTGCCAGCGCCGTTGGCGCCGATCAGGCTGACCTTTTGGCCGACGGGGATGTCGAGGGTAAGCGCGTCGGCGGCGACGACCGCACCGAACCGTTTGTCGAGGCCGCGCACGGAAAGGACCGGCTTCACAGCACCACCTCTTTCTTGGTCGTGCCCTCCGATGCGGTTGCGGGCGTGCTCTTCCGGCGCCGGTCCCGGACCCAGAGCGAACCGATACCTCGTGGCAGGAACAGGATCACGCCGAGCAGGAAAACGCCGAGCACGAGCTGCCAGGTGTTGGGCAGATAGAGATTGGAGAACGAGCGCACCAGCTCCAGCGCCATCGAGGCAACGAACACGGCAGCCACGCTTTGGTTTCCGGCGAGCACTGCGACGAAGACGAATTCGCCTGATGTGGTCCAGTAGGCGAATTGCGGATCGATATGCCGCTGTGCCATCAGCGCAAACGCGCCGCTGGCGCCAGCAAAGATCGCGGCAATCACGAAATTGAGCGAGATGATGCGGTTGGCGGAAAGACCGAGATACTCGACGCGCAGATTGTTTTCGCGAACGGCGAGACTGGCAAGGCCGAATTCGGACCGAAACAGGATGGTCGCAGCGATGCCGGCAAGGCCAGTCGTGATCACCGATACCGCGTACAGCATGAAGTCGGCCTCGCGCGGATCGGAAAAACCAATGCCGAACAAGGTCGGCCGCCCGACGTTGAATCCGTCCGAGCCGCCGAGCGCCGTGGATTTTACCAGCGCGCCGTAAAACACCATCGAAAGCGCCAGTGTCAGCATGCCAAAGAAGATGCCGCTGTAGCGGGCAATCAAGGGACCGATCACGAGGCCAAGCACGCCGCCGCAGACAGCGCCGATGATCACCTGCGCAACCGCGTCGGTGAGGCCCCAGCCATTGGCGATCAATGCGACGCCATAGCCGCCGGCGGCGTAGAACAGGCCTTGGCCGAACGAGATATTGCCGGTCCGCGCCAGCACCACAATACCGAGTGAAATCAGCGCATTGGCAGCGGCAATTGTCGCAAGCGACAAGGTCCAGGTCGGCAGCAGGCGGCCGAACAGGGTGACGGCCCCGACCAGACCGATCATGACCAGGGGATGCATGCCCTTGTTCATCAGATCCGCCTTGCCGTCTCGCGCTTGAACAGGCCCTCGGGGCGGAACAGCAGCACCCCCGCCATGATCAGATAGATCATGAATAGTTCGGCCTGTGGCATCAGGTGCACCGAGGCCGCCCGCGCGAGGCCGACCAGGATCGCGCCCACGGCAGCGCCTTCCACGCTGCCCAATCCCCCAATCACGACAATGGCAAAGCTCAGGATGATCACATCCGAGCTGAGGCCCGGCTGCATCGATATTTTCGGCGCCGTCAGGGCGCCTGCGAGCGCCGCCAGCAGCACGCCGAAAGCGAACGCGAACGCATAGACGCGGTTCACCCGCACGCCCATGCTGACGCTCATTTCCTCATTATGGATCACCGCCAGCACGATCTTGCCCATGATGGTGCGATTGAGGCCGAACCAGATTGCAAAGCCGATCGCAGCGGAAATCGGGATCAGGACGAGGTCGTAGCCGACATAGTAGAGCCCGGCGAATTCGAGGTTGCCGAACAGCTCGTAAGGCTGCGTCGCATAGATCGGATTGACGCCCCAGATCAGCTTGGTGACATCCTCGAGGATCAGGAACACGGCGTAGGTGACGAGCAACAGCACGACCTCGTCGCGGCCATAAAACATCTTCAGGAGACCGCGCTCGAGCAACAGCCCAACGGCCGCGGCAATCAGTGCCACTGCGAATAGCATCGCGACAAATCCGACGCTCGGCGGCAAGCGGTGTGCCGCAACCAGCGTCACCACGGTGGCCGCGACATAAGCGCCGATGGCGTAAAAGCTGCCATGGGCGATGTTGAGGATCTTCAGCACGCCGAACACCAGCGTGAGCCCCAGCGCCACGATGAACAGCCAGGAAGCCTGGATCAGGCCGTCAACAATGATGGTCAGGAAGAAATTCATGGCTGCCAGTTTAGGCGGGAAGTTGCGGGCAGCAAACAGCGGCGCGAACGCGTCCGTTCGTGCCGCTGCATCGTTGCGTCATCTGCCGCCGGCGCCGATCAATTGCACTTGGCGCCCTGCATGCCGCCCCTGATCCAGTCCAGCGATTTCACGCCCGGCGGCGGATTGACGCACTCGGCGGGAAAATACTGGATGTCGACAAGGTCGACCCGCTTCAGGTCCGGATTGTACTTGGTGCGGCCGAAGCCAATCGACTGGATCGCCTGGTGGCCGTCTGCCAGCTTCATCTGGACCAGGCCGCCGGGAGTTTGCCATTCGAGGCCGGTCATGGCGGCGACCAGTTCGTCCGTGGACGGCTTCTTGCCGCCGTTCTTTGCCATCGCCTTTTCGACCGCGGCCTTCAGTCCGAGGATCGCCTGCGTCATGCGATAGGCCGCCTGCACCGGATAAACGCCGTTGGCGCCTTCATACCCCTTGAAGAACCAATCGTTCAGCGGCGACTTCTGCGACATCAAGCCGTAGGCGCCGCGCGCACCGATGATGGTGCCGTCTGGCATCTTGTCGCCGAGCGGCGGCAGCACGTGGTCGGCCGCGCTGAACACGAGCTGGCTGCGTTTAGGCAGGCCGCGCGGTGATGCCTGTAGGATGAAGGACTGCAAGTCGCCGCCCCACAGGCTCGAATAGACCACGTCCGACCCGGCACTCACCAGCGCTGAGATTTCGGTGCCGTATTGACCGGCGCCGAATTTCGGCAGCAGATCGGTCACGAGCTTCGCATTGGGATAGAGCTGCCCGGCTGCGGCGACGAAGTCGGCCCGGCTGTCTTGTCCCCAGGCGTAATCCTGGTTGATCGCCGAGAGGGTCTCCATCTTGACGTTCTTGGCTTTCATGTAGCGGATCAGGCCAACGTTATCCATTGTGGCATGTGCGGCCGTACGGAACACGTAGTTGTACTTGCCTTCCTCGAAGATGCGCGGCGTGCCGCAATCCATCAGCACCAGCATCTTCTTCAGCTCTTCGGCGATCGGCGCCACGGCAAGACAGTCGCCTGAGCTGATATAACCGAGCACGGCGTCGACATTATCGCGCTGATACAGGTTACGCAGTTCTTGTACCTGCTTGGTGGCGCCGCCGTTCTCATCGATGATGATGGGCTCGATCTTCATGCCGCCGAACCCGACTTTTTCGTAAGGCGAGGGGGCGCCACCCTTGTTCAATTGATCGATGACGAATGTTCCGCCGTTGCGGGCCGGGACGCCAAAACTGTCGGCGGCGGGTCCGGACAGGAATGTCACGATACCGAGCTTGAAGGTTTCCTGCGCAGATGCGGGAGCGGCGAGAGCCAGTGATATGGCGGCCGCAGATGCAAGCGTGACAGCGCGGCGAGCCCGCGAAAGACGGTTCATGATCTCCTCCCCATGTTGTGGCCCTGCGGTTTGGCCGCTGGCCGTTCCCGCGCAGGCTGATCCGGCGTCGGAATTTTAAGGGGAGTTTAGGCGGCCTTTTTCCGCGCGTCTATGGAAGCCATCGTCGCAGACTTGCGTCTACAAGTCATCTAGCCGTCGAGAATGGCGACCGCCCGGGTCCATCCGGCGGAGGCCCGTTCGATCTTCACCGGGAAGCATGACACCATGAAGCCCGTCGAGGGCAGCAGTTCGAGATTGTGCAACTTTTCGATGTGGCAGTAGCCGATATGCCGTCCGGCCTTGTGGCCTTCCCAGATCAGGCTGGCATCCCTGGTCTCTGCATACTTTTTCGCGGTGTAGACGAATGGCGCATCCCAGCTCCAGCCGTCGATGCCCGTTAGCCGCACGCCGCGCTCCAGAAGATACATCGTTGACTCGTATCCCATGCCGCAGCCTGAGGTGACGTAGTCCTGCCGGCCGTACTTGGCGCCCGCGCTGGTGTTGACGACGACGATCTCCAGCGGCGATAGCGTGTGGCCAATGCGCTTCAGCTCCGCCTCGACGTCCTTGGCGGTGGCGACATAGCCGTCCGGGAAATGCCGGAAGTCAAGCTTTACGGCCGGTTGCAGGCACCATTCCAGCGGCACTTCGTCGATCGTCCATGACCGCTCGCCGTGGTTCATGGTGGGATGAAAGTGCCAGGGCGCGTCGAGATGTGTGCCGTTGTGGGTCGAGAGCTGCACCTGTTCGACCGCCCAGCCCTGGCCGTCAGGCAAATCCTCCGCCTTCAATCCCTCAAAGAATTGCAGCATGCGCGGCAGGCCTTGCTGATGATCGATGTATTGAATCGTCGGGTGCCCGCCCGGCGGATCGGCCGGCACGTCGTTTTGCAGCGGCACCGAAATGTCGATCAATTTGCGCGCCATCGCGTATTCCTTCCCGGATACTTTCTTCTGATTGTGCTCTAACGGGTCAGGCGCTCTGCCGTTCAACCCTGTTCTTCAAGATTCCGATCTTCTCGACTTCGAGCTCGATGGTGTCGCCGTGCTCCAGGTACCATCCGAGCTCCAGCCCGCAGCCATTGCCGACGGTGCCCGATCCGATGAATTCACCCGGCATCAGCGTTTCATCCTTGGTGACGTGTTCGATGATCTCCTCGAACGAAAACAGCATGCCCTCCGAAATACCTCGCGAGCGCATCTCGCCGTTCACACGCGCTTCCATCTTCAGCTTGTAGGGATCGCCGATCTCATCCGGCGTCACGATCCAGGGTCCCATCACATTCCCGCCGTCAAAGCTCTTGCCCTTGGCCGGCCCCAGCCGGCCATCCATCTCGATACGCTGTGCATCGCGGGCGGAGAAATCGTTGAAGATCGTGTAGCCGAAAATATGGTCCTTGGCCTTAGCTGCGGAAATATTGGCACCCCTGTTCTTCGTGACGATGCCGAATTCGAGCTCATAGTCCATCACCTGACTGTAACGCGGCCATTTCACGGTCGTGTTGGTGCCGCGCACGCTGAAGCGGTTGGTGATGTAGTAGATCGGCTGCTTGCGGTAGACCTCCGGTAATTCTCCCAGCGGCTCCGCATCGATCCGCGCCAGTTCGGCCATGTCGTTTTTGGCGCGCGCCGCGAGCTTGAGCTGTCCGCGCGGCGCTTGCAGGATGTGCAGCGGAAACGACATGCCGTCGCGCATCTGCCGCGGCTCGGGCACCGGCGCGAGGATGTCCACGCTGGCAACATTCTCGGACAGCGTCTCGTCCTTGCCGTGCTTTTCGAACAGGCGGCTGGCTTGATCGAGCGCCGAGGGACCGGCATCGATCAGCGACAGCATCGATGCGAAGGCTGGGTTGCTGCCGCCGTCGCGCCCTGCCGCCCTGGCTAGATCGAACAGCCGGGCATCCCCATCGTGTACCATCCCGATTTTTTCCCCGCCATCCGATCGAAATGTCGCCAGTTTCATGGCCGCCCCCTTGTGATTTCCTAAAATATATGATCATTAAAAATATCGATAAACAAGAGGCGATGGGAAATATCGCACGGGGAGGCGTGAAATGACCAGATTGTTGGCGGCCGCGGCGACAGCCGCTCTCTTGTCGGCCGGGCCCGCTTTCGCCCAGAACAAGATCCAGATCGGCTGCACCGCGACCTCCGACTGCGCCTCGGCGATGCTCGCGATCGACGAAGGCATCTTCAAGAAGCATGGCATCGAAGCCGAGATGGTGCTGATCGGCATCAATTCGAATATCCCGGCTGCCATCCTTTCCAACTCGATCCAGATCGGCGGCCCGACCTCGACGGTGTTCTTGCAGGCCGCTGATGGCGGACTGGATCTGGTTGCGGTCGGCGGCGCCTCGGTGATGAGCCCTGTCACCAACAACAATGTGGCCGCCTTCGTTCGCAACGGCATCACCATCAACGAGCCCAAGGATTTCGTCGGCAAGAAGGTCGGCGCACCCGGGCTTGGCGCCTTCCTGCATGTTCTGTTCGTGAAGTGGCTGGTCGAGAAGGGGGTCGATCCCAGGAAAGTCAATTTCGTCGAGGTGACCTTTCCGACCATGATGGATATCGTGAAGTCGGGCAGCGTCGATGCCGTGCTCACCGGCGAGCCGTTCGTGACGCGAATGACGAACGCCGGGCTGGGTACTGTCGGCGCGCGCTATGCGGCCGAGCTTGGCCGCACCGAGCCGATCATCTTCTACGCCGCCTCGCGTGACTGGGCGAACAGGAACGCCGACACTATCAAGAAATTCCGCGCTGCGATTGCGGAAGCCGCGCCTATCGTCAACAACGATCGCGAGAAGGTGTCCGTATCGATCTCGAAATTCACCAAGCAGCCGATCGAACTGGTCAAGGCCACCCCACCGAACCGCTCCGAGCCAGTGCTCAAGCCCGAGCAGCTCGCATGGTGGATCGACATCATGTCGTCCCAGAAGATGTTGCAGAGCAAGCTCGATCTCGACAAGCTGATCCTGAAATAGCCGGAAGGGGTCGCCATGGCCGCACAGCCGCACCGGAAGCCGGAAGATGTCTCGGCAGGGGATACGCTGAGCGAACGCGCGGCCATTCTTGTGGAGCAGGACATCATTTCCGGGCAATTGGCGCCCGGCGCGCGGCTCGGGATTGTCGACCTCGTTAGTCGCTACGATATCGGCGCCACGCCGCTACGCGAGGGCCTGTCGCGGCTGGTATCGCGCGGGTTGATTGTCGGCATCGGTCAGCGCGGTTTTCGCGTGGCCGAGGTCAGTCGCGAGGATCTGCTCGACATCACGCGGATGCGCACCGTGGTAGAGATGGAGGCCTTGCAGCTCGCGATCACCAATGGCGACGACGCTTGGGAAGCGGGCATTTTGGGCACGCTGCACCAGATGCGCCGCTACATCGAGCGTAATGCTGCCGAGTTTCGCGAAGGTGCGCCTGATTTCGACAAGCTGCACAAGGCGTTCCACACCTCGCTGCTGGCGGCCTGTGGTTCAAGACGGCTGCTGACGGCACATTCCGATCTCTACGATCAGGCTTACCGCTATCGCCGCGTCATGATGCGCGGGTTTGACAGCGGCAAGAAATTCGTCGCGGCGCATCAGGGCCTTGCCGATAAAGTACTGGCGCGGGACGTGGCGGGGGCGCAGGCCATGCTGAGGGGGCACCTCGGATCCACTCTGCAATATGTCTATCCGGACGGAGAATAATGGTGGCGTTGTCACTCGTGGTGTCCAGGGAGGCTAGCGCCAGCAAGTCCGCGCGGCCCCAGATCGCGTTTTCCAATGTCGCGCTCAATCTCGGCGGTAAGGCGATCGTCGAGGATTTGAGCCTGACGGTCAGGCCCGGTGAATTCCTTTGCATCATCGGCGCGTCCGGTTGCGGCAAGACCACGGCGCTGCGGCTTGCGGCCGGGCTTTATCAGCCGACCAGCGGATCGGTCGAGTTTGACGGCCAGCCGATGCGTACCCCACGCCGCGACATCGCGATCGTTTTCCAGGATTACGGCAAGGCGCTGCTACCCTGGCGAACCGCTGCCGGCAACGTCTCGCTGGCGCTGGAAGCCAACAATGTTCCTGTCTCGGAACGCGCGCCTCGCATCGACGCGCTGCTGAAGAAAGTCGGGCTGCCCAACCACGCCGGCAAATATCCCGCGGAAATGTCCGGCGGCATGCAGCAGCGGTTGCAGATCGCGCGTTGCCTGGCGCAAGATCCCAAGGCGTTACTGATGGACGAGCCCTTTGGTGCGCTCGATGCGATGACGCGGCAAGGTTTGCAGGATGAGGTGCTGTCGTTGGTCGCCGCTGCAAACATGACCGTCATCTTCGTGACCCACGATCTGGAAGAGGCGATCTATCTCGGCGATCGCGTTATCGGCCTGTTGCCCAATCCGGGCCGGATCGGTATCGAGCTCACAATCGACCTGCCGCGGCCGCGCGATCAACTGACGACGCGCGAGAACCCCGAATTCCTGCGCCTGCGCCGCGAACTTTTCGATTTCATCAAGGCATCCGAAGCGTGATTCCCGATCGCTTCAAGGGGCTGGTGTTTCCCGCGGCCGCATTGGCCGCGCTGGAGATATGGGCCCGCTCGGTCGACTTGCATAGTGACTCGCTGGCGCCGCCGAGCGCGATCGCGGCGGCGTTCGGTTTGGCCATCAGCGACGGCGCGTTCCTGAGCGCCACGCGAGATACTCTGGCATCGGCATTTGCCGGGCTTATTATCGGCGGCGCCATCGGCTTGGCTTTCGGCATCGCGCTTGGGGTTTTCCAGGTGTTTGACCGGTTGATGGAAGTGACCGTCGAGGCGGTCCGTCCCATTCCATCCATCGCGCTTTTGCCGATTGCACTGATCGCGCTTGGCTTCGGCTACCGCATGGAGATCGCCATCATCGCCTTCGCCTGCGTATGGCCAATTCTGATCCTCAGCCGGGCCGCGGTGCAGGAAGTCGAGCCGCGCCTGATGGAAGTTGCCCGGGCCTTGCGCCTGTCACCGGCCGATCGCGTGCGAAAAATCATCATCCCGGCGGCGCTGCCGCGCATTTTCGTCGCGTTTCGTCTGGCTGCGGGTATCGCCCTGATCGTGGCCGTGACGGTGGAAATCGCGATAAACCCGATCGGCCTTGGCGCTGCCATCATGGCCGCACAGCAGGGGCTCCAGCCGGATCTGATGCTGGCCTATCTCGTGTGGATCGGAGTGATCGGTTATGGCCTGAATGCAGGCCTCAATCTGGCGCAGCGCCACCTGTTCGGACGCGCCGCACTGGTCGGGGATCCGGCATGACGTCGCGCGGGGCGATCTATTGGCGCATCGCCAGTTTTGCCGTCGCCGCCGGCTTTGTCGGCCTCTGGCAACTGATCGCCGATCTGCGGCTGGTGTCGCCGGTATTTCTCCCGGGGCCCGATCGCGCCTGGGCGTCTCTGGTACGCGGCTTCACGAGCGGTGACCTCGGCAGCAAGCTGCTCGGGACACTCGAGCACATGGCCTATGGCTGGTTCCTCGCCTCGATCGCCGGGATCGCATTGGGTGCCCTGATTGGCTCGTCGCGCAGCATGCGCAGCTATATCGCGCCGTCGCTTGAATTCCTTCGTCCACTGCCGGTGTCGGCGATCATTCCAGTCGCCATCGCTCTGTTCGGGCTTACGCAGGGCATGGCGCTGTTCGTGATCGCCTTCGGAGCGATCTGGCCGATGCTGCTGGCGACTATTCACGGTTTTGCCGCCGTCGAGCCGCGACTCTACGAGGTGGCTCGTTCGTTGCACATGTCGCGGCTCGCCGTCATCTTCAAGATCGCGTTGCCATCGGCGGCCCCCGACATCCTCGCCGGCATGCGGCTCAGTCTCACCGTGGCGCTGATCCTGTCGGTGGTCTGCGAAATCCTCGCAGGCCTCGATGGCCTTGGCCACTCCGTGCTGCTGTCCGCCCGCGCGTTCCGCTCGGCGGACTTATTCGCCGGTGTGATCCTGCTCGGTATGATCGGTTATCTGACGTCGCTGATGATGTCGTTCGCGGAAGCGCGGATCCTCAGGTATCGCCGCAGAAGCTGACTTATCCCGCGGCCTTCATAAAGCCCGCGCGCCGACGCAGTTCCTCCTGGTCCGCGCCTCTCAACAGATCTATCAACTCCTGAGCCTGCGCCGCGTGGGCGGCACGCGTCGTCACACCCGCCGTATACACGGTCGAGAGTTCGCAGTCCGGCGGCAGAGAATCCGACAGAACGACGCCTGACGTGTTGATGATCTCGGTTGCCTGCGTACAGCCGATCGGCCGCCTTGCGCCGGAGGCAGCCAGATGCTTCATCGCGGTCGCCCCGTTTGGATGGACGTGGAGACGGCCGGCCACTTCGTCGGCGATCCCCAATTTCGCCAGAACTTTTGCGACGTGGATCCCGGCGGTCGATGCCTTGATATCCGGCACAAAGATCGCATCCGAGGCCAGCAGCGCTTCGCGCAGGCTGGCCTCGTCCCTGACCATTAGTGGCGGATCGCCGGCGCGAACGGCGAGGGCGGTCTCGACCATGCCGATATCAGCGATGGTGGCGGGAACGACCAGCTTTTCCTCTGCCAGTGTCGCGACCAGCGCGGCCGTCAGGATGACAACGTCCGTTGGCGCGCCGTTGCGTAGCTTGTCGGCCATGGCGCCGACCGCACCGAACTCTCCCCCAATATCAAGTCCCGTCTTCGCCGCGAATGCGGGTGCGAGACTTCCGACCAGCCCTTGCGCCGCGCCCCCGCTCAAGATGTTCAGTCGCGTCATGAACCCAGGTCCATCGCCGCGATCAGGGTGTCGCGCGTGATTGGCAGGTTTCGCACCCGCACACCGAGTGCATCGAACGTCGCGTTGGCAATTGCCGCGGTCACCGGGCCATGCGCCGCCTCGCCGGCGCCGACCGGATCAATCTCCGGCCGCTGAATCAGCTCGACCTCCACATCCGGCACTTCGCTGAAGCGCAAAATCGGATACTCCGACCAACTGGTGCTGGTGATGCGCTGACGATCGAAGCGCACACGTTCCTTCAGAACCCAGCTCGTCGCCTGGATCGCCCCGCCTTCGATCTGGTTGATCACGCCGTCCGGATTGATGGCCTCGCCGACATCGACCGCCAGTGTCAGCTTCCTGACCCGAATACCTTCCTCCCCTTCGATCTCCGCGATCGCTGCGCAATAGGCGCCGGTGTTCTTGTAGCGCCCAAAGCCGATGCCGTAGCCAATGCCGGGCCGCTTGGCCGGCTTCCAGTTCGCTCGCCGGGCTACGGTGCGGATCACATCCTTTGCGCGTTCGTCCTTCAGATGACGCAGCCGGAACGCAACCGGGTCTTCGCCGCGCTCGGCGGCGATCTCGTCGAGAAGGGACTCGATCGCGAACACGTTGCCTTGTCCACCGAGCGTGCGCAGCGCCGACGTGCGCACCGGCATGGTCAGCAGGCGATGGCTCTCGATCGTCCAGGACGGAAAATCATACAGCGGCACCGAATTGCGGTCGCCGCCGCCGCCATTGGCCTGCGGCGGGTTGGTCGAGATCGTGCGCGGAAACGGATTCGAAATCTCTGTTGCCGCCAGCAGCGCAGGCTTCGCTGCACGTCCCGGCCGCGCGGCGTGGCCGTTGCTCCAGATCGTGTGACGCCAGTCCACGATTTCATTGTTCGCATCGAGATCGGCCTCGATCTCGATCGCCATCGCAGCGCCAAAGGGCGCATGCGACATCTCGCCCTCGCGTGACCACTGCACACGCACCGGCCGTCCCTCGGCCGCCCTGGCGAGCAAAACCGCATCGAGCGCAACATCGTCGGCGGCGTTATGCCCATAACAGCCGGCGCCCTCCATATGCTCGACGGTGATATTCTCCACCGGAAGCCTCAGTACCAGCGCCAGATCGGCGCGTAGCAGGTAAACGCCCTGGCTGTGCGTCCATACGCGCACCTTGTCTGCGTCCCATTGCGCGATCGCGCAAGATGGCGCGATCGATGCATGCGCGATGTAAGGACGCGTGTATTGCCGTTTGACGGTTCGGCTTTTTGCCGTGGGCGAGGGCGCTTGCCTTTTATCGATGATCGTCGATTCAACCGGCCGCGACTTCAGGAACGCCGCCATGTCGCTTTCATCGGGCAGCGTCTCTCCGCCAGACCATGTTGCGCCCTTACGCAGCGCCTTCAATGCCATTTCCGCAGCATTCTCGGTCTCGCAGACGACACCGGCGAAACTGCCGTCGCGCGCGATGGCGACGAATCCTGCAACGGCGCGGGCACCTCCCTCACTCAGCCCGCTGAGCGTCGCGCCGGACAGCTCTGGCCGTAGCACGCGGCCGTGAAGCATTCCCGGCAACGCGGCGTCATGAATGAAGCGCGGACGCGCAAAAACCTTGTCGGGAATGTCGAGCCGCTGCACCGAATTTCCGGCCAGCGCACGCTGCGGGATGGGCTTTGGCGTAACATCGGGCGACGCGTCCCGATCCAGCGAAACCTCGTCGGCCAGTTCCCAGTAGCTTGTCCGCACATTGCCGGGTCCGGAAATAGTGCCGTCATCGACGGCAAGCGCTCCGGTCTCTACCCCAAGCCGCTCCGACGCGGCGGCGAGAAATAGCTGCCGGACTTCGGCACAGGCATGCCGTAGCGCACGACCGGACTGCTGGATCGACAGGCTACCGGACGTGACTCCCTCGTTTGGGCTCGCCGTTGTCGAGGCACGAACCATTCGCACCCGCGCGATATCGACATCGAGTTCGTCCGCCGCAATTTGCGCCAGCGCGGTAACGATACCTTGCCCGATCTCCACCTTGCCAGGCGACACGCTCACCTGTCCGTCCGCCGAGAATTTCAGCCATGACGACAGTCTAGGGTTCGCTGCGAGGCTCACCGGCAATTTTGGCTGGGGCACATTCATCCGGCGGCCATCTCACTTGCCGCGCGGAGCACCGCGCGCACCATCCGGGTCTGAGAACCGCAGCGGCAGAGATTGCGGTCGAGCGCCTGCTTGACTTCGGCGCTGGAAGGCGAGGGATTTTGCTTCAGCAGCGCCGCTGCGCTGATCAAGATGCCCGGCACGCAATACCCGCACTGCAAGGCCTGTTCGGCGATGAAGGCACGCTGTAGCGGATGCGGACGCTCGGCATCACCGAGACCCTCGACCGTCGTGACATCCTTGTCCGCGACCGACCACAGCGGCGTGTCGCAGGAACTCACAGCACGGCCATCGATCATCACATTGCACGCGCCACATTCGCCGGCACCGCAACCGAAATGCGGTCCGGTCACGCCGAGCGGACCGCGTAGAACGTCCAGCAAGGAGCGGTCAGGATCGGCGTCGATAGACGTCTCGACGCCGTTGAGGCGAAATCGAGTGCTTGGCATGGGGCAAAGCCTATTGCGACTTGGCGGAAAACTTCTTGACCACTTCCGCCCATTTCACGATGTCGCCGCGCAGGAATTTGTCGAATTCTTCGGGGCTCATTGACATCGGAACTGCACCTTGTGTGGTCCACTGCTTCACGATATCCGGCCGCTTGATCGCAGCGTTCACGGCGGCATTGAGCTTGTCGATGACCGGTTTCGGCGTACCGGCCGGCGCCATCAACCCGAGCCAGATCGTGGCCTCATAGCCGGCAACACCGGCTTCGTCCGCGGTCGGCACATTGGGAAATACGCTCGAGCGTGTCTTGCCGGTAGTGGCCAAAGCGCGGACCTGATTTGCCGTAACGTTCGGTGCCATTGCGGGTACCGCATCGATCATCATGTGCACCTGACCGCCGATCACGCCGCTGCGAGCTTCGCCGCTGTTGCGATAGGGCACGTGCACGACATCGATGCCGGCCATCGCTTTGAAAAGCTCCCCGGCCATATGATACGGCGTGCCTTGCCCGGACGAGGCATAGTTCAGCTTGCCCGGCTGCGATTTTGCCAGCGCAATGAATTCGGCCAGGGTTTTCGCCTGCACGTCCGGGTGTACGACGATCATCAGATCGGAATAGTTCGCCGGCGCAATCGGCGCGAGATCGCGCATCAGCTCGTATTTGCGGTCCGGCACCAGCGACTCGTTCGCGGTCTGGGTGTTCGACATCATCAGCAACGTGTAGCCGTCGGGGGCCGACTTGGCGGCTTCGATCGTGCCGATTACGCCGCCGGCACCGGTGCGATTTTCGATTACAAAGGGCTGGCCGAGGGTTTCCTGAAGGATGCTGCCGATCTGGCGGGCGGTGACGTCAGCGGGCCCGCCGGCACCGAAGGGAACGATGATCCTGACCGGCCGCGACGGGTAGTCCTGTGCGGACGCGGTGGATGCCGACATCGCCAGCAAAGCCCCGGCCAGCGCCAGCACAAACCTTGGACCGGTCATCCTTCTCTCCCTGAAGCGCATTTTCTTGCGAGGTTAGTCTAGCGGCAATGCGAACGAACTGTCGACGATAGACTAAAGGCAGGCGACAGGAATAAAAGATAGGCTCTGGTGTACCCAACTTCGCCATAACGAGCGGGGATGAACGCATGAAAAGCTCGGGGATTTCGCGCCGCGGCATGCTGAAGGGCAGCGCGGCATTGGCTGTAGGTGCAACGTTTTCCACCCGCGTGGTGGCCGCCGCCCCGCCGGCCGAGCCGGTGACGCCGGCGCTGATCGAGGCGGCGAAGAAGGAAGGGCAGGTGATCTACTACACCTCGACCGACCTGCCGGTGGCCGAGAAGCTCGCAAAGGCCTTTGAAGCGAAATATCCGGGCATTCCAGTTCGCGTCGAACGCACGGGCGCGGAGCGGGTGTTCCAGCGTATCGGCCAGGAATATTCCAGCAACATCCACGCCGTCGACATCGTGAACTCATCCGACGCGGCGCATTTCATCGTCTGGAAGCGCGACGGCGTTCTGGCGCCCTACGTTCCGGAAGAGGTCGCAAAATTCTATCCCGGTGAGCACAAGGATCCGGACGGTCAGTTCGCCAGCTTCCGCGTGTGGCTGAGCATCATCGCCTACAACACCAATCTGGTGAAAGCGGAGGATGCGCCAAGGAGCTTTGCCGACCTGCTCGATCCCAAATGGAAGGGCAAGATCGTCAAGGCGCATCCTGGCTACAGCGGCACCATCATGACCGCGACCTACCAGATGCAGCGCGATCTCGGCTGGGAATATTTCGAAAAGCTTGCAAAGCAGGGCATCATGCAGGTGCAGTCCTCGGCCGACCCGCCGAAAAAGCTCGATCTCGGCGAGCGCGCCGTGATGGCCGACGGCAACGAGTACAACATCTTCCAGATGAAGGAAGCGGGGCGGCCGGTGGAACCGGTCTACGCCACGGAAGGCTCTCCGCTGATTATCGGCCCCAACGGCGTCTTCAAAGCCGCGCCGCATCCGAATGCCGCAAGACTGTTCCAGTCCTTCAGCCTGAGCCGCGAAGCGCAACAGCTCATCATCGATGTCGGCGGATTGCGCTCGGTGCATTCGCAGACGCAGGAGAAAGCCGGCCGCAGGCCACTGAAGGACATCAAGACCATGAAGGACGACGCGGCTGCGGTCGAGAAAGAAGGCGAGGCGATCAAGGCGCGCTACACAAGACTGTTCCGCGTCTGAAATGACGTTGCCGAAAATTTCCGTCGCCGAAACGCTGGCGCAGAAGATTGTCGCGTTGCAGGGCGGATCGCCTCCGGCCGCGACCGCGCGCAAATGCGAGGATCTGCTGATCGACGTCGTCGGGCTCTGCGTGACCGCGCGGAACGAGGATTACATCAACAGCGCGCTTGCCGGCTCCGACGACGACGGACCTTGCACGGCAATCGGCCACCCGCGCGCGTTGACAGCCGCCGGCGCGGCCTTCGTCAACGGCACCGCCGCGCATGGCGAGGATTTTGACGACACTTTCGAAGGCGGGCCGGTGCATGCCGGAGCCGTCGTCGTGCCGGCCGTGCTGGCCGCCTGCGAACGGCACAATCCGGATGGCCGGATGGCGCTGATCGGCATTGCCGTCGGCGCCGAAGTCCTTTGCCGCTTGAGCCTGGTGGTGCCGAAGGCCGTGCACAAGGCGGGCTTTCACCCCACCGCGATCTTCGGCGCGATGGGCGCGGCGGCCGGCGTCGGCGCGGCGCTGGGCCTGAACGCAAGGCAAATCGTGGATGCGCTCGGCGTCGCCGGCAGCATGGCCGGCGGCATCATCGAATATCTCGCCGAGGGCGCCTGGACCAAGCGGCTGCATGCCGGCTGGGCCGCGCAATCCGGCATCCGCGCGGCGCTGTTGGCGCGCGGCGGCTTTGTCGGCCCGCGTACGGTGTTCGAAGGCGTGCACGGGCTATTCCATGGTTTTGCGCATACGACCAATGGCGACTACGACGCGCTGATTGGTGATTTCGGCACGCGCTGGGTCACGGACACACTCGCCTTCAAGCCATATCCCTGCGGGACCATCGCGCAGCCCTATATCGACTGCGCGCGACGGCTTGCAGCGCGCGGCATCAAGGCGGAAGACATCGCCGAAATCGTTTGCGAAGTCGCGGAAGGCACGGTGCACCGCTTGTGGGAGCCGCTCGCCGACAAGCAACGCCCGCCCAATGGCTATGCTGCCAAATTCGCGGTGCCGTATCTGTTGGCCGCTGGCTTCGTCCAAGGCGGCGTTGGCCTCGCTGCTTTCAGCAAGGGCGCAATCGCCGATCCTGGCGTGCTCGCGCTCGCCGCGAAGGTGAAGTACGTCATTGATCCCCAAAACTCCTATCCGAACAATTATACCGGCCATATCCGCGCGAAGCTGAAGGACGGCAGCGTGACCGAAGAGCGGCAACCCTATCTGCGCGGCGGCGCGCAGGAGCCGCTGACGCGGCAGGATGTGGTCGATAAATTCTTGCTCAATACGGAGCATGGCGGCTGGAGCAGGGCGCGGAGCGATGCTGCGCTAAAACTGCTGGCGACATTGTATAATGGCCGCATCGACCTTTCGTCGCTGCGGGGATAGCAATGGCACAGGAGCTCGCGGGCAAAGTCGCCATCGTCACCGGCGCCGGGCGCAACATCGGCCGGGCGATTGCGCTCGCGCTTGCCGAAGGCGGTGCGGCCGTTATCGTCAACGCGCGTTCGAACAGGAAGGAAGTTGACGACCTCGTCATGGGCATACGGCAGGCCGGGGGCGGAGCGCTCGGCGTGATCGGTGATGTCAGTGATCCCGATCAAGGCAAGGCAATGGCAGATGCGGCGCTCTCACATTTCGGCCGCATCGACATCCTCGTCAATAACGCCGCACTGCGACGCGAAAAATCCTTTGCCGAGATGGATTACTCCGAATGGCGGGAAATTCTCGACGTTACGCTCGACGGCGCGTTCCATTGCACGAAGGCCTGCCTACCGGCACTGCGCCAATCGGGCGCGGGCGCCATCGTCAATATCGGCGGTTTGAGTGCGCATACTGGCGCCGCCAACCGCGCCCATGTAGTTACGGCAAAGGCCGGTATCGTCGGCTTCACCCGTGCGCTCGCCCATGATCTCGCGGCCGACGGCATCACCGTCAATTGCGTTGTTCCCGGCCTTATTGGCACGCCGCGTCCAAAGGACAAGCCGGAACCCGCCCATCACCTCACGCACGGCACCATCAGCGGCGAAAGGGGCCGCCCCGAGGATGTCGCCGCGATGGTGCGCTTCCTGTGCGGCCCGGCCGCGCGCTACATCACCGGACAGGCGATCCACGCCAATGGCGGGGCCTATCTCGGCGGTTGATGCATGCCCATCGTTCCGTTTTTGCTGGGACAATGGGCAATATTGCCCCTCGGCGAAGCGGACGATCGATGTTAGCTTTCCGTCATGAACCAGCACGCCAAGATCGACATTCGCCATTCCACATGCCCGCATGATTGTCCGTCGGCCTGCGCGCTCGACATCGAAGTGATCGAAGGCCGTTCCATCGGCCGGGTGCGCGGCTCGAAGGTCCAGACCTATACGGCCGGCGTCGTCTGCGCCAAGGTCGCGCGCTATGCCGAGCGCATCCATCATCCGGACCGGCTGCTTTACCCGATGCGCCGCACCGGACCGAAAGGCTCCGGCCAGTTCGCGCGAATCTCCTGGGACGAGGCGCTCGATGAGGTCGCCGCACGCTTCGATGCGGCCGAGCGCGAATTCGGCGCGCAATCGGTCTGGCCCTACTACTACGCCGGCACCATGGGGCTGGTGATGCGCGACGGCATCAATCGCCTGTCGCATGTGAAAAAATATTCCCGCTTCTACTCGACCATCTGTGCGAACATCGCGCGCGTCGGTTTTTCCATCGGTACCGGAAAAATCGCCGGCGTCGATCCCCGCGAGATGGGCGTCTCCGACCTGATCGTGATCTGGGGCACCAATCCCGTGAACACCCAGGTCAATGTGATGACGCACGCCTCGCGCGCCCGGAAAGAGCGAGGCGCGAAAATCGCGGCGGTCGATGTTTACAACAACGACACCATGAAGCAGGCCGACATCAGGATCCTACTGCGGCCGGGCACCGATGCCGCCTTTGCCTGCGGCGTCATGCACGTGTTGTTCCGCGAAGGTTTTGCCGATCGCGCCTATATGGACCGCTACACTGATTGCCCGGATGAGCTGGAAGCGCATCTGATGACGCGCACGCCGGAATGGGCTTCCGCGATTTCGGGCGTGCCGGTCGAGGAAATCGAGTCCTTCGCGCGTCTCGTCGGTCAGACCAAGCGCTCCTTCTTCCGGCTCGGCTACGGTTTTACCCGCAGCCGCAACGGTGCAGCACAGATGCATGCGGCGCTGTGCATCCCGGCCGTGACCGGCGCCTGGCAATATGAAGGCGGCGGTGCGTTCTTCAACAACGCCTCGATCTGGAAGTTCAACGAGTCGGTGATCGAAGGCCATGACGCGATCGATCGTAATACGCGCTGGTTGGATCAATCGAAGATCGGCCGCATCCTGACGGGCGACGCGGAGGCGCTGAAGGGCGGACCGCCGGTCAAGGCGATGCTGATCCAGAACACCAATCCCGTGACGGTCGCGCCGGAACAGAATCTGGTTCGGCAGGGCTTTTCCCGCGAAGACCTGTTCATGGTCGTGCACGAGCAATTCATGACCGAGACGGCCGCGATGGCCGACATCGTGCTGCCGGCCACCATGTTCATGGAGCACGACGACCTCTACTACGGCGGCGGCCACCAGCACATTTCGGTCGGGCCGAAGCTGATCGATCCGCCCGGCGAGTGCCGCAGCAATCACGAAGTGCTGCAAGGTCTCGGCCGCCGGCTTGGCGCGGTTCATCCCGGATTCGAGATGACGCCGCGCGAACTGATCGACGTAACGCTCAAGAAAAGCGGCCACGGCGACATCGAAACGCTGGAAGCCGATCTCTGGCGCGATATCCAGCCGGATTTCCGCACCTCGCATTATCTCGACGGCTTCGCGCATGCCGACAGGAAATTCCACTTCAAGGCCGACTGGGCCAATCCGCCCTGGGGTACTCCTGGCCTCGGTCCCTGGAAGGACATGCCCTCGCTGCCCGACCACTGGACCATCATCGAGGAAGCCGACGAACAGCACCCGTTCCGGCTCGCCACCTCACCCTCGCGCAGCTATCTCAACACCAGCTTCAATGAGACGCCGGGCTCGCAGGCGCGCGAAGGCGTCCCGACCGTCATGATCCATCCGGAGGATGCAGCCGCGCTGTCGATTGCGGACGGCGATCCCGTCACGCTTGGCAATACGCGCGGCGAGACCACGCTAACGGCAAAAATCTTCGATGGGGTGCGGCGAGGCGTTTTGATCGCGGAATCGATCCACCCGAACAAGGCCCACATCGGCGGACGCGGCATCAACGTGCTGACCGGCGCCGAAACCGTCGCGCCGGTCGGCGGTGCGGCGTTCCACGACAACAAGGTCTGGGTGAAAAAGACCGCGGCAGCCACTCCACGCAAGAGCTGATACCGCTTGCGGTCCACCGCTATCCTGCTGCAAATGCTTGCGAGCATTTTGCAGCGAACAGGCGAGTGGGACCATGACCGACCATAACAGCGTCATCCGCGAGAAGCGCGGGCAGGCCTTCTGGATCACCATCAACCGACCGGACAAGCGCAACGCGCTCAATGGCGACGTCATCGGCGGCATCGCCAGAGGCTATCGCGAAGCGCATGACGACAAGGAAGTCCGCGTCATCGTGCTGACGGGCGCGGGCGATAAGGCGTTTTGTGCCGGCGCCGACTTGCAGAACAGCGGCGCGGCCTTTGCGATGGATTTTTCCCGGCCCAATGTCGATTACGCCGATCTGTTGCGGCTGTCGCAGAATGCGACAAAGCCCGCGATCGCGCGCGTGGGTGGAGTCTGCATGGCCGGTGGCATGGGCCTTCTCTGCATGACCGACATGGCGGTGGCTGCCGACCACGTCATCTTCGGCCTGCCCGAAGTGAAGGTCGGCGTATTCCCGATGCAGGTGATGAGCCTCCTGCAATCGATCGCGCTGCCGCGCCTCGTCAACGAATGGGCGCTGACCGGCGAACCCTTTGACGCGAAGGCCGCGCTCACCGCCGGTTTGCTCAACTATGTCGTGCCAGGGGCCGAGCTCGACGCCAAGGTCGACTGGCTGATCAGCCGCATCGTCGACAAATCGCCGACCGCGATCCGGCGCGGCAAATACGCCATGCGCGCGATCGCCTCGATGTCGTTCGACGAAAGCATCGCCTACACCGAGAGCCAGATCGCGCTGCTGGCGATGACCGAAGACGCCAAGGAGGGCCTGAAGGCCTTTGGCGAGAAGCGCAAGCCGACCTGGCCGGGGAAGTGAAGCGCGGCTCGTTTTCGGAAGCGGGGCGGTCGTTTGCGCTGAGCACCAAGCGAAAAAATCAGACCATGTCCAATCCCTGCCGTCGTTCCGGTTACTGTCGATTCCCGCGGGACAGAATCAGATCTTTTCCGTTGGCAGCTCAACTCCCGTTTTGACCGGGCTTTGGCACGTTTGTGCGCGACGCGCCGCTCGTCTTCATGCAGGCTCGACTGCCATCCGGCATCATTGGCGCGAATCTTGCTCCTATGGCGTTGCCCGTGGTAAAGCGAGCGCGGCTCAGTTTCAAGCAAGAGCGGGCTCGGCACCAGCTCTGGAAGCGCTCGAACGATACGATGCGCGATTGGCTGGCGGGGTCCTGGGTCGACACATTTTGCTTAACTGGAGAGGATATGAACAAAAAGGGTTGGATTGGGATTTCCTTCATAACGGTCCTGCTCGCGCTGACGATCTTCGGCGGTCTCCGGTACGTCAAGCTTCGCCTGAGGGAAGCGCTCGTTGCGCAAAGCAATGCAATTGAAGCGATTCGCCAATCTGATGCGCAACTGCGAGGGCAGTTGGCGGCATATGCCGAGGAAAATGTTTCGCTGAGAAAGGAGATCGACAGCCTCAAGTCCACGCAGCAGGCCAGATCTGAAGAGTACAAATCCGGCCACCAGGAGCAGACCGAGCTGATCGGCAAGCTGCGGGAACACATCGACGAAATCCGAAGCCGGCAAGCAATGGATGAGATGAGATCGAAAACGATCAATTTGGCCGAGATCAAGGGAAGCAATGGCCAGAACGTGTTCGTCGGGATTGGTGCCGGCCCGCGCGCGGAAGCTCTCGCGGAAGACAGCGGGGAAAATCGGGATGCAGGATCATTCAACACGTCACTCGGCAGCAGCGCGCTCGCCGGCAACCGGACCGGTGCCTGGAATGCGGCGATCGGCACCTGGGCGCTCGGATCGAATGTGGGAGGCAACCACAATCTGGCGGCCGGTGCGAACGCGTTGGCATCGAACAATTCAGGCTCGGCAAATGTCGCTGTGGGCTCGGCGGCCATGTATCGAAACATCGCTGGCGATCACAATTCTGCCGTCGGAACGCAGGCCCTTTACAATCTCGAATACGGCGCCAACAACAGTGCTTTTGGGCGCGACGCGCTCTTCACGATCAAGCGTGGATCGTGGAATTCCGCCTTTGGCGTCGACTCGCTGCCCGGACTGGAGGTTGGCCTGGGTAACTCCGCCTTCGGTGGCGAGTCGGGCTACACCGAAAACCGCGACGCTCAGCACCGGCTTGGCTCGTTCAATTCGTGGTTCGGTTTCCAATCGGGCCCGGCGACGCTGAAGCAGGTCTCGAACAGCATCGCCATTGGTTATCGAGCCAAGAATACCGAGAGCAACCAGACGGTGATCGGCAACGTCGATACTACAGAGGCGATTATTTTCGGCGCGTTGAAAATTGACAGGCTGTGTGTCGGCAACGCCTGCGTGGATGCGCGGTCATTTGAGGAAATGCTGCGGACTCAGAAAAGATAGGATTGGCGGCGCTCCCTTGCGGCTATGGACGCGCGCGCATTCCGTCATATTCGCCACCCGTTTCAATGACACCTGGTAGTCCGCCGGGCAAACCCTCGATGCCCAAACCACCCGAGCTTATCCGGCCATGGTTTTGCACGTGAAATTTGGCGGTGCTGGCGATCCCGGAAAATTTTACCCCGGGCTCGATGCTGATCACACCGTAGTGGTTGGTCCCCGCGAAAAACGCCAAGTACACGGCATTGTCCATCGTCACCACGATATTCTTTGCAAGTTCGATCACCCCTCCGCGAACTGCAAGCAGATGAGTAAGGCCGCCAACGACGATGGAATAATTTCCGGTGGCGCGAACCCGGCCACCATTGCGGGCCGAAACCTGCTGACCGCCATAGCTGAACCTGACGTTGGAGAACTCGATCGTCCCTTCATCCTCGGCAAGGAGCTGGGGGAACGATTGCGTGCTGCGTAGCTCCACGCCGCTGACCGTCACGATGGCCTTGCGGACCCGAATGGCGGGCGCGCCCTTTACGTCGACAATGACCTTCTCCGGATTCTTGTCATTGCCGACGATGGTTACGCGCGTCGCGCCGTCGCCCTCGATGTCGATAGGGTCGGTATGTACGCCATCGGCGAGTTTGATCACCCTGGTTTCGACATCGGCCAGCGATTCTGTAGCCGTCAGGCCGACGGCCGTGAAAAGGAGGGAAGCCAGTAGTATCGCTTTCATTGCACCACATATCGCTGTAACGAGCGCGCCGGAATGAAACGCCTGGCGGCACGCTCTTGGTAAGCTTCAGATATTTCGAACGCCGGCAAAGCTGGGTTGACTGTCTGTGCTCCCTCAGTTGGCCAGCGTAGCCGGAGCCTGTGAACGGCCCACTTGATCGCGGGCCCGGCTAGAGATTTCACCGGGCTGCTTCTCACTCCCGTTTTTCTTGCGGACAACAATGGTCGCGCCGTTCATATCCTGGAATTCAGGCTTGGAGGGAGGGCGGAAGAGCTGGATCAGGCCGATGTGCGCACCAAGGCTCGAATTCAACCGGAGCACCAATCGGTCGGAGTTTCTCGCCGAAATGACGACTTGTGCGTCGCTCTGTTCTTTACCTTGTCGCAGCGTGACCTGATCGCCGGTCTTGAAGATTTCTGCTGCGGATTCTTGCGGGGTAACGGTGATTGTTCCAAATACGATCGCTGGAATTAGAACTACCGCCTTGATCGGCTTCATTTCAATTTGGTCCAATGTTCGTCCTCGAACTGCATTTTTCAGGACCATATTAAGGCAGTCGCGATCCAACAAGCTGTTATTTGGTGGCAGGTAGCCTGTTACATTTTGGCGCAGACGCCTGAATTTTTGCCTCGAAAGTTTCTTGGCGGCGCAGAACGGAACGATGTCAAGCTGGATTAAAGTGCTAGCCCGTGCCCGCCTTCAATCCAGCCGCTTCAATCCCGGCCACGGCGCAAATCTCGTCGTTGTCGGACGTGTCGCCGCTGACGCCGACGGCGCCGAGCAGGGTGCTGCCGTCCTGGATCAGCACGCCGCCCGGCACGGGCACCAGCCGGCCTTGCGCCAGCGCATTCACGGCGCTCACGAAATAGGCCTGCTCCTGCGCGCGCTGGAACAGCGCCCGCGAGCCCATGCCCATCGCAAGCGCGCCATAGGCTTTGCCATGCGCGATCTCGGCCCGCATCAGGCTGGTGCCGTCCTGCGCCGCCGTAGCTTTCACCGCGCCGCGGGCGTCCAGGATGGTGATGACCAGCGGCTTCAATTTCTTCTCGACGCTTTTTGCAAGCGCGGCATCGAGTATCTTGCGGGCGACGTCGAGGGTCAGTTCAGCCATTAACTTGTTCCTTTGTACCGGCAGACAGTCTGGATTTCGCATTGTCGAGGCTCATGGCGAGCACACGCGCGACGTGGATCGCCTCACGTTCGGTCCCATCCTTGATCTGGTGCCGGCATGAGGTGCCGTCGGCGACAATGAGCGTATCTGAATCCGCGCGCCGCACGGCCGGCAGCAGCGATAGTTCGGCCATCTCGACCGAAGCCTCGTACGTATCGGCGCCATAGCCGAACGCTCCGGCCATGCCGCAGCAGCTCGATTCGATGGTTTCGACCGCGAGATTTGGGATCAGGCGCAGCGCCTGTTCCACCGGCTTGAACGCGCCAAATGACTTTTGGTGGCAATGGCCGTGCACCACAGCCTTACCCACGACGGGGCCGAGCGGCAGTTGTAGCCGGCCGGATTCCGCCTCGCGCACCAGAAATTCCTCGAACAGCAGCGCATGCGTGCTGATCGTCTTGGCATCGTTGTCGGACCGCAGCGACAGCAGCTCGTCGCGCAGCGTCAGCAGGCAACTCGGCTCCAGTCCGACAATCGGAATGCCCCGCGCGGCAAACGGCAGGTAGGTCGCCACGAGCCTGTCCAGTTCGCCGCGAGCTTCCTCGACCAGCCCGGCTGAAAGGAATGTGCGCCCGCAGCACAGCGGTCGCCTCGAATCTGCTGGCTTCGGCAGATAGACGCGATAGCCGCCTTCGACCAGCACCCGCAGCGCCGCCTCGAGGTTCTCGCGCTCGTAGGCGCGATTGAAAGTATCGGCGAACAGCACGACCTCTCGGCCGTTCTTTGGCCCGGCTGCTTCGGTGCCCGGCGCGAACACGTCGCGGCGGAAGGCGGGCAGGGCGCGTCTGGCGCTGATGCCGGCGAATTTTTCAAACAGCGCGCGCAACAAGGGACTGCGATTGCGCCAGTTCGCGATCGGCGCGAACCTCGAGGCCAATCCCGCATATCGCGGCAGGTAACCTACCAGCCTGTCCCGCAGCGAAAGCCCGCGGCTCGCCGCGCGCGCCGCCAGCACCTCGATCTTCATCTTCGCCATGTCGACGCCGGTCGGGCATTCGTGGCGGCAGGCCTTGCAGGATACGCAGAGCTTTAGCGTCTCCATCATCTCGTCCGACGCCAGCGCGTCGGGCCCGAGCTGGCCCGAGATCGCAAGCCGCAGCGTATTGGCCCGGCCTCGCGTAACATCCTTCTCGTTGCGGGTGGCCCGATAGGACGGGCACATGACGCCGCCCTCGAGCTTCCGGCAGGCGCCGTTGTTGTTGCACATCTCGATCGCGCCCTGGAAACCCCCGCCGGCGCCGGGATAGGCCGACCAGTCGAGCATGGTCTTCAGCTCGCCCACGCGATACTCCGGCCGATAGCGAAACAGCGTGCGATCATCCATCCTGGGCGGATCGACGATCTTGCCGGGGTTGAGCACGTTTTCGGGATCGAAGCGCCGCTTCACCTCCCTGAAGTCGGCGGCGATGCGCGCGCCGAACATCGCCTCGTGAAATTCCGAGCGCACCAGCCCGTCGCCATGCTCGCCGGAATGCGAGCCCTTGTACTCGCGCACCAGCTCGAAAGCTTCCTCGGCGATGGCGCGCATCGCCTTGACGTCCTTGTCGAGCTTCAGATTCAGCACGGGCCGCACATGCAGGCAGCCTTCGGAGGCGTGTGCATACATGGTGCCGCGCGTGCCATGCTTGGCGAAGACCTCGTTCAGCCGCGCGGTGTAATCGGCAAGATGCGGCAGCGGCACGGCGCAATCCTCGACAAAGGAGACCGGCTTGCCTTCCTGCTTCATCGACATCATGACATTGAGGCCGGAGGTGCGGAAATCCGCGATCGCCGTCTGCCTGGCGGGTTCAACGACATCAACCACGCCGCCCCATTTGCGCTGCGGGTTGCTCCAGCCAAATCCGAGATCGGCCATCAATTCCGAAAGCTGCTTCAGCTTGTGCAGGTTATCGGCCTGGTCTTCCTCGGCGAACTCGACAATCAGCAGCGCATCGGGATCGCCCCGCACCGTCGCCTCGATCACCGGCCGGAACATCGCGATGTCACGGCCAAGCGCGATCATGGTGCGGTCGACCAACTCCACCGCAATCGGCCGTAGTTTTACCAGATGCTGGGCGGCATCCATCGCCTCGTAAAAACTGCCGAAATGGCAGACGCCAAGCACCTTGTTGCGGATGACCGGCCACAGCTTCAGCTCGACCTTCGTCGTGAAAGCCAGCGTGCCCTCTGAGCCGACCAGAAGATGCGCCATGTTATTGGCGGCGTTGCGCGGTACCAGCGCATCGAGATTGTAGCCGCCGACACGCCGCTGCACCTTTGGAAACTTTTCCGCGATCTCGGCCGCCTCGCGCTCGCCCAGCCCCAGCATGTCGCGAAACAGCGCAAGCCCGCTCTTGGGCGAGTTCACCTGCGCCAGGTCGCGCGGCACCTCGCCGAAATGCAGCAGCGTGCCGTCGGCCAGCGCCGCATCCATCGACAGCGTGTTGTCGCGCATGGTGCCGTAGCGCAGCGAACGGCCGCCGCAGGAATTGTTGCCGGCCATGCCGCCGATGGTGGCGCGCGAGGCGGTGGAGACATCGACCGGAAACCACAGCCCGTGCTTCTTCAGTTGCCGGTTGAGATCGTCGAGTACGATGCCCGGCTCGACCACACAGGTGCGGTTCTCGACGTCGAGCGAAACGAGCCGGTTGAGGTGCTTTGAGAAATCGACGACAAGGCCCTCATTGACGGTCTGACCGCATTGCGAGGTGCCGCCGCCGCGCGGGGTGACGATACGCTTGTCGTCGCGGGCGATCGCCAGCGTCCGCAGCGCCTCGTCCATGCTGCGGGGCACCACGACCCCGAGCGGCATGATCTGGTAGAACGAGGCATCGGTCGCATAGCGGCCACGGTTGAAGTCGTCGAACATGACGTTGCCGGTCAGGTTCGACCGCAGGCGTCGCTCAAGCGTCGAGGCACTCTTCATCCCAAATCCAAAGTGATCTTGGAGGGCTGTTGTAACCCCTCGATGGTATTATGCACTTTTTTCTCGGTTGAATTAAATTATGAATTCATAATCGGCAAGCTAGCCGCCAGCGGCAGAGGCGGGGTTAGCATCCCGCGTCGCGGTGAGGTGTTCAATTGCCGCGGCTCGCTTGTTGCGCAAATGCTGGAACAGGATGTCGGCAAGCTCGCTGCCGGCGCGGCGACGCAGCGCTTCCAGGATCGCCTCATGCTCGCGCATCGCCTCGCCCCAGCGCTGCCGTTTGCGCGCGAAATTGGCGGAGTAGCGGACGCGGCGGATCCGGCCGGCAAAGCTCGCATAGGCCGCGCGCAGGGCCTCGTTGCGGGCGGCCGCGACGATACTCTCGTGGATGTTCTGGTTGACCCTGAAATAGCCGTGCATGTCGCTGTTGAGATAGTAGCCGTACATCTCGTAATGCAGCCGCTCGATGCCAGCGATTTCCTCATCCGTGATGGCCTCGCAGGCGAGGCGCCCGGCGAGGCTCTCCAGGCCCGCCATCACATCGAATAGCTCCTCCAGATGCCGCTCGCTTAGCTGACGCACCCGCGCGCCGCGGTTCGGGAGGAGTTCGATCAGGCCTTCCGCGGCCAGGACCTTCAGCGCCTCGCGCAGTGGTGTTCTCGATATCCCAAGCATCTCGCAGAGCTGCCGTTCCGGAACACGTGCGCCCTCCGGAATGTTGCCTTCGACCACGTAGTCGCGCAGCCGCAGCAGGATTTCGTCGTGCAGCGAGGCCTCTTGGCGGTCGGATCGGGTGATCGGCACCCCGGCTTCGGGAATCGTGGATTTCATTTGCGCAACAGTAGTTTACGGAATTTGCGGCGTCGATGTTCCAAATCGAATACCAGAATTGAGTTGAAAAGGCAAAAAATGAATGCAAAATATCCCTAAGGCGCGAGTCTAGGAGGTTGTCATGCGGCAAGGACGGCATTTTCTGCAGATTCCGGGGCCGAGCCCGGTCCCCGACCGGGTTCTTCGCGCGATGGACATGCCGGTGATCGATCACCGCAGCGCTCAGTTCGCCGAGCTTGGGCGGGCGGTGCTGGAAGGCAGCCAGAAGGTTTTCCAGACCGCCGGACCGGTGGTGATCTTCCCTTCGTCGGGCACGGGCGCCTGGGAAGCCGCGATCGTCAACACGCTGTCGCCCGGCGACAAGGTGTTGATGGTGGAGACCGGTCATTTTGCGACCCTGTGGCGCCAGATGGCGGGCCGCTTCGGGATTGATGTTGATTTTCTTGCCGGCGATTGGCGACGCGGCGCCGACCCCGCACAGATCGAAACCCGACTCGCAGCCGATACCGCGCACTCCATCAAGGCGGTGATGGTCGTCCACAACGAAACCTCCACCGGCGCCACCAGCCGTATCGCCGATATCCGGGCCGCGATCGACCGCACCGGACATCCGGCCTTGTTGATGGTCGATACCATCTCTTCGCTCGGGTCGATCGACTACCGGCACGACGAGTGGAAGGTTGATGTCAGCGTTAGCTGTTCGCAAAAGGGATTCATGCTGCCGCCCGGCCTCGGCTTCAACGCAATTTCCGAGAAGGCCCGCGTCGCCGCCAAATCCAACCGGATGCCGCGCTCCTATTTCGACTGGGAAGAGATGCTGAAGCCGAATGCGAAGGGCTTCTTCCCGTATACGCCGGCGACGAACCTGCTCTACGGGCTGCGCGAGGCGATTGCGATGCTGTTCGAGGAAGGCCTCGACAAGGTGTTCGCCCGCCATCAGCGGCTTGCTGCAGCAACGCGGGCCGCGGTCAATCACTGGGGGCTGGAAGTGCTGTGCCAGGAACCCCATGAGTATTCGCCCGTGCTGACCGCCGTGCTGATGCCGCCGGGCCACGACGCCGATCAATTCCGCCAGGTCGTGCTCGACAATTACAACATGTCGCTCGGCGCAGGCCTTTCGAAAGTCGCGGGCAAGGTGTTCCGCATCGGCCATCTCGGCGAATGCAATGAGCTGACGCTGCTCGGCGCGCTGACCGGTGTTGAGATGGGCTTGTCGGCCGCTGGCGTGCCGCATCGGGCAGGCGGCGTGGCGGCTGCGATGAGCTACCTCGAGGGCCGAACCGAAACCAATAATCCCACGCCGCTCAGAGTGCTGGGCAGTTAATGCATTCGGCGGAGCGAACTTCACCGGTCCGCTGAGACTGCATCGGTTCGCGGATTCCGTTGGCTTCCGCCTCATGCGGTCGGCACAGGCCCTGTTCGCGGCGCATGCTGAAGGCGCCCGCCTGGACCGGGTTTTGTCGGCGAAATCTCCTGGTGAAGCCCTGCTTCCAATGCATTGACAGCCCCCGCCCGGAGGGGGACAAGCCTGCCGAATAGTGGTATTCGAGCGCCTCGCAATACCAAGGCAAGACCCTAAGATAAGACCGGGAAGGAAGCCCATGACCGTGCATACTGGAAGGCATTTTCTGCAGATTCCGGGACCGACCAACGTGCCGGACCGGGTCCTGCGCGCCATGGATATGCCGACCATGGACCATCGCGGTCCGGAATTCGCCGAGATCGGCTTTGCCGTGATGGCCGCAATGCAGCGGGTATTCCGCACCAAGCAGCCCGTGATCATCTATCCCTCGTCCGGAACGGGCGCCTGGGAGGCTGCGATCGTCAACACGCTCGCCCCCGGCGATAAGGTGCTGATGGCGGAGACCGGCCAGTTCGCCGTGCTGTGGCACGGCATCGCCGAGAAATTCAAACTCGATGTCGACTTTATCCCGGGCGACTGGCGCCACGGCGCCGATCTCGCCCAGATCGAGGCGCGGCTGTCGGCCGACAAGACGCACAAGATCAAGGCGGTCTGCGTAGTCCACAACGAGACCTCCACCGCCTGCGTCACCGATCCGCGCGATGTCCGCAAAATCATGGACGCGGTCAAGCATCCCGCCCTCTTGATGGTCGACACCATTTCCGGCCTCGGCTCGCTCGAATATGAGCACGACGCCTGGGGCATCGACGTGTCGGTCGCCGGCTCGCAGAAGGGTCTGATGCTGCCGCCCGGCCTCGGCTTCAACGCCATCTCGGAAAAGGCGCTTGCGGTTGCCAAGGCCAACACCGCGATGCGGTCCTATTGGGACTGGCAGGACGTCATCAACATCAACAAGGCCGGCACCTGGCCCTATACGCCCGCGACCAATCTGCTGTTCGGATTGCGCGAGGCCGTCAAGATGCTGGAGGAGGAGGGGCTGGAGAACGTCTTCGCCCGCCACAAGCGCCACAGCGCTGCGACGCGCGCGGCGATCAAGGTGTGGGGCCTCGAGACGCAGTGCCTCGACCCGAACGCGCATTCGCCCGCGCTCACCGGCGTGCGCGTGCCCGAGGGCCATGACGCCGACAATTTCCGCAAGGTCGTGCTCGAAAATTTCGACATGTCGCTCGGCACCGGTCTGAACAAGGTCAAGGGCAAGCTGTTCCGGATCGGCCATATCGGTCACTTCAACGACCTGATGCTGATGGGCACGTTGTCCGGCGTCGAGATGGGCCTCGATCTCGCCAAGGTTCCGCATCGCAGCGGCGGCGTGCTGGCAGCAATGGAAGTGCTGAAGGGCCGCGAGGTCGTTCAGATGCCGAAGGCGGCGGTCGCCTGATCGAACGGTAAGTCTGAGCCAACAATAGAGAGAGTCGCGATGAACGCTCCGGTCGCCGCCACTGAAGACCTGCTTTATTCCGTCGAGGACGGCATCGCCCGGCTGACATTCAACCGGCCGCAGGCGCGCAACGCGCTGACCTTTGCGATGTACGAGCAGATGGCGTCGATCTGCGAAAGCATCAATCAGGACCGCTCGATCAAGGCGATGATCCTGACCGGCACCGGCGATAAGGCGTTCGCGTCCGGCACCGACATCTCGCAATTCCGCGCCTTCAAGACCGCGGAGGATGCGCTCGAATATGAAGAGCGGATCGACCGCGTGCTGGGCGCGCTGGAGCGAGTCCGTGTGCCGACGATCGCGGCCATCGCCGGCGCCTGCACCGGCGGCGGCGCGGGAATCGCCGCCTGCTGCGACATGCGGATCGGCACCGCAACGACGCGGATCGGCTTTCCGATCGCGCGCACGCTCGGCAACTGTCTGTCGATGTCGAATATCAGCCGGGTCGTCGCGCTGGTCGGGCCGGCGCGAACCAAGGATCTGATTTTTACGGCGCGGCTGATCGAGGCGCCCGAGGCGCTGGCGCTCGGCCTGCTCAACGAAGTGGTGCCTGACGTACCAACGCTCCAGCGCCGCGCCGATGAAACCGCAAAGCTGATTGCCGGCCATGCGCCGATCACGATGGAGACCGCCAAGGAAGCGGTGCTGCGCATCCGCCGTACGCTCTCGCGCGAGGAGGGCCGCGACCTGATCCTTCGTGCCTATATGAGCGAGGATTTTCGCGAGGGCATGGATGCCTTTCTCAACAAGCGAACGCCCAACTGGAAGGGCAAGTAGCCCGCCCATTGTATCGCGCTCTGGTTGTGCTTTGCGCCCATCGCGGTACAGGTCTTGATACGACTGTGTATTTCCGTCAACCGTTCGACGGTTCCATTCAGGAACTGCCGTTACCTTACGCACCCGCAGGTTGACGGAACGATCAGCCCGAGAATATGATCGGGCAGGTTGCAGATCGTGGCCTCACATTTCTTCTTCAGCCGACCGTTTGGCAAGGTTTTTGAATTCCCGTTGTGAGCAACCACGGCGCGGCAACTGCAAGTCATTAAACTGAAAGACTAGGCCGTTACGTTCCATCACGCGACCGCGCCGGCATTTATTGTACTGCGTGCCATTTTTTTCTGAGCCGGCGCGGCTTGCGATATCGCCAAAAACTGAACAATTGCGCCGTCGCGGCTCAACACGACGGCGTTCGTGTGGCAACGCAGGCAGGGATTTCCCATGACAAATCATAATCCGGTTTTCACGTCCTCAAACGCGACGGGCAGCTTTAGCGAAACCGCCAATACTTCGAATTCCACCACCGCGCATCAACTATCAGGGACGATGAATTTCACGGACTCTGATCGCAGCGACAGCCACACGACATCGGCGACATTGCAGTCCGCGGTGCTCTCGAGCGGCTCGATCATTCCGGCCACGTCGCTTGCGCATTTTCAGACGGCGATGACCTCGCAGATCGTGACCGACAGCAACGGCAGCGGCAAACTGAAATGGTCGTTCAGCGACATCGACGACGATTTCGATTTTCTGGCCAAGAACCAGAGCCTGGTTCTCACCTACAGTATCAAGGTGTTCGACAACCACGGCGGCAGCGCGGTCCGAACGGTCAAGATCACGGTCACCGGAACCGATGACAAGCCGGTGTTCGCCATGGAAGCTGTTGCGACCGTGACCGAGCAGGACAACAAGACGCTGTCGCTTTCGCCCGACACCGTACAGATCGCGCTCGGCTTCACCGACGAGGATCTGACGAACACCGGCCACACCGCCAGCGTGACCGGAGTTTCCGCTTCCGGCAATACGTCCGGCCTGTTGCCGGGATCGCTTGGCGACTCCGTCCTGATGTCGTTCTTCCACGTCGACAACGTCATCAAGGCTTCGGGCTCCAGCACCGGCACGATCAACACCACGTTCTCGGCGCCCGATCTCACCTTCGACTATCTGTCGGCCGGAGAGACGCTCGACATCAGCTACACGGTAAAGCTCGACGACCACGCCGGCGGCATCTCGACGCAAACGGTGGTGGTGACCGTGGTCGGCACCAACGACAAGCCGGTCTATCTGAGCGGGCCGGAATTCGCCCATCTGGTCGAGGACGAGCATGTCAGCCCGGCCGGCAACCTGACCGCTGAGGGCGACCTCCTGTTTGCCGATATCGACCTGCACGACACGCACACGGTCTCGACCACGGTAACGGCATCGCGCAGCGGCGGCGGCTCCGTGCCGGTCCCCGACGCGACGTTCCTGGCCGCTTTCGCGGCCAGCGTCGATCCGGATTCCACCAATCATCTGCTCGGTGAGGTCGACTGGGAGTTCGCTTTCCCGAATAACGGTGCGGGCTTCCTGGCCTCGGGTGAGACGCTGACGCTGGTCTATCACGTGACCATCACCGACTCCGCCGGCGCAACCGCGACCCAGGACGTCACCGTCACGATTCTCGGCACCAACGAGCCGGTCATCATCACCAGCGGGCCGCAATCGGGCGCGGTGACCGAACTCGCCGACACCACCGGCTCGGCCGCCATCGACTCCACGGCGGGCACGCTGAACTTCACCGATGCCGATACCGGCGACACCCATACCGTCACCAGCGCGCTGGTCTCGACGTCGGGCGGCGATGTTCCGGCCGGAACGCAAGCTGATCTCGCGACCGCACTGACCACCGCGCTCAACGATTCCACGGGCACCGGCAACGGCACCATCGACTGGACCTTCGCGATCGCCGATGGCGATCTCGATTTCCTGTCGGAAGGCCAGCAATTGACGGTCAACTACGACGTCAGCGTCAGCGACGGCAGCACGAGCGCGACGCAATCGGTTTCGGTCGTCGTCACCGGCGCCAACGATGCGGTGGCGATGACCAGCGGACCCGGAACAGGGGCCATCAACGAACAGGCGGATACGACCGGGTCGCCCGCACCGGACAGTGCAACCGGCACACTCACTTTCGGCGATGTCGACCTGAATGATACTCACACGGTCTCCGTGTCGCTCACCTCGGCCGTTTGGTCGACAGATCCCGATTTCGTGCCGTCGAATACGCTTGCCGATCTGCAGAACGCTCTGGCGATTGCACTTCAGGATTCGACAGGCACCGGCAGCGGAGCACTCGATTGGACGTTCAGCATTCCCGACAACGATCTGGATTTCTTGTCGGCCGGGGAGACTTTGACTGTCACATATGACGTGACGGTTTCCGACGGATTCACGAGTTCGACGCAGCAGGTGACGATCACCGCTACCGGCGCAGCGGACAACAACATCGTGGTGAACTCGCTCGCGACCAGCATCGCCGACACTCCTTCGACAGACGACGGACAGGTGGTGGCTTCCGGCAATCTCATCACCGATGCCGGAGATTCTGCGGGCGACCTGGGCAACGCGCTGAGCGTTACCGACGTGAACGGACAGTCGGTTTCGGGGCCCCTCGAGGTCGCAGGCCTGTATGGCACGCTCACGGTGTTCAGTGACGGAACATACTTCTACACTGCAAGCTCGGCTCTGGACGCTGTGCAGGCCGGGCAAACTCCCACCGAGCAGTTCACCTTCACGGTCAGCGACACGATTGGCCATAGCATTCCCGCCACCTTGACGATCGACGTCACAGGGGCGAACGAGATGCCGCAGATCACCGCGGCTCAACCACTCGGCTCGCTGAGGGAAGACGCGGGGCCCGTCGTTTCCGTCAACGGCAGCTTT
Source organism: Bradyrhizobium lablabi (assembly GCF_018129385.1). GTDB lineage: Bacteria > Pseudomonadota > Alphaproteobacteria > Rhizobiales > Xanthobacteraceae > Bradyrhizobium > Bradyrhizobium lablabi_C. The sequence continues at coordinate 261,390 of NZ_JAFCLN010000001.1, forward strand.
GAAACCGGCGACCTTACCGGATGGACCGCTTTGGGCGCCTCGGTGCAATTCCAGGGGATCGGCGGCGCCTTCGGGGATTACGGAGCGGTGTTGACCAGCGGATTCCTGGAGCAGGACGTGGTGACGACACCAGGGCAGCACTACACGCTGACCTTCTCGCTGGCGGGCGATGGCGAATCCACCGCCAACAACATCGCCGTGTACTGGGACGGTGTGCAACTTCTTGCCCAGAGCAACGTGATATCGGGATACACTACCTATACGTTTGACGTGGTGGGAGACGCCTCGGATCCGACGACTCAATTGTTCTTTGATTTCGGTACAGACGGACTCGGCTTGCTGCTCGATCGGGTTTCCGTCACACCGACACCGGGACCCGCGGTGGAGGAGGCGGACGGCAGCATTGCTTTCTCCGATCCCGACACGGCCGATACTCACACGGCGAGCTTTGTTCCGCAGGGGGGCGGCTACGTTGGAACATTCACGCTCGATCCGGTCAGCGAGTCCGGTGGAAGCGGCTCCGTCGGCTGGCACTTCTCGGTCGACAACGCGGACATCCAGTTCCTTGCGCAGGGGCAAACCCTGAGCCAGACCTACACCGTGTTTGTCACCGACGATGCCGGCAACTCGGTGGCGCAGGACGTTACCGTTGCCATTGACGGGACCAACGACGCACCGACTGCGGTCGACGAGACCATCATTTCGGATGCCGGAGCTGACGGCATTATCGGCATTCCGGCCTGGGCGCTGGCCCTGAACGACACCGATCCGGACACGATCGATCATCTGGTCGTCAACAGCATCGTCTCCAGCACGGGTGGGGATGCGGTGCCGTTCGGCGACGTCTTTTTCGTGGATGACGCAACCCCGGGCGGCTCGTTCACCTACACGACCTCCGACGGCGTTGCGACCAGCGGCAACGCCGCCACCGCGACCGTGATCAACAACCCGACTTCCACCACCGATCTGACGGGCACCGGGGGCGACGACATCATCATCGCCACCAACGGCACCGAGACGCTCGATGGCGGGGCTGGCAACGACGTGCTGATCGGCAATACCGGCAGCCACACGATGACCGGCGGCGCGGGCAACGACAGCTTTGCGTTCGTGAGCAGCTCCGACGGTCCGGGCATCATCACGGACTTCAACACCACCACCGAGCAGGATCGCATCGTGATCTCTGCCAATGGCTTTGGCGGCGGGCTGACGGCCGGCATGGATGTGACGTCGTTGTTCGAAACCTCGGGCGACGATCAGTTCTCGGGCACCGGTCCGGTCCTGCACTTCGACAGCGCCAACCAGACGCTCTACTTCAGCGCCGACGGCACGCAGGCCTCCGCCATCACGGTAGCGACCTTGCAGCCCGGCGCGACGCTCACCGCGCACGACCTGCTGATCGTCTGACCGGCCGAGCGGCTTCCATTGAATCGCGGGCTCCTTCGGGAGCCCGCTGTTTTTTGTGGGCCCGTCATGCGAAAGTCCTAGCCGGTGCGACAACGCCCGGCTTGAACTGGCGTGCATTAGCCCGCAATATGCGGCAAAGGGCGTATCGTTTTCATAAATCCAAACAAAGACATAGGGAAGAAACACGTGGGACATTTGCTGAAAGCCGTGGCCGCCGCGACGGCCGTATTCGCGAGCGCACCAGCGCTTGCCGCCTGGGAGCCGACCAAGCCGGTCGAAATCGTCGTCGCCGCCGGCGCCGGTGGAGCGTCGGACCAGATGGCGCGGATGATGCAGGCCGCGATCCAGAAAAATAACCTGATGAAGCAGCCGATGGTCGTGTCGCTCAAGGGCGGCGCGTCGGGCGCCGAAGCGCTGATGTACATGAAGTCCAGCGACGGCGATCCCAACAAGGTGCTGATCGCCTATTCGCTGATCTACATGTTGCCGCTGTCGGCCAAGATCCCGTTCAACTGGCGCGACCTGACGCCGGTCTCGGTGATCGCACTCGACCAGTTCGTGCTGTGGGACAACGCGAGCGGGCCGAAGACCGTGAAGGATTTTATCGCCGCCGCGAAGGCCGCGAGCGCACCCTTCAAGATGGGCGGCACCGGCTCCAAGCGCGAGGACCACGTGCTGACCGTGTTCATGGAGCAGAAGACCGGCGCAAAGTTCTCCTATCTGCCCTACAAGTCCGGCGGCGAGGCGGCGACGCAGCTGGTTGGCGGCCACACTGAATCCAACGTCAACAACCCTTCCGAGAATCTCGAAGTCTGGCGGGCGGGGCAGGTGCGGGCGCTCTGCGTGTTCGACAAGGAACGCATCGCCTACCGGACCAAGGTGACCGAGACGCAGTCGTGGAACGACATCCCGACCTGCAAGGAAGAGGGCCTTGATGTGCAGTATTTGATGCTGCGCGCCATGTTCCTGCCCGGCAAGGTCACGCCGGACCAGCAGGCGTTCTACGTCGACCTGTTCCAGAAGGTCACGCAGACGCCCGAATACAAGGACTACATGGAGAAGCAGGCGCTCAAGCCGATCTTCCTCACCGGCAAGGACATGGTCCAGTTCCTCGAGGAAGACGACAAGCTCAATGTCCAACTGATGAACGAAGCGGGTTTTGTCGCGAAGTAAGCTGATCCAATAACTCCCTCATTGCTCCGCATGGCCATATCCGGCCATGCGGACTCGCACCTTTTCGATCTCCTCTTTCGATAGCAGCGGCGGCTTTCCGATCTGAAGGCAGGCGTGATATTGCCGCGCCAGCGTCTCGACCTCGACCGCCAGCCACATCGCCTTGGCGAGCGAAGGCCCCACGGCGATCATGCCGTGATGGGCGAGCAGGCAGGCGAGCCGGCCCTCCAGCGCCCGCACCGCATATTCAGACAAGTCCTGGGTACCGAACGTCGCATAGGGCGCGCAGCGGATGGTATCGCCGCCGGCGCAGGCGATCATGTAATGTACCGGCGGAATTTCCATGCCCATGATCGCCAGCGCCGTGCAGTAGGTCGGATGGGCGTGCACCACCGCTTCCACGTCCGGGCGCGCCTTGAGGATATCGCGGTGAAACCGCCATTCGGTCGACGGACGCTGGGCCGGATCGTGCGCGCCGTCGAGGCCCATATAGACGATCTGTTCGGGCCGCATCGTCTCGTAGGGCGTGCTGGTCGGCGTGATCAGCAATCCATCACCGTGGCGGACGCTGATATTGCCTGAGGTGCCCTGGTTGATGCCGAGCGCGTTCATGCGCAGGCAGGCATCGATGATGGATTGGCGTTTCTCACGATCGGTCATATCAACTTGATCCACGCTTCCCATCCGCGAACAAGGGTTGATTATTACGTCGCACTATAGTCGAACATCCCGGACCGGAGAACGATCGGGAGCAGTCATGACGAGTGCCGTGCTGGGCATTATCGGCGGATCGGGCATTTACGACTTGCCGGGCCTTGAGGACGTTCGGGACGAGGCCATCAAGAGTCCATGGGGCGAGCCGTCCGCGCCGCTCCGCCGCGGCACGCTGGCGGGGCTGCCGATCGTCTTCCTGCCGCGCCACGGCAAAGGACACGTGCTGTCGCCCTCCGACATCAACTACCGCGCCAATATCGACGCGTTGAAGCGGGCAGGGGTCACCGATCTCGTCGCGCTGTCCGCCTGCGGCTCCTTCAAGGAGGAGTTGCCGCCGGGCACCTTCGTGCTGGTCGATCAGTTCGTGGATCGCACCTACAAGCGCGAGACTTCGTTTTTCGGCCGCGGCTGCGTCGCGCATGTCTCGATGGCCCATCCGGTCTCGCCGCTGCTGCGAGTGCGTCTCGAGGCGGCGGCAAGGGCAGAGGGCATCGCGGTGTCGGATGGCGGCACCTATGTCTGCATGGAAGGCCCGCAATTCTCCAGCCTTGCCGAGAGCCTCGCCTACAAGGCGCAGGGGTTTTCGGTGATCGGCATGACCAACATGCCGGAAGCCAAACTCGCGCGCGAAGCGGAGATTTGCTACGCCAGCGTCGCGATGGTCACCGATTTCGATTGCTGGCACCCCGGTCATGACGCCGTTACCGTGCAGGACATCATCCGCGTGCTGAATTCCAATGCCGACAAGGCGAAGGCCCTGGTCGCGCGGCTGGCGCGGGATTTTCCGCGCGAGCACGAGCCGTGCCCCGTCGGTTCCGACCGCGCGCTCGACAATGCGCTGATCACGGCGCCGGAGGCGCGCGATCCGGCGCTGCTCAGGAAGCTTGATGCGGTGGCGGGAAGGATCCTTGGCAAATGAAGGTCGACGGCCGGCATTTTCGCAGTATCTGGCTCGAGCCCGATGGCGTGACGGTCGGCGCGATCGACCAGCGGCGGCTGCCGCATGAGTTCGTTGTCGCGCGGCTGAACGACGCCGAAGACGCGGCTGAAGCGATCCGCTCCATGCTGGTGCGCGGCGCGCCCCTGATCGGCGCCACCGCAGCCTATGGTGTTGCGCTGGCGATGCGCGCCGACAGTTCCGATGCCGCACTCGATCAGGCCTACAAGCTGCTGATCGCGACGCGGCCGACCGCGATCAACTTGAAATGGGCGCTGGACGAGATGGTCCGGCTGCTGCGTCCGCTGCCGCCCTCGGCCCGCGTGGAGGCAGCCTATGCGCGCGCCCGCGAAATCGCCGACGAGGACGTCACGATCAACCGCGATATCGGCAGGCATGGGATTGAGCTGATCAAGGCCATTGCCGCGACCAAGAAGCCGGGCGAGCCTGTTAATGTGCTGACCCATTGCAACGCCGGCTGGCTCGCCACTGTCGACTGGGGTACCGCGACGTCGCCGATCTACCAGGCCCATGACGGCGGGCTCGCCGTCCATGTCTGGGTCGACGAGACGCGGCCGCGCAACCAGGGCGCCTCGCTCACCGCCTGGGAACTCGGCCATCACGGCGTGCGCCACACCGTCATCCCCGACAATACCGGCGGCCACCTGATGCAGCATCGTATGGTCGACCTCGCGATCGTCGGAACCGACCGGGTCACCGCCAATGGCGATGTCTGCAACAAGATCGGAACTTACCTCAAGGCGCTCGCGGCGCATGACAACGGCGTGCCGTTCTATGTTGCACTGCCATCGCCGACTATCGACTTTAGTATTGATGATGGCGTCAAACAGATTCCGATCGAACAGCGCAGCGCCGCAGAGGTCACCGACATGACCGGCCGCACCGCCGACGGGCGCATTGAGACCGTCCGCATCGTTCCCGACGGCTCTCCGGCAGCAAATTACGCATTCGACGTTACGCCGGCGCGGCTGGTGACGGGACTGATCACCGAGCGCGGCGTGCTCAAGCCTGATCGTGCTGCACTTGCGAGCGCATTTCCGGAGCGCGCCAACGGACATTGACGCCGGCGATGTCGGCACGTATCCGGAAGGCTGTGGCATTCTGGATACCTCTTCTCCATGTCCAATACCGATATTGAAATCGTCGTCGAGGATCCGACCGCGCCCGAGGCCAATTCGCCCGCGGTGACCAGCAATCGGGTCGTCGATGTCGTCGTGTCCCTGCTGCTGCTCGCCCTTGCCGTGACGCTCGGTTACGACAACTGGCGCACCGGTGCGGGGTGGGAATCGACCGGTCCGCAGGCCGGCTATTTTCCGTTCTATCTTTCGATCATCCTTGGCGGAGCGAGCCTCTACGGCATCGTGGCGGCGTTCTTTTCGCGCAAGGAGGCGGCCGAGACCTTCGTCATGCGGGCGCAGCTCCGCCGCGTGCTCGCGGTGTTCGTGCCGACGGTGCTGTTCGTGCTCGGCACGCAATTCCTCGGCCTCTATGTCGCCAGCTTCCTCTTGATCTCCGGCTTCATGTTCTTCGTCGGCAAGATCGCGTGGTGGAAGTCGCTGCTGACGGCTTTCGTGTTCACCGCCGCGATGTTCATCGTGTTCGACGTCGCCTTCGACGTCATCATGCCCAAGGGACCGCTCGAAGCGGCCCTCGGGCGTTAACCGGTCGATGGGGCTCTGAATCATGGAAGCCTTCGGCCTCTTGATGCACGGTTTCGCCGTGCTGCTGACCTGGAAGACGCTGCTCTTGATGATGATCGGGCTGGTGCTCGGCATCTTCGTCGGCGTGCTGCCGGGCCTTGGCGGGCCCAACGGCGTGGCGATTCTGCTGCCGCTCACGTTCACCATGGATCCGACCTCGGCCATCGTGATGCTGTCCTGCATCTACTGGGGCGCGCTGTTCGGTGGCGCCATCACCTCCATCCTGTTCAACATTCCAGGCGAAGCCTGGTCGGTCGCCACCACGTTTGACGGCTATCCGATGGCGCAGCAGGGCAGGGCTGCGGAAGCGCTCACCGCCGCGTTTACGTCCTCGTTCATCGGCTCGCTGGTTGCGGTGATGCTGATCACCTTCCTCGCGCCGATGATTTCCTCCTTCGCGCTGAAGTTCGGTCCGCCCGAATTCTTTGCGGTGTACCTGCTCACCTTTTGCTCCTTTGTCGGCCTCGGCCGCGAGGCCAAGCACAAGACGGTCATCTCGATGTCGCTGGGCTTGCTCCTTGCCGGCGTCGGCATGGACACGGTGTCGGGCCAGCTCCGCATGACCTTCGGCAGTGCCGAACTCCTGCGCGGCGTCAACTTCCTCGTCGCTGTCATCGGCCTGTTCGGCATCAGCGAGATTCTACTCACCATGGAGGAACGGCTGGCTTTGCGCGGACACGCCGCCGGCATCTCGCTGCGCGTCGTGCTGTCGGTGTGGAGGGATCTGCCAAAATACTGGGTGACGCTGCTGCGCTCGTCCTTTATCGGCTGCTGGCTCGGCATCACGCCGGGCGGCGCGATCGCGGCCTCTTTCATGGGCTACAACCTCGCCAAGCGCTTCTCCAAGGACCAGGACAGCTTTGGCAAGGGCCGCATCGAGGGCGTGTTCGCGCCGGAGACGGCGGCGCATGCGTCCGGCACCTCCGCGCTGCTGCCGATGCTGGCGCTCGGCATTCCCGGCTCCGGCACCGCGGCGATCCTGCTCGGCGGCTTGATGGTGTGGGGCCTCAATCCCGGGCCGCTGCTGTTCGTCGAGCACAAGGATTTTGTCTGGGGCCTGATCGCCTCGATGTATCTCGGCAACGTCGTCGGGCTCGTGCTGGTGCTGACGACGGTGCCGATCTTCGCCTCCATCCTGCGCGTGCCGTTCGCGGCCGTCGCGCCGATGATCGTGGTGTCCTGCGCGATCGGGGCATATGCGATCCAGAACGCGATGTTCGATATCTGGCTGATGCTCGGCTTTGGCGTTGTCGGCTACGTCTTCAAGAAGATCGGCATTCCGCTGGCGCCGTTCACGCTGGCCTTGGTGCTCGGCAACCGCGCCGAGGATGCCTTCCGCCTGTCGATGATCGGCTCCGGCGGCGATCTCAAGGTGTTCTGGTCGAACGGCCTTGTGGGCTCGATCACGACGCTCGCGTTTATCCTGCTGTTCTGGCCGGTGATCGACCGGGTGTTCGGCGGCGTGTCGCGGATGATGAAGCCGAAGGCGGCGTAGTGCATTTTCTCGTGTCCCGGCCTTGAGCCGGGACCCATGCTTGCTTCGGTTGCCGGCTCCAATTTCATGGATCCCGGGTCTGCATCGCATCATTCCGCTGACGCTCCATGCTGCGAAGCGCACGGGACACGATACCGGTCACGACCTCGCATTCTCGCGACATGATCTGCCCGAGTTTTTCAATCTCGTAGTCCCTCTCTCGAAACAGAGGGAGCAGGGAATGCCGGGTGCGCGCTGCACCCGCGGTCTCGTGTGCGCTGCTTGCGCATCAAAAAACTGCACACGAGCATACAGGTGAAGCGGAAACACGCCGACATCCCCTGCGCAATGGCTTTACGACTTATATCGTGATCTCCCCGGTGAGCGGGCTTGTTGTCACCGTCATCCCGCAGAAGCGTCAGCTTCTCCAGAATTTAGCGCCAGCGTCGCGGCGCCAGGACCACACGACTTCGCCGTACGCGACCGGCGTTTCGTCCAGCGTGAAAAACCGCCTGACGCCGCCCGCGTCCATCGCATCACATCCCAACGTTTGGTGACGATGGCCAACGCCCCTCATCGGGATGTGACGATGGAAGTTATAATTCTGATTTTCAGAATCGCAAAGAGAAATATTTTTGCTGCCGGGACTTGACACGAATTCCGGAAAACAGAAGTGATTTGCCCGTCGTGTTGAATTTGTCACAGGCAGTAGGATGGGTAGAGCGAAGCGAAACCCATCGAACCCGTTACTGTGTCAGGTGATGGGTTTCGCTGCGCTCTACCCATCCTACGGTCTACGGCTGTTCTCACACCACCTTGTGGTGGCGCAGCTCCGCGATCTCCTCGCCGGCAAAGCCGAACTCGGCGAGCACCTCTTCGGTCTGCTCGCCGAATTCCGGCGGGCGTGCGGCCATTTTGCTCGGCGTGCGCGACAGCGTGACAGGCTGGCCGACCAGTTGGATGTGGCGATTCTCGTCGTTCGGCACATGCTGGGCGATGCCGAGATGTTTTACCTGCGCATCCTCGAACATCTGGTCGATGGCATAGATCGGGCCGCAGGGTACGCCGGCCTCGTTCAATTCCCTGACCCAGGTCTCCGTCGATTTTTTCTCGGTGAGCTTGCCGATCGCGGCATTGAGCGCGTCGCGGTTCTTCGAGCGCGCGGGTGCGGTGGCGTAATCGGGATTGGTGACGAGTTCGGGCGCGCCGATCGCCTGTGCGCAGCGCTCCCAGATGCGGCCGCCGGTGGTGGCGATGTTGATGTAGCCGTCCGAGGTCTTGAACACACCGGTCGGGATCGAGGTCGGATGGTTGTTGCCGGCCTGCTTGGCCACTTCCTTTTCCATCAGCCAGCGCGAGGCCTGGAAATCCAGCATGAAAATCTGCGCCTGTAGCAGCGAGGTCTGCACCCACTGGCCTTCGCCGGAGACTTCCCGCTCCAGCAGCGCGGTCAGGATGCCCATGGCGCAAAACAGCCCGGCAGAGAGGTCGGCGACGGGAATGCCGACCCGCATCGGGCCTTCACCCGGCGCGCCGGTGACCGACATCAGCCCGCCCATGCCTTGCGCGATCTGATCGAAGCCGGGCCGCTTGTGATAGGGGCCGTCCTGGCCAAAGCCGGAAATGCTGCCATAGACGATGCGCGGGTTGATCTTGTGGATGCTCTCGTAGTCGATGCCGAGCTTGGCCTTCACGTCGGGGCGAAAGTTCTCGACGATGACGTCGGCCTTCTCTGCCAGCCGCTTGAACACCTCGAGACCCCTGGGGTCCTTCAGGTTCAGCGTCATCGCGCGCTTGTTGCGGTGCAAATTCTGAAAATCCGAGCCGCGGCGCGGACCGCCCGGCTGTTCGCCCGCAGCATCCTCCAGTAGCGCATCGATCTTGATGACGTTGGCGCCCCAGTCCGCGAGCTGCCGCACGCAGGTCGGTCCGGAACGGACGCGGGTCAGATCGAGCACGGTAAAACGGGAGAGGGCCTGGGAAGCGCGCGGGAAGGACATGTCAGAAGGCTCCGAGAGAATTCCGGAAGGGTAGCAGTAGTCGGATATCGGATCGAGGTCATGCCAGCAATGCATTAGGCCGGGCCGCTCGTGCGAGGCGCTTCAATGAAGGAATGCCGGCAGCGTTGTGCGAAAATTGCCTGCAAAGCGCGCCGCCCGCCGCGCTTCCGATCATCTCGCCGCCGTGGCCGGCGAAGCTCCAGTCGCAAAGCCGAGGGGCCGCGACGGCGCCCGGTTCCCTACGATCCTCTCGCGGTGCGGCGGCACCCCGGTCCCAACCACTCTGCCCGCAGCCAACAATGCTGGCAATCTCAAGTAGAATTTGGTTCTGGCCATATTGAACCGAAGGTCGGATCGTGCGACGTACTAATGGGAGGGGTGTGGCTGTTGCTTAAGTAATTTTTGGGGCCGGACCTTTTCCAGTACGAAAGTCAATCGTCTGTGGGGGCGACGACATTGTCCATCTGACATCGTTTTGTTGCACCGCCTTGCTAGGTGGAATGGCCCCTCGCGGCTGATTGAAATTCCCTGCCAGTATTGCGTGCCGACCTCTCTACCTCCCTTCCTTTTCGTGGTGCCGATTGCGGCACCGTGTCTCTTGGTGTTCAACTCTTTGAGGGCTCTCATGAAGAAAACTAGCTTATTGCTCGGTCTTTTTGGATTGCTCGCGATCGTTTCCGTTCCCACGACCTCGGCACATGCCCAGGCGACCCGTACCTGGGTGTCGGGTGTAGGTGACGACGCCAATCCATGCAGCCGCACGGCGCCCTGCAAGACGTTTGCCGGTGCGATCTCGAAAACCGCCACCGGCGGTGAGATCAACTGCATCGATCCGGGCGGCTTTGGCGCCGTCACGATCACGAAGTCGATCGCCATCATCTGCGAACCCTTCACCGCCGGCGTGCTCGTGTCGGGGACCAACGCCATCATCGTCAACGCTGCGGCGCCCGCCGAGGTTCTTCTCCAGGGACTTGACATCGAAGGCCTCGGCACCGGCATCAACGGCGTGAGCATCCCCAGCTCCAGCGGTGCCAAGGTGACGATCAGGAAATCTGCGATCCGCAATTTCAACGGAAACGGCGTCAACCTGACAGGCGCGGCCGGCGCGCGCGTCCTCATTGAGGATACGTATATCGCGAGCAACACCGGCGGCGTGAACATCGCCGGCGCCGGCGGAGCGGTGAATACCGCAATCCTGATCAGGACGACGGTCGACAACAATACCAACTTCGCGACGAGTGTGGCCGCGCCAAGCGCGATCACCCTGAACGCTTCGACTTTGGCGGGCAGCCCGGCAGCCATCTCGGTCACCGGCAGCCCGACGGTCGCCTCGTTCGGCAACAACGCCATCGCGGGCTCCGGCACGATCACGGCGACCGTTCCGCTCAAGTAAGCCAGGGCGGCTTCCTCTCGATCGGAGAGGCACAACAGCATATCCGACCGACAAATGCGCAACAGGCTCCACGGAGCCTGTTGCGTTTTGTTTTGCGGACTTGCCGCGCGTGTTGCGCATCTGACTGGACGGGGGGCCCAACAGCGCATCGACGGGGGCATCACGTGCTTGTCGCCCTCCAGCGGACGAAACGTCGCGCTACCGCAACTCAAGTGACAGAACCGCCGAAATCGCAATATCGAATGCGGCATCTCCGACCGGCTGCTGAAGGTCCTATCGACGTGCGGGTTTGGGCACTCACTTGGGCCACCTGCAAGGCATGGATTTCCCGTTTGCGCGTGGCTAGACTGAGATCGTTCAGACCGTGAATGGAAAACAGGATGAGTCAGCGAGCGGATCGTCGTGCCAACGGAAGCGGCGCCGCGTCGCGACGCCATGCCGCGTCGGTGCTTGGCCTGGTCAGCGCTGCATGGTTCCTTCTGATGATGGGCGCGGCCGAGGCCGCATCGATGCGCCAGGCCATCGCTGCCTTCAACCGTCAGAACTACATGCTCGCGGCGCAAGTTTTCACGCCTTATGCCGAGCGGGGCGATCCGACCGCGCAAGCCTATCTGGGCTTCATGTACGAGACCGGCCGGGGCGTGCCACAGAATTATACGGATGCCGCGATGTGGTACCGCCGCGCCGCGGAGCAGGGTGACAGCCTCGCGCAATATTCGCTCGGCCTGCTCTACGACCGCGGTTTTGGCGTGCCGCAGGACATCGTCGAGGCCGGCAAATGGCTCAATCTCGCCACCGCCGGTGCGCCTCCCAGGGCGCGGGAGGCGCGGGCGCGGATCCGCGACGCCGTCACCACCAAGATGACCCGCGGGGAGATCGCGCAGGCGCGGCTGAAGGCGCTGGAGTGGGTGCCCAAGCGCGAGCGCTGAAGCCGCTCGGGGTTCAGTACATCAGCGCCTCTGCCAGCCAGCCCAGCCAGATCGCCGGCGCCAGGAACGCGCCGAACGGCAGGAAGGCCGTGCCCCGCAGCGGACGGCGGTGGACCATTGCATGGATGAGGTAGGCGGCGATAGCCGTCAGGGTCGCGGCTTCCAGCACCGCAAAGATCGTCACCCAGCCGAGCCAGGCGCCGAGTACGCCCGCCAGCTTGACGTCGCCAAGGCCGAGCCCGTCCCGGCCGCGCCAGCGCCGGTAGCCTTCCGTCAGCACCAGCAAGGGCAGGGCGACGGCGCAGGCCCGCCCGATGGACCACAGAACGCCCTCCCAGCCGGCGTCCGGTCCGACGATGCCGGCGCGAAGCAGCGCCAGGGCCGCAGCGGCGGCCGTCAGCTCGTTCGGGATGACGTAGCGGTCCTGATCCATCACCGCGATGGCCAGCATCAGCGCGGCCAGCAACGCACCGAACAGCCCCTCCGGTCCCGGCGCCACGGCCAGGCTGACCGCGACTGCGACAAGCAACAAAAGGCTGAGGACGGCTTGCCGGCCTGTCGATCCCGCCACCACGCGCTAGATCATGATGCGATTACAAGGAATCGCATCATGATCTCATCTCCTTGTTTGAGCATGATCTTTTCGGAAAACCGGTTTCCACTTTTCCGGATCATGCTCTAGCGCGCAGCCCCGGTCTTCGGATCGACCACGATCACGCGATTGCTGGTGCCCACCAGCCGGCTGTTCATCTTGCTGCGCATTTCCTCGGCGATGACCTGCGCGTCGACCGCGTCCTTTACGACCGTCGGCCGAATGAACAGGATCAATTCGGTCCTGGCGCGCGTGAACGTCTGATGCGAGAACGCGTCGCCGACGCCGGGGATCTGGTCCAGCAGCGGGATGCCCTGCCGTTGCTTGTTCTCGCTCTCGCTGATCAGTCCGGCAAGCAGCACGGTCTGGCCGCTGGTGACCGCGATCGAGCTCTTGACCCGCCGCTGCGATATCGTCGGGGTCAGCGGTCCGGTATTGGTCGTCGTGGAAACGTTGCTGATCTCCTGCTCGATATCGAGCACGATGTTGCCGTTGGCGTTGGCCCGCGGCAGCACGCGCAGGATGATGCCCGTATTCTTGTAGTCGATCGTGTTCACGACGGTGTTGGCGGTGGTCAGCACCGTGGCGGTGCCGGTGGAGAAGGGCACCTGATCGCCGACCTGTAATGTCGCGGGCTGGTTGTCGAGCACGACCAGCGACGGGTTCGACAGGACCTTCACGTCGGTGACGCCGTGCAGCGCATCGAGAATGACGCGCGGCGAATTTTCCGCACCGACCAACAGATTGAAGCCGGGGATCGAGCGGTTGAGCAGGGCATTGGCCGCGGCGTTGACGGCGTTGCTCGGGGGCTCGACGGTGTTGAGCGTGCCCGGCTGGGTGGCGATCGTGTTCGACAGCGAGCCTTGCTTGCTCGCCAGGAAGAACTGCACGCCGTAGTTCAGCCGATCGTTCAACGTCACTTCGGCAATGGTCGCCTCGATCGCGATCTGGCGCTGCGGCCGGTCGATCTGGCGGATGGTCTGCTCGACGATGCGCTGCGATTCCATGTTGGCGTAGACCAGCACGGCGTTGTTGGCGATGTCGGCGGTGATGCGCACGTTCTGGACGGGGGGCGCCACGGCCTGCCTGGTCGAACCGGAAGAGGCGCCGGGTGTCTGATCCTGCGGCGTTCCGAGTGAAGTGCCCGGAGCAGGAATGGGGCGCGCGTTCATCAGCGAACCGGGTGGACCGGTCACCGGCGTCGTCGCGCCGGCCGCCGCGGTCGGCAGTCCGCTCAATGCTGCAACCGAGGCGGGCGGCGGTCCGGAACTGGACGTGGAAATGCCCGAGCCCGGCGACACCTGGCTTGAAGCATTCTCGAAGCTGCCGCTTGGCGGGCCCTGGCCGACCAGCATTTCATTGAGCAGCGCCACCACCTGCTTCGCTTGACCGTAGCGCAGCGGGTAGGACTTCATGTTGACGCCTTCGGTGTCGGACTTGTCGAGCCGCGCGATCCAGGTCTGCGCGCGCTTGAGATATTCCGGCTTCTGGCTGACCACGAGAATGGAGTTGAGCCGCGCGATCGCCTGGAACTTGACCATGTTCTGGCCGATGCCGCCGTCCCCGGAATCCATGATCTTCTCGATCTCGGAGATCAGCGGCTCGGGCGACGAATTGCGCACCGGGAAGATGCCGACCGATTGGCCGCGCATCCAGTCGGCATCGAAGCTGAGGATGGTGTCGATCGCCGCAGCCCGGTCGGAGCCGCTGCCGGTGATCATCAGCGTGTTGCGGTTGTTGTCGGGGCGGATGGCGCCGGCCCGCACCCCGAATGCGTCGAGCAGCTTGAACACGTTTTGCGCCGAGACGTAGCGCAGCGGCACGACGCTGATGCCCTGGCCGGCTTCGGCCGAGGCCGAGCGGTCGATGCCGCCCGGACCGGCTTCTGTCGCGGGCAACAGGCGGTAGCTGCCGCCGCGGTCGCGCAGCAGCGCCACGCCGCTCATCCGCAGCGCGTTCTCCAGCACATAGAGCGCATCCGCTTTCGGAACAGGACGCACGGAGGCCATCGTCACGGTGCCCTGCACGCGCGGATCGATGGTGTAGCCGACGCCGAGCACGTCGCCGAGGATGACTTTGGCGACGGTTGCGACCGGCGCGTTCTCGAAGTTGAGATCGTAGCCGCTGGTACCCGAGCCATCGCCTTCGGCCAGCGCGGCACCTTGCGGCCGCGTGCCGTCGCTCAGGTAGATCTGCGGACGCGAAGCGCCCTGCTGCCGGATGCCGCCGGCGCCGGGGTCCGTAGTTTGACGGGGGGACAGATCGAGCGAGCGAACGCGATCGGCGATGTCCTGGGCGCGGGGATCCTTTGGATTGCCTTCAATGGAATCCGAAGTAACGATGCAGGCCGTCAGCAGCATCGAGGAAAAAAACAGAACGAGCGTTCCAGCCAACCCTGAACGCAGGCGCGCAAGCGGATGGACCACTTTGAACAAAATACGCCTACCAAAGCTACAGCGTTAACTGAAAACCACGCCCCCTCCGGGCATGGTGCGGACGCTTAAAAATTTGCGCCACAATTATGTTTTTGCTACTAAATAAGTCAAGCTTAAACGCCCCTTCGACACAATTGAAGGCTGTTGCTTTCCAGTAACAAGGTTAGCGGTGGGAATTCGATGCGAGACCTGTCCGCAGAGACCTTCCGGCAGCACCTTCTGGAAAAATATTCGCTTCCGGCGAAGGCGCGCGCCCGCTTCGAAAATGCCTCCAGCTCAACCTCAACGCGACCGCTGCGCGAGCTGTGGGAGGCGACCGATCTTTCCGCATCCGATTTCGCCGATGAGGTCTCGGACTATTTTGGCGTGGTGCGGCTGAGCCTGCCTCAGCTTCTCGCCGCAACGCCTTGTCTGGACGGGTTTTCCCGCCGCTTCCTGCGGGAGTCCACGATCTTTCCGGTGCGTGCGCCGAACGGGAATTATCGCCTTGCGGTCGCCGACCCCTCCGATACGGCTGCGATCCGCGCCGCGGAAATCGTGTTCGGTGCGCCGGTCGAGGTTGCGGTGGCCTCGTTCGAGGACATCACCACGGTGCTGGACCAGCGCATCGAGGCCGATGATGCGGCAAACGACAAGGCTGCGAACGGGCCGAGCCAGCAATCCGACGATGACATCGAAAGCCTGCGCGATCTCGCCAGCGGTGCGCCGGTGGTGCGCGCGCTCAACGATCTGCTCGAGCGCGCGGTCGAGCTGCGTGCCAGCGACATTCACATCGAGCCGTTCCGCACAGGACTCGTGATCCGCATGCGCGTCGACGGGCTGTTGCGTGCGATTCCGGCGCCGAACATTCCGCCGCAGGCGCTGATCTCGCGCGTGAAGATCCTGGCGGGTCTCAACATCGCCGAGCGGCGGTTGCCGCAGGATGGCGCGGCGCGGGTGCGCGTCAGCCGAGCCGAGCTCGACGTGCGTGTCGCTACCATGCCAACGCAGCACAGCGAGAGCGCGGTGATCCGTCTGTTGCCGCGCGACCGCGGCTTGCTGGAGATGAGCAAGCTCGGTCTTGCCCCGCGCGACGAGGGCATCATGACGCGGCTGCTGGCGCTGCCGCACGGCATGATCGTGGTGACGGGACCGACCGGCAGCGGCAAGACCACGACGCTCGCGACCATGCTGTCGATCCTCAACGAGCCGACGCGAAAGATTCTCACCATCGAAGATCCCGTCGAATATGAAATTCCGGGGATCAACCAGTCGCAGGTCAAGCCGTCGATCGGGCTGACCTTTGCGACCGCGATGCGCTCCTTTGTCCGCCAGGACCCTGATGTGATCATGGTCGGCGAAATCCGCGACGCCGAGACCGCGCATATCGCGATCCATGCGGCGCTCACCGGCCATCTCGTGCTGACCACGCTGCACACCGAGACGGCCGCCGCCGCCGTGCCCCGGCTGATCGATCTCGGCATCGAAGGATTTTTGCTCAAGTCCACGCTGCGCGCGGTGGTGGCGCAGCGGCTGGTGCGCGTGCTGTGCGACCGCTGCAAGGTGCCGCACAGGCTGACGGCGGAAGACGTCGAGAAGGACCCGCGCTTTGCGGTGATCGGCTTTGCGGCCGGCGAGGTCGTACATGAGGCGGGCGGCTGCGAGCGCTGCGGTGGCACCGGTTATCGCGGCCGCAACGGCGTGTTCGAAATCCTCGAAATGAGCGACGACGTGCGCAAGCTGGTCGGGCCGCAAACGGACTCGCACACCGTCGATACCGCCGCGATGAAGGGCGGCATGACCACGATGCTGGAGGATGCGGTGAGAAAATGCCGCGCCGGCCTCACCACGGTGCCCGAGGTTTTTCGCGTCACGACGGTGCGGTGATCCAGAATGCCGAACTACCGCTACCGCGCGATCAACAGCAATGGCGAACTGGTTTCGGGCGCGATCGCCGCACCCGCACCGGGCGATGTCGCCCAGCGGGTCGAGCGGCTCGGGCTCGTGCTGGTCGACAATGTCACGCTGGAGGAGGGCGGCCCGGCGGGGCGCGCCTTCAGCCTCTTCAACAATCCGAAGCCGGAAGACGTCACGCTGTTCACCCGCGATCTCGCACTGCTGCTGCGCGCCGGTGCGCGGATCAATGACGGGCTCGAACTGCTCTCGGCGGATCGCGATTTCGGCCGGCTGCGGCCGGTGGTCGCCGACATCAGGTCGCATGTAGTGGCCGGCGAGAGCTTTGCCGACGCGCTGGCACGGCACGAGGGATTGTTCCCGCCGATGTATGTTGCGCTGATCCGGGTCGGCGAAGCCTCCGGCTCGCTCGATCAGGTGCTCGAAGTGCTCGCGGACGAACGCACCCGTACCGAGGCATTAAAACGAAGACTGGGCGAAGCGATCCGCTATCCGCTGTTCGTGCTGGGCGCGGCGGGATGCGTGCTGTTCTTCTTCCTGATATTCGTGCTGCCGCAATTTGCAGGCGTGCTCCAGGACTTTGGCGCCAAGGTCGATCCGTTCATCCTTGGCTTCCTGAATTTTTCGACGTTCCTGCGCGCCAATGCCGACGCTGTCATGGCTATCCTCGCCGCTGTCATCGCCGGAAGCTGGCTGCTGCTGCGCCAGCAAGGCGTGCGCCGCGCGTTCACCAATGCGCTGACGCGGCTGCCGGCCATCCGCGAGGTGATGAAGTTTTACAGGACCGCGCTGTTCTGCCGGAATCTCGGCCTCCTGCTCGGCAGCGGCGTCAATCTCACCACGACGCTGCGTATCCTCGTCGACATGATGGCGTCGGTCGGCGCCTCCGAGGTCTGGGCCGATGCCGCCGAGCGCGTCCGCCATGGCGCAAAGCTTTCCGATGCGCTTGCCGAGACCAATGCCTTGCCGGCGATGGCCGTGCGGATGTTGCGGCTCGGCGACGAGACCGGGCAGTTGCCGATGCTGGCGGGGCGCGTCGCCGAATTCTACGAGGCAAAGCTACAGCGCACGCTGGACCGCGTCGTCGGTGTCGCGGGTCCGGCGGCCATCATCGTGATCAGTATTGTGGTCGGCGGATTGATTGTGTCTGTGATGACGGCGCTGATGTCCGTCAGTCAGATTGTCGGTTGAAGTTTTTTACGGAGCTGGAAGTGGGCAGGGACTTTGGAACGAGAACGGCGAGACGCCGCCGCAGCCATTCGCAGGCCGGATTTACGCTGGTCGAAATCCTGGTGGTGATCACCATCATCGGGCTGATCATGGCGCTGGTCGGCCCGCGGGTGCTTAATTATCTCGGCGAGTCCAAATCCAAGGCCGCAAAGATCCAGATCGAGAGTTTTTCCAGCGCGCTCGATCTCTATTATCTCGATCTCGGCCGCTATCCGAGCACCAATGAGGGACTGGCGGCGCTGACACGCAGCAACAACGCGCCGGGCTGGAACGGGCCGTATTTGCGCGGCGGCGTGGTGCCGAACGATCCCTGGGGCCACACTTACGTCTATCGCGCGCCGGGCGAGCGGGCGCCGTTTGAAATCATTTCGCTCGGCTCGGACGGTCAGGAAGGCGGCAGTGGAACGGCAGCCGACATCGTCAGCGGCACGCGCTGAGGCGAATGCGCAAGCGGGTTTCGCGCTGATCGAGATCCTCTGCGTGCTCGCCATCATCGGACTGCTTGCGGCAATCATCCTGCCGTCGGTGCCGCGCGCCACCACGCGCGCCAGGCTCGAAAGCTACGCGGTGCAGATGGCGGCTCTCCTCAAGGCCGACCGCAACGCCGCGCTGCGCCGGCGTGCGCAGATCGTCACGCAAGTGGATGCGCCGTCGCGCTCGATCCGCTCGGGCTCGACCGGCCAGGTCATCCGCCTGCCTGACGACGTGCAGGTGGAAGCGATCCTGGCCTCGCGCTGCGCCGACCGCAGCGTCGGCCGCTCGATCGATTTCTTCCCCTCGGGCATGTCATGCGGCGGCACGATCGCGCTGCTGCGGCCGGGGATGCGATATGAGGTGCGCGTCAACTGGTTGACCGGAGGCGTCGATATTGTCCCGAAGATGCTCTGACGGCGAGGCAGGGTTCACGCTGATCGAGGCGCTGGTCGCGCTGGCGATCGTCGCGACCGTGCTGGCGTCGATCGCGGCCGTGATCGGGACCACGGTGAGGGGGACGCGCTCCATCGACCAGCGGCTGGCGCTGACCGGCACCGCGGAAACGCTGCTGGCCTCGATTCCAGCGCGCGATCTCCTCAAACCCGGCCGGCAAACCGGCGAGCTCTCCGGTCATCGCTGGCGGATCGACGTCGCGCCGACGCGGCTGGCGCAGATTCCGCCGACCGCCCGCTTCATTCCCCTCACGGTGAACCTGCGGCTCCAGGCCGCCGGCGGGGCGGCGATGCAGTTCACCACCGTGCGGCTGGTGCCGAGGGGTGGCGAATGAGCAAGCGTGCAAGGAAAGGCGAAGCCGGCTTCACGCTCATCGAAGTGCTGCTGGCGACGCTGTTGATGACGGTGATCCTCGCCGCGCTTGCGACCGTGACCGCGCAATGGCTGCCGAACTGGAACCGTGGCATCGCGCGCGTGCAGCGCGCCGAGAAGCTGGCGATGGGGCTGGAGCGCATCGCCGCCGACCTGTCGGTCGCGGAGATGATCCCGGTCAACGCCGACGCCAAGGCGCCGCTGTTCGAGGGCTCCGAATTGTCCGTCACCTTCGTGCGCACAGCGATCGGTCCCAATTCGCGGCCCGGGCTCGAGATCATCCGCTTCACCGAAAAGGCCGACGCCCAGGGGCTTGCGCTGGTGCGCGAGCGTGCGCCGTTCGCGCCGATGGCGGCCGATGCGCAAATCCGTTTTGCCGACCAGGTGGTGCTGACCCGCGCACCCTTCCGCGTGACGTTCTCCTATGCGGGGCCGGACCAGGTCTGGCAGCCGGTCTGGCGCGGCCAGAAGCAATTGCCCGAAAAAATCCGCGCCACCGTGCGCGATGGCGCAACCGGGCAGGTGCTGAACGTGTCGACAGCGATGGTCGTTCACGTCGATGCGCCGGCCGAATGCGCGCGGGCAAAGAATCCGGCTGCATGCCTGGGGTCGGAATCCAAGCAGGAGGGGCTCTGACGGGCCAGGATGCCTATATGGGCTTTCGCATCACCCCAGGAGACGAGAGGAATTCACGCGGCTTCATCGTCGTCGCGGTGCTCTGGATTCTGGCAGCGCTTTCAGCGCTGGTGCTGATCTATCTCAACTATGTCACCAGCACCGCCGTCGTCGTGGCGACCGGAGCCGACCGGGTACAGACCGAAGCGCTGGTAACGGCCGGGGTAGAGCTTGCGGCATTCCAGCTCTCCGGCGTCAGCGAGACCGTGCGCCCCACCAGCGGCACATTCGATGCGCGGGTGGGCGCTGGCAAGGTGGTTGTGACGTTCCGCTCGGAGGCGGCGCGCGTCGATCTCAATGCGGCGCCGAAGGGCCTGCTCGCGGGATTGATCGCGGGTCTTGGAGCCAGCCCGGAGAATGCGGCGTACTATGCCGAACGCATCCTGGCCTGGCGTTCTCCTGCCAGTGGCGGCGAAAACGATCCGGAAAATTCGTTTTATCGAACCTCGGGCGCGCCCTATTTGCCGCGCCACGCGCCGTTCCCGCTGGCCGAAGAGCTGTGGCTGGTCCATGGGGTCCCGCCGTTGGTGATCGAGAAGATATTGCCATTCGTCACCGTGTTCTCGAACCTGTCCTCGATCAATGTAGCGGATGCCGCGCCGCAGGTGCTGGCCGCCCTGCCGGGCATGACACCGGAGAAGTTGCAGGCCCTGCTGGCACAGCGCAGCGATCCGAGTGCAGATCCGAACGCGCTGCTGGCGATGGCCGGCAGCGAGGGGGCATCGCTGGCCGGATCAAGGGCCTACCGGATCAACGTCGCTGTCGCGTTCGGCGGCGTCAGCCCGAACGCAGCCGAGGTCGTGATCCTGCTTCTCGACGGCGGGGAAGCGCCTTATCGTGTATTGTCCTGGCGCAATATGTTGGACGGCGCCACCGCGCCGCAAAGGGCCCGATGAAGTTCTTGCAGACGATCGGCGCGATCATCAGCGCATGGACGGCGAGCGTCGCCGCGGCCGTGATCGCCGCATTCGACCGCACGGTGTCGCCGCGCGTGGTCCGGCTGCTCGAACAGGACGATGGCGGCTTTGCGGTCGAGGGGACGGCGCGGTCGGACAATATCCCCTCGCGTATCGGCTTTGCCGACGGCGTGCTGTCGGCGCCCAACCTCGTCCAGGCGTTCCGGGGCAGCCGGGTCGAGATCGTGCTGCAACCGAAGCGGTTCCTGTTTCGCCCGCTGGAACTGCCGGCGCGCGCGGCGGACTTTGTCGAAGGCATCGTGCGCGCGCAGATCGACCGGCTGACGCCATGGAGCGCGACCGAAGCGGTGTTCGGCTGCTCGGTGCCGGCCGCCGGCGGGACCGAGAGCGTCACCACCATGATCGCGGCAACCACGCGCAAGGTGGCGATGACCTATGTGCAGGCGGTGGCCCCGTTCCATCCGGCCTCCGTCGCCGTATGCACCGACATCGCCGAACGCGATGCCGGGCGCGTAAAAGTGTTCGAGCAGAAGGCGCGCGGGCATCTCGACGCGGCACGGTTGAGCCGCGCGCTGTCGATCCTGCTTGGCGTTGTTGCGGTCGGGGCGCTGCTGGCGCTAGCGGTGTCGGCGTATATCGGCGACAGCCTGAGCGCGCAGGAGAACGAACTGGGGCGGCAGATCGCGGCGCGCCGTGCGGCGATCCGCGCCGGCTCTGACGGTAGCGACCGTTCACCGCTCGCCGCGCTGGAGCGGCGCAAGCACGAAACGCCGTCCGGCGTCATCGTGCTGGAGACGCTGAGCCGCGTGCTGCCCGACCACACCTACATCACCGAGCTGCATCTTGCCGGCAACAAGCTCCAGATCGTCGGCATCACGCGCGATGCGCCGTCGCTGATTCCGCTGATCGAGCAGTCCCAGCATTTCACCCGCGCCACCTTCTATGCGCCGACGACGCGCTCGCCGTCCGATCCCGGCGAGCGTTTTCACATCGAAACCCGCGTCGAACCGAAGAACGCCCCATGAGCGCCGCCTCCACCGTCACCCGCGCCCTGACGCAATCGCCGCTGATCGCGGTGACGCTGTATCTTGCCGTGGTCGGCGGGCTGATCGCTTCCGCGGGCTTTTCCATCGCCGACATCTTCGCGCGCCAGCAGGCGCTGGCGCAGACGTCCGATCTGTTGGATCAGTTGCAGGGCCGGCGCGCGCGCGGCAAGGGACCAGTGCAGGCGGGGCGCCCGGGCACGCCGTTCCTGGAAGGGCCGACCGTGACGGTGGCAGGCGCCGCACTGTTGCAGCGGGTCGGCGATGCCGTCAGCAAGGTCGGCGGCACCATCCAGTCCTCGCAGGTGGATGTGACGGGAACGCAGGCGAAAGACGGCTTTGTCGGCCTCACCGTGAGCTGCGAGATGGAGCAGCCGGCGCTGCAAAAGCTGCTCTACGACCTCGAGGCCGGCATGCCCTTTTTGTTCGTCGACCAGCTCGACGTACAGGTGCCGCAGATGACCGCGGCGAATGAAGGCGGCGCCGGCAAGATCAGAGTCGTGCTCGGTGTGTCCGGCAGGTGGCAGGGCAGCAAGTAGAGCTCGAAACGTAGATGCTACGTTTATTAATCAGCTCGTTTGCCAGTTTGACGTCGATATGCGCGTGCAACTGTATCGCGCGCCACGCGGATGTAGTTTGGATCGTTCGTCTCCAATGCCTCGGCAAGATAAGCCGCGATTGCTGCCGGAGTGCCGAGGTAGTCGGCCGCGTCGAATTTTGAGACCTTGACCGTCATCCGATGATTAGTAGCAGGCTGCGCCAGCTATCGCTAGCTCACCAACTGTACTTGGCGACACCCTTGCCGGCGTAGCTCTGATAATTGCCGGAGAATTCTCCCTCGAAGGTGCCGGCGAGCGAAAAACCGTTCAGCCACTTCATCTCCGCACCGGCGCTGACGAGGGCGGCGTCCGGATTCGGCCGCGCGCCGTTCACGACGAAATTGGCGCCGGGCAGCGTCTGGAACACGGCCGTGATGGCGCCGTCGTTGTTGTAGTCGTGCGCCCAGGCGACGCGGCCGCGCAGGGTCAGCATGCCGTCCTGCATCGCATAGGATTTATCGGTGCGCAGGCCGAGCTCGGTGCGGGTCGCGGTGGTGGTCTGGCCGGCATAGGTGAGCGCAAAGGTGCCGGCGCCGGCCAGCACCTGTTCGGCGTAGCCGGGCAGGCGCACGCTGGTGAACTGTGCGGCGGCATAGGGCGTCAGCGCGAGAAGCGGATTGGCGTAGCGGTAGCCGCCCTCGAAGCGGCCGGAGAACGTTTCCGCGCGGAAGCGCGCCTGCAACTGGTCGACGCCGGCCAGCATCACGGTGCGGTTGGTGGTGACGTCGTGCCAGCCATAGTTGAGCGCGCCGGAAACGTAGGCCGGGCCGAAATTGTGCCGGCCGAATACGCCGGCCTGGAACAGGTCGGACGATCCGCGGCCAAGGCCGTTGGCCAGCGAGTAGTTGGTGCCGCCGCCGGCCAGCGCAAAGCCGAGCAGGGTATTCGGCGTGACCCGGTAGTCGGCGCCGCCGACGACGCCCCAGGCGCGCGCGGTGAGGTCGTTCGAGCCGATCACGGCATTGCCGTCGATATTGACGGCGCCGCCGTAGGCAGAGCCCCAGACGCTCCAGCGGCTCGCGGGCTGCGCGGCGAGAAGGGCGGGAGCCTTCCGCGCCATTGCGTAGGCGTCGCGCTCGCTCTTCGTCGCTAGGCGCTTCTTCGCATAGGCAAGCGCCTCGTCGTCTTCGTCCGCAAGTCCGGTCGTGCTGCCGACCGGCGCAAAGCCGCCGGCGCGGCCGGCGATGGTGGGATCGAGCAGCAGGTTGAGGAAGAAGTTATCGGCCTGGGTCGCGGACTGGATAATGCCGGTGCCGAGTTCGCCGGAGGCGACGGCCAGACCCTGGGCGCTGAGCGCCGCAAACGCCACCGGGATGCTGCCGGTGGTGTTGAAGAAGTTGGTGAGGGTGTTCGCCACGTTCTGCTGATTGACACTGAGCGGACCGTTCGGCGTGACGAAGTTGAGGGTTACGTTGAGGAATACGTTGTTCGGATCGTAGGAGAGCGTCGCGGTGAGATTCGAATTGTTGGAGACCACGGCGGGATCGAACGTGGTGCCGCCGAGGCCGCCGTTCGCAGTCAGGATGGTGTACTTCTTGTTCACGTAGGAGCCGGGCTGGAACACCGCGTTGACGGTTGCGCCCCCGAGGTTTGCGGCGCCGGTGACGTTGGTCCTGCCTGCGGTCGCGGGTGAAACCTGGATCAGGTAAGTCGATGCTGCGGTGAAGGTGAGGCTGCCGGCGACCGCCAGCGGACCAAATACGCTGCCGCCGGCGCTGCCCGCAGCAAGTGTGCCGCCGTTGATTACGGTGGTGCCGACATTGCCGCTGCCGGCCAACGTGGCGCCGCCGTTCACGGTGGTCAGCGCCGACGCCGCGGTCGAGCCGTCAACCACCAGCGTGCCGCTGTTGACATTGGTGTTGCCGGTATAGGTGTTTGCGCCCGACAGCACCTGCGCGCCCGCTGACAGCGTCAGCCCGCCGCTGCCCTGGATCACGCCGGCGAATGCGCCATTGGCGTTGGCGAGAGTGAGTGTGTTGGCGCCGAGTTTGACAGTGCCGGTGTTTCCACCGGCCAGCGACTTGATCGAGGTGCCGCCGTTTGTGAGCGCGGAAACGTCGAATGTGCCGTTGTTGGTGAGTCCGCTCGATGTCGCGATGCTGCCATGATGGCCTCCGGCAGAGATCAGATCGAGTTTGCCGCCGGCCACGATCGTGGTTGCGCCAGTGTAGGTGTTCACTCCGCTCAGCTTCTGCGCGAAAACCGTGGCGATGGTCAGGTTTCCGCCGGTGCCGCCGCCGATTCCGCCATCCTGAATAACGCCGTCGAAGGTGGCATTACCTCCCGTGATCGTAAGCGTCTTTCCGCCCAGTGCGACGACGCCGTTGTTGCTGGAGCCATGGATGCTGCGGACCGATGCACCGGTGTTGGTCTGTGAAATGTCGAAGGTACCGGAC
This sequence comes from Bradyrhizobium lablabi, assembly GCF_018129385.1. Taxonomy (GTDB): domain Bacteria; phylum Pseudomonadota; class Alphaproteobacteria; order Rhizobiales; family Xanthobacteraceae; genus Bradyrhizobium; species Bradyrhizobium lablabi_C. The sequence goes on from NZ_JAFCLN010000001.1 coordinate 286,217, forward strand.
ACGCCTGGAGCGAAAGGTAAAAACATGAGTGCTACGGATGATGAGATCGACCCGCTTCCCTTGAGCGCCAGTGTTCCGCCGTAGATCTGGGTGGTACCGGTGTAGGTGTTGTTACCGGATAGCGTCTGCGTTCCGATGATCATCCTCAAACCGCCGGTGTCCTGTATGGAGCCTCCAAATTCGGTTGAGCCGTTCCATATTTCCAGCATCTTACTGCCCGTCTTCACCACGCCCGTCGAACTTCCGGCAAGCGTGGATATGAGAAGCTCACTCGAGGACATGGCAGAAATATCGAACGTAGCGTCGACTGTGATCCGGCTGGTGGCTGTGAGCCAGCCAGAACCCGACAGCGCGAGCGTTCCGCCTGAAATCGTGGTTTCGCCGGAATAAGTGTTGGTGTTCGTCAGCGTCATTGTACCGGTGCCGACCTTGGTCAAGCCGCCGCCGGCGCCCGAGATCACGCCGTCGACCGTGGTCGAGGCGTTGTTGCCGCCGGTGGTTAGCGTCTTCGATCCCAGCACATAATTGCCGGCACCCTCGATCGAGCCGGCGGTCATGCCGGTCGAGGTGAGGCCGGACATGTTGAACGTGCCGCCTGCGCTGGTGATGAAGCGCGCGTTGCCGCCGGTGCTCGTTCCGGTAAAGCGCGTGGTCGCGCCGTTGCTGGTCGTGACCGTCGCGGTGCCGGCGGTGGCGGAATTGTTGAACGAGAGATCGCTGAGGTTGACGACGTTCGCTGCGCCGGCGGTGCTGTTGTCGTTGAAGCTCCAGAGGCCGTTTGTATTGTTGACGAGATTTGCACTGCCCGTGCCGCCGGAGGCCAAGCCGGTGAACGAAACCGTGCCGCTATTGACGATGGTGGCGGAACCGGCCGTCGCGGTGCTGTTGAGCGTCAATGTGCCGGTCGCGGCATTGGTGATGTTGGCGCTGCCGGCCGAGGCACCGTCGAAGAAGTCCATCACGAGATTGTTCTGGATCGTGGCGGTGCCAGCTGCGCTGGTGTCGAAGAATTGCAGGACGCTGCCGTTGTTGATGGCGGCATTGCCGGCCGTGCTGGTGTTCGCGAAGGTGATGAAGCCGGCATTGTTGTAGGTGACCGGCCCCGCGCCCGTGCTCGCCGAACTGGCGTTCTGGAAAACGAATGAAGAAAAGACGTTGAACGTCTGCGTCGCCGCACTCGCGTTGTTCACGCCGGCGCCGTTGACCAGAAAGATGTCGTTGGTGTTGATCGTGTAGGCGGGCGCGGTATTGGTGAAGGTGAGGGCGCCGATCGAGGCGAGGCCGTTGACGTCGACACCCGTCGGCGCGGCGTTATTGGTGAACGTCGCAGTGCCGTCCGGCACATTCGGCGTCGACGACCAGTTGGTGCCATCGATCCAGTCGTTGCCGGCGCCGGTCCAGGTGCCGTCCACCGCATGCGCCGACACCACGCCGAGCGCCGTCGTTGCCAGCAGCACCGCGGCCGAGCGCCGAAGCGCCGAACCGACGGTGATGTCGCCCATTCGCGGGAATATCGGATCGGCCATGGCGCTGCTTCTCAAATCTGCTCTTCGACGCGCCCGGACCATGCAGAAATCAAACGTCACGACGCCCATTTTCGCCATAATCTCACGGCGTTGCAGCCGGGTGCAACGAAGGCAGATGGGTTTTGCGGTAGCCGGCAGAGCACCGCTTTTCGTATTTCCGTCGGCGTGGCACTTGGGCAACATTTGCGCCGCCCTTGGCGTCGAGCGCTTCTCAAAGAGCGCAGGGTTGGCAACGCGCGTGCAGGTTCCAGGGAATCACCGGCTCAATCTCCGTCCGCGCGTGTTGATGGGAACGCCAGTTCCCGGTAAGTTGTGACAAGCGGGGTCTCCGCGGTGGCCGGGACAGGGGCATGATGGTCTGTTGGCGCAACATGGTCGGTTTGGCCTTGCTCTCCGGCGGGCTGTTGTTGGCCGTTGCGCCTCCAATGCTGTTCGCGGCAACATCCTCGGTGCCGGACATCCTTTCCAGCGACCGGGCAGGGGATGCCGACACGGTCGACCTCGGCACCGTCAAACCCATCGCCCGGCCGAATCGCGACGCGCCAAAGCCGCCGCCGAGCGGCAATCCGCTGTGGTCCGTCCCGCTTTCGATGCTCACGGCCACACAGGAACGCCCGATCTTTTCCGCATCACGCCGTCCGCCGCCGCGTGCGGTGGCCGCGCCGCAGGCCGTGGTCGCCCCGCCTCCGGTGGTGGTGGCGGCGCCCGAGCCGCCGCCCCTGGCGTTGATCGGCGCCGTGGTCAGCGACAGCGACGCGATCGCCGTGTTCGTGGACCGGACCAGCCAGAAGACCGTTCGCCTGCGACAGGGCGAAAGCCATGCCGGCTGGGTGCTCAGCACGGTGCTGCGGCGTGAAGTCACGATGAAGAAGGGCGGCCGGGCCGAAACCATCGAGCTCAAGAGCACCAATGCTCCGCCTGCCGCGGCTCCTGGTGTGCCGGTCCTCGCGGGAGTGCCGGGTCCGCAGATCCTGCCGGCCCCGACGCAAATCGGCGCGGGGGTCATGGATACGAACTACGCGCCGTTCATTCCCCGTTCGACGCCGAAGAACGGGGCCCATGACGGCCTGTGATTTTGCGCCGGCTTCCGCACGTGTGACAGACTGCGATCCATGAGCTTGATCCACGTTCCGCTCGCGCGCGTGACGATCGGGAGGGCGTGGTGAGCGTTCCCAGCCGCCTGCATCGGGTGCTGCAAGGCTGGTCCGCCAATCTCGTCCAGTTGCTGCTGGGGATTACGCAGCAGGTCGCACTGATCCCGATATTCCTGCATTTCTGGAGCAGCGATACGCTGGCGGCCTGGCTCGCGCTCTACGCCGCGGGCAACCTGGCTTACATCGCCGACGCGGGGCTTCAGCTCCGCGCGGTCAACCGCTTTCTGGCCTTCAAGGCGTGCGCCGATGCCGACGGCCGCAGCGCGCGCTATTACGCAGCGATGCTGCGCGTCTATTTCATGCTGACGGCGCTTTTGATTGGCCTCACGCTGGCCTTCAGCTCCATCTTCCATCCCTCGCGCCTGCTCGGATTTGCGGAAATCGAAAATTTCGACGTCGCATTTGCTGTCATGACGGCCGGCGTGCTGCTCGGTCTGCCGTCATTCCTGACGGCGGCGCTCTATCGCGCCCGCGGCGTCTATGGCGTGCCGACCTGGCTACAGGTCTCGGGCATGTTTGCCGGTCAGCTCGCGCAGATCGCGGCCGTCGTTGTCACCGGAAGCCTGCTGGCGGTCGTCATCGCCTATGTGGTGCCGCAGGTGCTGGCGCTCGGATATCTCGTACTCGCGGATGCCTATCGCCGTTTTCCCTTCCTGCGCGGGGTTCGCATCAAACCGCCCTCCTGGCGCTGGATCGCCGGCCAGTTCCGCCGCGCGTTCCCGTTTGCGGTGGCCGGCGGCACCGAGATCGCGCTGCTCAATCTGCCGGTGCTCTTGGTCAGCGTGTTCGTGAGCGATCGCGTGGCGGTGGCGCAGTGGGGGCTGACGCGCGTGATCGCCGGACTGGTGCGGGCGCTTTGCGTGCAAGCAACGCTGCCGCTGACCGCCGAACTCGGCCACGACTACGCCATCGGCGCGCAGGACGCGCTCCAGCGGCTGTATGCGCGCACATCGGCGCTGGTTACGCTGCTGGCGGCCGCCGTGGTGTCGGGCCTGCTGGCGTTCTGGCCGGATTTCTTCGCGCTCTGGACCCATGGCGCGATTCCGTATGACCCGGTGCTGACCATGACGCTGTTGCTCGGCGCTGGCCTCGCCGCACCTTCGATCCTGGCACTCGGCTTTGCCAATTACAGCAATCGGGGCGAGTTGCTGGTGCGCAGCAAGGGATTGCAGCTTGTGGTCTTCTTGGTGCTGGCGGTGGCGCTGACGGGTCCGATGGGGCCACTCGGTGCGGCCATCGCCATTGTCGCAAGCGATCTCCTGGTTCAGTTCGGGCTGCTGACGATTGTCATCGTCAGGCAGACGCTTTCACGGCCCATCCGCCACGTCGCCTTTCTGGGCGCGCTGTTCGTCGTGGTCGTGCTGGCCGGCTGGACGCTGGGCAGTATCATCCATTCGCTGGTGCCGGCGGGACAGCCTCTGGGATTTGTCCTTGAATGCACGGTGTGGCTGGCCGTGGTTGCGCTTGCAGCAAGTCCGCTGATCAGCGGCAACCTTCGCTATCGTCTGTCCGACGTGATCCCGCGCTAGATCGCGTCGCAGCTCTTTCGAGCAGCCTCACCGGGATTGTCTGCGCGAGCAAAAACCGGATGCGCTCCGGATGCTTTTGCGTTATCCGGGTTGCCCGAAAAGGAACGAGGCCTGCGTGATGAAGATCGACAAGCCGGCAATCGCAAGGGCCGTGCGCGGCAATGCCGTCGCGCGCAGCCTGGCGCATCTCGGCGAGCTCGCGGTTTTTGGCTCCTCGCTGCGGGAAAAATTCGCGCGGGGTTTGCTGTCGCAGTATTACCGCAGCGTGTTCCGCCGTCACTGGGCCTGGCAGGTGTACGGCGAGCCTCACTTCAGCCTGCACTCCGTCTCGCTGTTCGACCTGCTCGACGGCCGGCTGGGGCAAGGAATTTATTCGCTGACGCGCGCATTCCTTTCCGCCGAGATCATCCGCGAAGGCGACCATGTGCTGGATATCGGCTGCGGCGACGGCGCGCTGACCAGGCGGTTCTATGCGCCGCGCGCCGCGCATGTCGATGCCGTCGACATCGAGGAGAGCGCAATTCATTACGCGGCGAGGCACAATGCGGCGCCCAATATCAGCTATCGCAAGCTCGATGCGGTGAACGAGCCGTTCCCGCGGCCGACCTATGATGTGATCGTGTTCGACGGCGCGATCGGTCATTTCACGCGCGAGGGGTCGGCGGCGGTTTTGAAAAAGATTTCATCGGCGCTGGCGCCGCGTGGGGTGTTTTGCGGTTCCGAAAGCATCGGGCCCGAAGGGCACGATCATCTCCAGGTGTTCGCGACGCTGGACGATCTGCGCTCGCTGCTTGCCGAACAGTTTCGGCACGTGCGCGTCAAGCAGCAGGAATATCCGCTACAAGCGTCATCCTGGAAGCGCATCGAGGGTTACTGGCGCTGCTCGAATGGCGAGGGACGTCTCGAAGAACTGGACTGGAAATAGCGCGAAAGGTCTGTTGGCGGACATCATCCATCGCTGCCGGCAAGCGCGTTAACCGCTTGATTCGTCATCATTTTGCCTGCCGGGATTTAGGTTGCAGTGGTTTACCCCTTGCTGTAATCAGCGTTGGAGGTAAGCGGTTTTTGGCACTTTGGGCCAATCGGCGGGACTGTTCGTATGCGGTTGGTGCAAAGACTCCGGAGTCTTGTGGATGTCCACCTCCGGGGGCTGCTGACGCTCCGCGCGCAGGTTCAGGATGCAAAAATTCTGGCGGCGAAGGCGCTGATTGCACAGACGGCAACGATGGGAACGCTCGACGATATCCGCGCGGCCGAGTTCAAGGTGTTTTCCCAGTTCGGAGAAGACGGCATCATCCAGTATCTGGTCAGGCAGGCGCGCATCCCGGAGCAATGCCGGACTTTTGTCGAGTTCGGCGTTGAGTCGTACGAGGAAGCCAACACGCGCTTTCTCGTCATCAACGACAACTGGCGCGGATTGATCATGGACGGCAGCGCCTCGCACATGAAGAAGGTGCGCGACAGCACGATCTACTGGCGGCACAATCTGCTCGCGGTCGACGCCTTCATCGATGCCGACAACATCAACAGCCTGATAAAGGGTGCCGGATTTTCCGGCGAGATCGGCCTGCTCAGCGTCGATATCGACGGCAACGATTACTGGGTCTGGGAAAAGATCGATGCCGTCAATCCGATCCTCGTCGTGGCCGAATACAACAGCGTGTTCGGTGCGCGGCATGCGGTGACCGTGCCCTACGACAAGAGCTTTGTGCGCGGCCGCGCGCATCATTCGCACCTCTACTGGGGCGCCTCGCTGAAGGCACTGGTGGAACTGGGTAACCGCAAGGGCTACGCGTTCGTGGGATCGAACAGCGCGGGCAACAATGCGTTCTTCGTCCGCCGCGACCGCCTGAACGGGCAGCGCGAACTGACGGCGGAAGAGGGCTATGTCGAGTCGCAGTTCCGCGAATCCCGCGATGAAGGCGGCAGGCTGACATTCCTGTCGGGCGCGGCGCGGTTGCAGAAGATCATCGACCTGCCGATCTATGATGTCGAGCGGCGCGCCGTCGTTCGTCTCGCCGATCTGAATTGACCATGCTCGCACGAGAGGCCGGAGCCGAGAGATGAGTTTCGAAGTGATCGAGCATGACGGCAAGCGCTATGCCGAGATCATCTGGGCCGGCACGTCGGTGGAAAAGAGCACGTTCTTTTCGCCGGCGGGCTCGTCGTTCCAGTTCGGGCTGCTGGCGCATGAGGCCGATTTCATCGAGCCGGCGCATTACCACCCCACCATCGAGCGCAAGATCGACGATCTCCAGCAGATGTTCGTGGTACAGAGGGGCGTCGTGGCGGTGGACTTTTTCACCGACAGCGGCGAACGTTTTCGAGAGGTGGTGCTGCGGGCGGGCGATGCGATCACGCTGATCCATGGCGTGCATTCGGTCCGTGTGCTCGAGACGATGCAGTGCGTGAGCGTCAAGCAGGGCCCCTTTCTGGGCGCGGACCGCGACAAAGTGGATGTGAATGTGAAGCGATGATACCTGTCTTTGAACCCTTCATCGGCGAAACGGAAATCGCCTATGTCACGGACGCGCTGCGCCGTGGCGAGATCTCCGGCAATTTCGGCACCTATCTCGACCGCTTCGAGAAGGGCTTTGCGGAATATTGCGGCTGCAAGCACGGCATTGCCGTCACCAGCGGCACCACCGCGCTGCACCTGGCCGTGGATGCCGCCGGCATCGGCGAGGGCGACGAGGTGCTGGTCAGTGCCAGCACCAATATCGCGACCGCGCTCGGCGTCATTCACAACAACGCCATGCCGGTGCCGGTCGATTCCGAGAACGTAACCTGGAACCTGGATGTCGACCTGATCGAATCCCTGATCACGCCGCGGACGAAGGCGATCATTCCGGTTCACCTGTTCGGCCATCCCGTCGACATGGATCACCTGATGGAAGTGGCCAAGCGCCATAACCTGATCGTCATCGAGGACTGCGCGGAGTCGCATGGCGCAACAGTGCGCGGGCGCATGACCGGCAGCTTTGGCGATATGTCCTGCTACAGTTTTTACGCCAACAAGGTGATCACGACCGGCGAGGGCGGCATGGTCACCACCAACGACGACCGGCTCGCCGAACGGCTGCGCCTCCTGCGTAATCTCGGCTTCACAAAACCGCGCTTCAAGCATGACGTCGCCGGCTATAATTTCCGCATGACCAGCTACCAGGCGGCGATGGGACTGGCGCAGCTCGAGAAGATCGAAGAGATCATCGAGCAGAAGCGCCGGGTGGCCGCCACCTACAACAAGCTGCTGGCCGATGTGCCCGGCCTTCGCCTGCCGGTCGAATTGAACTGGGCGAAGAACGTCTACTGGATGTATGCGCTGACGGTGGAGCCCGAGTTCGGGCGCACCCGCGATGAGATGGCGGCGAGCCTTGCGAAGAAAGGCATCGAGACGCGCACGTTCTTTTGTCCGATGAACCGGCAGCCGGTGTTGCAGGAGATGCCCGGTTTCCGCAGCGATGCCTGTCCGGTCGCCGACCGTCTCTGGGAAACCGGCCTGTACCTGCCGTCCGCGCCCACGCTGACGGATAACAAGCTCGAATTCGTGCGCGACGCCATCGTTGCCGCGAGGAATTGAGGCGGGCGATGCACGTCGGCGTGGTTCTCGGCGATATTGAGCCACAGTCCGGCGGCGGTTTCACCTTCGTCCACGACGTCGTCGACGCCTTCATCAATCTTGCGGGGAAGAGTTCGCACCGCTTCACGCTGCTGGCGCCGCAGGCCTATGCCGATGCGGTGCGCGGCCGCAAGCTGGCGGACAACGTCGCGATCGTCCCGGTTCGAAAACCGTTTTTCCTGGATCGGCCGCTCTCGCTGCTGCGCCATTATTGGCCGGTTTTCGGCTATTTCTGGCGGCGGCCAAGCCGGCTGGAGCAGCAGGCGGCTTCGCTCGGTATCGATGTGATCTGGCTCGCGGGCGGCACGCACGACACCTACGAAATCCCCTATGTGACCATGGTCTGGGACGTTCAGCACCTGACCCATCCCTGGTTTCCGGAAGTGAGCGCTAACTGGACCTGGGATCACCGCGAGCTTTTTTTCCGGCGGCATCTGCGCCGTGCCACCGCGGTCATCGTGGGGACGCGCATCGGACGCGATGAACTCATCAGGTACTTTGGCGTACCCGAGGAGCACATCGCGATCCTGCCGCACCCGACTCCGGGATTTGCATTGCGCGCGGCCGGCGATGCCGCCAGCGCGAAGCCGCCAGTGAGCGTTCCAAAGGACTACATTTTTTATCCCGCGCAGTTCTGGCCCCACAAGAACCACGTGAACCTGCTGCGGGCGTTGCAGCTTCTGATCAAGGCCGATAGCGATGCGCCGGCGCTTGTGCTGGTCGGATCGGACAAGGGCAACCGGGCCTTTGTCGAACGCTGTGCGGCCGATCTCGGGATTTCGCACAAGGTGATTTTTCCCGGCTTCGTATCGAACGAGGAATTGATCGGCCTGTACCGCAACGCGCGCGCGCTGGTCTACCCGTCGTTCTCGGGGCCGGAAAACCTGCCGCCGCTGGAGGCTTTTGCGCTCGGATGTCCCGCTATTGTCTCCAACTACAAGGGGGCAGAGGAGCAATTGGGCGATGCGGCGGTGCTGTTCGACCCGACGGATCCCGTTGCGATCGCGCAGGCAATCGGCCGCGTCCTCGAGGATGACGCGTTGCGCGCTGAGCTGATCGAGCGAGGGCGGGTGCGGGCGGCGAAATGGACCGGGCGCGAGTTCGTCAGCGGCATATTCGACGTGCTCGACGCATTCGAGGCCCAGCGCCGCTGCTGGAAATGAGCTAGGCGCCGCTCTTCGAAAAGAGATAGGTCTCCGTCACCGAGTGATGGCCGGTGACTTCGTGGACGTCATAGGGCACGCCGGGCCATTCACGCTCGAGGCGCAATCCGGCATCCCGGCACAGCGCGATCAGTTCCTGCTTGTCGAACACGATCTCGATCACCGGCGCGCCATAGGCGTATTTTTGCAGGAATGTGGTCCGGTGATCGCTGAACACCGGCACGGTGTGCAAGATGCAATGGCGTGCGGCGACGCGCGCGGCCTCGCGGATTGCGGCCTGATAGTCGACGATATGCAGCAGCGAGACGCCATTGAAGACGATGTCGAACGCGCCGTCAGCGTGCGGCAGCCTGGTCGCGTCGGCGACATCGAACGAAGTTGACGGATAATGCGCGCGGGCGCGCGCGATCATGGCTTGCGAATAGTCGACGCCGGCATAGCGCACCCGGCCCGGCAGCAGGGTCGCAAACACCTCCGAATAATAGCCGCTGCCGCAGCCGACCTCGAGCAGGCTCGGATTTTGGATGCCGGTTGCCGCGACGGCTTCCGCTGCGGCGGTGAAATCGATCCGGGACTCGCCGCGCTTCATGGCTTCGATCAGGCCCTGATAGGCGCGCTCCTGCCGCGCCACCGTGCGCCCGGCAAACCATCCGCCGGACGAGGTAGCCGCAGCGCGAGCCTCTTCCGGCCCGCTGAGCAGGCGATAGTCCGACGAGTACATGAAGCGCCGCCGCAGCATCGGCGTCGCCTTCACGATGCGCTTGCCGATCTGCCTGACGAGCGGTGGGAGCTTCATCGCTGCCCTCACGCCCGTCCGATGAAGGTGAGGATTTCGCTGGCACGGTTGGCAAAGGTGTGTTGGGCGAAGGTTCTGTCCTGGCCCGCGCGCGCGATCGCGGCGCGTGCGGCATCGTCGCCGAGATAGCGATCGATCGAGGCAAGGCAGTCGTCGACCGAGCGCCAGGTGGCGACTTCACGCTCCGGCTCGAACAGGGTGTGCAGGTTCTCCTTGAAGTCGGTGAGCAGGAAGGCGCCGGCGCCGGTCGCCTCGAACAGGCGCATGTTGCCGGCCTCCTGGCCGACCATGTCGATGTGGGAATTGATCGTGATGCGCGAGCGCCGCATCACCTGATACATCTCCGCGCCCCAGATTTCGCCCTGGAAGCAGCCGTGCAGCGATGAAGAGGCGGGCAGGGTGCGCGGAAGATTGCCCCAAAGCTTCAGATCAAAGCGTTTGGCAATCGCTTCCAGCAGCGCGATCCTTTGCTGATGATCCGTCGACACCGTACCGACAAAGGAGATGTCGATGTCGGTCGGCACCGCGGGCAGTCCGTCGAGTATCGACGGCTCGAACGCCAGATGACAGACCTCGGACCGGACGCCGAGCGCCCGGAACGATTTCACGATCGCCGGCAATTGCGAGATCATCAGGTCGTAGACCTTCCAGTCCTCGCCGCGCGGCGGATCGATGCCGACCTGGCCGATCAGGATCGGTCCACCGCTACCCTTGATGCGCCGCATAAAGCCGGTGTCGGTATGGAAGACATCCTGGTTGAGGATGAGATCGGGGCGAAACTCCTCGATCTGGGCCAGCAATATCCGCTCTTCGCCGGGATCGAGTTTCGGGCTGAGGCCGACGCGCCGCGCCAGCGGACGCAGCATCGGCTTGAACGGCGCGACCGCACGCTCGATCCAGGCCGGCAGCACGCGGCGCTCGGCGGCCGCCACGGGCTCCAGCGGCGCCATGCCGTGCTCGCGCGCCCATGCCGATTGCAGCCATGGATTGTTGACGTGGATCTCGGCCGCCTGGTGACCCTGCGCGATGAAGTTCCGCGAATAGAAATCGGCGACGCCGAACAGGCTGGCGTTTCGCGCCGCCATCTGCTCCGCGTATGGCGCGTTCTCGAGGCCGGGCTGGCGGCGGTAGAGCCACGACTGGAAGCGCGCGTAATCCGCATTGAGCACCAGGATCCGCATGATCAGTCAGACCGCGATCCGAAAACTGTAGTTCTGGTCGATCCAGGCCTGATAGGCGCCGCTGGTCACGTCGCGCCACCATTGCTCGTGATCGAGATACCACTGCACGGTTTGGCCGAGGCCATTTGCGAAATCGACGTTGCAATTGCTGCCTAGCTCGGCGGCCAGTTTTGTGGCGTCGATCGCATAGCGGTGGTCATGACCGGGACGGTCGGTCACGAACGTGATGAGAGAGCGGCAGGAGTTGCCGGCGGACGCGGGGCAGGACGGAAAGCGTGAAGACAAGGTTGCATCAGTAGCGAAAGCGCGATCGAGCGCATCGCAGATCGTGCCGACGACGTCCCGGTTGTTTCGTTCGTTGCCGCCGCCGACATTGTAGGTTTGCCCGACGCGGCCGCGCTCGATCACGGTCATCAGCGCATTGCAATGGTCGGATACATGCAGCCAGTCGCGAACATTGGAGCCGTCGCCGTAGATCGGCAGTTTCTTTCCCTCCAGTGCGTGGATGATCATCAGGGGGATCAGCTTTTCCGGATGCTGATATGGACCGTAATTGTTCGAGCAATTGGTGATCAAGGCCGGCAGCTTGTAGGTTTCGACGAACGAACGTACCAGGTGGTCGCTCGCTGCCTTGCTTGCCGCATAGGGTGAGTTCGGGCGATACGCGGTGGATTCGGTGAATGCGGGATCGGTGGGACCGAGCGAGCCATAGACCTCGTCGGTCGAGACGTGCAGGAAGCGCGCGGCCAGCTCTGCGGAAGGGCCGCGCCAGGCATCAAGTGCGGCCTTGAGCAGCGTGAAGGTGCCGAGCACATTGGTTTGCAGAAATGCCTGGGGGTCTGCGATCGAGCGGTCCACATGGGACTCTGCCGCCAGATGAGCGACCCGCGTGAAGCGGTGCTCGTCGAACAGGCGGCGCAGCAATTCCGCATCGCCGATGTCGCCCTTGACGAAGACGATGCCGCGGTCGGCGATCAGCGGCTCGAGGCTGCGGATATTGGCGGCATAGGTCATGGCATCCAGCACAACCAGCCGGTCCGTCGGGCGGGCACGTCGCCAGGCATGCACGAGGTTCTGGCCGATAAAGCCGGCCCCTCCCGTGATCAAAACGCTTTGCATCCGAAATCCCCCGGTTGTGGCGGTCAAATCGCGATCATTGCGGCCTGAAATTCGGCAGCAGCGGCGCGACTTTTCCCGATGCGCGGCTGTTCTATTGCATGCCCGGATACCGTCGCTCAACACATATTGCTTGTTCCGCAGCGGGCAGGCGCAGGTCAGGAAACCTCGTCCGGCTTGCGATCGAAGATCGTGCGGGGCGTGATGTACCACAACAGGAACAGCAACCCCGCGCCGTGCGTCAACAACACGGTTGAAAGGGGTATGTTGAGCAACAGTTGCGGAACGAGCGCTCCCGAAAGCATGACGAAGGTGGCGGGCAATCCGGCGGAGAGCCGGTTGCCGATAGCCACGACCAGTCCGGCTGCGAGCACCGCGACCGGGGCAAATGGAAGGCCCACCGAGGCAATGCCTTCAGCGAGCAACGAGGCGTTGAAGTTGCCGAGCTTGTAGGCCTTCTCCATCACGAGCGAGAGCTGCTCGTGATAGGGGCAGGACATGATCGTCTTCAAGGGCGTGATTTGACAGAAATAGGTCAGGTCGTGGCTGGAGAAGAAATCGGAATAGACGCCGATGGCGACCGATGGGACGGCGACCATGCGAAAATTGACGAGGGAGAAAATCGACGCGGCCGCGATGCCGAACAGAACGATCAGCGCCAGTGAGACGGCAAGCGGTAACAACAGCGACAGCACGACCGCGACTCTCGCCTCGAACAATCTGGAAAGCGCCAGCATGAAGACAAGCCAGAACGGCGCGAACAGGGCGGTCTTGTTGAATACGACCGGGTAGACGGACAGCAGGAGCAGCAGGGCCGCGGCGGCGCGCCAGTATGCATTGCGCATCACAAAGCCGGCGAAAGCGAACGGAAGCAATGCGCCCGACGTCATTCCGATCAGATAGCTGAGGACGACCGGCTTGGTCATCGTTGCGCGGAATTCATAGATGTCTCCGATCAAAACGATCCGGAAATCATAGAACGCGCCGGCCGCTATTACAGCGGCACCGATCACGAGGATCGCCGTCAGCAACCGGTCGAACGCCGGTTCGGACAGCACGTAAATCTGGCGGACCGGCTTTGATATGAACAAGGCCGGCAGAATAAACGCTACAGCCGATGCTGCGGCCGATACTGCCGCCAGCCGATGATCGTATTTGAGGTCGGTGAAGGCGTTCAACCACAGAAACCCCAGCGCCACGGTGTAGAGATAGAAGCCGACGAAGTAGCCGAAGCTGAAGCGGGTGATGGCGAACAGCGGCGCAAACAGGACAAGCGATCCCGTCGCAAGCAGTGCAAAGCCGAGGCGAGACGGGTTCCAGAAGACGTGAAACGTGGTGGGATCGAAATCGACCGGAAACCGGTAGTGCGCCAGATAGAGCAGGGACAGGCAGTAGACCGCGATGTGAGCCAGCAGCAGCATCCCCAATCGGGTGCGCTCCGGGGTGAGTGGAAAGCTGGCAGCCATACGGTGTTTCACCGGCGATTGGGGGACTAGCTCTCGGCCTGACGCGGCAGGGATGCCGGAGCACGATTGATCTTCGGATATTCCCCGGCCGGCTTTCCGTCCTCGAATATGTTTCGAGGGGTAATGTACCAGAGCAGAAGCATCAGCGCTCCGCCGTGGGTGAGCAAGACCGTCGAAAACTGCACGTTGAGGATGGTCTGCACGAGGATCGCGGCGGAAACCATGACGAAGCTGGCAGGCAGTCCCGCGGACAAGCGGTTGCCCAGCGCAACGATGAGGCCGCAGCCAAACGTCGCGACCGGCGCCCATAGCGGACCGACCGAGGCGATCCCCTCCGTGGCGAACAGCGAGGCGTTGAAATTACCGATGCCGTAGGCCTTGGCCATAACGCTACCCAGGAACTCCTGATACGGACACCCGACCAGATGCCGCAGGACGTTTATCTGGCAAAAATAGGTAAGCTCGTGCCGCGCAAAAAAGTCGTTGTAGATGTCCATCGCGACCGACGGGATGCCAACCATCCGGAAGTTTACCGCAGAGAAGACTGAGGCGGTCTGCGCAGGCGCAACGGCGTGCAGCACCACGCCAGCGGCGAGCGGCAACGTCAGGGTCAGAACGACGGCCATCCTTGTCTCGAACAGCCTTGCAAGTGCTGCGACGAGCAGCAGCCAGAATGGACCGAAAAGCATGGTCTTGCTGAGTGTGACCGGATATAGCGCAAGCAAAAGCAGCACCGCCACGCCGGCGCCGAAAAATTTCCGGCGCGCCAGGAAAGATGCGAAAGCGAACGGAAGCAGGGTGCTGGACAACAACGGCAGCAGATATCTCAGTATCGTTGGAAACTCGATCTTGTCGCGATAGTCATAGATGTTATCGAGCGCCACCAGACGGAAGCTGTAGAAGGCGCCGGCAGCGACGATTACGCCGCCGAACAGCAGGATGAGGATCAGCCCGCGGTCGAAGGCCTTGTCCGACAGCACCAAAATTTGCCGGATCGGCGATGCCACAAACAGCGCCGGGACGAGAAACGTAATGGCCGAAACGGCGGCCGAAATTCCAGCCAGTCGATGATCATAGGTCAGATCCGTGAAACAGTTCAGCCAGAGATAGCCGAGAACCATGGTGTAGAGATAGAATCCCGTGAAGAAGCCGAAGCTGAAGCCGGAGAAGACGAACAGCGCCGCCACCGCCGAAAAGGCCGCAATGATCGGGATAACAACGTGCAGTCTTCCGGCATCGAAGAAGAGATGGAATGTCGGCGGATGAAAGGAAACCGGGTGGTCGTTGTTGGCTAGCTGGATGAGAGAAATGCAGCAGATGACGATGTGAAATGCGATCAATAGGGCCAATGACAGGCGTTGCCGCTTGTCATCGGCATTTGTTTGCAGCCATTCACCGATCATTTGCTTGCAAACCAAAGCTCTGATTTCCCCCGGCTTGCATATCGAAACGAGTTGCTGCGCACAACTTGCGCGCCGCTTATTCGGCCGCACCTCCAAGCCGCTGAACCGCGTGGGCTGTTCCGGGCCTCCGCTTCACCGGAGCATCCGGGGCGCCAATGCCCTCAGGTTTTCGAAACAAGCGCAATCCGGGTCTTTTCCGCAACAAAAACCCCTTGATTTGCAGCGGCTTCCCTATAGAACGGCGGCGTCCGTGACCGCCTTTTGGCGGTCTTTTGTTTACCCTTTATTCCCCTCGATGTCGGGTGGCAGGCGCGAAAACGCATGTATGTGATTGGAATCAGTTCCGGCATCAAGCACGGCCACCATGACGGCGCCGCGGTCCTGCTTCGCGACGGCGAGTTGATCGCGGCGGCGGAAGAGGAGCGCTTCACGCTGGCCAAGCACGCCCGCGGCGAGCTGCCGCGCGGCGCGATGGCCTTTTGCCTGAAGCAGGCCGGCATCACCATGCGCGACGTCGATTATGTCTGCTCGCCGCTGAGGACCTACACCAATTATGAGCGGCGCCTGACGGAGTACTTCAAGTACCAGTTCGGACACAGCCCGAAGATCGAGCTGTACGATCACCACCTCTGCCATGCCGCCAGCAGCTATTACGGCTCGGGCTTTTCGGAGGCGACGGTCGCCTGCTTCGATTTTTCCGGCGACTCCTCCTCCGGCATGGTCGCCCACGTCAAAGGCAACGACTTCAAGGTGCTGACGCGGTTCGGCCGGCACAACAGCCTCGGCCTCTATTACGGCATGCTGACGCAATATCTCGGCTACCAAATGACCAATGACGAATACAAGGTCATGGGTCTTTCTTCCTACGGCAGCCCGAAATATCTCGACAAGTTCGCTGCCCTGCTGCGCCCGAACGGGATCGACTATGTTCTCGACGAGGCCCTCGACAAGCGCCGCCGCGATGCCGAGATCTTCACCAGCGATTTCTCGACCCGGCAGGAGCGCATCTTCACCGAGAAAATGGAGGATGTGCTGGGCCCGCGCCGCGTTCGCGGCCAGCCGCTCGACCAGCGCTTTACCGACATCGCGGCGAGCGGCCAGAAGCAGCTCGAGATCGTCACCACCGAAGTGATCCGCACCGCGATCGCGCAGACCGGCTGCGCCGACGTGTGCCTCGCCGGCGGCGTCGCGCTGAACTGCAAGATGAACATGGAGATCGCCGCCGAGCCGTCGGTCGGCCGGCTCTACGTTCCGCCGGTGCCGCACGATGCGGGCGTCGCGCTGGGCGCGGCGATGCTCAAATGCGCCGAAGCCGGCCACAGGATCGCGCCGCTCACCCATGCTTATTGGGGTCCGGAATATTCCAACGACGAGATCAGGAACACGCTCGACAAGATCGGCGCGCGTTACGAGGTGCTGGACGATCCGGTCTCGCGCTGCGTCGATGACCTCGTCGGGCAGAAGACGGTCGGCTGGTTCCAGGGCCGCATGGAATACGGCCCGCGCGCGCTCGGCAACCGCTCGATCATCGCCGACCCGCGTTCGGCCGGCATGAAGGACCGCATCAACACCGGCATCAAGTATCGGGAGGAATTCCGGCCGTTCTGTCCCTCGGTGCTCTACGAGCGTCAGGACGAATATTTCGAGGAAGCCTTCGACGCCCCGTTCATGGTGGTGACCTTTCCGGTCATCGACAAGGTCAGGGAAAAGATCCCGGCCGTGGTGCATGTCGACGGCACCGCGCGGATCCAGAGCGTGCAGGCCGATACCAATCCGCTCTACACCCGCCTGATCGGCGAGTTCGCCAAGGCGGCTTCCGTGCCGATGCTGATCAACACCAGCCTCAACATCAACGAGCAGCCGACGGTGAACGCGCCGCTGGAGGCGCTGCACACCTATTTCTGCTCCGGGCTGGACGCGCTGTATCTCGGGCCGTACCGGCTGTCTAAGCCGAGCTGATGGCCACATCGTCATTGCGAGCGAAGCGAAGCAATCCAGCTTTTCCGCAGCAAAAAAGCTGGATTGCTTCGTCGCTTCGCTCCTCGCAATGACGAAATTTGGGGCTGCGCTACCTCTCGTCCGCGATCACCTTGCCGTCGTTGGGCAGCGCGCCGGCGCCGACCAGTTCGACGGTGCCGCCGAGCTTTGCCACCGCTCGCAGCGTGGCGGCGAGCTGCTGGCGCAGCGCATCGTTAGCCGAAGCGCATTCGGCCTTCAGCGTCATCACATCGCTTTCGCCGGCGCGGGTCACGACGAGGCGCAGGCGGCCGAGCTCGGGATGGCGCTTGCCGATCTCGGCGACCTGCTCGGGCCGCACGAACATGCCCTTGACCTTGGTGGTCTGGTCGGCGCGGCCCATCCAGCCCTTGATGCGCATGTTGGTGCGGCCGCAGGGGCTGGTGCCCGGCAGCGCCGCGGTGAGGTCGCCGAGGGCAAGGCGGATCCAGGGATGGTGCTCGTCGAGCGAGGTGACGACGATCTCGCCGACATCGCCCGGCGTGACGGGATCGCCGGTGCCGGGCTTGACGATTTCCAGGATCAGGTCCTCGTTGACGGTCATGCCCTCGCGCGCGGGGGTCTCGAAGGCGACCATGCCGAGATCGGCGGTGCCGAACGCCTGGTAGGCATCGACGCCGCGCGCCTTCATCTCTTCCTGTAGTGATTTCGGAAAGGCTGCTCCCGAGACCAGCGCGCGCTTGATCGAGGAAACGTCGCGCTTCGCATGATCGGAGGCATCGAGCAGGATCTTCAAAAAGTCCGGCGTGCCGCTGTAGCCGACCGGGCGATAGGTCTCGATCAGCTCGAACTGCGCCTCGGTATTGCCCGGGCCGGCCGGGATGACGGCGCAGCCGAGCGCACGGGCGGAGGCATCGAAGATGAATCCGCCGGGGGTGAGGTGATAGCTGAAGGTGTTGAGCACGACGTCGCCCGGCCGGAAGCCGGTCGCGAACAGCGCCCGCGCGCCGCGCCAGGGGTCGGCTTGCGTTACTTCCGGCTCGAAGATCGGACCGGGGGAGGTGAACAGCCGTGCGAACGAGCCGGGATGGGCGGCCACAAAGCCGCCGAAGGGCGGAGCGGCCTTGTGCAGGGCAGGGAGTTCGGATTTGCGCAGCACCGGCAATTTGGCCAGCGCATCGCGGCTGGCGATGCCGGCCGGATCGACGCCGCGCAGGCGCTCGGCGTAGGCCGGCGCCGCCATGGCCGCGCGCAGCACGTTCGGCAGCCGCGCGAACAGGTCCGCCTCGCGGGCGGCGGGATCGCGCGTTTCGAGCGCGTCGTAGTGGTTATTACTCACAGCCAACGTTTCCGCCGTTTGAAGCTTTTCAGGTTCTTGAAACTCTTGCGCTGGTCGCCGGCGCCGCCGAGGTAGAACTCTTTCACGTCCTCGTTGTCGCGCAATTCGTCGGCCGAGCCGTCGAGCACGACCTTGCCCTGTTCCATGATGTAGCCGTGGCTTGCGACCGACAGCGCGGCGCGGGCGTTCTGCTCCACCAGCAGGATGGTGACGCCGAGATCGCGGTTGATTTCCTTGATGATGGAGAAGACCTCCTTCACCAGCAGCGGCGACAGGCCCATCGAGGGCTCGTCCATCAGGATCATCTTCGGTCGCGCCATCAGCGCACGGCCGATCGCCAGCATCTGCTGCTCGCCGCCGGAGAGATAGCCGGCAAGGCCCGTGCGCTCCTTCAGGCGCGGGAAATATTTGAAGACCATGTCGATGTCGGCATCGACTTCGTTGTCGCTGCGGGTGAAGGCGCCGAGCCGCAGATTTTCCAGTGACGTCATATCGGCGATGATGCGGCGGCCCTCCATCACCTGGAAGATGCCGCGGCGCACGATCTTGTCGGGATCGATGCCGTTGATGCGTTGGCCCTCGAACAGGATTTCGCCGCGGGTGACCTCGCCGTCCTCGGTCTTGAGCAAGCCGGAGATCGCTTTCAGCGTCGTCGATTTGCCGGCGCCGTTGGCGCCGAGCAGCGCGACGATCGCGCCCTTGGGCACTTCGAGGGACAGGCCGCGCAGCACCAGGATGACGTCGTCATAGACCACCTCGATGTTGTTCACGGCGAGCAACGGGGCGGCCGCGACGGCGGCGGGCGTTGGACGAGTGGCTTCTGCGGTTTGGGTCATATTGTTTCTTTCACCTCCGGTCGTCATCCCCCGCGTTTCGTGCGCAACTGCGCACTAGAGCAGGTGATCCAGTATTCCAGAGACGCCGATGATCGAATCGAGAAGCCGCGGCGTACTGGGTCCCCCGCCCCAGTGCGCAATTGCGCACAAGGCGGGGGACGACGTGTTGCGTATGGGGCTGCTGCGAGGCAGCCTTACAAACTCACCAGCCCAGCCATTCCGGCTTGCGCGGCAGGTCGACGGTCTTCACCTTCTCGAGCTTGATCGTGCCCTTGCTCATGAGGTCGTTGAGCTCGCCGTCCGTGGCACCGGCGACCTTCATGCGGTAGAGGTCGACCTTGAGCGTGCCGCGATGGTCCTTGTCGGTCCAGGTCGAGGGGTTGCAGACGCCTTCCAGGCCGGCCGGCACCCAGTCCTTCTTCTGGTGAAAGCCTTTTGCGACGTTCTCGCCGGTGGCGCCGCCGTTCTTGGCAGCCCAGTCGATCGCTTCCCTCGCATAGAGCGCGCTGCAAACGCCGGCGATGTAGTGCACCGGGCGATAGGCCTTGCCGCTCGCATCGGAAATCTTGGAGATTTCCTGCACCGTCTTCATGCCGGGTGCGTTGCCGCCCCAGATCACCGGCGTGCGCAGCGGGAACACGACGCCGTCGGCCGCATCGGCGGCGGTCTTGGCGGCGTTTTCGTCCATGCCCCAGACATTGCCGAGGAACTGGACGTCGACGCCGGCGGTCTTGCAGGCCTTCAGCACCGAGATGTTGGAGGCGGCGGTATTGCCGAGATAGGCGTAGTTGGCGCCGGAGCTCTTCAGGCTCAGGCACTGCGCCGAGTAATCGCCCGGCGTCAGCGCGAACACGATCGGCGGCAGCACTTCGAAGCCGAGTTCGGTGGCCATCGCCTCACCGGCCGCCTTCGGCGCGTTCGGGTAGGGATGGTTGCCGCCCATGTGGACGAATTTCGGCTTGCCGCTCTTGCCCTTGGCCTTCCAGTCTTCGGCCGCCCAGGTGATCAGCGCGCGGATCGCGTCGGAATAGCTCGGGCCGTAGAAGAAATTATAGGGCGCGGGCTTTGCCTTGCCGCTGGTGCCTTCCGGATCGGTCAGCGCCGCCGCGTAGGACGCGGAGATGTAGGGTATCTTGTCGTTGGCGACGAAGCCGGTCAGCGCCTCGGTGTCCGCCGTGCCCCATCCCATGATCGCGGCGACCTTGCCGTCCGACGCCGACCATTTCTTGTAGAGCGCGATCGCGCGCGGCACCTGGTAGCCATAGTCGTTGGTGTCGAGATTGACCTGCTTGCCGCCGATGCCGCCGTTCTTGTTGATCCAGGCAAAGGTATCGGCCACCGCCTGGCCGTAGGGCGTTCCGACGTCCGAGGTCGCGCCGGAGTAGTCCGCGAGCTGGCCGACGGCGATCTGGGCCTGCGCGGTGGCGGAGATGCCGCCGACCAGCAGCGCCAGCGAGACCGTGCTCAGAAGCGATTTAATCGTCATTTGTGTCTTCCTCCCTGTTATTAGTCGGTTAGTTAAGTACGCCCTCAATGCGAGAACGGATAGAGCTTCCAGTACGCCTTGATCTGCCGCCATCGATGCGCGAGCCCGTCGGGCTCGAACATCAGAAAGCCGATGATGATCAGGCCGATCGCGATCTCCCGCAGGAACGTAATGTTGGTGTTGAGCGACAGCGCCTTGTCGATCACCCCGCCCTTCAGCCAGTGACTGAGCCATTCCATCGATTCCGGCACCAGTACCACGAAGGCGGTGCCCATCAGCGTGCCCATGACCGAGCCGGTGCCGCCGATGATGACCATGGCGAGGAACAGCACCGAGCGCTCGATGCCAAAACCTTCCTGCGAGACGACGAGCTGATAATGCGCATAGAGCGCGCCGGCAATGCCGGCGAAGAACGCGGCAAGGCCGAATGACAGCGTGCGGTATTTGGTGAGGTTGATGCCCATGATCTCGGCGGAGAGATAATGGTCGCGCACCGCGACCAGCGCGCGGCCGTCGCGCGTGCGCATCAGGTTGGTCACCAGGATGAAGCTGACGAGGACATAGGCCAGCACGACATAGAAATACTGCCGGTCGCCCCGTAGCGTGTAGCCGAAAATCGAGAACGGGTTGGCGCTCGCCGGTACCGATCCGCCGGAGAACCATTCCGCGCGCGAGAAGAAGTCGAGCAGGATGTACTGCGCGGCCAGTGTCGCGATGACGAGATAGAGGCCCTTCAGCCGTGCCGCCGGCACGCCGAAGATCAGGCCGACCAGGGCGGTGACGACGCCGGCGAGCGGAATCGCGAAGAACACCGGAATCGAAAAGGTGTTGTTGATGTAGGCCGAGGTGAATGCGCCGAACAGGAAGAAGGCGGCGTGGCCGATCGAGATCTGGCCGGTGAAGCCGACCAGAATGTTGAGGCCCAGCGCCGCAATCGAGAAGATGCCGATCTGGATCAGGATGCTGAGCCAGTAGCCGCTGAATACCTGTGGTGCAAAGCAGATCAGCACGACGCCCAGGATCGCCATGTTGCGGCTGGTCGTGGTCGGGAAGATCGTGGTGTCTTCCGAATAGGTGGTGCGGAAATCACCAGCGGGGATAAGGGAAGGACCGGCCATGGATTACACCCGCTCGATGTCTTTGGTGCCGAACAGCCCGTAGGGCTTGATCATCAGGATGATGATCAGCACGTAGAACGGCGCAATTTCATAGAGATTGCCCCAGTGCAGATACTCGCTGTCGACATATTGGGCGACGTTCTCGAGCAGCCCGATGATGATACCGCCGAGCACGGCGCCGCCGATCGAATCGAGCCCGCCGAGGATGGTCGCGGGAAATACCTTGATGCCATAGGCGGCCAGCCCTGAGGAAACACCGTTGACGACGCCGACCACGACGCCAGCGACCGCGGAGACGACCGCCGAAATCGCCCAGGCCATCGCGAACACGCTTTTCACGGAAATGCCGAGCGATTGCGCGACCTGCTGGTTAAAGGCGGTGGCGCGCATGGCGAGGCCGTATTTCGAGGCGCGGAAGAACCACGCCATGCCGATCATCATGGCGACCGACACCACGAGGCTCATGACATAGACGGTCTGGATCTGAAGGCCGAGCAGGTTGACCGCCTGGCTCTGGAACACGCGCGGGAACGGCTGCGGGTTGACGCCAAAAATCCACTTCAGCGCGGCCTGGAACACGGTCGAGAGCCCGATCGTCACCATGATGACGGAAATGATCGGCTCGCCGATCATCGGCCGCAGGATCAGCACCTGGACCGCGATGCCGAAGATGAACATGAACACCAGCGTCATCGGCATGCCGACCCAGAACGGCACCTGGTATTTGGCGAGCAGCGCCCAGCACACCCAGGCGCCGATCAGCAGCAATTCGCCCTGCGCGAAATTGACGACCTGCGTCGCCTTGTAGATCAGCACGAACGACATCGCGACCACGCCATAGAGCGTGCCGACGACGAGGCCGTTGATGATGAGCTGGAGGAGGAAGGCGGTGTTCATGCGGTTTGGTCCGAGGCGCGCATCTTACCCTCTCCCCTTGTGGGAGAGGGTGGCTTCGCGAAGCGAAGACGGGTGAGGGGTTCTCTCGGCATCGGCGGTGTACGGAGAGAACCCCTCACCCAACCGAGGGCGGGACGACGGGCGGTGATGCCCTCTCCCACAAGGGGGAGAGGGCGCATTAATGGGCACTGCGCCTTGGTGTACCGAACCCATCATTCCGCGGCCTCCGCGGTGGGGGTAGGGGCGAGATCAACCACTTTCAGCGACGTACGGATGCGTTGCGTGGTGCCGTCCTGGAAGCGGATCACGGTGTCGACCGGAATGTCGCTGGCGCCGCGATAGATGCCCTCGATGATGTCTTCGTATTTCTCGTTGATGACGCCGCGGCGGACTTTGCGCGTACGGGTCAATTCGCCGTCGTCGGCATCGAGCTCCTTGTAGAGCAGCAGGAAACGCGAGATGCGCTGCGCCGGCGGCAGCGTGGCGTTGACGGCTTCGACTTCTTTCCGCAGCAGCGCATAGACTTCGGGGCGCGAGGAGAGGTCGGTATAGGTCGTGAACGACAAGCGGTTCTTCTCCGCCCATTTCGAGATGATCGAATAGCGGATGCAGATCATCGCTGCGAGCTTTTCGCGGCCCGCGCCCAGCACCACGGCCTCGGCGATGTAGGGCGAGAATTTCAGCTTATTCTCGAGATATTGCGGCGAGAAGCGTTCGCCGCGCGAGGTCTCGGACAAATCCTTGATACGGTCGATCACCACGAGCTGCTTATTGTCGTTGTAATAGCCGGCATCGCCGGAATACATCCAGCCATCCCTGATATCGGCGACGGAGGCTTCCGGATTCTTGTAGTACCCAAGGAACATGTTGGGGTGGCGCACCACGATCTCGCCGACGCCGTTGACGTCGGGGTTGTCGACGCGGATCTCGATGTTGCTCGCCATCGGCACGCCGGTCGTGTCCGGATCGACCTCGCCTTCCGGATGCAGCGTGTAAGCCCCCAGCAATTCGGTCTGGCCGTAGAGCGTGCGCAGCGGCACCCCCATGGCCTGGAAGAACTTGAAGGTGTCGGGCCCGAGCGCCGCGCCGCCGGTCGCGGCCGAGCGCAGCCGCGTAAAACCGAGCCGGTCGCGCAGCGCGCGGAACAGCAGCATGTCGGCAAAGGCAGAGCGCTTGCCTTCCGCCAGCGCAGCCAGCCCCGACTTCATGCCGACATCATAGAGCCTTTGCTTCAGGGGCGAAGAGTCCATCACATTGGCGCGCACGTCGGCGGCGATCGATTCCCAGACGCGCGGGGCGAACAGCACGAAGGTCGGCGCGATCTCGCGGAAATCGTGCATCATCGTCTCGGGTTCTTCGACGAAGTTGATCTTCATCCGGCAGAGCAGGCCTTTGCCGAGCACATAGACCTGTTCCATGATCCAGGGCAGCGGCAGCACCGAGACGTATTCGTCATCCGGCCCCTTGGGATCGAAGGAGAGATAGGTCGCGCAGTGCCGCAGCACGCGTCCCGCGGCGAGCATCGCCAGCTTTGGATTGGCCGTGGTGCCCGAGGTCGTGCAGAGGATCGCGCAATCCTCACCCTGGGTGGCATCGACGAGCTTGTCGTAAAAGTCCGGCTCGCGCGCGGCGCGGTCGCGCCCCATGGCCGCGAGCTTGCTGGCCTCCATCAGGCGCGGGTCGTCATATTTGCGCATGCCACGCGGATCGGAATAGACGATGTGCTTGAGATGCGGCGCGCGGTCGGCGACGTTGAGCAACTTGTCGACCTGTTCCTCGTCCTCGGCGAACACGAGTTTTGCCTCGCCATAGCTGAGGAGGTAAGCGGCTTCATCATCCAGCACGTCGCGGTAAAGTCCGAGGCTCAGGCCGCCGATGGCGTGGGTTGCGACTTCGGCCGATATCCAGTCCGGCCGGTTGTCGCCGATGATGCCGATGACGTCGCCGCGGCCGAGCCCGAGCTCGACCATGCCGAGCGCGAACTCACGCACGCGGTCCTGATAGTCGTTCCAGGTGAAGGTGCGCCAGAGCCCGAAATCCTTTTCGCGCAGCGCGATCTCGTTGCCGTGCTCCCTGGCGTTGAGGCGCAGCAGCTTGGGATAAGTATCGGCCTCTCGCACTCTGCCCGCGTAGTCCATCATGCCGCGCTCTCCGTGCGCACCGGGGCGTCATCGGGATCGACCAGCACTTCGTCCTCTTCGCCGAGATAGGCGCGCTTGACGTGGGGATCGGCCAGCACGGAGGCCGGGTCGCCCTCGGCGATCTTGCGGCCGAAATCCAGCACCGTGACGCGATGGGAGATGTCCATCACCACGCCCATGTCGTGCTCGATCATCACGACCGTCATGCCGAACTCTTCGTTGAGGTCGACGATGTAGCGCGCCATGTCCTCCTTCTCTTCGAAGTTCATGCCGGCCATCGGCTCGTCGAGCAGGATCAACTGCGGCTCCAGCGCCATCGCGCGCGCCAGCTCAACGCGCTTGCGCAAGCCGTAGGGCAGGGTGCCGGCGGTCGCCTTGCGCACCGACTGCAGGTCGAGGAAATCGATGATCTCCTCCACCTTGCGGCGGTGCTCGAGCTCTTCGCGCCGTGCGCCGGTGAGCCAGTACAGCGATCCCGTGATGAAATTATTCTTCAGCAGGTGGTGCCGCCCGACCATGATGTTGTCGAGCACGCTCATATGGTGGAACAGCGCCAGATTCTGGAAGGTGCGGCCGATGCCGAGCGAGGCGCGGGCGTTCGGACTGAGGCCGGTGATGTCCTTGCCGCGATAAAAGAGCTGGCCTTCGGTCGGCTTGTAACGGCCGGAAATGCAGTTGACGATCGAGGTCTTGCCGGCGCCGTTCGGCCCGATGATCGAGAACAGCTCGCCCTCTTTCACGGCAAAGCTGACTTCGGTCAGCGCGCGGACGCCACCAAAGCGCAGCGACACCCCGCGCACTTCCAACGTATGAGCCACTCGTTTCCTCCAGATACGGCGCTTTGCCAGCGCTCTTTATCCTTGGTTTCCGTCACTTGGACGACCTTACATCGGCCGTCCGTTCGGGGCTATCGGCAGCCATCGGATCCGTCCGAAAGCTGTGCGGTAACGCCGCACCCGCGTCTCGCACGATCCACAGCGCGTTCCGCCAAGTGGCCCTCCTTAAGGCAATGCGTTAGGTTGAACTGTCTTTTGCGTGACAATTCGTCGGCAAATTTTGTTAGTCCTTGGTCTGACTTGCTGCGTTGCAGCATGAGGGCGGGGAATCACGGAACCTGAACGGGCGCGACGGTCGATGCGATCATGATTGCTGCGGATCATTTGAAACGCATTGCCGCCTGGTCGCGCGAACTGAACGAGCGCGAGATCGAGATCGCGCGCGCCGGCATCGTCGAAAAATCCTACCGCGCCAATGAATTCATTTTCATGCGCGGCGATCAATTCGACTACTGGACCGGCGTCGTCACGGGCCTGGCGCGGATGGGCATCGTCTCGCGCGGCGGCAAGGCCGCGAGCTTTGCCGGCCTCACCGCCGGTGCATGGTTCGGCGAGGGCACTGTGCTCAAGGACGAGGCCCGCCGGTACGACGTGGTCGCGCTGCGCGATACCAAGATCGCGATGATGGACCGCAACACGTTCCACTGGCTGTTCGAGAACAGTGTCGGCTTCAACCGTTTCCTGGTGCGCCAGCTCAACGAACGGCTCGGCCAGTTCATTGCGCTGCTCGAATATGGCCGCACGCTGGACGCGACCGCTCGGCTTGCGCGCTCGATCGCCTCGCTGTTCAATCCGATCCTCTATCCGGATTTTTCCCGCCACCTCGAAATCACCCAGGAGGAGATCGGGGCGCTGTCGGGCATGTCCCGCCAGAACGCCAACCAGTGCCTGAAGCGGCTGGAGAAGGAGGGCCTGCTCCGGCTCGAATATGGCGGGGTGACGATTGTCGACATCGAACGGCTGCGTCATTACGGCGAGTGAAGCCATCCCGGCATTAAGCCGTCCCGCTATCGGGCTGATTCCTATCGGCTTTTGGCATTAGACTTAGGGGTAAGCGGATGCTATTGCGTGCGCCGCGCGTCTCGGGCAATCCGAACGCGCTACTGGAGAACACATGGCGGCAAAAGACCCAAAGCGCGTCGCGCTGATCACCGGCGTTACCGGACAGGACGGCGCCTACCTTGCCGAATATCTGCTCGGACTCGGCTACACCGTGCACGGCATCAAGCGGCGCTCGTCGTCCTTCAACACGGCGCGAGTCGATCATCTCTATGAAGATCCCCACGCCGGCAACGTGCCGTTCCTGATGCACTATGGCGACATGACAGACTCGACCAACCTGATCCGGCTGATGCAGCAGATCCGGCCGACCGAGATCTACAACCTCGCCGCCCAGAGCCACGTCGCCGTCAGCTTTGAGAGCCCGGAATACACGGCGAATGCCGACGCGATCGGCGTGCTGCGCCTTTTGGAGGCGATCCGCATCCTCGGCATGGAAAAGGAGACGCGGTTCTACCAGGCCTCGACCTCGGAATTGTATGGCCTGGTGCAGGAAGTGCCGCAGAAGGAGACCACGCCGTTCTATCCGCGTTCGCCTTACGGCGTCGCAAAGTTATACGGCTACTGGATCACGGTGAATTACCGCGAGGCCTACGGCATGTTCGCCTCGAACGGCATCCTGTTCAACCATGAGAGCCCGATCCGCGGCGAAACCTTCGTCACCCGCAAGATCACCCGCGGGGTGGCCCGCATCGAGACCGGACTCGAGCAGACGCTTTATCTCGGCAATCTCGAGGCCAAGCGCGACTGGGGCCACGCCCGCGACTATGTCGAGGGCATGCACCGGATATTGCAGGCGGATGCGCCTGACGATTTCGTGCTGGCGACCGGCGAGATGCATTCGGTGCGCGAACTGGTGGAGCTGTCATTTGCCGAGGTCGGCCGTACCATCGAATGGCGCGGCAAGGGGGTGGACGAGACCGGCATCGACAAGAAATCCGGCAAGACCGTGGTTCGCATCGATCCGGTTTACTTCCGGCCCACAGAGGTCGATCTCTTGATCGGCGATGCCAGCAAGGCGCGCGAAAAGCTCGGCTGGAAGCCCAGGACGACATTCACCCAATTGGTCAAGGAAATGATCGCCGGCGATCTCGATGCCGCCCGGCGGGAGGCCGCCCATGGCAAGGCTCCCGTTTGAGCTGAAGGGCAAGACCGTTTACGTCGCCGGCCATCGCGGCATGGTCGGCGCGGCGCTGGTGCGCCGACTCGCTTCCGAGGACGTCGAATTGCTGACGATTCCGCGCAGCGAAGTCGACCTGCGCGATCAGGCCGCGGTGTTCGACTGGTTCTCGCGCAGGAAGCCGCAAGTGGTGTTTTTGGCGGCGGCCAAGGTCGGCGGCATCGTCGCCAACAACACGCTGCGCGCCGAGTTCCTCTACGACAATCTCGTCATCGGCGCGAACGTGATCCATGCCGCGCACGTCAACGGCACCGAAAAACTGATGTTTCTCGGCTCGTCCTGCATTTATCCGAAGCTGGCGGCGCAGCCGCTGCGCGAGGATTCCATGCTGACCGGCCCGCTGGAGACGACCAACGAGCCCTATGCGATCGCCAAGATCGCCGGGATCAAGATGGTCGAGACCTATCGCAGCCAGTACGGCTCCGATTTCATCAACGTGATGCCGACCAATCTGTACGGCCGCGGCGACAATTATCATCCCGAATACAGCCACGTGGTCGCCGCTTTGATCCGCCGCTTCCACGAGGCGAAGGTATCGGGCGCGAAGAACGTCGTGGTCTGGGGCACGGGCCAGCCGCGGCGTGAATTTTTGTACGTCGACGATCTCGCGGATGCCTGCATCCATCTGATGAAGACCTATTCTTCCGACGAGTTGGTCAATATCGGCACCGGCGAGGACATCACGATTGCTGAATTTGCGCGCGTGGTTGCGGCGGCCGTCGGCTATGCCGGCGAGATCAGCTATGACACCTCGCGCCCCGACGGCACGCCGCAAAAGCTGCTCGACGTCAGCCGGCTGGCAAAGCTCGGCTGGCGCGCCAGCACTTCGCTGGAGGACGGCATTCGGCTGGCGTATCAGGCCTTTTTGAGCGAGCACAAAGAGGCGGCGGAGTAAGTGCCTCCTCGTCATTGCGAGGAGCAACGCGACGAAGCAATCCGGCTTTCTTGTCGCGACCGCGAAGGAAGCTGGATTGCTTCGCCTCGCTCGCAATGACGGCTTAAGCCGTTTTTGCCGCGCGCGGCGGCTTCTTTCCAAGCTCGGCCGCCATCGCCGAAATCAGCGGCCGCATGAAGAACGCGTCGTCAGCGGGATAGATATCCGTCCGCAGGCCATGCGCTTTCAGCTCTTCCGACACTGCCGGTCCGACGGACGCGATCGGTGTCCGCTCAAGACCTTCGCGCAGGCGGTCTTCGCAGCCTCGGGCGCGCGCCACTTCGATCAGGCGGCGGACCTGCCCGAGATTGGTCAGCGCGATCGCGTCGATGCGGCCCTGCGCCATCTCGTCGATTGCGGTGACGATATTGGTCTCCGCGGCCTGCGCGTCGTAGACATAGGGCGTGACCGTATCGACCTCGGCGCCTTGTGTCTCAATGGCGCCGATCAGGGCGCTGTGATGCTTGTCGGGATAGAGTTGCAGGCCGACGCGACGGCCTCTCAGGTCGAGCCTTGACAGCATGGCGGCGACGCCTTCGGAGGTCGGCTTTTCCGTCGTCATCTGCGGCTCCAGCCCGATCTCGCGCAGCGCCTTGCCGGGTTTTGGGCCGCGTGCGAATTTTCGTGCCTTGCCAAGCGCGGCAACAAATTCCTGCTCGACGCCGAGCCGGCGCACCACCTTCATCAGGCGGCGCAGGCCTTCGCCGGTCAGCAGCACGAGATCGTCGGGTGGCGCTGCAATGACGCGCTTGATCCAGGCTTCTATGGGGGCGGGGTCCGGCGCGTCGTGAATGGTGAACATCGGGCATTGCAGGACATCCGCGCCCTGCTCGGTGAGCAGGCGGGAAAACTGTGCTTCTTCCCGAGTTTCCAGGATCAGGATGCGGTAGCCGTTGAGTCGATCAGCCATGATTCACTTTAACGCGGGTGGACCGTCATTTGTTCATCCTGACCCGCTTTGCGGGATTGGCGCAAGGGTTGCTGCTCTGCTAGAGCAGGGCCGAAAAATCCACTTCCTGCCTAAGACTTAACCATCAAAATCCAAGCTCAAATGCCCGACCATCAATTCGTGTTGACGCTGTCGTGCCCGGATCGCCCGGGCATCGTCTCCGCCGTCTCGACCTTCCTGGCCCAGAACGGCCAGAACATCCTCGATGCGCAGCAGTTCGACGATATCGAGACCAACAAGTTCTTCATGCGCGTGGTGTTCACCGCCGCCGATCTCGCGGTCGAACTCGCGGCGCTACAGACCGGCTTTACCGCGATCGCGCAGCGCTTTTCGATGGACTGGCAGATGCGCGACCGCGCCGCCCGGCGCCGGGTAATGCTGCTGGTCTCAAAGTCCGATCATTGTCTCGCCGACATCCTCTATCGCTGGCGTACCGGCGAACTCGACATGATCCCAACCGCCATCGTCTCCAATCATCCGCGCGAGACCTACGGCCCTTCCGATTTCGGCGATATCCCGTTCCACTACCTGCCGTCGACCAGGGAGACGAAGCCGCAGCAGGAGGCGGCGATCTGGAAACTGGTCGAGGACACCAAAACCGATCTGGTGGTGCTGGCGCGCTACATGCAGATCCTGTCGGACGAATTGTCGGCAAAGCTGTCCGGGCGCTGCATCAACATCCATCACTCCTTCCTGCCGGGCTTCAAGGGCGCGCGCCCGTACCACCAGGCCCACGAGCGCGGCGTCAAGCTGATCGGCGCCACCGCGCATTACGTCACGCGCGATCTCGACGAGGGCCCGATCATCGACCAGGACGTCGAGCGCATCAGCCACCGCGACACGCCTGATGACCTCGTGCGCAAGGGCCGCGACATCGAGCGGCGCGTGCTGGCGCGCGCCGTGCGGCATCATCTCGAGGACCGCGTGATCCTCAACGGCCGCAAGACCGTGGTGTTCATGGACTGACGCGTTCGCATCCGGCCCATGGCCGGTCGTCCAGTATGTCGGAAGCATGCACCAAAATCCAATTGACTCGGCTGCTCCTTCTTTTTCTTAATGCCACGAATTCAGGTTTTCCGCGGGGCTTGGGGGCATTTTCACATCGAAACGGTTTCAAACACGCGCTGCAACAGGCGCGCATATCGTTTGCTGTGATCGAAATCACAGTTCACGCGCAGAAAATCTGCATGACTTTGTTATCGGGGCTCGGCAGTCGGACGCGCGGAATGCGCTCTAGCCGGCAGCAGTCCGCTTATGCTTTTGGGGGATAGCATCATGCCTGAAGTCAATAACCTCGTATATCCGTACAACGCCGTCTGCATCATCCATGTGTACTACACCTACGAAGATTATATGGCGCATCGGCCCTCGGCTCAGGGCTCCGGAGTGGTCGTCGGTCCGGATGACATTCTGACCGCGGCCCATGTGATCTACGACAGTATCGGTGGCAGGCCCGCATACGCCATCGAGGTCACGCCGGCTTACGACTCTTTCGACCCGGCCGTTGGCGGAGCTCAGGCTCCATTCGGATCAACAAGCGTTTCAAGCTATGCGACGTTCTTCACGTTCGATCCCGACCATGATGGAAACTATGACCCCGGCAATGGAAATCCGAACACGCTGGTAGGAACGGAACTAGATATCGCGCTGCTCCATGTTTCCGGAATTGGCCTTTCTCAGCCGCTCAGGCCGCTCAATTTCACCGGGGGCGGTGGTCAGGGAGCAGGTTTGCTGGTTGGCTATCCGGCGTCGCAAGGGGGCAATCCTTTCGAGCAGACCGTCAACCTCACGCGTAGT
This sequence comes from Bradyrhizobium lablabi, assembly GCF_018129385.1. Taxonomy (GTDB): domain Bacteria; phylum Pseudomonadota; class Alphaproteobacteria; order Rhizobiales; family Xanthobacteraceae; genus Bradyrhizobium; species Bradyrhizobium lablabi_C. The sequence continues at coordinate 317,698 of NZ_JAFCLN010000001.1, forward strand.
CCCGTCGACAATTATATTGGACTCAATGCGACGATGGGTCCGGGCAGTTCGGGCGGGCCGGTCCTTCAAAACATAAACGGCATTCCGACCGTCGTCGGCGTCATATCGACGATCGGCGGGGCAACGGCGTTGACGGCCCACACAGGTTGGTTGAGCCAACTCATTGCTCGAAACGACGATAATCTCGTCGGCACGGCCATGGCCGACATCTTCAGGCCGTCCATCAGAGAGTTCAACGTGACCTTCGGCCCAAGCCTCCACCTTACCACTCCAATACGTTATTTGGAGGGGGGCAGTGAACTCATGAACGCCTCGATAGACGGTGGAGGCGGAATTGACGTCATCTCTCTTCCCTGGAATTCGGTGACGAACCAGTATGCAAGTCCTGCATACACGCCTGGTTCGTCCGTCAACACAAATGGCCGCTGGCTTCTCACCTGGACCAAGGATGTCAGCGGGCATATTACCGGATTCCTGCAAAGTGGCTCAGAAGGTCTCAGCTTCAGTAACATTGAGCAGATTGCGTTCACCAACCTCACCATCGACCTGACTCGAAGCACGGTCGGAACGCAGTATCAGATAGGCAATGCGCTGCCGGGATCGACTTCTTACAATTTCACGCTGCCAGCTTATTCCGCCTATCGTGTTGCCAGCCTGGCAGGCACGGACGGCGACAACGTAATCACGGGCTCGGAGTTCGAAGATACCATCTATGGGCAGGCCGGCAACGATGTGCTCCTTGGAATGGACATGTCGGACGCCATGCAGGGCGGTGGAGGCGATGATGAGGTTGACGGGGGGCAGGGAGACGACACGGCCATATTCACCGGCAACAGAGGCGACTACTACATTGGCTACGATCGCGGTACGCAGACTTTTACCGTGATAGATCTGCGCGCCGGCACGCCCGACGGCACCGACACGCTGACCGGGATCGAACACTTCCAGTTTGCTGATGGCGTCGTGGCGACTTCGACATTCGCACCCGCACCCAACGTCGCTCACGACTTCGACGGCGACGGCAAGAGCGACATCCTCTGGCGCAACGACGCAGGCACGGTCCAGACCTGGAACATGGACGGCGGCAATCTTCTCGGCGCCGCCTCGCTGGGGACCATCCCCTCGGCCTGGAAGGTCGAAGGCACCGGCGATTTCAACGGCGATGGCAAGAGCGACATTCTCTGGCGCAACGACAGCATCGGCGTTGCTCAGATCTGGGACATGGACAACGCCAATATTTTGGGCACTCATTCGTTCGTGGCGATCCCCACGGAATGGAAGATCCTCGACACGGGCGATTTCAACGGCGATGGGACGAGCGACATTCTCTGGCGCAACGACAGCACCGGCGTGGCCCAGATCTGGGACATGGACAACGGCGAGATCCTGAGCGCGCAGTCGCTCGGAGTCATTCCCGCGGTCTGGAAGTTCGCCGGCACGGGCGACTTCAACGGCGACCACAACACCGATCTGCTTTGGCGTAACGACAGCACCGGCGTGGTCCAGCTCTGGGCCATGGACGACGGCAATATCCTGAGCGCGCAGTCGCTGGGAATCATTCCCGCGGCCTGGAAGATCGCAGGCGCCGGCGACTTCAACGGCGACGGCAAGAGCGACCTGTTGTGGCGGAACGATTCCGGCGTGACGCAGATCTGGAACATGGATAACGGCACGATCCAGAGCACCCGAGCGCTCGGGACGATCCCTTCCAACTGGCAGGTCGCCGACGTTGCGGACTTCAACGGCGACAGCAACGCCGACATCCTCTGGCGCAACAATACCAACGGCACGACCCAGATCTGGGAAATGAACGACGGGGCGATCGTCAACGCCCATGCGCTTGGTTTGATACCGGACAACTGGCACATCATCACGTAGTTGCCGCGCCAGACCTGGCCGGCTGATGCCGCAGCTAGGCCTGAGACGCAACGCCTTAGTCAAATTTTTGATTGACTCGCCTCATGGTTGATCTGAGTATCAAGCCATATTGAATAGTTAATTTGAGTATGAGGATATTATGCCGACGATTCCCGGCTCCGGAACGTTGATTAACAATTTGGGCGGACCAGCCGGTTACGGCGAGATCACGGTCGCTCGCAATGACGACGGGTCCAGCCAGTTCGACGTTTCGCAAGTATTTCCCGGCGGCCTGAACTTTTTTGGCCACAACTACACGTCGCTTTACGTCAACACCAATGGAAGCATCTCGTTCAACACCGGGATCAGCACGTATACGCCGACCTCGATAACGGGCGGATTGACGCCGATGATCGCGGCGTTCTGGGGCGACGTCGATACCCGGACGCCGGCCGCGACCGGCACAGACAGTGCTCCCATCTATGTCGACCTCGACACCGTCAATCACGTCTTCACGGCGACCTGGCCGGGCGTGAACTACTACGATCAGAAGGGCGACAAGAAGGACTTCTTTCAGATCCAGCTATACGACCGTGGCCATGGCGATTTCGATATCGTCTTTCGCTATCAGAATATTCAGTGGACCACCGGGGATGTGAGCGGCGGCTCGGGCGGGCTGGGCGGCCAAATCGCGCATGCCGGATATACCGCGGGAGACGGCGCACATTTTTCCGAGCTGCCGGCGTCGGGCACGAACGCAATGCTCACGCTCCCGACGACGTTAGGCAACACTAGCGTCAACGGTCTTTGGGTTTTTCCGGTTCGCGGCGAGCAGACCGGAGCGGGCTTCGACACCAAGGTGTATCCCGGCCAGGCGGCGATGGGATGGATAAAGGACCATACCAATCTGTCCTGGGTCGCGTACTACCTGGCTCCCGCCCCGAGCCGCGTCGAGAATTCGTGGCTGGGCCATCGTGCAGAACTTGAAGCGCAGGGCTGGAACATCGCCCCGACCTATATCGGCGAGCAGGATCCCGCGGCTCCAGGCAACCTCTCGCATCATCCCTCGGGTGCAAAGGGGATCGTGGATGGCAATTCCGCGATCAAGCTCCTGAAACAGGAAGGCTTTGCTGCGGGCACGATCATCTACCTGGACATCGAGAGCACGCAGGGCGTCGCGCTCAGCTCAGCGACACAGGACTACATCAAGGCCTGGTGCTTGACGGTATCGCAAGCAGGGTACATTCCCGGCGTATATTGCGTTTTCAATCAAACCAGCTCCATCGCGTCGCTTGCGCCGGCGCCCTTATGGGTCGTGCGGGATTTCGCCAGTTCGCCAGTCCCACCGGTGCAGGATCCCAACAGCTTCGCAACTTATCCGACTGACGATCCCTCCGGATCGACCTATGCCGATGCTGTGGCGTGGCAATATCGCCTGACACCAACGCATACCACCACCATCACGCTGCCAAACGACGTCACGGTGTTGGGGCAGCCGGCGGCGCATTCCATAGTGGTTGACCTCAATACGGTAACGCTTCCCAGTGTCATCAGCGGCAACAACGGTCTGGATCTTCTGACCGGCACAAGCGGCAACGATTTTGCCTTCGGTCTGGGCGGCAACGACACCATCAACGGACTGGCCGGCAACGACAAGATCGACGGCGGCGCCGGTTTCGATACTGTCATGTTGTCGGGGGCGAATTCGGCATACACGATCACGCCAAAGGGGAACGGTGTTTTCCAGGTCTCCGGACCCGATGGCGTCGACCTGCTTTCGCATATCGAGAAACTCTCGTTCGGCGATAGCACGTCGCGAATTCTGCCGACTGCCTCGCGGGATTTCGATGGCAGCGGCACCAGCGACATCTTCCTGTTCAACACGAATAACAATGCGGCCTCGATTTGGGACACTGACGCTGGCGCGGTCAGGAACAGTCCCCTGGGCTTGGTGCCGGCAGTCTGGACAATCGCCACCAGCGGAGACTTCGACGGCGATGGCCATGCAGATCTGTTGTGGCGCAACAGCTCCACCGGGGTCGCCCAGATCTGGAAAATGAATGACGGCAATGTCGTCGGCACTCAGTCGCTTGGGGTGGTTCCGGCGACATGGAAAGTGCTCGGCGTCGGGGACTTCAACAGCGACAGCCATAGCGACATCGTCTGGCGCAACGACTCGAACAACGTGGTCCAGATCTGGGATATGCGCGATGCAACCCTGCTCAGCGCCAACTCGCTGGGCGTCGTTCCCTCGAACTGGACCCTGCTGGGCACCGGCGACTTCAACGGCGACGGCAAGAGCGATCTTCTTTGGCGCAACACCGACGGGGCAGCCCAGATCTGGAATATGAACGATGGAGCCCTTCTGGGCGCACCGTCGCTGGGCGTTATTCCTGCGGTGTGGAAATTTGGCGCCATTGGCGATTTCAATGGCGATGGCAGGAGCGACATCCTCTGGCGCAACGATTCCGGGGTAGCGCAGATCTGGAATATGAACAATGGCACGATCCAGGGCACCGCTTCGTTGGGCGTGGTGCCCAACGTCTGGAGCATTGCCCAAACGGGCGACTTCAACGGCGACAGCAAGACCGACATTCTCTGGCGGAACGCCTCGGGCGCGCTCCAAATCTGGGATATGAACAACGGAACGCTGCTCGGCAAACATGATCTTGGAAGTGTGCCCGACGTCTGGCACGTCCTGGCCTGAGCACAGGCCAGCGGTGACGATGGACGGCCACTCGCTGCGGCTCGTTCCCAACGACTGGCACGTCATCGCCTAGCGGGGCCGTGCGATTTTAGATTGCAGTGGCCGGTCCGATTGAACGTACGGTCGGGCCTCCGGCCAGTTCTGCGACCTTTTGAAGCGCGCCGATTTCGGCAGTGCTGCCATCCGCTTAGGCAGCGGCCGTAGGGGCCGCCGGCGGCCTGCGAAAATTCCCTTGGAAACAGTTTCAATCGTTACGTGACTGTCAAATCCGTAGCTTACGGGGGAGTCCTCCAATGGAGGCACTTCCCGTGGCGAAGATCGAACTCAGCGCGATCCGCAAGTCATTCGATACGACGGAAATCCTGAAAGGGATCGACCTCACGATCGAGGATGGCGAGTTCATTGCGCTGATCGGTCCGTCCGGCTGCGGCAAGTCTACCCTCCTGCGGGTGATCGCCGGTCTCGAGCCGCAGACGGCGGGCGAAATCAGCATCGACGATGTCAGGGTCGACGACGTCAGGCCGAGCGCGCGCAATCTTGCGATGGTGTTTCAGTCCTACGCGCTTTATCCGCATCTTTCGGTATTCGACAATATCGCGGTGCCCTTGCGGATGCGCCGTCACGCCACGCTGGCGCGCGTGCCTTTGCTCGGCCATCTGGTGCCGGGCCGCGCGGCCATCGAGCGCGGGATCCGCGAGGACGTCGAACGCGTCGCCGCGCAACTTGAGCTCTCGGCGCTGCTGAAGCGCAAGCCGGGTCAGCTCTCCGGCGGCCAGCGCCAGCGCGTGGCGGTCGGTCGCGCCATCGTGCGCCAGCCGGTGGGCTTTCTGTTCGACGAGCCGCTGTCGAATCTCGACGCCAAGCTGCGCGTGCACATGCGCGCCGAGCTGGCGCAGTTGCACCGCAGCCTGCAATCCACGTTCGTCTACGTCACCCACGATCAGGCCGAGGCGATGACGATGTCGACGCGCATCGCCGTAATGATCGACGGGAGCATCGTGCAGATCGGCACGCCCAACGAGGTCTATGAGAACCCGCGCGACATCCGCGTCGCCGAATTCGTCGGCAGCCCCAAGATCAACGTGATCCCCGGCACCATCCGCGACGACGGCGGCCTGGAGGCGCTGGGACGGCCGCTCGGCCTGCATAGTCAGACCCCGGCGGGCCGGGCTTCGATCTGCGTGCGGCCGGAGCGGGTCGAGCTGGGCGGCGGGCAGGGGGCGATCTCCGGCACGGTCGTGCATCTGGAAAATCTGGGCGCGGAAGCCTTTGTCCATGTCAGGGTCGACGGCATTGCCTCGCCTTTGGTGGCGCGCGTCAGCCCCGACCGGGCGCTGCCCGGGATCGGTAACGGCATCGAGCTGTCGTTCTCGCCGGCTGCGATCCGGGTGTTCGACGCCTCGGGCAAACGCATCCAGGCGGTGTTGCCGGCGCGCAGCGGACGGCTGCGGGAGGCCGCCCTTGGCTGACGTGCTCACCACCGATGCGGCTGTAGCCACGCCGAAGGCGGCCAGAACGGCCACCCATGCCTGGGATCGCAACCGCGCGCGATCGGCGCTCGCGATGGTGGCGCCGGCCCTTGTGCTGATGTGCCTGCTGCTGCTCGGCCCCTTGCTCGGCGTGTTCGCGCTGTCGCTGACCGACTATCAGCTCGGCAGCCCGACATTCTCGTGGATCGGCTTTGCGAATTATCAGGAGATGTTTGCCGACCGCGTGTTCTGGATTTCGTTCCGCAACACGCTGACCTATGTCGCGATCGTGGTACCATCAGCGGTGGGCCTCGGCCTCGGCGTGGCGCTTCTGATCGAAAGCGGCACGTCGCTGCGCGCCCTCTATCGAACGGTGTATTTCCTGCCGGTGATGGCGACGCTGATCGCCATGAGCATCGTCTGGGAATTCATGCTGCATCCGCAGTTCGGCCTCATCAACGGCCTGCTGCGCGACATCGGCGTTTCCGGTTTCAGTTGGCTACAGGACCGTCGCACCGCACTCTATGCGCTGTGCGTGGTCGGCATCTGGCAGGCGCTCGGCTTCAACATGGTGCTGTTTCTCGCCGGTCTCGTATCGATCCCTCGTCAGCTCTACGACGCCGCCGAGATGGACGGCGCGCATAGCGCCTGGGCGCGCTTTCGCCTCGTTACCTGGCCGATGCTGGGGCCGACCACCGTGTTCGTATTCGTCATCACCGGCATCCGCTCGTTCCAGGTGTTCGACACCGTGCATGTCCTGACCAAGGGCGGGCCGTCGAAATCCTCCGAAGTGCTGATCCACACCATGTACATCGAGAGCTTTGAATTCTTCCGCTCCGGCTACGGCGCGGCGCTGACGGTGGTGTTTCTGGTCTTCGTCCTGCTGCTGACGCTGGTCAAATCGACGCTGGCGAACCGGGGAGTGCACTACGCATGACGACCGGCTCTTCTTTCATCTGGTCAATCACGCGCCACGCGCTGCTGGTGCTCGGTGCAGCCTTCATCTTGTTGCCGTTCATCTGGATGATCTCGACCGCGTCAAAACCGCAGACCGAGATATTCACCTCCAACGTTCACTTCATCCCGCAGAGTTTTGCGCTGTGGGACAATTTCGTCACCGCCTTCGGCAAGGCCAATCTGTGGCGCTTTCTGCTCAACGGCGTGATTGTCACGGTGTCGATCTTTGCGCTCCAGGTGCTGATCGCGCTGCCGGCAGCGTACGCGCTGGCCAAGCTGCGCTTTGCTGGCCGCAATGTGCTGTTCGCGCTGGTGCTGTTCTGCATCCTGATCCCGCCTCAGGCGACCGCCATTCCGGTGTTCCTGCTGTTCCACAAGATCGGCATCCTCGACAGCTACGCGGCGCTGGTCGTGCCCTTCACGATCTCGGCCTTCGGCATTTTCCTGATGCGGCAGTTCTTCATGACCGTGCCGGACGATCTGATCGAGGCCGCGCGCATGGACGGCATTTCCGAATTCGGCATCGTCTGGCGCGTGATGCTGCCGACGGCGATTCCTGCGCTCACCGCGTTCGGCATCTTCTCGGTGGTCGCGCACTGGAACGACTATTTCTGGCCGCTGATCGTGCTCAACAGCGAGCACCTGCGCACCCCGCCGCTTGGCGTCGCCGCCTTCCGCAACGAGGAGGCCGGCACCAATTACGGGCCGCTGATGGCGGCCGCCATCGTCATCATCGCCCCGCTTGTCGTTGCGTTCCTGCTCGCCCAACGCCGGTTCATCGAAGGCATCACGCTGACCGGCATCAAATAGACGTCCGCTGCTGCCATCATAGGAGGTTTTATGTTGAAGAGATTGACTGCCGCCGCGTTCGGCACGCTGCTTGGCATCGCCGGCGCCCATGCGCAAAGCCAGACCGAAGTGGTGCTGCAATATCCCTATCCGGAGCTGTTCGCCGAAACCCACAAGAAGATCACCGAAGAGTTCAACAAGGTGCGGCCTGACATCAAGGTGACGATGCGCGCGCCGTACGAGTCGTATGAAGATGGCACCCAGCGTGTGCTGCGCGAGGCCGTCACCAACCAGATGCCCGATGTGAGCTTCCAGGGCCTTAATCGTATCCGCGTGCTCGTCGACAAGAACATTCCGGCTCCGCTCGACGGCTACATCGCCGCCGAGAAGGACTTTGACAAGCAGGGCTTCCACCAGGCGATGTACGACATCGGTACCGCCAGCGGAAAAGTCTACGCGCTGCCGTTCGCGATCTCGCTGCCGATCGTCTACGTCAACGTCGACCTCGCCAAGAAGGCCGGCGCCGATCCCGACAACCTGCCGACCACCTGGGACGGCATCATCGACCTCGCCAAGAAGATCAAGGCTGCTACCCCCGACGTCAACGGCATCACCTATGTCTGGGACATCACCGGCAACTGGCTGTGGCAGGCGCCGGTGTTTGCGCGCGGCGGCTCGATGCTGAACGCCGACGAAACCAAGGTTGCCTTCAACGGGCCGGAAGGGCAGTTCGCGATCAAGATGCTGGCGCGGCTCGTCACCGAGGCCGGCATGCCGAACCTCGACCAGCCGGCGATGCGCTCGGCCTTCGCCGCGGGCAAGACCGGCATACACGTCACCTCGACCTCGGACCTCAACAAGGTGACGCAGATGATCGGCGACAAGTTCACGCTGAAGACGATCGCTTTCCCCGACGTCGTCTCGCCCAACGGCCGTCTGCCGGCCGGCGGCAATGTCGTTCTGATCCTCGCCAAGGATCAGGCCAAGCGCGACGCCTCCTGGGAAGTCGTCAAGTTCTGGACCGGCCCGAAGGGCGCGGCGATCATGGCTGAGACCACCGGCTACATGCCGCCCAACAAGGTCGCCAATGACGTCCACCTGAAGGATTTTTACGTCAAGAACCCGAACAACTACACGGCGGTGAAGCAGTTGCCGGTTCTCACCAAATGGTACGCATTCCCCGGTGACAACGGCCTGAAGATCACCGACGTCATCAAGGACCACATGAACAGCATCGTCACCGGTGCGCGTGCAAAAGAGCCCGACGCCGTGCTCGCCGACATGACGGCCGATGTGCAGAAGCTGCTGCCGAAGTCGGTCGGCGCGGCGCGCTGATCTCTGAAGCGCGGGAGATTTCCTCCCGCTTGACGTCACCGCGGAGCGCCAAGGCGCTCCGCCAATCTTTGCCACGAGGCGCAGCCATGAAGCTCATCCATCTCAGCGATATCCACCTGACGGTGCCCGGCACCACCATCCACGGCCGCGACCCGCGCCGCAATTTCGAGCGGGCGCTCGGCCATGTGCTGGCCGACCATGCCGATGCCGAACTGATGGTGATTACGGGCGATCTCTCCGACTGGGGCGATCTCGCCGACTATCAGTGGCTGCGCAGCCGGCTGGAAAGCTTTCCGATTCCGGTGCGGCTGTGCATCGGCAACCACGACAACCGGAAGGCTTTCCTGAGCGTGTTTCCCGAATGCGCCGAGGCCGGCTTTGCGCAGGGCCTTCACGATACGTCTGCCGGCCGCTGCCTGTTCCTCGACACCTGCGAGCCGGAAACCCATGCCGGCCGCTATTGCGATGCGCGGCAGGACTGGCTCGCACAGCGGCTCTCGGAACATGACGGGCCGTTCCTGCTGTTCATGCACCACAACCCGATGCCGACGCACCTTGGTCCGATGGACCAGATCCGCCTGCTCGATGATGCGCATTTCCGCACCATCGTCGGACGGCATCGCGACAGGATTCGGCACGTCTTCTTCGGCCATTGCCACCTGCCGCTGAGCGGTTCGGTGGCCGGTGTTCCCGCCAGCTCACTGCGCGGGACCAATCACGCCAGCTATCCCTTGTTTTCGGAAAAGGTCATGCTGAGCGCTTCGGACCTGCCGGAAGCCTATGGCGTCGTCTTCTTCGGTTCCGACTACGTCACCGTGCACATGGTTGAGTTCGGCTATCAGGGCGATATCCGGATCGAGGGCTCGCCGGATTACGCCGCATGGGATCGGGAGACGATGGCGCGATGAAGTTCGTTGTCCTCACCGATACTCATTTTGTCCCCCGGGGCAGCAGGCTTTACGGGCTCGATCCGGCCGAACGGCTCGCCATCGCGGTCGAAAAGATCAATGCGACGCACCGCGACATCTCCTTTGTGATCGTGACCGGCGATCTCGCGCATTGGGGCGAGGCGGCCGCCTATGCCAGTCTCGCCGGCGTGCTGGCCGGGCTGGATGCGCCGACCATTTTGATGATGGGCAATCATGACAAGCGCGATGCATTCCGGATGCAGTTTCCCGGCGCCGACCGCGATGCACACGGCTTTGTGCAGGGCGTGCACGCCTTCGACGCCGCCACCATCGTCACGCTCGATACGCTGAACGAGGATATGCCCGACCATGCCGGCCTGTTGTGCGCCGCGCGGCTGGATTTCCTCAGCCGCGCGCTCAACTCTGCGCCGGACGACCGGCCGCTGCTATTGTTCCAGCACCATCCGCCGTTCGACACCGGCCTGCGCTACATGGACACCATCAAGCTCGCCAATGGCGATGCCGAATGGGAGGTGATCGCGCGCACCCGCAAGCCCGACTATCTCTTCATGGGCCATTTGCACCGGCCGATTGCCGGCACCTGGCGCGGCATCCCGTTCCATATCCAGCGAGCGCTGACCCACCAGGTCGCGTTCGATTTCGAGACCGAAGGCTACATCCCGGGCACCCATGAGCTGCCGGACTACGCGCTGGTGAATGTTGCGCACGGCAACATCGTCATCCACCAGTGCTCGTTCCTCTACGGCGGCCCGGTGTTTTCCCTGCACGACCCAGGCAATCTAGAATCGCCGAAACCGGACGTAACGGAGGATAGTAAGGGCTAGAAGCAACAAGCCCGTTACGGCAACGGTCAGAGCAAAGACCAGCTTCTTGTTGGGCCAGGATGGCTCTTGTGGGAGGTCCGGCACACCGAAAACCACGTCGCGAGACATCCCTTTCAACTTGTTCTTCAGGTCGATCAAGGCGCCCAGGTTTTCATCTCTTTTGGCGATCAATCCGAGGATTGGCGTCGCCAATTCGCCCTGTAAACTCTGAGACACAAAGGACGTGGCGTCTTTCTCAAGCCGTTCGATCAAGGCCGTGATTGCCTTGGCTTGCGTTTCGGTACGCTCGATTTCGGCTTCCAGACTGGCGCGCTTGTCCGGCGGCGGTCTTGTTGCCTCCAGCCATGTATCTATCAGAAGCGTGTTGATCTTTTGCGCCAGTGCCGCGTCGCGGTCCGAATACTCCATCTTGAACAGTGTCGCCGTCTTCTGCGGTCCTCCAGAGGCAACGACGATGCGGCGGTTTTCTTCGATCCATTTGCGCCGCTCTTCTTGAGTGGCTCCGCGCACGCTGACCTGGGACAATACCTTGTCGACAACCGGATATGATCGCATCCATGCGTCGGCATTTCTTGCGCCTGTCTCGTCAAGATTCAGGTACACCGTGCTGGTGTAGTATTGAGGCACGACATAGGCGGTCCCGACAGCAACGGCTCCTGCGACGAGGGGCCCCAAAAGCAGCAAAAGGATGTTGGCTCTGAGAAACTCAAAGGCGACGGCAAGGGCGGAATCATTCTTATCACCGCTAGAAGGTTGATGCACATCGTTAACATTTTCCCTGGGGGCGGCGTCTGTCTTCAATTTGAGTCTCATGAGCCTCGCATCCACTACATTGGCCTAATAGTATCCCGGAATGACTTGTCTTGTGAAGCATGATACTTGCTGGGGACCGCCATCACTCGCATCGGTTGCGATACCGTGCATTGGCGGATTTTTTGCATGATACGCGCGTAGGGACAGATCGGCGTGGAGATACGTTCGCTTAGCATTGAAGCCGTCAAGCTCGTGGTTCCGGCAATCCACCGTGACGCCCGCGGCTTCTTTTCCGAGACCTTCAGCCGCCGGAATTTTGAGGCCGCCGGCATTGCGACTGATTTCGTTCAGGACAACCACTCTCTATCGGTGGAAGCCGGAACAGTTCGAGGGCTTCATTTTCAGATTCCGCCGGATGCTCAAGGCAAGCTGGTGCGCGTGATCCGAGGCGCGATCTATGATGTCGCCGTCGACATTCGAGTTGGTTCGCCGACATTCGGCAAGCATGTCGGTGCGACGTTAAGCGCCGAGAACTGGGCGCAAATGTGGATTCCGGCCGGCTTTGCGCACGGCTTTTGTACGCTGGAGCCGAATACGGAGGTCATCTACAAGGTGACCGAGTATTATGCGCCGGAAAGCGATCGAGGGCTGATGTGGAACGATGCTTCCCTCGGCATCGAGTGGCCGGTCGCCCCTGCAAACGCCAGGCTCTCGGATAAAGACCGCAGACAGCCTGCCTTGAACGAAATGTCTCCCTCATTTTTTTTCCAGGCGTGACGGCAGCGCGATCGAAGCCGGTTGTTTCAGCATGATTTCCGCAAGCGGACGCGAGGGAGAAGTGAAGGTTCTGGTCACCGGCCGGGAAGGCCAGCTCGCCCGTAGTCTGTTCGAGCTGCAAGGTGAAGATGTGCGAGTGGTGACGATCGGCCGCCCCGATATCGATCTCGCCGACGCTCGATCCGTGGAAACCGTGATTTCACGCGAACAGCCGGATGTGGTCGTCAACGCGGCGGCCTACACCGCTGTGGACAAAGCGGAGGCCGAGGAGGCGAGCGCAAATGCGGTCAACGCGCAAGGCGCGGAAAATGTCGCGAGGAGCTGTGCCGGGCTCTCGATCCCTCTGATTCATCTGTCGACCGACTATGTATTCGATGGAGCAAAGGCCGGTGCATACCTCGAGGAGGACGCCACGGCCCCCATCAACGCATATGGACGCAGTAAGCTCAATGGCGAGCGACGCGTGGTCGTTGCGTGCGAGCGTCATGTGATTTTGCGCACTGCGTGGGTCCACAGTCCGTGGGGCGCCAACTTTGTAAAAGCGATGCTGCGATTGGCGGCCGAGCAGGGCGTCGTGCGCGTCGTCGATGATCAGAGGGGTTCGCCCACCTATGCACCGCATCTGGCGAGCCTTGTGCTGGCGCTTGCACGCCGGATTGCGACGGATGCTGCCGGCATACCCTGGGGGATCTATCACGCGGCGGGGGCAGGAGAGACCTCGCGTCTCGACCTCGCAGGCGAGATATTCAGGGCCGCTTCGCAACAGGGGTTGCCCGCCGCCGGGATCGTTGCAATCAAGACCGCCGATTTTCTCACAGCCGCCCGTCGCCCGGCTAATTCCGTCCTGAACTGCGAAAAGCTGCGCCGCGTCTTCGGTCTGGAACTGCCGGACTGGCGGCTCGGCGTTCGGGAGGCCGTATCGCGTCTCAGCGCCGGGCAACATGGCCGGCATTGAGGGTGTTTCCGCAATTGCCAAGGCGTGCGGCTTGTGCGATGCGACGACGCAACCACCGTGACGGAGCAGTCATCGCATGAAGGGTATCATCCTGGCTGGCGGCAGCGGCACCCGCCTGCATCCGATGACGCGCGCAGTGTCGAAGCAGTTGCTGCCGGTTTACGACAAGCCGATGGTTTACTATCCGCTGAGCACGCTGATGTTGGCCGGCATTCGCGACATCTTGCTGATCTCTACGCCCGAGGACTTGCCGAGTTTCCGGAACCTGCTTGGGGATGGCGGCCGCCTCGGCATCAAATTGACCTATCGCGAGCAGCCGAGGCCCGAGGGCCTGGCGCAGGCCTACATTATCGGCGCGGACTTCGTGCGCAACGACAATTCGGCGCTCATTCTTGGCGACAATATTTTCTTCGGTCACGGAATGCCGGAGATGCTGGCGGCCGCGGCAGCCAGGACCACGGGAGCCACCGTGTTCGCCTACCAGGTATCGGATCCCGAACGCTACGGCGTGGTGGAACTGGATCGTGATGGCCGCCCGCTATCGATTGTCGAAAAGCCCGAAAGGCCGAAATCCAAGTGGGCGGTAACGGGGCTGTATTTTTTCGACAAGCGCATTGTCGAAATCGCAGCATCGATCCGGCCCTCCAGGCGTGGCGAGCTCGAGATCACCGACGCGATCACCGCTTACCTGCGCCTGGGTGAGCTGCGAGTCGAACGCTTTGGCCGGGGCTTTGCGTGGCTGGACACCGGTACGCCCGATTCGATGCTCGACGCGTCCGAGTTCATGCGCACGCTCGAAAGGCGACAGGGGTTCCGGGTCAGTTGTCCGGAAGAAATCGCGTTCAGGATGGGCTATATCGGCCGCGCCGACCTCAGGCGTCTTGGTCAGGAACTCGAGAAGTCGGCATACGGGCGCTATCTGCTCGCGATCGCCGAGGAAGAACCGTAGTTGGAGGCGGCCGATCGGTGCAGTTGGGTATGACGAAGCAGCGCTTTGCCGGTTTTCTTGAAGGTCGATTGCGCCGGATAGCGACTGCTCTCGTGATTCAGGTATCCGGGGCTGCGCTGGCCTTTTTGTTCAGCATCGTGTTGGCTCGCTCGATGGGCGTGGCCGGGGTCGGTCTCTATTTCCTCGCCGTGACCATCGTCGATATCGGCGCAACGGTTTCGCGCGTCGGACTTGAGACCGCCGGCATGCGATTTGTCTCGATTGCGCATAGTCGCGGCGATCGAGGCACGCGCGAAGCCCTCTATCGAACCTGCATGGGGCTTGTACTTGCGGCGGGGGTAGTGATCGCCTTTTTGCTCTGGTTGATCCTTCCTCATCTGTCGCTCGGGGGGGAGAGGGCGCCAGAACTCCGCGCGGAGCTGCCGATCCTGCTATGTGCGCTGGCGCCGATGGCGCTGCTGGTCATTCAGACGGATTTTCTCAAGGGAATTGGAGCTACCGGCGCCGCCACATTCATGCAGGCCGTGCTTCCGCCCTTGTTGCTGGTTGCCGGCAGCACCGCTCTGTGGTTTGGCGGCCTATCCAGCCTGCACACGATCGCACTACTTTATTTGAGCGTAATTCTTGTTGCGCTGGCGTGCGCGATGACGGCATGGGCCCTGTACGTCCCCGGATCCTGGCGGGAGCCAGGCAGTTTCGATGTCCGCCGTCTGCTGGGCACCAGTGTTCCCCTGTTTCTGGTCACGAGCTTGAACCTGATCATGGGCTGGACAGATATCCTGGTGCTTGGAGCATGGTCGGATCCTGACCAGGTCGGCATTTACGGCGTCGCCCTGCGGGTTTCGGCGTTGACGACATTCGTGATGTATGCGGTGAGCATTGTGGTTTCACCGCAATTTGCCGCCTTGCATGCCGAGGGCAATTTGACCGCACTCAGGAAACTTGCCCAGCAAAGCACCCAGTGGACGATCATTGCGGCACTGCCGCTCATTATCCTGTTGATCGCCATTCCCGAGTTCATCTTGCAGATTTTCGGGATCCAGTTCAAAGACGGGGCTTGGCCGCTGCGGATTCTGGCGCTGGGTCAGCTCATCAATCTTTCGGTGGGTCATATCGGACCCATGCTTTCGATGACCGGCAACGAAAAGACCTTGCGCAATTGCGTGGCAGCATCGGCGGTGCTCAATCTGGTGGCCAATCTGGTCCTGACGCCGCGCTATGGCGCCGTGGGAGCTGCGACGGCGACCGCCGCTTCGCTGGCTTTCATGAACCTTGCTTGCTGGCGTATGGTCAGGAAGAAGCTGGGCATCAATACGCTCGGATTTTCAGTTTGAGGATCAGTTGTGCGTCAACCGGTAATTTTCATTGGAATGCATCGTTCGGGCACCAGCATGCTGGGTCGTCTGCTCGAAGACCTTGGCCTGTTTGCGGGAACGCTGAAGGATGAGAATAACGAGGCAATATTTTTCCAGGAGATAAATGCCTGGCTGCTCAGTCAATGCGGTGGCCGCTGGGACGAGCCTTCGGCGATCCGTTATCTCTGGCAGCACGAACAGGGCCTGCCCTGGATCGAAGATTACATCCGTACCCTGCTTGCCAGTCCGCGCAGCGTTCGCTTTCTCGGCATGCGACGGATGCTTCAAGGCGGAATCAACGGATTGGATACGGCCTGGGGCTGGAAGGATCCTCGCAATACTTTCACCTTGCCGATGTGGCTGCGCATCTTTCCGGAAGCCAAAGTGATTTCGATCGAACGGCATGGCGTCGACGTCGCCCAGAGCCTGCGCGTGCGGGAGAGGGAGATGCTCAGACAGGCAAGCGAAAAATTCACGCGGCTTCGCCGCATTGCCTTTGTGCGTCTCAAGGGTGGCGGATTCGTCGAGTCGCCGCGTTGTACGGAGCTCGCCGGCGGCTTCTCCTTATGGCAGGAATACGTCACCCAGGCGCGTTGGATGCTCGCGCAATTGCCTCCGGAACGGGCGCTCGCACTGCGCTATGAGGATGTGCTCGACGACCCGCGCCGATATCTTCGCCAGAGCGCCGATTTCTGCGGACTGGAAGTTTCGGACAAGCGGCTCGAGGAGGTTGTCGGCGGCATAAGGGCGGATCGCGCCAACTCCTATATGTCCGATAGCGAACTCGGGCATTTTGCAAACGGACATCGCGCGGAACTCGGTGAGTTCGGCTACTCCGCTTGAGCGGCGGATATTGCGGCCGTAGCGCGGCCGCGGCCTCCCGTTCGCCTATTTGACAGCGGAGATTTGCCCGTGCCATGTACCCGCCACGGCGGCTGGCGGTGGTCCGAGCCCGGAATTTAACCCCAAATTGTACGATGTCATCTGACAGCAAACATACCCTGCGGCAACTTTCGGCTGAAGACGCCGCCAAGCTGGACCCCGGCGAGGATCATTATCGCGCCTATGTCGGGCCGCCCGATCAGTACGATTTCATGGGGGCCACGCAGTTCCGGCTTTTGACGGCGCTGGGATTGCGCGAAAGCCACAGCTTGCTCGATTTCGGCTGCGGCTCGCTGCGTTCAGGCAAGCTGTTCATTCCGTATTTGTTGCCCGGCCGCTACTTCGGCCTGGATCCAAACGCCTGGCTCATTCAGGAGTCGATCGACCGGGAACTCGGCCGCGATATCATCAGGCTCAAACAGCCGACTTTCCGACACGATGACGATTTTCGTCCGACGAAGTTTGGAACGACATTCGATTTCATTGTCGCCCAGTCCATTTTCTCCCACACCGGCGCCGACCTGGCGGAGCAATTGCTGTCCGAATTCCGAAGCTGCCTGAACCCGACAGGACTTGCGTTGGCCACTTTCGTGCTCCCGCACCAGATGGATCCGACCGACGGCAACGAGCGCGGCTGGATATATCCGGGCTGCGTGGCTTTTGAAGCCGACACGGTTCTGAATTTCATCGCCAAGGCTGGAATGGTCGGCAAGCAATTGTCATGGTTCCACCCTCGTCAGACCTGGTTCGCCATGGCGCATTCGGCGGACAACCTGCCGGCCTCGGCGGAAGATGCCGAGCTGGTCGGGGATTTGCGCGAGGCGGTGGCGACGAGGCGCCCCGGTTTGATCCAGCGATTGAAGAGCGCGGTCGCGCGGCGTATCAGGGCCTGATCGGATCGGGCCGTTTTGAGGTTGCAGCGAATGCAAGGGGGTACAAATCCGCCGCGCGAGGCTTTGCCCGGGCATCTGAAGCGGCTGGAAGCAGAATCCATCGAGATCATGCGGGAGGTCGCCGCCGAGTTCAGCAAGCCGGTGATGCTTTACTCGATCGGCAAGGATTCCAGCGTCATGCTGCATCTCGCGGTCAAGGCATTCCATCCCGCGCCGCTGCCGTTCCCCCTGATGCATGTCGACACGACGTGGAAGTTCCGGGAAATGATTGCGTTCCGCGATCGTACGGTCGAGCGGGTCGGCGCAAACCTCATTGTGTATGTCAATCGCGAGGGCGTTGAGCGCGGAATAGGCCCGATTGCGTCCGGCTCGTCGCTGCATACGCATGTGATGAAAACCGAGGCGCTGAAGCAGGCGCTCGATCTTCACGGATTCGATGCCGCCTTTGGCGGCGCGCGGCGAGATGAGGAAAAGAGCCGGGCCAAGGAGAGGATATTCTCGTTTCGCTCGCCGGGGCACATCTGGGATCCGCGCAATCAGCGGCCCGAGTTGTGGAACCTGTTCAACACGCGAATAAACGCCGGGGAAAGCATTCGTGTGTTTCCGCTGTCGAACTGGACCGAGCTCGACATCTGGCACTACATCATGCTGGAGAATATCCCGGTCGTGCCGCTGTACTTTGCAAAGCCGCGTCCCGTCGTGAGGCGCGCCGGCACCTGGATCATGGTCGATGACGAGCGTCTGCCGATGGAGCCCGGCGAAGCGCCGGAAATGCGCCTCGTCAGGTTCCGCACGCTCGGCTGCTATCCCCTGACCGGCGCCATTGAGTCCGACGCAACGACGCTTGACGACATTCTGGCCGAGATGCGGACCGCGCGGGTTTCGGAGCGACAGGGCCGCCTGATCGACAGCGACGAAGCTTCATCAATGGAGAAGAAGAAGCGGGAGGGCTATTTCTGATGGCTCTCGCCGTTGCCGGAAAGGTCGCCGCGGAAATGGCGACCAAGGACCTTCTTCGCTTCATCACTTGCGGTTCGGTCGACGACGGCAAGTCGACACTGATCGGCCGCCTGCTGCACGATTCGAAGTTGATATTCGACGATCAGCTCTCGGCGCTCGTGAGGGACTCCGAACGACACGGCACCGTCGAGGATGACATCGATTTTGCGCTGCTGGTCGACGGGCTGGAGGCCGAGCGCGAGCAGGGCATTACGATCGACGTCGCCTATCGCTTCTTTGCCACTGCCAGACGCTCCTTTATCGTCGCCGATACGCCGGGACATGAACAGTACACGCGCAACATGGCAACCGGCGCTTCCAACGCCGATCTGGCCATCATCCTGGTCGACGCGCGAAAGGGCGTATTGGTGCAGACGCGCCGGCACTCCCTGATCTGCTCGCTGCTCGGTATACGTCACGTCGTCCTCGCCGTGAACAAGATGGATCTCGTGGGTTATGACCAGGGGACCTTCGATCGGATCGTCGCTGAATATCTGCCGTTCGGCGTGCAGCTTGGATTTAAGTCCATCGTCCCACTTCCGATCTCTGCAAGGTTTGGCGACAACGTCATCCGGGCGGGGAATACGCCCTGGTACACCGGCCCTTCGCTGCTCGACTATCTGGAGCAGGTGGAGGTCGAAGGCGAAGCTTTCGATCAGCCATTTCGTTTCCCGGTTCAGTGGGTGAATCGGCCAAATCTCGATTTCAGGGGATATGCCGGCACTGTCGTGTCCGGAACGATCGGGCCGGGCGATCCCGTCGTGGTCGCTTCATCAGGCAAGACGTCGCGCATTCGCGAATTGCTGACCTACGAGGGACCGCAGACGTCTGCCCGGGCGGGCGATGCGATCACCATCACGCTTACGGATGAAGTCGACATCGCGCGCGGCGATCTGCTGGTCACCCCGCAGTCCCGCCCCGAAGTATCGGACCAGTTTGCCGCTCATGTCATCTGGATGAGCGATCATGATCTGGTTCCTGGCCGGTCATATCTGGCGCGCATCGGCACGCGGACCACCGCGGTGACCGTGACAGGAATCAAGTACAAGGTCGACGTCAACACCAGAGAGCATCTCGCCACGCATACGCTCGGACTGAACGATATCGGCGTCTGCAATCTCGCGACCGGCATGCCGGTCGCGTTCGACCCGTATCGCGAAAACCGGAGAACCGGCAGTTTCATCATCATCGACCGCTTTACCAACCACACGGTCGGCGCAGGGATGATCGACTTTGGCCTGCGGCGCGGAACCAACCTTCACTGGCAGCCGCTGCTGATCGGCAAGGCGGAACGCTCGGCGATCAAGCGCCAGCGCGCGGCCATCGTCTGGTTTACCGGGCTGTCCGGGTCGGGCAAATCCACCATCGCCAACATCGTGGAACAGCGGCTACACGCGATGGGTCATCATACGATGCTGCTCGACGGCGACAATGTTCGGCACGGCCTCAACCGCGACCTCGGTTTCACGGAAGCCGATCGGGTGGAGAACATCCGCCGTTCCGGCGAGGTGGCGAAGCTGATGACGGAGGCCGGCCTGATCGTGCTCTGTTCGTTTATCTCGCCCTATGCCGCCGAGCGGATCGCCGTGAGGAATCTCGTCGGGGAGGGTGAGTTTGTTGAAGTCTTCGTCGATACCCCGCTCGAGGAATGCATGAGGCGGGACAGCAAGGGGCTATACGCCAAGGCCAGGGCCGGCAAGATCAAGAATTTCACGGGCTTTGATGCGCCTTATGAAGCTCCCGAGACGCCGGAAATCCACCTGCGGACGCTGGAGGCGCCCGCCGAGGCAATGGCCGATATGGTCATCGGGGAATTGACCAGGCGGCAAATCATAAGCCCGCACTAGGCTGAAGACCTGTCACACCGCGTTTCCGCCGCAGGATCCACGCGCCAATCCGATGTGCCAGCCTTGACAGCAATGGGTGATTTGTCTTGGTAGGGAACGTCTGATCCCGGTAATTGGATGGCCGGCGCGATGCACGCCGTGACCCGCGCCCGGGCGAGCCACTGAACGAACGGACGCTATTGTGAAAGCTGTTATTCTCGCCGGTGGACTGGGTACCCGTATATCCGAGGAAACCTCGGTGAAGCCGAAACCGATGGTGGAGATCGGCGGCCGTCCCATCCTGTGGCACATCCTTAAATTGTACTCGGCACATGGCGTGAACGACTTCGTCATATGCTGCGGCTACAAGGGGTACATGATCAAGGAATACTTCGCGAATTACTTTCTTCACATGTCCGACGTCACGTTCGACATGTCGCGAAACCAGATGGAGGTTCATCAGCAGAAGGCGGAGCCCTGGCGGGTGACCCTGATCGACACAGGCGAAGACACCATGACGGGCGGACGCCTCAAGCGCGTGGCCGACTACGTCAAGGATGAGAAGGCATTTTGCCTGACCTATGGTGACGGCGTGGGGGACGTCGATATTGGCGCTTCGATCGAATTTCATTTCCAGCACGGAAAGATGGCGACGGTTACAGCCGTCAAGCCGCCCGGAAAGTATGGCGCGCTGGAGCGCTCGGGAGATCGGGTTACGGCCTTCACGGAGAAGCCCCGCGGAGACGGCGGCTTCATCAATGGCGGTTTCTTCGTGCTGTCGCCGAAGTGCATCGATCTCATCGAGGGGGATCACGTAAGCTGGGAGAGCACTCCGCTGACCGAACTTGCCGGCCGCGGCGAGATCATGGCCTTTCAGCACCTCGGTTTCTGGCAGCCGATGGATACGTTGCGGGAAAAGAACCTGCTGGAAGAACTGTGGGCGAGCGGCAAGGCCCCATGGAAAATCTGGAAATGAACAGCCGGCGCAATCCCGACCCCGGCTTTTGGGCGGGCAAGCGGGTCCTGCTGACCGGCCACACCGGATTCAAGGGGGCCTGGCTCGCGCTATGGCTCCATCGGCTGGGCGCAAGCGTGGTCGGCGTCAGCCTGCCGCCGGCCAGCGAGCCGAACCTGGTTGGTCTTGCGGGCATCGCCGATCTCGTCGAAAGCCACTTCATCGACATTCGCGATGCTGCTGCGCTGGCAAGTCAGGTGCGTGCGGCGCGCCCCGAGATCGTTCTGCATCTGGCAGCGCAGGCCTTGGTGCGGACCGGATATCGCGAACCGTTACTGACCTTCGGCACCAACGTTCAGGGTACGGCCAATGTGCTGGAGGCCGTGCGGGGCGTCCCGGAGACACGGGTGATTGTCGCCGTGACGACCGACAAGGTGTATCGCAACGTCGAACACTACTATCCCTATCGGGAAGCCGATGCGCTGGGCGGACATGATCCCTATAGCGCCAGCAAGGCGGCGGCGGAGATCGTCATTGCGAGCTATCGCGATGCCTATCTGGCGGGAGCCGGTGTCGCTGTAGCGTCGGCTCGCGCGGGCAATGTCATTGGAGGCGGGGACTGGTGCGACGATCGGCTTATCCCGGATGCCGTGCGCGCCTGGAGCAACGGCCATTCGCTAAGCGTTCGCAGGCCCGATGCGTATCGCCCATGGCAGCACGTGCTGGAGCCTCTCGCGGGCTATCTGCTTCTGGCCGAGCGCTTATGGGCCGATCCCGGACTTGCCGGAGCCTATAATTTCGGACCGCACACCAACGAGGCTGCCAGCGTGCGCGATGTGGTGCAACTGGCCAGCGAGTGCTACGGCAAGGGCGACGTGGTCTGGGGCGACGGCAGTGAGGGCCCTCACGAGGCGGGCTGGCTTGCGCTGGAAACGGCAAAGGCGCGACATGCGCTGGGTATCACTCCGCGGTGGCCGCTGCGTGAATCCGTGAAGCGAACGATGCACTGGTATCGCCGCCAGCACGAGGGAATGAACGCGCGCGATCTCTGCATCGGCGATATTGTGGAGTTCGAAGCCGAACCGGCGCAGAGCTCGACAGCATGAGCCGGTTTGGGATCATCGATACGCCGATTGCCGGATTGAAGATCGTCGAGCGCAGCCGGCAGTCGGACGAGCGCGGCTTCTTCAGCCGCGTGTTCTGCACCGGGGACTTGCGCGAGGCCGGCTGGAGCAAGCCGGTCGCGCAGGTCAATCAAACGCTGACCCGCCGTCCGGGCGCTGTCCGCGGGCTGCATTTTCAACTGCCGCCGCATGCGGAGATGAAGCTGGTGAATTGCATCAGGGGCGCGGTGTTCGACGTTGCGGTCGACCTGAGACGCGGCTCGCCGACGTTCCTGAAGTGGTTTGGAACGGAGTTGTCGATGGATAACGGCCGGGCTCTGCTGATTCCGGAAGGCTTTGCGCACGGATTCCAGGTGTTGGCTGCGGACAGCGAGCTGATGTATTTCCACAGCACCGCCTATCACGCCGCGAGCGAAAGTGCGGTGCATGTGGAAGATCCGCGTGTCGGCATCGCCTGGCCGCGGCCGATTGCCGAGCTTTCGGCACGCGATAGCGCCCACTCGCCGCTGTCGCCGTCATTTGATGGAATCGCGTTATGAATTGCCGGCATTGCTCAGCCAAACTCGGCCTGGAACTGATCGATCTCGGCAATTCGCCGCCATCCAATTCCTATTTGTCCGCTGGCGCGCTGCTCGAGCCCGAAAGGACTTTTCCGCTGCGGGTCATGATCTGCGAGCGGTGCTGGCTGGTGCAGACGCTGGATTTTGCCGACGCGCAGGAATTGTTCTCGGCGGATTACGCCTATTTCAGCAGCTTCTCGACGAGCTGGCTGCAACATGCCGAACGCTACGTCGCCGAAATGGTCGGCCGCTTCGAACTCGGCCCTCAAAGCCATGTGGTAGAGATCGCATCGAACGATGGTTATCTCCTCCAATACGTCAAGGCGCGAGGAATTCCCTGTATGGGGATCGAGCCGACCACCAGCACGGCGCGCGCGTCACGGGAAAAAGGCATTGAAACGCTGGAGGTCTTCTTCGGGGCAGAAGTCGGCTCTCGGCTCGCCGCTTCGGGTAAACAGGCGGATCTGATCGCCGCCAACAACGTGCTCGCCCACGTTCCCGACATCAACGATTTCCTCGCAGGATTTAACCGGCTGCTGAAGTCGCAGGGCGTCGCGACTTTCGAGTTTCCTCACTTGTTGCGGCTGCTGGCGGAAAACCAGTTTGACACGATCTACCACGAGCACTTTTCGTATCTTTCGTTGACCGCGGTGTCGAAGATGTTTGCCGCGAATGGGCTTGCGGTGTTCGACGTCGAGGAATTGCCGACCCATGGAGGCAGTCTGCGCGTGTTTGCCCAGAATGCCCAGACGGGCCGCCGACCGATTGGCGATCGTGTGGCAATCCTGCTGCAGCGAGAGTCGGACGCTGGTCTCTCGAGCGCGCGCGGCTATGAGGGCTTTCAGTTGCGCGCGGAGCGGGTCAAGGATGATTTTCTCGAGTTCCTCATCCGTGCAAAACGAGAGGGCAAGCGCGTCGCAGCCTACGGTGCCGCCGCCAAGGGCAATACCCTCCTGAATTTCTCGGGCATTCGACGCGACTTGATTTCCTTTGTCGCCGATCGCAACCCCGCCAAGCAGGGCATGTTCCTGCCCGGCAGCCGGATTCCCATCGTCGACGAGCACGTGTTGTACAGGGAAAAGCCGGACTACGTGGTAATACTCCCATGGAATTTGAAATCGGAAGTCGTACGGCAATTGAGTAGCGCGGGCTTGTCTGCCGCTCGTTTCGTTACCGCTGTTCCCAGACTTGAGATTTTCGGCTCGGGTGATGCATGAAGCGGCAGGTTCGTCAAATTCTCGAAAGCCATTTCCCGGGCGTGCTTCAAGGCCTTCGAAGCGCAATGAAAGCGCCGACCATCCGGTACCGCTATCATCGCCGGCCTTATTCGCTGAACGCAACAAGCGGATACGCTACGGGCGAGACCGGCGACGACCGCAATCTGATCGACCGGTTGATCGCGAGTTACAATGCCCGGCGGGAAAATCCCTCAGGTCAGTGGTCGGAAATTTTTCTCGAACGGCACGCTGACATCAGGGACGCTTTCGCGAGCAACGATCGCGCCAAGATCGAGGAGATCCTTCGGAATCCCGTCACATCAGATATTTTCTTTGGTTTTGACAGCACCGGCAAAACGCTCCGCGCCGGCGGTCTGCGGCTCGAAGACCGCCATGCCCCGGCGCTTGTGCTCGATGCGCTCGTTGTATTCGCGGAGGCTCTGGGCGTGCGCAATCTCGAGCATCCCGAGAACTATTACTTCTGGCGCAGAGAACGCTACGAGCCCGACGAGCTATTGGCGCAGATCGACAAGGCTCTGGGATTCACTATTCCGGTGCCGAATCCGTATCCACGCGAATACGGATTGATTACCGGGCGCGGCATCGTTTCCTATCGGGTGCCGCAGGCCCTGTACCAGGCATGGCGGATATCGCGCCTTGTTGCGGGACTGAAAAATCCGAAAGTCCTCGAAATCGGCGGCGGACTTGGCCGTACCGCTTTCTATGCGCGACAATTCGGAGTCCGGGATTACACGATTGTCGATATTCCCGTGAGTTCGCTGGCGCAGGGTTACTTCCTCGGCCGGACGCTGGGCGACGAGAGCGTTGCGTTGTTTGGCGAATCTTCGGCCGACGATCGCATAAAGCTCATGCCGCCCGGCCATTTTCTGGAAGGAACGCAGCGCTACGATCTTATCGTCAATGTCGACTCGTTGACTGAAATCGGGCGCGAGGCGGCTGAAGGATATTTTGCGCAGGTCGCGAGCCGTTCGGATGTTTTTCTGTCGATCAATCACGAGGCAAATGAATTTACCGTCGCTCAATTGATCGCGCAGATGGCGCCAGGACGGCACGGGACCAGAATGCCCTACTGGATGAGGCGCGGCTTCGTCGAAGAGGTGGTGGATTTTCGGCAATGAGGCTCGCCGTCACCGGTGCGAGTGGTTTTGTCGGCCGTCATGTGCTGGCCGAGCTGTCGCGGCGAGACGTGGACGTGATCGCGACAGCGCGATCCGCGTCCGGCGACGCGAGCGCGGATGGAAAAGTCCGGTGGGTGCCACTCGACCTGGCGAGTCCGCCGCAGGATGTCTTTCGCGCCCTCCACGGCCCGGATGTGTTGTTGCATCTTGCCTGGGGTGGATTGCCGAACTATCGCTCGCCGCGCCATGTTGAGGCCGAGCTTCCGGCTCAAGACGCGTTCCTGAGCAACGCCGTCCGCAACGGATTGCCGGCGCTCGTCGTCGCCGGAACCTGTCTCGAATACGGATTGCAGTCGGGCCCGCTTGCTGCGGAAACCGAGACCCGGCCCATCACGCAATACGGCCTTGCGAAGGATGCGCTGCGCAGGAAGTTGCAGGCGTTGCAAATGGAACAGCCCTACCGGCTGACCTGGGCCCGGCTGTTCTACATGTATGGCGACGATCAGCCGGCAACGTCGCTTTTTCCGTCGTTGAAGGCGGCAAGCGCGGCAGGCCGGAAGGAATTTCCGATGTCGGGCGGGGAACAGTTGCGGGACTATTTGCCGGTCGCCGAGGTTGCGCGCCGGCTCGTGGAGCTGGCGATGAATCCGGTCGACCGGGGACCGGTTAACGTCTGCTCGGGACGCCCGATATCGGTTCGCAGTCTGGTCGAGGCCTGGATCGCCGAGCACCACTGGCAGATCGAGCCAAGATTTGGCGAACTGCCCTATCCGGACTATGAGCCGATGGCGTTCTGGGGCGAGGGCGGACAGGCCTGAGCGGGGCAAGCTGAAAGCGGGGATCCGGAAACTGGAAAATGTTGCCCCGTAAGGACTTGGGAAAGCTCGGGTAACAGTGTAGAGAGCGTGGCGCTGCGGTAGGCCGCCAGGCTGGCAAACGTGTGGAACACGGTTCGGGCCAACCGGTCACCGCTGGGGGCTATCGGCAAGGGATCGGACTATGACAAAGCGTCGGCTTACCGAACAGGAGCAGAGCTATAACCGGCGCAGGTCGGAATTGATCGCCCGTTGCAGGCCGGAATACATTGCCGATGCGCCGTTCCTGTTCGCCAACCGCATCCAGACCGCCTCGATGCTCTCCCGTGTCGAGCTGTTCAAGATGGCCATGGATATTCCCGGAGCCATTATCGAATGCGGCGTCTACCGGGGCAATTCATTGATGCTGTACTTGCAGCTTTCGCTGCTGCTGGAGCCTTATGCGATCAATCGGTCGCTGTATGGCTTCGACACTTTCGCCGGCTTCCGCAGCATCGACGGGACATTTGACCCGGATGACATCAACGAGCAGATGTTCTCGGAAACCGATGCGGAAGTGCTCGAGCAGAGCATTCTGCTCAACGATCTGATCCGTCCGGTCAATCGCATTCCCCGCTGCGAGATCATCAAGGGCGATATCGTCCAGACGGTACCCGAATTCGTCAAGAACAAGCCCGAGCTGTGCGTCGCAATGCTGATTCTTGATACAGATCTATATCAGCCGACCAAGGTCGCGCTACAGTCGTTCTTGCCCTTGATGCCCAAGGGGGCGATCGTCGTACTGGACGAAGTCGCCTACCGGAATTTTGCGGGCGAGACCCAGGCACTGAAGGAGGTGCTGGACTTCAACAAGGTCGAGCTCAAGCGATTCCCCTACGAGGGGTCCGTTGGCTACTTCCGAATCTGAGGATTCTGGCCGGCGCACGTGGTTGGGGCAGGGGACCTGTCGGCGGGAGCGGGCCCCTTTTTAGGTGCTTTCTACCGGTTCCCGCCGGAACTTGGATTGACGAAGGGCGCTGCGGTGTAGATACCGTGGGTTGAAATACGAGGGGACCATGACCGACAATACTTCGACGCTCATGCGTGAAAGACTTGTGACCTTCATGGACGACGATCGATTCGCGCGCATGGCCGTGCAGCGGCGTGACGAATTTCGAAACGCGGACCCGTTTCCGCACGCTGTTATCGACGACTTTCTCCCCGATGATGTGGTTGCCGCCGTCGCCGATGCTTACCCGGATCCCAACGATGCCTCGGTGAAGTGGAAGACGCATTCCAACGCCAACGTGATGCGGAAGTTCGTGGAGGACACCGGTTCGATGTCTCTCCCGCTGCGGCTATTCGCCAATGCCGTCATTTCCAAGCAGTTTCTGCTCTTCCTGGAAACGCTTTCCGGGATCGACTGCCTGCTTGCCGACCCGTATTTCATCGGCGGTGGCGCCATGGCAACCGGCACAGGCGAATTCCTCAAGATCCATGCCGACTTCAACTGGCATCACAAATTGCAGGCGCATCGTCGTCTCAATGCGCTGCTTTACCTGGCGCCGGATTGGAAGCCCGAATGGGGCGGCAATCTGGAATTGTGGTCGAAGGACATGACCCGAAAGGTTCATAGCATTGAACCGAAATTCAACCGGTTGATCGTGTTCGAGGTTGCCGACGATTCCAATCATGGCCAGCCCGAGCCGTTGAAGACGCCGCCCGGCATCTACCGGCGTGTCTTCAGCGCGTTTTACTACACGGCGCGCAAGGACGACGCAGAATGGAACGCGCCGCATTTCACCTTGTACAAGCCGGAGAACTCGCCGTACTCGATGAATCTTCGCGCTGATTACGAGAAGACGGCGAAAGAGGGAGCTCATTGAGCTGCCGGAGGTGATCCTGAACTCACCGGCGGATCGAGCGTTCGCCGGCTGATCGGGTGCTTGTTCGGTGAGCCTGGATCTCAGGGCGCGGCTGAGCCATCAATACCAATAGCGCGGTTTGGCCGGACTGCGAGCCGAGGGCTTTGTCAGGCCGGCTCGTTTGCGCGATGGCTCTCTAGAACTGGCACAACGGCGGGTCTCCCCACGCTCCTGAGCCCTTTATTTTCACGCCGACGGTGCAGGTAAAACCCGCCTTGGTCCCTATCAGGTAGGACTGCGGCTCGAACGTCACCAGCAGGCCATACGTGTTGGCGCCCCCCGCATAGCGATATTGCGGTCCCTTCGGTTGCGCCGGGTCGCTGGGGATGGCCGCAATAAAACCGCCGTCAACAAGGTCGCGTTTGAGATCGTCGACAGGAGCGTCCTGGCGGAGGGGGTAGAAACCCCGGGCTTGTCGATATTTTTCCAAGGCGCCGGACAGCGATTTGATGTGCTGCTCGCGAAGTTCGTTGTTCGCGCGCCCGGAATTGAAGAGATCAAGAACGGCCAGGGTTCCAAGAAAGGATGCCGCTATGACCGCTAGCCCGCCAACCACCTGGAGAAGTCGTCGCATATTGTTTCGTTCGGTTTGCCGCCTTGCATTATTTCATATTTATCCCCTAACTGCTCCAGATTGTGAAGCCTGCCGCGGCTGATGGAGTTTTCCTGAAGGACGGCAACGGCTTCTGTTCGCCTGCCACGTTCCGGAGCAAGAACGCCCACGTCTATACCGCGAGGCTCGGAGAAATAACCTATGCGCTGCAGGACGCGGCGGTGGCGGAAACCATGCGAGATGCCTTTTGACGAAATTTAGCGTTGTCTTGTCCGTCCGTAACGGCTGGCCGTATATCAAGGAGTGCGTCGAGAGCGTTCTGGCGCAGACCTATCCGCATTTTGATCTGATCGTGCTCGACAACCGGAGCACCGACAACACGCTGCCCTGGCTGAAGACCCTGACGGACGACCGTATTCGCCTGACCACTTCGGCAGCCGACCTTTCGATTGTCGAGAGCTGGGGCCGCGTCAAGGATGTCGAGAAGCAGGAATACATGACCCTGATCGGTCACGATGACCTCCTGGATCGCGATTTCCTGCGGACCATCAAGACCCTGATCGACCGCTTTCCCGACTGCACCCTCTACCAGACCGGCGCCCGCTTCATCGATGCCGAGGGAAAAGTCATTCGCACCTGTAGGGACGTGCCGGAGCGCGAGACAGCCGCGCAGTTTCTCGAGGCGAGACTGACGTACCAGCGCGACGTATTCGGCACCGGATACGTCATGCGCTCGGCCGACTATGACCGGACCGGTGGCTTGCCGGCGTTCGAAAAACTGTTCTTTGCCGATGACGCGCTTTGGCTGAAGATGATCGGCAATTTCTGCAAAGCGGCCGATCCCGCCGAGCACTGCGCCGTTCGAATCCACCCGAAGAGCGAGTCTGCGTCGCTGCCGTCGATTTGGGAGCCCGGACTCACGGGATTGGGCCAGTTTTCGAAGTTTCTCGACGTATATCTGGCGGGCAACGCGGATGCCCGAGCCGTCTACGCCAGGCACGGCACGAGCTTCATGCTTTCCCGCCACAGGGCATTCTACATGTTTGCGCTCATCGAGGCGTGCCAGCACGGTCGCACGATCGATCCCAAGGTGACGGAGCGTTTTGAGACGTCGCTGGCAAGGCTCGCGCCGTCGCTCGCTGGCACGTTGCGGCGTTCCGCGGCTGTTGCCGCTATCGCCACGCTGAACGCATCGCCGTTTCGCGCCGCGGTGCCCTGGATGTGGCGGGCATTCAATAATCTGAGGCATCGCTTCCAGTGAATGACTGAAGGCTTCCGTGGCTCTCCGCCCTGTCAGCGGCTTTCGTTGCTGCCGCATCCCCGCACAGTGCAGGGCTTGGATACGTCGCGAGGGGCGCGTTGTGGTTATTCGTGAAGTTTGCTACCAGAATACGTGCGGCGCAGCCCGGGCCCCGAACAGTGGTGGAACCCAACAAGCCCTGGTTTGAGGGACTTTTTACGGACCTTCCGTCCGCTATTTCAGAGCTTGACGCCCGGTGGGAAATTCACAATTCGGTCTCGGCTGTTTGCCGAGATGATGCAGAGCAGAGAACCTGTGGCCTACGTCGCGGCGGACGGCACGACCGTTAATTCCGAGGGAGCGCACTGGCTGGTGCGTCTTCTTCTGCTGATGTTCGTGCTGGTTTGTATCTTCGATCCGGCGGATCAGGTCTTGCGCGGTAAGGTCCCGCTCTTCGTCGCCCTTTGGCCCGCTACCCTTGCCGGCTGTGCCCTGACCAGGGAAGAGCCTTACCTGCCGCCGTCATTGCTGATCTATTCGCTGGCGTTTATCACGATTCCATTGCTGTCGATCGGGTGGTACCACATCATCGATGGGCGCCAGCCATTTGAGGGATTTGCCCTCTTCAAGGCGTACCTTTTTATTTCGTTCGCCATCATCCTCGTGCTGAACAAGATCGATCTGATACCGCAGCTGAGCGCGGTTCTTACCCTCCTGGCTCTGTCGGTAATTGCCGTCTTCCTTTTTCTTCAATTTTCACCGGAGGAATTTGAGCGGTTGCATGAGCTGGGCATCAACACTGGCGTTCTTTCGCTGGACCGGCGCAAATACGGTGAGAACCTGGAACTGGTCCAGGTCTATTTCGTGACCAGCGCCATGCTCGTCGTTTCGATCGCCTATTACTTCGACCGCGTCATGTCGGCGGCAGGGTACATCAGAAAGCTCGCCTATCTGGTCCTGCTTGGCGTCAACATAACCGGGATGCTGCTGGCCGGCACCCGAAATAACATCCTGGTATCACTGCTGCTGCCGTTCACTCTGTGGCCGCTGTATACTGCGAGGGTAGCGCGCAACGCGCTTTTGAGCCTGCTTGTGCTGGTGCTCTTGGCGCTTCCTTTTGCCGATCGCTTGCAGGCTTTCTTTGATGCCGAGGAGAGCTCGAACAGCATCAAGCTAACCCTGCTTCGCGACTATATCAGCCTGCTCAGCGACCCTGTTACGCTCTTGTTCGGGCAAGGACTGGGCGCATACCACGAGTGGAGCGCGGGCCAAGTCAATTTCTATATTACCGAGCTTACCTATCTGGAGATGCTCAGGAGTTTCGGCATCTTCGGCGCTGCGGCGATGGTCGCGCTGTTGCTTTTTCCCGCATGGTATTCGTTTGCTGCGCCCCTGTCCCGGCGAGCGCGAGCGTTAGCCGTGGCCTATCTGTTCTACTTGCTGATGGCGGTCTCGAATCCCCTGTTGTTTTCGTCTAGCGGTATGTTGATACTGTCCGCAATCCTTGCCAACGTCTATCTCAATCGCAGTCGATTTGAAGCGACGGCGAGCGGGGAAAGGCGTTTGGGGGTGAAGGCCCGACGGCAAGATACCTGATGGAAGCGCATTGCATCATCGTGAGCTACCGGCCCGACGTGGCGCGCCTGCGCGGCCTGTGCAGCCGGGCGGCGCTGGATGGTGCAAGGGTGATCGTGGTCGACAACTCGGAGACCCGGACCCTGGAGGCGGACGCGCTGCCGGACGGATGCTCGTTGATCTCGCTAGGCTACAATTCCGGGATTGCGCATGCACAGAACGTCGGTATCGCTGCGGCGCTCGCTGCCGGCGCCCGCGTGCTCGTCTTTTTCGACCAGGACTCGAAGATCGAACCAGGATTTTTGAAGGCGCTGGCGGCTTCGTTGACCGAAGGCACTGCCGAAATCGTCGCCCCGCTCTGCGTGGATGAGGCCACGAACATGCCGTTGCCCGCGGAGCGCCTCGGCCGATGGGGGTGGCCGGTCGCAATCCATGAAGCTGACGCCGACGCTCGCTATTCCGCCGATATCGTCATCGCATCGGGAACCGCGGCCACGAGAGAGGTGTTTGAGCGTGCGGGCACCCTGGACGAAGACTTTTTCATCGACTTCGTGGATGCGGAATGGTGCTTGCGGTGCCGCGCACAGCAAGTGCCGATCTATGTCGTTCCGGCGGTGGTCATGCGGCACAGTATTGGGAGTCGGCACGTCAAATTTGGGCCGTTTCACGTATCCGTTCATAGCCCGGAACGTTGCTATTACCAGGTCAGAAATTGTCTGTTGCTGTTCCGTAAAAGGCACATTCCCTTCAATTACGCGCTCAAACAATTGGCAGCCACATTGTTCAGCCGAGCACTCCTGCTTTTTGTGGTAAATGGCCGCGCTTCGTACCTCAAATCGTATTTATTTGCGGTGCGGGACGGGCTAAAGGGGGTCCGGGGCGCAAGGCCGGCCTGAAGCCAACGGGGAGTTGTGCTTGGCGCCGGCGGATGCGCCCCGGGGCCACCCGATCGTCGGAACAAATGACAAAGCGACCGTACCAAATCTGCGCCAATTGCGTGATGGACACCAGCGATTCGACGCTCCAGTTCGACGGGCGGGGCTGGTGTCAGTATTGCTGCAACTACCATGAGAGCATCCGGCCGAACTGGCATCCGGATGAGCGCGGGCTGAAGGAAATCATGCCCGTGATCGAAAAGATCAAACGGGAAGGCAAGGGCCGCGACCACGATTGCATCATCGGAATAAGCGGCGGCCTCGACAGTTCCTATGTCACCTATATTGCAAAGGAAAAATTCGGCCTCCGGCCGCTGATGTTCCATTGTGACACCGGCTGGAACTCCGATCTCGGAGTGAGCAACATCCAGAAGATGATCGAAGGTCTTCACCTCGATCTGGTCACCGAGGTCGTCAACTGGGAGGAGATGAAGGATCTTCAGCGGGCCTTCTTCCGCTCTCAGGTCGCCTTCCAGGATCAGCCGCAGGATCTGGCGCTGTTCTCCGCGCTGTACAATTTTGCGGCCAAGAACGGCTTCAAATACGTCATCACCGGCGGCAACAATTCCACCGAATGCGTGCGAGAGTCGCTGGAGTGGACCTACTACTCGACCGACATGGTGCATGTTCGCGACATTCACCAGAAGTTCGGCGAACGGCCGCTGAAGACCTTTCCCACCTGCGATATCCTGAAGTACCGGATTTACTATCGCTGGATGAAGGGGATGCGCGTCATCAAGCTGCTCGACTCCGTACCCTACATCAAGCAGGACGCCATTCGCACGCTCAGCGAAAAGTTTGGCTGGCAGCCTTATCCGCAGAAGCACTACGAATCCCGGTTCACCCGCTTTTACGAGTCGTTCTGGACGCCAAAGAAATTCGGCTACGACAAGCGGCGCGCTTACCTGTCGAGCGAAATCCTCACCGGACAACTGACGCGCGATCAGGCGCTCGAGCGGCTTAGCAAGCCCGAGCTCCCTGAGGATGTCATGGCTCAGGAATTCGAATTTGTCGCCACCAAGCTTGGCTGGACCGTTGCCGAGTTCGAGGAGATCTTCCGCGGCAAGAACAAGACCTTCCGCGATTACAAGAACAATCTCTTCCTCATCACGCTCGGCACCAGGATATTCAATCTGCTCGGGCTCGATAATCGGATATTCCGATGATCACGATCATCAACTATGGGCTTGGCAATGTTCAGGCGTTCGCCAACCTCTACAAGCGCTTGAATATCGCGGCCAGAATTGCATCGTCTGCTGCCGAGCTGGACGGCGCATCGAAGCTGATCCTGCCGGGCGTGGGTGCGTTCGATCACGCGATGGAATCGTTTGAAGAGTCCGGGATGCGGCAGACCGTCGATGATCTGGTGCTGCGTCAGGGCAAACCGGTGCTCGGCGTGTGCGTCGGCATGCAGATGCTCGCGCGCGGCAGCGAGGAGGGAACCCTCCCGGGTCTCGGATGGGTCGACGGACAAGTGCGGCGCTTCGATGCCAATAAACTCCCGCCGCCCGGACGTTTGCCGCATATGGGCTGGAATGACGTCATTCCCCGGAACGGCGCGGGGCTGTTCGCGGGCCTGGAGCGGGACTCGCGCTTTTATTTCCTGCATTCCTATTACTTCGATTGTGCTTCGAACGACAACATACTGGCAACGTCCGAATACGGCATCGAGTTTGGTTGCGCGGTGCGCTCAAACAATGTCCACGGCGTTCAATTCCATCCCGAGAAGAGCCATGACTTCGGCATTCGGCTCCTGAAGAATTTTGCTGAGCTATAGATCGTGCTGCGCCCCCGCATCATTCCCAGCCTGCTGGTCCACGACAAGGGCCTCGTCAAGACCGTCGGATTCTCGAATCCGAAATATGTCGGAGACCCCATCAACGTCGTCAGGATATTCAACGAGAAGGCCGTCGACGAGATCGCCGTCTACGACATCGACGCCACCACCCGGGGATACGCACCGGACTACAAGCTGATTGAAAACCTCGCTTTCGAGTCCCGCATGCCGCTTTGCTATGGCGGCGGCGTCAAGACCCTGGAGCAGGTCAAGGCCATCATTGGGCTCGGCGTTGAGAAGGTGGCGCTCAGTTCGGCGGTGATCGCCAATCCGCGCCTGATCGCGGAAGCCGCGGAAGCGGTCGGCTGCCAGAGCGTGGTGGTTGTACTCGACGTCAAGCCTCGTCCGCGCAGCAAGGACTACGACGTCTGGACGCACAACGGCACGAAGAATACCGGGCGCTCGATGCTCGATGTGGCGGCCGAGGCCGAAAAGCTCGGCGCCGGCGAGATCGTCATCAACGCGATCGAGAGAGACGGCCAGATGAAGGGGTACGACCTCGATCTTGCCCGTAAGATCAACGCCGCCGCGCGTGTGCCGGTGACCATCCTCGGGGGCGCCGGTTCGCTTGCCCATATCGAAGAGTTGATCCGTAGCTCCGGCGTGAGCGGCGCCGCAGCGGGCAGCCTTTTTGTCTTCAAGGGAATCTATCGCGCCGTGCTGGTGAACTATCCGACCATCAGGGAGCGTGACGAATTGTTGCAGAGCAGGATTGAGGTCGCCTGATGCCGCCCCGCGAACGGATCGTGCCGTGAACATACTGGTGCTTGGCGCCACGGGTCTGCTCGGCAATGCGGTGTTCCGCTCCATGTCAGAAACGGCCGGCGCGCGTGTTACGGGGACCATCCGCCGAAAAAAATCTCGTGCCTTGTTCTCGTCCGCCCACAGTGCGCAGCTGGTGGTCGTCGAGGACATCGAGAACGGCGAACTGCTTGCCCGGCTGTTCGAGGACACCGCGCCGGACGTCGTCATCAACTGCATTGCCGTCGGCCGGCCCGCGCCCGCCGAGCCGATGCGTTCGATCGAGGTCTATTCGGTGTTGCCGCACCGGCTGTCGCATTGGTGCCGGCGTTCGGGCGCTCGCCTCGTGCAGATAAGTTCTGACGGGGTGTTTTCAGGCAGCCGCGGTTCCTATACCGAGGACGACCTGCCCGACGCGACCGACGTCTACGGGATTTCCAAGCTGCTGGGGGAGGTCACGGAGCCGCATGCGATTACGCTGCGGACTTCGATCATCGGCCATGAGCTGCAATCCGGCAGCGCGCTGCTGGAGTGGTTTTTGGCGCAGCAGCAACAGTGCCGCTGCTTCACGCGTGCTATCTTCGCGGGATTTCCGACGATCGTTCTCGCCCGCATCATCAGAGATTTCGTGATCCCATCGCGGGACTTGTCCGGTGTTTATCATTTGGCAAGCCGGCCAATCTCGAAGTTTGATTTGCTCCAGCTCGTGGCCCGCCGTTATGGCAAGACCATTGAACTGATACCGGACGACCGGGCCAGTCCGGATCGCTCGCTGATAGCGGATCGGTTCGCGAAGGCTACCGGCTATGTCGCGCCGGACTGGCCCGAACTGGTTGATGCGATGTATCGCGACAAGATTGGCGCTGCGGGGGCATGATGTTCAAGGACAAGATCGTAGCGATCACCGGCGGGACGGGATCATTCGGACAGCATATCCTCAGGGGCTTCCTTGCGACGGACGTCGCCGAAATTCGCATCTTCAGCCGCGACGAGAAAAAGCAGGAGGAGATGCGGACGGCGTTCAACAACGTCAAGCTCAAGTTCTATATCGGCGACGTACGAGGCTATGACAGCATTCATCAGGCACTGAAGGGTGCCCAATATGTATTTCACGCGGCCGCCCTCAAGCAGGTGCCGTCCTGCGAGTTCTATCCGCTTGAAGCGGTGCGCACCAACATCCTCGGCACCGAAAACGTGATGAGCGCTGCGATCGCCAACAATGTCGAGAAGGTGGTCGTGCTGAGCACCGACAAGGCCGTCTATCCGGTCAACGCCATGGGCCAGACCAAGGCGCTGATGGAAAAGGTGATGGTCGCAAAGTCCCGCAGCCTGTCATCGACGGAAACATTGCTGTGCGGGACGCGCTACGGCAACGTCATGGTTTCGCGGGGTTCCGTCATCCCGCTGTTCGTTTCGCAGATCAAGGCCGGTAAGCCGCTGACCGTAACCGATCCCAATATGACGCGGTTTCTGATGTCGCTCGACGATTCGGTTGACCTGGTGCTGCACGCCTATGGCCATGGCAGACAGGGCGATATCTTCGTGCAGAAGGCGCCCGCTGCCACGATCGGCGATCTGGTTCAGGCGCTCAAGGAGCTGTTTCAGGCCGACAATCCGGTTCAGATCGTCGGCACGCGGCACGGCGAGAAGCTGTACGAATCGCTGGTGTCGCGCGAGGAAATGGCGCGGGTCCAGGAGATGGAGCGATACTATCGCATCCCCGCCGACAACAGGGATCTCAACTACGCCATGTACTTTACCGACGGACAGAAAGAGATTTCCGTTCTGGACGACTATACTTCGCACAATACCGAGCGTCTCAGCGTGCCGCAGATCAAGCAGTTGCTGCTCAAGCTCGACTTCATTCAACGGCACCTTCAGGGATGGGACGGCGAGATCGCTGAAATCTGACGCATTCGCCATCGACCCGCAGAAGCGGTTGTGCTAGCTCGCAGCCGGGGCGATAAGCTGCGCCGTTGAACGGCGAGGTTGAAGGGAGCCGGTCCGAAAAAGGGGACGTATTCGATGAACAAGACCGGCCCGTACCAGCCTGTCTGTGCCTTTTGCGACAGCAAGCGATTAGAGCTTGTCATGGACTTTGGCGAGGTCGGGCTGGCCGGCGCGTTCCTGAAGCCCGAACAATTTGCCGCCGAGCGCACCTTTCCGATGCGGCTGCACTTCTGCACCGATTGCTTTGCCGTCCAGGTGACCGACAAAGTGCCGGCCGACGTGATGTTCAAGGACTACTTCTACTTCTCGTCCTCGATCGGCACGCTCCGTGATCATTTCCGGGAGTATGCCGCCGAGGTGACGCAACGATTCCTGGATCCAGAGCGCGCCACCGTGCTGGAGTTCGGCTGCAATGACGGCGTGCTGTTGCGGCCGCTGGCGGATCAGCGCATCCGCACCGTGATCGGGGTCGATCCCGCTTCCAACGTGGTTGCGACCATCAACGACTCCCGGATCAAGGTGATCAACGACTATTTCACCGAAGAGGTCGCCGCACGGGTCGTTGGCGAGTATGGCCCGGTCGATCTCATCATGGCGAACAACGTCTACGCCCACATCCCGGATATTCAGGGAACGACGCGCGCGGTGGCCCAGGCATTGGGTCCGGACGGCGTGTTCGTCTTCGAGGTGCACTACCTCGGCAAGGTGATCGACGAACTTCAGTACGACATGATCTATCACGAGCACCTGTATTATTATTCGCTGCTTTCCGTGATCAATCATCTCGCCCGTTACGACATGATGGTGTTCGACATCAAGCCGATCCCGATCCATGCAGGATCGATCCGCTTCTATGCCTGCAAGAAAGGCAGCCGGCATGGTGCCTCCGTCTCGTCGGCGGTAACGGCGCTCGCGGCTGCGGAACGGCAGCGTGGTTTTGACCGCTTCGAGACGTTCCGGAAATTCTCCGACACGGTGGCGGCGCACCGCGATGAACTGATCGCGCTGTTGAACCGGCTGAGGGAAGAAGGCAAACGGATCGCCGGTTATGGCGCCTCGGGCCGCGCCAACACCATGATCCAGTATTGCGGCATCAACCACAGCCATCTGGACTACATGATCGACGACGCTCCGGCCAAGGCGGGATACTGCACGCCGAAATCGCATTTCGAGATCTTCCCGAGCTCGATCCTGGACCAGGGCAGCCCGCCGGACTATTTGCTGATTTTCGCCTGGAGCTTTCTCGATGAAATCCGCAAGCGAAATGCAGGCTATCTCGGCAAGGGCGGCCGGATGATCATCCCTTTGCCGAAGGTTTCGATTTTTCCACCGTCAGCGACGTGATACCGGGTATCGCATCGACCGTTCATTCCAGCCAGCACGGAACCATCAGATGAAAGTCATGTCTATTTTCGGCACGCGTCCGGAAATGATAAAGATGTGGTCGACGCTCAAGAAGCTCGACGAGCTCAACTTCGAGCACATCATGGTTCACACCGGCCAGAACTTCACGCCGGAGCTGCGGGATTTTTTCTTCAAGGATCTGAAGCTGCGCCGGCCGGACTATGAGCTTGATATCGACACTTCCGGCTACGCACCGGAGGTGGCCGACGTCATCATGAAGTCGGATGCGCTGATGGAGAAGGAGAAGCCGGACGCGCTGTTGATCCTCGGCGATACCTACAGCGGTCTCAGCGTGCTCCCGGCGGCGCATCGCGGCATCAAGATCTTTCACATGGAGGCGGGCCTGAGGGCCT
The DNA here is from genome assembly GCF_018129385.1 of Bradyrhizobium lablabi. Taxonomy (GTDB): domain Bacteria; phylum Pseudomonadota; class Alphaproteobacteria; order Rhizobiales; family Xanthobacteraceae; genus Bradyrhizobium; species Bradyrhizobium lablabi_C. The sequence continues at coordinate 356,256 of NZ_JAFCLN010000001.1, forward strand.
GGGACCGCCGCATGCCCGAGCAGCGCAATCGCATCCTGATCGACCACATCAGCAGCATTCTGTTGCCGTATAATCATTATCACCGCGAAAACCTGCTGCGCGAAGGCATCCATCCATCCAAGATCATCGTCACTGGCAATACCACTTTCGAGGCGATGCGGGCATTTGCGCCGGAGATCGAGCGCAGCGACATCCTGGCCCGGCTGAAGCTCGAGCCGAAGAACTACATCCTGGTGACGGCGCATCGCAGCGAGAACGTCGATAATCCCGAAAACCTCGCCAACATCTTCAAGGCGCTCGGCATCCTGAGCCAGCGGCACAAGCGCGAGGTCATCTTCCCGATGCATCCGCGGACCACCAGCAAGCTGAAGGGCATCACTGTCCCGCCGAACATCCGGATCATGCCGCCGCTCGGCTTCTACGACTTCAACCAGCTCCTCAAGCAGTCCTATTGCGTGTTGTCGGACTCGGGTACCGCGGCAGAGGAGGGGCTGTTCTACAAGGTTCCGAATGTGAGCCTGCGGATGGCGACCGAACGCATGGAGACGCTGGAGAGCGGCGCCACCATCGTTTCAGGCATGGACGCGGAAAACATCGTCGAGGCGGTGACGCTTGCGGTCAGCCTGCCCTGGAGCGCCCGCTATGAGTTTGAAGAGGATTACTCGCCTTCGGCAGTCGTCGTGAACGCAATCCGGACCCAGATCACCAACTTCTTTTGAGCATGAGCGAAAAACTGCTGATTGCTCTGATCTCGACGGACTATCCGCCGCTGCGGACGTCCGCGGCGGTACAGTTGCGCGACCTGGCGCAGCAGTTCGCCGCGCTCGGTCACCGCCCGGTTGTCGTCGTTCCCTCGCCGCTGTCGCGCAAGCGCTGGGAGATCGAGCGGATCGACGGCATAGAAGTCTTGCGCGTCTCTGCGCCGCCGACACGAGCACCGTCATTCGTGCGCCGGGCGATTGCGGAGATGTGGCTGCCGTTTGCGATGTACCGCAACATCCGCAAGAGCCCGTTCCGCCGGGAAAAGTGGGATATCCTGGTGTGGTATTCGCCGCCGATTTTCTTCGGACCGCTGATCTGGGCCATGCATCGACGGTTTGGCGGATGGCGCTACCTCATCCTGCGCGACATCTTTCCGGAATGGGCGGTCGATCTCGGCCTCGTACACAGGGGGCCGGTCTATCTCGTGTTCAAGGCGATAGCCGCTTACCAATATTGGATTGCCGATGTCATCGGCGTGCAGACGAATTCCAATCTCGCCTATCTCAAGAGGTGGGAGAATCCGCCGCGTCGCCGGATCGAGGTGCTGCACAACTGGCTGGCCGTCACCCCCTCGGTCGGATGCAGTATCTCGGTAAAAGACACTCCGCTCGCCGGCCGCAAGATCTTCGTCTACATCGGCAATATGGGCGTCGCCCAGGGCATGGATATCTTCATGGAGTTGATCGTCGCGTTGCGGCACCGCGACGATATCGGATTCCTGTTTGTGGGCCGTGGGTCCGAATTCGCAAGGCTAGAGGCGGAGAAGACTTCGCGTGAACTGAGCAACGTACTGTTTCACGGCGAGATCGATTCCTCGGAAATCCCGGGGCTGCTCGAACAATGCGATGTCGGGCTCGTCGCGCTTCATCCCGACCACAAGACGCACAACATTCCCGGAAAATTCGTCTCCTACGTTCAGTACGGGCTGCCGGTGCTCGCGCGCGTCAATCCCGGAACCGATCTTCAGCAACTGATCGAGGAGAACGAGGTCGGCAAGGTCTATGTCGGCAATTCGGTCGACGAGCTGAAGCAACTCGCGGAGCAGTTGATCGACGACGACGGCTTGCGGCATTCGATGTCCGAGCGGGGAAGGGAATTCGGCCGGTCGATGTTTTCGCCGGTCGCGGCGGCGAACCAGATTGTCATGTCCCGGCCGGCATCGGATTCCTGATCTCGCGTGGGTCAGGAGGCTGGTGCGCGCGCCACCTCGGTCGCGCTCGTGGTATCGAACTTCGGATTGAAGGGACGTGGGCTCCAGCCGATGTCGCGCTCGGCCGGCGTGGAATCGAACGTCATGTCCTTCATCATGCGTATTCCCATCGCCACATTGGCTCCGGGAAAAAGCGGTTTTGCAACAGCGAATCCGGCTCGCCACAGTAGCGGGGGGACAGAGACCATCCGCCTCGGCAGTTGCATTCCGTCAAACACGCGTCCGATCATTTCCCTGTAGGTCAGTGTGTCCGGACCCGGCAGGGAATAGAACTTGCCGATGGCCGCCGTGCTCGTCGCAGCAGCAATCGCGGCAATCGCCAGATCCTCGGCATGGACCGGCTGCCGCAAGCCTGGAGCGCCGCCGACCAGCGGCATGAAGCCGAAGCGTCGGATCAGCCGCGACAGCGGCGTGAGATTGGTATCGCGGCCCTCGGCATAGATCAGGGTCGGCCGCAGGATCGTCCATGCAACGTGGCCTTGCGCGCAGGTCGCCGCGATCTGCTGTTCAGCCCTCGTCAAATTCTGGATCATCGCGCGCTCGGCGGCGACCTCCGTATCCTGCTTGGTCAAGACACTGGTGGAACTGAACGCGACGACCCGTTTGAGCGATGGATGGATCAAACGGGGCAGCGCATTCGCCAGCAGGATGGCGTCCGCGGTGCAGTACAGCGTTGCGAACGGCGGGAGCGTTAATTCGTCCGGTTTCTCGAGGTCGCCGCGGATCCAATCGATGCCGGACTTGTTCCGCTGGGCCCGCGACATCGCAAATGGACGCTCGCCGCGCCGCAGGAGATGCTCGACAATGTAGCCGCCAACCAGGCCGGAGCCGCCGATGACGACACTTCGGTTCAGATCAATCTGATTATTGTTGTCCACTTTTTTGGTCGTCCCCGAGGCAAAAATTTTCTTCTCGAGTTCCGATCCGTCCGGAATTCGGACGGCGAATGCAAATCGCCCTACAACCTTTACTTGTACATTGCGGCTGGATTAGGATTTTCCCGGCGCCTATTGCGCTTGACGCACAGGTTCCGCCGCCGTTTCTCGCGCTTTCGCATCTTCGCGCTCGCGCTCTGCCGCGGGCATCAACCGGCGTCGCTCTCGCTCGCGCATGAACTCGTCATATTTCGCGGTACCGGGACGCGGCGGGGCATCCGCGGGCATGCCGCCGGCCCAGGCAGGTATCGCATCGCCAACTCCGGCCGCCAGCCTTTCGTTGACGGTGCCGCAGCCGGTCAGGGCTGGGGCCGCCAGCAACAGCGCGGCGATTGCAAGGATATGGCGGACGCAGATCGGCATGGGAGAGAGGTTAGCACTTTGATCTCCAAGGATGATGGATTTGGGGCGGCCAGCCAAGCTGGCTATCTCCGCGATGGCAGCGGGGCTTTTGTTGACGGGATCAATCTATTTGTACACTTGTATAAACAACGCACGGCGAGAGTTTGAGGTGTTATAATACCTATGACAAGCGGACTGATGAGCGCCGGGCCATGGACGCGTAAGGTTCACGATCGACCCAACAGCCGCCGTTCGTCCGATTGACAATCATGCGTCCGTGGACGCCATGTCAGCGCGGTACACGGCCGGAAAATCTGGGCTATTGTGGAAGGCAAGGGCCGGGGACTCGGTTCGAGCCACAAACCGATCAGGGGGAGAGAAGCGTCCATGTCTATTCGCACCACATCGCTATCGCTGCTGGCTGGCGCCGCAGCCTTGTTGGCGTTTGCGCCGGCGCAGGCGCAGGACAGCGTCAAGATCGGCCTCATCCTGCCGATGACGGGCGGGCAGGCCTCGACCGGCAAGCAGATCGACAACGCCGTCAAGCTCTACATGCAGCAGAAGGGCGACACCGTCGCCGGCCGGAAGATCGAGGTCATCCTGAAGGATGACGCGGCGGTACCCGACAACACCAAGCGCCTCGCGCAGGAGTTGATCGTTAACGACAAGGTCAATTTCATCGCCGGTTTCGGCGTGACGCCGGCCGCGCTCGCCGCTGCGCCGCTCGCCACCCAGGCCAAGGTGCCGGAAATCGTCATGGCGGCGGGCACCTCGATCATCACCGAGCGCTCGCCCTATATCGTGCGCACCAGCTTCACGCTGGCGCAGTCCTCCACCATCATCGGCGACTGGGCCGCCAAGAACGGCATCAAGAAGGTCGCGACGCTGACCTCGGACTATGCGCCCGGCAACGACGCGCTGACCTTCTTCAAGCAGAACTTTACCGCCGGCGGCGGCGAGGTGGTCGAGGAGGTGAAGGTCCCGCTGCAAAATCCTGATTTCGCTCCATTCTTGCAGCGGATGAAGGACGCCAAGCCCGACGCCATCTTCGTGTTCGTGCCGGCCGGTCAGGGCGGCAACTTCATGAAGCAATATGCCGAGCGCGGGCTCGACAAGGCCGGCATCAAGGTGATCGGCCCCGGCGACGTGATGGACGACGACCTGCTCAACGGCATGGGCGATGCGGCGCTCGGCACCGTTACCGCGCATCTCTACTCCGCCGCGCATCCCTCGCAGATGAACAAGGATTTCGTCGCGGCCTACAAGAAGGTCTTCAACAACCGTCCGGGTTTCATGGCGGTCGGCGGCTATGACGGCATCCACCTGATCTACGAGGCGCTGAAGAAGACCGGCGGCAAGACCGACGGCGATGCGCTGATCGCGGCGATGAAGGGCATGAAGTGGGAAAGCCCGCGCGGCCCGATCTCGATCGACCCGGAGACGCGCGACATCGTGCAGAATATCTACATCCGCAAGGTCGAGAAGGTCGACGGCGAGCTCTACAACGTCGAATTCGCCACCTTCGAGGCGGTGAAGGATTCCGGCAAGACGAAGAAATAACAAGCGACGCGGGAGGTGGGCCTCATCCTGAGGAGCCCGCCTCTTGCGGGCGTCTCGAAGGATGGGGCTGCCGCTGCGCAAGGCCCTCGTGCTTCGAGACGGCGCTTCGCGCCTCCTCAGCATGAGGGCACTCCATTAAATGACAACCCTCTTCACCATCCTGTTCGACGGCGTTGCCTACGGCATGCTGCTGTTCGTGCTCGCCTGCGGACTGGCGGTGACGCTGGGTCTGATGAATTTTGTCAACCTCGCCCACGGCGCCTTTGCGATGGCGGGCGGCTATGTCTGCGCGGTGCTGGTCAATAACCACGGCTGGCCGTTCTTTTCCGCGTTGCCGCTGGCCTTCGTCGCGAGTGCGGCGATCGGCGCGGTGCTGGAGCGGACGCTGTACCGGCATCTCTACACCCGCAGCCATCTCGACCAGGTGCTGTTCTCGGTCGGCCTCGTCTTCATGTCGGTGGCCGCGGTCGACTACATCATGGGCTCCTCGCGCATCTTCATCAAACTGCCGGCGGCGCTGGAGGGCCAGTTCGATTTCTTCGGCGTCGGCATCGGCCGCTACCGGCTGATGATCATCGTGATCTGCGGCCTGCTGACCCTGGCATTGCAACTGATCCTGTCGCGCACGCGCTTCGGCAGCCGGCTGCGCGCGGCGGTGGACGATCCGCGCGCAGCCAGCGGGCTCGGCATCAACGTGCCGCAGGTGTTCGCCTTCACCTTTGCCTTCGGTTGCGGCCTTGCCGGCCTCGGCGGCGCGCTGAGCGCGGAGATCCTCGGGCTCGATCCGTACTTTCCGCTGAAATTCATGATCTATTTTCTGATCGTCGTCACCGTCGGCGGCTCGTCCTCGATCACCGGGCCGTTTCTGGCCTCGCTCCTGCTCGGCATCGGCGACGTCGCCGGCAAATATTACGTGCCTAAGATGGGGCCGTTCGTGATCTACACCATCATGATCGTGATCCTGATCTGGCGTCCGAACGGCCTGTTCGGCCGCAGCGCGGCGCGGTGAGGGCGAGATGACGGCGCTTCCCAACGTCTCCACAGATGCATTGGCCCGCTCGCGCTGGCATGTGGCCGAAATCGTGTTCTGGGTGCTGGCGCTTTCCTGCGCCTTCCTGTTCCCGTCGCGCTATCTGATCATGACCGACATCCTGCGGCTGGCGCTGTTTACGCTGTCGCTCGACCTGATCCTTGGCTATGCCGGCATCGTGTCGCTCGGACATGCCGCCTTCTTCGGCGTCGGCGCCTATTCCGCCGGACTATTGGCGCTACACGGCATCATCAACGAGCCGGTGATCGCCCTCGTCGTGGCCGGCCTGGCGGCGATGGTGCTGGGTTTTCTCACCAGCTTCCTCGTCATCCGGGGCGTCGACCTCACGCGGCTGATGGTGACCCTCGGCATTGCGCTGCTGCTGGAGGCGCTGGCCGAGCGCTTTTCCAACATCACCGGCGGCACCGACGGTTTGCAGGGCATCGAGATGCAGCCGATCCTCGGCCTGTTCGCCTTCGACATGTTCGGCAAGACCGGCTTCTTCTATTGCCTGATCGTGCTGTTTCTGTTGTTCCTGCTGGCGCGCCGCATCGTGCATTCGCCCTTCGGCCTGTCGCTGCGGGCAATCCGGAACAACCCGCTGCGGGCCGCCGCGATCGGTGTTCCCGTCAACCGCCGCCTGATCGCGGTCTATACGCTTTCAGCCTTCTATGCCGGCATTGCGGGGGCGCTGTTCACCCAGACCACGGCGCTGGCCTCGCTCGATGTGTTCTCGTTCGAGCGCTCTGCTGACCTGATGCTGGTACTCGTCATCGGCGGCACCGGCTATCTCTATGGCGGGCTGATCGGGGCTGTCGTCTTCAAGATGCTACAGGAACTGTTCCAGACGATTACGCCGCAATACTGGCTGTTCTGGATCGGCCTGGTGCTGGTCGTGATCGTGCTGGTCGGCCGCGCGCGTATCCATCGCTGGGTGCTGTTTTTGCCCAATCTCGTGATCCGGCAGTTCGCCGGCCGCAAGGCGGTCGTCGCCGTGCCCGAGAGGGACGCGTCATGACAACGGCGCTGGAGACAAAAGGACTAGAAAAGTCGTTCGGTGGCCTCCGCGTCACGCGCGACCTGTCGCTCAGGGTGGAGCAGGGCGCCCGCCATGCGCTGATCGGCCCGAACGGCGCAGGCAAGACCACCGTCATCAACCTGCTGACCGGCGTGCTCAAGCCGAATGGCGGCCGCATCCTGCTCGAAGGCCACGACATCACCGATTTGCCGGTGCACAGGCGCGTGCTGCGCGGGCTGTCGCGCACCTTCCAGATTAACCAGCTCTATGCCGATTTGACGCCGCTCGAAACCATCGGGCTGGCGGTTTCCGAGCGCATGGGACGCGGCGGCGACTGGTGGCGGCGGATGGGCACGCGCAGCGATGTCAATGCCGAGATCGCCGAAATGCTCTCGCGCTTCCATCTGCTAGACGTGATGAACGAGCCGACCGCGACATTGCCTTACGGCAAGCAGCGCCTTTTGGAGATTGCGGTGGCGATTGCGACCAGGCCGCGCGTGCTGCTGCTGGACGAGCCGGCCGCAGGAGTCCCCGAGAGCGAGCGCCACGATATCCTCGCCGCCGTCTCCGCGCTGCCGCGCGATGTCACGGTGCTGCTGATCGAGCACGACATGGACCTGGTGTTCTCGTTCGCCGACCGGATTTCGGTGCTGGTCAATGGCGCCATGCTGGTGGAGGGCCTGCCGGACGAGGTGGCGCGCGACCCGCAGGTGAAGGCGGTCTATCTCGGCGAGGCCGCCCATGCCTGACCTTCTGACCATCGAGGGCCTGCGCGCCGGCTACGGCGAGGCGGTGGTGCTGCCCGGCATGTCGCTGAGCCTGCCCGAGAGCCAGGTGCTGGCGTTGCTCGGGCGCAACGGCACCGGCAAGACCACGCTGATCAATTCGATCGTCGGCATCACCCGCCGGTTCGGCGGCAGCCTCAGCCTCGGCGGTGCCGACATCACGGCGATGCGGCCGGACCAGCGGGCGCGGGTCGGGATCGGCTGGGTGCCGCAGGAACGCAACATCTTTCGTTCCCTGACCGTTGAAGAAAACATGACGGCCGTGGCTCAGCCCGGGCCGTGGACGGTGGACAGGGTTTACGAAATGTTTCCGCGGCTGAAGGAACGCCGCAACAATTTTGGCAACCAGCTCTCCGGCGGCGAGCAGCAGATGCTGGCGATCGGCCGGGCGCTGACGCTCAATCCCCGGGTATTGCTGCTCGACGAGCCGACCGAGGGGCTGGCGCCCATCATTGTGGAAGAGCTGCTACGGGCATTGGGCACCATCACCCGCTCGGGCGGCATCTGCTCGATCATCGTCGAGCAGCACGCGCAAAAGATTCTGGGGCTGGCCGACCGCGTTGTGATATTGGAGCGCGGCACCATCGTCCACGATGCGGCGAGCCAGGCCTTGAAAGCCGATCCGGCGGTGCTCGAACGTTATCTCGGCGTCTCCGGCGGCGCAGGCGCCAAGACACAGCATTGAGAAGGTCCCGAACGGATGACAAGCCTGAGGAAGTGCTGCGCAGCGTGCTTGGTCGTCGCTGCGGGTGTCTCTACAGCGGCGGGCCAGCGAGCGCTTCCGGATGTGCCGTCCGCGATCACGAGCGACTCAACGCCGGGCTGGGCTCCATCCGAGAGTCAGAAGCAGAACGCGCTCCAGGCGGCCCGCGACTATTTCTCCAAACTCGACAACGAGCGTTACGACAACGCTTACGCCATGATGTCGGAGGCGAACCGGCGCACGGTGCCGGCCGAGCAGTTCACCCGCAACAACAAGGACTTTCGGTCCCGATCCGGTTCACTGAGCCAACGCAGCCTTCTGAAGGTCACCTGGACCAAGGATCCCGCGGGCGCGCCGCGCGGAATCTATGCCGCCGTCGACGTTGGCGCCCGGTACAGCAACGTCGACAGGTACTGCGGGTACGTCGTGCTTTACCAGAAGTCGGCTGGCGACAGTTTCGAGATCATGAGACAAGAAGCCAACTTCATCGAAAACGCCGTGGCACGCGACATCGAACAGAAAAAATCCCGGGCGGAGCTCGACAATGCCTGGGCCAAACTGGCAGCCAATTGTCCCGGCTACACGACAGGAACACCAAACTAGCCCGACGGCGTCTGGTCCAATCCGGCCGACGCAAACCGAAACTTCCCTGGAGTAAACACCATGCAGCGAACCAAAGCCCCTTTCCGCGCCGACGAGGTCGGCAGCCTGTTGCGGCCGCAAAAAATCAAGGAGGCGCGCGCCCAGCTCGAGAAGGGCGAGATTTCCGCCGATGACCTGCGCAAGGTCGAGGACATGGAAATCGAGAAGGTCGTGCACCGGCAGGCCTCGACCGGGTTGAAGCTGGCCACCGACGGCGAGTTCCGCCGCTCCTGGTGGCATTTCGATTTCCTGGCAAAACTGACCGGCTGCGAGCTGTTCCATCCCGACCAGGGCATCCAGTTCGCGGGCGTGCAGACCCGGCATGACGCGATCCGCGTGATCGGCAAGCTCGACTTTCCTGCCGATCACCCGATGCTGGATCATTTCAGGTTCTTGAAGAAACACGCCGACACCGCGCATGTCGCAGCGAAGATGACGATTCCGTCGCCGGCGGTGCTGCATTTCCGCGGCGGGAGAAAGTCGATCTCGAAGGAGGTCTATTCCGACCTCGAGGAATTTTACACCGACCTCGGCAAGACCTACCGCAAGGCGGTGAAGGCCTTCTATGACGCCGGTTGCCGTTATCTCCAGTTCGACGACACGGTGTGGGCCTATCTCTGCTCGCAGGAAGAATTGCAGAAGGCGCGCGAGCGCGGCGACAATCCCGACGGCTTGCAGGAGATCTACGCTCGCATCATCAACTATGCGCTGGCCGAGCGCCCGGCCGACATGGTGGTGACCACCCATGTCTGCCGCGGCAATTTCCGCTCCACCTGGATTTCCTCCGGCGGCTACGAGCCGGTGGCAGAGGTCATGCTGGGCGGCACCAACTACGACGGCTATTTTCTCGAATACGATTCCGACCGTGCCGGCGGCTTCGAGCCGCTGCGTTATTTGCCGAAGGGCAACAAGGTCGTGGTGGCCGGGCTCATCACCTCGAAATTCGGCGAGCTCGAGAAAAAGGACGACATCAGGCGCCGCCTGGACGAGGCCGCCAAATTCGCGCCGATCGACCAACTCGCGCTCTCCCCGCAATGCGGTTTCGCCTCGACCGAAGAGGGCAACATCCTCTCCGAGGAGGAGCAGTGGGCCAAGCTGCGGCTGGCGGTCGAGATCGCAAACGAGGTGTGGGGGAAGTAGCGGCGGTTAGCGCCGCTCGAGCACGACCATCATTCGAAATGCGAGGTGCCTTCGGATCGCGATAGGGAGTGCTCGCTCCAGCGCCAGCACCGGCGCGACAAAGGCGGCGGGCATCAGCGACCAATTCTGGAATCCGCCGCTCAGTGGATAGGCCAGCAGGCTCAGCCAATCGACGTTGCGAACGGCAAGCGAAGGGATGGTCTCTTCCACGCGTTGCCGCGCAGGTTCGCCGGCGAACAGCAGGGTGGGGATCGCCTGGTTGGCGTCGAACGGATCGCGGTTGGGGTTGATCTCGACCGGAGCAAATGGATCGGCCTTCATATCGACCGGCTCTTCGTGAAACCGGTCGTAGAAGCCGCGTGCCAGAGTCGTCATTGCGGGTTCCATCATGGCAAGACAGCCGCCGGGACGCAGCACCCGCGCTGCCTCCCGCAGGAATTCGATCGGCCGTTCGAGGTGATGCAGCACGTCGAGCATCACCACGCCGGCGAACGACTTATCTGCAAACGGCAGCCGGTGGGCGTCGGCGACGGCATCGATGCCGGGAAAGGAAAGGATGTCGGTCGATACGATGTCCGGCCTGAATTCCTTGATGTGAGCCGTTCCGCTGCCGATATCCAGAATGCGCCCTTCCGGACAGGCATCAAGCAACTGCCGGTGAAAATCCTGGTACAGCAGCCGTACCGACTTCTTCCTTTCCCAAAGCGCGCGGTGGGTGACCTGACGCTGGTCCAGACCGCACGAGTGACGTGATGAGGGTGACGTCACTCAGACCGCCTTGAGCTTGCGGTAAGCGAACCAGACCATTTTCAGGAGCAGCCATCCGTCGCGGAAGCGGGAGATCTGGGTCTCGCCGAAGGTGCGCGCCTTGTAGTGGATCGGCGTCTCGATGATCTTCAGATTCTGCTTCGCCGCGCCGAAGATCAGGTCGAAATCGCCGAACGGGTCGAAATTGCCGAAATATGCCCGCTCGCGCGCGAGCACCTCGTAATCCTTGCGCATCAGCACCTTGGTGCCGCACAGCGTATCCGTCATCCGCGTGTTGACGAGATAGCTGAACAGATAGGCGAAGAAGCGGTTGGCGATCAGGTTGAGCGGCCGCATCGCCTCGTCTTCCATCGGGTAGATCAGGCGGGTGCCGTTGACGAAGTCGGCCTTTCCGCTCTCGATGACGGCGTGATATTTCGGCAGCATTTCCGGCGGCATCGTCAGATCCGCATCGAGGATCATCAGGACGTCACGGGTCGCCGCGGCAAAGCCCTTGCGAACCGCATCGCCCTTGCCCTTGCCGTCCTGCTTCAGGACCTTGATGTCCCATTGGCCCTTGTAGGCGTCGCGGACGCGCTCGCATTCCTCGAAAGTGCCGTCGCTCGAGTTGCCCTCGACGAAGATGATTTCCTGCGAACTGCCGAATTTCGGCATGCGCAAAATCGCATTCTCGATGTTGCCGCGCTCATTGCGGCAGGGAACGAGGATGGTGGCGGAAAGTTTGCGGTCGGGAAATTGCCGTACCGGGCGGCCGACGATGTAGGTCCGCAGGCACAGTTTCCGGATGCCCGGCAGCGGCGCGATATAGCGATTGATGAGCGGTCCCAGCCCGAACAGCCGACGCGGCAGCAATTGCCGCTGCTCGTGCCGGATCATCTCGAAATCGGCCAGATCCATCAGGTTGAGGAAGTCGGCGGTGGCGATGTAGTTGACCTTGGGCTGTCGGCTTTTCAGCCGCAGCACTTCGCCGAGCTTGAGGATCGGCTCCCACAGATGGGAGTAATAGGAAATGACGATCCGCGTCGACGGATCGCAAAGCTGATGGACCATTCGTAACGTTTCGTCGATGTTTTCGAACATGCCGATGGTATCGGCTATCACCACGTAGTCGAACGGCCCCTCGATCTGCGCCAGCGTCTGCGGATCTTCGGAATCGCCCAGATGGAATTGCAGGGTGGGGTGAGCGTGCCCTGCTTTTGCCCGGAGGATAGCGGTTGGGCTGAAATCGACACCGACGCCGTAGGAGGGTTCGAGCGCCGCCAGCAGGTCGCCGCGCCCACAACCCAATTCCAGAACGCGCTTTCCCGGCGGAATCAGGAATCGCATGAACTGGTGGTCCGCGCTGTAGTAGACGTCGTTTATCTTGCGCCATCGTTCCTGGTCATCGACGGTGGCCTCCACGTGGTCGAGGAATTCGCGCTTGCGCCGGCTGAGGGGTTCCGGCGAGGCGGCGGGGACGGGTGACGCCAGATTCATAGCGGCCTCAAAAACTCTTGATAGTCTTGCGTTGTGTGCTGATGCCGCCCGTTCGGTGGCTCGGTATTGCACCGGAAAAAGCCGCTCCAGGTATCGGCCGGCCATCGGCTTTTCGCCGAAATTGTCGCCATTGGCAATGGTGGTGCGTACCGTTCCGTCGGTCGGCGAACGGATTGGCCGCGGCCGAATGCTTTATTTAACCTTGCGTTTTCGATATCGCTGCCGGTGGCCGCGACATTCGCCGTGATCCATGCATCGGCGGTGTACCTAGGCCGTCCTTGCGATCGCATTGATGCCGGCGCCGTCCCCGATCATTCGCAAAAGCTCGGGTGCCGTGGAGGGAAGCGGCTGTTCGGTGCGCTCGTCATAGAACTTGTAGCCGTTGGGCACGAAGAACGAGAGCATTTCGTCCAGCGAGGCGCCGCGCTCCACCAGGACGTACGGCGCAATCTCCATCACGAATACCGGGCGCATCGTTGACAGCATGTTGCGCGCGCCGCGCAGCACGTCGCACTCGAATCCGTCGACGTCGAGTTTGACGAGCTGTACCGGCCGGCCGCCGAGCTCCGCCAGCACGCTGTCGACGCTTCGCGCTTTCGCGGCCTCGGTCCGCATTTCACGTCCCAGATGCTTGGCGTGCAGGCCAGCCTGATGCTCGAGCGGCCAGCTTGAATAGATTGCCGCCGGCACCTGATCGGAATCGGTCGCAGTCAGGAAGCAATGGTGCGCAGTCACGCGAGAGGCGAGATCGGGATTGAGTTCGAGATTGCGGCTAAGCTTGCGAAACGCAAAATCGGTGGGCTCGAACGCGAGAACTCGTCCCTTGGGTCCGACTTGCCGCGCGAGCGGCAGCGTGTGCGCGCCGATGTTGGCGCCGATATCCAGCACGAGCGAGCCCGGGGAGACCAGTCTGCGCAGGGCGGCCCTGGTCTGGCGTTCGTAGACGTTGGCCAAGTAGATCGCAAAGTCTATTCCTTGCGACAGGTCCAGGTCGTAGGTAATGCCGTCCCGAACAACGGTCTCTCGATCGGTGCGGCCCAACAGCGAGCGCCCGGCATGAGCAACGTGGTAGATCAGGCGGGCAGCGCCGATCTTGTGGGATGTCTTCATTGATCAGTTCCGATCGCCGCTCGATCGAGGGCAGGGTACTCCTAGCCCGCGGGACATCCGCTGTAAATTCGCCGGGCGGCGGACGGCGGCGTGATGGCCGGAGCGGGCGCGCGGAGTAGAATCCGGATGGTTCGCCGCCTCGTAAGGAGCATTGCTGTTCGGATTTTCTGACTTGCCGTGCCGTTGGGCCTCAATCATTTCCGCATTCGATCGGGCTTTTCTTGGGTCGCCTTGTCGGATTTTTCTCGCGGCGCTTTGCTCGCGAGCTTGGCGATGACGGCAGGATCATATCGATCGAAGCTGAAGACCGCGGTTACAACACTCGCGTTTCTGCGCTTCAAAAGAAACTGCCCGACGAAGCGGGCTGAAGCATTGAAAGCTGTCCTGGCTGCCGCATCCGGCAGGATGTTTCTCAGCGTCGACCCGCAGCACCCGGCAGGATCACAGGCTGTCCTCGGACGCCGCAGGTCCACCGTCCCGTGGTGACGATTTTCGTAGTGTATCCGCATTTGCTCATTGGGCAGGGGGTGGTAGGAAGGGACCGAAGACCTCCTGCTGCCCACCGGCGTCCCAACCATTTCCATGAAAAACGACCAGATCTTGGCCCAGATCACCGACTTCTGCCGCCGCTCCGATATGGCCGAGACAACCTTTGGACGGCGAGCGGTCAATGACGGCAAGCTGGTCGCCCGCCTGCGCGAGGGCAAGCGCATCACGACGGATACGCTGGACCGTATCCAGGCCTATATCGCGGCCTCCACGCCGGGCGGAGTGCTGCCGCCGCGGCCGGAGCCCCCGCCGGAAAGACGCGATCCCCGCGGCAATTTCCGCTTTTTCGAGAACCGGCAAAAGTACCTGTTGTTCGTCCATACCTGTAGCGAGAAGCGGGTGATCGCCGAGCGGGTGGCGCTGGAGCTTGCCAGCCTGCATCCCCGGCCGCCGGCGCTGCGGGTATTCGACGCCGGCTGCGGCGACGGCACGGTGCTGGCGCGGGTGATGCGCGCGATGCACGGCCGCTTTCCCCACATGCCCTTCTACATCGCCGGCAAGGAGCTGAGCCTCGAGGATGTGCGGCTGACGCTGGACAAGATCCCGGACCGGCTGTTCGAGCACCCGGCGACCGTCTTCGTGCTGACCAACATGTACTATGCCGAAGCGCCGTGGCTGGCCCCGGCAACCCCGGCGGCCGCCTCCGGCATGATCTGGCACGAAGTGGCGCTGCGCGGGGCCTCCTCAGGGGAGTTCGAGGCCCAGATCGCGGAGCTGGGGCCGTTCCTGGAGCAGAACTGGCGGGCCAATGTCAGCCCCAAATCGGGCATGCCGATCTATGAACGGCCGGTGGCGCTGGTCCTGTACCGGGAGGACCACCGGTTCCTGCTCGATTCGATCATCCCCCGGGCCGGCCGTTCCGAGGCCAATTTTGACCTGGTGATCGCCTCCCAGCCCTACCGGGCAAAATCCTCTGTGAATTTCCGGGCCAAGCGTATTGTCGCACCGCTGGCGCGGGCGCTGCGGGCCGGTGGCCGGCTGATCGGAATCCACTCCCACGGGCAGGATCCAGGCCTGGAAATCATCCAGGCGGTCTGGCCCGGAGAAAATCCTTTCACGGTGAGCCGTCATGAGCTATTGCGCGCGGTGAAATACGAGTTGGGGTCGGCCGGGCGGGACCTTAATTTTAACGCCTACGCCGATAACCGTTCCATCTTCCGTTATGATATGGAAGCGCTGCCCAACGAGGTCACCGGCCAGATCGGAACCTCGACGGCCTTTGCAGCGTGGAACGCGGCGGTGTATGTCGCCCAGATCGAGGACGACCGGTTGGCGGAACTGACTGAAAACAGCAAAACCCTCGAGGCGACGAGAGAGGTTCTGCGCAAGCATAACGGGCTCTGGTTTTACGACGAATCCTACGTCATCTCGCGCCGTCGAGACTGACACTCCAAACTCAAATCACGAACTGCCGGCGATCCGGTGCGAAAGAGGGTATTGATGCGCGCGTCCTATCTGTTCACCAGCGAGTCGGTTTCCGAGGGCCATCCGGACAAGGTCTGCGACCGGATCTCCGACGAGATCGTCGATCTGTTCTACCGGGAAGGCCCGAAGGCCGGCATCGACCCCTGGCAGATCCGCGCGGCCTGCGAGACACTCGCCACCACCAACAAGGTGGTGATCGCCGGCGAAACCCGCGGCCCGAAATCGGTCACCAATGAGCAGATCGAAGGCGTGGTTCGCGGGGCGATCAAGGACATCGGCTACGAGCAGGACGGTTTCCACTGGGAGAAGTGCGACATCGAGATTCTCCTGCACCCGCAGTCGGCCGACATCGCGCAGGGCGTCGATGCGCTACAGCCGGGCGAGGTCAAGGAAGAGGGCGCTGGCGACCAGGGCATCATGTTCGGTTACGCCACCAACGAAACGCCGGACCTGATGCCGGCGCCGATCTTCTACGCTCACAAGATCCTGCGGCTGATCTCCGAAGCGCGCCATTCCGGCCGCGAGAAGGTTTTGGGCCCGGACTCCAAGAGCCAGGTCACCGTGCAGTACGAGAACGGCAAGCCGGTTGGCGTGCGCGAGATCGTGGTCTCGCACCAGCATCTGGTCGAGGACCTCACCTCCAACCAGGTTCGCGACATCGTCGAGCCCTATGTGCGCGAGGCATTGCCGAAGGAGTGGATCAACGGCAAGACCATCTGGCACATCAACCCGACCGGAAAATTCTACATCGGCGGTCCCGACGGCGACTCCGGGCTGACGGGCCGCAAGATCATCGTCGACACCTATGGTGGTGCTGCTCCGCATGGCGGCGGCGCCTTCTCCGGCAAGGACCCGACCAAGGTCGACCGCTCGGCGGCCTATGCCGCACGCTACGTGGCCAAGAACATCGTTGCCGCCGGTCTGGCCGACCGCTGCACGCTCCAGCTTGCCTATGCGATCGGCGTGGCGCGTCCGCTGTCGATCTACATCGACACCCACGGCACCGGTAAGGTGCCGGAGGACAAGCTCGAGAAGGCGGCTGCCGAGGTCATGGACCTGACGCCGCGCGGCATCCGCTCCCATCTCGATCTCAACCGCCCGATCTACGCACGCACGTCGGCCTACGGCCATTTCGGCCGCACGCCCGACAATGAAGGCGGCTTCTCCTGGGAGAAGACCGATCTGGTCGAACCGCTCAAGCGCGCGGTCTGACTTTCTCCGTAATCTTCTCGCGTATTCCGGAAGGCACAGCTTTCCGGAATATGCTTTTTAAGGGATCAACCGCATGACCGCCGCCGCCAAGAAGCCCACCTTCACCGACTACATCGTCAAGGACATTTCGCTCGCCGAATTCGGCCGCAAGGAAATCTCGCTGGCCGAGACCGAGATGCCCGGCCTGATGGCGACGCGCGAGGAATTCGGCCCCAAGCAGCCCTTGAAGGGCGCACGCATCGCCGGCTCCCTGCACATGACGATCCAGACCGCGGTGCTGATCGAGACGCTCGCGGCACTCGGCGCCGACATCCGCTGGGTCTCCTGCAACATCTATTCGACCCAGGATCACGCTGCGGCCGCAATCGCTGCGGCCGGCATTCCGGTGTTCGCCGTGAAGGGCGAAACGCTGACCGAATACTGGGACTACACCGCAAAGCTGTTTGACTGGCATGGCGGTGGCACGCCCAACATGATCCTCGATGATGGCGGCGATGCCACCATGCTGGTGCATGCCGGCGTCCGCGCCGAGCAGGGCGACACCGCCTTCCTCGACAAGCCGGGCTCCGAGGAAGAAGAGATCTTCTACGCGCTGATCAAGAAGCTGCTGAAGGAAAAGCCGAAAGGCTGGTTCGCCGAGATTGCAAAGAACATCAAAGGCGTCTCGGAAGAGACCACCACCGGCGTGCACCGCCTCTACGAGATGGCGAACAAGGGCACGCTGCTGTTCCCCGCCATCAACGTCAACGACAGCGTCACCAAGTCGAAGTTCGACAACCTCTATGGCTGCCGCGAGTCGCTGGTCGACGGCATCCGCCGCGGCACCGACGTGATGCTGTCGGGCAAGGTTGCGATGGTCGCGGGCTTTGGCGACGTCGGCAAGGGCTCGGCGGCCTCGCTGCGTCAGGCCGGCTGCCGCGTCATGGTCTCCGAAGTCGATCCGATCTGCGCGCTGCAGGCGGCGATGGAAGGCTATGAAGTTGTGACCATGGAAGATGCCGCGCCGCGCGCCGATATCTTCGTGACCGCCACCGGCAACAAGGACATCATCACCATCGAGCACATGCGCGCGATGAAGGATCGCGCCATCGTCTGCAACATCGGCCACTTCGACAACGAGATCCAGATCGCGCATCTGCGCAATCTGAAATGGACCAACATCAAGCCGCAGGTCGACGAGATCGAATTCCCCGACAAGCACCGCATCATCCTGTTGTCGGAAGGGCGCCTGGTGAACCTCGGCAATGCCATGGGCCATCCGTCCTTCGTGATGTCGGCCTCCTTCACCAACCAGACGCTGGCGCAGATCGAGCTGTGGGCCAACAACAAGGACGGCAAGTACGAGAAGAAGGTCTACGTGCTGCCGAAGTCGCTGGACGAAAAGGTCGCCCGCCTGCACCTCGCCAAGATCGGCGTCAAGCTGACCGAGCTGCGCAAGGACCAGGCCGACTACATCGGCGTGAAGCAGGAAGGCCCGTACAAGAGCGATCACTACCGGTACTGAGCAATATTTGTCGCAGTCGAAACGCCGGCCAGTTGGCCGGCGTTTTTTGTTGTCGGTTGGTTGCGTAGTGCCGCTAGACGACCTTGATGCTGGATTCCGCTACCCCGCCATCCTGATTCTTGACGACGACCTTCAGCGTGGCAGGAGCGACCGCGACATCGCCGGGATCGAGCGGAACGACAATTTTCTTGTCGGTGACGGAGGAGGGCTTGCGCTCCTTGCCTTCGACCGTCGCCATGCATTTTTCCTGGAAGCCTTGACCGTAGATCGTGAGCGTCTTGCTTGACTTGTCCAACTGCGCCGGATCGAACGAGGAGATGCTTGGCGGCTTGATATTCAGTCCATTGGTGCGTTGCACCGGATCCTTCATGGCGAATACGACATCGAAGAGCGCCGCCAGTTTGTCAGTGGCCTGCTTCGAAAACATTCCGGCCAGCGCCGCAAAGCCTGCAATGGCATATGGATTTATTTTCGTTGCCGTATCCGGCGTGAGCCCGGTTTGAGGTTGAACCTGAACGGTCGGAATCAGGATGCCGCCCCGGACGATGAAATAAAACAACAGCGCGATGGCGATCCCGACCGGCACCCGCAGGATGAGAAACCAGATCCAGCTCAGGCCCAGCTTTCGATTCCCGACATAGTCCGCAAACGATGTCAGGCTATGCGCCAGGCTCCCCATGGCGCCCGACACCATGACCGTGAACATCAAGTGTCGCTCCGGCGCCCAGGTATGGGAGAAGCCGAAGATGTTGACCGGCCGGAATACCGTCCCACCGAAATCCGGTACCGGCCATGTCGTGATCAGAAGATAAAGCAGCAGGACCGAGAGCAGGATGAAGTAAATCCCAACCCGCCGGATGACGGTGTCCGGCGCCGGATCGACGATGGTCTCGTGACTGCGCGATGACTCGGAATTTTGCGACGTATCACTCATCACACGCCCTCAAAAATGCATCACATCAAATAACTACTTATGGTAGTTCGAGTTTTGGCTGCAATCAACCGCCTGAAGGCCGCCGGGCGGCTTGTTCATTGCGAGGCGATAGCAGGCGATTGCTCCTGACCTCCGCCGTTTCCGAGTTGATTTTTCGCCGCCTTGGACCGCTAATCGACCCATGGCAGCATCACCAGAACATTTCGACGTCCTCATAGTCGGCGCCGGTCTCTCCGGCATCGGCGCGGGCTATCACTTGCAGGACAAATGTCCGGGCAAAAGCTACATCATCCTCGAGGGACGCGACTGCATCGGCGGCACCTGGGACCTGTTTCGTTATCCCGGCATCCGCTCCGACAGCGACATGTTCACGCTCGGCTATTCCTTCAAGCCGTGGACCGAACCGAAGGCGATCGCCGACGGGCCGAATATCCTCAACTACGTCCGGCAGACCGCGGCCGAGAACGGCATCGACAAGCAGATCAGGTTTCATCACCGGGTGAAACGCGCATCGTGGTCGTCGCCGGATGCGCGCTGGACGGTGGAGGCCGAGCGCGGGACGGTTGTGGGCGGAAGCGAGATCGTGCGCTTCACCTGCAGTTTCCTGTTCATGTGCTCCGGCTACTACAAATACGAAGAGGGCTACACGCCGGAGTTTTCAGGCAGCGCCGGTTTCGAAGGCCAGATCGTGCATCCGCAAAAATGGCCGGAAGACCTCGACTATGCCGGAAAACGCGTGGTGGTGATCGGCTCGGGCGCGACCGCCGTGACGCTGGTGCCGGAGATGGCCAAGACCGCCGGTCATGTCACCATGCTACAGCGCTCGCCGACCTATGTGGTGGCGCGGCCGGCAGAGGACGTGCTGGCCAACAAGCTGCGGCGGGTTTCTGCAAAGCTCGGCTATCACCTGATCCGCTGGCGCAACGTGCTGCTCGGCATGTATTTCTTCCAGCTCTCCCGCCGCAAGCCGGAGCGGGTCAAGAAGCTGATCCTCGGCGGCGTCAGGGTGGCGCTCGGGCCGGACTATGACGTCGCGACGCATTTCACCCCGCGCTACAATCCCTGGGACCAGCGGCTGTGCCTGGTGCCGGACGGGGATCTGTTCAAGTCGATCCGGGAGGGACGTGCCTCGGTCGTTACCAACACGATCGACACGTTCACGAAGAACGGCATCCGTCTGAAGGAAGGCAGCGAGCTCGAGGCCGATATCATCGTCACCGCGACCGGGCTGGTGCTCCAGGTGCTCGGCGGAATCGACGTCAGCGTCGACGGCCGCGCGGTCGATTTTGCAAAGACGCTGAACTACAAGGGCATGATGTATTCGGACGTGCCGAATCTCGCGGCCGCCTTCGGCTACACCAACGCCTCATGGACGCTGAAATGCGATCTCACCTGCGAATATGTCTGCCGCCTGATCAACTACATGGACAAGCGCGGCTATCGGCAATGCGTGCCGCATAATCTCGACCCCGCCATCACCGAACGGCCGTCGCTGGATTTTTCCTCCGGCTATGTGCAGCGCGCGATCGCAAAGATGCCCAAGCAAGGCTCGAAGCGGCCGTGGCGGCTGTACCAGAACTACGCGCTCGACATCGTCACCCTGCGCTACGGCAGCATCGACGACGGGGTGATGCGGTATTCCTGACGCGCGGCTCTTGTCTTGATATGCCGGCCGGGCATGCCGTTGCTAGACGATGAAATGGCCGTCCGATGCGCGCGCGACATGCTCTGCCAGATAGTCAGGCACTGCCACGGTATGAACGCCTTCGAGCGGGGTGGAATTGATCGAGGAACTGACATTCAAATAGGTGAAGATGCTGTTGTTGGAATAAGTCTGGCCATCGAAGGCGATGACGCGCAATTCGTCGGAGGTGCCGGCCGCTCCGGCCACGAATGTGGTGAGTGCGAGTTGCGCTGCCGTCAGACCGACGACCGTCTGCGACGGGAGCGCCACGCCGTTGTAGGCAAAGTGGCCGCTGCTGGCCGACGAATTGGCATCGTAGATGTAGTAGGTCAGGCTGTCGCCGTCGGAATCGGAGGCGCCGAACAGGCTGGAAGCAGCGATCACCTGTCCCGGGTTTGCCGCAACATTTGCCGATGGCAGCGTGATGACCGGCGCGTGATTGGTGTTGGAGCCGGCCACGCCGACGTTCAGATAAGTGAAGATGCTGTCGTTGGAATAGGTCTGGCCATCGAAGGCGATGACGCGCAACTCATCGGAACTGCCGGCCGTTCCGGCCACGAAAGTGGTGAGGGCCAGTTGCGCTGTCGTCAGTCCGACGACCGTCTGCGACGGGAGCGCTACCCCGTTGTAGGCAAAATGGCCGCTGCTGGCCGACGAATTGGCATCGTAGATGTAGTAGGTCAGGCTGTCGCCGTCGGAATCGGTTGCACCGAACAGACTTGAGGCGGCGATCACCTGTCCCGCGCTCGTCGCCACATTCGCCGACGGCAGCGTGATGACCGGTGCGTGATTGACGCTGGGGTCGGCAACGTTGACGTCCAGATAGGTAAAGATGCTGCTGTTTGAATAGGTCTGGCCATCGAAGGCGATGACGCCCAATTCATCGGAACTGCCGGCTGCTCCGGCCACGAATGTGGTGAGAGCCAGTTCCGCTGCGGTCAATTTCACGACTGTCTGCGACGGGAGCGCGACGCCGTTGTAAGCGAAGTGGCCACTGCTGGCCGAGGAATTGCCGTCGTAGATGTAATAGGTGAGGTTGTCACCGTCGGAATCGGTCGCGCTGAACAGGCTGGAAGCGGCGATCACCTGTCCCGCGCTCGCTGCCACATTTGCCGACGGCAGCGTGATGACCGGGGCGTGATTGACGCTGGGGCCGGCAACGTTGACGTTCAGATAGGTAAAGATGCTGTTGTTGGAATAGGTCTGGCCATCGAAGACGATGACGCCCAATTCATCGGAAGTGCCGGCAGCTCCGGCCACGAATGTGGTGAGAGCCAGTTCCGCTGCGGTCAGTTTCACGGCCGTCTGCGACGGCAGCGCCACGCCGTTGTAGGCGAAGTGGCCGCTGCTGGCCGAGGAATTGCCGTCGTAGATGTAATAGGTCAGGTTGTCGCCGTCGGAATCGGTCGCGCTGAACAGGCTGGAGACGGCGATCAATTGCGCGGCCGTGGCGGAGACGGTGGCGCCGGACGTCAGGCTGACCGTCGGCGAATGATTGAGCGCGGTCACCGTCTGGTCGTCGAATTGCAGGCGTTCCACGCGCGTCAGCGTGTCGGTGCCGTCGGGGCCGACCACGCGAATGCTGCCGTTGCCGAGATCGGTGATCGTGTAGGGCGAGCGGTTTCCGGCAAACACCACGGTGTCGGTGCCGGGGCCACCATCGATCGTGTCATTGCCCTGGCCAGCGCTGATCAGATCGTTGTAGGTCGATCCGGCCAGAGTTTCGCCGCTGTTGGACCCGTTGATCAAATACAGATGATCGGGGGACAGCCGATAGATCGTGACCGACGAGGGGATGACCAACGGGGCGTAGTTCGCCGCATGGGTCGAGACCTGGCCAGTGTAGTTGTCGAATACCGTGAGCACGCCGTTCGAAGTGCTGACCACGGTGAAGGTGTGCTTGCCGCCATCGGTCCAGCCCACACGCACGATGTCGCCGGGCTGAAGTAGCGATTGCCAGTTGGCGGCCGGGTTGGGATCGGACCCGCGATAGGCGATGCGCCAGAATCCCGCGCTCTGGTTTTGGGCCGGATTCTGATAGAAGTTGGTGACGTCGTAATCAAGCGTCGCCCCGGCTGCCGCCGCAACGTTGGCCGCGATGGCGTGACAATCGTTAGGGTTGACGACTCCGGTATAGGCGGCGGCGTATCTTTGGGCGGATGCCACGATGTCGGCCGGCGTGGGCGCGCCGTTTCCCGCGGTTGGACTCAGCAGCGACGGTGCGACGACATTGATTCCGTATCGAACAAATTCATCCGGAGAACCCGCGGGGTTGACCGGAACCGTCACATAGAGGTTGTGAAGCATGTTGTTGCCGACAACCACCGTGGTGGTCGCGAGTTGCGCCGCCGTCAAGGTGACCCGATGGAAATCGCCCGTCGTGGAGCCGCCGATATCGACCCCGTTCACGAAATACTGGTTGACGCTCGGATGGGCGGGATCCCAATAGCTCGAGTTCTGCTCCTGTAGATAAGCGGGACTAAAATAGACGATCGTGAAACTCGAATATCCGCCATAGTTGGGTCCGAACGCGCCCGACAGGATCGACGACAGCGTCACGGTCGTGCCGACGCCTCCGACGACGGCGATTGGCAATTGCTGGGAGAGAATGCCGTTGATTGGCGTGACGGTCACGTTTCACCCCTCGAAGGGCGCGGGTCGTGGTTGCACGGTCGCGGTTGCACGGTCGCGGGGCACTGACTTTCTGACACTATTGCGAAAGAGATCGGGCAAGTCGGAAAACTGACGTTGCGGGCCTGTATCCGGTGTTGGCTCGCGTGCGCGAACTGCCGGCAGTATACTTGGTCGAAATGTCGGCTCAAGGCGGGCTTCCAGTCACATTTGGATAGTTCGGCCTGAAGCGGGAGAAAGTTTATGGATGCCGGCGCGAACTGTGCGAACGACCACTCCAGGGCTAACGGCGGGTGAATCCCCGTAATTTTTGCGGGACGTGCGGCCGCGAAAAAAAAAGCCCCCGGGAATCCTCCCGGGGCCTTCGATTCGATTGAGCTAAGCCGGCGGCTGTTTGCGCATGATCTTTTCGGAAGACCGCTTCACACTTTTCCGGATCATGCTTTAGACGATGAAATGGCCGGCTGCTGCGTGCGCGGCGTGCTCTGCAAGATAGTCAGGCCCGGCTTCGCCGGGCATGGCCGGGGCTGGAATGGAATGGGAGCGCGCCGACGAACTGACGTTCAGATAGGTGAAGATGCTGTTGTTGGAATAGGTCTGACCATCGAAGGCGATGACACGCAATTCATCGGAAGTGCCGGCCGCTCCGGCCACGAATGTGGTGTTTGCCAGTTGCGCCGCAGTCAATCCGATGACTGTTTGGGACGGCATCGCAACGCCGTTATAGGCAAAGTAGCCGCTGTTGGCCGACGAATTGGCATCGTAGATGTAATAGCTCAGGCTGTCTCCGTCGGCATCCGTGGCGCTGAACAGGTTGGAAACCAGGATGGTCTGGCCGGCGGTCGTGGCGACATTCGCCGACGCTAGCGTGATCACGGGAGCATGATTGGTGCTGGTGCCGGCAACGTTGACGTTCAAATAGGTGAAGATGCTGTCATTGGAATAGGTCTGGCCATCGAAGGCGATGACACGCAATTCATCGGAAGTGCCGGCTGCTCCGGCCACGAATGTGGTGTTTGCCAGTTGCGCCGCACTCAATCCAATGACCGCTTGCGAAGGCATCGCAACGCCGTTGTAGGCGAAGTGACCGCTGCTGGCCGACGAATTGGCATCGTAGATGTAGTAGGTCAGGCTGTCGCCGTCGGAATCCGTGGCGCCGAACAGGCTGGATGCTGCGATCGTCTGTCCGGCGCTGGCTGTCACAGTTGCTGTCGGCAACGTGATGACCGGTGCGTGATTGGGCCCGGCGACGTTGACGTTCAGATAGGTGAAAATGCTGTCGTTCGAGTAGGTCTGGCCGTCGAATGCGATGACACGCAGTTCATCGGAGGTGCCGGCAGCTCCCGCGACAAACGTGGTGTGTGCCAGGTCGGCGGCGCTCAATGCGACAACGGTCTGCGACGGGATCGCAACGCCGTTATAGGCAAAGTGGCCGCTGCTGGCCGACGGATTGGCATCGTAGATGTAGTAGGTCAGGCTGTCGCCGTCGGAATCGGTCGCGCCGAACAGACTGGAAGCGGCGATCGCCTGTCCCGCGCTCGCTGCCATATTGGCTGACGGCAGCGTGACGACCGGCGCGTGATTGACGGCGGGAGTTGCCCCAACCAGGTCGCGGAGGGCAATCGTGATGTTGCCGACAAGGTCGATGGCAAAATCCGCGACGCGGTCGCCATTGGTGTCGCCTTGCAGCGTCGTGACCCCGAGCGCGCTGTTGTAGACATAGTTGAGCGCGCCTGCGGCGCCGTCGAACGCGGCGCTGCCGAGGAAGCGGAACAGGTCCAGCGCTCCCGTGCCGGCGATGGCGTCGATTGCGGAGATATCGATGCGGTCGGTGCCGGCAACGAAGTCGGTGATGCGGTCGTGCTGGTTGCTGGAGGCCGAGCTGTCCCCGAAAGCGAACACAAAACTGTCGGCACCGCCGCCGCCGGTCATGGTGTCGATACCGCTGCCGCCGACCAGGCGGTCGATCCCTGCGCCGCCGGTCAGCGTGTCGGCGCCCGCACCGGCGATCAGGGTACAGCCCAGATCGCTGGCGATCAGCATGTCATTGCCGCTGCCGCCGATCGCCTTCTCGATCGCGGCGTTGAGCGCGATGCCGATATTGTTGACGAGCCCGCCAACCGACGAGAACGCGCTGGCATGCAGGTCGATCCGCTGGGTGCTGGAATAGAGCGAGCAATCGAGCGTGTCACTGCCGCCGTTGTCGTAGATCGTGAATGCCGGCGCCGAAGTGTAGTTGGCGAAGCCGAACACCGCGCCGGCATTGCTGTTGAAGCCGTAGACGGTATCGCCGGTCCGGGTCGTGGTGGCGGCGCCATACATGGCGGCCACCGCGTAGATGTCGGCCATCTGCGGCGTAACGACGTAGCGATAGCTGCTCCCCGAGTAATTCGGCTCGGAGAAATACGACATAATCGAATATTGCCAGGTGTCGTTGGCGAACAGCGCGTTGGTGGAATAGCTCGCGCTGCCATTGTACGGCCCCTGGTGGCCCAGGCCGAGCGCGTGGCCGATCTCGTGGATGTAGGTCTGGTAGGCGTAACTGTCGATGCCGGTCTTGCCGTCGCGCGCACCGCCGTCGGTGGTGACCCAATCGGTGCTGATGTTCACCGTCGCGGACGCCATGGCTCCGGAGCCGTACCAGCTGGCGCTGGTGACCGCCTGCATGGTGCCGTTATGCGTGAACGTGATGTTCGCGCTGCCCGACGTCTCGACGAAATTGACGTTGGCGACGTCGTGCCAGGCAGCCAGCGCCGATCGCGCAAGGAACTGCTCGTCCGCGTTCAGGCCGGTGATGTTGTAGGTGATGGTGCTGGAAAACCAGTGATGCGAGAGCGCGCTGTTGTACGCCCAGAAGCCGTTCACGAGATAGTCGGCGAGCTGGGCAATGCTCGCCACGGGCTTTGCCGCGCTCACGCTGATGCTGCCGCCGCCGTCGCCGGCAGCGAGCGGGAAGATGCCGTCGCCATCATCGACAAAAAGCTGACCAGCGGTGTCCGGCGCGTTGGCGGATGGATCGTCGCATGCCGGCAAACCGGTGCGTCCGGTGCTCAACTGATTCCTGCTGCACAAGCCGCACATGTGACCGCTAAATCTCCGATATCGGGCGCCGGAACCGGCGCGTGAGAATCGGCGCGATTCAGCAGGCCCAATACGAATAGCTTTCCGTTTAGAAAGCTTTACGGCGGATGCTCGAATGCAAGGTGAGCCGCTTCGGCCACCTCGTCAGTTCCTCCCGGGGATGCCCCAAGGTCCTGCTTGCCGCCCTTGCGCCATGACGCAAGAAGGTAAGGCGGCGTCCGAAGCGCCACTACAGGCCACGCAAACCGTGGCGATGGCTTCCGAACGTGGGAATGCCAGCCCGGTGGGGATTTATTAGGAATTTTTTGTGGCTGTTTGGGGCTATTTCCGGCGTCGCTTGGGGCATGGCTAACCAACCATGAAAAGCCCCGTAAATTTGCGGGCCACGAGATCAGAAAAAAGCTCCGGGGCGTTTGTCCCGGAGCTTTGGCCTTCGACAGAATCTGACGAGCGGCGGTTATTCCGGCTTGCCGATATTGACCTTCAGCGTGCCGACGCCGTCGACGCCGCATTCGATCTTGTCGCCGGGCTGCAACTGCGAGACGCCGGCCGGCGTTCCCGTCATGATGATGTCGCCGGCAGCGAGCTTTACCTGTTGCGAGAGCTGCCAGATGATTTCCGGCACGTTCCAGATCAGTTCGGTGAGGTCGCCTTTTTGCGTTTCCTTGCCGTTCACCGTCAGCCAGATCTTGCCCTTGCTGGGGTGGCCGATCTTCGCAGCCGGCTGGATCGCCGAGCAGGGCGCGGAATAGTCGAACGACTTTCCGATCTCCCACGGCCGCTCCTTCTTGCGCGAGGCGAGTTGCAGGTCGCGGCGGGTCAGGTCGATGCCGACCGCATAGCCGTAGACATGATCGAGCGCCTTGTCCGCGGGAATGTTGAGGCCGCCGCTCTTCATCGCGACGATCAGCTCGACCTCGTGATGCAGGTCTTTTGTCAGCGGCGGGTAGGGGATGGTGGCTCCGTCCGGCACCAGCATGTCGGCGTGTTTGGCGAAGAAGAACGGCGGCGCGCGCTCGTCATTTCCCATCTCGCGGATGTGCTCGAGATAGTTGCGCCCGACGCACCAGATGCGGCGGACCGGATAGGCGGCTGACTCGCCGACAACCGGGAGCGAAGCTTGCGGCGGGGCGGCGATGACGAAGGAGCTGGCGTTCATGAAAGGTCTCGGAAGGTGGGTGCGGAAATGCGACGGCAGCTTTACGCGATTGCGCAAGGCCGCGCCAGACCGCCCTGGCGCATATCGCGGGCCTGCGGCGGGGCATCCGACAGTACACGAGGAACTGACCGGACACCGGGGCCGGCCCGCCTTGCAGCCAGCCCGGGACCATGAGAAAATTCGCACGGGATTTCACGGCTGGAGATTGCTGGCCGTGTCGATGGGAACGAAACATGTTGCAGCATCTTTTCGCACCACAGCTTGTGGTGCTCTATGTACTTGTGGGATGTGCCGTCTATGTGCATTTCCGTGGGCGTGAGCGCCTGCGCTTCGCCCGCCAGATCGGCGATCACTCCACCTACCTCGCGCCCTACAACGTCCTGATGTATGCGGGCTCGGCGGTCCCCAATGAGCCCGTGATCCCGGTCGAGCGCTTTCCCGAGCTCGACAAATTGAAGGACAATTGGGAGACCATCCGCGACGAGGCGGCCCGCCTGTTCGACGAGGGCTTTATCCGCGCCGCCGCGAAGAACAACGATTGGGGCTTCTACTCCTTCTTCAAGAGCGGCTGGAAGCGCTTTTACCTCAAATGGTACGACGACTTTCTTCCCTCGGCGCGCCAGCTCTGTCCGAAGACGGTCGAGCTCTTGAACTCGATCCCCACCGTGCACGGCGCCATGTTCGCCATGCTGCCGCCCGGCGGCAAGCTGGGCGCGCATCGCGATCCCTTTGCCGGCTCGCTGCGCTACCACCTTGGCCTCGTCACGCCCAATTCCAACAAGTGCCGCATCCTGGTCGACGGCGTCGAATGCGTCTGGCGCGACGGCGAAGCCTTCATGTTCGACGAGACGTTCATCCACAAGGCCGAGAACACGACTGATGTGAACCGCATCATTCTGTTCTGCGACGTCGAGCGTCCCATGAAATACGGCTTCATGACCGCGATCAACCGTTGGGTCAGCCACCACATCGTCAAGGCCTCCGCCACCCAGAACGTCGAAGGCGAGCATGTCGGCGTGCTCAACAAGGTGTTCGGCAAGCTCTATGAGCTGCACCTCGGCAGCCGCAAGATCAAGGAATGGAACCGGACGGTCTATTACACGCTGAAATACAGCATCGGCGTCCTGATCATCGGCCTGATCGTCGCGTCCGCATTCAGGTAATGCGGACTACGCGGTGGCGCTGATCGGCGCCAGCGTCGCCGTGTCCCGCTGTTGCAGGCGGAAGAACGAGGCGTAGCGGCCGCCGCGGCGCAAGAGGTCGTCGTGCCGTCCCTGCTCGACGATCTCGCCGGCTTCCACCACCATGATGGTGTCCGCATGCATGATCGTATGCAGGCGGTGCGCGATCACGATGGTGGTGCGGTTCCGGCAGAGGTGCTCGATCGCTTCCTGCACCTGCAATTCGGACTCCGAATCCAGCGCCGCGGTCGCTTCATCCAGCAGGATGATCGGCGCATCCTTGATCAGCGCGCGCGCCACCGCGATGCGCTGGCGCTGGCCGCCGGAAAGCTGCGTGCCGTGCTCGCCGACCGGCGTATCGTAGCCGAGCGGAAAGCCCATGATGAAGTCGTGCGCGCAGGCGGCCTTCGCGGCCTCGACGATTTCCGCCTCGGTGGCGCCTTGCCTGCCGAAGGCGATGTTGGCGCGGATGGTGTCGCGGAACAGGTAGACGTCCTGGCCGACATAGGCGGTCTGCTGCCGCAGCGACCGCCGCGACACGCCAGCGATCGACTGGCCGTCGATCAGGACTTCGCCCTGCCTGACCTCGTAGAAGCGCAGCAGCAGCGCGAGCACGGTCGATTTGCCGCCGCCGGAGGGGCCGACCAGCGCCGTGACCTTGCCGGGCTCGGCGATAAAGCTCATGCGGTTCAGCACCGGCTCGTTGTCGCGATAGGCAAAACTGACGTTACGGAATTCGATCCGCGACTCCGAAAGCTTCAGCGCCGGCTTGTCATCGTCTTTCTGTTCGCTCGCGGGGTTGTCGATCACCTCCAGCAGCATTCGCGCGCCGACGAGTTGGCTGTTCAGGTCGATGTTGAGGCGCGCCAGCCGTTTAGCCGGCTCTGTCGCCATCAGAAAGGCCGTCATGAAGGAGAAGAACTGGCCGGGCGTGGCGCCGAGTGCGACCACGCTGTAGCCGCCGTAGAGCAGGCAGCCTGCAACCGCGAAACCGCCGAGCATCTCCATCAGCGGGTTCGAGCGGGTGGCGACGCGCGTCATCTTGTTGGAATTGCGCTCGACGATGGCGATGTTCTCGTCGATGCGCCGCTGCATCGCTTCTTCCAGCGTAAATGCCTTTACAGTGCGGATGCCTTGCAGCGATTCCTGCATCGTCTCCAGGATGTCGGCGGTGCCGGTGAACTGGTTATAGGCGAGGCCCTTGATGCGTTTTACCAGCTTGCGCAGCATCAGCATGGCCGGCGGCACCACCACGAGGCCGATCAGCGACAGGATCGGATCCTGCGTCACCATCACGGCGATCATCGAGATCAGCAGCAACAGGTCGCGCCCGACCGCGTTGACCAGCAACGTCAGCACGTCGGTGATGGATTTTGCACCCGCGGTCAGCCGCGCCAGGAATTCGGAGGAGTGCCGCTCGGAATAGAATCCGATGCTTTCGCTCATCAGCTTTGCGAACAGCCGGCGCTGGTTGTTGGCGAGGATCGCGTTGCTGATCTTCGATAGGATCACGGTGTGGCCGTAGGTCGCCACGCCCTTGATGAACAGCAGGATGACGACGACGCCGGAGAAGATCGCAATGCCGGTGACGTTCCTGTCGACATAGGCCTGGTTGATCACCTGGCCGAGCACATAGGCGGCGCCCGCGGTTGCGCCGGCTGAAATGCCCATCAGCACGAAGGCCCGCAGATAGCTGCGCCAGTGGACGAGCCCCTGTTCGGTGATCAGGCGGCGAATCAGGATCATCGCGCCATAGGGATCGTCGGTAATCTTCCTGGGAGTATTGGCCATCCGCGTTCCATGGACGACGCAGGCGATTGCGCCGCGCGTCAGGGTCGGATGCCTGCTTGCCTGTGAAGCGAAGGTTTTTCAAGCCCAATTAAGGGCTTGCGGGATAACAGATTTCAGGCCGATTCCGCCTGCTGCGCAAGCCCGCCGCGCTCGCGGAACAGCTTTTCTTCCCAGGCCAGCGCATGGGTCGCAATGGTTTCGAGGTCGTCGTATTTCGGCGTCCAGTCGAGCAGGCCGCGGATGCGGCTGGTATCGGCCACCATGGTCATGACGTCGCCGGGCCGGCGCGGCGCATATTGAACCGGGATATTGCGCATTGCGATGCGCTTCACCGTCTCGACTGTTTCCAGCACCGAATAGCCGCGGCCGTAACCGCAATTGAGTGTCACCGAGCTGCCGCCGGCGCGCAGGTAGGACAGCGCAGCGCGATGCGCCTGGGCGAGATCGCTGACATGGATGAAGTCGCGGATGCAGCTCCCGTCCGGCGTCGGGTAGTCGGTGCCGAACACGTCGATCTTGGCGCGCTGGCCGGTGGCGGCCTCGACAGCGATCTTGAGCAGATGCGTGGCGCCGACGGTGGCAAGGCCAATGCGTGCCTCCGGATCGGCGCCGGCGACGTTGAAGTAGCGCAGCACGACATAGTTCATGCCGTGCGCCGAGGCGACATCGTGCAGCATGATCTCGGTCATCAGCTTCGATGCGCCATAGGGCGACAGCGGCCGCGTCGGCGCGGTCTCCGGCACCGGCACCTGGTCGGGATTGCCATAGACGGCCGCGGTCGAGGAGAAGATGAAGCGGTTGACGCCGCCCTTCACGGCGGCCCGGAGCAGGCTCTGCGTCACCATGGTGTTGTTGCGGTAATAGCCGAGCGGATCGCGCATCGATTCCGGCACCACCACCGAGCCGGCGAAATGGATGATGCTCTCGACCTTGTGCTGGCTGATCACGCCCTCGACGAGGTTTTCGTCGCCGGCATCGCCAATGAACAGCGGCACGCCCTCGGGCAGCATCGCGGAAAAGCCGGTGGAGAGATTGTCGATGACGACCACGCTCTCGCCGGCTTCCGCCAGCGCCAGAACCATGTGGCTGCCGATATAGCCGGCGCCCCCGGTGACGAGCACGGTCATGAGCTTTGCCTCTCCTTGTTTTGCGAGGGGCAATGCTAGCCTCGATGCGGTGAAGAGTGGGTTTCGTGCGCCACGAACTGGTCACTATGCTTAATGTTGCGTATAGCAGATGCGCGAAACGGAGCCCGATGTGCCGATCGAAAACAATCCTGCCGCCGATCTGCAACTGATCGTGCCCAATCTGCACCGGCGCTATTCGGGCGTCACCGCCACCAACCGCGCAGTGTCGCCAAGACTGGCAAAGATGTTTCGCGCGGCGTGGCTCGGACCCGACAAGCCGGACGGCATTCCGGAGATGAGCTTTGCCGATCTTCTGAAGCTGTGGCGCCGCGGCGCGCCATTGATCTGGCACGCGCGCCGCAATGACGAGATGATCGCGGGGGTGCTGCTGCGCGCGCTCGGCTGGCCGCTGAAGCTGCTGTTCACCTCGGCCGCACAGCGCCATCACACCTGGCTGACACGCTGGTTGATCCGGCAGATGGATGCCGTCATCGCCACCAGCAGCATCTCGGCATCGTTTCTGAAACGTGAAGCGACCGTCGTGATGCATGGCGTCGATGCTGACGTCTACGCTCCACCTCCCGATCGCGCGGCGGCGTTCGCCGAAGCTGCGCTGCCGGGACGCTACGCCATCGGCTGTTTCGGGCGCGTGCGCGCGCAAAAGGGCAGCGACGTCTTTGTGGAGACCATGTGCCGCCTGCTGCCGCGCTATCCCGATTTCACCGCCGTCATGGTGGGTGCGATCGTGCCGGAGCAGCAAGGTTTTGCGAACGAACTGAAGAAGCGCATCGAGGCTGCCGGCCTGCAATCGCGCATCGTGATTACTGGTGAGCTTCCGATCGAGGAAGTGCAGCGCTGGTATCGGCGGCTGACGATCTTTGCCTTCACATCGCGCAACGAGGGATTTGGGTTGACGCTGATCGAGGCGATGTCATCGGGCGCGGCGCTGGTGGCTTCGCGCGCGGGGGCTGCTGAGCTTGTGGTCGAGGACGGCGTCACCGGCGTGCTGACGCTGCCGGGCGATGTCGATGCGCTGGTCGCCGCGCTGGAGCCGTTGATGCGCGATCCGGCGGCCGCTGCGGCCATGGGCGAGCGGGCGAGGGCGCGTGTGCTGGAAAGATATAGCCTCGATGCCGAAGCGCAGCAGATTGCCGCGGTCTACCGCACGCTGGTCTGAGCCATCACCTCGGCGACGAACGCGTCGAGGTCGCCGCCGGCGAACAGGAAGCCGGGCAGCCCCACCGCCCGGCCGGCTTCGATGTCGCTCGCGCGGTCGCCGATCACAAAGCTGCCGGCATGGCGCACCGGCCAATGCTCCATCAGGTCGTGGATCATGCCGGGTGCGGGCTTGCGCCAGTGATGATCCTCGAGATAGCCCGCGACCGTTCCCTCCGGATGGTGCGGGCAGTACCTGACATCGTCGACGACAGCGCCTTGCGCGGCAAGCTCGGCGCGCATCCAGTCGTGAAGGATGTTGAGCTCGGCCTCGGTGAAAAAACCGCGGGCGACGCCGGACTGGTTGGTGAAGAAGAAAACGAAATAGCCGGCGTCGTTGAGTCGTCGGATCGCCTTCGCCGCATTCGGCATCCAGCGGATGCGCTCGCGCGTGCCCATATAGCCGTCGTCATGATTGACGACGCCGTCGCGGTCGAGAAACGCCGCCGGGCGCTGGACCGCGCCGCTCATGCCATCATCGCCCGTTCGATCGCTTCGCACAGGCCGTGGGCGACGGCGAGATGGATTTGCTGGATCACCGGCGTGTCGTCGCTGGGCGCGATCAGCAGATGATCGCAGTCAGCGCCCATGGTCTGTCCCTTGGTGCCGGTAAAACCGATGGTGACGAGGCCGAGCTCGCGCGCCGTGCGCAGCGCCGCCAGGATGTTCGGCGAGCGGCCGGAGGTGGAGATTGCGAGCAGCACGTCGCCGCGCTGGCCGAGACCCTCGACCTGGCGGGAAAACACCCGCTCAAAACCATAGTCGTTGGTGATCGCCGTCAGCGCAGACGTATCGGTTGTCAGCGCGATCGCGGCATAGCCCGGCCGATCCTGCTTGTAGCGGCCGATGATCTCGGCAGCGATGTGCTGGGCGTCCGCCGCGCTGCCGCCATTGCCGACGATCAGCAGTTTCTTGCCGGCACGCAGCGCTGCGACAATGGTGTCTGCAATCTTTCCTGCCGCGGCCAGCATCGCCGCATCGCTATTCGCGCGCTCAAGCGCGGTGAGCGATTGTTTGAGATGGGCTGCGATCAAGTCCTGGCTCAAGTGACACCGTGTTCTCAGGTCGGTTCTTGGTAGTGACCGCGCCGCGGCTCTGCAAGCGCGGAAAAATAGTTAATGCGCGGCGGGCGCGCCCGCTTCGAGCAGCACGCGCTGCGCCGTTTCGAAGACGTCGAGCGCGGGGATGTCGCGCATGCAACGGTGGTTGTTCATGGTGCAGACCGGACGATGGCAGGGCTGGCACGGCACAATTGTTTTGGTCTGCACAGTGGCGGCAAGGCCGTTCAGTGGTGCCCAATGATAAGGGCTGGTGGGGCCGAAGATGCCGATCGTCGGCGTCCCGATAGCGGCGGCGATGTGCATCAGGCCGGAATCGTTGGAAATCGCCACGCTGGCTGAGGCCATTGCCAGGACGCCATTGCGCAGGTCGGAATTGGTAAGGTCGCGCACGCGCGGACCGCCAGCGGCCACGATTTCCGCGGCCAGCGCTTTTTCACCGGGGCCGCCGACGACCCAGACGTCGAACCCACGCGCGGCGAACATCTGCGCGGCTTCCGGAAAATAGGTCCAGCGCTTGGAGGCTCCGGCCGACCCCGGCCCCAATGCAATCGCAGGTCCCGTGCCGAGTCCGTTGGCTTGCCGCCATCGGGCGGTTTCCTCGGCAGACACCCTGAGCTGCGGTACGGGCCATTCCGGCTGCGGCAGTGCCGCACCTTCGGGCAACGCCAGGGCGGCGTTCTTGTCGATGAAGCGGGGGAAGGTTTTCTCGTGCCAGCGCATCCGATTTATCAGCCCGAACCGGGCCTCGCCGAAGAAACCGACCCGCTCCGGGATACCGGCCAGCGCAGGGGCAATGGCGGCCTTCCAGGTGCGCGGCAGCACCAGGGCGGTGCCATAGCCCCGGCCTTTCAAATCGGCCGCCAGGGCCCGCTGTTTGGCCACCGCCAGCCGGCTTCGGGGCAGGTCCATGACGATCTTGGCGCGTACCCCCGGCATGTAGTCGACAAGGGGAGCGCACAGCGGTGTCGCCAGCAGATCCACCGGGCGATTTGGCCAACGCTCGTTCAACACCCGCACGACCGTGTGCCCGCGCACGAAGTCACCGATCCACATATAGGGAACGATGAGGATCGGGCGGATATCGGTCGGATCCGGATTGATTGAATTAATGTTCATTTCTTCCGAGCGTGTGCGGTCTCGACCCTGCGCGAGGGGAAATTTCTACTGTGCATGGGGTTGATCCTCATGTTTTCGATTCGGACCCCCGCGACAGGCCGTCCAAGGCTCGGTAGCGGCTCGCCGTCCGCAGGTAAAGCTGGTCTCGCCTTCGCCGCCCACATTGCCTGCCAGCCGGGTCTGGGGCAAAGCTGGCGCCGCAAATGACAGGGCAGGGTATCGCATGTTGCTGGTGACCGGCGGCGCCGGTTTTATCGGATCGAATGTCGTGGCCGCGTTGAACGAGGCCGGCCGCTCCGACGTCGTGGTCTGCGACCTGCTCGGCCGCGACGGCAAGTGGCGCAACCTGGCCAAGCGGCAGCTGATGGACATTGTCCCGCCCGATCAATTCGCGGACTGGCTGAAGGGCCGCCGGCTGGACGCGGTCATCCACCTCGGCGCGATCTCGGAGACCACGGCGACCGACGGCGACCTCGTGATCGAGACCAATTTCCGCTTCTCGCTGCGGCTGCTCGACTGGTGCACCGACAATCCGACGCCCTTCATCTATGCTTCGTCGGCGGCGACCTATGGCGATGGCGCGCAGGGGTTTGCCGACGATCCGTCGCTGCCGGCGCTCAGGCAATTGCGGCCGATGAACCTCTATGGGTGGAGCAAGCATCTGTTCGACATGGCGGTCGCCGAGCGCGCGGCGCTCGGGCAAAAGCTGCCGCCGCAATGGGCAGGGCTGAAGTTCTTCAACGTGTTCGGGCCCAACGAATATCACAAGGGCACCATGATGAGCGTGCTGGCGCGGCGCTTCGATGACATCAAAGCGGGCCGGCCGGTGCAATTGTTCAAGTCGCATCGCGAGGGCATCGCCGACGGCGACCAGCGCCGCGACTTCATCTATGTCGACGATGTCGTGCGGGTGATGATGTGGCTGCTGGCGACGCCGTCGGTGTCCGGCCTGTTCAATGTCGGAACCGGCAGCGCGCGCAGCTTCAAGGACATGATGCTGTCGGCCTATGCCGCGCTCGGCACCTCGCCCAACATCCAGTATATCGACATGCCCGAACAGATTCGCGGCAGCTACCAGTATTTCACCCAAAGCGAAGTCGATCGCCTGCACGGGGCCGGCTACAATGGCGGCTTTACGGGTCTGGAAGAGGCAGTGGAACTTTACGTGAAGGGGTTTCTCGATCGCGCCGACCGTTTTCGCTGAGCGGCGCAGGATGTAACGAGTACAGATGTTCGATTTCGATTCTCTCGCGCACGCGATTGTCCGCCAGACCGTGCTCTGCGTCGGCGATCTCATGCTTGATGAATTTGTTTACGGCGAGGTGTCGCGGATTTCGCCGGAAGCGCCGGCGCCCGTGATCGCGGCCCAGCGCAGCGAGACCAATATCGGCGGCGCCGGCAATGTCGCGCGCAACATCGCCTCGCTCGGCGGACGCTGCATTTTTGTCGGCATGATCGGCGAGGACGAGGTGGGCGTGAAGCTGGCGGTCACGCTGGCGCAGCAGCCCGGGATCGAAAGTGCGCTGGTGCACGATCCCGCGCGCCCGACCACGCGCAAGGTTCGCTTCGTCTCCGAACATTTTTCAACGCACATGCTGCGTGCCGACTGGGAACTGGCACAGCCAGCGTCGGCCGAGATCGAGCAGAAGCTGATCGACGCCGTCCTGCCGCTCATTCCCCGTGCCGACATCGTGCTGCTGTCCGACTACGCCAAGGGCGTGCTGACCGCGCGCGTGATCCGCAACGTGATCGATACGGCGAAGAGGCTCGGCAAGCGTGTGATCGTCGATCCCAAGAGCGCCAATTTCGCGATCTATCGCGGCGCCACGCTGTTGACGCCGAACCGCAAGGAGTTTGCCGAAGCCACCCGCAGCCGCGCCGACAGCGATGCGAACATTGCGGAGGCTGCGCGGGACGCGATGTATCTCGCCGATTGCGAGGCCATGCTGGTGACGCAAAGCGAGCACGGCATGACGCTGGTCACCCGCACCGGCGATATGGTTCATGTGCCGGCGTTGCCGGTCAAGGTGCGCGACGTTTCGGGCGCCGGTGACACGGTGGCGGCCGCACTGGCGCTGGCGCTCGCGGCCGGCGCCGATTGGGAATCCGCGCTCCGAACGGCTAACGCCGCGGCCGCCGTTGCCGTCAGCAAGACCGGCACCGCCACCGTGACGCTGGCCGAATTGCGGCGAAAGATCCTGCCGACGGCTTCGCTGGCGGCTGAGCAAAAGATCGCCGCCGCCTCCGATCTCGAAGCGCATCTGGCGGAGTGGCGCAAGCAGGACCTGCGTGTCGGCTTCACCAATGGCTGCTTCGATATTTTGCACCCCGGTCACGTCAAGGTGCTGACGGCGGCGCGGGGCGCCTGCGACCGGCTGATCGTCGGCCTCAACAGCGATGCTTCGGTGCGGCGGCTGAAGGGTGAGGGGCGTCCGGTGCAGGACGAACGCGCGCGGGCGGAAGTGCTGGCTGCGCTGGAGGCGGTCGATCTCGTCGTTATCTTCGAGGAAGATACGCCGATCAGGCTGATCGAGCAGGTCAGGCCCAGCGTGCTGGTGAAGGGCGGCGACTACGCCCGCGAGCAGGTCGTCGGCCACGAGATCGTCGAAGCCAATGGCGGGGAGGTGTTGCTGGTCGATATCCTCCAGGGATTCAGCACCACCTCGCTGGTGCAGCGCGCCCGCGAGGGCCGGGCATGAGCACGCTGGCCTCACCGATCGAGCCGGTGTGGCGATTCTGGCGATGGGTGCGCAATCCCGCGTTCTGGACGACGGTGGCGGACGCTTTCGCGGTGCTGACAGCGCTCGCCCTGCCATGGTCGACGTCGGCGGTGTCGATCTTCATGCTTTGCTGGCTCGGGTCAGCCGCATTGATGATCGACTACGGCATTTACCTGAGGTCGCTGAAGCGGCCGATTTTCGTCTTTCCGATCGCATTGTTCATGTTGGCGGTGATCGGCATGCTTTGGTCCGGCGCGCCGTGGAGCGAGCGGCTCTACGCGGTTGGCCCGCTCGCCAGGCTTCTGGTGTTACCCGGACTGTTCTATCATTTTTCACGTTCAACGCGTGGGAAGTGGGTTTTCATCGCCTTTCTGGTCTCGTGCACGTTGATGGCGGCCGTCTCATGGATCGTCGCGTTCAATCCGGGCTTCAGCCTCAAGCCGGAGGATGCGAGGTTTTGCGGCATCTTTGTCAGGAACTACATCGATCAGGGCCAGGAATTCTCGCTTTGCGCGATCGCACTTGCCTATCCTGTGATGCGGCTCTTGAAGGAGAACAGGCTGTGGCTCGCGGGCTTTCTGACGGCGATTGCGCTGGTGCTGATCGTCAACATGGTCTTTGTGATCGCATCGCGCACCGCGCTGGCGACAATGCCGCTCATGCTCGCGGTCTTTGCGTTCAGGTACCTGCAATGGCGCGGGATCGTCGCGCTCGGCATGGCCGTCATCGTGGGCGGTCTTGCGTGGGCGACAACGCCGCGAATGTGCCGGACGGTCGAAACGCTGGCGAGAGATTTTGAGCTTTACCGGGAGCACAACACGCCGACGTCGGCGGGCCTGCGGATGGAGTACTGGAAGAAGTCGCTGCGCTTCATTGCCGAAGCCCCCCTCGTCGGGCATGGCACCGGCTCCATCCGCGGACTGTTCCAGAAGGCGGCGACGGGGGATGCCGTCGAGGCCACGGGGCATGTTATTGCCAACCCGCATAACCAGACCTTCGGCGTCGCAATCCAGTGGGGTGTGATCGGCATTGTCGTTTTATATGCGATGTGGTTCTCGCATCTGCGGCTGTTCCTCCCCGGCGAGGGCCTGGCGGCCTGGATCGGGCTTCTTGTCGTCGTACAGAACGTCCTCACCTCGCTGTTCAATTCGCATATTTTCGATTTCCATGCGGGATGGATGTATGTGCTGGGCGTCGGGGTTGCGGGCGGCATGTTATTGAAGGACGACGCCGGCACGGCAGTCAATCAGCGGGTCGAAGCTTGATGGCGATGAGCGAACCAGCCGGAAAAAGACCGTCGATAGGCTCGATGCCCGCGCTCGTGTTTTCGGCCTGGCGCGATCCGGCCGCGCGGATTCTGAATCTGGACCTGCTTGCGGTCCTGCTTGCGATCCTGCTGCCGTGGACGACATCCGGCGTTGCCATCGTCAGTGTGCTCTGGCTGGTCGCGTTGCTCCCGACGATCGATCTGCGCGCGTTCGTTCGCTTGCTGCGGCAGCCGATCTGTTATTTGCCGGTGGCGCTTTGCGCCATCGCGATCGCCGGAACGTTGTGGTCGGACGCGGCTTGGGGCACGCGGGCCTACGCCCTCACGCCGCTGGGGAAGTTGCTGATGCTGCCGCCGCTGCTCTATCATTTCCAGCGCTCCAGCCGCGGCCTTTGGGTCTTCGTTGCGTTCCTGGCGTCGTGCAGCCTGTTGTTGGCGATGTCCTGGATCGTTGCATTGTTCCCGGGTCTCGCTCTCAAGCCGGAGGCGACGTACGGCGTCCCGGTAAAGAACTATATCGACCAGAGCCAGGAGTTCGCGCTCTGCGCTGTGGTGCTGGCCTACCCCGTCATAGAACGGCTGCGGGCGGGCGCGAAATGGTCGGCGATGGTTCTGGCCTCGGTCGGGCTGCTGTTCGTCATCAACATGATTTTCGTGACCGTTTCGCGCACGGCGCTGGTCACGATGCCGGTCATGCTCGCGGTGTTCGCGTTGCTGCATCTGAAGTGGCGGGCCAATCTCGCCATCTTCCTGGCGTTGGTCGTGCTGGCCGCCGTTGCATGGGCAAGTTCCTCGAGGCTGCAACAGACGACCGAAACGTTCTACCGGGACTATTATCTCTACAAGCTCCAGGACGAGCCGACCTCGATCGGGATACGGCTCGAGTTCCTGAAGAAGTCGCTGCAGTTCTTCGCCGAAGCGCCGGTTATCGGGCACGGCACCGGCGCGACGCGGGGGCTCTTTGAAAAGGCGGCGAGCGATCACAACGAAGGCAAGGTCTTTGCCAGTGCGCAGGTGATCGGCAATCCTCACAACCAGACGCTCAATGTCGCCGTGCAGTGGGGCATCGTCGGTGTCATCGTGCTGTATGCGATGTGGCTGTACCATCTGCTGCTGTTCCGGGGCGAGGGGCTGATCGCCTGGATCGGTCTCATGGTGGTCGTGCAGAATTTCTTCACCTCGCTGTTCAATTCGCATCTGTTCGATTTCCACGAGGGCTGGATGTATGTGCTGGGTGTCGGTGTCGCGGGCGGAACCGTGCTCGGCGCTCGGCTGCGCGAAAAGCAGTCGGCGGAAAGCGCGACGGGGCCGTGACCGGCTGGTATGGGACGGCGAGATGGGCTATCAGCGGCCTCCCGGCGGCGGCTTAACCCGAAAAGTGTTTGTCAGCGATCAGCGGCATGATGAGCTTCAAGAACTTGACCTTGCGTAACGTGCTGATTGCCACGCATGACGCGCTCGCGACGGCGGCCGCGCTGGTTGCGAGCTTCTATCTGCGCTTCGAAGGCGACCTGTTCGACGCCCGCCTGCCGCTCCTGCTGCGCATCCTGCCGATCTTCGTCATCTTCAGCGTGGTGGTCTGCTATTTCTTCAAGCTGACCACCACCAAATGGCGGTTCATTTCGCTGCCCGACGCACTGAACATCGTGCGCGTCGCCACCGTGCTGACGCTGGGGCTGGTCGTCGTCGACTATTTTTCGGTGTTCCTCGCCCCGAACGTGCACGGCCCGGTCTTCCTCGGCCGTATCACCATTGTCCTTTATTTCTTCCTCCAGATATTCTTTCTCAGCGCGTTGCGTTTTGCCTACCGCTACTTCCGCTACACCCGCGTGCGCCGTCATGCCCGCAGCGAAGGTGCTTCGCCAACGCTGCTGATCGGCCGCGCCGCCGACGCCGAGATCCTGCTGCGCGGCATCGAGAGCGGGGCGGTCAAGCAGCTTTGGCCGGTCGGCGTGCTGTCGCCGTCGGCGGCCGATCGCGGCCAGACCATCCGCAACATTCCCGTGCTCGGCGGCATCGACGACGTCGAGGACGTGATCCGCGACTATGAGAGACGCGGCAAGCCGATCGGGCGCGTGGTGATGACGCCCTCTGCCTTCGATCCCGAGGCCAGGCCCGAAGCGGTCCTGATGCGCGCAAGGCGGCTCGGCCTGATCGTCAGCCGCCTGCCGTCGCTGGAGAGCGGCGACGCGCCGCGCCTGACTGCGGTCGCGGTCGAGGACCTCCTGCTGCGGCCGAGCGAGAAAATCGATTACGCCCGCCTGGAAGCGCTGGTGAAGGACAAGTCGGTGATCGTCACCGGCGGCGGCGGCTCGATCGGCGCGGAGATTTGCGACCGTGTCGCCACCTTCGGCGCCGCGCGGCTGCTGGTGATCGAGAATTCGGAGCCGGCGCTCTATGCCGTCACCGAGGCGCTGGCAGCCCATGCCACCAATGCCGCGATCGAGGGCCGCATCGCCGATATCCGCGACCGCGAGCGCATCATGCGCCTGATGCGCGAGTTCAAGCCCGACATCGTGTTTCACGCCGCGGCGCTCAAGCACGTGCCGATCCTCGAGCGCGACTGGAGCGAGGGCGTCAAGACCAACATTTTCGGTTCGGTCAATGTCGCCGATGCCGCGCTCGCCGCCGGCGCCGGGGCGATGGTGATGATCTCGACCGACAAGGCGATCGAGCCGGTCTCGATGCTGGGCCTGACCAAGCGCTTTGCCGAAATGTATTGCCAGGCACTGGATCATGAACTGGCCACGCAAGCCGGCGACAAGCCCCGCATGCGCCTGATCTCGGTCCGCTTCGGCAATGTGCTGGCCTCGAACGGCTCGGTGGTGCCGAAGTTCAAGGCGCAGATCGAGGCGGGTGGACCGGTCACCGTGACGCATCCCGACATGGTCCGCTATTTCATGACCATCCGAGAGGCCTGCGACCTCGTGATCACGGCGGCGGCGCATGCGCTGGCGCCGGTGCGCCCGGACGTCTCGGTCTATGTGCTCAACATGGGCCAGCCGGTGAAGATCGTCGATCTGGCCGAACGCATGATTCGCCTCTCTGGCCTTGAGCCTGGGCTTGATATCGAAATTGCGTTCACCGGCATGCGGCCGGGCGAGCGGCTGAACGAAATTCTGTTCGCAACAGAGGAGCCGACGGTCGAGATCGGCGTTGCCGGCATCATGGCCGCCAAGCCGAACGAGCCGCCGATGGCAACCTTGCGCAAATGGCTTGCGGCGCTGGAGGAGGCGATCGCCAAGGATGACCGCGCCACCATCCGCGCCGTGCTGAAGGATGCCGTCCCCGAATTTGGCGCTGCCGCGCCGGCCGAAGAACCGCGCCAGATATCCGCCCGCTAAAGCCCCAACCTGCGGATTTGAAAAATCCGCCGCAGGAAGCGCAGAAAGAATGCCGCATCGATGACAGGGGCATTCAAATGCTCCCGCCGCGAGCGCAGGCATTCCAGGTTGGCACGGATGGTGACGTCGATGCCGCTGGTGCTGATGCCGCCCATCTGAAAATCCGCGATCACGCGCGGGATATAACGCACGCGGAAATCGTTCAGCGCCATTGCCCGCAGCATGTAGTCGTAGTCGGCGGTGGTGACGTAGCTCAGATCGTATTCACCCACCTTCTGCACCACTTCCCGTCGCGTGTAGAAGGTGGGATGCGGTGGCACCCAGCCGAGCTGAAACGCGTAGGGGCGGAATGTCCCGGCGCGCCACACCCGCGCCAGCCGCTTGCTGTGATGGTCGGTCACCATGTTGAGATCGCCATAGACGATGTCGGCGTTTTCCAGGCCGGCGGCGATGTCGGCGAGCACATTTGCATCGTGAAACGTGTCGTCGGAGTTGAGAAAGCCGACGGCATCGCCGCTGAACTGGCGAAAGCCCTTGTTCATGGCGTCGTAAACGCCCTTGTCCGGCTCGGACAGGACCGTGATCGCGTCGGAGCGGAAAGACTCGACGATTTTCAGCGTCCCGTCGCGCGACACGCCGTCGATCACAAGCATCTCCTTGTCGGAGTGCGTCTGCTTGAGGAAGGATTCGATGGTGAAGCCGATCGTCGCTTCCGAATTAAAGCTGGTTGTGACGACAGTGATCTTCATGCTTCAGTAGGTCTTCAGCCTGCGCAACACGATGCGCTGCTTGAGAAGGCTAATTGGCCGTGGCGCTGCAAAGCCCTTGTCCCGTTATTTGACGCCTTGCGCAAGCCCCACCAGGCCGGGACCACAAAAGAAGGTGCGCAGAAGGAGACGCGGACGACGACCCCGGTGCCGTTATACGGCGCCGCAGTGCCGCTGACGACAATAGACGCTTGTGCCGATTCCGATCGTTAATGTGGCAATTTTTCCTCGGGCACCTCGATCGGCGCAGAACCTTTTGCCGCCTTCTCCGCGCTAAATATCCATACCAGCCCGCCGAACGCGCCGACGATGAACGACACCGCGCCGAACAGCAGGGACACGTTGACGCCTTCGGCGGAGACCAGCCCGGCATAGCCGAAGGCGAGTCCCATGGTGGCTTCCCGCACACCCCATCCGGCGATCGAGATCGGCATCATCGTGATCAGCATCACCGGCGGGATGAGCTGGAA
Organism: Bradyrhizobium lablabi; assembly: GCF_018129385.1. Taxonomy (GTDB): domain Bacteria; phylum Pseudomonadota; class Alphaproteobacteria; order Rhizobiales; family Xanthobacteraceae; genus Bradyrhizobium; species Bradyrhizobium lablabi_C. The sequence continues at coordinate 399,975 of NZ_JAFCLN010000001.1, forward strand.
AACCTGGCCGAACAGCACGGGCGCCGCGATCGATCGCACCACACACCAGGCGATGACGACGGCGAGAAAATGGACGAGAAACGACAGCACCGCGACCTTCGGTCCGCGCTCGCGGCTGAAGATCACGCGGTTGGCGATGACGGAGCAGTTATGGACGTGATGCGTCGCCCACCAGCGCTTCAGCCACGGCCATTGCAGCCGCCCCAGAATCAGAAAACCCACTCCCGCCGCGAGCGCCGCAAAATCGACCAGCAGCAGCGCCGAGCGGCCGTGTGGATCCGCGATCAACTGATAGCTCCAGGGCAGGGTTGCCACGATCACGATCGCGAGCGCAATCAGGCCGATCGCGCGGTCGACGAAGATCGAATAGGTCGCCGCACGCCAACCGGCGCCGCCACGCGCCACCAGCCACAGACGGACCGCATCGCCGCCGATCGAAGAGGGCAGCGTCTGATTGAAGAACGCCCCGATCAGGTTGAAGCGGGTTGCCTGCGTGACGCCGAGGGGTGCGCCGCATTCGGCGCTGACGATGCGCCAGCGCAATACGCCGACGAATATCTGTAGCAGGGTCGCCGCGATCGCGAGTCCGATCCAGCCGACGCTTGCCACATTGAAGCGGGAGGCGAGCTCGTGGAAATCGACCTTGCGGAGCGCAAGATAAAGCAGCGCTGCGGAAACGATGATCTTGAGCGATAAAAGCAGAATCCGGCGCATCGTCCGAGTTTCAATTGTCCGAGGAGGTTAACCGAGGTGCAGGCGGCACGGCATGCCGAAATTTCGTCCGCTTTGGTATGGTTTTGAAGCCCGTCTGGCAATAGCCGGTTGCCGGGTATTGCGACAACCGCTGGCCGGCGGCTAAAGAGGCGTCCCGAAGGGGCGGCAGCGGAACCCAACTCCACGCAGAGAAGGTGATGTCAGAGCAGGCAGTATTGGTCACGGGGGCGGCTGGCTTCATCGGCTTCCATGTTGCACGTCGGTTGTTGTCGGACGGATGCCGCGTCGTCGGGCTGGACAATCTCAACAACTATTACGATCCCGCCTTGAAACATGCACGGCTGAATCTTCTGCGCAAACAGCCGCAGTTTGACTTCGTGCAGGCCGATCTGGCGGATCGGACCTCGATCGCTTCGATCTTCGAGAGCAATCGATTTGTCAGGGTGGTGCACCTCGCCGCCCAGGCCGGCGTTCGTTACTCGCTCAGCCACCCGCACAGCTATGCGGACGCCAATCTCGAAGGCTTCGTCAACGTTCTGGAGGGATGCCGGCACAACGGTTGCGCTCATCTGGTGTACGCATCGTCTTCGTCGGTTTATGGCGCCAATTCAAAGCTGCCGTTTTCGGTCGACGACCGGACGGATCATCCGGTCAGCCTGTATGCTGCGACCAAGAAGGCCAACGAAGTGATGGCTCATTCCTACAGTCATTTGTACGGTCTGCCGGTGACGGGCTTGCGCTTTTTCACCATCTACGGCCCCTGGGGCCGGCCTGACATGGCAATCTTCCTGTTTACCAAGGCGATCCTCGAGGGGACGCCGATCAAGCTCTTCAACCATGGTAAAATGCGCCGCGACTTTACCTATGTCGACGACGTCACCCGGGTAATATCGCGTGTTGTCGACCAGATTCCGGGCCGGCATCAGGGGCTGGCTCCCGCACGCATTTACAATGTCGGAAATAATCGTCCGGAAGAACTCACCCATGTGGTAGCGGTTCTGGAAAAAGCGCTGGGCCGCGCGGCAATAAGGGAGATGTTGCCGATGCAGCCCGGTGACGTGATGGAGACATTCGCCGATGTCGGCGACCTGATGCGCGATACCGGCTTCAGACCGCACACGCCGATCGAGGATGGCATTGACGAGTTCGTGGCCTGGTACCGCGACCACTACAAGGTTTGAGTCTCGATGGACAAACGAATCATTCCCCTGATCATGTGCGGCGGTGCCGGAACGCGGTTGTGGCCAGCCTCGCGCGAAGTTCATCCCAAGCAGTTCCTGCACTTGTTCGGTGCCCGCTCGACATTTCAGGACACGCTCGCGCGCGTGTCGGATCCCGATCTGTTCGACCGTCCGATCGTCATCACGAACATGGCGTATCGCTTCATGGTGCTCGAGCAACTGGCCGAGCTCGGCCTCGACGCCGACATCCTGCTGGAGCCGATGCGACGCGATTCCGGGCCGGCGATCGCGGCGGGAGCGGCGTTTGCGCAAACCCGTGACAGCGAAGCCATCGTTCTTGCATTGGCCGCAGACCATGTGGTGCGCGATACCGGCGCCTTCATCGCAGCCTGTCGTCAGGGCCTTGCTGCCGTTGTCGCCGGCAATATTGTGACATTCGGCATTCAACCCGAACGCGCCGCCACCGAATACGGTTACATCAGCCCGGACAAGGTGATTACGGGTGAAGTCCGGGCAGTCGCGAAGTTCGTGGAGAAGCCCGATCAGGAGACCGCCGAGAAATACGTCAAGTCGGGTTATCTCTGGAACAGCGGCAACTTCATGTTCCGCGCCGGCGTGCTGCTTGACGAGTATCGCAACGTCGATGACGTCAGTGTTCAGGCTGTCGGCGAGGCCGTCGGCAGGGCCGGGCGTGACCTCGGTTTCGTAACGCTCGATCAGGAGGCCTTCGCGAGGGCCAGGGCGATCTCGATCGACTATGCCGTGATGGAAAAGACTTCGCGCGCGGCTGTCGTGCCTGTTTCCTGCGGCTGGTCTGATGTCGGCTCCTGGCATGCCGTGTGGGAACTTTCGGCGAAGGATGGTCAGGGCAACGCGGCCCGCGGCACCGCCGTGTTCGAGGACTCCCGCAACTGCAACGTCTCCACCGACAGGGCGCTGGTCGCACTCGAAGGCGTCGAGGATCTGGTCGTGGTGGCCACGCAGGATGCGGTGCTGGTGTCGCGTCAGAAAGACGCCAACGGCCTGAAGCGTCTGGTTGCAAGGCTGAAAACAGTCGCGCCGGAGGTAACCGAGGACCACATCAAGGTGCATCGCCCCTGGGGCTCCTATCAGTCGGTCGACAATGGCGATCGCCACCAGGTCAAGCGCATCATTGTAAAGCCCGGCGGCCGTCTTTCGTTACAGAAGCACCATCACCGCTCGGAGCACTGGATCGTCGTGCGTGGCGCCGCGCGGGTCACCGTCAACGAGCTCGTCAAGACCGTGCATGAAAACGAATCGATCTATATTCCGATCGGAGCCGTGCATCGGCTGGAGAATCCGGGCAAGATCGCGCTGGAACTCATCGAGGTTCAGACCGGGAGCTATTTGGGGGAGGACGACATTATCCGAATCGAGGATGAATACCGGCGGACTTGATTAAAATTTCGCCTTTGGAACTTTCGAGCGACGAAAGGATTACGTTGAGCGATGTGGGGTTTATCGATATGTGAGACGCCCCATCGAATTCTGTTATTGTATTGTCACGTTATGGTTGAATCGTGCTTCCAATGATACTGGAGTGTTGGGCTAGCCGGAGGGGGTCCAATACTTGATACTGCGGCGGGGACGAAATGATACTTGTTACGGGCGCCAGCGGATTCGTTGGGGCGGCAGTGATTTGCGAGTTGGCCCGGCGGTGCATCCCGCACCGGCCTGTTACGCGCATGCCGCGCGAAGGATGCTTCCATATCGGCGATATTCATTCGGCAACCAACTGGACCCAGGCGCTGAAGGGCATTGAAACGGTCGTTCATCTTGCCGCACGCGCCCATGTCCTGAAGGAGTCGGTTGCAGACCAGGCGAATCGCTCGTCGCTCTCCGACGTCGGCGCCACGATGAATCTCGCACGCCAGGCCGCGCAGGCCGGCGCGAAGCGGTTTGTCTTCATCAGTTCGATCAAGGTAAACGGTGAGGCGACTCCGCCGGGCCGACCCTTCACGGCCGAAGACCCGGCTGATCCACAAAACCGGTATGCGCAGTCCAAATTCGATACCGAGCGGGGGCTGTTTGCACTGTCTGCCGAGACCGGACTTGAAGTCAGCGTGATCCGTCCGCCCTTGGTCTACGGACCCGGAGTCAAGGCCAACTTTGCCACCATGATGGACTGGGTCAATCGCGGGATTCCGCTGCCGCTCGGCGCTGTCAACAACAAGCGTTCGTTCATCTTCGTGGGCAATCTGTCTGATCTGATTGTTCTGACGGCCGCCCATCCCAGAGCGGCGGGGCAGATTTTCCTGTGCAGCGACGGAGAGGATTTGTCGACGACCGAGCTGTTGCGGCGAATTGCGCAAGAGCTCGGCCGGAGGTCGCGGGTAATGCCGGTGCCGGCTCAGCTATTGACGTTCGCGGCGGCTGCGCTTCGAAGGCGCGAGGTCACCAGCCGCCTGACCGACTCGTTGCAGGTCGACATCGGCAAGACGCGCGACTTGCTTGGCTGGACGCCGCGCTGGAGCGTTCAGGAGGGGTTGCAGGAGACCGCGCGCTGGTTTCAAGGTGCCGACCTCGCTCTTGACCCGATAGCCAGATCGGCCTAGGCGCTCGCGCTGCGCGTTCCCCAAGGCGAAGCGACGCTGGAGGGGTGGCCCGCCGTACCGGCCATCTTCCCCGGACCTTGCAATGAAAAGAACCTTCGATTTCCTGGTATCGGCTGTCGGCCTGATCGTACTTGCGCCCGTCATGCTGGTCATCGCCTGGCTTATCGCGCGATCCTCGCCAGGCGGCGCGTTGTTCGTGCAGGCTCGCGTCGGCAGGTCCGAAAAACCGTTCGATTGCTACAAGTTTCGCACCATGGCGAAGGGCGCGCCGGTTGCGGGCTCGCATGAAGTTTCAGGAAGCTGGATCACGCCGGTCGGCCGCCGCCTGCGATCGCTGAAGCTCGACGAGCTGCCGCAGCTCTACAACGTGCTGCGCGGGGATATGAGCCTGGTCGGCCCCAGGCCCTGCCTTCCCAACCAGGCCGAGGTGATCGCCGCGCGGCGCGCGCGAGGCGTGTTCGACGTCCGGCCCGGCATCACCGGCATCGCCCAGCTCGCCTCGATCGACATGTCGACGCCCGAAAAGCTTGCGGAAGCCGACCGCCGCTATATCGACAGCCGCACCTTCTGGGGCGACCTGCGCATCATTGCGGCGACCGCGCTTGGCCGCGGTTCGGGAGACGCCGTGACTCGTTGATCCCGTGCCAAATCAGGCTCGCTTGTGTATAAAAAGCGGGCACCCGCCGCGCTTGGTAATGTAGTGCAGCAAATCGTGTCTTCACGCGCTGCAAGCGGCCTGCTAATCGGGCCGTGGAATCGGGGGCGGGTTCCGGTGGGCTTCCAGGATTGATGAGCGTTTGGAAGCGCTTGCGGTGACCGAAGAGGGGAATTGAATGCGAGTCGGCGTTATCGGCGCGGGTGTGATGGGGACCAACCACGCACGCGTCCTGGGCGGGTTGCCGAATGTCACCATGGTCGGGATCGTCGATCCCCTAGCCGAACACCGCACGCGCGCCACCGAGCATGCCGGCTGCCGCGCGTTCGAAACCCTCGAGCAACTGCTCGCTGAGGGCGTCGATGCCGTGACCATCGCGGCACCCACCCATCTGCATCACGAGATCGCGCTCGCCTGCATCGCGCGCAACATCCACATCCTGGTCGAGAAGCCGGTCGCTTCCTCCGTCGAGGAGGGCCGCGAGATCGTCGCCGCCGCGCGCCGCGCCGGCGTGACGCTGATGGTCGGCCATGTCGAGCGCTTCAATCCGGCGGTCGCCGCGATCAAGCAGGCGATCTCCGGCGAGGACATCCTGTCGATCGCGATCACCCGAGTCGGTCCGTTTCCGCCGCGCATGTCGAATGTCGGCGTGGTGATCGACCTTGCCGTGCACGACATCGATCTGATCCGCTGGTTCACCGAATCCGACATCGTCGAGGTGCAGCCGCAGCTCGCCAGCGCCGTCGCCGAACGCGAGGACATCGCGCTGCTGCAATTCCGCACCGCCTCCGGCGTGCTCGCCCACATCAACACCAACTGGCTGACGCCGTTCAAGGCGCGCAGCGTCACGGTGGCGACCCGCAACAAATATGTGATGGGCGATCTGCTGACCCGGCAGGTCACCGAATGCTTCGGCTTCAAGCAGGACGGCAGCTACTCGATGCGCCATTTGCCGGTCGGTCATGACGAGCCGCTGCGCGCAGAGCTGATCTCGTTCCTCGACGCCGTGCGCTCGGGCGGCGCACCCGCCGTAACCGGCGACGAAGGCGTTGCCAGCCTTGAGATCGCGATCCAGTGCCTCGTCAATCCGGCCAAGCCGGCAGCTACGACCGCGCGCAAGGGGCCGCGCGCCGTCGCCGGCTGAGATTCCTTCTCACGTTTCGAAGAGCATCATGAACCAGCACATGCCGCCAGAACCCGTGCCTCTGTTCGATATCGGCGCGCAACGCCGCCGGCTCGGCAAATCGATTGACGAGGCGCTCGCGCGGGTGCTCGCGCATTGCCAGTTCGTCAGCGGCCCCGAGGTGACGGCGCTGGAAAAGGCGCTCGCCGAATTCTCCGGCGCCCGGCATGTCGTGACCTGCGCCAGCGGCACCGACGCGCTCCTGATGGTGCTGATGGCCGAGGGCATCGGCCGCGGGGATGCGGTGCTCTGCCCATCCTTCACGTTCTGCGCAACCGCGGAAGCCGTGGCATTGACCGGCGCAACGCCCGTGCTCGTCGATGTCGACGAGGCGACCTTCAACCTCAGCGCCGCCTCGCTGAAGGCCGGCATCGCGACGGCGCGCAAGCACGGTCTCAAGCCGAGGGCAGTGATTCCCGTCGATCTGTTCGGCCAGTGCGCCGATCACGACGCAATCGCGGCGGTGGCCGAGGCCGAAGGCCTGTTCGTGCTCGACGATGCCGCACAGGGTTTTGGCGCCAGCTACAAGGGCCGCCGGCTCGGCACATTGGGCCATGCCACCGCCACCAGCTTCTTCCCGACCAAGCCGCTCGGCTGCTACGGCGATGGCGGCGCGATCTTCACCGACGACGCCGATCTCGCAGCAAAGCTGCGCAGCATCCGTGTGCACGGGCAGGGCAGCGACAAATACGACAATGTCCGCCTCGGATTGACCGGACGGCTGGACACCATGCAGGCGGCGGTGCTGCTCGAAAAGCTGAAAATTTTCGACGACGAGATCGCAGAACGCAATCGGATCGCGGAACGTTATAATCGCGGCCTCGGCAATGTCGTGACCGTGCCGCATCTGGCGCCCGGCTGCGGCTCGGTGTGGGCGCTCTACACCATCCGCCTGCCGCGAGGCGTGGAGCGTGACGCGTTCGCCGCGGCGCTGAAGGCCAAGGGCGTGCCGACCGGCATCTACTATCCGAAGTCGATCCATCAGCAGACGGCATATCGCGATTTCCCGGTCGCCGATGGCGGCCTGCCGGTGAGCGAAAAACTGTCATCCGACGTCATCAGCCTGCCGATGCATGCCTATCTCGATGAGCCGTCGCAGGATCGGGTAATCGCGGCCGTGCGCGGCGCGGTTTCCGCCTGATTTCGCCTTTTTGTAGGGCAGCGTCGTGATATAGAAGCGGCGCATGCTTGGGCGCATCTTCACCGTCGGCGGCTATACGCTTCTCTCGCGGCTGACCGGCTTTGCGCGCGACATCATGCTCGCGGCGATCCTGGGCGCGGGTCCCGTGGCGGACGCGTTCTTCGTGGCGCTGCGGTTGCCCAACCATTTTCGCGCGATCTTCGCCGAGGGCGCCTTCAACGCCGCTTTCGTGCCGGCCTACGCGCATCTGCACGGGCAGAGCGAGACTTCGGCAAAAATCTTCGCCAACCGCATCTTCACGCTGCTGTTCACCGCACAGGTCGTGCTGCTGGTGTTGGCCTGGCTGTTCATGCCGCAGGTGATCGCGATCCTCGCGCCCGGATTTTCGCAAGACCCCGAGCGCGGCCAACTCGCCATCGCGCTGACCCGCATCACATTCCCTTATCTGCTGCTGATCACGCTGGTGACGCTGTATGGCGGCATGCTCAATGTCATGCACCGCTTCGCCAGCGCGGCGGCTGCGCCGATCTTCCTCAATTTGTCGATGATGGCGACGCTGGCGCTGGCTGCGTTCTTTCCCGGCGCCGGATACGCCGCCGCCTGGGGCGTATTGATCGCGGGTGTGCTCGAATTCCTGCTGCTGGCGCAAGACGCATGGCGCAGCGGGATATTGCCGCGCTTTGCGCCGTTCAAACTGGATGAAGATGTCCGCGCGTTCTTCCGCGCGCTCGGGCCGGCGACCATCGGATCGATGGGCACGCAGGTCGCGCTGTTCGCCGATACCATCATCGCCACCTTTCTCGCCGCCGGCGCGATCTCTGCGCTGTACTATGCGGACCGCCTCAACCAGTTGCCGATCGGGGTGATCGGGATCGCCATCGGCACCGTGCTGTTGCCGGAAATGTCGCGGCAGCTCGCTGCGAACGACCAGGCCGCCGCCAACGCTTCCCAGCGCAAGGCCTTCGACTTCACGCTGCTGCTCTCGGTGCCGTTCGTCGCCGCCTTCATGACCGTGCCCGACGTGATCATGCGCGCGATGTTCGCGCGCGGTGCGTTCTCCAAAGCCGACGCCGCGGCGGCGGGCGCGACGCTGGCGGCCTATGCCTTCGGACTCATTCCGTTCGTACTGATCCGCAGCGCGGTCGCGACCTTCTACGCGCGCAAGGATACGGCGACGCCCGTGAAGGCCGCATTGACCGGCGTTGCCGTCAATGTCGCGCTGAAAGTCCTGCTGGTGGGTTCGCTGGCGCAGATCGGTCTTGCGTTGGCCACCGCGGTCGGCGCCTGGGTCAACCTGCTGCTGGTGATCTTCTTTGCCGTGCGTGCCGGGCACCTCGTGCTCGACCGCGCCATGCTGGCCTCGTTCGCAAAATTCGTCCTCGCCGGGGTCGTTCTCGGCGCAGCGCTGTGGTTGGTCGCGCGCCTCGCGGCGGTCTATCTCGCCCAGATGAGCGCGTTGCGTGACGAGACCACGCTGGCGCTTCTGGTTGCAACAGGCGCGCTCGTTTACACGGGCTCTATTCTGCCGTTGTTCGGTCGCCGCTGGCTGATTTCGCTCGTGCGCTGAAATCGCATTTTTTATCTAGTAAATTCAACAGGTTATATCGATGTCGCGCTTTCGCTGCGGCGGCCTGTCGCACTGCGCCGAATATGCAACATCCGCGAGCAAAGTGGCGCGGGAGTGTGCATCGAGTAATTGGCGGAAGTGATTCCGCGTTAAGATCGCGACGAAAGTTGAACCGAATTTTGATGCGTACTTTGCAAATGGGGCTTCCGATGCGCGCTTCACTCAAGGCTTTTGCCACTGCCGCCTTCGCTGCGACGGCTGCGATCTCTTCCGCCTACGCGGCCGACATGGCACCGCGCTACACCAAGGCGCCGCCGGCGCCCGTCGTGATCTGGAACTGGACCGGCTTCTATATCGGCGGCAACGCCGGCTATAGCTGGGGCCGTTCGAACACCGATGTGGTCTACCGCAACACCGCGACCGGTGCGATTATCGCGCCGCCCCCGGGATCGATCGTCGGCGGCAACTTCGACATGAACGGCGCCATCGCCGGCGGCCAGGCCGGCTACAACTGGCAGACCAACAACTGGGTCTGGGGTGTCGAGGGCGACATCCAGTGGTCGGACGAGAAGGGCGATCTGGCGCTGCGTTGCGCCGGCACCTTGATCGGTGGACCCTGCTTGCCCGGCCTGACCTTCCTGCCGCCCGGCGCCACCGGCACCAACATCGCGCTGAGCCAGCACCTTGAGTGGTTCGGCACCGCCCGCCTGCGCGGTGGCATCCTGGCTTCCCCGCAGTTCCTGCTGTACGGCACCGGCGGTCTGGCCTATGGCTCGATCAAGACCAACGCTGCCTTGGCCGGCTTCACTCCGGCCGGCGTTGCGCTTGCTGCCGTCGGCAGCAACAGCGAAGTCCGCGTCGGCTGGACGGTTGGCGTCGGCGCCGAATGGCTGTTCGCCCGCGACTGGAGCGCCAAGGTCGAATATCTCTATATGGATCTCGGCCGCTACAATTCCAGCTTCACCCTGCTGCCGGGTAGCGCCTTCGCCGCTGACGTGAGCTCGCGCTTCACCGACCACATCCTGCGCGCCGGCATCAACTATCACTTCAATAGCCCGGTGGTCGCGAAATATTGATCGTCACCGGTCAGTCAGTCCTGCGAAAGCCCCGGCATCCGCCGGGGCTTTTTTGTTGCCGGTAAACGCTTCGCCGCGTTGCAGCGCGGCGAAGGCGCGGGCAGCGCGCGTTTGCGCCCGCGCCCGAACCACTGCATTATGACAATCTGGAATTGGCGCATGATCCGGAAAAGTGGGTACCGGTTTTCCGACAAGGTCATGCGCAAAACGGAGAAATGAGATCATGAGGCGACCTTTCAGGTCGCCTCATGATCTCAAACTGCAATCGGAGACAAGATGGCTTCCGCTCCCATCAAATTCGGCGTCGGTCAAAGCGTGCGCCGCAAGGAAGACGACGCGCTGATCCGCGGCAAGGGCCGCTATACCGACGACGTCGCGCCGCAGCCGGCGTTGCATGCGCTGGTGCTGCGCTCGCCGCATGCGCACGCAAAATTCACCATCGATGTCGCCAAGGCCCGCGCGCTGCCCGGCGTGGCGGCGATCCTGACCGCCGATGACGTCAAGGACCTCGGCGATCTGCCCTGCCTGTTCAACCTCGAGGATAATCCGTTCACCGGGCCGCCTTACCCGATCCTGCCAAAAGACGAGGTCCGCCATGTCGGCGATGCCGTCGCCTTCGTGGTGGCCGACACCATCGACCAGGCTCGCGACGCGATCGAGGCGATCGAGGTGAACTGGACGCCGCTGCCGGCCGTGGCGGGCGTCGTCAACGCGTTGAAACCGGGCGCGCCACAGGTCTGGCCCAACCATGCCGGCAACGTATTGTTCGACGTCGGCATCGGCGACAAGCAGGCGACCGACGCGGCGTTCGCGAAGGCGCATGCGGTCGCCGAGATCAGGATCGTCAACCCGCGCGTCATCACCAATTTCATGGAAACGCGCGCGGCGGTCGTCGAATACGACGCCAAACGCGACCATCTCACCATGACCGTCGGCAGCCAGGGCAGTCATCGCCTGCGTGAAATCATCGGTGGCATGGTGTTGAAGATGCCGCTGGAAAAGATGCGGGTGATCTGCCCCGACGTCGGCGGCGGCTTTGGCACAAAGCTGTTTCCGTACCGGGAATACGCACTGCTCGCAGTCGCCGCGAAGAAGCTGAAGAAGACCGTCAAGTGGACCGCCGACCGCTCCGATCATTTCATGGGCGATGCGCAGGGCCGCGATAACGTCACGACGGCGCGGATGGCGCTCGCCGAGGACGGAAAATTCCTTGCCATGGATGTCGACCTGATCGGCGACATGGGCGCGTATCTGTCGACCTTCGGGCCCTACATCCCGCATGGCGGCGCCGGCATGCTGCCGGGCCTCTATGACATCCAGACCTTCCACTGCCGCGTGCGCACCGTCTTCACCAACACGGTGCCCGTGGACGCCTATCGCGGCGCCGGGCGCCCGGAAGCCGCTTACGTCGTCGAGCGTCTGGTCGATGCCGCTGCCCGAAAAGTCGGGATGACGCCGGATGCGATCCGCCGCAAGAACTTCATCCCGCCGAAAGCGCTGCCCTACAAGACCGTCACCGGCAAGGTCTACGATTCCGGCGATTTCACCGCGCACATGAAGCGCGCGATGGAGGTCGCAGGCTGGAAGGAGTTTCCCAAGCGCGCCAAGGCCGCCAGGAAGGAAGGCTTGGTGCGCGGCATCGGCCTTGCGAGCTATGTCGAGGTCTGCGGCACCATGGGCGATGAGACCGCCAATGTAGCGCTCGATCCCAACGGCGATATCTCGATTCTGATCGGCACCCAGTCGAGCGGGCAGGGGCATGCGACGGCCTACGCACAGCTCGTCGCCGAGCAGTTCGGGGTGCCGCCGGAGCGCGTGCATGTCCTGCAAGGCGACACCGACAAGATCGCCACCGGCCTCGGCACCGGCGGGTCGGCCTCGATCCCGACCGGCGGCGTCAGCGTCCAGCGCGCGACGCAGGAGCTTGGCAACAAGCTGAAGGAGCTCGCGGCGCAGGCGCTGGAAGCCAGCGCCTGCGATATCGAGATCAGCAACGGCAATCTGCGCATCGCCGGTACCGACCGTTCGATCAGCTTTGCCGATCTGGCAAAGCGTCCCGGCGCCGATCCCGACAAGCTCAATGCGAGCGCCACCTTCAATCAGGCCGACGGCACCTATCCGAACGGCACGCATCTCGCCGAAGTCGAGATCGACCCCGCAACCGGCATCATCAAGATCGTCAGCTACGTCATCGTCGACGACTTTGGCGTCACGCTCAATCCGCTGATGCTGGCCGGCCAAGTACATGGCGGCGCCATGCAGGGCATCGGACAGGCCCTGATGGAGCAGGCGGTCTACAGCGACAAGGACGGCCAGCTCGTCACCGGCACCTTCATGGACTATGCGCTGCCGCGCGCCTCCGACGGGCCGTCCTTCCACTTCGAGACCCACAACGTGCCCTGCACGACCAATCCTTTGGGCGTGAAGGGCGCGGGCGAGGCCGGCGCGATCGGCTCGTGTCCGGCGGTGGTTAACGCCATCATCGAGGGGCTGCATCGCGAGTACGGCATCGACCACATCGATATGCCCGCGACCGCCGAGCGGGTCTGGATCGCGATCCGGGAGGCGCAGCGCCGGCACACGCTCTGACGTTTGCCGCTGCCCCTGGAATGAAACACCACACGTGGTGTTGAAGAGATGCGGCGTCGCGCCAACTGGCGCGGCGCACGTTGGATCAGGAATATCCAGCGCAAAAAGAACATGGGGCTGGAAAACGGAGATTTGCCGATGCGTCGAACCATCGTTTTGACAGGAACCCTACTGTTTGCCGCCGGAATGGCACTGGCGCAGAGTCCGCAGGAGCAGGTCGACAAGACCCAGCTCGCGATGAAGTCCAACCTCACGAGTGCGATTGCACTTTCGGACATTGTCAGGGACAAGAAGCCTTACGATCAGGCGGCCGTCGACAAGGCGCTGGCGGAGCTCGATGACGTCGCGAAGCGCTTCCCGTCATTGTTTCCCGAGAGCATCAAGGGGCTGAAGCCGACGAAGGGCGAGTATTCCGCATCGCCGAAGATATGGACCGAGCGGGCGGACTTCGAGGCGCACTCTGCGGCCTTCGTGAAGGCTGTCGCTCAGGCCAAGTCCAACATCAAGGACGTGAACAGCCTGAAGGCGGAATTTCCCGAGATCAACAAGCAATGCATGGCTTGCCACGAAAAATTCCGCGTCAAGGGCTGACGCGGATAACTCGGACGCTGGCAAAACAAGAGGGGCGAATGCATAGCAAGCATCGCCCCTTTGGCGTCGGTCCGGCGATCTTCGTCGTCTCTAACTTGAGCGTTGTTCGTCGCTACTTCGTCACCTGGCCGCGTATTTCGCCGCCCGGATTCGCTGCGGTGTGAATGTTGACGTAGTATTTTCCGGCCATCAGGTCGGCTGCTTGTGCGTCGGTCAGCGTGGCGCTGCCTTCGACTGGGCTGGTGGCGGCATTGGGGATCGGGACGGCGACACCGGCATTCTTGCCGGCTTCGGCCGGCCCGTGGAAATGCGCCATCGTGGCAGGTCCCGAGAGACCGGAATAGGTCACCTTCCAGCTAAGCTTCTTCGACGCCGGGTCGTAGTCGATGTCGGCGGTGCCGGTGCCCGCGCTGGCGTTCGGCGGCACTTGCGACTTGCCGTCCAGCGTCGCCTTCATCTTGTCGGCAAGAGCAGGCCCGGCGAATACAACGGCCGCGCCCAGAGCGAGCGTGGCAAGCATGGTCTTGTTCAGCATGAGCTTCTCTCTCCTGACGTTACACATGGATGTCATCTTTCAAACAGCAGCCCTTTGATTTTATTCCCGGAACAGCTTTTCTTGATCTGAAATTTCAGATGAGCTTGTCGAACGAACTGCGGTCATAATGCATTACCGCAAAGCGCCTGAGGCCGGACATGCTGCGACGTATCTTTCTTGCCGCCATTCTGCTCGCCGCCATCGGCCTCGGCGTGTTCTGGTGGCTGACCATTCCCAAGAGCATCGCGGCCGCCTCGCTGCCGGCCTATCAGCCCAACGTCGCCAACGGCCAGATCATGTTCAATGCCGGCGGATGCTCCTCCTGCCATGCCGTGCCGAACCAGCCGGACCGCACAAGACTCGGCGGCGGACTCGCGCTGCCCTCGCCATTCGGCACCTTCCATGTGCCGAACATCTCGCCCGATCCCAATGACGGCATCGGGCGCTGGAGCGAGGCCGATTTCGTCACCGCCGTCGTGAAGGGGACTTCCCCCTCAGGTACGCATTATTTCCCGGCCTTTCCCTACACTTCCTATGTGCATGCGAAGATCGAGGATGTCCGCGATCTCTTCGCCTATCTGAAAACGCTCGCGCCGGTACCGGGCCGTGTGCGCGACCATGACCTGCCGTTCCCCTTCAACATCCGCCGCAACGTCGGCATCTGGAAATTGCTGTTCATGGACGACAGGCCGTTCACGCCGGACCCCGCGCGCTCGGCGGCATGGAATCGCGGCGCCTATCTCGTCAACGGTTTTGGCCACTGCGCCGAATGCCACAGCCCGCGCAATTTCCTAGGCGGCATCATCGAGGCGCAACGCTTTGCCGGCGGGCCCAATCCGGAAGGCGAGGGGTTCGTGCCGAACATCACCCAGAAGCGTCTCGGCGAATGGAGCGCAAAGGACTTTGCCTATTTCCTCGAGACCGGCGAATTCCCTGACGGCGACTCTGCCGGTGGCTCGATGGCGCGCGTGATCAAGAACACCTCGCAATTGCCCGCGGAAGATCGCGCCGCGATGGCGGAATATCTGAAATCGCTGCCACCGGTGGAGGGGCCGCCGCGGCCGAAGAAGGGCGAAAAGTCCGGATAGGCGCTTTCAAGCGAAGTCTGAAGAAATCGCGTCAAACAATAAGAGCCCCGTTCCGGTTCAATCGCGACGGAAACGGCTCTGGTTGCGCGTTACGGCGTGGTGGCCTGCGTCATCCGCGTCGGCCGGAGCACCGGCGGTGCATCCAGCACCCGCGCGGTCGATGGCCTGTGCGAGGCGATGCGGGCTTGTCTCGCCTTGGCGCGAAGCCGCGTGCGCTCCATGCCGGCGAACGCACGGCCGACATCGTGCGCCGAGTAGAGCGGAAGAAAACCGAGGTCGCGCTGGAGGTCGGTGAGCGCCGGGCGCTTGCTTGCGCCGAGCGAAGCCAAAAACCCCGGTGCGCGGCTTGATGCGATGTCGTCGCCTGCGACAAGGGGAACGGGACCGGCCATCCAGTAGCTCCTGGCGTTTGCCTTGGGCGCGATCGCACTCGTCTTGAAGATCTCATCGGCAAGCGCCGTGCGCTCGTGCCGGCCGGATATCGCCACGGTCTCGATATCCGCCTTGCCGCCGGCCATTCCGACAGTGCTTTCGGCGGCCACCGGAGCCCGCGAGACCACCCCCATCAGCGTGTAGCTCGCCACCAGGATGGCTGCGATGATCGTCGCCGCGATCGTAGAGGAGGCGAAGCGGTGGACCTTTTCGTAGACCTGGCTCGACTTTGTGGGAACGGGCTTGGTCGCGATCGCCAGCAACTGGTCGTAGGTCGCCCGCTGTTCGGCATCGCTGAGGATGTCGTGGGCGCGGACGAGCTGGCGAAACCTCAGTGCGGCTTCGGGATTATCCGGATTGAGATCGGGATGGGTCGCCTTGGCGGCCTTGCGGAAGGCAGCTCTCAAGCCCTCGGCATCATCGTTCGGAAGGGCTCCGAGCAGATCATACAGCGTCCCCATGGCGGTACTCACAACACATTCCCCCACAAAAACCCCCGCCGGAGTTTTTGGTCGACGACTGCGAAGCGCATGATCCGAAAAAACCTGCCCCGCCTTGATGAGGGGTGGGTACCGGCTTCCCTCGCGACAAACGCGAAGCGTTTGCGCGGAGACCATGCTCAACGGGGAGATTTAGTCGAAAAATATCAAGGCTGGACGATGATGGCGGTATGGCGAAACCGTGCCGGGCAGGCGGTCAATTGAGACCATGCCGCGGCTGGAAACGGTTAACTGGTTAATTCCGGCCGGGCCGGATGGCCGCCGGCCCCTCACGCAACGGTCGAGACCGCCGCCAACGCCTCCCGCAGGCGGTTGGCGAGCTCGGCCTTGCGGTAGGGCTTGGTCAGGATGACCGAATGGGGCTGGGCGCGGCCCTGTTCGACCAGCGTCTCCAGCGCATAGCCGGAGGAGAACACCACGGGCAGGCCGGGGCGGATCTGCCGCGCCTGCTCGGCGAGCTCCCAGCCGCTCATGCTGCCGGGCATCACGATGTCGGTGAACAGCAGATCGATGCCGGGGTTGGCCTTGAGCTGCGCCAGCGCGTCGGCCCCGTTGACGGCCGCGATAACCTTGTAGCCCAGCGCTTCCACGCGCAGGACCACGGAGGAGCGCACGAACGGATCGTCCTCCGCCACCAGTATGATCCCGTGGCCTTTCGGGGCCGAGATTTCACCTGCGCTGGTCTCGTCCGTCCACTCGCTTGCGGCGTGCGGCAGGTAGATCCGCACCGTCGTCCCAAGGCCGGCTTCGCTGTGGATGACGACATGGCCGTTCGATTGCTTGGCAAAGCCATAGACCATGCTCAGGCCCAGCCCGCTGCCCTTGCCGACTTCCTTGGTGGTGTAGAAGGGCTCGAACGCGCGGGCGACCACCCCCGGCGTCATCCCTTCGCCGTCGTCGGTCACCGCGATCATGGCGTATAGCCCGGGCGCGACTTCCGGATGCAGGCTGCGATAGCTCGCATCGAGCGCGGCGAGGTCGGTGCTGACGGTCAGATGTCCGCCGGCGGGCATGGCATCCTGCGCGTTGAGCGCGAGGTTGAGCACCGCCGATTCGAGCTGGGCGCGGTCGGCGAAGGCCATGATCACGCCGGGGCTGAACGCCGTCCTGATCTCGATGTTCTCGCGCAGCGTCCGCCGCAGCAGCTTGTGCATGGAATCGAGCAGCTCGTGGCAATCGATCGGCCGCGGTTGCAGCAACTGCCTTCGGCTGAATGCCAGGAGCCGCCGCGTCAGCTCCGCGCCGCGTTCGCCGGACTGGCAGATGTCGTCGGCGATCCGCCGCAGCTCCGGGCGCGATCCGAGCTGCTCGCCGAGATGCTCGGCATTGCCGATGATCACGGTCAGGAGGTTGTTGAAGTCGTGGGCGATGCCGCCGGACAATTGCCCCACCATCTCCATTTTCTGCGCCTGCTGGAGTTGCAGCTCGGTCGATTTGCGCGCGGTGAGGTCGTGGATGATGCCGGCGAAGATCGACTCGCCGTCCTGCCTTGCTTCGCCGACCGAAAGGTCCATCGGGAATGTCGAACCGTCCTTGCGCACCCCCGTGACCTCGCGGCCGATGCCGGCAATCTTTGCCTCGCGCAAGCGCCGGAAGTTCTCGATCCAGCTATCGTCCTGCCCGCCGGATTCGGACGGCATCAGCAGCTTGACGTTTTCATTGATGATCTCGTCGACGCGATAACCGAACAGCCGCTCGCAGGCGGGATTGAACAGGAGGATGCGGCCCTCGGCGTCGATCAGGATGACGCCGTCGACCGCGGTTTCCACCACGGCGGTGAGGCGCGACATGCTCTCGCGCAGCGCGCGCTGGGAGTCGCGCACCTGCTGTAGCAATTGCGCGGTGTCGCGGCTCTTGCTTTCCTCTATCTCGAGCGCGGTCCGCACCTTCTGGAATTCGAACGGCGAGGGGATTTTCAAGAGCTGCGGCAGCAGCGGCCACAGCATGCCGGCGGTGAAGACCGACGCGGCGGCGGTCGCCGCCTTGACCAGCCCCTCGATGCCGTAGATCGGCTTCCACAGCGTGACGATCGAGAGCACATGGGTGAGGCCGCAGGCCGCGATGAAGATCGCGAACGCCCAGTACACCCATCCGAATTTCAGGTCGCGCCGCTTGATGACGAAGATCGCCAGCGCAAACGGAATCGAGAAATAGGCCATCGCAATCAGCGCGTCGGAGACCACATGCAGCCAGATCAGTTGCGGCTCCCACAACAGGCAGATGCCGTGCGGGGAAAACATCGAGGAATCGAGGAGACGTTCGAAGAAGGCCCACATGGTCGTACCCGCAATCTCGCCGCGTATCGGATCAGGCTATCGCGTGCGCGCGTTCGCCGCGAGAGGGAACCCTCGGCGTTGTCGGCAGTGGGGTGCGGGATCGGTCGATGCGGAGGGAGGCTGCGCGCTATGCCCGCGCCGGGAGGTTAGGCCGGGCATCGCAAGGCGGCAGGCGATTCGTGCGTCGAAGGGACGGCGGGCGCGGCCTGCCGCCTGCCGTCCCTGTTCGCTCAGGAAAACGTATCGATCATGTTCGCCTTGGTAAGCGCCGCCTTGCGCGCCGCCATCCACTCTTCGGCGAACTTTGCGGAATCGGACGACGGGTTGCCCTTGATGAACTCGTTCCAGGCCGCGATCAGCACGTCCTGCCGCTTGAGCAGCGCGTTGTTGTGCTTCTCCTGGTCGTCGCTCCAGGCGCCGGCTTCCTTGAACGCCTTGACCGCGCCCTTGTGCACCGGCACCGCCCAGTTCTTCGCCTGCGTCTTCACCGCAAGGCCGCTGGCGCCGGGCGCATTGTCCTTGAAGCCGTCGTAGCCGTCGATCATCGCCTTGACGAGGTTGTAGACGTCGTTCTCGGACGCGCTGCCATAGACGCTGTAGATCGGATAGGGATAGGTCCCCATCTGGATCGGCTTGTCCTTGGAGAATTCGCCGGCGCCGCAGCTGGCGTTATGCTCGGTGAAGTACGGGCCGACCTTGCGCATGCGCTCCCAGCCCGCCTTGTCGGAGAACGGCATCGCCGGCCAGGTGATGCCGCGCGGCGAGGTCTGCAATTCCTTGGCGGGCCCGGAGATGGTCGAACCGAACACCGCATCGGTATCGTTATTGACCATGCCCTTCCACATGGCGTTGTTGCTGGCGAATTCGACGATCTTGACGTCCTTTGCCGTCAGATTGGCAAACGCCAGCACGGCCAGCGCATTCTGGTTGAGCGCGGGCGAGCCAACCACGAAACCGACACGCTTGCCCTTCAGGTCCGCATAGGTCTTGACGCCGATGTCGCCGGCGACCGCCAGCGAAAGGCCGTTGCAGTCGAGCGAGCTCAGGGTGATCTGGAGCGGCTGCGGGCCCCATTCGCGGGTCGCGAACTCGAATACGCCTTCCTGCGCGAAATAGACGCCGACGCCCATCGCCGAGATGCTGGCGCGGCCGACGCGCAGCGGCTGTAGGCGGGCGACGTCGTTGCCGGCCGGCAGCACGCGCACGTCGCTGCCGTACTTGTCCTTCATCATCTTGCCGACGGCCACCGTGATGTTGAAACCTGATGTGCCGGTGTCATAGGCCGTCATCGTCACCGTCGGCGGCAATTTCACCTGCGCCAGCGCGGCCGGTGCCGCGACCGCACTTGCGGCCAATGCAACAGAAGCAAGTCGTGCGATCTTCGCGATCATCCCATTTCCTCCCTTGGAATTTTTTGAGCGATGTTTCGCGACCTGCTTTTTGCAGGCTCTTGCTTTTGAAGGTGCCCGGCGAGGGCCGATCAGCCGCCGCCGAACGCCTTGAAGGTGATGATGGTGTGGGTGTCCTGGATGCCGGGAATGACCTGCACCCGTTCGTTGACGAAGTGGCCGATGTCGGTCTCCTTGTCGACGTAGAACTTCACCAGCAGGTCGTAATGGCCCGCGGTCGAATAGATCTCGGAGGCGATCTCGGCTTCCGCCAGCGCATTCGCGACCGTGTAGGACTGGCCGAGCTTGCATTTGATCTGGACGAAAAAGGGCACCATCGCGAACGTCTCCAGGAAGCGGATTTCGAGGCCAATAGAGCCAAATCGGGGCCCCGTGGCAAGGCGGCTTGATGACGCCCGCGTGAGGGGGTAGGACAGATCATGACCCTGTTTCCGTCAGCCAATTCCGCGCAGCAATGACGCCGGTAGCGCTCACCATCGCCGGCTCGGATTCTTCCGGCGGCGCCGGTATTCAGGCCGACCTGAAGACCTTTGCCGCGCTCGGCGTCTACGGCGCTTCCGTCATCACCGCGCTGACTGCCCAAAACACCACCGGCGTCACCGGCATCCATCAGGTGCCCGCACCGTTCGTCACTGCGCAGATCGACGCCGTGTTTGCCGATCTCGCCATTGGCGCGGTCAAGATCGGCATGGTGGCAGACCTCGCGGTGATCGATGCGATCGCCGCCGGCCTCGACCGCTGGTCGCCAAGGCATGTCGTGCTCGATCCCGTGATGGTCGCAACCTCGGGCGATCGCCTGCTGGCGGCGGAAGCGGTGGATGCCTTGCGCACAAAATTGATTCCACGCGCCACGCTGATCACGCCCAACCTGCCTGAGGCCGCCGCGCTGCTCGACGAGCAGATCGTAGCGAGCGAAAGCGGCATCGCCGCGCAGGGAAAACGCCTGCTCGCGCTCGGCTGCCGCGCCGTGCTGGTCAAGGGCGGCCACGGGCAGGGCCCAGAGAGCACCGATTATTTTGTGACCAGCGCCGGCAGCATCGCGCTCCCAGCCCCGCGCATCAACACAAAGAATACCCACGGGACCGGCTGCTCATTGTCGTCGGCCATCGCTGCGGGACTTGCGAAGGGCGACGATCTGGAAACCGGAGTGCGCAACGCCAAGGCCTGGATCAGCGCCGCGATTGCTGCCGCCGACCGCTTTGCCGTCGGCCACGGCCATGGCCCGGTGCATCACTTTCACAAATTCTACTAGCTTGGTTTCTGCTAGCCTGGTGCGTGAGGCCAGCGGCGCTGCCGCTGGCTCCGGCTTCAGAAGCGGAACCGCAATCCGACCGTAGGGGCGATGTTGTTGCGCTGGAGAAAGCCGAAGGCCAATCCGCCATTCACTTGCGTGAACATGATTCCGGAATAGAGATCCCACTTTGGCGCGAACCGCCAATCGACTGCGGCAGAGATCGCGTCGAAAGTCCCGGCGCATTGCGCGTGCTCTCTGCCGAAACAGGGGGCGGGTCCGCCGGCAGCGGTGCCGAAGAAGGAGTTCTGGATATAGTGGTAGTAGGCGCCGATCACATCCAGATTCTCGGTAACAGCGTACTTGGCGCCGACCCACATGACCTGCAAATTCCTGTTGCCGAGGCCGTTCACGCCGAACGCGGTATTGTTGATGGTCGTGTTGTTGAACGCCTGACAGTTCAGGCAAACAAAGTCTCCCGCGATATCGGTAAAGCCGGTCTGCGGATTGCTGGGCGCCATGTATCGAATGTGTTCGTAACCGGCGTATGCCTTCAGCGGTCCGTCGGTGTACTTGGCCACAAGCATCACGGCTTCATTGTTGGAAATCTGCGCCGTGAGCGCTTGCGGCAGGAACGGGGGTATCGGCGCTCCACTGGCGTCATTCGTTCCCGGCCCAAGGGAGAGCGACACGGAATCTCTGACAAAGCTGTAAATCGCGTCGACCGAGAGCACACCGCTGCCCCACGTCGGGATATCGGCGCCAGCCTGGAACTGATACGCGCCATTGGAGGCATTATTCTCGGCGTAGCCGCCGAACTGCCATAGCGCCGCCGCCCGGAACTGGCCGACCTTGATCCGATACTTCAGCGACGTCGAGTTTCGGCAGTTCTGGGTATTGCCGCCGCCGCAGGTTATTCCCTGGAAGCCGATGGGCGAGAAGCCGTAAGAGGCGCCGAACGGGTCATAGTCGAAGACCGCATCGAGCGTCAGCGAGTTCTGCCGGAAAACGGTCAGGGTGCCGTAGGTTGGAGAACTGAGGCCGACATAACCCTGTCCGTTGAACCACTGGCCCGCGCGGCTGGAATCGGAATAGGCGGTTGCGAAATTCTGGGGAATGCCGGCGTTCGCGGCGACCGATCCCGGCCCGTTGGAGAAGCGCAGGGAATAAGGGTCGAACCCGGCATCCAGCGCAAAGACGACGGAGACGTTCCCGCCGATCGGCTCAGTTCCCTTGATGCCGATGAATGAGTTTGTCAAAGCGTTGGGCGCAGGGCCCCAGAGCGGTGAATTGTTCTGCTTCTGGATCAAGTATGACGCGCCGACGGCGGATCGTGGGTCCCACGGCGCGCCGTGACTCTGCCAACCGAACCCCGCGTCAATCGCGCCGTAGACCGTGATACCCCGCCAAGTCAGCTGGCAGTCGGTCGCAACAAAGTCCCAACCGTCGGTGCAGGGCTTGGGCGTGGAAGCCGCCGTTGCCGTGGAAGCAGCGGTTGGAGCGGCGTCGGCGGCCGATGCTTCCGGTCCGCAGGAAGCCATACCGGCTGCGATGATCGCCACCGCGAAAAATGCCGTGCTTTGCACTGCGAGCCTCCCTGGCTCAACAATGCACGATTGTAGGGGCGCAAAATTGGCCGGCAAGCAAAGTGCGGGCTCAATGCGGTGAGATGTCGGACGATTTCCGGTCGGCGTGGCTGTTGCGCCACACTCATCGGAAGAGGCGGACGGGTTCAGCGCCGCGGCCGTTGCCGGGTGCTGCCGACGGACCGCTTTGCTGTCGGCGATGATCGCTTTCACAAGTTTTGCTGATTGCGATCTCCGCGGCTGCTTCGTTGTCGCGGGACGACACCTTTCGGCAGTTCCAGTCGTGCCTTCAGCCGCGGTGCCGCGAAATCGAGGAAGGCGCGCAATTTCACCGGCATGAAGCGGTTGGGCGAATACATGAGGCTGATGGGCAGCGGCGCCGGCTGAAAATTCTGGAGCAACGGCACAAGTTCTCCCGATCTGATGGAATCGGCGACCTGATAGGAAAACACCACCGTGATCCCGAGACCCGTGCAGGCGGCATCGTGGGCCGATTCGAGGTTGCTCACGACCAGTCGCGATCGTACCGGCACGACATATTCGGTCCGATCCCGTTCGAACCGCCAGGTGTCAGGCTGCTGGATCGGCGGAAAGGTGATGCAGTCGTGAGTCGAAAGGTCGTCCGGCGATTTGGGCGTGCCGCGGGATTTCAGGTAGGCCGGGCTTGCACACATCACGCGGCTGATGTCGCCCACCCGCACGGCGATCAGGCTGCTGTCGGCGTGAGGGCCGATGCGAAGCGCAACATCGATGTGCTCCTCGAGCAGGTTGACCGCCTGATCCAGCAGGCTGAGCTGAACGTCGACTTCCGGAAACGCCGCCAGAAACTCCGTCAGCACCGGCTGTAGATGCAGGCGCCCGAGCGCGACGGGTGCCGATACGCTCAGCTCCCCGCGTGGCGTCGTGTACTCGCCGGAGGCCGCGCGTTCGGCCTCCGTCACATCAGCGAGGATTCTCTTGGCAGCCGCGATGTAGGAGCGGCCCGCATCCGTCGGGACCAGTGCGCGGGTCGAGCGGTTGAACAGTTTCGTGCGCAGATGCGCTTCGAGCTCGGACACTTTCCGGCTCACGGTCGCGAGCGGCATGTTCTGCCGGCGCGCCGCAGCCGACAGGCTGCCGGCCTCCGCGACCGCCAACACAATCGACATGCCCTCGAAACGGTCCATGGGATGTTTCCATTTTTTGGAAGAATGCATCTCGATTTTGCCAGATACCCAGCATTTTCGGAAGGACTTATTCAGGCCTGGAAGCAACCGATTTCAGCCAACCACATGGAGACGAACATGAGCATCACCCAAGCCAAAGGCACCGCCCTCATCACCGGCGCATCGACCGGCATCGGTGCGATCTACGCCGATCGCCTGGCCAGGCGCGGCCACGACCTCATCCTCGTCGCGCGCAACAAGCAGCGGCTCGCCGCCCTCGCGCGCAGGCTCGCCAACGAAACCGGGCGGAAGGTGGCGACGGTCGAAGCCGATCTCACGTCCCCAGCCGATCTCTCGCGCGTTGAGAGCATCCTGCGGACCGATGCGGGCATCTCCGTGCTGGTCAACAATGCAGGCGTCGGCGCTACCGATCCGCTGGTTGTCTCGGACGTCGAAAAGATGGACGAGATGATCCGCCTGAACGTCACCGCGCTGACGCGGCTGACCCATGCGGCGGTCCCGGGATTTGTCGCCCGCGGCAACGGCACGATCATCAATATTGCGTCGATCGTCGCGATCGCGCCGGAGCTGCTGAACGGCGTCTATGGCGGCAGCAAAGCCTTCGTGCTCGCGTTCAGCCAGTCGCTCATTCACGAGCTCGCCGGCAAGGGTATTCGCGTGCAGGCGGTGCTGCCGGGCCCGACGGCCACCGAATTCTGGGATGTCGCCGGCATGCCCGTTCACCAGCTCCCGGCACAGATCGTGATGTCGGGGGATGACCTGGTCGATGCTGCTCTCGCGGGCCTCGACCTCGGCGAGACCGTCACCATTCCGTCGCTGACGGACAAGGCGGAGTGGGATCGTCATGAAGCGGCGCGGCTTGCCATGTCGGGCAGGATCGCGAGCACGATCCCGGCGCCTCGCTACAACCTGCAAAAGCACGATCGGTTGAGCGCCTAGCCGGCGCAGCCGTTTCGTTCAGCCAGACCCATTCTTCTCGGCATTCTGCCGGTCGTGCCGAGAGAACCATCGAGCTAATGCTCGAGTGCGTTCCTTCACCTGCCGGCGGACAAGGAGAAGTACCATGACTACGAGAACTGAAGTTGCCGTGTCACCCATCGCCAGTCCGGTCCTGTCGCTGAGGCCGGGCGTAAGCTGGCGCGATCAGGCCGAGCGCCTGCTCGCGCACGCGGAGCCGATCAGCCGGGCTGCCCTCTATTTGTCGCTCGCGATCATCTACGCCTGGTTCGGCGGAATGAAGTTCACCGAGTACGAGGCCAACGGGCTCGTGCCGCTGGTGGAGAACAGCCCGCTTGTGAGCTGGTTCTATGCGCTGCTTTCGGTGCGAGGCTTTTCCAATTTCCTCGGCGTCCTCGAACTCAGCATCGGGCTGTTGATCGCGCTCAGGCTGGCAAGCCCGATCTTCTCGGCGGCGGGTGGCCTGCTGTCGGCCGGGCTGTTCGTCACCACCGTCAGCTTCATGATCTCGACGCCGGGCGTCGTGGTGCCCGAGCTCGGGGTGCCGGCGATCTCGGTCGCACCGGGTCAGTTCCTGCTAAAGGACATCGGCCTCTTCGCCGCCTCCTTCTGGGTGTTCGTCGACTCGCTGAAGGAAGTGGTCCGCAAGTGATCAGCGGGCCTTGCAAGATGAAGGCTATGCGCGTCGGGCTGCGGCAGCGGGTGACTGCTGTTCGCGACCGGCGCGCGCCCTTCTGGGCGGCGGTGTCTGGTTCGTGTAGTAACGACGGTTCGATCGCCTGCGACCAACCGGCCGGGCATAGCGAGATGATTTTAATGGACGCCTTGACCTGGTTCGGCCTGTTCGCCGTCACCGCCATGCTCGTCACTTACGCCCTCGAACACCGCAGCCACTGGATGATCCTCGCTTTCGCCGCCGCGTGTGCCCTGGGATCGGTTTATGGTTTCCTACAGGGCGCCTGGCCGTTCGGTGTGATCGAAGCGATCTGGGCCGGCGTTGCCGCCCGCAGATGGCAATTGGTACGCCGCTAGCTCTTGCCCTTGGTCTTTGCGAGATAGTCGACGATCGCAGTTACGTCGGTCGGATCGATCGGCGCCTTGTAAACGTTGATCATCTTGCGAACCTCGGCTTCCCAGGTCGCCCGCGGCAGCGCCGGCTGGTTCAGCACCATGTCCGTGGAGTGACAGGCGAGGCAATTGTTGTTGATCGCGTCCGCCGCCTTGCCACCCGGAAACAGCGCATCGCCTGCGGGCAGATCGACAGTTGTCGATGTGATCATCGGCTGTTCCTGGACCCGGGCCGGCGTCGAGACCAGCAGCGCTGTCGTCAAACAGGCCGCTGCAATGATTGGCTTGCGCATGACCGTCTCCTAGACCGCATTGACCTGAACAGCTTCGACGACATTGCGCATGAAGCCGCTGTTGTTCCAGTTCGGCTCGTTCGGCTGCGCCTCGCCGGCCAGATTGGTGCAGCGGGCCATCAGCGCGTGGTTTCCCTTCTCGGAGAACGAGATGGTGCCTTGCCACTGCCGGAAGCTGTACTTGCCATGGTCCGTTCCAAGCGTCGTCGTTTGCCAGGATTTGCCTCCGTCGGCGGAAATCTCGACCTTGGCGACGCCGGTATCGCCGCCGAAGGCGATGCCTCGCACCGGCCGGGGTGTATTCACCGGGATGGCGGCGTCCGCAGCGTAATTGGTGATGAACGAACGCGGCACCATGCGACTGATCGGAACCATCTTCACGCCGGTCTGACCGGGAGCGATATCGGCATGGGGCGTATCGGGAATGGTGTAGGCGACCGCCATCCAGTAATTGTCGTCGGGCTTGTCCAGCACCTCGATATCGCTGAGCATCT
Source organism: Bradyrhizobium lablabi (assembly GCF_018129385.1). GTDB lineage: Bacteria > Pseudomonadota > Alphaproteobacteria > Rhizobiales > Xanthobacteraceae > Bradyrhizobium > Bradyrhizobium lablabi_C. The sequence goes on from NZ_JAFCLN010000001.1 coordinate 426,283, forward strand.
TGACCCAGTAGGTTGAATACCAGCCGGGGACGATCAGCCGCAGCGGAAAGCCGTTCAGCAGCGGGAGCTGCTCTCCGTTCATGGCGAAGGCGATCATCACCTCGCCGTCGCGGGCGTGGTCAATGGCCAGCGATTTTCTGAAGGCTGGTGCATCTGGCATGACCGCCTCGTCCAATCCCTTGAAGCGGACCTGGATTGCGCCACCCTTGACGCCGGCACGGTCCAGTACGTCCTTCAAGCGGACGCCCGCCCATCTGGCGTTGCCCATCGCGCCATGCGCCCACTGCGCGCCCGGCACGCGCGGCAGGAAGAGGCCGCGCGAATTGCCGGAACATTGATTGACGGCAGCCAGCTCGACCCGCGGCAAGCGAAGTATGTCTTCAATCGAGAGCGACAGCGCATGGTCGACGTGCCCCCTTACGGAGAGCCTGAAGCTGTTCACGTCGACCGAATTTGGAATCACCGACCAATGCCAACGGACGTAGAACTGATCGTTCGGCGTGAATGCCCCGCGATCGAATACTTCCATTGGCGTCTCGAGCAGCGGCGGCCGGCTTCGCTGTAGGATCATCGCGGCCTTCTGCGGGAAATCGGCCGTGAGCGGCCGTTCGCGAGGATCGCTCGGCAACGGCAGTTTGACCAGTTGGTCCGCAAACGCCGGCAGCGAGGCGAGGGAGATGCCTGCAATGCTGGCCTGGCGAAGCAGCGAACGCCGCGACAGGACGCGGCCGAATGCCGATGCATTGCGATGAGTGGTCTTGTCCGGCAAACTTCCTGCGAAATGGCGGTCGTGCTGCGAGGTCATGGGTGCGCTCCTGGCGGACGGAGGATCGAAAAGAACATGCTGCACCGGCAATCCAATGATGGTTTTTCATTTCGAACGGGCGTACTCGTTAGCGCCATCACACCCCCGTGACTTCGGCGGCGCGGGCACGGTGTTCGGAATTGGGACTGACGATCTTGCCGCTCTGTTTGCTTGATCGAGGCATTTTGCCCGACAGGCGATCCGCAGCCGTGAAAGTTTCGCGATAGTCCCGGACTGCCGCCAGCGCCGCCGTTGATCCATGTCAAGGGGCTTGCATTCGTCGGTGACAAAGACTGGACTATGGCAGTCAAAGTCAAAGATCTGTCTCATCCTCAACATGACGCGTCCGGCGGGTCGCGCCGCAACCGATTGCGAGAATGGAATGCCCGATTGCGCCATGCGACCCTTGATCCTCACGGCTGCACTGCTCCTGGCCATGCTCGTTGCAGGCAGCCCTTCGGTCGGTGCGCAGACCCTCAAGGCCGTCAAGGAACGCGGCGCGCTCAATTGCGGGGTCGGGCAGGGGTTGCTGGGTTTTTCGAGCCAGGACGACAAGAACAACTGGACCGGTCTTGATGTCGATGTTTGCCGGGCGATGGCAGCCGCCATCTTTGGCGATCCCGCCAAGGTGACGTTCGTTCCGCTCGACGCTTCCTCACGCTTTACCGCGTTGCAGTCGAACGGGATCGACGTGTTGTCGCGCAACTCGACCTGGACCATGTCGCGGGAGACTTCGCTTGGCCTGATGTTCGCGGGCGTTGCCTATTATGATGGCCAGGGTTTTCTGCTGCGTCGCGAGGCCGGGATCGACACCGCCCTACAGCTTGGCGGCAAGACGGTGTGCACGCAGAAGGGCACGACCACCGAGCTCAATTTGTCGGATTACTTCCGCGCCAAGGACATGCCGCTGAAGGTGCTGGCCTTCGACAGCGCGGAAGAGAGCCGCACGGCCTATGACGAGCGCAAGTGCGATGTGCTGACAAGCGACGTTTCGCAGCTCTACGCGGAGCGCCTCAAGCTCGCGGCGCCCGACAGCCACATCATCCTGTCGGAAGTCATCTCGAAAGAGCCGCTCGGGCCGGCCGTACGGCAAGGCGACGACCAGTGGTTCAACCTGATCAAGTGGACGCTCTATGCGCTGATCAACGCCGAGGAGCTCGGCGTCAAGTCAGCGACGGTCGACGAGGCGGTCAAATCCGCCAATCCCGACGTCCGGCGCCTGGTCGGCAGCGAGGGTGAATTCGGCCCGCAGCTAGGCCTCGATAAGGATTGGGCCGCGCGCGCCGTTCGGGCGGTCGGCAATTACGGCGAGATCTATGAGAGAAACGTCGGAACGCAATCGCGTCTCAGCATCCCGCGCGGACTCAACGCGCTGTGGACGCAGGGTGGGATCCAGTACGCGCCTCCCGTCAGGTAGGGGCAAGCCATGAATGTGGACTATTACGCGCTGTTGAAGAAGGCCGTGGCGGGCAAGGATGCCGTTGCGCGCGAGGCGATCTACAAGGATGCCTTGAGCCTGATCAGGCGGTCCCAGCTCACCCGCGACGCCGCGGCTTCGCACAACGCCGCGCTCGAGGAGGCCATCCAGCAGATCGAGGATGAGCTTGCCCCTCGTGAAGCCAGATCCGCCGCCGAAATCAGCGAGGTGTTGGCGCCGGAAAGAAACTGGCGGCCGCTGATGATCGCGGCTTCCGCCCTCGTTGCCGCTGTCGTGCTGTCGGCGCTGGTCTTCGGCTATGTCTACAGCAAGGGTCCCGGCATCGGCGCCGCCGTGACCGCGTCATCGCAAAAGCCGACGCGCGGACGCGAAGATGTTGTCATGGCTGATCTGAAGCCCGGCGTCGACGGCGGCTCCAGCGGCGAGGGACTGCCTTTCGCGTATCAGCGGCAGGTGGTGTTCTATCGCACCACCGTCGTTCCCGGGTCGATCGTGGTCGATCGTGAGAACCGCTTCCTCTATTTGATCGACGCCAACAATTCGGCGCGCCGCTACGGCATCGGCCTCGCGCAGGAGTGCCAGAAGGGCGGCAGCTTCTTCCGCGTCGCCGACAAGCTCGAATGGCCCGTCTGGAAGAGTCCAGGCGCGAGCATGAAGGACGCGTTACTCGCATCGACCGGCCGCCCCGGCAGTCCGCTGGGTGCACGGGCGCTGCTGCTCGACAAGCCCGGCATGCTCATTCATGGCACGAATTCCCCGAAAACCATCGGCCATTTGGTGGCGTCCGGATGCATCCGCCTGGTCAACGACGATATCGAAGATCTGTACCGGCGGGTTTCTGTGGAGACGCGCGTGGTGTTTGTGAGCTGACCGCAGCAGGGCGGTGAGTTTGAAACATGCGGACGAGGCCCCGCAGCCGTTAACCTTCGTTACCAACTATCCCCAAAACCAACAGCCCCGTCATTTCACGGACGCCGCATGCGCGGGTTCCGCCGGCCGATGTCGCCAGATTGTCGCATCGCGCTGGTATCGCGGTCCTTGGGGCGCTGGCGAACGATTCGCTCGCGAAAACTGGGCCAATAGCTATTCCGCGAGCGGCGGAATACGCGGCTTTTGCAGCGAAATGGGCCGTCATCGCCTTGTCATGGGGAATTGTTAGGTGACGCTGGCATGGGAAGTGAATCCTTGAGTGATGAGACGCCGGAACGGCGTTTTCGCACCCTGTTTATCTCCGATGTTCATCTCGGAGCTCGCGGCTCGCAAGCCGACCGATTGCTGGATTTTCTCCGCAGCCACGACGCCGACACGATCTATCTGGTCGGCGATATCGTCGATGGCTGGGCGCTGAAGTCCAACTGGTACTGGCCGCAATCGCACAATGACTTCGTGCAGAAGATGCTGCGCAAGGCGCGCAAGGGCGCCAAGGTCATTTACGTGCCGGGCAACCACGACGAGTTTTTACGCAAATATTACGGCACGCATTTCGGCGGCATCGATGTGATGGAGAACACCGTCCACACCGGCGCCGACGGCAAGCGTTACCTCGTGATCCACGGCGATATCTTCGACCTCGTGGTGCAGAACGCGCGCTGGCTCGCCCATCTCGGCGACAAGGCCTACGACTTTGCGATTCAGATGAACCGCTTCGTCAACTTCTTCCGCAAGATGTTCGGCGTGCCCTATTGGTCGCTGTCGCAATGGGCCAAGCTGAAGGTCAAGAAGGCGGTCAACTATATCGGCGCGTTCGAATCGACGCTCGCGGGCGAAGCCAAGCGCCATGGCTGCGACGGCGTGATCTGCGGCCACATCCACTACGCCACCATTCATGACGAGCATGGCATCCGCTACATGAACTGCGGCGACTGGGTGGAAAGCTGCACGGCGCTTGCCGAGCATGAGGACGGCCGTTTCGAGATCATCACCTGGACCGATCCGGTGCGACGCATCGCGCCGGTGCCTCGTGTGGAGGCGCGCGCGGCCTGATGAAAATCCTGGTCGCGACCGATGCGTGGCATCCCCAGGTCAACGGGGTTGTCCGCACGCTGACCATGATGGCGCAGGCCGCCCAAAAATGCGGCGTCGAGGTCGACTTCTTGACGCCGCAGTCGTTCCGCACCTTTGCGCTGCCGAGCTATCGCGACCTGCGGCTGGCGCTGCCGGGGCCGAGCCAGATCAGGAAATTGATCGAGGCGGCGCGCCCCGACTGCATTCATATCGCGACCGAAGGCCCGATCGGCTTTCTGGTTCGGCGTTACTGCCGCAAGCACAATCTGCCCTTCACCACGAGCTTCCACACCCGCTTTCCGGAATACGTGTCGGCGCGCTCGCCGGTTCCGGAAAGCTGGGTCTGGGCCATGCTGCGATGGTTTCACAAGCCGAGCGGGGCGGTGATGGCGGCGACGCCGGCGCTTGCTGCTGAATTGCGCGCGCGCGGGTTTGGCAATGTGGTGCTGTGGTCGCGCGGCGTCGACACGGCGTTGTTTCATCCGCGCCACGTCGATCTCTGCCTGCCCGAGCCGGTCTTCCTCTGCGTCGGCCGCGTCGCGGTCGAAAAGAATCTCGAGGCGTTTCTCGATCTCGATCTGCCCGGCACCAAGCTGATCGTCGGCGACGGCCCGGCGTGCGTACGGCTTGAGCGGCAGTATCCGGACGCTCTGTTCCTCGGTGCGCGCCATGGCGAAGAACTCGCGCAAATCTACGCTGGCGCCGACGTCTTCGTGTTTCCCAGCAAGACTGACACGTTTGGCCTCGTGCTGCTGGAAGCGCTGGCGAGCGGTCTGCCGGTTGCCGCCTTTCCGGTCACGGGTCCGCGCGATGTGATCGGAACCACGCCCGTCGGCGTGCTCAGCGACAATCTGGGGGCCGCCTGTATCGAAGCGCTCGGCATTCCCCGGAAGGCCTGCGTCGCGTTCGCCGCCCGCCACACCTGGGAAGCTTCCGCACGCGTCTTCATCGAGCACGCAAGCCAGGCCCGCTTCCTGCCGCCGGAAGAGAAAAAGGCCGAACAACCGCCTGAATTCGTTGCGGAAGACCCGCACCTCGCGGTCACCTCACGCTAAAGCGTCTTGCTCGTGCCTCCCACGGCGCGATACAACAACCGCATGACAGAAACCGCCAAACCGTTGCCCGTGAGCGCCGCCGATATCGACGCCGCCGCGAAGGTCGTTGCGCCCTTTGCCGTGCGCACGCCGCTGTTGTCCTTCCCCGTGCTCGACGAACGCGTCGGCGCAAAAGTCTTCTTAAAGCCGGAGATGCTGCAACGGACCGGCTCGTTCAAGTTCCGCGGCGCCTTCAACAAGCTGGTGTCGATCCCAACTGAAAAGCGCGGCGGCGGCGTGGTTGCGTTCTCCTCCGGTAACCACGCACAGGGCGTGGCCGCGGCGGCGCAGATCTTGAACATGCAGGCGACCATCGTGATGCCCGCGGATTCACCGCTGACCAAGCGCGAGCGCACCAAGGCGTACGGCGCCGAGGTCGTGCTGTACGACCGCGACAAGGAAGACCGCGAGGCGATCGCCGGCGGCATCGCGAGCAAGCGCGGCGCCACCTTGGTGCGCCCCTATGACGATCCTTTCGTGATCGCAGGGCAGGGCACCGCGGGCCGCGAGATTGCCGAGGACCTGACCGCGCGCGGCGTTGTGCCCGATATCGTGGTGGCCCCGGCGTCCGGCGGCGGCCTGATCGCGGGCGTTGCCACCGCGGTGAAGGCAAAGTTCCCGAACGCCGAAGTGATCGTCGCCGAGCCGCAGGGCTATGACGACCACGCGCTCTCGCTGCGCGCCGGCCATCGCGAAGCCCATCCTGCGGCAGGCCGCACCATCTGCGATGCGTTGATGGCGGCGATGCCAGGTGAGCTGACTTTTTCGATCAACAGCAAGCTCTTGGCCAAGGGTGTGTCGGCTTCGGATGAGGAAGTCGGCAAGGCCGTCGCCTTCGCCTATCGCGAACTCAAGCTGGTGGTCGAGCCCGGTGGCGCCGTCGGCCTTGCCGCGCTGCTTGCGGGCCGCATCGACGCCAAGGGCAAGAACGTCGTCATCGTGCTTTCCGGCGGCAATGTGGACGCGGATCTGTTCGCGAAGCTGGTGGCCTGACACAGGCGAGATCGCGAGCAAAGAATTCGGGGCGGAGCATCGCGTTGCTCCGCCCCGTTGTTATTGACGGTATCGGCTTTCAGCGCATGAACCCGCGCCGGCCGCCGCCCTGGTTCATCGAGCTGGCAAAGTGCGAGCCGCCGTTGCTGCCCATGCCGCCGATCCTGCCCTGAAAGCGGCCGCCCTGCGCGGGGCCGCTCTGCTTCATGATGACAGGCTCGCGCCGAACAATCCGGGACTCGAACTTCGGCTTGTTGACCGGCGCATCGACGATGCGCTTGGGCGGCAAGGTCGCCTTGATGTCCGGCCTCGGGCCGGTCGTCTTGATCACGTCCGTATTGGCGCCGGCCTTGCCGACCGTCGTTCCCGGCAGGGTGGCGATCTTGCCGCCATTGATGCCGGTATTGCCGTTGGTGCTGCCGGCACCCGGCGCAGGCAGGGTCACGATCTTTTTGTCGGACACTGCATCCGTCTTCGTAACGGGCGGCAGCGTGACGATCTTGCCGCCGCCGTTGATGCCGGTATTGCCGTTGCCGATGCCGACGGTGGTGCCGAGCTTCGGCTTGTCGCCGAGCGCGATGCCGAGCTTGCCGCCCTGCACCGGCGCCACGGTATCGCCGAGCTTGATGGTGCCTTCCTTCGGCAGGCCGAAATTGACCGGCTTCAGGTTCGGTGCGAGCTGCGCTGGCGCGATCAGGTGCGTCGCCTGCATCAGCGGTACGATCTTCGGTTTCGCCTGTAGCGCGAGCGCGGCCTGTGCGTAGGGGCTGCCGGCGTAATTGTCGGCAAAGGTTTTGTAGGCGAACGGCGAGTTGGCAAGCACCGCCTTGTGCCAGGCCTGCGCCATCATCATGTTGCGCAAGAGCCAGCGGATGCGGTCGCACAGCGGATCGTGCGGATACATCGCGATGAACTCCTCGTAGTATTGCGGCGAGCCCTCCGACAGCACGTAGTCATAGGCCTGGCGCGCCGAACGGCTCGGCAGGTTGGACGCCATCTGCACCACCGGAGCCTTGATGGGCGCGCGGTTGGCCGCCACCGCCGTGTCGCCGAAGAAGGTGAAGTCAGATGTCAGCGACGAACTCTCCCACGGGATCTGCCTGCCGTCGGTCGTGTTGTTCACCTCGAGGCGGACGCGCTTGAAGAGCTGTTCGATCGGCACGTTCGGCTCGCGGGCGAGCTTCAGGAAGGCCGAGGTGTACGGACTGTGGCCGTCGGTGCCGTCGAGCGCTTCGGCGCCCGGCGCCGTCGAGTAGCCGACGATCGAGCCGTTCGGCGCGTCGACGATCGCAAGGCCGCGGCCGGCGTCGTTGACTTCCTTGAACGGGTTGTTGCGGCAGGCATCCAGCAGCACGATGCGCAGCCGGCTCGGGATCGCTTCCAGCGTCGCCATCACGTCGACCAGGCGAACCGAGTTGCTGACGAGATCGTTCGGCGAGGAAATTTTTGCGTCGGTCGGGACGAGGTAGTTTTCGCCGGCGAGCTGCACGCCATGGCCGGCATAGTACACCATCGCCACCGTATTCTGGCCGCGGCTGGCGACCCTGGCGGAGAAGTCCTGCACCACCTTGAGCATGTCGTTGTGCGTCAGGTCGGTCGCGGAGATCACCTCGAAGCCGGCCTGATTGAGCAACTGCGCCATCGACTGCGCGTCGTTGCCGGGATTGGCCAGGTCAGGGGCGTTCTGGTAGTTCGAATTGCCGATCACCAGCGCGACGCGCTGCTCCGGCCCGCGCAGCGCGGCCGGAGCATTGGTGGTCTCGGATGTCTGGGCAAAGCTTGCACCGCCGATGAAGCCGAGCAGGCTCACCAGCAGGCCGGTACGAAGAAATGATTTCAAACGGGACATGACGTCCTCCTCAACGGGAATCTCGATGCGAGATTTGTCGCGAGCAGGCTAGGCGTGGGTTCACATCATGTGCGTGATGAAAATCACGATGGAACAAACGCTTATGATGAACGTCGAATGAACATCAATAAGTTAGGATCAAAAGCGGTGCGACATGCGAACGCACCTCACGAAAAGAACGCGATCCTCTCGGCCTGGCTCATGCGGCGGATCGGCGACAGCGGATCGTTGGCCGGCGCGGGCTTCTTCAGCATGCCGCTCGCGAGGATGGTCGAGCCGAGCGAGATTTCCTGCACGGGCGGCGGCGGTTGCGGTTCGGGCGAAGGCGCGATGACGGGCTGTGGCGCAATCGAAGGCTGAGGCGCGATTGTTGTCGCTTGCACAGGGACTTCGACGATAGCGGAAGTTTCTGCGATTGCCTCCGGCGCGGGCGCGACCGGCGCGGGCTCCGCGATTGCCTCCGGCATGGCGGCGGTCTCAAAGCTCTCGTCCATGCCGACCGGATCGGGCGCCGCCATTTCTGCCGCGATCAGGTCGAGCACGGCTTCGTCATGCGCTTCGGCCGCGGCTGCGTCGGCCATCTCGGCGGGCTCCTTCGCCGCCGGCGCCGGGATTTCCGGCTCGGGAGGCGCGGAGAAGGCAACGGGCTCGGGCGGAGCCTCGACGGCGGCAACGGCTTCCGCCGGCGCTTCCATCATCGGCTGCGGCGGCTCCGGCTCGACCGCTTCGATGTTCGCTGCGGTGACGGGCTCGACCTTCGCCTCAACAACCGGCTCCGGCTCCGCCGGCGCGGGGAAGGGCACAACCCGCGCCCGCGTTTCCTCCGGCTCCGGCGCCGGTGCGTGGGTTTCGCCGCGTGCTTCGAATTCCTCGAACTCCGCCAGCAACTCGGCAAACGCGGCATCGACCGCCGGCCGCACTTGCACGGACGCGATGTGTTCCGCGCTGGTCTCGATCGCGGCGACCTGCGAATCGAGGATGTCGCAGATGCGGCCATCGGCGCCGATCTCGCGCAGGCGCCAACTGATTTCGCGGATGACGCGCACGCCCTTGCGGATCGGGGCGATATGCTGCTCCACCGCCATCGCATCGAGCGCGGAGGTGGTGGCGGCCTGCGCCTCGCCAACGGCGTGGCGGATCGTCGCCAGCGCTTCGGTCAGCCGCGTGTCGGCAGCGGCCTGCTTCTGCGAGGCAAGGCTTTCCTCGATGCGGGCGACCGCATCGAGCACCATGCGGGTGTCGGCGTTGCGGTTGCGTTTGGCATATTCACCGAGGAACCAGCGGCCGCGCGAAGTTTCCATGAAGGCTTCGCTGATCGCGGCATAATCCTCCTCGCTCGGCAAAGCCGCGCGGGCGGAAATTGGCGACAGGGCAAAAGCTTCTTCGGCCATCCAAAACTCTTCGCGCAAATCATCGCGCGGTTTGCAATAAGGAACAACATGATATTGCCCGAATCGCAACCGGTTTGATGACTTCCGAATCGCAAATCCCCATCGATACGCAAGCGGCCTCCAGGCGATTCGCGGCGCGCCTCGCGCTGTTCTACGGCACGCTGTTTGGCCTCGTCGGTACCCATTTGCCGTTTTTCCCGGTCTGGCTGAAGGCGATCGGCATCGAGCCCGGCTGGATCGGGATCATCACGGCGGTGCCGGCGGTGACGCGCTTCACGGTGCTGCCGTTCGTGACGGGCCTGGCCGAACGGCGCGACTCGCTGCTGACAGCGCTGATCGTCACGGCGTTCGGCTGCGCCGGCGGACTTGCCATCATGGGCACCCAGCATCAGGCCGTCGCGGTGCTTCTCATCTACATCGTGACTTCTTGCCTGTGGACGCCGATGACGCCGCTCACCGATGCCTATGCGTTGCGTGGGGTCGTGCGCTACGGCCTCAACTACGGGCCGTTGCGGCTGTGGGGTTCGGCCGCCTTCGTGGCCGGCGCGCTGGCGTGCGGACTGCTGGTCGATCTCATCGCCGCAAAGCACCTGATCTGGGTGATCGTAGCGGTGGCCGTGCTTGGCGCGCTGGCCAGCCTGACGCTGCAACCGCTCGACCGGCCGAAGGCATCCGCAACGACACGGCACGACGCGCGCGCGCTGCTGCGCGACGGCGGCTTTGTCGCCGTCATCGTCACCTCGGCGCTGGTACAGGGCAGCCACGCCGCCTACTACACCTTTGCGTCGATCGCCTGGCAGCAGGCGGGTCTGGGCGGGCTGACGATCGCCGGCCTGTGGGCGCTGGGTGTGCTGGCCGAGATCGTGCTGTTCGCGCTGTCGCCGCGCTTCACGCTGCCGTTCTCGACACTGGTCGCGATCGCGGCCCTGAGCGCCGTATTCCGCTGGGTCATCTTTGCGCAGGCGCCGCCGATCGCGATCCTCGCCTTCGTGCAACTGGCGCACGGGCTGACCTTCGGGCTTACGATGGTCGGCACCATGGGCCTGCTCGCCCAACTCGTGCCCGGCCATGTGATGGCGCGCGGGCAGGGCTATCTCGCGGCCTGCACCGGCATCGTCTCGAGTTCCGCCTCGATCGCGTCAGGCGCCGTCTATGCGCGCTACGGCGAGGGCGTCTATTACCTGATGGCGGCGATGGCCGGCACCGGCGCGGTCATCATGTGGCTGGCGCGGCACAAGCTGGCGCCTCAGCCCCAAAGCGAAGCTTCCGGTTTGTAAGCCGGCCGGAAGTCATTTCAAAATCTGGAGATTTCTGAACCGTCCGCTTGCGAGCGTCGACCAACTATGGCTGGTTAGTGACAGATTCTCAGAGGTCACGGGGGCGGGGCCGGGAACTTAACTTCTCCGGCACGGGAGGCGACATTCTTTGGACGGCAACCCGACACTGGAGCGGATTGCAAAAGGCAACGGGCTTGCGCTGCTGGCGGCCGGTTCGTGGACCGCGCGCTTTGCGCCCGTGCTCGAGGCGATGGTGGCGGATGCCGAAAAGCTCGCCGGCAGCCGCCCCAACATCTTCATCGACGTCTCGCAGGTCTCGCGGCTCGACACCTTTGGCGCCTGGCTGATCGAGCGCCTGCGCCGCAGCCTGACCCGGGGCGGCGTGGAAGCGCAGATCGCCGGCCTGTCGGCAAACTATTCCACGTTGGTCGAGGAAGTGCGCCGCGTGAAGCCGGCGCCCGAGGTCGACAGCAATCCGGTGACGATATCAGGCATGCTGGAGCAGGTCGGCCGCAGCGTGGTCGGCATCGGCGGCACCGTCGTCAGCCTGATCGATATGCTGGGTGCGGTGCTGGCGGCCTGGTTCAGGGTTCTCATTCGTCCCCGCAGCTTCCGCCTGACCTCCACGATCCATCATCTGGAGCAGGTGTGCTGGCGCGCGGTGCCGATCATCGTGCTGATCACCTTCCTGATCGGCTGCATCATCGCGCAGCAGGGCATTTTCCATTTCCGCCAGTTCGGCGCCGACATCTTCGTGGTCGACATGCTCGGCGTGCTGGTGCTGCGCGAGATCGGCGTGCTGCTGGTCGCGATCATGGTCGCGGGACGCTCGGGCAGCGCTTACACCGCCGAGCTCGGCTCGATGAAGATGCGCGAAGAGATCGACGCGCTGCGCACCATGGGCTTTGACCCCATCGAGGTGCTGGTCCTGCCGCGCATGTTGGCATTGGTGCTGGCACTGCCGATCCTTGCCTTCCTCGGCGCCATGGCCTCGCTTTATGGCGGCGGCCTCGTCGCCTGGCTTTATGGCGGCGTCGAGCCGGAAGCCTTCCTGCTTCGTTTGCGGGACGCCATCTCGATCAATCATTTCATCGTCGGCATGATCAAGGCGCCGGTCATGGCGGCGGTGATCGGCATCGTCGCTTGCGTCGAGGGACTGGCGGTGCAGGGCTCGGCCGAGTCGCTCGGCCAGCACACCACGTCGTCGGTGGTGAAAGGCATCTTCTTCGTCATCGTCATGGACGGCGTGTTCGCGATCTTCTTCGCCTCGATCGGGATCTGACCATGGCGCTGCAACCCCAATCAGACGCCATCATCCGGGTTCGCGACATTACGGTCCAGTTCGGCAAGACGCGCATCCTCGACGGCCTCAACCTCGATGTGAAGCGCGGCGAGATCCTCGGCTTCGTCGGCCCTTCCGGGGCGGGCAAGTCGGTACTGACGCGCACCATCATCGGCCTCGTGCCGAAGGTCGCCGGCCGCATCGAAGTGTTCGGCGTCGATCTCGATGCGGCTGATACGGCGACGCGGCGCGGCGTCGAGCGGCGCTGGGGCATTCTCTTCCAGCAAGGCGCGTTGTTCTCCTCGCTCACGGTGCGGCAGAACATCCAGTTTCCCGTGCGCGAATATCTGCGCGTCTCGCAGCGGCTGCTGGACGAGATCATGGTCGCCAAACTCGTCATGGTGGGCCTCAAGCCCGAGGTGGCCGACCGCTACCCGTCGGAACTTTCCGGCGGCATGATCAAGCGCGTGGCGCTGGCGCGCGCGCTCGCGTTGGACCCGGAACTGGTGTTCCTGGATGAGCCGACCTCGGGCCTCGACCCGATCGGCGCGGGCGATTTCGACGAGCTGGTCCGCACCCTCCAGCGCACTTTGGGGCTGACCGTTTTCATGGTAACCCACGACCTTGACAGCCTTTATACGGCCTGCGACCGCATCGCGGTTTTGGGGAACGGTAAGATCATTGCCGCAGGATCGATTGCCGACATGAAGGCGTCCAAACATCCCTGGCTGAACCAGTATTTTAATGGGAAGCGCGCACGCGCCGTAGTCGTATAGCGCTGGAGTAGACGAGCAGAATGGAAACGCGGGCGAACTACGTCCTGATCGGTACGTTCACGTTGGCGGTGATCGCGGCCGCCTTCGGCTTCGTGCTGTGGTTCCAGAGCCTGCACACCACCAAGCTGCGCAGCCCCTTGCGCGTGGTGTTCGAGGGCCCGGCATCGGGCCTGCGCAACGGCGGCAGCGTCAATTTTAACGGTATCCGGATAGGGGAGGTGATGTCCGTTAAGCTCGACAATCCGCGTCGCGTTGTCGCGCTGGCGATGGTCGAGAACAACGCCCCCATTCGCAAGGACACCCTCGTCGGGCTCGAATTCCAGGGCCTCACCGGCGTCGCCGCCATCTCGCTGAAGGGCGGCGATGAGTCCGCGCCCCCGGTGCCGCTGGATGAAGACGGGGTCCCCGTGCTGACCGCCGACCCGCACGCGCTTCAGGACGTCACCGAGGCGATCCGCTCGACGCTTCAGAACGTCAACCGCATCGTCGCCGACAACCAGGAATCGGTGAAGAACTCGCTGCGTAATCTCGAGACCTTCACCTCGGCGCTCGCGCGCAATTCCGAAAAGATCGACAACGTCATGCTCAAGGTCGACGGCGTGATGGGCAAGGCCGACAATTTGATGCTCGGCCTCAACTCGATTGCCGGTGGCACCGGCGGCGAGCTCGCCGCGATGGTGAAGGCGATCAAGGAGCTCGCCGAGGACTTTGACAAGCGCTCCGGCGCGCTGATGGCCGACGGCCGCCGCACGCTCTCCGACATCAGCCGCGCCGTGAACAATTTTGACCGCAACCCGAGCCGCGTGATCTTCGGCGGTGGCAACGCTGCGGCGCCGGCTCAGGAGGCACCGCCGCCACGATCCGCGCCCGCAGCGCGCGCCGAGCAGCCACGACCTGGGGCCGCGGCAGGCGCGCAGCCGCGGCGGGCGCAGTAGCGACGCTCCAGCCGTCATTGCGAGCGAAGCAATCCACAAGCGTAGCGGACTCTGACTAGTTCGTCGCTGTCGCTCAGTCTTTCGACGTGCTTGAATGGCGACGCAATTGGTGATTGTCGCGGAGGCCGCCTGGCCTGCTAGCTAGTTGATCGGGGAAACAGAGAGTGAAATGACGGATGCGAGGGCCGAGCCGAGCCGCGGAGAGAAGTTCGCCAATACTCTGAGGGCTCCGGGGTGGATCATGGGCCTAACCGTTTTTCTAATCTGTTTCGGCTTCCTGCTTATTGCCTATGTGCCAGACCAACTGGCCAGCATCTTTGCGTTCTCAATTCTTGCGCTGATTCTGTACCACTTCGTGTTCGCGCAGCTTCGTAACATCACCAATGATAAAGCCCTAAAGATAGTCGACTACCTGTACCTTGGTCTCGCCCTTTTCGGCGTGGGAGGCATCATCGACATCCAGTCTAAGATGGCAAACGAGCGATACATCGCCGTAGTTGAATACTATATGCCTCAGTTGGAGAAGCTGAAGCCGTGCAAAAATCCAAAGGGTAAAGAGTGTGACTTCGCCAACTCAATGATGAACATTGTCCGCACGCCAGATCCTGCCTATTACCGCACAGCGAAGATGCTCGACAGGATGATGCAGGGCTTTAGGGACTACAAGCTGGCTGATGAAAACATCTCGCCGTTTCTGGGTAAGTTCGACGAAATGGTTGCCGTTCTTGATGAGCGAGCCATTCCCTACATGCGTCCGGCTCGTTCCGGCGAGAATCAATTCATCTGGTTTTATATTCTTGCTGTAAGCCTTGCCCTTCGTATCACCAAAGTGACCGTTGAATTGCGCGAGTGGCACGTGCCCAAGGAGGGAAAGGCAAAGCCGATGGCGGCGGCTGAACCACTTGTCGCGTCGTAAGCACTCTCGTGCTGTTGTGTGCCCTGGCGCTAATTGCCGAGCTTGATGCCGGCCTCCTTGATCACTTTTGCCCACTCGGGCGTTTCCTTCCTGATGACCGCCGCAAACTCGGCCGGTGTATTGCCGACCCGCTCGAGGCCAAGCTCGTCGAACTTCTTGCGCACCTCAGCCAGCGCGAGCGTCTTGACGGTTTCGCCGTGCAGTTTGTCCAGTACGTCCTGCGGCGTGCCGGCCGGCGCGACCAGGCCGAACCAGGGGACGGCCTCGAAGCCGGGGAAGCCGGATTCCGCCATCGTCGGCAGATCGGGCGCGAGCGCCGAGCGCTTGATCGAGGTGATGGCGAGCGGGCGCAGCTTGCCTTCGCGCGCGAGCGGTAGCACGTTCACGATATTGGCGAACGACATGGTGACGCGGTTAGCTAACAGGTCCGGCATGAATGCCGTGGTGCCGCGATAGGGCACCGATGCGATATCGACATGCGCCATGTATTTGAACAGTTCGGCGCCGAGATGCTGCGATGTGCCGACACCGGCATGCGCGTAGGAAAGCTTGCCGGGCTGCGCCTTCGCAAGCGCGACCAGTTCGGCCACGCTCTTGACCGGCACCTCGGTCGGGACCGCGAGCACGTTCGCCGCGATGAAGACTTGCGAGATCGGCGCGAAATCCTTGACGGGATCGAACGGCAGCGTTTCGTACAGGCTCGGATTGATGACGAGCGCCGAGTTGCCGCCCATCAGCAGCGTGTAGCCGTCGGCCGCCGCCTTGGCGACGCGCTCGGTGGCGATATTGCTGCCGGCGCCCTGAACATTCTCGACCACGAACGGCGTGCCCCAGACTTCCGCAAACCGGTCGGCCAGAATGCGCGCCGCAAGATCCGGCGCCGTGCCGGCCGTGAAGCCGACCAGGATCTTCACGGGCCGGTTCGGGTAACTGGATTGCGCCGATGCGTTCGGCGCGGCTGATAGTACGAGTAGGGCGGCAAACAGGCTCGCAGCGAGCTTCATGATTTCCTCCGCACGTCCGTGTGGTCTTTGCCGCCGGACTTGCCGCGAAATGTGACAGCGACGGGCATTGCCGACAAGGCGCAAAATCAGCCGGTAGCGCGCACCGTCATTGCGAGCGAAGCGAAGCAATCCAGCTTTGCCGCCGCAAAGAAGGCTGGATTGCTTCGTCGCTTCGCTCCTCGCAATGACGAAAGAGTTGAGTCTGCTCTTTGCCGCACCGTCGTGGTTAGCGGTCTCGTTCGGTAGTGCTTGAACGGGCAAAGTTCAGATCGGCCCCGACCAGCGGCGAGCGGCGCAATGCGGCGAGGATGCCGCCCTTAGCATGATGCGGGGCCCGTTCTGTCGATGCGCGTGGCGTGCGACTTCGCAGAGCGGCTGGATTTTCGAATAACCTTCGCGACTGGCTTCATAGCAGTTTGCTCCGCCATGTTGGTGCAGCCTAACGCAAAACGGAGGCCGCTGGGCCTCCGTTCTCGATTCTCAAACTGCTTTTCTCGCCGCTTACCCCAGTCGGCCCGCCGCATGCGCCAGCAGCGTGTACACCAGCCCGGTCTCCGAGGTGAGGTGGCCGCGCAGGGTCTGCGCGCCGCGGTCCTCGCGGGCGACCTCGTCGAGCAGGCGCTCGAACTCGGCGATGTAGCGGTCGACGGTCTGCTTGAAGCCGCGGTCGGCGCGATATTTGCGGGCGACCTCGTCAAACGCCTTCTGGCCGGCCGGCGTGTAGAGGCGCTTGGTGAAGGCCTTGCTCTCGCCGCGCTGGTAGCGGTCCCACATCTCGGCGGCGAGGTTGCGGTCCATCAGGCGGCCGATGTCGAGCGACAGCGACGCCAGCGGATTGTCGGGGGCGACCTGTTGCGGTGCGCGGCCGCCGCGCTGCGGCTGACCGGCGCCGGCATCGGTGCGGCTGAGCAGATCGGACAGCCATCCGTCACGCCCGCCACCATCGGGACCGGCGGGGCTCACCGGCGGCGCCTCGGTGCGGCGGCCGGCGGGCATGCCGAGGTCGGGCGGCGGCAGGGTGGAGGCGCTGCCGCGAACATCGCTGCCGCGGACATCGCCGCCGCGGCCGCCGGCGACCGCCATGATTGGCTCTTCCTGGCGCTGCGGCGCACTGGCGCGGCCTTGCGTGACCACGTCGAGGCCGCGGCCGTGATGCGCCACGATGCGGTTGAGCTCGGCGAGCGCCTCGATCTGGTCGACGATCACCTTGCGCATCTGCGCGGTGCTTTCGGCGGCCTCCTGCGGCATTTCCAGCACGCCGCGGCGCAGCTCGTTGCGGGTGGCCTCGAGCTCGTTGTGCATCTCCGCGGCCATCTGCTTCATGGCCGTTACCATCGCCGAGAACTTCTCGGTCGATTCCTTGAACATGCCGTCCGTTTCGGCGGCGCTGTTCTGGTACAGCTCGTTCATCGCATCGAGCGTCTGCTGACGCTCGTTCTCGGCCGCCGCGCGCACCGCCTCGAACTGGCGGCTGATCGCGGCAGAGCCGGCGCCGGCGGTTTCCGCCACCACGCGCGCGATGTCGCGGGCGCGTTCCTCGGCCGCCGCCAGCGATTCATCGAGCAGCCCGGTGAAGCGCGACAGCCGCTGGTCGAGATCGGCGGTGCGCAGGTCGATGGTGGTGACCAGCGATTCCAGCGTGCTCTTGCGCTCGGCGAGCGAAGCGCTGGTGTTCTTGTTGCTCTGCTCGACGACGGCGGCGGCTTCCACCAGCGCGCGGCCATGGGTGTCGAACTGGGTCGACAGCATGCCGAGGTCTTCCAGCGCCTTGGAGGTCTTGGCGTTGAACACGGAAAGCTGATCTTCCAGCGTCTGCGTCGCAACGCCGTTGCGGGTGGTGACGTCGTTCATCGCCGAGACGAAGTCGGCAACGCGGGTCACCAGCGCGCGCTCCAGCGAGTTGAGGTTGTCGTGGGCGCCGGTGAGCACCTCCTGTAGCAGGATGTTGCCCTCGCGCAGCCGCTCGAACAGGGCGACCGTGTCGGTGCGCAGGATCTTGCTGGTCTCCTGCATCTCGGTAACGGCCGCGATCGAGACCTGGCGCGACTGATCGATTGCCGAGCGCGAGGCCTGCTCGAGGTCCTTGAGCGACTTGGCGACGGCGCCGGTCGCGAGATCGCCGGCCGAATTGATCGCGCGAGCGACGTCGGAGCCATTGGCCGCCATCGTCTGCGAGAACGCCTGGCCGCGCGTCTCGATCGACTTCAGCGCGTCGGCCGTGACGCGATCGATGTCGGTCGCAAGCTGCGTGGTCTTGGCGGTGAGCGCTTCGACCAGTTGCCCGCGGCGGCTGTCGACGATCTGCGCCAGCCGGTCGGCCTGCTGCTGCACATAGGTGACGATCTCGTCGGTCTTGCCGGTCATGGTCGAGCCGAACGCGCTTGTAGCACCCAGCACCGAACGCTCGATATCGGCCGAGGTGGTCTTGAACTTCGAGCTGACCTCGTTGGATGCGGCCACCAGCGCGCTCTGGGCGTTCTGAGCCGAGGTCTGGATGTTGTCGGTCGTAGCAGTGGTAACAGCCGCCAGCGAGCGTTCGAGATCGGCCGAGATCGTCTTGATCTGGCTTGCGGCATCGGCAGAGATCGCAGTCAACGTACCCTGTGCTTCCCGTGTGGTGCTGAGCAGGGATGCGGCCGTTTCCTGACCGGCCGAAGTCAGCGAACCCTGCGCATCCCTGGCACTGCTGAGGATCGCTGCCACCGTGGCCTGGCCCACGGCGGTAAGCGAACCCTGTGCATCCCGGGCGGTGTTGAGGATCGACGCCACGGTTTCCTGGTTCACGGCGGTAAGAGTGCCCTGCGCATCCCTCGCGCTGGTCAGGATCGACGAGGCCGTGTTCTGACCAACCTGGGTCAGGGTACGCTCGACATCCGATCCCACCGCCGTCAACGTGCGCTCAACTTCGGCAGCAAGAGACTTGACGTGTTCTGCTGTCGCGGAAGAGGCGGCAATCAGCGTGCTCTGGGCCTCGCGCGCTCCTGTCGTGACCACCTCGGCAGTGGTGCTGCCGGCAAGCGACAGCGACCGCTGGATATCGGCGGCGAGCGACTTGACCTGGCTTGCCGCATCGGAAGACGCGGTGACCAGCGTGTTCTGCGCTTCACGGGCGCCTGCGGTGATCGTCTCGGCAGTGGAGGTGCCCGCCATCGACAGCGAGCGCTCCATGTCGGCGGCGAGGGCCTTGACCTGATCGGCGGCGGCGGTCGAGGCCGTCACCAGCGTGCTCTGGGCGTCGCGGGCACCGGCGGTGATCGCTTCGGCGGTGGCAGTGCCGGCCATCGACAGCGAACGTTCGATGTCGGCGGCCAGCGATTTGACCTGGCTCGCCGCATCGGTCGAGGCCGTGACGAGCGTGGTCTGGGCTTCGCGCGCCCCTGACAGCACCGAGGCGGCGGTGGCGCTGCCGGCGGCGGAGAGCGTGCGCTCGACGTCGGCGGACAGTGCCTTGATCTGGCCGGCAGCCTCGCCCGAGGCGGACACCAGCGTCGACTGGGCGTCGCGGGCCGAGGTGAGGATCGAGTTGGCCGCACCGGTGCCGACCGCGGTAAGCGCCGCTTCGACCTCGGCCGAGGTCAGCCGCAACTGGGCGCCGACATCGGTCGACACCGTGAGCAGTGCCTGCTGGGCGGCGCGCGCGCCGGTCTGGATGGTCTCGCTGGTGTTGACGACGAGATTGGTGAGCGAGCGCTCGGCGTCTTCGACATGCGACTTGATGCCGGAGGACAACAGTTCGGCGCGAGACATCAAGTCTTCGCTGGCCTGGCGGCCCGAGCTTTCGATGCGGCCGGCGACCGCCTCGATGCGCGAGCCGAGCAGGTCTTCGAACTGCGCGACGCGCGTGTCGATGTCGCCGGCGATCAGGCCGACGCGGGTCTCGATGCCCTGATGGATATCCTGGAAGCGCGCCGAGATGGTGTCGGTCAGGTGCGTGGCGCGGGCGGAGATGGTGTCGGTCAAATTCGTGGTGTGGCTATTGATGGTATCCGTCACCGCCGTCATGCGCTGATCGACCGCCTGCACCGCTTGCAGCGTGCCGTCGGTGAGCGAGGAAGTGAGGTGGGTCAGCCGCGAGTCGATCGAGTGGATCGCCTGCGCCGCACCGTCCGTCAGCGAGCTGGCGAGCGTTGCCAGGCGGTTGTCGATGGTATCGGTCACCGATCTGGAGCGGGTGTCGAAATTGATCTCCAGCGACTTCAGGCGGCCGTCGAGCGACTCGTCGAACGCCCTGATCCGCCCGTCCAGCGCGCCGTCGAAATTCCTCATCTTGTCGTCGAGCGAGGTGTCGAGCGTCGCCACGCGGCTGCCCAGCGTGGTCTCGAACTGTAGCAGGCGCTGGTCGAGCGAAGCGGTGATCTGGCCGCCGTTGGAGGTCAGGCGGCTGTCGAAATTGTCGACATAGCTCTTCAGGCTGTCGCCGATCTCCTGGGTGCGCTGGCCCATGCGTTCGACGATCTCGCCGCCGAACGTCTTCACGGTGCGGTCGAATTCCGAGATGTGGCGGGTGATCAGCGCGCCGAGCGTGCCGCTGTCGCGGGCGAATTTCTCGGCAAGCTCCGCGCCCTGGTTCTTCACCAGCTCGTCGAACGCGCTCATCTGTAGCGACAGCGTGTCGTGCGCGGTCTCGGTCTGGCTGACCACCTTGGCCACCAGCGTGTTGACGGTGACGTCGAGCGCGTCGCTCGCCTTGTCGCCGGAGGTGAGGATGCGGGTCGCCAGCTTGTTGCCGGCCTCGTCGATCTTGTTGACGAGATCGCCGCTGCGCAGCTCGAGCTCGAGCAGCAGGGAGTCGGAGGAGTTCTTCAGCGAGTCGTGCGCCTGCTCGGTGCGATCGGAGATGCTGTCGACGATCGTCGCCGAGCGGCTCTCGAATTCCGCGGTGATGCGGTCGATGCGCTCGTTCAGCATTTCGTGGACGCGGTCGGCGAGGTCGACGAACTCGTCGTGCACGTGACCGGTCTTGAAGTTGAGGCTGGTGGTCAGCCGCTCCGAAGCGTCGAGCACGGCGCGCGTCGTCTCGGCGCTGGCTTCCTCGAGGCGGTCGAGCAGGTCGCCGCCGCGCTCGCCGAGCGCGAGGATCATGTTGTCGCCGGCATGGGAGAGGGCGCCGGTGATGTGGGCGCCGCGTTCTTCCAGCGCGCCGGTGATGCTCTTGGCGACCTCGTCGACGCGCGAGGCGATCGCATCCGAGATCAGTGCGATGTCGTGGCGCAGATCGATCTGCACGCCGGAAATGGCGCTGCGCACCTGCTCGGCCTGGCCGACCAGGTTGTCGCGCTGATGGGCGATGTCCTGCAACAGCGCGCGGATGCGCACTTCGTTGTCGGAATAGGCGCGCTCGAGCGCGGCGACTTCGTTGGCGACGAGGGTTTCAAGCTCGCCGGCGCGCGCGATCGCGCGCTCGATGCCGTCGCCCATCGCGGCGACCTCGCGGCGGATCGCCTGGCCGACGCTGACCATGGAATCGCTGGCCGTACCCTCCGGCTCGGAGAAGCGGATCGCGACCTGCGCCATCGCCTGGGCGATCATGCGCATTTCCTGGCCGCGCCAGACAAGGCTTGCGAGGAAGTAGAACAGCAGCACCGGCGCGAAGAACAGCGCGGCGAGACCGCCGAGCACCAGCGCGCCGCCACTCTGGCCGATCGCGGCCTGTAGCGAACCGAGGAAGCTGACGGTGAGCAGCGCGCAGCCCGCGAGCCAGATGCCGGCGAAGATCGTCGCCATGGTGTAGACGCTGCGGGCAGGGCGGCCCTTCTGTAGCGCCTGTAGAATCTGACCGATGGTTTCGCGATCGTCGTTGGCGGCGCGGCGCGGCGTCTCGATCGGGTCGAAGACGGGATGGTCGACGCCGGGACGATCGATGCCTGGCCGATCGATGCTGGCGCGATCGACGCTCGGGCGCGCATCGAACGGCGCGTCGGAATAGGCAGGGGGCGCCGACGCAACGGGCGGCGGAGCGACTTCGCTGTCGGCGGAATTGCGGTTGTTGTCCGCGTTGCTGTCGCTGATGTTGAGGGCTTCCTGGATGGCAGAAAGCGCGACTTCGGTCGGGTCTTTCACCTTTTTGGGAGTGTTTGCCATGTCAGCCTGTGCCCTCACTACTTTTTTACGCGTCCGGCCAAGTCTTGCGTTCGTTCTTGCGTTCGTGCCTTGCGGGCCCCCCGCGAAGCTCGAAGCCGGAAAACATGCCCCTTGAGCGGTGCCGACGCACGCAATTGCGCAGCTTGTCCGCTACACCCGGAAAACATCCTATTGGCAGAGCGATGCGAATGAAATGGCCGCGATTAAGACAATCTTAATCATCGTTAACAGCAAAGCGCTGTAAGATACTAATAGTCCTCAGAATTCTTTCGGGAACCCGACGATTGAGGCTGTCCACCGGCCAAAACGCGGCAAATTTACGGCAAATCGTTCAAACGTTCCATTAACCACTTTCGTGATTGGCTGGAGAGGCTCGCCTGCCGGATCGATGCAGCGCCGAGTCGCTGCACTGAATTCCCCGGGCTTGAGTCATGCCGCTTCATCTTGAACGGATCAAATGGATGCCATCGCCGCCGCTCGCTCCCGATGACGGTCCGATCGATCTTGCGCACCTCGCGCGCATGACGCTTGGCGATGCCCACCTCGAGCATGAGGTGCTGGCGATGTTCTCGGCCCAGTCCGCAAGATTGCTTGATACTCTCGCGAGCCTGCCCGCGGAGGCGGCGGCGCTGGCCCATACGCTCAAGGGCTCGGCCAAGGCGATCGGCGCGTTTGCGGTGGCGGATGCGGCACGCAGGCTCGAGGCCGCGCTCGCCGCCGGCAGCGATGCCCGTGCGGCGTTGGCCGAACTTGGCGAAGCCGTGGCGCTGGCGCGGACGGCCATCGACGCCATGCTGCGGCGGCCTTAAGGCTCAAATATCGTCAAAACACCCCGTAAACCCGTAGGGGAGGTTTTCGTCCCGGCGGCTGGCGCCGGGCGGACTGACCCGTTATAGGACTGCCGGGACCCCCTTCATTGCTAAATTCCGTCAGCACGAGCGATCATGGCCAAAATCCACTATGTCGACCACACCGGCGAAACCCGGATCATTGAAGTTGAGAACGGCGCCACCGTGATGGAGGGGGCGATCCGCAACGCCATTCCGGGCATCGAAGCCGAATGCGGCGGGGCCTGCGCCTGCGCGACCTGCCACGTTTATGTCGATGAAGCCTGGCGCGAAAAGGTCGGTTCGCCCTCGCCGATGGAAGAGGACATGCTGGATTTCGGTTTCGACGTGCGGCCGAATTCGCGCCTGTCCTGCCAGATCAAGGTCACCGACGATCTCGACGGCCTCGTCGTCACCACGCCGGAACGCCAGGCCTGAAGCTCGTTCGCTGAAGCGGCGTCCTAATTCGGATCCACGCCGCGACGAATCCACGGCTGAAACTTCGCCTTCAGTTCCGGCGTCAGCGGCACGGGCTTTCGTGTCGCTTCATCGATCAGCACCGTGGTCGCCTGCGCCGAGGCCACGCACTTTCCTTCCGAGAACACCACCTGGTCGAACGTCACGGAGGTGCGGCCGAATCTTGCAACGCCAAGTCCGAGTTCGATCCTGCCGGGCCAGTGCAGTTCGGCGCGAAAATGCATGTCGAGCCGCACCATCACCCAGCCGAGCCCTTCCGGCATCAGCCCGTAGGAGCGATCCTTCATCAAGGTGACGCGGCCGGTCTCGAAATAGCTGGCATAGGTCGCGTTGTTGACGTGCTGGTTGGGATCGAGGTCGGCAAAGCGCACATTGTCCGACAGGCGGTAGGGAAAGTCTTCCAGGCGCGGCGTGGCGTCGGAACGGAGCGGGGCATTCACAGGGGGCAATCTCCGGAAAATCTCGTCTCCATACACCGCAACTGTTGAATGGCGGCAAGGGGTTGGACCCCATATTATGTCTTTCCTGATCCGCCGCCGTTGGCTAGACAGGCGCAGCCCTCTTGCCGGATTTCAACTGAAAAGAAGCGGATAATGAGCGAAGCGATCAAAACCGATGTGCTGATCATTGGCGCGGGTCCCTGCGGACTGTTCGCCGTTTTCGAACTGGGCCTTCTCGACATGAAGGCGCATCTGGTCGACATCCTCGACAAGATCGGCGGCCAGTGCGCCGAGCTCTATCCGGAAAAGCCGATCTACGACATTCCCGGCATTCCCTTCGTCACCGGCCAGGGCCTGACCGATGCCCTGATGGAGCAGATCAAGCCGTTCAACCCGACCTTCCACCTGAATGAAATGGTGGAGACGATCGAGAAGATCGGCGATCCCGGTTTTCGCGTGAAAACCGATGCGGGACAGGTGTTCGAGTGCAAGGTGGTGGTGATCTCCGCGGGTGGCGGTTCGTTCCAGCCGAAGCGACCGCCGGTGCCGGGCATCGAGGCCTATGAAGGCACCTCTGTGTTCTATGCCGTGCGCAAGATGGAGCAGTTCCGCGACAAGAACATCCTGATCGTCGGCGGCGGCGATTCCGCGCTGGACTGGACGCTCAACCTGCATCCCATCGCGAAGCGCGTGACGCTGCTGCACCGGCGCGACGATTTCCGCGCGGCGCCGCACAGCGTCGAGCAGATGCGCGCGCTGGTATCTGACGGCAAGATGGATTTGAAGATCGGCCAGGTCACCGGGCTCGAAGGCGAGGGCGGCAAGCTCGCCGGCGCGCATGTGAAGGGCAACGACAATGCGATGTCGAAGGTCGAGTGCGATACCGTGCTGCCGTTCTTTGGCCTCACCATGAAGCTAGGACCGGTCGCGAACTGGGGCGTGGCGCTGGAGAACAATCTGGTGCCGGTCGATACCGCGGCGTTCGAGACCAACATTCCCGGCATCTTCGCGATCGGCGACATCAACACCTATCCGGGCAAGCTGAAGCTGATCCTGTCCGGCTTCCACGAGGGCGCGCTGATGGCACAAAAGGCCCACCGCTATGTCTATCCCGACAAGCGGCTGGTGTTCCAGTACACGACCTCGTCGTCGAGCCTACAGAAGAAGCTTGGCGTCAACTGATTCCAACCGAAATGTGACGGGCTGCGCAGGCAATCGCCGTGCAGCCGCTTGCATTCGCCTACTAGAACCCTCCGCGAAATGGCCGTAGTCTGCGGCCATTATTTTGTCGATTGGTCAGGTGATGACGATGCGGAATATGGCTTCCCGATTCCAGTTGATACTTGCAATCCTGTTCGGCCTTGCCTCCGGCATCGCTGCGCTGCCGGCGCAGGCCGCCGAACCCTCGGCCGTGGGACTGTGGCAGAAGATCGAGGACGGCAAGCCGACGGGGTGGTTTTTGATCGTCGACAATAACGGCATCTTCGAAGGCGTGATCGCCAAGATGTTTCCCAAGCCCGGCGATCCACCAAATCCGGTCTGCTCGAAGTGCACGGACGATCGCAAGAATGCGCCCTGGCTTGGCATATCCCTCATCCGTGACATGAAGCCCAATGGCCTGGTCTATGAGGGCGGCAACGTGCTCGATCCGCGCGACGGCAACGTCTACAAGGCCAAGATGACCCTGAGCAAGGATGGGCAGACGCTGACGATGCGCGGCTTTGTCGGCATTTCGCTGTTCGGCATGGACGAGGTCTGGCAGCGCCTGCCGGACAAGGAGATCGCAACGCTCGATCCCGGCATCATCGCAAAATATCTGCCGGCGCAGGCCGCAGCGACGACGACGAAACAGCCCGCCAAGAAAGGTCCGGCCCCGGCGCCCGGCGGCGCGATGGCGCCGACCCGTCCACCCGGTGGCGCGATGGCGCCGGCAGCGCCGGGAGCCAGGTAGGCCGCCCTAGGCGATGATGTGCCAATTCGCCGGTATCACACCCAGCGAATTGGCGTGCAAAATGGCGCCGTCATTCATGTTCCAGATCTGGGCGGCGCCGGCGGTCTCGTTACGCCACAACAGGTCGCTCTTGCCGTCGCCGTTGTAGTCGCCGGTGCCGGCGAGATTCCAGTTCGACGGCACGGTGCCCAGCGAACTGGTGTGGTGAATGACGCCGTCGTTCATGGCCCAGATCGAGGTGGCGCCGGCGTTGTTGCGCCAGACAATGTCGCTCATGCCGTCGCCATTGAAATCGCCGACGCCGAGGGCTTTCCAGTTGGACGGGATAATGCCGAGCGAATTGGCTTGCAGAATGGTGCCGTCATTCATGTCCCAGATCTGGGCAGCGCCGGCGGCCTCGTTGCGCCAAAGCAAGTCGCTCTTGCCGTCGCCGTTGAAGTCGCCGGTGCCGGCCAGCGTCCAGTTCGTCGGCACCGTGCCCAGCGTGCTGGTGTGGTGAATGACGCCGCCGTTCATGGCCCAGATCGAGGTGGCGCCGGCGTTGTTGCGCCAGACGATGTCGCTCATGCCGTCGCCATTGAAATCGCCGACGCCGAGGACTTTCCAGTTGGACGGGATAATGCCGAGCGAATTGGCTTGCAGAATGGTGCCGTCGTTCATGTTCCAGATCTGGGCGGTGCCGGCGGTCTCGTTGCGCCACAGCAAATCGTTCTTGCCGTCGCCGTTGAAGTCGCCGGTGCCGGCCAGAGTCCAGGTGGCCGGCATCGTGCCCAGCGAGGTGGCGTGGTCGATCGCGCTGCCGTTCATGGCCCACATTGAGGTGGCGCCGGCATCGTTGCGCCAGATGATGTCGCTCTTCCAGTCGCCGCCGAAGTCACGGGACGAGGTGCCGGCCTTTACGGTGGAGCCCGCAGGCAGCGCACTATCCAGAATGACCGAGATGCTGCTGCCGGGCAGGACGCCGTCCAGATGAGCGATGGTGGTCCAGTTCGCGCCACCGACGGTCCCATTGATATCGATCTCCAGGTTGGCGTAGTTGCCGCCGCCCGCGACGACGCGCACCAGCGAGGAAAGCGGCTGGCCGCTGCCCTGATTGTAGGCCGCCGAAAGCAGCGCCGAGAGGTCGATCTTGTCGCCTTCGCTCAAGTTGTAATCCATCACGTGATCGATGATCGCCGATTGCGCGTCGGTCAGCGCCACCGCGTCGAACACGAACTTGTCGTCGAATGCGCCGCCGTAAAGCAGATCGGCGCCGCCTTTGCCATTGAGCGCGTCATGGCCCCCGTGGCTGTAGATCGTATCCCGATGACTGGACCCGGTTAACGTCCCCGTACCGCCACCAGCGTTGCTGTCGAGAATGACCATATCCGCGGCGTCGGTCCACGAATTCAACACCAGCGTCGACGCGTCGAGGCTGTAATGACCTGCATTGTTGGTGGGATGGCTGATGATAATCGTATCGACATTGGCACTGCCGGTGAACGCCGGAACGTTGCCTGAGGTGATCTGGGCCTGGCTGAATTTCACCGTCGAAGCGCCGGAGTCGAATACGAACGATTCGATACTGGCGAACGTCGTTTGTGAGAAATCAAGCGTGACATTCTGAGCCTTTATCGTGTCCGCTCCGATGCCGCCGTCGATGATGAAACTGCCGTTGCTGGTTCCGGAGAACACGAAGACATCATCTCCGGCTTCCCCATTCACCGAAGGGCCGCCCGCGGTGGCCAGATCGAACGTAATGATGTCGTTCTTTACAGTGCCGGTAACACCGCCGAAATTGCCGCCGCGAAGCACAATTGTGATCGTGTCCTGACCCGCCGTCCAGTTTGTAAAGACAAGACTGGAAAGATTCATCCCGGCCGCAGCCGCGAGCGTCAGCGAGTCCGCTCCGGCGCTGCCGACAAAGGTCTTGATTTCGTCCGTTCCGCCGGTGGTCCCGCCAATGGTCAGGCTGGAGGTGCCGCTGAAGTACACGACGGTGTCGATGCCGATGACATTGCCGTTGCGCAGATCAATGCTGCCGACGTTTTCCAGCTGAAGCGTGTCGTTGCCGTGGTCGGTACCGCTTTGGTCACCGACGATCGTTTCACCGGCGACAAAATCGCCAGCGGCCAATCGAAACGTGTCATTGCCGTAGCCGCCTCCGAGGATATCGACGCCGGCGCCCCCGTATAACACGTCGGCGCCTTCACCGCCGTGAAGCGCATCGGTCCCCGTCGACCCGGTGGCTGTGTCGGCGCCGGCCATCAACAGATAGAAGAGACCGTTAGGTCCCGAGCCGCCTGGATTGGCACCGGTAGTGCCAAGGCTGGTGATGCTCTCGAGCAGCGTCCCGTCAGCAGCGCGATGCTCGAGCGATGTCAGCGTGGTCCAGCCGATGGTGCCGACACCGTTGACATTGAGTCCGGTCCCGTTGATCCAGGTTTTCGTGCCGTCGCTGTTGTCGTAGACGAGCCTGCCGGAATTCGAGCTTGCCGCATTGTAGCTCGCGTTGAACGGGTCGGTTACCGCCTGGAAGGCCCAGATCGAATGTCCCGCCGAAGTGAAATCGTAGCCGAAGCTAGTATACTGGGCCATGAAATCTTCCCCGCCAAAATATATTGCGACAGATCGATCGGCCTCAATCCGGGCCGCCGTCATGTCGTTTCAAATCGCTAAAATGCCAACAATGGCATTTGCCATATCGCGGGAACGCGCACGCTGCGTCAAAGGATCGCAAGCGAAAGCGCCTTTGACGTGTTTTTGCGTAGTACGCAGCCCTTAGGCGATGATGTCCCAGTTCGCCGGTATCACGCCGAGCGAATTGGTGTGCAAAATGGCGCCGTCATTCATGTCCCAGATTTGAGCGGCGCTGGCGGTCTCGTTACGCCACAGCAGGTCGCTCTTGCCGTCGCCGTTGTAGTCGCCGGTGCCGGCGAGATTCCAGTTGGACGGCACCGTCCCCAATGAATTGGTGTGGTGAATGGCGCCGTCGTTCATGGCCCAGATCGTGGTGGCGCCGGCGTTGTTGCGCCAGACGATGTCGCTCATGTGATCGCCGTTGAAATCACCGACACCGAGGATTTTCCAGGTGGACGGGATGATGCCCAGCGAATTGGCGTGCAGAATGGCGCCGTCATTCATGTCCCAGATCTGGGCGGTGCCGGCGGCCTCGTTACGCCACAGCAAGTCGCTCTTGCCGTCGCCGTTGAAGTCGCCGGTGCCGGCCAGCGTCCAGTTCGAAGACACCGTCCCCAATGAGTTGGTGTGGTCAATGACGCCATCGTTCATGGCCCAGATCGACGTGGCGCCGGCGTTGTTGCGCCAGACGATGTCGCTCATGCCGTCGCCGTTGAAGTCGCCGACACCGAGGACTTTCCAGCTAGCCGGGATGATGCCCAGCGAATTGGCGTGGAGAATGGCGCCGTCATTCATGTCCCAGATCTGGGCGGTGCCGGCGGCCTCGTTACGCCACAACAGATCGCTCTTGCCATCGCCGTTGAAGTCGCCGGTGCCGGCGAGAGTCCAACTGGCCGGCATCGTGCCGAGCGGGCTGGTGTGATGAATCGTGGCATCGTTCATGGACCAGATCTGGGCAGTGCCGGCGTCGTTGCGCCAGACGATGTCGCTCATGTGGTCGCCGTTGAAGTCGTTGTGCGTCGCCGCGCTGGAGCCGCCAACGTTCACCGTGCGGTCGGCGAACTGAAAATTCTCGACGTTGAGCACGGTGTCCGTGCCGTCGGGGCCCACCACCCGGATGCCCTGTGCGAGATTGGTCAGGGTGTAGGATGCGAAATTGCCGGAGAAAACGGCGGTATCGTTGCCGCCGGCGCCGTCGATGGTGTCGTTGCCTTTGGTCCCGACAATCGTGTCGCCGCCGCCATCGCCGGTCAACGCCAGGCCAATCGTACCAAGGCCGATGATCTTCGTCGCGCCGCCCAGATCCGTCAGGGAGGCCGAAGTTGCGATGGTGCCCTGGTCGATCACGTCGACCTTGGCATTGGTATGGGCCGCGATGAGGACGGCAACGCTGATCGGCGATGCCAGACCGCCGCCGCTGAACGTGATGTTTCTGCCCCCGGAGCCCACGGCCAGCGAATAACCACCGGTGGATCCTGTGGCCGTCGATCCATTGCCTGATACCGTGATCGACATCGAACCCCGGCCTTCGCCGATCGAGTAGAAATTGTCATGGTCGTTGTCCGCATAGGAAACGCCGGTCAGGAACTGCTGGTTGCCCGAGGTGCCGAAGTCCTCGGTTATCATCGCAGCGTTGGAGCCCTGGAAATTGCCGGTCGCCAGCCCAACGCCGATTTCCTGGTAGGCGTTATCCATGATGCTGACCCGGTGTCCGCGGCCGGGATAGTTGAGGTCCACGAACAGTATCCGGTGAAGACCGATTGACAGCTGGTCTGTGATGGCACCGGGTGTCGTCTGATAAGCGATGTTTTCGGCGGCGGCGTTCCAGTTGTAGCCCGCATTGGTCATCCGTACGAACGGATCGACGCCTTCGGGCGTATCATGCGCGAAATAGTCCCGATTGATCATGTCCTGACTGTGGGTCCGCGCCGTACCGAGCAATATCTCGTTCATCGCAAGCGGCTGCTTCGAGACGGTCGAGATGGTATCGGCAGCCGGAACGCCTTCATTGAGAGCAATGCCTTGCCGTGCCGCTTCCGCTGCCGGATCGAGCCGCGCGCGATTGATGAGTTCGAGGATGTATTGTTCGAGGGCGGTCGCTGGCATTGCGGGTTCCCTTTATCGAGGAGAGATCGCGGCTCCTGGAGGCGTTGATCTTGTTCGCGGCAAGTCAAGCGGAATTACGTCACGATCATGATGGGGTAATGAATTCAAGCCTGTTCCGATGTCGCGATTGCGACGATATTCAACCTTTCCGAGGTGGCATGGATAGGTGCCTGATCGGAGGACGAGCCGCGGCGATCGTTCGTTGACGAACGTGCCCTCGTTCATTCCCGGATCGCGGTGATGCTAGCGTTGCCCGAACGGCCGGATCGGCTGCGAGACGACTTCCGGAACGCCCGCATCGAGTTGCAGCACGCTCGCCGCTGCTGGTACTGCCGCATCCGCCATCGCGGCATGGCCCTCGGCGGTCGGATGCACGGCGCCGCCATAGACTGCCGACAGCACGCCCCAGGTCGCATCATGGATGTCTGAAGGCTGCATGTTGGCCGGGAGCCCTTGCGGATAGGTCATCGCGGAAAAATAGCTGTCATTGGCGTCGCGAATCCAGCGCGCGCGCGGCAGGTAGGCGCGGTATTCGCTCGCGCTGCGGCCGCACAGCATCGGCTGGCTGGCGGCGGTGACGAGGTCGGTGTTGAAGCTTTCGCCCTTCGGCGAAAAACATTCGCGGTCGAATTCCGGATCGGTCTGCGCGCGCGCGCAGAAGCCGTGGGCGGCAAAGGTCTGCTGATGCGCATCGACGAAGGTCATGCGGTCGGCGCGCGGATCGCGGCAGATGATGCCTCGCTCGCACAGCGCCATTGCCCGCAACTGCGGCAGGAATTCATTGTCGACATAACCAGCGACACTGGCGAGCCGCTGCGGATCGGCGTTGAAGGAGGGATGCACGTCAAATCCGGCGGGGCCGCCGGGGCAGGGCGCGCCGCTGCCGGCCAGTGCCGGATTGGCATAGGACGTGAAGATAACGCGGGAGAGGTCGCCGCCGACGAGCGGCTTCAGCGCTTCGCGCAGCTTGCCAAACCCTCGCGGAAGATCGTTCGTCAGCGCGCTCCGCGAGTCCTCGACTGACGCGATCACGCCGCTGCGGCGGAACAATACGCGCTCGGTCGGATAATCCACGATCACGTCGGCGACGAGGCCGGAGAAATAGATGTCGTTGGCGCCGATCGACAGCAGGATCAGGTCCAGCGTGCGGTCGGGCTGGCGGCCTTTTGCGGCGGCGAGCGCTTCGCGCAATTCGGCGAGCTGGCCATTCACCTTCGTGCGGCACGGCGCGTTCGATTTCGAGGGCGGGCATTCGCGCGCGCCCTGCGAGCCGAACAGCCCGTCGGCGATGGTGGCGCCGGTGCAGGCCAGCGGCAGGTAGGTCACGGCGATGTGCGGATAGCGCACTGCGAGCGCCAGCGCGGTACGGGTCTGATAGCTGTAGAGCGAGCGGTGGCAGGCCGGATTGAACCACAGCGCGCTCTGGCGCTGCCAGACCTGGAGCGAATCCGGCGCCTCGCAGGCGCGGCCGCCCTTGTAGTTGGCGCGGCTCGGCCGATAATACTGCGCCATCGCCGTCGACAGATAATAGCGGAAGCAAAAGCCTTCGTCGGAAAGCGCGATCGGGCGGTCCGGATTGCCCTCGCCGGAGGCGATGCTGTCGCCGAGGCCCGCGATCAGGATGTCGCGCACGGCAATCTCGGTCGAAATGCGCTGGGTGCCTTCCGAGCTCGAAACTTCCACAGTCGCCACGGTGGTGCGGCCGTAACGCACGCGGTTGTTGACCGGCTCGGCGCAATCGAAAGTCGAGCTCTGCGGACCCTCGCCATCGTCGAAGGTCCAGGCGCAGGTGGCGCCGACCGGAACGGCGCCCGCCAGCCGCACCACGACCGCATGGTCGATCGGCGTCAAATAGCTTTCCTTGACGTTGTCGCGGGTGCAGGGCTCGCTGACGCGCCCGGCGAGGTCAATGCAGAGCCGGTTGACCATGTTGCGCGCCCAGCCGCGGCCGTCGCTTTGCAGCGCGAGCGCCTGTTCGGAGGCCAGCACGCTGCGGCCGCGCGCGCTCTCGGCATGCAGGGCGAAGTCACGCTCCTCACGGAACAGGCGGAAACGGTTGCGAACCTCCCAGGTAATCTGAAGAGGTCCGTCGACGGTCATCTGCGCTTGCGCCTCATCGGCCGGCAAGCCGGCAAACAGGCCGAGAAGCAGCGCCGCAGCAATGGCTTTGCGGAGGGGAATCTTGCTCATGGCGCCTTTGACGTTACCGGTAAGGCGGAAATAAGAGAACCGCATGGTCCTAGCCCAAAAGACCGGCGCGCGCGGATAACGACGCCGTTACCATTTTCGTGCGGCGGCGGCTTTCGTCGCGAAGCTGTCGTTGAGCGTTCGGTGCACGACGGCAATCACGGTGGCCGCGTCCGGGCCGAGTTCCGGTAGAGCCCGGCACGAGCTTCATCGACGGGGCGCCGCGCGATGCGGATGCCGAACGGCCTAAGGCAACTTCGACGGCGAGCCTGCGGCGGACTCGCACACGCTCGCCGGTAACGGAGCGCTCAACCATACGTGGTGAGGGCAGGGGCAATCGCCCGCTTGCACGCGTCACGAACGCCGCCGTGATGCGTCATTACCGCGGATGCTGTGACAGCGTTGTCATACACCACGCCACGATTGTGTCGTCTCCGCCACAGGTCCCGGTGATTGTGCCGCCGTCCCCGATCGCTGGGGCGCCGCACCATTGCAGCCGCCGGGCATCTCTCTCTAACAATGGCGCGCCGGAACCGTTGTCCGGTGGCCGAATCGTGGATTCTGCCGGAATGCGGGGCTGGGAATGGGAATGAGCGTACTTGCGCCGGGTGGCACGCGGGCGCGGCGGCTGGCGACTCTGCTCGCGAGTACGGCACTGGTCAGCGCGGCAGCGTTGTCGGTGTCCGTCACCGACGCAAGCGCGGCTTGCGACGTGACCGTTGGCGGCTTCGTTAACTGCGTCGTCAACACGACCACCACCGACACCATAAACACCAACGGCGGCACACCGTCGTCCATCGACAAGCGCCAGGAGTTCGATAACGGCGCCAACATCATCGGCATGGTCACCAACGGCGTGACGGTCAACGGTTTCGGCCTTGAACTCGCGCTCACCAACGGCGGCGGCAACAACACCATTACTTTAACCAACGGCGGCACCATCGCTGGTCTGAACCTTATCGGCAACGGCGGACTGGTCACCTATACCGGCAACGGGACGGCTTCGATCGGGGCGGCGATTACCAACGTCGGCACGGGCGGCGTCACCGTCACGAACAACGGCGTGTTCGGTCCCGGCGGCAACAACGGCGTCTTCGTCCATACCCAGGGGGCCGGCACGATCAACGTCAACGGATCCGGCAGCTTCACCGGCGGCCAGACCGGCGTGTTCGCGCTGGCAGACGACAACGCCAGTATCAATGTCACCAGCGGCGGAGCCATTTCCGGCGGCACCGCCTCGGGCATCAATGCCAGCTCCGCCGGCGGCAGTATTCTCGTTGCCACCGGCAGCACCGTCTTCGGCGGCAACTCCGGTATAAGGGCGAACACCCTTGGCATCGGCACCGTGACGGTCACCACCGGCGGCGCGGTCACCGGCACGAGCCAATGGGGCATCCTGACCGGTGCGGCGAACGGCAACACGTCGGTCAATGCCGGCCATAACGTGACGGCCGGCACTGTGGGCATTCAGACGACCGGCTTCGGCAGCGGGGTGATCGGCATCAATCACACCGCCGGGACCATTGCCGCCGGAACGATCGGGATCGTCGCAACTCAATCCAGCACCGGCAACATCGGCATCAGCCAGACCGGCGGCGCGCTCAACGGCACGAGCGGTGCCGTGCTCGCCCAGATGACAGGCGGCGGCAATGTTGTTGTTTCGCTCACCGGCGGCACGGTCGGCAATGTCAACGGCAATGTTGTCGAGACTTCGGCTACCACCGGCACGACCACGATCACGGCGGATGTCAACCTCACTTCGACTGCTGGTACCGGCATCAACGCGTCGTCGACGACGGGCACGATCAACATCAACGGAAGCGGCGCTGTCCAGGGCCAGGGCAACGGCATCCAGGCGCTCGCCTCCGGAGCCGGCAATGTCAATGTCACCGGCGGCGGAGCCGTTGCGAGCATCACTAGCACGGGCATTGTCGCGGGATCGTCCGGTGGCAATGTGCTCGTCGCGACCGGCAGCACGGTGTCCGGAGGCAGCCGGGGCATACAGGCGACCACCAACGGCAGCGGCACCGTTACCGTCACTACCGGCGGCGCGATCAACGGCGGCACTGGCCTCGGCATCATGACCCTGCTGGGGACTGGCGCCACGACCGTCAATGCCGGCCACAACGTGACGGCCGGTACCGAAGGAATCCAGTCGAACGCCAACGGCGCCGGACCGGTCGACATCAATCATACCGCCGGGACCATTGCCGCCGGAACGATCGGCATCAACGCGGCTCAAAGCGGCAGCGGCACGATCGACATCAGCCAGACCGGCGGCGCGCTCAACGGCACGACCCGTGCCGTATCCGCGCTGGCGACCGGAAGCGCCAACGTGACCGTCTCGCTCACCGGCGGCACCGTCGGCAACGTCAGCGGCAACGTCATCAATACCTCTGCCACGACCGGCACGACCACGATCACCAGCGACGCCGGCCTCACCTCGACCGGTGCTCGCGGCATCAGCGCGACCTCGACGACGGGCGCAATCAACATCGGCGGGAGCGGTGCCATCACCGGCCAGACCGAAGGCATCCGCGCGCTCGCAACCAGCGCCGGTAACATCAATATCACCGGCGGCGGAGCTGTTACCGGGAGCACCGGCGCGGGCATCGCCGCGCAATCATCCGGCGGCAATCTGCTCATTGCCACCGGCAGCACCGTCTCTGGCGGCACCTACGGGATAACCGCGCTCGCCAACGGCGCCGGCACCGTGACGGTCACCACCGGTGGCGCGGTCACCGGCACCAGCGCTGCGGGCATCCAGACCGAAACGCAGAACGGCACCAACACCGTCAATGTCGGTCATAACGTGACGGGCGGCACCCGGGGTATCCAGGCGCTCGGCTCCGGCGGCAGCGGACTGATCAACGTCAACCACACCGCCGGGACCATTGCTGCCGGAACGACCGGCATCGAGGCAATTCAAAGCGGCAGCGGCACCATCAACATCAGCCAGACCGGCGGTGCGCTCAACGGCACGAGCCAGGCCGTATCCGCGTCGATGACGGGCAGCGGCAATGTGATCGTCTCGCTCACCGGCGGCACGGTCGGCAATGTCGTCAGCGATGTCATCACGACCTCGGCCAAGACAGGCACCACCACGATTACGGCGGACGTCAATCTCACCTCGACCGGCGGCAGCGGCATCAACGCGGCGTCGACGACGGGCGCCATCAATATCAACGGCTCCGGCGCCGTTCAGGGCGCTGACGGCATCTTGGCTCAAGCAACCACCGGCAACGTCAATATCACTAGCGGCGGAAGCATTACTGGAAATACCGGCTTGGGCGTCCTAGCGGCATCGCTGGACGGCAATGTGCTTGTTGCCACCAGCAGCACCGTTTCCGGCGCAACAACCGGGATATTCACCGCCGGCGCCGGCACCACCACAGTCACCACCGGCGGCGCCGTCACCGGCATCTCCGGCCACGGCATCTCTACCATCCTGGGGAGCGGTGCCGCCACAGTCAATGTCGGTCACAACGTGACGGCCGCTCAAAATGGCATCGTCTCAAGCGGTTCCGGCGCCGGACTGATCGACATCAATCATACCGCCGGGACCGTTGCAGCCGGAACGATCGGCATCAACGTATTTCAAAATAGCAGTGGTAACATCGACATCAGCCAGACCGGCGGGACCGTTGCCGCCGGGACGATCGGCATCAACGCATTTCGAAGCGGCAGTGGTAACATCGACGTCAGCCAGACCGGCGGCGCGCTCAACGGTACGACCAACGCGGTTCGGGTTGATGCGTCGACGGGTACCGGCGACGTCGCCATCTCGCTCACCGGCGGCACGGTCGGCGCTACCGGCGGCAATGTCATTGATACCCAGGCCACCACTGGCGCCACCACGATTACGGCCGGCGTTGCGTTCACGTCGACGGCCGCCAACGCGATCAACGCCGTTGCGACCTCGGGCAATATCGCGATCATCAGCAGTTCGACCGTCACCGGCGCGACCAACGCGGTGTTTGGCTCGACAAGCGGCACCTTCAACATCACCAACAGCGGCACCCTCAGCGGCAATGTGAACGTGACAGGCTCGAACGCGGCCTCGACATTCGCCAACAGCGGCACATGGAATGCCGGCACCGCCAGTTCGGCGTTCAGTGGCAATCTCAGCAACACCGGCACGGTCAACATACAGAACGGCGTGGCCGGACAGGTGATCACGCTCGCCGGCAATTACGCCGGCAACGGCGTCTATCGGGTCGATGTCGATGCCGCGGGCAATGCGGATCGCATCAACGTCTCCGGTACTGCCAACCTGACCGGCGGCTCGGTGAACGCGCTGTTCCTGCCGGGGGCCTATGTCAGCCGCCAATACACCATCCTGTCCGCGACCGGCGGGCTCGGCGGCACCACCTTCACCGGCGGACTGACGAACACGTTTTTGCCGGCAGGATTTACGGCGTCGCTGAACTACACCGCGACCGACGTACTGGTCGATCTGGCCGCGGTCCTCGGCATCGGCGGCAATCTCAACCAGAACCAGCAGAACGTCGCGAGCACGCTCAACAATTTCTTCAACAATGGCGGCGCGCTGCCGCCGGGTTTTGTCGCGCTGTTCGGCCTGACAGGACCCTCGCTCGGCAACGCGCTGACGCAATTGTCCGGCGAGAACGCCACTGGCGCGCAACAGGGCGCATTCCAGCTCGGCAATTCCTATCTGTCGCTGCTGACCGATCCGTTCGCGACCAACCGGGTCGGGGCCACTAGCGCCATCGGATACGCGCAAGAGCCTTCCTCAGGGGTGTCGTCCCCGGCGATGCCGGACGCGGCGCGCTCGGCCTTCGCCGCCTACACGAAGGCGCCGCCGGCGATGGCCTATGCGCCGAGCTGGGACATCTGGGGCGCGGCGTTCGGCGGCGCCAATCAGACGCGCGGCGAGACGGCGACGGTCGGCAGCAACGATATCTATACGCGCGCCGGCGGCGTCGCAGCCGGCGCCGACTATCGCTTCTCGCCGGATGCGCTGATCGGCGTTTCGCTCGCCGGCGGCAACATCAACTGGTCGCTGACCGGCAACGGCGTCACCGGCGGCGGCACCAGCGATGCCTTCCTTGCCGGTCTCTATGGCAAGTACAGCGCCGGCCAGGCCTATGTGACGGGCGCGCTCACTTACTCCAGCTACTGGACTTCGACCAACCGGACCGTGACGGTGGCGGGCTTCGACCAGCTCAGGGCCGACTACAACGCCCACGGCTTTGGCGGCCGCATCGAGGGCGGCTATCGCCTGCCTGTGGCTTACGGCAACATCGTCTGGACGCCCTATGGCGCGGTGCAGGGACAGAGTTTCAGCACGCCGGGCTACGGCGAGGCCGCCGTCACGGGCTCCAACCAGTTCGCGCTCAACTTCGCAAGCCGCACCGCGACCGCCTGGCGTGGCGAGCTTGGCGCGCGCCTCGACAAGACGATGCCGATCGACAATGGCGGCCAACTCAACCTGTTTGGCCGGCTCGCCTATGCCCATGATGCGATCAGCAATCCCGAAGCGGCGGCCAACTTCACCGCGCTCGGCCTCGGGGCGGCCCCGTTCACCGTCTTTGGCGCACGGCCCTCGCGCGATCTCGCACTGACGACCGCCGGTGCGGAATGGCGGCTTGCCAACGGCGTCTCCTTCCTCGCCAAGTTCGACGGCGAGTTCGGCGATCGCTCGCAGACCTACACGGCCACCGGGCGTATCCGCTACACGTGGTGAGTGCTGAAGGTTGAGCGTGGCGTCGGTCCGACACGGCGAATAGCGAATGGCGAGGAGCGAATGGAATTTCCTATTCGCCGCTCCCTATTCGCACCTTACGACCGTTTCGCCCGCTTGACCTGCTGCCTTACCGGAATTTCGGCCGTGCGGGCCGTGGGCTCGGTCTCGTCGTTCGCCGCCCGGCGGCGCTCCATCCAGGGCTTGACGACGCTGAGCCAGAGCTCGCGCGTTCCCATGATCGAGATCGAGATGCCGAAGGGGATGAGGAAATACAGGATGCGGAACACCACCAGCGTCGCGAGCAATTCCTCCTTGGAAAATTCCGGCAGCGCCACCAGCATGGCGGCGTCGAACACGCCGATGCTGCCGGGCGCATGGCTGGCAAAGCCGAGCAGGGTGGCGAGAATGAACACGACCGCCAGCGAGACGAAATCGATATAGGGCTGGGTCGGCATCAACAGATACATCGCCAGCGCGCAGAAGCCGAGATCGACGACGCCGATCAGGATCTGCACCAGCGTCAGCTTGGCCGACGGCAGCACGACCTTCCAGCCGTTCTGCCCGAGCTCGCGGCGCTTTTCGCCGGTCACCAGCCAGACCAGATAGGCCGCGATGCC
The DNA here is from genome assembly GCF_018129385.1 of Bradyrhizobium lablabi. Classification (GTDB taxonomy): domain Bacteria; phylum Pseudomonadota; class Alphaproteobacteria; order Rhizobiales; family Xanthobacteraceae; genus Bradyrhizobium; species Bradyrhizobium lablabi_C. Next base: position 465,059 of record NZ_JAFCLN010000001.1, read on the forward strand.
GGCGAGGCACCCGATCGCGATCAGCCGGTTCACGGCCGGTGGCAACAGGTCCATGGCGGTGGCCGCATCCGGATGCCAGGCCATGCCGATGCCGAGCACGAACAGATTGCCGAGCCAGAACGTCAACCCCGACAGGAAACAGATCTTTGCGACGTCGATCGCGGAGAGGCCGTAGTCCGAATAGATCCGGAAGCGGATCGCGCCGCCGGTAAACACGGTGGCGCCGATATTGTGGCCGATGGTGTAGCTGGTGAAACTCGACATCGCTGCGATGCGATAGGGCACATGGTTCTTGCCGATCGTGCGCAGCGCAAAGAAATCATAGAAGGTCAGCGTGCAGAACGCCCCGACCACGCACAGCGCGGCGAGCGCGATCCGGTGCGGCGCGATCTCGGTCAGCGCGGTCAGGACCACGGCGGTATCGACGCCCTTCAGCGTCTTGACCAGATGCATCACAGCCAGGACGATGATGATAAGGCTCGCGGCGATCCCGACCCGCTTCCAGCCGATTTTTTCCTTGAAGCCGCGCCCGAGCGCGGTCAGCAGCCGATGCATTCATCCTCCCGGCAGGGCGGTAACACGTGAAGGGCCCGTCATGAACGCGACAGGCAACGGTCAGGCGTACCGTATGCGGAAACCCATAAGGCAAAACCTTGTCGTTGTGCAGTCCTTGACAAGGCGCCCTTGGGGTCTTCCTCGGCCCTCATTGTCATACTCCGTACATATGTCCTGGCGCTCAGGATTTTGAGTCGCCCTTCAACCGGCGGGCGGCACGCCATGTTCCCCGGTTTTTGCCAGCGAATTGCGGGATTTACAGGAACGAGGCCCTGTTCCCCCGGTTAGCCCGCTATCTGCAACCGGACATGGACGGCGCGAGGCGGGTTTCGAAGGGGGCCGCGCAGCCTGTTCTCATGAAAAAAAGGACCGTGCAATGGGACTGTTTACCAAGGACATCAAGAGCATGAATGACCTGTTCGTGCATCAATTGCAGGACATCTATTACGCCGAAAAGCAGCTCGTGAAGGCGCTTCCGACCATGGCCCAAAAGGCCAGCGATCCCCAGCTCAAACAGGGCTTTCTCAGCCATCTCGATGAGACCAAAACGCATGTGACGCGCCTCGAGCAGGTGTTCAAGATGCACGGCGCCGAGGTCAAGGCGGTCAATTGCCCCGCCATCGACGGCATTATCGAGGAAGCCGAGGAGGTCGCGGGCGAAGTCGAGGACAAGAGCGTGCTGGATGCCGCCCTGATCAACGCCGCGCAGGCCGCCGAACATTACGAGATCACCCGCTACGGCAGCCTGATCGCCTGGGCAAAACAGCTCGGCCGCAACGACTGCGCCAGCGTGCTCCAGAAGACGCTCGAGGAGGAGAAGGCGGCCGACAAGAAGCTGACGACCATTGCGGAGAGCAAGGTCAACATGCGGGCCGCGAGCTGATTTTCCCGGCCATTTGAGGCAGAACGCCGCGCGACAAATGTTCGCGCGGCGTTTTTTCTGCCCGGGGATCTGTCCCCGGAAAGCCTTCACCCGCTCGGCAAGGCTCTCCCAGGAACATCACGGCGCGAACGATGTTGGCCCATATGCCCAGGTATTTCTTCCACCTCGCCGGCGAGCTTCCCGCCCATGACGTCCTCGGTCACGAGTGCGCGAATGACGATGAAGCCAGGGACCATGGAAGCTTCATCGCCCACAGGATCGGGACGGAGAAGCCAGCCATGATCCGTGAGGGTAATTTCATTGCCGTGGTCGATGACAGCGGCAAGGAAATTGCCCAGATGCCGCTCGCTTCGACGACCGTCTGACAAAAAAACCAGCCGTTCGGGGGCTGATTTGATCGCGCTCCGAGCCTCGGTCCCTTTGAAAGCCGCGGGGCAGGCTGAATATCGGCGATCGCCTAACTTGTCAGGCCGAGCTCCTTGCGGACTGTCGCTGCCGAGTTGCCGACCTTGTCGACCGCCTTCTGTAGCTCTTCCTTCGACACGCCCAGCGCATGAGCCCAGTATTTGACCTCGTGCGGCTGGTGCATGTTGATCTTTGAGCGATCGGGCCGCTCCTTCCTGGTCAGGCTGTCCATGGCAACTGCTCCTGTGAGAAAAACATCCTTGAATCGCCGATGTTCCTACTTCGGCGGCTGAAGGCCGGGCGAGCGCAGCCACTGGCTCATCTGCGCGCCGGTCTCGGCTTGCCTCGCCAGTCGCAGCAGCGTTTCGCGCCTGGCGCCCGGCGGCAGCAGCTTGGCTTCTGCGCGAAGCCGGATCGCTTCCTGTCCCAGGCGCTCCTCGAGAAGTTCTGTCTGTTTAAAGCGGCGTCGTTTCGGCATGGTGCTTCTCCCTTGCTGATAGGCGGGAGCGCAACCGGCGTTCTCATCACCGATAGTTGCCTCTTGGCCGTGCGGTGATGTCTGAAGGGTAACACCGTGCGAAAGGGAGTCTTTATCAAATGATAGATTCAAATATTTTTGGCCATCCGGTCCTTGAGTAGCCGCTGCGGCGGCCGCCTTCCTTTTAGCATTCCGCTCAATTTGAGACGTCTGAGCCATTCCGAAAAATTGACCGAAGGGATTATCCGGATGAGCCAGAACGGACTCGCTTTCCGGCCAATTCGGTAGCAGCATCGGCCATCACCGTCCGGCCCGTGGCTTCTATCGGTGATGAGAACGCCGGTTGCGCTCCCGCCTTGCATCATCAGCGGAATGGAGCAGCCCATGACCGTCACAAAGCGACGCCGTATCAGACAGACCGATATCCTTGAAACACGTCTGGCCGAGGAGGCGAGGCGCCTGCGCGAGCAGGCGAGGCTTCTGCCGCCCGGCTTGCAACGCGAGGGCCTTTTGCGAAAGGCCCGTCAGGCCGACGTCGGTGCTCACATCAGCGAGTGGCTACGCTCTCCCGGTCTGAAGTCGCCGCAATAGTGAATGGCTATTGCGCCGATATCGTCGGCGACGACGGCCACATCCAGAAAAGGGTCGACATCTCCGGCAACCATTGCCGAAGCGGCGCATGCCGATGCGTTGTCGATACGCGCTGTCGATGCTGTCCTGGACTAGTTAGGAACGAATGGTTGTTGGAAGACTTCTCGTCGGAGAGACAGCCGCGAAAGGTCGGAAGATGTATCACCATGTCAAGAAACTGATGTTCACCGTACGGGTCGACGAGCCGGACCCTCGTTTCGGCAACATGCTGCTGGAGCAGTTCGGCGGAGCGAATGGCGAGCTCGCCGCCGCGATGCAATATTCAATCCAGGGATTGAATTGCGAAGACGCGGATCGCAAGGACCTTCTGATGGACATCGGGACCGAGGAGCTCAGCCACCTCGAAGTCGTGGGTACGCTCGCCCGCATGCACCTGAAGCCCTCGAAGTTCGATCGCCAGGCCGCCGAGGCCGACCCGTTGATCGCCATCGCCGGCGGGGGAGGGATCAATCTCTTCAACTCGCAGGGAAATCCGTGGACCGCGGATTACCTCAAGATCACCGGCGAACTCGACGTCGATCTGCGCAGCAATATCGCGGCGGAGGCGCGTGCGAAAATCGTCTACGAGCGCCTGATCAATTTCTGCGACGATGCCGGCACCAAGGATGCTCTGCAATTCCTGATGACGCGCGAGATCGCGCACATGAAGGCATTCGGCCTGGCTCTGGAAAGCATGAGCAAGCCGCCGCTGACGATCGGGCGCATCGCGCCGACGCCGGGGCTTGCCAACCAGTACTTCAATGCCTCCACCGGCACGGGCGACCATGGCGAAATCGACGCCCGCGGTCCGTGGAACGAAGGCAACGACTGGGTCTTCACCGCTTCGCCGGTGGTTGAAACCGCCGAACCTTCACCTTCCATCGTGGCTGAAAGCTCGCCGCCCGACGATGTTGCGGGGCTACAGGACCTTCTGATCGACGAGCTGCGCGATCTGCTTCATGCGGAAAAGCAGCTGACGAAAGCCTTGCCGAAGATGGCGGAGGCCGCCCGCTTTGATCAGCTCCGTGAGCTGTTCGAGATCCATCTCGGCGAAACCGAAGCCCAGGTCGAACGGCTCAACGAATGCTTCGAGCTTCTGGGCGAGACGGCGCGCGCAAAACCCTGCAAGGGTATGCAGGGCCTCGTCGAGGAAGGCGAGGAAGTCATCGGTGAAAACGAGGAGAAGGAGGACGCCGCGGCGGACCTTGCCCTGATCGGCGCCGCGCAGCGCGTGGAGCATTACGAGATCGCAGGCTACACCAGTGCTCGCAACCTCGCTTCACAGCTTCGGCACAGCGCCGTGGTCGCTCTGCTTTCGAAATCGCTAGCGGAGGAGGAAAATTCCGATCAGCTCCTCAACCAGGTGGCACGGTCGCTGATGTCGGTCGCGCGGATGCCGGCGCCGATCGAGCAAACGGCGGACTGAGCGAACAAGGGCTGGCCTTCCGGCCGGAACGGCGGAAAACCCGGACCGTTGTCACTAGATACAAGAAAAAGGAGAGCGACGATGGACCGCGAACACATAAAGGGCGCCGCAGACAAGGCCAAAGGCACCATCAAGGAAGGCGCCGGCAAGCTGACTGGCGACAAGGACATGGAAGCCGAAGGCAAGATCGACAAGGCCAAAGGCTCTGCTCACAATGTGGCCGGTGACGTCAAGGATGCCGCCCGCGATGCAGCGGATGCTGTAAAGAGGTAAGCAAGAGGGATGACCAGGAAAGAGCCGCCTTCGGGCGGCTTTTTTCCTGCGAGCAACATCGCTCGGTCCTCCGATGCTCGGGAGCGAATTTGTTAGCCGCGCAATTCGTAATGCGGAACATGTCTCAACCGGCGTGCGTTGCCATCTCATGGCATCCACAGCACCTCGCCGTGAATTCAGATCGAAGCCGCGCCAACTGGCGATCGCCCGGCGGAAGCGCGTAACCCGGCCGAAGCCGTCGTCCGGCCCAACCCTCACCGCGCGAAAGGCGCGACGGAAGTTTCTCGATATCTTTCCCGCCGGCTTTCGCGATGAGGATTATTTGTCGCTAGAGCGTGAGTACAAGTGGAGCGCCCACCTGCGCTGGCAGGAGCACTTGAACGAACCGGCATTTCGGCGGCTGCTTGCGCAAGGGCGTTACAGGGAGGTTGCTGCGCTTGCCATCCGCATTGAGTCGCGTACAAACCTGCTGTTTTCTTTCGAAAAGATGGCACTGCGGGATGCCGTCAAATCCCCGGCAGGAGTTCGGGCATTTGCAACCGCGCTGTTTGCCTTGCTTCATGGCGACGATCCGCTCGATGCGAGGTTCTCCAATTGGATCGCGGCAGTGGATCGTCTGCCCCGGCGACAAACGCGTGTGCTGACCTGGCCCTTGGTTACGGTGTTCGGCTTCATTGCGCAGCCCAAAACGCATTTCTTTTTCAAGCCGACCGTGACGCGGGAAGCGGCGCGGCGTGTTGGCTTCGATTTACCTTATGCCTCGCGGCCGTCATGGCTGCTCTACCGCGACCTTCTCGGATTCGTCAGGCAAGTGCGGGCGAGCATCGAGGATCTGCGGCCGCGCGACATGATCGATCTTCAGTCATTCCTCTGGGTACAGGGCTCGGAAGAGTATCCCGACTGAGGGTGCATGCGCCAATGATCGGCCGGGCATCCGAGACATGGCCAAAGCGCCATTCGTGGGACTCAAAACTGAAACGGATCGACGGAAACTGAAATCTTGCCGTCCGGCGATTGCTGGACCGTGAAGTTCACTTCTTTCGTCGCTTTGAGGTCATTGACGGCCACCGAGAGCGGGCCGCTGCACTTCAGCGTTAATTTGTCCTTGCTGGTCGAGGTGGTGACCATCCTCTGGCCGAGTTGATAGAGGGGTTTTGCGCTTTCGGCCGAGTCCTTGTTCGCGGTCGATGTTCTTGTAGCGTAATCGAGCAACGGATTATTCCGGTCGTCCGAGATGAATTGAAGCACGGCTTTCCGGGTCTCGATCGAGTCGCATTCGGGTTGGGCGCTACAGCCGAAGGAAAAAATCAGCAAGGGAAAACACCAGACGAGCAATCGATGACGACAGGACAGCATCGGCCATGCTTTCGCGTTGTTGGCTACGCATCCCAACCATGCCCGGGAAATATGGTTCCGCTTGAGGGGTAGGGTGCCGTCGCCCCGCAATGTCGGCTTATCGCCTCTCGGACATCGATTGCCGATGGCGGATAGCCCGCTCTTGGGGCTAAAGTCCCATGTCCGGACGTGTCGCGCCGGAGCGCCTGGCGGAGGGAAACAGCATGGCAGCGCGCGGATCGGGTGGACTGCTCCTTTGCATGAGTCTTCTGCTTGCGATGCCGGCGCTCGCCGCCACGCCGGCCGACCGCGTCGAGTGCGACGCCAGCGCCGACAAGCCTGATGTCGGCGGCGCGGCATGCAGCCGCATCATCGACGATGCAAGCGTGTCGGCGGCAGAACGCATCAAGGCCTTCAAGAACCGGGGCCGCAGCTCGTTCAACAGCAGGGATTACGACCGCGCGATTGCCGACTACAGCGAGGCCATCAAGCTCAGCCCAACAGACGCCTGGGCCTTTGCGCACCGGTGTGAGGCTTACGAGAGTAAAGAGGGCCATGCCGCGGCCATTGCGGATTGCACCGAGGCGATCAGGATCGATCCGAAATACGGCTGGGCATACAACAATCGTGGCGTCGCCTGGTACGGTCTGCATGAATACGACGCCGCGCTCGCCGACCACGCCGAGGCGATCAATATCAATTCCGGTGATGCGTGGGCCTATGCTCGCCGCGGCATGGCGTGGACGGAAAAAGGCGAATTCGACCGGGCGATCGCCGATCTCACCCAGGCGGTCACCATCGATCCGAAATATGCCTTTGGTTTTGGCCAAAGGGGGCAGGCGCTGTTCCGGAAGAGGTTGATCACGAAAAACGGCGGATGGGAGCCCGCGATCGCGGACTACGGCGAAGCCATCAGGCTCGATCCGAATCTGCTTTGGCTGTACAGCTCGCGTGGCGTTGCCTACAGCAACAATCGCCAATACGGCCTCGCCGTTCCCGATTGCAGCGAGGTCATCAAGCGCGAACCCGACAATGCCGGCGGGTACAATTGCAGCGGCGTCGCTTACGAAGGCTTGAAGGACTATCGCCGCGCGATCGCCTACTACGATCGGTCGATCAGCATCAATCCGAAGAATGGCGTGGCGTACTGGAATCGAGGCAATGCCTATGTGGCGCTGCGCAGGATCGATGACGCCATCGCCGACTATGATCGGGCAATCGCGATAAACCCCAAGGACGCCAACTCCTTCAACTCCCGTGGCAAAGCCTTCGTCGCAAAGGGCGACCGCAACCGCGCGATTGCGGATTACACGCAAGCGATCGAATTCAATCCGTCCTATGTCGAGGCCTACAACAACCGCGGCTTCACCTATCAAGTGCTGGGCCGCCGCACGGATGCAATCGCCGATTTCCGCAAGGCACAATCGATCGACCCGGGCGACCCGGTCAGCAGGCAACAGCTCCGCGTGCTCGGTTTCTGACGGCATGCCGCAAAGCGGCCTCAAGCGAGAATGTCTGCAAGGGGGCCTTGGCGGGCATCGCGAAGGCTCCGGCCAATGTCGGCTTATGACCCCAAAGCGGACTCAAGTGGGGTGTCAGCGTACAGGGCGCTGTTTTGATGAGGGTCGCGTAATCGGCAGTACGTCGCGCATATAGGCAGCGAGCTCCGTGCAGAAGTTTTCGGCATAACTCGGCATGGGACGCCGCTTGTCCCACTGAATGACGTAACGGTCGCGCAGTGGCTTCCGCCGGTGAGCAACCCGCGCGATGTTGAGCCGATAGCGTTTGGTCTGCAGCACTGACGGAATAACCGCCATCCCCTGACCGATTTCAGCTAGTGCTAATAATGTGTGTGGCGCGCGGCTTTCGAGCAGAATATCGGGCTCAACATCGGCCACGCGACAGGCCGCGTCGAACAGCCGCCGAACCGAGTAGCCGGAATCAAGTAGCAACAGCGGATGGGACGCAAGCGACACGATGTCGATTATGCCGTCCTGGCCGAGCGGAAACGATCGCGAGCACGCTGCCAGCACGTCGTCTGACGGCAACGCGAAACTCTCGAACCATGGATTCACGCCCTGATCGTGCCGAATGCCGACGTGCACCTCGCCGCGCTCCAATAGCGGCACCTGGTCCATGCCGAGCGCTTCCGTAAGCTTCACGCGCACATTGGGAAAGCTCTTAGCGTAGCGCGGAAGGAATCCCGTCAGCACGCTCTCAATGGTCTGGGGTGGTGCAGCGAGCTTGAGCACCCCCGTTTCGCCGCGCTTGAGCAAGTCCATGCGCTCGGCGAGTGATCCAACTTGGCCAAGCACGCCCCGGCAGTCCACGAGCAGCTGCTCGCCTCGCGTGGTCAGAAAAAGGCGCCTCCCGATGCGGTCGAACAGCTTGAACCCGCATTCGTGTTCGAGATCGGCGATCTGCCGCGACAGGGCGGACTGGCTGATGGACAGACGCAGCGCCGCCTCCGAAACCGTGCCGAGATCCGCGACCGTAACGAACGTGCGTAGGCGTTTTAGCTCCATTCGCTTATCTCCAAAACGCATAAAGAATAGATCAATTATGTATTGGACGCCATAGTGGCACGCTCGTAACCTGCCGAAGCGTGAATCGGCGAATTCCACACCACTGGCTCGCCTGGAGCGGGTGCTCGTTGCTACCTCGGTCGCAGGGAGGGATACCGATGAAACTGCGTCCGCTCGCTTTCCTCACTGTCTTTGCTCTCGTGTTGTTCGGAACAGAGGCCCCGAGGGCACAGGACGCGGCCGGGCGCCGCGTCATCGTCTTCGTCTGGGACGGGCTGCGCGCCGACGACCTAACGCGGGAGATCGCGCCAAACTATTTTGCGCTTGCAGCGTCAGGCGTGGTTTTCACCGACCACCACGCGGTCTATCCGACCTTCACGATGTTAAATTCCGCCTCTATCGCGACCGGTACTTATCCGGGCGCGCACGGGTTCTACGGCAACGTTGTGTACGCACCATCCGCGAGTGGAAAGAACGCCAAAGGAGCCGAGATAGACTTTTCCGCGCCAGTCTTCATCGAGGATTTCGGGGTTGTAGAGGCCGTTCGCGAAGCCTACCGAGGCAGGTTGACGTTAGTGTCGACTATGCTGCAGGCTGCGCAGGCCAAAGGACTGAACACGGCAGCGGTGGGCAAGTTCGGCGCCGCCTTCATCCAGGATTATGCCCGCGGCGGCATAATCCTGGATGAAGACGCGGCTATGCCGCTCGGGTTTGCGAAGGATCTGCAAGCGGCCGGCTATGCGCTACCCCGCAACAGCGTAAATGCCTACGAGGCCGGTGCGCTGACGCTCGCGAAAGACAATGGCGATCCCACTGCGCCGATCCCAATTGCGAGGCTCAAGGATAAACAGACCGCCGACCCGCTCGACCGCAGCGGTGCGCTCTCTCGGCGCGGCTTTGCATACCTGACCGATGTCTTCGTCAACCATGTCCTGCCGAACATGAAACCGGATCTCACGATCTTCTGGTCGAAGGAGCCAGACGCAACGAACCATGCTTACGGGCCGGGAACCTTCAATTCAATCGACGCTACGCGAATGAATGATGAAATCCTTGGCCGTGTTATGACCAAGCTGCGCGAGCTAGGTTGGGAAAACTCAACCGACATCGTCATCACCCAGGATCACAACCACAGTACCGTGTCTGGCGACGTTTCGCATTATCCACTCCGCGCGATTGCTGATCGCGACATAGGCGAACCCGATCCGCGCGGCTATGCAGTATCCGGCTTCGTGCGCACCGCCGAACTACTAAACCGCGATGGTCTGAAGGCCTATGATGGCGCTGGCTGCAGACACGTTCCGACGCTGTCTGGCATCACGGCCGACGGCTCGCATCTCTTTCCGGTGAAGGACGACCCTGACGGCGAAGTATGCGGACGCGCGCAAAACTACACGTCAGGTAGCTTTGTGGTTCCCCGACCCGTTCCGGCCGGCGCGATCGTGGTCGCGGCGAACGCCGGCAGCGATTATTTGTTCGTGCCCGACCATAGCATCGAGACGGTGAAAGCGGCGGTGACAAGCCTTCAGAGTCGGCTGCAGTTCGGCGCCATCTTTGTCAGCGATCGGTACGGAGAAATCGCTGGTACACTGCCCATGAGCCTAATCAAAACCGGGAATGGCGGCCGGGCACCCGATATCATCGTCAGCTTCAGCTACGACGAGACCACGACGGTGGCGGGCAAATCGGGCGTAAGCTATGCGAGTTCCGTCAATCGACGGGGCGATCACGGTAGCTTCTCGGCGACGGACGTGCATATTTCACTGATGGCGCACGGACCCCATTTCAAACCGGGGCTGCGCAATACGCTACCGAGTGCGAACGTCGATATCGCACCCACCCTCGCCCGCATCCTAGAGTTCAATATGCCGGACGCACAGGGCCGCGTGCTCGAGGAAGCGCTTGTGGGCGGACCGGCGCCGACTGACTACAAAGTGGTCAACAAGACGTACCAATCCACTAGGCGGAGCGGACTGAAGATGAAGATGCCGACCGATCTTGATGGTCATGGCGTTGATCCCAAGCTGACGACGTACTTGGTCGAGCTCGAGACGAAATCTCTCACTCGCGGCGGCGCGACCTATACGTATTTCGACAAAGCCAGGGCCGTCCGGGAATGAAATTTACCGAGGCAACGTGGACCGCCGTGGTCGCGACGCTTACGACGGACTTCTACAGGTTCGCTGAGGCCCGAATGTCAGCTTTTGGCCCTTAGCGGACGAACCGGCGAGACAGCCAATGTCTGCTAGTGGCCCTTGGTGGACATTGACGCGGCTTCGGTGTCAACTTTGGACCTCACACGGACATTCGCACTATTGCCTGGATCGCTACGGATCACTGCATCATCGCCGCAGCGATTTTCTCCGCCGACATCAGCACCGGGAAATTTGTGTTGGCGCAGGGCACCACCGGGAAGATCGAGGCGTCGACGACGCGCAATCCCTGAATGCCTTTGACGCGACCCTGGTTATCGACCACCGCCATCGGATCGTCGGCTCGCCCCATCCGGCATGAGCAGGAGGCGTGCCACACGCCGATGGTCGACTTGCGTACGAAGGCTTCCAGCGTCTCGTCGTCGTTCATGACGTCGTCGAAGGAAAAGCCTTCGACCACGAAATTGTCGATCAAATAGTGGCGCAGCGCCGCCGGCCCGTCCATCAGCGTGGCGGCGATCCTGGTCAGAATCCTGTTCTTGTTATTGACCACGCCGATCTTGCGCACCTTGTCGGTATAGGCCGCGGGGAACGGCTTGTCGGTGACGGCCCTGACGGCGTCGCTCATCTGCACGGCCGCCATCTTGCGGAAGCCGCTCATCAGGCGGTCGAGGTCGCGCCGGTCCGACAGCAGGTTGAACTCGACGATCGGCTCGGCCGCGGGATCGCGCGAGGCGAGCTTGACCTGTCCGGTCTCGGAATAGGTCTTGTTGACGAAGGTCAGCGCCGAACCGATCTGCGCGCCGATGGCGTGCCAGGCCGATTTGCTCAGCACGACGACGAACATGTCGCCCTTCGGCACGCCGGGCAGCCCGGACGAATAGCGCAGGCCGAGCTGCATGTGGCGCCGCGTATGCTCGTTGTCGGTCATGCGCGCGCCGCGGCGGACGAATGACGACAGCGAAATCGAGGGATGATCCATCAGGCGCTGGCCGACGCCGGCAAGGCCCATCCGCACGGGAATGCCGATGTCGCGGAGGTGGCCGACCGGGCCGATGCCGGCGCGCAAAAGATGCGCCGGCGAATGGATGGCGCCTGAGGAGAGGATGATCTCGCGGCCGCGGAATTCCTGCTCGCGTCCATCGACAACAGCTTTCACGCCGACGCATTGCGTGCCTTCGAACAGCAATTCGCGGACCTGCGTGTTGGTGGAGATGGTGAGGTTGGCGCGCTGGCGGGTGTCGCGATCGAGATAGCCCATCGCGGCCGAGACGCGCTGCTCGGACTGGTTGGAATGCGTCACCGGGAAATAGCCGTCGACGAACTCGCCGTTCTGGTCTGGCAGGAATTGATGGCCGGCCTGCTTGAATCCTTCCGCGAACGCCAGCGAATGCCGGGTCCAGTGTTCCCTGGGGATGCGGCGCACTGGGATGCGGCCGTCCTTGCCGTGATACGGTCCGTCGAAATCGAGATCGCGCTCCACCTTTTTGAAAAAGGGCAGCACGTCGGCCCACTTCCATCCCTCGGCGCCCCGCGCGTTCCATTCGTCGTAGTCGGTCGGCGCGCCGCGGTTGGCCATCTGGCCGTTGATCGACGAGCCGCCGCCCAGCACGCGCGCCTGCTCGTATTTGCGCTGGGGCGGACGCGCTTCGTTCGGATTGTTATGGCTGACGATCTGGGTCGTAACCTTGAGCTCGGTCCAGTGAAAGCGCGGATCGAAATAGGCGGTGCCCGGATAGCTGTCCCTGATCTCGGCCGGCTCGTTGCCGGGCGGTGTGTCCTGTCCGGCTTCGCACAGCAAAACCTTGTTGGCGCTTTTTGCGGAGAGACGGTGGGCCAGCACGGACCCTGCCGAGCCGCCGCCCACGATAATGAAGTCGTACACGATTGGCGCTTCCTCTTGTTCTTGTCCGCGGAGCGTAGCGCGGTTTTGTTTTGAGGTCACGCCGGCGCGCGCAGATCAGCGAAGCGTTATCCGCCTGCCTTGTTGCCGCATGGATGGCGGATTATGCTGAATCGGCGCATCGGAAACATTCAGGGGGAAATTTCGTATGACGCATTTGAAGCGCGCTAGCCGGTCGGCAATGACCGCTGGATTACTTGTCAGTGCTTCTGCCATCCTCGGTGGCTGCTTCCAAACAAATCAGCCTGGGCAGGGCGAGCTCTTCCTATCGGCGGATGCCGTAGCAGCTAAAGACGATGAAATCTGCCGCGGCTATGGGGCAAAGCCAGGAACGCCCGAATACATTAACTGCCGCGGCCAGCAGGACGTCCGCCGCACCCAATGGAAGACCGCCAACTAGCGCAATCTGGTGTGACATCTTCGACACGACGGGCAAATCAACTTCTGATTTTCGGAAGTCGTGTCAAGCCCCGAAAATAAAAATATTCCCCTTAACACGTCGGGCAAATCACTGGCACAACTCCGCGCACCCGGGCCCACATGAGGGGACGTTTCGCGATCGTCACGACACGTTGGGCACGGGGTTGCGATGGACGTTTCTTGTCCGGCAGACGACCGGGCAGGAGCGTACGGCGAAGTCGTGTGGTTCTGACGCCGCGATGCTGGCGTCAAGCTCGCGAGAAGCTGGCGCTTCTCAGGGGTGACGGTGACAACAAGCTCGCTCCACCGGGAAGAGCACGAAGTAAGCCGTAAAGCCATTGCGCAGGGGATGTCGGAGTGTTCTCCGCTCACCTGTATGCTCGTGTGCGCCTTTTTTTGCTTGCGCATCAGGCACACGAGACCGCGGGTGCAGCGCGCACCCGGCATTCCCTGCGCCCTCTATCGTTAGAGGCGCGATGAATTTGAATAGCTCGGGCACAGTGTGTCGCGAGAACGCTGACACACACTCACTCGTCATCCCCGCGCAGGCGGGGATCCAGTATTCCAGAGACAGCAGTGATCGATCCGAGAAGCCGCGGCGTACTGGATCACCCGCTTTCGCGGGTGATGACGACCTACCCTGAGGCTGGCCTACGCCTTCAACGTCTCCAGAAACCGCACCGGCTCGCCGGTCGACGGCGTCACCATCTCGCCCTGCCACATCACGCGCCTGCCGCGCACAAAAGTGCCGACCGGCCACCCCGTGACGCGCACGCCGTCATAAGGCGTCCAGCCAGCCTTCGAGGCCACCCATTGGTTGGTGATGGTCTCGCTGCGCTTCATATCCACGATCGTGAAGTCGGCATCGTAGCCGGCGGCGATGCGGCCCTTGCAGGCGATGTTGAAGAGGCGCGCGGGGCCGGCGCTGGTGAGATCGACGAAGCGCGCCAGCGACAGGCGGCCCGCATTGACATGATCCAGCATCAGCGGCACCAGCGTCTGCACGCCGGTCATTCCGGAGGGCGAGGCCGGATAGGCCTTCTGCTTCTCCTCCAGCGTATGCGGCGCGTGGTCGCTTCCGAGCACGTCGATAACGCCCTGCTCGATGCCGCGCCAGATGCCCTCGCGGTGATCGGCCGAGCGCACCGGCGGATTCATCTGCGCGAGCGTGCCGAGCCGCTCGTAGCATTCGGGCGCGGCCATGGTGAGGTGATGCGGCGTCGCCTCGCAGGTGGCGACGTCCTTGTGATCGCGCAGATACTCGATCTCCTGCTTGGTCGAGATGTGCAGCACATGGATGCGCTTTCCGGTCTCGCGCGCGAGATTGACCAGCCGCTGTGTCGCCATCAGCGCCGCGGTCTCGTCGCGCCAAACCGGATGGGAGCGCGGGTCGCCCTCGACGCGCAGCGGCTTGCGCTCGTTGAGGCGATACTCGTCCTCGGCATGGAAGGCCGCACGGCGGCGGATCACCTGAAAAATGCGGCGCAGGCTCTCGTCATCCTCGACCAGCAACGCGCCGGTGGACGAGCCGATGAAAACCTTCACCCCGGCGCAACCTTCGGCGCGCTCCAGCTCCGGCAGGTGATTGACGTTCTCACGGGTGCCGCCGATGAAGAAGGCGAAATCGCAATGCATGCGATGGCGGCCGGCCTCGATCTTGGCGGTAAATGCCTCCTCGGTGACCGTGAGTGGATTGGTGTTCGGCATCTCGAACACCGCGGTGACGCCGCCCATCACGGCGCTGCGCGAGCCGGTCTCCAGATCCTCCTTGTGGGTCAGCCCGGGCTCGCGAAAATGCACTTGCGTGTCCATCACGCCGGGCAGGATGTGCAGGCCCTTGCAGTCGATCACTTCGCCGGCCGATGCCTGGCCGAGCCCGCCGATCCCGGCGATCCGCCCGCCGGTGATGCCGATGTCGCGAACGCCCTCGCCGTCCTGATTGACCACGGTGCCGGATTTTAGAATGGTATCAAATCGCTGATTCATCGGTCCTCATATTCAGTTCCTCCTCATGCTGAGGAGGCCCGCAAGGGCCGTCTCGAAGCATGGGATACGCACGGTGCCCGTTACCCATCCTTCGAGACGCAGGCTCCGCCTGCTCCTCAGGATGAGGTCGGAGGCCTTGTCGTCAATGCCTTGGCGGCTTACGTTCCGATGCAACATGTCACAAGAGATTCTTGTATGAAAGCAGCGTTTCTCCCCGATCGAGGCGTGATCAAGGTCAGCGGCGAGGACGCCCGCAACTTCCTCAATGGCCTCGTCACGACCGACGTCACGCTGGTCCATCCCGGCGTCGGCCGCTTCGGCGCGCTGTTGACGCCGCAAGGCAAGATCACGGCGGATTTTCTGATCACGGAAGCTTCGGCCGGCCATGGCGGCGGCTTCCTGATCGATGTGCCGCGGCCGCTGGCACAGCCGCTCGCCGACAAGCTCGGCTTCTACAAGCTGCGCGCCAAGGTGACGGTGGAAAATCTTTCCGACGGCCTCGGCGTGCTGGCGGTATGGGACGGCGAGCCCACGACAAAGCCAGATCTCGCCTTTGCCGATCCGCGCAGCGAAAAGCTCGGCTGGCGCATCCTCGTCCCCGAGGAGCTGAAGCAGAAGGTTGCCGATCTCATCGGTGCCGATCTGGTCGATAGCGAGACCTACGAGGCGCACCGCATCATCTCGGGCGCGCCGCGCGGCGGCGTTGACTTCATGTACAGCGACGCCTTCCCGCATGAGACCAACATGGATCGCCTGCACGGCGTGGATTTCGAAAAAGGCTGCTATGTCGGCCAGGAAGTGGTGTCGCGCATGCAGCACCGCGGCACCGCGCGCACGCGCACCGTGAAGGTGATCCTCGATGATTTTTCGCCCGAGATCGGACTTCCCGTGATGGCCGGCGACAAGACGGTCGGCACCATGGGATCGACATCGGGCAAGCATGGCCTTGCGCTGATCCGCACCGATCGCGTCAGCGATGCGCTCGCGGCGGGCGTGCAGCTCACCGCCGGCGGGCTTCCGATCCGCATCGCCGAGCCGGACGAATTGCGCCCCTCACCGAAGCAGACCGTCGCATGAGCCGATCAGCGCGACTGCATCCCGACGGCAAGATGCGATGCCCGTGGCCGGGCGAGGATCCGTTCTACATCGCCTATCACGACGACGAATGGGGCGTGCCGGAATATGACGACCGCGCGCTGTATGAAAAGCTGATCCTCGACGGCTTTCAGGCCGGCCTGTCCTGGATCACGATCCTGCGCAAGCGCGAGAATTTCCGCAAGGCGTTCGACGATTTCCAGCCGGAAAAGATCGCGCGCTACAACGCGAAGAAGGTGCATGCGCTGATGAACGATGCCGGCATCGTGCGCAACCGCGCCAAGATCGAAGGCACCGTGGCGAGCGCGAAGTCCTATCTCGAGATCATGGAGAAGGGTCCCGGCTTCTCGAAATTCCTGTGGGATTTTGTCGACGGCAAGCCGAAGGTAAATCAGTTCAAGACCACCGCGAGCGTGCCGGCCTCGACGCCGGTCTCGATCAAGATTTCGAAAGAGCTCGGCTCGCGCGGATTCAAGTTCGTCGGCCCCACGATCGTCTACGCCTTCATGCAGGCGACCGGCATGGTGAACGACCATCTCGTTGCCTGCCACTGCCACGCCACCTGCGGCGGCACGCACCGCAAGCCGCGCCTCAAGGTCAAATGAGCGGCAAGACGTCGACCGTGGCAAGCCGCGCCTGGCAGCGCATGTTGTCGGGCCGGCGGCTCGACCTGCTCGATCCCTCCCCGCTCGATATCGAGATCGCCGACATCGCGCATGGCCTTGCGCGCGTGGCGCGCTGGAACGGGCAGACCAGCGGCGCGCATATCTTCTCGGTCGCGCAGCATACGCTGCTGGTGGAAGCTGTCATGCGCGAGCAGATGCCGCGCGTCGATGTCACCTTCCGTCTTGCGGCGCTGCTGCACGATGCGCCGGAATATGTCATCGGCGACATGATCTCGCCGTTCAAGGCGGTGCTCGGCGGCGACTACAAGGTGGTGGAGAAGCGCCTCTTGTCGGCGATCCACATCCGCTTCGGCCTGCCGGCCGTGCTGGCTGATACGATCACCAAGGCAATCAAGGCCGCCGACAAGGGCGCAGCCTTCCTCGAAGCGACGCGCCTTGCGGGCTTTTCGGAGAGCGAGGCCAAACGCCTGTTCGGCGGCGATCCCGGCCTTTCCGCGGCGATGGAGCAGGACTATCTGACCCCCTGGACCGCGGCCAGGGCCGAAAAGCGGTTCCTCGAGCGTTTCAAGGCGTTGCACCCGTGAATCAAGCCGCTAAAGCTGCTTTCTCCGCAGGCGCGAGGCCTCTATAATTGCTCGCAAAATCAAGAACACCCGAAGACATCCAGGGAACGCCATGCTCCACGTCTGTTCGCTCGCCGCCCTTCCCGACACCGTCAGGATCACCGGCGCCAGCCATGTGCTGACCGTGATGGCCAATGTGGATCAGGTGCAGCGGCCGGTGTCGGTGCTTCCCGCCAATCATCTCAAAGTGTCGATGGACGACATCACGGAAGCCATGAATGGCTTTGTCGCCCCATGCGAAGAGCATATCGAAAAGGTGCTGGCGTTCGTGCGCGGCTGGGATCGTAGCGCGCCGATGGTGGTGCATTGCTATGCCGGCATCAGCCGCTCGACGGCGAGCGCCTTCATGACCGCCTGCGCGCTCAATCCGCACCGGGACGAAATCTCGATTGCGAAGCAGATGCGGGCGGCCTCGCCGATCGCCCAGCCGAACCGGCTGATCGTCAGCCTGGCGGACAAGGTGCTGGGCCGCGAGGGGCGGATGCTGCGCGCGCTCGACGAGATGGGCCCGGGCAGCATGACGGTCGAGGGCCGGCCCTTCCGTGTGGATTTGGACTAAAACCGGGTAATTTGCCGCACATCGCCATTGAACTTTAGCCCGGTAAAATCACACTCACGGTATCGCGACGGACCGCCGAGCTGACCGGTTGACGTCCCGCGAGTGACGTTCCGGAGAGGCTCGATGTTCGAATTCTTTGCGCTGGCTGTTGCCGTCGTCGCGCTGATAGTAGCGACCAAGGCGTTCAATCAGGTTGCATTGCTGCGCACGCGGCTCGAGGCGCTGGAAGCATCGCCGCGAGCGGTGGTAGTGCCGGCCGCGCCGCCACCGTTGCCCCCGCGCGAGGCTCCTGCCGCGCCTCCGATCCCCGAAGAGGTGCGTGTCGAAACGACGGAGGCACCGCCGCCGCTTCAGCCCGAGCCGACGCCCGCGCCGCAACCGGCGCAGGAAACGCCCCCGCCGCCCCCGCAGCCGCCAGCCGCGCCCGGTCTGGAAGAGCAACTGGGCACCCGCTGGGTGGTCTGGGTCGGCGGCCTGGCGCTGGCGCTCGGCGGCTTCTTCATGGTGCGTTACTCGATCGAGGCGGGCCTGCTCGGCCCCGGCGTACGCACCGTGCTGGGCGGCCTGTTCGCGCTCGCTTTGCTCGCCGCCGGCGAATGGACCCGCCGCAAGGAAAGCATTTCGCAGATCGCCGCGCTGCCGATCGCCAACATCCCGGCGATCCTGACGGCGGCCGGAACGGCGGTCGCATTTGCGACCGTCTATGCCGCCTACGCGCTCTACGATTTCCTGGTGCCCGGCACCGCGTTCGTCCTGCTGGGCCTCGTCGCGCTCGGCACGCTGGCGGCGGCGTTGCTGCATGGCCCGGCGCTGGCCGGGCTCGGCATCGTCGGCGCCTTCGTCACGCCGGTGCTCGTCTCCTCGGACAAGCCGGACTATTGGGCGCTGTACATTTATCTCGCGATCGTCACCGCCGCGGCATTCGGCCTTGCGCGCGCGCGGCTGTGGCGCTGGCTGGCGGTGACCACCATCGTCTTCGCGCTGCTCTGGACGTTGGCCGGCCTCGAACCATCGCCGATGGGCCCGCTCGTGTTCCACGTGATCGCGGGCTTCATCCTGGCGGCGCTGCTGGTGGTCTGCGGCTTCATGTTCGGCCCCGCTGCCGACGACGGTAAGATCGAGCAGGTCTCGTCGGGCTCGCTCGCCGCCTACCTGCTGGGTGCAACGTTGATTGTACTGAGCAACCACCATGCCGATCCCGTCATGATCGCGTTTACGTTGCTGGTGGCCGGCACGTTGCTTGTCGCCTGGCGCACGGAGGCCGCAACCTCCGCGGTCGGCTTTGCCGCCGGCTTCGTCTTCATCGTGTTCGCCGAATGGGTGATCCGCGCCAATCCGGACATGCTGGTGCTGCCGGGCGGGCCGCTGCCCGGCATCGGGCCTGCCGTTACCGACGGCTCGGTCTCGCTGCACCTCGGCACGGCGGCGATCTTTGCGGCAGGCTTCGGTGTCGCCGGATTCCTCGCACAGGGCCGCTCGATCAACCCGCAGATTCCGATCATCTGGTCGGCCGCGTCGGTGTTCACGCCGCTGGCCCTGCTGGTAGCGCTCTACGCACGCATTGCGCTTCTCGACCGGTCGATCCCGTTTGCGATTTTGGCCGTGCTGCTCGCGGCCGCATTCGCCGCGGCAACCGAAATGTTGACCAAGCGCGAGGACCGGCCGGGCCTACAGGCCTCGATCGCGCTTTATGCCACCGGCACACTCGCGGCCATGGCGCTGGCGCTGACCTTTGCGCTGGAAAAGGGCTGGCTCACGATTGCGATTGCGCTGATGTCGCTCGGCACCGCCTGGATCTCGCTGCAACGGCCAATCCCGTTCCTGCGCACGCTGGCAGCGATCCTCGCCGGCATCGTGGTGCTGCGGGTCGGCTACGAGCCGCGCATTGTCGGCAGCGAGGTCGGCACCACGCCGATCTTCAACTGGCTGCTGTGGGGCTATGGCGTGCCGGCGCTGTGCTTCTGGGGTGGCAGCTATTTCCTGCGCCGCAACGGCGACGACGCGCCGCTCCGTTCGGTGGAAGCCGCCGCCATCCTGTTCACGGTGCTGCTGGCATTCACGCAGATCCGCCACTTCATCAACAATGGCGACATCTATCGCCAGAGCGCCGGCCTTACCGAGGTCGCGCTCCAGGTCTGCGTCGCGCTCGCGATGGCGATCGGGCTGGAGCGTCTGCATCTGCGCTCGGGCAGCATCGTGCACAATGCCGGCGCCGTCGTGCTGACGCTGATTGCGGCAGCCATCACGGTGCTCGGCCTGTTCATGCTGGACAACCCGCTGCTCGGATGGGTCGATGTCGGCGGCGTTCTCTTCAACCTGCTGCTGCTGGGCTATGCCCTGCCCGCGGTGCTGGCGCTGCTGTTGTCCTACGCCGCGGCCGGTCATCGTCCGGCCGAGTATGGCAACACCATCGCGGCAGGCGCGCTCCTTCTCGCGCTCGCCTATGTGACGCTGCAAGTCCGCAGGGTCTATCACGGCCCTGTGCTGGTGGGGGGTCCTACCACCGGCGCCGAGCAATACACTTATTCGATCGCCTGGCTGGTGTTCGGCGTCCTGCTGCTGGGCGTCGGCATCCTCGTCAATTCGCAGCGGGCTCGGCTTGCGTCCGCCGTGGTGATCGCACTGACGATCCTGAAGGCGTTCTTCATCGACATGTCGCAGTTGACCGGCTTCTACCGTGCGCTGTCGTTCATGTGCCTCGGCGTCGTCCTGGTGGCGATCGGCTGGTTCTACCAGCGCATCCTGTTTCGTAGACAGGCGCCGCCCGTACCCGATGCGGCGCCCAGCGGCTAAATCACGCTTCACGCAGGCTTCACGCGACTTTGTGCGGCGAAAATAGCCCTGCCGGTCCACCATCTTAACGGCGGGCCGGCGAAGACATTTTCTGACCACAGTTTGGATTTGCAAGAACCTGTTGCCGCGACGACTATATTCCCTCGAGCGTGTTTACGGAGATACGGCCATGCCAGTTTTCGCCCGAACCATGTGCATGGCTATCGTGTACGCAGCTCTCGGCGTCTCCTCAGCTCTGAACCCCGATGCCGTATCGGCGCAACCGGCAAATATGGGCTGCGCCACCACGCAAGGGCCGAACGCGACGCAAACCCTGCGCTGCCGCGGCGACGTGATCATCGTCGCCGAGGACGGCGCAAGATATACCTTGCAGAGCCACGCCCGGAGCGGCGACGTCGATACGATCGACCTACAGAGCAAGGCCGTGCTGATCGATGCACCCAAGCCAAAAGCCAAACACCGCCTGCAAGTGATCACGCCGCAGGCGATCGCCGCCGTGCGCGGGACCAAATGGGCCGTCGACGTGCAGGACACCCGGACGTCGGTGCTGGTGCTGCGCGGCAGAGTGGCGGTGCGGCGGCCGAGCGGCGGCCGCCAGGTCCAGCTCGGTCCCGGCGAAGGTGTCGACGTCGATCGCGGCAGCACCGAACCGCTCACCGTCAAGCGCTGGGGCCAACCTCGCGTCGATGCCTTGCTGGCTCGGCTGGGACAATGACCGCACCGATCGTTTCTCTGTGACCGACAAGACATTCCAGACAATGGGAGCACTGCTGCTGGCGGCGGTCTGGGCGCTGGCGCTCGGCTACGGGCACTTCAACGGCGATGTCCGTTTCCTGGATCGCGCCGAGGGCGTGCTGACCGATTTGCGTCTGTTGTCGCGTGGCGAACGGCCCGCGCCCGGTGTCGTCACCATCGTCGCGATCGATGACGAGACCGTGGCCAAGAAGGGCGGCTATCCGCTGCCGCGCGCCGAGCTCGCCGGCATCATCGATACCATCAGCCGTCTGCGGCCGCGCGTCATCGCAATCGACCTCCTGCTGATCGATCGCGCCAGCGAAGCCGGCGACACGGCGCTGGCGGAAGCGCTGAAAAAGCATCCGAGCGTGATCGCGGCCGCTGCCGTATTCCCGGACGCAGTGCAATCGCTCGACGCAAGCGAAGGCGCGCTGGCGCGATTGCCCCGCGCGGAAAAATTCCTGCTGCCGCTCAAGACGTTTTCCGATCACGCGGCAACCGGCGTGGTCAATCTCACCACGGACAGTTCAGGCACGCCGCGTGGCTTTCCGATGCTGTTCCGCACCTCCGACAAGATCGAGTTGTCACTGCCCCTCAGAGTCGCGGCGCTGGCCAGCGGCGAAAATCCTGTCATCGAGGCCGAAAGATTGATGCTGGGGAAGCAGCCGGTTGCGACCGATGTCGATCTCGTGCTTCCAGTCGCCTTCTATGGACGCCATGGCGCCATTCAGACCGTCAGCGCTGCCGCGCTGCTGAACGATGAAGTACCCTCGGCGGTGATTGCCGACAAGATCGTCGTGATCGGCACCACCGTGACGGGAGGCGGCGACACCTTTTCGACCGCGTTCGATCCGGTGACGCCGGGCGTAGAGGTCGCCGCAACCGCCATCAGCCATCTGATGGCCGCAGATGGAATCCTGCGCGATCGTTTTACGCGGGGGGTCGATGCGGTGATGGCGGTCGCACTGACTCTGTTGCTGATCATATTGCTGGCCTGGCAGCGTAGTGCGATCGGCCTCTTTATGATCGCTGCCGTGCTGATCATGGCCATGATCGCGAATTTTGCTGCGTTCTCGCGCGGATATTGGTTCAGCGCGTCGCTGCCGCTCGCCACCGCGGCACCGCCCGCCATCCTGTTCGGCGCGGTGCAGCTTTGGCTGAACCGGCGGCAGGCACAGTATTTTGCGATGAAGAGCGATCTGCTACAGCAGTTCCAGGCTCCGGCCTTGAGGCAATGGCTGACCAAAAATCCAAATTTCCTGCTCACGCCGGTGCACCAGGATGCGGCGATCGTCTTCATCGACCTGTCCGGGTTCACTGCGCTGAGCGAAACGCTCGGCGGCGATGCGACGCTGCGGCTGCTCGAGGATTTTCACGGGCTCGTCGACCGCGAGGTCGAGGCGCGCGGCGGGGTGATCACCAGCTTCCTCGGTGACGGCGCGATGATCCTGTTCGGCCTGCCGGAAAGCACCGCGGACGATGCCAAAAATGCCGCGCTGTGCTGCGTCGATCTCTGCAACCGGGCCGAACAATGGATCGCATCCCTGCCGCCGTCGACCGCTGCGCGCACTGGCTTCAAGGTCGGCGCGCATTTCGGCCCGATCGTTGCGTCGCGCCTCGGCGGCGGCAGCCATCAGCACATCACCGCCACCGGCGATACCGTGAACGTCGCAAGCCGCCTGATGGAAGTCGCCGCCAGGCAAGGCGCCGTGCTGGCGGTAAGCGACGACCTGTTGCAGCAGGCGGGCGCGGGTTCAGCGCTACGCGAATCCGGAATCCTCACGGGACCGAAGGAAACGCGCATCCGCGGCCGCACCCGCGCGCTCTCGGTCTGGCTCTGGCGCAACGATGCGGGCGACCGGTATGAATGAGCGCCGGCGCGATAGTGCTGCTCCAGTCCCTCAAACATTACGGCCCGCGAAGCCGCGGGCCGTAACAACGACGTCGGCTATGAGGTCAATCCTTACGCGGCCCTGACCGTATCGAGGAATTTTGTCACCTCGCTCTTGAGGCGGTTGCTGTCGCCCGACAACATCTGAGCGGCCGAAAGCACCTGCGAAGAGGCCGAGCCAGTCTCGCCTGCGCCTTGCTGCACATCGGTGATGTTGGCGGAGACCTGCTGGGTGCCTTGGGCGGCCTGCTGCACGTTGCGGGAAATTTCCTGCGTGGCGGCCCCCTGCTCTTCTACCGCCGCGGCGATGGTCGAGGATATCTCCGACAGTCTTTCGATCGTCGCGCTGATCTCCTTGATCGCGACGACCGATTCCTGCGTTGCGCCCTGAATGCCGGAAATCTGCTGGCTGATCTCGCCGGTCGCCTTTGCCGTCTGTTCAGCCAACGCCTTCACTTCGGACGCGACCACTGCAAAGCCGCGGCCGGCCTCGCCTGCACGCGCCGCCTCGATGGTGGCGTTGAGCGCGAGCAGGTTGGTTTGTCCCGCGATGGTATTGATCAGTTCGACGACGTCGCCGATGCGGGCGGCAGCCCTGGAAAGCTCGCTGACGCGATCGTTGGTGACGCGGGCCTGGCCGACGGCATCGGTCGCCATCCGGGCCGATTCCTGCACCTGGCGGCTGATCTCGTTCACCGACGAAGAAAGCTCCTCTGTCGCCGACGCCACCGACTGCACGTTGGTGGAAGCTTCTTCGGAAGCCGCAGCAACCGTGGTAGCCAATCGCTTCGACCGCTCGGCGGTCGAGGACAGGGTACCGGCCGAAGATTCGAGCTGGCTCGAAGCCGAGGATACCGTGTTGATGATCTCCCCGACGGCGCCTTCGAAATCGTTGGCGAGTCTGATCATGTCCGCCTTGCGTTGCTCGGCGTTACGCTGTTCGGCCGCCTGCTGTTCGACTTTCAGCCGATCGACCTCAATCGCGTTGGCCTTGAAAACCTGGACCGCCTGGGCCATCCGGCCAACCTCGTCAAGCCTTTCGATGCCCGAGATGGCTACCGACGTATCGCCCCCGGCCAGAACACCCATCTGGGCCGTAAGGCGCTGAATCGGGCGGGTGACTACAAAGGTGACACCGGCTGCACCGGCAATCGAGAGAAGCAACGTCAAGGCGCCGGAGAGCAGTATTGTGAATATTGCCGAGTCCGCGGCAGCGCGCGACGCCTCGGCGCGGACCGACAGGAGCGCGCGTTCTTCCGCATCCATTTCCTGCACGACGGCGCGCAGGCCATCCATCGTCTTCTTGCCGGTGCCCGATGACTCCAGCTCCCGCGCTTTCGATTGGGTAGCGGGATCCTTCATCAGCGCAATTTCGCGTTGCGCGACGGTCGTGAACCATTCGCTCGCGTTCTGCTTGACCCGTTCGAGGCGACTCTGCTGCACGGCGTTGTCGGAGGTGAGGCTCCCGACCTTCGCTACAGCGGCGTTATACTGCTTCTGCCCTGCCTCATATGGGCCCAGGAAGCCGGCATCGGCGGAAACCAGATAGCCGCGCACGCCGGTTTCGCTATTCACCATGCCGCTGACGATCGCGTTGAGCTGCTCCAGAACCTCGTAGGTATGAACGGTCATTTTCTCGGTCGCGCGCATGACACCGAGCGACCTGTAAATCATCGCACTGCTGATGCCGACCACGAGGCATATTGCCGTGAACACGAGGGATAGTTTCACGGAAAGACGAAGGTTATTGAGCCAATTCATTCCATTCACCAATTCATGCTGAATAGCAACGCGCTCTTGCCGAATCAAAGTTAGACCGGCGATCGCCGTCTCAGATTCTCTAGTGTTGGAGTGTGCATGCTCCTTTAAAATTGCAGCCGGTAAGAATACGGGGACGCGCCCGCGGCCAATACCGCAACTCGTTCGATGGCACTCACCCTGAGGCCGTCGATGTCAGAGTCCTGACGGGAGACAAACATCTGCATGCAGACCGGCGCGCGCCTGCGCAGTGTTGCGGGCGACGCTGCCCCCTGCTCTCAAGGAGATATGCCGGCTCAGTCTTTCGAACTGCGCAGTTCAGGCGCGGGTTCGGTCCTGGCGGCGGGCTCCGCCCTGACCGGTTCGAGCTTGGCGCTCTCGACCGCCGGCATCGCGACCCGTGCCGCCACTTCGGCGCGTGCGTCGTCGGTCGCGCGAGGGCGTGAACCGAGCGGCGCGCGCGGACGCGACGCACGAGCCATCAGCATCTGCGAGGCGCCCTGGTGGCGGAAATCGCAATAGGCGAAGCCCATGCCGGACACCGAACCGCGGAAGCTGCGTTCGTCCTTCTTCTCGAGATTGAAGCAGGGTTCGAACGGGATGCCCTTGATCGAGGCGCACACGGCCTGGCCGCGGATCTGCAAGGTATTGCCGGGCAGCCGCACATGGCGGACCGGACCTGCGCCCGAGAACTGGATCGAGCCGGCGGCGCCAAGATCATCCATGATGCGGCCCGCGCCGCGGCTGCCGTCGAAACAGGTGAAAGCAAAAACTTTGCCGGCAACGAACCTGCGCGCTTCATCCGCCGTCATCATTCCGGCGAGTGCAGGCACAATGGTCGCACAGACGGTGACGGCTCCCAACACGATACGCGCAAACATTGCGATAACTCCAACTGCACCAGAGCGGCGGGCCAGAAGTCTCTTTACCCGCTGCTTACCATACCAACAGTGGCAACATTGGAGCAGCTTGGTTGGTAAAGTCTGAATGTCCCTTAGGAAATTTTTACCACGATTCTCCCGCGGACCTGGCCGGCGAGGATTTTGGGGCCGGTGGCGATGACCTCATCCAGGCCAATTTCGTGAGTAATTTCAGCAAGTTTTGCCCGATCCAAGTCGGTCGCCAGACGGCCCCAGGCGAGCTTCCGCTGCGGCAGCGGACACATCACGGAATCGATGCCGAGAAGGCACACCCCGCGCAAAATAAAGGGTGCGACCGAGGACGGCAGGTCCATACCGGCGGCGAGGCCGCAGGCAGCAATGGCGCCGCCGTATCGGGTCATGGAGAGGAGGTTCGCCAGCGTGGTCGAGCCGACGCTGTCGACACCGCCGGCCCAGCGCTCCTTTGCAAGCGGCTTGGCAGGGCCTGAGAGCTCGTTGCGGTCGATCACCTCGGCCGCGCCGATGCTCTTGAGATAATCGGCCTCCGATGTCCGTCCCGTGGAGGCGATGACGTGATAGCCGAGCTTTGACAGCACGGCGGTAGCAACCGAGCCGACGCCGCCGGCAGCGCCAGTGACGACGACCGGTCCGCTGTTCGGCGTCAGCCCGTGCTTCTCCAGCGCGAGCACGGAGAGCATCGCGGTGTAGCCCGCCGTGCCGATCGCCATCGCATCGCGCGTGGAAATGCCCTCGGGCAAACGCACGAGCCAGTCGCCCTTGACGCGCGCCTTCTCGGCATAGGCGCCGAGATGCGTCTCGCCCATGCCCCAGCCATTGCAGACCACCTTGTCGCCGGCCTTCCACTCCGGATGCGAGGATTGCTCGACCGTGCCGGCGAAATCGATGCCGGCGATCATCGGGAAGCGGCGCACCACCGGCGCCTTGCCGGTGACGGCGAGGCCATCCTTGTAGTTCACCGTCGACCATTCGACGCGGACGGTGACGTCGCCCTCCATCAGTTCGGCGTCGTCGAACTGCGTGAGCGCAGCGGTGGTGCCTTTTTCCGCCTTGTCGATGCGGATCGCCTTGAACGTTCCCACGGATAACTCCCCGATCTCTTGATCGGGGATGTTTAACCCATCAGGCGGGTTGCGCAACCGGGCGGGCGACGGGCTTTTCCACGATCGGCAGGTTGATCAGCGCGGAGAGCACGCCGAACAGGATCGAGAGCCACCACAGCGGCGTGTAGGAGCCGTACTGCTCGAACACGATGCCGCCGAGCCAGACGCCGAGGAAGCCGCCGACCTGATGGCTGACGAAGGCAAAGCCGTAGAGCGTCGCGAACCAGCGCGTGCCGAACATCAGCGCCACCAGCGCCGACGTCGGCGGCACCGTCGACAGCCAGGTCAGGCCGCTGATGGCGCCGAAGGCGATCGCCGTGAACGGCGTGATCGGGAACGAGATGAAGGCGAGGATCGAAAGCGCGCGGGTAAAATAGATCGCGGACAGGATGTAGCGCTTGGGAATGAAGTTCTGCACCCAGCCGACGCTGAGCGAGCCGATGATGTTGAACAGCCCGATCGCCGCGATCACCCAGCCGCCGGTGGAAGCGGGAATGCCGCGATCGACCAGGAAGGGCGGCAGATGCACGGTGATGAAGGCGAGCTGGAAGCCGCAGGTGAAAAAGCCGAGCACGAGCAGCACGTAGGAGCGATGGCCAAAAGCTTCCGCCAGCGCGGTCTTGAACGATTGCTGATCCGCAGCCGGCACGTTGGTCTCGGCTTGCGGCGGCGTCGACAGCGCCAGCGACAGCGGAACGATCAGCAGCATCAGCAGTGCGAACACGGTGAGCGCAGGCTGCCAGCCGAAACTGTCGATCATGGCAACGCCGAACGGCGCGAACAGGAACTGGCCGAATGATCCGGCGGCGGTGCCGGCGCCGAGCGCGATGCCGCGCTTCTCGGGCGGCAGCAATTTGCTGAAAGCGGAGAGAACGAGGTTGAACGAGCAGCCTGACAAGCCAAAACCGATCAGCACGCCCGCGCCCATATCGAGCGCCAGCGGCGTCGTCGAATAGCGCATCAGCAACAGACCGCCGGCATAGAGCAGCGCGCCGACCACCATCACGCGGACGATTCCGAAGCGGTCGGCGATCGCGCCGGCAATCGGCTGGCCAAGACCCCACAACAGGTTTTGTAGCGCCAGCGCGAGGCCAAAGACGTCGCGGCCCCAGGCGAGTTCGCGGCTCATTGGCTGCACGAAGAAGCCGAGGCTGGAGCGCGGGCCAAAGCTGAGCAGCGCGATGATGCAGCCGCAGATGATGATGACGAGCGGCGTGCGCCAAGTGCTGACCGCGGACGCCGACCGGGCGTCAGTAGTTGCCGACATCTAATTTCCCCCGGGATCCGGCCGGGCTCGCGAAATAGCGGCCCGGCACATTGCCGGGAGTTAATGCATTCGCATGAAAACCCCAAGGGGGCGCCGTGGATCGCAGGGCAGCCCTGCAAAATTGGCCGGACGTAGAAGCGGTAAGCCGGGCTGAATCAAAATCTTCAAAACAACCCCATGCACAGTAGATTTCCCGGTTCGCCGTCTGCGTCATGCCATGCGCGGGCCGCATGCCAAGAACGGTCGGCGCCGCCCTGAATGCCCGATTATCGCCGCGCGGCCGCCTGTTCAGCCGAACTCTGCGCGGCCTCCGCGAGCTTCGCCGAGATCGCAGCGGTCTCCTCGCTGGTTCCCCAGCTCGGCGCGTCGCTGCCGTCGCCCCATTTGCGCGGACGATAGAAGGTGTGCACGCCGGTCTTGTACATCCGCTTCATCTCGCTGACCCAGCCCGGCCGCACCCAATAGGCGTGGTAGTGCGTCGACTTGCCGACTTCCGGCAGCCAGAGCTGGCCGTCGAGGCTGGCCTTCGCGATCTTCTGCGCGCGGTCCCACATGTCGGGCTCGCGGATCACCTCGCGGTGGTTGTCGCAGGCGAAGCTGAACTGGCAGGCAAAATGCCGGTGCTTGTTCTGGTAGACGACGCCACACACGTTGTCCGGATACTTGCCGGAGAAGGCGCGGTTCAACACCACCTGGGCCACCGCGATCTGGCCGCGCACGGCTTCGCCGCGCGCCTCGAAATAGACGGCTTCGGCGAGACATTTTTCGTGCTTGGCGCGCAGCTTTTCGTCGAACAGGCCGAGCCGCTCGGCCGGCGTCTGGGCGCGCTGGTTGTCGGCATTGACCTCGCCCTTCGGCGCGATGCTCTCGCCCATGTCGCCGGCCTTGACCGGGCCGTCGGCATCGACCGGCAGCGAGGCCATCATCTTCATGTCGGGATCGGCGACGGCGTCCGGCATCACGATGGTCGGCTCCTCGCCGGGCTGCCAGCGCTCGATGCTTTCGGGCGAGCCGAGCGAAGAGCCGAAGAACAGGCTGGAGGTCTTGAACGAGAACGCATCGCGCGGCGGCGCAGGCGCGGCCGCCACGGCAGGCGCATCGGGCGCCTTCCCTGCTTCGTCCTTCCCGATCTCGAGCGACAGCGATTGATCATATTGCGGCAGCGGCGGCGCGTTCAGCGCGGCCTGCAATTCCGGATCGAGCGGCGCGCGTGCGGCAGGCAGCGGCGCGGCCGCGGTCTTCGCGCCCATGACGGATGAATTGGATGTCGCGGGATCCTGGTTGGCAGGGGCCGGCGGTGCGACGGTGTCCGCGGGCGGCGCAGACCGGGTGACGAGACGGTCACCCTTCAGCGTGCGATCGACTTTCGGGAAGTCGGAAGCCTGATAGCGCGATGGCGGCGTGACGAGCGGACTGCTGCGCGTCACCGTGCCCGTGATATCGCGGGCATCGATGCTGGCAAGACGATAGGACGGAACCTGCGGCGACGACGTTCCGATCGGACGGCCAAAGCTGTAGGTGGCGAGCTGGATGTTGCTGGCGGAGGAGGACACGCGCTTCTGCCAGCGCTCGGCGACGCCCGGCTGGCGGGCCAGCAGTGAGGCGATATCCTGATACCCGGTCTCCGTCGGCATCATCGAGAAGATGCAGAGACCGAGCACGAAGGACGCGATACGCACGTCCTTCGGCCGGTTACGCAACACAGACATTGTACGCTCACGCAACGCTTACGCTACTCGGTACGCAACCGAATTGCAGTACATCCGTGCAATTCGACCAAAATTGTTGGTACCGAATTTAGGTTGCCGCGGAGTTAATCGGCGTTGCACGCGCGATACATGCAAGCAGGCGCGGTGTTTTGCGCGATGAGATCGTGCGCGTTGGTAAACAGGCGCTGGAGCGAAGTGGTAAATATCCGGTCAACGGAAGAGATGAAGGAACTCTTGCGCGAGTGCGGTTGGATTGCGTAACGCGCTCGTCGTCATTCCGGGGCGATGCGCAGCATCGAACTATGGGGCGCCCTTGCGCCCCTGAGAATCTCGAGATTCCGGGTCTGGTCCTCCGGACCATCCCGGAATGACGGCTGAGAGAGTTCGTCATTGCGAGCGAAGCGAAGCAATCCAGCTTGGCCGCAACAAGAAAGCTGGATTGCTTCGTCGCTTTCGCTCCTCGCAATGACGGGGAGAGAGCGGTGCGCCTCTCGCCGCAATCGCCACGCACGACGAGTGACGCAGAATTTTCGTCGCGGCGAAGGAAGCTGGATTGCTTCGCTTCGCTCGCAATGACGGTGGAGATGCCTGTGCCTGATTTAAGAGACTGGCGCCCGGTGCAGAGGCCCTACGCCTGGCTCGCCACTGCCTTGCCGAGCGCGGCCTGTGCAGCGGCGAGGCGTGCGATCGGCACGCGGTAGGGCGAGCACGAGACGTAGTCGAGGCCGATCTGGTGGCAGAAGGCGACGGAGGCGGGATCGCCGCCGTGTTCGCCGCAGATGCCGACCTTCAGATTCGGCCGCGTCTTGCGGCCGCGCTCAACGCCGATCTTGACGAGCTCGCCGACGCCGTCGCGGTCGACCGAGATGAACGGATCGATCTCCAGGATTCCCTTGGCGACATAAGTGCCGAGGAAGCTTGCGGCATCGTCGCGGCTGATGCCGTAGGTGGTCTGCGTCAGGTCGTTGGTGCCGAACGAGAAGAATTCGGCGGTCTGCGCGACATCGCCGGCCATCAGGCAGGCGCGCGGCAGCTCGATCATGGTGCCGACCTGGTAGTCGAGCTTCTTGCCGGTCTCCTTCATCACCGCCTGCGCGATGGCGTCGATGCGCGCCTTGACCAGATCGAACTCGGCCTTGGTCGCGATCAGCGGCACCATCACCTCGAGGCCGACAGGCTCGCCGGTGCGCTTGGCCGCTTCAACCACGGCCTCGAAGATGGCGCGGGCCTGCATCTCGGCGATTTCAGGATAGGCGATCGCAAGGCGACAGCCGCGGAAGCCGAGCATCGGATTGAACTCGGCCAGATCGCGGGCGCGATCGGCCAGCTTGCGCGGATCGGTATTCATCGCGCGCGCGACTTCCTCAATCTCGTGCTGCGTGTGCGGCAGGAATTCGTGCAAGGGCGGATCGAGCAGGCGGATCGTGACGGGCAGGCCCTTCATGATCTCGAACAGCTCGACGAAATCGGCACGCTGCATCGGCAAAAGCTTCGACAGCGCCGCACGGCGCGACTGCTCGTCTTCGGAAAGGATCATCTCGCGGACGGTGCGGATGCGGGTTTCCTCGAAGAACATGTGCTCGGTGCGGCACAGGCCAATGCCCTCGCCGCCGAACTTGACGGCGGTGCGCGCATCTTCCGGCGTGTCGGCGTTGACGCGGACGCCGATCTTGCGGACCTCGTCGGCCCAGCCCATCAGCGTGCCGAACTCGCCGGACAGTTCCGGCTCGATCATCGGCATGCGGCCGGCCAGCACCTGTCCGACCGAGCCGTCGATGGTGATGACGTCGCCGGTCTTGAAGGTGCGCCCACCGACGCTCATGGTGCCGCGGCCGTAATCGACGCGGATGGCGCCGCAACCGGAGACGCAGGGTTTGCCCATGCCGCGCGCAACCACCGCCGCGTGCGAGGTCATGCCGCCGCGGGTGGTCAAGATGCCTTCGGCGGCGTGCATGCCGTGAATGTCTTCCGGGCTGGTCTCGATGCGGACCAGAATCACCTTGCGTCCGTCGGCCTGAAGCTTTGCGGCCTCATCGGACGAGAACACGATCTCGCCGGAGGCGGCACCGGGCGAAGCCGGCAGGCCGGTGGCGATCACGTCGCGCTTGGCGTTGGGATCGATGGTCGGGTGCAGCAACTGGTCGAGCGAAGCCGGATCGATGCGCGTGACCGCGTCCTTTTTCGAGATCAGGCCTTCATTAGCGAGTTCGACGGCGATGCGCAGCGCCGCCTTGGCGGTGCGCTTGCCACCGCGGGTCTGCAGCATCCACAGCTTGCCCTGCTCGACCGTGAACTCCATGTCCTGCATGTCGCGGTAGTGCTTTTCCAGCAGCGTGTAGATGCGCGTCAGCTCCTTGAAGGCTTCCGGCATCGCGCTTTCCATCGACGGCTTGTCGGAGCCGGATTCCTGGCGCGCCTCTTCGGTGATGTCCTGCGGCGTGCGGATGCCGGCGACGACGTCCTCACCCTGGGCGTTGATCAGGAATTCGCCGTAGAGCTTGCTCTCGCCGGTCGAGGGATTGCGGGTGAAGGCAACGCCGGTCGCCGACGTCTCGCCCATGTTGCCGAACACCATCGCCTGCACGTTGACGGCGGTGCCCCACGACTCCGGAATGTCGTGCAGCTTGCGGTAGGTCACCGCGCGCGCGTTCATCCAGGATGAAAACACCGCGCCGATCGCGCCCCACAATTGCGCGTGCGGATCCTGCGGGAACGGCGAGCCGGTCTCGCGCTCGACTGCTTCCTTGTACTTGCCGACCAGTTCGACCCAGTCGTCGCCGGTGAGATCCGTGTCGAGCGAATAGCCCTGGCTGTCCTTGAAGGTGTCGAGGATGTCCTCGAAATGATGATGCTCGAAGCCGAGCACCACGTCCGAATACATCGTGATGAAGCGGCGATAGCTGTCATAGGCAAAACGACGATCGCCCGAGAGGTTTGCGAGCGCTTCCACGGTCTCGTCGTTGAGGCCGAGGTTGAGCACGGTGTCCATCATGCCCGGCATCGACGCGCGTGCGCCTGAGCGCACGGACACAAGCAGCGGATTCTTCGAATCGCCGAACGACTTGCCGGTCAGCTTGCCGACATGATCGAGCGCCTTCTCGACCTGCGCCTTCAATTCCTTCGGATAGGTTTTGTCGTGCGCGTAGAAATAGGTGCAGACCGAGGTCGGGATGGTGAAGCCCGGAGGCACCGGCAGGCCGAGATTGGCCATCTCGGCGAGGTTGGCGCCCTTGCCACCGAGGAGATCGCGCAGGTTTGCAGTACCCTGGGCCTTGCCGTCGCCGAAGGTGAAGACCCACTGGCCGGGCTTTACTGTGGGCTTCGCGGGCTTTGCCGCAGCTTTCACAGCCGCCTTGGCGGCCGGCTTGGGCGGGGCTTTTTTCAGCGCCTTGCGAGCGCTCGGGGCGGCCTTCTTGGCAGGCGCCGAGGGCTTTGATTTTGCTGCAATTTTCTTCGACTTCGCGACGGCTTTGGCCATGGCCTACAGACAATCCGAAAGAGGGATGGGAGTTGCGCGCCTTACACCATTTTGAACGGTTCCGCGCAAGCCGCGAAACCCGCTTTCCAGCACGGGATGACTATTCCTTGAATAGTCATCCCGTGCTGCTTTTTTGTTTGGGCATGATCTTTTTCGGAAAACCGGTACCCACTTTTCCGGATCATGCCCCTAGAACCGCAGCCATTTGAGCAGGCCCAGCCCAATCAGGCCGTTCACGATCAGGAACAGAGCGATGATGTAATTGAGCAGCCGGGGCATGATGAGGATCAGCACACCGGCCACCAGCGAGATGATCGGCGTGATGTGAGCGACCGTGAGGGTCATTGAAGTACCTCCGCGTCAGGCATGATTGATATGGGTGATGTCGAATCGAGGGCTGCAACTTACCCGCTGGCGCGGTTCCGGAATAGCAACCTCGTGACGCCTCCGGCAGTTCCCCACTCTCATGAAAATTGCCCGAAATTGCCGCGTATGCGGCAGCTGAACCCCGGAACATTGCTGTGCGCGATGAATTCTTCGTGCCATGTGCGCTGAACTGAGCGCCAATCATCGCAGGAGGAGTTTTGTCATGCGGACTAAACTGTTGGCCATTGCGGCGATCGCCGGTGCATTGAGCGTGCCGCTCACAGCGCAGGCGCAGACCGTCGGTATCGTGCGCGGCGAAAGCGTCGTCATCGATGACGATGACGATTTCATCGCGCTGGAGCAGCGCCCGGCATTCCGTGAATACGTCGTGCGCGAGCACATTCCGAGCTATCGCGTTCCAGGACGCGTGGTGGTCGGCGGCGTGCTGCCGGAAGCCGGCGTGACCTATTACAACGTGCCGCCGCGCTTCGGCCCCTCGCCCTACCGCTACACCGTGGTGAACGATTACCCGGTGCTGGTCGAACCGCGTACACGCCGCATCGTTCAGGTCCTGGAGTAAAGCGTGATCAGCAGGCGAGAGATCGCGCTGAAGGAGTAGCGTCCTGAACGATCAGTCCGGGCGCCGCGCAAGCGGATGTGCGCGAGCCGACCGGACCAAAAGGCCCCGCCCGGTACTTCCCCCGCCGGAGCGGGGCTTTTTTGTTCGCGCGCTTTTTGTTCGCGTTGAAAATGGTCGCCACAAGCGATGCCGTCATCCTGAGGTGCGAGCCTCGCGGTGCATTTGCACCGCGTGGTGAGCCTCGAAGGATGGGCCGCGGGCTCGCATCCTTCGAGGCGCGCAAGTGCGCGCACCTCAGGATGACGTCACTACGAGTGCCGCGCTACTAATCCTGTATCTTCGAAAAATCCGCCACCGCGCGCGTCGCCGCGCGGATTTCGTTCAGCAGTTTCAGCCGGTTCTCGCGCACCTTCGGATCGTCGTCATTGACCTTGACCTTGTCGAAGAACGCATCCACCGCCGGCCGCAGCTTTGCCATCGCGCTCATCGCGGCGGCAAAATCTTCCTTGGCCACCGCGGCGCCCGCTTCCGCCTTCACCTGATCGATCGCCTTCGCCAGCGCCTTCTCTTCGTCGAGCTTGTAGAGCGAAGCATCCGGCGCACCGTCAAAGGTCCGCTTGTCCGTCTTCTCTTCGATCGCGAGGATGTTGCTCGCGCGCTTGGTGCCGGCGAGCAGGTTCTTGCCATCGTCGCTGTCGAGGAATTTTCCGAGCGCCTCCACGCGGCGGACCACCATAAGCAGATCGTCCTGGCCGCCCAGTGAGAATACGGCATCGACGAGATCGTGGCGCGCACCTTGATCGCGGAGTTGGACCTTCAGACGGTCAGCGAAGAAGGCGAGCAGAGCCGCAGTTAAGCTGCGGTCCAGCGGTACATCGCGCGGATTGATAAGACCGCCACCAGGCGCTGAATCGAACACCGTAGTTCTGCCATGAACCGCCTCATGCAGCCGCTCGTGTGCTTGGTGAATGATCGGCGAGAGGGCTAAGCGAATCTTGTTTTCGACCAATAATCTGATCACGCCCAACGCTGCGCGCCGCAGTGCATAGGGGTCTTTGCTACCTGTCGGCTTCTCATCAATTACCCAGAAGCCGACAAGCGTATCGATCTTGTCCGCAAGTGCGACTGCTACACTCACCGGATCAGTCGGAACGCGATCGGCGGGTCCTTGTGGCTTGTAGTGCTCCTCGCTCGCAGCCGCAACAGAAGCATCTTCACGCTGCGCCTGCGCATAATACTTGCCCATCAGGCCTTGCAGCTCGGGGAATTCGCCGACGACTTCCGTAAGCAAATCCGCCTTCGCCAGATGTGCGGCGCGCTTCGCTTTCTCGACGTCGGCGCCGATCAGCGGCGCGATCTCGGCCGCGAGCCGCTCGATACGCTTGATGCGCTCGGCCTGCGTGCCGAGCTTTTCGTGAAACACGATCTGCTCGAACTTCGGCAGCCGGTCCTCGAGCTTCGTCTTCAGGTCCGTCTCGTAGAAGAACTTCGCATCGCTTAGCCGCGCGCGGATCACGCGCTCATTGCCGGCGACGATGGTCTTGCCGCCGTCGGTCGCCTCGATGTTGGCGGTGAGGATGAACTTGTTGGCGAGCTTTCCAGTCTTCGGATCGCTCACCACAAAGCACTTCTGGTTGTTGCGGATGGTGGCGCGGATCACTTCGCCCGGGATGGAGAGGAACTCCGCATCGAACGAGCCCATCAGCACGACCGGCCATTCGACGAGGCCGGCGACTTCGTCGAGCAGCACCTGGTCTTCCACCAGCTCATAGCCTTGCGCGAAGGCGAGCTGTTTCGCGTCGGCAAGGATGATGTCCTTGCGCGCCTGCGGATCGAGCACGACCTTGGCCGCCTTCAGCCTGGCTTCGTAGTCCTCGAAGTGACGCACGGAGATCGCACTTGGGGCCATGAAGCGATGACCGTAGGTGGTCTGGCCCGCCTCGATGCCGTCGATCGAAAACTTCACGACGTCAGGCTCTTCGGTGTCGGGACCGAAGGTGGCGGTGATCGCGTGCAGCGGCCGCACCCAACTCAGCGATCCCGATTTGGCCGAGCGCGCGCCCCAGCGCATCGATTTCGGCCACGGGAACGTGCGGACAATGACCGGCAGGATATCGGCCAGCACATCGATCGCGGGGCGGCCCGGCTTCTCGATCAGCGCGATGTAGAAATCGCCCTTCTTGTCGTTCTGGATCTTTGCCTCTGATATCGAGGAGAGGCCGGTGGCCTTCAAAAATCCCTGGATTGCGGGCTCAGGTCCGCCGACGCGCGGGCCGCGGCGCTCTTCCTTCAGGTCGGGCTGGCGCGCAGGGATTCCGTGCACGGTCAGCGCCAGGCGGCGCGGCGTGGCAAAGGCTTTGGCGCCTTCATAGACGAGGCCTTCGGCCACCAGCTTGTCGGTGACCGTGCGGCGCAGATCGTCGGCCGCCTTCGCCTGCATGCGCGCGGGAATTTCTTCCGAAAACAGTTCGAGCAAAAGATCGGGCATCAGATCGCCCTGCCCGCTTCGGTGTGCACCCAGGCTTCGCCGCACGCCTTCGCCAATTCGCGCACGCGCAGGATATAGCTCTGCCGCTCCGTCACCGAGATCACGCCGCGCGCATCCAGCAGGTTGAAGGCGTGGCTCGCCTTGATGCACTGGTCATAGGCCGGCAGCGCCATCAGATGTTCCTTTTGGTTGCCGCCCTCACGCCAACCCGCGGCGAGATATTTCTTGCACGCCGCTTCGGCCATTTTGAACTGCTCGAACAGCATGTCGGTGTCGGCATACTCGAAATTGTGTCGCGAATATTCCTGCTCCGCCTGCAGGAAGACGTCGCCATAGGTCACCTTGTCGGCGCCCTCGCGGCCGTTGAAGTTGAGATCGTAGACGCGGTCGACGCCCTGCACATACATGGCGAGACGCTCGAGCCCGTAAGTGAGTTCTCCCGCGACCGGCGCACATTCGACGCCGGCGACCTGCTGGAAGTACGTGAACTGGGAAACTTCCATGCCGTCGCACCAGCATTCCCAGCCCAAGCCCCACGCGCCGAGCGTCGGGCTTTCCCAGTCGTCCTCGACGAAGCGGATGTCGTGCACGGACGAATCGATTCCGATCGCGGCGAGCGACTTCAGGTAAAGCTCCTGAAGGTTCGGCGGCGACGGCTTCATGATCACCTGGTACTGGTAATAGTGCTGGAGGCGGTTTGGGTTCTCGCCGTAGCGGCCATCCTTGGGCCGGCGCGAGGGCTGCACGTAGGCGGCATTCCACGGTTTTGGCCCCAGCGCGCGCAAGGTGGTCGCGGGATGGAACGTGCCGGCGCCCATTTCCATGTCGTAGGGCTGCAGGATCACGCAGCCCTGCTCCGCCCAGAACCGCTGCAGCGCGAGGATAAAGCCCTGGAACGAACGTTCCGGGCGCATGTGGTCAGGCAGGGCATCCATCGTCAGAATCGGTCTCGCGAAGGGGGCGGAAAATGCGCGGGACCGTATCGACGGGGGAGCGGGGAATCAAGGCGATGGAGACCTTGATTCCTCATGGTGAGGAGGCGCAAAGCGCCGTCTCGAACCATGAAGGCCCGAGACCTTGGCCATCCTTCGAGACGCGGGCTGCGCCCGCTCCTCAGGATGAGGGCCGTCAGCCCGGGCGATAGGCGCCCGTGACGGGGTCGCGCTTCAGCGTCGGAATTTCGCTGGTCCTCACGGTCTCGGCCATGCGGGCCAGGCGAGCTTCTTCCAGCTCGCGGTTGATCCTCTGAGCGGTCTTGTAAGCCCAGCGAACCACGGCGAGCCCACCCAGGGCAGCTCCAAATGCGACCAGCGGCGGCATCTGTCGATCCTTGTCGTTCGTGTCAGCCCCCAATGCCCGCATTCTCTCCCAACGCGGCCCGGCCTGCAATCGGGTGCTCCGGAACCAAATGCCGCGGCCATCTCACCGGGTTTTGAGCGCTCCGGCTTAAAAAGCGGCTGGAGTCTCGTTCCGATAAGATCGGAACGAGACTCCATCTTATTGTTTTGACGCGTTTTCTTCACGCGAACCGGAAATCCACCCCGCATCGGGTGCGGGCAGGCTTCGCTTGAAACGCTCTAGAAGCCGAATTTGGCCCAGATGGCCCGGGTTTCCAGCGCCGAGATCAGATCATCCGGCAGTCCCCCGATACCGTCGAGCGCGGCGAGCGACCCGGCACCCGGCGACCGCCGCCCCAACAGACCGGACAGGAGCCCGCTGGCCGGCGCGATGACGGGGGTCAGCACCTTTTCGCCGTAGCGGGCGCGCAGCGTCGAGCGGAGATCGCCGACGGCATCGGCCAGCCCGAGCGATACCGAGGTTTCGCCCGCCCAATATTCGCCGGTGAACAGCGTATCGTCGGCGCCCTTCAGCCGCACGCCGCGGCTTGCTTTCACCAGCGCGATGAAGATCGCATGGATTTCGCGCTGGATCGATTTCAGCCGCTCGACCTCCTCCGGCTTCTCGGGCAGGAACGGATCGAGCATCGCCTTGTGCTCGCCCGCGGTATAGAGCCTGCGTTCGACGCCGATCTTCCTGATCAGCTCCTGAAATCCAAAAGTGCCGCCGACCACGCCGATCGATCCGAGGATCGAGGATGGATCGCAAAAGATCTCGTCACCCGCGCAGGCGATCATGTAGCCGCCGGAAGCCGCGACATCCTCGACGAACACCAGCACCGGCAGTTTCTTTTCCGCCGCAAGCTGCCTGATCCGCAGATAGATCTGCCGCGACTGCACCGGCGATCCGCCGGGCGAATTGATCACCAGCGCCACCGCCCTGGCGTTTCGGGTGCCGAAGGCGCGCTCCAGCATCTTGGCGACGCCGGCCAGCGACATGCCGGGCCGCAGCGGGGTGACCGCGCCGATCACCCCCGACAGACGGACCACGGGCACGACCGGAACATCGCGCCGCAGCCGCGCCGGTAACAATTGCTTCAGCCTGTCAACGAGGCCCGGCCATCCCGCGCGATCACTTGTTTGTTGATTCATGCCGTTACCTCGAATTAACCATTTTTTATCACGCCACTGTCATTGGAAAGCCGGGAACGCCTTTTGCATAGCCGGGATTGAGGCTGCAATGGCGCAGCGGAGAGTGACATGAAGATTTACCTGCTGTTGATGCTGATCGGCACCCTTTTGACCGCGATTCACTTCACTTCCGCACCCGAACAACGCTCGAAAACCCTTCCCTAATAGGCCGAAGTCCTGAGCTTATCTGCTCACGACTCGGGCAGGCTGACAGCCTCACAGTGTCGCAAGCGGCAAAACGCGCTGACCCGCCAAAACCTCCTGCACCTCTTTATTGGGCACGCCTGACTCATCATTGAGCATCAGGGCGGGATGGATTTGCGTCGGCGCCCTGCTTCCCTTGGTGGCGCGAACCAGAACGCGAATAGCCGGGGTTCTGACATCTCCGTGAACTGGAAGAATCGCCAGGCTACCAAAGCCGCGGTCGAGCGCGGCCAGCACGTCGCCGATGCCGTCGGCGCGCCAGATCAGCGTCAGCGTTCCCGACGATTTGAGAATGCGCCGCGCGGCGTGCACCCAGTTTTGCAGCGTGTCCGAGGTGGCGACATGGGCGAGCCCGCGCGCCTTGTCGGGCGAGATACGGTGCCGCGCGGGATCGTTGAACGGCGGGTTCATCAGCACCGCATCGACGCTGTCGGGCGCAAGGCCGGCGGCTGCATACGCTTCGGCGGGAGATTCGACATCGAGCACGATCACATTGGCGGCGATGCCATTTGCCGCCGCATTGCCGCGCGCCAGTTCTGCAAGCGCCGCGTCGATCTCGACCAGCACAAGATCAATGCCGGCCACGCGCCGCGCCGCCGCAAGGCCTGCGGCGCCGACGCCGGCGCCGAAATCGACCACGCGATCGCCCGATCGCGCCGGCGTCGCGGCAGCCAGCAGCATCGCATCGTGACCTGCACGGTGGCCGGACTTCAACTGGCGCAAGCGCAACTGCCCACCGAGGAATGCGTCCTCGGTGCATGCGCCCGCACGCTCAGTCATCGGCACGCAATTCGTGGGCAAGACCGGCGTCGGTCAGGAGCTGGCGGGCCTCGCGGTTGTCGTCCTCATGGACCATGATCCGGCGCGGCAGCATGCCGAGCGAGCCCTCGACGATGCTCATGTTCTGGTCCAGCACCAGATGCTGGATATTGGCGCCATCGAGCAGCGCGCCGATGGCGGAAACCAGCACCACATCGTTGGTCCGAACCAATTCCCGCACGTCGCTCTTCTCCTTCCGGCCCGCCTTGGGGGCGGCGGGCGGCATGTCAACTGGCTAGCTGCCCTTGCCGCGCCGCACCGCAGTTTCTATTGTATCCCAAGGATAGTGTTTATTGGGCAAAAGTGGAGACCAGCGTGGCGGTTATTGTACCCTTCGAGAGCCCGCAAAACGCCTCGATAGAGCCGCTGGTCGCTCTCGTTGCCGCCGACATGGAGCGCGTCAACGCCACCATCCTGTCGCGGACCGGCTCCGAAGTCACGATGATCCCCGAAGTCGCCAACCACCTGATTTCCTCAGGGGGCAAGCGGCTGCGCCCGATGCTGACGCTGGCGATGGCGAACCTCACCGGCTATTCCGGCGACGGCCACATCAAGCTCGCGGCCGCCGTCGAGTTCATGCACACGGCGACGCTGCTGCATGACGACGTGGTCGACGAGAGCGAACTGCGGCGCGGCAAGCTTTCCGCGCGCATGCTGTGGGGCAATGAAGCGAGCGTGCTGGTCGGCGACTTCCTGCTCGGCCAGGCCTTTCGCATGATGGTCGAGGTCGGCTCGCTCCGCGCGCTCGACATCCTCTCGTCCGCCGCCGCCACCATCGCCGAGGGCGAGGTGATGCAGCTGGCGGCCGCGAAAAATACCGCGACCACCGAGGACGAATATCTCGCCGTCATCAGAGGCAAGACCGCCGAACTGTTCGCCGCCGCCTGCGAGGTCGGCCCCGTCATCGCCAACCGGCCGAAGGCCGAGCAGACCGCTTGCCGCTCGGTCGGCATGAATCTCGGCATCGCCTTCCAGCTTATCGACGACGTGCTGGATTACGGCGGCAAGGCCGCAAAACTCGGCAAGAATGTCGGCGACGATTTCCGCGAGGGCAAGATCACGCTGCCCGTGGTGCTCGCCTTCCGCCGCGGCAATGACAGCGAACGCGCGTTCTGGATCAGGGCGCTGGAGCGCGGCGAGATCGGCGGCAACGACCTCGACCACGCCATCGGGCTGATGACCAAGCACCGCGCGCTGGAAGACACGATCAACCGCGCCCAGCATTACGGCGCGATGGCGGTCGATGCGCTGGCGCTGTTTCCGCCCTCGCCGATGAAGTCCGCGCTGGAGCAGGTGGTGGCATTCTGCCTGGCACGGTCGCACTGACGCTTCTGTAGGATGGGTAGAGCGCAGCGAAACCCATCAATTCCCAAATGCCAGCGGTCGATGGGTTTCGCTGCGCTCTACCCATCCTACGAATCCGGAAAATGAATTTCTCGCTGTTTTTGCTCGCCGCGCTCATCATCGCCGCCGTTCCGGGTCCCGGCATCTTCTACGTCGCGGCGCGGACGCTGTCGGGCGGAAGGCCAAGCGGCATCGCGTCCAGCGTGGGGACGGGGCTCGGCGGCCTCGTGCACGTCATCGCAGGCGGCGTCGGCGTTTCCGCGATCATTCTGGCCAGCGCCGAGCTCTTCACGGCGCTAAAGCTGCTCGGCGCGATCTATCTGGTATGGCTAGGCATCCGGACATTTCGCGAAGCCGGCATTCTGCCTGACGAGCGGCCGGTAGCACGGAGCGCTCGCAGCGCCTTCCGGGAAGGCGTGCTGGTCGAGGCGTTGAACCCGAAGACGGCGGCGTTCTTTCTCGCCTTCATCCCGCAATTTCTCGATCCGGCGGGCGCCAGCCCGGCGCTTCAATTCATGGTGCTCGGCCTGATTTCCGTGACGCTCAATACGCTTGTCGACTTCGCGGTAGTCTTCATGGCATCCGCGGCGCGTGAGAATTTTGTGCGCAAGCCGCATCTGTTCCGGCGGCTGAGGCAGGGATCGGGGCTGTTCATTGCCGGGCTCGGCATTTCGCTGGCGCTGGCCCGGCGGCCGGCGACCAGCTAGCTTAGTGTCCCCGCATGCACCCACCATTCGGGGTGCTCTTTCGAAATCTTGTCCGCGGCGCGTTTTGCTTCAGCCGTGTTCTCGTAAAGCGCAAAGCAGGTCGCGCCCGAGCCTGACATGCGGGCCAGCCAGGCGCCGTCGGTGGCATTGAGCGCGGCGATCACTTCGCCGATCAGCGGCTGGATTTTCGTTGCGGGGCCCTCGAGGTCGTTGGTGCCGGCGGCGAGTGCCTCGACCCATTCCTCCAGCGACCCGCCCTCTTCCGGCCAGGGGGACGCCTGCATCATGACGTCGGTGACGCCGACCAGCAGTTCACCGTGGCGCAGGCCGAGCGCTGCGAACACATCCTTGGTAGCGACGGGCACGCAGGGATTGACCAGCACACAAGGCATCTTCGGCGCGCTGAGCGGCCTCAGATTGTCGCCGACCCCGGTCATGTCGCAGGCGCGCGAGGCGAGACAGACCGGCACGTCGGCGCCGGTCGCAAGCGCCACCTCGCGCAGGCGCTCGTCGTCGAATGAGAGATTGTTCAACCGCGCCAGGAGGCGCAGCGCCGCGGCGGCATCCGCCGAACCGCCGCCAATGCCGGCGGCGACCGGCAAGACCTTTTCCAGCAC
The DNA here is from genome assembly GCF_018129385.1 of Bradyrhizobium lablabi. GTDB lineage: Bacteria > Pseudomonadota > Alphaproteobacteria > Rhizobiales > Xanthobacteraceae > Bradyrhizobium > Bradyrhizobium lablabi_C. Next base: position 508,220 of record NZ_JAFCLN010000001.1, read on the forward strand.
GAAGCCGCCCATCTTCAGATTGGGAATGCTCTCGCCGAGCAGCCGCGCCGCCTTCAGCACGAGATTGTCCGATGTCTCGCCGCAAGCGCTGGCGAGCGGGCCCGTGGTCTGCAGCGACAGTTCCGGTCCAGGTGTCAGCGTCAGGCGATCGGCGCAATCGGCGAACGCCACCACGCTTTCAAGGTCGTGATAGCCATCGACGCGCCGCCCGACTACCCGCAGGGTCAGGTTGACCTTGGCACGCCCCTCTTCCACCAGCCCCGGCATGATACCCTGCGATCAGCCGCCCTTGCCGTCTTCTTTTCGTTTTTCGGCGGAAGCGGCTGAAGAGGTGTCGTCCGGCAGCCCGTTCTCGATCTTGGCTTCGATCTTCGGCAGTTCTTCCGGCTCCGGCTTGAGGTCGCGGGCATGGGCCCACTGGAATTTGGCTTCCAGCGTGCGGCCGACGCGCCAATAGGCGTCACCGAGATGGTCGTTGATGGTCGGATCTTCCGGCTTGAGATCGATCGCGCGCTCGAGATGCTTTACCGCTTCCTCGAAATTGCCGATGCGGTAGTAGGCCCAGCCCAGCGAGTCCACGATATAACCGTCGTCGGGACGCTGATCGACGGCACGCTTGATCATCTTCATGCCTTCGTCGAGGTTGATGCCCTGGTCGATCCAGGAATAGCCGAGATAGTTCAGCACATGCGGCTGCTCGGGCTGTAGCTCGAGCGCCTTGCGCATGTCGGCCTCGGCCTTGCTCCACTGCTTGGAACGTTCCTCGCAGATGCCGCGGTAATAATAGGTGACCCAGGTGTTCTTTTCCGCCACCGCCGGCATCGCTTCGATGCCCTTGGTGTAGGTCTCGGAGCAGTCAGCGAACTTCTTGCGGCCGCGCTCGATATTGCCGAGCGCCATGATCGCTTCGATATCCTTCGAATCTTCCGCCGTGACGCGCTTGAGGATCTTGATCGCGTCGTCGCTGCGGTCGGCGGCATCCAGATTGGTCGCAAGCTGGATCTCCGCGTTCCGCTTCAGCGGCGAGTTGGCCGGCACGCGCTCATAGATCTTGATCGCCATCTGCGGCTTCTTCACCGATTCGTAGAGATCGGCGAGCGACAGCAGCGCCATCGGATGGGTGGGCTGGAGGTAAAGCGCGAGCTGTAGATAGACCAGCGCAAGGTCCTCGCCGCCGCGCCGGGTCAGCGTGGCGCCGATTCCGTAGAGAGCTTCGGCAGCGCCGGCTTGCGCGGAATCGACCAGCGGCGGCAGCTTCTTGCCGGCCTTCGTTTCGCGCAGGCCCTCCTGCACCAGCGGATGCCGCGGCAGCTTCTTGTCGAATGCTTCGTAGACCGCGGTCGCAGCCTGCGCATCCTTGTTGCGCGACAGCCAGCGCCCGTAACTTTCGGCGACGCGCAGCATGGAATCGTCGAGCTTGTAGGCGCGCTCGAGCCGGACGCCGGCTTCCTTCTCGCGGCCCGCGAGATCGAGGATCATGCCGGAATGCAGGTCCTTGAAGATCGGATACCATTCCGGACCGGTCAGCTTGTCGATGTTGGCAACCGCCGCCTTGCTGTCGCCGGCGCCAAAACTCGCCCAGCCGGACAGCAGCGTGGCAACGAGGTCGGTGATCGGACCGCGGATCGACTGGTTGATGTTGATCTGGGCGGTCGCGTATTTCTTCTGCTTGAGGTCGCGCACGCCGACCACGAGCCGCGCCACGCGGTTGGACTTGTCCTGGGTCAGGATGCGGTCGGCGAGCTTGACGGCCTCGTCGATGTCGCCGTCCGCGAGCGAGGAGATGAAGGCGCGGTCGAGCAGCTCGTTGTTCTTGGGATCGGTGCGCAGCGCCGAGCGATAAAATGCCGCAGCCGAAGTGGCGTCGCGTTCGACGCTGGCGTGACGAGCGGCGAGATAGCTGCCCGCGGTGGTCAGCGATTTCAGATCGTGCTTGGTCGGGAATTGCGCCGAGCTATCAGCCGAATGATCCGGCGTCTGCGCCAGCGCGGGGGCCGCGCCTGCCAGCGTGGCAGAAGTGAGCGCAGCAATCGTCAAGCGGGTGAAACGGTTGGAAAGCATCACGGATCGCCTAGCTCCAGGGTTTCAAGGCACGACGCGTTTCAAGGCACGACGTTATGATCAGTCTCGAATGCGAACCCGACCGGCGGCATCAAGCCCAGCGACAATGCCGCTTTTGGCCCATAACCGCAAGGAGACGGGATGGCGAATCGATTGGCATATGGCCCGGATACCGCCAGATGGGCCAGCTTTTCCTGCAAACGCTTCCAGTATGGCGGTATCGTGGCCGGGCCACCTCACGCAATCGTGGTTCGCTTTCCTACATCGCCTCATAGTTGGGGCCACCGCCGCCCTCGGGCGGAACCCAGGTAATGTTGCCGTTCGGGTCCTTCACGTCGCAGGTTTTGCAGTGGACACAATTCTGGGCATTGATCTGGAAGCGCGGGCCTGACGCTTCCTCCACCCACTCGTAAACGCCGGCCGGGCAGTAACGGTTCGACGGGCCGGCATAGACATCGTGCTCCGACGTCTTTTGCAGGTTCATGTCGGCGACCTTGAGATGGACCGGCTGGTCCTCTTCGTGATTCGTGTTGGACAGGAATACTGACGAAAGCTTGTCGAACGACAGTTTGCCGTCCGGCTTCGGATAGGCGATCGGCTGATGTGCCTTGGCGGCATCGAGTGTCTTGCGGTCGGGTTTTGCGTGCGACTGTGTGCCGAACAGCGAGAAGCCGAGCGTGTTGCACCACATGTCGAAGCCGCCGAGCGCGACGCCGATGATGGTGCCGAACTTCGACCACAGCGGCTTGACGTTGCGAACCCGATGCAGGTCCTTGCCGACAGCGGAATCGCGCCAGGCATTTTCGTACTCGACCAGTTCGTCATTGGCGCGGCCGGCGCCGAGTGCCGCGGCAACATGTTCCGCGGCGAGCATGCCCGAGCCCATCGCATTGTGCACGCCCTTGATGCGCGGCACGTTGACAAAACCCGCGGCGCAACCGACCAGCGCGCCACCGGGGAATGTCAGCCGCGGCACCGACTGATAGCCGCCTTCGGTGATGGCACGCGCGCCATAGGCAAGCCGCTTGCCGCCCTCGAACACCGTGCGGATCGAGGGATGGGTCTTGAAGCGCTGGAATTCGTCGAACGGCGACAGGTACGGATCGTCATAGTTGAGATGCACGACAAAGCCGACCGCCACCTTGTTGTCGTCGTAGTGATAGAGGAACGAGCCGCCGCCGGTGGAATTGTTGAGCGGCCAGCCGAACGAATGCTGGATCAGCCCCTTCTGGTGCTTTGAGGGATCGATCTCCCAGACTTCCTTCAGTCCAATGCCGAACTTCGGCGGCTCGCTCTTCGCATCGAGCGAGTATTTTGCGATCAGTTGCTTGGAGAGCGAACCGCGCGCGCCCTCGGCGAACAGCGTGTACTTGCCAAGCAGCTCCATGCCGCGGGTGAAGGAATCCTTGTGCGAGCCGTCCTTGGCGATGCCCATATCGCCGGTCGCGATGCCGCGCACGGCGCCGTTGTCGTCGTAGAGCACTTCGGCCGCCGCGAAGCCGGGATAGATCTCGACGCCGAGCGCTTCCGCCTTCGGCGCCAGCCAGCGGCAGACATTGCCGAGCGAGCCGATATAGCAGTGATGATTGTCCATCAGCGGCGGCATCATGAAGCCCGGCAGCCGGATCGCGCCGCCGCCGGTCATCCAGTAGAAGCGGTCGTCCTTGACCTGCGTCTTCAGCGGACAGTCGTCATCCTGACGCCAGTCCGAGATCAGCTTGTCGAGCGAAACAGGATCGATGACCGCGCCGGAGAGGATGTGTGCGCCGACCTCCGAGCCCTTTTCCACCACGACCACATTGAGATCGGCATTGAGCTGCTTCAACCGGATGGCCGCGGCAAGACCCGACGGTCCGGCGCCGACGATCACGACGTCGAATTCCATGGATTCGCGCGGGGGTAATTCTTCGCTGCTCATGATCTGGTCCCGGCCCGGGTTGAGAACGCTTCTAAAGGGTCCTTGTTTCCGATTTTTTCAGCAAGGACAACCATGGAAATGCGCCGCAGGGCGTTTCGTGTCCTCCGGATCATGCGCTAGATTGGCATAATGCCGACCATGCCCGAGCCCGCCCCTACCGTTCAGCAATTGCTGGCCTTTTACCTTGAGGCCGGGGTCGACTGCGCGCTGGGCGAGGAGCCCATCAATCGGCTGGCTGATCCGGACGCCGCTCCGCCGCCGCGCGAACCGGTCGTCCGCGAAGCGCCGCCGAAAACGCTATTCCAGACCGCGCCCGCGGCTTTGCCCGCACGTGCCGATGCCACGATCGCGCCGGAGGCCGCGATCGGTTCGGCGCGCGAGCTGGCGCGGACCGCGCCCACCCTAGAGGCGCTCAGAGCGTTGCTGGAAAATTTCGACGGCTGCGCGCTGCGGCAAACCGCAACGCGGCTGGTGTTCGCCGACGGCAATCCGCAGGCCCGCATCATGTTCGTCGGCGAAGCCCCCGGCCGCGACGAGGACATCGAGGGCCTGCCATTCGTCGGGCGCTCCGGCAAACTGCTCGACCGCATGATCGCGGCAATCGGGCTCGACCGCAGCAAGGCCTATATCGCCAACGTCATCCCGTGGCGGCCGCCCGGCAACCGCACGCCGACGCCGCAGGAGACGCAAATCTGCCTGCCCTTCATCCAGCGCCAGATCGAGCTGGTGAATCCGGATGTGCTGGTGACGCTCGGTAATCCCTCGACGCAGACCCTGCTGCAAACCCGCGAAGGCATCATGCGCACGCGCGGCAAATGGTTCGATTACGACACCGGCACGCGGGTGATCCGCGCGATGGCGACGTTCCATCCGGCCTATCTGTTGCGTTCGCCGTCCTACAAGCGGATGTCGTGGCAGGATTTGCGCGCGATCGCGAAGGTGTTGGCGCAGTCTTCGTAGGGTGGGTTAGCCGAAGCGTAACCCACCGTTGTTCTCACGCAAAGATGGTGGGTTACGCTGCGCTAACCCACCCTACGAATGTTGCGCAGCGTCCGGGGAATACCGCAAGATCACGGATTCTTTGGCCGTACGATGGCCCAGCCGATCCGCAGCAGCGGCTGGCGGCCGCTGACGTACCATTCGAATGCGCGCGGCACTTCCGGCACGAGGCCGGGAAAGCGTTTTGCAATGTCAGGCGGCGGTGTGCCGACGGTGTCGGATGCGCGCCAGACCACGACGCCGCCGGTCTCGGCGAATTTCGCGGTGTTGAGCCACGGCGTTCGTTCCGGCGTGGCGTCGAGCAACAGATGCGGACGCCCCCGGTCCAGCGAGATCAGGGTCGCAAGCCTGGGATCGCCGGCCACGGCTCGCAGGCGGTGACCAGTGCGCCGCTGGAAACTGTCGCCGAAGAAGCTTGCGACCGCAGTGGCCGGCAGCGATGTCGGCACTTCGGCCGCGCTCGTCCAGGGCAGGAACAAGGTGCTTCCGATCGCCACCAAAGCCGGCGCCAGTATCGCGAACGCCCATACCGCGCGGAGCAGCCGCTGACGGCGCAGATGAACGAGATCGCCGGTTGCGACGATCACGGCAAGGCCCCACAGCAACAGCGCAATGCCGGCCCCGCCGGTGACGTGATCGAAATTGAAGATGCCCGCGATCAGGCTGCCGCCGAGCGCGGGAGCAATCGCAAAGCAATAGACGAACTGGCGCGCCAGCGGATCGACCGGCGGCCGGTAGATGATCGGCGCTTCCTCGCTGGCGCGGCTGAACCAGCGCGAATTGAGGATCACCAGCAGCACGATGGCGGACATCGCCAGCAGCAGACCGCCAAGCAAGCCGCCCCAATGCGTCGCGCGCGCGCTGAGATCATCGATCGAGGGCCATTGCGGCCAGACAAGCGCGTTGGCGCGGACCTGCCACACGACATAGGGCAGCGCCAGCACGGCGATCACGAGCAGCGCGTAAAGCGGATCGAACGACATCAGCGTGCGCCGGCCGCGCGGCGTGGCGAGTGCAAATCCCACAACGAGCAACAGCAGCACGGGCGCCGCCGACGTGGTGAGCAGCAAAAGGCCGGCCTCGATCGACCAGGCGAACCAGGCGTTGCGGCGGTTCTGGCCGATGAGTTGCCAGGAATGCAATAGCAGCATCGCCCAGATCGGCCGTGCTGCTACCAGCGGGCCGAATTCGACGCCGGACGAGCCGAAAGCGGTGACCGTCATGGTCAAGAGCACCGCCAGCACCGCCTGCTGGCCGCCGACAACGGCGCGGGCGAGCAGATACAGCGCCCACAGCGCGCCGACATTGCATATCTGCGCCAGCACGTAGACGCCGAAGATGTGATTGCCGGCGGCACGGAACGCGATATCGGCGACCCAGAACGCCAGCGGCGGACCGAGATCGGTGCCGACCTGGAATTCGCGCCCGAACGCCAGCACAGTGGCGACGTCGCCCGGCGGGCTGCGATACAGCACGAGCGGCAGGATCAGCCATATTGCCGCCTGGAACAGCAGCACGAGCCAGACCACCAGCCGCGGCCGGGCGCGGATCAGTTCGACTACCAGCGAGGTGAAACGCATGAACCGCCTGAAATCCCCATCCGGCCGAATCTCTTGTTTTGGGCATGATCTTATCGGAAAACCGGTGCCCACTTTTCCGGATCATGCCCTACCTTGGCCGGCCGCATTCGATCCCCCGATTGTTGATAAAGGGAGGCCGCGGTCGAGGCAACTGCCGTCAAACGGCGATGGAAATCTCTGACACGGCTGAGGTGTCGACCGTAAAGAGGTCGCGGTCGGCCTCCTCCGGAAAGTGCTTTATCCGCGCCGCGACGACGGGCGCGAAAAAGCTGCGGTGATGCGCCGAGGGGCCGAGCCGGTCCAGCGCCTCCAGATGTTCCGGCACGGCATAGCCCTTGTGGCTCTCAAAACCATAGCCCGGACAATCCAGCGCCAGCGCGCACATCAGCCGGTCGCGCGTCACCTTGGCGACGATCGAGGCCGCGGCGATCGACATCACGATCCCGTCGCCGCCGATCACGGCATCGCAGTCGCAAGGCGTAGCAAGCTTGTCGCGGCCATCGACGAAGACGTGCTTTGGCGGTTCGGGCAGCGCAGCCACCGCACGCGCCAGCGCCCACAGCGAGGCACGCAGGATGTTGTCGCGGTCGATCCGCGCCCGCGAGGCGAAGGCAACCGCAAAGGACGAGGTCGCGCAGATTTCCTCGAACAGTTCCTCCCGGCGCTCAGGCGTCAGCCTCTTGGAATCGTCGATGCCTTTTGGAATGCGCTTGGGATCGAGCACGACGGCCGCGGCCACCACGGGACCGGCGAGCGGACCGCGACCGGCTTCGTCGCAGCCGGCGACCGGCCATACGCCGCGCTTGATCAGCGCGCGTTCCCTGCGAAAGCTCGGCGGCGCGACCGCGATGACGCCCTTTGCCGGCTTTTCCGGTTTCTTCTCAGGTTTCTTCTTGGAATTGTCCCGAATCATGCGCGGGATCGTGCGTCAGACAACGCCCGCTGCGCAACCGGGAACCGCGGCGCTATTCCCGTTATTCAAGGGCGTTGAAGACTAGTCCGGCAAATGTACGCGCCGGTCTTCGCCAACCTCGATACCGGGCGCGACCACGACTTCCCAGGGATGCTTGTCCGGATCGGCGAAATAGCCGGAATAGCCGCCATAATCGGTTTTGTGGGCCGGTTTCAGCAACGAGGCGCCCTTCGAGATCGCGAAATCGAGAACGCGGTCGACCTCTTCAGCGCTTGCACAGTTCCACGCCAGCGTCATGCCGCGAAACGTCCATGGGTGTGGCTTCTCCCGCAGCGTTGTGTCCTGCGCGAGTTGATCCCATGGGAACAGTGCGATGACAGTGGCGCCCGTTTCGAAGAACGCAACCGCCTCGCCTGTTGCGGCCATCTTTCGCTTGAAGCCAAGCGCTTCATAGAAGGCAATGCTGGCGCGCATATCGCCGACGCCCAGCGTGATGACGGTCAGTCGCGGAATTGGAATGTTTGATTTGTTGCTCATATCGCCATCCTCCCCGTCATTGCCAGAGCTATCGCATAGGGTTGTGAATCTGCGGCCTCAATGGTTCGAGACGCGCCGCAAGCGGCGCTCCTCACCATGAGGGTCGAGATTTTGCCGCGTAACAGATCCTCATCCTGAGGAGCCCGCCAACAGCGGGCGTCTCGAAGGATGCGCCGCGCGTGACACTGGATTGCTTCGCTTCGCTCGCAATGACGGCGCCACAAACGGCTAAAACAAACTCAACTGCTGCCCGCTCCGCTTCGGCCTCGCAAAATGATCGGTCGTCAGCTTCGAGCGCCGCTTGTTGAGGCCGAGCTTTTCGCAGGCGATCTCGAAACGCCGCCCGATCATCCAGGCCATCGGACCGGTCCCCTTCATCCGCGTGCCCCATTGCGAGTCGTAGTCGCGGCCGCCGCGCATGTCGCGGATCAGGGTGAAGACGTGACGATAGCGATCGGGATAATTCGCCATCAGCCATTCGCGGAAGAGGTCGCGCACTTCCAGCGGCAGCCGCAGCACCACGTAGCTTGCTTCCTTGGCGCCGGCATGCGCCGCCGCATCGAGGATGCGCTCGATCTCGGAATCATTCAGCGCCGGGATCACCGGCGCCACCATCACGGTGGCGGGAATGCCCGCCTGCGCAAGCTGGCGTATCGCCTCCAGCCGCTTCGGCGGCGTCGAGGCGCGCGGCTCCAGGGTGCGCGCCAGCTTTGCATCGAGCGTCGTCACCGACAGCGCCACCTTGACCAGATTGCGCTTGGCCATCTTCGAGAGGATGTCAATGTCGCGGGTCACCAGCGCCGATTTGGTCACGATGCCGACCGGATGGCCGGCGCGCTCCAGCACTTCCAGAATGCCGCGCATGATCTTTCGCTCGCGCTCGATCGGCTGATAGGGATCGGTATTGGTGCCGATCGCGATCATGCGCGGTTCGTAGTCGGGCGCGGCCAGCTCCTTCTCCAGCAGCGCAGGCGCATCGGGCTTGACCAGCAGCTTCGATTCGAAATCCAGCCCCGGCGAAAGACCGAGATAGGCGTGGGTCGGCCGCGCGAAACAATAGACACAGCCGTGCTCGCAGCCTCGATAAGGATTGATCGAGCGGTCGAAGCCGATGTCGGGCGAGTCGTTGCGCGCGATCACCTTGCGCGAGGTATCGATGGAGACCGTGGTCTTGAACGGCGGCAAGTCCTCAAGGCTCTGCCAGCCGTCGTCGAAGGCGACGCGCGCCTCCGCCTCGTAGCGTCCGCTGGCGTTGGATTGCGCGCCACGGCCGCGCCGGCGCTCGCTCTCGATCGCGACCGCCAGCTCAGGAAAAGGAGTCGCACCCGCCGGCTCGGAGGGCGCCGTGACCGGCGGGTGCTTGAGGGCATGAGAGGATGCTCGGCTCATGCAGCGAACATAACACGGCGCGAGAACAAATCAAGAACATCAGCGCAAGATTCACCGTGGAGCGATGGAAACCTTTGCCGCAAAAATCCGCAACGGGACGGCTGATTTGAATGTGACAAGGTGATAACAAGCTGCGTTTTCCACTGTTTTGAGCTAATGAAGCCTCATTAATGTTGAGCGTGATCATTCCCACGGAAGGTGTCGAACAACCGGCCGTCGCAACCCTTGCGGCTTTGGTGCCGGGCGCCGCCGCGGGAATCATTCGCGAGGTGCTGCTGGTCGATCGCTCCGGGTCCGCCGTGATCGAGCGCGTCGCCGACGTCGCCGGTTGCCGTTTCCTCGCCGCCGAGGGATCGCGTGCTGCGGCCCTGGCGGCCGGCGCCAAACAGGCGCGCTCGCCCTGGCTGATGTTCCTGCATGCCGGCGCGGTGCTCGATTCCGGCTGGATCGAGGAAACCACCCAGTTCGTCAACAACGTCGCCAGCAGCGGCCGGCCCCGCGCCGGGATCTTTCGCTATGCCCGCTCGCCCTACGCCGAAACGCGCTTCAGCGACGGTTTCAGACTGCTTGCCCGCATGATCGCGGGGCCATCGGCCGAACAGGGGCTGCTGATCGCGCGCGACCATTACGACCGGCTTGGCGGCTACCGGCCGGATGGCCGCCGCTCGGAGGCCCGCCTGCTGCGCCAGCTCGGCCGCTCCTCGCGCATCATGCTGCGCAGCCGGATCATGGTCGCCTGAGACAGGCCGGAGCCACCCCGCTCGCACCGCTCGACCAAAATATCGAAAACAACCCCATGCACAGTAGGCCGTGGCCGTTGGCGGCACCGATCGCCCCGCTGCCCGCGAAAATATACTTGCCAAAGTCAAATAATTATTTGACAATGGCAAATATTTGAGGTGCACGATGGCGATACGAGAATCCGGCGGCGAAATTTCTGCAATTCGCGCGTTCAACCGCTTCTACACACACAAGCTCGGCGTGTTCGACCAGCATTTCATGAAGAGCCCGTTCTCGCTGAGCGAGGGCCGGGTGTTGTACGAACTCGCCCACCGGGACGACCTCGCAGCCAAACAGATCGGCATCGAGCTTGGCCTCGATGCGGGCTACCTGAGCCGCCTGATCCAGAATTTCGACGAAAAAGGCCTCGTCACCCGCCAGCCCCTGCCCTCGGACCGCCGGCAATACCAGCTCAGCCTGACGGCCAAGGGACGGCAGGCCTTTGCCAAGCTCGATCGCAGCTCGGACGATCAGGTCATAGCCATGATTGAGGGATTGGCGGATGACGATCGCCGGCGCCTGGTGGCGGCGATGGCCACCATCCAGCACCTGCTCGGCACGGCCGATGCGCCCAAGCCCGCCGTCCTGCGCGATCCGCGCCCCGGCGACATGGGCTGGGTGATCTCGAGCCAGGCAAAGGCCTATGCCGAGGAATATGGCTGGGACATCAGCTACGAGGCGCTGGTCGCTGAAATCTGCGCGCAGTTCATCAAGAACTATGACGCTTCGCGCGAGCATTGCTGGATTGCGGAAGCAGACGGCCTGCCGATTGGGTCGATCTTCCTGGTGAAGGGCAGCGACGACATCGCGAAGCTGCGGCTGTTGCTGGTGGACAAAAAGGCGCGCGGGCTTGGCGTCGGCCGCGCGCTCGTCGAGCAATGCATCCGCTCGGCGCGCGAGAGAGGCTACAAAAAGATGACGCTGTGGACGCAGAGCATCCTGGTCGCCGCGCGCGGAATCTACCAGAGCGCCGGCTTCAAGCTGGTGGCGAGCGAACCGCACCACAGCTTTGGCGTCGATCTCGTGGGCGAGACCTGGGAGCGCGAGCTGTGAAGGCCGAGCGTCGCGATGCACCGCGGCGCTTAACGCCGGAATTGCTGGCGTTCTACAAACTGCGCGCAAAGCAGCTTCGCGACCAGGCTTATGTCGATGCGGTGTCGGCGGTGTGGGCGTGGCTGAAAAGGCTTGCACGCCGTTGACGCCTCTCCTCTTTGTTTGAGCATGATCTTTCGGAAAACCGGTCTCCACTTTTCCGGATTATGCTCTACGCCGACGCGCCCTTCGCCTTCGGGCGGCGCAGATGCTCGTCCAGCCGCGGCATGATCTCGACGAAATTGCAGGGCCGCGTCCGGTAGTCGAGCTGTGCCGCCAAAATGCCGTCCCAGCCGTCGCGGCAGGCGCCGGGAGATCCCGGCAGGCAGAAGATGAAGGTCGCATTCGCCACGCCCGCGGTGGCGCGGCTCTGCACGGTGGAGGCGCCGATCTTGGCGTGGCTGAGCATGTGGAAGGCGATCGAAAAACCGTCCATGCGCTTTTCGAACAGCGGCTCGATGGCTTCCGGCGTCACGTCGCGGCCGGTGAAGCCGGTGCCGCCGGTGGTGATGATGGCGTCGACGCCGGCGTCAGCGATCCATTTGCGGATCACCGCGCGGATTTCCTCGACGTCATCAGTGACGATTTCGCGCGCGGCGAGCTTGTGACCGGCGGATGTCAGGCGGTCGGCCAGTGTCGTGCCGGACTTGTCATCCGCGAGCGAGCGCGTGTCGGAGACGGTCAGCACCGCGATGTTGAGCGGCACGAATTGTTTGGTTTCGTCGATGGACATTGCGACCTATCTTTCGTGTCCCGGACGCGGTGCAGCGTCCTTCACGCTGCTCCGCAGAGCCGGGACCCATTCTTAATGGCCGGCTCGAAACGTGGGCCCCGGCTCTGCAGCGCACCGCAGGAGTCGCGCTTCGCGCGATCCCGGACGCGCTGCGCAGCGTCCGGGGCACGAGACTTACAACGCGCCCGCGCCAAAGGTGTTGCAGGCCTGCACGGTGCCCTGCTGATAGCCGGTCATGAACCATTGCCTGCGCTGCGCGGCGGAGCCGTGGGTGAAGCTATCAGGCACCACTCTGCCCGTCGCCTGGCGTTGCAGCGTGTCGTCGCCGATCGCGGTGGCGGTCTTGAGCGCCGCATCGATATCGCCGGCTTCGACGAAGCCCGGGCGCTTCTTTTCCTCGCGGTTGACCCAGACGCCGGACAGACAGTCGGCCTGCAACTCGACTTTCACCTGCAACGCATTGGCTTCCGCCTTGCTGCCGGCCTGCTGCTGCGCGCGCTGCACGCGCGGCAGGATGCCGAGCAGGTTCTGGATATGATGGCCGGCCTCATGCGCGATGATATAGGCCGTCGTGAAGTTGCAGGCAGATTTGCCCGAACAGCCGCGGAAGCGCGTCTCGACCTCGCGGAAGAACGCGGTGTCGAGGAAGATCGTGCGGTCCGGCGGACAATAGAACGGTCCCATCGCCGACTGCGCCATGCCGCAGCGCCCGCCATTGGTGGCGTTGCGGAACAGGACGATTTTCGGGCCGGTATAGTTCTGGCCGCTGGCCTTGAAGATTTCGCTCCAGCGGTCGTCGAGCTCGCCGAGGATGCCCGCGATCATGCTGCCCATCTCGTCGGTCGGCGCACCGGTCTTGCCCTGGCGGGAGGGACGATCCTGCTGATAGCTCGGCGCCTGCCCGCCGCCGGAGAGTATCTCGGCGCCGCCGATCAGGATGCGCGGATCGATGCCAAAGGCGTAGCCGAGCAGGCCGAGCACGATGATGGTGCCGATGCCGAGACCGCCGCCGCCCATCGGCACGCCGAAGCCGCCGCCGCCACCCATGCCGCCACTGTCGCGACGGTCATCGATCTCGTCGCTGCGGCGAAAGTCATCGTAGCGCATGATGGTTTTCCCTCATTCCCTGCCCGCTGGCACTGCGTGTGCGCAAAGCCTAACGCGGCACAGACGTAAAATTTCCATTCCGTTAATCAATAGCCCGCCCGGCAAATATTGCCTAGTGCACCTGTGCGCGCACGGACCGCCAATCTCGCCCAACAACTTTGTCCTTAAGTCGATTTTTACTTTGCCGGGTCAATGTGTGGCCAGTCGGTTGTTTAGTCCCGCGTCGCCGACAGCGTCGCCTGAGTCAGAGTAATTGAGTCATGGTTGTGTCGCGTCGCGGGGCGTCTGCAAGGGCGCCCCGCACTAAATTTGAGTCTGTGCCTGACAGCAGCATCATCGTCGGCGACTGCGTCGCCGAGATGTCGAAGCTTCCGGCGGCTTCCGTCGATCTGGTGTTCGCGGACCCGCCCTACAATCTCCAGCTCAAGGGCGATCTCAAGCGTCCCGACGAATCGCATGTCGACGCCGTCAACGACGACTGGGACAAGTTTTCCTCCTTCGCCGCCTATGACGATTTCACCCGCGCCTGGCTCTTGGCCTGCCGCCGCGTCATGAAGCCGTCGGCGACGATCTGGGTGATCGGCTCCTATCACAACATCTTCCGCGTCGGCACCATCATGCAGGACCTCGGCTTCTGGGTCCTCAACGACATCGTCTGGCGCAAGTCCAACCCGATGCCGAATTTCCGCGGCCGCCGCTTCACCAATGCGCACGAAACCATGATCTGGGCGGCGCGCGACGAGAAGGCCAAGGGCTATACCTTCAATTATGAAGCGCTGAAGGCGGCCAACGAAGACGTGCAGGCGCGTTCCGACTGGCTGATCCCGCTCTGCACGGGCGAGGAGCGGCTCAAGGGCAAGGACGGCAAGAAGGTGCATCCGACTCAGAAGCCGGAAGGCCTGCTGGCACGCGTGCTTTTGTCGTCGTCGAAGCCCGGCGATCTCGTGATCGATCCCTTCAACGGCACCGGCACGACCGGCGCCGTGGCAAAACGTCTCGGCCGCCGCTATGTCGGCTTCGAGCGCGACCCGGCCTATGCGGCCGCGGCTGAGGCGCGCATCGCGGCGATCGAGCCGCTGCCGGAAGCAACGCTCGCCCCGTTCATGACCGCCCGCGAGGCGCCGCGCGTGGCGTTCTCCGAACTGATCGAGCGCGGCATGATTTCGCCGGGCGCAAAGCTGGTCGACGCCAAGAAGCGCCATGGCGCGCTGGTGCGCGCCGATGGGGCCATCATGCTCGGCGACAAGGTCGGCTCGATCCATCGCATCGGCGCGGTCGCGCAAGGCTCGGGCGCCTGCAACGGCTGGACTTTCTGGCACGTCGAGACCAAGCAGGGCCTCAAGCTGATCGACGAACTGCGCGCGGAAATCCGCTCGGGGATGGCGGCGGGTTAATTTACCGCCCGCCCCGTTCACCAATCGCATAGCCGTGACCGCGAGCCGGTGTTTGCGCATCGTAGCGTGCACAAGAACCGTGGCCGAGTGGCGCGAAACGCGGCGCTGCCTATTGCCTCCGCAAACATCGACGGTAACCGGCATGACAGCCGCGCCATCTCTGCGGTTGGCCGCACACCCTTCCGCCGTTATCCTGTGCGACAGAATTGCATTCATTTGACCCGATACGAGATTACGACCATGCGCTCGCGAACATCCGAGTCGTTCATCGTCCTGCCGCTGCTGCCGATCTTCCTGCTTGGCGTCTTTCCGATCCTGCTGCTCAGCCTGATGGGACCTGCCGGACTGATCATCCTCGGCATCCTGATCGTCTGCGCCGGCTTCACCGACATCCTGGAAGCCAACACCAGCTTCAGCGAACAGCTCATCGTTCATGGCTACGCGCGGCCAACCGAGCGCGCAGGCCAGCGCCTGGCGCTGCGTTCGGAAATGCGCTTTGCGGCGCTCATGATCATCGCCGGTGCGGGCCTGGCGGTCGCCGGCGTTGCCGGCCTCGCATTCGCATAAGGCTGCCTCACCCTCTTTCTTGCAAAGTCGGCGCTTGCGCTTTCCGCCAGGTTTGCGCATGAAAATCCCTGCCCGCGGCAATGACGCCGCGACCCGATTTGCCGGGCCAACAAGAAGCAGGGGAGACTTGCAGTGCTCAAATTCTATTTCAACGGTTCGCCCAACCCGACCAAGGTCGCGCTCTTCCTCGAAGAGTCCGGCCTGCCGTTCGAGGCGGTGGCGGTCGACACCCGCAAGGGCGACCAGTTCAGGCCGGAATTTCTGAAGGTCAATCCGAACAGCAAGGTGCCGGCGATCGACGATGACGGCGTCATCGTGTTCGACAGCAACGCCATCCTGCTCTACCTCGCCGAGAAGACCGGAAAATTCCTGCCCGCCGACACGCCGCAGAACCGCGCGCAGATGCTGTCGTGGCTGATGTTCGTCGCCACCGGCATCGGGCCCTATTCCGGCCAGGCGGTGCACTTCAAGCATTTCGCGCCGAAGGACCAGAACCACGACTACGCCCACAACCGCTACCAGTTCGAGGCGCAGCGCCACTACGCCGTGCTCAACGAACATCTGGCCGGCCGCAAGTACATGGTGGGCGATACCTACACCATCGTCGACATGGCGCTGTGGGGCTGGGCGCGGATGGCGGCATTCGTGATGAGCGACGAGGCGGCGGCGAAATATGCCAACGTCAAGCGTCTGGTCGACGAGATTTCCGCGCGTCCGGCGGCGGCCAAGGCGATTGGCCTGAAGGACAGGCACACCTTCAAGGCGGAGATGGACGACGAGGCGCGCGGCAACATGTTCCGCCATCTCAAGACGAAGGTGGCTTAAGCCCTCGCACGTCATTCCGGGACACGCGCCCTTGCGCGTGGACCCGGAAATTGGCAGGCGATGTACTCGCGGCCCATCCTTCGAGACGCCCGCCAGGCGGGCTCCTCAGGATGAGGACGTACTTCGCGGCACAATCTGTGATCCTCATGGTGAGGAGCGCCGCTTGCGGCGCGTCTCGAACCATAGAGGCCGAATATATTCACAGACAGCGTAGTTGCCTTCTACGCGTCGATCGCCGCAACGACTTCGATCTCGATCAGCCAGCCCGGCCGCGCCAGCCGGCTTACCACCACCAGCGTGCTCGCCGGCGGCTTCTCCTTGTTCATGTAGCGGTCGCGGACCGCCCGCATCTTCGGCAGATCGTCCTGGCTGACTTCCGCGACGAGATAGGTGTTCATCTTGACGACATCGTTCAGGGTCGCACCGGCCGCCTCCAGCGCCAGCTTCAGGTTCTTGAACACCTGCTCGGTCTGCGCCGTGAGATCGCCCTCGCCGACCAGCTTGCCGGACGCATCGCTCGACACCTGGCCGGCGATATAGACCAGCGTTCCCTTGTTGACCTTCGCGACATGCGAATAGCCGGTCGGCGGCGGCAGCGTCGGCGGACTGAAGATTTCCTTGCTCATGACAACCTCCCTTTCAATTCCCGCCAGAACGGCTTTGCCGTCTCGTCGGCGATTTCCGCCCGGCAGATTCCCATATCGTGCAATTCACGATCGCTCATGACAGCGAGCTGACGTCTGATACGGCTGCGCTCGCGCCATGTCAGAACCAGCATGAGCATTGACCGGGCGATTGCAAGGATCGCGATCGGAAAAGGTCGCCGGTATCGCGGCCGGCTGCCCGCATAAAGGCTACTCAATGATGTCAGCCTGCCGCCAGCTTGCGTTCGCGCGGGAACGGGCCGAGCACGCGCTCGACCAATGCCGAGTCGCAATACTCCTTGATCATTTTGATCTTGCCGTTCTCGATCCGCCACACCATGCAATACTGGTTGTCGTAGCGCAGGCCTGCCTTGGTGACGTTGTCGCCTTTTGCCTCGACCACCACATAGTCGCCCTCGGCGATGAAGTTGAACGCTACGGTTCTTGGTCGCACTGCGAAGAACGAGCGAAAATGGCCCATCAGGCCGTTCTGGATCGCATCGCGCCCTCGAAACTCATGCGACCAGGAGTACTGGCCGGTGACGATCCAGACGGCGTCCTCGGCGAGATTGTCGGTGAAGGTGGTGCCGCTGCGGTTGGCGGAGTCGGTGTAGATCTGCTGGACCAGCTTCTTGTTGGCTTCGACGCTCATGGTGCTCTCCATGGATTGGCTGTTGCCAATCATGGCGCCGCAGTCGGCATTCTTCCAATCGATAGCGAATATGGTATTTATTCATTCCATGAATTTGAATTCGCTTGACCTCAATCTGCTGGTGGCGCTCGACGCGCTCCTGAAAGAAGCCAGCGTCAGCCGGGCGGCGATGCGGATCGGGCTGTCGCAGCCGGCGGCGAGCCACGCGTTGCAGCGGCTGCGCGACCTGCTGCGCGATCCCTTGCTGGTGCGCAACGGCGCGCGGATGGAGCTGACGCCGCGGGCCCAGGCGTTGCGCGGGCCGTTGGCGCAAGCGCTCGACCAGGTGCGCGGACTTTTCGAGCCGGACGCGTTCGACGCTGCCAGCAGCGAGCGGCACTTTCGGCTGATGATGCCGGATCTGGCCGTTGAGCTGCTGGTGCCGCCGCTGATGGAGAAGGTCACGAAGATAGCGCCGAACGTCACCATCGACGTGGTGCCGTGGCGCGGGCCGGCGATCTTCACCGCCGAATTCGCCCGCACGATCGACCTCGTCATCTCGATCGGCGACGCCTTCAAGGGCTTTCACCGCCAAAGGCTCTACACCGACAGCGACGCGCTGGCGGTGCGGCGCGGCCATCCCGTTGGTGCGCGGCTGAAGAAGCGCGAGGCGTTTCTGAAGGCACGTCATGTCGCCGTGATCATCCGCGGCCAGAGCCAGGATCTGATCGACATGTGGCTGCGCTCCAAGGGCATCGAGCGGCGCATCGCGCTGGTCGTGCCCGGCTATATCGAGGCGCTGCACGTCGCCGCCCGCACCGACCTCGTCGCCTTCGTGCCGCGCCGCCTGATCGGCGCGCTATCGAAGCAATTGTCGCTCGCAACCGTCGACCCGCCGCTCGATCCGGGCATCGACGAGCAGTACATGTTCTATCCGACCCGCGCGCAGATGGACCCCGGCTCGATCTGGCTGCGCAACATCATGCTGGGCATCGGCCGGGAGATGGAGCGGGAGCGGAAAAAGCCGACGTAGCGATTGTTGTCGTCACTGCGAAGCAAGGACGGATAACCCAACAAAGCCCGTCATCCCCCGCGAAGGCGGGGGATCCAGTATGCCGCGGCCTCACGGTTCGATCGCCGACGTCTCTGGAATACTGGGTCCCCCGCCTTCGCGGGGGACGACGAGTGAGCGTGTAGCGCCATCATTGAAAATGGCGGTAAGGCGCGAGCCTTCTCACTCCCCTAAGCCGCCAGCGCCTTTTCTTCCGACACCACCTTCTGCACCGCCGGCCGCTCTTGCATGCGTTTGCGATGTGCGACGACACCAGGCAGTTTTGCGAGGTCGACGCCGTCGCCCTCCAGCCAGCCGCTGATCGTGTAGAGATAGGGATCGCAGATCGTGTACTGCTCGCCCATCACCCACGGCCCTTTCAAGAGGTCACGCTCGATCAGGGCGAAGCATGCCGACATCGTCTCCGGCACCTTGCGCTTCATGTCGGCGAACGAGGTCTCTTCGGTTGCCCAGCGATAGCCGCGCCCCTTGTGGGCGTGGCAGACATGCACGGTGGAACAGAGATAATTGTTGATCGACTGCACCTGCGCGAATGCAAAGGCGTCGTCGAACGGCGCGAGCTTTGCGTTCGGAAAACTCTGTGCAATGAAGGCAAGGATCGCCGGCGTCTCGGTGATCACGCCCTTGTCCGTCACCAGCGCGGGCACGCGGCCCTTGGCGTTGATCTTGAGATAGTCCGGGCTGTTCTGCTGGTTGGTTTTGAAATCGAGCCGGTCGGTGGTGTAGGCCGCGCCGGCCTCCTCCAGTGCGATATGCGAAGCAAGCGCACAGGTGCCGGTGGCGTAATAGAGCTTCATCATGACGTTCCTCTCCCGAAAAGCCCGCGGGACGTTAACGGCGCATCCCGGCGCCGTCCATGCCGAAACGCCGCCTTTCGCGGTTGCCCAAAACGCTGCTCCCATGTCATGACGATGTCAAATAGCAGGGGCGTATCATGACCATACTCATCGCAGGCGGCGGCATCGGCGGGCTCACGCTGGCACTCAGCCTGCACCAGATCGGCGTGCCCGCGCGCGTATTCGAGAGCGTGCCGGAGCTGAGGCCGCTTGGCGTCGGCATCAACGTGCTGCCGCATGCGGTGCGCGAGCTGATCGAGCTCGGCCTGCACGATGCGCTCGATGCTTCCGCCGTGCGCACGCGCGAGCTCGCCTATTTCTCAAAACACGGCAAGCCGATCTGGAGCGAGCCGCGCGGCATCGAGGCCGGCTACAAATGGCCGCAATTTTCGATCCATCGCGGCATGCTGCAACAGATCCTGCTCGATGCGGCGATCGAGCGGCTCGGCCGCGACAACATCCTGACCAGCCATCACCTCACCGGCTGGATCGAAACGGCGAACGGCATCCGCGCCGACTTCATCGACAAGGCGACCGGCAAGCCGGCCGGTACTTACGAAGGCGACCTGCTGATCGCCGCCGACGGCATCCATTCCGCGGTGCGCGAAAAACTCTACCCGAAGGAAGGCCCGCCGATCTGGAATGGCCGCATTCTCTGGCGCGGCATCACCGCAAGCGATGCGTTCCTCACCGGCCGCACCATGATCATGGCCGGCCACGAGATCCTGAAATTCGTCTGCTATCCGATTTCGAAGACGCCCGACGCCGATGGCAAGCACCAGATCAACTGGGTCGCCGAACGCCACATGCCGCCGAGCTATCAATGGCGCCGCGAGGACTATAACCGCACGGCAAAACTCGAGGAGTTCTTGCCGTGGTTCAGGGATTGGAAGTTCGACTGGCTCGACGTGCCCGGGCTGATCGAGAACTGCCCGCACGCCTACGAATACCCGCTGGTCGACCGCGATCCGATCCCGCAATGGACCTTTGGCCGCGTCACGCTGATGGGCGATGCCGCGCACCCGATGTACCCGATCGGCTCCAACGGTGCCTCACAGGCGATTCTGGATGCACGCGTCATCACCCGCGAGATTCTGTCAAAGGGCGCGACCAATGCGGCGCTTGCGGCCTATGAGGCCGAGCGGCGGCCCGCCACCACCGACCTCGTGATGCTCAACCGCCGCAACGGGCCGGAGCAGGTGATGCAACTGGTCGAGGAGCGCGCGCCGGATGGATACAAGGTCGTCACCGACGTGCTGTCGCAGCAGGAACTGGAAGACATCGCCGCGAACTACAAGCGCGTCGCGGGGTTTCAGGTCGAGGGGCTGAATGCAAAGCCGCCGATCGTGCAATTGCCGAAGCGGGCGAGCGCGTAGCCGCTACCGTCATTGCGAGCGAAGCGAAGCAATCCAGCTTTGCCACGCGAAGAAAGCTGGATTGCTTCGTCGCAAGCGCTCCTCGCAATGACGACCAGGCTGCGTTACCTCAGCGCCTTCGCGCTATCGACGAGCCGGATGCTGGTCGAACCCGTGGCCACCACCGTGCCGTCCTCGGCCATCAGCTTGCCTTCGACGAAAGCCACCGTCTTGCCGAGCTGAGTCACCCGCGCCTCGCCGGTGATCGGGCCGGGCCTGGCCGGGGACAGGAAATTCACGGTCATGCTGATGGTCGAGGTGTAGAGTTTTCCATCGGTCATGGCGAACACCGCCGGCCCCATGGTGTCGTCGAGCATGGCCGAGAGCAGGCCGCCCTGGACGAAGCCCGCCGGATTGCAGAACTCCCGCCTGCCCTCAAAACCGATCCGGATCCAGCCTTCCTCGGGACGCGCATCCAGCAGATGCCAGCCGAGCAGCGTCGCGCAAGGCGGCATGGTCATGCGGTCGAACACGGTCGTCGTCATGGGAGCCTCCGTTTGCCCCCTGTTACCGCAGGCATGCTGACAGCATGGTGTCAGCAGCTATTCACCGAGGCCGTGCGCGATGGCCTTGCGCATGACATTGGGCAGCGCCTCGCTGTCCAGCGTCGCGATGGGCACCCAGCGCATATCGTCCGGCGCCCGCGTGCGCGCGGGAACCTTTGCGGTGTAGATCACGAGCTCCAGCGGGAAATGCGTGAAGACATGGGTGACCACGCCCGCCTTGCGATGCCAGCGCGCGATGCCATTGAGTGCCGGCGCCTGCTTCAGCGCGGCCTTGTCGTCCTGCGCCGCGAGCCAGTCGGAGCCCGGCACTTCGGTCATGCCGCCGAGCAGGCCTTTTTCGGGGCGCGAGCGCACCAGCAGCTCGTCGCCGCGGGTCACGATGAAAGCGGCGCCGCGGCGCAGCGTGCCGCTCTTTTTCGGCGCCTTGCGGGGAAAGGTTTCCGCATCGCCCCGCATCCGCGCGGCACAGCCTTCGTTCAGCGGACAGAGCGCGCAGGCCGGCTTCTTCGGCGTGCAGACCGACGAGCCGAGGTCCATCAGCGCCTGCGCGCTGTCGCCGGCGCGACAGTCGGCCAATAGCGTCGCCGCCAGTTGCTGGATTTTTGGCTTGGCCTGCGGCAGCGGGTCTTCAACCGCATAGAGGCGCGACACCACGCGCTCGATATTGCCGTCGACCGGCATGGTCCTGATGTCGAAGGCGATCGCCGCAATCGCGGACGCGGTGTACGGCCCGATCCCCGGCAGCGAGCGCAGTCCCTCTTCGGTATCCGGAAACAGCCCGCCATGATCGCGCAGCACCGCCACCGCGCAGGCGTGCAGATTGCGCGCCCGCGAGTAATAGCCGAGCCCGGCCCACATGCGCAGAACATCGTCGAGCGAGGCGCGCCCAAGCGAAGCGACATCCGGCCAGCGCGCCAGAAACTTTTCGAAATAAGGCCCGACGGTTTTGACGCCGGTCTGCTGTAGCATGATCTCCGACAGCCACACCCGGTACGGATCGGCCCGCTCCCCGGCCGGCGGCCGCCACGGCAGCCGGCGGCGATGGCGGTCGTACCAGGCGAGCAGGAGCGCGGGGCGCGCGTCAGCGCTTTCGACGGCGTCCTGCTTCGTCATGATTGCGGTCGATCGAGGCACGGCACATCTTAGAATTGGAATCACTGAAAGACCAGCGTTGCTCACTATAACGCATTGCGTTATAGTGGCTCATGATCCAGAACTTTGCCGATCCCGAAACAGAGTTGATCTGGTCCGGCCGGCGGAGCCGAAAGTTGCCATCCGACATTCAAAACGTTGCCCTGAGGAAGCTTCGTCTTTTGAATCAGGCCCGAGTGCTTACGGACCTTCGTGTACCTCCCGGCAATCGGCTTGAAGCCCTGAAAGCTGATCGGCAGGGACAGCATTCGATCCGGATCAACGATCAGTGGCGGATATGTTTCGTTTGGGACGAAGGAGGACCGGCGCATGTCGAAATCGTCGACTACCATGACTAAAGGCGGGCTGCTTCAAAACCCCCACCCAGGCGAAATCCTGCTTGAGGAATTTCTCAAGCCAATGGGGCTTAGTCAGAATGCGCTGGCGCGCGCGGTGCATGTGCCTCCCCGCCGCATCAACGAGATTGTGTTGGGAAAGCGCGACATTACAGCCGATACCGATCTACGGCTGGCGCGCTATTTCGGTATGTCGGAAGGCTTCTTTCTGGGTCTACAGATGGATTACGACCTGATGCAACGGCGGCGCCAGATCGATCGCGACTTGAAGGCGATCCGGCCGCGCGCGGCGTGATATAGTCGACCCATGTCCAGACCCGGCCCGATCAGTGCAAAGCCGCTTTCCGTCCTGCTCAGCGACGTCTTCTCCGACGCCTACGCCAAGCAGGGGTTTGCGGCGCGCGAACTGGTGACGCGCTGGGCGGAGATCGCGGGCAGCGACATCGCCCGGCATTCCGAGCCGCTGAAGATGCAGTGGCCACGGCCGGTGGAAGGGCAGCCGCAGGAACCGGCGACGCTGGTGCTGCGGGTGGAAGGGCCGGCGGCGCTGGAGATCCAGCACAAGGCCGACGTCATCCTCGAGCGGGTCAACCGCTTCTTTGGCTGGCACGCGGTCGGGCGGCTGGCGCTGCGGCAGGCGCCGCTGTCGCGGCGGGACCGGCCTGCCCGGCCCCGGCCGCCCGATGCCAAGGCGGTGGAAGCAGTGGCCAAATCCCTGTCCGCAGTGGAGGATGATGAATTGCGGGCCGCGCTGGCGCGGCTGGGCGCTGCGATCAAGCGAAATTGAGTCTTTTCGTTTCGCTGGCGGTGGCAACCCGCCATTGCCACAATTATTGTTTCAAGCTAGCGAGTAGCCGCTTTTTCAAGTCCATTCAGGCGTGTACGCGCCAATCCGGGAGTTCACCTTGATCATCACGCGCCGCGCCTTTACCGCCGCCCTGTCGCTGACGGGCTTGAGCCTGCTCGCCGGTTTTTCGCCGCTGCGCCTGATCACGGAAGCGGCGGCGCAAAGCGCGGCCGAGGTCGCCAAACCGGTGTCGCTGCCGGACATGGCTTTAGGCCCGGCCAACGCGCCCGTGACCATCACCGAATTCGCCTCGATGACCTGCCCGCATTGCGCTGATTTCAACGAAAAGGTGTTCCCGAAGATCAAGTCGGAATACATCGACACGGGCAAGATCCGCTACGTGTTCCGCGAATTCCCGCTCGACATCAAGGCCGCCGCCGGCTCGATGCTGGCCCGCTGCATCGCCAAGGACGATGCCGGCAAATATTTTGCCGTCATCGACATGCTGTTCAAGCAGCAGAACGACTGGGTGCTCAAGAACACCACCGAGACCCTGACGCGGATCGGCAAACAGGCCGGGCTGAGCGGACAGCAGGTCGAAGACTGCCTCAAGGACCAGGCGCTGCTCGACAAGATCGCCGCCGATCAGAAATACGCCGCCGACGTCCTGAAGGTGAATTCGACCCCGACCTTCTTCATCAATGGCGAGATGATCAAGGGCGACACAAGGTTCGAGGAATTCGACAAGCGGATCAAAGCTCTGTTGAAAAGCTGATTCGCAAAGCGCTGATGTGTTCGATTCGCTGGACAGGCTAAGTCCAGCAAAAGCCTTCACAAACACGCCATAAAAGCTTTGGGAAAAGCAGGCCGCGGCGGTTGCCCTTCTGCCCCGGCCCCGCCATTGTCGCGCCCCATGAGAGGCGCATAAAGCGACTCACCACACCGACATTGCCTTCTATGGTATTGTCACGGCAGGGAGATTCGCGCCTTTGCCAGCGAAGAACCTTGCCAACAGAGAATTGTGTCGATGAAACTCACGCGCCTGCGCCTTCACGGTTTCAAGTCGTTCGTCGAACCCACTGACTTCATGATCGAACCCGGCCTCACCGGCGTGGTCGGTCCGAACGGCTGCGGCAAGTCGAATCTGGTGGAAGCGCTGCGCTGGGCGATGGGCGAAACCTCGCACAAATCGCTGCGCGCGGCCGACATGGACGCGGTGATCTTTGCCGGTTCCGGCAACCGTCCGGCGCGCAACCACGCCGAAGTCGTGATGACGATCGACAACACCGATCGCTCGGCGCCGGCCGCCATGAATGACAGCCAGATCCTGGAGATCTCCCGCCGCATCGAGCGCGAGGCCGGTTCCGTCTATCGCATCAACGGCCGCGACGTGCGTGCGCGCGACGTGCAGATCCTGTTCGCGGACGCTGCGACCGGCGCGCGTTCTCCGGCGCTGGTCCACCAGGGCAAGATCGGCGAGATCATTCAGGCAAAACCCGAGCAGCGCCGCCGCGTGCTGGAAGACGCCGCGGGCGTCGCCGGCCTGCACGCCCGCCGCCATGAAGCAGAACTTCGGCTGAAGGCCGCCGAGACCAACCTCACCCGCGTCGAGGACGTGATCGGACAACTCGCGGGCCAAATGGACGGCCTGAAGCGGCAGGCGCGGCAGGCGATCCGCTACCGCGAGGTCGCCGCCAAGGTGCGCAAGGCCGAGGCCACGCTGTTCCATCTGCGCTGGATCGAAGCCAATGCCGACGTCGGCGAGGCCGGCCGCACCCACGACCTCAATGTCCGCGAGATGGCCGAGCGCACCCGCGAACAGGCCGAGGCCGCCCGCATCCAGGCGGTGCGCGCGTCCGAACTGCCGGCGCTGCGCGAGGCCGAAGCCCGCGCCGCGGCCGGCCTACAGCGGCTGACCAATGCGCGCGAACTGCTCGACCGCGAGGAGGAGCGCGCCAAGGAACGTGTCAGCGAACTCGACCGCCGCCTCAACCAGTTCACCGCCGACATCGCCCGCGAGCAGCAGCAGAGCTCGGACGCCGAAGTCGCCCTCCAGCGGTTGGATGCCGAAGACTCCGAACTGAAGGAAGAGATCAAGTCGCGCGTCGAGAAGCGCAGCGGCGTCGACGAGCGCGTGGCGGAAGCCGAAGCCACGCTCGCCGGTTCCGAAAAGCTGTTCGCCGAACTCACCACGGCCCTTGCCGACCTCACCGCCAAGCGCAATCAGCTCGAGGCCGGCGTGCGCACCCACCGCGAGCGGCTGGCGCGGCTCGACCAGGAAATCGCCAATGTCGAGCGCGACGAGCAGAAGCTCGAGCAGGAGACCGGCGGCCTCGGCGATCTCGCCGCGCTCTCGATCGCCATGAACACGGCGCAGCACAATCTGGCCGAGGCAGAAGCCGCGGCGCAGACCAGTGAAGGTGCGCATGTGGCCGCCCGGCAGACGCTGGAGGCGTCGCGCGCCCCGCTGGTGGATGCCGAGAAGCGCGTGCAGCGGCTGGAGACCGAAGCGCGGACCATCTCAAAGTTGGTCAACGGCGAGACCAAGAATTTGTGGCCGCCGATCATCGACGGCATCACCGTCACCAAGGGATATGAAAAAGCGATCGGCGCCGTGCTCGGCGACGATCTCGATGCGCCCGTCGATCCTTCCGCGCCGATGCGCTGGACCAATGTCGGGGTCGTCGACGGCGACCCCGCGCTGCCCGGGGGCGTCGATTCCCTCGCCAATCATGTGCAGGCCCCGGCCGAGCTGTCGCGCCGCCTCGCGCAGATCGGCGTCGTGGCCAAGGAGCGCGGCGCGGAGCTGGTGTCGCAGCTCAAGACCGGGCAACGATTGGTGTCGCTGGAAGGCGACGTCTGGCGCTGGGACGGTTTTGTCGCCGCCGCGCATGCCCCGACCGGCGCGGCCCGCCGTCTCGCCGAACGCGCGCGCCTCGTTGATATCGAGAACGAGCTGGAGCAGGCGCGCGTCGACGCCACCGCCAAGCGGCAGGCGCTGGAAACCGCGGAAGCGGATTTGAAGGCTGCGGCGTCGGCCGAATCCGCCGCACGCGAAGCTTGGCGTGCCGCCCAGCGCGAGGCCGATGCCGCGCGCGAGCGCCATGCCGCGACCGAGCGTGAGATCAACCGCCATGCCGCGCGCCGCTCCGCGTTGACCGAAGCGCGCAGCCGCCTCACCGCCGACCGCGCCGAGGCCGAAGCTACACATGAGAGTGCGAACGCCGCGCTGGCGGAGCTGCCGCCGGGCTTCGAGACTGAATCAAAGCTCTCCGCCGTGCGGGCCGAGATCGAAGGCCATCGCCGGATGGCCGCGCAAGTCCGCGCCGAAGCACAGGCGCTGGCGCGCGAGGCAGAACTCGCCGACAAGCGCGTGCAGGCGATCGTGGCCGAGCGCACCGAATGGCAGAACCGCCGGCAGAGCGCGGCCTCGCAGATTTCCACCATCGAGGCCCGCATCGTCGAGCTCACCACCGAGCGGATGGAGCTTGAAAATGCGCCGGCGGTGTTTGCCGAGAAGCGCAGCGCGCTGATCAGCGAGATCCAGCACGCCGAGACCGACCGCAGCGCCGCCGCCGACGCGCTGGCCGCCGCCGAAACCCTGATGGCGGAGACCGACCGCGCCGCCAAGGCCTCGCTCGAAGCGCTCTCTTCGGCCCGCGAAGCCTGCGCCCGCGCCGAAGAGCGCATGGAAGGCACCAAGCGCCGTCTCGCCGATATCGAGCGCGAAATCCACGACATGCTCGAGGTTGAGCCGCAGGCGGTGGCCGGCCTTGCCGAGATCGAGCCGGGCACGGAATTGCCGCCGCTCGCCGAGATCGAGGAGAACCTCGAAAAGATGCGCCGCGACCGCGAGCGGCTCGGCGCGGTCAATTTGCGCGCCGAGGAAGAGCTGCGCGAGGTCGAGACCCAGCACACCGCACTCACCACCGAGCGCGACGACCTGGTCGAGGCCATCAAGCGGCTGCGCCAGGGCATCCAGAGCCTCAACCGCGAAGCGCGCGAGCGGCTGCTCACCTCGTTCGAGGTCGTCAATACCCACTTCAAGCGGCTGTTCACGGAGCTGTTCGGCGGCGGCGAGGCGGCGCTGCATCTGATCGAAAGCGACGACCCCCTGGAGGCCGGCCTCGAGATCATCGCAAAACCGCCGGGCAAGAAACCGCAGACGCTGTCGCTGCTGTCGGGCGGCGAGCAGGCGCTGACCGCGCTCGCGCTGATCTTCGCCGTGTTCCTCACCAACCCCTCGCCGATCTGCGTGCTGGACGAGGTCGACGCGCCGCTCGACGACCACAACGTCGAACGCTTCTGCAACCTGCTGCACGAGATGACCTCGTCGACCGAGACGCGCTTTATCATCATCACGCACAACCCGATCACCATGGCGCGCATGAACCGGCTGTTCGGCGTCACCATGGCCGAGCGCGGCGTGTCGCAGCTTGTGTCGGTCGATCTCGAGGACGCGGTCAAGATCCTCGACGTGGCGTGACAGCCTCGCCTGACCTGCCCGCCGCCCTGAGGGCGGCGCTGGAGGCGAGGCTACAGGGCATTTCACGCAATGCCGCCGCCGATCGTGCGGCGGCGATCTCCAAAACCTATCGCGATGGCGGCGGCTCGACCGCCATCAAGAGCGAAACCGACGCACTGGCCTATGCGCTGGCGCGGATGCCGGCGACGTACGCCGCTGACGTCGCGAGCCTGAATTCGCTTGCTGAAATCCGTGCGGACTTTGCGCCGTCGAGCCTGCTCGATATCGGCGCCGGCCCTGGCACGGCGACGTGGGCGGCAGCCGAGGCGTTTCCATCGTTGCAATCGTTCATGCTGCTGGATGCCAACGACGCCCTGCGCAAGCTGGCCCTCGAACTGCTCGACGACAACGGCCGCGCCAGCCGAACCATTTATGAACGCGGCGATGCACGTGCCTTGCTCGCCAGGGCGGAGCCGGCCGATCTCGTGATCGCAAGTTACGTCATCGGCGAAATGAACGAGGCCGAACGGACCTCGCTGGCGAGCCTGATGTGGGAAAAGACCCGCGACACGCTGCTGGTGGTCGAGCCCGGCACGCCGGCGGGCTATGCGCGGGTCATTGCGCTGCGCAAGCAACTGATTGCCGCCGGCGCGCATGTCGTGGCCCCCTGCCCGCATGATGCAGCCTGTCCACTCGTCCCGCCCGACTGGTGCCATTTCACGCAGCGCTTGCAGCGCTCGCGTGCGCACAAGCAGGTCAAGGGCGCGGAGGTGCCGTTCGAGGACGAGAAGTTTTCCTGGGTCGCGCTGACCCGAACGCCGGTCGCACAGCGCCCTTCCCGCGTGCTGGCGCAACCCGCAGTCGGCAAGGTTGAGGTGACCGCAAAGCTTTGCACGCCAAACGGCCTCGAAATCGCGCGAGTCCCGCGGCGGGACAAGGCGGCCTATGCGGAAGCACGGCGCTGGCGCTGGGGCGATGCGGTACAGCTTTAATCTCGTGCCCCAGACGCGGCGCAGCGCGAAGCGGTGCGCCGCACAGCCGGAGCCCATTCTTTGCGGGCGATGATGGGTCCCGGCTCTGCGAAGCGGTACTGCGTACCGCATCGCGTCCGGGACACGGAAAGCCTTGAACTAAACCGGGCTTGCATCCGACCAACGCAAGACCCAATTTCCCGCACGCTGCCGCCCGGCAGCGCTTTGGTTCAGGAATACACCGTCCTCCCACCTGGAGTTTTCCCTCATGTCGACCGGCTGGATCGTTCTCGGCGTCATCGTCGTTCTCGTTCTCTTCGTCTTTGCCGCCTATAACCGGCTGGTGGCGCTCAGCCAGCGCGTCAATCAGGCCTTTGCCGATATCGACGTGCAGCTCAAGCAGCGCCACGATTTGATCCCGAACCTGGTCGAGACCGTGAAGGGCTATGCCCAGCATGAGCGCGGCACGCTCGACGACGTCATCAAGGCGCGCAATTCGGCGATGTCGGCGCAGGGGCCGGCGCAGGTCTCCGCCGCCGAGAACCAACTCTCCGGCGCGCTCGGCCGCCTGATCGCGCTGTCGGAGGCCTATCCTGACCTGAAGGCCAACGCCAACTTCCAGCAGCTTCAGGGCGAACTGTCCGACATCGAAAACAAGATCGCGGCCAGCCGCCGTTTCTTCAACAACGCCGTCCAGGAATACAACACCGGCATCCAGCAGATGCCGGCCGCGCTGTTCGCCGGGATGCTCGGCTTCACCCCCAAGGAATTTTTCGACCTCGGTACCAGCCGGACGGAGGTCGAGAAGGTGCCGACGGTGAAGTTCTGAGGATTGCACGCAATGCGCGTTTCCTCTCTCCGTCATTCCGGGGCGATGCGAAGCATCGAACCCGGAATCTCGAGATTCCGGGTTCACGCCTTCGGCGTGCCCCGGAATGACGACGGTTGGGACGAGGCGTAACCAATGGCCGCGTACGGGCTCTACACGCATATCGCATCGAACAAGTTCCGTTCGATGATGCTGCTCGCGGGCCTGTTCCTGCTGATCTATGTGCTGGTCTATGCCGGCGCGCTGCTGGCCGAGGTCTTTCTGGATAGCGACCGCTCGGTCGACTTCTATCTTCGCGCCGCCATGGGCGACCTGATCCGGGCCTTTCCCTACGCGACCGTTATCGCTGCGCTGTGGATCGTGATCGCCTATTTCTTCCACCAGAACATGATCGATGCCGTCACCGGCGGCGAATCGGTGACGCGGCAGCAAGAGCCGCGGCTCTACAATTTGCTGGAAAATCTCTGCATCTCGCGCGGCATCCCGATGCCGAAGCTGAAGATCATGGACAGCCCGGCGCTGAACGCGTTCGCAGCCGGGCTGAACCAGCGGCAATATTCCATCACGGTCACGACCGGGCTCCTCAACGCGCTGAACGACCAGGAGATTGAGGCGGTGCTGGGCCACGAACTGACCCATATCCGCAACGGCGACGTACAGTTGATGGTGGTCGCGGTGATCATCGCCGGCGTGGTCGGCTTCTTCGGCGAATTGTTCTTCCGCCTGTTCACCAACCTGTCGTGGAATTCGACCAGCGACGGCTCGTGGTCGTCCTCGTCCTCATCTTCATCGTCGTCCTCTTCCTCGTCGGACGGGAACAGCAAGAGCTCGGGCGGCGGGGCGGTGATCGTCGTCATCATCGCGATTGTCCTGATCGTGCTGGCCTGGCTGCTGTCACAGGTCGTCAAACTGGCGCTGTCGCGCTCGCGCGAGTATCTGGCCGACGCCGGCTCGGTCGAGCTCACCAAGAATCCCGACGCGATGATCACGGCGCTGCGCAAGATCGAGGGCCGCGGCGAACTGCCCGGCGCCACCTCGGCGGTGATGGAACTGTGCGTCGACAACCCGCGGCAAGGGTTTGCCGACCTGTTCGCCACCCACCCCTCGGTGCCGTCGCGCGTCGAGGCGCTGGTGAAATTCGCCGGTGGCCACGATCCCGGCCCGCTGGCGCCGCCGCAGGAATCGGAGGAGCCGGAACAACCTGAAGTCACCGGCCAGTCCCCGCCCCCGCTGCCGCACCATGGGCCATGGGGCGATGCAGAGCCGGCCCGCACCCCTGCCGATCCCGCGCAAGGTCCACCTCAGGGTCCCTGGGGCCGGCACGTCCCGTGATGCGCTAAGCCACGGAGCATTAAGGAAATCCCCCGCGATTAGCCCAATCGACGGCTTAAGGATTTGAATTCTCCCTTGTTTCTGCCATGTTCGCGCCCAAACAAGGTATGGGGACATGCCGATCGCTTCCCGCGATCGAGGGCGCTTAAGGGTAGTTCATGGCAAAGCCGGTTGTGATTGTGGTGGGCGCGGACAAGGGCGGGGTCGGCAAGACCACGGTATCGCGGACGCTCCTGGATTATTTCAGCGCCAACAACGTCCCTACCCGCGCTTTCGACACCGAATCGCCGCGCGGCACCCTGAAACGCTTCCACCCCGACATCACCGAGATCGTCGACATGACGACGACCGCGGACCAGATGAAGATCTTCGATACGCTCAGCGCGGGTCCCTCGGTCACCGTGATCGACGTCCGAGCCGGACTGCTCTCGCGCGCGCTGGCCTCGCTACGCGACATCGGCTTCCTCGATGCGGCCAAGGGTGGTCAGATCACCTTCTCCGTGTTCCACATCCTCGGCCCCTCAATCGCCTCGCTGGACGAGATCGCCGAAACCGCCAGCTTCATGAGCGGCGCCAAATATTTCCTGGTGAAGAACTTCATCAACGACACCCAGTTCTTCCAGTGGGACCAGGCGACCTACAATTCCTATTTCCACCGCATCAAGGATGCTACCGACCTCACGATCCCGAAGCTGAACGAAATGGCCTATGAGCAGGTCGAGGTCGCTTCCGTGCCGTTCCTCAAATTCGTCGCCAACAAGGGCACCCACGACGAGGCCGCCAACTACTCCTTCGTGCTGCGCGGCTATGTCCGGCACTGGCTGGCCAATGTCTGGAGCGAATACGACCGCATCAAGCTGACCGACCTGGTCGGCGCCAAGGCGGTGACGCGCGGCGGCGAAAAATAATTTCGGCCCCGGCCCGGTTCGGGCTGGATCGGGCGAAAATTTCGCCTGATATAGCGCGTGATGACTCCCACGCCCGTCTACATCATCTGTTCGCCCCGCCCGCAGGTCGGCAAGACGCTGATCGCGCGGCTGCTGAGCGAATTCCTGCTGCTGAAGAACGGCAGCGTGGTCTCGTTCGACGTCAATCTGAAAGAGCCGTCGCTGCTCGACTATCTGCCCGCGATCACGGAGACCGCGGAGGTCGCCGACACCTTCGGCAAGATGCAGTTGATGGACCGGCTGATCGTCAATGACAGCCTCGCCAAGGTGATCGATCTCGGCTTTCACGCCTTTGACGAATTCTTCAAGATGATCGACGAGATCGGCTTCATGAAGGAGGCACTCCGGCGCGGGGTGGCGCCGATCATCCTGTTCGTGGCCGACACCGACCGCACCTCGGCGCGCGCCCACGAGACGCTGCGGCGGCTGATCCCCGACCGATCGCTGGTCACCATCGACAATGAATTCGTGGTGCGCGGCGAGCTGCCGCCGGCTATGGGGCACGGCCGCGTGTTGCGGGTCTCGGCGCTGCCGGTGTTTTTGAAGACCTATATCGACCGGCTGAACTTTTCGTTCACCGGTTATCTGCGGAGCGAGAAGGATTCGTCCACCGAACTGCACCAGTGGATCCGGCGGAACTATTTCAGTTTCCGCGAGCTGGAGCTGAAGCTGATTTTGCAGCGGTCATAACTGCGCTCTCTCTCCACACACCTCGCGAGCAACTGGATTCCACAAATCTCCGGGCATCCGCACCCTACGCCCGGGCCGGACATCCGCCGGACTCTACCGATGGCTCATACCTCAGTAAAGGTCGCGTGCATCACCGGCGGGGTCGCACTGTGTTGGCGACGGCCTCAGCCAGCATCTCGTTCAGCCGCGATTTGGTGAATTCCTCGGGCCGCGGCGCTGCCGGCTTGCGCGTCGACACCACCTTGTGAACCGGGAGAGCACAGGCTGCCGAAAGCAAAGGCCTTCGCTTCGGCACCGATACGATCCTGGGTTTTGCGGTTGGCGGCTTGTGGCCGCGCTTCAGACCCATCCGCAGCAACTTGGCGCACACGGCATTGCGACTTTGCCCTATGCGGCTTGCGATCTCCCCGGCACTGTGGCCATCGGCCCAGAGTTTTCTGAGAAGTGCAATGCTCGCGGTATCCCACATGCGCTATTGTCTTACACCAAGAGTGCAGGTGCTGACAATATCACCACGCTCTGCGCGAACTTCGCGTGCTGCTATGGTGAAGACGCATTGCAAGAAACGTTTTCAGACAGCGAGGCAAGCCATGGTGAAACCGTTTCCGTCGAAGACCCACATCGGGAATCACGTGCTGCATCCCGAAACGCTGATGCTGAACTACGGCTACGACCCGCAACTGTCGGAAGGCGCCGTCAAGCCGCCGGTGTTCCTGACCTCGACCTTCGTCTTCAAAACTGCCGAAGACGGACAGGACTTCTTCGATTTCGTCTCGGGCCGGCGCGAGCCTCCCGAAGGGGTCGGCGCGGGCCTGGTCTATTCGCGGTTCAATCATCCCAACAGCGAGATCGTCGAGGACAGGCTCGCCGTCTACGAGCGCGCCGAGTCCTGCGCGCTGTTCTCGTCCGGGATGTCGGCGATTGCGACCACGATCCTCGCCTTTGCGCGGCCGGGTGACGTGATCCTGCATTCGCAGCCGCTCTATGGTGGCACCGAAACGCTGCTGGCGAAGACGCTTTCCGGCTTCTCGATCAGCGCGGTGGGCTTTGCCGACGGCATCGACGAAGCGGCCGTCGAGCTGGCGGGGGACGAGGCCATGCAAAAGGGGCGGGTTGCAATGATCCTGATCGAAACCCCGGCAAATCCCACCAACGGCCTCGTCGATATCGCGATGGTCCGCCGCATCGCCGACAATATCGGCGAGGCGCAGGACTACGTGCCGATCGTCGCCTGTGACAATACCCTGCTCGGGCCGGTATTCCAGCGGCCGATCGAACATGGTGCTGACCTCTCGTTGTACTCGCTGACCAAATATGTCGGAGGCCATTCCGACCTGATCGCCGGCGCCGCGCTCGGCTCAAAAGCCCTCATGAAGGAGATCAAGGCGCTGCGAGGCGCGATCGGCACCCAGCTCGATCCACATTCCTGCTGGATGCTCGGCCGCTCGCTCGAAACACTGAGCCTTCGGATGGAAAAGGCCGACCAGAATGCGCGGATGGTGGCGGATTATCTGCGCGACCACCATAAGGTGGAAAGGGTTCACTACCTCGCCCATCACGACACAGCCTCCCCGGCCGGCCGTCTGTTCGCGAGCCAATGCACCGGTGCGGGATCGACGTTTTCGTTCGATATCGTCGGCGGCCAGGCCGCGGCATTCAAATTCCTGAACGCGCTGAAAATCTTCAAGTTGGCGGTGAGCCTGGGCGGCACGGAATCGCTTGCCAGCCTGCCCGCGAGCATGACTCACTCCGGGGTTCCGGCCGACGTCCGGCAAACAATAGGCGTCCTCGACTCCACGATCCGGCTGTCGATCGGTATCGAACACCCGTCCGATCTGATCGCCGACATCGCGCAGGCGTTGAATGCGGCATAGGTGCTGCGCACAGCTTTGCGGCCGCGGTGGTCACCGCCCCGCGCGCCAGCCCATTTCCCAGAAATCGGCTTCGAGCCGGGTGGCTTCCTTGAAGATCGCGGCCAGCTCCGCCTCGCGGGCCGGCGTGGCGTAGCGAGCGGCCAGATCTTCCAGATGTGCCGACATTCTCGCCGCGACATCCTGGTAGGGTGCGCCGGCATATTCTGATGTCCAGACGCGATACGGGTTCGCCGCCGCGAGGGCATCGGGGTGCGAGGCGAGCCGCGTCGCGATTTCCGCGTAACCGATCACGCAAGGGGCAAGCGCCACCTTGAGCGCCAGCAGATCGCCGCGCATTCCCGTGTCGAGTACGTAGCGCGTATAGGCGAGCATCTCGACTGCCGGCGGGGCTTGTTCAAGATCGCTAGCCGACAGGCCCCAGCCGGCGCAGAGTTTTACATGCAGGTTCATCTCGACATCGAGAATGGCCGAGACGCCCGCCGCTGCCTCGCGCATGTCGGCGAGGCTGGGCGACTTGTAGACGGAGAGCGCGTAAGCGCGGGCGAACTCAATCAGGAACAAATAGTCCTGAATGAGGTAGTGACGAAACGCGGCTTCAGGGAGCGAACCATCCGCCAGGCCGTTCGTGAAGGGGTGCTCGGTATAGGCCCGCCACTCGGCCGCTGCTGCTGTCTTCAGTCGTTCGAAGAAGCTCATGATCTCTTTCGCTGGAACAGGGAACAATGCCCCGGCGCGCAGGTTCCGCATCGGGCAGAGCTATCGTCGCCCTGACTGATGACGAAATGCCGCCAAATAGCAATGCTTGCGTGGACCGATCCCGATACGCATCAAGTCAAGGTTCGTCATGAGCTCGTTTCGACCGGTTTTGCCATGCCTGCTATTGCTGGCGGTGCTTGCACTCGGCGGCAACGCGGTTCGGGCCCAAGGCACGCAAGGCGCGGTCCCCGACCGGGAATTGGTGGTGGCGACCAAGGAGGCGCCGCCGTTCGCGATGAAGCAGCCGGACGGCAGCTGGGGCGGCATCAGCATCGAGCTCTGGAGAAAAATCGCCGCCGGCGCGCATCTGCACTTTCGCCTGGTCGAGAGCCAGAACGTGCAGGATCTGCTGGATGGCGTCGCGAGCGGCCAGCTCGACGCCGGCGTCGCAGCGGTGACCGTGACCGCCGGGCGCGCCCGCAGCGTCGATTTCACGCAACCCTTCTACAACACCGGGCTGGGGATCGCGGTGCCGATCCATGAAAGCGCCTGGGTCTCGATCGGGCGGGCGCTGCTTTCCTTCGGCTTCTTCCAGGCGGTCGCGATCCTGCTTTCTCTTGCTATGGCGGTCGGCTTCCTGATCTGGCTGCTGGAACGGCGGAAAACCGAACATTTTTCCGGGGGCGCCAAGGGGCTCGGCTCCAGCTTCTGGTGGTCGACCATCGCCATGACCCAGGCGGGAGCCGCGCAGAATGCGCCGGCAACCCTGCCGGGACGGATCGTCGCGACCGCATGGATGATCGCTTCCATCATTGCCATCGCCGTGTTCACGGCAGGCATCACCTCCACCCTGACGCGCCGAGGGCTCGAAGGTGCCGTTCATGGCTTCAACGACCTGCGATCCGTGCGCGTTGGCGCCGTCGCCAACTCTGCGACGGCGGACTATCTCGCGCGTCAGCAACTTTCCTTCCGGGGATTTGCAGATCCGCAAGACGGCCTGTCGGCATTGCGACACGGCGCGATCGATGCCTTCGTCCACGACAAGCCGCTTCTGACCTGGACCGTCCGCAAGGATTTCTCGGCCTCGGTTCGTGTCGTCGACACCAGCTTCAGCCGGGAGAGCTATGCCATCGTGCTGCCGAAGGGCAGCAGCTTGCGGCCCATGCTCGATCTCGCCGTGCTCGATCAGATCGAAAGCGATTGGTGGCGACAAACGCTGTTCCAGACGCTGGGCAATGCACGTTCGCCCTAGACTAACTCCTCATGGTGAGGAGGTGCGTAAGCGCCGTCTCGAACCATGAGGCCGCCCTATCGCCCCGCGCCCCATCCTTCGAGACGCGCGCGAAAGCGCGCTCCTCAGGATGAGGTCGGTGGGTGCGGATGCAGGCCCTAATGCCCCTCAAATGCCATCAGCGTGCGCACCGGTACGTCCATCGCTCGCAATTTTGCGGCGCCGCCCAAATCCGGCAGGTCGATGATGAAGCAGGCGGCGACCACGTTGGCGCCGATCTGGCGCAGCAGTTTGACCGCGCCTTCGGCGGTGCCGCCGGTGGCGATCAGGTCGTCGACCAGGATGACGCGCTCGCCCGGATGGATGGCGTCCGCATGCATCTCCATCTCGTCGATGCCGTATTCGAGGGAGTAAGCGATGCGCACCGTGGCGTGCGGCAGCTTGCCTTTCTTGCGGATCGGCACGAAGCCGGCGGAAACCTGATGCGCGACCGCGCCGCCGATGATGAAACCGCGCGCCTCGATGCCGGCGACCTTGTCGATCTTCAGCCCGGCCCAGGGATGCACCAGCTCATCGACCGCGCGGCGGAAGGCGCGCGGCTCGCCGAGCAGCGTCGTGATGTCGCGAAACAGGATACCCTTTTTCGGGTAGTCCGGGATGGTGCGAACGGTGGCTTTCAGGTCGTGATCAAATGTCATTAGCTTCTCAGCCCCTTATCTATCCTCCGTCACTGCGAGCACCGCGAAGCAATCCAGCTTGGCTACAAGTAAGAAAGCTGGATTGCTTCGTCGCTTCGCTCCTCGCAATGACGATCAACTCACATTCAGCCGGAACGCATTCTCCACGATGCGCAGCCCTACCTCGCCGCCGAGCGACATCAGCGATTCCGGGTGGAACTGCACGCCGCCGACCGGCAGCGTCTTGTGTTCGATCGCCATCGCCACGCCGTCCTCGGTGGTGGCGGTGACGCTCAGCACCTCGGGCACGCTCTGGCGCTCGACAAACAGCGAGTGATAGCGGCCGATCACGATCTCATTGGGCAGGTTCTGCATCAGCCGGCCTCCCCGCACCTGGATACGCGAGGGCCGGCCATGCGCGGGCTGGCCGAGCTGGCCGAGCTGACCGCCAAAATATTCGCCAATCGCCTGCACGCCGAGACAGACGCCGAAGATCGGCAGCTTCTTGTCGATCGCAGCGCCGATGGTTTTGGAGATGCCGAAGTCTTCGGGGCGGCCCGGGCCGGGCGAGAGCACCAGAAGATCCCAGTTCTTCTTCAGCATCTCCTGCGCATGAACGTGCCGCACCACCGTGACGCTGGCGCCGACCTGGCGGAAATAGTCCGCCAGCATATGCACAAAGCTGTCGTCGTGATCGATCAGCAGCACCTTCTTGCCCGAGCCGGTGGCATCGGGCGCGAAAGCCGACAGCGGTTTTGGCGGATCGCCGCGCAGCGCCTGGAATAGCGCGGCGGCCTTGACCTGACATTCACGATCTTCGGCGGCGGGATCCGAGTCAAAGAGGCAGGTGGCGCCGACGCGGACTTCGGCAAGGCCATCCTTCATGCGAATGGTGCGGATGGTGAGGCCGGTGTTGATGCTGCCGTCGAAATTGACCGCGCCGATCGCGCCGGCGTACCAGCGCCGCGGCGAGCGCTCGTGATCCTCGACGAACTGCATCGCCCACAGCTTTGGCGCGCCTGTCACGGTGACCGCCCAGGCGTGGGTGAGGAAGGCGTCGAGCGAATCGAAGCCCGGCCGCAGCATGCCTTCGACGTGATCGACTGTATGGAAGAGTTTTGAGTAGGTTTCGATCTGGCGGCGCGCCAGCACCTTGATGGTGCCGGGCACGCAGATGCGCGCCTTGTCGTTGCGGTCGACGTCGGTGCACATGTTGAGCTCGAACTCGTCCTTTTCCGAGTTCAGGAGCTGCCTGATCTGCTCGGCATCGCCGATCGCGTCCGCGCCGCGGGCGATGGTGCCAGAAATCGGACAAGTCTCCACGCGGCGACCGTCGGAGCGCACAAACATTTCCGGCGAAGCGGAAACCAGGAATTCGCCATTGCCGAGATTCATCAGCGCGCCGTAGGGCGACGGGTTGATGATGCAGAGCCGTTGAAACACTTCCGCCGGTGAGCGCTCGCAGGGCTCGGCGAAGAGCTGGCCGGGCACGGCTTCAAAGAGATCGCCGCGCGCGAACGCGGCGCGCGCGGTTTCTACCGTGGCCTGGTATTCGCCGGGGGCGTGGTCGGCAAAGCCCTGGCGCGGCGTCTTCTTGTAGACGCTCTCTGCGGTCTCGCGCGGCAAACCCGCGGTGGATTTGCCCTTCCAGGCGAACTCATAGCTCAGCATGACGCCGCGGCCGGTGGCGCGGTCGTAGGCAAGCAGGCGATCCGGCACATAGAGCACGATGTCGCGCTGGTCGGCTTCGCGCGCACGCTTCTGCACGAGGTCCTCGATCTGGAACACGAGATCGTAGGCGAAGGCGCCGTACAGGCCGAGCAGCGGATCGTCATTGGCGGAGAATGCGGCAATGAGATCGCGCACCAGCGACATCACGCTGGCCCGGCGGGTGCGCTGGTCTTCCTCGACCGGCGCTGCGCCGCGGACGATATGGCCGGCAAGGCGGCTCGCGCTTTTCTCGTCGATCACGACGCAGGGCTCGCGCAGGACATCGGCGATGAACGCGATCAGCACCTCGCCGCGCGCATTCAGGGCGCGCAGCGAAAAATTCGTGCCTGACGTTTCCAGCACCAGCGGCGGATCGGCAAAGCCGAGGTCAAAACTCTCGTAGCGGCCGGGCACCGTGGTGCCCGAGGACAGCACGACGCCTGGGCGGCGGTCGAGCAGTTCGATCAGGTCGTCCAGCCGCTTGGCGTCGCCGGAAAACTGCTCGGACATGCGCGTGATCGCCAGCCCGCTCGCGGTGCGATACTCGCTTTTGTCGGGGAGCGAAAAGACGGTCCTGTTCATGTGATCCTCTTACGAAACTTGCCGAGGGAACGCCACACAGGACAAACGAAAGGCCGCCGAACTGCGTTGGCGACCTCTGACGATTTTTTGAAAATGCAATCGCACCGGCCACCTCTTAAGAGGTGCGCCACCAACGACGGGTTGGTCTGATCACGGTGCTCATGGGGATTACTCACCATCGGCAACGGTCCGTGTCAAGGGATGCCGGGCCACAGGCTGCCGCTTTCAATGGCATTTGAGGGCTTTCAGAAACGGAAAATACCCCTAAGATTCGCATTAACCGGGCTGGCGAAGGTCCGGATCAAGGAGGCGCATATGGCATTGCTGGGTCTGGGATATGCCGGGTTTGGGTCTGACGCGCTCGACGACTGGCGGGAGTTCGGCACCGGCCTGGTCGGTTTTCAGGCAGTCGAGCGCGGCAATTCGCTGCTCGCCTTCCGGATGGACGACCGCAAGCAGCGCGTGGTGATCGACCGCGCGATGGGCGAAGGCACGCGCTTTTTCGGCTGGGAAGTGGCAGATAGCACGGCGCTCGATGCGCTGGCGGCGAAGCTGGAGGCGGCCGGCGTGAAGGTCACCGCCGAGCCGGCGGCGCTGGCCGATGCGCGGCGCGTGCGCGGGCTGATTTCGTTCAGCGATCCCGAAGGCAACCGGCTCGAGGCATTCTGGGGCGCCGAGACCGACGAGACGCCGTTCCGGCCCGGCCGCAACATTTCCGGTTTCCGCACCGGTCCATTGGGGCTCGGGCATGCCGTGCTGACGGTAGAGAATATCGATCCGATGCTGGCGTTCTATACCGGCGTGCTCGGCTTCGGGCTGTCCGACTACATCACAAAACCGTTCCGCGCCTATTTCTTCCACGTCAATGCGCGGCACCACTCGCTTGCGATGATCGAGACCGGCAAGAGCGGCATGCACCATCTGATGGTGGAACTGTTCTCGCTCGACGACGTCGGGCAGGCCTACGACATCGCACTGACGCAGGAAGGTCGCGTCGGCGTCACGCTCGGCCGCCACACCAACGATTTCATGACCTCGTTCTACTGCAAGTCGCCCTCCTCCTTCATGATCGAATGCGGCTGGGGCGGGCGCGAGATCGATCCGCCAACCTGGCAGGCGGTCGAGATGTTCGACGGGCCGAGCCTGTGGGGCCACGATCGCGTCTGGCTGCCGGAAAAGGACCGCGAGGTCGCCCGCGACATGCGCATGAACGCCGCCCGCGAGGGCAAGCGCGCGCCGGTGCAGGTGATGGAGGGGAATTACAAGCTGATGTCGGGCACGTGCGCGTGGTGGGACGGGGTGCGGGAGGGCGGCGGATAGTCAGTTCTCATGCAACTCATCTCCAGTCGGTGCATCCCGTCGCCCGTGGCGCACATGGATGACGACTAGCTCGTCCCCTTTAACCTGGTGATAGACGAGATAGGGATATCGGGAAGTCGGAAATACACGGACACCATAAATATCAGTATCGCGTCCGAGAGCTGGGTGTCGAGCCAACAACTCACTCGTGAGACGAATTTGCGCTGCTACAGCGGTAGCCGCCCGCGGGCTATGCTCCGCAATGTATTCGTGAATGTCGGCGATGTCGGCATAAGCGCGCGGCGAAAAACGCAGCCTCACAGGCCGCACTTTTTCCAGAGAGCGGCCATCTCCTCATCGGTCACATATTCACCACGCTCCGCTTCCGCGAGGCCTTCGAGCACTGCCGCACGATGCAACTCCGGTACGACAAACTGGTCACTGCCAGCCGCAGCGATCTGTTCCAGTATTTCCGCGACATAGGCCTGTCGGTCTTCCGGAAGCCGTCGTACCTTCTCAATCGCGTCTTCAAGAACCTTGGTCATGGATTACATATATCATGGATCGGGGCAGAGGCGAGATGCCTACTCCCGATAGCACCCCTGCTCGATCTCCTCGATCAGTCCGCGCGCCTTCGGCTGCCAATTGAGCTCACGGCGGGCACGCTTGGCGCGGACGCGGCTGTTGGAGGCCATGGTGTCCTCGGTGGTGCCCTCGCTCCATTCGCTCGCGGCGTCCTGCATGGTCATTGCCGAGGGCGGGCCGGCAAAGCCGAGCATGCGGTTGATAGCGAAGCACGCTTCGCGCATCGAGTTCTCGCCGTTCTCGACAAAATAGAAGCTGCCGGCTGGCGCCTTGTCGATCGCGAGTGCATAGAGCGGGACGAGATCGTCGATATGCACGTTGGACCAGATATTTTCGCCGGGCCCGGCATGGGCGGCGTTGCCGCGCTTTTTCGCGAGCCTGATCAGGAGCGGCACCTGCACGCTGTCGCGGCCGGCGCCGTGGCCGATGCCGTAGATCAGGCTGGGGCAGATGATGACGGGGCGGCAGCCCTTGTCGTGAGCGCCAAGGATGAAGTGATTGAGTTCGACGCGCGCGACGCGTGCAGGCGACGGCGCGATCGGCGTATCCTCATCGAAGATATCGTCGGAGCGCTCGCCGCGGGAACGCCAGCCGA
The DNA here is from genome assembly GCF_018129385.1 of Bradyrhizobium lablabi. Classification (GTDB taxonomy): domain Bacteria; phylum Pseudomonadota; class Alphaproteobacteria; order Rhizobiales; family Xanthobacteraceae; genus Bradyrhizobium; species Bradyrhizobium lablabi_C. Next base: position 549,976 of record NZ_JAFCLN010000001.1, read on the forward strand.
CAATGCTCGAGCCCGAAGTGTGGATGAAGGCCTTGCCGCTGCCGGCGAGTGCATCGAGCAGGGCTGTGACCGCTCCCCTGTGGTCGGCGCTCGCCGCGTTGACGACGACATCGGCGGCCTGGGCTGCGCGCGCAAGGACGGCAGCGTCGTCCAGCGTACCCATGACAGGCTCGATGCCGAACGTGCGGACGGCGTCCGCTTTTTCGGCAGAACGAACGAGGCCGGTGACCTGATGGCCGGCAGCGGCGAGATGCGCAGCAACCGAACCACCGATGTAACCCGATGCGCCTGTGCAGAAGATTTTCATGTGCTTTGATCTCGTCGTCCCTGCGAACGCAGGGATCCATAACCACAGGGTGAGGTTGGCTTGCGCAGGTATCTCTCAGTCGATCTCACTAGAACCGCCGCGGAGTATGGGTCCCTGCACCGGGAGCGCAATTGCGCCCCTTGGCAGGGACGACGGTTGAGATGAGATCGCTTTACCCAAGATGCTTCTTGAAAAACTCGGTCGCCCTGCCCCACGCCAGCTCGGCAGCGGCGCGGTCGTGCACGGCGACGCGCTGCTCGTTCACGAAGGCGTGCTCGGCGTCATAGCGGAACAGTTCGAGCGATTTTCCGGCTGATTTCATCGCCTTCTCAAAACCGTCGACCAGTTCCGGCGTGCACCAGTCGTCCTTGTTGGCGAAATGCGCCTGTAGCGGGATCTTCACGTCCGCGGGTTTTGCAGCCTGCTCCGGCGGAATGCCGTAGAACACGACGCCGGCTGCAAGCTCCGGAATTTTGGTGGCGCCGATGATGGTCACGGCGCCGCCGAGGCAGAAGCCGGTGAGGCCCACCTTGCCGCCGTTGCGCGCGAGATACTGCGCGGCGCCGCGAACGTTCTGCGTGGTGGCGTCCATGAAATCGAGCGAGTTCATCTCGCTGTTGGCCGCATCGGTGTCGTGATAGGGCACCACCTTGCCCTTGTAGAGATCGGGCGCCAGCGCATCAAAACCCGCTACCGCAAAGCGGTCGCACAGGCCCTTGATGTTGTCGGACAGGCCCCACCATTCCTGCACCACCACCACGCCCGGCGCGTTGCCGCGCGCGGCATTGGCGAGATAGCCGGCGGTTTCCTTGCCGTCCGGACGCTTGAAGGTGATGTGGGTACCCATGGTTCCTCCGCGAGGTGTTTTCTGGCCGTGATGCTTGCGGCCATTTTGGCGGCTGGAGGGGATGGATGCAATCTCACGCATCGTCATTCCGGGGCGATGCGAAGCATCGAACCCGGAATCTCGAGATTCCGGGTCTGGTCCTTCGGACCATCCCGGAATGACGGCGTACTTTGCGAGCGCAACAAAAAAAGCCCCCGCAGGGGCTTTTTACGCATTCATGTCACCTGAATGAAGCTCAGTGCGCGGTGGCCCAGACCTTCTTCTTGGTGAAGTAGAGCAGGCCCGCCAGCAGGATCAGGAACACGAACACCTGTAGGCCGAGGCGCTTGCGGGCCTCCATATGCGGCTCGGCGGCCCACATCAGGAAGGTGGTGACGTCCTTGGCGTATTGCGCGACGGTGGCCGGCGAGCCGTCATCGAAGGTCACCTGGCCGTCACTGAGCGGCTTCGGCATCTTGATGGCATGGCCGGGGAAATAGGTGTTGTAGAAGGAGCCCGCCGGCAGGTTGAAGCCGGCCGGCGGCTTGTCCTCATAACCCTGTAGCAGCGCCACGAGATAGTCCGGGCCCTGCTCCTGGTACTGGGTGAAGAAGTCGAAGATGAACGTCGGGAAACCGCGACCGTAGGTGCGCGCCTTGGTGATCAGCGACAGGTCCGGCGGCGCAGCGCCGCCATTGGCCGCGCGGGCCGCCTGCTCGTTCGGGAACGGCGAGGGGAAATAGTCCGCCGGCCGGCCCGGCCGCTCGAACATCTCGCCCTGATCGTTCGGGCCATCCTTGATCTTGTACTCGGAAGCAAAGGCCGCCGCCTGCGCGGTCGAGTAACCGGGACCGCCGGGGTCGGCGAGGTTGCGGAACGCGACAAAGGACAGGCCATGGCAGGCCGAGCAGACTTCTTTGTAGACCTTCAGACCGCGTTGCAAGGCACCGCGGTCAAATTTGCCGAAAGGGCCGGAGAACGACCACTTGTTCGCGGGCGGTTTCTGCTGGCCTTCTGCGGCCGACACATTTTGCGCGCTGCCGACGAACAGGCCGCCGGCGATCATCAGCGCGATCACGGTGGACACCATCGGCGCGGTCTTGCTGCCGGTCTTGGCCAGCACGTCGTCGGCGATCGAGTTCGGCAGCGGACGCGGCTTTTCGATCCGCGCCAGCAGCGGCAGCACGACCAGGAAGTAGGCAAAGTACATCACCGTGAGGATGCGGCCGACGATCACATAGATGCCTTCCGGCGGTTGCGCGCCGAGATAGCCGAGGCCGATGCAGACCACCACGAAGATCCAGAAGAACTGCTTGGCCAGCGGGCGGTACTTCGAGGACTTGGTCCTGGCGCTGTCGAGCCAGGGCAGGAACGCCAGGATGATGATCGCACCGAACATCGCGACCACGCCCGCGAGCTTGTTCGGGATCGAACGCAGGATCGCGTAGAACGGCAGGTAGTACCATTCCGGCACGATGTGGGCGGGCGTCACGCCGGGATTGGCCGGAACGTAGTTCTCGGCGTCGCCGAGATAGTTCGGCATGTAGAAGATGAACCAGGCGTAGAGCAGCAGGAACACGGACACGCCGAACATGTCCTTGATGGTCGCATGCGGCGTGAACGGCACCGAGTCCTTCTCGGTCTTCATCTCGACGCCGGCCGGATTGTTCTGGCCCGCGACATGCAGCGCCCAGACGTGCAGCACGACCACGCCGGCGATCACGAACGGCAGCAGGTAGTGCAGCGAGAAGAAGCGGTTCAGCGTGGGATTGCCGACCGCATAACCGCCCCAGAGCAAGGTCACGATGCTCTCGCCGACATAGGGAATGGCGGAGAACAGGTTGGTGATGACGGTGGCGCCCCAGAAGCTCATCTGGCCCCACGGCAGCACGTAGCCCATGAAGCCGGTCGCCATCATCAAGAGGTAGATGATCACGCCGAGGATCCAGAGCACTTCGCGCGGCTCCTTGTACGACCCGTAATAGAGGCCGCGGAACATGTGGACGTAGACGGCGAAGAAGAACATCGAGGCGCCGCAGGCGTGCATGTTGCGCAGCAGCCAGCCGAAATTCACGTCGCGGACGATCAGCTCGACGGACTTGAAGGCGAGATCGGCATGCGGGGTGTAGTGCATGGCGAGGATCACGCCGGTGGCGATTTGCATCGCCAGCATGAACGAGAGGATGGCGCCGAAGGTCCACCAGTAGTTCAGGTTACGCGGCGTCGGATAGGCCACGAACGAGGAATGGACGAGACCCATAATCGGGAGGCGCCGTTCGATCCACTTCAAGGCGGGATTGGTCGGCTGGAAATCGGATGGTCCGCTCATTGATGCGATCCTGAGGAAGGTAGACGACGCGACGGGTTAAAGGTCTCGGACGGATGTCCGAGGCCTCAGCCGATCTGGATTTTGGTGTCGGAAAGAAATGCGTAGGGCGGCACGGCGAGGTTGGCCGGCGCCGGACCCTGACGGATGCGGCCGGAGGTGTCGTAGACCGAGCCGTGGCAAGGGCAGAAGAAGCCGTCGTACTGGCCCTCATGCGCGATCGGGATACAGCCGAGATGGGTGCAGATGCCGACTACCACGAGCCACTGCTCATGGCCGGCCTTGGTACGCTGCTGGTCGGTCTGCGGATCGGGCAGGCTCGACAGCGGCACCTTCTGGGCCTCCTCGACCTGCTTCTTGGTGCGGTTCATGATGTAGATCGGCTTGCCGCGCCAGAACACCTTGATGTCCTGTCCCTCGGCGATCGGGGTGAGGTCGACCTCGATCGGCGCGCCGGCTGCGATCGTCGCGGCATCCGGGTTCATCTGCGAGATGAACGGCCAAGCGGTGGCCACTGCGCCAACGGCGGCCACGGCTCCGGTTGCAACAAAAAGGAAATCACGGCGTGTCGGATGATCCGCCGAAGACGCTGTCGTCACGATCCAAAACCCTTTCCAAGCTGCACCGGTGGACCTCCCCGGGAACGCCCATACGAACGCCCAACGTATCCCGAGGTGGCTGCCGGCGCCCGCGACCCCCGCGGCGGCAGAATGACCGCTTTTCCGCCCCGGTTTCGGGGGGAACAGCCAATCCAGAATCGTTCTATTGGCACCCTTGCCGGAAGAGCGCAAGCCCGCTATCCGCTCGCAAGCGTGCAATGCACTAATTCTGCGGCAGAGCGTGATTTTTTCAACGCGTTCATGCGGATTTCAAGGGCCTGTCATACCCATGCAGATTGCGCTGTTCCAGCCGGACATTCCGCAGAACACGGGTACGATTCTGCGCCTGTGCGCCTGCCTTGACGTGGCCGCCCACATTATCGAGCCGGCGGGTTTTGCGACCTCGGACCGGACGTTTCGGAGGGCCGGGATGGACTATCTTGATCAGGTCAGTCTGAGCCGCCATGACTCCTGGTCCAAATTCGAACAATGGCGCCGCGCGAAGGGTCACCGGCTGATCCTGTTCTCGACCAAAGGAGCGGATTCCTACCTTGATTACCGCTATAAGGCGGCCGATATCCTGCTGTTCGGGCGCGAATCCGCCGGCGTGACGGACGAGGTCGTGGCGGCAGCCGATGCCCGGGTGGTCATTCCCATAAAACCGGGCCTGCGCTCGCTCAACGTGGCGATGGCGGCCGCCATGGCACTGGGTGAGGCGCTGCGGCAGACCCGCGATGCGCCCCCTTAAGGAGAAGCGGTGAGCTACGCGGTAAAAGAGATTTTTCTCACCCTACAGGGCGAAGGCGCCCATGCCGGGCGTGCAGCGGTGTTTTGCCGCTTCGCCGGCTGCAACCTCTGGAGCGGGCGCGAGCAGGACCGCGCGAGCGCGACATGTCAGTTCTGCGACACCGATTTCGTCGGCACCGACGGCACCTTGGGCGGCCGTTTTGCGACCGCGGACGAACTCGCCGACACCGTCGCCGCGCAATGGACAAGCGGAAATGCCAACCGTTATGTGGTGCTGACCGGAGGCGAGCCGCTGCTTCAGGTGGACAGCGCGCTGATCGAGGCGCTGCATGCGCGCGGCTTCGAAGTCGGCATCGAAACCAACGGCACCCTCACCCCGCCCGGCGGCCTCGACTGGATCTGCGTCAGCCCGAAGGGCGGCGCGGAGCTGGTGGTGCGGCGCGGGCACGAGTTGAAACTGGTCTACCCGCAGGCTAATGCGGCGCCTGAAACCTTTGCCGGCCTCGACTTCGAGCGATTTTCGCTACAGCCGATGGACGGCCCGGATGTTGCCGAAAATACCGCGCGCGCAGTGGATTATTGCCTACAGCATCCGCAATGGCGGCTCAGCCTTCAGACGCACAAGACGCTCGGCATCAGATAGAGACTGGATACTTGGACAGATGTGGGAATTGACGAAATCGTTCCGGTTCGAAGCGGCGCATGCGCTGCCGGGGACGACGTTAGGTGCGGCGAGCGAGGAAATCCATGGCCACTCGTTCCGCGCCGAGGTGAGTATCCGCGGCACGCCGGATCCCGACACCGGCATGGTGCTCGATCTCGGCCTGCTCGAGCGCAGCATGGCCGATGTGCACAAGACGCTGGACCACAAGCTGCTCAACCGCGTGGAAGCGCTTGGCCCGCCGACGCTGGAAAACCTGTCGCGTTTCATTTTCGAGAAACTACAGCACGCCGGGCAAATCACCCGCGTCAGCGTGCACCGCGACAGTTGCAACGAGAGCTGCACCTATTTCGGGCCGCAGGGGTAAACGTCATTGCGAGCGAAGCGAAGCAATCCAGAGCGGCGGGCGGGACTCTGGATTGCTTCGTCGCTCCGCTTCTCGCAATGACGGCGGCTAAATTTGAGGGCGTAATGGACATATCCCTGATCGAGCAACGCAAGCAGCGCGCGCGTATGTGGTTCGAAGCGCTCCGCAACGACATCTGCACGGCGTTCGAAAGACTGGAGGACGAGGCGCCCTCCCCGCTCTATGCGGGCGACGCCGGCCGCTTCGTGCGCACGCCGTGGGAGCGTACCGACCATACCGGCGCCAAGGGCGGCGGCGGGGTGATGGCGATGATGCGCGGGCGGCTGTTCGAAAAGGTCGGCGTGCACTGCTCGACCGTGCATGGCGAATTCGCCCCCGAATTCCGCGCCCAGATTCCCGGCGCGGCCGACGATCCGCGCTTCTGGGCTTCCGGCATCTCGCTGATCGCGCATCTGAAGAATCCGCACGTGCCAGCGGTGCACATGAACACGCGCTTTGTCGTCACCACAAAAGCCTGGTTCGGCGGCGGCGCGGATCTGACGCCGGTGCTTGATCGCCGGCGCACGCAGGAAGACGCCGACACGATCGCGTTTCATGCCGCGATGAAGCAGGCGTGCGGCGGCGGCAACGGCGTTGCCGATTATGACAAGTACAAGAAGTGGTGCGACGAATATTTTTTCCTGCCGCATCGCAAGGAGGCGCGCGGCATCGGCGGCATCTTCTACGACTGGCACGACAGCGGCGACTGGGACGCCGACCTCGCCTTCACCCAGGACGTCGGCCGCGCGTTCCTGAAAATCTATCCGGAGCTGGTGCGGCGCAATTTCAACACGCCCTGGAACGAGGCCGACCGCGAGGAGCAGTTGATCCGCCGCGGACGCTATGTCGAGTTCAACCTGCTGTATGACCGCGGCACCATCTTCGGGCTGAAGACCGGCGGCAACGTCGATTCCATCCTTTCCTCCATGCCGCCGGAGGTGAAATGGCCGTAAAGCTGCCCCGCGCCATGCTGATCGACATGGACGACACCATCCTGTCGGCCTATGGCCGCCCCGAGATCGCGTGGAACCATATCGCCGGCGAGTTCGCCGATGAACTCAAGCCATTGCCGCCGCAACAGGTTGCCGCCGCCGTCCTGATCTTTGCGCGAAAATTCTGGTCGACGGCCGAGCCGGTGTGGCGGCTGAAGCTCGAAGAGGCGCGACGCCTGACGGTAAAGGGCGGTTTTGACGCGCTCGCCACAGCCGGTCATGTGCGGCTGCCGGAAGAACTGGCGATCCGCATCGCCGACCGCTTCACCGCCTATCGCGAGGAAGAGATGTTCGTCTTCCCCGGTGCGCATGATGCGATCGACGAATTGAAAGCGCGCGGCGTCAAGCTGGCCCTGGTGACCAACGGCGCAGCGGAAACCCAGCGCGCCAAGGTCGAACGTTTTGCGCTGGCGCACCGCTTCGACCACATCCAGATCGAGGGCGAGCACGGTTTTGGCAAACCGGAAGAGCGCGCCTATCTGCACGCCATGGAGACGCTCGGCGTCAGCGCGCCGGATACATGGATGGTGGGCGATAATCTCGAGTGGGAAATCGCCGCGCCCCAGCGGCTCGGCATCTATTCGATCTGGATGGATGTGCACGGCGAGGGCTTGCCCCCGCAATCCACAGTCAAGCCCGACCGCATTATTCGATCGCTTAGCGAGCTGCTGACGGACACCCTGCCGTGATCCTGTCATGACAAGCCGGTACGTTCCGAATTCTCACTGACCAGATTCGGAAGGAACAAGTCATGGAATTGAAACCGGGCGACGTCGTCGTGCTGAAATCAGGCGGCCAACCGCTGACGGTAGCGGAAGTGAACGAGGACAGCGTCTTGTGCCTGTGGATGGGCGTCGAAGGCGATCTGTTCCGCGAAACGCTGCCGCTTGCCGCGCTGGAACCCGTCGAAATCGAGGACGACGAAGAAGAGGATGAGTCGGAAGACGAGGACGAGGACGAGTCGGAAGACGACGACGAAGAGGACGAGGACGAAGAGCCCAAGAAGAAGAAGCGGGCCTGATCCGTTCCTGGCGATGCTGCCCGATTGTGAGGCAGCATCGCCGTTCCAGAGCGCGCGGCGTTGGCGTACGCCGTATGGGCTAACCGCCAGCCACGCGGCGAATCACGCCGTCGGCGTCTGTCACATCGCCGTCAGACGTCCAGGCGACAAACTGATCCGGCCGGACCAGAACCAGCGCCGTCCCGTAGAATTTTCCGGCTTCCGCGCTGTCATCCCTGATCAGCTTGAGCGGCACTCCCGCGGCCTCTGCGGCGCGCCTGATCCCGGATACAGCAACCTCCGGCGCGCCGAGATCGAGCAGCGTAAATCCTTCGCCCAGTTCCTCGAACACGTTGCGGCCTGATGCGAGCCCGCGTGGCGCCAGGTGATGTCCGGCGCGCGCTGCGAATTGATGCGACCCGATCGCGCTACAGGTCGCGCCAGGCGGGCCTGCGACGATCGAAGAGCCTTCGTAGTTCGGCTCGAACGAATTGACTTCCGAACGCGCGCCTGAGGAACGCGCCTGCCATTCGGCTTCGAATCCATCCTTGTCGGTCTCGGGATCGAACTTCGCCAAAAACGCCCGGTCGCTCTCGATCGCCTTTTCGATGAAATCGCGCGCGGTCGATGCGAATACCGGACGACGTTCCTCGCCGTAGGAATCGAGAATATCTGCGCCGGCCCAGCCTTGCAGCACGGCCGCGAGCTTCCAGCCGAGATTGGCGGCATCCTCCAGGCCGGTGTTGATGCCGTAGCCGCCATAGGGCGGATGGCTGTGTGCGGCATCGCCGGCGATGAAGACGCGGCCGATGCGATATTGATCGGCGATTGCGACGCGCAGGTCCCAGAAGCCGATGTGCTCGAACTCGACGTCGAACTCCTCGCCGACTGCCGAATGCAGAAGGCCGCGGAAATCGAAATTGTCCCTGGTGGTGCCGAGCGGCACCGGCGCATGGAAGAACCAGGTGGTGCCGAGATCGACGCGGCCAAAGAACTTCCAGTAGCCCTTCAGGTCGGGATGCAGCACATTGTAGAATGACTTGTTGGGATAGCGCTCGAGCAGTCTGTGCAGGCCGGTCGAGCGGAACACCAGCAGCACCATCAACCGGTCGTGGTCGGTCAGGGTCTGCGTGATGCCGGCGGCATCGCGCACCAGCGAGCGGCTGCCGTCACAACCGACGACGTAGTCCGCATGCAAGGTGCGGCGACCGTCACCGTTGCGCTCGGCAATCGTCACCTGAACGCCTTTCGCGTCCTGCGCAATGGCGGACGCGCTCCAGCCATAGACGGTCTCGACATCAGGCAACTGGCTGAGGCGATGCCGCAGCACCGCCTCGGTGGCATATTGCGGCAGCCGTTCGTTGTCAGTGAAGTAATAGGGCCGCACCAGCTCGCGCTGTAGCCAATCGTACCGGTAGCCGCTCAACAGCGTGCCGTAGGACGTCATGCCACCGATGCCGTAATCGGGCGGAATCGTCCGCGCGGCGCGCAGCTCCTTCTCCGCGCCCCAGAAGTAAAAGTGCTCGAGGGTGCGCTGGGTCAGGTTCTGACCCTTCGGAATCGGCTGCGGACTCGTATAGCGCTCGACCAGAACGCACCTGATGCCGCGCTGGCCGAGCTCGATCGCAAGGCCAAGACCGACCGGCCCGCCTCCGACAATGACGACTTGCGTGGCTGACGTGGCTGGCGGGGTCATCTCGGCTTCTTGCGACTGGCGGCGGAATGGACCGGCGGAAATGAGGGCAGAGGCGGCCTCAAGTCAAGCATAATCTCATAATATAAGATTTCGCCTCACGTACTTTGCTGCGCTTGATCGCCCGAAATCTGCGACGCCACGCGCCGGACCTCGGCGCCGATCTGATCGATCTGCGCGCCCGTCACGAGGTTGCCGGCAATGGTGACGCAGACGCTGGCGATCGGATAATCGCGGTCGTCGACGACAGGCGCGGCGATACCGACGGCGCCGGGCGTGACCTCGCCATAGGCGACGCAATAGCCGGCCTTGCGGACCCTCCGCAGGCTTTTGAGGACATCATCGGCGGTCTCACCAAGGCCGACCGAGCTGAGGTCGGCGAGATTGGTTTCGATCAGCGGCATCAGCCGGGGCCGCGGCAACAGCGCTAGGATCGAGCGCGCGATCGCGCCACGGCCGAGCGGCATCGGCCTTCCGCGCGGATAGGAGCTGATCGGGTTTTTGGTAGAGGATTCAGACGCAACGCACAGAATCCTGTTGCCGTACCAGCGCAGGATCATGGCGGTGCAGGAACGGGCTGCCGTCAGCTCTTTCAGGTATGGACCGCCGCGCAGCACGAGCGGATCGGATCGGCGCGTCAGATAGTCCAGCTCGACGACCTTCGGACCCAGCGTGACGCCGGAGTTGCGGGTCGACATCAGAAAGCCCGCGTCCTTCAGGATCTTCAGATAGCGGTAGAGCGTCGGCCGGCTGTAGCCGAGCTCGCGCATCAAATCCTCCGATGTCCATTCCAGCCGCTCCTCGGAGAAGACTTCGAGGACCGCGAGCACCCGTTCCAGACTGTTCTTCGGCTTCATGCCTCAGGCCGCATGGTCAGACGTTGCTCCAAATGCCGCTACAGCCCACCTCGCCGCTGCTTCCGGCGGAACCTGCTCGAATGCGACAGAATCAACCTTGCACTGGCGGGCGATCGGCGCATAATACATCATAATCTCACATTAAGAGATTTTGCTAGATAGACCCGCGAGCCGGCCCTGCCCGCGGGCGAATATGGGAGGATACCGTGGCGATCGATTCCGCAAGCTGCACGCGCCGCACGGCGTTGGGAATCCTGGCCATGGCGGTCGTGCCCGTGATCCCGCGCCTCGCCCATGGGCAGGCGCAGCAACCGATCCGGCTCAACGTTCCCTTCTCGCCGGGCACCGGGCCCGACCTGCTCGCGCGCATCCTCAGCGAGGAACTGCGGCAGCGCTGGAATCACCCTGTCATCGTCGAGAACAAGCCCGGCGCGAGCGGCAACATCGGCACGCAGTTCGCGGCGCGCGCGGCGCCGGACGGTCAGAACCTCCTGGTGACCGTCAATACGTTCGTGATGAATGCGAGCCTTTACCCGAACATCCCCTACGATCCGGAGAAGGACTTCGTGCCGATCGCGGAGATCGCAACAGGCGCGCTCGCACTCGTCGTGCATCCTTCGCTCAACGTCAACACGGGCACCGAATTGATCGCGCTCGCCCGCAGCAAGCCGGGTGTCATCAACTACGCGTCTCCCGGCCGCGGCACGCCGCAACATCTGGCGATGGAACTGTTCAAGCTCACGGCGCAGGTCAACCTGACCCACATTCCCTATTCGGGCTCTGCCGGCGCCGTGAAGGATCTCGCCGGCGGGCACGTCTCGGCCATGTTCCTGCCGGTCCATACCGCGCTTCCGCTCGCGGAAGCCGGACAAATCCGCATCCTCGCCGTCGGCAGCCAGAAACGGGCGCCGCAGGCACCGAATGTGCCGACGCTGGCTGAACTCGGCGTCACCGATTTCGACGTCGATCTGTGGTACGGCGTGCTTGCTCCGGCCAATACCTCGAAGGAAATAGTCGACCGCTACAACGCGACCTTCAACGAGATCCTGTCCGAACCGAGCGTTCGCGCGCTGCTCGACAAGCAGGGCCTGATCGCGCAAGGCGGCCCGCCGCAACGCCTGGCCGACCTGATCGCCAAGGATCGCCCGCGCTGGGCCAAGGTGGTCAAGGACGCGCAGATCACGGCGGAATAGCCTGAGCGAAGTCCGCCCGCGTCCGGCCTTGAGCGATCCGGAGTCTTCGAGAGTCGTCGCGCGCTGTTCGGCGAGCAGCGTGTAGACGCAATTTGAAATGCAGCAAGCGCGCGCTGGTTGCTGGAACCACGCAGCGCCCTTTGGCCGCCTTAATTTGGGAGCGTAGCTTGCGACTTAAGAAGTAAGAAAAAGCGATCGTGGGAGGCGTGCCAATGAGCAAGCCGAAATGTTTTGTCCGGTCATCTCTCGCTTGTGACGCTCGACTGACTGTTCACTTGAAGGATTACGCTTCGGCCGGGACGTAGCCGATGACCGCGATGGCGACATCGCCCGCTCATGGGGCGCGTTTCGATCGCGACGGCCGGAGTGCATTGTCCGGCAGATCGGGATTTCCAGTATTCGGAATGGTTGCTGCCGGACTTTGGCTGACGCCCGCCTTTGCTGTGGCAGGCGACGCGTTGCAAGTGACAAACGCGCGGGTGCCGGCGTCCGACCAGATTGGCACCGATCTTCCGCTTGTGATGACAATCAGGAACGATGCGGCTGAGGCCGACGCCTTGCTGCGCGTCCGCTGCGGGTTCGCGAATTTCGCCGTCAAACACGCGGTCGACCGCGGCGAAGGCGCGCCCGCCATGCGCGAGATCAAGTCCATTCCGATCCCGGAAAACAAGACGATCGAGCTCAAGCACGATGGATATCACGTGATGCTGCTACAGACGCGGCAGAAGCTCACCGACGGCGAGAAGTTCACATGCGCCGTCGTTTTCCAGAAAGCCGGAACCAAGGAAACGGAGGTGCAGGTTACACGAACGCCCTGATTGCGACGGCGAACCGGAGGGTTCGCTGAACAAAACTTCTCAGCAGAACGCCCGGATGTGCCGGACGCTCGATCGAGCATGAACTGCCATAGGGGAGGTTACTAATCATGAGGAAATTCTCGGGTCACTCGAGCACCTTCACGCGGGCGCCGCTGCTCGCCGTTGCGATTGCTGCCGGAGGCATGATGGCTGCATTGCCGGCTTCCGCTGCGGACCAGGTCAGCCAGGAGCGGCTGCTCAACGTCGAAAAGGAGCCGGGCAACTGGCTTCATCATCATCAGAATTATTCAGCGCACCGGTTCTCCACGCTGAAAGAGATCAACAAGGACAACGTGAAGAACCTCAAGGTCGCCTGGACCATGCACCTCGGCGGCATCGAGCCGGGCGGGATATGGAGTCATGGCGGGCTGGAGGGCACGCCGATTGCCGAGAACGGCTTCCTCTACGTCACCGATGGATGGGGTTCGGTCTACAAGATCGACGCGCATGGCGGCCGCGGCGTGCTGGTCTGGAAGATGGATCCCAAGACGGACCGTGACTGGGCCGGTGCCGTGGCGTGCTGCGGCGTCGACAACCGCGGCGTCGCATTGTGGGGCGATCTCGTTGTTTCGCACACGCTCGATGGCCGGCTGATCGCCACCAACAAGGAAACCGGCCAGGTTGCCTGGCAGCGCACGGTGGCCAATCCGGACAAGGGCGAGGTGATCACCGGCGCGCCGCTGATCGTCAAGAACATGGCGATCACGGGCGTGGCCGGGGCGGAGTACGGCATCCGCGGCTGGATCGCCGCCACCGACCTTTCGACCCAAAAGGAGGTCTGGCGCACTTACACCATCCCGGGCAAGGGCGAGCCCGGCAGCGAGACCTGGAAGGACAGCGACAACGCGGCTGCCGCCGGTGGCGGTTCGACCTGGGTGACCGGCACCTACGATCCCGCGACCGACACCATCATCTGGGGTATCGGCAATCCGGGACCGGACTGGGATAATGCCTACCGGCCAGGCGATAACCTCTACACCGACAGCTCGCTCGCCCTTGACGCCACGACCGGCAAGATCAAGTGGCACTATCAGCACACGCCGAACGACCCTTACGACTATGACAGCGTCGCAGAAAACGTGCTGGTCGATATTCCCGGACCCAGCGGTCCGAGGAAGCTCGCGCTCGAAGCGGACCGCAACGGCTTTGCCTATGCGATCGATCGCACCACCGGCAAATTCGTCTGGGGCCTGCCGTTCGTCAAGAAAGTCACATGGACCAAGGGGCTCGATCCGGAGAGCGGCAAGCCGATCGAGTATGACCCGAACAAGCCCGTGCAGACCTACATCGCGTCGGTGACGCCAAGCCGCACCAACCTGGAAACCGACATCTGCCCCGGCAACATGGGCGGCAAGAACTGGCCGCCGACGGCCTACAATCCGGAGCTGAAGCTCTGGTACATCCCGGTCATCGAAAGCTGCAACCGTATCAAGGTTGAGGTGATGACGCCGGACAAGCTGAAGCCGCGCGAGTTCTGGACCGGCGGCGGCCCCAGCCAGCCGTTCCGGATCACCGGCAGCGTGACGGCGATCGATGTGACGACCGGCAAGATCGCGCAAAAAATGGAAACGCCGTTCCCCAATCTGGGCGGCATGTTAGCCACTCCCGACCTCGTCTTCACCGGTCAGCCGTCCGGCGAAGTGCATGCGCTTGACGCCAAGTCGTTGCAGAAACTGTGGGAGTTCAACACCGGCGGCGGCGTCAACGCACCGCCGATGACCTTTACGGTCGATGGCAAGCAGTACGTCGCCATTCTGGTCGGCCTCGGCGGCGCCTGGGACAAGTGGTTCATCGATTCGACGCCCGAGCTGAAGAAGATTCAGCCGGGATCGATGCTCTACGTGTTCGCGCTCTGACATCGCAAAAAGGAGGGCCCGCCACGTGCGGGCCCTTCCCGCTTCCTCGACAAGAGACGTAATGATGATCTTCAACGGTTTCCCGGCAACGGTGAGCGCGCTGCTTGCGAGCGTCGTCGCCCTCAACGTTTCGATGCCCGCCGCTTACGGTCAGTCAGCGCAGGCGCCGGCTTCGGATCCGAGCAATGCTGGCAAGGCAGTGTTCGCCAAGGCCAATTGCCTGGGCTGCCACAAATGGCACGGCAATGGCGGCGGAGGCTATGGCGGCGATGCGCTGTCGCTGCGCAAGACCGAGCTGACGCGGGATCAGATCGTCGAGACCGTCGGCTGCGGGCGGCCGGGCACGGGCATGCCGTTCTTCATGCGCGGCGCCTACGATGAAGTGAAATGCCACGACATGAACCGCCAGGACGCGGGAGCGCAGATGCCGCCCGAGGGTGGGACGTTTCTACGGCAGAAGGATATCGAAGCCGTCGCCGATTACGTGATCGCCCACATCAAGGGAGCGGGCGAGCCGACCTACGCCGAATGCGTCACCTTCTTCTCGAGCACGTCGCGGGTATGCGACATCTACAAGACGCCGGCGACGAAGCCGGATGATGCGACCGCCAGCATGGGGAATCGTCAATGATGCGCGGATTGAAGTTGTCCGAAATTCTCGCCGCCAGCCTGATCGCCTGGCAGGCGATCGCGCCGGCGAGCTCTCCGGCACGGGCTGAGGAATTCGGCGGCAATGATCTGCGCAACATTCGCGTCGGTATGGCCGCGACTGAACTGGCGGATGAGGGTTACGTCGACTTCTACTGCGTGGCCGATCCGAAGCGCACATTGGCGGGCTGGAAGAACTGGCGGGACTGCCCTGCCGGCGCTAGCGGGGCACGGGCGATCCGGTTTGGCTACGATCCCTCGACCAGCCGGGATGGCACCATGGTGGCCGGTCATCCGGCGATCCTGACCTTGCTGATCGACGATTCCGGCCAGGTTGGCGGCTTGCAGATCGAGACCGATCCGAAGGCGCGTCTCTATATCAGGAAGAAGGCGTTTCTCCTCGGGCTACAGGCCAAATCGCGCTACGGCCCCGACGGCTGGGCATGCACCGAGGGCCAGCCCGGCGCGGGAGACCAGCCGGTGGGAGGCGTCTATCTCCGGGAACACTGCACCAAGACGATCAGCGGCCGTTCGCTCGTCGTCGAACGCAACCTGTTCCGCCGGGCGGATCAGGACAGCCGAAACTTTGTCGACGAAACGCGAATCCGCATCATGCGCGCCAACAACCCGCAGTGATGCGGGTTGTTGCATTTCCGTTAGAGCAGACTCCGCGCCGCCGCAAAGATCATCACCGCGCCGCCCGCGATCACCACAGCATCGAGGATCGCGGTGTGGATGTGCACCGGCATGCGCTCGACGAAAGCTTTTGCGAGGAACGCGCCGGGCAGCGCGATTGCGCCGATCAACACGGCGAAGGCGAGAACCTGGGCGGTGATGACGCCCGCCACGCCAAACACCGAAATCTTGATGATGGAGGTTGCGACCGAGATCACCGCATCGGTCGCGATCACCGCCGCGCCTTCGAGGCCGGCCGCCATCAACAGCGACAGCAGGATCACGCCCGATCCCGAGGTGCCGCCGACCACGACGCCGTAGCCGACAGAGCCTGCGGCAAGGCCGCCATCGCCGATCTTGACGTCGTGACGCTTCAAGGTCCGACGTAGCGGCACGCTCAGGATCAGCATGGTCCCGATCACCAGCGCCGCGCCCGCGCTGGTCAATCGCGTGTATCCGTAAGCGCCGAGCGCGGTCGTGAGACAGGCAGACGCGATCACGATCAGCGCACGGCGGCGGTCGGCATAGCGGATGAAGGCTGCAAAGCGGCTGAGATTGGTGAAGATCGAGGAGATCGCGATGATCGGCACCACTGGCTCGGCGCCGATCAAGGGCACCAGCACCAGCGGCATCAGCGCGCCGGTGCCGTAGCCGGCAAGGCCGCCCACCACCGATGCAAACAACGCGACGACGGCGACGAGCAGAAGCTGAAGCAGCGAGATGTCGGCGAAGCCGGAAAGGATGGTCACAGCCGGTGATCGCGGGTGAAGCGGGACACGGTCTGGTCCGCGACGTTATTCAGCGCGGCCTCATCGAGCGGAAAATCCGCGGCAAGCCAGGCGTCCTCGGCCAATGTAAGGACATGGCCGAGCGCCGGGCCTTCGGCGATGCCGCGGGAAATGAAATCGGCCGCCTTGAGCGGAAATTTTGGCGCGCTCCAGCGCTGCGGCAGCGTGGCCGATTGCCGCCAGTCCGGCGTGTCCGCGCCCCCTGCCCGTGCCCAGGCCAGCAGCAGGCGGTTGCGATAGGCCTCTTCGCCGAGCCGGTAGAGCCGCCGCTTCGCGGTCGCCTCGTCCATGTCGGCGAGGCGCCACCAGCGATGGCCGATCGAGTCGAGCGCCTTGGTTTCGGCATTGGTAAGGCGCAGCCGCTGCGCGATGCGCCGTGCATCCTCGGTCACGGCCACGCCGAGTGCGCCGAGCCGGCGGATCGGGTCCGGCGAAAGCCCAAGCAAACGTTCCAGCTTGATCATCGCGGCGAACGGGCCGGTATAGGCGACGCCGCCGAAAATCGCACCTAACAGGCCGCCATCGGCCATTGCAACGGCGCTCGCGACCGCGCCGTCGGCGGCCATCAGTTTCAGCATCTCCATCCGCACGCGCTCGGCCGAGAGCGTGGCAAGGCCGGCGCGGCCGGCTATGCAGGCGAGATATCCGGCGCGGTCCGGCTCGCCCGCGCCGTACGTCGCGTGGATTCGGAAGAAGCGCAGGATGCGCAGATAATCCTCGGCGATGCGTTCGTCCGCATTGCCGATGAAACGCACGCGCCGCGCCTCGATATCGGCAAGCCCGCCGACATAATCGTGCACGACGCCTTCGGCATCGACCGAAAGGCCATTGATGGTGAAATCGCGACGCTCGGCATCGCGCACCCAGTCGCGGCCGAAGGCGACCTTTGCCTTGCGGCCGAACGTCTCGGTGTCCTCGCGCAGCGTCGTGACCTCGAACGGCTGCTTGTCGACCACCAGCGTCACCGTGCCGTGCTCGATGCCGGTCGGCACGCTCTTGATGCCGGCCGCTTGCGCGCGGCGGGTCACCTCTTCCGGCAGTGCCGTGGTCGCGATGTCGACGTCGACCACGGGGAGTTTCAGCAGCGCATTGCGGACGGCGCCGCCGACCACGCGCGCCTCCTCGCCATCTCCGTTCAACAGAGCGAGCACGCGCGTTGCCGGACCTGAGGTCAGCCATGGCGCATCGGCTAGCACGCGCGCTTCCGTCATTTTTCCTGTCCAGGCACCAGCTTGCCGTCCTCGATGTGGGCGGGGACGTAGGTCGAACCCGGCGGCGCGCCGGAAAAATGCGCGAGCAGGATGAAGCTGAGCACCACCAGAAGCAGCGAGCCGAGTGCGAGCTTTGCGACCAGATGCAGCGGCCAGGAGGATTGCGCGAATACGCCGGAGCGGGTGGCAATCAGAAACAATGCATAGACCGCAAACGGGATAAGAAAAATTCCGATTTCGGTCAGGACCGGACGGATCATGCGAGATAGATCCGCTCGTACAGCACGCGCAAAATTCCGGCGGTGGCGCCCCAGATGTAACGCTCGGCAAACGGCATCGCGTAATAGGAGCGCTCCATGCCGCGGAATTCCTTGCTGTGGATCTGGTGGTTTTCCGGATTCATCAGGAAGGCCAGCGGCACCTCGAAGGCATCGACCACTTCGGATTCGTTGATCGTGAGCGCAAAGCCCGGCTTGACCTTCGCCACCGTCGGCAGGATGCGAAAGCCGAAGGCGGTGCCGTAGAGATCGAGATAGCCGATCGGCTCGACGAATCCGCGATTGAGGCCGACTTCCTCCTCGGCCTCGCGCAACGCGGCATCGAGCGGCGAAGCATCGGTCGCGTCGATCTTGCCGCCGGGAAAGGAGATCTGTCCGGCATGGCTGCTCAGATTCGGCGAGCGCTGCGTCAGCAGCACGGTCGGCTCGGGGCGATCGACGATCGGGATCAACACCGCGGCGGGGCGCACCGGCTGCTCGTGCGCGATGATCTCGAGCATGCGGTCGTTGCCGGGATCGCCGGTGCGCGGAATGATGTTGGGATCGACGAGGCCGGGCGGCACGTCAAAGGAAAGCCGCGCGCGCGACCGGTCGAAGAACTCGGACGCGCCGACGGCAGCGGGCCTCGCCTTGCGCACCTGCTCGTTCAAAGCGCGTTCCTCACCTGCTCCGCACCGGCCATCGCAAAGAACTCGCCGCCGGATTCGATCCCGAACATTTCCCGGCCATCGACCATCCGCTCCTCGCCGATGTCAACAAGATCGTAATAGAGCGCACGCGTCACTTTGGCCCACAGGTCGGCGCGGACATGAAGATAGGGCGTGATGCCGCCGTCGGGAGCCGTCTCGAAGCGCAGGCCATGGCCTTCCTCGCATGCCACCCAGTCGTCGACATTGGTGCGAAAGCAAAGCAGCCGGCCGCGCTCGTCGCTCTCCTCCCGCATTTCTACGGCCATGAACGGCGCATCGTCGACGCGGATGCCGACCTTCTCCACCGGCGTCACCAGAAAATGCTTGCCGCCCTCGCGCTTGAGGATGGTCGAGAACAATCGCACCAGGGCCGGCCTTCCGATTGGCGTTCCCATGTAGAACCACGTACCATCATTGGCGATTCGCATGTCGAGGTCGCCGCAGAACGGCGGATTCCACAGGTGCACCGGAGGCAGCCCCTTTCCGGCAGGGGTTTTGTTCGCAGCTTCCCGCGCAGCGACGGTCAGCGCTTCAAGGTTTGTGCCGCTCTGCCCTTGGTTCGCCATGGTTTGCCCTGAGGTTTCTTGACGCGGAATTGGCACGAATGGTGCACGAACGCATTACAAGTTGCGCATTAGACGTATGCGGAACCAAATCTCGCTACTTCGTGATGCCGTTAATACCCCGAAATACCGATAATGTGGGGATAGTTTCATTCAACAAATGCAAGGCCTTCGCATAGGTTTAGCATGGGATCGATGGCAGGACGGCGAAGGCAAGGAGTCCGGAATGGCTGAAAGTGTCGAAAAGCTGGAGGACGTCATCGTCCGTTCGGCTGAGCAGGTTTCGGGGCAAATCCGCGCCGCCAAGGAGGCGATCTCGACCGTCATCTTCGGTCAGGACCGGGTGATCGAAAACACCCTGGTGACGATCCTGTCCGGCGGCCATGCGCTGCTGATCGGAGTTCCCGGTCTTGCGAAGACCAAGCTTGTCGAAACGCTCGGCATCACGCTGGGGCTGGATGCCAAGCGCATCCAGTTCACGCCCGACCTGATGCCTTCCGACATTCTGGGCGCCGAGGTGCTGGACGAAAGCAATTCCGGCAGGCGCTCGTTCCGCTTTATCGCTGGTCCCGTGTTCGCCCAGCTTTTGATGGCGGACGAGATCAACCGCGCCAGCCCGCGCACGCAGTCGGCGCTGCTGCAAGCCATGCAGGAGCAGCACATCACCGTTGCGGGCGCGCGCCACGACTTGCCAAAACCCTTCCACGTGCTGGCGACGCAAAACCCGCTGGAGCAGGAAGGCACCTATCCCCTGCCGGAAGCACAGCTCGACCGCTTCCTGATGGAGATCGACGTCGACTATCCCGATCGCGACGCCGAGCGGCGCATCCTGTTCGAAACCACCGGCGCCGAAGAGACGCTCGCGAAAGCATCGATGGATGCCGAGACGCTGATCTCGGCGCAGCGGCTGGTGCGTCGTTTGCCGGTCGGTGACTCCGTGGTGGAAGCGATCCTGTCGCTGGTGCGCGCCGCGCGTCCGAGTTCCGAAGGCGAAGGCGACAAGCTGATCGCCTGGGGCCCCGGCCCGCGTGCCAGCCAGGCGTTGATGCTGGCGGTGCGCGCCCGCGCGCTGCTCGACGGACGGCTGGCGCCCTCGATCGACGACGTGCTCGATCTTGCCGAGCCCGTGCTGAAACACCGCATGGCGCTGACCTTCTCGGCCCGCGCCGAAGGCCGCACCATTCCCGACGTGATCAGGCAATTGAAGACGCGGATTGGTTGATGGCCGCAGAGACCAGGCATACCAAGGGGGAGATCACAGCAGTCCGACGTGCCGATGGCGAAAGCCGAACGCTCGCCGCATCGCTGCCCCGACTCGTGCTTGAAGCTCGCCGCATCGCCGCCAACGTCATCCACGGCCTGCACGGACGCCGCCGCGCCGGGGCCGGCGAAAGCTTTTGGCAATATCGCCGCTTCGTCTCCGGCGAGCCGGCGCAAAACGTCGACTGGCGGCGCTCGGCGCGCGACGACCATCTCTATGTCCGCGAACAGGAATGGGAAGCCGCCCACACCATCTGGATCTGGCCGGACCGTTCGCCCTCGATGGCCTTTGCCTCCAAGGGCGCGCGCGACAGCAAGCTGGAGCGCGGCCTGATCGTCGCGTTCGCGCTGGCCGAGCTGCTGGTCTCCGGCGGCGAGCGCGTCGGCATTCCCGGACTGATGAATCCGAGCTCAAGCCGCAACGTCATCGACAAGATGGCGCAGGCGATGCTGCATGACGATGCGGCGCGCCTCAGCCTGCCGCCGTCCTTCGTGCCGTCGGCGCTGGCGGAAATCGTCGTGCTGTCCGACTTCTGGTCGCCGATGCCAGAGATCAGGAAGATGCTCGCCGGGCTCTCCAGTTCCGGCGCGCATGGCACGCTGGTCCAGATCGTCGATCCCGCGGAAGAAACATTTCCCTATGCCGGCCGCGTCGAGTTCGTGGAACCCGAGGGCGGCGAGCTCATCACGGCGGGCCGCGCCGAGAGCTGGGCCAATGATTATGTCGCGCGCGTCGCGCTGCATCGCGATGAAATCCGCGCCGAGACCAACAGGCTCGACTGGCTGTTCTCGACCCACACCACCAGCCGCTCCGCCGCCGAGCTGCTGTTGTTCCTGCATTCGGGCATGATGGTGAGCAAGGCCGGCGGCCGCTCGACCGTGAAAGCGGGGCGAAGCGCATGATTGCAGGCCTGCCGCTCTCCTTTGCCGAACCGTTTTTGCTGGCAGGCCTGCTCAGCCTTCCCGTGTTGTGGTGGCTGCTGCGCGTGATGCCGCCGCGTCCGCGCCGCATCGAGTTCCCGCCGACCAAACTGCTGTTCGACATCGCGCCCAAGGAAGAGACACCCTCGCGCACGCCGTGGTGGCTGACGCTGCTGCGGCTGACCGCGGCCGCGCTGGTGATCCTGGCTGCCGCCGGCCCGATCTGGAATCCGCAAGTCGGCGCTGCCGGCAGCAGCGGGCCGCTGGTGATCCTGCTTGACGACGGCTGGAGCGCAGCCTCGAGCTGGGAAGCCCGCATCAAGGCGGCGGATGAACTGATCGCGAAGGCCGACAACGATCGCCGCGGCGTCGCGCTGGTCGCGCTGTCCGAGCCGGCGCGCGACATCACGCTGATGACCGGCGGCACTGCGCGCGTCGCGCTGCGGCAGATCTCGCCCAAACCCTATTCCGTCGAACGGGTCGAGACGCTGCCGGCGATCGACCGCTTCCTGAAAGCCACCGGCGATTGCGAGATCGCCTGGCTGACCGACGGCGTCGATACCGGGCGCGGCACGGAATTTCTCGAAGGCCTGACCAAGACGATCGGCGAACGCACGCTGACCGTGTTCGAAGGCGGCACCCCCGCGCCGCTGGCGCTCGCCGCCGCCGAGAACGCCGCCGCGAAGATGACGGTCAAGGTGCTGCGCCCGACCAGCGGCGTTGCCGCGGGCATCGTGCGCGCTGTCGATGCCAAGGGATCGCCGATCGGCGAAGCACGCTATGCCTTCGGGGCGCAGGATCGCGAGACCGAGGCGGCGTTCGACCTTCCAGTTGAACTGCGCAACGACATCGCGCGGCTGGAGATCGCCGGCGAGCGTTCGGCCGGCGCGGTGCAACTGCTCGACAAGCGCTGGCGCCGCCGCGCCATCGGCGTAGTTTCGGGCGCGACCAGCGACACCGCGCAGCCGCTGCTGGCCTCGACCTTCTATCTCACCCGCGCGCTGTCGCCGTTCGCCGACGTCAGGCTCGGCGACCGCGGCGCGCCGCAGCAGGTGATTGCGCAATTCCTCGACCAGAAACTGCCGATGATCGTGGCGGCCGATGTCGGCACGCTCTCTCCGGAAATCCGCGAGCGCCTCAATGCCTGGATCGCGCAAGGCGGCGTGCTGGTGCGCTTTGCCGGTCCGCGTCTCGCACAGGCCGATGACGATCTGGTGCCGGTGCGATTGCGCCGCGGCGGGCGCATCCTCGGCGGCAGCCTGACCTGGGAAAAGCCGCAGCATATGGCATCGTTCTCTGCCGACGGCCCGTTCGCGGGACTTACCGTGCCAAAGGACATCACCGTCAGCCGGCAGGTGCTTGCCGAGCCGGACGCGGGGCTTTCCACCAAGAGCTGGGCGTCGCTGGAAGACGGCACGCCGCTCGTGACGGGCGAGCAACGCGGCAAGGGCGTTGTCACGCTGTTCCATGTCGGCGCCGACATGCGCTGGTCCGATCTGCCGATGTCCGGCAGCTTCGTCGAAATGCTGCGGAGGATCGTCGACATGTCCGGCTATACGTCAACGCCGGGCGCGGGCGTCGCGGGTGAAGCCAAGGTAGAGATGGTGGCGCCGCTGCGCACGCTCGACGGCTTTGGCGCCTTCGGCCCGCCGCCCTCGACCGCAAAGCCGATGTCGGCCGATTATCGCGACCGCGCGACGATCGAACATCCGCCGGGATTGTACGGTCCGGCGGAAGGCCCGATCGCCGTCAACACGCTCGCCGCCGCCGACCGCGTTGCTTCGCTCGATACCGCCAGCCTGCGCGCCCGCCGCGCCACCTACACCAACGCCGAACCGCGCGACCTGCGCGGCATCCTGCTGTCGTCGGCGCTGGCGCTGTTCCTGATCGACGCTATCGTCGTCGCCATGCTCGGCGCGGGACTTGCCGCGGTGGTGCGGCGCTGGCGCAGCGCGCCGGCCGCGCTTGCAATCGCATTGGCGCTGTCGTTGCTTGCGGCCCCGCCCTCGCCCCTTCGCGCGCAAGGCAATGCGCCGGCAAATCCGCCGGCTCAAGGAAATGCGCAAGGAAATACGCAAGCCAATCCCGCCAACGACGAATTCGCGCAGCGTTCGGTGTCGCAGACGCGGCTTGCTTACGTCGTCACCGGCAATGCCGACGTCGATTCCATCGTGAAAGCCGGCATGGCAGGCCTCACCCTGTTCCTCGCGCAGCGCACCGCGCTGGAAGCCGGCGATCCCGTCGGCGTCGATCCCTCGCGCGACGAGCTTGCGTTCTTCCCGCTGATCTACTGGCCGGTGGTGCCCGGCGCGCCAAAACCGTCGCAGGACACGCTCAATCGCATCGACGCCTATATGAAGCAGGGCGGCACCGTCCTGTTCGACACCCGCGACGCCGTCGAGGCGCCGCCGGGCGAGAACGGCGCGTCGCAGACGCCTGGCATGCTGACGCTGCGCAACATCCTGTCCTCGCTCGACGTGCCCGAGCTCGAGCCGGTGCCGCGCGAGCATGTCATGACCAAGACCTTCTATCTGATGCGCGATTTCCCCGGCCGCTTCACCACCGGCCAGACCTGGGTGGAAACCCTGCCGCGCGAGGACGACGACGAGGCGGAAGCCCGCCCGGCGCATGGCGGCGACGGCGTTTCGCCGATCATCATCACATCGAACGATCTGGCCGGCGCGTGGGCGCTGCGGCCGGACGGCCAGCCGATGCTGCCGATGACGCCCGGCGAGCCGCGCCAGCGCGAATTCGCCTTCCGCGCCGGCGTCAACATCGTGATGTACACGCTGACCGGCAACTACAAGGCCGACCAGGTGCATGTGCCGGCGCTGATCGAACGGCTGGGGCAGTAGCGATATGCACTACGGTATCGCGTTCACCCCCCTCGTTCCGGGCATCGTGCTCTGGATCGCACTCGCCGCCATCGTCGTGATCGCGGCGCTGCTGCTGCTGAGCCGCGCGCGCGGCTGGGCGGTGCGCGTCACCGCGCTGGCGCTGATCCTGCTGGCGCTCGCCAATCCTTCCTTCACCCGCGAGGATCGCGAGCCATTGTCCTCGGTCGCAGCCGTCGTGATCGACAAGAGCCCGAGCCAGAATTTCGGCCAGCGTACCCGCGAGACCGCGCAGGCACAGGAGGCGCTGGTCGATAGCCTGAAGAAGATCAAGGGCCTCGAAGTGCGCGTCGTCGAGGCCGGACAGGCCGACGGCGAGACCGACGGCACAAAGCTGTTCGGCGCGCTGTCGTCGGCGCTCGCCGACGTGCCGGTCGATCGCGTCGCCGGCGCGTTCATGATATCGGACGGCCGCGTGCACGATATTCCAGGCAGTGCTGCCGCGCTCGGTTTCCAGGCGCCGGTGCACGCGCTGATCACCGGGCGCAAGGACGAGCGCGACCGCCGCATCGCGATTTCGGCGGCCCCGCGCTTTGGCATCGTCGGCCAGCCGCAGACCATCACCTATAGGCTCGACGACCAGGGCGTCACCGGCGAGCGCGCAAAAATCACCGTCCGCCGCGACGGCGAGGTCATCAACGAGCGCACGCTGCAAAGCGGCCAGACCGCCAATGTCGACGTCGACATCAAGCATGCCGGCCCGAACATCGTCGAGATCGAAGCCTCCCCGATGGAGAACGAGCTGACGCTGGTGAACAACCGCGCGGTGGTGGCGATCGACGGCGTCCGCGACAAGCTGCGCGTGCTGCTGGTGTCGGGTGAGCCGCATTCCGGCGAGCGCACGTGGCGCAACCTCCTGAAATCCGATGCCGCGGTCGATCTCGTGCACTTCACGATTCTGCGGCCGCCGGAAAAGCAGGACGGCACGCCGATCAACGAATTGTCGCTGATCGCGTTTCCGACCCGCGAGCTGTTCCAGCAAAGGATCAACGACTTCCAGCTCATCATCTTCGACCGCTATGCGCGGCAAGGCGTGCTGCCGATCGCCTATTTCGATAATATCGCGCGCTATGTGCGCGGCGGCGGCGCGGTGCTGGTGTCGGCCGGCCCCGACTATGCCTCGACCACGTCGATCTGGCGTACGCCGCTCGACACCGTGCTGCCGGCCGAGCCGGTCGGCGTGACTGAAAAGCCGTTCTATGCGCGTCTCTCCGATGCCGGAAAGCGCCATCCGGTGACGCGCGGCCTCGAAGGCTCCGCCAGCGACCCGCCGCACTGGAGCCGGTTCTTCCGCACCGTCGATACCCGCAACGCCATCGGCGCGCCGGTCATGACCGGCGCCGACGGCAAGCCGCTGCTGCTGCTGTCGCGCTTCGGCGAGGGCCGCGTCGCGCTCTTGCTGTCCGATCACATCTGGCTGTGGGCGCGCGGCTATGAAGGCGGCGGACCGCATCTCGATCTGTTGCGGCGGATGTCGCACTGGCTGATGAAGCAGCCGGACCTCGATGAAGAGGCGCTGCGCCTACAGGTGCAGGGCAAGGATCTCGCCGTCATCAGACAGACGATGTCCGACACCGTCTCGCCGGTGACCGTGACGTCCCCAAGCGGCGCCACGCGCGAACTCACGCTCTCCCAAGGCGAGCCCGGCGAATGGCGCGCAACGCTGCCCGCGGACGAGCTCGGCCTGTGGCAGGCGACTGACGGCACGCTGAAGGCACTGATCAATGTCGGCCCGACCAACCCGAAGGAATTTTCGGAAGTCACCTCCACCACCGATATGCTCAAGCCGCTGACGCAGGCGACCGGCGGCGACGCGCGGCGCATCGCGGATGGCGGCAGCATCGATATGCCCCGCATCGTGCCGGTGCGCTCCACCAGCGTGTTCCGCGGCGACGGCTGGATGGGCGTCAAGATGCGCGATGCCAGCGTGGTGAAGGGCGTCGGCGTGCTGCCGATCTTCGCCGGCCTGATCGGCCTGTTGCTGCTGCTCGGCGCATTCGCCGCAACCTGGGTCCGCGAGGGCCGCTAAGCGGCCTCGTCGGCGCGACGCCATCTCGGAAACGGATCGGGCAGGCCGGCCCATTCCTGGACATGCATTCCCGGCTTCCCCGATACAAGGCATGCGTCCAGCCGCGCCTTGATTGCATCCTCGTCCATGTCGGTGCCGATGAAGACGATTTCCTGGCGTCGGTCGCCGTACACTTCGTTCCAGTTCTTCTTCAGCGACTGCCGCCAGAAAGAATCGTCCGGCCAGCGGTCCGCAGGAACGTTCGCCCACCAGAAGCCGAGACCCTCGGTGCGAACGATCGCGCCGGCCTGACTTAGTTCAGCCAACCATTGCGGGCGCGTTGCGACCCAGAAATGCCCCTTGGCGCGGATGACCCCTGCCCAGCTTTCCCGCAGGAACTGATGGAATTTTGCCGGCTCGAACGGCCGGCGCGCGCGATAGACAAAACTGCCGACGCCGTATTGCTCGCTCTCAGGTACATGATTGGCAAAGCCGTACAGTTCCTTGAACCAGAGCGGATGCCGCTGCGCACGTTCGAAATCGAAACGACCCGTGTTGAGGATGCGTTCGAACGGAGCCCTGGCGAAGTTGGTTTCCACCATATCGGCAGCAGGGTTGAGTGCGCGGATGATCTTGCGGGCGGCATCCAGTTGACCCGGAGAAGCATCGTCGACCTTGTTGAGAACGACGACGTCAGCGAATTCGATCTGTTCGACCAGCAGGTCGACCATCGTGCGCTTGTCGTCGGAACCGAGCGATTCGCCGCGATCCCTGATGAAATCGGTCGAGGAATATTCACGCAGCAGGTTTACCGCATCGACGACTGTTACCATGGTGTCGAGCATCGCCACGTCGGAAAGGCTGTCGCCTTCTTCGGTCCGGAAATCGAACGTCGCCGCAACCGGCAGCGGCTCTGAAATTCCGGTCGATTCGATCAGAAGGTAGTCGAACCTTTCGCTTTCAGCGAGCGCGCGGACTTCCTTCAGGAGATCGTCGCGCAGCGTGCAGCAGATGCACCCGTTGGTCATCTCCACCAGTTTTTCGTCAGTCCGCGACAGGTTCGCACCGCCATCGCGCACGAGGTCGGCGTCGATATTGACCTCGCTCATGTCGTTCACGATCACAGCAACTTTCAGGCCGTGACGGTTGTTCAGGACATGATTGAGCAAAGTGGTCTTTCCAGCCCCGAGGAAGCCGGACAAGACGGTGACGGGGAGTTTTCGCATGGAGATCGAACAGCCTGTTCAGTGTGCTTGGTCCCAATCGGGGGCGTCGAAGCATCGGGTTTCCCAATATATGTTATGTTATAACATAACATATTCGATCGACGCTTCTGTCAATCGAGAAAATGAGTCCTGTTAGGAATGGCAATTCCGGCGGATGGTCGTGATCCCGGCGGCCGCTCAGCGGCCTGCTGTTGCTGATATCACACAGCTTTCGTCGATCTGATCGAAGTTGCCCGCGCCACGTTGACACGGTGGCCGCCCGCCGATGTTATATTATAACATCGGGGCCGGCGGGGATGTCTATGCCTGACCCGAAGGGTGTGGTTCGGCATGAAATGGTTCCGGCGACATATCAAGACCGGCTCGCGGCTGGCGCTGTTTGCGCTCGCGATCCAGCTTGCGCTGTCGTTCGGGCATTTTCACTTCGAGCCGGCGCAGGCCGGCCCGGCCGTGCAGATCGGGCTGAGCGACGTCGATCTGTCATCGGTCGACGGCGTTGTCCCGACCGAGGCCTCACAGCAGCCATCGGACCATCACGATAGCGACCGGCATCCGGCCACGAATTGCGCCATCTGCGCGGTCCTCTCGCTTGCGGGCAATTTGCTGCTCTCGACGCCGCCGGTGTTGCTGCTGCCGGATGCGGTCGAGCTGCTGTATCTTGCGACCGACGCCGAGTTCGTTCATCTCGGCTCTGCCCGGCTGCCGTTCCAGTCCCGCGCGCCTCCCGTTTCCTGACATCGATTGATCGACGCCTGCCGAGATCGCCACGCCGCACGTGGCTCTTGCGGCAAGGCAAATCGGAATCGAGCCGTCGCACCCGGCGGCGTCAGGAACCAGGAACAATGAGAATCCCGAACAAACGAGCCTTCTATATCGGCGGCGCGAGCTGCCTGGCGCTATGCGCGATCGACGCGCGCGCGATCGCCCAGGATGCACCTGCGGCGCTGCCCGAGATCACCGTCACCGCGCCGAGCCCAATCGTGCGGCGAAAGCCTGCCGTGACCCGCGCCCCTGCCCGCGTCACGCGGGTAACGTCCGGCCGCACGCGCGGACCCGCGCCGCAAGCAGAGCCCGCCCCGGCGGCGCCCGCGCCTGCGCCCCAGCAAGGCGTCTTGCCCGTCGTCACCGACCAGTTTGCAACCGTCACGGTGGTGCCGAACGAGGAAATCCGCCGCAACGGCAGCGCCACGCTCGGCGATCTCCTGTTCTCAAAGCCCGGCATCACCGGTTCGAGCTTTGCGCCCGGCGCCTCCAGCCGGCCGATCATCCGGGGCCTCGACGTCAACCGCGTCGGCATTGTCGAGAACGGCACGCCTGCTGGCGGCGCCTCCGATCTCGGCGAGGACCATTTTGTCCCCGTCGATCCCCTTGCCACCAATCAGGTCGAAGTGGTGCGCGGCCCCGCCGCACTACGCTACGGCTCGACCTCGATCGGCGGCGTGGTCAGCGCCACCAACAACCGCATTCCCGACGCGCTGCCGGTGTGCCCGGCCCCGCCGTTCCAGAGCTACGGCATGCCGGTGAAGGCGCCGCTGGCAACCGCTTCGTCCGCGCCCTGTGTCACCGCCGAAACGCGCACCGCCGTGAGCTCGGTCGACCGCGGCGTCGAAGGCGGCATCCTGATCGATGCCGGCGCCGGCAATTTCGCCGTTCATGCCGACGCCTATGGCCGCAGGTCCAGCGATTACAACATCCCCGGCTATCCCTATCTGTTCGACCACACCCGCCCCGTGAACGGACGGCAGCCGAATTCTTCCGCACAATCGGAAGGCGGCTCGATCGGCGCCTCTTACATCTTCACCGGCGGCTTCATCGGTGCTGCGGTCACGCAAAACGACTCGCTCTATCGCATCCCCGGCATCGACGGCGCCGATCATCTGACCCGCATCGACGCGCGCCAGACCAAGTTCACCAGCAAGGGCGAATACCGGCCGGACGCCGCGGCGATCGAAGCCATCCGCTTCTGGGCCGGCGCCACCGACTACAAGCACAACGAGATCGGGCTCGCCGATCCCGCCGACCTGACATCGCTCGGCGTGCGGCAAACCTTCACCAACAAGGAGCAGGAAGGCCGCGTCGAAATGCAGATGATGCCCTTCAACGCGCGCTTTGCCGCCATCACCACCGCGTTCGGCCTGCAAGCCGGCCACCAGGAGCTGACGGCGCCAAGCCCCGACGATCCCGGCAGTCCCCTCAACGGATTGTTCGATCCGAACAAGAACAACCGCGTGGCGGGCTACATCTTCAACGAGCTGAAATTCACCGAGACCACCAAGGCGGAGATTTCCGGCCGCATCGAGCACGTCAACCTCCAGGGAACGGCGCCCGCGTTCGTCCCCGAAGTGTTCGATCTCAATGTCGATCCCAATGCGATCGGACCTGCAACGCCGCGCAACCTCAACTTCACGCCGAAGAGCGCGAGCATCGGCCTGATCCAGAACCTGCCCTGGGATCTGGTCGCCAGCATCACCGGCCAGTATGTCGAACGCGCGCCAAAGCCGGCGGAGCTGTTTTCGCGCGGCGGCCACGATGCCACCGCCACCTTCGATATCGGCAATCCCAATCTCGGCATCGAAACCGCGAAATCGGTCGAGGCCGGATTGCGCCGGGCGACGGGACCGCTGCGCTTCGAACTCACCGGCTACTACACAAAATTCAACGGATTCATCTTCCGCCGCCTGACCGGCAACACCTGCGAGGACGGCGTCTGCCAGCTTGGTGCAGGTCTCGAGCTGAATCAGGCGATCTATTCCCAGCGCGACGCGACCTTTCGCGGCGGCGAATTTCAGTTCCAGTACGACGTGATGCCGGTCTGGAACGGCATCTGGGGTATCGAGGGTCAGTACGACATCGTGCGCGCAACCTTCGACGACGGTACCAACGTGCCCAGAATCCCGCCGCAGCGACTCGGCGGCGGCGTATTCTACCGCGACGCCAACTGGTTCGCGCGCGTCAACCTTCTGCACGCCTTCGCGCAGAACGATGTCGCCGTGATCGCCGAGACGCCGACGGCGGGCTATAACCTGCTGAAGGCCGAGGTCAGCTACAAGACCGCGCTCGACCCGTCATGGTTCGGTGCGCGCGAGATGACGGTCGGCCTCGTCGGCAACAATCTCCTGAACGAGAACATCCGCAACAGCGTGTCCTATACCAAGGACCAGGTGCTCCTGCCGGGCATCGGCGTGCGGGCGTTCGCCAATCTCAAGTTCTGAACTCGCGTACCGATGGGTGGCGTTGGCTGGTGCGACCAGCTAACGTCCCCATGGATGATGGAAGGGTGGTGGTGGGCGCCGGACTTTGATGTGCACCACATCAGGCAAAGCGCGGGTAGATGGCTTCCTCGACGATCAACATACACGTCTATAGCGACGCGCTTGTCCTGCTCGGCACTGCCGGCATCGTCATTCCCCTGGTGCGGCGGTTCGGCCTCAATCCGGTGCTGGGCTATCTCGGCGCCGGGGCGATCCTCGGTCCGCTCGGCCTTGGATCGTTCATCCAGCAATTTCCGATCCTCTACTGGTTCACGGTGGTCGATGCCAGGAACGTCTCGGGGCTCGCCGACCTCGGCATCGTATTCCTGCTGTTTCTGATCGGCATGGAGTTGTCCTACGACCGCTTGAGGGCGATGCGCCGCCTGATCCTCGGCCTCGGCGGCTCGCAGATCGTGCTGTCGGCCGCGGTCATCG
Organism: Bradyrhizobium lablabi; assembly: GCF_018129385.1. Lineage (GTDB taxonomy): Bacteria > Pseudomonadota > Alphaproteobacteria > Rhizobiales > Xanthobacteraceae > Bradyrhizobium > Bradyrhizobium lablabi_C. Next base: position 581,143 of record NZ_JAFCLN010000001.1, read on the forward strand.
GCGGCATGGCCGCGCTTGCCGGCGCCAAGCCCGCGGCCGCGCTGATCATCGGGGCGTGCCTGGCGTTATCCTCGACCGCCATCGTGCTGGAGGTGCTGTCGCGCCAGGGACGGCTCAACACCAGCGCCGGCCGGGCCAGCTTTGCAACGCTATTGGCCCAGGATCTGGCGGTGGCCCCGCTGCTGCTGTTCATCTCGATTTCCAGCGTCAGCGAGAACGGCTCGGTGCTCACGAGCCTTGCTTTCGCCCTCACCAACACCGTGGTCGCGCTCGGCGTGATCGTCATCGTCGGGCGCCTCGTGATGAGACCGCTGTTCCGCCTCGTGGCGTCGGTCGGAATGAACGAGCTGTTCGTGGCCGCGACGCTGTTCGTGATCGTCGCGACCGGCGTTGCCGCCGCCCTGGCCGGCATCTCGATGGCGCTAGGCGCCTTCGTCGCCGGGCTGCTGCTGGCCGAGACCGAATTCCGCAAGGCAATCGAGACCGCGATCGATCCGTTCAAGGGCCTGCTGCTCGGCCTGTTCTTCTTCACGGTCGGCATGAACGTCGATTTCCGCGAGCTCGCGCGCGATCCGGTGTGGCTGATCGGCGGCGCGTTCGGGCTGATTGCGGTGAAATCATCAATTCTGATCGTGCTTGCGCGGCTGTTCCGGCTGTCGTGGCCGGCTGCGCTCGAGGTCGGCCTGTTGCTTGGCCCCGGCGGCGAGTTCGCATTCGTCGGCATTGGCCTTGCCGCGGCGTTCGGCCTGATCGACCCGAAGGTTGCGAGCTTCTCGGTCGCGCTGACGTCGCTGACCATGATGCTGATTCCGGCGCTGTCCCACATCGCGCGGCGGCTTGCACCGATGGTGCGCGACGACAAGCGGCTCGATCCGGAACTCAGCGTCGCACCGAGTCACGCCAGCGGCCACGCCATCGTGGTCGGCCATGGCCGGGTCGGACAGGTCGTCTGTTCGATGCTCGACCGGCACCACTTCAAGTACATTGCCGTCGACAATGATGCGGCCGCCGTCCCTGAGCAGCGCAGGCAGGGACGCACCGTCTATTACGGTGACGCGACCAATCCGGAGTTCTTGAAGAGCTGCGGCCTGATGGAAGCCGCGGCCGTTATCGTCACGACGGGCGAGGCCAAAGGCATCGACGAAATCGTGGCGCAGGTGCGTGCGCTCCGCGCGGAGATGCCCGTCGTGTCGCGCGCCCGCGACGCCGATCACGCGCGGCATCTCTACTCGATCGGCGTCACCGATGCGGTGCCGGAGACGATCGAAGCAAGCCTGCAACTGTCGGAAGCGACGCTGATTGATCTCGGCGTGCCGATGGGAACCGTCATCGCTTCCATCCACGAAAAACGCGACGAGTTCCGGCACGAATTGCAGCAGGCGGCAGGCAGGGCAAAGCCCGCACCGAAAGGGCAAGCCGGCGAGGAAAAGCGAGCTTCCTGATCGAAAGCCCGCGAGATCGGCTCAGCGCTACTTCGCCATGCTCCAGTCCGGCCGGATCGCGCCGGAAACATTTTCGAAAGCACCATCGACCAACTCGGCTACCAGAAGCCGGCTGTAGTCGACCGGGCCCGGCATGGTCGCCCTGCCCTTCGGCACCGCCTTGAAGCCGACGCGGCTGTAATAGGGCTCGTCGCCGACCAATAGCACCAGCCGGTGGCCCCTGGCCTTGGCATCGCTGAGCGCGCGTTCGAGCAGCGCGCGGCCGACGCCGCGGCCGCGGAATGGCGGCTCGACCGTCAACGGCCCCAGCATCAGCGCCGGCGTATCGCCGATGCAGATCGGCAACTGCCTGACCGAGCCGACCATCAGCGTGCCGATCCGCGCCGTGAACGACAGATCGAGCACATGATCAACATGCTCACGCAGCCGATAGGCGCTGAGCACGAAGCGGCCCGGGCCAAAGGTGCGCTCCAGCAGGCGTTCGATCGCCTGCGCATCTTTTGGCGTTTCGGGAAGGATTGTAAGGGAAAGATCGTTCATGGGATGGCGTTTTCAAGCGAAGTGGACACCGGTTCGCGTCGAGAAAACGCGTCAACCAAGGTTCGCGGATTAGCACCTGCGGAGTCCGGGGTCCATCACCCCTCGCGTATCAGGTTTTGCCGACCGGCGGCTGTGACAAATAAGCGAGCAGCTTCATTTCACGCCGGCCGCGCGTGACCGTGTCGAGCACCAGGCCCGACGATACCGACAGCACCGCCAAAATCATCAGGCCCATCGACAGCACCGCCGTCGGCAGGCGCGGCACAATACCCTCTTCGAGGAAGGTGATGATGATGGGGATCGCGAGCCCGATCGATACCAGCGCCAGAAAGATTCCGATCGCGCTGAAAAATCGTAGCGGCTTTTCCGACCGGTACAGTTTCAGGATCGTGCCGAGGATGCGGAATCCGTCGCGCCAGGTGTTGAGCTTGCTGAACGAGCCTTCCGGGCGCGCATAATAGGGCGTGTCGACTTCCGCCACCGGCAGTGCCAGTTCGAGCGCATGGACGCTCAGCTCGGTTTCGATCTCGAAGCCGTCGGACAGCACCGGAAAGGATTTTACGAACCGGCGCGAGAACACGCGATAGCCGGAGAGGATGTCCTTGAACGCCTCGCCGAACACGGAAGACAGGAAATTCGTCAGCATCCAGTTGCCGGTGCGGTGGCCGGGCCGATAAGCGGCAACCGACTGGTCGACGCGCAGGCCGACCACCATGTCGAGATGTTCGTTGAGGAGCTTTTCGATCATGCGCGGCGCGCTCGGCGCGTCATAGGTCGCATCGCCGTCGACCAGCACATAGATGTCGGCGTCGACGTCGGCGAACATCCTGCGCACCACATGGCCCTTGCCCTGGTGGGTCTCGCTGCGCACTTCGGCGCCGGCCTCACGCGCCACCGCGACGGTGCGGTCCTTCGAATTGTTGTCGTAGACGAAGATCTTTGCGGACGGCAACGCCTTGCGGAAATCGGCGACCACGGTGCCGACCGCGGCCTCCTCATTGTAGCAGGGGACGAGAACGGCAATCCGCAAATCTGCCATTGTCATTGCCGGTGCGCCGAATCAAGCCTGTCCATGGGACCGGTTATATCGCAGTCGGGCCTTAACCGGTTGTTGCAGGCCGGGGTTTTCCGGCCGCCGTTTCGCCATATGGTTTCAGAGTTGCGAACAACAGGGTCCACAGGGAAAGCATGGAGACCGGCACGGTGTAATAGGGCGTGAACACCGGGTGAGTCATGAAGAAGAAGATGTTCAATGCCAGGTTTACGGCGACCAGCAGCGCGGCCGGCCCAGCCCGGCCGCGATAGCCGAAGCGCAGGATCAGGGTGCTCCAGGCGGCCGCGATCACCAGCAACACGAACTGAAGATCGGCGACGTAGGACAGCAACACCGTGGCGTTCAATTCGGGCGGGGCGATATCGATGCCGCCATAGGTGGTGGCGAACGGGCTGCCGGCATTGATGGCGTGCGCGGCAAGCGTCGGCGCCAGTCCGATCAAAAATGCGACGCTGAAGCCGAGGCCGTCCAGGAAGGTTTCCCTGTTTCGCGCGATCAGGAACGCGCCCAGGAAGAAGACGCCATAGCCGGAAGCGAGCACAACGTTCGGCAAGCGGAAGCTGACGGAGAGCCCGATCAAGAGGCCGATCAGCGCGGAGAGAAAGATGCGCTGCCGCACAGCCTCCGTGACGAAAAATCTCGCTGTCAGATATCCTGCCAGCGCGCAGACCATCATGGTCGGCGCCATCGAATAGCTCGCCTTCGTCGGGTTGATCATCAGGTAGACCGCGACATCGCCGAAGATCGCCGCGAGCACCACCTGAGGAAAGGTGGATGCCCGCAGCAGCGCCAGCACCGCAAAACCGAAAGCTACCAGCGACGCCAGCATGAACAGCGGAATCACCTGAAATCCGGCCGGAAACGCCGCCAGCATGAAACCGGTGCCCGGCGGATATTGAATCACGATCTTGTTCAGCGCCGGCATCGGCGTGTGACAGGGCGACCTTGCCGGATTATCCCATTCGGGGTAGCCGATTTCCTTCAGCTTGTTGGCAAAGTAGCGGTCGTCGTCGCGGGTGATGTCGGTGTCGATGCCGCGCCATCCAAACCGCTGAAACAGATGGGCCTGGCGCAGATAGCAGACGTCGTCATAGACGCCGCGGGATTCATGCCAGCGTGAGATCGACCAGATATTGCTCGCCAGTATCGCCAGCAGGCCGATGCCGCAAATGATCTTCAGCAATTTCATCGTTGTTCCAATGCGCGACGTCCCATGCCGCTTTTAGCCCAATTTCTGTTCAGCGCCATGTGCCGATCCGCGCCGTGCCTTCAAGCACTTCCGATATCCGCAACCGCGTGCCATGCGTGGTCTCATCCGGCAACGCATCGGCCGCGAAGAAGCCGCAAGCGACGATCTCGCGGTTCGGCTCCGGCAGGCGGTCCTGCGCAAACTGCCTGACCACATAGACCGCGACGTGGTCGCGGCGGGAGACGTGGCTGTTGAAGAACAGGCCGTGCAGATCGGGCTCGCCCTTCAGCTCGATCCGCCCCTCTTCCAGCAATTCGCGGCGCAGCGCCTCGACGAAGCTCTCGCCGACCTCGACACCGCCGCCCGGCAGGTGCCAGCCGCTGACGTAGGAATGCTTGACCAGGAACACCTTGCGCTCGCCGTCCAGCACCACGGCGCGGACGCCGAGCGTCATGCCGCGGACCAGGCGCCAATAGAGGTGAAAGATCCGCCGGAGCAGCGGCTCGAACCTCTTTCGCATGTCATCAAGACTCATGACCGCCGCGTGCTCCGTTCCGCAACCCCGCGCTTCATTTTTGATCCTTGCGCCAGCGCGGCGCGCTTGCCAATAGATGGAGGGGAGTTTTCCGATGGCGGCATTCACGCTGGCGCACCTGTCCGATCCGCATCTGCCGCCGATGCCGGCGGCGCGGTTTCGCGATCTCGCGAACAAGCGCGCGCTCGGCTATCTCAACTGGACCCGCAACCGCCACAAATACCACCGCCGCGAGGTGCTGGATGCGCTGGTCGCCGATCTTCGGGCGCAGCGGCCGGACCACATCGCGGTGACCGGGGACCTCGTCAACCTCGCGCTGGAGGCCGAGTTCGCGCCGTCGCGGGCCTGGCTGGAGAGCGTCGGCGCGGCGGAGCACGTCACCGTCATTCCCGGCAATCACGACGCCTATGTCCGCGCCACCAGCCACCGCGCGGCGGAGGCGTGGGACGACTATCTGCGCGGCGATGAAGGGAGCGGCGCAACCTTTCCCTTCCTGCGGCGGCGCGGGCCGGTGGCGCTGATCGGGGTCTCCTCCGCGGTGCCGACCATGCCGCTGATGGCCACAGGCCGGCTCGGCCACGCGCAGATCGAGGCACTCGATCGCCTGCTCGCGCAATTATCCCCCGAACAGGTGTTTCGCGTGCTGCTGGTGCACCACCCCCTGCATTCGACTGCACGCGTCAAGCGGCTGACGGATTCGCCAAAGGTCAAGGCGGTCTTGAAAAAGCACGGCGTGGAGCTGGTGTTGCACGGGCATGACCACATTCATTCGACGATGTGGTTCGACGGACCTAACGGCCGCATTCCCGCGATCGGCGTGCCGTCGGCTTCGGCCATCGCGCACCGGCACTATCCGGCGGCGGCCTTCAATCTGTTCGAGATCGAGCGCGCAAACGGCGTCTGGCGCTGCGAGCAGATGGTGCGCAGCGTCAACAGCGATTTGCGGGTGCAGGAGATACGCAAGACGCGATTGATCTAGAAATTCTTCAGCGTCGCGAAAACGGCGAAGCCGAACAGCGCGGCGGCGCCGAGGATGAAGCCGAGCACAAAGCTCCAGAATTTTCCGCCGCGGCGTGACGGCTTATCCTTCGGGGCCGGCTCGGCCACCGGCGTCGCCACCAGCGCATGCTCACGCTCGATCATGCGGCGCGCGACGTAGTCGGTGACGGCATCGACGATGACGGGCACGTCATGCGACTCGGCGAGCACGATGCGGCCGAAGCGCGTGTCCTGCACGAAGCGATAGATGCGCTTGTCGCGTCCCATCAGGATATGCGCGACCACATCGATCCATAGCCGCGGCGTCTCGCCCTGGCTGATGCCGCGGTCGAACAGATCGACATTGCCAGGCACCTGCGCGAACAGCTGATCGAGCGCCTCATTCAAAATCTCAAGCCGCGCCACTTCGGCGTCGCGCAGATCGACCACAACGCCGGTGCGATCGGCCGCCTCGATCCGCGCCTTGCGCAGCGCGTCGCGCAGCCGCATCGGCGGCACGGTAGCGGCGGTGCTGGAAGTTGATTGCGCGTCTGACATCGCCGTGCGGCCTTTGTCCTGATGGGTCGTTTTTGCGGCCTTAACCTATCAGCAACCATGTTCGGCGCAAAGGGGCCTTTATTCTCAAGGGGTTAGCCCGCCAGCCGTTTTGCACAAGCAAACGGCCCCACCCGGAAATCCGGATGGGGCCGCCTGGTCCTTGGTTTGTTTCCCCTTTAAAGGCTTGCCGATCGGCGATCAGGCCGGGATGCGGGAGGGCTCTTCCACGATCGAAAAGCGCACGCCGGCCTTGTGACGGTTCTCTTCCGAGACCGTGCGCCAGGCGTCCTCGGCCTCCTGCCGGGTCTTGAACGGACCCTGCACCTGAGCCGAGCCTTCCACGAGCTTGTGGAAGTTCATCGAACCGAACTCGCCGCCAATCACCCAGAAATTGCTCTTCGTCATGACTAGTCTCCTGTCGTTACCCGTTAGCCGAACTGGTTCATCGTGTTGTGGGCGCCGCCCGCCTTGAGAGCTGCTTCACCGGCGAAATATTCCTTGTGCTCGTCGCCGATGTCGGAGCCGGCCATGTTCTGATGCTTGACGCAGGCGATGCCCTGACGGATCTCCTGGCGCTGCACGTTCTTCACGTACCCAAGCATGCCCTGCTCGCCGAAATACTCCCTCGCGAGGTTGTCGGTCGACAGGGCTGCCGTGTGATAGGTCGGCAGCGTGATCAGGTGGTGGAAGATGCCGGCGCGCTCGGCTGAATCGGCCTGGAAGGTGCGGATGCGCTCGTCGGCCTCGATGGCCAGCGGCGTATCGTCGTATTCCGGCTTCATCAATTCAGCACGGTTGTACTTGCTGACATCCTTGCCGGCTTCCTTCATCGCGTCGTACACCTGCCAACGGAAGTTGAGCGTCCAGTTGAACGACGGCGAATTGTTGTAGGCCAGCTTCGCGTTCGGAACGACCTTGCGAATGCGATCGACCATCTTGGCGATCTGCTCGATATGCGGCTTCTCGGTCTCGATCCACAAGAGGTCGGCGCCGTTCTGGAGCGAGGTGATGCAGTCGAGCACACAGCGGTCTTCGCCCGTGCCGGCACGGAACTGATAGAGGTTGCTGGCGAGCCGCTTCGGACGCATCATTTTGCCGTGGCGATTGATGATGACATCGCCATTCCTGGCGTTCTCGGCCGTCACTTCCTCGCAATCCAGGAAGCTGTTGTACTGATCGCCGATGTCGCCGGGCTTGTGGCTGACGGCGATCTGCTGCGTGAGGCCGGCACCCAGCGAGTCGGTGCGGGTCACGACGATGCCGTCTTCGACGCCGAGTTCAAGGAAGGCATGGCGGCAGGCCCGGATCTTCGCCAGGAACACCTCGTGCGGCACGGTGACCTTGCCGTCCTGGTGACCGCACTGCTTTTCGTCCGAGACCTGATTCTCGATCTGCAGCGCGCACGCACCCGCCTCGATCATCTTCTTGGCGAGCAGGTAGGTCGCCTCGGCATTGCCGAAGCCGGCGTCGATGTCGGCGATGACGGGCACGACATGGGTCTGGAAGTTGTCGATCTTTTCGATCAGCGCTTTTTCCTTTGCCTTGTCGCCTGCCTCGCGGGCTGCGTCGAGCGCGCGGAAAATATCGTTGAGCTCGCGGGAATCCGCCTGACGCAGGAAGGTGTAGAGCTCCTCAATCAGCGCCGGCACCGAGGTCTTCTCGTGCATCGACTGATCGGGCAGCGGGCCGAACTCGGAGCGAAGCGCGGCGATCATCCAGCCGGAGAGGTAGAGATAGCGGCGATCGGTCTTGCCGAAATGCTTCTTCACCGAAATCAGCTTCTGCTGCGCGATGAAGCCGTGCCAGCAACCGAGCGACTGGGTGTACTTGGTGGGATCGGCGTCATAGGCAGCCATGTCGGCACGCATCAGCGCCGCGGTGTAGCGGGCGACGTCCAGGCCGGTCTTGAAGCGGTTCTGTAAGCGCATGCGCGCCACGGCCTCGGCGGTGACGCCGTTCCAGGTCGGCTGGGTCTCGAGCAGCGCCTTGGCCGCTTCAATCTCGCTCAGATAGGAAGCCGGTCCCTGGATGGCTCGGTCGATCCCACGCGGCTGGTAGTTCATGATCGTATCCTCTCGACATTCTTGACAGTGCAATGCGAAATGCGTGTCGAGAGCTAAACGCCAGAACGCCAGAATCGTATAGAGGGCTTGTATTCTATTGGTGATGTCATGTAACATATGAACTTGTCATAGATGTCATTTTGTAAAAATAGTCACAAAATGGGTCAATGACACTGACGCGGTTCCTCGGAACCAGGGAGCGGCCAATGGCGAGCGATTCCGGAAAGAAGCTGTTTGTCGGGCCCCGTTTCCGGCGGATCCGCCAGCAATTGGGGCTGTCGCAGACGCAGATGGCCGAGGGGCTGGAGATTTCGCCGAGCTACATCAACCTGATCGAGCGGAACCAGCGCCCGGTGACGGCGCAGCTTCTGCTGCGGCTGGCCGAGACTTATGACCTCGATCTGCGCGACCTTGCCACCGCCGACGAGGATCGCTTCTTCGCCGAGCTGAACGAGATCTTCTCCGATCCGCTGTTCCGGCAGATCGACCTGCCGAAACAGGAACTGCGCGACCTCGCCGAGCTTTGCCCCGGCGTGACCCATTCCCTGCAACGCCTCTACGCCGCCTATACCGAGGCAAGGCGCGGCGAGACCATGGTCGCCGCGCAAATGGCCGACCGCGAGGGCACGCAGTTCGAGGCCAACCCGATCGAGCGGGTGCGCGACCTGATCGAGGCCAATCGCAATTATTTTCCGGAGCTGGAGACGGCGGCGGAGAATCTGCGCGACGAATTGAACGTCTCGGCCGATGGGCTGTTCGCGGCCCTCTCCGCGCGGCTGCGGGAAAAGCATTCGATCGTTACCCGCGTGATGCCGGTCGATGTGATGCGCGAGACGCTGCGGCGGTTCGACCGCCATCGCCGCCAGCTTCTGATCTCCGAACTGGTCGACGGTTCGGGACGTACCTTTCAGCTCGCGTTCCAGATCGGGCTTGCCGAATGCAGCCCCACGATCGAGGCCATCGTCGGCCGCGCCGGGCCGCTCGACGACACGCCACGGCGGCTCTACCGCATCACGCTCGCCAATTATTTTGCCGCCGCCGCGATGATGCCCTACCAGGCCTTTCTCAGCGCGGCTGAAGCGCTGAGCTATGACGTGCACGTGCTGGCGCAGCGCTTCAATGCCGGCTTCGAGCAGGTCTGTCACCGTCTGACCACGTTGCAGCGGCCGAACGCGCGCGGCGTGCCGTTCTTCCTGCTGCGGGTCGACAACGCCGGCAATGTCTCGAAGCGGTTTTCCTCCGGCACGTTCCCGTTCTCCAAGTTCGGCGGCACCTGCCCGCTGTGGAACGTGCACTCGACCTTCGACACGCCGGATCGGCTGTTGAAGCAGGTGATCGAGCTGCCCGACGGCACGCGCTATTTCTCGATCGCGCAGATGGTGCGCCGGCCGGTGGCGCCGCATCCGCTGGCGCAGCCGCGCTTTGCGATTGGCCTGGGCTGCGAGATTCGCCATGCGTCGAAACTGGTCTATGCCACCGGCATGGACCTCGAGAAGGCCGAGGGCACGCCGATCGGCGTCAACTGCCGGCTGTGCGAGCGCGAAAACTGTAGCCAGCGCGCCGAGCCGCCGATCACCCGCACGCTGATCCTCGACGAGAACACGCGGCGCGTGACGTCGTTCGCGTTCTCGAACGCACGCGAGCTGTAAGCGTCACGCTCGCAGATCCAGTTCCGAACAACGGCTCAATAGGCGGGCGCCGACGAGCGCCTCAGCCGCGTCACCGGCCCCCTCACAACCAGCCGCACGCCGGGGCGCCGGGCGAGGCCGAGCGGCGGCTGCAACGGCATGGGTCCTTGCGGGTCATTCGGGTGCGCGACGGCGTATTCGTAGGCAACATCGAGCGCATGGTTGTTGCCTATCGAGCCGTATTGTGCGGTGAAATCGATCGGTGTGCCGACATGCTCGTAGAGATAGCCGCCGAAGATCGCGGTCGGCGCATCCGGCACGATGTCCTCGGTGTTGACGATCCGATATGTCGGTATCCCACAATTGTTCATCAGCAATGCAAAATTCACGTCGCCAACACGCGGACTGGCGAAGTTGTGGTGCTGAACGAGCAGGTTCGAACCCGGCTTCACGGATGTATTCGCAAGGACGTCCGGCACCGCGAGCGTCGACAAGCCGCACCCGAGGCTGTGGCCGGTGAAGAAAAATCGTTTGAACGGCGACAGCGCAGCGATCGCCGCGTACACTTGGCTCTGGACACCCTGATAGATTTGATAGAAGCCGAGATGCACGTTACCGCCGTTCTGCACGAACGGATACGGCGTCTGAATGGCGAGGCCATCCTGGACTTCGTCGGCGTCGGTCACGGTGCCGCGGAACACCAGATAGGCATCCTGATTGGCGTCCTGCGCGATGAAACCGAAGGGCTCATCGTAGGTCTCGTCATTCCACCAAGTGTAGGTCCAGAACAGCGGGGCCGAAAACGTGTAGTCCTGGCTCGGCAGTTGCCAGATGAATTGCGACCTCGATGGATAATCCTGATTGATCCACTGGGCGCACTGGTCGTAGGCCCAATCGATGAGCGTGGTGCAGGTCACCGAGTCCGCCAACGCGTAAGGCGCGCCGGGAAAATACATCGGGCAACTGATACGCGAGGCTGCTTGCATGGGAGGGCTCCTGAATATTGGTGGCGGCCAAAGAAATCTATGCGAGCAATAAGACAAGGATACGACTTTAGGATGCTCCCGGTCAACTCAGACGGAGACCTTCCGCAAGCCCGTGCGCGCTGCTAGTTTCATTCCACAAGACCAACCACGGACGGCCGAAACCGTCCGGCGCAGCTCGGGAGAGAGTAGAATTATGTTCTCGCATATCATGATCGGCACCAACGACCTCGACAGGGCCAAGACATTCTACGATGCGCTGCTTGGCACGCTGGGCGTGCCGGAGGGACGGGTCGACCGCCACCGCATTTTCTGGCGCACCAAGACCGGCACCTTTTCGGTGACCAGGCCGATCAACGGCGAAGCCGCGACCTTTGCCAATGGCGGCACCATCGGCTTCCTCGCCAATTCGCAGGCCGAGGCCGACGCCTTCCACGCCACCGGGATCGCTCATGGCGGCAAGACCTGCGAGGAGCCGCCGGGCATCCGCGAAGGCTCCGGCGTCAAGCTGTACATCGCTTATTTGCGCGACCCTGACGGCAACAAGCTCTGCGCGCTGCACCGCGTGCCGGCCTAGCCGATGCGCATCGCGGTCGTCGGCACTGGCGGAGTTGGCGGCGGATATGGCGCGGCGCTGGCCAGGGCCGGCGCCGACGTCACCTTCATCGCGCGTGGCGCGCATCTGGCCGCCATGAAGAGCGCGGGCTTGCGGCTGCTCAGCCCGCGCGGCGATATCCATCTCGTGCCGACGCAGGCGACCGATAATCCCGCCGAGATCGGCAAGGTCGACATCGTGCTGTTCTGCGTCAAGCTGTGGGACGTCGAGAGCGCGGGCGAGCACATCAAGCCGCTGATCGGTCCGGATACCGCCGTCATCCCGCTCCAGAACGGCATCGACGCCCATGAGCGGCTGATCCCGATCCTCGGCAAGCACGCGGTGATGGGCGGCGTTGCGCAAATCTCGGCCGCGATCACCGCGCCCGGCACGATCACGCAGGTCGGTACGTTCATGCGCATGGTGTTCGGCGAGTTCGACGGCACCGCTAGCCGCCGCGGCGAGGATTTTCTCGCGCTGTGCCAGAAGGCGGGCTTTGAGGCCGTGCTGAGCGACAATATCCTCACCGATCTCTGGATGAAGTTCATCCTGCTCGCCAGCAACGCCGGCATGATGGCGCTGGCGCGCCAGCCGATCGGCGCCCTGCGCGAGGACCCCGACATGCGGCCGATTTTTCGCGCGGCGTATCAGGAAGTGATCGACGTCGGCCGCGCCAAGGGCGTGACGATCCCCGCGGATGCCCTCGAGCGGATTGCGGATGCAACCGCGCATTTTCCGCCGCACATGAAGGCTTCGATGGCGCTCGACCTCGATCGCGGCAACCGACTGGAAGTGCCGTGGCTCTCCGGCAAGGTCGCCGAGCTCGGCCGGCAGTTCGGCATTCCGACGCCGACGCACGGCATGATGTATGCGATGCTCAAGCCGTATGCGATGGGCGCGAAGGGCTAGGCAGCCCCAAGGACGATTTCGATGCGCGTTGCCCTCCTGACATTTCTGGCGGTCGGATCGATCTCGGCGGCAGAGCCGGCGCGGGCGCAGACCTACGATCCCCGCTATCCCGTCTGCCTCCAGACTTTCGGCCCGCTCCAGGGCATCGATTGCAGTTACACCTCCATCCAGCAGTGCAAATTCGCGACCGGGATTCGCGCGTCTCAATGCATCAGCAACCCGTATTACGGGCGCAACAATCGACGGCCGCAACGGACCGTTTACTGAGGCCCGCCGGTACTCTCGCTTGCTGCCGGCGCGCCTGCTGATCACGTCAGGCCTTCATCGGGAATATTCAACAACTTGCCGCAGGCCTTGCAGTGCACGGCATCGGCATCGTGCCGCTGGAGGCCGCAATCCGGACAGGAGAACCGGACCTTGTGCGGGTTGATCAGGGCGCGGGCGAGATTGAAAAACAGGGTGATGCCCAGAATCATGATCACCACCGTGATCATGCGGCCGAGCGTTCCCGGCAGGGTAATATCGCCGAAGCCGGTCGTGGTGAGCGCCGTGACGGTGAAGTAGAGCGCGTCGGCATAATTGGCGATCTGCGGGTTACGGAATTTCTGGGTCTCGTAGACGACGGCGGTCATGATGAAGATGAAGACCGCGAGGTTGGTGACGGCGAAGATCACCTCTTCGTTCTGCCGGAAGAACGTAAAGTCGACACGTAGCCGGGCCAGCATCTGATAGTCGCGCAGCAGCCGCAGCGTGCGAAGGATGCGCAGAAATCCGCCGGCCTCTCCCGCCAGCGGCGCGAGGAATGACACGATCGCGACGACGTCGGCCCAGGTCGAGAGTCGGGTGAGGTCGCGCACGCGATGCTCGCTGCCGATCAGCCGTGCGGTGAAATCAATCAGGATCACGATCCCGAACAGGACGTCGAGCGCTTCGATGGCAGCGCTCCTGGGTAGGAACGACGTCGCGATGATGAACAGGATTGTGACGATGTCGAACGCCAGCAGCGCGTAGCGAAAACGGATACCGGCCGGCGTTTCGCCCTCGTAGAGGTGCCGGATGCTCTGCCTTAGCGAAACAAGCGTCATTGGCGCGCCCCGAAGCTATTTCGCCAGCGACTTCCACCTTTCCGTAGCCGCGATCGCCGAGGCCCACAGCCTGTCCGCCGGCTGGCCGCGATGCAGGGCCTTGCCGATTTCGCAGATGGCGAGGAAAGCGCCGGAGCGGGCTTCCTCGACCTCTAGCGGTTGTTCGCCATGCGCCTGCACGAGGCCGACGAGATTGTTGAGCATCGGCAGCGCCGCCTGCGGAGTCGCGGCTTCGGCGGCCTTGAGGGCTTCGAGGACTTTGGCGGCTTTCTCGGCGTCGGTCATTTTTCAACTTTGTAGGGCGGGTTAGCGAAGCGTAACCCGCCGCATTTTCTTGGTGAGATGCCGGGTTACGCCTTCCGCCTTCGCTCGTTGAGCTACGGCGGACATGTCGGCTAACCCACCCTACGATTCCTAGCGGCGAGATGTCGGATCGGACAAAACCAACTCAAGGAAATAGTCACACGCCTCCTCCTCGCTGGGAAATTCGCGAACCTCATTCCTATTTCCTCGCTCATAGTAATAGGCGCACCACCATCTTCCTCCCGATCTTTCCAGCCTATATTGCTCCTCGTCTTCACCGGCCCCGTCAATACTGAATGAACGAGCCCGTACACCGCGCTCCAGCAGGGCTTTTTCCAGTTCCTTGATCTTCACGATCCGCGATCCAAGTCCGACCAAAGATGATGGGTTACGCTGCGCTAACCCACGCTACGATTCCGTCTCAACATCAACGGTCGTCATACTCCGCGAAGGCGGAGTATCCAGTACGCCGCGGCTTCTCGGTTCAATCACGAACGCCGCGGAGTACTGGATCGCCCGCTTTCGCGGGCGATGACGATTGGGCTTACTCCGCCGCCTGCTTGATGTCCGCCTCCAGCGCTTCCAGCACTTTCGGCGGCGACATCGGCAGTGAGTAAAAGCGCTTGCCGAGCGCGTTGTAGATGGCGTTGCCGACCGCGGCCATCACGGGGACCAGCGGGACTTCGCCGACGCCCTTGACGCCTTGCGGGTGCTTTGGGTTCGGGATTTCCACCAGGATGCAGTCGAGCATCGGCAGGTCCGAGCAGACCGGCATGCGATAGTCGAGGAATCCGGGATTATCGACGGTGCCGTCCTTGCGGTAGATGTACTCTTCGTTCAGCGCCCAGCCGATGCCCTGCGCGACGCCGCCCTGGAGCTGGCCCTCGACATAGCCCGGATGAATGGCGCGGCCGACATCCTGCACGGCGGTGTAGCGGATCACGCGCGCGATGCCGAGCTCGGTGTCGACCTCGACGTCGCAGATATGGGTGCCGAAGCCGCCATCGGCACCGGCGGTGTTGAGCTGCACGCCGGCCCCGATCGGTCCGCCCATCGCGGGCGCCTTTTCGGCGAGCTGTTCCAGCGTCAGCGGCTCGAACTGGCCGGCATTCGGGCTGACCGGATGCGCCGCGCCGTTTTCCCACTTCACCGCCTCGGGGTCGATCTCCCAGATTTTTGCCGCGCGCTCGCGCAGCGTCTGGATGATTTTTTCGGTCGATTGCGTGACCACCATGCTCGATGCGAACAGCACGCGGCTGCCGCCGGTGAGGTTCGAGAAGCCGACGGTCTGCGTGTCGCCGATGATGACGGAGACGCGCTTGTAGTCGATGCCGAGCAGTTCGGCGCAAATGTTGGCGATGCCGGCGCGCGAACCGCCGATATCAGGGTGGCCTGTGGTCACCACGACGTTGCCGTCTTCGGTGATGTTGACCTGCGCTGAGGATTCACCGCCGGCATTGAACCAGAAGCCGCTAGCCACGCCCCTGCCCCGCAGTTTGCCGTTGCCGTCGCCGAGCGGCGCCTTGTAGTGCTCGGAGTCCCTGGCGGCCTGTGTCAGCTCGAGATAGCCGATGCGCGGAAACACCGGGCCATGCGCGGCCTTGGTACCTTCCTTGGCGCCGTTCTTCAGACGGAAATCGAGCGGATCGATCTTCAACGCTTCGGCGACTTCGTCGAGCACGCACTCGACCGCGTAGGCGCCGATCGGTGCGCCCGGCGCGCGATAGGCCGCGACCTTGGAGCGGTTGGAACAGACGTCAAAACCTTCCGACAGCAGGTTCGGAATGTCGTAGGGCGTAAAACTGCAACCGGCGGCGCCGCGGATCGGCGAGCCGGCGAAGGCGCCGGCTTGCAGATAGAAGGTGCCGTGCGCGGCGACGATCTTGCCATCCTTGGTGGCGCCGATCTTCACCGTGCTCTTCGAGCCGGAGGTGGGACCGGTGGCGCGCATCACTTCCTCGCGCGTCATCACCATCTTCACGGGACGACCGGATTTTTTCGCCAGCAAGGTCGCGACCGGTTCGAGATAGACGATGGTCTTGCCGCCAAAACCGCCGCCGATCTCGGCGGGGATGGCGCGGATGTCACTCTGCGGGATGCCCGTCAGCATCGAGGTCATCGCGCGCACCATGAACTGGCCCTGGCTGGAGCTCCAGATCGTGGTCTTGCCGTCGGGCGCGACGCTGATCAGGCAGGCGTGCGGCTCGATGTAGCCCTGGTGCACCGGGCGCGTGGTGAAGCTGCGCTCGATGATGACGTCAGCCTGCTTGAAGCCGGCTTCGATGTCGCCCTTCTTGTGTTCGAGGCGGCCCATGATGTTGGAGGGCTTACCCTCGAACTTGTTGAACTCGTGCAGGATCGGTGCATCCGGCCTGATCGCATCCTCGATCTCGATCGCGAACGGCAGCACCTCGTAATCGACCTCGATCAGCTTGCAGGCTTCCGCCGCGATCGCCTCTGTAGTGGCGGCGACGGCCGCAACCGGGTGTCCGGGAAACAGCGCTTTGTCGCGCGCCATCACGTTGCGGCACATCCAGCGCATGTCCTGGATGCCGAGCATGACCGCGCCCTTCTCGATCGGGAAGTCGACGATGTCTCTGGAGGTGACGACCGCCTTCACGCCGGGCAGCTTTTCCGCCTTGGAGGTGTCGATGCCGCGGATGCGCGCATGTGGATGCGGGCTGCGCAACACCTTGCCCCAGATCATGCCGGGCATCGTGGTGTCGGCGGCGAACTGCGCGCGGCCGGTCACCTTGTCCATGCCATCAGGGCGAATGGTACGCTGGCCGATCCACTTGTTGTTGGTGACGACGTTCATTGCGCGGCCTCCCTGATTCCCTGTTCTCGCATTTCAGCGGCAGTATCGAGCACCGCGCGGACGATCTTGTCATAGCCGGTGCACCGGCAGAGATTGCCGGCGAGCCAGAAGCGGACTTCCTCCTCGCTCGGCTGCGGATTCCTCCGCAGCAGCGCATCCGATGCGACGAGCATGCCCGACGTGCAGATGCCGCATTGGAGCGCGGCCATCTCCAGGAATTTCTGCTGGAGCGGATGCAGCTTGTCGCCCTGCGCCATGCCTTCGATGGTGCGGAGCTCATGCCCTTCGGCTTCCGCAGCCAACATCAGGCACGAGCAGATCAGGTTGTCATCGACCGTGATCGAGCAGGCGCCGCAATCGCCGGAGGCGCAGCCTTCCTTGGAGCCGGTGAGGCCGAGCGGCCCGCGCAGCGCGTCGAGCATGGTGTCGTTCGGCTCGCACAAAAACTCCATCGGCTCGCCGTTGATGGTCGTGGTTACATGCAGTTTCGCCATGTCTTCAGTTTCCTCCCGCGCGCTTGGCGGCAATGGCGGCGGTGCGCTTGAGCAGCACGCCGGCGACTTTGATGCGGTAAGCGATGGTGCCGCGTTTGTCGTCGATCGGACGGCAGGCGGCGGAGCAGGCCTTTGCGGCGGCATCGAGCGCGGCATCATCCAACTTGCTGCCGATCAGCGCTTTTGCCGCAGATTCAACCAGCAGCACGGTCGGTGCGACCGCGCCGAGGGCCACCCGCGCCGCGGTGACTACGCCACCCTTCATGGTAAGGCTGACGCCGCAGCCGACCACGGCGATGTCCATCTCGGTGCGCGGGATCATGCGCAGATAAGCATCGCTCGATCCGGCCGGACGCGGCGGCAGGATGAAGCTGACGAGAATTTCGCCGGGCTTCAAATTGGTCTTGCCGGGACCGGCTGGTACCTGCTCGACCGGCAGTTCGCGGCGCCCGTTCGGGCCCTGGATGACGGCGATCGCGCCCGCCGCGACCAGGCCCGGCACGCCGTCGCCCGCGGGCGAGGAGTTGCAGAGGTTGCCGCCTGCCGAGGCGCGGCCCTGCACCTGCTTGGAGCCGATCAGGTTGATGCCCTCAAGCACCCCCGGCCAAACCTTGCCGAACTTCGGGTGGTCGTGCAGTTCCATGCCGGAAACCGCAGCCCCGATGCGGAAGCCGCCATCAGCGGTCTCTTCGATCGCGGTCATTTCCGCGATCTTCTTGATGTCGACGATCAGCCCCGGACGCACGGCGCCGGAGCGCATCTGCACCAGAAGATCAGTCCCGCCTGCCAGAATGCGTGCCGCGCTTCCCGCGGCGGCATACGCGCTGATCGCTTCATCGAGCGTGCGCGGCGCCAGGTATCGGATATCGGTCATCAGCTATGAAGTCTCCCCGCTATCGCTTTGTCCGGGCGGGCTTTTCGACCCGTGCCCCTGTCATGGTGATGTCATCTCACCTTGGATCGGTTCTAAGCCTACACGGGCAAGAACGTTTGGAACAGCCACTGCGACCCGGCGTCATCGGAGCGCTCCTATGCGTCCAGCGGGACTTGCCCTGACAATGGGCACCCCGGACCGGCGGCTGTCGCCCCTATTCCATCGCGGCGAATCACTTATGTTTGCCCGGCTCATTTCGGAGACCCCAGTATGGTCGCAGACAGTAACAGTCAGATTGCGTGGCACCGGGCCCAGATCAAAAAGCACCGCGAGGCCCTCAAGGCGCTGGAAACCGGCCGCTTCAGGTTCGGCCAGATCGCGGGGGCAAAATCGTCCGGCCGGATGGAAAAGGCCATCGCCGAGCTCGAAGCCAGGATCGCCGCCTCCGAACGGGTCATTGCGACCTATGAGCGCCAGATCCGCAGGCCCCTGGGCACGGATTTTGGCAGTCTGAAGAATACGAGCTGGAGCAACTGGAGTTCACATAACGGGAGGTAGGCCCCGGCTCTCTCCTCTCGTCGTCCCTGCGAACGCAGGGACCCATAGCCACCGGCCGTGGTTATTCGCGCAAATCGTCATCCACCATTTCAAACAACATCCGCCGCAGAGTATGGGTCCCTGCGTTCGCAGGGACGACGAGGCGAAAGGGTATGCGTTCGCGATCTCGCGACATCATTTGCCCGAGCTTTTTCAAATTCATCGCGCCTCTTCGAGAAGAGGGCGCAGGGAATGCCGGGTGCGCGCTGCACCCGCGGTCTCGTGTGCGCTGCTTGCGCATAAAAAAAACTGCACACGAGCATACAGGTGAGCGGAGGCAGTCCGACATCCCCTGCGCAATGGCTTTACGACTTATATCGCGCTCTCCCTGGTGAGCGGGCTTGTTGTCACCATCGCCCCGCGGAAATTCCGCAAGGCTTAGCGCCAGCGTCGCGGCGCCAGGACCACACGACTTCGCCGAACGCCCTTGCTCAGTCGTCTACTGAACAAGCGCGTCCACCGCATCCCATCCCAACGTTTGGTGGCGATGGCCAACGCCCCTCCTCGGGGATGAGGTAGCGCTGTTATAATTCTGATTTGCCGAAATTGACAAGCGGAATATTTTTGCACAAGGGGCTTGACATTGATTCTGAAAATCAGAATTGGCTGCGCGACCGGGTCGATTTGCCGCTCCTCTCCCCAAGCTCTGTTGGGAGAAGCAGCCGCTGCCGATTGACGCGCACGTGAACCAGATCACACCGGAACCTTTCGAATGGCCCTACAAACGACTGGGGCCAATGGAAGGAGCTCGAGGATGCCTGCATCGGAAGCCCGCGCCGCCGCATCGTCAGCCGCGCGCGCCAAGCCTACGATCCTGCTGATCCATCCTCGACCGTTCTTTCGGGATTGCTTCGCCGTTTGTCTGGCGGCCGCTTGCGAAAATCATGTCGTCTTTCCGTTCGAGAGCGTCGTGGGCTGGCGCAGCTCGGCGGAGGCCGTCGCCGTAACTCCGTCAGTCTCCATTATCGCCATCGAACGCCAGGATGCATCGAGCCTTGCCGATTGGGAGCTGTTGGAAGAGGTACCGAAGCCCGTGATCGTCGTCGCCGATACCGGGGATGCCGACCAGATTGTTCGCACCTTGAAGCGTGGGGTGCGCGGCTACATTCCAAGCCATCTCCCTTTCAATATTGCCGTCGAGGCCGTCCGCCTTGTGAAAGCCGGCGGCGTCTTCGTACCGGCTGACAGCCTGCTCGGCGGCGAAGGCTTCGCTCCTGCCAAACCGGAAGTGACTTTGACGAAGCGACAGATCGAAGTGGTCGAGGCGATCCGCCAGGGCAAAGCCAACAAGCAGATCGCCTATGATCTCAATATGAGCGAGCACACGGTCAAGCTTCATCTGCGGAGAATCATGCAAAAGCTCAAGGCCCATAATCGCACCGAAGTGGCCATCCTCGCTGAGAAAGTTGTGCGCAGCCGCTTGATCTAGCCGTGGCGCGATCCCGGCCGCTGCGGCGACCTCGAGCGATCGCCCGCTGCAACCAAGCCACCTTGCTCGATGCCGGGCGCGTGGTCAGTCGCCTCTCCTGACTCCGGCAAAGCGCCATTACCCCTCGGCCATTCGACCGGCGCGAGCCGTTCGTTGCTCCTGATCATGTCGATGAGTTGCCGCAGCCCGGAAGGCGGTTGCCGGCGGCTTGGGTAGTAGATCATGAAGCAAGGGCCGGTCGACGCCCATTGCGGCAGAACGATTTCGAGCCGCCCTTCCCTGACCTCCGACGTTACGCGGCGCTCGAGACAATAGGCAAAGCCGACGCCGCGGATCGCCGCCGCGAGCGAATGCTCGGTCTCGTTGGCGCAAAGCGGACCGCGGACATCGAGCCGGATCAGTGCATCTGCGTTGCCCAATTCCCACGGGAAGGCGCTGTTGTCGCCGACGCGCATCTGAATGCAGGGCAGATCGAGCAGTTGCTGCGGCGTGTCGGGCCGGCCGACGCGTTCGAGCAATTCGGGAGACGCCACAACCACCCAGTTGAGCGGCGAGGTCAGCGCGAGGCCGACCATATCCTGGGGAACGCGATCGCCATAGCGGATGCCGGCGTCAAAACCGTCGCCGACGATGTCGACGAAGCGATCGTCCACCGTCACATCGAGATGCACATTGGGAAATTGCAGGCCATAATCCCGGATGACCGGGTTCAGCAGCAGGCACGCCGCATCGCGCAGGACGTTGAGGCGCAACTTCCCCGCGGGATATTGCCGATACTGCTCCAGCGCACGCACCGATTCCGCGATCGCTTCAAAGCCCTGCTGCAACTGCCCGGCCAGCATGGCGCCGGCCGTCGTCGGCCTGATGGAACGGGATGACCGGTTGATCAGCCGGATTCCAAGCGAGGCTTCCAGCTTGCGAAGCCTGTGACTCAGCGCCGAGGTCGTGACGCCGAGATCGATGGCCGCGCGGGACATGCTGCCGCACCGCAGGATGCTCAGGAACACGCAGAGATCGCTGAACAGCTTTGGATCGAACGTCACGGGAAATCTGCTCAAGCTTCCGTTGAATCCAGGTCAACGAACGAAGCTGGCGGCCTTTTGTTCCAGTACGTACGTCTCGCACGGGGAAGTTTCCTACGCCTCTCACGGAGAAGTTCCGATGCATGAAAGCCCGCAAAAAGCCCGGCAAAACCCGACCGGCAGCGCCAACAGCCGCCGCGAGTTCCTCGGCCTCGCCGCAGGTGGCCTGAGCGCCCTCGCAATGTCCTCATCGGCAACAGCAGCAACCAACACCGTCCGTTCGAACGAAGGAACGTCAAATATGGCTATCGACAATCGCGCAACCCGCCTGTTCAAACCGGAATTCCATTTCGGTCTCGGCGGCGTCCCGCTCGGCAACGAGTTCAACAAGATCAGCGACAAGGATGCCTACGCGACGCTCGATGCGGCGTGGGAAGCCGGCGTTCGCTATTTCGATATGGCGCCGTGGTACGGCTTTGGCCTCGCCGAACGCCGCTTCGGCCACTTCCTGCACAACAAGCGGCGCAGCGACTATCTCGTCTCGTCCAAGGTCGGCAAGCTGTTCAAGGCCTCGCGCAACAACCGCCACGCCGATATCTTTCCGCTCTCCGACTCGCCCAACGACGTCTCGTACGACTACTCGGCCGACGGGGTGCGCCGCTCGATCGAAGACAGCCTGCAACGGATGGGCATCGACGCCTTGGATGTCGCATTCGTTCACGATATCTCGCCGGACTTTCCCTACTTCCCGCCCGACAAGCCCTGGGAAGAGCAATTCCGGATCGCCGAGAGAGGCGCATTTCCGGCGCTCTCGAGAATGCGCGAGGAAGGAATCATCAAGGCGTGGGGCATCGGCGTGAACCGGCCCGAGCCGCAGCTGCGCGTGATCGAGGCGGCGGACCCCGACGTGTGCCTGTGCGCCTCGCAATATTCGCTGATCGATCACGCCAACGCGGTGGACCAGGTATTCCCGGCGATGCGGCGCAAGAATGTCGCGCTGGTGATCGGCTCGTCGCTCAATGCGGGATTCATATCGGGCAGCGCACGCTACAATTACGGCCCGAAGAACTTTGCGATTTCGAGCGCGCATCTTCAGAAGCGGGACCGCCTGCGTGAAGTGGCGGCGCGGCACGGCGTCGATCTGCGAACCGCTGCGCTTCAGTTCTCGGCGGCACCCGACGTCGCCGTCGCCCTCGTCGTCGGCGCAAGCAGCAGCCAGCAAATCGCCGAAGACTACAATTCAATGCAGGCCAAGATTCCTGCCGAGTTCTGGCAAGAGCTCAAATCCAGCGGACTGGTCGCGCAATCCGCGGCCATACCGGTGCTGACGTAGAAAAGCGTGCACCTGACGAACGCGATGCGCCGCGCGCAAATCCAGTGATCGCGCGCGGCGCAAAAATTTCCGCCCTCACGCATCCGGTTGCAAAAACGTGCCGTATTGCCTGCTCGCAACGACCGCGGCGGCGGCTTGCCCAATGATGCGCATCGCGGCCATCATCGGCCACGGCCCGAGACTCACCCGCCGGACACCGACGCGGGCGAGATCGGCGATTTCGGGCACACCTCGCGTCACCATGATGTTGACCGGCAGAGGCGCGAGTTCAACGAATTTTTCGATGAGAGGAAGGTCCGTGAGGCCGGGCACGAAAATTCCATCGGCGCCGGCCTCGGCATAGACTTTTGCGCGCCTCGCCGCTTCGTTGAGGCACTCGTCCGGCGATCCGAATTTCAGCAGGAAGGGATCGGTCCGTGCATTGATGAACAGATGAATTCCGAGTTGTTGCGCAGTGTCCCGCACCGCCTTGATCTTCGCTGCATGCTGGTCGGAGCTGACGAGTTGCCGCTTTCCCGCTGACAGACCGTCTTCGATATTGATGCCGATGGCGCCGGCTTTCAGTATACTGGCCGCCGAATTCGCGGCGGCCTCCGGAGTGTCGCCATAGCCTGCCTCCAGATCGATCGATACCGGAACCGATACGGAAGCGGTCACCCGCGATACCAGACCCGCCACCAACTCGAGCGGGACATTTTCGCCGTCCGCGTACCCGAGCGCGGATGCGACCGCCCCGCTACTGGTCGCAACCGCGCGCGACGTCTTTGCAATGGCTTTGGCGGTGGCGACGTCCCAGGCGTTGAACAGGACGAGCGGATCCCCCTTCCTGTGAAGACCGTGAAACGTCTCGGCGTATTGCTGCTGTGTTTGCGTGTCCATCACGCGCACTCCTGAAGAAGCTGAAAGATGTTGTCGCCGCGCCGCTCAGTCCGGTGCATGCGTCTTGAACCAGTCCATGATCAAACCGGTGACTTCCGCCTCGCGCTCGAGGTGCGGGAAGTGACCGACATCAGGCAGGACGATGCGCTTGTGGGGCCCCTTGAACAGCGGCTCCTCCTTCATCGAATACCTCGCCGTCGGATCGTTGCTGCCATAGATCGTCAGCGTCGGCGTATGCATCGCGTTCATCGGCAGCCGGCCGGCAAATCCCGCATTGAACAGGCCACCATAATATTTGAGCGCCGCTGCCATCGTGCCGGGAGAGCTGAGCGTCTGTTTGATCGAACGCAGATGCTCGTCGTTCCTGAATGTCGGCGACCACAGCTTCCAAAGATAGTCGACGAAGGGGAGTCCCTCGACATTGACAGCCGATTCGGCGCCGGGCAGCTGGAAGAAATAGAAATGGAAGATGGACCTGACGGCATCGGGATCTCTCCTGATGCTGGAAAATGTGATGGGGTGCGCGGTGTTCATGACCACGGCGGCCTTGATTGCCGAAGGTGCCGTGGCCAGCGCCTGCAAGGTCGACGTGCCGCCCCAATCCATGCCGACGACGCGCGCTTGTCCGTCGTCGCTCAGGACAGCGATGAGCGCTTCGAGATCCTTGCCCAGCGCGATGGGATCGAAGATTCCATCCGCCGGGATCTCGGTCGGCGCATAGCCACGCAGGAACGGCGAGACCGCACGATATCCGGCATCGGCAAAGACCTGTAGTTGCTTTCGATACGACCAGGCGTTGTCGGGAAAGCCATGCATGAACATGACGAGCGGCCCGCTCCCCTGCTCGAGATAGGCAAACCGTACTCCATTGGCCTGCACGTATTTCAAGGCGGGTTCACTGCCGGCGGCAGTCCGAATCGTTGATGCAGTGCTCGTCGTATTCATCGCCATTCTCCCGGTCTCTCGTGTTCACGTCGCCCATGGAAGCGTCCTGGATCGATGCCGCCGCGGGGTTTCCCGCGCGATCGCGCGGTCTCATCGTTGCTCTCTCGATCAATATGTGCGCAGCGCACATATTTGGTCAAGTTGTTTTTTGTGCGCTACGCACATATTATTCATCGCATGGAGACGGAGACCGGAATCGCAAATCTGCTGGCGGCGCTTTCGCTTGCCGTCATGGACCGGATCGAGCACGGCGCGCGCGAGGTCGTCGGCCGCGGCGGCGAGACGCCTGCCGCCCTCATCGTCCTTGGCTATGGCCAGGGCATGACCAATGACATGCTGCGCAGAATCCTCGGCCTGTCGCATTCCGGAACGGTCCGGCTGGTCGACCGTCTGGTTTCGGATCAGCTTGTCGAGCGCCGGCCTGGAAAGGACGGCCGCGAGGTCGCCCTGCATCTGACGGCCAGAGGCACCGCAAGCCGGAAGGAACTGCTGGCTTCCCGGATTTCAGCCGTGACGTCACTCTTGGATGTGCTGTCGCCGACGGAGACGAAGCGACTTGGCGCGCTGATACGCGAACTGCTGGCGAGGCAGGATACGTCCGAGATGGATCGCTTCACGATTTGCCGGATGTGCGACGATACGGTCTGTACGAATTGCCCTTTGCCCACATCCAAGAAAAAACGCGATCGCTAGCACCAAGTGTTGCCTTCCCGGCAGGGCGCAGTGGACCGGCTGATCAGCCGGATCAATTTCCAATCAAAGCCGCCGCCGTCGCTACATCAGCGTGCAATGAAGGCGAGAACGTTTTTCAGCATGCTCCGACCGTTCGACCTCGCGCAGCAGGTCGGTGGGATAGAACGGCTTTGCGAAGAAGGTGACGCCGTCGGGGACCGCGGGCGTGGGGCGGCCGGAGATCACGATGACGCGGATCTCCGGATGGAGCTGCCGCGCCTTCCGCGCGAGTTCGAGGCCCGACATCGCGCCGACGAGATTGACGTCGGTGACCAGCAGGGCCGGATGGCGCTTTGCGAGGGCAAGGTCGGCGGTCTGCGCGTCTTCGCACTGGATGACTTCGAAATGGCCTTCCTCGAGCAGCGAGGCGAGCATCTCGCGCTGGATCGGATCATCCTCAACCACCACCGCGACGGAACGGAAGGGTCTTGAACTTCCCATGGTTGCAAACCTCCGGATAACCCGTGTTAACGCGATAGTCGCGAAACGGTTCGGCCTCCCCGCGCAAGTTTCCGGGCGCGTTCCGTGGACGGCGCTCAACTCTGGCACGCGTGGGGCGCACGGGGGCCTGCGGCAACGCCGGTTGTCATGCGCAGCAGCGGACAGCTACAAGCAATCGCAAGAATTTGCCGACCGCGCCGCCGCAAGCGGCGCGAGGGCCAACAACAAAAACAGGGTGGAAATGGAAATGCACAAGATCATCGCACTCGCCGCAGCTTTCGGCCTCGCAGCCTCTGGACCGGCGCTCGCGGCGTGGCCCGACGACAAGCCGATCGAGGTCGTGATCGGCTTTGCGCCGGGCGGCGCCACCGATGTGATGGCGCGCAAGCTGCTGCCGGTGGTCGAGAAGCGGCTCGGGGCCAACGCCAAATTCGTGGTGCTGAACAAACCAGGCGCCGGCGGCGAGATCGCGTTTGCGCAAATCGCGCGCGCTGCGCCGGATGCCTATCTGATGGGCGTGGTCAACGTGCCCGGCTACAATTTCCTGCCGATGACGCGCAAGACCCAGTACACGATGGACGAGATCCGGCTGGTCGCGCGCGTGGTCGACGATCCCAGCGTGATTGTGGTGAAGGCGGACAGCAAGTTCGCCAGTCTCGGCGATGTCTTGGCCGCGCTGCGCGCCAAGCCGGAGTCGGTGACGTTCGGCCACAACGGCGCGGGCACCAACGGGCATCTGGCGATCCGCATGCTGGCGGCAGCCGCCAAGGTGCAGCCCAACGAGATCTCCTATCGCGGAACGGCCGCGCAACGGACCGACCTGCTCGGCGGGCATGTCGAGGTCGGCATGGTCAGCGTCAGCGAAGTGCCGGAACTGCATGGCGGCGCCAAGGGACAATTCCGCGCGATCGCGATCCTGTCGAAGAAGCGATCCGCGGCGCTGCCGGACGTGCCGACGGCGGAAGAAGCCGGCATTGCGGTCACCATGACGGCGGAGCGCGGCTTTGCCGTGCCGAAAAGCGTGCCCGACGATGTCGTCAAAAAGCTGGAAGCGGCGATTGCCGAGGGGCTGCGCGATCCCGACTACATCAAGAGCTCGCCGGGTGACGAGCCGGTGCTCGCCTTCATGCCGGGCGCGGAATGGCAGAAGCGGCTCGACGAGCAGGCGCAGGCGCTCAAGCCGATGGCGGACGAGATGAAGGCGAGCGAGGCGAAGTAAACGTCGGCACCGGGGGATCGGACCATGGATATGAAGGACAAGATCGCGCTGGTCACCGCGGCGGCTTCCGGCGCAGGCCGCGCCGGTGCGCTGATCCTGGCGCGCGAGGGCGCGGCGGTCGCGGTGGCCGACGTCAACGAAGCCGGTGCGAAAGCGGTTGCGGACGAAATCCGCAAGGGCGGCGGCCGGGCGATCGCGCTGGCCGGCGATCTACGCAACGACGACTTCTCGCGCGAGATCGTCGCCGCCACCGTGAAGGAATTCGGCCGGCTCGACGCGCTGTGGAATCATTTGGGCACGCCCGGCCCTTCCGTGATCGACGATCTCGACGGCTGGGAATTTTCCATCGACCTCAACCTGCGCTCGCAGCTCGTCACCACGCACGCGGCGCTCGGGCACATGACCAGGCAGCACGCCGGCAGCATCCTGTTCACGGCATCGACCTCGGGGCTGACGGGCTCGCCGTGGAGCCCGACCTACTCGGCGGCGAAAGCCGGCGTGATCGGGCTTGCACGCAGCCTCGCCAAGCGGCACGCCAAGGACGGCATCCGCGTCAATGCGATCTGCCCCGGCGCGATCGACACCCCGATGCTGCGCGTGTTCGTCAACCGGCCGGACCAGCCGGGCCACAACGAGGCCGACCCGGAAGCGCTGATCAAGGCCGCGGTGACGCGCAACCCGATGGGCCGCGCGGCGCGGCCGGAGGAGATCGCGGAGGCCGCGGTGTTTTTGCTGTCCGACAAGGCTTCGTTCGTGACGGGGATCGCGATGCCGGTCGATGGCGGGACGCTGGCGTAGGCTGCGACCGGATTTGCGAGGCGGGTCAGCGAATCGTCATTTGCCCCTGCGCTTGCAGTTCTCCGCCGAGCAGAATTTCACGTCTCTCGCGTTCGGGCCGCCCATCTGATTGCAGGTGCCGGCGGGGCATCGGCCCGAAATGCCCTTCGAATAATCGGCCAAACCGCCGCTCTTGCTGGCGTCGAACGCCTCGGCGGAAGTGACCGCCAGAAATCCGGAAACGGCAAATATGGTCGCGGTCAGAGCAATCGACTTCAAGAAATTCTCCCTTCGAACGAGCGGCGCGCGCGTGATCCGCGTGGCCTCATATCACGCCATTTGAATTTTCACGTCAACTTGGCGCCGTGAGCGCGGCTGCCCGCGGCGCTAGTTCACCGGCCCTTTGCCGCCGACGCCTTCCATGTCCGGCGCCTCGGGCCTGACGCCCTGGGCGCGGTTGACCAGCATCGTGATCACCCACAGCACAATGCCGATGGCGATCAGGACGCCCGCGACCCGATATTGGACCACCGCCCGGCCCGTCCAAGGCCCGGCCAGGAAGGCGCAGGTGACGGCGCCCAGCACCGGCAGGATGGTCGGCGTGCGGAAATGCTCGTGCGCGACGCTGTCCTTGCGCAGCACCAGCACCGCGATGTTCACCACCGTGAACACGCAGAGCAGCAGCAGCGCGGTGGTGCCGCCGAGCGCCGGCACCTCGCCGACGAAGGTGATCAGCGCGAACGCCAGCAAGGTGGTGAACAGAATCGCGATATAGGGCGTGCGCCGGCCCGCGTGCACCTTGCCGAGCACCGGCGGCAGCACGTGCTCGCGGCTCATGCCGTAGACGAGGCGGCTCGCCATCAGCATGTTGATCAGCGCGGAATTGGCCACCGCGAACATGGTGATGAAGCCGAAGATCCATAGCGGAAAGTTCGGTGCTCCCGCCTGCACCACCTTGAGCAGCGGCGTCTCGCCTTCGCCGAGTTGCGCCGGCGACACCAGCGTGATCGCCGAAATCGAGACCAGCACGTAGATGGCGCCGGTGATGAACAGGCCGGCGAGCAGCACCTTCGGGAAATCGCGTGTCGGCTCCTTGCATTCCTCGGCCATGTTGACGGAATCCTCAAAGCCGACCATGGCGAAGAAGGCGAGCGTGGTCGCCGCAATCACCGGCCAGAACAGGCCGCTGTCGCCTGTCTTGAACTGCATGACGCGCGAGACGTCGCCCTGCCCCATGCCGATCGCCCACAGGCCGATGAAGATGATGATCAGCAGACCCGTCAGTTCGACGCAGGTCAGCACGACGTTCGCCTTCACGCTTTCGCCGACGCCGCGGAAATTGACTGCGGCGACGATCGCCATGAAGACGAGCCCCGTCACGGTGATGCCGAAACCGGAGAAGCCGAGTCCGAACGCGCTCGACATGTTGGCGGAGAACGCGCGCGAGGCGGTGGACGCGGAAGTAATGCCGGAGCACATCACCGCAAAGGCGACGATGAAGGCGACGAAGTGGATGCCGAAGGCCTTGTGGGTGTAGAGCGCAGCGCCCGCGGCCTTCGGATATTTGGTGACGAGCTCGAGATAGCTCAGCGCCGTGATCAGCGCGACGACGAAGGCGACCAGGAACGGCAGCCAGACCACGCCGCCGACTTGGTTGGCCACTTGGCCGGTGAGCGCGTAGATGCCGGTGCCGAGGATGTCGCCGACGATGAACAGCAGCAGCAGCCAGGGACCCATCACCCGATGCAGGCTGGGCTCAGCCTCAGTTGCCGGCGATGCGGGGGTGGCGGCGTTCAAGGAGAGATCGGTCATCGCGCAGCCTCTCAACTGTTTTCGCGCACTGTCGTCCGCAAAGCAGATGGAAGCCCGTTGCGACTCGCGCGTGCGGCGTCATTGCCAGCACACAGCGTATTGGCTTTCACGCCGGCGCCAAGGGATATTTAAGGGATATTTGCCGCGATGGCCGATCGCGATGTGGAAAGCGCGTGCGGGTGCGAAATGGAACCCGCAACCGCACGTCGCAAACTATCACGGTCGCCGCAGCTTAGCCCCACGGCCCGCGCCGCGGGGCGCTGCCGCCCCAGGGACCGCGCGGCGGAACGGCTCGGCCCATCGACGGCGACATGCCGCCCGCGCCGATCTCCGCGGCAAGCTGCTGGAGCGCGGCGATGCGGTTGGCGGTCGAGGGGTGGGTCGCGAACAGGTTGTCCATGCCCTGCCCGCTCAGCGGGTTGATGATGAACATGTGCGCGGTCGCAGGATTGCGCTCGGCTTCCATATTCGGGATCTGGTGTGCGGCGTTCTCGATGCGCGACAGCGCGGAGGCCAGCGACATCGGGTTACCGCAGATGCGCGCGCCGAGATTGTCGGCGGCGTATTCGCGGGTGCGGCTGATCGCCATCTGCACCAGCATGGCGGCGATCGGCGCCAGGATCATCATCGCGATCGAGCCGATGATGCCGGGGCCGTTGTTGCCGCGGTTGCCGCCGAAGAACATGCCGAACTGCGCCACCATGGAGATGGCGCCGGCGATGGTCGCGGTGATGGTCATGATCAGCGTGTCGTGATTCTTGATGTGCGCCAGCTCATGCGCGATCACGCCGGCGAGCTCTTCGCGCGACAGCTGCTGCATCAGGCCGACGGTGACGGCGACCGCGGCGTTCTCCGGGTTGCGGCCGGTGGCGAACGCGTTGGGCTGCGCCTCGTCCATGATGTAAACGCGCGGCATCGGCAGCTGCGCGCGGCCGGCGAGCTCGGCGACGAGGTTGTAGAGATCGGGTGCGGAATTGCGGTCGACCTCATGCGCGCCGTGCATCGACAGCACCATGCGGTCGGAATTCCAGTAGGTGAACAGGTTCATGCCCGCGGCAACGACGAGCGCGATCAGCGCGCCGGACTTGCCGGCGATCAGGAAGCCGACGCCCATGAACAGCGCGGTCAGGCCTGCGAGCAGAAGCGCGGTGCGGAAATAATTCATTGCATTTGTCCTCCGGGGAAAACGTAGGAACCCGGGAACCGGCCTCAAGTGGGTGCGTCGCGGCGACGCGGATTCTTGCCGTTTCGTCATGCCGCGGGCTCGTCCGGCAGGACGGAGGTCAGCCGCGCCGGTGATGCGGAGCCGACATTACGGCGAATTTATGCAGGGAACCGCTGATTTTCCGCAAGTTAACGGACGGACAAATCAGTTCGCGCCGTGCTAATACGCTGCAACGCCGCATCACGGAACCGCGCCCTCTCCCTTCATTTCAAGGTAGCGCATGGCCAAGACCCACGCGAAGCGACCCGCTGACATTTTTGTCCTGATCGCACTCTGCGCATTGGCGTGGGTCGTCGTACCCGCCGCCAATGCCAACGCCGCCACCAACGCCAGGCAGCGCGTGGTGCAGCCGGCGAAGAAGCCGGAAGTGAAGAAGCAGGAGGCGAAGAAGCCCGAGCCAAAGGCTGCGGCCAAGAAGCCGGCAGCCGCCAAACCCGCGCGCGAAGTTTCCGGCAAGAAGGCCGCCAAAACCGCGAGCAAGAAGGGCAGGCCCGCAAAGCACGCGGCAAAGGCCAAGCGGAGCAAGAAGCCGGCCGACGATGATGATGACGACGAGGACGAGGCAAAGCCTTCAAAGCCACCGCTGACCGGCGATCTGGCGGCGGTGAAGAATGCAATCGATCTGGCACGCCGCGGCAAGACGGATGACGCCACCGACGCGATGAAGGCGATTGCCGACCCGGCCGGGCAAAAGCTCGCCGAATGGTTCTTGCTGCGCCACTCCGAGACGCAAGCGCGCTTTGGCCGCTATGCGGCGTTCCTGAAAAACAACCCGGACTGGCCGAGCAATGCGCTGCTGCGCCGGCGCGCGGAGGCGCGGCTGTGGCAGGAGAAGGCGGACGCCGCGACCATCAAGGCGTTCTTTGCCGACAAGGCGCCGCTGACCGCCAAGGGCCGCTTTGCACTGGCGCGTGTGCTGCTGGCCGAAGGCGATCGCCTTGGCGCCGCGCGCGAGGTGAAGGCGGCCTGGCGCGCTGAGGAGCTCGGCGAAGCCACCGAAGAGATGGCCTATGAGGAATTCCGCGATCTGCTCGCACGCGAGGATCATCGCGCGCGCATGGACAAGCGGATCGGCGCCAAGGAAATTTCTGCGGCGATGCGCGCCGCCAAGCGACTCGGCGAGGACGACGTTGCGATCGTCAAGGCCTGCGCTGCCGTGAAAGGCGATGCCGACACGGCGCTCGGCAAGCTCAACGACGTGCCGGAATCGGCGCGCGGCGATCTCGGCTATGTGCTGTGCCGCGTCAAATGGGCGATGAAAAAGGACAAGATCGTCGAGGCCGCCAAGATGATCATCGCGGCGGCGCCAGAGACGATGGCGCAGCAGGACACCGACGAATGGTGGCGCGACCGCCGCACCATCTCGCGCAAACTGCTCGACATGGGCGAATTCCAGATGGCCTATGACGTGGTGAAGGATGCGGCAACGCCGGGGCTGGAGGCCTATCGCGCCGATTATGCCTTCATGCCCGGCTGGATCGCGCTGCGCTATCTCAACGATCCCGCCACCGCGAAGAAGTATTTTGCCGATATCGACAAGGGGCTGTTCAACCCGATCACGCTGGCGCGCGCCAATTACTGGCGGGCCCGCGCGGCGGAAGCGGCAGGCGACGCTGCGGCCGCGCGAGCGTTCTACGAGGCGTCGGCAAAATATCACACCGCCTATTACGGGCAGATGTCCCGGAAAAAACTCGGACTCGAGGCGGTCGAGGTGCGCATGCAGCAACCGGAAGCGGTCATGGCGGCCAGCTCCGACGAACGGGTGCGCGCGGCCGAGATGCTCTACGCCGTCGGCGAAAAGGACATGGTGAAGGCATTCGCGCATGACCTCGGCGAGGAATGCCAGAACGAGGCCGTGATCGCCGCGGTCGGCGAAGTCACCTACCGGCGGGAAGATGCGGCGGCGATGCTACAGCTCGGCAAGAACGCGCTCGGGCGCGGGCTTGCGGCGGACCACTATGCCTTCCCGATTGTCGGCATTCCCGCGCATACGCAGCATGAGCCGGCGATCGAGCACGGCATGATCTATTCGGTGGCGCGCACCGAAAGCGCATTCGACCAGCGCGACCACTCGCATGCCGACGCGGTCGGCTTGATGCAGGTGACTCCGGAGGCCGGCAAGGACACCGCCAGGCGCTTTGGCTTCAAATACGACTGGGAGCGGCTGCGCAAGGATCCCGTCTACAACACGCAAGTGGGCGCGGCCGAATTGAGCGCGCTGATCAGCGAATACAAGGGATCGCAAATCATGACCTTTGCCGGCTACAATGCCGGCCGCGGAAGGGTGCGCGACTGGATCAAGCTGCGCGGCGATCCGCGCGATCCCAATGTCGATCCGGTCGACTGGGTCGAGCGCATCCCCTTCTCCGAAACGCGCAACTATGTGCAGCGGGTGATGGAGAACCTTGCGGTGTACCGCGAGCGGTTCGGCACCGGCACCAGCGCGCCTGCCATGGTGAAGCAGGAAACGGCCCCGGTGCTGGCGGTGGCGAAACCTGGTCAGGCGCCTGCACTGGCCGCGACGAAGCAGGAGCCGGCACCCGCGCCGGTCGCTGCCAAGCCCGAACAGGCACCTGCACCTGTCATGGCGAAGCCGCAAGCAGTCCCGGCAGCCGTGATAGCCAAGCCGGAGCAAGCCCCGGCCCCCGGACAAGCCACCGCCGCCGCGCAAGCGACGGCCTCCGCCTCAGCCAGCGTGAAGTGACAAATCACGCCGGATGTTGCAGAAATCGGCAGGTCTTGCGGGGAGAGTTATGCCGACATCTTTAGCCGGATTTCGTAGCGTAGCGGCGGCTGCGGCCGTGCTGCTGTTGTCTACCGCCGCATCGGCGCAACTTTTTCAGCAGCCTCAAGCTCCTCGCGCCGCGCCGAGAGCTGCGGCGCCCGGCGCGCCCGCAGCGACCGCGCCGCGGCCTGCCGCTGTCGCGTCGCGTGGCGGGGCGGCGTGCCATAACGGCATGTCGTTCGACCGCTTCCTTGCCGATCTGAAGCAGCGCGCTGTCAGCGAAGGCGTGTCGCAGCGGACGCTGGCCGAGGCGGCGCCCTACCTCGTCTACGACCAGAGCATCGTCAACCGCGACCGCGGCCAGCGGGTGTTCGGGCAGATCTTTACC
This sequence comes from Bradyrhizobium lablabi, assembly GCF_018129385.1. Taxonomy (GTDB): domain Bacteria; phylum Pseudomonadota; class Alphaproteobacteria; order Rhizobiales; family Xanthobacteraceae; genus Bradyrhizobium; species Bradyrhizobium lablabi_C. The sequence continues at coordinate 614,715 of NZ_JAFCLN010000001.1, forward strand.
CAGTTCGCCGGGCGGATGGCGGCGCCGTTCCGGATGCAGAACGGGCAGGCGCACATCAAGACCTATTCGGCCGCGTTCGCGCGCGCGGAAAAGGAATATGGCGTGCCGCCCGCCGTGATCGCCGCCTTCTGGGGGCTGGAGAGCGATTTTGGCGCCAACATGGGCAAGCTGCACACGCTGCCCTCGCTGGTGTCGCTGGCCTATGACTGCCGCCGCTCGGAAATGTTCGAGAAGGAAACCATCGCCGCGCTGAAGATCATCGAGCGCGGCGACCTTTCGCCGGAAGAGATGATCGGCTCATGGGCGGGCGAACTCGGCCAGACGCAATTTTTGCCGGCGCATTATCTCAACTATGCGGTGGACTATGACGGCGACGGCCACCGCAATCTGCTGCGCAGCGCGCCCGACGTGATTGGCTCGACCGCGAACTACATCGCGACCGGCTTGAAATGGCGGCGCGGCGAGCCGTGGCTACAGGAAGTGCGAGTGCCGCAAAACCTGCCCTGGCAGGAGACCGACCTGTCGATCAAGCATCCGCGCTCGAAATGGGCGGCATGGGGCGTGACCTATCCGGACGGCAAGCCGCTGCCGAACGATGACCTGCCGGCCTCGGTGGTGCTGCCGATGGGCCGCAACGGGCCGGCGTTTTTGGCCTATGCGAATTTTGCCGCCTATACCGAGTGGAATAACTCGCTGATCTATTCGATCACTGCCGGCTATCTCGCCACGCGTATCGCGGGCGCGCCGCCGATGCGCCAGCCGGCGCAACCGGTGGCGCAATTGCAGTTCAACGAGATCAAGGAATTGCAGCAGCTCCTGGTGCGCGCCGGCTTCAATGTCGGCAAGGTCGACGGCGTGCTGGGACAGGCGAGCCGCACGGCTGTGAAGGCGATGCAGGTGAAGCATGGCCTGCCCGCCGATTCCTGGCCGACGGCTGAATTGCTGGCTCGGATGCGCGGCCCCGGCGCGCAGGCGCTGCCGGCCGGCGCGATGATGCCGCAGGCAAGGTGACTCTTCTCCCTCGCCCCGCTCTTCGCGGCGTCGAGACGAGCGAAGCTCGCTCTTAGAGGGCTGGGGTGAGGGGCTGTCTCAACAGCGGGACTCGCGGAGAGTCCCCCTCACCCGGATCGCATCTTGCGATGCAATCCGACCTCTCCCCGCAAGCGGGGCGAGGTGAGGCCGGCGCAAGCGGAAATATTTTGGCGTATGCCTCGCGCGATGCGAGTTGTATTTTTCCCCGCCTTGCCCCATTTCGAGCACGGCTATCCTTCCTTCCGTACTTCCATCCCACGAAAAGAGCATCACATGTCCTTTTACGACGCCGCCGTGCCCGCGTATTTGCAAATCCTCAACAGCCTCTCCGGCATCCTCGGCAAGGCGGAAGCCCATTGCCAGGCCAAGGGCATTGCGCCCGACGTGCTGCTCAACGCGCGGCTTTATCCGGACATGCTGCCGTTCTCGCGGCAGATCCAGATGGTCTGCGATTTCGCCGCCAAGGGCTGCGCGCGGCTGACGCATAGCGAGGTGCCGTCAAGCCCCGACACCGAGAAGACGTTTGACGAATTGCGGCAGCGGCTCGCCAGGACGATCGAGTACGTAAAGTCCTACAAGCCGGCGCAGTTCGACGGCGCGGATGCAAAGGATGTGACGTTCCCGATCGGGCCGAGCAATTCGATGACGGTGACGGGCCAGCAATTCCTTTCCGGCTTCTCGTTCCCGAATTTCTATTTCCACGCGGCGATCGCCCACGGCATTCTGCGCCACAGCGGCGTCGATATCGGCAAGCGGGATTTTCTTGGGGTAAGGTGATCGATCCTCATGGTGAGGAGGCCCGAAGGGCCGTCTCGAACCATGAGGCCGCAGACGGGCCTTCATCCTTCGAGATGCCGCTTCGCGGCTCCTCAGGATGAGGGACACCGCCATCACGGTGCCTTTCGGCCGCCAAGACACCAGTTGGGAGGAAGCCTATGCTGCGCTCTTTCTGATTTCGCACGAATCTTCCTACATGAACGCGCATGCATTGTTCCCAGGTGCTGGTCACGTGGGTCACATCATGAGAGGCTAGCCTGCATCGGCGGAATGGCTGGCCGCTTGCGCAGGCAACGCCGATGCCCCAATTGTTCTTCTACCTTCCGTTTTTCATTTTGCGAAAGCCCCGACATGAGCCAGTCCAAACTGTTCGAACCCTACAAGCTCGGCCCGATCACCCTCCCGAACCGCTTCGTGATGGCGCCGCTGACGCGCAACCGCGCGGTGCCGCCCGGTATGGTGCCGAATCCGCTCGCCGTGGAATATTACGGCCAGCGCGCGTCCGCAGGTCTCCTCGTCACCGAAGCGAGCCAGGTTTCGCAGCAAGGCCAGGGCTATCAGGATACGCCCGGCATCTATTCGAAGGATCAAGTCGCGGGCTGGCGCAAGGTTACCGATCGCGTGCATGAGCGCGGCGGGCGCATCTTCATCCAGCTCTGGCATGTCGGCCGCGTCTCGCATGTCTCGCTGCAACCGAACGGCGGCAAGCCGGTGGCGCCGAGTGCGATCACCGCGAAAGGCAAGACTTTCGTGAACGGCACCTTCACGGAAATCTCCGAGCCGCGCGCGCTGGAGCTTGCCGAAATCCCCGGTATCATCGACGATTTCAAGCGCGGCACCGAGAATGCGCTGGCCGCCGGCTTCGACGGCGTCGAGATCCACGGCGCCAACGGCTATCTGCTCGACCAGTTCGCCAAGGACGGCACCAACAAGCGTACCGATGCGTATGGCGGATCGATCGAGAACCGCGCAAGGCTGATGCTGGAAGTCTCGAAGGCGGTGGCCGCGGTGGCGGGCGCCGAGCGCACCGGCATCCGCATCTCGCCGGTGACGCCGGCCAATGACGTCGGCGATTCCAACCCGCAGCCGCTGTTCGATCACATCGTGCAGGGGCTCGACGCGCTGGGGCTCATCTACCTCCATGTGGTCGAAGGCGCGACCGGCGGCCCGCGCGACAACGCGCCGTTCGACTACGCGTCCCTGCGCAATCGCTTCAGGCAGACCTATATCGCCAACAACGGTTACGACTTCGATCTCGCGAACAAGGTGCTGGACGCGCATGCGGCCGATTTGATCGCATTCGGCAAGCCGTTCATCTCCAATCCCGATCTGGTCGAGCGCCTGAAGCAGGGCGCACCGCTCAATGCATGGGACAAGAACACGTTCTACGGCGGCAGCGCGAAGGGGTATACCGATTACCCGACGCTGGCGGCGACTGAGGCGGCGGAGTAACGCGGGTCGTCATGCCCCGCGAAGGCGGGGCATCCAGTAAACGCAACCGTCAGCGATAGAACCGAGAGGCCGCGGCGTACTGGATCGTCCGCCTTCGCGGACGATGACGTCGGAGTAAAATAAAGGCCGGGATCGCTCCCGGCCTTTTTTCTTTCCCCGGATGCAGCGCAGCGCGAGAGCGGTGCGCTGCTGATCCGGGGTCCATTCGTGGATGCGTGGGTCCCGGCTCTGCGGTGCACCGCTGAAGAAGCGCTGCACCGCGTCCGGGACACGAGGTCACGCCGTCACTTCGCCTCCGCGCGCTTGGGCGGCGTCGCCGGCCACGACTTGATCAGCGCGTCGTAGTCGACCGTCTCGCCCTTTGGCTTCTCGTTGGCGAGCTTGCGTTGCGGCGCGATGTTGCCGTCCTTCTGGGATTTGGCGAACCAGAACTCGGCGGTCTCCTTCTTGTTCAGCTTCGGCCCGCAGGCGCCCTGCACGCCGCTCTTTTCCAGACGCTCGAGCACGGAGTCCTGGGCCGCGGCCAACGCGTCCATCGCCTGCTGCGGCGTCTTGGTGCCGGAGGAGGCATCGCCGATGTTCTGCCACCAGAGCTGCGCGAGCTTCGGATAGTCAGGCACGTTGTTGCCGGTCGGGGTCCACTGCACGCGCGCGGGCGAGCGGTAGAACTCGATCAGCCCGCCGAGCTTGGGCGCGCGCTCGGTGAAGGACTTGTCCCAGATGTCGGATTCACGGACGAAGGTGAGACCGACATGGCTCTTCTTCAGTGACACCGTCTTGGAGTTGATGAACTGGAGATAGAGCCAGGCCGCCTTACGGCGGTCGGCCGGCGTCGACTTCAGCAGCGTCGCCGAACCCGCATCCTGGTAGCCGAGCTTCATGCCCTCCTTCCAGTACGAGCCGTGCGGCGACGGGGCCATGCGCCATTTCGGCGTGCCGTCCGCGTTCACGACCGGAATGCCCGGCTTCACCATGTCGGCGGTGAAGGCGGTGTACCAGAATATCTGCTGGGCGATGTTGCCCTGCGCCGGCACCGGGCCTGCTTCGGAGAAGGTCATGCCTTGCGCCTGCGGCGGGGCATACTTCTTCAGCCAGTCGAGATACTTCGTGATGGCGTAGACCGAAGCGGGACCGTTGGTGTCGCCGCCGCGCTCGACCGAAGAGCCGACCGGGCGGCAGCCTTCCATGCGGATGCCCCACTCGTCGACCGGCAGGCCGTTCGGGATGCCCCTGTCGCCGTTGCCGGCCATCGACAGCCAGGCGTCGGTGAACCGCCAGCCGAGCGAGGGATCCTTCTTGCCATAGTCCATGTGGCCATAGACTTTGGCGCCGTTGATCTCCTTGATGTCGTTGGTGAAGAACTCGGCGATGTCCTCATAGGCCGACCAGTTCACGGGCACGCCGAGCTCATAGCCATACTTGGCCTTGAACTTCGACTTGTACTCCGGATTGGAGAACCAGTCGTAGCGGAACCAGTAGAGGTTCGCGAACTGCTGGTCGGGAAGCTGATAGAGCTTCTTGTCCGGACCGGTCGTGAAGGATTTTCCGATGAAGTCGTTGACGTCGAGTGTCGGGCTGGTGACGTCCTTGCCCTCGCCGGTCATGTAGTCCGACAGGATCACCGTCTGGTTATAACGGAAATGCGTGCCGATCAGGTCGGAGTCGTTGATCCAGCCGTCATAGACATTCTTGCCGGACTGCATCTGGGTCTGGAGCTTTTCGACCACGTCGCCTTCCTGGATCAGATCGTGCTTGAGCTTGATCCCGGTGATCTCGGAAAACGCCTTGGCCAGCGTCCTCGCCTCGTATTCATGTGTCGTGATGGTTTCCGACACGATGTTGATTTCCATGCCTTTGAAAGGCGCAGCGGCCTTTTCGAACCACTGCAATTCCTTCAACTGATCGGCCTTGGACAGTGTCGAGGGCTGGAACTCCGAATCGATCCAGCGCTGGTTGACGGCATCGTCCGCGCGGGCCGGCGCTGACATGGTGACGGAAGCCGCGATCAGCGCTACCGCGCTGGTCATGGTCAGAAGGTTTTCCTTACTTCTCCTAAGGTGTCGCATTTTGGTTCCTCCGGTTACAACGACGAAAATGCTTCTCGTTCGAGCATGATCTTGCGGAAGCCTGCACCCCACTTCTTCTTCCGATCGTGCTCAGTCCCAGGCCCGGGTTGATCCCGGATCTGTCGTTCTCGCCTGCCCCTAGACGGTGCGAAAGATCGCAACGGCAGCGCCAAGCGAAATCAGTGTTGCGAGCCACAGGCTCGAAATCTCGACGCCCTCCCCGATCGGCAATGTCAGGATCGCCTCGGTGCCGACGAGGCCGATCCACAGCAGATGGATGACGGCGGCTGATATCAGCGAAATAAAGAGGCGGTCGCCGCGCGTGGTCGGGATGCGCAAAACGCCGACGCGCTCCGCTTCCGGATAGGCGACCGCAAGCCAGGTCATGGCGCCGAGCGTGGTGGCGAGCAGCGCAAAGAAGATCGCGGTCGGCAACGTCCAGGCCATCCATGCGATGTTTTCCATGGCTAGCTCCTTCCGCGGGGTGAGATAACGAAGAGCGCTTTCGGCTCGTCATTGCGAGGAGCGGCAGCGACGAAGCAATCCAGCTTTGTCGCCGCGTCGAAGGGAAGCTGGATTGCTTCGCTTCGCTCGCAATGACGGGGGAAAGTTCTCGTCATCATCATACCCGCCCCAGCGCAAAACCGCGCGCGATGTAGTTGCGGACGAACCAGATCACCAGCGCGCCGGGGATGATGGTGAGCACGCCGGCGGCGGCCAGCAGGCCCCAGTCGACGCCGGCGGCGGAGACGGTGCGCGTCATGGTCGCTGCGATCGGCTTGGCGTTGACGGAAGTGAGTGTGCGCGCCAGCAGCAATTCGACCCAGGAGAACATGAAGCAGAAGAAGGCGGCCACCCCGATGCCGCTCGCGATCAGCGGCACCAGGATCTTGATGAAGAAGCGCGGGAACGAATAGCCATCGAGGAAGGCGGTCTCGTCGATCTCCCGCGGCACGCTCGAGACAAACCCTTCGAGGATCCAGACCGCCAGCGGCACGTTGAACAGGCAATGCGCCAGCGCCACCGCCCAGGGCGTATCGAACAGATTCAGCGCAGAATAGAGGTTGAAGAACGGCAACGCGAACACCGCCGCCGGCGCCATGCGGTTCGACAGCAGCCAGAAGAACAGATGCTTGTCGCCGAGGAAGCGGTAACGCGAGAAGGCGTAGGCCGCCGGCAGTGCGAAGGAGATCGACAGAAACGTGTTGAGGATGACGTATTGCAGCGAATTGATGTAGCCGGAATACCAGCTCTCGTCGGTGAAGATGCGCTTGTAGTTGGCCAGCGTCGGCTGATGCGGCCACAGCGTCATGGTCGTGACGATCTCGGTGTTGGTCTTGAAGCTCATGTTGACGAGCCAGTAGATCGGCAACAGCAGGAAGAACAGGAACACCACCATGATGATCCGGCGGCCGGGAATGGAGTGCATCATGCGACACCTTCCTTCGGCGGGCGCTCGCTGCCGGCGTTGGTCATGACGGTGTAGAATAGCCAGCACACGATCAGGATGACGAGGTTGTAGACCAGCGACAGCGCGGCGGCCTTGCCGAGGTCGAACTGGCCGAGCGCGATCTTGACGAGCTCGATCGAGACGAAGGTGGTGGAATTGCCGGGACCGCCGCCGGTGACGACGAACGGCTCGGTGTAGATCATGAAACTGTCCATGAAGCGCAGCAGCACGGCGATCAGCAGCACGCGGTTCATCTTCGGCAACTGGATCGCCTTGAACACCGCCCAGCGCGAGGCACCGTCGATTTGGGCTGCCTGATAATAGGCGTCGGGGATCGACTTCAGGCCGGCGTAGCAGAGCAGCGCGACCAGCGAGGTCCAGTGCCAGACATCCATCAGGATGACGGTGAACCAGGCATCGATATCGTTGGAGACGTAATTGTAGTTGAAGCCGAGGCTGTTGAAGACATAGCCCATCAGGCCGATGTCGGGCCGGCCAAAGATCTGCCAGATGGTGCCGACCACGTTCCACGGAATCAGCAGCGGCAGCGCGAGGATGACGAGGCAGACGGCAACCGGCCAGCCGTGGCGCGGCATCGACAACGCCACCACGATGCCGAGCGGCACCTCGATCGCGAGGATGATCGCGGAAAACAGCAGGTTGCGTCCGAGCGAGGCGAGGAAGCGCCCGCCGAGATCCGTCGAAGGATCGAGCAGCTCCTTGAACCAGCCGACGCCGTTCCAGAAGAACTGGTTGTTGCCAAAGGTGTCCTGCACGGAATAGTTCACGACCGTCATCAGCGGCAACACCGCCGAGAAGGCGACGATCAAAAACACCGGCAGCACCAGGAACCAGGCTTTCTGGTTGACGACCTTCTCCATCAGGCGGCTCCCTCGACCAGAAGGCTGTCGGCATAGACGTGCACGCGCGCGGGATTGAAGACCAGGCCCGCATTGCTATCCGGGACCGAAAATCCCTGCGGCACGCGGGCGGCGAGTTTTGCATCGCCGACCCTCACACGCGCGAAGCGGACGCGGCCGAGATCGTCGATGCGCTCGATTTTTGCGGACAGCAGTCCCGGCGCGGGCGCGGCGATGTCGACGAATTCCGGCCGCACGCCAATCTCGATCTTCGCGGTGCCCGGCAGGACGTTGTAGTTGCGGTTGAGCGCGATGACGTGACCGCCGATGCGCGCTTCCCTTCCCTTCACTTCAGCCGGCACGATGTTCATGCCGGGCGAGCCGATGAAATAGCCGACGAAGGTGTGCGCCGGCTTGTCAAAAAGCTCCGCCGGCGTACCGCTTTGTACGACGCGGCCGTCATGCATCACCACGACCGTGTCGGCAAAGGTCAGCGCCTCGGTCTGGTCGTGGGTGACGTAGATCATCGTGAGGTCAAGCTCGCGGTGCAGCGCCTTCAATTTCGAGCGGAGCTGCCATTTCAATTCGGGATCGATCACCGTCAGCGGCTCATCGAACAGCACGGCGGCGACGTCGGAACGCACGAGGCCGCGACCGAGCGAGATCTTTTGCTTGGCATCGGCCGTCAGCCGCGTGGCCTTGCGGTTGAGGACCGGCGTGAGGTCCAAAAGCTTTGCGATCTCGGCGACGCGCGCGTCGATCTCTGCCTTTGCGATACCGCGGTTCTTCAAGGGGAATGCCAGGTTCTGGCCGACCGTCATGGTGTCGTAGATGACGGGGAATTGGAACACCTGGGCGATGTTGCGCTTCTGGGTCGAGGCCTGCGTGATGTCGGTGCCGTCGAACAGGATTTTTCCGCGCGAGGGCGTCACGATGCCGGAGATCAGGTTGAGCAGCGTGGTCTTGCCGCAGCCGGACGGGCCAAGCAGCGCGTAGGCGCCGCCCTGCCGCCAGGTCATCGTGACCGGCTTCAGCGCAAAGGATTCCGGCGGCGCATCGTTGCCGCCGTAGGAATGGGCGAGATCGACGAGGTCAATGCGGGCCATGCGCCATCTCCCTCACCTGCTCGAGCTTTTTCTTGAGGCATCACGCGAGGCGCCCTGCGCTCCGCCCGAAAACTCGCTGGCGGGAGAAGCAACCAGGCGGCCGGTCGTGTCGAAGACGAAAACATTGCCGGGGCTGAGCGCGGCATTGAGTGCCTGCCCAGGCTCGTATTCGTGCACGCCCTCCAGCACTGCGACCCAATTGGAGGATTCGCGATGCAGATGCACAAAGCTTTCGGAGCCGGTGATCTCCGTCACCGAGACGGTGGTCGGAAAAACGTGGCGCCCGGCCGCGCCATTGGCGACTTCCAATTGGTGCGCGCGAAAGCCGACGCGATAGGCGCCGTCGGGCAGGCCGGCGTAAAGGCCGGTTGCGGCCCCCTGCACGCCGCCGTCGTACTGAATCAAGCCGCCCTTCTTCTCGATGCCGACGATGTTGAGCGGCGGATCGGAAAATACCTGCGCGACGCGCAGCGTGTCGGGATGGCGATAGACCCTTGGCGTCTCGCCGACCTGCAACGCTTCGCCTTCCCACATGCAAATGGTATTGCCGCCGAGCAGCAGGGCTTCCGAAGGCTCGGTCGTCGCATAGACGAAGATCGCGCCGGAAGCCTCAAAGATGCGTGGCAACTCGGCGCGCAGCTCTTCGCGCAGCTTGTAATCGAGGTTGGCCAGCGGCTCGTCGAGCAGCACGAGATCGGCGCCCTTCACCAGCGCGCGCGCAATCGCGGTGCGCTGCTGCTGGCCGCCGGAGAGTTGTAGCGGCGTCCGTTTCATGAAGGGCTCTAGCTTGAGCAGCCGTGCCGCTTCCTGCACCCGCCGCTCGATCTCCTCGCGCGGCGCGCCCTTGACGCGCAAGGGCGAGGCGATGTTCTCGTAGACCGTCAGCGAGGGATAGTTGATGAACTGCTGGTAGACCATCGCAACCGAGCGCTTGCGAATGTCCATGCCGGTGACGTCCTCGCCGTCGACCAGCACGCGGCCCGAGGTCGGCTTGTCGAGGCCGGCGAGCAGCCGCATGATCGAGGTCTTGCCGGACAGCGTCGGTCCCAGCAGCACGCTGAGCGTGCCGCGCTCGAGCGTCAGCGACACGTCGCGAATGGCCGGAATGCCATCGACGGTGCGCGTGACGTGGTCGAGCGTGACGCTCATGGGCGCGCTCCCGCTTCGCGCAACGGACGCCTCTCGGGCGCGCGATGGGCCGCCATCCAATCATCGAGTGCAGCAATCTCCGCAGGCGTCAGGCGCAGGCCCAGCTTTGAACGGCGCCACACCACGTCTTCGGCGGTCACGGCCCATTCTTCCGTCATGAGATACCTGACCTCGGCCTCGGTGAGCGTATCACCGAAGCATTGTCCGAGATCGGACATCGACTTGGCGTGACCGAGTAATTTCGCCGCACGGGTTCCGTAGGCATGTGCCAACCGATTGGCATGCGCATGTGCAAGGAACGGATGGTCGCGTATCAATTCCGCTGTCAGCGCGACCACCGCGGAAACATCCATGTCGCCGCCGGGCAGCGGCGCGGTCGCGGTCCAGCCCTCCTTGGCCTTGGCGCTGTTCAGATATGGAGAGAGACGTTCGAGCGCTTCTTCGGCGAGGCGCCGATAGGTCGTGATCTTGCCGCCATAGATCGACAGCAGCGGCGCGCCGCCGGGCATGTCGAGCTCGAAAACATAGTCGCGGGTAGCGGCCTTCGCTTCGCTGGCGCCATCGTCGTAGAGCGGACGCACGCCGGCGTAATTCCAGACCACGTCCGAGGGTTTTACCGGCTTTGCCAGATATTCGCTGACGGAGTTGCAGAGATACTCGATCTCTTCCGAAGTGGCCTTCACCTTGGCCGGATCGCCGTCGTAGTCACGATCGGTGGTGCCGATCAGCGTAAAGTCGTCCTGGTAGGGAATCACGAAGACGATGCGGCCGTCGGCGTTCTGGAACATGTAGGCGCGGTCATGCGCATAGAGCTGGCGCACCACGATATGCGAGCCCTGCACCAGCCGCACCTTTGCCTTGGCATTGACGCCGGCGCCCGAGGACAACACCTGCTCCACCCAGGGGCCGCCGGCATTGACCAGCGCGCGGGCGGTGATGGTGCTGCGGCCGCCGTTCAGCGTGTCCTCCACCGTGACGTGCCAGATGCCGTCGATCTGCCTGATCTCTACCGCGCGCGAGCGGGTGCGGATGTCGGCGCCGCGATCGGCGGCGTCGCGCGCATTGAGCGCAACGAGGCGCGCATCGTCGACGAAGCAGTCGGAGTATTCGAAAGCCTTTTTGTAGCGGCCCGGCTTCAGCGGCTTGCCGACCGCGTCGCTCGCAAGGTCCACCGAGCGCGTCGGCGGCAGCAAGTGCCGCCCGCCGATATGGTCGTACAGGAACAAGCCGAGGCGGAGCAGCCAAGCCGGGCGAAGTCCTGCGTGGTGCGGCAAAACGAAACGCAGGGGGCGGATGATGTGGGGGGCGATGCCCCAGAGGATTTCGCGCTCGATCAGGGCCTCGCGGACCAGGCGAAACTCGTAATATTCGAGATAGCGCAGCCCGCCATGCACGAGCTTGGTCGACCAGGACGACGTCCCGCTCGCCAAATCATTCATTTCACAAAGGAAAACGGAATTTCCCCGGCCCGCCGCATCGCGCGCGATGCCGCAGCCGTTAACCCCACCCCCGATGATCGCGAGGTCGTATACCCGATCCAAGACGCTTCCCCGGCAATCGCCTTGTTCGCTTTTGGCGATTTGGCTTTCGTTTTGGATTAAATCACAACGAAAAGCGAAAGCAAGCGAAAGGTGAAGGTATAGGCGCGGGACACGCCACGGTGCCCGCTTCTACTGTGCATGGGGTTGTTTTCGCAGTTTTGGGTTCAGATCGCGGCGAGGAGACAGCCTTCCTCGTCATGGCCGGGCATAGCCGTCCGAAGGACGGCGTCGCTTCCGCTCGCCTATGTCCCGGCCATCCACGTCTTTGGTGCCGGCGGGTGCATTAGACGTGGATGCCCGGGACGAGCCCGGGCATGACGACGGAGAGAGCGAGTGTTTATACGCTCCGCAGCGCCGGCGGCGGCGAGCCGGGCTCGGCGTCGTCGATATCGGCGACCGGCTTGTCCATGGCGACCACGACCTCGATGCCGCGGTGGTGACAGATGCTGGCGAGGCCGGAGGGCAGCGGCGAGTCCGTCACAAAGGTCTGGATCTGCGACAGGTGCGCGATGCGGACCGGGGCGCTGCGGCGCAGCTTTGTCGAATCGGCGACCAGCATGACGCTGCGGGCGTTGGCGATGATCGCCTGCGCCGCCTGCACCTCGCGATAGTCGAAATCGAGCAGCGCGCCCTCCTCGTCGATCGCGGAAGCGCCGATGATGGCGTAGTCGACCTTGAACTGGCCGATCAACTGCGTGGCGGTCGAGCCGACCACGGCGCCGTCGGCCCGGCGCACCGTGCCGCCGGCCACGATCACCTCGATGCGCGGGTGGCGATACAGCAGCATCGCGACATTGAGGTTGTTGGTGATGACCAGCATGTCCTCATGCGAGGTCAGCGCGCTTGCGACTTCTTCCGTCGTGGTGCCGATGTTGATGAACAGCGAGCAGCCGTTCGGGATGCGCGCGGCGGCGGCGATCCCGATCGCCTTCTTCTCCTCGGCGGCGACGAAGCGGCGCGCCTCATAGGCGAGGTTTTCGACGCCCGAGGCGATGATGGCGCCGCCATGGATGCGGGTCAGCGAGCGCTGGTCGCAGAGGTCGTTGAGGTCCTTGCGGATGGTCTGCGCCGACACCTCAAAGCGCCTGGCGAGATCGTCCACCATCACCCGGCCAAAGGAGCGGGCGATGTTGAGGATTTCAGTCTGGCGATGCGACAGTCCGGCCACGGCGTTCTTTCCGGCGGTGGACGGATATGGTGCGGCGGTTTCGCGGCGCGGTCAACGTGGCGGGCGCTAAATCGCAGACAGAGTTAAGGGCCGGAACTCCGCCGTCATTGCGCAGCCGCAAAAATGATTGGAAATCATTTTGCTGCAGATGGCCTGCCCCGCTCGACAAATGAAAACACCGCTGCAAGACTGTGCTCACAATCAAGAAAATCCGGAGGATCCCCATGCAGATCGATCGCCGTTACTTTGCCTTGTCTGCAGCCGCGCTTACGCTGCTCGGCACCACGTCCGCTTTCGCCGGAGCCGATGAAGATGAGATCACCAAGAAGCTCGAAGCATTCCGCGCGGCCCAGCAGGCCGGCAACGCCGACGGCCTCGCCCCGCTCCTGGCGGAGGAGCTGAGCTATAGCCATTCGCTGGGCCAACTCGACGACAAGGCGAAGCTGCTGTCGGGCGTCAAGAACGCGAACTACAAATGGACGACGCTTGAATACAAGAATCCCACGGTCAAGGTCGTCGGCCCGGCCGCGATCGTGCGCTTCAACTTCGTCGGCGAGCAGGAATTCACCGACGGCAAGAAGACGCCGCAGAACCTCGCCATCCTGATGAACTGGCAGAAGCAGGGCAGCGAGTGGAAGCTGCTGTCGCGCTCGGCGACAAAACTCTGACAGAGCTGACGGGACGCCGGGAAAAGGCGCGCCGCCATTCACGCGGTGGCGCGCCCGGTCGATCACGCGGACGTAGGCTCCCGTTATTTGATCCGTTGCATCGTTGGGATATAATCGCTGAATTAATCCTGCTGCTATTTCGCGGCCGGGAGGGGCGCTTGGCGCCGCCAGGATCGCAGTTTCCGACATGCGCTTTAAGCCGAAGACCGTTCTCGCCCTCTCGGTCCTGGCTTCCCTGACCGCGATTGTCGGTTTGGGCGTCACGCTCATGCAACTCGAAGCGCCGACATCCGCAAAGACCGCCGGATGTACCCCTCCCGCGCGGGCGCAGGTCCGCCACGAGCTGGTGTTCGGGACCGCGCGCGCTCACGGCGTGCCGATCAGGGAGGACGAGTGGCAATCGTTCGTCGATTCGATCGTGACCCCGCGCTTTCCGGACGGGCTCACGGTGCTGAACGCCAGCGGCCAGTGGCGTGGAGAAGGCGGCCTGACCAAGGAACAGGCCCGCATCCTCGTGATCTGGCATGATCGCTTGCCGTCGCGGGACGCCGACATCGAGGCCATTCGCTCGGCCTATAAGGAGCGCTTCGATCAGGAAAGCGTGCTGCGGATCGACAGCGTTTCGTGCGTGTCGTTCTGAGCGATCACCCGCGGGAAATGCAATCTGGCGCCGCAAAAATAAGCGGTCATCACCGGGCTTGTCCCGGTGATTCACGTCTTACTTTTTCGATGAAACAAAGACGTGGATGGCCGGGTCAAGCCCGGCCATGACAGTTAACTACGCCGCCAGCACCGCCTCACCATTGGCGATACGGCGCGCGGCGCGTTCGGCCTCGCGCGGGTTGCGGAAGAGCTTGCCATCGAGCTGGTTGAAGCGGTGGGAGGCGGCGAAGAAGATGTAACCTTTGGGATCACGAACGACGATACCGGCCGGCTGCGAGCCGATTTCGATGATGTAGGTCTGCGACATGCCAGCCTCAATTGCGAAATTCCGCACCGATAACCGGGCAGAGGGGCAAATGTTCCAGCGGCGCGCTTGACCGAAAAACGGCTAAATTGATGGCTTTTCTGACGAAATTGGCCGGCCGGCGGGCTTGACCTTTAACGGTCAGTCCTGCGAATCGTGGTAGGAAGCATCACCCGACTGGAGAATCAGCGAAATGACAAGATTGGCCCTCATCGCCCTGCTCGCCTTGGCGATCCTGATGCCGCCGAAGCAGGCGGCGGCCCAAGATGCAATTGGCGGCGCCATTTTCGGCGGTGCGGCAGGCGCCATCCTTGGCGGCGCGATCGGCGGCGGCCGTGGCGCTGCGATCGGTGCGGTGCTCGGCGCCGGAACCGGCGCGGCGATCGCGGCGGAAGGCGAACGCCGGGGCCGCTACTATTATTATCGCAACGCCTGCTATCTGCCGCAGGGCGACGGCACCTATGTTGCGGTCGAGCCGGGCTATTGCGCCGGCCCGCCCCCGGCCCCGGCTTACGTTCAAGGCGGCTACGATGCTCCGCGCTGCACGCGCTCGCCGACCTTCGATCCGCGCGACGGCACCTTCATCGACCGCAACGGCTATCGCCGCCGCTGCATTTGAGGCGCCACGGGTTAGGCACAACGCCCACCCCGCCCAGCGACGTCATGCCCCGCGAATGCGGGGCATCCAGTACGCCGCGGCCTCACGGTTCAACCACAAGCGTCTCTGGAATACTGGGTCACCCGCCTGCGCGGGTGACGACGGCTGTTATGAGGCGGCAGGGCCTACGCCGAAATCGCCGCGCCATCCCGCGGGATGACGCGCGGCTTGCCGTCATCGTCAATCGCGACGTAAGTAAAATTCCCGTCGGTGACGAGGATGGGCTGCGTCTCCTTGCGCCGCACCACCCAGGCTTCGAGATGGATGGTCATCGAAGTGCGGCCGACGCGGATGAGATTGGCGTAGACGGATACGAGGTCGCCGACATAGACGGGTTTTCGAAAGTTCATCGCTTCGATCGAAACCGTGACCGTACGACTCTTGGCGATCTTCAATGCGGCAACGCCGCCGGCGAGGTCCATCTGGCTGAGCAGCCAGCCGCCAAAGATGTCGCCATTGGCGTTGGTATCGGCCGGCATCGCCAGCGTGCGGATGCAGAGATCGCCGCGCGGCTCGGTGAGGTTGCTCGGCGGCGCATGCACGTGGGCATCAGTCACTTAAAATTCTCCCAGCCCGGATCGGGCGCAAAGCGGTCGCCGAATTTTTGCGCCAGCGCGCGCAGCGTGGAGGCGACGTTCTCCGGGCCGCGTGTGCGGGCGTAATTGAGCGGGCCGCCGCGGAACGGCGCGTAGCCGGTGCCGAATATCATGGCGCCGTCGACCACGTCGGCATTGTCGACGATGCCTTCGCGCAGGCAGGCGACGCAGACGTTCGACATCGGCAGCACGAGACGATCGATCATTTCCGGCGTCGGCTCGGTCGGCTGCTGCGCGCCTTGCGGCTGCGGGCCGGCGGATTTTTGCGCCTTGCCGTCCTTCCAGTCGTAAAAGCCCTTGCCGGTCTTGCGGCCGAGCTCGCCGCGCGCGACCTTCTCGCGCAGCCAGGCCGGCGTCGGCGGCAGGGCGTCGCCAAATTTCGAGCGCAGCATGTCGCCGACATCGAGGCAAATATCGAGGCCGACCTGGTCGGCGAGTTCGATAGGCCCCATCGGCATGCCGAACTTGATCGCGGCGGCGTCGATGACGGTCTTGTCGATCTTCTCGTCCAGCATCACCATCGCCTCCAGCATGTAGGGCGTCAGCGCGCGGTTGACGAGGAAGCCCGGCGAGCTCTTCACCGGCAGCGGCAGGCGGTCGATGGCGCCGACAAAGGCCATCGCCTCCTTCAGCAATTGCGCGTCGGTGCCGTCATGGCTGACGACCTCGACGAGCTGTAGCCGCGACACCGGGTTGAAGAAGTGCAGCCCCAGCAAGCGCTCGGGCTTTTGCAGCGTGGTGCGCAAATCCTGCAACGGAATGCTCGACGTGTTGGTGGCGAGGATCGCGCCCGGTTTCATCTTCGGCTCGAGGCCGGCATAGACCTTCTGCTTCAGCTCCAGCTTTTCCGGCACCGCCTCGATGATCAGATCGGCGCTGCGCACACCCTCGCCGACCATGTCCGGAATCAGGCGATCGCCGGCGTCGCGCACGGCGGTGCGCTTGCGCATGATCTTGCCGAACAGTTCTGTGGCGCGCTTCATCGCGGCCGCGATCGGCTCCGGCTTCATGTCGGCGAGCGTCACCCGCATATCCTGGTTGGCGCACCAGGCGGCGATGTCGCCGCCCATCGCGCCGGCGCCGATCACATGCACATGCTCGATCTTGTTGCCGCTTCCAGCGAGCTTCTTCATCTGCTCGCGCAGGAAGAACACGCGGAT
This sequence comes from Bradyrhizobium lablabi, assembly GCF_018129385.1. Taxonomy (GTDB): domain Bacteria; phylum Pseudomonadota; class Alphaproteobacteria; order Rhizobiales; family Xanthobacteraceae; genus Bradyrhizobium; species Bradyrhizobium lablabi_C. The sequence goes on from NZ_JAFCLN010000001.1 coordinate 631,365, forward strand.
CAGGTTCTGCGCCGCCGGCGTCACCATCAGATGGGCGAACGAGGTCTTTTCCGCTGCCAGCATCGCGCGCTTGTCGCCGCCGTGGCGCTCCCAGAGGTCGATCAGCGCATCGGGCGCGGGATAGTTTTCATGCGGCGCGGCCTTTTCCGCCTCGCGGCGCATGCGCGAGGCGAGGAAGCCGCGCACCGGGGCGAAATTGAGAAGGCTATTGAGCGGGCCCGGCTTGGCGCGCTTCAGGCGGCCGGCCATCGCGTCCTTGACCGCGTTGCGGACGTGGCGCTCCTCGCAGACGGCATCGACGAGCCCGAGCGATTTTGCGCGGCGGGCATCGACGGTCCTGCCGGTCAGCATCATCGTCATCGCCTGCATGGGATTGACGAGCGCAGTGAACCGCGCGGTACCGCCGAGACCCGGATGCAGGCCGAGCATGATCTCCGGAAAGCCGAAGCGTGCGTCTGAAATCGCGATGCGCATCTGGCAGGCCAGCGCCACCTCCAGACCGCCGCCGAGGCAGAAGCCATGGATGACGGCAACGGTCGGAATGCGCAGGGCTTCCAGCCGGTCGATCACCGCATGCGCGCGACCGATCTCGGTCTCGACCTGCTTTGGATCGCTGGCGCCGCGGAATTCGTTGACGTCGGCGCCCGCGATGAAGCCGCTGGTCTTGGCGGAACGGATGACGAGGCCGGTCGGCCGCTGTTCTTCCAGCTCCGCCAGCACGCGGTCGAGCTCAGCGATGACTTCGGCCGAGAGCGTATTGGCGCTGGTGCCATCGCGGTCGAACAGCAGCCAGGCGACGCCGTCGGCATCGCGGTTCAACCGAAAATTACGATAGCGGCTTTCCATATCGCGCCCGGGGCCGAGTTCGAGCACGCGGTCGCCGAGAACGTCCATGATCTTGCCGGCCATGATCACACCACCTCGATCAACATGGCGCCGCCCTGCCCGCCACCGATACATTCGGTGGCGATGCCGCGCCGCGTGCCGAGCCGCTTCATCGCATTGACGAGATGCAGCACGATGCGATTACCCGATGTGCCGACGGGATGGCCGAGGCTGATCGCGCCGCCATCGACGTTAAGCTTTGCGTGGTCGATCTCGCCGGCGGGACCGTCGAGGCCCAGCACTTCCTTGCAGAATTTTTCGTCCTTCCAAGCCGCAAGGCAGCCGAGCACCTGCGTGGCGAAGGCTTCGTTCAATTCCCAGGTCTCGATATCGCCGAGCGTGAGTTCGTTGCGCTTGAGCAGCGCAGTTGCGGACATCACCGGCCCGAGCCCCATAATGGAGGGATCGAGCGCGGCCCACTGGCTGTCGAGGATCACCGCCTTCGGCGTCAGCCCGTGCTTTGCCACGGCTTCTTCGGAAGCGAGGATCACCCAGGAGGCGCCGTCGGTGATCTGCGAGGAATTGCCGGCCGTGACCTGGCCCCAGGGGCGCTCAAAGACCGGCTTCAGTTTTGACAAGGACTCAGGCGTCGAGTCCGGCCGCACGCCGTCGTCATGATCGAAGAATTTGCCGTCACGCGAGAACGCGGTTTCCAGCTCGCCCTTGAGAAAGCCCTGCGACTGCGCATTCGCCAGCCGCTTGTGGCTTTCGGCGGCATAGGCGTCCGACTGCTCGCGGGTGATGCCGAAGAGCTGGCCGACGACTTCCGCCGTCTGGCCCATGTTGAGTTCGGTGATGGGATCGGTCAGCCCGCGTTCGAGTCCGATAATCGGCTTGAGATAGCTCGGCTTCACCTTCAGCGCGGCCATGATCTTTGCGCCGATGCCTTTGGCGCCAGCAAGGCCTGCGAACCAGCGCACGCCCTGTTGCGGCCAGACCAGCGGCGCGTGGCTCAGCGCCTCGGCGCCGCCGGCCAGGATCAGGTCGGACACGCCTTCGCGGATGTAGCGAAAGCCGGTATCGATCGATTGCATGCCGGAGCCGCAATTGATCTGCACCGTGAAGGCGACCATCCTTTCGCCCATGCCGAGCCGCAGCGCTGCAACGCGCGCCGGGTTCATTTCATCTGCAATGACATTGACACAGCCGAGGATCACCTGATCGAAGGTATCAGGCGCAAAGGGCTGACGCGCCAGCAAGGGCCGACCACATTGCACGGCAAGATCGACCGGGGTGAAGGGCCCAGGACCCGAACGTGCCTTGATGAACGGCGTCCGGCTGCCGTCGACAATAAAAACCGGTCGCGCCATCAGCTTGCCGCCCTCTGCTCACCCAATTCCTGGAAGAATTGATGCACGTCGGCGGATTTTTTGTAAATCGGCGACAGCGCTTCCGGCGCAAAATCGTCGACCTCGATGACCTTCATCACGGCGTCATGTGTGGCGGCGATCTTGTCACCTTCGCTCTGGGTGATGACGCCCTTCTTCACCGCTTCCTTCCAGTCGTGGATGCGGGCGGCGTGCAGTTTCTTGCGGATATCCTCGGAGTCGGCGACCTGCCGGAAAGCCTTTTCCAGCCGGAAAATGCCGCCATCGTCATCGACGTGCGACAGGTCGGGTGTCAGCCGGTCGCGTGCCGCCGACGGCTCCAGGATGAGCGCGGCGCATTGGTGCACGACGCGGTCGATCGGGCCGAGCCCACGGACGCCAAACGGCTGGATCAGGAATTTCAGGATCACGGCCACGAAGCGGTTGGGCAGATTGCCGAGGATTTCCGCAAAACGGGTTTCGATGGTGCGGAAGCCGGTGGCCATGCACCATTCGAGCGCGGCAAAATCCTCCTTCTGCCGGCCCTCGTCCTGCCAGCGTTTTAGCGCGGCGGAGAGCAGATACAGCTCGGACAGGATGTCGCCGAAGCGGGCCGAGAGCATCTCCTTGCGCTTGAGCGCGCCGCCGAGCGTCAGCAACGCCATGTCGGCGCAGAGCGCGAAGGCGGCCGAGTAGCGCGAGAGCTGCCGATAGAAGCGCGTCGCTTCGCCGGCGTTCGGCGCGTTGACCCAGATGCCCGCGGTCCAGGCACGACCCCAGGCGCGGAACAGCGTCTTGAAGGAGTGCCCGACGTGTTTCCAGAGCGCCTTGTCAAAGGCCTCCAGGCCGCGGGTGCGGTCGCCATCGCGCAGCGCATTCATCTCCTCTAACAGATGGGGATGCGCGCGGATCGCGCCCTGCCCGAACACGATGAGATTGCGGGTGAGGATGTTGGCGCCCTCCACGGTGATGCCGACCGGCACCGCGCGGTAGAGGTTGCCCATGTAGTTCTGCGGCCCGTCGATCACCGCTTTGCCGCCATGGATGTCCATGGCGTCGTCGATCACGACGCGCATCCGCTCGGTGGCGTGCAGCTTCATGATGCCGGAGATGACTGCGGGATGATGGCCCTCGTTGAGCGCAGCGCAGGTCAGTCTGCGCGCCGCATCCAAGAGGTAGGCGGTGCCGGCGATGCGGGCGAGCGGCTCCTCGACGCCTTCGAATTTGGAAATCGAGATGCCGAACTGCTCGCGAATGCGGGCATAGGCACCGGTGACGCGCGCCGAATAGGCCGCACCGGCAGCCGACAGCGAGGGCAGCGAAATGCCGCGGCCGGCGGCCAGCGCCGTCATCAGCATCTTCCATCCTTGCCCGAGCCGCTCCTGCCCGCCGATGATGTAGTCCATGGGGATGAAGACATCGCGGCCCCAGTTCGGGCCGTTCTGAAACACCTGCATCGAGGGCAGATGGCGATGGCCGATCTCAACGCCCGGCAGATGGGTGGGAATCAGCGCGACGGTGATGCCGAGCTCTTCCTCGCTGCCCACGAGATGATCCGGGTCATAGGCCTTGAAGGCCAGACCCAGCAGCGTCGAAACCGGTCCCAGCGTGATGTAGCGCTTGTGCCAGTTGAGCCGCAGGCCGAGCACCTCGCGGCCTTCGAACTGGCCCTTGCAGATGATGCCGCTGTCGACCATCGACGCCGCATCCGAGCCGGCCTCGGGGCTGGTCAGGCCGAAGCAGGGAATGTCGCGGCCGTCGGCAAGACGCGGCAGCCATTTGTCCTGCTGCTCCTTGGTGCCGAAGCGCATCAGCAGTTCGCCAGGCCCGAGCGAGTTCGGCACCATCACAGTGACGGCGGCGGCGAGCGAGCGGGAGGAGAGTTTGCGCACCACTTCCGAATGGGCATAGGGGGAGAAGCCGAGCCCGCCATGCTCCTTCGGAATGATCATGCCGAAGAATTTTTTCTTCTTGATGAAGTCCCACGCCTCGGGCGGCAGGTCGCGCCATTCCCAATTGATCTTCCATTCGTCAAGCATGGCGCAGAGTTCGTCGACCGGGCCGTTGAGGAAGGCCTTTTCCTCGTCGGTCAACCTCGCCTGCGGATAGGCGAGAAGCTTCGACCAATCGGGGTCGCCGGCGAAGAGATCGGCGTCCCACCAGACATCGCCCGCTTCGAGCGCCTCGCGCTCGGTGTCCGACATCGGCGGCAGCACGCCGCGGGCAAAGGAAAAAATCGGCTTGGTGATGTAGTCGCGGCGAAAGCTCATGGGGATACCTCAAGGTTCGGCGTCGCGGACGGCTTTAGGGATTTTAGCCGAAAGTGCCTGTCAGGGGTGAACACTTCGCTTTGAAAATGATGCGAAATTGACGCGGCCGGACGGCATTTGTTAACGGCAACGGGCGGCTTCCGTTCCGGGAAATACCCCGGTGCCGCGGCTCACGCTTCCCAGGTTTGCGGGAGTACTCAAGTGCGCATCATGTCCGCCATGGAGAATGGGTAGACATGTGCAGGCCATCCCCGGAATGTCGCTTGATGACCTCGAAGCGGACACGAGCCTGCGCCAGCATGGACCCTTGATATTGCAAGCCGTATCGTTCGCGGCCGTCGTGGACGGATGACACCGATGTTGTCGAGACCGGAACTGGAGAGCGCACTTTGGCAAGGTGGCATGGGCGAACATGCCGCCGGGCTGGCCCGGATGGCGAGATATTCCATCATGCTGGCCCCGGGACCGATCGACGAAACAAATATGCCGTTGGGCTCGAGCCGTCTGGGCGGCGAGCCCGACTTGCCGGTCGATTTCGATTGGCCGATGCGACCGGCGTTTGAAGCGCAGGACAACTGGACCGGTCCGATTCCTGGCCGCCTGCTGCTCGGCCCTAGCCATTGGCTGCACCGCTTGCTCGGCACCGAAAAATGGAAGCAGGCATCGCAGGCATGGCAACGCGCGCGCGATGCCGAACGAAGCATCCGCAATCGCGACTGGCCGCTGAGCTTCGTCGCTCAGATCGACTTTGCCGAACTCCACGCAGTGCATGCATTGGATGGTTTTCCGTCTTCCGGCCGTCTGCTGCTGTTCTGTGATCCCTTCGATTGGCCGTGGGGCGAAAAAGCCGACCAGGCACGGACCCGCGCCATCTACACGGAGCAGCCGCTTGAGCGCTTGCAGCGCAGGCGCGCCCCACCGGAGTTTGCCGAGCCCGAGGCAAGGCAGGTGATGCCGCGCGGGTTCGTATTCAAACCGCGCCTCCTGCGGCCGGCTGCCTGGCTGATGCCTCCGCCGCTGCGTTCCTGCGCGCTGGATGACCTGCGCGCCGAACGGCCCGGCGCCTGGAAACAGGATGGTCCGGCCTTTTCCGCCTATCGGCAATTCTGGGACGACCTGCATGCGCGGCATCCCGACATATTCGCCGAACAAGGCCAGATGATCCACCAGGTGGGCGGATCGGCGTTTTCCATTCAGGAGCCGGTGGAACGGGAAACCGCAAGACTGACGGCAGATGCGTCCGCGACGGCAGAAGACTGGCAACTCGTCTTGCAGATCAGCAGCGATGTCGACGCGGGAATGGAGTGGGGAGACACCGGGCGGCTTTACCTGTCGGCGCGCAAGCAGGATTTGGCCGCGCGGCGTTTCGATCAATGCTGGATGCTGATGCAGTGTTACTGAAGCCCCCGAAAGCAGCCGGGGGAGTTGCGGCGATCACCTCTGTCTTGCCGCCGAGCGTTCGATGAACGCCACCTCGGTGCCCTTCTTCAGCAATTTTGCCAGCCGGTCGGCGTCCCAATTGGTGAGACGAACGCAACCATGCGATTCCGTCTTGCTCACCTTGGATGGATCGGGAGTGCCGTGAATGCCATAGCCCTCGCCCGGTGACAGCCCGATCCATTGCGTGCCGACCGGATTGTTCGGGCCCGGCTTGATGGTGAAGGCGCGCTTGGCCTTGACGCCCTTGAACTTGTAGTCCGGGTTGTAGCGATAGTGCGGGTTGGCATCGATCGAGGCCACCTTGAGCACCCCGCTGGGGGTCGGCTTGTCATCGCTCCCGACGGTGGCCGGGAAGAAGGCGATCAGTTCGCCGGCATTGCCGAAGGCTTTGACGGTCTGTGCTGTCTTGTCGACCTCAACGCGGGCAACGGCCGGCTTGTCCCCTCTCACCGCGATGTTCACCACCGAAATCGTCTGCCCGGGTTCATCGAACTTCTTGCCGGGATTGAGAGCTGCGAGCAGCGCCTCGCTCATGTGAAATTTTTCCGCAAGCGCCTCGCGCGGGCTGGTGTAGCCGAGTGCCTTCAGGTCCTTCATGTCTTCCATCTTGCGTGGGAGCTTTTCCAGGAAAGGACCCTTTACGTCCTTTTCCGTGATTTTGTAGTCAACGATGACGGCGTCGGGGCTGGTGGCAATCAGCGCGCTCCAGACTTCAGGCGTCAGCGTCTGCTTGCCGGCAGGAAGGTCCTTCGATGCCGCGAATGCCTTGAGCGCCTTTTCGGCGTTCTCCCCCATCTTGCCGTCGATCTCGCCCGGGGAGAAGCTGGCGCGGTCCAGCAGGACCTGCGCCTTGACGATCGCGGGATGGATCGCATCGCGGGCCGGCGGCTTGCCCTTGAGTTCGGCAGCATTGATCGAGGGCGCATCGACGCCGGCGAATGCCGGGCGAACGAGGCACGCAAGTAGTCCCAATCCGACAAGCCAGCGCGTCATCGGCAAGCTCCAAACCTGCCCTGATAAAGATCAGGACGGCCCGGAGTTCCCAACCGGCGCGCGGCGCAGCGACGCGCCCGCACGCCATTCCGACATCACCCCTCAGGGAGGCCGGCGATCCGCATCCCCGCGTAGAAGCGTTCGCGGGTTGCCAGATATATCGGGTTGTCGCTTCTCGCGTTGACGCGGTACCGGCGGATGGTGAAGCCGGGATCAAACGCGAGGCCCGCTAGGGCTGTCGATCGGGCCTCCATCACATCACCGGCCAGCGCCAGTGCGGCCGCGAGTTGAAAATGAGTATGCGGATGATTTCGATTGGACTCCAGGCTCCGGCGAAACCAGGCGATTGACTCCAGATCTGCGCCGGCCGCGAACCTGGCCATGCCAGCGAACATGAACCAGATGAAGGTGCGCGTGTCGCGCGGGGACAGGCGGAGCGCTTCCTGGATGTGCGCCTCGACCTCCTCGATGCGTCCCATGAGATACTTGCCAAAGCCGATAAACCCGTGGGCGTCGGCCAAATTGCGGTCAAGCGCCAGCGCCTGGTTGCACGCGGCAATGCCTTCGGCAATCCGGCGCGTTTGCATCCGAACCGCACCAAGAAACATATGGGCTCTGGGATAGTTGGGGGCCAGCGACAGCACCCTGATCAATGCGCTCTCCGCGGCATCCAGATGCAGGATTCCGTCATCGGTCAAATGTCCGGAAGCCAATGCCATATCAAGATGAGCCGCGCTGACGGCCGCCTCGATATTTTCCGGGTCGAGCGCGAGCGCACGCGCAAAAAAGTTCCTCGCCCGCTCGATGGAAGCAGGTGTCAGCGCCTTGTTTATGCTTGCCCTACCCTGGAAGTAGAGGTCCATCGCATCCGGGTGCGGTGAGCGTTCCGCGCGCCGCGCTTCGACCTCGATGAGTTCGGCATTCAATGTGTTGGCGAGCCGTGAAACGATCTCGTCCTGCATATCGAAGAGGTCGGCGGCCGGCTTGTCGAAGCGTTCGGCCCACAGATGGTTGCCGGTCTCCGCATCGATCAACTGCGCATTCAGCCGAAACCGGTTGCCGCCGCGTTGCACCGAGCCTTCGAGCACATAACGGACATTCAATTCGCGCCCGATCAGCTTGACGTCGACCGCCCTGCCCTTGAAGGTGAATGCGGTGTTGCGGGCGATCACGAACGAACCCGCAATGCGCGACAGGTCCGTCGTCAGGCTCTCGGTGACCCCATCGACAAAATAGTCCTGCTCGGGACCGGCGCCGATATTGGCAAACGGCAAAACCACGATCGACAGACGCGGCGCGGTGGGCCGGACCGCGCTGCCATTGCCGGTTCGCCAAGCCAATTCATCCTGAACGGATGCCGCAGGCCGTCGCCGGACTTCCTGCACCGGACCGACAAAGCGAAAGCCCTTGCGCGGGAGTGTCTTGATCAGGCGCTGTTGTTCGCCGGAATCGCCGATCGCGCTCCGGGCGGCGTTCAGGCGGGTCGTCAGCGCCGCCTCCGAGACAATGCGCCCGTTCCAGACGGCGTTGAGGAGATCGTCCCGGCTGACCACCTGCTCCCGGTTGCGGATCAGGTACTCGAGCAGGTCGAACACCTGTGGTGCAACCGGGACGATATCGGAGGCGCGATGCAACTCACGCTGGTCGGTATCCAATGCGTAGTCCTCGAAGAGATAGCGCAAGCTGCCATTCCCTCCCGCCTTTCGATCACCGACTGTTTTTAGCACCGGGGCAAGCCACAACGTAAGCCGCCGGTAAGGAAAAAGTAAGCCGCACATCAAGCGCGTAGCCGCATGTCTTGGTACCGTCCGTTTCGCAGAATAGCCTGCTGGCGCTGGCTCCAACCGATCCCCGGCCGGCGCGAAATCGGGCCAGACCACGGAGACTGTTCATGATCACGCGTCGTGATTTGCTGAACGCGTCGGCGGCCGGCGTCGCACTTTCCGCCACTGGTTTTGTGCCGCAGGGCATCGCGCAACCGCTCGCGAGAACCGTGCATATCGTGACGGGTTTTACGCCCGGGCTCCAGGACACCATGGGAAGGCTGATTGCGAGCCAGATGAAGGATTACGCCGAGACAATCGTGGTCGAGACCCGACCGGGTGCGGCCGGACGTGTCGCAGCGGAGTCCGTCAAGAGCGGCGCCGCCGACGGGTCGATCATGCTGTTCGGGCCGCTAGGCTTCCTCACGCTCTTTCCGCATGTCCACAAGACGCTTCCATACAAGGCGGAAGATTTTATTCCCGTCACGACGGCCGGCGCCGTTCCGACATTGCTGACGGTGGGCCCAAAGGTACCGGCCGAGGTAAAAACCCTCGCCGATTTCGTCGCATGGTGCCGGGCCAATCCCGGGCAAGCGAGTTTCGGAACGGCGGGTGCCGGAAGCACGCTGCACTTTATCGGTGCGATGCTGGGCCGCACCGAGCGCATTGAATATCTTCACGTGCCCTATCAGGGCAGAGGCGCAATCGACGACCTCCTCAAGGGCGAGATTGCATCTGCCATCATGCCACTCCCTAGTTCGTTCAGCCTTGTCCAGGCCGGCAGCCTCCGCGCGCTGGCAACCACCGGGACGCACCGCAGCCCGTTCCTTCCCGATGTGCCGACGATGGCGGAAGCCGGCTATCCCTCGCTCAGGGACACTACGTGGTCTGGATTCTTCGTTCCGGCAAAGACGCCGGCGCCCGTCGTCGAAAAGCTCAACGGCGCTATCCAGGCGGCCTTGCGCACCGACGCGGTAAAATCGGGCATGGCAAAATTGGGGGTTGAGATCGATGCGATCTCGATGAACGATCTGACCCGGCTGATCGCATCCGAATCCGAACGGTGGAAGGGGATCGTGCAGGCAACGGGATTCACCCCTGCGGGCTGAGAAACGGGAGATCGCATGCCGCCGGTGAAATCGGCATCCGAATTGCGGCAACTCATTCAGTCGCATCGCGTGACGGCGGTGATCCATGTCGCTGCACGATTGGGAATTGCGGAGCTGCTGCGCGACGAACCGCTACCGGTCGGGAAACTGGCGGTGGCGACCGGTGCCGATGAACAGGCCCTTCGCCGCCTGCTGATCGCGCTGTCGACGATCGGGATTTGCAGCGCCGAAGGGGACGATCGATTCTCATTGACCGACTTGGGCGCCGGCCTCGACGGAAATTCCGAACAGTCGTTCAAGGCGTGGGCGATCTTCGAGGGGCAGATATTGTCCCATCGCTGGAGCGGCATGCTGGATTCGGTGATGACCGGCAAGACCGCCGCGCAACTCCAGGGCGTCGACAACAGCTTTGACTTGATGGCGCAGAGCCCGGAGACCGTCAGCATCTTCAACGCGGCCATGGCAGACCTGACGCGTTTTACGACGCCCGGCATCTTGGGCGCATATGATTTCAGTCAAATCGTCAGCTTGATGGACGTGGGAGGCGGCGCCGGCGAACTCATCGCCGCGATCGCGAGGCGATATCCGCAGATACGGGGCGCGGTTTTCGATCTTCCCCGCTGCGCCGAGGCGGCGCTCCATCATCTGGACCGCATGCAGGTGAAGGACCGTACTGAATTCCTGCCCGGCGATTTCTTCCAGGCGGTCCCCTCAGGGGCCGATGCGATCATCATGAAGAGCATTCTCCACGACTGGAACGACGAGCGCTGCTCGGTGATCCTCAGGAATTGTCGCCAGGCGCTTCCGCCGAGCGGCGTATTGCTGGTCGTCGAACGCATCATGCCGGAAGCGCCGAGCCCGAGCGAGGAGCATCGCGAGCAGGCGATGAGCGACCTGAACATGCTGCGCGGCCCGGGCGGCCTCGAGCGAACGGAGAAGCAATATCGCCGCCTGCTCGAGGAAGCCGGCTTCCGCCAGGTGTCAATCCACCCGGCGGGCCTGTTCAGCGTGATCGAATCGCGGCTGAGCTAACGCCTGCCTTATTGCTCGATCTTGATGTTGGCGTCCTTGATCACCTTGCCCCAGCGCGCGATTTCCTCGCCGACGAAGGCGCGGAATTCCTCGGGGGTGCTGCCGACCGCCACGATGCCCTGATCGGCGAGCTTGGCCTGTAACGCGGGATCGGCGAGCGCCTTCTTGGCCTCCGCCGCGACGCGGTCGACGATTTCCTTTGGCGTGCCGGCGGGCGCGATAATTCCGGCCCAGGTGCCCGAGACGAAGTCGGGCACGCCCTGCTCTGCCATCGTCGGCACATCCGGCGCGGCCGGAACGCGTTCCTTGGCGGTGACCGCCAGCGCTTTGGCATTGCCGGATTTCACCTGGGGCATCAGCGGGCCGATGATGTCGAACATTACGTTGATCTGACCGCCCACCAGATCCTGCAACGCGCCGGCCGTGCCCTTGTAGGGAATGTGCTGCATGTTGGTGCCGGTACGGCTCTTGAACATCTCCATGGTCAGATGCGCCGCCGCGCCGATGCCGCTCGATGCAAAATTGAGTTCGCCCGGCTTGGACTTGGCGAGCGCGATCAGCTCTTTCACATTGTTCGCCGGCAGCGACGGGTGCGCGATCATGATCAGCGGCGCCGAGCTCATCAACGACACGTAAGTGAGGTCCTTGAGCGTGTCGTAAGGCAGCTTGGGATTGAGGGTGGGATTGACCGAATGCGCCGCGATGACGGTGCCGAAGGTGTAGCCGTCGGGCGCGGCCTTGGCGACCACGTCGGTGCCGATGATGGCGTTGGCGCCCGGCTTGTTTTCAAAGACGATGGTCTGGCCGAGCGCATCGGCGATCTTCTGCCCGACGAGGCGGGCCATCAGATCGGTGTAGCCGCCCGGCGTATAGGGCACGATCATGCGGATCGGCCGGTTCGGCCAGTTTTGCGCGAAGGCCTCGCTAGCGGAGACCAGCATGAGCGCCAAGGCTGCGATGGCGCGGAGTGAATATTTCATGATTCAGTTTCCCAAAATTGCAGCGTCGCACGCTCATCAGCGCGCGACGCCATTGTTCTTGTTATTGACGGGTATGCTCAGCCCTTGCGCATTTTGCTGAGCAGATAATTGTCGTAATAGTTCTCGCCGATCTGCGTATAGAACAGCACTTCTTTCATATACGCGTCGTGGCTCTCCTTGGTCTTCTTGAAGAGCGGGCTCTTGGACGCGATGTCGTTCAGGTACTCTTGCGTGGCGTTGTAGCAGGCTTCCATCACCGGCTGCGGGAAGGCGCGCAGCTCCGCTCCGCCAGCGACGAGCCGCTTCAGCGCTGCCGGATTGACGCTGTCGTATTTCTCGAGCATCCACGCGCCGGCCGCTGCGCCGGCCTGGTTGAGAATGAACTGGTACTGCTTGGGCAGCGCGTTCCACTTCTCCTCGTTGATAATCATGTGCAGCATGGCGCCGCCTTCCCACCAGCCGGGGAAGTAGTAGTACTTCGCCACCTTGTAGAAGCCGAGTTTTTCGTCGTCGTAGGGACCGACGAACTCGGCCGCGTCGATCGAGCCCTTCTCCAGCGCCGAATAGACCTCGCCGCCCGCGATCTGCTGCGGCACGATGCCGAGCTTGGCCAGCACATGCCCGCCCATGCCGGCGATACGGAATTTCAGGCCGTTGAGATCGTCTGTTGTCTTGATCTCCTTGCGGAACCAGCCGCCCATCTGCGTGCCGGAATTGCCTGCGAGGATGGCGTGGGCCTTGAAGGGCTTGAGCGCCTCGTTGACGAGGTCGGCGCCGCCGCCGAACGCCCACCAGGATTCCTGGTGGCGGTGATTCATGCCGAAGGGCACGCCGGTCGCATAGGCCAGCGCCGGCTCCTTGCCGATGTAGAAATAAAGCGGGGTCTGCGCGACCTCGACGGTCGCCGAGCTCACCGCATCGAGCGCTTGCAGGCCGGGCACGATCTCGCCGGCCGCAAAGGTCTGGATCTGAAACTTGCCGTCGGTGGCATCCGCCACGTATTTCGCAAAGGTCTGCGCGGTGCCGAAGATGGTGTCGAGCGACTTCGGAAAGCTCGAAGTCAGGCGCCATTTGATTTCGGGCGTACCTTGCGCGATGGCGGGCGCCGCGACCAGCGTGGTCGCGCCGGCGACGGCGCCGCCCTTGAGGAATGTACGGCGTTTCATGAGCTGTTTACTCCCTTTAAATTGCAATCCGTCGGCACCGGGCGAAAGAGCGCCCCTCGCCATTTCCCCCTCTATAACGAATTATTGGGCATGCGTGGAAGCGCTACCTTGCCGCTGGCGGTGCGGTTATTTTGCAGATGTCCGCCAGCCGTAGCATGCTAGTCTTGACCGTGAACCGCCGAAGGAGACGAGACATGGCCCGCCATCCCGACTTCGTGCCGCAAGGTGTGATCCCGGCGGTGCTGCTGCCATTCCACGAGGACCTTTCGATCGACGAGGCAAGCTTCCGGGCCCACCTGCGCGATGTCGCCGCGGTGCAAGGATTATCCGCGATCACCGTCAACGCGCACTCCACCGAGGTTGCCTCCTGCACGCGGGACGAGCAGCGCCGCGTGATGGAGATCGCGGGCGAGGAAGCCGGCGGCAAATTGCCGATCGTTCATGGTGTGTGGGCGGACGGCAGCCTGGAGGCAGCGCGGATCGCGCGGCAGGCGCAGGCCGGCGGCGCTTCGGCGCTGTTAGTGTTTCCACCCGCTCCGTTCACCCTTGGCCAGACGCCCGAGATGGCGCTGGCCCATTTCAAAGCCATCGCCGATGCTTCCGATCTGCCGATCATCGTATTTCAATATCCCCTCGCCACCGGCCAGGGCTATCCGATGGCGACGCTGGAGCGGCTGTTCGACGAAGCGCCGACCATCCGCGCCATCAAGGACTGGACGCCGCTGGTGCCGCAGCACGAAAATCATGTGCGCGCGTTGCAGGGACGCAAGCGTCCGATCAACGTGCTGTCCACCAACAGCGCCTTTCTCCTGAGCTCGCTGGTGCTCGGCTGCAACGGCCTGCTTTCCGGCAGCGGCAGCGTGATCGCCGATCTCCAGGCAAAACTGTTCCGCGCCGCGCAAGCCAACGATCTGGCGGAAGCGCGCCGGCTGAACGACCTGATTTATCCGACGGCACGGGTGTTCTACGCCGATCCCTTTGTCGACATGCACAACCGCATGAAGGAAGCGCTGGTGCTGCTCGGCAAGCTGCCGCGCGCGGTGGTGCGCCCGCCGCTGGTGAAGATTTCGGAGGCGGAAATTGCGCGGATCAGGGACGCACTGATCGCAGCGGGATTGCTCGACACGCGTGCAGCGCTGGGACGCAACGCGGCTTGAGCGTGGCCGAGGACGATGACGCGACCGACGAGATCGCGTTGATCGAGGCGCGGCTCGAGCATCTTGCCGAGGTCGCCGAGAGCTGCCGCAAATACATCCTGGCTTCCAAGGCCGCTATCGCCGGCGGCCTTGCCTTGCTGGCTCTCGTGATGTTCGGCCTGCTCGGCGGCAATCAGGTCCTTGCCCTCGGATCGATCGCCGCCGTGCTGGGCGGGGTTGTCTCGCTCGGATCGAATTTCAGCACGCTGCAACAGACGACAGCCGCCATGAACGCCGCCGAAGCGCTCCGCTCGGAGTTGATCGGCCGGCTCGATTTGCATGTGGTCGCCGATAGCCCGCTCAAGCTGAACTGAGGCAGGATCGCTTCGCTTACCTCGCCCTGCTTGCGGGGAGAGGGAGGATGGAGATTCAATCCGGCCGGATCATCTCGAACATGTCTTCCTGCTTGATCTCGAAATAGTCGCCCTTGCGGCCGGCGCGGACGATGGGCCGGGCAAGGCCGGTCTGGTAGACGCCGTCCCTGATCATGGCCTTGTCGATATGGACGGCGACGACCTCGCCGAAGGTGACCCAGGCATTGGCCTTCTCGCCGTTGGCGCCCTGGAGCTGGATGATCTGGGTCACCTTGCATTCGAAGGCGACCGGGCTTTCGGCGACGCGCGGGACGTTGACGAGCCTGCCCGGTACGGCGGTGAGGCCCGCGATCGTGAACTCGCTGACGTCGTGGGCGACGTGCGCGGCGGTGGCATTCATGTGCTGCGCCAAATCTTTGGTGGCGAGATTCCAGACGAATTCGCCGGTCTCCTTCACGTTCTGGACGGTGTCCTTCCAGGAGGTGGAGGAGAAACCGATGATCGGCGGTACGTAGCAAAAGCCGTTGAAGAAGCTGTAGGGCGCGAGGTTGATGTTGCCCTTGGCATCGCGCGAGGAGATCCAGCCGATCGGGCGCGGCGCGACGATCGCGTTGAAGGGATCGTGCTTCAGGCCGTGGCCGTTCCTGGGTTCATAGAAGTGCAAGTCTTTGGGAGATTTGGCGTCCACGGCTGCTTTTCCGCTCTTTTGTAGGGTGGGCAAAACCACCGGGTCACGCGCGAATGCGCGCCCGATGATAGGCTCCGCGTGCCCGCCCATAAAGCAAATAAATGGTGGGCACGGCGCTGACGCGCCTTTCCTACCCCTACAAAATTGCGTGAAACTATTTCGCCTGGCGCGGCTCAAGCGCCCGGAACAGGAAATCGATCATCTGGTCGATCGTGGCGGTCGGCTTGTTGACGGCCTGGGCGATCATCTGCGGGTGGAAGAAGCGGATCATGCCGGTGCAGGTGCAGAGCGCCGCCAGCGGCACGTCGGGGGCCTCGAACTCGCCCGAGGCGACGCCATCGGCGATGACCTGTCCGATCATGCCGGTGACGCATTCGATATGGGCGACGCAGACGTCCCAATCCTCTTCCATCGCGATCGCAACCATCTCGTGCAGCTTGGAATCGCCGACATAGCGCTCGGTGTTCATATGATTGATGGTCGTGAGCAGCTGGCGCAGACGGGGTTTTGCCGGACCGGACCCGGAGGCGATCCGGCGCGCCTCGGTTTCGACCTCGCCCATCAGGGCCCGGGCCACGCCCTCGTGGATCGACTTCTTGGAATCGAAGAAGCGGTAGACGTTGGCCGGCGACATCCGCAATTCCTTGGCGATGTCGGCGACCGTCGTCTTCTGATAGCCGAGCTGCCGGAACAGACGCTCCGCCACCACGAGAATGCGTTCGCGGGTGTCAGTTTCGGCGTGTTCGGCGATCAGAGACATGGCGGTACTCAATGTTCAATTATTCTGCGGCTTCAGCAAGCGGAATTGCGTGCGGGCCGTCGGTGTGATGTTGCGGCGCGGCAACGGCTTTCTCGGTCGCGCCGCTCTCGTCGAGGCTCTTTCTGAACCAAAGCGCGTACAGACCCGGCAGGTATAGCAGGGTCAGGAAGGTTGCAACAAACAATCCTCCCATGATGGTGATCGCCATCGGGCCCCAGAAGGCCGAGCGCGACAGCGGGATCATGGCCAGGATCGCGGCGAGCGCGGTCAGCACCACCGGGCGGGCGCGCCGGACGGTGGCTTCCACGATGGCTTCCTTGCGGGTCAGGCCATGGGCGACGTCGGTCTCGATCTGGTCGACGAGGATGACGGTGTTGCGCATGATCATGCCGGCGAGCGCGATCAGGCCGAGCAGCGCCACGAAGCCGAACGGCTGGTTGGCGACGTTGAGCCCGAGCGAAGCACCAACGATTCCAAGGGGCGCCGTGAGGAACACCAGGGTCAGGCGCGAGAAGCTTTGCAACTGGATCATCAGCAGCGTCAGCATCACCAGCACCATCAGCGGGAACAGGATGAAGATCGAGGCATTGCCCTTGGCGGATTCCTCGAACGCCCCGCCCGGCTCGATCCGGTAGGCCGGCTCGAGATGGTCGCGGATCTCCTTCAGCTTCGGCCAGATCTGGTTGGTGACGTCAGGGGCCTGCACGCCGTCGACGACGTCGGTGCGCACGGTGATCGCCATGTCGCGGTTACGCCGCCACATGATCGGCTCTTCATGCGCATATTCGATCTTGGCGATCTGCTGTAGCGGCACGGCAACGCCGTTGCGCGAGGTGATGGTGAGGTCGCCGACCTTGCCGAGGTCGAGCCGCTCGCCAGGCACGGCGCGCGCGACCACGCCGACCTTTTCGATGCCGTCGCGGATGGTGGTGACCGGCGCGCCCGAAATGAGCATCGACAGCGCCTGCGAGACGTCCTGCGGGGTGAGGCCGAGCGCACGGGCGCGGTCCTGGTCGACCACCAGCTTCAGATAAGGCGACTGCTCGTTCCAGTCGAGCTGGACTTCCTGGACGTTGGGGTTCTGCCGCATCACGTCGCGTACCTTGTAGGAGATGTCACGCACCGTGTTGGGATCGGGACCGATCACGCGGAACTGGACGGGGAAGCCGACCGGCGGGCCGAAATTGAAGCGGTCGACGCGCACGCGAGCTTCGGACAGCGCGCCACCCGCGACCGCCTTCTCGATCTTCGCCTTGATGCGCTCGCGCGCCTCGACGTCCTTGGAAACGATCACGATCTCGGCAAAGGCCTCGTTCGGGAGCTGCGGGTTGAGGCCGAGCCAGAAGCGCGGCGAGCCCTGACCGACATAGGCGGTGTAGGTCGCAATATCCTTGTCGTCCTTCAGCAGCGCTTCGGCCTTCTTGACGGAGTCTTCCGTTACCTTGAACGCGGTGCCCTCGGGCAGGCGCAACTGGAGGAACAGCTCTGGCCGCTCGGACAGCGGGAAGAACTGCTGCTGCACATGGCCGAAGCCGACGATGGAGGCGATGAAGATGCCGACGGTAGCCAGCACCACCTTGATGCGGTGATCGACGCACCATTGCACGATCGCGCGCAGGCCGCGATACATCCGGGTCTCATAGACCGCATGCGGATCATGGTTGTGGTGGACCTTGATGTTCGGCAGCAGCTTGACGCCGATATAGGGCGTGAAGATCACCGCCACGAACCAGGACGCGACCAGCGCGATCGCCACGATCCAGAAGATGCCGCCGGCATATTCGCCGACCGCGGAATTGGCAAAACCGATCGGCAGGAAGCCGGCGGCCGTGACCAGCGTGCCCGTCAGCATCGGAAACGCAGTGGATTCCCAGGCGAAGGCGGCCGCGCGGACGCGATCCCAGCCCTGCTCCATCTTTACCACCATCATCTCGACCGCGATGATGGCATCGTCCACCAGAAGGCCGAGCGCGATGATCAGCGCGCCGAGGGTGATGCGGTGCAGGTCGAGCGACATCGTGTTCATGACGATGAACACGATCGCGAGCACCAGCGGCACGGAAGCGGCCACCACAAAGCCGGTGCGCCAGCCCAGCGCCACGAAGGAGACGAACAGCACGATGGCGAGCGCCTCGATGAAGGAGTGCACGAACTCGCCCACGGCATGCTCGACCACTTTCGGCTGATCGGCGATCTGCTCGACTTCGATGCCCTGCGGCACCGCCTTCATGAATTCGTTGGTAGCGGCCTCGACGTCCTTGCCGAGCTCCAGGATGTTGGCGCCCTTGGTGGTGACGACGCCGATGCCGATCGCGGGCTTGCCTTCCTGGCGCGCCACGAAAGTCGGGGGATCGACGAAACCATGCGTGACGGTCGCGATATCGCCGAGCCGGAACACGCGGCCATTGCTTTCGACCGGCGTCTCGGCGACGGCCTTGGCGCCGTCGAGCGCGCCGGTGACGCGCAGCGGCACGCGCTGCGCGGAGGTTTCGACCGTGCCGGCAGGGGTCACGTTGTTCTGCTTGGCGAGCGAGTCGAACAGCGCTTGCGGCGTGATGCCGAGGGTGGCGAGTTTCGCGTGCGAGAATTCGACGTAGATGCGCTCGTCCTGGGTGCCGTAGAGATTGACCTTGGTGACGCCCGTCACCTTGAGCAGGCGCTGGCGCAGGCCTTCGGCCGCCTTCTTCAATTGCTTATAGTCGGCGCCGTCGCCGGTCATCATAAAGAGAATGGAATCGACGTCGGAGAATTCGTCGTTGACGTTGGGGCCGATCAGGCCGGCCGGCAACTGGCCCTGCACGTCGGCGATCTTCTTGCGCAAGAGATAAAAGAGATAGGGAACGTCCTTTGCCGGGGTCGAATCCCGGAAGGTGACCTGCAATGCCGTGAAAGACGGCTTGGAGTAGGTCTGCACCTTCTCGAAATAGGGCAGCTCCTGAAGCTTCTTCTCGATGGGATCGGCGACCTGCGTCTGCATTTCCTGCGCGGTCGCGCCCGGCCAGATCGCGGAGACGTTCACCACCTTCACCGTGAAGAACGGATCCTCGGCGCGGCCGAGCTTCTGGTAGGAGATGAAGCCGGCGACGCCGAGCGCGATCATCAAGAACAGCACCAGCGTCGGATGGCTTACCGCCCAAGCCGAGAGATTGAAGCGCTTCATCTTACCCTCCAGTAATGATCGCTGTTCTCATGACGCAGGAATTAGAATGACAATGCCGACACGACGCGGACCTTCTGCGCCGGATCGAGCTTTTGCACGCCGAGCATGACGACCTTTGCGCCTTCATCGACGCCACCGGCGATCACGACATTGTCGCTGTCGTAGGACTTCACCTTCACCGGCTTGAGCGCGATGCTGCCGTTATCATCGACCACATAGAGCGAAGGATCGCCGCCCTGGTTGTACAGCGCCGACAGCGGCAGCCTTGCGACGCGCTCGGTGACGGGGTCGCCGAGCGTCAGCGTCGCGGTCATGCCGAGCGAGACCTTTTCATCCGCCTCGGGGATCGAGAACTTTGCAAGATAGGTGCGCGTGGCGGGATCGGCCGACGGCGCGATCTCGCGCAGCCTGGCGGCGTACTTCTTGTTGGGCTCCGACCACAGCGTAACCGAGGCAACGCCATCCTTGGCGCGGCCGACCAGTGTTTCCGGGATCGCAACCACGGCTTCCTTTTCGCCGAAGCGCGCGACGCGGATCGCGGCCTGGCCGTTGGCAACGACCTGGCCGGGCTCGATCAAGGTGGCGGTGACGACGCCGCGGGTGTCCGCCACCAGCGTCGCATAAGAAAGAGAGTTTTTGGTCAGTTCGACCGAGCGCTCGCCGCGATTGAGGCGCGCCCTCGCCTCGTCGGCCGCGGCGCGCGCCGAATCCATCTGCGCGTCGGTGGTCCAGCCCTTGGCACGGAGGTCCTTGGCGCGCTGTTCGTTGGCGGCGGCCTGGGCGAGCACGCCGGTGGCGGCGCGGAACTCGGCCTCGGCCTGCTCGGCCTGCAGCTTCAGGTCGACCTCATCAAGCGTAGCGAGCGGCTGGCCGATATCGACCGTCTGGCCAACCTCGACCAGCCGCTTCGCCACCTTGCCTGGAACGCGGAAACCCATGTCGGCTTCGACCCGGGGCCTGATCGTGCCGACAAAACTACGTTCCGGCGAAGAGGCTTCGTATTTCACCGTGGCGACCAGGACGGGACGTCCCGGAACCGCCTTTTCAGCCGCTATCTCGTTGCATCCGCCGAGGGAAATCGCCGCAAAAGCCAGCGCTGCCCCGGTCAAGAGCTTGGAATAGCTGGACAAAACGGAACGGACGAACATCGGATCCTCCTCGGCTAAAAACTGATGAGAAGTGTCGTTTGTTCACTGATGAATGTCAATAATCGTCAGTAGACACATGTCCGTGAGTTAATGAAGGGTTTATGACTGTTTCGCTCGGGGGCGCATGATCCGGAAAAGTGGACACCGGTTTTCCGAAAAGATCATGCGCAAACAAAAAGCTAGAGCGGGATGACGATTCGAAGAAAAGTCATCCTGCTCTAACCGGCGCGCCTCACCGGCAAAATGGATAAAGTCCCGCAGACTTTGATGGGCTCCGCCATGGCTTCAAAAATCCGCTCGGCCATCGACTTCTACGACCGCCATCCGATCTCGGCGCAGATCATCCTCGCCAAACTCGAGGCGACGCGCGGGACGCTGGAGGGATTGCAGCCGGACGATCTGTTTCCGCACGACCAGGATCACTATGGCGGACTCGCCGCCAATGATGCGCTGGCGAAGGCCGCGCGGATCGGCATCGGCAGCAAGGTCGTCGATCTCTGCGCCGGCCTCGGCGGTCCCGCCCGCTATCTGGCGCACCGCTTTGGCGCCATCGTCACCGGCATCGAACTGACGCCCGCCCGCGTCGCCGGTGCGGCTGAGCTGAGCCGGCGGGTGGGCCTGAACGGTCAGGTCCGCATGATCGAAGGCAATGTGATGGACCTGCCGCTTGCGGATGCGAGCCAGGACGCCGTGATCAGCCAGGAAGCGCTGCTGCATGTGCCCGACATCGCGCGGGCGTTCGCCGAAGCGCATCGCGTGCTGCGCCCGGGCGGACGCATCGCCTTCACCAACTGGGTCGTGCACCGGCCGCTGCCCGAGGGGCAGCGGCAATTGCTGTGGGACGGCATGGCGGCCGCGACGCTGATCGGCATCGAGGCGCATGCCGGGCTGTTGCGCGCCGCGGGCTTTGAGATCGAGGCCGTCGAGGACGAGACGCCGGCGTGGGGAACTATCCTCGGCGAGCGGCTGCGCATGTATGAAAAACTTCGAGGCGAAGCCGAAGCGGCCGGCACGCCTTCCGGCCATGACGATTTCTACCGCTCCTATGTGCTGTTCGTCGATCTCGTGCAGCGCAAGGAAATGGGCGGCGCGCGGTTTACCGCGGTGAAGCAGTAGATATTGCCCGACTGAGCCAACGTGCCCGATATTACTCCGATCGACGGCGTGCGCGGCTGCGTACATCGGAGGGTGTCTCGCCGTAGCGGCGGGGGAAGCACTGGTTAAAATAGGACAGATCGCCAAAGCCGCAGTCGGCGGCGATCGCGCCGATCGGCAGAGATAAGGAACCGGGATCGGCGAGACGGCGATGCACGAGCGTCAGCCTTGCCTGGAGCAGGAAAGACGAAAATGTCCCGCCCTCGCTTTCGAACAACTGCTGGACGTAACGGGGGCTCACACCCTGAACGCGCGCCACATCCCTGACCGACAACGAGGCATCCCCGAGATGCGTCAGCACGTGCCGCTTCATCGAATCGAGCCGGGCGGCGCGCAGGCCTCGGCCACTGGCGAGTTCCATGCCGTCGCGCGTCGCCCCAAGCGCCAGAGCAACAAGATCGCAGATATGAAGGACCATCGCGCGCTGTAGGTTCAGGCCGGCGGCCGCGTGATCGGCACGGACCGCCGCCAGATAGGTTTTCAGGAGCCGCAATGCATCGGTTTCCGCGGGGATCGGTTGCAAGAAGCTGTCTTCCAGACGCTTGACCTGTGGCTTGAGAGCAGCGCGAGGGATTTTCACCGTGACCATCTTCTGGAGGGGCGAGAGGCTTTCAACCCTCGCTTTGTCCGCGCTGGATATCATGAGGGCCGGTCCCGCTCCGACGGTGATCTGCCGCCCCAGTTGCGAGAACGACGTAGGAGTATTCGACCAGCCCAACACACAATCATCGTCGGATCGGCTGAGGTCGCGGCTCTTCTCGAAGCGATGCGGGGTGTAGCCGCCCCACATCACGCTCGCACCGGGAAGCATGCGGAGTTCAAGCTCCGCGCTGCATTCCGCGCTCAAGGGGACGATCTCCATATTGGCGACGCCACGCCCGATCATCTCCCGGAACATCGTCAAGCGTTCGCGTTCGGGAAGCTCGGCCATCGAAAAGCGAAGTATCGACGATATGTTCATTTCATGCGCTTGTCATATGCGGCAGCAAACCAGGCCTTCGATCGGCAGGCCAATCCAGCGGCTGAACGAAGCGCAGCCTAATGCGGACCGGGCATAGGCGGCAAGCAACCGGCGCCGGGCCTGAAAGATCGGCCCGGCACCGCGACCCGGTCTCGTCACAGCAGGATGAACTGCTCCATGGCGGATATGGAAGTGCTGGCGTAGTCCAGACCGACAAACTCGACGGTGACGTCGGCATCGGTGTCGGGATCGAGATAGACCGTCAGCAGCACATCGCCATTGTCGCTCGCGGAGAGCGCCACCTTGCCGGCCTCCGTCGTGTTGAGGTCATGGTGGAAGAAAAGCTTGTTGCCGGCGACGAGGCTCTTGAGGCCGCTCAGATCGACCACGTCGTGATCCTTGATGGAAAAGTCCATGATCTGGTCGAACGAACTCAGCTCGACTGCGCCATTGCTGAACGTATGCCGGTCGACGTCTTCCGGCCGGAACTGGAACGTATCGCGGCCCGTCCCGCCCCCCATCTTGTCGAAGCCGAGCCCGCCGACGATCAAATCGTTGTCGGCACCGCCATGAAGGATATCGTCGCCGGTGCCGGCGAATATCTTGTCGGCACCCTCGTTACCGAGCAGCACGTCGTTGGCCTGGGTGCGCGTGTCGACGGTGCCGTCCACACCGGCTTCGCCGATGATGTCATCGCCGAGGCCACCGTGAACGGTGTCGTTGCCCTCCCCGGTCCAGATGATGTCGCCGCCGTCATCGCCCCAGACCTCGTCGTCTCCCTCGTCATCATAGATGACGTCGCTGTCACGGCCGCCGGAAAGCATGTCGCTTCCCCAGCCGCCATAGATGAAATCGACACCGGCGCCGCCATAGAGTTCGTCATGGCCAAAGCGGCCTTCCAGAATATCGTTGCCATCGTTGCCGTAAAGCACGTCATTCTTGCCGGCGCCCTTTACCACGTCGGCGAAATCACTGCCGTGGAACTCCAGCAGCTCGAAATTCTTCGTGTACGATCCTTCGTTCTGCTGAAGGTAGAAGTCGAACGTTGAAGCTTGCACGACATTCTTGACGATCAGCTTGTCGAGAAAGCCATCGCCGCCGTCGGCATAGTCGCCAAGATCGATGGTGATCTGATCGTCACCGTCCCCGCCCAACGCTACATCGTTTTCGAAGTAGGTGAACGGGGAGGTATCGGAAACAAAGATGAAGTCGTTGCCGCTGCCGCCTTCGACCATATCGTGATCGCTGCCACCGAAGAGCCAGTCATTTCCCTTGCCTCCGACGATCCAGTCATTGCCGGCGAGCCCCCACACGGTGTCGTTGCCGTCGCCTCCGATCAGAAGCTCGTCGTAAGGATACTCTTGTCCCGGATCGTGCGAGCCCGTGCCGGTCTTGGGGTTGAACTTCACGAAATAGTAGTCGTCATCTTCCTGGTCATCCATATTGTCAGCGATGCGCTCGATATTCTCTTCGGTTTCTTCAAACTCGGTGAAGGGATCACTCCAGTATGCAGGCCCGCGGATGCCAAAGTTGTAATCCAGGTCGCCGAACCCGAAATCGGGCGGATAGACCGCCCATGTTTCATTGTCGCCGATGATGAAATCGTTGCCGTCTCCTCCCCACACGATGTCGCGCGTACGCTCATCCGGACTCGCTATCAGGTGAGCATAGGTAACGCCTCCATTGGCAAGCTTGACGAGATTGGCCATGTATCGCTCCTCACGTTGCGTTGTCGCCCGTGCATCAGGGCATGCCGCTACGTCGTGAGCAGTGAGAAAGCAGTTCGATCAATGCTGGCAGTCGACAGCAAAAACACGTCGTAGTTCGCTCAGGCCCGCGCCGCAGTTCGCTGCGACCCGCATCGGCGCAGCGATCCGCGCAACGGCGCGTATGAGTTCCTGCGAGAGCGCGTTACTTCGCAGGCCCGGCGGCGAACTCCGTCTTGCTGTCGTGCCCGCCGAGGAACACCATCAGTCCCGCAACCAGCGGCAACAGCGACAGCACCAGCAGCCCGGTCGAGGTGCTGCCGGTGGCGTCCTTGACCCAGCCGATCAGGTAGGGGCCGCCGAAGCCGGCGAGGTTGCCGATCGAATTGATCAGCGCGATGGCGCCGGCGGCGGCGGTGCCGGAGAGCCAGGCGGTCGGCAATGTCCAGAACACCGCAAAGCAGCAGAAGATGCCGATCGCGGCGACCGTCAGCGCGATCATGGTGGTGACCGGCTCGGTGATGAAGCCGCAGACGCCAAGCGCGATCGCCGTCAGCAGCAGCGGCCCGCCGACATGGGCAACGCGCTCGCGCGTGGCGTCGGAATGGCGCGCCCACAAGATCATGGCGATCGTGCCGAACAGATACGGAATCGCGGTGACGAAACCGGTCTGCACATTGGTGAGGCCAAAGGCCTTCACGATCGTCGGCAGCCAGAACTGCATGCCGTAGAGCGCGCCGACAAAGCCGAAATAGATCACGCTGAGCGCGATCACCTTTGGCGAGGCCAGCGCCTCGCCAAGCGAAAAGTGCCGGACGGCCTCCTTGGCGGCCTTTTCGGCTTCAAGCTTCGAGGCGAGCCAGGCCTTCTGCTCGGCGGTGAGCCAGTTCGCCTTCTCCGGTTTGTCCGTCAGATAGAACCAGGTGACAACGCCGAGCAGCACCGAGGGGATGCCTTCGAGAATGAACAGCCACTGCCATCCGCTCAGCCCCATGAAGCCGTGCAGGTTGAGCAGCATTCCCGAGATCGGCGCGCCGATCACGGTCGAGAGCGGCACGGCCACCGCGAACGCCGCCATGAACAGCGCGCGATACTGGGCCGGGTACCAGTAGGTGAGATAGAGGATGATGCCGGGGAAGAAGCCGGCTTCCGCAACGCCAAGCAGAAAGCGCAGGATGTAAAAGCTCCATTCGCCGCTCACGGTCGCCATCAGCGCCGAGAGGATGCCCCAGCTCACCATGATGCGGGCGATCCATCTGCTGGCGCCGAATTTTTCCAGCGCCAGATTGCTCGGCACCTCGAAGATGAAATAGCCGATGAAGAAGATGCCGGCGCCGGTGGCAAACACCAGCGGCGAGAATTTCAGATCCGCGTTCATGGTGAGCGCGGCAAAGCCGAGATTGACGCGGTCGAGATAGGCGAGGAAGTAGGCGAGGATCAGAAACGGAATGAGCCGCCAGGAGATCGCGCGGATGGTGGAGGTTTCGATGTCGCTCTTGGCGCCGCCGGCGATGGCGGCGGTGGTGAGTTGGCTCATGCGTTTGCTCCCGGCCGTTTCTTTGTTCGCGTGTCGCTTTTGAGCGCCGCAAAGACTCTAGTCAATTCGATCTGTGCAGACCTCGCATTCGAGGAGCGAGGGCCGCTTGACCGATGTTCGATTTCGTAATATTTGAAGTTACATGAGACGAGACAGCCGATTATCGGGCGTGCTGCACGTGCTGCTGCACATGGCGGAGCACAACGGCCCGGTGACGTCAGAAGTGCTGGCGAAAGCGATGGGCACGAATGCGGTCGTGGTCCGGCGGATCATGGCGGGCTTGCGCGAGGCCGGCTACGTCCGTTCCGAAAAGGGCCATGGCGGCGGCTGGGTGATCCATCGTGATCTGGAAAAGATCACGCTTCGCGACGTCTACGACGCGCTCGGCCATCCTTCGCTGCTGGCGATGGGCAACCGGACGGAATCGCCCGGCTGTCTGGTCGAGCAGGCGGTGAATGCCGCGCTCGACAGCGCATTTGCTGATGCGGAGGCGCTGCTGCTCTCGCGTCTCGGCGAAGTCACGCTGGCCCAACTGAGCGCCGATTTTCACGCGCGGCTTTCCGCTCGCTCCCACTCTTCGTCAATGGAGATTTCCGATGTCCACTGAGGCCAGCGCCAAGCTCTTTGTAGAGGCCTTCTCCGATCCGGTGAAGGTGGCGCAATATCTGGACGGGCCGCGGCGCTTCGTGCCGGGGCTTGCCGATCTTCATCGGATGACGGGCATCCTGCTGGCGGAGCGCGCGCCGCGCGACGCTCGGATATTGGTGCTGGGCGCGGGCGGCGGCATGGAATTGAAGGCGATGGCAGAGGCCCATCCGGAGTGGACGTTTGTCGGGATCGATCCGGCCCGGCCGATGCTGGACCTGGCCGCTGAAACCCTCGGGCCGCATCGCGCCCGCGTCGAATTTGTGCAGGGCTATATCGAGGATGCGCCGCCTGGGCCATTCGATGCGGCGACCTGCCTGTTGACGCTGCACTTCCTGAGCGCTCCCGAACGGCAGCGCACGGCAAGCGATATCCGGCGCCGGCTCAAGCCGGGCGCGCCCTTCGTGGCAGCCCATGGCAGCTTTCCGCAGGACAGCGATCAGCGGCCGCAATGGCTGTCACGCTACGCGGCGTTCGCGCTTGCCTCAGGTGCAGACCCGGAGATGGTCAGCAAGGCCCGCGACGCCGTCGACGCGCATGTCAACATGTTCGGCCCGGACCAGGACGAAGCCATCCTTCGCGACGCCGGCTTTTCGGATGTCAGCCTGTTCTATACGGCGTTCACCTTCCGCGGCTGGGTTGCGCGCGCCTGACTGAAGCATGCTGAGATCAGGAATGCATCGATTAGCCACGGGCTCGGTCAACCTCTCCCGCTTGCGGGGGAGGTCGGCGCGAAGCGCCGGGTGGGGGCTCTCTCCCCACGGGCACCGTTTGCTGCGGAGACACCCCCACCCCAGCCCTCCCCCGCAAGCGCGGGAGAGGGAGCTGCGCCTCGCTCGTTGCCGAATCCGAACCTGATCTCATCATGCTTTAGCGCCGTGCCTTCGTCCTGGCGCGTTTCTTCGAAGCCGCCTTGCTTGCGCTCTTGCTGGATTTTGCTGCCTTCTTCGGCGCCGACTTTTTCGCGTTCGACTTCTTCGCGGCTTTCTTGACGGGACGTTTGGCGGTCTTTTTCGCGGCGTTCTTTCTGGCTGACTTCTTCGCCTTCGCCGCCCGCTTTGGGGCCGCCCTCTTCCTCGCAGGCTTCTCGACAACAGGTGCCGGCGCTGCCAGCAGCGGATCGGAAACGAGCCCGTCGGCGGCAAGCGGCATGTAGGAGACGGCGCGCTCGTCGGCTTTCAGCGCCGGCCGGTCGGTATTAAGCGCGTCGCTTGCCGCGTCGGTCACGGTCTTCGCGGCGTCCTTCAGGGTATCGGCGATCTTTTCCAGAACGGATTTTTCGTTGTCCATGATGCCTCCCGGCATTTCTGCCTGGGAACAACAGGAGCGGAGGCAACGGGTTCCTTGCGGGAACCTCAGTCCGCGAGCTGAAAGCGCTCGAACCGGCCGAGCTCTTCCTCGATCTGCCGCTTGAGATCCTTGCGCGCCTCGCCTTTTGCCGCCTTGCCCTTCCCTACCCAGCTCCACTTCTGCATCAGGAGTTTTTTGTTCTGGCGGTCGGTCTTCAGATCGATGGCGGCGACGATCTCGTCCCCCAGCAGGACCGGCAGCGCGAAGTAGCCGAACTGGCGCTTTTCCTTCGGTACATAAGCCTCGAACTTGTGGCCGTAGCCGAAGAACAATTCGGTGCGCTTGCGCTGGATGATCAGGGGATCGAACGGCGAGAGAATGTGCACCAGATGCGGGTCTCCCTCGCTCGTGCTTTCAAGCACCTCGGGTTTCACCCAATGCTCCTGCTTGCCGGCGCCTTCCAGCGCGACCGGCAGCAACTCCTTCCGGCGCACGCGGGCCTCGATCAGCTTGCGGATTGCGGGCTTGCTCGGCGCATCGAGATGGCAGATCGAGTCCAGGCTGACGACGCCCTGCGAACGCAGCGCGCGGTCGAGCTGGTAGGCGGTGGCTTCGCTGGCGCTGGCCGGCTTCGGCAGTTTGTCCCAGCCAAAATGCCGTTCCATCAGCTCATAGGTCTTGAGCATGCCGGTGCGTTCAGAGATCGTCACCGCGCCGGTATAGAAGGCGAGCTGTAGCGCAAACTTGGAAGGCTTGCGGCTGTGCCACAGATGCTCCTTTTCCCGGAGCACGTCGTCTTCGATGTCGCGGATGGTGAGCGCGCCGGCGCGGAGCAGCCGCATCACCTTGCGCGTGTCGGCCGGTTTCACCGACGCGTACCATTTATGGCCGTCGCGCTTGTGCTCCTTCATCAATGGCATGAAGAAACGAAAGTCCTTCGAGGGCACGTAGGACAGCGCATGGGTCCAGTATTCGAACACGCTCTTGTCGATGCTCTGGGCCTGCTTGAGATCGGCGCGGCGATAGGCGGGGATGCGGCTGAAGAGGATGTGATGGTGGCAGCGCTCGATCACGTTGATGGTGTCGATCTGCACATAGCCGAGATGGGCGACCGCTTCCGCAGTCGCCTGCGCGCCCTCGCCGAACGGCGCCGGGCTGTCCAGGCGCTGGGCGTGCAGCCAGATGCGGCGGGCTTTTGCTTGGCTTAGAGGAAGGGGCTCGGTCTTGCGGGGCATCGTCTCCGTAGTTTAACGGGGATTCGCGCGCCGGAACATCCTCGGTCTATGGGAGCATGACCCCATCCGAAAACCGCTGCACACTTTGCGCTAACGCGGCCCTTCGGGTCGGGATCATGCGCTACCGCTTTCCCCGCCCCATGATGCTGCCGGTCGCCACGTCCGCTTCGCACGACGCCCTGCCGCGGTCCAGCGCCTGGCATTTGTAGATGCTGCCGGTGAGGCGATCGATCAGCCAGGCGGTTTCGTCGGTGGGACTTTCCATGCCGATGTAGCGCGAGCCCATGGCGGAGATCAGTGTCGAGAGCAGGATCGCCGCCGCAATCATCGCCGCGCCGATCAGGATCGGCATCGATGTGGTGGAACCCGTCTGATCCGGAGGATTGGCGCGATACCCCTGAAACTCACTGTGCCTTCGAATTGGATGGAACACCGGCCCCTGCTTCGTCTGCTTGTGTTTCGCGTTTTTTGCTTTTTGTTGTGAACGTCTTTTGTAGAGCAGCATATGGCCGATTTCTTGTTCGCGGATCAGCTATGGCGCGATTACGAAAAAAATTGTCAGAGTGTTGCAAACGAAGAGGCGGCCCTTGGGCCGCCTCTCGCACAGTCTCGATTTGAAGCATTCGCCTAGCGGAACATGCCGCCCATCATCCGGAAGATCGGAGGCGGGCCACCGCCGCCGCCGCCACGACGATAGTGGCGGCCACCACCTCCGCCACCGCTGCGCCGGCGGGACACGCGCGGCTCGTCGTCGGAGGAGTCGTCCGAGGAAGACGTCGGGCGGGTGGCAAGGATTTCGGTCGACAGCGCCTTGTGCTGGAGCGCGTTGAGGTAGCCCGTCTTCGGATATCCGCGAGCCGCCTGCCAGCGCGAGATTACGGAACGGGTTTCATCGTCGAACTTGCCGGTGGCCTTGATGTCGAAGCCAAGGCCGGTGAGGCGGCGCTGCACGTCGCGGCGCTGCATCTTGTTCAGGCCGAGCTGGTCTTCGGTCACCTGCGTGCCTTCTTCGGTGAAGGTTGCGGGGTCTAGGCCGGAAGTCGCAGTGAGGTTGCGCGTCGCGGTCGACGGGCCGTCCTGGAGCGCGGCGATACGGGCGAGCGCCAGCGGCTTGAAGGTGCCGTTCGGATAGTTCGACAGATACGCGTTGAGTTCCTCGACCTTGTTGGAGTCCTTGATCGAGCGCCAGAACTCGATCTCGACGTCGCTGGCGGGCGCGGCGGCGAACGGCTTGCTCTGCATGTCCATCGCTTCGCTGCCCTTGACGGGGTTGAGGTAGACCGAACCGGTCAGGTTGGTGTGGCCCCAGGGGAGCTGGTTCTTGGCGGTCTCGTCATTGACCTGGGCGCGAACCTTGGTCATGGCCTGCTGGATCTCGACGCCGGGCTGGGCAATGTTGGCGAGCAGCGCGCGGGTGAACGGGCTGTTGGTGCCGGCTTCGCCGTCGAGCGCGGTCTGGCCCGGGCCGGTGGCGAAAGCGAGCAGCGTGCCTTCGCCGGACTTCATCTCGGCAAGACCGGTCTGCACGTTGACGCTGCGGGTCGCCTTGGCGGAACGGATTTTTGCGGCGAACGGGTTGTCGCGGCAGGCATCGAGGAACACCAGCTTGACCTTGGCATCGCCCATGGTCTGTTCCAGCGTCAGGTCGATATTGATGGCGGCGCCCAGCTTGACGTCCATCTCGGATTTGAGGTCGGCATCGACCGGCAACAGGTAGTTGGTGCCGTTCACCGCAATGCCGTGGCCGGCATAATAGAAGATGGCGACATCGGCGCCTTCCGCCTTCTTGCCGAAGTCCAGAAGCTTCTCCGTCATCTTGTCGCGGCTGAGGTTGGAACCTTCCACCACCTCGAAGCCGACATTGCGCAGAAGCTTGGCCATCGACTTGGCGTCGACCGCCGGGTTCGGCAGTGCCGGCACCGCCTTGTAGGCGCCGTTGCCGAGCACGAAGGCGACACGCTTGTCAGCGAGCGCGGCGCTCGAGCTAACCAGAAGTCCTGCGACTGACATTGCTGCGATCCAGAAGCGCATGATCCACTCTCCCCTGCTCCCTTCAGACCCGTGGGCCGAAATTCGATGGGGCCAATGTGAACGACTCTTAATCCCGCCTCCGTGACCCAGATCACACTGAAGTTCCGCTCAATCGAACGCGATTGGAAATCGATGCGACGCGACGCCCGAATTGGGCCCTCAAGCCCTGCCGGCGCTGAAGTTCGCGGAAAACGCGCCCGGCGGCGCGGCGGCGCACGTTAACGAAGCCGGTGAATTGGCACCAACTGGAGCGGCGTCTGGGGATACACTGAGATCATTGCCATTTCCGTGTGACCCGCATCACATTCCCCGATTTGAACCGGGTCTATGTTCGGACCATCCAAACGCCAGCATGCGTAATTCCCGCAGGCGTAACCCGAAGGACCAAGACCATGACCAGCATTTCCAGACTTTCCGGATTTACGGCCATTGCGCTCGGCGCCGCGCTGTCGATGACGGCCGGCCTGGCGGTGGCTGGCGAAGTTGTCTCCGCCGACCAGATCTCCAGGGCGCTCCAGTCGAAGCCGCTGACCCGCGGCCTGTCGGCCGGACCGCAGCAGATCGACACCGCGACCCAGGCGAAAGAGACCAAGTTCGTCGACAGCCTGCGCAACCGCAACACGCGCTCGCTTTCGCTCGGCGAACGCGAGGAGATCGCGCAGATCGCCTCGAGCAAGCCGAAGATCGATCTCGAGATCCGCTTCGACTACAACTCGGCGGAGATCAGCAAGGACTCGACGCAAGCCGTGCAGGAACTCGGCAAGGCGCTGTCGCAGCCGAACCTCAAGGGCCAGACCTTCGTGGTCGCCGGTCACACCGACGCGGTCGGCACCGACGAGTACAACCAGGGTCTCTCGGAGCGCCGCGCCGACACCATCAAGCGCTATCTGGTCGAGAAGTACGCCCTCAACGGCAGCGACCTCGTGACCGTCGGCTATGGCGAGTCCAAGCCGAAGGATGCGAATGCGCCGATGGACCCGGCCAACCGCCGCGTCCAGGTGGTCAATATGGAAACCAAGACCGCTGCTTCGCAGTGATCTTGCAAGTGATCCGCCCGCCCCTTGGCGGGCGGATTGCTGAAGAGACCTTTTCGAACCAATCAGGTGAATAAGGGCCGTTCACGGGAGCGGCTCAAGGGAAGTTTTGACTCGAAACCTTTTGACTTGAAGGGGTGATCAAGATGAGAGCGCGTTCAATCGGCCTTGCCTTCGCAGCCCTGCTGGTTCTCGGCCGCACCGTTCCCAGTCACGCCCAGGACGCAGCTCCAAATTCCACCGCGACACCGTCCTCGACGCCGAGCGCCACGCCAACCGAGGCGCCGGCGAACGCTCCGCGCCCCGCCATCGTGCCGAAGACCGCGGAACCCGCCCCCGCCACTACCGAGAAACCGCGCCGTCACCGCCGCCACGCGCGACTGCACTACCGCCGCTATGCGTACTGGCAGCCGTTCCCGATCTACCTGCCGCGCTTTCACCGCCACGGCGTCAGCTGGCACCGCATGCGCTGGTTCTTCTGAGCTTTTGTTTGAGCATGATCTTATCGAAAAACCGGTTCCCACTTTTTCGGATCATGCTCTATATCCAGCTCTGAAAGATCATCAGCCGCTGGTAGGTCTCCATCGACGTCCCCAGCATCGCCACCGAAATCGGCAGCATCGCCGCAAAGCCGAGCGATGCGGCAAGCACAAAGGCCCACAGCACCCAGCGCGGCGGCGCGCGCTCGCCATGGGTCAGCGCATAGACCAGCGCGAGCGAAGCGATCGTGGCCGACGGCAGATAGTAATAGATGAAGCCGATGGTGCGCGGCAGGCTCGCCCAGGCGAGCCAGGGCCCGAGATAGAACGCGAGAATCAGGAACGCATCGGCCCGGCGCTTCACGATGAAATCGCGCAGGCAAATGCCGAGCGCGGCCAGCGCCGGCCACAGGATCAGCGGATTGCCGAGAAAGATGACGGCTTGAAAACGGTCGCCGGCGATCTTGTCGAACTGATACCAGATCGGGCGCATCAGCAGCGGCCATGACGGCCACGAACTCATATAGAGATGCGGCGGATGGGAACCGGCGTTTTCCGCAAAGATGCGCCGCTGCGCCTCGATGAAGTCGCCGACGGAAAGGCCGGTGCGCGGAAGGAAGGCCACGAAATACGCCAACGCCGGAATCAGGATGAAGCACAGCGCAAAATGATAATAGCGGAAATCCGGCCAGCGGTCCGGCCGGTACCAGTCGTCGGCATTGGCGTCGGCAAATTGCGTGCGCCAGCCCTGTAGCAGGCGGATCACGGCGACGATGGCGATGCAGACGCCGAGCGGAAAGAAGCCGCTCCATTTGCAGGCGCCGGCCAGGCCAAACGCGAGACCGGATAGCGCAAAGGCGCTTTCGGGACGCTGCCGCTGGAAACCATACATGAAGGCGGCGATGCCGAAGAGATCGAAGGTCAGCGCATAGATGTCCAGCATCGCGATCCGCGATTGCACGAATACCATCTGGTTCAGGAAGGTGAGCGCCGCGGTGGCCAGCGCCGCGCCCTGGCTCGCGAACAGCACGAGGCCGCAGAGATACATCGCGACGATCGCGAGCGATCCGAACAATACGCTCGGATAGCGCCAGCCGAACGGCACATCGCCGAACATGCGGATCGACCACGCCATGAACTGCTTTGCCAGCGGCGGATGCATCGGGTTGAGCAGCGGCGCCGGCGTTCCCGCTTCCAGCATCTGCTTCGCCGCCGGCACGTAATGCACTTCGTCGAAGGTGATCTTGTCGGGCGTATCAAGTCCGATCATCAAGAGAACATGTGCGATCACGAAAATTGCGCTCGCGATCAGCACAATTTTTGCGATTGGACTATTCGGAACAAGCGGCGCAGCACGCGCGGCCTCGACGGTACTTTCAGCCACAGGCGCGGCTTCGACGCGCTGAACATCGCGCGTCTTTTCTTTTCGAACCGGTTTGCGTTTGGACGCCACTAATCGACGGGCCGGGAAAGTGTGTGGGACTTGTGGCAATTATACTACATGGGTGGCCCGCACAATCCGCTAAAAGATTCCGCAGATTGTACGGTGAGAAATGAATTTGCGTCATTTGGTTTTTGCGGCGCTGGCGATCTGCGTCTGTTCGAATATCGGTATCGCCGCCGCACAGGCGCCGGCGCGCGTCGGCGAAGCGGCCGTCGTGCAGAACGAGGTGGTCCGCGTCTCCGGCTCCGGCGGCAGCCAGATCAATGTCGGCGATGCCGTGCTGCGCAACGAGACCGTGCGCACCGGCGCCAACAGCGCGACGCGGCTGGTGATGATCGATTCCACCAACCTGTCGCTCGGCGCCAACTCCTCGATCACGCTCGACCGCACCGTCTTCAACGACGAGCGCAGCTATCGCGACGTCGCCATCCGCCTGACCACCGGCGCGTTTCGCTTCGTCACCGGACATTCCGACAAGAACGCCTACAAGATCACCACGGGCCTGGCGACCATCGGCGTGCGCGGCACCACGCTCGACATCCTGTCGCAGCGGGGCCGGACCACGGTGGTGCTACAGGACGGCGCCTCGCGCGTCTGCACGTTGAGCTTCCAGTGCATCGAACTGACCCAGCCCGGCGACACCGCCGTGATCACCTCGGTGAACGGCCAGGTGAGGATCCAGAAGACCAACAACCCGACCTGGACCTTTGCCAAAAACTGCGCCGCGGCGGCCGGCCTGTGCAGCACAACCCAATATGCGGGAACCCCGACCGTGATCCCGGTCGTCGATGACGGCAGCGATCCCACCAGCGGGTTGTGCGGGCGCTGACGATGGCGAATTTTTCTCGAAGCTGGATCGTCTTTGCCACGCTGATCGCGGCGGCGCTGGTGTTTTTCCAGCGCGGGCAATCCAATGTGGCTTACGCGCAGATGGCGCCAACGTCGTGTTCGACCTCGACATCCACCTCGACTTCGACTTCCACATCGACGTCAACTTCGACCTCGACATCCACTTCAACCTCGACTTCAACTTCCACTTCAACATCAACCTCCACGTCGACGTCGACATCGACTTCCACGTCAACGCCATTGGCGAACCTGGTGACATCGGAGGATCGTCCGCAGTTTGCCGCCACGGCTGCGGCCGCGGCCACAGCCGCCACCACCCTGCCGCCCTGCCCGACCGGCGTCGGTTCCAGTGCCGGCTCGATCAACGACGTCGCCAACCAGCGCTTCAACCAGATGATCACCAACCGCGTGCTGGCGAATGTGCTGTTGGGGATCAATGAGCAGATCAATTGCGACGACTGCGTCAGCGCGTTCGGCTCGGCCGGCTCGTTCTCGGCCGGCGTCCACGGCCGCAAGAACCTCACCCCGAACCTGGCCCTGCTCGCCGGCATCGCCTATGCGCATTACAGCGAGGGTGGCTACAGCGTCACCTCGGCGCCGATCGGCGCGTTCGCGCTGCGCTATGATTTTACCGACTGGGGAAAGTCGCGACCGTTCTTCGACGTCGGCGCGATCCTGACGCCGTACGAGAAGGTGCGCTACCGCCGCAGCTATTTCACGAGCCTGGGTGCGGTGACGGTGGACGGGCAAACCACCGCCAGCAATTACGGCGTCTATGGCCGTGCCGGCTGGATCAACCGGTTTTCGCCGCGCGACGAGGTCGCCGCCGCGGTCGAGGTCTGGCAGCTATGGCAGCGGGTGAAAGGCTATGCCGACCCCACGG
The DNA here is from genome assembly GCF_018129385.1 of Bradyrhizobium lablabi. Lineage (GTDB taxonomy): Bacteria > Pseudomonadota > Alphaproteobacteria > Rhizobiales > Xanthobacteraceae > Bradyrhizobium > Bradyrhizobium lablabi_C. The sequence goes on from NZ_JAFCLN010000001.1 coordinate 666,825, forward strand.
TCGCCTTCAACCCGTTCGACGCCACCTTCGCCACCGGCACCGACAAGACCACGCTGGTCAAGATCGGCGGGCAATGGACGCATCTGTTCGGCAATAGCCTGGAGGCCAATATCAACGGCGGCTACGTCTACGCGTTCGGCACGCAAATGGGCGTGGTCGCGACCGTGACGGGCCAGGGCAATGTGGTGCCGACCGTCGGCAATCAGGGCTGGTTCGAATATGGCGGCCGGCTCGGCTTCCGCATCAGCAAGGGATGGGTCGCCGATCTCTTCGTCAACGGCACCGCCGGCCCGCAGCCGGTGGGCAACACCGTCCATGGCGGCGTCGGCTTGCGGATAAGTTACTGAGGATTACCGAGGACACCGGTCGGCGGACCCCTCCGTCATCGGCACCATGCGCGGTGCCGGTGGCGGAGGGAATTTTTTTGGGTGCGTCGATTCCCTCTCCCCGTTCTTCACGGGGAGAGGGTCAGGGTGAGGGGCTCTCTCCGCAGTGACGGTGAGAAATGGACTCGCGGAGAGTCCCCCTCACCCGGATTGCATCTTCGATGCGATCCGACCTCTCCCCGCATCCGCCTTCGCCCGAAGGCGGGCTTCGGCGGACAAGAGCGGGGCGAGGTGAGCCGCATCACGCCGCCGATTTGCCTTCATAGGCGCGGCGCAGGCCTTCGATGTCGAGCTTCACCATGCCGAGCATGGCCTGCATGGCGCGCTGTGCACCGGCCTTGTCGGAACCGCCGAGATATTTTTCGAGCGCCGTCGGCACGATCTGCCAGGCGAGGCCATAGCGGTCGCGGACCCAGCCGCACTGCTCGGCCTTGCCGCCATTGGCCAGCAGCGCATCCCACAGGCGATCGACCTCGGCCTGATCGGCGCAGTCGATCTTGAAGGAGACGGCATGGGTATATTCCATGCGCATGCCGCCGTTGATCGCCATGAACTGCTGTCCGGCAAGGGTGAACTCTACCACGATCACCTGCCCGGCCTTGCCGTGCGGATAATCGGTGGCCGCACGCTGGACGGTTTCGATCTTCGAATCCGGCAGTAGCGAAACATAGAAGCTGGCCGCCTCCTCGGCTTCGTTGGCGAACCAGAGACAGGGGGAAATCTTCGACATCGGCAATCTCCTTGCGCGCGCTTCGATCAGGCGTTCTCGGTCGCGAACTGGGCCTGGGCTGCCGCGACGTCCATCCACATCACTTCCCAGATGTGGCCGTCGGGATCCTCAAAGCTGCGGCCGTACATGAAGCCAAAGTCCTGCGTCGGCGTCGGGTCAGCAGTGCCGCCGGCGCCGGTTGCCTTCTTGACGAGGTCGTCGACCTCGCCGCGGCTGTCGGCGGAGACGCAGATCAGCACTTCGCAGGACGTCTTGGCGTCGACGATCTTCTTCGAGGTGAACTGGCGGACCTTGTCGTGGGTCAGCAGCATGGCGTGAATGGTGTCGGAAAACACCATGCAGGCCGCGGTGTCGTCGCTGAACTGGTCGTTCTTCACCGCGCCGATTGCCTGATAGAAGGCGATCGACCGGGCGAGGTCCGTGATGGGCAGATTGACGAAGATCATCTTGGCCATTGAGGGCTCCTTTGGAGGGGTTCCATCCCAATGACGATTGGGCCTGCCCCTGTCCCGACAAGCCATTGCGATTTTTTTGGAGGTTTATTTGACGGGTTCGCAGAACTGCGGCGTCGGGTCGCAATCCGCGCCTAAATACCGGCAACCGCTCTATTTTTTCTCGGCGGGGTCGCGGTGCACGGGATCGATCCACAGCACGGTTTCCGGCTTCTCGATCGGCTCGATGTCGAGATTGATCGCCACGGCCTCGCCGTCGCTGCGCACCAGCACGCATTCCAGCACCTCGTCGCGGCTGGCATTGATCTCCTGGTGCGGCACGTAAGGCGGCACGAAGATGAAATCGCCGGGGCCGGCTTCGGCGGTGAACTGGAGCTTTTCGCCCCAGCGCATCCGCGCCTTGCCCTTCACCACATAGATGATGCTTTCGAGGTGGCCGTGATGATGCGCGCCGGTCTTGGCGTCGGGCTTGATGTTGACGGTGCCCGCCCACAATTTCTGGGCGCCGACCCGGGCAAAATTGATCGCGGCCTTGCGGTCCATGCCCGGCGTCGAGGGCACGTTGGGATCGAGCTGGTTGCCGGGAATGACGCGCACGCCGTCATGCTTCCAGCGCTTCATGTCGGCGTGGTCGTGGGAATGCGTATGTTCGTGCTCGTGCGTACCGGACATGGCGGACCTCCTCGCCTCTATTTCACCGCCAACAGTTCAACGTCGAACATCAGCGTCGCGTTCGGCGGGATCACGCCGCCGGCGCCGCGCGCGCCATAGCCGAGCGCGGGCGGAATGATCAGCGTGCGTTTGCCGCCGACCTTCATAGTGGCAACGCCCTCGTCCCAGCCCTTGATCACGCGGCCCTGGCCGATCGGAAAATCGAACGGCTCGTTGCGGTCGACCGAGGAGTCGAATTTCTTGCCCTTCTGGCCGTTCTCATACAGCCAACCGGTGTAGTGCATCACGCAGGTCTGGCCGGGTTTCGGCGAAGCGCCGGTGCCTTCCTTGGTGTCGATGATCTGTAGTCCGGATGCTGTGGTCATGGCTTTTCCTGCTTGAGCCGATGCGCTCCGCAGCGCGGCGGGGGTGACGATCGCAGCCGTCATGGCTGCAAAGGCAGTCTGGATGATGGTGCGCCGGGAAGATCGCATCGCGTGTGCCTTTCTCAAGAAGCCGCTACGGGCCGGGTCGAGACGGCGCGCTCAATAGCCGAGCGCGCAGCCGTCCTTGCGGGGGTCGGAGCCGCCGGTCAGCGTGCCCTTGTCCCAGTCGATCCAGATCGCCTGGCCACCGCCGAGCGGGCCGACGATGCTGGTGGTCTTATGGCCGAGCTTCTTCAATCCCTCGACGATCTCGGCCGGCACGCTGTCCTCGAGCTGGTACACGCCTTCATAGTGCAGGCCGCGCGGCATATCGATGGCTTCCTGCACGTCGCAGCCATAGTCGAGGATGTTGGTCAGCACATGGCACTGCCCGACCGGCTGATACTGCCCGCCCATCACGCCGAACGGCATGATGGCGCGGCCGTTCTTCGTCAACAGGCCGGGAATGATGGTGTGCAGCGGCCGCTTGCCCGGCGCGATGCAGTTGGGATGGCCGGGCTGGATACGGAAGCCGCCGGCGCGGTTTTGCAGCAAAATGCCGGTCTTGTTGGAGACGATCGCCGAACCGAAGGAGTGGGCGATCGAGTTGATGAACGAGCAGGCGTTGCGGTCCTTGTCGACCACGGTGATGTAGATGGTCGACGGGTTCATCGGCGGCGCGACATTGGGCAATTCGAGCACGCGGTCCATCTTGATCTGGCTGACATGCTCGTCGGCAAATTCCTTCGCAAGGATGCGCGCGACGTCGACATTCACGTGCCGGGGATCGCCGATGAATTGCTCGCGCATCATGTAGGCGATGCGGGCGGCTTCGGCCTCCAGATGGAAACGCTCGATGCTGAGCGGCGGGAATTTCGTCAGATCGAAATGCGAGAGGATGTTGAGCATCACCAGCATGGTGATGCCGGGACCGTTCGGCGGGCACTGCCAGGCGTCGTAGCCTTTATACATGGTGCCGATCGGCGAGGTCGTCTCGGTCGAATGCTCGGCAAAATCCTCCAGCGTGTGCAGGCCGCCGATGCCGCGCAGGGTTTCCACCATGTCGGCGGCGATCTCGCCGGAATAGAAGGCATCGCGCCCCTTGGCCGCGATGGCGCGCAGGGTCTTGCCCAGTTCAGGCTGGTGGATGACATCGCCGGCAACCGCCGGCTTGCCGCCCGGCAGCAGGTAGCGCTCGGTGTTGGTGCCCTTCTTCAGCTTGTCGAACTGGTTCTTCCAGTCGAAGGCGATGCGGGGCGCAACGACGTAGCCCTCTTCAGCGGCCTTGATCGCGGGCTGCAACAGCGTGTCGAATCCCATCTTGCCATGGTCGCGCAGGATCACGTCCCAGGCATCGACCGCGCCGGGGATGCTCACCGCGTGTGCCGAAGTCAGCGGCACCGCATGGATCTTTCGCTCGAGATACCATTCAGGCTTGGCCGCCATCGGCGCACGGCCGGAGCCGTTATAAGCGACGATCTTGCCTTCCCCCTTGGGTTGATACAGCGCAAAGCAGTCGCCGCCGATGCCGGTGGATTGCGGCTCGATCACTCCCAGGAGCGCGCAGCCCGCGACCGCGGCGTCCGCTGCCGTGCCGCCGGCCTTGAGCACTTCGATCGCGGTCAGTGCCGCCAGCGGATGCGACGTCGCCACCATCGCGTTCTGGGCATGGACCGTCGACCGGCCGGCGAAATGGAAATTCCTCATAACCTGCTTGCTCGCTCGTCACTGTGTTGCGGAGCATTGCCCCGCCAAAAGCCGGGCTAGATGACACATTCGGGGCGGACTGGGCAATGGCCGGAATTGCAGGGTTTCCCCGCATTTACGCGTTTGATAAACACCCGCCATGTCCCTTCAGGTCGCCGCCTTCTATCAGTTCGCCGCGCTGCCGGATTTCCGCTGTTTGCGCGAGCCGCTGCGCGCGATTTGCGCCGGCCTGGAGCTGAAGGGCAGCGTGCTCCTGGCGCATGAGGGCATTAACGGCACCTTGGCCGGCGACAGGGACGGCATTGCGGCATTCGTTAACGAATTGCGGCATGGGGAGTTGTTTGGCGGCCGCCTCGACAATCTCGAATTGAAATTTTCGCAAGCCGCCGCGATGCCCTTCCAGCGCCTGAAGGTTCGGCTGAAGAAGGAAATCGTGACGCTGGGAGATGCGGCCACCGATCCGACCCGGCAGGTCGGAACCTATGTCGATCCCGCCGACTGGAACGACCTGATCACTTCGCCCGATACGCTGGTGCTGGACACCCGCAACGCCTTCGAGGTCGCAATGGGCACTTTTGAAGGCGCGGTCGATCCCGGCATCACGAGCTTTGGCCAGTTCAAGCAGTTTGCCGCAAACCATCTCGATCCTGCGAAGCATCTCAAGATCGCGATGTTCTGCACCGGCGGCATCCGCTGCGAGAAGGCCAGCGCCTATTTGCTGGCGCGCGGCTTCGGCGAGGTGTTTCACCTCAAGGGCGGCATTCTGAAATATCTCGAAGGCGTGCCGGAGCAAGAGAGCCGCTGGCGCGGCGAGTGCTTTGTGTTCGACGAACGCGTCGCGCTCGGTCACGGCCTGCGCGAGCGGGAAGCGGAATCCCCATGAGTGAGCCCAGTGAGTTCAAGACACTCAGCGAACGTATCGACGTGCTGGAAACCCGCCTGACCTTTCAGGACGAGACCATCGAGACGCTGAACCAGACCATCACGGCGCAATGGAAGCAGATCGATGCGCTGACGCGGCAGATCGCGGCGCTGAACGAACGCGTGCAGGAAGCCGAAGCGCAGGCACCGGCTCCCTCAAACGAGCGTCCACCGCATTATTGAAAACTCGCAAGGGCGGCCTCTGCATCGCAGACCGCCCTGCGAGCAAGCGCGTTCAGCTAAAGACCGCCTTGACCTTGTCCCACAGCGACTCGTTCTCACGGTCGCCATCGGGCTTCGATCGCGCCGGCTGCGCCGCGCTGATCGGATCTGAAGCCGGAAAGCTGTCCATCAGGCCGGTTTCCAGCTTCTTGTGGGCCTCGCGGTCAGCCTCCATCGCCGCAATCGGATTGGCGGCGTGCTTGTCGTGCGGCGCAGGATTGAATTTCTCAGCCATGAATGCCTCCATTTGGCGAGATAACGCCCGCGGCGCAGGGAGGGTTCCTTTCGCCTTGGCCAAGGCGGAACCGGCGTGTATCAGAGGCGGCAAAATCGCCCCTTCTCCTGGAACCAGCGCTTGACCCAGACCTCTCCCAAAAAGCTTTTTCTTGACGTTCTTGCCGGCCACCGGCAGGCGGTGCCGCCGATATGGATGATGCGGCAGGCCGGGCGCTATTTGCCGGAATATCGCGAGTTGCGCGCCAAGGCCGGCAGCTTTCTCGATCTGTGCTTCACGCCGGAATTTGCCGCCGAGGTGACGCTACAGCCGATCCGCCGCTTCAACTTCGATGCCGCGATCATCTTTTCCGACATCCTCGTCATTCCCTATGCGCTCGGACGTTCGGTGCGTTTCGAGGCGGGCGAAGGCCCGCGGCTGGATCCGCTCGATACGCCGGAGCAGGTGGCGGCGCTCGCGACACTCGCGGATTTTAATAAACTCGAACCGGTCTATGAGGCGCTGCGCCGCGTGCGGCGCGAACTCGACCCGAACATCGCGCTGATCGGCTTCTGCGGCGCGCCGTGGACGGTTGCAACCTACATGGTCGCCGGACAAGGCACGCCGGACCAGGCACCGGCGCGCATGATGGCGTACCGGCATCCCGAGGCGTTCGCGAAAATCGTCGACGTACTGGTCGAGAATTCGATTCAATATCTGCTCGGCCAACTCAGGGCCGGCGCCGATGCGCTGCAAATCTTCGACACATGGGCGGGCGTGCTGCCGCCGGGCGAATTCCTGCGATGGTCGATCGAGCCGGCGCGCCGCATCGTCGAAGGCGTACGCAAGCAGGTGCCTGACGCCAAGATCATCGGCTTTCCACGCGGCGCCGGCGCGCTGCTGCCGGCTTATGTCGAGGCGACCTCCGTCGACGCCGTCAGCATCGATTGGGCCGCCGAGCCATCATTGATCCGCGAGCGCGTGCAAACCAAAGTTGCCGTGCAGGGCAATCTGGATCCGCTGGTGCTGATCGCCGGCGGCGCCGCGCTCGACCGCGCGGTGGACGAGGTGCTGGAAAATTACGGCAAGGGGCGGCTGATCTTCAATCTCGGCCACGGCATCCAGCCGGAAACGCCGATCGCGCATGTCGAGCGGATGGTGGAGCGCGTGCGGGAGTATAAAGAGTAAAGCCGACCACGTCATCGGTCGTCATACCCGCGAAGGCGGGTATCCAGTAAACGCCGAATTGAGTTTGAGCCGATGGGCCGCGGCGTACTGGATCATCCGCTTTCGCGGATGATGACGGTGGAGTGCGCGGAGACAGATGAGCCGATCACACCGGCCGGCTGCGCTCGATGATGTCGGCGGCCCCCTTTGCCAACAGTTCCAGTCCCACCGCGCGGCCGAGTTCGCGGGGACGGTCGGCGGGGCCGGTGCGCGAGGTTTCGATGATGCGCGCCCCAGCGTGATCGAGCACCGATGCGGTGAGCGACATCTCGGCGCCGTTGATTTCGGCATGGCCGGCAATCGGCGAGTTGCAGTGGCCGTTGAGCACCCACAGCACTTCGCGTTCCGCATCGGCGCAGGCATGAGCCCTGGCGTCGTCGATCAGGGAAAGCGTCTGCCTCGTCGCAAAATCCTGTGCGCCGCATTCCACCGCGACGATGCCCTGCCCCACGGCCGGCAGCATTTCCGCGACCTGGAACTCATAAGCGATGCGGCTCGCCAGCCCGACACGCTCCAGTCCGGAGCGCGCCATGATCAATGCGTCGGCAGGTCCCACCGCGCCGCCATCGGGCAGCTTTTGCAGTTCGCCATTATCCAGCTTGCGCACGCGGGTATCGGCAGCGCCGCGGTAGTGGATGATCTCCGCTTCCGGAAACAGCCGCCGCGCATAGGCCGCGCGGCGCACCGCGTTGGTGCCGATCTTGAAGCCTTTTCCGCGCGCGCGCCTGAAATCGTCAAGCGCAAGTCCCGGCCGCAACACCAGCGCGTCCCCGGGCGGATCGCGCGACAGCGTCGCGCCGATCACGAGGCCCGGCGTGTCTTCATTGCCCGGCATGTCCTTGAGCGAATGCATCGCCGCCTGCAACTCCCCGGCAATCACCGCGGCGCGGATCTGCGCGACGAAGGCGCCGCCCTTGCCGCCATGCGGCAGCAGCTTTCCGGTCTGGTCGGTATCGCCTGTCGTCTCGAACTTGACGATCTCGACGGCAATCCCGGGTACGGCGCGCGACAATTGCCGCGCGATCTCCTCGGTCTGGACAAGCGCCATGACGCTTTTGCGCGTGCCGATCCGCATGGGTGTCATAGCTTTCTCTTGCTGCCGCCGGACGCGCCTAGCGCGCATCCTCCAGGATCATATCAGATGCCTTTTCGGCAATCATGATCGTCGGCGCGTTGGTATTGCCGGACATCAGGTCCGGCATCACGGAGGCGTCGACCACGCGCAGGCCATCGATGCCGCGAACCTTCAGCCGCTGGTCGACCACCGCCAGCGGATCGCTGCCCATCCGGCAGGTCGAGGTCGGATGATAGACGGTCGAGCCGGTCTTGCGGGAAAATTCGAGCAGGTCCTCATCGCTCACGACCTTCGCGCCGGGATAGACCTCCTCGACGCAATACGGTTTCAGCGCGGGCTGGGCCAGAATGTTCCGCAGGATTTTCAGCCCGTCGATGAAGGCACGGCGATCGGTTTCGGTCGCGAGATAATTGATGCGGATTTCCGGCGGCTGCGAGGGGTCGGCGCTTTTGATGCGCAGCGTGCCGCGGCTCTCGGGGCGGAGCTGGCACACCGAGGCGCTGAAGCCGGAGAACGGATGCAGCTTCTCGCCCATCTTGTCGGTCGAGAACGGGATGAAATGGATCTGGATGTCGGGGCTCGCGAGTCTCGGATTGGTCTTGAAGAAGGCGCCCGAGGTGCCGGCCGCGATCGTCAGCGGCCCCTTGCGCAGCGCCGCCCATTGCACGCCGGCCAATGCGCTGCGGATCGGGCTGGCGACGATGTCGTTGAGCGTGATGTTCTGCGAGCATTTCGTGACGATGCGGACCTGCATGTGATCCTGCAAATCGTTGCCGACGCCGGGTGAATCCAAGATGACCTCGATGCCGTGGCTCTTCAGCAGATCAGCAGGCCCGACGCCGGAGAGCTGTAGCAATTGCGGAGAATTATAGGCGCCGCTCGACACCAGGATTTCGCGGCGGGCGGTTGCGCGCCGTAGCTGGCCGCGCTGGCGATACTCCACGCTCTTGGCGCGGCGTCCATCGAACAGGATGCGCTGGGCCAGCGCATCGGTCTCAATGCGAAGGTTGGCGCGGTTCTTCGCAGGCCGCAGATAGGAGAATGCGCTGCTGGCGCGGCGGCCGCGCCGCGTCGTGGTCTGGAAGAAGCCGGCGCCCTCCTGCGTGGCCCCATTGAAATCCGGATTGAAGGGAAGGCCCGCCTCGACCGAGGCTTTCACAAACGCTTCCGACAACGGATCGTGGTGGCGCCAGTCCGACACCGGCAAGGGGCCGTCGGCGCCGTGATACTGATCGGCGCCGCGCTGCTGGCTCTCCGCCTTCTTGAAGTAAGGCAGCACGTCCTCATAGCCCCAGCCGGCATTACCGCGCTGGCGCCAGCGGTCGTAATCCTCGTGCTGGCCGCGCACGTAGAGCAGCCCGTTGATCGAGCTCGATCCGCCCAGCACCTTTCCGCGCGGCTGGAACACCTGGCGGCCGTGAAGCCCGGGCTCCGGCTCGGTCTGGTACATCCAGTTGACGGATTTTTCCTTGAACAGCTTGCCGTAGCCGAGCGGGATGTGGATCCAGATGTGGCTGTCCTTCGGGCCGGCCTCGAGCAGCAGCACCGAATGTTTTCCGCCGGCGGAAAGGCGATTGGCGAGCACGCAGCCGGCAGAACCGGCGCCGACGATGACATAATCGAATTCGGAAGCGTCGTTGTTGTGGTTCACCGGTTCCCCCGCAGATGCGGAGAAAACAGGTAGCGGCGGGGTTTTGGCCGGTCAATCGCGGCAGCGCGGGCCTGCGTTGAAAAAATGCACCCCGGCGGGGACGCGCCGGGGCTAATCGCGATGCGAGCTGCGCGTCTACGCCGCGGACTGCTTTGCAAGCTTCAAAAAGTCCGGCGGGCGGCGCTCGGCGAAGGCGGTGAAGGCCTCGCGCGCCTCGATGGTTTTCAGGCGCGCGGCGAACTGCTCGCTCTCGGCCTTGATCTGCGCCATCAACACTTCCGGATTGCGCATCAGCCGCTTGGTGGTGCTGACGGCGCCGGCCGGCTGCTTTGCCAGACGCGCAGCCAGCGCGCCGGCCTCGGCATCGAGCTTGTCGAGCGGCACGACGCGGTTGGCGATACCCCAGGCGAGCGCGGAAGCAGCATCGACGGCTTCGCCCAGCGCAAACATCTCGAAGGCCCTCGCATAGCCGATGCGCATCGGCATCAGCAGACTGGAGGCGGCTTCCGGCACCAGCGCGAGACTGACGAACGGCGTCGTCAGCAGCGCATTGTCGGCAAGCACGACGAGGTCGCAATGCAGCAGCATGGTGGTGCCGACGCCGACCGCGCGGCCCTGCACGGCGGCCACGATCGGGCGGCTCGATTTGGCCAGCGCCTCCAGGAAGCGGCTGACATGCCGTTCGCCCGTCACCTTGCCGGCGGCAATCGCCGCGAACTCGCCGACATCGTTACCGGCGGTGAACATGTCGCCCTCGCCGCGCAGCAATATCACGCGGATATTGGCGTCGGTTTCGGCGGCCAAGATGGCGTCCGCAAGCGCGCCGTACATCTCATTGGTCAGCGCGTTCTTCTTGTCGGGGCGCGCCATCGTCAGCTTCAGCACGCCGTCGCGGTTCTCGATCCTGATATGCTCGGTCATTGCTCTTCTCCTTTGGGAAATTTGGTCTGGAAACTGGTGAGCCAGCGCGCCACCACGTCGAGTTCGGCTTCGCTGAAGCCCTCGGTAAGACGCGCGTTGATTTCAACAAGCCCGGCTTTCGTCTCGGCGAGCGCCGTGCGGCCGGCCGGCGTCAGCCAGAGCCGCCAGGCGCGGCCATCGTCCGGGTCGGGCCGCCGCTGGATCAGCTTTGCCGCGATCATCCGCTCCACAAGCCCGCTGATACCGGGCGGCCCGAGATCGAGCGCCGCACCCGCCTCGCCCATCAGCACGCCGTCGCGTTGTCCAAGCACCAGCAGCAACCCCGACTGCGCGGCCGTAGCGCCGCTGTCCGGCGCCCGCGCCGCGATCCAGCGCTGCAACCGGCGCTGCGCCACATTGAGCAGGAACACGAAGCGGCGCTCCTGACGCGGCCGCGGCCGCTCGTCGGCTTCCTGATATTTAGTTCGCATGCGAAGTATATAGCGGCACGCGAGCCTGTTGTCACGAGGTATGTCCAAGTGCAGACAGCGGCCGCTGGGTCCGCAACGGGACAATTTCATCAAGCAAGACATATGCTTGTGAGAAAAATCGATTTTCGATTGACGATCCCCCCCTTCCCGCCTCAATCTTTCGGCCATGAGCAATATCGGCCTCAGCTTTGGCGAAAGCCTCGACGACGAGCGACCGCGCAGCCTGACCTCCGCGGTCCAGGAGCGGCTGCGGGCCGACATCCTGTCGACGCGGCTGCTGCCCGGCCAGAAGCTGCACATCGCCGGCCTCGCCAAGCAGTTCTCGGTCAGCCTTGCCGCCGTGCGCGAAGCGCTGTCGCGCCTTGTCGCGGACGGGCTGGTGCAAGCGTCCGATCAGCGCGGCTTTCGCGTCAGCCCGGTATCGCTCGCCGATCTCGCCGACGTCACGCAAACGAGGATCGATATCGAGGGGCTGGCGCTGCGGCGTTCAATCGAGCGCGGCGACCAGGCCTGGCTTGATAGCGTCAAGCTCTCGCACGATCGGCTGAGGGAAGTACCCTACCGTTACCCGGACGAGCCCGGCGTGCATTACGACGAATGGGTGGTGCGCCACCGCGTCTTTCACCGCGCGCTGGTGAACGCCTGCGGCTCGCAATGGCTGCTCGGCTTCCGCGATGTGCTGCATGAGCAGAGCGAGCGCTACCGCAGGCTGTCGATCCGCGACGTCACCAAATCGCGCGATGTCGAGGCCGAGCATGCCGCGATCGTCGAGGCGATCGTGCGGCGGGATGCCGACGCGGCCGTGGATGCGTTGGCAAGGCATTTCTCGACGACCATGCGTTTCGTCGAACATAACGTCCCGAAAATCCCGGAGGTAAACGGCTTCAAATAGGCCGGAAATTGTCGCGCTACAAAAAACAAGAGAACATGGAGGAAACCGAACGATGAACATCTCCCGCCGTCATGCGCTGGCTTCGCTCGCCGCCGTCACGCTGCTCACCGCCCCTGCGACTGCCTTTGCGCAGACCGAGACTATCCGCGTCGGGCTACCGACCAAGACCTATTGGCCGACCACGATCGCGGAAACCGCCGTGCGGCAAAAGCTGTTCGAGAAGGAAGGCATCAAGGCCGAGCTGACGATCTATCGCAGCGGCGCCGAAACCTTTGAAGGCATGGCGGCGGGCGCGGCCGACATCATCCTCGATCCGCCGTCGCTGGTCTCGGCCGGCCGCAAGAAGGGCGTGATGTCGCGGATCGTCGCCAACGCCGCGATGGGCAATTTCGGCTGGCAGTTGATGGTGCCGACCAAGTCGACGCTCGGCGTCAAGGATCTCAACGGCAAGAAGGTTGCGATCACGGCGGCCGGCTCCGGCTCGGACCTGCTGGCGCTGTGGACCATCCAGGACCGCAAGATCGATTTCACCCGCGTGCCGGTCGGCGGCGGCGGTCTGGTGCCGAACCTGCTCGCCGGCAATGTCGACGCCGCCGTGGTGTATTCGCCGCTGAGCTTCCAGATCTCCAAGTCCGGCGAGGCCAAGACCATCCTCGACTATTCCAAGGAAGTTCCGCCGAACCTGACGGCAGGCTGGATCGTGCTCGACAAATACGCAGAGGCCAAGCCGCAGAACGTCCAGAAAGCGCTGAACGCGCTTTACGGCGCGCTTCAGTTCATGCGCGCCAACAAGGACGTGACGGTCAAGCTGATCGCGGACCTCTACGAGATGCCGGCCGAGATTGCCGCGCTCGAATATGAGAACACCATCATGAAGCTCGAAACCGCCGGCGACATGGGCGCCGCCAACGTGCCGGCCGCCGTACAATTGTCGCTCGATCTTGCCAAGCTCGGCGGACTGAAGGACATCGTGCCGGTCGAGGACGTGATCTCGACCAAGTTCAAGCCGGTGCCGACCAAGTAGAGCATGATCCGGAAAAGTGGAAACCGGTTTTCCGAGAAGATCATGCTCAAACAAAAGGATGAGATCATGATGCGATTCTTTCGCATCATGATCTAGGAGATGCCCGCAATGGCAGGCCTTGGGCTCAAGCTGGCGCGTTTTGCGATCGTGCTCGCGATCTTCGCGCTGTGGGAAGTGCTGTCGCGGACGGGCATCGTCAATCCGCGGCTGCTTCCTTCGGCTTCCGACACGCTGGTCACGCTCGGCGAACTCCTGCAACGCGCCAGCGTGCAGAAAGACCTGATCGTGACCGCGCAGGAAGTGCTGGCCGCCTTCGCGCTCGCTGTGCCTTTCGGCGCGCTGATCGGCTACCTGATCGCGGAGAACCGCTATTTTGCCGACGTGATGAAGCCGCTGCTGTTCTTCGCCTTCAGCATTCCAAAGTCGATCTTCCTGCCGATGTTCATCCTGGTGTTCGGCGTCGGCTTTTCGCAGAAGGTCGGCTTCGGATTCTTCTCCACCATCTTCATCGTTATTATGTCGACAACGACGGCGGTGGAGTCGGTGAAGGTTGAGCACCTTCGCGTCGCTCGCTCCTATGGCGCGACGCCTGTGCAGACGGCGTTCCGCGTCTATCTGCCCAGCATGCTGCCGGTGCTGCTGGAAGCCTTGCGGATCTCGATGATCTTCAACCTGACCGGCGTGATCCTCGCCGAGATGTATGCCTCGCGCGACGGCATCGGCCACCAGATCGCGATCTGGGGCGAGAATTTCCAGATGAAACAGCTTCTCGCGGGCGTCGTGATGGTCGCCGCGATCGCCATGACTTTCAACGAACTCGTGAGATGGGTGGAAACGCGATGCAGCCATTGGCGAACGTGACGCAGTTCAAGCCCGCCACGCGCACAGGTGCGATCGAGGTCAGGAATGTCGGACAGATATTCAGGACGTCCTCGCAGGACGTGGTCGCGCTGGAGGATGTCTCGCTCGAGGTCAAGCCCGGCCGCTTCGTCGTGCTGGTCGGCCCGAGCGGCTGCGGAAAGTCGACGCTGCTGATGATGATGGCGGGCCTGCGCCAGCAGACCTCGGGCACCATCACCATCAACGGCGCGCCGATCCCGCAGCCCGACCCCGACCGAGTCGGCGTCGTGTTCCAGGAGGCCAGCCTGTTCCCCTGGCTGACCGCGGAAGAGAATGTCGAGTTTCCGCTGGCGCTGCGCGGCGTGAAGAAGAGCGAACGCCGCGAGAAGGCGCAGGACATGCTCAAGCTGGTCGGCCTCGACGGCTTCGGCAAGCGCCACCCGCACGAGCTCTCCGGCGGCATGAAGCAGCGCGTCTCGATCGCGCGCGGGCTGGTGCAGGATCCGCCTGTGATGCTGATGGACGAGCCGTTCGCAGCGCTCGACGAGCAGACCCGCATGACCATGGGCGACGAACTCTTGCGGATATGGGCCGCCACCGGCAAGACCGTGGTGTTCGTGACCCACAGCCTGACCGAAGCGGTCTATCTGGCCGACGAGGTGATGGTGATGTCGGCGCGGCCGGGCCGCATCGTCGATCATTTGCAGGTCTCGCTGCCGCGCCCGCGCACCTACGACATGCTGAGCGGCGAGACGTTTGGCACCCTGCGCGACCGCATCTGGCGCCATATCCGCAAATCTGCGTGAGGCAGACATGAGCGCAACCACGCTTCGCTGGCTGATCATCGTCGCGCTGATCGCGCTGTGGGAATTGTTGCCGCGCAGCGGATTGATTCCCGAACTGTTCCTGCCGGCGCTGTCATCGACGCTCGTCGCCGGCTGGAACGAGGCCGGAGAATACGGCCACGCGCTGGCGGTGACGCTTTATGAAGTCGCGATCTCCATGGTGTTCGCCTGCGGCGGCGGCATTTTGCTCGGCGCCATCGTCGGCAGCCTGCCGCGCCCGCGTATCCTGATCATGCCGATGGTGTCGAGCCTCTATGCGGTGCCGCTCGTCATCCTCTATCCCGTCTTCACGGTGTGGCTGGGCATCGGTTCGGAATCCAAGATCGCCTTCGCCTCGATCTACGGCTTCCTGCCGACCATGCTGGCGACCGCTGCCGGCATCCAGACCATCGACCCGCAATTGCTGCTGGCCGCGCGCAGCATGGGCGCGACGCTGAGCCAGCGCCTCGTCAGGGTGATCATTCCCGCGGCGATCCCGACCGTGCTGTCCGGCCTGCGCGTCGGCGGCGCGCTGGTCATCGTCGGCGTCGTGGTGTCGGAAATGCTGATCTCCTCGGCCGGCATCGGCTATCTGATCTCGCGTTACCGGACCATCCTGGACAGCCCGCACGTGTTTGCCGGCGTGCTGCTGGTGCTGTTCATGGCGATCGCCTTCAACGCCGCGATCAAATGGGTCGAGGGCAAGGCTGCGATCTGGCAGACCGGTACGCGCGGCGGCGAAAGCGCGACTGAGGAGATCGCTCCCGCCCGCACGCTGCAACCGGCGACCTGAGGAAGCGCCCGTGTTCGACCTGACGCTTTCGTTCGACAACGGCCCCTCGCCCGGCGTCACCCCGCTGGTGCTCGACGTGCTGGCGGAACGCGGCATCAAGACAACGTTCTTCGTCGTCGGCGAACAACTCGGCGACCCCGAATGCCGCCGGCTGATGCGCCGCGCCCATGCCGAAGGACACTGGATCGGCAATCACACCTTTACGCATTCGGTGCCGCTCGGCCGCCAGCGCGACGGCAATTCCGCCGAGAACGAGATCGGCCGCACGCAAGCCGCGATCGGCGATCTCGCGCATCCGGACCGCCTGTTCCGCCCCTTCGGCGGTGGCGGCAATCTTGACGAGGGCCTGCTGAAACCGTCCGTCGTGAACTATCTCGTCCGCAACCGCTTCACCTGCGTGCTCTGGAATGCGATCCCGCATGACTGGGACGATCCCGAACGCTGGGTCGAGCGCGCGCTGGATCAATGCCGCGCGCAGCCGTGGAGCCTGATGGTGCTGCACGATCTGCCCACCGGCGCAATGAATCGCCTGGAGGAATTCCTCGGTCGCGTGAAAGCGATCGGCGCCCGTATGCATCAGGATTTCCCACCGGCCTGCGTGCCGATCCGCCGCGGCGAGATCGCGCTACCGCTCAATTCCTACGTCTCCTCCATCGAAGAAAGTACCTCCCAATGAAGATCGCAAGTTTCAAGGCCGGCTCCGTCGCAAGCTACGGCATCGTGACCGACAGCGGCGTGATCGACGCCGGACGGCGGCTGAAGGATTTGCCGACCTTGAAGGCGTTGCTGACGAAGGGATCGGTCGATGCGCTGAAGGTGCTGACGGGGGAGCGCGCAGACTACGCATTGAAGGACATCGAGCTTCTTCCCACCGTGCCCGATCCCGACAAGATTTTTTGCATCGGCGTCAACTACGCCACGCATCTGGCCGAGAGCGGCCACCCCACCCCGCCGCATCCGATGATCTTCACGCGCTTCGCCAACAGCCAGGTCGGCGGCGGCCAGCCGATGATCCGCCCGCTGGAATCCGAGCGTTTCGATTATGAAGGCGAGATGGCCGTCATCGTCGGCAGGCGCGGCCGGCGCATCTCACGCGAGAATGCGCTGAAGCATGTCGCGGGCTATGCCTGCTACAATGACGGCAGCATCCGCGACTGGCAGCGCCACACCTCGCAATTCGCGCCCGGCAAGAACTTTGCCGGCACCGGCGGCTTCGGCCCGTGGATGGTGACGACGGATGAAATATCAGACATCAGCAAGCAGACCATTGCGACGCGGCTGAACGGCGTCGAGGTGCAGGCCGCACCCATCTCCGACCTCGTGTTCGACGTGCCAGCCCTGATCGCCTATTGCTCGACCTTCACCGAGCTGGTGCCCGGCGACGTCATCGTCACCGGCACCACCGGCGGCGTCGGCGCCTACCGCACGCCGCCGCTCTGGATGAAGGACGGCGATGTGGTTGAGGTGGAGATTTCCGGCATCGGCGTGCTGCGCAATCCCGTGAAGGATGAAGTGGCCGCCAGCGCAACGCGTGCCGCCTGAACCAAGCGAACCAACAACAAGAAGGAGGACATCATGAACCTGCCCAGGCATCTTCTGCCCACCACCGTCGTCGGCAGCTACCCGCAGCCGGAATGGCTGGTCGACCGCGCCATGCTGTCAAAAGTCGTGCCGCGCACGCGCCTGCACGCGATGTGGCGCCTTCCCGCTGAACATCTCGAGGAAGCGCAGGATGACGCCACCATCGTCGCCATCAGGGACATGGAGCGCGCCGGCATCGACATCGTCACCGATGGCGAAATCCGCCGCGAAAGCTATTCCAACCGCTTCGCCACCGCACTCGAAGGCATCGACGACGAGAACCCCGCCATCATCACCGCCCGCACCGGCAGCCAGAAGACACCGGTGCCGCGCGTGGTCGGCCCGGTCAAGCGCACGCAGCCGGTCGAATTGCGCGACATGCAGTTCCTGCGGAAAAACACCGAGCACGCCGCCAAGATCACCCTGCCCGGCCCGTTCACGATGAGCCAGCAGGCCAAGAACGAGTTCTACAAGGACGACGAAGAGTGCGCGCTGGCCTTTGCGGCGGCCGTCAACGCCGAGGCGCTCGACCTGCAAAAAGCCGGCGCCGATGTGATCCAGCTCGACGAACCCTGGGTGCGCAACAATCCGGAGCTGGCCAAGCGCTATGCGGTGAAAGCGATCAACCGCGCGCTGGAAGGCATTACGGTGCCGACCGTGGTGCATCTGTGCTTCGGCTATGCCGCCGTGGTGCCGGGCTCGACCAAGCCTGCGGGCTATTCCTTCCTCGCCGAGCTCGATGATACCAAGGCGGACCAGATCTCGATCGAGGCGGCGCAGCCAAAGCTCGATCTCGGCGTGCTGAAGGACCTGTCGTCGAAGAAGATCATGCTGGGCGTGCTCGACCTCGGCAATCCCGAGATCGAGCCGGCCTCCGTGGTCGCCGACCGCATCCGCAACGGGCTGAAGCATGTGCCAGCGGAACGGCTGGTGGTCGCGCCGGATTGCGGCATGAAATACATGCCGCGCCATGTCGCGTTCGGAAAGCTGAAGGCGATGTGCGACGCGGCGGCGACGGTGCGGAAAGAGATCGGCTAGCAAGCGATGGTGCCGATCCGGCGCTATTTTTTGCTTCCAACCAAAATATCGAAAACAACCCCATGCACAGTAGCGGGCCGGCCGCAGCCGGCCTGCAAGACGGCTTGACACGTCGGGCAAATCACTGGCATTGCCCCACCATCGCGCTGGTGTCAAGCGCCCCTTGTCGTCCGGCGCACCCGTGGCGCAGCGTGACCAAATACCACTCTCAAATGAAGAAAGACGTGGATGGCCGGGACAGGCCCGGCCATGACGAGAGAAGCGGGCAACGTCGCAAGTAGACCGGCTAGCGCCCGAAAATTCCGCTGGCACACCGCCTTGTTGACGTGCGACGCAGGATGATATCGAAGGGCCATGACAGCCCCCTACGTCCCCCAGATCGCCGTTTACCGCCAATGGCTCGCCGACAAGCGCAGGCTGAAATTTTCCTCGTTCGAGGAGATGCGGCAATGGTCGGTCCGCGATCTCGACGCGTACTGGCAGAGCATCTGGGACTATTTTGAAATCCAGTCGCCGACGCCACACAGCGCGGTGCTGGCGCAGCGGAAGATGCCTGATACCGTCTGGTTTCCGGGCGCTACCGTCAACTATGCCCGGCAGGTGCTGCGTCATGTCGAGGCAGCGGACGCGGCTGGCGTGCCGGCGATCGTCTCCAGCGGCGAAGACGGGGTGCTGAAGGAAACGAGCTGGCGCGAGTTGCGGCGCAAGGTCGCCGCGCTCGCGGTTCATCTGAGGCGCCAAGGCGTCGGGTCCGGCGATCGTGTCGCGGCTTATCTGCCGAACATTTCCGAGACGATCATTGCCTTCCTTGCCACCGCGAGCATCGGCGCGATCTGGAGCGTGTGCGCGCCAGACATGGCGGCGCCCGCGGTGATCGATCGCTTCAAGCAGATCGAGCCGAAGGTGCTGATCGCCTGCGATGCGGTGACGTATGCCGGCAAGCGGCATGACCGCAATGGTGTGATCGACGAACTACGCCGTGCGCTGCCGACGGTTGCGCATTTCATCCGGCATGGCGAGGCTGCTATCGGCAGCGATCCCCTGCTCGCGGATATCCTTGCCGCCACCGGCGACGAGATCGACGCGTTCGAGCCGGCATGGCTGCCGTTCGACCATCCGCTCTGGATTGTCTATTCCAGCGGCACCACCGGATTGCCGAAACCGATCGTGCACGGCCATGGCGGCATCATCATCGTGGCGCTGCCGCTCAACGTGCTGCACAACGACATCGGCTGTAGCTACGCACAGAACTCGTTCGGTGAGCGCTACCACTGGTACAGCTCGACCGGCTGGATCATGTGGAACTGCCAGGTCGCCGGCCTGCTCGGCGGCACCACGGTATGCATCTTCGACGGCAGTCCCGGCGGATCAAAGGATAAGCCGGACTGGACCACGCTGTGGCGCTTTGCGGCCGCAGCGAAGGCGACATTCTTCGGAGCCGGTGCCGCGTTCTTTGCGAACTGCCAGAAGGCGGAAATCGATCTTGCCGCCGCCGGCGACCTGTCGCGGCTGCGCGCACTCGGATCGACCGGCTCGCCGCTGTCGGCCGAAACGCAGCAGTGGTTCACCGACGGATTTGCGCGTCTCGCCAAGCTCAACGGCAGCGAGGCGCAGAAGAACATGCGCTGGTCCAATATGTCGGGCGGCACCGATTTTGCCGGCGCCTTCATCGGCGCCAATCCCGAATTGCCGCAGGTGGCCGGCAGCATGCAGTGCCGTATCCTTGGCTGCGCGGTCGAGGCGTTCGACGAGCACGGCCGTGCCGTGATCGATGAGGTCGGCGAGCTCGTCTGCACCGAGCCGCTGCCATCGATGCCGCTATATTTCTGGAACGATGAAAACAACGAGCGCTATCTCGGCAGCTATTTTGACACCTATGGCGACAATTTCGACGGCAGCGGCCGCGGGCCGGTGTGGCGGCATGGCGACTGGCTGAAGATCCAGGCCGACGGCTCCTGCGTGATCTACGGCCGAAGCGATGCCACCATCAACCGGCACGGCCTGCGCATGGGCACCAGCGAACTCTATTCGGCGATCGAGGCCTTGCCGGAGGTGCTGGATAGCATGGTGGTCGACCTCGAATATCTCGGGCGCGAAAGCTACATGCCGCTGTTCGTGGTGCTGCGCGAGGGCCATGCGCTGGACGATGCGATGAAGGCACGGATCAACAAGGCGATCGAAGC
Source organism: Bradyrhizobium lablabi (assembly GCF_018129385.1). GTDB lineage: Bacteria > Pseudomonadota > Alphaproteobacteria > Rhizobiales > Xanthobacteraceae > Bradyrhizobium > Bradyrhizobium lablabi_C. The sequence continues at coordinate 687,052 of NZ_JAFCLN010000001.1, forward strand.
CGGCCTGTCGCGCCGCTTCCTGCCGAACGAGATTTTTGCGGTGGCGGAAATCCCGCGCACCCTGTCCGGCAAGAAGCAGGAACTGCCGATCAAGAAGCTGCTGCTGGGGCACCCGATCGAGAAGGTGATCAACAAGGATGCGATGGCCAATCCGGGGTGTCTTGAGTGGTATTTGGCGTTCGCGAGGGATTACGCGAAGCGGAATAGCTAGGAACCGTCATTGCGAGGAGCGCTTGCGACGAAGCAATCCAGCTTCCTTGCTGCGGCCAAGCTGGATTGCTTCGCGGAGCCTGTCATCGGGCGCGCATTCGCGCGACCCGTTGGCTCGCAATGACGGTGGGGCTACGACCTGATCACGGCCGCAGCGTCGGCGTCGTATTCGGCGTAAGCGGCAGCTCGGCTTCCGCCTCCTCCGGCAGCTTGTCGCCGTGAACATCGAGCGGCTTGCCGATCCACAGGGGATCGTCGAGATGATCGCGGCGCGGATTGGTGGTGTTGGGATGCACGAGGATGCTGAGGCCAAGACTGTTGAGCATCAGCCAGGGCACCAGTTCGGCGAATACTTCCTTCGCAAAAGCGACCTGGTACATCGCCTGATCGTGCGGCCCCACCTTCGCATCATGCCAGCGGCCGAGCGTGACGGAAAAGCGCTCGCCGATCCAGCGGCGCAGCCGCTCGGCATCCGTGCGCGTCGTCGCCGGATCGTAATAGACATGGGCGTGATAGCTGGCGATCTCGCCGAGCGGGCGCGGGTCATCGGCCTTCTGATTGGTCATTGCTGATATCCCTTATCGCAAGTCACGCTGCTCGATCACGTTGCAGCGATCCATCGGTTATTCTTGTTCGCATGTCTAGCTCGAATGACCGCATCTCGCCATCACCACCTCCCGCTGTGTTGAAGCAACGTGAAGCAACGCGCCTTTAAGTGCGTTGCAGCGATGCCATCTCTGCGGGATCGGGAGGCCGATCCCTTTGGCTTGCCGTATCGCAATGGAGATAACCGATGACCACACTGAAACTCTTGTCGGCCGGACTGATCGCTGTAGGCATGCTGGCAACTCCGGCCATGGCGCGCGTGCATCATCCGAGCCATCGCAATGTCGCGCCGGATGCGGAGGTGTATGCCGCCCCGGCCGGCGGCTACGGCTACGCCTATGGACCGGGCTGCACCCCGGCTCCGCGCGTCGGCGCATTCGCAACGCAGCCGTGGGATAATTCCACGCCCTGTGAGCCCTCCTACTCTTACGACTCAGGGGGCTACTACATGGGTTACCCGGGCTACGCCTATTAAGCCCTGCGGGCCGCAGACACGCTATTCGTTGCTGCCCCGCAACGAGAACGGCTCGGCACGCCCCTGAGGCAGATACCTTGAAATGAAGGGCCGGAAGTCATGTGTCCGGCCCTGCTCCCGTGACACTTTTTCCCGCGCCTACCCGGCGGGACGCATCGCTGCGCCGTTATGACTAGCCAACCCGAGTTGACTTTCCGGCACGTTCTCTGAATTATTTCGCCCCAAGGAAGAAAAAACCAAAATTCAGTGGGGAGGAAACGATGCGGACGTCACGCAGAACGCTGCTCAAGAATTCCGCGGCTGCCGCCGCCGTGCTGAGCCTGGATTGGACCTGTGCGCAGGCGCAAGCGGAAACCGTGCGCATCGGCATGGTCTATGACCTGACCGGCCCGTTCGCCGCCGGCGGTTCGGTGGCCTCCTCGATCGGCGCGCAGATCGCCGTCGATCTCGTCAACGAGAAGGGCGGCATCGGCGGCAAGCACAAGGTCGCCCCTGTCAGCGCGGACTCCCAGAGTAAGCCCGAGGTCGCGATCAACGAGGCCGTGCGCCTGATCGACCAGGAGAAGGTCGACATCATCAACGGCGTCTATGCGAGCTCGCACGCGGTGCCGCTGGCGGCCAAGGTCGAGCAGCAGAAAAAGATCCTCTGGATCACGACCGCGGTCTCGACTGCCGTGTTCAAGGACAAGAACCTGCAATACGTGTTCCGCGCGCAAATCCATTCCGACCAGTACGGCCAGGCCTTTGCGGGCTTCCTCACCGAGCATGCCAAGGCCAAGCTCGGCATGGAGCCAAAGGACGTCAAGGTGGCGCTGATCCATGAGGACGGCCCCTATGGCGTCGGTGTTGCCGCCGCCGACGAAGCCTACTGCAAGGAGGCCGGGCTTCAGGTCGTGATGAAGGAAGGCTATTCGGCCTCCGCGCCGGACCTTGGAATCCTGGTGACGAAGCTCAAGCGCGCGCGAGCCGATGTGATCTCGCATGCCGGCTACAACCCTGATATCACCCTGTTCCTGCGCCAGGCGCGCGAGAACGGCCTCAAGTTCAAGATGCTGTTCGGGGCCGGCGCGGGCTACAGCCAGCTCGACAAGCTGCGCGAGACGTTCGGCGCCGACATCGACAATTTCTGCAACATCGATCCGGTGCCCGCGCAACTGCTCGATGCCTCCAAGCTGGCGCCGGGGATCGGCGATCTCACCAAGACCATGGTCGCGCGCTACAAGCAGAAGACCAACGCCACCGACGTGCCGCCGCACTGCTCGATGGGATTCAACCAGACCTGGATCCTGCTCAACAACGTGCTGCCGGTGGCAAAGGACAAGTATGGCGGCTTCGATCCCGAAGCGATCCGGAAAGCGGCGCTCGACGTCGATATCCCGGCCGGCGGCACCATCCAGGGCTATGGCGTAAAATTCTTCCGGCCGGGCACGCCGCTCTCCGGCCAGAACGAGCGCTCGACGCCGGTGGTGATGCAGAATGCAGGCCAGCACATCTCGGTGGTGTGGCCGACCAACATCCGGACGCAGGACCCGGTGTTCCCGCTGCCGAAATCGTCGGTGTATGCGAGCTAAGCCTTCCTCGCGCGGTGCCCCCTGTGACCGGTCGGTGAAGCAATCAGTCCAGGGGCGGCATCGCCGAGAGCAGGCGAGCGAGGCCAACCTGCGAATTCGTGCCCGTCTTCTCGAACGAGCGGGCCAAGTGGGTCTTCACGGTCGCAGGCGTTACTCCCAGCACCTTCGCGGTCTGGGGGCCATTCAAGCCGCTGGCGATCAGACTGGCAACGCGCGCCTCCGCTGCCGTCAGTCCAAAGGCGGACTGTAGTGCTCTCACGGTGTTCTTGTGTCGTGCATTGGGATCGAGGATCAGCACCAGTGCGCGGGCGGAGTCGGCAAGCTTCCATAGCTCGAACGCGGGCGGCGGAAGCGGGACCGGAACCACCAGCAACGATCCGTTGCCGGACAGGCGCGTGATCCTGACCGGCTCGCCGATGCGGCTGTCGCCGCCCGAGGCGACATCGAGCGCATCGCTCAATGCCTGCGAGAACGCAGCGACTTCCACCGGAAACGGACTGCCGGCCTGCAACCGCCTGTCGCGGTCGAGCGAAAGGCCGTCGCGGCGGACAAAGAGCTGCTCTGCCGCCGCGTTGGCGAACCGGACGCGCTGCCGGCCGTCGATCAACAATGCGGCGCTCGGCATCAGGTTCAGGATCCGCTCGAGCTGCCTGGTGCCGTCCATCAGCGGGGCGAGCTTGATGCTGGCTTCCAGCGCCCGGCAAAGGTGCGGGGCCAGCGCGTCAAGCCGCTGCGCACTTTCCGCGGCCCATTTCTCGCGGCGGCGTTGAATCGAGAAATGCAGGCCCCCGAAACCACCGTCAATCGCCAGCGACGGCAGCATGACGCTCATGCCGTCCACGATTGCGCCCGGAGCCAACACGTCATCGTGGAACGATGTCCTGCTGACCGATGAAAAGGGGACCAGCGACGACATCATCACCACGCGCCGATTCGGGACCACCCTTTCCATGGCTTTGGTCCAGGGGTTGGCGAGATGACGGTCCTCGAACACCTTGGCAAAAACGGGCGACAGCCGGCCGATCTCCATCATGCTCTCGCCGCGGCGAAGGTTGACGTAAGCGGCCATTCCCCCGAGCACGCCCAGTCGATCGGAAACGGTTGTCAGTAAACCTGGCCAGCGAGCCGGATCGGCCACGACAGAATAGATGTCGTCAATGAGTCGCTCATCGCCCGCCATTCGCGGCTCCGCGCTCCAGACCCGTCCATCGGCGAGTGTAGCATGGCCCGGTCGCGGACCATATCACCCGATCGGGCGAGAGCCCCTGAAAGGGTTGCCCGACCCTCTCGCCGCAGCAGACTTTCTTCAGCGCACCCTCACAACGTAATCCTGCGTCCCTCCTCCGCAGCCCAATAGCCGGCGTAATTCACCTTGATGGTCTCGAAGGCCAGCGCGAGATCGGAGAGCGGCTGTCGTCCGCTCGCGACGCATTCCATGAAATCCTGGATCTCCTGCAAGTAGCCGCGCGTCCATTCCTCCTCGAGGCAGATGTACTGCCAGCCCGTCTTGCGATCGACCTTCTCGGTGATGTAGACGCCGGCGAGCTTTTCCTCCGATGTCTGGTAGCTCATCATGTGATTGTTCGGCGTGATGTTGGCGAACAGTGCGCCGCCGCTAGTATAGGTCTCGATCAGGTTGCGCACACCGCCCGCGATCATGTCGCCGGAGAATACGGTGGCTTTGGTGCCGTCGGAAAAGGTGACGGTCAGCGTGCCCCAATCCTCGACATCGACCGGATTTGATTTCACCACGCCGCGCTCATGCGGCGGCAGGCAGGCCGCGACGTTGCCGACGTCGCAGGTCACGCTCGCCACAGTAATCTGCTGGCCGCGCGCGCGGGCTTCGACCTGCTTGAGATACAGCACCGCCGATAGCGGGTGGCATCCCATCCGGATCAGCGAGCCGCCGCCGGTCAGCGCCCACTGCGCGGCGTGCGCCGCATGCGAGCCCGAGTGGCTCTCCTCACCCTTCATGAACAGGATCTTGTCCCTGGTGGCTTTCAGTATCTCCACCGTCTTGGTCACCGCCGGGGCATAGATCCAGTCTTCCGCGTACATGAAGAGTTTTCCGGTTGCCTCGATCGCGGCGCGGGTCGCCTGCATTTCCTTCAGCACCCGCTCGTACATCAGCGCCTTGGGCACATGCTTGCCGATCGGCGCCTTGTCCCCTTCCCGCCCGAAATAGCCGGCGAACGGCTTTTCGCAGATCACATGCTTGCCCGCGCGCATTGCCTCGACGATCATTTCGGCATGCACATTGGGCGGCGTGCAGATGTCGATCACGTCGAGTTCGCGGTCGGCGATCAACTCGCCAAAGCTGCGACAGGTTCTCGCGATGTTGTGCCGGCGCGCGAAATCGAGCACATGCTCGCCCCTCGCTGCGACGGCCGCCACTTCGACATCCACGCCGTAGACGCGCCTGTAGGCGTAGATATGCAGCTCCGCGACGAAGCCGCAGCCGGCGAGGCCGACTCTTATTTTGGTCATTTGCGGATGTCTCCAGTGATCGGTCGGCAGGAAATGCGTTGCGGCTGGCACCGCCTGATTGCGCTCCGATTGTCCTACAGCGTCATGAGGCGGACAAGAGGCCGGCGCGCGAACGCTCGCGCTATCACTCGCGCGGGATCGGATGCAGCTTTGCCAACTGGTCGAGCGGCAGCTTTGCTTCCCGATCCGAGAGCTGGAAGCGGACGATGACGTCCTGACGTCCAAGCTGGCCCCAAAGCGCGTCCGACGACCATTTTTGCGGTTCTGGTCCGCGCAGGCCCTCGACCCAAACAAGGTAGCACTCGGTCATGGGAAGCGTCCTCTGGGACAACCCCGTCGATCGCTCCTAAGCCGCGCCGGCGCCACCGTCAAGTGAACGGGATCGCCAGCGATTTGCAGCGCCCGCCGTGCGATCTCGAAATCATTCGGAACCATTCGGAATCCTTCCGGGTCACGGTGAGCTATCCCTATGGCCACGCTGCTCGCAAGTACGAAACGCAGGACCGCTACCCCGCCTGGAGCGGAGGTAACGATCAGCGCCGCCAATCGTACTTCGATTGACGCCTCAACAGGAGTGGACATCATGATGATGAACCGACGCGCGTTTTCGACCGCCTTGCTTGCCGGCGCGGCAGCTTCGCTGATCTCCACCGGCGGCATGGCCGCCAACACAACGCTGCCGAAGGCGCGCAATGTCGTGCTCGTGCACGGACTGTTCGCCGATGGCTCGTGCTGGACCGAGGTGATTGCGCGATTGCAGGCGGCGGGACTCAACGTCACTTCCGTGCAAAATCCCCTGACGACGCTGCCCGAGGCGGTGGCTTCCGCCGAGCGCGTGCTGGCGCGGCAGGATGGTCCGACGGTGCTGGTCGGCCACTCCTTTTCCGGCATGATCGTCACCGAAGCCGGCGTGCATCCCAATGTTTCGGCGCTGGTCTATGTGGCTGCGCGCGCGCCCGATGCGGGCGAGGATTATGCGGCTCTCGCCAAGACATTCCCGACGCCGCCGGCAAGCGCCGGCATCGTGTTCGACGGCGATGAGGGGCGCCTTTCCGAAGAAGCTTTCCTGCGCGATTTCGCGGGCGACCTGCCGAAGGAGAAGGCGAAGGTGCTCTATGCCGTGCAGGAGCCGTTCCACAAGGCGCTGCTCACCGGCAAGACGACGCAGGCGGCATGGCGAAGCAAACCGAGCTACTACGCCGTCTCGACGGAAGATCGCACCATCAATCCGGACCTCGAGCGCTTCATGGCCAAGCGGATGGGCGCGAAAACGATTGAAGTAAAGGCGAGCCACCTCTCGATGATCTCGCAGCCGGAGGAAATCACACAGCTCATCCTTCAAGCCACGGGACAGCAGCCCTGACAGGGCCGGGCGCCGCTGAAGCCAAGGTTCCCGGCTGGCGCCTGGCGATCCGCAACGCCTCGCCGGCTACAGAGTGAGTTCGATCTCCTTCTTCAGAACAGCCCGGCCGTCGCGTTCGACAACATAGGAGGCCTTGTAAGTGCCGCGGTCCCAGCCGGAGGCTGGGCGCTTTCTGCCGGTGAACAGCATGAACTGCGCCTTGTCCCTATCAAGCTGTGAGGCTCTGTTTTCGGCGATGACCTTCCCCGCTGGATCCCTGAGGACCAGATGTTGCGCATCGCCCGCCTTCAGGCCGATCGCGCGCACAAAGAAGACGAGTGCCGCCGCGCTGGCAGACAGCGACTCGCTGTTCGCAGTTCCATCCTCGATAGATTCCATTGTCACCGGAGCGTCCGAGAAGCCCGCGTTCAGGACGGCGCGCTCCTCGTAAGCGAGTTGCGCGTGAGTCTCGGGATACCACAGCGATTTGCCGCTCCCGCAAGCGTTGGAAGCAGCGCCAAATGCGAATGGGTCGACGATTGCTCCGTTGTGCCTGACTGTGAAATGCAGGTGAGGATATTCAGTCAGTCCCGAGAGGCCGACCCGGCCGATCGGCTGCCCCGCTTTCACCATCTCGCCAGGCTTTACCGACAGACTCGTGTTGGCCATGTGGCAATATTGAGTTTCCCAGTTCTCTGGATGTTCAATCACAACGCCATTGCCACACTCAACGTCGCGAACGGCTTCTCGTGACGATTTGCCAAACGCACCGTCTGGCATACCGTCTCGTGTGCGAAGAACCCGCCCGCTCGCGGAAGCAATCACCTCGACGCCCGCCTTTTGCGCAGCCAACGACGGTAAGCGAAAGTCCGTCCCGTTATGCCCGTTATATGTCAGTGTGCCGCATTTATAATCTTGCGCCGACGAGGACGGATCGATGTCAACGTAATTCTGGATGTAGCAGGTTCGTCCGGGCTGGCAGGCGATTGGCATCCCCAGTTGAATGCCTTGCGCAATCGCATCGGGCGAAAAGCCGAGTGTTACCGCGATAGCGGCCGCTCGGAGAACGTTCACTCTTCGAACAACGTCCCGGACCATCATGACACCTTGCGCATCGGTTCAGTCACCGCTTGTCAACCGGCATCCGACGGCGCCGGGCCGATCGCCTTCTCGCGACCGGCGGCCCCGAACGGAGATTGCGTGAGATGATAGAGCAGAAAGAACTCCGCTTGCCGATTGATGCCCAGTTTCAGCATGATCCGTTTGGTATAGGTTCTTACGGTTGCCTCGGTCAGTTGCAAGCCCGCTCCGATATCGCGCGGACACTGGAACTGAAGAATCCGGGCGATGATTCTCTCGTCAGCCCAGTTCAAGCCGAAGGCGGATGCGATACGGTGCGCGCCCAGTTCTTCATCGAATTGCGGCACAATGACCAATGCCTTGCTCTTGTCATAGTGTGTCGGCGCGGCTCCGATCTTGGCGAAGGCAAACTGCTGGCGCTCGGTCGAAAGGGGCACTGTAGTGTTCAACCGGACCTGACCGGGCCGCGGAACCAGCGCCTCCCGGATTGCTTCCCTCAGGCTCTCGGTGACCGGGCCGCTGGCCCCTGCGAGCCTGCCGCCGTCCATCTGGACAAGTTCGCGCCTTGAAAGCAGATCCTGCCCACCGGGATTGGCCTCGTGAACGTGCAGGTTCTCATCGACGATGAAGGCAGGACAAGCCAATTTCTCCAGCCAGGCTGCCGCGTCGGAATCCCGATCCACTGGCCGTGGCGCAAGTGAATCGGCGGTCTTCCAAACCGCGCGCACCGCACGGGCGAGACACGGGATTTCAGCCCGCGTCAGCGCAGCCCGGCGCCATCCCGCCACAAATACGACAGTCGACCTGTCGCGGGAGGCAAACCTTCCTATGACGGAATGACTGCTTGACCCGGGCTCGCGGCCGATCAGCTTGCGCACGAAAGTAGTACGCGCGTTCTCGGGTTCGAGAAGAGCGCAATCTGCGCCTGCACCCTTGCGGGCGATCCGGGCGACGGTCGTGGCGCACGACGGATCGATGACGGCGTTTCCGATCCGGGCCTCTTGAAGCTCTGACCCGATCGTGCGCGGCACGACCGCTACGTAGCAACTGTTACAATCGAAAAGCTCAGCGACGGCCTCACCGAAATATTCGATCGCGCTCTGGTTCGGACCTTGCCGCTCGGGTCGATCTGCCTGGTCCTCGTCAGCGTTCCGAACCGGTTTGTCGGACTCGGCATGATTGACGCGAAACTGATACTGCCTGAAACCACGTCCGTACACGGGCGCCTCCTGCAACGTCGCGCAAGCCCCATGCCGACAAGCTAGTGCTCCCTAAACGCACGGTTGACGCGAAGTTCCAAAGGTTGCACCAAATACTGCGCAAAAGTCCGCTCGCCGGTTTCAACAAATATTTCAACGGGCATTCCCGGCATCAATGAAGAAAGATAGGCGGACGTCGGGCCGTCAATATCGAGCTCCACCTCCGCCATGTACGACGTAACGCCAGTCTTGGTGTCGGTGAGCGCATCCGCCGCCACCGCGACAACTTTTCCATCAAGCATCGGCCGCCGCCGGATATTCAGCGCCTGAACGCGCACGCGTGCGATCTGTCCGGCATGAACTTCCTCGCGATCCGCCGGCCTCAACGCTGCCTCGATGACAAGCCGGTCTTCCGTTGGAACTATTTCCAGAAGAGTCTCGCGGGGTGCAAGCACGGCGCGGAGATCCCTGCTGTTGAGACCGACGATCTTTCCGCTCTCCGGCGCGTATAATTCGGACCGGCCGAGCTGATCGCGCAATGCGGCAATTTTGTGCCTGATATCTCCGATTTCCTCGCTCGTGGCGTGACGCTGCCTGGCGATTTCCTGCCCCTGATTGAAGCCGAGCTGTCGTCGCTTGTCCTCCAGCTCCGCCATTTTCCCTTTCATCTCCGCCACTGATGCCGAGTTGCGGGCAATCTGTCCGCTGGCTTCGGCTTCGGCCCGCTTCAAGGCGAGCACGCGCGGCTTTCGGGCGAGACCTTTTGCCAGCAGGTAGCTCGTGTCGGCGATTTCCTCCTGCAACAGCTTGAGTTGTTGCTCGACACCCTGGGTATTGCTTTCGGTACCGCGGATCGAATCCGTCAGTTGCAGCATTTGCTGATCGACCATCTTGCGCTCGTTCTCGATGGCGGCCAGTCGCGCCGCAAACTCGGCTTCCTGGGTTTGCATCGCGATCCGCGCAGATGCATGGCGCGCGTTATTCTTCAGTTCGTCAGAAAACGTAATCGACTTGGCGCCGGACTGCTCCGCCGCCAGCCGAGCCTCCAGCGCGAGATCCGCGAAGTATTTTGTCGTCAGCGAGCCAAGCATCGCTTCGATCTGGGTTGTGTCGAGCCGCGCGATGAGCTGGCCGACCTTAACCTGATCGTTTTCCCTGACATGAATTGACTTTATTATTCCGCCTTCGAGATGCTGGACGGACTTGCGCTTCGAATGAACCTTTATCACGCCCGGCGCCATAACTGCGCCGCGAAGCGGAACAGTGGTGGCCCATACGCCGAAGCCGCAAAATTGCAGAATAAGCAGCGCACAGCCCCATACGATGATACGACGCATATCGGATCGCGGCCGTTCCGTGCGTGAAACGGCGGCTATCCGACGATGCTGGTCCTGCGTCATCGCGCTGTCTCCCGAGCGGACAGTTTCTGATGTTCAGTGTTGACGCTTACGACATGCGGCTTCGGGACGGGCGACGTGACAGGCCGGCGAAGGACTTCGGCCGGTGCCCCAAAGGCAAGCTGCCCGCCATCCCTCAGAAGAAGGACCGCATCCGCGATGGTCAACAGGCGGGGCCGATGGGTGACTATCACCACCGTGGCGCCGCGCGCTTTCGCCCGCTCGATCGCCGAGCACAGTGCTTGCTCGCCTTCCGGATCGAGATTGGCATTCGGTTCATCCAGCAGGATCAATTTGCGATTGCCGAAGAATGCCCGGGCAAGGCCGATGCGCTGGCGCTGACCGCCGGAAAGCCTGTTACCATCGCGCCCTATTTCGGTCTGGTAGCCGGCGGGCAGAGACAGGATCATCTCGTGCGCCTGTGCGTGCACCGCTGCGGCAATGATGTCCTCGTCCCCCGCATCTTCGTCGAAGCCGGCGATAGCTTCGGCTACGGTGCCTCCCAGAAGCTGCACGTCTTGAGGAAGATAACCGATAAACTGCCCGAGCTGATCGGCGTCCCAGTCCTGTAGGGCTGCGTCGTCCAGCCGGATCGTGCCGGCACTCGGACGCTCCAGCCCCGCCATCAAGCGCAGCAAGGTCGATTTTCCGGCACCGGTCGGGCCGATGACGACAACAATCTCGGAAGGCCGGCATTCAAACGTAACGCCCGCCAGGACCGGACGCTGTACCGTGGCCATCCGGTAAGTCATGCGCTTCACTTCCACCCTGCCGGACGGCGACGGCAGCAGCGTTCGCCTGCTCCGAACCAGCATCGGAGCGGCGGCCGCCTGAACCTGCTTCCAGGCCTCGTGTGCGGATGCAAGCGCGCGCCACGCCGAGATCAGGCCCTCCATCGGCTGTAGTGTGCGGGCGATCAGGATCGAGCTCGCAATCAAGCTGCCTGCCAGCACTTCGTTCTGAAGCACGAGCCAGGCGCCGGCGGCGATCGCGGCAACCTGCAACATCGTTCTCACCATGCGGGCCACCGCGCCGATTGCATAAACGCGTTCGCTGGCTCGAACCACAGGCGACAAGGTCTGATCGTTGAGGTCCATGAACTCGCGGACCGCGCCTTTGGTCCAGCCCATCGCGCGCACCAGGCCGGAATGCCGGACGATTCCGTCAAGGGCAGCCTGGGCCGCTTGTGCGGCGTGCTGCGCCTGCGCGATTTCGGCCTTGGCAACCCAGCGGCTTACGACCCCCATGGCGAGCAGAATTACCGATCCGATCAGCGCAATCACACCATACCAGGGGTGCAGAAAGAAGAGGATGAAGATGAATGCCGGAAGAAAGGGCGCGTCCAGCAGCGACGCAACGGTGTTACTGGAGAGGAACGTCCTCAACTCGCGCAGATTTGCCAGGTCGTGTGCCCTGCCATCGCCGCGACCGGTGGCATCAACGATCGTGCTTTCAAGCACGATAGGAGCGAGATATCGCTCAAATCTGACCGCGAAGCGACTGAGCAGCCGGCTGCGCAGGGTGTCGAAGCAAGCGCTGAAAACAAGCGCAAAGGCAGCAATGACCGTGAGACCAACAAGGGTTTCGACGCTGCCGCTGCTGATCACCCGGTCAAACACTTCAATGGAATAGAACGGCAGGACCAGAAGCAGCACGTTGATGGACACGCTAAAGGCGACGATCCACACCAAAGCGGATCGTCCCGGAAGCGATGCAAGCAGCGATCTTCGACCAGCCGCTGAAATCTCACCACGGTTACGCGAGTACATGAGTGGCGGCACTATCGCTAACGGAGTACTGCCGAGGCAGAGGAGCGGGGCGGCCTCGGCCGCCCCGCCGGATCGAACGCTAGACGACTTCGACGGCGGTATAACCTGCCGCAGTATTGATGTCGTCGATCGACTCGAACTCCGTACCGGCGCCTCCGCTGACGCCGGTCAGCGTGATGGTGCCGAATCCAAAGTCGAGCGTTGTGTTGGTGCCGTCGTCGTCCACGACGATGGTGGTCACATCGAACGTCGGATCGGCATCGACATTGACTTCGTCGCCGTCGGCAAAGTTCAGGTCGGAGACTTCATCGTCACCGAAGTTGGTGGCGGTGCCGTCACCGAAATTGTGCATGTCGGTGCCTGCACCACCGCTCTGCACATCGTCGCCGAGACCGCCGTTGAGTTCGTCGGCGCCGTTGCCGCCGCTCAACTCATCGTCGCCTGCCTCCCCGTTCAGCACGTCGTTGCCGGCGTTGCCTTCCAGCGTATCGGCCCCGTCGCCGCCATTGAGCGTATCGTCATCGGCGCCGCCGGCGAGCATGTCATCCCCGGCATCGCCGTTCAGCGTATCCAGGCCGGCGCCGCCGCTGAGCTCGTCCGCTCCTTCGCCGCCGCTCAACTCATCGTCGCCGCCGGCACCGGCCATGACGTCGTCACCGTCGTCGCCGGACATCATGTCGTTGCCGGCGCCGCCATCCATGGCATCGTCACCGTCGCCACCGCTCATGGTGTCGCTACCGGCATTGCCGTTCAGCTCATCGTTGCCGGCGCCACCGTTCAGCGTGTCGTCACCGCCACCGCCGTTCAACGCATCGTTGCCAGCAGCGCCGTTCAGCACGTCGCTGTCGTCACCGCCGTTCAGCTCGTCGTCGCCGAGGCCACCGTTGAGCGTATCGGTTCCCGCGTTGCCGTTGAGGACATCGTCGCCGGCGCCGCCGTTGAGCTGGTCGATACCGCCGCCGCCATTCAGTTCGTCGTCGCCGGCCCCGCCAGTCAACATGTCGTCGCCGGCATCGCCCGAGAGGACGTCGACGCCAGCGCCGCCGCTGATGACATCATTGCCATCTCCGCCGCTGATCTCGTCGTCGCCTGCGTTACCAGACAGATCATCATCGCCGGCTCCGCCGTCGATAATGTCATTGCCGGCATTTCCATTGATCGTGTCGATGCCGGCATTGCCGTCCAGCGTATCGTCGCCTGCGCCGCCATTGATCGCATCATCGCCGTCGCCACCCATGACTGCGTCGTTCCCGGCATTGCCGTTCAGCGTATCGTTGCCCGCTCCTCCGTCGATTGAATCGTCCCCGGGACCGCCGCTTGCTTCATCATTGCCTTCCAAAGCGGTTATCGTGTCGACGCCCGCCAGACCGTTGATCTGATCGTCCATTGGCGTGCCGATGAGGGTGTCGTCGCCAGGCGTTCCATTGATGAGTGCCATGCATCTGCTCCTTGCGCACAACCGTCCGCGAGGCGGGTCGGCCAGCGACCCGTCATCCACGTCGGAACCTGTGTTTGTAGTTGGCTCGATCTCCGTCACGATCGATACGGGATTTCACGATCGTGCATTCGATGAAGGCGATTTGAATAAATGACAGGCAATGTCGCAATCCCCATTTGGGGACAAAAGAAACGCGGCGCCGGTCAGGCAGGGTGCTTTGTGGTCAAGAGCATGGTGGCAAGCACCATCCAGGTGAAAGCCGGTCCCGCCTCGATCATCTCAATAGACTGAGGAGATCACGCCGCAGCTTCGTTCTCGCGCCGCAGGACGAACAGTGCTGGCGAGGCCGTGCGGGATAACGAAAGAGGCATACGGCCACCCGAGACGGGCCGCCCCTCAAACCCAGCGCTTGCGGCGACGGTAGGACTTCATGTCGCGAAAGCTCTTGCGGCCTTCCGAGGACATGCCGAGATAGAATTCCTTGACGTCCTTGTTCTCCGCCAGCGCCTTTGCCGGCCCGTCGACCATGATGCGGCCGCTCTCCAGGATGTAGCCGTAGTCGGCATATTTCAGCGCGACGTTGGTGTTCTGCTCGGCCAGGAGGATGCTGACCCCTTCCTTCTGGTTGAGGTCGCGGACGATTTCAAAAATTTCCGCCACGATCTGCGGGGCGAGGCCCATCGAGGGCTCGTCGAGCAGCAGCATGCTCGGCTTGGCCATCATGGCGCGGCCGATCGCCGTCATCTGCTGTTCGCCGCCCGAGGTGTAGCCGGCCAGACTGCTTCGGCGCACTTTCAGGCGCGGGAAATAGGCATAGACCTTATCGAGCGCGTCGCGCAGCTCTGCTCCCCTGATCGGCCGCGTATAGGCACCGGTGATCAGGTTTTCCTCGACCGTCAAATGGCCGAAGCAGTGCCGCCCCTCCATCACTTGCACCATGCCCATGCCGACGAGATCGCCGGGAGTGAGCTGGTCGGTGCGCTCGCCGCGAAATTCGATCGAGCCCTTGGTCACGGCGCCGCGCTCGGATGCCAGCAGCGTCGAGATCGACTTCAGCGTCGTCGATTTGCCGGCGCCGTTGCCGCCCAGCAATGCAACGATCCCGCCCTTGGGCACTTCGAGGGATACGCCGCGCAGCACCAGGATCACGTGGTCGTAGACCACCTCGATGTTCTTGACCGCCAGCACAGAGGCAGCCGCCACCGCGGAAGCCGCCGCGCTTGTCGATGTGACGGAAACATTCATGGCCGCATCCCCAACATCCGGATTTCGAAATACGGGTGGGAGATCATCTCCCACCCGTTCACGTCGTGTCAGATACGTCCGCTCACGAGCACTGGCGGACCGGCAAGTTGTTTTCCTTCGCGTACTTCTCGGCCGAATCCTCGATCAGCTTGCGAATGAAAGCCGGATTGGGCGCCGGCACCCAGTCCGTCAGGAGCACGAACTTGGTGCCGTCCCACTGCATCATCCGGAAGCGCTCGGAGCCGTCGTGCTTGGCGCAGGACATCTTGAACGGCGCCGACATGCCGAGGATGCCGATCTCCTTGAGCTTGTCGTCGGTGATATCAAGCGCTTCATAGCCGTCGCGGAATTCCGGGCCCGTGACGGTCTTGCCGGTCTTGTTGTGGATGCGCTGGGCATTCTTCAACGCCTCGACCCACATCACGGCCGCGCCGACGCCGCGGTTATAGTAGACCGTGCCGACGCGCTGCGGGTTCTGCATATTGCCCTTGCCCGCGCCATACACGACCTTTTCGATGTCCTGGATCAGCGGGAACTTGCCGGGCGCGGCATTGGCGGCGACGTAGGTGCCCTTGGCAGCATCGCCGGCCGGAATCATGTCCTCCTCGGCGCCGCCGAAGGTCACATACATCATCTTTTCCCGGGGGAAGCCGACACGGGCAGCGGTGGTGATCGCGGTCGAGTTCATGCCGGAGCCGGCGCCCCAGAACGTGACCCAATCGGCTTTCTCCCTGCGGATCTGTAACCATTGCGACTGCTGCTCGAGGCCTGGCGGCGGCACGGCGATTTCGATCAGCTTTACGCCCCATTCCTTGGCGATCTCGCGCATCGCCGGAATCGGTTCGCGGCCGTAGGCGGTATCGATGTGAAGGTGCACGATCGTCTTGCCCTTCATCTTGTCGACGCCGCCTTCCTTCTGCGCCATGAAGTTCATCTTCACCGCGATCTGGCCCCAGTAATGGCCTGCGGCATTGAACACCCAGGGCCAGACGCGGCCGTCGGCGGCGTCGGTGCGGCCGTAGCCGTACTGCGCGAGCACGACGTTGTCAGTGGCCATGCGGCCAATGACGGCGTAGGCGCCGGGCGTGCCGAGCGTGTCGAACACGACCATCTTCTGGTCGCCCTTGTTGAGGAGGCGCTGGTAGCATTCGACGGTGCGGGCCGCGTTGTATTCGGTCTCGCACTCGTCATAGGTCAGTTTCACGCCGTTGACGCCACCGAACTTCATGTTGACGTAGTTGAGATAGTCGATGATGCCGCCGTAGTAGCCGGTGCCCATCGCGGAATAAGGCCCGACGCGGCTGCTCGGAATCCCGAAATACTGCTCCTGCTCCTGCGCCATCGCGGTCGAAGATGCGCCGCCGACCGCGAACGCGGCCGCCAGCGCGAAGATGCCGGGCATGGCCCGGCGAAGGATCGTATCTCTCATCATGATGCCTGCTTCTCCCCTTGTTGACGTTTTTTGAACGAACGACATCCGGCTCAGTGGCGAAACGGCCAGAGCCGCAACCTTTCCTTGGTCAGTTGCCAGAGACGCGCGAAGCCGAGCGGCTCGAAGATCAGGAACATGATGATGATCGCGCCGAAAATGACCTGCTCGAGCGCGGACGTGATGGTGGCATCGACCGACTTGCCGAAGACGGTGTGGAAGAAGATGTTCAGGAAGATCGGCATCAGCAGGATGAATCCAGCGCCCAGGAACGAGCCCATGATGGTGCCGAGGCCGCCGATGATGACCATGAAGAGAATGCGGAACGACAGGTCGATGCCAAAGGCCGACGGCTCGACCGTCTGTAGATAAGCAAACGCGAACAGCGCGCCGCCGACGCCGCAATAGAACGAAGAGATCGCGAACGCCTGGAGCTTGGTGCGCAGCAGCGACAGGCCCATCACCTCGGCGGCAACGTCCATGTCGCGCACCGCCATCCAACCGCGACCGACGCTGCCGCGCGCCATGTTCTTGGCCAATAGCGCCAGCACCGCGACGATCGCCAGCACCACCCAGTATTTTTCACGGGGCGAAGCAAAGTTGTGGCCGAACATGATGATCGGCTGCGCCGTGATCACGCCGGCCGGATCGTAGTTCTTGAACCAGGGAAACTTGTCGAGCGCCCAGACGATGAAGAACTGCGACGCCAGCGTTGCGACTGCGAGATAAAGTCCGCGGATGCGCAGGCTCGGCAGGCCGAACACGATGCCGACCAGCGCCGCGCACACGCCGGAAAGCGCGACCGCGATCACGAAGGGAATGCCTTCGATGCGCAGGATCAAATTGTAGCAGGCGAAGGCGCCGACAGCCATGAAGCCGGCCGATCCGAGCGAAAGCTGGCCGGCATAGCCCATCAAAATGTTCTGCCCGAGCGCCACCAGCGACAGCACCAGCCATGGAATGAGGATCGCGCTCAGCCAGTAATTGTTGGTGACGAACGGCAGCATCACCGCGGCGATCAGCAGGATGGCGATTCCGATGCGATCCTGCCGAAGCGGAAAGATCTGCGAGTCCTGCGCGTAGCTGGTGCGGAACTGTCCGGCTTCCCTGTAGAACATTTATCCCCCCGATTGCCCGATGTCAGACGCGCCGGATGATCTTCTCGCCGAACAGGCCTTCCGGCCGGATCAGCAGGAAGAACACGGCAAGCATGTACGGCGCCCAGCCTTCGATGCCGCCGCCGAAGAACGGGCCGATATAGACTTCCGCGACCTTTTCGACCGCGCCCACGATCAGGCCGGCGATGATGACGCCCGGCACCGAGGTGAAGCCGCCGATGATCAGCACCGGCAGCGCCTTGAGCGCGACCCACACCAGTGCGAACTGCACGCCGCTGCGCGCGCCCCACAGCATGCCTGCGACCAGCGCCACGATGCCGGCGGTCGCCCACACCAGCATCCAGATGTGTTTTAAGGGAATACCGATCGACAGCGCGGCCGCATGGTCGTCGGCGACGGCGCGTAAGGCCCGACCGACTTTGGTGTAGGAGAACAGCAGGGCCAGCGCGACCACCATGATGCCGGCGACCACCGCCGCCGTGATGTCGAGCTGACTGATCAGCATGCCGGTGGTGTCCATCACCCAGTTGATGGGCTCGTCACGGATGCCGAGATCGAGGCGCCGCACGTCGACGCCCCAAGCCAGTTGCGCCACGCCCTCGATTACGAAGGCGAGGCCAATCGTCGCCATCAGCAGCGTATCCTCGCTCTGGCTCACCAGCGGCCGCAGCACGAAGCGCTCGGTCGCCATGCCGACCAGCACCATGACGCCGACCGCCACCGGCAGCGCCGCCCAGAACGGCAGGCCGAGCTCCATGAAGCCGACAAAGGACAGCACCGCGAAGAACACCATCGCGCCCTGCGCGAAGTTGAACACGGAGGAGGCCTTGTAGATCAGCACGAAACCGAGCGCGACCAGCGAATACATCGTCCCGGACAGCAGCCCGCCGACCAGAACCTCGATGAAAAACCAGAAATCGATCATCGCCGTTCCCTAATGTGCCACGCCGAGATAGGCGTCGATGACGTCCTGGTTCGAGCGCACCTCGTCGGGCGTGCCGTCGCCGATCTTCTTGCCGTAGTCGAGCACGACGACGCGATCCGAGATGTCCATCACGACGCCCATGTCGTGCTCGATCAGCACGACCGTGGTGCCGTAGTGATCGTTGACGTCGAGGATGAAGCGACACATGTCCTGCTTCTCCTCGATGTTCATGCCGGCCATCGGCTCATCGAGCAGCAGCACGGTCGGCTCGGCGGCAAGCGCACGGCCGAGCTCCACCCGCTTCTGCAAGCCGTAAGGCAGGCGCGATACCGGCGTCTTGCGGATGTGCTCGATCTCGAGGAACTCGATGATTTCCTCGACCTTGGCGCGGTTCTCGGTTTCCTCGCGGCGGGCGCGAGGGAGTTGAAAGGCCACCTCCAGGAAGGTCGCGTGCATTTTCAGATTGCGGCCCGCCATGATGTTGTCGAGCACCGACATGCCGCGGAACAGCGCGATGTTCTGGAAGGTGCGCGCGATGCCGAGATGGGCGGCGTGCGTCGGCGTCATTTCCGACAGGCGCTCGCCGCGGAAGGTGATGCTGCCTTCCTGCGGGGTATAGATGCCGTTGATGACGTTGAGCATCGAGCTCTTGCCGGCGCCGTTCGGGCCGATGATCGCGCGGATCTCGTGCTCGAGGACGTTGAAAGAGATATTGGTCAGCGCCTGCACGCCGCCGAAGCGCAGCGAGATCGAAGACAGCTCCAGGATCGGCGCGCCGAACGGAAAGGCGCGTTCCGAGGATTGCAGGATGGAGGATTGCACGGGGGCCGTCATGTTCATGCCGCTCTCCGGGCCGGCGCGGGTGCAACGACTTTTGCGTCACGGATTTTCACTTCGGCAGACGTGGCTTCGTCGCCCATGGTCTCGAACCGCGCGTCGGCGCGGCCGTCATACATCGCGTCAACCAGTGCGCGGTATCTCTCCGCGATGACGTCGCGGCGCAGCTTGCCAGTGCGCGTGAGCGCGCCGTCATCGGCGCTCAACTCCTTGTTCAGGATGGCGAAGCGATGGATCTGCGACGGGGCCAGCGAGGGCTCCGACGCCAGTTGCGCGTTCACGCCGGCGATGCAATCCGCAAGCAGCGCATAGACTTCGTCGCGCGAGGCAAGATCGGCATGGCCGGTATATGCGATGTTCTGCCGGTCGGCCCATCTTCCGGCGGCGGCCATTTCGATGTCGATCAGCGCGCAAACCCTGTCGCGGCCGTTGCCGAGCACCACGGCCTCCTTGATGTAGGGCAGGAATTTGAGCTTGTTCTCGATCACCTTGGGGGAAAACAGAGTGCCGTCGTTGAACGCGCCGACATAGGCCATGCGGTCGATGATCCGCAGTTGTCCGTCCTCGCCGAGGACGCCGGCGTCGCCGGTGTGAAACCATCCTTCAGTGCCCTTCGCTCGCGCCGTTTTCTCGGAGTCGCCGTGATACTCCTTGAACAGGCCGGGCGAGCGCACCAGGATTTCACGCTGCGGCGTCACTTTCAGCTCTACGCCTTCGACCGGCGGGCCGACCGTGCCCGGCTTGATCGCGCCGTCGGGCTGCATGGCAACGAAGAAGCCGGTCTCCGTGGAGCCGTAGAGCTGCTTCAGGTTGATGCCGAGCGCACGGAAGAACATCAGGAGATCGGGATCGATGGCGTCGCCGGCCGTGTAGGCCACGCGCACCTTGCTCATGCCGAGCACGTCGCGCAGCGGACCGAGCATGACGAGGTCGGCTGCAAAGGACAGCAGGCGATCGCCCATGGAAACGGCTTTGCCGGCCAGCTTTTGCGCGGTGACCCGGCGCGCCAGCGCCATGCAATTGCGATAAAGGCGCTGATTGAATCCGCCGGTCTCCTCCATGCGGAGCGACACCTGCTTGAGCAGCGCCTCCAGCACGCTCGGCGTGGCGAGCAGGTAGGTCGGCCCCATCTCGCGCATATCGGCGAGCATGGTGTCCGAAGATTCCGGGCAGCAGATGCAATAGCCTGCTACCATCGGCTGGACATAGCCAAAGAGGTTCTGGCCGATCCATCCCGGCGGCAGATAGGCCATCGCCACGTCGGCGTCGGTCAATTCTCCCCTGGCCGCGGCGACGCGCGCGCGATCAATCAACGAGGCATGGGTGAGCACGACGCCCTTGGCGGGACCGGTCGTGCCCGACGTAAAGAACACAAACGCCGTGTCCTGCCCGGTGCCGCGCGCGGCTTCGGCCTGCAGGAAGTCGCGCCTGGCCGCGACGAGCTCCCTGCCCCGCTGCAGCAGCGCGTCGTAGCCGACAAGCTCCTTCTGCTTGTAGTGGCGCATGCCGCGGTCCTTGTCGTAGACGATGCATTGGACCGTGGGACAGAGCGGCAATATCCTGAGCAGCTTGTCGACCTGCTCCTGGTTTTCGGCAAAGACGTGCGTCACCTTCGCGCTCTGGATCGCGGATGCGATCTCGTCAGCCGTGGCATCCTGATAGAGCGGCACCACGATGGCGCCGAGCCACTGCGCTGCGCACATCGCGGCATAAAGCCGCGGTCGGTTATCACCGAGCAAGGCGACGTGCGCGCCGCGTTGCATCCCCCGTTCGGCCACTGCTGCGGCAAGCGCGGCGGCTTCGTCGGCGAGTTCGCGCCAGCTCACGGTGCGCCAGATACCGCGACTCTTCTCGCGGATCGCCGGACGATCGCCGCGTTGTTCGGCATGATGCAGGAGCAGCTTCGGAAAAGTATCCGCGCCGGAATTCTCGTTTGTCATTTGCCGCATTCCCCAACGCTTCCGCGGCTGTCTATGACAAGCCGCGAAAAGCCACCCACCGAATGTCGGGATATAAAGAAGTGATGCGCCGCGTTCAGCGTGCGCCGATCTGCAAACTCACGCGCCTGATGCGTCGAAAGCCGACACGGCACTTGATGTTCGAAATCATTTCGTCCGACGCAGAAATCAAAGTGATGCCGAATCCCTGCGTGTGACGACGTCCCCTCTTCCGCCCGCATGCTTTTCCTCTGACCGCGCAAGTCAGGTTTTTTTAGGATGCTATATCAATGATGCGGAGTCGAAGATTGGATTCGTTCCAACTTGCGTGCGCTCGCATGACACACGCAGCAACACAGACAGCTCGACATAGGCAAAGCCTATGGGTTGCGAAGCTTTTCACGCCGATCAATTGCATTTCCAAATCGAACAATTTGGATATTCGATTGAAGGTCCGGCTTTTGCCTGATGAGAAATGATGCACTGTGGCGAATGGACTGCGCTTCACGCGGCGTTATTTCACTAACGAATTTCCAAGAACGTTGCGATCTCTGGAAATTCGTCGGCGTTCAAGCGGCGACGCTCTCTGCACTGCCTTATCGCTCGCGGCGCTTCGCTTTACGGATTCCAGCCGCCGCTGCCGTATGGACGCGTGATGATTTCGAGCAGGTGACCGTTGATCTCCTCGAAGTAGAGACCGCGTCCGCCGTCATGGTCGTTGATCTCGTCCTCTCTTCGCTGCGCGGGATCGGCCCAGTAGCGGAGCTTCTGCGCGCGGATACGATCGAAGATCGCGTCGAACTCGGCATCGCCAACCAGGAAGGCGTAGTGCTGGCGCGTGATCCCACTTTCGGCATTCATGTAATCAAGGTTGGCGCCGTTGTCGGTGGTGACCACGTAGAACGGTCCCCAGCGCCGCGGCGCCGGCAGCCCCAATATCGCGGCAAGAAAATCGGCCGAGGCCTTGCTGTCGCGCGCCGACAGGATGGTGTGGTTGAAGTCGATGGCCATGTCGGAAGTCTCCGCTGCAATCAAGTCGATGGTCGAAGGACTGTTCCGGCCGTTCGAAAAACGTGATCGGGACGAAGTGACCTTTTTTGGCAAGTTCGTGAATTCGGCCGTCAATCGTGCCGTGCCTGATCGCCGCAGGGGGGCGTTTCGCATTGCGATGCAGCATGCAAAATGAGACTGCCTGTCAAGGGATCGCGCGCCGACGACACCCGCGCCGCAGCAGTCATCGGCTAGCCTCCAGGGCAACAACCGGACGCAGTGAAAACCGCACAGACGGCAGCGCGGCCGGTCGGCCAACAGACAGGGAGGACGGCAATGTTGAGAGGCAGTGTGGGTTTGGTCGCCTTGGGCAGCATTTTGCTTTCGGGGACCGCGTTCGCGCAGGAGAAGATCAAGGTCGGCGTCACCGCGACGCTGGAGGGTACCTACACGGTCCTCGGCGAAGACGGCATGCGCGGCCACCAGACCGCACTCAATGTGCTGGGCAAGAAGGTCGGCGACAAGGAACTGGAGTTCATCGTCGCCTCGACCGATGCGACGCCCGACTCCGCCGTGCGCGCCGTGCGCAAATTGATCGAGCAGGACAAGGTGCAGATCCTGCTGTCGCCGCTTTCCGGCGACGAAGGCATCGCGGTGAAGAATTTCGCCAAGACGCGGCCGGAACTCACCTTCATCAATGCGGCGTCCGGCGCGCAGGAAACCACCTATGTCGACCCCTCGCCGAACTTCTACCGCTACAATATGGACGGCGCGCAATGGCAGGTCGGGCTTGGCAAATATGCCTACGAGGACAAGAAATATCGCAAGATTGCCACTGTCGGCGAAGATTACTCCTTCATCTATACGCAGGTATTCGGGCTGGCGCTCGAATTCTGCGGACTGGGCGGGCAGATCACCAGCCGGCAATGGGTGCCGCTCGGCACCAAGGACTTTGCCTCGGTGATCGCGGCGCTGCCTGACGATGTCGATGCGATCTATCTTGGCCTTGGCGGTGCTGACGCCGTCAACTTCCTCAACCAGTACCAGCAGGCCGGCGGCAAGGCGCATCTGATGGGCGGCTCGATCATGGTCGATCAGACCATTCTGTCCGCCAAGGGCAATGCCAAGAACGCCCTGATCGGCACGATTGCCGCCAGCGGCCAGGCCGATACCTGGGAAGACGCGGGTTGGCAGAAATTCGTGAAGGCGTATCAGGACGCATTCCCGCCGAACAAGCGTTTTCCGAGCCCGTCCCTGCTTGCCACCAACTACTACAACTCGACGATGGCGTTGATCTTGGCGCTGCGTCAGGTCAACGGCGACCTCAGCAACAACCAGGCCAAGTACAGGGAAGCGCTCGCCAAGATCGAACTCGATGCGCCGAACGGCAAGATCAAGCTCGACTCTAACCGCCAGGCGATCGGCACCAACTTCGTCACCGAAGTCGTCGACGACGGCAAAGGCGCACTGTTCAGCAAGGTGGTGAAGGTCATTCCCAACGTGAACCAGACGCTGGGCTATGATCCCGCCGTGTTCGCCAAGATCGGCCTGCCCGGCCGCACCATACCGGAATGTAAGAAATACTGACCTTGTTGTCGCGTCGACCGGTCAGTCCAATTCCGTAGAGAGACGTTTGAGCAAGAGCGGCAACCGCCGCTCTTGCATTCTCGCTCGGGTTGAGAAAGGCTACCGGAAAAAGACAAAAGAATATTTCCGGGAGGGAGGACATGAGCAGGGCGCTCGCCGTCTTCCATGGCCGCTTCGGCCGTGCGACGGTCTACCAGTTGAACCGCCCGTTCAATACGCATGCGCATCGTGAGGGTCATCTGATCTTTCACGTCGGCGGAGTTCCTGCGTCGATCGATGTCGGCGAGTCACGCTGGCAGTTGAGCGAAGACGCGGTCGTTGCCGTCAATCCCTGGGAACCGCACAATTTCATTCCCGCCGACTGCGGCAACGGCGCGATCTTTTTCGTGCTCTACGTCAACGCCGAATGGTTTGCGCCCGACGCGACGCGAACCTGTCGCCTGCGGTTCGGCCGCACGCAGTTCAAGCGCACCGTTGCGCTCGACAAGCATATTCGCCGCACCGCAGCGCTGGTTTGCGGCGCGCCCTCGCTGAGCAGTCTCGACAGCGAACTGCGGCGCCTGATCGACATTTGCTACGATGAAAGCTGGCAACAGGCTCAGGTTACGCAGGAGATGCGCGACGCCGCGGCGGTCACCGATTTTCGGGTGCGCAAATGCATCAAGCTGATGTCGGAGAGCCCGGGCGCCGAGGTCGAACTCGATACGATCGCCCGCGAGTCCGGCCTGTCGCGGCCGCATTTCTATCGCCTGTTCCGCACCCAGACCGGCGTCACCCCGCATCTTTATCTCAACACGCTGATCATGGAGCAGGCGCTCGACGCGCTGGTGGCGACGGAAACCCCGATCGCGGACATCGGCTTCGATCTCGGCTTTTCCTCCCAAAGCGGTTTTACCCGCTTCTTCGCCGCCAATGTCGGCATGGCCCCGACCGATTACCGCCGCGTTGCCAAGGTGTTGCGGGCGTAACGCCGGCGCGAAAAGATACTGACGGTCAAATGCCAGCCCACCGCTCTCGCTAGGATAGTCGCGAACGCGGCCCGCAAAGACGGTCGCGACACGACAGGGAGCGTTGTTCCATGGCAGGGCTTGCGGCCTGTGCCGGGCATTTGGGTTTGCTTCGAGCGCGGTGCTCTGTGCGCTCGCATCTCCGTGCCCCCTCTCCCCGCCGGCTGGAACAGGCGAACAAGAGGTGGTCGGCGTGACGCGGTTCATCGAACGCCACCCGGCTTGGGCATTGATCACGATCATCGCCGTCGCGGTCCTGCTGTGGCTGATCTTTGCGGTGTGGCCGCCGGGACTGGAACAGGCCATCGGACGCAAGCGGATTTTCCTCAACGCGGTGCTGAACGGCATCACGCTGGGCGGACTTTATTTCCTCGTCGCGAGCGGCTTCACGCTGATCTTCGGCCTGATGCGCAACGTCAATCTCGCGCACGGCTCGCTCTATCTGTTCGGCGGTTACGTCGGTTACGCCATCAGCGCCGCGACCGGCTCCTGGATTCTCAGCTTCATCGTCGCCTTTGTCGCCGTGGCGCTGGTCGGCGTGCTGCTGCAGATCATCGTGTTCCGCCGCATGGAGGGGCAGGACCTCAGGCAGACCATGGTGACCATCGGGCTCTCGATCGTGTTCGCCGACCTGATGCTGTGGGCCTTCGGCGGCAACTTCTACCAGATCGAGACGCCAAGCTGGCTCATCGGCCCCATCGCACTGCCACTGGTGAGCGCGGTCAGGCCGTCGGGCGAGATGGTCTATCTGCAATATCCGCTGGTGCGGCTCGTGATCTTCGCCGCCTCGGTCGTGATCGGCGTTGCGATGTGGCTGGCGCTGAACCGCACGCGTGTCGGCATGATCATCCGCGCCGGCGTCGATGACCGCGACATCCTGGCCGCCACCGGCGTGCAGATCCAACTCGTCTTCGTGCTGGTGTTTGCGCTCGGCGCGGGGCTCGCCGGAATCGCCGGCGTCGTCGGCGGCACCTTTCAGTCGATCTCGCCGGGCGAAGACACGCGTTTCCTGCTGGCCTCGCTCGTGGTCGTCATCGTCGGCGGCATGGGATCTATCCCCGGAGCCGCGCTGGGTGCGCTGATCATCGGCCTCGCCGAGCAGCTCGGCTCGGTCTACATCCCGACTTACGCCATCGTGGTCACGTTCCTGATCATGGTGGTGGTGCTGGCGCTGCGGCCGCAGGGCCTTGTGGCGAGGCGCTGACATGTCGCTTGTGACCCACGACGCCAAGGTTCAGCTCCGCTCGCCCGCCGCGGCGCCGCCGACGGTGCGCATGTGGCCGGAAATCAACAATCCTGCCGCCTGGGCCGTCGCGGTGATCCTGCTGATCATGCCGCTGATCGCCAGCAAGTTCTTCCTGATCGAGATCTTCGCGACCACGCTCATTCTCGGCACCATCGCCCTCAGCCTGATGTTCCTCGCGGGCTATGGCGGCATGGTCAGCCTGATGCAGCTCACGATCGCGGGCTTTGCGGGTTACATGGTCGCGGTGTTCGGCGTTTCGGGGAACGTCAATATCAGCCTCGGCTGGCCGTGGTGGCTGGCGACCCCGGTGGCGCTCGCACTCGCCACCGCCTTCGGCACCCTCGGCGGCGCGCTCGCGGTGCGGACCGAAGGCATCTACACCATCATGATCACGCTCGCGATCGGTGCGGCGTTCTACTACTTCACCAACCAGAACTGGGCGATCTTCAACGGCCATACCGGCATGAACAATGTCGCAACGCCCATGTTCTGGGGCGTCGACTGGCGCGCCGATATTCCCTTCTATTATGTCGTGCTCGGCACCGCCGCGCTCTGCTATTTCGCGGTCGAATATATCTCTCGCGCGCCGTTCGGGCTCGCGCTACAGGGCGTGCGCGACAATCCGCGCCGCATGGCGGCGCTCGGCTTCAACGTCAACGCCCATCGCGTCGCCGCCTATGCCTTTGCTTCGTTCGTGGCGGGGCTCGGCGGTGTCCTCCAGGTCTGGAACTACCGGCAGATCTCGCCGGGCTCCGTGGGCGTCGAGCGCTGCATCGATATCCTGATCATAGCCGTCGTCGGCGGGATCACGCGCGCCGTCGGGCCGTTCATCGGGGCGCTGATCTTCGTCCTCCTGCGCACCTTCACGCTGGATTTCCTGGTGCAGCTCGGGCTGGACGGCAACCGCTTCCGCCTGCTGATCGGGCTCGGCTTCCTCGCCATCGTGTTCTGGTCGTCCGATGGCGTCATCGGCCTGTGGGAACACTGGCGGCAACGCGGCGCAACGCCCCGCCAAACCGGAAGAGGCGGCCATGGATAGCGTGGCGCAACGCCTGTCGCTGGTGGGCGCCGGAGCGGCGCTGGAGTTGCGCGGCGTCACCCGCATGTTCGGCGCCCTCGCCGCGCTCACCGACGTCACCATCACCGTGCGTCCGGGCGAGCGGCGTGCGGTGCTGGGCTCCAATGGCGCCGGCAAGACCACGCTGTTCAACTGCATCACCGGCGACTTTCCCGCCTCCTCCGGCACCATCCGCTTCTTCGGCGAAGACATCACGCATTTCCCGCCCTATGAGCGCATCCGCCGCGGCCTGCGCCGCACCTATCAGATCTCCGCGCTGTTCACCGGCCTGACGGTGCAGGACAATGTCTATCTCGCCTGCCGCGGCGTTTCGCGCGGGCGCTTCTCGCTGTTGCGGCCAAGACAAAACGACGCGCTGGTGCATGCCGCGGATACGCTGGTGCAGGCCGTTCATTTGAGCGCGGTCAAGGACCAGCGCGTTGCCGAACTCGCGCACGGCCAGCAGCGCCAGCTCGAGATCGCGCTCGCGCTGGCCGGGGCGCCGCGCTTCATCCTGTTCGACGAACCGGCGGCGGGCCTGTCGCCCGGCGAGCGGCTCGAGCTGATCGAGATCCTGACCTCGCTGCCCGCCCATATCGGCTACATCATCATCGAGCACGACATGGATGTGGCGCTGCGTGTGGTGGAAAGCGTCACCATGATGCACAACGGCCGCATCTTCAAGGAAGGCCTGCCGCGCGAGATCGAGTCCGATCCGGAGGTTCAGGAGCTGTATCTCGGAGGCGGGCATGAGTGACGTCCGCCGTACCTCCGCGCCCGCGCTCGAAGTCAAGGGGCTCGACGTCTATTACGGCCACTCGCACGCGCTGCAGGGCGTCGACCTCACCCTCGATTCCGGCGTGTTTTCGGTGGTCGGCCGCAACGGCATGGGCAAGACCACGCTGTGCAAGGCGATCATGGGCCTCGTGCCGGTGAGCGGCGGCTCGATCCGCGTGCGTGGCGAGGACATCACGCGCCAGCCGCCGGCGCGCATCGCCCGGCTTGGCGTCGGCTATGTGCCGCAAGGACGGCGGCTGTGGCGTTCGCTGACCGTCGACGAGCACTTGCGGCTTGCCGCCGGTATTCGCCGCGGGCCCTGGACGGTCGAGCGCATCTACGAGACCTTTTCGCGCCTGGCCGAGCGCAAAGAGCACGGCGGCGGACAGCTCTCCGGCGGCGAGCAGCAGATGCTGGCGATCTCGCGGGCGCTGCTCACCAATCCGCATCTGCTGATCATGGACGAGCCGACGGAAGGGCTTGCGCCTGTGATCGTCGCCCAGGTCGAGGAGATGCTGGTCCGGCTCGGCGAGGATGACGATATCTCGGTGCTGGTGATCGAGCAGAACATCGGCGTTGCGACCGCGGTGTCGCGCAACGTTGCGATCATGGTCAACGGGCGCATCAATCGTATCATCGATTCCGCCCGGCTTTCTGCCGACCGCGATCTGCAGCAGCGATTGCTGGGGGTTGGGCTGCATGCCGAGCTCGAGACCGATATCGCTCTCGCGCCGGGGCGCGCCGAGCTGAAGCCGGCATCGCAGCACGCTCCCGCGAATAGGCCGATCCGCATCTACATTTCCAATCCAAGCCCGCCTACCCGCTGGACGCAGCCGGTGCCGATCGCGAGGATCGAGGCTGCCGCACGCACGGTATCTACCGGCGTGGCCCGGCTGGAAGATGCCACTCGGAGGACACGCGAAGCGGCCGTTGCCCAGGCGGGTGGGCCGCCAGTGGTGCTGGTGGTTGGCACGCTCGACACCAAGGGCGCGGAGCTCCGCTTCATTCGCGACATCATCGCCGAGAGTGGGTTACGCACGCGGCTGGTCGACGTCTCGACCAGCGGCAAATTGTCGAGCTGCGACGTGCCGGCGCAGGAGATCGCACTCAACCACGGTCGCGGCGGCGCCGCAGTGTTCGGCACCGACCGCGGCGTGGCGGTGACCGCGATGGCGGACGCCTTCGCCAAATGGCTGCGGCGCCAGGGCAATGTCGCCGGCATCATCTCCGCAGGCGGCTCGGGCGGCGCCTCGCTGGTGACGCCGGGCATGCAGGCGCTGCCGGTCGGCGTGCCCAAGCTGATGATCTCGTCGGTCGCTTCCGGCGACGTCGGGCGCTATGTCGGCCCTGCGGATATCACGATGATGTATTCGGTCACTGATGTGCAGGGACTGAATTCGATCTCGCGTGCGGTGCTTGCCAATGGCGCGAACGCCCTCGCGGGCATGGTCAAGGCGCGGCTCGCGCAGCGGCCCGGGAACGAGCGCAATGCACCTCGCGTGCCGGCAGTCGGCATCACCATGTTCGGCGTCACCACGCCGGCAGTGCAGAAAATCGCCGCCGAGCTGGCACAGGAGTTCGAATGCCTGGTGTTCCATGCCACCGGCGTCGGCGGCCGCTCGATGGAGAAGCTGGTCGATTCCGGCCAGCTCGCCGCCGTGATCGATCTGACCACCACCGAGATCTGCGATCTCTTGATGGGCGGCGTGTTTCCGGCGACCGAAGACCGCTTCGGCGCGATCATCCGCACCCGCGTTCCCTATGTCGGGTCGCTGGGCGCGCTCGACATGGTCAATTTCGGCGCGCCCGACACCATTCCGGAACGCTACGCCCGACGCAAATTCCACGTTCACAATCCGCAAGTGACGCTGATGCGCACGACGGCAGAAGAAAACGAGCGGATGGGGCGCTGGATCGGCGAACGGCTCAACCAGATGAACGGCCCGGTGCGCTTCTACATCCCCGAGGGCGGCGTCTCTGCACTCGATGCCGCCGGGCAGCCGTTCTGGGACCCGCAAGCAGACAGCGCCTTGTTCAGCGCGCTGGAACGAACGGTGCGGCAGACCAGCAATCGCCAGATCATCCGTATCAAGAAGAACATCAACGATCCCGAATTTACCGCCGCGATTGTCGGTGCGTTCCGATCCCTGTTGGGTCGCACGGGCGCGCGGCGGAAGATGGCGAGGTGAAGCATGGC
Organism: Bradyrhizobium lablabi; assembly: GCF_018129385.1. Classification (GTDB taxonomy): domain Bacteria; phylum Pseudomonadota; class Alphaproteobacteria; order Rhizobiales; family Xanthobacteraceae; genus Bradyrhizobium; species Bradyrhizobium lablabi_C. Next base: position 716,978 of record NZ_JAFCLN010000001.1, read on the forward strand.
CCGGTTCGAACGAGCAGCGTTGCTCAAGAAGTTTCGCGACATGGCCAAGCGTGGCGAGCCGATCGTCGGCGGCGGCGCCGGCACCGGGCTCTCGGCCAAATGCGAGGAAGCCGGCGGCGTCGACCTGATCGTGATCTACAATTCCGGCCGCTACCGCATGGCCGGGCGCGGCTCACTGGCGGGGCTGATGCCGTACGGCGATGCCAATGCGATTGTGGTCGAAATGGCGGGCGAAGTGCTGCCGGTCGTCACCCGAACGCCGGTGCTTGCCGGCGTCAACGGCACCGATCCGTTCCGCGACATGGATCTGTTCCTCGACCAGCTGAAGGCGCTCGGATTCTCCGGCGTGCAGAACTTTCCGACCGTCGGCCTGATCGACGGCATCTTCCGCGCCAATCTCGAAGAGACCGGCATCTCCTATGCGCTCGAGATCGAGATGATCTCCAAGGCACACGAGAAGGACATGCTGACCACGCCCTACGTGTTCAGCGAGAAGGAAGCCGCCGCGATGGCGATCGCCGGCGCCGACATCATCGTCTGTCACCTCGGGCTGACCACCGGCGGCACCATCGGCGCGCAGACCGCGCCAAAGCTCGCGGATTGCCCGAAGCAGATCGACGCCTGGGCCGATGCGGCGCTCAGCGTCAATCCCGACATCCTGGTGCTCGCGCATGGCGGTCCGATCGCCGATCCCGCGGACGCCGATTTCATCATGAAGCACACCCGCTATTGCCACGGCTTCTACGGCGCCTCGTCAATGGAGCGTCTGCCGGTGGAGCGGGCGCTCACGGAACAGGTTCGCAAATTCAAGGCGATCGGCGCGCATTAACGCCGGATACGTTCGAAGGAGAAGACAATGTCAGGGATTTTGATAGGCGAATTGATCCTCTGGCTGATCGTCGCGATCGTCGTGATCGTGATCGGCGTCTACATCGTCAACTGGCTCTACCACCGCTCGTCGAAGGAAACCTCGTTCGTCCGAACCGGTTTCCTTGGCGAACGCGTCGTGATCAATGGCGGCGCCTTCGTGCTGCCGTTCATCCACGACTATACGCCGGTCAACATGAACGTGCTGCCGATGGGCATCGTGCGCGCGCGGCAGGACGCCGTCATCACCCGAGACCGCATGCGGGTCGACATCGAGGCCGACTTTTACGTCCGCGTGCAGCAAACCCGCGAAGCCGTGTCGATCGCCGCCGCAACGCTGGGTCGGCGCACCATGGAGCCGGAGCAGTTGCACGCGCTGCTCGCCGGCAAATTCGTCTCCGCGATCCGCTCAGTGGCGTCCGAGATGACGATGGAGCAGATGCATGAGCAGCGCGGCGACTATGTTGCGCGCGTCAAGGCCAATGCCGCCGAAGCGCTGGCGCAGAACGGCCTTGAACTGGAGTCGGTTGCGATCACCGATCTCGATCAGACTGATCTCGAATTCTTCAACCCATCGAACCGGTTCGACGCCGAGGGCCTGACCCGGCTGATGGAGGACATCGAAGCAAGGCGTAAATTGCGGAACGACATCGAACAGGATTCGATGATCAAGATCCGTACCCGCAATCTCGAGGCCGAGCGGCAGGCGCTCGAGATCGAGCGCGAGAGCGAGACGGCTCGCCTCGAACAGGAACGCGACATCGAGATGCGCCGTGCCTTGCAGCGCACGGAGGTCGCGCGCGAGCGCGCGTTGCGCGAGACCGAGGCGGAACAGGCGCAGATCACCGCACGCGAGGCCATCGAGAAGGCCCGCATCGCCAACGAGCAGGCCATCGCCGAGGCGCGGATCGCCTCAGAACGCGAGACGCGGCAGAAGGAAATCGAACGCAGCCGCGCGGTCGAGGAAAAGGAACTGCTCGCCCGCGAGGAGATCGAGAAGACAAGGATTTCCAACCAGCGCTCGATCGACACGACGCGTATTGCCTCCGAGCGCGAGGTACGCCAGCGCGACATCGAACGGATGCGAACGATCGAGGAAGCGGAAATCGCCGCACGTGAGGCGATCGAGAAAGCCCGCATTCAGCAGGACCGGGCCGTCACCGATGCGCGCATCGCCAATGAAGAAGAGACGCGCCGCCGCGAAATCGAGCGGACACGGGCGGTCGAGGAAGCCGAGATCGCGGCGCGCGAGGCCACCGAAAAAGCCCGCATCGCGCAGACCCTGACGGTCAATCTCGATCGCATCACCTCCGACGAGCGGACCCGTGCGCTGGAAATCCAGCAGGTGCGCACCATCCAGGAGGCGGAGATCGAGGCGCAGCGTGCGGTGGAGGCCGCGCGCATCGCCCGCGAGCACACCATCGCCGCCGACCGCATCGCCGCCGAGCAGAAAACCCGACAGCTCGAAATCGAGCGCAATAAGGCGCTGGAAGTTTCCGGCATCGCGGCGCGCGAGGCGACCGAGTCGTCGCGCATCGCCCAGGAGGAACGCGTCCGTTCGCTGGAGATCGCCCGCAATCGCGCCGTCGAGCAGGCCGATATCGCCTCGCGCGAAGCGATCGAGGCGGCGCGGATCGCGCAGGAGAAGGCGATTTCCGCCGAACGCATCAACGCAGAACGGCAGACGCGTGCGCTGGAAATCGAGCGCACCGAGGCGCTGGAGGCAGCGGAGCTGAAGCGACGGGACGCGGTCGAGCGCCGCCGCATCGGCGTCGAGCTGGCGCTGGAATCCGAGCGCATCGCCTCGTCGCGCACGCGCGAGGTGCTCAATATCGAGCAGAAGCAGGCGGTCGAGATCGCGGACGAAGAGCGCGTGATCGCGCTCGCCGCCAAGCGCTCGGAGCGGATCGAGGCCGACCGCGAGGTCAAGCAGGCCGAGATCGTCGCGCGCAAGGAGGTCGAGACCACCGATCTCTCACGCGAACAGGCGCTGGACGCGGCGCGGCTGGAACGCCGCCGCGCCATCGAGCAGCTCGAAGTCGCCCGCAACCAATCGCTACAGGAAGCCGAGATTTCCGCCCGCGAGGAGGTCGAGCGCGCCCGCATCGCCTCCGATCGCGGCCTCGACGAGGCGCGGATCGGGCGCGAGCGCGAATTGCGCAAGCTCGAGATCAATCGCGAGAAGGACGTCGAGACCGCGCTGATGGAAAAGGCCGTCGCCATCCATCAGAAGTCGCTGGAGGAATCGGCGGCCCGGGTGACCGCGGAGGAAGCGCGGGTGCGCGCCACCGAGGCCGCCGAACGGGTGGTCACGGCGCGCGAGAGCGAGATCGCCAAGCGCCGCAAGACCGTGGAAGTTCTGCTAGCCGAAAAGCAGGCCGAGGAGACGCGCATCGCGGCAGAGGCCGAACGGGTACGCGCCGCGGTCGAGGCCGAGGCACAGCGGCTGCTTAACGAGGCCGAGAACGTCCTCACCGACCAGGCGCGCTACTCGCTGTTCCGCCGCAAGCTGCTCGACCGCATCGAGGGCATCGTGCGCGAGAGCGTCAAGCCGATGGAGAAGATCGAGGGCATCCGCATCCTCCAGGTCGACGGCCTCAATGGCGGCGGCGGGGCGCATCCTAACGGCTCGCGCAGCGCCACCGACGAGGTGATCGATTCGGCATTGCGCTATCGCGTGCAGGCGCCGCTGATCGACTCGATTCTATCGGACATCGGCGTCGAAGGCGGCAGCCTCGCCAGGATGCCGGGCCTGATCCGCGAAGCGCGCGACATGCAGGGCATCCGCGAGTCCGCGCGCAAGGGCGGCGAGGCCAAGCCCGCGAGCGAAACGCCTTCGGGCGAGCCGCCGGCCGAGCGCAGCCCGCGGAAGAAGAGCTGAAGGGGTTGAGCGATGGCCCGCGTCTACATCTCCACCGTCGTCAATGCCCGCAACGACCGCGTCTGGGCGCGCGTGCGCGACTTCAACGGCCTGCCGAACTGGCATCCGGCGATCGCGGAAAGCCGCATCGAGGGCGGCGAGCCCGCCGACAAGATCGGATGCGTACGCGACTTCCGGCTGCGCAATGGCGACCGCATCCGCGAAAAGCTGCTCGGGCTGTCGGACTACGACATGTTCTGCACCTACTCCATCCTGGAATCGCCGATGGGGGTGGAGAACTACGTCGCCACCTTGCGGCTTACGCCCGTCACCGACGGCGACCAGACCTTTGTCGAGTGGACCGCCGAATTCGACTGCGCGCCCGAACGCGAAACCGAGCTCGTGAGCAATATCGGCGGCGGCGTGTTTCAGGGCGGCTTCGACGCGCTGAAACGGGCATTCGGAGGCTAGCGGTGCCGCATATCGTCAAAAGCACGATCCTGAATGCACCGACCGACGCGGTGTGGAGCGTGCTGCGCGATTTCAACGGGCATGATCGCTGGCACCCGGCGGTCGCCACCAGCACGATCGAGCGCGCCCAGCCTTCCGACAAGATCGGCTGCGTGCGGCGGTTCAAGCTACAGGACGGCTCGGAGCTGCGCGAACAATTGCTGGCGCTGTCCGATCTCGAACAGACCTTCAGCTATTGCCTGCTCGATACGCCGATCGCGCTGTTCAACTACGTCGCCCATGTGCGGCTGTTGCCGGTGACCGACGGCGACCGGACCTTCTGGCAGTGGGAATCGCGCTTCACCACCCGGCCGGAAGATCGGGATTCCATCACGCAAATGGTTTCCGAGCAGATCTACCAGGCCGGCTTTGAGGCCATTCGCCAGCACCTCAAGGAGGCGGCATGACCACGGAGGCGACACCATGCCGGTAATCGTGAAGAGCTTCACGAATGCGGGCGAAGCCGCGGCAGCGCTGTCGTCGGAGCGCGAGGCGCGCTATCTCGGCGGCGGCACGCTGGTGATGCGCGCGCTGAACGAGGGCGACATTTCCATCTCGACCATCGTCCGCGCCACCGACGCCGCGATGACCCGGATCGACGCAACAGGCTCGCGGGTCACCATCGGCGCGAGCGTCACTTTCGCCCGCATCCTGGCCGAACGGGACCTGGCTTTCCTGCACGCCCCTGCCCGCTCGATCGGCGGCCCGGCGGTGCGCAACATGGGCACGGTCGGCGGCAATCTATTCGCGCCGATCCCTTATGGGGATTTTACCGTCGCGCTGCTCGCGCTGGATGCAACCGTGGCGATCCAGGGCAGTTTTGGCGGGCGCGACATGCCCCTCGACGAATTTTTGCAGGCGCGCGAGCGGCAAGGCGGCGCGCTGGTGCTTTCGGTCTCCTTCCCAAGGATCGCCGGCGAGTCGTTCCGCTATCGCAAGGTCGCGCGCATCCAGCCAAAAGGTGGCTCGGTCATTACGCTGGCCGCGCATCTGCCCGTCAGCAGCGGGCGGATCGCCGGCGCGCGCGTCGCGCTCGGCTCGATGGCGCCGGTGCCGACGCGGGCGCGAGCAGTCGAGCGTGCGCTGGAAGGACGCGCGCTTGATGCGGCAACAATCGCCGCTGCCGCAGCCGCGGCCACCGAGGGCACGTCACCCGGCGACAATGCGCTCGCCAGCGCCTGGTATCGCCGCGAGATCGTCGGCGTCCATTTGCGCCGGCTGCTCTCCGGACAGGAATAGGATCATGAGCAAGATTCCCCTGCAATTTCGTCACAACGGCCGCGAGGTCGCGATCTTCGTCGACGGCGGCACCAACCTGCTTGTCGCCTTGCGTGAGCTGATCGGCGACATGACGCCGAAATTCGGCTGCGGTCAGGGCGGTTGCGGCGCCTGTAGCGTGCTGATCGATGGCGCGCTGCACCTGTCATGCCTGACGCTCGCCGAGACCGTCGCCGGACGATCGGTGGAAACGCTCGATGGCATCAAGCAGGGACCGCAACTGCATCCGCTGCAGCGCGCCTTCATGGAGAATTTTGCCGCCCAGTGCGGCTATTGCACGCCGGGCATGCTGATGGCGGCAAAAGCGCTGCTCGACCGCAATCCCCAGCCGAGCCGCGCCGAAGTGGTCGAGGCGATCTCCGGCAATATCTGCCGCTGCACCGGCTACGAACCGATCATCAATGCCGTGCTCGCCGCCGCCTCGGGCGGCCGCGCCAGCGCGTGAGAGGGAATGCCATGCTGGAATTGCGCAAGGACATTTTCGCCGATGAGCGCGACGACAATCTGAAGGAGATCGGCAAGGGTACGCAGCGCCAGGACATGCTCGGCCATGTCACGGGCACCTCGACCTATTTCGACGATCACAAGCTGCAGGGCATGCTGCACATGAAGGTGCTGCGCAGCCAGCACGCCCATGCGCGGCTGCGCCGCATCGACACCGCGGAAGCCGAACGTTCACAGGGCGTGCGGCGGATCATCCGCGGCGCCGACGTGCCGCGCAATCTCAATACCCTTTTGAGCCTGATCAATTTCGGCAAGGACGACGAGCCGTCGCTGGCGGTCGACAAGGTGCGCTACAAGGGCGAGCCGATCGTTGCCATCGTGGCGGACAGTCCCCGCGAAGCCCATGAGGCGATGGCGAAGGTGCGCGTCGACTACGAGCCGCTGCCGGCCGTGTTCGACGTCGAGGACGCGCTGAAGCCCGGCGCGCCCGTGGTCAACGAGGTCTATCCAAAAAACACCTTCATCTATCACGACGTCTACGATCACCAGAAGCTGCGCTTCGGCGATGCCGATCGTGCGCTTGCCGGGGCCGATCACGTGCTGGAGCAGCGCTACCAGATGTCGCCGATCGAGCACGCGCCGACCGAGACTAACGGTTCGATCGCCGCACCCGATACCAACGGCCGCTACGTCGTCTACACCTCGACGCAGGCCCTGTTCTTCTCGCTGGATACCAGCGCCAAGATCCTGGACGTGCCGTCCAACACCTTCCATTTCGTTGGCGGCACCGTCGGCGGCGGCTTTGGCGGCAAGGTCGACACCCTCACCGAGCCGCTTTGCATTCTTGGCGCGATGCTGACAGGGCGCCCGGTACGCTATGTGCTGGGACGTGAAGAGGAGATGCAGTTCGGCTCACCACGCGGCGCCGAGCGCATCTACCTCAAGGACGGCGTGATGCGCGACGGACGCATCATCGCGCGCAAGGTCCGTGCCTATTTCGACAGCGGCGCCTATACCCGGCTGTCGAGCTACGCCGTCGTCAAATGCGTCGCGCATCTCCCGGGGCCCTACACCATCCCGAACGTCCATGGCGACGTCTATTGCGTCTTCACCAACCGCACGCCGGCGACCGCGATGCGCGGTTTTGGCGTCACCGCGATGGATTTTGCGATCGAGTGCCAGATGGACAAGCTCGCGCATCTCGTCGGCATGGATCCGATGGAATTCCGGATCCTCAACGCCTATCGCGACGGCGACATGAAGGCGCACCGGCGCGAAGCCAAGAACTGCGCACTGATCGAGTGCGTGCAGGTCGCGGCCGAGAAGTCCAAATGGACGCTGCGCGAGGAGTTCAGGCGGATGTCCTCGCGCAAGGACGGCGGCGGCGGCCGCGCCGCCATTCCGGCGACGCCGGGCGAAACGCGTCCCCGGCCCACGGCGCCGGCGCAACAGCGCACGGCCTACGATCGCAGCCTTGCCGCGCCGCTCAATGAACCGCCGCGCGAGCCGCCACCGCCGCCGCCTTCCCCGCCGCAACCGGCCGCGCCGTCGCACGGCGCGACCCGTTTCTCCTCGGTATTCGGCACGCGGAGGCGCTGACATGACAAGGCATCGCGGACGCGGCATCGCATCGGTCAACTATCCCATCGGAATGAACCTCGGCGGCGATCCCAGCCAGGCGCTGGTTCATTCCAATCCCAGCGGCAAGTTCACGGTGGCGCTGTCCTCCATCGATCTCGGCCAGGGTATGAAATCGGTCACGCGGCAGATCTGCGCGGAGACGCTCGGCGTGCCGGTCGAAGACGTCTATGTCGACACCGCCGATTCCGATACCGGGCCGCACTGCATGGGCTCCTTTGCCTCGCGCGGCACCCACCGCGTCGGCAATGCGGTGATGGCCGCGGCGAGGGAAGCGCGCGGCGTGATGATGGAAGCGGCGGCCGAGGAACTCGAGGTCAACGCCGCCGATCTCGAGACCGACGGCCGCGGCAATATTCATGTCAAAGGCGCACCGCACCGTTCGATCTCGACCAAGGACGTGGCGATCGCGGCGCAGTTCAAACAGGGCAAGACGATCTCCGGCCGCGGCATCTTTCTGGTGCCGCTCTCCGACGTGAATCCCGAGACCGGCGAGATGTCGCCAGCCACCTGCTACGCCCATGCCTGCCTCGTGGCCGAAGTCGAGGTCGATGACGAAACCGGCGAGGTCGCGATGATCCGGATGGACAGCGCCTATGAGCTCGGGCGCGCGCTCAACCCGCGCCTGGTGGAACAGCAACTGGTCGGCGGCGCCTGGATGGGCGTCAGCCACGCACTGTATGAAACGCCGGAGCCGTATTATCCGGACCCGAAGCATGGACCGCGCGACTTCGTCGAGTATCTGATGCCTGGGCCCGGCGACATCTGCCCGCATGATATCGCCGTGCTGGAGCGCCCTGCCCCGGACGGGCCGTTCGGCGCCAAGGGCCCGGGAGAGATGTGCGCCAATCCGGTGCTGCCGGCGATCGCGAATGCCGTCTTCAATGCCGTCGGCGTGCGCATCGACGACTTGCCGATCACACCGGAGAAAGTGCTGCGCGCGATCAAGGCGCAAGGCGGCGCGCGGCCGCAGGCGCGGCGCTAAGGTCCCGATATGGCCGTGCGCAGCAACATCGTCGGCATCGACAGCCCGCAGGCGCTGGAGCGAGCGTTGCGCGCCGCTTATTATCTCGCCGACGACGGGCTCGCGACCGCCGCCTACCTGGCGCTCGCGCTCGGCAAACCGCTCCTGCTCGAGGGCGCGCCGGGGGTGGGCAAGACCGAAGCCGCAAAGGCCATTGCCGCGGTGCTCGGGCGGCGCCTGATCCGCCTGCAATGCTATGAAGGCATCGACGCCTCGGCCGCGCTCTACGAGTGGAACTATCCGCGCCAGATGCTCGCGATCCGGCAGGCCGGTGACGAGACCATCGACATCTACGGCGAGACGTTCCTGATCGAGCGGCCGATGCTGGCCGCGCTGCGCGCGCCAGATTCGGCGGTGCTCCTGATCGACGAAATCGACCGCGCCGACCAGGAGTTCGAGGCCTTCCTGCTCGAATTTTTGTCCGACTTCCAGATCTCCATTCCCGAACGCGGCACAGTGCGGGCGGTGGAGCGGCCGGTCGTGGTGCTGACCTCGAACCGCACCCGCGACCTGCACGAGGCGCTGCGGCGCCGCTGCGTCTATCACTGGATCGACTATCCCAATGCGGAGCGCGAGGCGCACATCATCATGATGCGCGCCTCCAGCGTCGCGGAAGCGACCGCGCGCGCCGTGGTCGCCGCGGTCGGCAAGCTCCGGCGCGAGCCGCTCGCCAAGGCGCCGGGTATCGCGGAGGCGGTGGACTGGGCGGAAGCTGCAACGCTGCTGCATCAGGGCGGCGCCCGCTGGCCGGACGCCTTCCGGCGCTCGATCGGCGTGGCGCTCAAGGACGAGGAAGATCTTCACTTCATCTCGCCGCGGCTGGACGCGCTGCTCGCAGAGGCCACCGCATGATCGCCGGGCCGCAGTTGCCGCGCGCCGTGGGCGTGTTCATCTCCTTCGCGGCGCTGCTGCGCGTGAACGGCTTTGCCGTCGCGCCGGAACAGACCACCGCGTTTCTCGCGGCCATCGAGTTGCTCGGCCCCCGACATGTTGAAGATATCCGCCAGGCCGGACTTGCGACGCTCGCCCCTCCGCCGGAGCGCCGCGCGACCTATGACCGGCTGTTCGATCTGCATTTTCGCGGCAGCGATTCCTTCGAGGGCACAGCCTCGGATGAAGACGAGCAGATCGTGCGGCTCCAGGAGGAAGGCCGCGGGCAGGAAGAACCGCTCGCGTCCGACGACATCAACGAATCCGGCCTGACCGCCGCCCGCGCCGAAGCGCTGGTTGACCGGCGTTTCGCGCAAGGTTTGACGGGCGATGCCCTGCGCCGGCTCGCACGCGAGGCGCCGCGCCGATTGCCGCGGAGACGCGGCCACCGGCGCATGCGCGCGCGCCGCGGCCCGTTCGCCGATCTGCGCCGCACCTTGCGCGACAGCGTGCGCAATGACGGCGAGATATTGCGGCTTGGACGGCTGAGGCGGCGCAGCCGGCCGCGCAAGGTGCTGCTGCTGATCGACGTCTCCGGCTCGATGAAACAGCGGACCGAAGAGAACATGAGGCTCGCCCATGCCCTGATGCATGCGGCGCCCAATGTCGAGGTCTTTACCTTCGGAACGCGGCTGACGCGCGTCACCCGCGCGCTGCGCGTGAAGCGGGCCGAACAGGCGCTCAATGCGGCGGCGCATCTGGTCAGCGACTGGGACGGCGGCACCCGCATCGGCGATGCGCTACAGGCCTTTCTCGCGGTGCCGCGCTTTGCCGCCTACGCGCGCGGTGCCGCCGTCGTGATTCTCTCCGATGGACTGGAGCGCGGCGATGTTTCCGCCTTGCGCGATGCGGTTGCAAAGCTGTCGCTCCAGGCATGGCGGCTGAGCTGGCTGACGCCGCTCGCGACCGGGCCCGGCTTTCAGCCGCAGACCGAAGCGCTGCTCGCGATCGCGCGCTTTGTCGACGATCTCGCCGGCGGCGGCTCCAGCGCGGCGATCGTCTCGCATGTCCTGTCGCTGGCACGGAGGAAAGCGGCGTGACTCCGCCCCGAGCCGCGCGAGGAAATTTTCAAGAGCACCGCCATGCGCGTGCAGCGATGCGCCACGGACGGTTGGGAACAACAGAGACAAGGGAGGGATGAATGCCGCTGGAGATCAAGATTCTGGATTATGGCGACATCGAGCTGGAATCGAGTTTTCTCGTGCTCGGCCGGGATTGCGGCCGCACCCGCCGCGTCCTCACGCTGGGCTTCCTGATCGTTGGCGGCCCCTATCCGGTCGTCGTCGACACCGGCTATCGCTCCAACCAGATCATGGAAACGCTGGGCATGCGCGGCTTGCAGTACCACGAGAACATGATCGAGAACCAGTTAGCGCGCCACGGCGTGCGCATGGGCGACGTCCGCTTTGTCTGCCACACCCATCTGCACATCGACCACGCCGGCAAGGATGACCTGTTCCCGATGAACACGACGGTCGTGCTCAACCGGCGCGAATTGGAATATTCCGTTTCGGGCCTCATGCATCCGCAATATCCGGCGCCCGATATCAAGCATCTGATCGATCGCCTGCACACCAAAAGCGCTCTGCGCTTCCTCGATCTCGAGATCACCGGTCCGATCGAGCTGATGCCAGGCGTCTATTGCGACGCCGCCAATGCCCATACCGAAGGCTCGATGAACATCATCGTCCACACCGCCGACGGCATCGCCACCATCTGCGGCGACGTGATCTATGATTTCAACGACCAGATCGTTACGCCCTTCAACGAGATCCACGATTGGGAGCCTCGCACGACAGGCAATCATGGCACCAGCAAGCGCGCAGAAAAAGCCGCGATCAAGAAGCTGCTCTCCAGCTCGCGATATCTGCTGCCGGTGCACGACCGCCCCGCCAAGATCGAAGGTGGCGTCGTGGTCGGCCGCTTGCACGACCAGGTGCCCGGCCCCGTGGTCCAGACCTTGCCGCGGCGTGACTGGTTCCCGGCATAAGGACGCAACCGATGACGCATGTCACCCTGCGGACCGGATTTGAAGACCTGATCGATCCCTACGCGCCGGTCGGCCAGGTGGGGACGGGTTTTGACTTCACGGAAGGGCCGATCTGGCATCCGGTGGATCAGTATCTGCTGTTCTCCGACATGCCGGCCGATGTGCGCCGGCGCTGGGATATCAGGCGCGGTGTGGTCGAGGTCAGGCGTCCTTCGAACAAATGCAACGGCATGACCTATGACGCCGAGTTGAACCTGATCGTCTGCGAGCACGCGACCTCTTCCCTCATCCGCGAACGGCCCGACGGACGGCGCGAGGTGCTCGCCTCGCATTTCGAGAACCAGGAGTTCAACAGCCCGAACGACGTCTGCGTGCACTCCTCCGGCGCGATCTATTTCAGCGATCCCTGGTACGGGCGCATGCCGGTCTATGGCGTCGAGCGGCCGCGGCAGCTCGGTTTCCAGGGCGTCTATCGCATTCCGCCCGCCGGGGGCGCGCCGAAATTACTGGTCGACCGCCATCTATTCGAGCAGCCGAACGGATTGTGCTTCTCGCCCGACGAGCGCGTACTTTACGTCAACGACACCGTGCAGGCGGTGATCCGCGCCTTCGATGTCGAGGCCGATGGCGCACTTTCCAATCCCCGCACGTTTGCAAGCGGCATCCGCTCCGAACTCGAACCTGGGCTGCCCGACGGCATGAAATGCGACCAGCGCGGCAATGTCTGGGTCACGGCGCCCGGCGGCGTCTGGGTCTATTCCCCCGCCGGCGATCTGCTCGGTAAGGTCCGCCTTCCCGAACTGGTCGCCAACCTCGCCTGGGGCGGCGCCGATTTCCGCACGCTTTATCTGACCGCGACCCATTCGGTCTATGCGATCCCGACCAGGGTCGGACCGCGTCACGAACCCTATATGAGCGGCAAACCTAGCGGCGCCGGCGCAGCTTCCGCTGCACCAGCACCTATTCTAAACGGCGGCGATATGCAGCTCGATCCAAAACGCTGCGCGATGATCATCCAGGATCTCCAGAACGACGTCATCATGGAAGGCGGCGCCTTCGCAGATTCAGGATCGCCCGGCCACGCCCGCCAGCAGCGTGTCGTCGACAATGTCCGTCGCCTCGCAGACGCCGCCCGCGCACGCGGCGTCGTCATCATCCATGTCTGGTTCATCGTCGAGGCCGGCGCACCCGGCGTCACCCTCAACGCGCCGCTGTTCGAGGGGCTGGTCGACAGCAAGGCGATGGTGCGCGGCAGTTGGGGCGCGGCGCCGGTCGCAGGCCTCGAGCCGCGCGGCGGCGATTTCGTGGTCGAAAAGATGCGCATGAGCGCCTGGGAAGGCACAAGGCTGGAAACCATTTTGAAGGCGACCGGCCGCGACATGATCATCAATACCGGAGCCTGGACCAATATGTCGGTCGAGCACACCGCGCGCACCGGCGCCGACAAAGGCTATTTCATGATCGTGCCGGAGGATTGCTGCTCGACGATGAACGCCGACTGGCACAACGCATCGATCAACTTCGCGCTACAGAACGTCTCGATCGTGACCAACGCCGAGGCCGTCATCAAGGCGCTCGGCTGAAAGGCACGCAGGGTGCCAAAACTGCTTCACATCGCCTGCTCGCCGCGCGCCGATTCTGAATCGGCCGCAGCCGCGCGCGTTTTCCTGGATCGTTTCCGAACGGCGCGGCCGGACTGGGACATCGACGCGATGAACCTCTGGAAGGATTACCTGCCGGAATTCGAAGGCTACATCCTGGAAGCCAAATATTCCCGCATCGGTGGGCGCGGTTTCACCGACTCGCAGCGCGATGCCTTTGCCGTCGCCGAGCGCATCGCGGTTCGCTTCTCGCTGGCCGAACGCGTGCTGATTTCGACGCCGATGTGGAATTTTGGCATTCCCTACAAGCTCAAGCAATGGATCGACGTGATCACGCAGCCCGGATTGACATTCCGGTTCGATCCCGCGCAAGGCTACTTGCCGCTACTCAAGGATCGGCCGACGGTCGTGATCATCGCCAGCGGCAGCGATTTCGTCACCGGCATGAACCGCGGCCGCATCGACATGGCAACGCCCTATTTGCGCGAGGCGCTTCGCTTCATCGGCGTCAGCAATGTGCGCTTCGTGCCGATCGGCCCGACCGCCGGACCGGCCGAGCCGATCAGGGCTGCGCGCGAAAGCGTCCATCAGCGCCTCATCTCACTGGCGGCGAGTTTTTGAACGCTGCCGCAAACTGCCGGAAAACCCGCTGCTCGCTGCCCACTCACGATTGGATGATCACCGGAATCACTTCATAGTGGGCACTCAGCCGGGGGGGCTGATCCGTTTGTCCGCGACATTGCAATACCTAACGCGACGTTCTCCTTGCCGAGAGAAATTTCCCTGCGTGTTCAACGCTTTGAGAACCCGTCATAGGCGGAATGGCCTGCCGGTTCGGCTGGGTATCGTGCGTTGCTGCCTAACGCCGTCGAGCCGTTTGGCTCGTGCGCCTCGCGGCCGGCGAAGCATCCGTATGACTACGGGTGGGCCAGTGGCACGAACTCTGCATAGGCCAAGCCAGCACTTGCATCACTACGAAGGACACCATGCTCGTTACTCTTGTCGCTATTCTCTGCAATGGCCAGCTTTGCCTGGAGAAGGTCGTTACAACCAGTGAGCAGTCAGGCATCACCATGACGGCCTGCGCGGTCCATGGCCAGATCGGGATCGCCGACTGGCTTGCCAAAGGGCCGTACCACGCATGGAAGCTGGAACGTTACAAATGCGTTCTGGGCACATACGTCCCGAAGAAAGAGGCCTGAGTCCGCACGGCTGATCGAACGGCCGCGCACGATCCATTCACTTGCAGGCCGCATTTCCGGCATCTGCGATGGTGAGGAAAGTGATCGTGGCCGGCGCAAGCTCGACTGAACCGGCCGGCGATCTGATCGCAGCAAGGGACGGAAGACGATCTTCTGGATCGAGTTCGAGCACTGCTCCATTGAGCTTCACTTCGGCGCCCTCCGGATGCTCGGCCGACAGTGTGTAGCGCTCGCTGGGAAGCGGCAGTTGAAGGATCGCGGCGGACGTTCGCGCTGTATTGATCGCCAGCAATGTGACGTCTCCGGCAATGCCACGCCGGCAATGCGCATAGACGTGCGTCCCGCGATGCTCGCCGGCATCGAGAACAGTCGTGCCCATGAGCCTGCGCCAGAGCAGCGCCGCCCAATAGTTCGGCCGCGGCTTTAACGTCGTCTCGTCAAGCAGGCCGTAATCGCTCGCAGCGAGCGTGTTGTGCGCGACCACCTGCACGCCGGCCCTGGCGAGGCGGCCAAGCTGATCGAGATAGCGAAAGCTGTCGAGGAATGTGGAGGCCCAAGCGTCACCTCCGCAGGCGGCTTGAGCGGTTTCAGTGACCCATATCGGCTTGCCCGGCTCGAACTCGTCCCTGAGCGTTTGGTAAAGCGCGCGAGTCTGGTCCGTGCTCGCCAGCCAATCTTCCGACAGGGCATTTTCGGCCGTGACCCGGCCCGGTATGCCGGAGCACCGTTGCGAGACCGCGCCATAGTGATGATACGAAAAGACGTCGATGCCGGGTCCGGATGCCGTAAGAATATCCCGTGTGCTGATGGTGTCGGAGCCGGGCTGCGCCGCTGACGGCGATGCCGCGGTTTCTCCGGCCGAGCCGGGGCCCAGCACGGTCAAATCCGGATCGCTTTCCCTGATGAGCGCCCGAAAGATTTTGAAGTCGCGCCCGTAGGCCGTGGCGTCGTAGCCTTTTGGCGCTCCCCCGATCGCCGGCAGCGTGGGTTCGTTCATGAACTCGGCAGCGGCAACTCTGCCGCCGACGGATTTCGTATAAGCAAGGAAGCGGCGAGCCTGATCGCCCTGCCATTGACCCGCCGCATTCCGAACACCGGAGCCTATTGCCATGGAGGTCACGATGTCCGCGTCAACGGCGCGGGCGAAATCAATGACGCTCTTCCAGCGGTCGCGACCAAGCACGGCGGTGAAACCGCGCGGCGGCGCGGGCGGCGCGTGATCGCTGTCGGCAAAATATGTCGTGTTGGCCCAGGTGCCGCTTACACGCATGTAGGCCGGGCCGAGAGCAGCAGCCAATGTGCGTAGCCGCGGGTTGAGCAGGTCGATCGGCGCGCGATATTTGAAGAGGTCGGAGCGGCCGGCGCTGGCAGCGTCAGGGCTCGATGCAGCGGAAGCGCTGACCGCGTACGGCTTCCAGAATTCTCCGCCGGTAACCTCGACCATCTCCACATTGTAGGACTGAAAGCGCTCGCCGATCGTTCCGAGACGGGGTAGCCGTGAAGGAGCGACCTCAATCGTTGGCGCCTGGACAACGGCGCCCTCCGTTGCCGCGAGCGCGGCGACGGCAATTGCCGCAGCGGCGGCCAGTGCTCGGATCGGCCATTTCCGCGGGCATCTGCCGCAGCAATTGTTGAGAACAGAGACCATCTCGCGCCGTCAGTTTTAGAACGTCGCCTTGAGACCTGCGTAGAACGCGCGCGGCTGCGCCGGACTGACCGAGCGCGGATCAACGAATGGCGCGCCGCCATTGTAGAAGTTCGGCACGTCATCGGTTTGGAAGAAAGTACCGTAAGTCGCGTAGCGATTGTCGAAGATGTTATTCACGCGCCCATAAATCTGAAATGTCTTGTTGATCTGATACGAGGCGTGGACGTTGAAAACGGCGTAACCCGGCAGCCTCGGGAACTGGTTGGATTCATCCCCGGCAAAGAACTGGTTGCTGACGAACAGCGCGTCTCCGCCAACCTTGAAGGCATCGGTGATCCAGTAGTCGATGCCGGCCTTGATTCGATTGCGGGGGATCGCCGGAATTCGGTTGCCCGGCACAACCTGTATATTGCCGTCGACCGCAAACGGGCTGTTGGAGCCGAGTTGCATCGCATCGAGGAAGCGCGCGTCCACAAGGGTATAGCTGGCATATAGCTGTAGCGTCTTCGACGTCAGATTGACCTGGGCCTCGATGCCCTGGCGCCGCGTCCTTCCCACATTCTGGAAATAGCCGAAGCCCTGTAGCTCCGGGCTCGGGATCGCGAGGATGTCGTCGGCATTGGTGGCGCGGAACGCGCCGACCTTCCAACTGAGCGTGCCGACATTGAGCTCCGTCGTGCCGCGGAAACCGGCCTCAACGGTACGCGACACGACCTGCTTCAGCGGCGGGTCCGAGATGAGGAATGCGGCAGCGATACACGGGCGCGCCGGGTCGGCGCATGCGAGCTCCAGCGGCGTCGGTGCGCGATTGGCTTCGGAATAGCCGGCATAGGCCGTCAGGCCCGGCGTGATCTTGTAGGTGCCGCCGATCATCGGATTGAAGCGGCTGAACGTATGGCTGCCGTTGAGATCGGTGCCGATCAGATCCTGAAGGACGATGCTTGCATAATTGAACCGGCCGCCGCCCGAGATCGAAAACGCATCCGTCACGTCGAACGTATCGAGCATATAGAGGCCAGTGTATCGGTTGGTGGCGCGAAGATCGACCGGGCCGATCGAAACCGGCGTGCCGGATCGCCCGAGAAATATGCCGCTGCCGCTGACGACGTAATTCGGGTTGATCGTGCCCAATTCCGCGCTGGCCCCGAAACGGGTGACGCCGGAATCGAAACTGGTGCCGATCATGAACTGATTGTTGTGACCGAACAACTGGTCGGTGTTGGTCGCCTGTAGCGTTGCTCCCGTCGTCGTCGAGCGGGTCGTTGTCCGGTCGATCTGCCCCAGCACGGCGTCGGCGGGAAAGGGATTTACGATCGGGACTCCGTTGAGACCATTCGCGAAGGAAGTATCGTCGTTGAAGCAAAGGAACGCGTCATTGGGGGCCGCACATGGCTCCGTCTCGGTCGGGTTGCCGTCTACCGTCTTCTGCCTGAATGCACGAACCCGTGCCGAGCCTTCGATCGTCCAGGTCGGCGTGACATCGACCTTTCCGGTCAGGTTGGCATAGGCAACGCGGTTGTCCGTGGTCTGGGGCGTCGTATAGGTCGCGCCCCAATATTTCTGGAGCAATTCGACCGGCACGGTCGCAGCCGCGCCGAAATTGTTCTTGGCGGCACCTACGTTGAGGTGAAACTCGCCGCTGTCGGTCCGGTAGCCGACATCGCCATAGAAGCGGCGGATCGCGGACTCCGAAAAATTGCGGTATCCGTTGTCGCGCACGCCTTCCAATGCGCCATAGACGGAAACATTGCCGAACTGCTTGCCATACTGCGCCGAACTCTGGATGCGTCCGAACGAGCCGCCCATCGTGTTGATTTCGGCGCCCTGGTAGTTGAAGCCATCCTTCATCTGCACGTTGACGGCACCGCCCAGCGCATTGAGTCCGAATGCGGGATTGTTGGTCACGACGGTGACGGACCTGATCGCGGCCGTCGGAATCAAATCCCAATGGACGGTGTCGCCGAACGCTTCATTGACGCGCACCCCGTTCTGGTAGACCGCGAGGCCTTGCGGCGTGCCGGAGACGGGCGATGCGACAAAGCCGCGAAACTGGATATCCGGCATGAACGGGTTGCCGGTCGTATCGCTGACGATGATACCCGGCACCTGTTGCTGTAGCGCATCCGCGATGTTCAGCGAGTCGGTGCGCGCGATCTGCGCGGCGCCAACGGCATTGATGGCCGCCGGCACCTTGTCGACGTTCATTCCCGAGCCCACCGTCGGCGTGGGCGCCGTCGGATAGACGTAAACCCGTCGCACATTCCTGGCGGCGGTGGGGGTACGCGGCGCGCTTCTGCTGCGAGACGGTCTGGCGGCTGGCGCCGTCGGCGGGGCGGTTACCTCGATGGAGGGTAAGGCCTCGAGTTCCCCGGCCCTGTCCTGGGCTTGAACACGATCGTTCACCGCAACCAGACAGATCGACAACGCCCCGATCGACAGGAATCGAGCACCCATCCACTTCATCCCCACCATTCCGGCTGCCTGGTCCCCTGCCGGTCAGGTGCAAGCGATATTAGGGCGTCGGCAACATTGCGCTACGTTCAAAACGTCTCACTCGACCGAGCGCCTTCTTCCCGGTGGAATCGGGAAAAATTCCCGGATCAGCAGACGGAGCCTTTTGGAATCAGCGCCTCGACCGTCACTCCATTCCCTCCGGAAGCGATCGTAAGCGAGCCTCCCAGCGCCAGGATGCGCTCGCGCATGCCAGTAAGACCAAGGCCGAGCTTGTGATCCGACTTCAATCCGCAGCCATCGTCGATCACGCGCACCCGTGCACAGCCGCGGTCGTCCGATGTCGTCTCCGCGGGCTCAACGGTGACGTTGACGTGCGTCGCATTGGCGTGCCGGAACACATTTGTCAGGGCTTCCTGAATGACGCGGTAGATCGTCAAATCGACCGTCTCCCCGGTGTCGCCGAGAACAGGCGAAATAGCCGCCTCGACGACGACACCCGGGTGGGACTCGCCCCATAGACGAAAGAGAGCACCGAGCGCCTGGCGGAGGCCCAGTTCCGCGAGCCCCACCGGACGCAGCCGTTCGAGCACGCGCCGATTGGATTGCTGCAATGTGTCCACCTGCTCCAGGATGGCGCCGCCATGCTTGCGCAATGCGCCGCGATTTGGCTCGCTCGTATCCGCCATCCGCGTCAGCGCACTGGCATGGGCCCGCAACGCAAACAGATGGGGCCCGAATTCATCGTGCAGTTCCCGCGCGATTTCCTTGCGCTCGGCATCCTGGAGCGAGACCACGCGCTCGGCCAGCCGCCTCTTGTCGTCGACGGCACCGCCCAGCGCGGCGGCGAGATGATTCAGTTTTTCGCAGATGGCGGCAAGCTCCGGCGAGCCCTCCGGCTTCACACGGGTGTCATAGCTGCCGGATTCGATTTTCGTGATCGCCTGCGAAAGCGCCTCGAGCGGCGAGAGCGCGCGGCCAACGACCATGCTCGTGATCAGAAAGAGAACGATCGCAACGCCCGAGCCGATCAGGAGCTGGGTGACGATGCCGTCCCATATCTCGGCCATCTCATCGTTCGGATGGGAGGTGATCAGCAGCGAGCCTGGCTTGCCCCTCAGCGAAATCGGCACGCTTACGGCCGTCTTCTGGGGATGAACGAGCGCAACGAACCAGGCGGGCGGCGAACGGGTATCGTTGTCGGAGCGATCTGTGTCCGCGGCCCCGCCGGCGGCCTCTCCCTGCCGCGTGATGCTGACGTGGCGCAGACGGTTGAGATCATGAACAATCTGGTTCAGCCGCGCTTCCCCGTCCGGCGCCTCGTTCAATCCGGCAACGATCGTTTCAATGAATTCACGCGCCAGCCGTATCACGCTTTGATCTTCGGCCTGAACGCGAGGCCCCGCCTCGAGCACCAGCCGCCCGACATTGATCGCCAGGCCCAGTGCAAGGACAACCGCGAGAAGCAGATTGACCCGGGCGCGCAAGGAAAGCTTTTGCCACATGTCGTTTGTCCAAGAGAGAAGTCGCCTTTGTCTGAGAGCGAAGTCGCCTTCGGTTCCTGGCGAGTGAAGCGTTGACAGACAAAAAAGCCGACGATCTAATTGAAAGCGTACAGTAACATCGCGCAGGTTGCACGGCAGTCAACGGCAAGTATCGTTCCTGCTCGCTGCACTCACCTGACGCGGTGCGTCAACAGTATTGACGTGGTAGCCGGGGAGCAACGCCATGCGCGTCCTGATCGTCGATGATCATCGCATCGTTGCGTCAGGTTGCCGCGCGTTGTTCGCCGAGGATCCCGACATCGAGATATTGGAAGCGTCCGACGCCGAGAGCGGCGAGCGCGTCTTCGAACGGAAGCATCCCGACGTCTGCGTTCTCGATATCAATCTTCCGACCGTATCAGGCTATGAACTGGCGCGGCGCATCCTCACGCGCGACCCGTCCGCGCGCATCATCATGTTCAGCATGAACGATGATCCGGTATTCGCCGCACGCGCCATCGAGGTCGGCGCCAAGGGCTATGTTTCAAAAGCGGGCGATCCGCAGGACTTGGTCGACGCCATCCGTGAGGTTGCGCGCGGCGGGCACTATTTGCCGCCGGCGATGGCGCGAAGCATCGCCTTCGCGGGACCGGCCTATGCGCAAAGCCCGCTTGCAAAACTGACCTCGCGCGAGATGGAGATATTGCGCCTGCTCAGCACCGGCAAAAGCCTCGCCGAGATTGCGTGGCTGGTGCATTCCTCCTACAAGACGGTCGCCAACACGTCCTCGATCATGCGGCAGAAGCTCGGCGTGCGGACCTCCGCCGAACTGGTGCGGCTGGCCATCGAGAACCGCGTGGCCTGAGATAGACCCGCGCCGCAGACCGAGAACATGACAATCCAGACCGTTTCGCTCAACAAGTCTCATGGCGGCATGCAGGGCGTCTACAGGCACGCCAGTCGCGAGACAGGGACAGACATGACCTTCTCGGTCTATGTCCCACCTCACGAGGACGGTGCGAGGCTGCCCGTGGTCTGGTATCTGTCGGGATTGACCTGCACCCATGCCAATGTGACAGAAAAAGGCGAATTCCGCCGCTCATGCGCAGAGCTCGGATTGATCTTCGTTGCACCGGACACCAGCCCACGCGGCGACGGTGTGCCGGGCGATCCACAAAACGCCTACGATTTCGGGCTCGGCGCCGGCTTCTATGTCGACGCAACGGAGCAGCCGTTCGCGCGCCATTACCGGATGTGGAGCTATGTCACGGAAGAGCTGCCAAAACTGGTCGCCGAACATTTTCCGGTCGATGCCGTCAGGCAATCCATCTTCGGCCACTCCGTGGGCGGTCACGGCGCGCTGACCGTTGCGTTGCGCCATCCCGACCGCTACCGCGCCGCCAGCGCGTTCTCGCCCATCGTTGCCCCTTCACAGGTGCCATGGGGCATCAAGGCGCTGGGCGGCTATCTCGGCGACAACAAGCAGGCGTGGCGCAAGCACGATGCAGTCGCGCTGATCGAGGATGGCGCCAGATTTTCCGATCTGCTGGTGGATTATGGCGATGCCGATTCGTTTCTGGCCGAGCAGCTTCGCCCCGAATTGTTGCAAGCGGCCTGCGAGAAAGCGGGTATTCCCCTCAACCTGCGCCGCCAGGCCGGCTACGATCACAGCTACTACTTCATCTCCACCTTCATGGACGATCATCTGCGCTGGCACGCCGCGCGCCTGGAGGCATGAATTGTGCGCGGGCTAGAGCAAGATGACTTCTCTTCGAATCGTCATCTCGCTCTATCTTTTTGTTTTACGCATGATCTCCGCGCAAACGCTTCGCGTTTGTCGCAGGGAAAACCGGTGCCCACTTTTCCGGATCATGCGCTATTGCGGCTTGCCGTAGTTCGGCGCCAGCAAGCGGTTGCGCACGAGATAGCTGGTCGCCCGCGTCCAGGATTCATCGGTGTTGCCGCGGAAATCGGCGTTCATCGCGGTGATCAGCTGTCCGCTATGCGCATCGCGTACGAAGATGGTCAGATTGAGGATCAGCGTCGAGACTTTCCGCATCACGCCCGTGATGACGAGGTCGGCGCCAATCCGCTGCGCAAACTGGACGTCGCAGCCGCCGCAGGCCTGCAAATTGGCGCCTTCCGCCGCCGCCTTCACCGGAGCGATGTCGAGCAGCTGGAATTTGCCGGATTCCGCCAGCTGCCGGCGCACCAGATCGCTGATGCGGATCAGCCGATCATGCTCGTCGGCCTGAGGCCCCCTCATCTCGCCCTCGAGGCTCGTATCCAGCAATTCGAAATCGAAGATGGCGGTTTTCGGCGGCTCGGCGCGGGCCGGCGCCGATATCAGCAGCACCAGCGTGACGATGGCGAACAGTGCTTTCATGAACGTGATCCCGGCGTCGGACGGCGCAACGGCAAAATGCGGGGTTGCAAGCTAAGCCAATTCAGTCATGGTTCAAGTCAAGAGTGACGGCAAGCTGACGTCCTTGCCAGTCAACGGTTCCATTCATCGCCGGCCAAGTCGCGCGAGTGTCAGGGAGGAACGATGATCCGATGGTTGGTCGGCGCGATCGGTTTCTGCATCGTGGCGACCCATGCGGTTGCGGCCGACCCGATCGAGATCGGCATCGGCTATCTCGGTCAGGCCGGCCTCAAATCGACATTGTCCCTGATCGAACAGCCCGCGGAAAACAACGGCATTGCCGGCGCGCGCCTCGCGATCGAGGACAACAACACGACCGGCCGATTCCTCAATCAGCGGTTTGCCCTGGAGGAGGTCAGGCTGAAGGAGGGCGAGGAGGTTGCCAAGGCGGCGACGGAGCTCGCCAGCCGCAACGGCTTCATCATCGCCGATCTCCCCGCAGATGCGCTACTCAAGGCCGCCGACGCGCTGCGCGATCGCGGGACCGTTCTGTTCAATGCGGGATCGATCGACGAGCGGCTGCGCGAGCAGGATTGCCGCGCCAATGTGATCCATGTTGCGCCGACCCGCGCAATGCTTGCGGATGCGCTTGCGCAATATCTCGTGTGGAAGCAGTGGAAGCGCTGGCTGCTGGTGGTCGGCTCGCACGATCGGGACAAGCTGTATGCCGAGGCGCTGCGGCGCGCGGCCACGCGCTTCGGAGCCAAAATTGTCCAGGAACGAGTGTTCGAGGATACCGGCGGCGCCCGGCGCACCGACAGCGGCGTAACACTGATCCAGCGCCAGATGCCCCTCTTCACGCAGCAGGCGCCGGCCTACGACGTCCTCGTCGCGGCCGACGAGAGCGAGGTGTTCGCCGCCTATCTGCCCTACCGGACATGGGACCCGCGGCCGGTCGCGGGCTCGGCGGGCCTGGTGCCGAAGAGCTGGGACCCCGCGCTCGACCAATGGGGCGCGATACAGATGCAGAACCGGTTCATGAAGTTGAATTCGCGGCGGATGACTGATCTCGACATGCAGGCATGGACCGCGGTGCGCATGATCGGGGAAGCAACATCGCGCACCAATTCCGGTGACCCGAAAGCCGTGTTTGACTTTCTCAAGCGTCCGGATTTTTCCGTTGCCGCGTTCAAGGGACAGCGGCTGACGCTGCGGGACTGGAATCTGCAGCTTCGCCAGCCCATCCTGCTGGTCGACGGCCGCATGGTGGTCTCGGTCTCGCCGCAGGAGGGTTTTCTGCATCAGGTATCGGAGCTCGATACGCTCGGGTTCGACCGGCCCGAGACCAAGTGCAAGCTGCGTTGAGGACGGAGAAGCGCATGTGGCGTTCCTACCTGCTTTGTGGATTGATCGGCTGGATCGCAGCCGTGATGCCGGCCTCCGCCTTTGTCGCCTATGTCTCGAATGAGAAGAGCAACACCGTCTCGGTGATCGACACCGACAAATGGACCGTCACCAAAACGATTAAGGTCGGCCAGCGCCCACGCGGCATCGAATTTTCAAGGGACGGCAAGTCCGTGTTCGTCGCGGTCGGCGATGACGACAAGATCGAGGTGATCGACGCGAAGAGCCAGCAGGTGGTGGATTCCCTGCCCTCCGGCCCCGATCCGGAACTCTTCACCCAGGATGCCGCCGGCAAGACGCTCTATGTCGCCAACGAGAACGACAACACGGTCACGGTCATCGACCTCGCCAAGCGGGTCCGCGTGGGCGAAATTCAGGTCGGCGTCGAGCCCGAAGGCATGACCCTCAGCCCGGACGGCAAGATCCTGATCAACACCTCCGAGACCACCAACATGGCGCATTTCATCGACACGGCGACGCGCGAGATCGTCGCTAATGTGCTGGTCGATGCGCGGCCGCGGTTTGCCGAATTCAAGAGTGACAGCTCCGAATTATGGGTGTCGTCGGAGATCGGCGGCACCGTGTCGATTATCGACCCCGCCAAGCGCAGCATCACCAAGAAGATCAGCTTCAACATTCCGGGGCTGCGGAGCGAAGCCATCCAGCCGGTCGGCATCGGCATCACCAAGGACGGCAAGACGGCGTTCATCGCGCTCGGCCCTGCCAACCGTGTCGCCGTCGTCGATGCCGCTAGCCACGCGGTGACCAAATATCTTCTGGTCGGCCAGCGGGTCTGGCACATGGCGTTCACCCCGGACGAAAAATATCTGCTGGTGACCAACGGCGTCTCCAACGACATCTCCGTGATCGACGTGGCGGCGCAAAGGGTGATCAAGACGATCCAGGTCGGCGAGTTGCCGTGGGGCATCACGATTGCACCGCAGCCATGACAGCATCCTCCGCATCTGCCGCCGGCAAGCCACCACCGAACGCCCTTCCCCGGCGCGATCCGGCCGGGATGCCTGCGCTGTCGATCGACGGCGTCAGCCATTCCTATGGTCCACGGCGCGCTCTCGTCGACATCAGCTTCGCCGTCGCCCCTGCAAGTTTTACGGCCTTGCTCGGCCTCAACGGCGCCGGCAAGAGCACGCTGTTCTCGCTTGTTACGCGGCTGTTCGGGATTCAGGCCGGACGCATCGGCATTTTTGGCCATGACATCCACACCGCGCCCGGCGAGGCGCTGCGCCTGCTCGGCGTGGTGTTTCAGCCGCGCACGCTCGATCTCGATCTCTCCGTCATGCAGAACCTGCTCTATCACGCCGCCCTGCACGGCATCGCGCGAGCCGATGCGCGTCTGCGCGGGGAAGAGGTGCTCTCGCGCCTCGGCCTTGCCGATCGCGCCGGCAGCAAGGTGCGCGACCTCTCGGGCGGCCAGATGCGGCGGCTGGAAATCGCGCGCGCGCTGCTGCACCGGCCGCGCCTCTTGCTGCTCGACGAGGCGACCGTCGGGCTCGACGTCAAGGCCCGCGCCGACATCATCGGCCATGTCCGACAACTGGTGACGGAGCAAGGCATCGGCGTGCTGTGGGCGACCCATCTGTTCGACGAGATCAGCGCCAGCGACGATCTCGTGGTGCTGCATCAGGGACGCGTGCTTGCGCAAGGACCGGTCCCGCATGTCATTGCAAACGCCGGAGCAGATGACATCCATGCCGCGTTCATGCGCCTGACGGGAGCGGCAGGAGAATCCGGGATGGCTGCACCATGAGCTCAGTGACCGTTAGCCAGGAACGCAGCGGGTTTTCGTTGGCGCAGTACGTCACCTGCCTGAACGGCATCGTGTGGCGCGAAGCCCTGCGCTTCCTGCACCAGCGCGAACGCTTCGTGTCGGCGCTGGTACGGCCGCTGGTATGGCTGTTCATCTTCGCCGTCGGCTTTCGCCAGGTGCTCGGCGTTTCCATCATCCCGCCATACGAGACCTACATCCTCTATGAGGTCTACATCGCGCCCGGCTTGATGGCGATGATCCAGCTGTTCAACGGCATGCAATCCTCGCTCTCGATGGTCTACGATCGCGAGATGGGCAATATGCGCACGCTGCTGGTGAGCCCGCTGCCGCGCTGGTATCTCCTGTTCTGCAAGCTGGTGGCGGGAACGGCGGTCTCGCTGCTACAGGTCTATGCGTTCCTGCTGATCGCGTGGTTCTGGGATATCGCGCCGCCGCCGATCGGCTATCTCACGGTGTTGCCGGCCTTGATCCTCTCCGGGCTGATGCTCGGCGCGCTCGGCATGCTGATCTCCTCCGGCATCAAGCAGCTCGAGAATTTTGCAGGCGTAATGAACTTTGTCATCTTCCCGATGTTCTTTGCATCGTCAGCACTTTATCCGCTGTGGCGGGTACAGGAGGGCAGCCCCCTGCTTTATTATGTCTGCCTGTTCAATCCGTTCACGCATGCCGTCGAACTGACGCGCTTT
The DNA here is from genome assembly GCF_018129385.1 of Bradyrhizobium lablabi. GTDB lineage: Bacteria > Pseudomonadota > Alphaproteobacteria > Rhizobiales > Xanthobacteraceae > Bradyrhizobium > Bradyrhizobium lablabi_C. The sequence continues at coordinate 743,149 of NZ_JAFCLN010000001.1, forward strand.
GCGCTGTACGGACAGATCAACTGGATCTCGCTGGCGGTGGTCGGCGGTTGCACTCTTATCTTCATGGTCGGTGCGATCTACGCCTATGATCCGTCGCGCGGGCTGGCCCGCCGCGGACCGGCCGGAGGCGAAACATGATATGGCGCATCGCGATCGGAACGCTCTTCGTCATCACAGCATCGACCGGATGCGGCCTCGCCGCCGATCCGCGCTATCCAGACTGGCCGTGTGTCCAGGCCAAGGTGCCCGAAATCTCGCTCGCCGCCGTTTGGGCAGGCCCACCGCTCGACGATGTTGCAGAAAAATGGAAGAACGACGCCAAGGTAAGCGCGCTGGTTTCGAAACTGGCCGCGCGAAAAACTTCCCTTGACGATGCCAGGCAGGCGATCACGGAATTTCTCTCGGGCTCGGCCGCCGAAAAGACCGAGATGGGCAAGCTCCTGTTCGCCGGCCTGTTCGAAACGCTCAACGCCCAGCGCAACTCGGTCATGAACGGACTCGAGCGGGTGACCCGCAAGCAGCGCGAGGCGGCGGAAAAGATCCGTTCCGACACGATGGCGCTGCACGAGCTTCAGGGTGCATCCACGCCCGATCAGGCCAAGATCGACGATCTCGGCAATCAACTGGTCTGGCAGACGCGGATTTTCGAGGACCGGCGGCGGGTGATCGGCTTCGTCTGCGAGGTGCCGACCGCCATCGACCAGCGGCTGTTTGCACTCAGTCGCGCGATCCAGCAGGAGATGGAGTAGCGGGCGACCGGCTTTGTTGTGGTCATCCTTCGAGACGCCCGCCTTTGGCGGGCTCCTCAGGATGAGGTCTTGTTCGCGGTGAAATCCTAGACCCTCATGGTGAGGAGCGCCGCCTGCGGCGCGTCTCGAACCATGAAGGCCGGGTTCGCTCACACGCTCAAATGGATCACATGCGATAGCCCTGCCCACAAGGGAGAGGTGAAGCCGCTGACATTAGTGCGGCTTTTCCTCACCGGTCCGCGACTCCGGTTGCGCTTCCGCAAGCGGCAAGTTGGCGCGCTCCCAGCCTTCTGTCCCGTCAGGATACCAGGCCACGTTGGAATAACCGTAAGACAGGACTCGCTTCGCCGCGTTCCAGGACATCCAGCAGTCTTCCTGGCAATAGATCACGATCAGCGCCGCCTTGTTGCCCCCTGAAGCGCGGTCGAGCCCGCGCCGCAGATAGTCTTCGGTCGGCTTGGCCAGCCTGCCGTAGCCGGTGTCCGGCAGCCAGAGACTGCCGGGAATGTTGAGCCGCGGTTTGTCGCGCCAGACCGTGCCGGCCGGCAGGTTTGGCGGCTTCGGCGCGCGCGGCAGCACGTCGATGAAGACGGCCGTGCCCGTGCGCCAGATCGCCTCGGTCTCCGCGGTCGTAAGCACGCGGGCACCGGCAAGCGTTGAAGGAACCGGCGCGCGATAGTTGTCGGTGCGGTATTCATCAGGCTCGGGGACGAGGCTTTCCTGCGCACAGACCTTTGCAGCAAATACAAATGCGGCGAGAACGGCTACCGCAAGCTCCCGCCTCATGGCGACTTCGTCGCCGTCTCCGCGCCGATCGGCCGGTCGTTCTCGTCGAGCAAGGGCACGCCGAAGTCGAGCAGGATCCTGTTGATGGCCGGCTGGTTCTCCTGGATCAGGCGGTTGAGCAGCCGCTTCCAGTTTTGGTCGGCCGGACGGACGCCCATGCCGATGCGATAGACGAGCCGGGGCCCGCTCGTTTCCTTGACAAGCGGCGTGACGTGGAGCGGCGGGTTTGCCTTCCTGGCGTAGAAGCCGGCGAGCGGCCCCCAGAGAATCGCCGCGTCGATTTTCCCCGCGGTCAGATCGTCGATCATGGCTGCGGCCGATGAGTCGAAACGCGTGTCGATCATCAACGGATACGGCTTGGCTCCCGTCATCAAGCCGTTGATCGCCATGTTGGTGGCAGGCGGAGTGCCGGCGACGATGCCGATATGCTTGCCCTTCAGGCGGGCATCCTCCAGCGCCGCGACATCATCGAGACCGCTGCCTTGCTTGACGACGAGTGCATAGGCCGTGCGGTAGTAGGGATTGGTAACCTGGGCGACGTCGTCGCCTTGCGGAAAGCCCATGATGACGTCGCAGCGGTGCGCGCCGAGTGTCATCCGCACGAAGCCGGTCGCTTGCGGGAAGTACGCATAGTCCAGCTTCTTCTGTAGCTTTTCCGCAAACAGCTCACCCAGCTTGTTTTCGAAGCCTTCGCCTTTCTCGTTTGAGAACGGCAAGTTGCGGGGATCGGCGCATACTCTCAATACTTTGGGATCGACGAGTTCGATCGACAGATCGGGATTATCGGCTGTCTGCGCGCGTGCCAGACCGGCGCCGGCAAGCGTCGCGACGATCGCCATCAACAGGAGCAGCGGATGGTGACGTTGCGCGCCATGTATCATCGCTGTCTCTCCTTCTCGAACTGCATCCCATAGATTGCGCGGAGAGCGTCGTCATGCAACAGGAATGATCGGTGACGATGTTGCGGCGCAACCCGGCCTGGCTGGGAACAACGGATGATCCGCATCGCTTCGTGATGCGACGGAGGCGGAAGTATGGCGCTTCGCATTTGCAGTCTTGGTATTTGCAGTCTTGCCGCGCTCGCCCTCCTCGGCGCGCTGACCGTCTCGCGTGCAGAGCCGCAAGGCCTTGAAGTCACCGAAGTGGCTCCCGGTCTGTTCGTCCATACCGGCCTGACAGCGCTGATGACACGCGAAAACGACGGCGCCACCGCCAATGTCGGCTTCATCATAGGTGAAAGCGCGGTTGCGGTGATCGACACCGGAGGAAGCGTCAGCGAAGGCCGCAAGTTGCTGGCCGCGATCCGCGCCCGCACCGACAAGCCGATCCGGTACGTCATCAACACGCACGGTCATCCGGATCATGTCTTTGGCAACGCTGCATTTGCAGGCGATGGAACCGTATTTGTCGGCCACCGGAACCTGCCGCGGGCGCTGGCCGAGCGCGGCCAATTCTATCTCGATGCTTTTCGCCGCAGCATGGGCGACCAACTGATGGACGAAGTCCGCATCATCTCGCCGACGCTTCTCGTCGACGACACGATCAGCGTCGATCTCGGCAAGCGAACCCTGACCTTGAAAGCCTGGCCGTCCGCGCATACCGATCAGGATCTTTCCGTATTCGACGAACAAACGAAGGCCCTGTTTGCGGGCGATCTGGTGTTCCTGGCCCACATCCCCGTACTGGACAGCAGCATTCGCGGCTGGCTCACCGCGATCGGCGAACTCAGCCGCCTGCCCGCGCAACGCGTGATTCCCGGTCACGGACCTGTGAGCGAATGGCCGGCGGCACTTTCCGACCAGCGCCGCTATCTCGAAACATTGTCGTCCGATGTCCGCGCCGCCATCGCCCGCGGCGACCCCATCGCGGCTGCCGCGAACTCCGCCGCAGCCTCCGAGCGATCGCGATGGCAATTGTTCGACGATTACAATGCGCGCAACGCAACCGCAGCATTTTCGGAAATTGAGTGGGAGTAGACGGCGCAATAGCGTATACTGGCCGTGTTCCGGTTGCGACGAAGGTGGCACATGCCTGAACGCAGTATTCGCTTGCTTTGCATAGCCGGGCTCCTGAGCCTCATGCTCGGCGCCGGCATCGTACACGCGGCGGGCAACGAGCCCTATGATCCCTGGCCCGGTCTGGTGCAGGACATCTTCAAGAACCGTCCGATCCAGGACGGCGGCGGCGTGATCGCAATCGAGATGCCGTACCGCGCGGAAGATGCAGCGATCGTCCCGGTCACCCTGCGCAGCAAGCTTTCGCCGGAAGACAACCGCCGCATGCGCGCGATCACGCTGGTGATCGACCAGAACCCCGCGCCGATGGCGGCAAGGTTCGAGCTGGGGCCCGACGCCAACGTGACGGAAATCTCGACGCGCGTGCGCGTCAACAACTACACCGATGTTCACGCCGTGGCCGAATTGAGCGACGGGCAGCTTTATATGGTGAAGACCTATGTGAAGGCCTCTGGCGGCTGTTCGGCGCCGGCGGCCCGGAACGCCGACGAAGCCAAGGCCCGGTTGGGCCAGATGCGCTATCGGCAATTCGCGCGGGCCGGCGCAGCCGCTGGCACGCGCGAGGCACAGATCATGATCGGCCATCCCAACCATTCGGGCCTACAGATGAACCAGGTCACGCAGCTCTACATTCCGGCCTTCTTCGTCAACGAATTGCGCTTGTGGCAGGACGACAGCGTGGTGCTGGCGATGGAAGGCGGCATCTCGCTTTCGGAAGATCCCAATATCCGCTTCACCTACGCTTCGAATGGCGCAAAGCGCTTCCGCGCCGAGGCAAAGGATACCGATGGCCACATCTTCCGGAACGAATGGAAGATCGACGATTCCGGGATGTAATGTCGATGCCGCCTAGAAGCATCTCACCTCGGCTTCGGCCTGGGCCCGCCGGAGATCGTTGAGCGCGCTTGCCGCCTGCTCGGAGGTGCGGAACTGCGCGCCCAGATTGCCCCGAACCTGCGACATGCTCAGCACGGTTTCGGCCGTGACGTAGCGTTCATAGGGCAGGATCGACGCGATCACGTCGACGGAGCAGGAACACTGCTCGATCACCTGCCGAGTCTCGCCATTCGCCTTGAGACAGCCAAAAACATATTCCACCCGCGCGGCCGTCGGATAGTCATTGACGTCCTCGGCGCATGCGGCGAACGCCGTCGTCATCAACACGATCGACGCGGCGACAATTCGTCGTACAGATCCGGCCGGTGTCATTGGCGTCCTTCCGCTGTTAGACGCTGAAGCTATGCTATGACTGCCTTGCTGAAAAGCAGGCGTTCGAGGAAACGGCTCCAAGGCATCATGAAACTTTTTGTTCGCATGCTGCTGGCTGCAATGGCTTCAATCCCGCTCAGCAGCACATGCTGCGCGGCAGACGCCGTGCGCGTTGCAGCGCAAAAGACCGGAACATTCGCCTGGGAACTTGCGGTGATCCGCGCGCACGACCTCGACAAGCAAGCCGATCTTGCGATTGAGGTTATCGAGCTAGCGAGCCCCGAGGCGGGCAAGATCGCACTTCGTGCCGGCAATGCCGATATCGTGATCACCGACTGGCTCTGGGTGTCGCGCGAACGCGGCCTTGGCGCCAAACCGGCATTCTATCCCTATTCGAGCGCGCTGGGCGCCGTGATGGTGCCGGCGTCATCGCCGATCCGGACGCTGGCCGAACTCAAAAGCCGCAGGATCGCGGTCGCCGGCGGGCCTATCGACAAGAACTGGCTGCTGCTTCGGGCCTGGCTGAAGCAGACCGGCATCGACCTGAAGTCGGACGCAAAGATCGTTTACGGCGCGCCACCGCTGCTGACGGCGAAGACGCTCGACGGGGAAATGGACGCGACCGTGAACTACTGGAATTTCTGCGCCGTGCTGGAAGCAAGGGGCTTCCGGCGCGTCGCCGGCATCGAGGACCTGCTGCCGAAACTCGGCGCCAAAGGCCGCACCGCGATGCTCGGCTATGTCTTCGACGAAGAATGGGCGAACGCAAACCGCGACAGGCTGGCGCGCTTTATCGCCGTTAGCCGCAAGGCGAAGGAGATACTGGCGACGTCGGACGCGGAATGGGAGAAGATTGCGTCATTGACCGGCGCTCCCGACGCAGCGACGCTGCGCGTCTATCGCGATCGTTATCGGGAAGGAATTCCGCATCGCCCGATTGCCGATGAGGAAGCCGACGCGCGCGTTCTTTACCGCGTGCTGGCCGGCATCGGCGGCCGCGAACTCGTCGGGCCGGCGCCGGAACTCGATTCCGGCACGTTCTATCACGCGATCCGGGGAGACTGAGGTGCCGCGCCTGTTGTCATTCGCCATCCTTCTCGCAACCTGGTGGATCGCCTCGCTGCTCACCGGCGAGGCGAAGCTACCTTCTCCGCCGACCGTGCTCGCGGCCATGATCGTGGAGGCGAAGTCGGGCGCCTTGTTTCTCAATCTCGGCGCCACACTGGCACGGGTCGCGCTCGCCTTTACGCTGGCGATGACGCTGGGTGTCGTCATCGGCTACCTGATGGGCCGGGTACGCCTTGCCGATCGGCTGGGCGACCCCTGGCTGATCCTGCTGCTCAATCTGCCGGCCCTCGTGGTGATCGTGCTCGCCTATATCTGGGCCGGCTTGACGGAAGTCGCCGCAATCGCGGCCATTGCCATCAACAAGCTCCCGAACGCGGTTGTCACGCTGCGCGAGGGGACGCGCGCACTCGACGCGGCGCTCGACGAAATGGCGACGGCATTTGCGTTGCCGCGCTGGCGCGCATTCCGTCACGTCGTGTTGCCGCAACTGGCGCCCTACATCGCGGCAGCCGCGAGATCAGGACTTTCCCTGGTCTGGAAGATCGTTCTTGTCGCGGAGCTGCTGGGGCGCCCGAATGGCGTCGGTTTCGAGATCGGCACGGCGTTCCAACTATTCGACATCCCGCTATTGCTCGCCTATTCGCTGAGTTTTGCGGCGGTGGTTCTCGTCATCGAAACCTTGCTGGTGCAGCCATTCGAGCAGCGGCTATCCCGCTGGCGTCCCCGTGCGGCTTGAGGTCGACATCACCGGCAAGATCTTCAGGAACGCGGCGGGCGAGCAGCACGATGTGATCGCCGGCGTGGCCTTTGCGCTCGATGCCGGAGAGGTCGGCGTATTTGTCGGTCCATCGGGCTGCGGCAAGAGCACGATGATCAGGATTCTCGCCGGCCTCGACCACGACTTCCGAGGGCGCGTCTTGCGTCCCGCCGGCGCGCGGATCGGCATCGTATTTCAGGAACCACGGCTGTTGCCCTGGCGGTCGGTCGAAGAGAATGTGCGGCTTGTCGCGCCCCTGGCCGACGATAAGAAGCTTTCAGCGCTATTTGAAATTCTGGAACTGAGCGCGCATCGCAACCATTTCCCTGGCGAACTGTCGCTCGGCCTTGCCCGGCGCGTCGCGCTTGCCCGCGCCTTCGCGGTCGAGCCGGATTTCCTGATTCTCGACGAGCCGCTGGCCTCGCTCGATGACGCCCTCGCCGCCCGCCTGCGCGAGCAGATTGCCACGCTGGTGGATGGTCGTTCGGTGATGACGCTGCTCGTTACCCATGACGTAGAGGATGCAGTTCGTCTCGGCGACCGCCTGTTCCTGCTGTCGCCCCGCCCGGCCCGCCTCCTCGCCGAGCTCGCCATCCCTACACCACGCCGCCTGCGAAGAGACGCAGAGATCGCGGCCATCAAGTCGGACGTCATGCGGCGGATCAATGGCGACCTCACCGGACGGGATGGCTGATAGGCAGCGTGCGACGCGCATGCCAAGGGCGCAACACCGGGATCATCTGCTAAGGTAAACAGCGCGAACCACTAGGGAAGGATTTTCCGATGCGATGGATCCTGGCTTCGGCCGCATTGCTGCTGGCGAGCACCGGTGAACTTGCCGCACAGGGCAAGGGCATCCGGCTCTGGAATCTGACCACCGCGACCATTTCAGGTTTTCAGCTATCGCCGGCGGGAAAGAACGCTTGGGGTCCCAACCAGACCTTGAATGACAAGGACAAGGAGGTCGACCACCGCGAACGTCTGCGCATCACGGGCGTGGAGCCGGGGCGCTACGATGCGAAGGTCAGCTATCCCGACGCACGGCAATGCGTGGTGCGCGATATCGAGATCAAGGCCGATGCGGTGTTCTCGATCGAGGACAAGGATTTGAAGGACTGCAACAAGTAGCGGCCCGGCATCGCAAGGTATGCTTCAGCCCGCGCGCACGGTTGCCGAACTCAAATCTTGTCCTTGGTGTGCGGATATTCGCAGCGCCACCTGACCGCGGTCCATTTCGGGTGTTCGCCCACCCATTTCGCAATGTAGGGCTGCGCGGCCATCACGCACTGCTTCAACGAAACGTCCGAGTTGAACACCAGCTGCCGTTCTTCGCAGGTAGCCGGCGACGCCACGGCGCACACCGTCAAGATCAGGTTTATCGCGTTCATCCGCACCATCCTAAGCTGGTCTACTGAAACAAATAGTACAGGGAAATACGCCGCCGACAGAGCCGAAGTTTCATCACAACAATGCCGGCGCCGCCTATGCCCGGTAGCGGGCATCTAGAAATTGATGCCGAACACCAGCCGTGCCTGGTGACGCTCGAAGTTGCCGAGATCAAGGGCGGCTCTCGATCCGGCCGGACGCCCCCAGGCCTGAACGCTCCATGCAGCCGTCAACCGCGAGCGCTCCGACAGTTGGAAATACGCCGTCGGACCGACGAAGAAGGCCTGGCCCGAAAATTCATCCAATCCGATCCCGTCATACTTCCGAAGATAGCGCGCTTCGCCGCCGACCAGAATGTCGGGCCGTATGCGCCACATTGCCCCCAGCGCGGCGCCTATGGTGGCCTCCTGCTCCGCAGCGCCGGTTGCCAACACGCGCGTCCATTCCGGCTGATAGATCAGGTTGAGGGCCACGACCATATGGTTCGGGATCAGTTCGCGATCGAACGCCAATCTGAATTCGGTCTCGAAATTCCGCACCGTGGCCCCGCTCATTTCATCGATGCGGTGAAGCTCACTCTCGACGGCGAAGGTCAGCCCAAAGGGCGCGCTTTCGCGATCCAGGAATCGATAGCGCAGGTCAACTGAAACGCCCTGCCAGGCCAATTGCCGGCGGTCCTCGAGGTCCGGAACGCCGCGAATGTCGTGCGCGGCGAAAGCGCTTCCGACCTCGACCCGGAAATTCCTGACGGGCACGAATTCCAGCTCGAACTCCTGATTGGCGGCGCGATATTTGCCACCGTCCTTGCCAAAGCGTCCGGTGGTCTGGCTCTGGAATTCGCGCTCGCCGACATTGCCGACGTCCGTGCCGATCATGAATCCAAACAGATGTTCGGTGTCGATGCCGTCTGCATGAGCGCGCGCCGGCAGCAGCGCGAAAATGCACAGGATGGTCGCCCGGAACGTTCTGGCTCGAAGTGGCATCCACATTCCGGTGAACATAGGGAAGATTTGGAAGCTCCGATCGGGAACGAATCCTATCACAGGCGGGAACAGGCGGCGAGCAAGGCGAGCGCCTCCCATCCGATGCACCGCCGGCATGAAAAATCCCCGGCTTGACTGCGCCGAGGATGGTACGGGCCCTTCGACAAATCCGCGAGCTGCCCTCTTGGACGAGGCTACGCAAGCACGAGACGCCGCGTCCGCCGCGGCTCCAGCCTGCAATGCCAGAGCCGGGCAGATCGCGTTGGCGCTGTCTATTTGCGCGCTGCGCAGGCGTACATGTTGATTTCCATGCCCACCGGCACTTCAACGATTTTCGGAGTCTTCCAGGTCATTGGGGCCTCCCACTAAGTTGGCGCGATGCTCACGCGGCGTTGAACGTAGGGCCAGCTCGAGAGCAACGCAAGGGTGGAACAGCGACGAGCGAGCCTGGTGTGGCAACTTGGACAGCCGAAATTTCGCTCTTGGGCAAGGCCATTTCACTTCTGGACAAAGCACTCGCCCGAGACCGTTCGCAATCATACGGCCGATCTCTGCACACTCTTAGCTGCGACTCGGTCCTTCAGCAGTCCTTGTCAGCGGCCGTCTTCCGGTCCGGCTTGGCCCCTTGGGCCTGCTGCGCGTCCGTGGGCTGACCTTGCATCTGCCTTTGCGTATCCTGCGACGAGGTTGCCACGTCGCCGGTTGCGCGGTTCATCGTATCCGTCGGCGGATGCTCCTTGGGATCGGTCGCCATGCCGGTCGTCTGGCCGGATCCCGTCGATGCCGGTCCGGAACCCGCGTCCTTCAGGTTTGCAGCTCGACCGGAAGTATCGCAGGGGCCTGCGATTGCGGAGCTGGCGCTCAAGATGAGTGTGGCGCATCCCGCGAGAATCAATCGTTTCGTGTTCATCTGCTCCTCCTTCGTCCTGACGCGTGCCTCGGCGCGCGTGACGAAGGAGCAACCGGGGTGAAGGCCACGGGTTCCGGGTGGCCGGGCCAATGTTGGCGTTGTTTAATCGGCCGCACCGCACACGACCATTTTCGAGGCCATCATGCGATCAACATGCAGCGGAACACTCGGCGCATTGTTTGCCATCTGCCTTTGGTTTGCCATCTGTCCTGCACTTCCGGCGAGCGCTCAAGACAGCACCGGCGAGAGGACTCCGAGCACGGCTAATCCGATACTGACCGGGAAGGAGCGTCTCGGCAGAAAATGGATGGATGAGCAGCGGATCGACAATTGCAATGTGCCGGCCGACAAGCGAGGAACCAGGCCGCGTCCGGCCGTTTGCCCACACACTCCGACAGGCTAATTCGCACTGCGCGCGGCCGGGCTAGGAAGCGTCTGGAGAGAGGCTCGGCGGATCCGACAGGCTTTGATGCTGCGCCTTGTGGATGGAGGACGGAACAATTCCAAAATATTTGCGGAACACGCGGCTGAAATGCGACGAACTCGAGAAGCCCCATGAAAATGCCACGTCGGTGACGGTCTTGCCGGCGTGCGTCTCGAGCTCGTGGCGGCAGTTCTGCAATCGCGCATTCCAGATGTAGTCGCTGACAGTCATTCCTCTGTCGCTGAAGAGCATGTGGAGATAGCGCTTGGTGCAGCCCAGCGCAGCGGAAATCTGGTCGATGGAAAGCTCGGGATCGCGCAGATGTTCGCGGATGAAGGCCTGCGCGCGAATATACATCGCCTCTGGCCCGCCGCGATCGAACGTCGCGTCGGCCTGGCGCAGCGGCAGCAGCAGAAGATCGATCAGCGAATCGGCGACGACGACGGCGTTGTTCGGCGAAAGTTTTGCAGCCTCCTCGAACGCTGCATGCACGAACTCGTGGGAGATCCTCCCGGTGCCTGCGCGCGCCGATAGCTTGCACGCCGACATCTTCTCTGCATGGAAGCCGCGCTCCCGCAGCAGCTCCTTCGGAACGATGACGACGTCGTGCCGCGTCAGCCCGGGACTGATGATCGCGTGCGGACAGGCGACATCGTAGGCCAGGCAATCGCCGGGCTTGAGCTCGATGCGCCGGCCGTCCTGCTCGAAATAGGACGTTCCTTCGGTCTGAAAGTGTATCTTGACGTATGGGTGCTCGCTAGATCTGGAGCGGGACACCGTGTGCGCGATCCGGTGCTGGCTGACCTCGATGTGACAGAGCTTCAGCCGCGAAACCGTCGTGTAGCAAACGTTCGCTTCGAGCGATGAACCCTTCAGCGGATCGATTTCGAACAGGCCGCAAAGATCGGTCAGTGCGTCTGACCAACACTGAATCTGCTTCTTCGGCGATAGTCCGGCAGTGCTCAGCGAGTGAAGCGTATCTGGCATTTCCCGCCACCGATCGAGAAGCGTGACGCTTGCCGTGCAAGGCACCGTCACGGAGAGGCCATATTTACTCAAGTTAACAACGCCCTTGAGCGTTGAGCACGCATGTCCCCGCGCCTGTTCAACAATCTCCGATTTAGTTTCTGCGCCGTCAAGGAAAACCTCTACTTCAATTGCCCATCGCTGCCGGCCCTGTTGCCGCATGCATCGCAACATGGGCGGGCAATTGGAGCCGGATTCAAAAAAATGACCGAGGCTTCTCTTTGAAGCAAATGCCCTTCCCTCTTGGGCAAGTTTCCCGTTGCCGAACGGGATTAGCATGCCGGCACAAGATGGAAAAATGGGCCGCACCGACGGAACCCAGCGTTCATCAGTGGGAGGAATTCGATATGCGCAACGTGCTGATTGCAAGTTGTCTTGGTTCCGTGGCGGCGCTCGCCGCCAGCGGCGCTGTAGCGAACGACGAACTGATCAAGATGTCGCAGAACCCAAAGGATTGGGTGATGCCGGCCGGCGACTACGCCAATACGCGCTACTCCAAGCTTAACCAGATCAACGCGTCGAATGTCGGCAAGCTCCAGGTCGCCTGGACCTTCTCGACCGGCGTGCTGCGCGGCCACGAAGGCGGCCCGCTCATCATCGGCAACATGATGTACGTCCATACGCCGTTCCCAAACAAGGTCTATGCTCTTGACCTATCCAAGGACAACCAGATCGTCTGGCGATACGAGCCGAAGCAGGATCCGAACGTCATTCCGGTGATGTGCTGCGACACAGTCAACCGCGGCGTCGCCTATGCCGACGGCAAGATATTCCTGCATCAGGCCGACACCACCCTGGTCGCCCTCGACGCCAAGACCGGCAAGGTCGAGTGGACCGCGAAGAACGGCGATCCCTCCAAGGGCGAGACCGGCACCTCGGCGCCGCTCGTGATCAAGGACAAGGTTCTGGTCGGCATCTCCGGCGGCGAATTCGGCGTGCCGTGCCACGTCACCGCTTACGATCTCAAGTCGGGCAAGCAGGTGTGGCGAGCCTTCTCCTCGGGACCGGACGCCCAGGTGATGGTCGACCCCGAGAAGACCACCGAGCTCGGCAAGCCGATCGGCAAGGACTCGAGCCTGAAGACCTGGCAGGGCGACCAGTGGAAGATCGGCGGCGGCTGCACATGGGGCTGGATGTCCTATGATCCCGCGCTGAACATGGTCTATTACGGGTCCGGCAATCCCTCGACCTGGAATCCGAAGCAGCGTCCCGGCGACAACAAGTGGTCGATGACCATCTTTGCGCGCAATGCGGATACCGGCATGGCCCGCTGGGTCTACCAGATGACACCGCATGACGAGTGGGACTATGACGGCGTCAACGAGATGATCCTCAGCGATCAGCAGGTCAACGGCCAGGAGCGCAAGCTGCTGACGCACTTCGACCGCAACGGCCTCGCCTATACGATGGACCGCGCCACCGGCGAGCTTCTGGTCGCCGAGAAGTATGACCCGAAGGTCAACTGGACCACTGGCGTCGACATGAACAAGAGCTCGCCGACCTATGGCCGCCCCAAGGTCGTCACTCAATTCTCGACGGAGCAGACCGGCGAGGACAAGAACACCAAGGGCATCTGCCCGGCAGCGCTCGGCACCAAGGATCAACAGCCGGCCACCTATTCGCCGGAGACCCAGTTGTTCTATGTGCCGACCAATCACGTCTGCATGGACTATGAGCCGTTCAAGGTGAGCTACACCGCAGGCCAGCCCTATGTCGGGGCGACGCTCTCGATGTATCCGCCGTCCGGCGAGACCCACATGGGCAACTTCATTGCCTGGGACAACAAGACCGGCAAGATCGTGTGGTCGAACAAGGAGCCGTTCTCGGTCTGGTCGGGTGCGCTCGCGACCGCCGGCGGCGTGGTGTTCTACGGAACGCTCGAAGGCTACCTCAAGGCAGTCGACGCCAAGACGGGCAAGGAACTCTACAAGTTCAAGACCCCGTCCGGCATCATCGGCAACGTCACGACCTACGAAAACGGCGGCCGGCAGTACATTGCCGTGCTGTCCGGCGTCGGCGGCTGGGCAGGCATCGGCCTCGCAGCCGGTCTGACCGAGCCGACCGAAGGCCTTGGCGCAGTCGGCGGGTATGCTGCGCTGAGCAACTACACCGCGCTTGGCGGAACGCTCACGGTGTTCGCACTTCCGCAATGAGCCAGTCCACCTCGTCCGGCGCATGGAGACAATCCATGCGCCGGATTCATCTCTTCCGTTATCGAGGACAAGCTCTTGCGTAGAACCCGATTTGTGGCCGCCGCGCTGTTTGTCGTGGCGATTGGAGGAATTGCCTTCGCTGAAGGTCCGGGCGATCCGGCTGCCGTCAAGTCCGAGGACGGAAAGTACTTCGACAAGGAAGGCAATCCGACCTTCAAGGCGGCCGCCGACGGTACGGTGGACTGGTACACCTACTCCGGCTACCGCCGTTATCACTCCGAATGCCACGTCTGCCACGGACCGGACGGAATGGGATCGACCTACGCGCCTGCGCTGATGGAATCGGTCAAGACCATGAGCTATCCCGACTTCCTTGCCGTGGTCGCCAGCGGCCGCAAGAATGTCAGTACGGCGCAGGAGAACGTGATGCCGGCGCTCGGCGATAATCCGAATGTCGCCTGCTACATGGACGACATCTACATCTATCTGCGCGCCCGCGCCAACAACGCGGTCGGGCGCGTGCGTCCGCCGAAGAAGGAAGACAAGCCGGAGGCCTACACCCTGGCGGAAAATTCCTGCATGGGACGAAAATAATTTTTCGGAAGTTGGTGCGCGCGAATGTTCGCGTCGCGCCGCAAAGGGAAGCTGGAGCCTGGAATGAAGACCCGCGCTGCCGTCGCATTTGAAGCCAAGAAGCCGCTCGAGATCGTCGAGGTCGATCTTGAGGGACCGAAGGCCGGCGAAGTGCTGGTCGAGATCAAGGCGACAGGAATCTGTCACACCGATGCCTATACGCTCGACGGCTTTGACAGCGAGGGGATCTTTCCCTCCATCCTCGGCCACGAAGGCGCCGGCATCGTCCGCGAGATCGGCCCCGGCGTCACGTCGGTGAAGCCGGGCGATCACGTCATTCCGCTCTACACGCCGGAATGCCGCCAGTGCAAAAGCTGCCTCAGCCAGAAGACCAATCTGTGTACCCAGATTCGCGCGACCCAGGGCAAGGGCGTGATGCCAGACGGCACCAGCCGCTTCTCGTACAAGGGCAAGCCGATCTACCACTATATGGGCTGCTCGACCTTCTCGAACTTCACCGTGCTGCCGGAGATCGCGGTGGCGAAGATCCGCGAGGACGCTCCCTTCGACAAGAGCTGCTACATCGGTTGCGGCGTGACCACCGGCGTCGGCGCCGTCGTCAACACCGCCAAGGTCACGCCCGGGTCCAATGTCGTGGTGTTCGGGCTCGGCGGCATCGGACTTAACGTCATCCAGGGCGCCAAGATGGTCGGCGCCGACAAGATCATCGGCGTCGATGTCAACGATTCCAAGGAGGAATGGGGCCGCAAGTTCGGCATGACCCATTTCGTCAATCCGAAGAAGGTCGGCGGCGACATCGTCCAGCATCTGGTTACGCTGACCGACGGCGGCGCCGACTACACCTTCGACTGCACCGGCAACGTGACGGTGATGCGGCAGGCGCTGGAATGCTGCCATCGCGGCTGGGGCGTTTCCGTCATCATCGGCGTCGCCGAAGCCGGCAGGGAAATCGCCACCCGGCCGTTCCAGTTGGTGACCGGCCGTGTCTGGAAAGGCACCGCGTTCGGCGGCGCGCGCGGCCGCACCGACGTGCCGAAGATCGTCGACTGGTACATGAACGGAAAGATCCAGATCGATCCGATGATCACCCACGTCCTCAAGCTGGAGGACATCAACAAGGGATTTGATCTGATGCACGAGGGCAAGTCGATCCGTTCGGTCGTCGTGTTCTGAATCGAATAACGTCAAACACAAGGAGGAAAGACCATGGCCGTTCAGCTCCACCCATCGATCGACAGCGGTGTCAAGAAAGGCTCGGGCAGCTTTGCCGGTGGCACCCTGGTCTGCAATTGCAAGGACAGGCCGGTCAAGGTCGGCATCAAGGGCGACGTCGCCCACAATCACGCCTGCGGATGCACCAAGTGCTGGAAGCCCGACGGGGCGACCTTCTCGGTGGTCGCGGTCGTGCCGCGGGAGAACGTCACCGTGCTCGAAAACGGCGACAAGCTCCAGATCGTCGACAGCTCGGCAGTGATCCAGCGCTACGCCTGCAAGGCCTGCGGTACGCACATGTACGGGCGCATCGAGAACAAGGCCCACCCCTTCTACGGGCTCGACTTCATCCACCCCGAACTGTTCCAGGAGGCCGGCTCCGCGGCGCCGGGCTTTGCGGCATTCGTGTCGTCGGTGATCGAGTCCGGGGTCAATCCATCGGAGATGCCGGCCATCCGCGCGCGGCTCAGGGAGATCGGGCTCGAACCCTATGATTGCCTGTCTCCCGCGCTGATGGACGTGATCGCCACCCACGTGGCGCAATCGAGACAGAAAGCGGCCTGATCGGAATTCACGCGGCGCCGCCGGTAGCAACTGTGTGCCACCGGCGGAATCGCGGTCAGCCTGCACGCAGCGGCGCCTGTAATACGAGTCGGGTGGGGTGCACTCATCCGTGTGTAGTTTGCTTGTCAAACGACCCCACCCACTCGTCCATCGCCCGGCTCGACCGGGCGATCCGTACGCCGCGGCTTTTCGATTCAATCATCAGCGCCTCTGGAATACTGGATCCCCGCCTTCCGCCTTCGCTCTGCGAGCTACGGCGGACAAGTCGCGGGGATGACGACTGAATGTGTGATCGCGTTCTCGCGACGCAATTTGCATCCGAGCTATTCAATTTTCATCGCGCCTCTGAGGCCAGAGGGCGCAGGGAATGCCGGGTGCGCGCTGCACCCGCGGTCTCGTGTGCGCTGCTTGCGCAACGAAAAAATGCACACGAGCATACAGGTGAGCGGAGAACACTCCGACATCCCCTGCGCAATGGCTTTACGGCTTATATCGCGCTCTCCCTGGTGAGCGGGCTTGTTGTCACCATCGCCGGCAGCATATGCCGCCGACTTAGCGCCAGCGTCGCGGCGCCAGGACCACACGACTTCGCCGTACGCCCTTGCTCAGTCGTCTGCTGAACAAGCGCGTCCA
>NZ_JAFCLN010000010.1 GCF_018129385.1 Bradyrhizobium lablabi
GCGCCGCAAAATCAAGCGCGCCGGCTGGGACAACGCCTTCCTCTTGGCTATTCTCAGTCATATGCGATAGCCCTGCCCCCTTGTGGGAGAGGGTGCCTTCGCGCAGCGAAGGCGGGTGAGGGGTTGTTTCTGCAACGGCAGTGTTGGGGCTGGCAACCCCTCATCCGGCGCTTCGCGCCACCTTCTCCCACAAGGGAAGAAGGGAGTGGTCTTGCGTGTTAGCGCTTCGCCGACCCGTAACTCAGCAGCCCGCCCTTGCTCTTCGGCGGATGCGCGCGCAGGCCTTCCTCGTTCGGCTCGGTGCCCCAGCCCGGACGGTCAGGGATCACCAGATGGCCGTCGACATATTCGGGCACGTGCGTGAATAGCTCGTGGTCCCAGGCCAGCCGGTCGATGTCGGTCTCCATGATCCGCAAATTCGACACTGCCGCGCAAAAGTGCGCGTTCATCATGGAGCAGAGATGGCCGTAGAAATTATGCGGTGCGACGTTGACCTCGTAATGCTCGGCGGCGGCCGCGATCTTCATGGATTGCCACACGCCATTCCACGGCGTGTCGATGATCGCGACATCCATGGCCTGTTCGCGGAAGTAGGGCTGGAACTCGCGCAGGCCCAGTAGCGTCTCGCAGGACGAGATCGGATGCGGGCTCTGGCGGCGGATATAACCGAGCGCCTCGGGATTGAAGGTGTCGATCTCGACCCAGAACATGTCCATCTCTGCGATGGCGCGCAATATCTTCAGGTAGCCTTCAGTCTTGGCGTTGAAATTGAGGTCGAGCAGGAGATCGACATCGGGACCGGCGCCGTCTCTGATAGCTTCGAGATGCATGCAGAGATTGCACAGCACCGTGCGATCGACATTGATCTCCGGCTCGAACGGCGAGCCGAAGCCGGGACGCCAGCCCTGCGGCTTGCCGTCGGTGTAGAGAAAAATGTTGGTCTTGAGCGCGGTAAACTTTTTCTCGCGCACCTCGCGGCCGATCGCCTTGACGCCATCGAGATCGGTGATCGCGGGCTTGTACCAGTCGGGGTGGTTGATGCGCCAAGTCGCGCAATGTGACCAGTAGACCCGCACGCGGTCGCGGATTTTTCCGCCGAGCAGTTCGTAGCAGGGTACGCCCAGCGCCTTTGCCTTCACATCGAGCAGCGCATTCTCGATCGCCCCTAACGCGAGCGCCACCACGCCGCCGGCGGCGGGGCGCGTCGCGGCAAACAGCTCCGCGTAAATCCGCTCATGCGCAAAGGCGTTCTTGCCGACCACCCGGGCCGACAGGCGCTCGATCGCGGCGGTTAACCCCGGCGCGCCGAATCCCTCGTCATATTCGCTCCAGCCAGTGATGCCGTCTTCGGTGACGATCTTGACAAAGTGATAGTTGCGCCAGCCGGCGTCGCAGGAAAGGGTTTCGACGCTTCTGACGACGCTCTTCTTGCTCATTGTTTCCTGCCTGCGCTTGTTCTGGTTGACCCGATAACAACAAGGGATCGATGGACAGGTCAACTGCGCCTCAGCGCATGCCTCCGCGCGAAAAACGTCCGGCTAGTTCGGCGGAAACAGGGTGGGGCGGCGGCGCTCAAACACCTGGCGGCCGTTCTTGTAGCCGGCGAGGACGTCAGGCAATTCGGCAATCGCGTTCGGGCCGCTGTCGGTATCGAGGATCACGAGATCGGCTGATTTGCCGATTTCGATGCCGTAGTCGCGCAGGTTCATCAGCCGCGCCGGCAGATCGGTCACGAGGTCGAGACAGGCGTCGAACTCGCTGATCGCCGCATGCGCCGCATTGGCATAGAGATTGGCCATGCGCAGCAGCGAGGCGTCGCCGAACGGGGTGAACGGATTTTGCACATTGTTGGTGGCAACCGAGCACAGCACGCCGCTTTCGACCAGCCTGTGCGCGACGGTGAGGCCGCGCGGCGCATTGTGCGTGGCATCGCGCCCCATCAGGTAGAGATCGGTTGCGGGGAGGACCGTGACGGCAACCCCCGCTTTGGCCAGCCGGTCCGCGGTCGCCTTCCATCGCTCCGGCGGAAGCGCCGACAGCTTTGTGGCGTGGCCGATCGCGACACGGCCCTGATAGTTGCGCCGCTCGGCCTGCCGGCAGACTTCATCGAGATGCCACCAGGACGGATCGAGATCGAAATCGAGATGCAGGTCGACATCGACGTCGAACTCCTGCGCCAGATCGAACAGCTTTTCGATCTGTGCGCTCGGGTCGGTGTCCATGTAGGGACAGCCGCCGATCAAATCGGCGCCGTCGCGCAGCGCGGCGACCAATAGCTCCTCGGTGCCGGGATCGTTGGTCAGGCCTTCCTGCGGAAAGGCGCAGATCGAAAGATCCAGCGCCCAGGCATAATCGCGCTTCAGCGCCTTGATCGCCTCGAAGCCGCGCAGGCCGATGCGTGGATCGATCTCGACATGGGTACGCATGCGCGTGGTGCCGAACGTGATTGCGCGTTCGATCACGCGCCTGCCGCGGGCGTAGATGTCCTCGACGGTGAAGTCGCGCTTCATTTCGGCAACGGCACGGATCGCCTCGCTGACGCTGCCGTGGTCATGGCCGCAGCGGCCGAGCAGGCAGGCCTTGTCGAGATGGATGTGGGTATCGACGAAACCCGGCAGCACCAGATGGCCGGCGGCGTCGACCTCGGCGCCCTCGCAGGCGAGTTTTGGCGCGATAGCTGCGATCCTGCCGCCGGTGATCCCGATATCGACCGGCGCAGGGGCCGCCCGGGTGCGGGCGTTGCGGAAGACGAGATCGAAGGCGGTCTGCATGACGGGAAACCTAGCGGAAGCCGGTCCAGGGGGCAGCTCCAGATTGTGTGCAGTTGAATGGCCAAACTGTTCAAAATATGTGCATGCAATTTGGAGCATGAATTGTAGAGTTGCCGGAGCAGGAGTGTCCGCCATGCCCGCCGCAAAACCCGAAACCCGCCCGATGTCCGACGCCGAGATCGTCGAAGCCTATCTCACAGCCTCGATGATCCCCGATCCCGACGCGGCGGCCGCCTATATGAAGCCGGGCACCATCATCACCTTCACCGGCGGACGCGAGTTCGACCATCCGCGCGGACCGACCGGTTTCAATGCCCGGCGCTATCGCTGGGTGAAGAAGAAGATGGACCGTTTCGACGTCTGCCCCGGCAATGGCGAGACGGTGGTCTACAGCATCGGCACGCTCTACGGCGAATGGATCGACGGCACGCAGTTCGAAGGCAACCGCTATGTCGATCGCTTCGTGGTGCAGAACGGCCAGATCGTGAAGATGGACGTCTGGAACGACAGCGCGGAGCGCATTCTCGTGCAGAGGGGCATTGAGGCGTAGTTCTCTCCTCGTCATTGCGAGCGAAGCGAAGCAATCCAGCTTTGCCGCAACAAGAAAACTGGATTGCTTCGTCGCTTCGCTCCTCGCAATGACGGTGAGGACTACCTCGCCCGCACCACCTTCGGCATCTTCACCACGCGTCCCGTTTCGCTTTCCTCGGCATACGGCGCCAGAATATCCAGCAAATCCCGGCCGCGCTGCGGGGCGGGGGCCACCAGCGCGCGATTGGCCACGGAATCCAGGTGGCTGTGCATCAGCCCCATCACCTTGTCCACGTCGCCCTTCACCAAAGCTGCGATGATCGAGCGGTGCTCGTTGATGGCGCATTCCGACGAATGCGGCCGGCTGTACAGCGACAGCGTCAGGCAGCAGCGATAGGCGACCTCGCTGACATAGCGCACGAGGATCGGACTGTTGGTCATATTGGCGAGCAGGATGTGGAATTCGGTGGCGAGCCGGATCGATACTGCGTCAGTACCGTCGCGCGCGCGATCCTCCGCATCGACATGGGCATTCAGCTCGGCGATCTGGGGTTTGGTCAGCTTGCCCGCGAGCTGACGCACCACCAGCCGTTCCAGCTCGATGCGGATATCGAAGGCGTCGCGCGCTTCCTGCCAGCTCGGCGTGGCCACCACCGCGATCCGGTTGCGGCGCAGCTCGACGAGGCCCTCCGCCGCCAATTGTCCGAGCGCATGGCGCGCAATGGTGCGGCTCACGCCAAAGCGCTCACCCAATGAATCCTCAGGAAGCTTTGCGCCGGGCTCGAGCGCCTGCTCGATGATCGCGCGGCGCAGGGCGCGGCAGATCACGCTGACCTTGTCCGACGATTCGGCTTTCTTTCCGGTGGACCGGGGCGCCATTGGCGAATCCCTGCAATGTGCTTGCCTGCACAAGCTCTATCACATTGATGCAACAATTCAGCGCCCGAATTGCATGCACTTTTGCCGGGCAATTGCACAAAAGGAATCCGCTGCCTGCACCGCCAATCCGCGAAACTGTTGATTTTGAAGGCAAGTCTGGCTGGCATCGGCCTTGCATGCACTTTCTCTCATGATGCGCATGCAGCCAGTTTCAGAATTCAAGGGAATGCCTGTCTCCGAGAATCCCGCGCCGGTCGCGATCGAATTGTCGGACACCTCGGTGACGTTCGGTCGCGGCGCGAAAGCCGTGCCGGCGCTGTCGAAGACGACGCTACGGATCGCGGATGGCGAATTCGTCGCGCTGGTCGGTCCGTCCGGCTGCGGCAAATCGACCATTTTGCGGCTGGTCAGCGGTCTGGTGCAGCCGACCACCGGCGTCGTCATCGTCGGCGGCCGCGAGGTCGCTGCCCGCGCCCTGCGCGTCGGCATGGCGTTCCAGAATCCGACCATGCTGCCGTGGATGACGATCGAGCGGAACATCATGCTGCCGCTGAAGATCGTCGAGCCCTATCGCTCGCAGTTCAGAAAGCTGCGCCGCACCGAGTTTCGCGACAAGGCCAACGCGCTGCTCGAGCAGGTGGGTCTGAAGGGCTTTGGTGGCAAATTCCCGTGGCAGCTCTCCGGCGGCATGCTTCAGCGCGCCAATCTCTGTCGCGCCCTGATCCACGAGCCGCGCCTCTTGCTGCTGGATGAGCCCTTCGGCGCGCTCGACCAGTTCACCCGCGAGGAATTGTGGTCGATCCTCCAGCAGCTCTGGATGACCCATAAGGCGACCGTGCTGCTGGTGACGCACGATCTGCGCGAGGCCGGCTTCCTCGCCAGCCGGATCTGCGTGATGAGCGCGCGGCCGGGCCGCATCGTGGACGACAGCCGCGTCACCTTCGCCCGCCCTCGCACCGTCGCGATGACGTTTGAGCCGGACTTCGTGGCGCTCAATCAGAAACTGCGCGCGTTCATCGTCGATGCGCGAAGCGCCTCGCAAGCGGGAGCGGCCTGATATGTCCCTTCTCGATCTAAGGCAGAAGGCGTGGTCGGCGGCGTTGATCGTGCTGTTCTTCGTCGCCTGGGAACTGTTTTGCCTGATGACGGGGATGTCGGACCTGATATTGCCGCGTCCGTCCCAGATCTTCACGACGCTGATCGAAAAGCTGCCGATCCTCTGGCCGCATATCCTGCAGACGCTGGCGACGACCATGCTCGGCTTCGTCCTCGGCGTCGGGCTGGGCGTTGCGCTCGGCGCTGTCATCGGCGTGTCGAAGACGGCCTATGACACCTGCTATCCGCTGCTCGTCGGCTTTTCCTCGATCCCGAAGGTCGCCGTGGTACCGATTTTCGTGCTCTGGTTCGGCTCCGGTACAGTGCCGGCGGTGCTGACCGCGCTGTCGATCTGCTTCTTCCCGATCGTGGTCAATATCGCGACCGGCCTTGCGACTACCGAGCCTGAGCTCGAGGACGTGCTGAAAGCGCTCGGCGCCAGCAAGTTCGACATCCTCTGGAATGTCGGACTGCCGCGCACGATGCCGTTCTTCTTTGCCTCGCTGAAGGTCGCGGTCAGCTACGCCTTTGTCGGCGCGGTGCTGTCGGAGACCGTCGCGTCCAACCGCGGCATCGGCAATGTGATGATGACTGCGTCCTCGAATTTCAACGTGCCGCTGGTGTTCGCCGGCCTGTTCGTGCTCGCCGGCCTCGGCGTCGCGCTCTACGCCATCTTTTCACTGATCGAGGGCCAGGTCACCGGCTGGGCCACCCGCAAGAACGATCTGATCGCCACCTGAAACCTGTCAAACGAGGAGGTCACCATGTTAGCCAGAGTTAGCGCCGCGCTGTTCGGAGCCGTTCTGTTCGCGGGCGCGGCAGGCGCGCAGGAAACGACAATCAAGTTCACGCTGGGCTGGAAGACCCAAGGCAGCGACGCCGCGTTCTTCTACGCCAAGGACCACGGCTACTTCAAGGAAGAGGGCCTGAACGTCGTCATCGACCAGGGCGAGGGCTCCGGCGCTACCGTGACGCGCGTGATGTCCGGCGCCTATGATGCCGGCTTCGGCGACGTCAACGCCATCATCCAGAACGCTTCCCTGAAGCCGCAGGAAGCGCCGGTCATGGTCTACATGCTGTGGAACCAGCCGCCGTTCGCGATCGTCACCAAGAAGACCAGCGGCATCAACTCTATCAAGGATTTTGAGGGCCATACGCTCGGCGGGGCGCAGGGCACGCCGACCACACGCCTGCTCCCGGTGTTCGTGCGCAAGAACGGGCTGGAAGGCGAGAAGATCAAGATCTCCAACATGGCGCCCAACCTGCAGGAGCCGATGCTGATCAAGGGCGACATCGACGGCGCGCTGGTGTTCAACATCACCAGCTATTTCAACCTTGTTCTGAACCGCCAGGATCCCGACAAGGATTTCAAATGGTTCTCGTTCGGCGATTACGGGCTCGATCTCTACTCCAACGGCGTGATGGTTTCGCGCAAATTGCTGGCCTCGAACCCGAAGGCTGTTGCCGGGCTCGTTCGTGCCGTCAACAAGGCCGCCATCGCGGTCGCCAAGGACCAGAATGCCGGCATGAAGGCGACGGTCAACTACGACAACCTGATCAACGCCGAGGTCGAAAAGCGCCGTCTGCAATTCTCCTACGAGAAGCTGATCGTTTCGCCGGAGATGAAGGAGATCGGCGTCGGCGACATCAAGGACGACCGCATGACCCGCGCCATCGGCATCGTGGTGGAAGGCTATCAGCTTGCCCGCGCGCCGACGCCGGCCGAAGTGTTTTCGCGCGAATTCTTGCCGCCGCGCAAGGAGCGTGATCTGGTATATACGGCTAACTGAGGCCTGAGGTAATGCGCGGTCATGGCTACGGAAGTTTTGGCAAGCAGCCTGTTCTGTGGGCCTGACCGCGGCCTCGTCGAAAACGCCGTGCTTCGGCATGAAGGCGGCGCCATTACCGAAATTGCAGAGAGCGCCGCGCCGCCGACCGGCCGGCGCGCTCTCGTTGTTCCAGCCTTGATCAATGCCCATGATCATGCACGGCCGACGGCGTCATCCTTCGGCGCGGTAGGTTTGCCGCTCGAAAGCTGGATCATGCGATCCGCGTTGGGAACACCCGTCGATCCCTACCTGACGGCGGCCTCCGCGCTGGCGCGCTCGGCGCGGGCGGGCTGCGCGGCGATGATGGTTCACTACACACGTCCGAGCGGGAGAATGCCGCTGGTCGAGGAAGCCAGGGCCATCGCGAAGGCCGCTTCCGATGTAGGTATCCGCATCGCCTTTGCAATCGCGGTGCGCGACCAGAATCCGATCGTGTACGGTGACGGCGAGCCGATCCTGTCAGCTCTCGCGGCCGAGGATCGCAGGGACGTCGAGGCGATGTTCGTGCGTAGCCCGATGTCGCCGAAGGAATATATCGATCTGACCGATGCGATTGCCGCTGCCATTGCCGGCCCCAAGGTCGACGTCCAACTCGGCCCCGCCGGCGTGCAGTGGTGCTCGAAGCCGCTGTTGGAAGCGGTCGCCGAAAACTCCGCGCGAACCGGCCGCCGCGTTCACATGCATCTGCTGGAGACCATCTACCAGCGCGCCTGGGCCGACCAGAACTATCCGCAAGGCATTGTCCGCTACCTCAACGACATCGGCTTCCTGTCGGAGCGGCTGACGCTGGCGCACTGCATTCATGCGAGGCCGGATGAACTGGAGATGATCGCGGAATCCGGGGCGCGCATCGTCACCAATTTCAGCTCCAATATGCATCTGCGCTCCGGCCTTGCGCCGATCGCCGCCGCGCGCAGATGCGGCTGCGGCATCGCGGTCGGAGTCGATGGCCTTGCGCTGGACGAGGATGACGATGCGCTGCGCGAGATGCGGCTGGTGCAGGGCGTGCACGGCGGGCTCGGCTTCAAACGGACCTGGACTAATCAGGAATTTTTCGGCCTTGCGACCCGCAATGGCCGCAAGGCCACCGGCGCGCCGGGAACGGGCGAACTTGCTGCGGGCGCGCCCGCGGACTTCGTCACCATCGACCTCGATCGCCTCGACCGCGATCAGATCATGCCGGTCGATCCGATCGATCTCCTGTTCGCGCGCGGCAATGCCTCGATGGTGCGTGATGTTGTCGTCGATGGACGCACGGTGGTGAGCGAGGGACGCTGCACGGGCGTCGACCTGCCGGCGATCGAGCAGGAACTGCGCGGCATGTACCGCGCTGGCGCGCGGCAAATGACCGGCTTGCAGCGGGCGTGGCCGCAACTTTCCGCGTCGCTGCAAAACTGGTTCGAAATGCAGCTCGACTGCCGTTAGATGATTCGGCCGGCCCGGCATCCAGCCACCGAGCCTGGCCGCGACGCCTGCCAGTATATGGAGATCGCGCCGCAGCACGCACGCCCGGGCTTGCCATCCCGGTGGTGTCGCTGGCATTCAAGGCATTGGGAGAATCCTTGTGCATCGCGCTCAACCCCCAGCATGAAAGATCGCAGAGCCCGGACGGAACCAAAATGCCTTTCCAAAAACTGCTGATCGCCAATCGCGGCGAGATCGCCATTCGCATCGCCCGCGCCGCCGCGGAAGTTGGTCTCAGGACGGTCGCGATCTATCCCGCCGACGATGCGGCCTCGCTGCATGTGCGCACGGCCGACGAGAGCGACGAAATCCCCGGGCGGGGCGCGCGGGCCTATCTCGATATCGAGGCGGTTATCGCCGTCGCACGGGCAGCGGGATGCGATGCGCTGCATCCCGGCTACGGCTTTCTCAGCGAAAACCCCGCTCTCGCCCGGCGCTGCGCCGAGGCGGGGATCACCTTCATCGGCCCGGCACCGGAAGCGCTGGA
Source organism: Bradyrhizobium lablabi (assembly GCF_018129385.1). Taxonomy (GTDB): domain Bacteria; phylum Pseudomonadota; class Alphaproteobacteria; order Rhizobiales; family Xanthobacteraceae; genus Bradyrhizobium; species Bradyrhizobium lablabi_C. Next base: position 9,057 of record NZ_JAFCLN010000010.1, read on the forward strand.
ACTGTTCGGCGACAAGGCGAGGGCAAAGGCGCTGGCGAAGGATTGCGGCGTGCCCATCATTGACGGCACGGAAGGACCGACCACGCTGGAGCAGGCCGCCGCGTTCCTCGCGACCCACGGCGCCATCATGATCAAGGCGATCGCCGGCGGCGGCGGGCGCGGCATGCGCATCGTCGAGGACGCCGCCGGGCTGGAAGAAGCCTTTGCCCGCTGCCAGTCCGAGGCGATGGCGGCCTTCGGCAGCGGGGAGGTCTATGTCGAACGGCTGATCCGGAAAGCGCGCCACATTGAGGTGCAGATCATCGGCGACCGCCATGGCGCGATCAGCCATCTCTGGGAGCGCGAATGCACCATCCAGCGCCGCAACCAGAAGCTCATCGAGGTCGCACCCAGCCCGTCGCTGAAGGAAGCCCTGCGCTCGCGCATCATCGAGGCCGCCAAGCAGCTCGCCGCCGCCGCGCGCTATGACAATCTCGGCACCTTCGAATTCCTCGTCGATGACGATGCCAAGGGCAATGCCGATCCGTTCGCCTTCATCGAGGCCAATCCGCGGCTTCAGGTCGAGCACACCGTGACGGAGCAGGTGCTCGGGCTCGATCTGGTGAGGGCTCAGCTCGCCGTCGCCGCCGGTGCGACGCTCGGCTCGCTCGGCCTCGCCCAGCCCTATGTGCCGAAACCGCGCGGCTATGCCATGCAGCTTCGCGTCAATATGGAAGTGATGGACGAGCATGGGGCGACCCAGCCGACCGGCGGGACGCTGAAGATGTTCGACCTGCCGTCCGGGCCGGGCGTGCGCGTCGATACGTTCGGCTATTCCGGCTACAAGACCAGCGCCGCCTTCGACTCGCTGCTGGCCAAGGTGATCGTGCATTCGCCCGGCGCGGAATGGACGGACGTTGTGCGCAAGGCGTCGCGGGCGCTGCGCGAGTTCCGCATCGGTGGCCTCGACACCAACATTCCGTTCCTGTCGGCGGTGCTGGCGCATCCCGGCTTTGCCGCCAACCGCATCAGTACCGCCTTCATCGACACGCATATCGCCGATCTCGTGGCCGCCACCCGGGAAGTCTCGCTGTCGCCGGTGCCGGAAGGCGACGACAATGCACCGGTTCAGGAGCCGGTCGAATCCACCGCCGGCCCTGAAGGGTCCGTTGCGGTGACGGCGCCGCTTCAGGGCACCATCGTCACTATCGATGTCGGCGAAGGCGAGTTGGTGCGGCCGGGCCAGCAGATTGCCGTGCTCGAATCCATGAAGATGGAGCATCTGGTCAATGCGCCGCACGGCGGCAGGGTGACCGGCATCGCCAGCGGTGTGGGCACCACCTTGATGCAGGGCGAGGCCATCCTGTTCCTCGAGCCGCTGGAGCTTGATGGGCACGACGTCGCCGAGGAAACCGAGGTCGATCTCGATCATATCCGCGCCGATCTTGCCGAGCTGAACGCGCGGCACGCGTTCACGCGCGACGAGAACCGCCCCTCGGCGGTCGAGCGGCGGCGCAAGACCAACCAGCGCACCGCGCGCGAGAACATCGCGCAATTGGTCGATCCCGGCTCCTTTATCGAATACGGCTCGCTCGCGATTGCCGCGCAGCGGCGGCGGCGCACCGTCGACGATCTCATCCAGAACACGCCGGCCGACGGCCTCATATCCGGCGTTGCCACCGTGAACGCAGACAAATTCGGATCCGAAGGCGCGCGCTGCATGGTGATCGCCTATGACTACACCGTGCTGGCGGGCACGCAGGGTCACATGAACCACAAGAAGATCGACCGCATGCTCACCCTGACGGAGCAGTGGCGGTTGCCGCTGGTGTTTTATGCCGAAGGCGGCGGCGGCCGCCCGGGCGATACCGACCGGCTCGGCATGACCGGGCTCGACGGGCCGTCCTTTGTGCAATTCGCAAGACTGTCGGGGCTCGTGCCGGTGGTCGGTGTCGTGTCCGGCTATTGCTTTGCCGGCAATGCCGCGATGCTCGGCTGCTGCGATGTGATCATTGCGACCAAAAATGCCTCGATCGGCATGGGCGGCCCCGCGATGATCGAGGGCGGCGGGCTCGGCGTCTATCATCCGGCCGAAGTCGGCCCGGTGTCGTTCCAGTCGCCGAACGGCGTCATCGACATTCTCGTCGAGGACGAGGAGGAGGCGACCGGCGCGGCGCAACAATACCTGTCCTATTTCCAGGGCGCGGTGGCCGACTGGAAAGCGCCGGACCAGCGCCTGCTACGGCGCGCGATTCCGGAGAATCGCTTACGGGTCTACGACATCCGCACCGTCATCGATCTGCTCGCCGACGAGGGCTCCGTGCTGGAAATCCGCCGGGATTTTGGCGTCGGCATGATCACGGCCTTCATCCGCATCGAGGGAAAGCCGTTCGGGCTGATCGCGAACAACCCAAAACATCTCGGCGGCGCGATCGATGCGCCGGCCGGCGACAAGGCCGCGCGCTTCATGCAGCTATGCGATGCCTTCGATATCCCGATCGTGTCCCTGTGCGACACGCCCGGCTTCATGGTCGGGCCGGAAGCGGAAAAGACCGCGATCGTGCGCCACGTCGCGCGCATGTTCGTGACCGGCGCGAGCCTCACCGTGCCGCTGTTCGGCATCGTGCTGCGCAAGGGTTATGGCTTAGGGGCGCAGTCGATGATCGGCGGCGGCTTTCACGCTTCCTTCTTCACCGTGGCATGGCCGACCGGCGAGTTCGGCGGCATGGGGCTGGAAGGTTATGTCCGGCTTGGCTTCCGGAAAGAAATGGAAGCGATCGAGGATCCGGTCGAGCGCGAGAATTACTACAAGGCCAAGGTTGCCGAGCTCTATGCCAACGGCAAGGCCGTCTCGATCGCCTCGGTGCTGGAGATCGACGAGGTGATCGATCCGGCCGAAACGCGCCACTGGATCATGTCGGGCCTGCGCTCGGTGCCGAAGCCAGAGCCGCGCACCCACCGCAAGCGCCCGTGCATCGACGCGTGGTGATGAAGGCGTAGGGTGGGTTAGCGAAGCGTAACCCACCGTCTTCGCGCGGCATCGGTGGGTTACGCCTTCGGCTAACCCACCCTACGTGCTACAAGGCCAAGGTTGCCGAGCTCTATGCCAACGGCAAGGCAGTCTCGATTGCCTCCGTGCTGGAGATCGACGAGGTGATCGATCCCGCCGAAACGCGCCACTGGATCATGTCGGGCCTGCGCTCGGTGCCGAAGCCAGAGCCGCGCACCCACCGCAAGCGGCCGTGCATCGACGCCTGGTAGCCTTCGTAGGGTGGGTTAGCCGAAGGCGTAACCCACCATCTTCTTCGCCAAGAAATCGGTAGGTTACGCTTCGCTAACCCACCCTACGCAGACGCGTTCCGCCGCTACGCCAATCTCAACTCATCATACCCCTTCGCCGCCACCTCGTCGCAGCGCGCGCGATAGGCCGGCGCGCTGCCGCTGTAGCGCGCGATGATGCGGGTCTGCTTGCCCTCGACGTTCCGGTTGATGCCAGTCATCCAGGAGTCTACCTCGTTGGAGAGCAAGCCGACGCCCAAAGACTTGACGTGATCGGTCCAGTCGTCGACGCCCTCACGGGTTGCTTCCAGCCGCGTCAATCCATTGTCGCGCGCGAAGCGGATCAATCCGGTCACCCAGTCGACGCTGTATTCGATGCTGCGCGGAATATTGCCGAGCGCGGTATGCGGGCCCATCAGCATCATCATGTTGGGAAATTCGTCGATCATCAGGCCGAGATAGGTCGAGGGCCCGCTCTTCCATTTGTCCTTCAGTAGCGCACCGCCAGCGCCGCGGAAATCGATCTTGTCAAAGGAGCCGGTGATGGCGTCGAAGCCGGTCGCATAGATGATGATATCGAACTCGAATTCCCGCTCGCTGGTCTTGATGCCGGCAGGCGTGATGCGCTCGATCGGCGTTTCCGTGATGTCGACCAGCTCGACATTGTCGCGGTTGTAGACCTCGTAATAGAACGTCTCGAGCGGCAGCCGCCGCGTGCCAAAGCCGTGATTCCTCGGGATCAGCTTTTCCGCGACCTTCGGGTCCTTCACGCGCTGGCGAATCTTTCGCGCAACGAAATCGCTGATGGTCGCATTGGCCTTGCGGTCGATCAGGATGTCGCGAAAATTGCCCTGCCAGATGCCGAAACCGCGCTCGCCATAGAGCTTTTCGTAGAACGCCTCGCGCTCCTCGTCGGACACCTCGAACGCGCCGCGCGGGTCAGGCGTGTGGATGAAGCAGGCAAACGTTTCCTGGCATCGCCGAAACATCTCGGGATAGCCGGCCTTGATCTTCCTCTGGGTCTCGGCGTCGATCTTGCCGTTGTGGAGCGGTGCACACCAGTTGGGCGTGCGCTGGAACACGGTGAGATGGCCGACTTCCGAGGCAATTGTCTGGATGGTCTGCACGCCGGTGGCGCCGGTGCCGATGACCGCGACGCGCTTGCCGGTGAAATCGACGGGATCGTGCGGCCAGCGCGCGGTGTGGAACGACTTTCCCTGGAACGAGTCGCGCCCTTCAATTCGAGGCAAGGTGGGAGTCGAAAGCGGCCCGATCGCGGTGATCAAAAAGCGGCAGGTATGATGGCTGCCATCTTCGAGCGTGATACGCCAGCTTCGCGTATCCTCCTGATAGATCGCCGCAGTGACGCGGCTCCTGAACCGGATATCGCGGCGCAGGTCGAACTTGTCGGCGACGTAATTGCAATAGCGCAGCGTTTCGGGTTGGCCGGCAAAATGCTCGGACCATTCCCATTCCTCCAGCAGTTCCTTCGAGAAGGAGTAGCCGTAGGAATAGCTTTCGGAATCGAAGCGCGCGCCGGGATAGCGATTCCAGTACCAGGTGCCGCCGACATTGGTGCCGGCCTCGAACACGCGCACGCTCAAGTCCAATTCGCGCAGGCGATAGAGCTGGTACATGCCCGACAGGCCCGCGCCGATGACGATGGCGTCGTAGTCAAGGTCGAGCTGAGGCGCGGCGGACACGGGCGTTTCCTTATGTTTATGCGTTGAGCAAGGCTAACCGGTCCCGCGGCGGGCGACAAATGCGGCGGAAGCATAGCCGTTGCAGTTTTCGGTCTGGCTGCGATGATAACCCTGATGGTGATGGATGGAATGGCATGAGTGAGGGACGTTACCGGCTGATCGGCTCGACCGCCTCGCCTTACGCGATCAAGTTGCGCGCCCTGATGCGCTATCGAAAAATTCCGTTCGACTGGGTGATCATGACCAAGGCGCTGCGCGCGGCGACCGCGCATCTGCGCCCGATGCTGATCCCGGTGCTGCAATACCCTGACGGCACCTACCGCGGCGAAACCACGGCGCTGGCCTACGATCTCGAAGCGCGGCATCCGCACCGCTCGGTCATTCCCGATGACAAGGCGGTCGCCTTCGTCTGCGACCTCCTGGAAGACCTTGCCGACGAATGGGCGGTCAAGCCGCTGTTCCTGTTCCGGTGGTGGGATCCGGAGGACCAGGCCTATGTCTCGCGCTGGGCCGGCGAGGAATGGTCGACGTCGGAGGCCGAGACCGGCAGCGCGCAGGAAATCGAGGAATTCCGCACGCGCCAGATTTCGCGCATGGTCATTCTCGGCGCTACGGCCGAAAACAAGCCGCTGCTGGAAGAGAGCTACCGGAGAATTTTGGCGGCGTTCGAGCCGCATGTCCGCATGACCAGATATCTGTTCGGCAGCCGGCCGTCGCTGGCCGACTTCGCCTGGTTCGGCCAGCTCAGCGAGATGGCGACCGATCCGACGCCGATGCGGATCATGCGCGAGCGGGCGCCGTTCACCGATCACTGGGTGCGGCGGCTCGATGATGCTTCCGGCGTCGACGGCGCGTGGTATCCCCGCGAGCAGGCGCTCGGCGGCATGGCGGAAGCCTTGCTCAGGATCGCGGGCGAACTCTATCTGCCGTTCCTTGCCGCCAATGCCGAGGCCTTCGCAAGCGGCCTGGAGCGCCTGGAGATCAATGTCTGGGGTCTGCCATATGCGCTGGCGCCGTTCAAATATCAGGTCAAGTGTTTGCAGCAGCTTCGCGAAAAATTCGCGGCGCTGGATGCGGAGCATCGCCGCGCTTTGCGACCGGTGCTGGAACGGACCGGCTGCTGGGATTATCTCGCGGTGTCGTAAGGTCTAGGTCGACGTGCGATCGTAGACCGCTGGCTGCGGGGCCGTCACCTTGACTTCTTCCTGCTCCCGCAGCACGCGGCGCAGCCTGCGTGCGTCCAGCAGCGCCTTCTGCACGTTCTTGTCGATGGCGCTTTCCTCGAAGAAGATGATCACTTCGCAGTTCGGGCATTGCCGGGAATAGCCGGGCTGTAGCCGTTTGGCTCGTTCGCGAAACGCCGACTTGCATCGCGTGCAACGGATCTGGACAGTGTCGGACATTCAGTGAGCGGCCATTGCCTGCCGGCGCAAACGGCGGGCCTGGCTCAGCGCCTGCCGGATCGCGCTGTTGTTGGATTCGCTCTCGAACACGATCGACGTGGCGCAATGGGTGCACGGCATGGAATAGCCGCCCCGGATCTTCTTGGCCTTCTCTTTCATGGTGCCCCCGCATTTCGGGCACTGCACTCTGATCAGTTCAGACATGGCGGGCTCCTCTTGGGGGCACGCTATTGGGAAGCTCGTTAAGTTTTCCTTCATCCTTCAGAGGCCGGGTTCCACTCCGCCGGGGAAGGTAAATGAACTCCGAACGTCCTTCTCTCCCGACGAAATTTTCCGATGCTTCAGAAGGATGCTGCATTGCACTGACGGCGGGACCAAATGTCCGCCGCTTGCGTTAGCCGCGATGCCGTCGCCGACTTAAGGGGAACCCGGATGGACGTTTTCGTTGCCGAGCTCGAGCATATCCTCGGCTGGATTCCCTATTGGGTGATCGGGCTCAGTCTGGTTGTTGCGGCCGTGATCGTCGCGCTGACGGTGCATCGTCTCGCGAAGTCCATCGCCAGACGGCTGATTGGAAAAGACCGCCCGGTGGCGCTGCTCTTCCTCGACAGAACCTCCGGGCCGGTCAGGCTGGCGCTCTGCCTTGCGGCGGTGGCCATCGTCCTGCCGTTTGCTCCGCTGAACGATACGCTGCGCAGCGAACTCAGCCATTGCTCCGGCGTAGCGGTCATCGCGCTGATTGGCTGGATATCCATTCGCGCCGTCGACATGGGTGCGGCGCGCTATCTACAGCGGTTTCGTCTCGACACCGACGAAAACTTCCTCGCCCGCAAGCACGTCACGCAGGTTCGCGTATTCAAGCGCGTCATCGACACGCTGATCGTCATCATCGCGGTTTCCACCGCCTTGATGACCTTCGAGTCCGTCAAGCAATATGGCGTCAGCCTGTTTGCCTCCGCCGGCGCCGCCGGCCTGATCGTCGGTCTTGCGGCAAGGCCGCTGCTCAGCAACCTGATCGCCGGCGTGCAGATCGCGATCACCCAGCCGATCCGCATCGAGGACGCCGTCATCGTCGAGAATGAATGGGGCTGGGTCGAGGACATCGCCTCGACCTATGTGGTGATCCGCCTCTGGGACTGGCGCCGGATGGTGGTGCCGCTGGCTTATTTCATCGAGCGTCCGTTCCAGAACTGGACGCGTGACACCGCCTCGCTGATCGGCACCATCATGCTGCATGTCGACTACGGCGCCGATGTCGGCCGCATCCGGCGCAAGCTCGAAGAGGTGGCGCAGGGCTCAAAGCTGTGGGACGGCGCCGTCGTCAACCTACAGGTCGTCGAGACCCATCCGCAAACGATCGAGCTGCGGGCGCTGGTCAGCGCAAGGAACGCGCCGCAATCCTGGGACCTGCGGTGCGAGGTCAGGGAAAAGCTGCTCGCCTTCATTCGCGAGGAGATGCCGGAAGCGATGCCACGGGAACGCTCGTTCGTCGCGCCCGTCAGCGCCGACTTCCGGAACGGAGGGGGCGACAACGCCGTGGTTGGCCTGGCGGCGGCGAGGGCGCACAATTGAGCCGAGCTAACCCCTCGGGAAATCCTTGCGCATTGCGATCTCGGCCGCGTCGCCGGGAGAAAGGATGGGGCCATCGAATGCCGGCTGTGGTTCGGTGACGATGTCGTACAACGAAATCTGCTTGACCGGCTTTGCCAGCAACTGGCGGATGCAGTCCGCGAGCGTGCCGTTATAGACGACGTACGGTGTCTTGCCGGCCACCCGTTGGCTATTCAGCGACGGCCATTTCTTCAGGTCGGCCGGAACGTCATAAGCGATCGGAACATCTTCCCGGAACATGGTTCGCCCGCCTTCGGCAAAATCACCGCTCAGGATAATCGCAGAGCGGTAAATAGTTTCCGAACGGAGCGACACGACAAAATCTTATCCGCGGTGGCGGCTGCCCAGCGCTGCCGCGGCACCCTCCGGGTTCCCGATGCGCTCGGTCAGCATGTCGATGCGGTCGCCGCCCCAGAACAATTCACCGTTGAACACCATGGTGGGCACGCCGAACACGCCGAGCGCTTCGGCCTCATCGATGATGCGGTCGTGCTCGCCCCGCGCCGGGCCGTGCACATAGGCTTCGAAATCCGCGGCCGAGCCGCCGGCCGCGGCGATCACGCCTGAGATGTCGGACAGTTCGTCGATTTCGAGATCGTGACTCCAGAACCGGCGGAACACCGTGTCGTGATAGGGCCGGAAGATTCCGTGGCGCTGCGCGAACAGCATGCCGGCGCTGGAATAGAAGGCATCATAGATGCGGCGCGGGCCCTTCATCACGAGGCCCTGCGCGTTGGCGTGGCGCCGTGCGTCCATGTAGGAATAGCGCACCTTGCGCCAGAAGTGCGGCGTGCGCTCTTCCACCGTGCCCATGAACTCGGGAATACGCAGCGTGTAGGGCAGCCATTCCAGCTCGACGCCGTATTTCTCCTCCAGCTCGAACAGGCGCTTGTTGGCGACGAAGGCGTAGGGGCTCTTGTAATCGGTGTAGACGCGCACGCGCGGCTTTGTCATCGCGGAATTCCTGGACGCTGCAAAAAGCTGGCTCACAAATGAGGCTGACTCAAATGAATGGGCCCCGGTGCATTCAAGCATCGCGGGGCCCGGATGTCTTCGTTTTAGCGAAGGATTTCTGATACACATCAGCTCGGTTTCAGGATCCCGAAGCGCGTGGCCTTTGCGTTTCCGATCCTGCGGTATCTTTCAAATTGTCGGCGGCGCAACTCGGCTAACAGCTGTTCTCACCTAATCCGCGCCGGGACCTTGCCGCTCGGCAAGGCCGCAGGTCTTACCCGGTGGAGTCATGCTCCTCTCCAAGAGTGGGCCCAACGGACATATGTCCGCTCCGCTGCGTGCCGTACGATCATATGATCGGACGTCAATCCCTGCGGAACTGAAAGCCGCCGCTTCCGCGGTCCCGACAGGTGCAGTACCGAAATGCTGCGGCAGATATTGGCAGGTGTCAAGTTAAGCCGGAGCGCTGCGCTCCGGTTCCATCGTCCGGTGTGACCGGAAAGACGCTCAGACCTTGGTCTGGCGGTACTGGCTGAAATCCGGATCGTGCGTCATCTGCCAGTAATCGACGAACCGCCACGGCATGGCCGAGAACACGCGGCCTTTCCGGTTGCGGTAATAGGTCGTCATGCCCAGATGGGTCCAGATCATCTGCTCGTGCTCGGCATCCACCTTGCGCACATATTCGTCATGCGCCTCCTGCTTCACGTCGATCGCGGCAATGCCGCGCTCGATCATCTCGACGAGGCAGGCGGAGATATAACGGCTCTGGCATTCCGACTGAAAGATCACGCTGCCGCCATGCGCCGGGCCCGAGTTCGGTCCCAGCATCACGAACAGATTCGGAAAGTTCGGGACGGTGAGGCCGAGATAGGCGGTGGGATTGTCGTCGGCCCAGGCCTCGCGCAAATTCTTGCCGCCGCATCCGCTGATGTTGAGCCGCGCCGCCATCTCCGTCACCTTGAAGCCCGTCGAGATCACGATGATGTCGTGCGCGCGCGGCTTGCCGTCGGCGGTGACGATGCCGTCCGGCGCAAAACGGTCGATCGGCTCGGTGACCAGCTCGACATTCGGCTTGGTCAGCGTCTTGAACCAGTTGTTGTCGAGCAGGATGCGCTTGCCGTAGGGCGGATAGGTCGGCACGCATTTCTCGATCAGGTCCGGCCGGTCCCTGAGCTCCGACAGGATGAAGGCCGTTAGTTCCTCGCGGTGCCGGTCATTGCCCTTGTTGACGGCGCGCTCGGGATGCGGCCAGGCCGGATCCTTGCGCAGGAACGGCAACAGCCCGTCGCCATAGCGCCAGAACATGTTGAAGCGATACCACTGCACGTAAAACGGCAGGTGCGCGAGCAGCCATCGCGCACCCTCGGTGATCGGATCGGAATATCCCTTCACCGGCCGCGCCCATTGCGCCGTGCGCTGATAGACCGTCACGGAAGCCACGCGATCGGCGATCGACGGCACGAGCTGCATCGCAGTGGCGCCCGTGCCGATCACGGCAACGCGCTTGCCGTCGAGCTTGATATCGTTGCTCCACAGCGTCGAATGAATCTTCTGGCCGTTGAAGGTCTCGTCGTCCTTGAAGCGGGCAGGGGCGGGGTCGTTGAGCTGGCCGATGGCGCTGACCAGGACGGTTGATTCAAACGTCTCTTCGCCGTTCGGTGTCCTCAGCGTGGAAATCCAGCGCTGCCGGCTTTCGTCCCAACGCGACGATGTCAGCTCCGTGTTGAGCCGGACGTTCTTTCGGATGTCGTGCTCCCTGACGACTTTCAGCAGGTAGTCATGCAGTTCCTGCCGCTGCGCAAAGTAGCGCGTCCACGGGTTTCGCTTGCCGAACGAGAAGGAATAGGAATGGTTCGGCGTATCGACGCCGCAGCCGGGATAGCGGTTGACGTACCAGGTGCCGCCGATCTCGGCGTTCTTCTCGACGATGGTGTAGGGGATGCCGAGCCGTCCCAGCGCGACGGCGAGCGCGATGGCGCACACCCCCGCGCCGACGATCAGCGTGTGTTGCTTCGCCAGCGTTTCGTCCGACGGCCTTTTGCGCCAGTCGGCGTGACGCCCGACAAAGCCCATCTCCTCGCGCATCAGCGGCGCATATTCCGGCGTGACGTTCTCGCCCAGCGTCGCGCGCATCATCTCCAGCAAAAGTTCGTCGCCGGGATCCGAGATAACCGGCTCCGGTTCGCCGTGCTCGTAAAGCTTCAGCACGGCGGCGCGGATTTCGTCCTGGATTTCCTTTGGCACGCCGGCATCGGGATCGGGGATCAGGCGAACGTCGCGCCTGGCTTTGTAGGGCGGCTCCAGCCAGCGCATATCGCCGGTCATATGCACCAGCACCATCAGCAGCACGCGGATGTCGCCCTCGGCGATCGCCGATGCCAGGTCGAGTTTCTTGCGTGGCAGTTCGATGTTCATGACGCTGTCCTTTAGCTGGCCGGCGGTTCCGGCAGGCCGCCATAGGCGCCCCAGGTCGAGCCTGCGAGAAATCCGGCGTCGACCGGCAGGTTGATGCCCGTGACGGCGCTGCTCAGTGGCGAGAGCAGCCAGGCGATGGCCTGCGCGACCTCGACCGGCTCTACCATCCGGTTCATGGCGGCATAGCGCTCCATCAGCGCCTTGTTCATCGCACCCGAGGCGATGCCGGCTTCCAGCATCGCCGTGCGTGTGAAGCCGGGCGACACTGCGTTGACGCGCACGCCAGCGCGGCCCCATTCGGCGGCCAGCGTCTGCGTGACCTGGATGACGCCGGCTTTCGCCGCCGTATAGGCGTGGATCGGGCCCGACGTCATGCCGGCGACGGAGGCGACGTTGACAATGGCGCCATGACGGCGCTCTGCCATCCGTACGCCGACGCTGCGCGCTACCATGAAGGTGCCGCGCAGGTCGATATTGACCTCGCGGTCCCATTGCTCCATCCGCACTTTTTCCAACCTGTGCATCCTGCCAAAGATGCCGGCGGCGTTGACGAGGCCGGTGATCGGTCCATGCGCCTTCTCGATATCGGCAATGCCGGCGACCACGCCGCCTTCGCTGGCGACGTCGAACGGCGCGGGCCACAGGATCGCGCCGGCAATCGGTTCGGGCTGGATATCCACGACCACGACCTGCTTGCCCTGTTCGGCCAGCAGCGTTGCGGTCGCTGCACCAATGCCGCGGCTGCCGCCAGTGACGAGGACGATGCCTTCGCTCCTCATTTGCTCTTGCCCTCCGGCTTGATCAGTCCGCGCGTGATCAGTTTTTGATAGGCGGTCTTGACGTGGTCGGGTACGTCGACCACGCCGCCATCTTCCGCATAGGAGTAGCGCAGGCTGAGATAGCCGCGCCCGCCCATCAGCATGTGCACGATCGCCTCGAATTCCTCGTCGCTGTAGTCGACGATGGCGCCTGCGTCCCGCGCGCGCTGCAAGATGCGGACATAGGCCGATGCAACGTTGTCGAGATGTTTCTGGTAACCGGCCGGCGCGAAGAATTCGGCCTCGTTGAGGATGCGCAGAAATTCCGGCACCTCGCGGATGAAATCGAAGAAGGCCGCAAACCGCTCGACCTCCTGCCGCGCGGCATGGCCGTTGCCGGTCCGCTCGCGGATGAAGCGCACCATGTCGATGCCGATTTTCGGCAGGAGCTGGTCAAGCAGTTCCTGGCGGTTCTCGAAATGATTGTAGAACGTGCCCTGCGCGACGCCGGCCTGTTCGGTGATGCGCGCGACGGAGGCCTCGGCATAGCCGTACTTGCCGACCACTTTCGTTGCGGCGTCAAAGATCTTCTGCTTGGTCCAGGCGTTGCGCTCGACGCGGTTGAGCTTTGCCACCTTGGCGGAAGTTGCTTGCCTCATGTGGTGGCCTCGAGTTCGGCGCGGAGCACGCGCTTCAGCACCTTGCCGGAAGGATTTCGCGGCAGGCTGTCGCGGATGATCAGTTGTCTCGGCACCTTGAAGCCGCCGAGTTTTCCGCGGCAATGCTCGGTGAGGTCAGGCATCGCGAGCGCTGCGCCCTCGGCGAGCACGACAATGGCGACCGGCATTTCGCCCCAGCGCTCGTCCGGCATGCCGATCACGGCGACCTCGCGCACCTGCGGCAGTTCGTAGATCACCCGTTCGACCTCGGAGGAGGCGATGTTCTCGCCACCGGAGATGATCATGTCCTTCTTGCGGTCGGTCAGATAGAGAAAGCCGTCCTTATCGAGATAGCCGACGTCGCCGGTGCGGAACCAGTCGCCGAAGAAGGCGGAGGCGGTCTTTGCCGGATCCTTCCAATAGCCATGTGTAATCTTTGGACCGCGCAGGCAGATTTCGCCGTTCTCACCCGGGGCCAGGCGATTGCCGGCATCGTCGCGGATTTCGATCTCGACATGGGCGATGGCCCGCCCGGTCGAGCCGATCTTTTCGATCTCGCGGCCCGCCTCCATGAAGGTGTCGCCGCCGCAGCTCTCGGTCAGGCCGTAGGCATCGATGTAACGCGCGTTCTTGAAAAACTCGGAGAAGGCGCGGATGCGCACTTCCGGCGTCTTCTCGCCGCCGCCGATGGCCCATTGCAGGCTGGAGACATCGTAACGGTCGCGGCTAGGGCAGGTGAGGATCGCCGTCGTCATGACGGGCGCGAACCAGGCGGCATTGAGTTGTTCGGCTTCGATCGCCGCCAGCGCGTGCTCAGGCTCAAAGTTGCGGTGGATCGAAAGCAGGCCGCCATGCCACAACACGGCGATGCCTGGCAGATCGAGCGCGCCGACATGATAGAGCGGGCCGACCACCAGCAGTTTTGTATCGGCATTCAGTCCCAGCACCAGCGTCTGGTCGGCGGATTTCCAGTAGATGTTCTCGTAAGTCAGCATCACGCCCTTCGGGCGATCGGTCGTGCCCGAGGTGTACATCAGCCGCATCAGGTCGCGCGGCTGGCGGACATGCATCGGTGCGGGCGCAACGTCAGCCGCCAGATGCGTGACACTCATTTGCGCGGCCTCATCGAGCAGCGTTACCGGCGCGCTGCCGGCCGCAGTCGAGGCAAGTTCTTCATCGGCGATCAGGAGCTTTGCGCCGGAATTGCCGACGATGTAGGCGACCTCATCGGACGACAGCCGGAAATTGATCGGCAGGAACACCGCGCCGATATGGCTGGCCGCAAACACCAGTTCGAGGAACGCCGTGCTGTTCTTCATCAGCACGGCAACGACGTCGCCGGGGCCGATGCCGCGGCTCGCGAGCCATCCGCCGGCCAGGCGGATGCGACGGTCGAACTTGGCATAGGAGACATCGGCGCCGCGATATTTCAGCGCAATGCGGTCCGGGGTCCGCTTCGCATGGAATGCGATGAAGCTCGAAAGATTGATCATTCGCCGCTCAAGACGCCGGTATCGGGTGCCGTTTCCTCATTTATGAACTATGACTCGTAATTCATCTTTGGCTTGACGTCACCCCCTTTGCTCTGAAATCCTCCCATGCATGGAGACATCAGATCTCCGCAGGGATTTTGAGAACGCGAATCCGACAGGGAGGTGAAGATGAAGAGAACCCGTACACCGGGCATAAGCCGCCGCTCGACTCTCGCGCTGATGGGCGCAGGCGCCGCCACGCTCGCAGCGCCCTGGGTCGCACGCGCGCAGGCCAAAACCATCAAGGTCGGCATGCCCACCATCCTGTCCGGTCGCGTCGCGCAGCTCGGCACCTCCTCGCGCAATGCCGTGATGCTGGAAGTCGAGAAGGTCAACGCGGCGGGCGGTCTGGCCGGCCGCCAGATCGAAATGGTGATCCGCGATTCCAAGGGACAGCCGCAGGAAGCGGCCCGCGTCGCGCGCGAACTGGTCAACACCGACGGCTGCGAGCTGCTGATCGATGCCGAGGCGTCTTCGGGCGCGTTCGCCGTGCATGAAGTGGCGCGCGATCTCGGCGTGTTCTGCATCCACACCAATTCGGAGACGTCGTCGCTGACGGCCGATCCGAAGCAGCATATCCCCAACGCATTCCGCACCGCGCGCCAGGGCGTGCACGATTCCATCGTCGGCGGCAGCTACGCGGCGGCGATCGCCAAGGCCAAGGGCCTGAAGAAATGGGCGACCTGTTCACCCGACTACGCCTATGGCCGCGACACCACCGCCGAATACGTGACCTACCTGAAGCGGTTTGCGCCCGACGTCGAGATCATCAGCGAGTCCTGGCCAAAGCTGTTCCAGCCCGACTACACCGAGGTCGTGACCAAGATCCTACAGGCAAAGCCGCAGGCGCTGTATTCCTGCCTGTGGGGCGGCGATCTCACCTCCTACATCGACCAGGCCAACATCTACGCGCTGTTCGGCCAGATGGAGGTGTTTGCGGTCAACATGGCCGACTACACCGCGCTGACGGTGGTGAAGAACCTGCCCAAGGGCATCCACTCCGGCAACCGCTACATCAAGACCTATCCGGCGACGCCGGAGAACGCGGCCTGGGGCGATGCCTACAAGGCGAAGTACGGCGAGTATCCGACCAACTGGTCGTGGGAGAACGCCACGGCGATCATGCTGATCGCGGAAGCCTCCAAGAAAGCCAACTCCGCCGACGGCAAGAAGATCGCGGAGGCGATGAAGGGACTCAAGATCAAGTCGCCGTTCGGCGCCGACGGCACCGTGACCATGCGCGGCGAGGACCACACATTGATCGGCTACGCTATCGGCTGGGGCACCACGATCCCGCAGGAGCCCTATGTGCCGCAGGTCCAGGCGGGCGACTGGAAGACCATTCTGGAACTCGAAGCCGAGTGGAAGAAGAGCAAGGGCTACGCATAACCCTTGCGAAGCGGAGGCCGCAAGCGCAGCCTCCGCTTTCCACTTGATGGCTTGTTGCGGGCCGGTCGTCGCGCCCGCCGTAACGGAATGTTCCCTTGGATCTCGACGCGCTCACCGGCTGTCTCGCCAGCTCCGCCTGTCTCGTGACGCAGACGACCAGCGGCCTCATCATCGGCATGCTGCTGTTCCTCGTCGCGGTCGGCCTGACGCTGATCTTCGGCGTGCTGAAGGTCGTCAATTTCAGCCACGGCGCCTTCTACATGTTCGGCGCCTATTTCGCGATGACGGCCTATCAGCTCACCGGCAGCTTTGCACTGGCGATGTTTTGCGGCGCCGCCGGCACCGCGGTCATCGGCCTGATCTTCGAACGCGTGTTCATGAGCCGCGTCTATGGCGCCGACGTGTTGATGCAGCTTCTGGTCTGCTACGCCTTCGTGCTGATCTTCGACGACGTCGTACGCATGATCTGGGGGCCCGAATTCAAGTCGATGGGCATGCCGGCCGCCTTCCAGGTGATGCCGCTGTTCATCGCCGGCGGCGTGGTGCCGCCTTATTATCTGCTGCTGATCGGCGTGGCGCTGGCGGCCGCGCTGATCCTCGGGCTTGGCCTCGCGCGCACCCGCATCGGCAAGGTGATCCGCGCGGCCGCGCATAATCCGGGCATGGTGTCCGCGCTCGGCATCAATACCGGCCTGATCTATGGCGGCGTGTTCGCGCTCGGCGGCATGCTCGCGGGCCTCGCCGGTGCGCTGGCCGCGCCCGTGCGCTCGCTGACGCCGGGCATGGGATTTTCGGTGCTGATCGAATCCTTCATCGTCACCGTGATCGGCGGCATGGGATCGATTCTCGGTGCGCTGATCGGGGCGCTGCTGATCGGGCTGATCCGGTCCTTCGGCTCGCTCGGCTTTCCGCTGTTCACGGAAGGGCTGATGTACCTGTTCATGGTGATCGTGCTGGTGTCGCGTCCATCGGGACTGTTCGGCAAGGAAGTCGCATGAGCGAAGCGCAGGCCGAGCAGGGCGCCTCGACCCTCAACGTTTCCCGCACCGGGGCGAAATCGCAGCGTTATCGAGACGTACTGATCGCGCTGATCGCCTTCACCGTGCTGGCGTCGCTGCCGATGCTGACGAGCAGCAAGTTCCTGCTCGATTTCGTGATCCGCTGCTCCGCCTACGGCCTGTTCGCGACCTCGCTCAATCTGCTGGTCGGCTACACCGGCCTGACTTCATTCGGCCACGGCATGTTCTTCGGCCTCGGCGCCTATGGCTATGGCCTGGTGATGCAGAAGACCGGCGTCTCGATCCCGGTTGCCTTCGTCGCGACGCTCCTGATCACCCTAGTGGTCGCAACCGTCATCGGCGCGATCTGCGTGCGGCTGAAGGAGATTTACTTCGCCTTCGTCACGCTGGCGTTCCAGATGCTGATCCATTCCACCATTCTTTCATGGGTCTCCCTGACCGGCGGCGATCAGGGGCTGCGCGGCGGCATTCCGCGCCCAGCGTTCCTCGGTATTGACCTGTCCAATCATCTGCATCTCTACATCTTCAGCTGCGCGCTGCTGGTGATCGGGCTTCTCTTGATGCGCCAGATCGCGCAATCGCCGTTCGGCTACACCTTGCGCATGATCCGCGACAATGCCGCCCGCGCCAGCTTTGTCGGCATCGACGTCTACCGCGCCAAACTCACAATCTTCGTTCTCGCTGCGCTGTTCGCTTCCGTCGGCGGCATGATCATGGCGCTGTTCGTTTCCGGCGCCTACCCGGAATTCGCCTACTGGACCATTTCCGGCGAAGGCATCTTCATCAACATGCTTGGCGGCGTCACCACGTTCCTCGGTCCGATGGTCGGCACCGTGCTGCTGCTGATCCTCAACGACACGGTGACGCGGTTCACCGAATATCACGGCATCGTGCTCGGCATCGTGATCCTGTTCTTCGCCATTGGCCTGCGCAAAGGCCTGATGGATTTTGCCTACGAATGGTACGCGCAGCGCCGCGACAGGGAGCGCGGCTAGCCATGCTGGAGATCTGCGGGCTTTCAAAATCCTTTGGCGGCGTCAAGGCGACCGACGACGTCACGCTCGATTTTGCCGATGGCTCGCTCACCGCCGTCATCGGCCCGAACGGTGCGGGCAAGAGCACCTTCTTCAACCTCATCACCGGCGCGCTGCGGCCTGACGCCGGCCAGATATTGTTGGATGGTGTAGAACTCGCCGGGCGTTCGCCGCCGGAAATCGTGCGTCACGGCATCGGCCGCGCCTTTCAGGTCGCAAGCATCTTTCCTTCGCTGACGGTGCAGGAGACGATGCTGGCGGCGGTCTGTGCCGACCAGCGCCGCGCCAGCGTGCTGCACCGGCGCTTTCCGCTGCCGGAAACCCGCGATCGCGCCGAGCACGCAATGGAGCTGCTCGGCCTTGCCAGCAAGCGCAACCGCGTCGCCGCAACGCTGTCGCATGGCGACCAGAAACTGCTCGATATCGCACTCGCTTTGGTGCTCGACCCAAAAGTGCTGCTGCTGGACGAGCCGACCGCCGGCATGGGTACCGAAGAGCGCTGGCGCATGATCGACAAGGTGCGCGAGCTCTGGGAGAAGCAGAAGATTACCGTCGTGTTCATCGAGCACGACATGGACATCGTGTTCAAGATCGCGCCGAAGATCGTCGTGCTGTGCTACGGCCGCATCCTCGCGTCGGGCACGCCTGACGAGATCCGGCGCAACGAAGCTGTCATCGACGCCTATCTCGGCACCGAGCATCATGAGGCCGCGGTATGAGCGCGCTAGCAGTCGTGCAGGTCGAGGACCTCGACGTCTATTACGGCACCAGCCAGATCCTGTTCGGTGTCGGCCTGTCGGTGCGGCAGGGCGAGACCATGGCGCTGCTCGGCCGCAACGGCGCGGGAAAATCCACCACCATGAAGGCGATCATGGGCCTGGCGCCCGCGCGGCGGGGGCGCGTGATGTTGCGCGGCCGAGTGGTGTCGGGCATGAAGCCGCATCGCATCGCCAAAGCCGGGCTCGGCTTCGTGCCGGAAGACCGCCAGATCTTTCCGGAACACACCGTCGAGGACAACCTCGTCATCGGCCAGAAGAAGGGGCCGGGCGGCGAGGACGACTGGTCGATCCGCCGCGTCTATGACGTGTTTCCGCTGCTGGAGCCGCTGCGCCACCGGATCGCCGGCCGGCTGTCGGGCGGCGAGCAGCAGATGCTGGCGATTGCCCGCACGCTGATGGGCAATCCGGCGCTGCTGCTGCTGGATGAGCCGAGCGAGGGGCTGGCGCCGATCATCGTGCAGCGGATCGGCGAATTGCTGCGGCAGCTCCGCGGCACCGGCGCGACCGTGCTGATCGCCGAGCAGAACATGCATTTTTGCCTTGGCCTTGCCAGCCACGCGACGGTTATCGACAAGGGCCAGATCGTCTACACATCCTCCATCGAAGAGTTGCGGGCCAACGACAATATTCGCCAGCGCTACCTCGCGCTGTAGCTCGCGGGCCAGGGAGGAACGATGGCGCGTAAACTGTCGCCCACGCATGAGGCGCCGTATCGCGGCCTGCGCGTGCTCGATTTCGGGCAGGGCATCGCCTCGCCCTATTGCGCCATGCTGCTCGGCGTCTACGGTGCCGACGTGATCAAGGTCGAGCCGCCCGAGGGCGACTGGTCGCGCTTTCTCGGCACCACCTATGGCAGCCACACCACGCTGTCGGCGGTCTACAACCGCGGCAAGCGCAGCCTGTGCCTCGACATGAAGCACAAGGACGGCATCGCGATCGCAAAAAAACTCGCCAGGGAAAGCGACGTGCTGATCGAGGGGTTTCGTCCCGGCGTCGCGGCACGGCTCGGGCTCGGTTACGAGGAATTGTCGCGGGAGAATCCCGGCCTGATCTATCTCTCGGTCAGCGGCTTTGGTCAGAGCGGCCCGTATTCGAAGCGCCCGGGCTCGGACTCCGTGGCGCAGGCCTATTCCGGGCTGGTGTCGATCAATACAGGCAATGATGGTCTGCCGCATCGCGTCGGCACCACCATTTCCGACGTCGTCACCGGCGTCTATGCTTTCCAGGCTATCGCCACCACGCTGTTCGCCCGCGCTGCTACCGGCACTGGCCGCTGGATCGACGTCGATCTCGCGCAATCGACCGCGGCGCTGCTCGGCCACAAGGTCGCCGAGCACATTCTGGAGGGCGGCGCGCCGCGCGCCCTGAATGTGCCGGCAAGCACCTACCAGACCAGCGACGGCTGGATGATGGTGACGCTGGTCAACGAAGCGCAATACAGGCGCCTGTGCACCGCGATCGGGCGCGAGGACCTCGCGGCCGACCCGCGCTTTGCCGATTTTGCCGCGCGCGCCGACCATGCCGATGTGCTGATCCCGCAATTGCGCGAGCTCTTCGTGACGCAGCCGAGCGAGGCCTGGCTGACCCGGCTGCACGCCGCCGACATCATCGCCGAGCGCATCCACAACCCCGGCGAATGGCTGCGCAGCGTCCATGTCGAGGCGACGAAAGCAGCGGTGTGTCAGGACACGCCCGGCGTCGGAAAAGTCTATAGCCCGCGCACGCCCGGCATTGCCAGCCTGTCCGAAGATCATCTGTGTCCGGCGCCCGACATCGGGCAGGACAGTTTTGCGATCCTCGCGGAAGCGGGATACGAGCGCAGCGCCATCGACGAGTTCGTTAAGTCCGGCGCCGTGCGTCAGTCCACGGAAATCGAGAAGGGAGGCGGTTCATGAGCAGCGAACCCGTCCGTTATTCCATCTCGGGCAACATCGCCGAGATCATGCTCGACCGCGCACCGGTCAACGCGCTCAGCATGCCGCTGATCGATGCGTTGCTGGCGGCGCTGGCAAAGGCGAGGGATGATGACGCCGTGCGCGCTGTCGTCGTCGGCAGCACGCAGAAGGCATTCTGCGCCGGCCTCGATCTCGACATCGTCAGGGGCAAGCCGGGCATCGAAATCAAGAAATTCCTGGAGCGGCTATACTTTGCGCTCAACGACACCCAGTACCGCATGGGCAAGCCGACCATCGCCGCGATCGATGGCGCCGTGCGGGCCGGCGGCATGACCATCGCGATTTCCTGCGACATGATCATCGCGGGCGATGCCTCGACCTTCGGCTATCCCGAGATCGATGTCGGCCTGATCCCGGCAATCCACTTTGTGCAATTGCCGCGGCTGGTGGGGAAGCATCAGGCCTTCGGCCCGCTGTTCCTCGGCGATCCCTTCGATGCCGCCACCGCCTTCCGCATGGGGCTGCTCAGCGAGGTCGTGCCGAAGGGCACCGCGCTCGACCGCGCCCGCGAGATCGCGCGGCGGCTGGCGGAAAAATCGCCCATCGTCATGAAGATCGGTCGCGATGCCTTCATGCGCGCGGTCGATGCCGATTACCGCCGGTCGGTGGAGAATGCGGCCGAAAGTTTTGCGCTTGTCGCGACCACCGAAGATTGTCAGGAAGGGCTGAACGCCTTCGTCGAGAAGCGCACGCCGAACTACAGGGGACGCTAGATGGCGGGACTATATTTCGAGCAGTTCGAGGTCGGGCAGGAGTTTCACCACGAATTCTCCCGCACCGTGACCGAGATGGACAACACGATGTTCAGCCTGCTGACCATGAATCCGCAGCCGCTGCATATCGATGCGGCTTTTGCCGAGAAGACCGAATTCGGCCAGCGGCTGTTCAACAGCATCTACACGCTCGGCATCATGATCGGCATGAGCGTCTACGACACCACGCTCGGCACCACCGTCGGCAATTTGGGCATGACCGAGGTCAAATTCCCCAAGCCGGTGTTTCATGGCGATACGCTGAAGGCCCACACCAAAATCATCTCCAAGCGCGAGAGCAAGTCACGGCCGGGGCAGGGGCTGGTCGAGTTTGAGCACACCATGACCAACCAGCGCGGCGAGGTGGTGGCGACATGCCGCCGCACCGGCCTGATGCTCGGCAAACCAAAGGCGTGACGCGATGCGCTCCATGTTGTTCGTTCCCGGCGACAGCGTCCGGAAATTTGAAAGTGCGAAGAAGACCGCGGCCGATGCGCTGATCCTCGACCTCGAGGACTCCATCGCGCCCGAAGGCAAGGTCGCCGCGCGCGGCATCGTCAGAAAGATGCTGGATGAGCGCAATCCGGCGCAGAAGATGTACATCCGCGTCAACGCGTTCGATACCGGCATGACCCTCGGCGACCTCGCCGCCGTGATACCGGGAAAGCCCGACGGCATCGTGCTGCCGAAATGCGCGGGCGCCACCGATGTCAACAAGCTCGCGCTCTATCTCGACGCGTTCGAAGCGGCTGTCGGCATCGAGCATGGCGCAACACGCATTGTCACGGTCGCAACCGAGACCGCGCGGGCGGTATTGAAACTGGTGGATTTCGAGAACATGAGCCCGCGGCTGTGGGGCATGATGTGGGGTGCAGAGGATCTCCAGGCATCGCTCGGCGCCTCGCGCAACCGCACCGATGGGCGCTTCAGCTCGCCGTTCGTGCTGGCACGCGACCTCTGCCTGATTGCGGCGGCGGCCGCAGGCGTGGTTCCGATCGACACCATCGCCGCCGACATCAATGACCTCGAGGCCTTGAAGGCGGAGTCGATCGCCGCGCGCCAGGACGGTTTTATGGGAAAGGCCGTGATCCATCCCAAACATGTCGATATCGTCAACGCCGCCTTCATGCCGACCGAGGAGGAGATCGCCTGGTCGGAGCGCGTTGTCGCGGCCTTCGCCGGCAACCCTTCGGGCGTCGTCAAGATGGACGGCAAGATGCTGGACAAGCCGCATCTGCGCGCCGCGGAGAAGATATTGGCCTCGCGGGGGCGTTGACCTGGACATCACGGCCAATTCGACGGCGGGTAAACGCAAACCCCCATTTTCCGCAGGGCGGAAACGATTTCCGCCTGCTTTACTTGCGGCCGTCTCTCACTTTATCGTCGCGCAGAGCCGATCGCCCGCCAAGCGGCGACGGCGAGGGAGCGAGACGATGGCCCTGCCACAGGCGATAGAGCGCAGCCTTGCGTCGATCGACGTCAGCGACCCACGACTGTATCAGGACGACACTTGGCGGCCGATATTCTCGCAATTGCGCCGCGACGACCCCGTGCACTACTGCGAGGCCTCTCCGTTCGGCCCTTATTGGTCGGTCACCCGCTATGACGACATCTTTGCGATCGAACTCGACCATGAGACTTATTCCTCGGCATCTGAACTGGGCGGTATCCAGGTCGCCGACCAGCCCAAGGGGCAGGAGCGACCGAACTTTATCCGCATGGATCCGCCCGGCCATACGGCGCATCGGCGGACGGTGGCGCCGATCGTGGCGCCCTCGAATCTCGCCAATTTCGAATCGCTGATCCGCAGGCGCACCTGCGATGTGCTGGACGCGCTGCCGCGCAACGAGACGTTCGACTGGGTCGAGCGCGTCTCGACCGATCTCACCAACATGATGCTGGCGACGCTGTTCGATTTTCCCTGGGAGGATCGCGCAAAACTCACCTGGTGGTCGGATGTCGCGATTGCCAATGTGGCCTCATCTGATGCGGTCGTTCATTCCGAGGAAGAACGAACCGCCGAGTTGATCAGGATGGGCGAATACTTCCGCAAGCTGTGGGATGCCCGCGCCGATGCCCCGCCGGCCTTCGACCTCGTCTCGATGCTGGCGCATTCCGAGGCGACCAGAAATCTCGACAGACGCGAATTCATCGGCACCATCGGGCTTCTGATCGTCGGCGGCAACGACACCACGCGCAATTCGATGACCGGCGGTCTGATGGCGCTGGTGGAAAATCCGGACGAATTCGAGAAGGTGCGGGCTCGCCGCGAGCTGATCCCGAGCCTCGTCTCCGAGATCATCCGCTACCAGACGCCGGTGCTGCACATGCGCCGCACCGCGCGGCGCGACGTCGAGCTTGGCGGCCGCAAGATCGCCAAAGGCGACAAGGTCGTGATGTGGTACATCTCCGGCAACCGCGACGAGGACAAGATCGAACGGGCCGACGAGTTCATCGTCGATCGCGCCAAGCCGCGCCAGCATCTTTCGTTCGGCGCCGGCATCCACCGCTGTGTGGGCGACCGTCTCGCCGAGCAGCAGATCAGAATTCTCTGGGAGGAAATATTGAACCGCGACCTTCGCTTTGAAATCATGGGTCCGCCGCAACGGCTCTATTCAAATTTCATTCGCGGCATCCGATCGCTGCCGGTGAGGATCGTGAACTGAACCAACACACACCGTCATTGCGAGCGAAGCGAAGCAATCCAGCTTCCTTCCTTTGCCGAGACAAGAAAGCTGGATTGCTTCGTCGCTGCGCTCCTCGCAATGACGGAAGGGACAAGGAACTAAGGAAGAAGAATGAACGATCCCGTTGACGTCCTGATCATCGGCGCCGGCGCATCCGGCGCCGCCGTGGCATGGAGCCTTGCCGATACAAAAATGCACATCCTTTGCCTCGACCAGGGCGGCTGGATGAATCCGGCCGAATATCCCAGCACCGGGCGCGACTGGGAGGCAAAATTCTACGGCGACTGGTCGACCAGCCCGAATGTGCGCGGCCGGCCCGAGGACTATCCGATCAACGACGACAATTCGCCGATCAAGGTCGTGAACTTCAACGGCGTCGGCGGCTCGACGGTCATGTACACCGCGCACTGGCCGCGGCTGCACCCTTCCGATTTCAAGGTGAAGACGCTGGACGGCGTCGCCGACGACTGGCCGATCGACTACGATGCGCTGACGCCGTTCTTCGAAGAGAACGACCGGATGATGGGCGTATCGGGTCTGTCAGGCGATCCGCGTTCGCCGCTGACGCATCCGCCGATGCCGCCGCAACCGCTCGGACTTTCCGGGCCGCTGATCGGCAAGGCCATGAACAAGCTCGGCTGGCACTGGTGGCCGTCGGACACCACGGTCGCGACGATGGACTACGAGGGCAGGGCGCGCTGCATCAATCTCGGCCATTGCACGCCGGCCTGCGCGCAAGGAGCGAAAGCCTCGACCGACATCACCTATTGGCCGCACGCGATCCGCGCCGGCGTCGAGCTCAAGACGCATTGCCGCGTGCGCGAGATAATGACCAACGCCGACGGCATGGCGTCGGGCGTCGTCTATTACGACAAGGACGGTGTCGAGCAGTTTCAGCCGGCCGAGGTCGTCATCATCGCCTGTAACGGCGTCGGCACGCCGCGGCTGCTGCTGAACTCGGTCTCCGGCCGCTTCCCGAATGGCCTTGCCAATTCATCTGGCCTCGTCGGCAAGAACCTGATGTTCCATCCTTACGCGCAAATCTACGGCTTCGTGAAGGAGGTGACGGACTCCAACCGCGCCCCGCCGACCTGCCTCTGGAGCAAGGAGTTCTATGACACCGATCTGTCGCGCGGCTTCGTCCGCGGCTACGGCATCCAGTTCGGCCGCGGCGCCGGTCCTGTGTTCGAAGCCGTCGCGAGCGAGCAGAAGGGCATTCTGCCGTGGGGCGCGGACCACCATCGCGTTTTCCGCAGGCTCAACGGCCATCGTCTCGCGGTATCGGCGATCTGCGAGGACCTGCCCGAGGAGCACAACCGCGTCACGCTCGATCCCGTGCTGAAGGACGGCCACGGCATTCCCGCGCCGAGGATCGACTACACCATCTCCGAGAACAGCCGGAAGATGATGGACCATGGCCTCGCGCGCGGCCGCGAAATTCTCGAAGCTGCCGGCGCTACCGACATCTGCACCAACGACCCGATCCCGTGGGGCGGCTGGCACCTGCTCGGCACCGCAAGGATGGGCACCGATCCCGATCGCTCCGTGGTCAACGAATGGGGCCGCTCGCACGATGTGAAGAACCTGTTCATCGTCGACGGCAGCGTGTTCGTCACATCAGGCGGCGTCAACCCGACCTCCACCATCCAGGCCGTCGCGCTCTACATCGCCGACCAGATGAAGCAGCGTCTCGCCAATCTCTTTGACTGAGGAAATGATGTCCGAACTGACCCAAACCCAGCGCGACGATCTTCGCACCATCGCCGCCATGATCATTCCGGCGAGTGAGGAATATAAAGTGCCGGGCGCCGACGATCCGGCGATCCAGGCGGATATGTTGACGACGCTCGGCCGCGACACGGCACTGGTCCAAAAGGCGCTCGATCATCTGGCGCAACTGGCTGGCAAGCCGCTCGCCGCGCTCGACGCGGCCAGGCGCGATGCGGTTGCGAAAGAGTTTCGCGCGACCGGCGGCGCCGCCGCCGCGACGCTCGTCCGCGTCGTGCTGCAATGCTACTACCGCGACGACCGCGTGTTGCGCTCGCTCGGTATCGAGCTGCGCGCACCATTCCCCAGGGGCCATGTGCTGCCGGACGGCGACTGGTCGCTGCTCGATCCGGTGAAGGAGCGGCCGGTCAATTTGCGGCGGGCGTAGGCGTGTGTCAAAAAAATAGCAATGTCCGATTAGCCCCAACCGAGCAGAAGTGGACATTGCCGTGGTCCGCTGCGGGCCAAAAGCCGCTATCGGCGAGCATTGTGCGCTGTTCCCCGTTGAGCAAGGAAAGCTTCGACAGGCGCAATGACCTTCGATTCCAATCCGTTGATGATATCCCGTGGCTTGGCATACCTACTGACAGGCAGCATCCAAGGATAGTGCTTGTAGAAATCGAACATCCCGGGCTCAAACTGCGATGAAACAATTATCGGCTGAACAGGAATATTCGGAAGGTCCGGAACTAGGCCACGCAGTTCTTGAAGAACACTCTTTGCGTCGGACAGATCGGCAATGATGAATTTTGCCATTCTTCCCAGAAGAGCGACCGTCTCATCCGTACTTCGATTTTCTGGCTTTTCGAAATCGAAGACCACAGCAATGTATCCGAGATCCGCGATACGGTCCCGCAGGCTGTCGAGCACAGATTTTCTTTTGGGTGTGAATCTACCCAATATTAGGACGAGCTTCGATGTAATCCCGTCAATGACCCGTCTCAGTTGGATGTTATCTATCATCAGGTAGAGAAACTGGCCAATTTCGATGTCATCTACGGTGATCTCGGGACCGCCATCGTCGGTTATCACTATGGAGCGTTGTTTGGCGCCTTTCACGTTCAGGCCCCAGGTGGCCGCCCCGTAAATCCTGCAACGCGTAAGATCAGCGTTCGAGAGATTGGTTCTGACAAGCTTTGCGCCGCGCAGATCCGCAGACCGAAGGTCTGCGTTAGAAAGATCGGCTTCAGTCAGATCGCATCCACGTAGGATCGCTCCACTTAGGTCAGCACTTGCGAACCTGGATCCTTGCAGATTCGCGTTAGTAAGATTGACGCCATTCAAATTCGCTCCGCTAAGATCGGACTTGACGATAGTCGCGTCTGACAGGTCGCCTCCGGCAAACGTGGCGTTCGTAAAATCAGCACGATAGAATGCCGTCCATTGCATCTGTGCACGAAATAGATTTGCACCCGACAGCTTTGCACGAGCCGATCCCTTCAAATCGATTTTGGACCGACTGGACATCAGCAGCGACTCGCAAAGATTGAGATACGGCGCTTCTTGATTCAGATCTGGTTCGACAATTGCTGGATTCTGCTCTCGCCAGATATTCCACTTGTCCACTCCGGAGGACAGGATTTCGACCTGCTTCTGGTCAGCCATGGCTCGACTCCCGTGAAAAATTTATGTTTCCGAACCTGCATTCACTAAAACGGCACTTAATGTGCGATTAAAATGTTGTCGGCGCAACCAGAATGAGAGTTGGCTTTGGGACCCAAAGCAGTCATCACGGGTCCCCTGGACGCGTCCATTTTCCCCGGGCGATGATTGCACTCGGGTGCCTGAGTTTAGAGGCTACGTCCTCGCGGAGATCGTCGTCAAAGACAGATCCGTCAGAGAACCTGTTGGGCCTGGGGTGCCGATAGTTATCGGCAGGACCGACGATCAGGCGCGGGAAGATATCAAAAAGAAGGGCTGGAAGGCCAAGCTTGATCGACGCCGCAGATTCGCACGCGGCGCGCCCGCCAGCCCTGCCCGTCCCAGAAGCGCTGGGTAATCCAGTGGCAGGGACCGACCGCCTCTCCAACCGGGGCATTGACATAGCCCGACCAGTACGGAGCGCCGCGTGGTGGTCCGGGATAAGTGCGCGGATACGGATTGCCGCCGGGTCCGTAATCATAGCGCGGTTGTGCAACCGAGGGTGATGAAGGCATTGCAAAGAAGAACGCGATGGCGACTGCGATGCTCTTCATCATCGATCTCTCCATGCCCTATTATGCCAAAATACTACGTCTGACGATGTTGTATCGCAAGTGCTGGCCTAACTACCGAGTAAGCGGACGCGCCTGATGGCATCAATCCATGTGCGCCTAGTGTTGGATAACGATCCCCGGATTGCAAGCTGGCCAGCAGTCAGCGAACTGCGCGCTCCGCCTTCGCCAGATGCATCCCCGCGATATACCCGAACGTCAGCGCCGGCCCGAGCGTGATCCCCGCGCCGGGATAGTTGCCGCCCATGATGCTCGCCATGTCGTTCCCCGCGGCATAGAGCCCCTCGATCACGCGGCCGTCGCCATCGAGTGCGCGGGCGTGCTCGTCGGTCTTGATGCCGGCATAGGTGCCGAGATCGCCGATCACCATCTTGATCGCATAGAACGGCCCTTGCTCGATCGGCGCAATGCAGGGATTTGGCCCGTGCTGCGCGTCGCCCTGGTAGCGGTTGTAAGCGCGTGAACCCTTGCCGAAATCGGGGTCATGCCCGCTGGCGGCGTTCTTGTTGAAGGCGGTAACAGTTGCTTCGAGTCCCTTGGCGTCGATACCCGCGGCCGACGCCAACTCAGCCAGCGTCGCGCCGCGCTTGAGATAGCCGGTCTTCAGATGATGACCGAGCGGCATCGGGAAGGGCGGCACGCAGCCGAGACCGTATTTTCGCAGCGTGCGATGATCGCAGATCAGGAACGCGCTGATCTCTTCGCCGGGCTTTGCCGCCTTCACCATGTCCTGCACGAAGTCGTGGTACGAGTTGCCTTCATTGGCAAACCGCCTGCCGTCGCGCATCACGGCGATCACGCCGGGTTTGGCGCGGTCGATGAAGTGTGGCATCACGCCCCTGCTGCCATCCTTGCGCGTGGTGATGGAGACCGGCACCCAGGCGGCGCTATTGGGCAAGTTGTCCGAGATTTGACCGCCCGCCGTCTCCGCGAGCCGCAGGCCGTCGCCGGTATTGCCCGGCGGTCCCGGCGAATAATGCTCCTTGCCGGTCGGCGCGTGCGGAAACATTGCCTTGCGCCGCGCCACGTCGTGCGGAAAGCCACCGCAGGCGAGCACGACGCCGCGCTTCGCCGTGACGCGGGTGCGCTGGCCATCGCGCTCGACAACGGCCCCGCGCACCGCGCCGTCTTCGACGATCAGTTCGCGCACCGGCGATGACAGCCACAGCGGGATCTTCAGATCGAGCGCCGACTTGGCGAGCCGTCCGGCCAGCGCATTGCCGTTGGTCAGCGTCATGCCGCGGCCGTGTTGCCTTACATCCATGAAATGCTTCGCGAGGCGCTTGGCGACATAGACGGCCGACGTCAACGATTTCGTCGCGCGCATGAAATGGATGATCTCCTTGCCGGAGCCGAGCATCATGCCGAACACGGTGAGCTCCGGCAGCGGCAGGCCGATGTCCTTGATCAGCGGGCCGAGCTCGAGCCCGTCGAACGGCCGCGTCACCATCGAGCGGCCACCTTGCGTGCCGCCCGGCGCCTCCGCGTGGTAATCCGGAAAGGTCAGCGGCATGTCGAAGGCGAGCGCGGTCTTGCTGATGAAGAAGTCGACGGCTTCCGGCCCCTTGGTCAGAAACGCGTCAACGCGCGCGGCGTCAAAGCTGTTGCCGGCCTCGTGCCGCAGATAGGTCCGCGCTTGCTCCGGGCCCTCGACAATGCCCCAGGCCCGCGCCAGCGAGGTGCCGGGAATCCAAAGCCAGCCGCCGGAGCGGGCGGTGGTGCCGCCGAATTTCGGCTCCTTCTCGACGATCAGAACTTTCAGGCCATGATGCCCGGCGGTGACCGCAGCCGACATGCCCGAGCAGCCGGAGCCTGCGACCAGCACGTCGCATTCGTAGGTGTCGCTATCAACGCTTGCCACGTCTTCTTCCCTGGGAGTTCTGATCCGTCCTGCGGGCCGGGCGGTCCGACGGCGTTTTTATGTTTGGCCGATTGTTGGGACGTGACGCGGCGGTGTCAATGATGGCGATGGGTGCCATGCGCGTGCCCCGAAGGCATCTTGCGGTGCCGCAATCCAGCCACCATCTGTCGAGACCAAAGGAATCTCGCCATGCTGGATTTTACCTCAGATAGCGCCGGCAACGCTCCATTGCCGCGTGCGGATGAATCTGCCCCCGTCAATGACCAGGCCTTGCTCGACGCCTATTCCAACGCCGTGATCGGCGTGACCGAGCGCGTCGGGCCCGCCGTCGTGCGCGTCGAAACCGGTCCCAAGGTGAAGACCGTGCGCGATCGCGGCGGGCTCGGCTCGGGCATCGTGATCTCGCCCGACGGCCTCGTGCTGACCAACAGCCACGTCGTCGGGTCTTCGAAAGAGATCAGGCTGCGCGACACCGAAGGCTTTGTCACCGACGCCCACGTGCTCGGCACCGATCCCGATACGGATCTCGCGCTGCTGCGCGCCGATGGCGCGCGCGACCTGCCTTACGCCTCGCTCGGCAATTCGAAGACGCTGCGCCGCGGCCAGCTCGTGGTCGCGATCGGCAACCCGCTCGGCTTCGAATCGACGGTCACCGCAGGCGTGGTCTCCGCGCTCGGCCGCTCGATCCGTTCGGTCAGCGGCCGCACCATCGAGGACGTGATCCAGACCGATGCCGCGCTCAATCCCGGCAATTCCGGCGGGCCGCTGGTGTCGTCGAATTCAGAGGTGATCGGTATCAATACCGCCATCATCAATGGCGCACAGGGCATCTGCTTTGCGGTCGCCAGCAACACAGCGCAGTTCGTGCTGTCGGAGATCATCCGCCACGGCTATGTCCGCCGCGCCTATATCGGCGTCGCCGGGCAAACCGCGCCGATCCCGCGCCGCCATGCCGTGGTCGCCGGCATCGACCACACGATGGGCGCGTTATTGGCGCAGATCGAGCCGGATGGTCCCGCCGCGCGGGCAGGGCTGTTGCCGGGAGACGTCGTGATCCGGCTCGACGGCGTCGAGATCAACGGCGTCGACGACCTGATCCGCGCACTCGATCGCGACCGCATCGACCGCACGCTCGAGATGGAAGTGCTGCGCCTCGGCCGCCTGCGCGCGATCGACATCCATCCGATCGAGCGAAAGCCTGCGGCAAGGCAGGCTGTGGCGGCGTCCTAGCGACGTCGCTGCCGCAACGTGACCCTTAGCCGTCATTGCGAGCGAAGCGAAGCAATCCAGCTTCCTTCGCGGCGACAAGAAAGCTGGATTGCTTCGTCGCGGAGCCTGTCATCGGCGCGCATTCGCGCGACCCGTTGGCTCCTCGCAATGACGGCAGTGTATGCGGGGCACCAACGAAGGCTGGGCAGCGCTCGCGGCGACAGAGGTATTAAAACACCTCAATTCTACTGTGCATGGGGTTGTTTTCGCATTTTTGGTTTGGCCCCGTGCCGGCAGCTCCAACCCGCTCAATTCTTGTACGACGGATCGACCCGATCGAGCTTCCGCAGCAGCGCCGGCCAGGCAAGATCGCCGTTGCGCGCGGTGCGGCCGGGCTTTGGCAGCATCCGCTCATAGGTATCTTCCAGAATGGCTTGCGGCGGATAGACCAGCTCGGTGTTGCACGACAGCGCCATCACCTGCACCTGGCAGGCGCGCTCCAGCCGGAACAGCACGTTGAACGCCGCCGGCACCGAGCGGCCGACCACCAGCAGGCCATGGTTGCGCAGGATCATGGCCTCCTGATCGCCGAGGTCGCGCACCAGCCGCTCGCGCTCGTCGACATTGTCGGCGATGCCTTCGAAGTCATGATAGGCGACGTGCAGGAAGCGCATCGAGGTCTGCGCCAGCGGCAGCAGCCCGCACTTCATCGCCGAGACCGCCATGCCGGCCGGCGTGTGCGTATGGGCGACGCAATCGACGTCATGCTTGGCCATGTGGATGGCGCTGTGAATGACGAAGCCGGCGACGTTGACGTCATAGTCCGACGCGTTGAACAGCGTGTTGCCGGCAACGTCCACCTTGATCAGGCAGGAAGCGTCGATCTCCTCATAGAGCATGCCGTAGGGGTTGATCAGGAACTGATCATGATGCCCGGGCACCCGGCAGGAGATGTGGTTGGCGACCATCTCGGTCATGCCGTACATCGCCGTCAGCCGGTAGCAGGCGGCGAGATCGGCGCGCGCATGCCATTCCTCCGCGCTCACCTGTTCGCGCACCGATTTGACGACCTTGATCGCGGGCGAATTGACGGGCGGGTTCATGGCGCTTCTCCGGATCATTTGTTGTCGGAATTTGCCGGGAGGATACGGGCGGAGCCGGTTGTGCCGCAAGGCCGCACCGGTGGAGAGGCATGCAATCCGGCCATGGCCGAATGCAGACTACGGCCGCACCGCCGGCGATTCCATCGGCATGCCGCGCGCGCGCGACATCAGGTACAGCTCGAGCTCCACCAGTTCCGGCGCGCCATAGTCATAGGCCTGCGCCCGGATGCCGGTGATGCAGGCCCGCAAGCGCCGCTGTAACGAGCCGAGCGATTGCCATTCCAGCCGGTAGATCGGATAGCCGGTCGGATGCCCCTGCGTGATCGCCGAACCCGCCAGGTGCTTGTCCCAATTGTCATCATGGCAATTGGCGCAGGCCAGATTGAGCTGGCCCTGCCGCTGTGAATACAGCGCACGGCCTTTTTCGACGAAGGGTTTTAGCTGCGGATCGTCCCCGGCCGTGATCGCTTCGCCGCGCGACTGGCGCGCGATGAAGGCAGTCAGCGCCAGCAGGTCGCGGCTTTCGTACGCCAGCGGCGCCGCCTGTTGCCGGTCGGCCCGGCAAGAGTTGATGCGCTGCTCCAGATCGACGGGACGGCCGAGCGCCTTGTCATAGGCGGGATAGCGGGCCGCGACACCCTTCATGCTGGCGGAGGCATCGCCATGGCAATCGGCGCAGGCTTTGCCGGCGTTGCCGGTCTTTTTCTTCCAGAGCGCTTCGCCGTCGAGCACCCAGAGCATGGCAGGATTGGCGGTGTCGTCGTTCTGCATCGCCTTTGTGTCTGGCGCCATGAAGGTGAAACCGGACCGGCGATCGCCTGGCGGAATCTCCGAGGCCGCGGCGCCCGCCGCGATCAGCAATATCGCCGCTATTGCACTGGACCTCATTCGACGGCGATGGAGGCCGAAGCGGTTTCCGAAAATCCCTTGTCGCCGATCCATTCGAATTCGAACTTGCCGCTTTCGGTCGCGGTCGTGAAGAACGTGAAGAAGGGATTGGCCGATATCGCCGGGAACAGGTCGGCGCGAAAGATCTCCTTGCCGTTGAAGCGGCAAGTGAAGCTCGTAATGATGTCGCGCGGAATGACTTCGCCTGTCGCGGTATGGCGATAGCCGGTTTCCATGATGTGCGACATCAGCGTCTTGATCTCGATGATCTCGCCGCGTTTGGCCTTGGCCGGAACGTTGATCAGTGCCGATGCCATCAGACGGGCTCCTCGGTGCAGGCGGCAAGCGTCACGATGACTTCGACGCTGGCGGACCAGAAGGTGCCGTCCGAAAGCTTTGCGATCGCGATAATCTTCTGGCTGTCGGCGAGGCGGATGCGGGTGGAAACCTGCGCGCGGCCGGCGAGCGGTCCCAGATAAAAGTTGCCGATATTCGGCTGTGGGTTCTTTTCGTTGAAGACGTGGATGCTGAGCACATGGTCCTCGGGCGCCATCGGGCTGGCAACGCTCACCGTCATCGGCACGGTGTTGCCGTTCTCGACCAGCGGCGGCACCTCCAGCTTGACCTTGCCGTTCTTGACCGGGGCCGTTCCGACCACGGTGCGGATCGCGGATGCCATCGTCGCAGGGGTCGCTTTCGCCGGCCGCAACGTCACCGCGAGCATGGCGGCGCTGCCGGCAAGGGCAAGAAAGTCGCGTCGCGTGGTTGGGTCCAGCATCATCGGTTCCTATTCGCGCAGCGTCACAAGATAAGCCAGAATATCCTCGATTTGTTCAGCCGACAGGATCGGTTTGTCCCGCCATGCCCGCCCCACGCGGGAGAGGCCATCGAGCCGGTAATAGGACGGCATGATCGTCTCGGCGTTCAGCCGCGAAGCATCCACCAGCCGGAGGCGGAGCTGTCCTTCCGTCCAGCGCTTGCCGGAACCGGAAAGGTCGGGTGCGAGGTCACCCTGAAACTTCTGTTCGGGAAATGGACCGCTGTGGCAGAGGATGCAAGTGCTGGATCGTTCCACGACGAGCGCGCGCCCGCGCGCCGCGTCGCCTCGTCCATTCGTGAGCGATTGCGGGATAGCGTCGCCGACGATCGCATCATCGCGAAGCCCTTGCGCAGTAGCAGCAGCGGGCAGGGCGAGCAGCGCCCCGGCAAGCATTGGGCCCGACACGTGATGCCCGCGCCTAGCCAAAGACTTCCGCCGTGATCGTCTTGAACCAGGCGTCGGCATATTCGGCCTCGCGGGCACGGAATTCGCGCGGCACGTCGGCCGGGCTGACGCCTCCGGCGCCCTCGACATCGGCCAATAGCCCGTTCTTCGGTGCGTACACGCCGGCAACCGAAATGCCGTAGCCGGGCGCGGCGAGGCTGTAGCAGGTATTGATCAATTTCGGCGTGCCGGGCGTTCCGCCTGCGAGCAGTGTGGCGACCGCGCTCGCGCAATTCTTGGCCTGCGAATTTGCGGAAAAAGCGGATTTGGGCATGCCGCCGGCGATGCAGGCATCGCCGATCACATGGATGTTGGGCGCCGACTTCGATTCGAACGTGACGGGATCGATCGCGCACCAGCCGGTATTGTCGGCCGCGCCCGCGAGGCCAGCGATGCGGCCGGCGCGCTGCGGCGGAATCACATTCGCCACCTTGGCGGTATGGTTGCCGAAATCGGTGATCAGCGTGTTGGTCGCAGCATCCACCGCGTTCACCTTGCCGCCCTGCGACAGCGAGATCCACTCGATCATTCCCGGATACAGCTCTTTCCAGGCATTCTGGAACAGCCGTTGCTTGGAGAACGTGTCCTTGGCGTCGAGGATCAGCAGCTTTGAGCGCGGTTTTTTGGTCTTGAGGTAATGCGCGATCAGGCAGGCGCGTTCATAAGGCCCGGGTGGACAGCGATAGGGATTGGCGGGCGCCGCGATCACCACCAGCCCGCCGTCGTCCATCGCCTCGAGCTGCTTGTGCAGCAGCACCGTCTGCTCGCCCGCCTTCCAGGCGTGCGGCATCTTCGCGGCTGCGGCTTCGTCATAGCCTTGAAGCGCGTCGAAGCGCAGATCGATGCCGGGGGCCAGCACCAGCCGATCGTAACTCAGCCTCGTGCCGTCGGCGAGGCCTACCGTCCGCGCCGCGCCGTCGATTGCCGTTGCCGCCTGCGCCACCACGGTCACGCCTGACGCGGCGATCTTGTCATAGCCGAACTGCTGCTCCTCGATCGAACGCAATCCGGCAATCACGT
The DNA here is from genome assembly GCF_018129385.1 of Bradyrhizobium lablabi. Classification (GTDB taxonomy): domain Bacteria; phylum Pseudomonadota; class Alphaproteobacteria; order Rhizobiales; family Xanthobacteraceae; genus Bradyrhizobium; species Bradyrhizobium lablabi_C. Next base: position 44,293 of record NZ_JAFCLN010000010.1, read on the forward strand.
TGTTACTGAACGGGCAGGCGACGAAGGTGCGGTTCGGCTCGACCAGCGTGACCTGTAGTTTCGGATCGATCTGTTTCAGCGCACGCGCACAACTGGCGCCGCCAAACCCGCCGCCGACCACGACGACGCGTGCGGCGGCCTGCGCGAAGGCGGGCAGGGGAAATGCCAGCCCGGCTGCTGCGGCCGCGCCGGCGCCAAGAAATTCCCGGCGGTTCATGCGATGGCGTATGCCCATGCCGCGACCCTACTTCTGCGCCGCGAGCCACGCCGCAATCGCGCGCAGCTCGTCGTCGGAAAAACCTTTCGCGATGCGGTTCATGACCGTCGAGGGAATCGAGCCGTCGCGAAACCCCATCATCGCCGTCATGATCTCGCCGGCATCGCGGCCGTAGAGCCGCGAGATCGGCGAAGTCGCACTTGCCCCGATGGAGTGACAGCCTGAGCACGACGCCGCGCCGGGCGGAGCGGGCGAGGCAGCAAAGCCCGGCACGGTCGATGCAAGGATGGCTGCAACGCCAAGTGCGAAGCGCAAGGCTGTCATGACTGAATATCCGAGAATGATGGAGCGGCGGCCTTTCGGCCGCCGCTCGTCATGTCAGGCAAAGGTGATGTTCTGGTCGCGCAGCGGCACCGAGCGGATGCGTTTGCCGGTCGCCGCAAAATAGGCGTTGAGCACCGCCGGCGCCGCGACGCCGATGGTCGGCTCGCCAACGCCGCCCCAGAAGCCGCCGCTGGGGACGATGACCGACTCCACCTTCGGCATCTCGGCAATGCGCATCGAGTTGTAGGTGTCGAAATTGGCCTGCTCGATCCGGCCATCCTTCACCGTGCACCCGCCGTAGAACAGGCCGGACAGGCCGTAGACGAAGGAGCCCGCGATCTGCCGCTCGACCTGCGCCGGATTGACGACATAGCCGGGATCGGTGGAGGCAACGATCCGGTGCACCTTGATCTTGCTGCCGTCGGTCACCGAGATTTCGGCGGCGCCGGCGACATAGCTGCCGTAGCCCATGATCTGCGCGAGACCGCGATGGACGCCTTGCGGCGCCGGTTTGCCCCAGCCGATCTTGTCGGCGACGGCATTGAGCACGGCAAGGTGCTTTGGATGTTTCGACATCAGCTTGCGGCGGAACTCCAGCGGGTCCTGGCCGACCGAATGCGCAAGCTCGTCCATGAAGCATTCCATGTAGATCGCGTTCGGATTGATGTTGACGCCGCGCCAGAAGCCGGGCGGGACGTGCGGGTTGCGCATGGAATGCTCGACCAAAAGGTTCGGCACGGTGTAGCCGAACGCAAAATCGCCGCTGGGGTTGAGCCCCTGGAACGCGGCCGGGTCCTTACCATTCTCCAGCGCCGCCGGCCTGACCGTATGCAGGATGGATTGTCCGGACAGGCGGAAATGCAGCGCCGTCAGATTATTGTCGGCATCGAACGCGCCGGTCAGCTTGCACTGGGTGACCGGATGATAGGTGCCGTGCTGCATGTCGTCTTCGCGCGACCACAGCAGCTTGACGGGCGTGCCCGGCATCTGCTTGGCGATCGAAACCGCCTGCCGGACATAGTCGGTCATGCCGCGCCGGCCAAAACCGCCGCCGAGGATCAGCTTGTGTACTTCGCATTTTTCGGCGGGCAGGCCGGAGGCTTCCAGCGTCGCCGCGAAAGCGGCTTCGCCGTTTTGCGTTCCGGTCCAGACCTCGCACTTGTCCGGCGTGTAGAGCGCCGTCGCGTTCAGCGGCTCCATCGCGGCGTGGTTCTGGTAGGGGTAGTTGTAGACCGCCTCGACCTTCTTGGCGGCGCTGGCGATGGCCGCCTTGGCGTCGCCATTCTGGTTGCCGATGAAAGCCGGCTGCGAATTGTCGAGGCCTTCGGCCAGCCATTTCGCGATCGACTCGCTCGAGACCTTGGCATTCTCGCCTTCGTCCCAGACGATCGGAAGCGCGTCGAGTGCGGTCTTGGCGTGCCACCAGGTGTCGGCGACGACGGCGACGGTGCTGTCGTTGACACGCACCACCTTCTTCACGCCCTTCATGCCCGTGACCTTGGCTTCGTCGTAGCTTTTCAGCTTGCCGCCGAATACCGGGCATTCCTTCAGCGCGGCGTTGAGCATGCCCGGCATCTTGACGTCGATGCCGTAGGTCATCTTGCCGGTGGTCTTGTCGACGGTATCGAGCCGCTTGACGCCCTTGCCGGCGATCTTCCAGTCCTTCGGATCCTTCAGCTTGATCTCGGCATCGGCCGGCGGAGTCAGTTTGGCGGCGGCTTCGACCACCTTGCCGTAGGTGGTGGTCTTGCCCGACGCCTTATGGGTGATGACGCTATCGGAAGCGGTGCATTCGGAAGCCGGCACCTTCCATTCGTTCGCGGCCGCCTGCACCAGCATCATGCGCGCGGTGGCGCCGGCCTTGCGGACATAGTCCTGTGAGGTGCGGATGCCGCGGCTGCCGCCGGTCGAAAAATCGCCCCAGACGCGCTTGCGTGCGACATTCTGTCCCGGGGTGGGATATTCGGTCGTGACCTTCGACCAGTCGCATTCCAGTTCCTCGGCGACAAGTTGGGCAAGGCCGGTGAGGGTGCCCTGGCCCATTTCCGAGCGCGCGATCCGGATCACGGTGGTGTCGTCAGGCCGGATCACGATCCATGCGTTGACTTCGGGCGAACCGTCGGCGGCGCGCACCACGGTCGGGCCGCCAAAGGGAAGATCGAGCCCAATGGCAAGGCCGGCGCCTGCGGCGGCGGTGCCGATAACGAAGGCGCGGCGGTCGAGTTTGACGTGCTGATTCATGGCTGCCTCCCTCAAGCGTTCGCGGCGGCGTGGATCGCCTCGCGCACCTGCTGGAAGGTGCCGCACCGGCAAATATTGGTGATGGCCGCATCGATATCCTGATCGGTCGGCTTCGGATTGTCCTTCAGCAAGGCCGCAACCGCCATGATCATGCCGGTCTGGCAGTAGCCGCATTGCGGTACGTCATTGGCGACCCAGGCCTGCTGCACCTTGTGCAGTTTGCCATCGGCAGCGGCGAGGCCTTCGATGGTGGTGATCTGCTTGCCGGCGACTTCGCCGACCACGACGCCGCAGGAGCGCATCGCCACGCCGTCGACATGAACCGTGCAGGCGCCGCATTGTGCGATGCCGCAACCGTATTTCGTTCCCGTTAGTCCGACGTTCTCCCTGATAGCCCAAAGCAGCGGCGTATCGTCCTCGACGTCGACATTGATTGTTTTGCCATTGATATTGAGGTTTGCCATCGCGATCCCCTTGCTGGCCCAGTCCATCGAGAGGGCCCGGCGCGGAACTTGGACCGGAATCTGGAATCGTTCAAATCAAGAAAATGCGTATTGCATGAGGGATGATCGGCGGTCGTCCGGGGTTACAGCCCCCGGCAAGCGTGGCGCGAAACCGACCGTTCGGCGGCAACCTGAGAACGGTTGTGCGTGGCTGCGCCGGCGTAGACAGTGGCCGCCAGCAAAGAGGAACGAGAGCCTTGAAAAGTCTTTTGGCAGCCGCAGCACTGGCCGTCGCGATGGTATCGCCTGCAAGCGCCGGCCAGAGCGTCAGTCTCGTCCTGAACTGGACGCCGGGCGCCGATCACTCTCCTTTCTATTATGTCTATTATGCGAAAACCCAGGGCTGGTACGAGAAGGCGGGCATCGATCTGGCGATCGAGGTCGGCAAGGGTTCCGGCATGTCCTCGCTCAAGGTCGGCTCGGGCGGCGCGCCGTTCGGCATTTCGGACCTTGCGACCATGCTGGTCGCGCGCGGCAAGGGCGCCGACGCCGTGGCCGTCATGAGCATCTATGCCAACACGGGACAGACTTTTTACTGGCTGAAAAGCTATGGCGTCAGCGGTCCAAAGGATTTTGCCGGCCGCAAGATCGGCAATCCGCCCGGCGATGCATCGCGGGTGATGTGGCCGGCTTTCGCCAAGGCGACGGGCCTTGGGCCTGACTCGGTGTCATTCGTCAATGTCGGGCCGACGGCGAAATCGGCCGCGCTGAAGGCGCGGACGGTCGAGATCATCAGCGACTTCTACAACTCTCATGACGTCAAGCTGAAGGAATTCGGCGGCGACCTCGGCGCGCTGAACTGGAAGGACATCGGCCTCAATCCCTATGGCAACTCGCTGATCGTCAATGGCGCGTTTCTCGAAAAGAATCCAAAACTCGTCGAAGACTTCGTTCGCATCACGCAAAAGGCGTACGCGGCCTGCGTCGCCGATTTCGAGCCGTGCCTGAAAGCGCTGCTGGACAATGCCACGGGCCTCGACCGCGAGGAGCAATTGCTGCAATGGGGCCGCATCAAATATCTGATGGCCGATGAATTCACGACCACCAAGGGGCTGGGCTGGATCGACCAGGGACGGATGAAGAGCGACTATGAGCTGGTGCAGACTTATCTGGGTATCGAAAAGCCGTTCTCGGTCGAGAGTTCATTCACGGCAAAGATGCTTGATCCCTCGGTGAAGATGGACGCCAGCAAGGTTCAGAAGTGAGGTATCAAAGACTTTTCTCCGTCATTGCGAGGAGCGCAGCGACGAAGCAATCCAGTTTTTCTCGTCGCGGCGAAGGAAGCTGGATTGCTTCGCTTCGCTCGCAATGACGGCGGAGAGAGCTATCCGGTAGCGGTCAGTCCCAGGCTTCCGTAAATCCGCCGCGCATAGGCGCCGAACTCGTCGGTGGTCTTGATCGGCAGGTCGCGCGGGAACGGCAACTCGATCGGAAAATACTCGGCCATTTTGGCAGGACCGGCGGTCAGCACCGCGCAATGCGAGGCGAGGAACACCGCCTCCTGAATGCTGTGCGTCACGAAGATGATGGTCTTGCCGCTCTCGCGCCAGATCCGCAGCATTTCCAGGTTCATCTGCTCGCGCGTCAGCGCGTCGAGGGCGCCGAACGGCTCATCCATCAGGATCAGTTTGGGATCGTGGATGAAGGCGCGCGCAATCGCCGTGCGCTGCTGCATGCCGCCGGACAGTTGCTGGGGATATTTGTCCTCATAACCGGCAAGGCCGACGAGCTTGAGCAATTCGCGGGCACGTGCGCGGGCCGGGCCCATCGGCAGCCCGACGATCTCGGCCGGCAGCAACACGTTGTCGAGGATGGTGCGCCATTTCAGCAGCAATGCCTGCTGAAACACCATGCCGATGTCGCGCGCCGGATCGAACGGCGTTTTCGCATTGCCGATCTTCACCGTGCCGCCGTCGGCGCCATGCAGGCCGGCGAGGATTTTCAGCACCGTCGTCTTGCCGCAGCCGGAGGGGCCGACGAGCGAAATCAGTTCGCCTTCCTGCACGTCCATGGTGACGTCGGAGACGGCCAGAAATTCCTGGCCGGCCGAGCGGTACACCTTGCGGACATTGCGCAGGCTGATGAAGGGCTCGTTCGCCGTCATGCCAGCCATTTCTGAAGGTTTGCGGCGACGAACGTGTCATCGCTGAGATCGGCATGCTCGCGGCAGACCCGATCGATCTCCTGCATCTGGCCGAGGCTCAAGCCTTCGGCCGGATCGAGGCACCAGATGCCCTGCATCAGGCCCTGACGCCGCAGGATTTCATGACAGCCGGCAATGCAGCCGTGAAAATTATTGGCGACATCGAAGAAGGCGCTGTTGCAATCGGTGACGCGCGCGTCGAGCGCCAGCAGTTCGGCCGATACGGTGTCTTTGTTGCGCGCCGCCTTGCAGATTTCGAACTGCTTGATCGCCGCTGCCGTCCACACCGACCAATGGCCGAGCAGGCCGCCTTTGATGTGCGTGCGCGTCGTTATGCCTTTGTCCCTGAGGTCGAACGGCAGCGTCAGGTCGAGCAAGATATGGTCGTCATTGCCGGTATAGAGCGTGATGCGGTCGAGCGCGCCGGCCGCCGCCACGCCGCGCAGCACGTCGAGCGTGCGATAGCGGTTGAACGGCGCGATCTTGATGGCGACGACGTTGTCGATCTCGGCAAAGCGCCGCCAGAAATTGGCGCTCAGGATAACGCCGCCGACCGCCGGCTGGAGATAGAAGCCGACCAACGGGAATTCGCTCGCCACGGTGCGGCAATGCGCGATGATCTCGTCTTCGGACGCCGACTTCATGGCGGCAAGGCTGAGCAGGCCGGCGTGATACCCGATGCCGCGCGCGATCCTGGCTTCCGCAATCGCCTGCTGTGTCGGGCCGGCAAGCCCGGCGACCATCGCCAGCGGCCGCTTGGTCCAGTCAGCGGCAGTTTCGGCGGCAAGCTCCAGCACCGGGCGGTACATGCCGACGTCGCGGATCGCAAATTGTGTGGTGTGCACGCCGACCGCCAGCCCGCCTGCGTCCGCATCGATGTAGTAGCGCGTCAGCGCGCGCTGATGTCTAACGTCGAGCGCGCGGCTGGCATCGAGCGCGAGCGGATGGGCGGGGATCACCGTGCCCTCGGCGATCAGCTTTCGTACCTCGGATTTGATCTCGCTGTGGTGCATGAACGCGCTTCCTAACCGTATTCGGGGCCGGCGACGGCGAACGGCGGCTCGGTGGCCTGGGTGACGGCATTGCCAAAACGCATGCGCTGGAATGGCCGCTCGATGTTCCAGCCGCAGCCGGTGAGGCCTTCAAGGAATTGGCTCTGGCTGTGCACGGCATCGAGCAGCAGCGGACCGCGCTCGGAGCGAACGATGGCCTGCACCAATGCCAGCGCTTCGTCGGGGCTATCGGCAAAGAGCGGCGCGATGTGTCGCGCGGTGCGGCCATTGCGCACCAGCGCCATGGCGTTTCCCTTCTTCACCATGCGCGAGCCGGGCCGACCGGCAAATTCCGAAAGCAAGGCGTCGCGTGAAAATCCCATCGCGCGCGCGTCGTGTGCCGCGAATGCGACAGGGTCGCAGGTCTCAAGCGACGACGCCGCCTCAGCCGACGATCCGGAATTTTCCAGCCGCAGCCGGCGCAACTCCAGCGTCGGCGCAAAACCCAGAGGACCGTAAACGGTCGCGCCCGCCGGCGTCGCATCGAGCCAGCTCGTCAGGCCCATCTGCTTCGCCGTGCTCAGGCAGGAATCGACCAATCTCGTCGCGATGCCCCGCCGCCGCCAGCTCTCGGTCACCAGCACCATGCTGATCCAGGCATTGCCGGCCGAGTAGGGCAGCAGCGCCGCGGTCGCGATCAGCCGGCGGGTATCGTCGCGGACGCCGATGACGATGCCTTTGGACAGAAAAAAGCGCCAGTCATCCTCGTTCTGGTTCCAGCGCGCTTCGGTCGACAGGACGAGCCCTGCGGCAGCGTCCTCGACGCCAAGGCGAACGATGGCGACATCCTCAGTAGCGGCCATCGCGGACCTCGTATTTGGTCGGCTTGCCGAGGCTCGGCATATCCCGCTGCAACCAGTCAGCCGTCCACTTGATCAATTGCTCGGTGTCCACGATCGGCAAGCCGAACAGTTTTACCGCCAGCGAGGTGTTGGTCAGCCAGGCGGTCGGCTGCTCCTTGCCGACCAGGATGGGCTCGCGGCCAAAGAGCTTGCCGAATTTTGCGGCGAGATCGCGTACGGCGAGGATTTCGTGGCCGCTGACATTGATCGGCGACGTCGGCGTTTCGCAATGCGCAAGGCACCGCAGCGCCTGCGAGGCCGCATCGCCCTGCCAGATGAAGTTGACATGGCTGATGCTGACGTCGATCGGCTTGCCCGAAAACACGTTGCTGGCGATGTCGTGCAGCACGCCGTAGCGCATGTCGATGGCGTAGTTCAGCCGGAACAGCCGGCCGGGCGTGGAGAATTTTTTCGAGAAATACTCGAACATCCGTTCCCGCCCGACACAGGACTGCGCATATTCGCCGGGCGGATCGGGCTGCATCTCCTCGCGCGAGCCGCCGCTATCGACTGGAACGAATGGATAGACGCAGCCGGTCGAGAACGCGACGATCCGCGAGCGCGGAAAGACCTGCGCGATCAATGCCGGCACGTGCGAATTCATCGCCCAGGTCAGCGCCAGATCGCCTTCGGCGCCGAACTTGCGGCCGGCCATGAACACGATGTTGGGGATTTTCGGCAGCGCGCCGATCGCGGCTTCATTGAGCAGGTCGCAACTGATCGTCTCGACGCCGCGGGCTTGCAGCCAGTCCTTGACGCCGGCTTCGCTGAAGCGTGCCACGCCGATCACGCGCCGGCCAGGAGCCGCGGCCTTCGCAAGTCCCGCAAGCGTCGGCCCCATCTTGCCGGCAACGCCGAGGATCATGATGTCGCCTTCGAGCTTGGCGAGATCGTCGATCAGCGCCTGGCTCGGCCGGCACAGGAGTTCGTCGAGCGCGGCGATATCCGGGATCGTCTCCGGGAGGGTCTCGCGGGTGAGCAGCATGTTTGCGTTCCCTTTTCTTATTGCAGCCTGATATCGCGGACCACGAACAGCCGTTCGAGGCCGAGCACGAGGCCGTAGAGCGCCACCCCAAGCAGGGTCAGCAGCACCACCGCCATCACCATCGCCGGCGTGTCGAGCGAGGACTGCACCTGAATCATCAGATAGCCGAGGCCGCGCTCGGAGGCGATGAATTCGCCGACGATTGCGCCGGCCACGGCCAGGATGGCGCCGACCTTCATGCCGGAGAAAACGTAAGGCAGCGATCCCGGCAACTGTATTTTGCGGAACAACGTCCAGCGCGAGCCGCGCAGGGATTTGACGAGATCGAGCAGGTCAGGCTCGACCTCGCTGAGCCCGCGCGCGGTGGTGAGCAGGATCGGGAAGAAGCAGATGCTGAACGCGATCAGGATGTTCGGCCAGATGCCGTAGCTGAACCAGACGATGACGAGAGGGCCGAGCGCGACTTTCGGGATCATGTTCAACGTCACGAACAGCGGCAGCAGCATCAGGGCGACGATCCGCGACCAGGTGAAGATGACAGCGAATGCGACGCCGACGAAGGCCCCGAGGCAAAACCCGCCGAGGATTTCGATCGCGGTGACGGCGGTGTTCGAAAGCCAGGCATATTTGGCCGAGCCGAGCGTCGAGAGCGCCGCCAGCGGCGAGGGCAGAACGAATTTCGGCACTTTGAAAGCATCGACCAGCACTTGCCAGAGGGCGATCACGGCGACATGCACGATCAGGATGATCGCAAACGATCGGGCTGAGCGTGTTCCGTCGGCAGGCAAGTTCGAACTCCCGGAAGGCGCCGCCCCTGTGGCAGCGCGGCAAAAACCTAGCGCGATCCAATGCCGCTTTCAACCATCTGGTTGATTAGGGACGCAGCGACTGCATGACGAGATCGACGACATGCTTCCGGCGGGCAGCTTTGGCGGTCCGGCTCGAAAAATCCTTGCCAAAGATCGCCGACAGCGTCGGCGTGTTGGAGAAGAAGAAGTAGCTGAGGCCGGCGATCGAAATATAGAGGTGGACGGGATTGACGCCGCGGCGAAACGTCCCGGCCCTCACGCCTTCGCCCAGGATTTTCGAGACCAGGCTGACCAGCGGCGAATGCATCGCTTCCAGCTTGCGGGAGCCGCGCACATGGCGGGCGCCGCCGCGGTTTTCGTCGTTGAGCAGCAGAATGAAGTCCGGATGGGCCGCGAGATGATCGAAGGAGCTCTCGATCAGTTTGCGGATCGCGGTATCGGGCGGCAGGCCAGAGAGGTTGAGCTTGCGTTCCTGGGCGCGGATTTCCTCGTACACCCATTCCAATACGGCGAGATAAAGGGCGTCCTTGTCGCCGAAATAGTGGTAGACGAGTTGCTTGTTGACGCCGGCGCGCTCGGCGATGTCGTCGACGCGCGCGCCGGCGAGGCCGCGGGCCGCGAACTCGCGCCGGGCCGCCGTCAGCAGCTTCCTCTGCGTCGCCTCGGGATCGCGGCGCCTTATGGGCGAGCCGTTTGCGCGTCTTTTGGGCATTTCCAACCAGATAGTTGACAACTCGTCCTGTCCCGAGTTGCATTGGTAACGTCGCGTCGTCCTTGCAGCAAGGGAGAGTTGCCATGAAGGGTTTGCGGATCGCCATGCTGGCCATCGGCTTGAGCCTGCCCGCCGTCTCCTCGCAGGCGGGAGAGGCGGTCAACCTCACGCTCAACTGGACGCCGACCGCGGATCATTCGCCGTTCTATTACGCCAAGGCGCAGGGCTGGTACGAAAAGGCCGGCATCGACCTCACCATCGAGACCGGCAAGGGCTCCGGCGTTTCGTCGCTGAAGGTCGGTTCCGGCGGCTCGCCGTTCGGCATCGCCGACCTTGCGACCATGCTGGTGGCCAAAAGCAAGGGCGCCGACGTGGTGGCCTTGATGAGCATCTATGCCAACACCGGTCAGACGTTTTACTGGCTGAAGAGCTATGGCGTGAACGGCGCCAAGGATTTCCCGAACCACAAGATCGGCAATCCGCCGGGCGACGCTTCACGCGTGATGTGGCCGGCCTTTGCCAAGGCGGCAGGCATCGCGCCGGACTCGGTCAATTTCGTCAATGTCGGCCCGACCGCCAAGATCGCGGCCTTGAAGAGCCACACCGTCGATATCATCAGCGACTTCTACAACGAGCATGACCTCAAGGTGATCGAGTTCGGCGCCGATCTCGGCTACGTCAACTGGAAAGACATCGGCCTCAATCCCTACGGCAATTCGCTGATCGTGAACGGCGCGTTCATGCAGAAGAATCCAAAACTGGTGGAGGATTTCGTGCGCGTCAGCCAGAAGGCCTTTGCCGCCTGCGTGGCTGACGTCGCACCCTGCCTGAAGGCGCTGCTCGATCAGGTCTCCGGCCTCGACAAGGAGAACCAAGAGCGGCAGTGGGAGCGCATCAAGTTCCTGATGACCGACGAGTTCACGACCACGAAGGGACTCGGCTGGATCGACGGCGAGCGCATGAAGAAGGATTACGAGCTGGTGCAGACCTATCTCGGCATGGAAAAGCCGTTCGACGTCTCCACGGCCTTCTCCACCAAGATGCTCGATCCCGCCGTCAAGATGGATGCAAGCAAGGTGAAGAAATAGCGCAGCCGCCCGCGGGTTGACGCCCCTTATTAGCATTGACATGTTGCACCGCCCGCGTCGCAATGCCGAATACGGCTGCACGCTCGGCTCAAGCGGTGCTAGAGGTGCCGCCCGGACAAAACAGTGAGGGCGCCCCGAATGACGATGAGCGAGCAAACTTCTCGCTTGCAGAAGCAACCGATCGATAAGGAGCGGCTGCGCCAAAAATATCTCGAAGAGCGCAACAAGCGGCTGCGTCCGGACGGAAACGATCAATACATCGAGGTGAAGGGTCAGCTCGCGCACTACCTCGACGATCCCTACACGCCAGTCACGCCGCGCGCGCCGAAGACAGATCACGTCACCTTTGCTTTCATCGGCGGCGGCTTTGCGGGCCTTGCCACGGCCGCGCGGCTGACGGAGGCGGGGATCAATGACGTCCGCATCATCGAGAAGGGCGGCGATTTCGGCGGCACCTGGTACTGGAACCGCTATCCCGGCGCGCAATGCGACACAGCCTCGATGGTCTACATGCCGCTGCTCGAGGAAACCGGGCACATGCCGTCGGAGAAATACGCGCATGCACCGGAGATCCTCGCGCACTGCCAGCGCATCGGCAAACAATATCGCCTCTACGACAACGCGCTGTTCCACACGCAGGTCGAGAGTCTCGAGTGGGACGAAACGAAATCGCGCTGGCTGATCCGTACCAATCGCGGTGATGCCTTCACCGCGCAGTTCGTCGGCATGGGCACCGGCCCGCTGCACGTCCCAAAACTGCCCGGCATTCCCGGCATCGAGTCATTCAAGGGACATTCGTTCCACACCAGCCGATGGGATTATGGCTACACCGGCGGCGATCCAAAGGGCGCGCCGATGGAAAAGCTGTCCGACAAGCGCGTCGGAATCATCGGCACCGGCGCGACCTCTGTGCAGTGCGTGCCGCATCTCGCCCGCGTCTGCAAGGAGCTGTACGTCTTCCAGCGTACGCCGTCTTCCGTCGATGTCCGCGCCAACGCGCCGATTGATCCGGACTGGTTTGCGGGGATTGCAGCGCCCGGCTGGCAACTGCGCTGGTTGGAGAATTTCACCGCGAACCAGGCCGGCGGCACTGCCGAGGTGGATCTCGTGCAGGACGGCTGGACTGATCTTGCGCGACGTATCCGGGCAAAGATCGTTCAGCTTCCGCGCGAGCAGCGAACGCCGCCAAACATGCTGGCGGCGTTCGAGGATTCCGACTTCGAGAAGATGGAAGAGATTCGCTCACGGGTCGACAGCATCGTCGCCGATCGCGAGACCGCGGCAAAACTGAAGGCCTGGTACCGCCAGCTTTGCAAGCGGCCGTGTTTCCACGACGAATATCTGCAAGCCTTCAACATATCAGGCACGCATCTCATCGATACCGACGGCAAGGGCGTCGAGCGGATCACCGAAAACGGCGTTGTCGTCGCGGGCAGGGAATATCAGCTCGACTGCATCATCTATGCTTCCGGCTTCGAGGTCGGCACCGAATATCGCCGGCGCGCCGGTTTCGATCTCACCGGGAAGGGCGGTGTCAAACTGTCGGATTATTGGGCGCAGGGCATGCGGACCAAGCACGGCATCCACGTGCACGGATTTCCCAACGCGTTCCTCGTGCAGCCGGCGCAGGGCGCCAATCTGATCTCCAACGTTCCGCACAATCTGACAGACGCGGCGAAAACCATCGCCTTGATGGTCGGCCATGCCCGCGCCAATGGATTCAAGGAAATCGAGGTCACCAGGGAAGCCGAGGATCGCTGGATCGAACTGCTGCTGAGCGGCGCAGGACGGATGATCGGCTCGCCCGACTGCACGCCCGGCTACTACAACAACGAAGGGCGCGAACCCGGTCCGGCGGCGAAGCTGAATGTCGGCCACCCTGCGGGGGCAACGGCCTACTTCAAATATATCGAGGCATGGCGCAACTCGGGCCAGTTCGAGGGGCTGGCGTTTCGCTGAGCCGATTTCTCAAATTCCGTTTGTAGCGCAAGGGGAGTGCAGGGGTATGAACCAGCCAGCCGCCGGTGAAAGGCCGATCGAGTCTCCAAAGGACGCCACCGCGCCCGTCATCGCGCAGCATGCGGCGACGCTTCAGGCGCTGCCGTTCTCCGACACGCGCGATTTCGATGACGCCAAACGCGGCTTTCTCGGCACCGTGGAGAACGCGCGCATCGCCTCCGCGCAGGGCAGGGTAGTCTGGAGCCTTGAGCCTTATGGCTTCCTCTCGGATGAGACGGCGCCGCCGACGGTCGATCCCAGCCTGTGGCGCCAGTCGCGCCTCAACATGCATCACGGCCTGTTCGAGGTGGTGCCCGGCGTCTATCAGGTGCGCGGCCTCGACATTGCCAACATGACGCTGATCGAGGGCGAGCGCGGCGTGATCGTGGTTGATACGCTGACCTCGATCGAAGGCGCGCGCGCCGCGATGGAGCTCTACTTCCAGCACCGCGGCACGCGCCCGGTGGCCGCTGTCATCTTCACGCACACCCACACCGACCATTGGGGCGGGGCTCGCGGCGTGCTCGACGATGCGACGCTGGCTTCCGGCAGCGTGCCGATCATCGCGCCGAACTTTTTCATGGAACACGCGGTCTCCGAAAACATCATCGCGGGACCCGCGATGCTGCGGCGCGCGATGTATCAATTCGGTCCGCTGCTCGCCAAGGGCGTGCGCGGCCAGGTCGATTGCGGTCTCGGCAAGTCGATGGCGGCGGGCTCGGTCGCGCTGCTGCGCCCGACCGACCTGATCATCGCCACCGGCGACAAGCGCGTCATCGACGGCGTCGAATTCGAATTCCAGATGGCGCCGAACAGCGAAGCGCCGGCCGAGATGCATTTCTTCATCCCGCGCTACAAGCTGCTCAACCTTGCGGAAAACTGCACCCACAATTTCCACAATCTGCTGCCGTTCCGTGGCGCTGATGTGCGCGATGCGCTGGCGTGGTCGAAATATCTCGGCGAGGCCCTGCACATGTGGGGCGGCAAGGCTGACGCGATGTGCGGCCAGCACCATTGGCCGGTCTGGGGTCACGAGCGCATCGACACCATGATCCGCCAGCAGCGCGACCTCTACAAGTTCGCGCATGACCAGACCATCCGCCTGATGAATCACGGCCTGACCGCGACCGAGATCGCCGAGACGATCCGACTGCCCAAAAGCCTCGACGGCGCCTGGCACGGGCGCGGCTATTACGGCCACATCCGTCATAACGTGAAGGCGATCTACCAGAAATATCTCGGCTGGTATGACGCCAATCCCGTCAATCTCGATCCGCTGCCGCCGGTCGAGTCCGGCAGGAAGTATGTCGAATACATGGGCGGTGCCGCCGCGATCCTGGAGCGCGCAAAGACGGATTTTGCCAAGGGCGAATTCCGCTTCGTGGCGCAGGCGGTGAGCCATCTGGTGTTCGCCGAGCCGGACAATCAGGCCGCGCGCGCCATGCTGGCCGACACGTTCGAGCAGCTCGGCTATGCCGCCGAAAGCTCGACCTGGCGTAACGCCTATCTGTTCGGCGCGCAGGAGTTGCGGCAGGGCATGCCAAAAGTGCCGGCGCGCGCGCCGATGCCGCGCGAAACGCTGGCGGCGCTCCGCACCGAGCAGCTATGGGACGTGCTCGGCGTCCGCCTCAACGGTCCCAAGGCCGAAGGCAAGCGCATCGTGCTGAACTGGAGTTTTTCGGACACTGGCGAAAACTTCATTCTCAACCTGGAAAATTCCGCGCTGACCTATGTCGCGGACGCGCAGGCCCCCGATGCCGACGCCGGCTTCACGCTGGCGCGCAGCACGCTGGATGAGGTCATCGCCAAGCTGACCACGTTTCCCGATGCCGTCGGCGCCGGCAAGATCACCTTCACCGGCAATCCGATGCGGCTCGGCGAACTGATGACGCTGATGGACGAATTCCCGCGCGTGTTCGAGATCGTCGAGCCGAAGCGGACGATGGTGAGTTAGACATCGCGCCCGTCATTGCGAGCGAAGCGAAGCAATCCACCTCTCCGCGCGGGGATAGATGGATTGCTTCGTCGCAAGTGCTCCTCGCAATGACGGTGGTGGCCGCTACTCCGCGCTGCTCACCAGCTTCATGCGCGGCTTGGCTTCTTCCATCAGGCCGCGATAGGCGGCAAGATAGTCGAGCGCCATGCGGCGCGCGGTGAAGCGCTTTTCAAACACCTTGCGGATAGCTGCGCGGTCGAGCTGCAACAGGCGGTCGATCGAGGCAACCGCACTGAGTTCGTCCTCGACGACAAAGCCGGTTACGCCATCGTCGATGATCTCCGGGACCGAGCCGCGGTTGTAGGCGAGCACAGGCGTGCCGCACGCCATCGCCTCGATCATCACCAGGCCAAACGGCTCCGGCCAGTCGATCGGCACCAGTAACCCGATCGCGCCACTCAAAAAGTCCGGCTTCTCGCGGTCGCTGATCTCGCCGATGAAATCGACCAGCGGATTGTTCTGGATCATCGGCTTGATCAGTTCGTCATAATATTCCTGGTCGGCGCGATCGACCTTGGCGGCGATCTTCAAGGGAATGCCGCAACGGGTCGCGATCTTGATCGCGCGGTCGACGCCTTTTTCCGGCGCAATCCGGCCCAGCACGGCGAAATAGGAGGGCTTGGCCGGCTGCGGCGTCAGCAGGTTTTCCGGCAGGCCGTGATGGATGGTCCGCACCCAGTTGGCCTGCGGCACCGGCCGCCGCTGCGCATTCGAGATCGAGATCACCGGCAGCTTCGAGAACGTGTTGAACACCGGCTGGTGCTCGGGCAGGTCCAGCCGCCCGTGCAGCGTGGTCAGGAACGGCGTCGGCTGCCGATAGAACAGCGAGAACGGATAGTAATCGAGATGGAAGTGCAGGAAGTCGAACTCCTCGTCGTCACACTTGCGGCGGACGCGCTCCAGCATCACCATGTGCAGCGCGTTGGGATCGCGCACGGAGCCGTCGAGGCGCAGCGCCTTCGGCCAGGTCGCGTCAAGTTTCGCGGAGGTTTTCGAATCGCCGCTGGCGAACAACGTGACCTCATGTCCGAGCGCCACCAGTTCTTCCGTCAGCCAGTGCACCACCCGCTCGGTGCCTCCGTACAGTTTGGGGGGAACAGCCTCCGTCAGCGGGGCAACCTGCGCGATGCGCATCTCTCCGTCTCCTGTTTGTCATGCATGTGAAGAAAGCCCTGGCCCACAGTTGGCACCGGCGTGCCATAAGGCGGGAACGTTCCCGCGCCTGCGAAGTTCCTTAGGTGCAGCGGTCTTCTTGCTTCCTCCACACTGCGGTCTTGCTGATGCCATCCGCCGCCAACAGAGTTTCGACAATGACGATGCTGCAAAATTGTTGCGCAGTGATGGCCTTGCGCGGCGATATCGGGACCGACGCCCTTCACGTAACCGTGCGCGAGATGACGAAATAGAAATCTCGTTCGCCGCCAACAGGTTTGCAAATGAACATGGACTATCTTTCAGGATATGCGCACCGTCCGTTCTCGTTCGTGCTGCGCTATTTGCGCAAACGTCTCGCCGCGCATTTGGTCATATTGGCTGCCGTACTTGCGGCGGTCGCTTGTTCCGTAGGCACGCAGTACGGCGTCAAGAACCTGGTCGACAGCCTGTCCGGCGGCCCCGATCGTGCGGGTGGCGTATGGCTGGCATTCATTTTCCTCATGTCACTGGTCGCCGCCGACAATTTCCTGTGGCGCATCGCGAGCTGGACGGCGAGTTTCACCTTCGTTGGCGTCACGGGTGATCTTCGGCGCGACATGTTCCGTCATCTGACCGGTCATGCGCCCAGCTACTTTTCCGAAAAATTGCCGGGAATGCTGACCAGCCGCATCACGGCGACGTCCAATGCGGTTTTCACGACCGAAAACATGTTCGTTTGGAATGTGTTGCCGCCGTGCTTTGCCACGGTTGCGGCGATTGCCCTGATCGGGACCGTGAGCTTGATGATGTCGGCGACATTTATCGTGATCGCCGGGATCATGGTGCTGGCGATGTTCCACATGGCCGCAGCCGGAAAGCCGCTGCATGACGATTATGCCAACAAGGCCGCCGCCGTCGACGGCGAGATGGTCGATGTTGTCAACAATCTGCCGCTGGTGCGTGCATTTTGTGGCTTCGGCCATGAGCACGACCGCTTTGACGCCACCGTGAACCAGGAACTCGCCGCGCGCGGCAAGAGCCTGCGCTATCTCGAAAAGGTGCGGATTCTGCATGCCGGCGTGACGGTGGTGCTCACGATCTGCATGCTGGCCTGGGCGATCTCGCTCTGGCAGAAGGGCGCGGCCACCACGGGCGACGTCGTGCTGGTATGCACGCTCGGCATTGCCATTCTGAGCGCGACGCGCGACCTGGCGGTGGCGCTGGTCGACGTCACCCAGCATGTTGCGCGCCTCACTGAAGCGATCGCAACATTGTTGCAGCCGCACGAACTGAAGGATCACCCCGAGGCGGAGGTATTGGTCAAGAGCGGCGCCGCGATTGCGTTCAACAATATCTCGTTTGCCTATCCCGGCGGCCTTCAGGTGTTCGACAAGTTCAGCCTGCGCATCCAGCCCGGCCAGCGGGTCGGCCTCGTCGGTCACTCCGGCGGCGGCAAATCCAGCCTGTTCACGCTGCTCCAGCGCTTCTATGACGTGCAGGGCGGCAGCATCACGATCGACGGCCAGAATATTGCAAAGGTGACGCAGCAAAGCCTGCGGGAGGCGATCTCCGTCGTTCCGCAGGACATTTCGCTGTTCCACCGCTCGATCATGGAAAATATCCGCTACGGCCGCCCCAGCGCAACCGACAGCGAGGTGCTGCGCGCGGCGATGGCGGCGCGTTGCGACTTCATCGATTCCCTTCCGCAGGGAATGGCCACCATGGTCGGCGACCGCGGCATCAAGGTTTCCGGTGGCCAGCGCCAGCGCATCGCGATCGCTCGCGCCTTTTTGAAGGATGCGCCGATCTTGCTGCTGGACGAAGCGACCGCGGCGCTCGATGGTGAATCCGAGGAAGCGATCCGCGAGGCGTTGTCACGGCTGATGCGTGGGCGTACTGTGATCGCGATCGCCCATCGACTCTCCACGCTGCGCAATTTCGATCGCGTGGTGATGTTGCAGGCCGGCCGGATCATCGAGGATGGTCCCCCGGATATTCTCCTGCAAGGCAAGGGCCCCTACCGCGAGCTGGTCGCGCGTGAGATGGGTCGTCTCGCCACGCACGCGGCCTGAGTTCAGCCAGTAGCGTCTCCGAGTCCGGTGGATCAGTCGTCGAGGTCCAAATGGCAGCCGAAGTCGTCACGCAACTTGCAACCAATCGTCCCATCGAAATCGTCACGGAGCAGCCGTTCTACATCCCGATGACGGGACCGGCGGCGCGGCCGCGCCGCTCGCTGAAGCATGACGATACCTTCATCGTGCTCGACAGCCATGGCGACATCGGCGCTTCCGCCGGCGGACCGGACGGTCTGTTCAATGCCGACACTCGCTATCTCGCGCGCCTCGAGATGGTGCTGGACGACATGCAGCCGCTGCTGCTCGGCTCCAACCTGCGCGACGACAATTCCGCGCTGACCGTCGATCTCACCAATTGCGACGTCTACCGCAACGACCGCCTCGTCCTGCAAAAGGACACGCTGCACATCGTGCGCTCGATCTTCCTGTGGCGGGGCACGGCCTATCAGCGCATCGGGCTGCAGAACCACGGCGACCTGCCGGCGAGCTTTGACCTCACGCTGCTGTTCGACAACGACTTTGCCGACCTGTTCGAGGTGCGCGGCGAGCAGCGTCCGCGCCGCGGCGTCGGCTCGGCGAGACTGCTGGGCCCGAGCGACGTGGTGTTCGAATATAGCGGCCTCGACGAGCAGTCGCGCATCACGGCGCTGCATTTCGATCCAAAGCCGACCCGGCTCGCGGTCAACGCCGCGACCTATCATTTCGAGCTTGAACCGAAGCAGGTCACGTCGCTGTTCATTGCCGTCTCCTGCAACCGGCCGATCATGCACAAGCCTGTGCCGTTCTTCCGCGGGCTGCTCGCGCACCGCCGCGAGATGCGCCGCTCGACGGCGGGCGCCGCCAGCATTGAAACCTCCAACAACATCTTCAACGAGGTGCTGTGCCAGGCGATGGCCGACCTCAACATGCTGATGACGGAAACGCCGCAGGGCCGCTATCCCTATGCCGGCATTCCCTGGTACTCGACCACGTTCGGCCGCGACGGCCTGATCACGGCATTGCAGATGCTGTGGGTCGACCCGCGCATCGCCAAGGGCGTGCTGAAACGACTCGCCGTCTTTCAAGCGACCGCCGTCGACCCGCTCAACGACGCCGAACCCGGAAAAATCCTACACGAGATGCGCGGCGGCGAGATGGCAACGCTGCGCGAGGTGCCGTTCGCGCAATATTACGGCAGCGTCGATTCCACGCCGCTGTTCGTGCTGCTGGCCGGGCTTTACGTCGAGCGCACCGGCGATGAGGAAACGCTGGCCGAACTGTGGCCTGCGATCGAGGCGGGGCTGCGCTGGATCGACGGTCCGGGCGATCCCGACCGCGACGGCTTTGTCGAATATCAGCGCGCGACCGAGCAGGGGCTGGCGAATCAAGGCTGGAAGGATTCCTACGACGCGATCTTCCATGCCGACGGGCGGCTCGCCGAAGGCTACATCGCGCTGGCCGAAGTGCAGGGCTATGTGTTCGCCGGCAAGCGACTCGCATCGCGATGCGCGCGCCGCCTCGGGATGATCGACAAGGCCGCCAGCCTCGAATCCGAAGCCTTGCTGCTGGCCGAGCGGTTCGAACAGGCGTTCTGGTGCGAGGAGCTCGGCACCTACGCCCTGGCGCTGGATGGTGCCAAAGAGCCCTGTCGCGTGCGCACCTCGAATGCGGGGCAGCTCCTGTTCACCGGTATCGTGAGCGAAGATCATGCAAGGTTGGTCGCCGCCGACCTGATGAGTCCGAAATTCTATTCGGGCTGGGGCATTCGCACGGTGGCGCGGGGCGAGGCCCGCTACAATCCGATGTCCTATCATGACGGATCGGTCTGGCCGCACGACAATGCGCTGATTGCGCTCGGCTTTGCCCGGTACGGCCTGAAGCATTCGGTGGCGCATCTGTTCAAGGGCCTGTTCGACGCCGCGAGCTACATGGACCTGCGGCGGCTGCCCGAATTGTTTTGCGGATTCCAGCGCGAGCGGCGGCGTGGACCGGTGCTTTATCCGGTCGCCTGCGCGCCGCAGGCCTGGGCCAGCGCCACGCCGTTCACGCTGCTGGAAGCCGCGCTCGGGCTCGAATTCGATGCAGCGCGCCGCGAGATCCGGCTGCGCGATCCCCGCCTGCCGGAATTTTTGAACGAGGTCGTGATCCGCGATATCAAGCTCGGACCGTCGAGCGTGGATCTTCGGGTCCGCCGCCACGGCCAGGAGGTGTCGCTGGAGGTGCTGCGCACGCGCGGCCAGATCCAGGTGTCGATCGTGCTGACGCATTGAATGGCGGCAGGTCGTTGTAATCGCGAGGAGGCCATATGCGCACGAAACTGCTGGTGACTTTCATCGGCGCGGTCCTTGCGACATCGGCGGCGGTATGGGCGCAAGACAATGCGCCGCCGCAGACCAAGGGCGCCGTGCCCCAGGAGACTCAGAAGGAGCTGACTCAAAAGGAGCCGACTCAAAAAGAGCCGGCAGCGCCGCCTGCCAAGGAGCCGGCGCCACCGCCTTCGGTCACGGTGATCGGTGCGCGCGATGCGCACGGCATTCTGGGCCGCGAGGTCCGCAGCGCCTCCAATAACGAGAACATGGGACGGATCGTCGACGTGATCGTCGACCGCACCGGCACCGTGCGCGCCGCGGTGATCGATTTCGGCGGCTTTCTCGGCGTCGGCAGCCGCAAGATCGTCGTCGACTGGAGCGCGCTGCATTTTTCCCGCATCGCCAACAAGGGCGACACCGTCACGCTGGAGCTGAACAAGGAACAGGTCACCGCGGCGCCTGAATACAAGGAAGACACACCGCTGATCGTGCTGGGAGCGGCCGGCAAGTTGAGCCCGTGGGAGTTTGATCGGTGAGGAGATGAGCCTGATTGTACGTCCCTCCCATTCGATCAAGCGGAGTGACGACGATCGCCGCGGGCGACCGGCTGACGGCAATGTTGTGCCACTCTCGCCGTCGCCGCTGCCGGTACCAACGAGGCCGCCGCCATCGAAGCAGAGCCAGCGCGGCCTCGACTGGTTCATCTTCTTCCTCGCCGACGTGCAGACCGGCTTTGGTCCGTTCGTCGCGGTCTATCTGACCACGCAGAAATGGACCCAGGTCGAGATCGGCTTCGTGCTCTCGATCGGCGGCATCGTCGGCCTGCTCGGCCAGATGCCGGGCGGCGCCATCGTCGACGCCGCCCGTTCGGAGCGGGTGGTTGCCGGCTGTGCCGTCGCGACGATTGCCGCAGCCGCATTGGCCTACGCTCTCTGGCCGATCTTTCCCGTGGTCACCGCGGCGGCCACGCTGCATGCGATGGCAAGCTGCGTGCTCGGTCCGGCGATCGCCGCCATCAGCCTCGGTCTGGTCGGACCATATGCGATCGGCGAGCGGCTCGGACGCAACGCCCGCTTTGCATCGCTCGGCAACGGTTCGGCGGCGGCGCTGATGGGCGCCGTCGGTTATCTCATTTCGAACCAGGCCGTATTCCTCGTCACCTTCATGCTGGCGATCCCGACCCTGTTCGCGCTTTCGCGCATTCGCGAGCGTGAGATCGACATCGTGCAGGCCCACGGCGCCGTGGTGCGCGAGGTGCCGGACAAGAAGGCGACGAGCGTATTCAACCTGATCCGCCAGAAGCCGCTGCTGATTTTCGCCGGCGCCATCGTGCTGCTGCAATTGGCCAACGCGGCGATGCTGCCGCTGATGGCGGGCGTGGTGACGACGCGGTCGAGCCAATGGGCGCCGGTGCTGATCGCCGCCTGTATCATCGTGCCGCAGGCGATCGTGGCGCTGACCTCGCCGTCGATCGGCCGCAAGGCGCAGGCGTGGGGCAGGCGTCCGCTGCTGCTGCTCGGCTTCGGCGCGCTCGCCATTCGCGGCGTGCTGTTTGCAACGGTGACCGATCCGTTCCTGCTGGTGGCCGTGCAGATCTTTGACGGCATCACCGCCGCGGTGTTTGCCGTCATGATTCCGCTGATCGTGGCGGATGTCGCCTTCGGCAGCGGCCACTTCAACCTGGCGCTCGGCATTGTCGGCACTGCGACGGGTATCGGCGCCTCGCTCTCTACAGTGCTCGCCGGCTATGTCAGTGACAAGCTCGGCAGCAGCACCGCGTTCCTCGGGCTTTCCGGCATCGCGATGCTGGGCCTCCTGTTGATTCTCACCCTGATGCCGGAGACGCGGAAGACGTCGTGAGCACCAGATTTTTCGCGAGCAGCGCCGCCACTGCGAGCGAGGCGCCCACGCCGGCAACGCAGGCGGTCCACCCGAAACGGTCGAACAATTGCCCAAGCACGGCGCTGCCGGCAAGCCCACCGAGAAAGTAGCAGGCGAGATAGGTCCCGCTGGCGATGCCGCGATTTTGGCTGGCGGCCCGGCCGACAAAACCGGTCGCGCAGGCCTGCGCAAAGAACGTGCCGACGCCGGCCAGCACCATGCCGAGAAGCACTTGCATCAGGTTCGCGGACAGCATCAGCGGCAGGCCGACGGCTGCAACCGCCAGCGCCGTCCAGATCGTCGGCCGGGTTCCAAGACGGGCTACGGCTCGGCCGGCAAACAGCGTTGTGACGATGGACGGCGCGAACACCAAATAGACCAGGCCGAGATCCATCATTCCGAGCGAGAGAGGCGGCCGCACCAGCACGAAATTGACGAAGGTGAACGTGCCGATGAAGGCGAACAGGATGCAAAAGCCGATCGCAAAGGCCGAGCGGAGCTGGCGGTTGCGCCAGTGCTCCAGCGCCGCGGCAAGCGGCGATTGCACCGCCGGCATCGCATCCATCGGCTGGACGCGATGGATCGTGAAGCACACCAGCACGGCTCCCGTGAGATTGAGCAGCGCGAAGAAATAGAAATTGGACGCCAGTCCCAGCGTATCGGCGACCGCGGCCGAAATCAGCCGGCCGATCAGATTGCTGGCGACGTTGCCGGTGATGTAGGCCGCAAAGGCGCTGCCGGCATCCGTCGCGCTGCATTGTTCGCCGAGATAAGCGAGTGTCAGGGCGAATGCCGAGGCCATGCAGAGACCCTGAAGTATCCGCAGGACGGTGAACGTCGTGAGGTCGGGAGCGGTGGCCAGCAATGTGGTGGGAACCGCAAGCAGGACCAGACTGACGAGAATGCCAAGCCTGCGGTCGATGTGGGGGCTGAAAAAGCCGACCACGAGTCCGGCGATCGCCATGCCCATGGTGCTGGCGTTGACCGCAAAGCCCATTGCGGCCGGCGTGACGTTGTAGTGCCGTGTCAGCGACGGCAGGATCGCCTGCGTTGCAAACAGGTCGACCACCGTCAGAAATGCCGTGAGCCCGATGACGAGCGAGCGCAGCGCCACGCCCGGAGAATGGCCGTGCATTTCCACCGGCTTCATGAACGTGGAAAGGTCGGTCATGGCGTTCTCTCACTTGGAAGGGGGATGTGACGCCTGGGCGGGCGGGGCAACACGAAAATGCCAGGACGTCACATCCGGTAACGAGCCGGGCAGCTCGTCACATCCGGTTACATGTTGTGGTCGTGCGGATCCTTGCGGACGTCGCCGACGTAGAGGATCACCGTTTCCTTGCCGAGGTTCTTCCACCAGTGCGAGGTTCCGGACACTTCGGGCCGGATGTCGCCCGCCTTGTGCACGATGGGGTCGGCGCAGTTGGAGGCGTACTCGACGATCTCGCCCTGCTGGACGAAGATCAGCGCCGGCCGGTCGTCATGCGAGTGCCACGGCACGATTCCGCCGGGCTCGATCGTCAGCTTGCGGAAGCGCAGCTCGCGGTCTTTGATGGCCGCCGGCTGTTTCTCGAGATTGATCGAGCCGAGCGTGACGTCGGTGACGCCGACCGGCCTGTAATCGACCTTCTCGCGGACGTTCGGCTTCATCTTGTCGGCCGGGCATTCGCCGGCGAAGGCGGTGGATGCTGACGCAAGCGATACGATGATGCCGGCGAACGCAATGCCGTGACGGACGGAAGTCTTGCGGAATTTGAACATGATGATCTCCTTTGTGAGTGACTTGACGGCTGGCTACGTCGATGAGCTTCGTTGAAGGAAGGTGAACGGAGAAATGCCGGCTAGCTCTTGATTGGATAGCGCGACGCTATGCGCGGTCGCTTCAGCGGCGGCCCGCTATTTCGTTGCGATCGTCGAGGTGATGGACTCGACGACCGAGGTTGCCATTTTGAATTGTGCGGCCCGGTCCTTGATGTTGTGCCGCCGCGCGATCCATCCGAAATCGGTCCAGACCGCCCAGACCCCGCCGTCATCGTCCTGCGTCAGCAGCAACCGCACCGGCCAGTCGAGTCCGGCATTCGGATTGGACGTGATGAACTGCGTTCCGAGCGGCGGATTGCCGAACACGAGCAGCGTCGAAGGCCGAAGCTTGATTCCGGCGTCGGCCGCGAGTTTCGACTGATCGATCTCGCTGAAGAACTTGATCCCCTTGGCGGCGATGTCCGCCTTGATGCGGGCGATCGCTTCCTGCATCGGCACCGCGCTCTTGACGCGGACGATGCCGTCATCGCTGTCGGCGCGGGCCGCGGAGGCGGCCCCGATAAGGAACAGGGCGAGCAGAGCCGGCATGAACAATCTTGTGAGGTTGCCGGTGGCGATGCGGCGGGTCATCGGTATCTCCTGTCGGTGCTGTCGGCAGACAGGATGGACGCCCGCTTCCGAAATATGAAATGCGCAGGCGCTCTGAGATTGATAGCCGCCCGCTATTGGGATGCGATGCCCCGCCGCTATCGAACCGATTGGCTATCGGTATTTCCGAAGCCGCGCGATCGGGCCTCTGATTGGGTCCACGCCCGATTGGCGGGCGTCTCAACTCAACAGGAGCCCCCATGACCAATCTCGGCAAGACACTCATCGCCACCGCGGCCTTCGCTGCGATCGCCACGTCAGCGCTTTCGCAATCGGCCTGGGAATTCAAATCGGGCATGGCCTACACGTATGGCGGTCCCGGCAAGATGAGCGCCATGGCGATGGCCGCCGGCGACAAGAACCGGAGCGCGATGACGAAGAATGCCACCAAGGTGCCGAACAACACCGTCTTCTTCATGGACAACGGTCAGCTCTATTCAACGTCGGGGATGCTCGATCCCACCAGCAATTTCTATCTGCCCTGATTTTTCGCCCTTGCGGAGACTGCCCCTTGCGGGCGGCCTCCGCCAAAAAATAGTATCGGAAAGATGAAGTACGCCGGAGCAGCCATGACAGAGCTTTCGCCTGCCAATACCGAGCGTCTCAGGCTCGCCTTTGAGCGATGCCGCAACATGGAAGGCACGCTTCGCGAGCAACTGGAGGCCTATGCCGCCGCCGGGCGGGAATTCTTTCCGGCCTATGGCGAGGCGGTGGATCGCCTGGTGGCGCGCCTTCATGAAAACGGCGGCGGCGAAAATGCGCCGCGGCCGGGCGAGGCGATGCCGCCCTTTCTGCTGCCGGACGAGACCGGCCGCTTGGTCAGCCTGACATCTCTCCTCGCCAGGGGGCCGGTTGCCGTGATGTTTTACCGGGGTCATTGGTGTCCCTATTGCCGGCTCAACGTGCGGGCGGTGAGCCAGGCGATGGACAGGGTCAAGGCCGTCGGCGGCCAGGTCGCCGCCATCATGCCCGAGAGGCAGCAATACGCCGAGAAATTCAAGGCCGATGCCGACGCGCCGTTCCCGGTGCTGACCGATCTCGACAACGGCTATGCGCTGTCGCTCAACCTTGCGATCTGGCTCGGCACCGAAATCCGGGACCTGCTGTCGCACGATCTGTCGGATTTTCACGGCAATGACGGTTGGGTGCTGCCGATTCCCGCGACTTTCGTGGTCGGCCGGGACGGTTTGGTGAAGGCAAGGTTTATCGATCCCGACTTCCGCAAGCGGATGGAGATCGATGACCTGCTGTCGGCGCTGCAAAGCGCGACCTAGGCCCGCGCCGCGCTAGAGCAGGATGACTTTTCTTCGAATCGTCATCCCGCTCTATCTTTTTATCTGAGCATGATCTTTTCGGAAAACCGGTGTCCACTTTTCCGGATCATGCTCTAAGCGCTCCTGCCGAGAAATTGCTGCCAGTCCGCGCCGCGCAGCATCCGCATCACGGCGGAGGCCACCGCAGTGCGCTGACGCCCGGCGACACCATAGAGATGCACCGTGCGGCGCGCATCGAGCCCGTCCACCGTCGCTCGCTGCAATGTCGGCGGGATCGTCGCGGTATGAGGCATTACGGCAAAGCCGATGTCGGCTTCCAGCAGCGAGATCAGATCGCGCTCGGACGAGATTTCGTGACTGCGGTCGACGTTGATGCCTTGTTCACGCAAGGAGTCGTTGAGGCGAACGGCATGCTCGCAATATTTGCGCGACAGCAACTGCTCGTTTCGCAGATCCTCGAAGCCGATGCCGTCGCGATCGGCCAGCGGATGCTGCCGGTTGACGACGAGGTCGAAGCTTTCGGTGAACAGCGGCCAGCTATCGAGCCGGTTCCAGTCCGCATCGATCTCGGCGGCGATGCCGAGTTCTGCCTCGCCCTTTTTCAGGAATTCGCCGACTTCGTGGCTGTTGCCGCGAAGAAAACGGAATTCCAGCCGATTGAATTGCCGCTTGATCTGGTCGAGGTACGGAATGAGCAGCGCCAGATCGATCGAATGGGTCAGCGCGATCCTGAGCGCGCCGA
This sequence comes from Bradyrhizobium lablabi, assembly GCF_018129385.1. Taxonomy (GTDB): domain Bacteria; phylum Pseudomonadota; class Alphaproteobacteria; order Rhizobiales; family Xanthobacteraceae; genus Bradyrhizobium; species Bradyrhizobium lablabi_C. The sequence goes on from NZ_JAFCLN010000010.1 coordinate 71,006, forward strand.
CTTCGCCGCTCTTGAAGGAGGACGCCAGCGCCCGGGCGCCGCTTGCCGCATCGTAGCACTGCTGAAGCAGCGGGTGCATGCGCTGGCCGAGCTCGGTGAGCTGCGCTGCGGGCCGCTCGCGCCGGAACAGGTCGCCGCCAAGCTCGGCCTCGAGCTGCTTGATCGCCCGCGTCAGCGAGGGCTGCGCGACGTTGCATTCCTCCGCGGCCCGCGTGAAGTTCAACACACGCGCCACCGCAAGGAAATATCGCACCTGGTGCATTTCCATGATCGTTCCGCCCCGATCTGTTCGCATCAAATTAGCCGACAACGCCCGGAAATGACATCATGACTGCAATAGCGCGCACCTATCGTTTCAGAAGCCAGGCGGTATTTCCGCCGACCGTGCCCAACGGGCATATTTTTCGGTGCCTGTTGTTGGCGACATGGCTGCTTGATCCCGGCATCGCATCGGTCGATGGCAGCCTCTCACTAAATATTGATGCCGTAACGAAATCGGACGCCTTTACGAACAGTGGGGGCGTGGTGGATCGACAGGGAGCCTGACGTGGACGTTAAGGACTTCAAACCCAACGGGATGCAACTCGGAGAGTTCGGCCAGATCGTGCTTGTTCTTCAGGGCGGTGGCGCGCTCGGCTCTTACCAGGCGGGCGTCTATCAGGCGCTGCATGAGGCCGGGATCGAGCCGGACTGGATCATCGGCACATCGATCGGCGCGATCAATGCCAGCCTGATCGCGGGCAACTCGAGGCAGAACCGCCTGTCGCGGCTGCGCGAGTTCTGGAAGAAGGTGGAGCAGTCGCCGGTCTGGGATTTTGACAACCTCTTTCCAGGCTTCAGTGGAAAGCTTTCCTACTGGTCAACGGTGACCAGCGGGATTCGCGGGTTCTTCCAGCCCAGATTGCTGGCCCATGCCGGCGACGACTTTCCGCTCGGCGCCGATCATGCCGGATATTATTCGACCGCGCCGCTGCAACGGACACTGGCGGAGTTCGTCGATTTCGAACTGATGAACGCCGGCAAGCCGCGCCTCACGGTCGGCGCCGCGCATGTCCGCTCCAGCGAGATGCACTATTTCGACAGCCGCAAATGCCGGCTTGGCATCGAGCACATCATGGCGTCAGGCGCATTGCCGCCGGCATTCCCAGCCGTGCGCGTTGACGGTGAACTCTATTGGGACGGTGGGATCCTGTCGAACACACCGACGGAGGCTGTGTTCGATGACCTCCCGCGCAGGAACTCGTTGATCTTCTCGGTGCATCTGTGGAATCCCTCGGGAGATGAGCCTGTCACCATGTCCGAGGTGCTGAACCGGCACAAGGACGTGCAGTATTCGAGCCGGATCACCAGTCAAATCGCGCGCCAGCAGCAGGTGCATCGCCTGCGCCATGTGATCAATCAGCTGGCCGCGCGACTGCCGGAGGCCGAGCGCAACAGCAGTGCGGTGAGAGAGCTTGCAAGCTACGGCTGCACGACGCGCATGCATGTGGTGCGGCTGCTCGCACCGCAGCTCGAATGCGAGACTCACACCAAGGATATCGATTTCACGCCGTCCGGCATCATGCAGCGCTGGGACGCCGGCTACGCCCACACCAGATCGGTGCTGGCGCGAAGGCCCTGGCTCGGCGATTTCGATCCGCTTTCAGGCGTCATCCTGCACGAGCACATGGATGAGCTGCCGGCTGCGGCGGAGTGAGTGTGCTAGGCGGCAACCGTCGGACGGCCAAGCGTCTTGCGATACAGCGAGTCGTACAGGGCGGCGGAAAGCTTCCAGCTAAACGATCTTGCCATCGCGCTGCGACGCATCGCGTCCAGCCGGTCCTTTGCGCTGAAGGTCGAGAAGGCACGCCGAACGCCGCCGAGGAAGGAATCCATCGAGGGCCGTTCGAACAAAAATCCCGTCTCGCCGTCCTTGATCGTTTCCGCCAATCCTCCGGTCTGGTGACCGATCGGGAGCGAGCCGAACCGCTGCGCATACATCTGGCTGAGCCCGCACGGCTCGAAACGTGATGGCATCAGCGTGAAATCGCTGCCGGCGAAAATCCGCCGCGCCTGGGCGTCGTTGAAGCCGATGGTGACGCCGATCGCATCCGGCCGGCGGCGATGCGCTTCGACCAGCGCGTTCTCAAACCGCGGCTCGCCGCTGCCGGTCACCACGATCTGTCCACCGGCTTCGACGATCTCGTCGGCAGCCGACAGCACGAGGTCGATACCCTTCTGATGCACGAGGCGCGCGACCAGCGCGAACATCGGCCCGCGCGAGACGGCGAGACCAAACTGCTTGCGCACGTAGTCCGCGTTGGCCTGCTTGCCATGCCAGTCGCCGGGAGCAAATTGTTGCGCGAGGTGCTCGCAGGACCGCGGATCCCAGCTCTCGTCGATGCCGTTCAGGATGCCCGTCAGCTCCTTGGCATCGGAGCGAATTCGGAGCAGGCCTTCGAGCCCGCACCCGAGCTCCTCCGTCGTGATCTCGCGCGCGTAGGTCGCGCTGACCGTGGTGAGGTGCGAGGCGTAGACGAGGCCGCCCTTGAGAAAAGACAGTTTGTCGTAAAATTCCAGCCCATCGATATGGAAGGAATTTTCCGGGGCACCGATCCGCCGCAGCGACTCCTTCGGGAAAAGACCCTGATAGGCGAGGTTATGGATGGTCAGGATCGAGGGGATCTTGCGGCCGCTCCAGGCGAGGTAGGCCGGGGCCAGTGCCGCCTGCCAGTCATTGGCGTGGATGAGGTCGGCTGCCCAATTCTTGTCCAGTCTGCCTGCGGCAAGCTCGGCCGCCGCCGAAGCAAACCGGCCGAAGCGGATGTCGTTGTCCGGCCAGTCCTGGCCGTTCTCGTCGCCGTAAGGGTTGCCCGGCCGGTCATAGAGCTCGGGGCAGAGCAGGATGTAGACCGGTAGTCCGTCCCTGGTGCCGGCGACCCCGAGCGTGCAGGCCGGCATCTCGGCCATCGCCGGCAAATGCCCCAAAACATGAATATGCGTGAACTGTTCGACCACATCCCGGTAGCCCGGCAGCATGATCCGGATGTCGGTGAAGGCGCGCAGTGCACGGGGAAGGGCGGCAGAGACAGCGGCAAGACCGCCGACCCGGATAAAGTCATCCATCTCAGTGGTGACGAAAAGAACCCTCAAGTAACGCCCCTGCAAAAGGTTCGGCATGAGCTCCGGCGAACAGCTATGCAAGAAAAGGTCCAGTTTTCTTTCATGGATAATACGCCCGAGGCCAAAGGGTTCCTAAAAGGCTTTCCCGCCAGAGCTGCACAAATTAGGGTCACGCCCGGCCGGCCAACGGCCGGCCAAAGCCGGGGAGGGAGCGTGTCGCCAATGACAATAACAAACAAGGATGAGGGGAAATTGACAGGCAGCTTCGAAGGTCTTCGCGTGCTCGATTTTTCGACCACGATCGCAGGTCCCCATTGCACGCGCATGCTGGCCGACATGGGCGCCGAGGTGATCAAGGTCGAGACCGCCGAAGGCGAGACGATGCGGACGCGGCTTCCGGTCCGGAACGGCTGTAGCACCGCGTTCGGCTCGCTCAACGTCGGCAAGAACAGCGTCGTGCTCGACCTGAAATCGGCTGAAGGCATCGAGGCCGTGCGCCGCCTGGTCGCGACATCGGATGTGCTGGTCGAGAATTTTCGCCCCGGCGTGATGCGGCGGCTGAAGCTCGACTATGCCTCCCTCCGCGAGCTCAATCCGAAACTGATCTATTGCTCGATCTCCGGCTACGGCCAGACCGGTCCTTCGGCGGAACTGCCGGCCTATGCGCCGGTCATCCACGCGGCCTCCGGCTATGAGATGGCGCACCTCGCCTATCAGCCGGGGCGCAGCCGGCCGGACTATTGCGGCATCTATCACGCCGATGTCCTGACCGGCGTCTACGCCTTCGGTGCCATTTCGGCGGCGCTGTATCAGCGAGGCAGCACCGGGAAGGGTCAGCACATCGACGTGTCGATGCTGGAATCGATGCTGAGCCTGACGCTCAACGAAGTGCAGTGGTCGCAGTTCGAGGTGCAGCCGAGCCAGCGTCCGATGTTCGGGCCGATCGAAACGACGGACGGATATGTCATGGCCGCCGTCGCCAGTGAGAAAACCTTTCAGGCTCTGTTGCAGGTGATCGGCCGTCCCGAATGGATCACGGACGTGCGCTTTGCAAAATATTCCGACCGCCGCGCCAACTGGGGAGAATTGATGGACGCGGTCGAGGCATGGTCGCGCACGGTGACGACGCAAGCGTGTCTCACGGAGCTGAACGGCCACGGCGTTCCGTCGGCTGCCTATCGCACGGTGAAGGAAGCCTTGAGTGATCCGCAGCTCGCGCACCGCGGCGCGCTCGCCGAGGTCGCCGATGGCGGCGGCACTTTCAAGGTACTCAACCTTCCTTTTCGCATGTCCGGCGCCAAAGTGGCGGCAGCGCCAAAGATGGCGACACTGGGCGAGCACACCCGCGCGTACCTGAAGGAAGCCGGCCTCTCCGACGACGAGATCGCAACGTTTTCCGACAAGACGGCAGTTGCCGCACGGCGCTGACCATCTTGTCAATTTCACGTAACAGGCCCTGCGGCTTTTCATCCGCAGCGCTTGTTATGGTCTTGCCGCAGCGAGCGATTCCAGCCAATCTGACGCCAGCATCATATACGATCCGGAACACCGGACGGACGGTTATCGGGAGGGATCACCATGAAGGCGGCAATCCGTTCGCGTGTGCTTGCGCGAATTTTCCTTGTGACGGCATTTGGCGTCGCGCTCTCTGCGGCGCCCGCCAGCGCGCAGAAATCGGGCGGCACCATCACCGTCGGCCTCGAGCTCGACATCCCCGGCTTCGATCCGCTCAAGGTCGGCGTCTACGACACCGCGGCGTTGACCGCTTCGTCCGCGATCTTCGATACGCTCACCACTCTCGATGCCAATGGAAAGGCCCAGCCCAAGCTCGCGGTCTCCTGGCAGCATTCCGAGGACTTCAAGACCTGGACCTTCAAGCTGCGTCCGGGCGTCAAGTTCCACGATGGCACGCCGTTCAACGCGGCTGCCTACAAGGAGAACTTCGACCGGCAGAAGGATCCCGCCAACAAATGCCGCTGTGCCTTCTATATCTCGGCCGTGAAGAGCGTCGAGGCGCCCGACGAATTGACGGTGGTCTATGATCTCGCCGATCCTTCGGTGAATTATCCGACACTTGTCTCCTACGCGAACCAGAATGCGGCGATGCATTCGCCGACGGCGTGGAAGGCCAAGGGTGACGACTACAATCGCAATCCCGTCGGCACCGGCCCCTACATCCTGAAATCCTGGACCGCCGGCGATCGCATGATCCTGGAGAAGAATCCGGACTATTGGGACAAGGATAAGGTCTTCCTCGACCGCATCATCCTGAAGCCGCTGCCCGATGCGCAGTCGCGTTTTGCCAGCCTGCAATCGGGCGAGGCCGATTTGATCTGGGAAGACGAATACGCGGCCGACAGCATCCAGAAGGCGCAGAAAGATCCGAAACTGACGGTGCACAACTATATCGGTTCAGGCGCAGCCGTCTACGCTTTCAACACCAAGACGCCGCCGTTCGATGACGTGCGCGTGCGCCAGGCGCTGGTGATGGCGATCGACCGCAAGAAGATGTCGATGGCGATCACCAACGGCCTCAGCCGGCCGACCACCAATCCCTATGGCGATGGCTCCTGGGTCAAGTGCAAGGATGACGGGGCGCTGCCTAACGACATCGAGAAGGCCAAGGCGCTGATCAAGGAATACGGCAAGCCGGTCGAGTTCAAGATGCTGGTTACCGCGACCCCGCGCGGGCGCAATGTCGGACAGGTGCTACAGCAGTTCTGGAAGAATGTCGGCGCCAACATGGAAATCGAGCAGGTCGAGCAGGCCACCATTCCGCCGCGTGCGTTCATGCGCCAGTTCCAGTTGACGCCCTGGCGCATCGTCGACCTCGCCGATCCCGACCCGCAGATGTACGCCAACTTCAAGACCGGAAGCCCGGTGGCGCTCGCCAACTATTCCAATCCGGAACTCGACGCGCTGCTCGACAAGGCCCGCACGACGGCCGAAACCGAAAAGCGCATCGACCTCTATTGCGAGATCAGCCGGCTGATCAACAAGGAGGCGATCTGGTTCTGGACCTTCCAGAACACCTACTATGCGATCTCGACGGCGAAGATCAAAGGTCTACCTAAGATGTACAGCGGGGTGATCGACGTGTCGCGCGTCTGGAAGGAATAACCTCCCATGGCGTTCTTCCTGGCGCGCCGGCTGCTTTATCTGTTGCCGGTGCTGCTTGCAGTCTCGCTGCTGACGTTCCTGATCGCCTCGCTCTTGCCGGGCGATCTGGCCTACACGATCCTCGGCGACCAGGCGACGCCTGAAAACCTGGCGGCGCTCCGGCGCGACATGGGACTGGATCAGCCGATCTGGTGGCGCTATTTCGGCTGGCTCGGCAACGCACTACAGGGGGATCTCGGCCGTTCGTTCCGCACCGGGCAGACCGTGCTGCAAGCGGTAACCGAGCGGCTGCCGGTGTCGCTCGAATTGATGTTGCTGGCGCAGATCGGGGCGCTTGCCATCGGCGTTCCCCTTGCGATTGCGTGTGCAGTGCGCAGCGGCAGCGCCTTCGACCGCTTCATGACCGGCAGTGCCTTTGCAATGCTGTCGGTGCCGACCTTCCTGTCCGCGATCCTGCTGATCTACCTGTTTGCCGTTGAACTCGGCTGGCTGCCGGCGACCGGTTATGTCCCGTTCGCGGAGGACCCGCTCGCCAATTTGCGCTTCATGGTGCTGCCGGCGCTGACGCTGGCGCTGGCCGAGTGGCCTGGGATCATGCGCATCCTGCGCTCCGACATGATCGCGACCTTGCAGGAGGACTACATTGCGATGGCGCGCGCCAAGGGCCTGAAGGCCTCGCGCATCCTGTTCGTGCACGCGCTGAAACCATCGTCGCTGACGCTGATCACGATCACCGGCATCAATATCGGCCGATTGATCGGCGGCGCGCTGATCGTCGAGACCATCTTTGCCTTGCCCGGCATCGGTCGGCTGCTGGTGAGCGCCATCCTCACGCGTGACCTCATCATCCTGCAAGGCGTGGTGCTGCTGGTCGGCTGCGGCTTCGTCATCATGAACTTCATCGTCGACATGCTCTACGCCGTCCTCGATCCCAGGATCCGCCATGGCCACGCTTGAGCTCGATCTGGCCGAGGAGGCCGTCTCCGCGCCCGTGCGCAAGGGCCGGCGGTTCGGGATGCTGTTCTGGGCTGCGATCGGCTGGATCGTCCTGGTGTGCGCGCTCGCGATCTTCGCCGGCGTGCTGCCGATTCCGGACCCCACTGCGATGGATATGCTGGAGCGGCGCGCGCCTTATTCATGGGAGCACTGGCTCGGCACCGACGGCCTCGGCCGCGACGAGGTTTCGCGATTGATCTACGGCGCGCGAATATCGCTGGTCGTAGGCCTGTGCGCGCCGATGATCGGCCTCACTGTTGGCGGCGCGCTCGGTATGCTCGCCGGCTATTTCCGCGGCCGGTTCGAGACGCTGACGGTCGGAGGCACCGACGTGCTGCTGGCATTCCCGCCGCTGATCCTCGTGCTGGCGATCATCGCCTTTCTCGGCCAGTCGATCTTCAATCTCACCTGCATCCTCGGCGTACTCGGCATTCCCGCCTTCATGCGGGTCGCGCGCGCCACCACGCTGACGCTCTCGCGCCGCGAATTCGTGATCGCAGCGCAAGCGCTCGGCGCCTCGCATTCGCGTATCCTGCTGAGGGAATTGCTGCCCAATGTGATCCTGCCACTGTTTGCCTTCTTCCTGCTCGGCGTTGCCGTCACCATCGTGGTCGAGGGATCGCTGTCGTTCCTCGGGCTGGGCGTGCCGCCGCCGATCTCGAGCTGGGGCAGCATGATCGGGGAGGGCCGCGAGAGCCTCGAAGTCGCGCCGCGGCTGGCTTTCCTTCCCGCGGTTGCAATGTTCCTCACCGTGCTCGCCTTCAACCTGGTCGGCGACACGCTACGAGCGATCACCGATCCAAGGCAGGGCGCGCTGTGACGGACCGGGTGCTGCTCTCGATCGAGAATGTCGCGGTCGACCTGCCGACGCCGCGCGGCAATCTGCGCGCGGTCGATGGCGTCGACCTCAAGCTCAATGCCGGCCGCACGCTCGGCATCGTCGGCGAATCCGGCTGCGGCAAGACCATGCTGTCGCGCGCCGTCCTTCAGCTTCTGCCGAAAAAGGCAATGCTGTCCGGCCGCGTGATGTTCGACGGCAAGGACCTCGTTACCCTCGATCGGGAACGCCTGCGCAAACTGCGCGGCCGTTCGCTCGCCGTCGTGTTCCAGGACCCGATGACATCGCTCAATCCGGTGTTGACCATCGGCACGCAACTGATCGAGACGTTGCAAGAGCATCTCGAGCTCGACATGGCGGCCGCAAAGAGGCGCAGCGTCGAGCTGCTTGCCGCGGTCGGCATTCCTGCGCCGGAACAGCGCCTGACCCAATATCCGCATCAGCTATCCGGCGGCATGCGCCAGCGCGTCGCGATCGCGATCGCGCTGTCCTGCGAGCCGGAGCTGCTGATCGCCGACGAGCCGACCACCGCGCTCGATGTCACCATCCAGGCGCAAATTCTCGACCTGCTGGCGCGCGAGCAGCGCCGCCGCCATATGGCGATGATCATCATCACCCATGACCTCGGCGTCGTTGCCGGCCGCACCGACGAGGTCGCGGTGATGTATGCCGGCCGCGTGGTCGAGCGTGCCCCGACGCAGGCCCTGTTCAAGAAGATGCGCATGCCCTACACCGAGGCGCTGCTGGCCGCGATCCCCAAGATCGACACCGCGCCGCATACGGTATTGCCGGCGATCTCGGGGCGTCCGCCCGATCCGACGCGTCCGCTGAAGGGGTGCTCCTTTGCGCCGCGTTGCCGCTATGCGCTGGCCGGCTGCCACGTCGAAAAGCCGGCATTGACCGCGGCGGAAACGCCGGCGCATCAATTCGCCTGCTTCTATCCCATCGGGACCGAGGCCCGCGTCCCCGCATGATGCAGCAATCCGCACCATCCGCCGAACCGCTCCTGAAGGTCGATGACCTCGTCGTCGAATATTTTGTCGGCGGCAAGACCGTTCACGCCGTATCCGGCGTCAGCCTCGACATCGCGCGCGGCGAGACGCTGGGCCTGGTCGGCGAGTCCGGCTGCGGAAAATCCACGCTCGGCCGCGCCGTGCTGCAATTGCGGCCGGCGGTATCAGGCAAGGTGCTGTTCGACGGCAATGATCTGACCGCGATGCGCGGCGATCCCTTACGCAAGATGCGCCAGCGCGTACAGCTCATCTTCCAGGACCCGATCGCCTCGCTCAATCCGCGGCGCCGTATCGGCGATATCGTCGCCGAGCCGCTGGTCATCGCCGGCATCAAGGATCCCGACAAGCGCAGGAAAATGGTTTGCGACGTGCTTTCCGCCGTCGGCCTCGATCCGGCGCTGGTGATCGGACGCCTGCCGCACGAATTTTCCGGCGGCCAGTGTCAGCGCATCTGCATTGCGCGTGCGCTGGTGCTCAATCCCGATTTCATCATCTGCGACGAGCCGGTCTCCGCGCTCGACGTCTCCATCCGCGCGCAGATCCTCAATCTGCTGGAGGAGATGAAGGCGCGTTACGGCCTGACGCTGCTGTTCATCGCGCATGATCTGGCGGTCGTCAAAGCGGTGAGCGACCGCGTCGCGGTGATGTATCTCGGCCGGCTCTGCGAAGTCGGCCCATCCGAGCAGTTGTTTGCAAAGCCGGCGCATCCCTACACTGCGCTGCTGCTCGAGGCGATCCCGGTGCCGGACCCTGACGTGCGCCCGGCCGAAAGCGTCGCGGTCGGCGAGCCGCCATCCCCGATCGCGCCGCCCTCGGGCTGTCGCTTCCGAACCCGCTGCCCGCGCGCCGATGCAAGGTGCGCGGCGGAAATGCCGGAACTGCGCATGGTCGCACCCCGCCAATACGCCGCCTGCCACTATCCGCTGACCTGAATACCAGCCACCCACGCGAGCGTTTGTCCTGTGAGAACAGACGTGGCAAGGTCCAGCCCAACCAAGAAACATCTTGCGGGAGAGAAGCGATGAAGAGTTTCCAGGTAGCCGATTTCAACGCGCCGCTGAAAGAGGTCGATGCGCCGACGCCGCAGCCATCAGGCACGCAGGTGCTGATCAAGGTGAAGGCCGCCGGCGTCTGCCACAGCGATCTGCACATCTGGGAAGGCGGCTACGATCTCGGCCATGGCAGAAAACCGCTGTCGCTCAGGGATCGCGGCGTTTCGCTGCCGCGCACGATGGGCCACGAGACCGTCGGCGAGATTGTTGCGTTCGGGCCGGACATCGCCGCCGCCGACAAGGGCGATCTCAAGGTCGGCGACACCGTCCTGGTCTATCCCTGGCTCGGCTGCGGCAAATGCCCGACCTGCGTCGGCGGCGACGAGAACATGTGCGTGATCAAGCCGAACGCGCTCGGCGTTTATTGCGACGGCGGCTATGCCGACCATATGACGGTGCCCAATGCAAAGTATCTGGTCAATTTGAAGGGTCTCGATCCCGTCACCGCCGCGCCCTACGCCTGTTCAGGCGTCACCACCTACAGCGCGCTGAAGAAGGTCGATGATTTGCAAACGCCGATCGTCGTGTTCGGCGCCGGTGGCCTCGGCCTGATGCTGCTGTCGCTGCTCAAGGCCATGGGCGGCAAGGGCGCGATCGTCGTCGACATCGATGTGAAGAAGCGCGAGGCGGCAATGGCCGCCGGCGCGCTCGCGACCGTCGATGGCAAGGCGCCCGATGCGCTGGAGCAGCTTGCAAAGGCGGCCGGTGGCCCGATCCGCGCGGTGATCGATCTCGTCGGCAGCGCGCAGACTTCCCAACTCGGCTTCGATTGCCTGACCAAGGGCGGCAAGCTCATCATCGTCGGCCTGTTCGGTGGCGGCGCGACCTGGGCGCTGCCGCTGATCCCGATGAAGGCGATCACGATTCAAGGTAGTTATGTCGGCAATTTGCGCGAGACGCAGGAACTGCTCGACCTCGTTCGGACGAAGAAGGTCGCGCCGATCCCGGTAACGCCGATGCCGCTCGCAAAGGCCAACGACGCCCTGCACGATCTGCAAAAGGGCAAGCTCGTCGGCCGCGCGATCTTGACGCCGTAAGTCTCTCCGCCGTCATTGCGAGCGAAGCGAAGCAATCCATTTCACCGCACGGGGAAAGGTGGATTGCTTCGTCGCTTCGCTCCTCGCAATGACGGCTCCGCTTAGTTCTGCTCCGCTCCGAGGAACCACCCATGTCCGCCAACAACGCCTTCCACATCGCCGTGCTCGGCGGCGATGGCATCGGCCCTGAAGTGATGGCGCCGGCGCTGGAAATCTTGCGCAAGATCGAGACCAAAGCGGGCCTGAGCTTCCGCTTCACCGAGGCGCCGGCCGGCGCGGGCCATTATCGCGAGACCGGCAAATCGATGCCGGATAGCACGATCAAGCTGTGCGAGGAGGCGGACGCGATCCTGCTCGGGGCCTGCGGCCTGCCGTCGGTGCGTTACCCCGACAACACCGAGATCGCGCCGCAGATCGAGCTGCGCTTTCATTTCGACCTCTATGCCGGCGTGCGCCCGGCGCGGCTGATTCCGGGCGTGCCGAGCCCGATCGTCGGCGCCGACCAGCGCGGCATCGATCTCGTGGTCATCAGGGAATCCACCGAAGGCCTGTTCGCCTCGATGGGCAAGGGCGTCGTCACCGAAAGCGAGGCGCGCGAGACGATGGTGATCACGCGCCGCACCTCGCAGCGCCTGTTCGATTTCTCCTTTCGCCTGGCCGAACGCCGCAAGGCGCGCGGCCGCGCCGGTTCGCTCGCGTGTGTCGACAAGGCCAACGTGTTCAAGGCCTTTGCCTTCTTCCGCGAGATCTTTGACGAGACCGCAAAACGCTACCCCGGCGTCAAGGCCGACCGCCTCTATGTCGATGCCTGCTCGGCCTTCCTGGTCAAGCGCCCGTGGGACTTCGACGTGCTGGTGACGGAAAACATGTTCGGCGACATCCTGTCCGATCTCACCGCCGGCCTCGTCGGCGGCCTCGGCATGGCGCCCTCGGCCGATATCGGCGACCGCCATGCCATGTTCCAGCCCTGCCACGGCACCGCGCCCGACATCATGGGGCAGGGCAAGGCCAATCCCACCGCCATGATCCTTTCCACCGCGATGATGCTGGACTGGCTCGCCGACAAGCACGGCGTCGAAAGCGCCGCCGAAGCCGCCGAACGGATCGAGCTTGCGGTGGATAAAATCTATGCCGACGGCATCAAGCCGACCGAGTTCGGCGGCAGCAACGGCACCGCGGATATCGCAAAGGCGGTGCTGGCGGCGTTGTAGTCAGCCTGCCATGCGATTACCGGATCTGCGCGTTCTGCAAGATCAGCTGGGAGCTGATCGAGTTCAGCAACTGCTGTTGCAGAAACTCGTATGCAGCGCGGTTGACGCCGTAGATGCGCGGCAGCCGCTTTCCCTTATTGCTGCCTTGCGCGAAGGAGAGAGTGATTTTGTCGGTGTTTATCTCCGACAGGCTTGCTAGCGTGGCAATATTCTTGAAGCGAACGATTTGCCAACTCGGACCGGTTGCCGAGAGCGATTTTGTGATGACAAACTGGATGCTGCCACCGAAAACGGTCTTCTGGCTTTCGTCGAGACCGGGAGATGAGGCCGCCATGGACACCAAATCCTTTATGCCCAACGTGCCGGACAAATAGTGGTCCTGTAGAGGGCAGTCATACGATTTGAGCCTTGATTTCCAATCCAGATAGATCTGCCGCGTAGAGATTTCAACATTCTCGGTAAATGTATGGGCGCGAGCTTGGCCGAGGTTCGCGTTCGCTGCAAATGTAAAGGTAGATCCCGGCGGTGTTATTGGAGTTGCATAGGTGGTGCTGGGCGCAAGTCCACCACTGTCATTGACCTCCAGCGACAGGGCTATCAGTACCTCATAGTCGCCGTTGAGCAGGAATTTTCGATGGAATGATGCCGGGTCATCGGGACGATCGTCCCGGACCATGTCGCGTATCTCGCACTGTATCCGCTCGATGATCGTTTTCACCGTAGGCTGATTGTACTCGTCGCGTGGCACATCCCAGTTTGGAACGGCGCAGCCGCCGCATGACGCGGCCAGGATCACCGTCGGGAAAATTGCCGAAAAGAAATTTCGTGCGGGCCGCATGTCCAGAGCCTCATTGATAAGAGTTCCGGAAAATCAGAACGGCTCGGCACACTTGCCGGCAACCCAATGGTCGTTCTTGCCCGCCGCGATGGCAAGCAAACGACATCTCTCTCGTGTGACACCTTCAATCTGTTGATCGGGACCGCTGCCAGTCAGCGTGCAACAACCCAGCACGGCCTTCTTTGCGGTTTTCTTCTTGGCGGCCTTCTTGCTTGCCTTCTTCGCGGCCTTCCTGCCTGCAGCCTTCTTGCCGGCAGCTTTCGTGACTTTTTTGGTTGCCTTCTTTGATGCCTTGCCTGCTTTCGTCTTTGAAGATTTGGCCATGATCGCCCCCACGTCTTGCCCGAAGCCAATCTAGGATTGTATTCCCGCGGAACGCAATCTCTTTGGTGTCGAGCGGTTGCTATGGGGTCCGGCTGTGGCTTCGATACAACACTGGTCGACGGAGCAAAGCTCAGCGTCTACTTCCCCTTGAAGCGCGGCTTTCGCTTCTCCATGAACGCGCGCCGCCCTTCGCGAAAATCCTCGCTGTCCATGCAAGCCGTTCCGATCGCCTTGATCGCATCCATGTCGCGCTTGCTCTCGTCTTTCAACACCTGCGCGATGGTGATTTTGGCCGCCTGAATCGCCAGCGGCGCGTTGCCCGAGATCGTACGGGCGATCTCCATGGTCGCGTCCCGCAAGGCCTCGTTCGGCAGCACGCGATCGATCAGCCCGATCCGCAGCGCCTCGGCGGAATCGATCCGCATCCCCGTATACATAATGAGTCGCGCCCAGGACGGCCCAACCAGCGAGACCAGATGTTTCAGCCCGTCATAGCCATAGGCGATGCCGAGTTTTGCCGCGGGGATGCCGAACTGGCTGTCTTCCGCGGCAATCCGGATATCGGTCAGCATCGCCACCTGCATGCCGCCGCCAAGGCAAAAACCGCGGATACACGCAATCGTCGGCTTCGGATAATTCGCCAGCAGCGCGCGTTGCGCCTCGCTGCGTCTGGAATATTCCTCGGAAGCCTGCGCATTATGCCGCGTCTTCTCGAACTGGCTGATGTCGGCGCCCGAGACGAATGCCTTGTCGCCCGCGCCGGCCAGGATCACCACGCGCACATCTGGATCGTCGCGCAATTCGGCGAGCGCCGTGCCAAGACCCTCCCACATATCCAGCGACATCGCGTTGCGCTTTTCGGGATTGTTGAAGGTGATGATTCCGACGCCGTCGGCGACGTCTTGCAGGATCTTTCCGTCGGCGTGCGATTTCCGGGAGGTTTTCGGCGTGTCGAGCATTGCAGCAGCTTTCGGCGAGCGGGGACTGGAAGGCTAACGCATTGTAGGGCGGCTTGGCGCGCGCGTAACCCATAAGGACTGCGTTCCAGTCAAGCGCCGTTGCGGCCACCGCACTGCCGCAATGCAGGCGAAATCATCGACACAGGACGGCTTCGATGCCTATACGTGGCGAAGTCGATCGCTGTGCCGTTCGGGCATGCCGGCGGACTGACCAACAACAATCAAGAAGGGTGCGGCCCTTGGCAAAGCCTCTCGCATGCAAATGACCGGAACAAACGTGGTAATCGTGGGCGCAGGCCCGGTTGGGCTTACGCTTGCCATCGATCTGGCCTGGCGCGGCATCGATGTGACGGTGGTGGAAACGCGCGCGCCGGCCCAGCCGCCGGAGCCGAAATGCAACCATGTCGCCGCCCGCACCATGGAAATCTTCCGGCGCCTCGGCCTTGCAGGCAAGATACGCAACGCGGGCCTGCCTGCGGATTATCCGCACGACATCAGCTATCGCACGAGCTTTGCCGGACAGGAGCTGACCCGGATCAGGATTCCCTGCCGCCGCGACCGTTTTACGGCAACCGACGGCCCCGACTGCAACTGGCCGACGCCGGAGCCGCCGCACCGCATCAACCAGATCTTTCTCGAGCCGATCCTGTTCGAGCATGCGCTGGCGCAGCCGCGCATCACCATCATCAGCCGCACGGTCGTCGAAGACGTGGTGATCGGCGAAAGCGGCGCACAGGCAAGCCTGCGCGATCTCGAGACCGGCAATATCAGGCGGATCGAGTGCCGCTTTCTGATCGGCTGCGACGGCGCCCGTTCGGCGGTGCGCAAGGCGATCGGCGCGGAATTTACCGGCGATGCCGTGGTGCAGCGCGTGCAGTCGACCTACATCCGCGCGCCAAAGCTGATCGGATTGCAGCGATGCGCCTCTGCCTGGGGCACCGGCGCGATCAATCCGCGCCGTTCCGGCATGGTCTACGCCATCGACGGGCGCGAGCGCTGGCTGGTGCACAATTACATGCGGCCGGGCGAGGGCGATTTCGAGGAGGTCGATCGCGATGCCTGCCTGCGCGCCATTTTGGGCGTTGGCGCCGACTTCGAGTACGAGATCATCTCGAAGGAGGATTGGTACGGCCGCCGCCTCGTCGCCGACAAATTCCGCGACCGCTGCGCCTTCATCGCCGGTGACGCCGCGCACATCTGGGTGCCCTATGCCGGCTACGGCATGAATGCCGGCATCGCGGACGCGATGAACCTTTCATGGCTCTTGGCCGCGCATCTCAACGGCTGGGCGCCGGCCGCCATCCTCGACGCCTATGAGGCCGAACGCTGGCCGATCACGAGCCAAGTGTCGCGCTTTGCGATGTCGCATGCGGAAGCCGAGATCAAGCGCCGCGGCGCCATACCCGATGCGATCGAGGACGAAGGGCCCACGGGCGAAGCGGCGCGCCGCGAGGTCGGCAATCTCACCTACGAGATCAATGTCCGGCAATATGCCGCGGCCGGTCTCAATTTCGGCAGCTATTACGATTCTTCGCCGATCATCGCCTATGACGGCTCGCCGCATCCGGCCTACACGATGGACAGTTTTATTCCATCGACCGTTCCGGGCTGCCGCACGCCGCATCTCTGGTGCGCTGACGGAGCCTCGCTCTATGACGCCATGGGCCCGGAATTTTCATTGCTGCGCGTGGACCGCGGAATCGAAACGGCCCCGCTTGAGCAGGCGGCAAGCCTGCGGCGCGTGCCGCTCAAGATCCTCGATGTCCCCCCCGGCTCGCCCGCCCTCGAAGGCTACGGGCTCGTCCTGTCACGGCCGGACCAGCACGTGGCCTGGCGCGGCAACACGTTGCCGGCCGATCCGCTTGCGCTGATCGACCGGATTCGTGGGGCTGCGGTCCTTGCCGGCAACGACGGGCAGAACATGATCCGGAAATGATAACCGGTTTCCCTCGCGGCAAACGCAGGGCGCGTTTGCGCGGAGATCATGATCAAACAAAAAACGGAACGCGATGACGATCCGTCATCGCGCTCTAGCTTTCGTTGGCCGCGATCGATTCCATCAAGGAGACCAGTTGCCGCTGCACGGTCTGATCCTTGATCTTGCTGTAGGCCCGCAGCAACCGAAGGCTGAACGCACTGTCGAGGAACAACAGGCTCTCGACCTCGCGCGCCTTGCTGTCGCCATCGTAGAAGAACGTGACGGGCACATCGAGCGCGGTAGCGATCTGCTGTAGGCGCGCAGCGCCGACGCGGTTGACGCCCTTTTCGTACTTCTGGACCTGCTGGAAGCTGACGCCCAGCTTGTCGCCGAGCTCCGCTTGCGAGATCTTCTGTTCGACACGACGCAGGCGGATGCGTTTGCCGAGTTCAACGTCCGGCTTGCCGGCACTGCGCTGCTTCATCTTCTTGGCCGCTGATGATTTGTTCATTCGGTCTACCGTCCTTCGGTCGAGATTCCCCCGAATAGGTGGGTCAGGGATTCACCCGTGTATACCGCGGCAAATTCGCGTGGATGGACGCACTCGTCCTTGAACCACGGGAATTTCGCGGGATTGAAAGCCTCCACCAGCCAATCGATCATGCGGCGCACCCTGGGGATGCGTCCGCTGCCGGGATGGTAGGAGAGCCAGATATCGAATGGCCGCCGCAATTCGATCTCGAGAGGGACCACGCCGCCGAGCGCCCAGGCATAGGTCGGGAACACCCCGATGCCGGCTCCGTTGGCCACGGCCCAATAGTTGGCGCTGCTGACATTGGTCTTCATGACCAGGAGGTCGCGCTGCGAAAATCCGGGGAAAAAGCTCTCGAACATTTCCTTCGAGGCGGTCTGGTCCGCGATCTGGAGCACCAGGCGGTGCTTGGTCAGTTCCTCGGGGGTGCGCGGCGCGCCGAAGGTGTCGATATATTTCTGGCTGGCAAAGAACATCAGGTGCATCCGCCCGAGCTTGACCAGCTTGGCGTCGAGCGAGGCGGGCTGCGACAGATGGATGGCGACGTCGGCCTCGTGCCGCAGGACGTCCGCCCCGCGCATCGCGCAGTGCAGATCGACCAGGATGTTGGGAAACGATTTCTGGAATTCGACCAGGCGAGGGGCCACCCAGAAGGTGCCGAGCCCCTCGGTCACCGCGACGCGGACCTCGCCCGACAGCGTATTGGTCATCGAGCCGCTGGCGCGCATCAGGTCGAAGGAGGCGGCCTCCATGCGCTCGACCGCCGAGACCACCACCGCACCCTCGTCCGTCAGGCGGGTACCGTGAACGTCGCGGGTGAAAAGCGTGGCGCCGACCTGCTTCTCGAAATCGTCGATGCGCCGGCGCACGGCGTTGATCGACAATTCCAGCCGCTCGGCCGCGGAGCGGAAGCTACCGCATCGCACAACCTCCAGGAAAATCCGGGCCGCATCCCAGTCGGCGAGCCCGCCCAGGGCGACCTTATGGCGTTCCTCCAGCGGAACGCCCCTTTCCAGTGCAAGAGGCATACACGATCCCTTCGATCCGCTAAACTTGGCAGAATCTGCCGGAGAACACAACCAGGACGGGTCTCTCGTCCGGAGATTTTTGCGCACAATATTACCGTGGGGACGTATTTTTACGGAGATTTCTGGGGAAAGCGGCCACAAACCCGGGCCGCTGCTTGGGGGGTAGGCGGGTGAATTCGGTTGTAAGCCTTCGTAATTTTACGAATGGGTCGAACGTCCCGATCATCGTTTTCGTGGACTTGCAGCAGGAGTATGTCGCTGCGCCGCGGCTGCTCGCCATTTTGGGCATTGAGCCCGCCCTTGAGAATTGCCGCAAGGTTCTCGACCACGCGCGCCGCAACGGGCTGCCGGTCGCCTTCGTCCGCATGCTCGCCGAATCGGCCTTCTTCAACCGCGCCACGCCGTTCGTGCGCTGGATCGAGGGCTTTGAGCCGCACCGCAACGAGATGATCTTCGAGCGATCGAGCCCGTCCTGTTACTCCTGTGAGCCGTTCGCTGCGCTGGTGGGCCAGAGCCGCGGCGGCATCGTGCTGGCCGGTTTTGCAGGGGAATCGTCCTGCCTGTCGACCCTGATCGACGCCTTTCACCGCAATCACAAGGTCACCTATCTGTGCGACGCTTCTGCCAGTCATGCACTGGAGGAGGTGTCGGCGGACGAAATCCATCGTGCCGTTTCGAAAATTTCCGGATTGTATGGAGATGTGTACGAGACGGACGAGTGGATCGCCTCTACTCTGCCTCGCAAGCTTGGGATCGGAAAGAACGCCGGTGGCTAACTCAGAAGAACGCTCGCAGTCCATTCTTGCAACGCTCGAGCAATGCCGCTTGGCGCTGACCAGGAGCGGCGATCACGAGACCGCGCATTTCGTTTCTGTCGCCATTCTCCAGCACAGGATGAACCGCTACGGGGTTTCCGACCTGGAACTGAGAGAGCTTTGCGACGCCATGATGGCCGACCAGGAGGCCGCTGAAGCGGCGCGCAATTCGGCCGCCCAGCGCTATCGCCGCCGCCGTCCGCCGCTGCTGCGGGTGGTGAAGTAAACTTCAAGCAAGCATGATCCGGACCCGCAGGGCCGCGTTAGCGCAAAGTGGGCACCGGTTTTCCGATACGGATCATGCTCAAATAGAAAGCGAGAGTGCATGACGTTTCCTCGGAACGTCATGCACTCTCGCTACCGAGCGCGCAGGTCACGGTGTAGACCACGCCACGGGGCAAAAAATCCACGGTGGCCTCGCCGCCGAGCTGGTCGCGTGCGCTGCGCTCGATCAGCCGCGACCCGAACCCCCGCTGCACCGGCGCCGTCACCGGCGGGCCGCCGGTCTCGCTCCAGATCAGCCGCAGCTGGCGTCCGGCGCTTTGCTCGATGATCTCCCAGTCCAGTGACACCGTGCCGCTCTCGTTGGAGAGCGCGCCGTATTTGGCGGCATTGGTTGCGATCTCGTGCAGGATCATAGACAGCACCACCGCAAGGCGCGGCGACAACGGCACGGCCGGGCCGAACATCCGTACCCGCTCCGGATTGTTGAGCAGATAAGGCCGTAACACCCGGCCGATCACCTCGGCCAGATCCGAGCCCTGCCACTTCTCCGTGCTCAGGAGATTATGGGCTTCCGCAAGCGCGCCGAGCCGGCCTTCGAATTTTTCGCGCTCGACGCGGCTCGCGCTGCGAAATGTCTGCGTGGCGATCGATTGCAGGATCGCGAGCGTGTTCTTGACCCGGTGGTTGAGCTCCTCGATCAGGAGGTCATGCAGCATCTCACCGCGCGCGATCGTGGTTGCCATCCGCACCGCAAAGGCAAGCCCCACCAGCAGCAGAATGCCGCCGATCACGCTGGTGATCGCCAGATTGCGCCACAACGGGGCGACCAGCGAGCTTTCCGGAATCCCGGCCGCCACCGCCCAGCCGGTAAGGGAGGAGCGCGCGACGCTCGTGATCAGCGGCGCGCCTTCGAGCGATACGGTCGGGAACGTCGCTTCCGGCCTTCGGAACATCTCGGCATGCAGCGTGGGCGAGGCCTTCTTGCCGATCGTCTCCTGCGGATTGGGGACGCGCGCAAAATTGATGCCGTCGCCGTCGAAGATCGAGATGGTCCAGTCCGGGCCGAGGCGCTGCTTCTCGATGATGCTCTGGAAAATCTCGATCGGCGGGCTGAAGGAAATGACATAGATGACGTTGCCGTCGTCGAACACGGGCACTTCGACGGTGACGATCAGCCGCTTCTTCACCACACCCAGAAACAGATTCGAATATTGCGGATGTCGGGTCGTAAAGACCTTCTCCACGATCTCGCGGTTGTTGCGCAGCGGCAGGCTCGCGGTATCCCTCGTCACCGAGGAGAACACCTGCCGGCCGTCACGCTCCGCCACCAGTACGACACCGCCCTCGCCATACTGATCCAGAAAACCTTTTGCGATCCGGCGAAACCCGTCGAAATCCTTGTCGCGCAACGCATCGGTCAGCGACAGCACCTGGAGCGCGCCGGTCATGCGCTGCACCTCGGCGTCGAGTACGAGGCGAATGCTGCGCACGGTCTCAAGCACGCGCTGGGTCGCCTCCCTGCGGTCCTGCCGGTAATTGTAGAACACGATGCCGGCCGCGAACATGATCAGCGGCAGCATGGTTCCCGCCACCAGAAGGGCGAGACGCAGGGGCAAAGAGAGCTTTGGCACGCAGGTCCCGGCTAGGAGAAGCTGGGGCCAGCATAGGAGAAGCCCAAAAACTTCGCCAAGAAATTAGCGGGAACCAGAGCGTTTTCAAGCGAAGTGGATCCCGGTTCGCGTGAAGAAAACGCGTCAGAACAAAAAGATAGAGCCCCGTTCCGATTCAATCGGAAGGGGGCTCTAATTGGGAAATTGGTCGTGATCTGCCTCCGCGGCGCGCTTGTTTTGCGCCACGGAATCCGCCGCACCGGCTCAGAGATTGCTGTCCGCGATCGCCGAATACACCATGGTGCGCAACTCCCGCCGGACCGGATAGGCGCTCGACGGCAGCACCTGCGTCATGAAGATCGCGATCAGCTCTTCCGCCGGATCGATCCAGAACGATGTCGTCGCCGCGCCGCCCCAGGAATATTCGCCGGCGCTACCGGGGATCAGCGTCTGCGCCGGGTTCATGGTGACGGAGAAGCCCAGCCCAAAGCCGATGCCGTTATAGGTCGCTTCCGAAAACAGCGAACGCGACATCGCCGGCAGGTCACGGCCACCAGGCAGATGGTTCTGCGCCATCAGCGCCAGCGTCTTCGGTCCGATCAGCCTGACGCCGCCGAGTTCGCCGCGGTTGAGCAGCGCGCGGCAGAAGGTGAGGTAGTCGGCCGAGGTCGAGCACAATCCGCCGCCGCCGGAAACGAAATCGGGCGGGCTCAGGAACGAACTCGTCTTGGGATCGTCCTGTAGCGTCAGCGAACCCTTGCGCTGCGCGGCATGGAACGTCATGCCGCCCTGCGGGTCGGCCGAATAGCAGGCCGCGAAGCGATGCGCCTTGTCGGCCGGCACGTGGAAATCGGTGTCGTTCATGCCGAGCGGCTTGAAGATGCGCTCCTTCAGGAACTGCTCGAACGGCATGCCCGAGATCTTGCCGATGAGATAGCCGATTACGTCGGTGGCGACCGAATAGTTCCAGGCTTCGCCCGGCGAAAACTCCAGTGGGATTTTGGCAAGGTCGGCGATCATCGAATCCAGCGTGCCGGCCTTTTCGACCTCGCCGATCTTCGCCTCGCGATAGCCGGCATCGACATTGGAGCGCTGCTGAAAGCCGTAGGTGAGGCCCGAAGTGTGGCGCATCAGGTCGACGATCTGCATCGGCCGCGCCGGCGGGCGGGTCAGGTAGTTCGGATAGGTGCCGGCGACGAACACGCCGACATCTTTCCATTCCGGGATATATTTGTGCACGGGCTCGTCGAGCGCGACGCGGCCTTCCTCCACCAGCATCATGAAGGCGACCGACGTGATCGGCTTGGTCATGGAATAGATGCGGTAGATGGTGTCATCAGCCACCTTCACCTTGCGCTCGAGGTCGGCATAACCTTGCGAGGCCGCGTGCACGATCTTGCCGCGACGGTAGACCGTGAGCTGTGTGCCCGGAAAGCGGCCGGCATCGATGTAGCGCTGCTTCAGATGGTCTTCGATGCGGGCCAACGCGGCCGTGGACATGCCGGCGGATTCGGGCGAGGCGGAGGTTGGAGCGAGCATCGGCAAGGTCTCCGAAAACGGGGCGGGAAGGCGGGTTTGATACCCGAAAAGTGTGGCCCGTTCCAACCGCTTGTGCCTACGCAAGATCGTTACCCGGGTGTAGGCTCGCCCTCCCACCGCCGTGTCATCCAGCAGGACAGCCAGAAATGACCCAATTCAGTGAAACCGAACTGACCGCCGCCGTCATCCGCAGCTTTGACGACACGCCGGACCCGCGGGCAAAGTTCCTGCTGCAAGAGCTCGTGAAGTCGCTGCACGATTATGTCCGCAAGACCAACCTCACCTTCGAGGAATGGGATTATGCGATCGATTTCCTGACCCGGACGGGGCAGAAATGCACCGACATCCGCCAGGAGTTCATCCTGCTCTCCGACGTGATGGGCGTTTCCATGCTGGTCGATGCGGTCAACCATCGCGACCGCGAGGGCGCCACCGAGACCACGGTGCTCGGCCCCTTCTATGTCGGCGAGCACAAGGTGACCGCCCACGGCACCGACATCTCGGCCGAGCTGGAGGGCGAGCGCATGTTCGTGCAGAGCCGCGTCACCGACAGAGGCGGTAAGCCGCTGGCCAATGTGCCGGTCGACGTCTGGCACGCCGACGATGACGGCTTTTACGATTCACAGAAGCCGACCTTCGCGACGCAGGGTCCATCGTCGCGCGCGCGATTCATCACGGACAAGGACGGCCGCTTCTTCTTCCGCACCATCGTGCCCTGTAGCTATCCGATCCCGACCGACGGCCCGGTCGGCGAGATGATCCATGCCACCAAACGCCCGGCGCTGCGGCCGGCGCATGTTCATTTCCTCGTCGCCGCGCCCGGTTATCAGCCGCTGGTCACGCATGTCTTCATCGGCGGCGATCCCAACATCGACAAGGACGTGGTGTTCGGCGTGAAGGACGAACTGATCGCCAATATCGAAAAGCGCACTGATCCGACCATGCCCGATGGCAAGCCGTCGTCCGGACCCTGGCACCTGATGACCTACGAATTCAGGATGAAGCCGGGCGAGGGCGTCGCGCCAAAACCGCTGGGGGTGAAGGCCTCGGAAGCAGCCTGAGAATAAAATTGCGCCACCTGCCCAGTCCTTGTGCAGCGCACAAGGATTGGGCGAATGGCCCATAAGAATTGAGCGAATCGCAAATTTTAGATGCGGTCAAAAGTTGACCGGCACTGACCGGTCGATCTTGTAAGCGACTGTAATTCATAGCCTTATTGCGCTGCGGCAAGGTTGGCACACCGCTTGAATAGTGGGTGCTGACGCCATTGAAGCCGTCCCTCGAGACCATTCATCCGAATGTGCCGCCGCCATTCCGGGGTTTCCTCGGAACGCGACTTCATGCGCTCCAAGCTGCGTCACCGGACGGACGGTCCCGATTTCAACCCAGAGGACCACCGCAGACATGACGAAGACCAGCAACACGACCCCCCGCCGCGGAATCAGCCGCCGCCAGCTTCTGAAGGCGACCAGCGGCACCGCCGCCTTGCTGGCCGCGGCAAAACTGAACTTCCCCGCGGGCGCGTTCGCGCAAGGCGCCGGCCCCGAGGTGAAGGGCGCCAAGCTCGGCTTCATTGCGCTCAGCGACGCTGGCCCGCTGTTCGTCGCGAAGGATAAAGGCTTTTTCGCCAAGCACGGCGTGCCCGACGTCGATGTGCAGAAGCAGGCGTCGTGGGGCACCACGCGCGACAACCTCGTGCTCGGCTCCGAAGGCAACGGCATCGACGGTGCGCATATCCTCACCCCAATGCCGTACCTGATCTCGGCCGGCAAGGTGACGCAGAACAATCAGCCGACGCCGATGTACATCCTGGCGCGTCTCAATCTCGACGCCCAGTGCATTTCGGTCGCCAACGAATACGCCGATCTCAAGGTCGGGATCGACGCAAGGCCGTTCAAGGAAGCGCTCGACAAGAAGAAGGCTTCCGGCAAGCCGATCAAGGCGGCGATGACCTTCCCGGGCGGCACCCACGATCTCTGGATCCGTTACTGGCTCGCCGCCGGTGGCATCGATCCCGACAAGGACATCGAGACCATCACCGTGCCGCCGCCGCAGATGGTCGCCAACATGAAGGTCGGCACCATGGACTGCTTCTGCGTCGGCGAGCCGTGGCCCGGCCAGCTCGTGCACCAGAAGATCGGCTACACCGCGATCAACACCGGCGAGCTCTGGAACAAGCACCCGGAAAAATCCTTCGCGATGCGCTCGGCCTGGGTCGACAAGAATCCGAAGGCTGCGCAGGCGATCACCATGGCGGTCATGGAAGCCCAGCAGTGGGCCGACAAGATGGAAAACAAGGAAGAGCTCGCCACCATCATGGGCAAGCGGCAGTGGATCAACTGCCCGGTGGAGGACATTCTCGATCGCGCCAGGGGCAAGTTCGACTACGGCACCGGCAAGGTCGTCGAGAACTCGCCGCACATCATGAAGTACTGGAAGGATTTTGCCTCCTATCCGTTCCAGAGCCACGATCTCTGGTTCATGACCGAGGACATCCGCTGGGGCAAGTTCGAGCCCGGCTACGATTCCAAAGCGCTGATCGCCAAGGTCAACCGCGAGGACATCTGGCGCGATGCGGCCAAGGCGCTCGGCGTTGCCGCTGCCGACATCCCGGCCTCGAAGTCGCGCGGCAAGGAGACCTTCTTCGACGGCAAGGTGTTCGATCCCGAGGATCCTGCCGCCTACCTGAAATCCCTGTCCATCAAGCGCGTCGAGGTTTGATCCCGGCGGGCCGCGTGCTTGCGCGGCCCGCCCATTCAATCACGGAGATAGATTCCAGATGTCGATGCCTGCCATGAAATCCGAAGCCTCTACTGCCGTGCTTCCGGCCGCGGCGGCTCCCGCTGCCGTCGTGACCATGACGCCCAAGCGGACACCGGCCACGGAAAAATATCTCAAGCTCGCAAAGGACGCCGCGGTTCGCGTCGTCCCTCCGCTGGTGGTGCTGGCGCTGCTGCTGCTGTTCTGGGAGCTGGCCTGCCAGCGCGCCGGCTCGGCGCTGCCGCCGCCCTCGCGCGTCTTCAAGGATACGAAGGAGCTGATCTTCGATCCGTTCTTCGACCGCGGTGGCATCGACAAGGGCCTGTTCTGGCATCTGTCGGCCTCGCTCCAGCGCGTCGCGTTCGGTTACTCGATCGCCGCCGTCGTCGGCATCGCGCTTGGCACGCTGGTCGGACAATCCGTCTGGGCCATGCGCGGGCTCGATCCACTGTTCCAGGTGCTGCGCACCATTCCGCCGCTCGCCTGGCTGCCGCTCTCGCTCGCCGCCTTCCGCGACGGCCAGCCCTCGGCGATCTTCGTGATCTTCATCACCTCGGTATGGCCGATCATCATCAACACCGCGGTCGGCATCCGCAACATCCCGCAGGACTATCGCAATGTCGCCGCGGTGGTGCAGCTCAATCCGCTGGAGTTTTTCTGGAAGATCATGATCCCGGCCGCCGCGCCCTACATCTTCACGGGCCTGCGCATCGGCATCGGCCTGTCGTGGCTGGCGATCGTCGCGGCCGAAATGCTGATCGGCGGCGTCGGCATCGGCTTCTTCATCTGGGATGCGTGGAATTCCTCGCACATCAGCGAGATCATCCTGGCGCTGTTCTATGTCGGCATCATCGGCTTCCTGCTCGACCGCCTGATTGCGGTGCTCGGCAAGATCGTCACCCGCGGCACCTCGGCAAGCTGAAGGAAAAATGGCCATGACCTCCTATCTGAAGCTCGACCACATCGACAAAACCTTCACCCGCGGCAGCGCGACTACCGAGGTGTTGAAGGACATCAATCTGACGATCGAGATGGGCGAATACGTCTCGATCATCGGCCATTCCGGCTGCGGCAAATCCACGCTGCTCAACATCATCGCGGGCCTGACCACCGCAACGACCGGCGGCGTGCTGCTGGAAAACCGCGAGGTCAATTCTCCCGGACCCGATCGCGCGGTCGTGTTCCAGAATCACAGCCTGCTGCCCTGGCTGACGGTCTACGAGAACGTCAAGCTCGGCGTCGACAAGGTGTTTGCGTCCAGCAAGACCAGGGCCGAGCGCGATGCCTGGGTGATGCACAATCTCAACCTCGTGCAGATGGCCCATGCCAAGGACAAGCGTCCGTCGGAAATCTCCGGCGGCATGAAGCAGCGCGTCGGCATTGCGCGTGCGCTGGCGATGGAGCCGAAGGTGCTGCTGCTGGACGAGCCCTTCGGCGCGCTCGATGCGCTCACCCGCGCGCATCTCCAGGACTCCGTGATGGCGCTGCATCAAAAACTCGGCAACACGATCCTGATGATCACCCACGACGTGGATGAGGCGGTGCTGCTGTCGGACCGCATCGTGATGATGACCAACGGCCCGAGCGCGCGCATCGGCGAGGTGCTGGAAGTGCCGCTGGCGCGTCCGCGCAAACGGCTCGAGCTCGCAACCAACGCCGCCTACCTCAAGTGCCGGCAGCGCGTGCTCGAATTCCTCTACGAGCGGCATCGTTTCGTGGAAGCGGCGTAGGCATCATCCGGATCGAACCGTCATATCGCAAATTCAGATCGAACCATTGTTCCGTAAGTCGAGACCTAATGGCTCACCTTAAAGCATATCGAGGAGAGTTGAGATGAATTCGGAAGAAGTGAAACTGGTTCAGGAGAGCTTTGCCAAGGTCGCGCCGATTTCAGAAGCGGCAGCGCAGATCTTCTACGATCGCCTGTTCGAAGTCGCCCCGCAGGTAAAGGCGATGTTTCCGGACGACATGAGCGAGCAGCGCAAGAAGCTGATGGCGACGCTCGCCGTCGTCGTTGGCGGTCTCGGCAATCTCCAATCGATCCTGCCCGCCGCCAGCGCACTCGCCAAGCGTCATGTCGCCTACGGCGCCAAGCCGGCACACTATCCGGTCGTTGGCGGCGCGCTGCTGTGGACGCTGGAAAAGGGGCTCGGTGAGGCCTGGACGCCGGATGTCGCCGCTGCCTGGACTTCGGCCTACGGAACGCTGTCCGGCTACATGATCTCGGAAGCTTACGGCACCGTGCAGGCTGCCGAGTAAAGGAAATGACGTGAGTGAGCCGCTCGTCATCGTCGGCAATGGAATGGCCGCCGCGCGTCTGGTCGATGAACTGTCGAAAGCAGCGCTCGGCCGCTACGCAATCGCCGTGATCGGTGACGAGCCGCGGCTCGCCTATAACCGCGTGCTGCTTTCCTCCGTGCTCGCGGGCGAAACCGCATCGCACGAGATCGAGCTGCGTCCGGCCTCATGGTGGCAGGATCGCGGCGTCACGCTGAAATACGGCTGCATCGCCACCGAGATCGATGTAGGCCGGCGCGAGCTCAAGATCGAGAACGACGAGAGTATTTCGTTTTCCAAATTGATCCTCGCGACCGGTTCAGCGCCGCTGCGGCTCAACGTGCCCGGCGCCGATCTCCCCGGCGTTCACACTTTTCGCGACAGCCGCGACGTCGACCTCCTGCTGACCTTGGCCGCGCAGAGGAAGCGCGTGGTCGTCGTCGGCGGCGGATTGTTGGGCCTCGAAGCGGCGTACGGTCTCGCCAAAGCCGGCGCGCCGGTGACGCTGATCCATCTGATGGACCGCCTGATGGAGCGCCAGCTCGATGCTCCGGCCGCGGAGCTCCTGAAGTCGCTGGTCGAGCGCAAGGGCATCAAGGTCGTGCTCAACGCCAACACCGCGCGCATCCATGGCGAGAGCTGCGTTACGGGCGTCGAACTCGCAGACGGCCGGAAGATCGATGCAGACGCCGTGATCTTTGCGGCCGGTATCCGCCCCAACATCGCGCTGGCGAAGGAGGCCGGCATCTCAGTCAACCGCGGCATCGTGGTGGACGACCATTTGCAGACCGCCGCGCCTGACGTGTTCGCGATCGGCGAATGCGCCGAGCATCGCGGCACCTGCTACGGCCTGGTCGAGCCGGCCTATGAGCAGGCGAGGGTGCTGGCGCAGCATCTTGCCGGAAAGGATGCCCGCTATGCCGGCAGCGTGGTGTCGACCAACCTGAAGGTCTCCGGCGTCAGCGTATTCTCCGCCGGCGATTTCATGGGAACTGACGGCAGCGAGCAGATCGTTCTCAGCGATGTCAGGCACGGCACCTACAAGAAGCTGGTGATTTCGGAAGGAAAGCTCACCGGCGCGGTGCTCGTCGGCGATACATCAGACGCGCTCTGGTATCTCGAACTGATCCGCAACAAGACGCCCACCGCCCGTATCCGCGCCGACATGATGTTCGGCCGTTCGCTGGCGCTGGCTACAGAGGCGGCATGATCCGGTTCGCGCCATGACTGCCGTCGATCCCGCCCTTCGTATCACGCCCACCACCTGTCCCTATTGCGGCGTCGGCTGCGGCGTGCTCGCTACGCCTGACGGCAGCGGCGGCGCGGCCATCGCGGGTGACCCCGAGCATCCCGCCAACTTCGGAAGACTGTGCTCGAAGGGCTCGGCACTCGGCGAGACGCTCCGTCTCGAGGACCGTCTGCTCTATCCGATGATCCGCTGTAGCAAGGGCACGCTGGAGCAGGTCGCCTGGAGCGATGCGCTCGACCATGTCGCGCACCGCTTCCAGCACATCGTCGCGCGCGATGGCCCGGGCGCGGTGGCGTTCTATCTCTCCGGCCAGTTGCTGACTGAGGACTATTACGTCGCCAACAAGCTGATGAAGGGTTTTGTCGGCAGCGCCAATGTCGACACCAATTCGCGGCTGTGCATGTCATCGTCCGTCGCCGGCCATCGCCGCGCCTTCGGCGCCGACACCGTGCCCGGCTGCTATGAGGATCTCGATGAAGCCGATCTCTTGGTGTTTGTCGGCTCCAACGCGGCGTGGTGTCATCCCGTGCTGTTCCAGCGCATGCTCGCCAACAAGCAGAAGCGCGGCGCCCGCATGGTGGTGATCGATCCGCGCCGCACCGACACCGCGGGAGATGCCGACCTGTTCCTGGGCCTGAAGCCCGGCACCGACAGCGCGCTGTTCGCGGGGCTGCTCGCTTACCTCGCCGACAACGGGCTGCTCGACCACGATTTCATCGCCCGCCACACCTCCGGTTTCGACGAGACGCTGGCGCGCGCCAAAAGCATGGCCGGCAGCGTGGCTGCCACCGCGCTGGCAACCGGCCTGGCCGAACAGGACGTCGCTGTCTTCTTCCAGATGTTCGCAAACACGCCGCGCGTGGTCACGCTCTATTCGCAGGGCGTCAACCAGTCGGCGCAGGGCACCGACAAGGTCAATGCGATCGTCAACTGCCATCTCGCCACAGGCCGCATCGGCAAGACCGGCGCCTCGCCATTCTCGCTGACCGGGCAGCCCAATGCGATGGGCGGCCGCGAGGTCGGCGGGCTCGCCAACCAGCTTGCCGCCCACATGGCCTTCACGCCGCCGGACATCGACCGCGTGCGCCGGTTCTGGAAGGCGCCGCGCATCGCCACCCATGAGGGGCTGAAGGCGGTGCAGATGTTTCAGGCGATCGCGCGCGGCGAGATCAAGGCGCTGTGGGTGATGGGCACCAATCCCGCAGTCTCGCTGCCCGATGCTGACGGCGTGCGCGAGGCGCTGAAAAAACTCGATCTGTTCGTGATCTCCGAGAACGTCCGCTCCAACGACACCGTCAATGCCGGCGCGCATGTGCTGCTGCCGGCGCTGGCCTGGGGCGAAAAGTCCGGCACGGTCACCAATTCGGAGCGCCGCATCTCGCGTCAGCGCGCCTTCCTGCCCGCGCCGGGCGAGGCGAGGCCCGACTGGTGGATCCTCAGTGAGGTCGCCAAACGCCTCGGCTTCGGCGCGGCGTTCGATTTCAAATCCGCCGCCGACATCTTTCGCGAGCACGCCGCACTCTCGGCTTTCGAGAACAACGGCAACCGCGATTTCGACATCGGCGCGCTGAAGGCGGTGTCGGACGAGGGCTTTGACCTGATGGCGCCGGTGCAATGGCCGATCCGCGCGGGCGAACAGCCGCAGGCGCGCTTCTTCTCTGAAGGCGGCTTCTTCTCCAACGACCGCCTGGGCCGCTTCGTCGCGCCGGAAATGCCGTCGCTGCGCACCGAGACCAGCGCGTCGCGCCCGCTGCGCCTCAACACCGGCCGCATCCGCGACCAGTGGCACACCATGACGCGTACGGGATTAAGCCCGCGGCTCGGCGCGCATCTGCCCGAGCCGTTCGTCGAGGTGCATCCGGACGATGCGCTGCGCTTCGGCGTTTCCGACGGCAGCTTTGCGCGCGTCACCACCGATTACGGCCAGTGCACGCTGAAAGTCGTGGTCAGCGAGCGCCAGCAGCGCGGCATGTTGTTCGCGCCGATCCACTGGAGCGAAGCCAACGCCACCAGCGCGCGCGTCGGCGCGCTGGTAGCGCCGTTCACCGATCCCTTTTCCGGCCAGCCCGAGAACAAGGCGACCCCGGCCTCGATCGCGCCGTACGAATACGTGTTCAGTGGCTTCGTCCTGTCGCGCACGCCCCTCGAACTGCCGGCGCATGCCTGGTGGGCGCGCGTGGCAGTGACCGGCGGCCATGGCTATCTGTTCGCCGACAATGCCGATCTGCTGGGCTGGCAGGACTGGCTGCGCGCGAGCTGCGGCGACGACATCGCCGAATTCAGGGATTTTGGCGGCGGCGTCTATCGCGGCGCATCCTTTGCGGGCGAACGGATCGAAACATGCCTGTTCATCGGCCCCGCCCATGATGCCGGCGACTGGAATGTGGTGAAGGGCTTGTTCGCGTCGGATGCGCTGTCAAGCGAACAGCGCCGCATGCTGCTGTCAGGCAAATCCACCGACGGCCTCGCCAGCGCCGGGCCGATTGTCTGCGCCTGCTTCGGCGTCGGCCGCACCACCATCTGCGATACCATCGCCTCGGGCGCGTGCACGCCGGCCGAGATCGGCGCAAAGCTGAAAGCCGGCACCAATTGCGGGTCCTGCATCCCCGAGCTGAAGCGGTTGATCGCGCAGACGGGTACGGCCGATTCCGGACAGCGGAAAGTCGCCGCGGCGAATTGATCCGTCATTGCGCGCGAAGCGAACCCGAGGACTTTCGCGCGCCGTTCGTCTAGACTCGTCCCCGACAAACTTTGGACGAGCCAATCGTGCGACAAAATCCATTCGGCGAGGGCGGCCCAAACGTTTCCGTGATCGGGCAGGGCACCTGGTATCTCGACCATGGCGACCGCAAGCGCGCGATTGCGGCGCTTCAGCGCGGCATCGAAGCCGGCATGACCCATATCGATACCGCCGAGATGTATGGCGATGCCGAGCTCGTCATCGCCGACGCCATCGCTGGAAAACGCGACGGCCTGTTCCTGGTCTCAAAAGTGCTGCCGAGCAACGCCTCGCGCCGCGGCACCATCACCGCCTGCGAGCGCTCGCTGAAGCGGCTGAAGACCGATCATCTCGATTGTTATCTCTTGCACTGGCGCGGCTCCTATCCGCTGGAGGATACGGTGGCGGCATTCGAGGAACTGATTGCGGCCGGAAAAATCCGCTCCTGGGGCGTCAGCAATTTCGACGCCGACGATCTCGACGAACTGCTTGCCGTGTCGGGCCAAGGCAGGATCGCCTGCAACCAGGTGCTCTATCATTTGCAGGAGCGCGCGATCGAGCACGCCGTGATCCCCTGGTGCGAGCGGCATGGCGTTGCCGTCGTCGCTTATTCGCCGTTCGGTCACAATGATTTTCCCTCGGTCCGCAGCGAAGGCGGCGAGGTGTTGCAATCGATCGCTGACGCGCACAAGGCCACACCGCGCCAGGTCGCGCTGAGCTTTCTCGCGCGTGCGCCGTCCGTATTTCCGATTCCAAAAGCTTCAACCGCCGACCACGCGGCGGAGAACGCCGCGGCAGGCGATCTCGTGCTCAGCGCGAGCGAGATTTCCGCGCTCGACAAGGCGTTTCCGCGCGGGCCAAAGCCATGCAGCCTGCCGATGCTCTAGCTTCTTCTCCCTCTCCCCGCTCTCTTGTCCGCCGAAGCCCGCCTTCGGGCGAAGGCGGATGCGGGGAGAGGGTAGGGTGAGGGGCTCTCTCCGCGAACGCTGCGGCCTGTTGATGGACCTGTACCCCCTCACCCGGAATTCGCGCTTCGCGCAAATTCCGACCTCTCCCCGCAAGCGGGGCGAGGTTTAAGGGCGCATCGCGTCACATCGGTGCAATGGGCGGAACACGTTGCTTAACAAAGTGTTGCAGCGCCGCAATCGCGCATATCGGCATCCCGCTGGCGTGCCTTGTGGATTCGGCGCATTTGGC
This sequence comes from Bradyrhizobium lablabi, assembly GCF_018129385.1. Taxonomy (GTDB): domain Bacteria; phylum Pseudomonadota; class Alphaproteobacteria; order Rhizobiales; family Xanthobacteraceae; genus Bradyrhizobium; species Bradyrhizobium lablabi_C. The sequence goes on from NZ_JAFCLN010000010.1 coordinate 103,365, forward strand.
GTTTTGTAGACGCTCGCCCTTGAGTCGAATTGCTGCCTTCGAGATTGCCGTGAATCCGCCTATCGCCACAGCCGCCAGGCTGGACAGCGACCCCATCCTGTTGCCCGAAAAGAAGTCGACGCAGCGCAAAGCACCCGCGCGCGCCGACCGTCCGTTCAAGGGCATTGCGCTGATCCTCGCCTCGACGGTGTTCCTGGGCTGCTCCGACGTCACGGCGAAATATCTCTCCGCGAGCTTGCCGTCGATCGAGATCGCCTGGATCAGGTTCCTGGTGTTCGCGCTGATCATGATTCCCGCGATGATTCCCGGCTCACCGCTTTACGCGATGCAGACGCAGCGGATGGGCCTGCACCTGTTGCGCGGCGCCACACTCGTCGGCTCCTCGCTGTTCTTCATCTCCGGCCTGCGATTCCTTCCGATCGCGGAAGCTTCCGCCACCGGCTTCATCGCGCCGCTGTTCGTCACCGCGCTCTCGGTGATCTTCCTCAGCGAAAAGGTCGGCATGCGCCGATGGGCGGCGACCGCGGTGGGGCTGCTTGGCGTCGTCATCATCCTGCGCCCGGGCACGTCGGCGTTTCATCCTGCGGCGATCTTTCCGATCGTCTCGGCGCTGGCATGGGGCTGCACGCTGATCATGACGCGCATGATGAGCGGCACCGAACGCGCCATCACGACGATGACCTACTCCGCCATCGCCGGCGTCTGCATTCTCACCGCGCTGGTGCCGTTCGTGTGGGTGACACCGACCTGGCAGGACATCGCATTCGGCGTTCTGATCGGCGTCACCTCCACCGCGGGCCAATGGATCGTCGTGCTGGCGTTCCGCTACGCCGATGCATCGGTGCTCGCGCCGTTCCAGTACACGCAACTGCTGTGGGTCAGCATCCTCGGCTTCATCGTGTTCGGCGAAGTGCCCGATGTCTGGACCGTCACCGGCGCCGCCTTCATCGTCGCCAGCGGTCTCTACATCGCCCATCGCGAGCGGGTGCGCCGGTCGCAACTGCTCCAGCTCGCGGGCGAGACGTCGCCGAACGCCTGATGTCATCCGCTTCCATGCCATGACGCGCTGTTCGCGGGCACTCTCTGTGCTAAGAGAGTGAAAAACCTGCGGAGGAAACGCATGCGCGCCGCCATTTTCCGAAACGGCCAGATCGTCGTCGATCATCTGCCGGAGCCGAAGCCCGGAGCCGGGCAGGTGCTGGTGAAATCGCTTGCCTGCGGCATTTGCGGGTCTGACCTGCATGCGCGCCAGCACGCCTACCGCATGGCCGATCTCGCAAAGCACACCGGCCGCCAGCCGATGGATCTGTCGCGCGATATCGTGTTCGGCCATGAATTCTGCTGCGAGGTGCTCGACCACGGGCCTGCCACCGAGCGGAAGCTCGAGCCCGGCACAAGAGTGTGCTCGATTCCGGCGCTGATCACGGCCGAGGGCCCGCGCGGCATCGGCTATTCCAACGACCATGTCGGCGCCTATGCCGAGCGCATGCTGCTGAGCGAAGCCCTGCTGCTGGAAGTGCCGAACGGCCTTGCCGCCGAGCACGCCGCGCTGACCGAGCCGCTCGCCGTCGGCGTACACGCGGTCGCCAAGGCCAATATCAGGGGCGACGAGGTGCCGCTGGTGATCGGCTGCGGCCCGGTCGGCCTCGCCGTGATCGCGGCACTGAAGATCAAGGGCATCGGCCCGATCATCGCGGCGGACTATTCGCCGAAGCGACGCGCGCTCGCCGAAAGGCTCGGCGCCGACGTCGTGGTCGATCCCGCCAAATCGCAGCCGTATCAGACCTGGGCCGAGCACGCCCAGATGACGTCGGAGCAGAAGGCAGCGCGCCCGCCGTTCCAGGCATGGCTGCCGGCGCTGAAACCCGCACTGATCTTCGAATGCGTCGGCATTCCCGGCCTGATCCAGCAGGTCTTCGAGGGCGCGCCGCGCGATGCCCGCATCGTCGTGGTCGGCGTCTGCATGGAAACCGACCGTTCCGAGCCGATGCTCGGCATCCTGAAGGAGCTGAATGTGCAATATGTGCTGGGCTACACCCCGGAGGAATATGCCTGGTCGCTGCGCCTGATCGCAGAAGGGCAGGTCGATGCCGCCTCGCTGGTGACTGGGCAAATCGGAATCGACGGCGTCGCGCAGGCCTTCGCCGATCTCGCCAATCCGGAGCAGCACACCAAGATCATTGTGGAGCCGTGGCGGTAATTCGTAGGGTGGGTTAGCCGAAGGCGTAACCCACCGTCTGCGTGGCTATCAAAGCGGTGGGTTACGCTTCGCTAACCCACCCTACAAAAGAGGGGGAATCGAATGATCACACTCACCGCAAAGGACGTCCTGCCGGACGACGGCACATCGGGCACGCTGGTCGGGCGCGTCTGGCTGCCGCAACTCGCCGGGCCGGCCGTTGTGGCGATCCGCGGCGATGGCGTGTTCGATGTCACCGCGCGTTTCCCGACCGTCAGCGCGCTGTGCGAGGAGGCCAGCCCCTCCGATGCGATCCGCGCGGCCAAGGGCGAACACATCGGCGATCTCGAAACCATCCTCGCCAATACGCCGCCCGATCGCCGCGACCGCACAAAACCATGGCTGCTCGCCCCCCTCGATCTTCAGGTGCTGAAAGCTGCCGGCGTCACCTTCGCCATCTCGATGCTGGAGCGCGTGATCGAGGAGCGGGCGCGCGGCAACCCGGCGTCAGCCGAAGCGATCCGCAAGGAAGTCGTGAGCCTTGTCGGTGACGATCTCTCCAAACTGAAGCCGGGCTCGGCCCAGGCGATGAAGCTGAAGCAGGTGCTGATCGATCAGAACGCCTGGAGCCAGTATCTCGAGGTCGGCATCGGTCCCGATGCCGAAGTGTTCACCAAAGCGCCGACGATGTCGTCGGTCGGCACCGGCATGGACGCCGGCCTGCATCCGAAATCGACCTGGAACAATCCGGAGCCGGAAGTCGTGATGATCGTGTCGAGCCGCGGCGCCATCGTCGGCGCCGCGCTCGGCAACGACGTCAATTTGCGCGACTTCGAGGGACGCTCGGCGCTGCTGCTCTCGAAAGCCAAGGACAACAACGCCTCCTGCGCCATCGGCCCGCTGCTGCGGCTGTTCGACAAGACATTTTCGCTCGACGACGTCAGGAAGATGGATATCGATCTCAACGTAAAGGGCGCCGATGGCTTTGTGCTCGACGGCCATTCCTCGATCGGCAAGATCAGCCGCGATCCCACCGACCTCGTCGCCCAAACCATCGGCCCCGTGCATCAATACCCCGACGGCTTTGCGCTGTTCCTCGGCACCATGTTCGCACCGGTGAAGGATCGCGACGCGCCGGGTGAGGGCTTCACCCACAAGCGCGACGACATCGTCACCATCTCCGCGCCGCAGCTCGGCAAACTCGTCAACCGCATGCGCACCAGCGACGAATGCGAGCCCTGGACCTTTGGTATCGGCGAGCTGATGCGTAATCTGGCGAAGCGGGGGGTGCTGTAGCGTTGTCCGGCGCTCCAACCTCCGCCGTCGTCCCGGACAAGCGAGCACCGAGAGCGCCGATCCGGGACCCATACGCCGCGGCGGACGTTGCAAGAGCAGGATGCCGACGGCTTTGCTTCGACAACACCATCCTGTGGTTATGGGTCCCTGCTTTCGCAGGGACGACAATACGGGCGGTGCGACGACTGCGACAAATAAGCCCGACAGGACTGAAATCTAATTCTGTTTTTCAGAAATTAACTTGACACCTGCCCCAAATCAGTGGCATAACCCGCGCACCCCGGCCCACATGAGGGGCGTTTCGCGATCGTCACGACTCGTAGGGCCGGGATTGCGATGGACGCACTTGTTCAGCGGACGACTGGATGAGGGCGTACGGCCAAGTCGTGTGGTTCTGACGCCGCGATGCTGGCGTCAGGTCGGCAGCAGTGCGCTGTCGGCTGACGGTGACAACAAGCACGCTCCACCGGGAAGAGCACGAAGTAAGCCGTAAAGCCATTGCGCAGGGGATGTCGGAGTGTTCTCCGCTCACCTGTATGCTCGTGTGCGCCTTTTTTTGCTTGCGCATCAGGCACACGAGACCGCGGGTGCAGCGCGCACCCGGCATTCCCTGCGCCCTCTCTCGTTAGAGGCGCGATGAATTTGAAAAGCTCGGGCACAGCGTGTCGCGAGAACGAGAACACATATTCAGTCGTCATCCCCCGCGACTTGTCCGCCGTAGCTCGCAGAGCGAAGGCGGAAGGCGGGGATCCAGTATTCCAGAGGCCGCAGTGATAGAGGCGAGAAGCCGCGGCGTACTAGATTCCCCGCCTGCGCGGGGAATGACGACTGTGGTCGTCGGTTCGTTCTGCGCAATGACGGCGAGATGTCGATCACACCGGCAGCGCAATCGAATACTTCACCTGGCTCAGCGCAAAGCTCGACTCGATCGAGGCAATGCCGTCCAGCCGCGTCAGCTTGTTCTTCAGGAACGCCTCATAGGACGACAGATCCGCCGCCACCACCCGCAGGAGATAATCCCGATTACCCGTCATCAGGTAGCACTCCAGCACCTCGTCCCATTTCGAGATCGCGCGTGCAAAGCGGTTGAGGTCTTCCTCCTTCTGCCGCGCCAGCTTGATGGAGATGAACACGCTGACATGCAGCCCCAGCGACTTCTGGTCCACCGTCGCGATATAGCGACTGATTACGCCGCGCTCCTCCAGCAGTTTCACCCGACGGTGGCACGGCGAGACGGAAAGCCCGACCTTGTCGGCCAGCTCCTGCATGGTGATGCGGCCATCGTTTTGCAGCAGAGCCAATATCTTTCGGTCGATGGCATCCAGGGGCACCATTGGAATGAATCCCGTAATTGGAGGTAGTTTGTGGTAATGTATCCCAACATTCACAGGTATGTAGCGACAAATTGAGATTTTTGACGCACCCGGCGGGATTAAAATCAACCATTCGCCAGCCCGTCCGGAGACCCGCCATGCCGATCGCGCCTGAACGCCTTGAGCTGTTGTCGGCTCTGTCCCGAAAGGTGCTGTGGCTGTCGTCCTGGACCATCCATCACGCCAACCACGTCAGGCCCAACACCGACGGCTTGAAAGTCGGCGGCCACCAGGCATCGTCGGCCTCGCTCGCCAACATCATGTCGGCGCTGTATTTCTCGGTGCTGCGCCCGCAGGACCGCGTCGCGGTCAAGCCGCATGCGAGCCCGGTGTTTCACGCCATCCAGTACCTGTTCGGTCACCAGACCCGCGACAAGCTGGAAAATTTTCGCGGCTTCAAGGGCGCGCAGTCCTATCCCTCGCGCACCAAGGATGCCGACGACGTCGATTTCTCGACCGGCTCGGTCGGTCTTGGCGTCGCGCAGACGCTGTTCGCCTCGCTGGTGCAGGACTACGTGAAGGCGCATGGCTGGCTGAAGGACCGGCCCGAGGGCCGCATGATTGCCCTCGTCGGCGATGCCGAGATGGACGAAGGCAACATTTTTGAAGCGCTGCTGGAGGGGTGGAAGCACGGCCTGCGCAACACCTGGTGGGTGGTCGACTACAACAGGCAGAGCCTCGATGCCGTCGTGCGCGAAGGCCTGTGGGCCAAGTTCGAATCCATGTTCCGCAATTTCGGCTGGGACGTCGTGATCGTGAAATACGGCACGTTGATGCAGCAGGCCTTTGCCGAGCCCGGCGGCGAGGCGCTAAGGCGCTGGATCGATAATTGCCCGAACCAGATGTATGCCGCGCTGTGCTTCCAGGGCGGAGCGGCGTTCCGCAAGCATCTACAGGACGACATCGGCGATCAGGGGCCGGTGAGCGCATTGATCGACCGCCGCAGCGACGAAGAATTGCTGGCGCTGATGTCCAATCTCGGCGGCCACGACATGACCAGCATGATCGACGCCTTCGAGGCCGTCGATCACGATCGCCCGGTCTGCTTCATCGCCTACACCATCAAGGGCGTCGGCCTACCGATGCAGGGCCACAAGGACAATCACGCCGGCCTGATGACGGTGGCGCAGATGGAAAAATGGCGCGCGGCGCAGAACATCCGCCCCGGCCATGAATGGGAAAAATTCGAAGGATTGACGCAGGACACAGCGAAGTTCGAGGCGTTCCTGCGCGATGCGCCGTTCAATCGTGAAGGCCGCCGCCGGCTGGACGCTGATGTCATCGATGTGCCGCAACAGCTCGCCTTCAAGGCGGCGGCGCAGATGTCGACGCAGCAAGGCTTTGGCCTCATCCTCAACGAACTCGCGCGCGGCGATACCGAACTCGCCTCGCGCATCGTCACGTCATCGCCTGACGTCACCGTCTCGACCAACCTCGGCGCCTGGGTCAACCGGCGCGGGCTGTTTGCGAAAGCGGAAAACCACGATCTGTTCCGTCAGGAAAAAATCCCCTCGACCTACAACTGGGATTTTTCGCCAAAAGGCCAGCACATCGAGCTCGGCATTGCCGAGATGAACCTGTTCATCATGATGTCGGCGCTTGGCCTGTCGCACTCCATCAACGGCGTGCGGCTGTTGCCGGTCGGCACGCTCTACGATCCCTTCATCGAGCGCGGCCTCGATGCGCTCAACTATGCCTGCTACCAGGATGCGCGCTTCATGGTGGCGGCGACGCCCTCGGGCATCACGCTGGCACCCGAAGGCGGTGCGCATCAGTCGATCGCAACGCCTCTGATCGGCATGGCGCAGGATGGCCTTGCGTCGTTCGAGCCGGCCTTCGTCGATGAGCTCTCCGTCATCATGGGCTGGGGCTTTGGCCACATGCAGCGCGAAGCGGGCCAAGGGGAAGAAGACGGCGGCTCGGTGTACTTGCGCCTGTCGACGCGCACCATCGATCAGCCGCAACGGATCATGACGCAAGAATTGCAGCAGGATATCACGGACGGCGCCTATTGGCTGCGCCGTCCCGGCCCAAACTGCGATCTCGTCATTGCTTACACCGGTGCGGTCGCGCCCGAGGCGATCGAGGCGGTCGGCTTCATCGGCGAAAGCCACCGCGATGTCGGTTTACTGGCGGTAACCTCCGCCGACCGGCTGCACGCGGGCTGGACTTCCGCGCGAAAACTGCGCCGCGACCGCCGTGGCATTCAGTATCTCAGCCACATCGAAAAGCTGCTGGCGCCGCTGTCGCGCGATTGCGGCATCGTCACCGTGATCGACGGCCACCCGGCGACGCTCGGCTGGCTCGGCAGCGTGCGCGGCAATCGCGTCGAGGCGCTCGGCGTCGAGCACTTCGGCCAGACCGGCACCATCGCCGACCTCTACCGCCACCACGGCCTCGATTCCAACGCCATCATCGATGCGGCCGAAAGCCTCACCGTGGGTGCGCCCGTGCGGCATAGGAAGATGGCGGTGTAGGAGAAAATTGTAGCTGTCGTCCCTGCGAAAGCAGGGACCCATACGCCGCGGCGGCAATTGGTTCAAAGGCTGGAGGACGACTTCGAAAAGCAACCACGACCGGTGGTTATGGGTCCCTGCTTTCGCAGGGACGACGCTGGAGCGGTGGCCTTGCCACCCTCACAAACCCAACCCTATATTCCGCGCCAGCCGCAAGGCGCCCTCCCGCATATGGCGGGTTCAACTGTCCGGGCTTTCGTGCAAGGATGCCTGCCGAACGTTTCCGTTCCCCCTTCATTCGCCCCGCACATAAAGAGGTTTCCGATGGTCAATCGCATGCAATTCTATATTGACGGCGCCTGGGTCGATCCCGTCGTCAAGAAATCCACGCCCGTCGTCAATCCGGCGACCGAAGAGGCGATGTATGAGGTCGCGCTCGGCTCCAAGGCCGATCTCGACAAGGCGGTTGCCGCCGCCAAGCGCGCCTTCGAGACCTATTCGCAGACCAGCCGCGAGGAGCGCGTCGCGCTGCTCGAAAAGATCGTCGAGGTCTACAAGACCCGCATGAAGGAAATCGGCGCCGCCGTGTCCGACGAGATGGGCGCGCCGCTGCCGATGGCCGAGCGCCTACAGGCCGGCGCCGGCCTCGGCCATATCGCCTCCACCCTGGAAGTGCTCAAGAACTACCACTTCGAAGAGAACGTCGGCACCGCCGTCGTGGTGCGCGAGGCGGTCGGCGTCGTCGGCATGATCACGCCGTGGAACTGGCCGCTCAATCAGATCGCCTGCAAGGTCGCGCCCGCGCTCGCCGCCGGCTGCACCATGATCCTCAAGCCCAGCGAGTTCACCCCGTCCTCGGCGCTGATCTTCGCGGAGATCCTCCATGAAGCCGGCGTGCCGAAGGGCGTGTTCAACCTCGTCAACGGCCTCGGCCCCGAAGTCGGCGCCGCCATGAGCGAGCATCCGGATATCGACATGATCTCGTTCACCGGCTCGACCCGCGCCGGCGTCGATGTCGCCAAGCGCGCCGCGCCCACAGTGAAGCGCGTCAGCCAGGAGCTCGGCGGAAAATCGCCGAACGTGATCCTCGACGATGCCGATCTCACCAAGGCGGTGACCGGCGGCGTGATGCACATGTTCAACAATTCCGGTCAGTCCTGCAACGCGCCCTCGCGCATGATCGTGCCGCTGTCGAAGATGAAGGAAGTGGCCGCGATCGCGAAGGGCGTCGCCGACAAGACCAAGGCCGGCGATCCCCGCGCCGAAGGCACCACCATCGGTCCCGTCGTGTCGCGCATCCAGTGGGACAAGATCCAGGCGCTGATCAAGAAGGGCATCGACGAGGGCGCAACGCTCGTCGCCGGCGGTCCGGGCCTGCCCGAAGGCGTCAACAAGGGCTTCTATGTCCGCCCGACCATCTTCGCTGACGTCACCAACGACATGACGATTGCGCGCGAAGAAATCTTTGGACCGGTGCTGACCATCCTCGGCGCCAAGGACGAAGCCGAGGCGGTGAAGATCGCCAACGACACGCCCTATGGTCTGGCCGGTTATGTCTCGGCTGGTTCGGTCGAGCGTGCCCGCAAGGTCGGTCGCCAGATCCGCGCCGGCAACGTCAATTTGCAGGGCGTTCCGAACGACCGCACCGCGCCGTTCGGCGGCTACAAGCAGTCGGGCAACGGCCGCGAGTGGGGCAAGTACGGCCTGGAGGAATATCTCGAAGTGAAGGCTGTCGCCGGCTTCAACGCGGCGTAAGATCTACGGCGCCCACGCGCTATCAGCGAAAACATGCCGGCTGCCGCAAAGCAGCCGGCATTCTCGTTCAGATAAGAAAAGCCGAACAAGAAAAAGAGGGTGGAAATGAAGAAACTGGCCATCGCGCTCGTCGCGCTGTTATCGCTTGCCGGTTCAGCGCAGGCGCAAACCACCAAGGACCTGCTCGCCGCCTTGCTTGCGAAATGGAACAAGCCGACCGAGCCGTTCAAGATCGTCGATAACGTCTACTATGTCGGCACCGATGGCCTCGCGTCCTATCTGATCACCTCGCCGCAGGGACACATCCTCGTCGATACGGTGATGCCGGAGTCGACCTCGCAGATCAAAGCCAGCATCGAAAAACTCGGCTTCAAGGTCACCGACATCAAATATCTCCTCAACACCCACGCACATATCGATCACACCGGCGGTCTTGCCGAACTCAAGCAGGCGAGCGGCGCGCAGATGGTCGCGGGCGAAGCCGACAAGCCGCTGCTCGAAGGCGGCTACTATCCCGGCGCGAAGGAAGACACGGCACTCCAGTTCCCGCCGGTGAAGGTGGATCGCACTGTGCGCGAAGGCGACACGGTTACGGTGGGCAATGTGACGCTGACCGCCCGCGAAACGCCCGGCCATTCGCCGGGCTGCACGAGCTGGGCCTTCAACGTGAAGGATGGCGATGCCACGCGCTCGGTCCTCATCTTCTGTAGCGGCACCGTCGCGCTCAACCGGCTCGTACCCAACCCGACCTATCCCGGCATCGTGACCGATTACCGGAAGACATTTGCGCGGGCGCAGGACATGAAGGTCGATATCCTGCTCGCGCCGCATCCGGAAATGTACAAGATGCAGGAGAAGCGGGCGAAGATCGCCGACGGCGCGCCCAATCCGTTCGTCAATCCCGGCGAGTTCAACAGCTATGCCGCGACGCTCGAAAAAGCGTTCGAGGACGCGCTCGCCAAGCAGACCGCTGCTGCCCAGGAGAAGAAGGGATAGGATCGTCATTGCGAGCGAAGCGAAGCAATCCAGAGCTACGCGCGCGGCTCTGGATTGCTTCGTCGCTACGCTCCTCGCAATGACGGAGGTTATCCCCCCGGCGCCCCTTGCGTGTTGACATAGAGCGCGTAGATCGACTGGCTCGCGGCCATGAACAGGCGGTTGCGCTTCAGCCCGCCGAAGCAGAGGTTGGCGCAGCGCTCGGGCAGCGCGATGCGGCCGATCATCACGCCGTCGGGCGCGAACACCACGACGCCGTCGAGCTCGGGATCGCCCATGCCCCAGCCGCACCAGAGATTGCCGTCGATGTCGACGCGGAATCCATCCGGCGTGCCGGGCCCGGCGTCGACGAAAACGCGCTTGTTGGAAAGCTTGTCGCCGGAGGGCGCGACGTCATAGGCGAGGATCTTGCGGTTCGGCTCGCCGCGGGATTCGATCACGTAGAGAATCTTCTCGTCCGGCGAAAAGGCAAGCCCGTTCGGCCCCAGTACGCCTTCGGCGACGATGCTGGCTTTGCCGGTGGTGCCGTCGATCCGGTAGACATTGGCGTCGATCTCGGACTCGGCCTTGTAGCCCTCATAATTGCCGAGGAGACCAAAGAACGGATCGGTGAACCAGATCGAGCCGTCGGACTTGACCACGACATCGTTCGGCGAGTTCAGCCGCTTGCCTTCGAAGGAATCCATCAGCACCGTGATCGAACCGTCATATTCGGTGCGCACCACCCGCCGCCCGCCATGCTCGCAGGTGACGAGGCGGCCCTGCCGGTCGCGCGTATTGCCGTTGGCGAAGTTGGAGGGCTTGCGGAAGACGCTGACCGCGCCGGTCTCCTCTTCCCACTTGATGATGCGCTGGTTGGGAATGTCGCTGCACAAGAGATAGCGCCCGTCGCCGAACCACACCGGCCCCTCCGCCCAGCGAAGGCCGGTGGTCAGCCGCTCCACTGCGGACAACTTCAGCCAATACTTCTCGAAGCGCGGGTCGAGCGCATGGATCGCGGGATCGGGATAGTAGGTGGCAGGGCGCCAACAGGCAGCATGGGACGATGCATCGGACATTTGCTGTTCTCGTTGTTGCGTTTCCTCAGGCATGGGTTAGCTATCACTGTCAATCGACGGCCGCAAATGATTGCGATCAAAAACGAGGGATGAGATGCCACGCATATTGATGACCGGTGCCGCCGGCGGAATCGGAACGTCGCTTCGGAAACTGCTGCCGCCGGTCTATCCGGACCTGCTGCTCAGCGATCTCAACACGCCCGCCGGCCTCGGCAAGGACGAAAAGTTCAAGCAGGCCGATCTCGCCGACCTCGCGCAGGTCGAGGCGATCTGCGAGGGCGTTGACGGCATCCTGCATTTCGGCGGCTATTCGGTCGAAGGCACCTGGGACCAGATCCACCAGGCCAATATCATCGGCTGCTACAATCTGTTCGAGGCCGCGCGGAAAAAGGGCGTCAAGCGCGTGGTGTTCGCTTCATCCAATCATGCGGTCGGCTTCTACCCCAGGCATCATCGCATCGGCACCGACGTCACCGCGCGGCCCGACAGCCGTTACGGCGTCAGCAAGGTGTTCGGCGAGGCGCTCGGCGCGCTCTATTCCGACAAGCACGGAATGGGCGTCACGTGCCTGCGCATCGGCAATTTTGGCGAAAAGCCGCTCGATCACCGGCGGCTGGCGATCTGGCTGAAGCCCGAAGACCTCGTGCAGCTCTGCCGCATCGGCCTGGAGCATCCGGATATCAAGTTCGAAATCTTCTACGGTGCCTCCTACAACGAGCGCTCCTGGTGGGATAACCACCGCGCCTACGATCTCGGCTACCGTCCGACCGGCCGCGCCGAGGATTTTCGCGAGCACGCCATGGCCGAGCAGGCCAAGCTCAAGCCTGACCCTGTCGGCGACTTCTACCAGGGCGGCACGTTCTGCGGCATGGAGTTCGACGGCGACACGAGCCGGATCATCGATTGGAAGAAGTGACCGCTCCAGGCGCGTCAGTCGCGTGCGATCCGCCCGAGATAATCCGACTTGCTGTACTGCATGTGATCGACGCATAGCTGCGCGAACGCCCAGCTATCGCGGCCCTTCAGCAGCTCGATCATCAGTTCGTGCTGGCGGCGCGACTGCGCGAGCCCTTCGGTGTCGGCGAGATTCTTCGCGCGCATCGGCAGCGTCAGGTTCATGTAGTCCTGCAACGAGCGGACCAGATAGGGATTGCCGCAGGCCGAGAACAGCGCGACGTGGAAGGCATCGTTCGCTTCGTGGATGCCGCGCAGATCCTGCGCATCGGCCCGTTCGCAATATTGACGCTGCAATTCGGTCAGTTGATCGATCAGACTGTGTGGTGCGGGCAGGGGGATCATCAGCGCCGCCTGCCGCGTCAGCATCTCGCGCACCTCGTAAATCTGGCGCACTTCGTCGGCGGAATAGAACCGCACCGTGGCACCGATGTTCTTCTCGCGCAGCACGATGCCCTGGCGTTCGAGCTGGAACAGCGCCTGGCGCACGAAGTGCCGGCTGGCGCCGTAGCGGCCCATCAGCGTGTCCTCGACCAGTCGCGAGCCCGGCGCGAACCGGCCGAAGATGATATCCTCCTCCAGCCGGCGGATGACCTCGGCTTGCTCCTCCTCGCGCGATGGCGAGGAGACCTCCGGTGATACGGCCTGGGCTCGCATGGACGCTCGCTTTGCGATCAATCGCCTGAAATCAGCACGCGGTGGCGAGTATTGTCAATAATGCTGGGCTTTTTGCCGCACTCGCACCCGGTTCCGCGCTCGGATTATCGAGCATTGACAATAATTGTGCAGCCTCCTTTAGTGAGCGCCAAACGAAGGAAATAAAAAATCATGGCTGACGACGGGCTTCGCAAGGGACTGGCAAGTTACGGCGATGCGGGCTTTTCGCTGTTCCTGCGCAAGGCCTTCATCAAGGCGATGGGCTATTCCGACGACGCGCTCAACCGCCCGATCGTCGGCATCACCAACACCTATAGCGACTACAATCCCTGCCACGGCAACGTTCCCCAGATCATCGAGGCCGTAAAGCGCGGCGTGATGCTGTCGGGTGCGATGCCTATGGTGTTCCCGACCATCTCGATCGCGGAAAGCTTTTCGCATCCGACCTCGATGTATCTGCGCAATCTGATGGCGATGGATACCGAGGAGATGATCCGTGCCCAGCCGATGGACGCCATCGTCGTGATCGGCGGCTGCGACAAGACGCTGCCGGCGCAGATCATGGCGGCTATCAGCGCCGATCTGCCCACCGTCGTCATTCCGGTGGGGCCGATGGTGGTCGGCCATCACAAGGGCGAGGTGCTGGGCGCCTGCACCGATTGCCGCAGGCTGTGGGCAAAATATCGCGCCGGCGAGATCGACGACAGCGAGATCGACGCCGTCAACGGCCGCCTCGCGCCTTCGGTCGGTACCTGCATGGTGATGGGCACCGCGAGCACGATGGCCTGCATCACCGAAGCGATGGGCCTGTCGCTGCCGATGAGCGCGACCATCCCCGCGCCGCATGCCGAGCGTTTCCGCTCGGCGGAAGCGAGCGGCAGGGTGGCCGCCGCGATGGCCAAGGCGAAGGGGCCGAAGCCGAGCGAGTTCCTGACCGCGTCGTCGTTCCGCAACGCGCAGGTCGTGATGCAGGCGATCGGCGGCTCCACCAACGGTCTGATCCATCTCACCGCAATTGCCCATCGCACCAAGCACAAGGTCGATCTCGATGCGTTCGACAAGCTCGGCCGCGAGGTGCCGGTACTGATCGACCTCAAGCCGTCGGGCGAGCATTATATGGAACACTTCCATCATGCCGGCGGCGTGCCGAAGCTGATGAAGCAACTTGGGGATCTCATCGATCTCGATGCGAAGACGATCACCGGTGCAACGCTGCGCGAGATCGTTGCCGGGGCAGAAGAAGTGCCGGGGCAGGATGCGATCCGCTCCAAGGATGATCCGATCAAGCGCGAAGGCGCGATGGCGATCCTGCATGGCAATCTCGCGCCGCGCGGTGCGGTGATAAAACAATCGGCGGCAAGCCCGAAGCTGCTACAGCATACCGGGCGCGCCGTGGTGTTCGAATCCGTCGAGGACATGACGTTGCGGGTCGACGATCCCGCGCTCGACGTCAGCGCCGACGACGTGCTGGTGTTGCGCAACGCCGGCCCCAAGGGCGCGCCGGGCATGCCGGAAGCCGGCTATCTGCCGATCCCGAAGAAGCTGGCGCGCGGCGGTACCAAGGACATGGTGCGGATCTCGGATGCGCGCATGAGCGGTACCGCGTTTGGCACCATCGTGCTGCACATCACGCCGGAATCAGCCGTCGGCGGTCCGCTTGCGCTGGTGAAGAACGGCGACATGATCCGGCTCGATGTAGCCAAGCGCAGCATTGATCTCTTGGTCGACGATGCCGAACTGGAAAAACGCCGTGCGGCGCTAAAACCTGCGAAGACACCGGGCTGGGCGCAGCGCGGCTATGCGCACCTGTTCCACGAAACGATCCTGCAGGCCGACGAAGGCTGCGATTTCGACTTCATGCGCGAGAACGGCAAGTAGGTCGCTTAACCGCGTCGTCCTGGCGAAGGCCGGGACGACAGCTACACGGCTTCTACCGTCCACGCATCGGCCGTGCGCACATAGCGAAACGGCTTGCCGTGGCCGTTCTTGAAGAAACTGCCGGTCAGGGTCTGCGCCATCGATTGCATCACGGCGTCGTGGCAGACGAACAGGATTTCGTCCTGCGGATGGCGGTCGAGCCATTGGCTGATGGAGCGCAGCCCGCGCGAGGCGACGTCGGCCCACGGTTCGGAATCCGCCGGCAGCATGTCGACCAGCCCCTGCGCATTGCTGGCGCCATGCTGCATCATCAATTCGCGAACCGGCCTGCCTTCGAAGCTGCCGAAATTCAGCTCGATCAGGCCCCGATCGATCGTGACGGTCCTGGATGCAATGTTGGCGATGATCTCCGCGGTCTGCACCGCACGCAGCAGGGGACTTGAGACGATGTGGCCAAGTACAACGGCGCGCAACTTCTCCGCGGCGGCATGCGCCTGTGCGATGCCGTCGTCGTTCAGGGGATTGTCGGTATGTCCCTGAAACAGGCCCTGCCGGTTCCAGTCGGTCGCGCCATGGCGCAGGCAGATGAACGAGCGCGGTGGTGTTGTGAACGAATTCATTTCGACTTGCTGGTGAACTTCTTCACCGCCACGCGAAACTCCTCGGTGTGCATGGCGCCGATGATACGGTCCTCTTCGGCATCGAGCTGCTGCCTGGTCGGCGTGGTCGCGGCCTGGTAGATCAGCGATTTGGTGCCGGCGATCGCGGCTGGAGGGTTTTGCGCCAGGCGCTCGGCGAATTGCCGCGTTGCCGCCTTCAGTTCCGTGGCGGGCACCACCTTGGCAACCAGGCCCCACTCGTAAGCCTGCTGCGCGGTGAAGGAGTCTTCCGCCAGGAAAATCTGGAGTGCGCGGCGCACGCCGACGGTGCCGGGGATACCGACGGTGGAGCCGCCATCCGGCGACACGCCGATCTTGGCATAGGCCGGCGTGAACTTGGCGTCTTCCGCGGCGATGCAGAGATCGGTGACGAAGGCGAGCCCCATGCCGGCGCCGGCCGCCGAGCCGTGCACGCTCGACAGCACGATCTTTGGCATCCGCCGCACCGTCTCGATGAAGGCGTGATAGTGCTTCAACAATTCGCCGACCACGGGCGCAATGTTATCGGCTTCTGCCGCGGCGCCGATGGTCTGGAGATCGCCGCCCGCGCTGAAGGCGCGGCCTTCGCCTTCGATCACAAGCACGCGGATGTCGTTATTGGCCTCAACCTCGGCGCCGAGCTGTTCCAGCTTTTGCGCGATCGCAAGGTTGACCGAGTTGAACGCCTGCGGCCGGTTGAGCGTGATGGTCGCGATCGGGCCGTCGATTCGGAGTAGCGCAGGCTCATCTGACATGGGCAGGCCTTGGGGTGAGAGGGCTGGGGCGGGCAGTTAAATCCCAGAAGGAGACAGGTGACAATCCCGGGGAAGTCTGCAAGACTTTCCCGTCACCGTTCGCAGAGCGCACGAGCCGCTCTGTGCCGGGAGGCGACAATGCCTCCATCCGGGAGGGTGCGGCCACGAGCGCCGAAACCCCGGATGAAGCAGGCAAGCACCAACATCGGCGAAGAGGGGGACGTCACCAGCGATGACGGCAGGACCTGTTGTGATCGTCGGCGCGGGCCATGCGGGCTTTCAGCTCGCGGCGTCGCTGCGGCAAAGCGGCTTTGACGGGCGCATCGCGCTGCTCAATGACGAGGGCCATCTGCCCTATCAGCGGCCGCCATTGTCAAAGGCCTATCTGAAGGGAACCGGCGGACCGGATACCCTGATGTTCCGGCCGGAAAAGTTCTATCACGACCAGCACATCGACCTGATCGTGGACCGTGCGGTATCGATCGACCGTGCCGCGCGCAAGGTTGCACTCGCCTCCGGTGCGCCGCTCGCCTATGGCCACTTGGTGCTTGCGACCGGCGCGCGCAACCGCCTGCTGGATATCCCCAACGCCAACCTCGAAGCGGTGCGCTATTTGCGTACGCTCGACGAGAGCGAAGCGCTGCGGCACCGGCTCACGGCGGGCCAGCGCGTCGTCGTCATCGGCGCCGGTTTTATCGGCCTGGAATTTGCCGCGACCGCGCGTGCCAAGGGACTCGAAGTGGACGTGATCGAACTCGGCGTCCGCGTGATGGCGCGTGCGGTCACCGCCGAAATCTCGGAATATTTTCAGTTGAAGCACACCGCCGCCGGTATCCGCATTCATCTCGGCGTGCAGGTCACCAGCATCGAGAGCGACGGCGACAAGGTGACCGGCGTCAGTCTCAATGACGGCCGCCACATCCCGGCTGACCTCGTGGTGGTGGGCGTCGGCGTGTTGCCCAATGTCGAGCTCGCGGCGGAGGCGGGCCTCCCGGTCGCATCCGGCATCATCGTCAATGATCACCTGCTGACCGCGGACGAGAACATTTCCGCGGTCGGGGACTGTGCGCTCTATGCCAGCCACCGTTTCGGCGGCTCGCTGCGGCTGGAGTCCGTGCAGAACGCCACCGACCACGCCCGCTGCGTCGCGGCGCGCCTGACCGGCAAGACCGAGATCTATGACGGCATGCCCTGGTTCTGGAGCGACCAGGGCCCCGACAAGTTACAGATGGTGGGCCTGACCACCGGCTACGACCGCGTCGTCGTGCGCGGCGACCGCGAGCAGGGGCAGTTCTCCGTCTTCTGCTACAAATCCGGGCAACTCGTCGGCATCGAATCCGTCAACCGGGCCGGCGATCACATGTTCGGACGGCGGCTGCTCGGCGCGCATGGTTCGATCACGCCGGAGCAGGCAGGTGATCCCGGCTTCGATCTGAAGAGCGCGCTGACTTGAACCGCCGGCTACGGGTCGGCACGCGGCGGACGACCCGCTGAGAGAAGCGCCTTGACTTCCGCCGCCGTCGGCATTGACGGCCCGGCGCCCATCCGCTGCACGCAAATCGACGCGGCGGTGTTGGCGTACGCCAGCGCATAGGGAATTGTGTTTCCGCTCGCAAGCTGCGCCGCAAACGCGCCGACAAAGCAGTCGCCGGCGCCGGTGGTGTCGACGGCCTGCACCTTGCGTCCCGCGATCGGCAGCGGCTGGCCATCAATCAGCGCTATCGCGCCGCGTTCGCCGAGCGTTACGCAAACGATCTTGTCGCCGGTGCTCAGGGATCTGACAGCCTCGACGAGGCGGGCGGGGTTGCCGGTGCCGGAAAATTCAGTGGCGGTGAGAAAGCCGAGTTCGCTTTCGTTGAGGATGAGGATATCGACGAGATCGAGCAATTCGGCGCTACATGCCATGGCGGGCGCCGGGTTGAGGATTGTCGCTGCGCCTGCCGCGCGGGCACGTTCAAAGAGCGCCAATATCGCGGGCAAGGGAATTTCGAACTGGCTGACCGCGACGTCGTCTTCCGTCAACGAGGCCGCGGCGACATCGTCTGCGTCCACCCTCGCATTGGCGCCGGGCACGACGACGATGGTGTTGTCGGCTTTGGCGACGGTGATGATCGCCGTCCCGGTGTGAGCGCCCGGTGTTTCCTTGACGAGGCTGAGATCGACGCCCTGCGAGCCGAGAAATGCCTTCAGCTCATTTCCGAAGGCATCATCGCCAACCCGCCCGATCAGGCTCGTCGGCACGCCCTGTTTGGCTGATGACACCGCCTGATTGGCGCCCTTGCCGCCGGGGAAGTACAGCACCTGCCTGCCCGCAACGGTCTCGCCGATTTTGGGATGCCGCTCTGCGGTCGCCACCACATCCATGTTGATGCTGCCGGCGACGAAAACCCGCCCCATGCCGTCCCCCGTGCGGCGCTATTCGGCTGCGACCTGAAACTCTTGTCTCACGGCTTCGATGTCGGCAGTCGTCGGCAACCCCGCTTCGTTGCCGAGCTTCTGGATTTTATAGGTCGAGGCGGCGCGCGCAAACTCGAAATGCTGCTGCCAGTCCTTTTCGGGATGCGCAAGGTAGGAATAGACATAGGCGCCGTGGAAGACGTCGCCGGCGCCGTTGGTGTCGATCACGCGATGGCGCGGGATCGGCAATGCGGGCAGGCGCTTCACCTCGCCGCGCTCGTCGTACCAGAGCAGGCCGTGCTCGCCCATGGTGACGCCGCCGATGCGGCAGCCGCGGCTCTTCAGGTAATCGAGCATGCTGTCGGGCGTCTTGTCCATTTGCTCGCACAGCCGTTCGGCGACGATGGCGACATCGATGAATTGCAATAGTTCGTGTGTATTGGTGCGCAGACCACCGCCGTCCAGCGAGGTCAGGATGCCGGCCTCGCGGCACAGCTTTGCATAGTGGATCGCCGCATCGGGCTGATGGCCGTCGACATGCAGCACGCGGCAGCCCGTCATGTTCAGGACCGGAAAGGGGTGGATGTGCTCGTCGTCGCGGCAGCGCACGATCGCCCGCTTGCCGTCCTTTGGCATGATGAAGGAGAGCGAAGAGGTCTTGACCTTCCGCGGATGGATCGAGATGCCGTATTTGGTCGCCATGTCCTGAAACATCCGGCCGAGCCAGTCGTTGGCAATGGTGGCGATCAGGTCCGGCTCGACGCCGAGCTTGGCGCAGCAGAAGGCCGCGGTCACCGCATTGCCGCCGAACGACACCGCATAGTCGGAGGCGACGTGTTTCTCGTCGCCGGTCGGCATGTGGTCGGTGATGAAGGTGACGTCGATATAGGTCTGTCCGATAAAGAGAGCCTGCATTCGTCTTCCATGGGCTGAGGGTGGTCCCGCCCGGCGCTAACAGATTAGCACCGCTTATCGCCGTTGATCGCTGAAAATATTCGCAAAACCTGCCGTCTTTATGTCTTGAGAAGGCCGTGCCGGCGGACTACCACCAATGCGACGCATTGCCGGAAAGGCATAACGCGCGGCCGGGCGCTTTGGTTTCCGGCCCTTTGGCGTCCACAGGGGGGAAGCATGACCGTCTATTCCGGTCCCGTGTTCGACATGGCGGTAAGCCAGTTCAACGTCATCGCCAATCATCTCGAAATACCGATGGACGAGCGCGAGCGTATCCTGATGCCGAAGCGCTCGGTCACCGTGTCCTGCCCGATCCACCGCGACGACGGGACGGTGGCGGTGTTCGAAGGCTATCGCGTGCAGCATCATCTCACCATGGGCCCGACCAAGGGCGGCACGCGCTTTGCTCCCACCGTCGACATCGGCGAGGTCGCAGCGCTCGCCATCTGGATGAGCTGGAAATGCGCGCTGGCGGGGCTGCCTTATGGCGGCGCCAAGGGCGGGGTGAATGTCGATCTCTCGACCATTTCCAAACGCGAGTTGGAGGCGCTGTCACGCCGCTACATGCAGGAGATGATTCCCTTCGTCGGACCGCACACCGACGTGATGGCGCCCGACATGGGCACCAACGAGCAGGTGATGGCCTGGTTCATGGACACCTATTCCATGTACCAGGGGCAAACCGTGACCGAGATCGTCACCGGCAAGCCGGTAGCTTCCGGCGGCACGCTCGGCCGGCGCGAGGCGACGGGGCGCGGCGTGGCCTATCTTGCCAGGCGCGTGATGAAGGAGCTTTCGATCAATCCGGGCACTGCCAGCGCCGTGATCCAGGGATTTGGCAATGTCGGCTCCTATGCCGCGCTGGAATTGCATCAATACGGGCTGAAGGTGATCGCGGTGAGCGACCATACCGGCGCGCTCCACGATGCGAATGGCCTCGATATTCCGGCCCTGATGCGGCATGCGACGAGCCATGGCAGCATCGCCGGCTTCTCCAATCAGCTTCACTTCGACCCCGCTCAGATCCTCACGCTGCCCTGCGACGTGCTGGTGCCGGCGGCCCTGGAGCGCGTCATTGATGCAAAAATTGCTGAAAATTTGAAGTGCCGGATCCTCGCCGAAGGCGCCAACGGGCCGACCACGCCGGAGGCAGACATGGTGCTCGACAAGCGGCGCAACGAGATTTTCGTGATCCCGGACATCCTCTGCAATTCCGGCGGCGTGGTCGTCAGCTATTTCGAATGGGTGCAGGATCTCCAGCAATTGTTCTGGGAGGAGGAGGAGGTGACGACGCGCGAATACAAGATCCTCGATCGCGCGTTCGACACGATGATGAAGCGGGCCAATGCCGACAAGATCCCGCACCGCACGGCAGCGATGGCGGTCGGCGTCGAAAAGGTCCGCGCCGCCAAGAACACGCGGGGACTGTTTCCGTGATCACAGGTCTGGACCACGTCGTCGTCCTGGTCGCCGATATCGAGGCCGGGACGGCGGCCTACCAGACGCTGTTTGCGCGCGCGCCGTCGTGGCGCAACGGCGATGATGGCGCCGAGCGCGTGATGTTCACGCTCGACAATGTGACGCTGGAATTGATGGCTCCGAGCCGCGGCGGTGGCGCCAACGCGGACCGCATCCGCACCGTGCTGAGAGAGCAGGGCGAGGGTCTCGCCAGCATCTGCTTCCGCACCGGCGACATTGCCAAAATGCATCGACGGCTCGACCGGCTGACACTGAAGCCGGAGCCGGTCAGTGAAACGGAGAGCCGCGACGCCGCCAGCGGTGCGACCATGTCATGGAAACGCACCCGTGCGGCGACATCGGCGACGCGCGGCGTACGGATGTTTTTCCTCGAACTGGCCAAAGAGCGCCCGCTGTCGGTGCGGACCACGCCGGCGTCGATCACTTCGATGGACCATATCGTGGTCTCGACCTCCGATCCCGAGCGTGCCGCCGCGCTCTACGGCGCACGGCTCGGGCTCGACATGGCGCTCGACCGCTCGCATCCTGATTGGGGCCGGCTGATGTTCTTCCGCTGCGGCGATCTGATCGTCGAGGTCACGCACCGGCCGGGCAAGCATCCCGATGCGGATCGCGACACGCTGTGGGGCATGACGTGGCGTGTCGCCGACATCGATGCGACCCGCGACCGGCTCGTCGGGTCCGGCGTCGACGTCTCCGAAGTGCGCAACGGCCGCAAGCCCGGCACGCGGGTGATGACCGTGAAGAGCGGCACCTGCAACATTCCCACCCTGCTGCTGGAGCGTTCGCCGAAGCCTGCATGACAAGGCCGCGCCGCGCGTGCTACATCGAACGACAGGCACCCCTCGAGCGACAGATTTGGCCAAGCGACCCCCCGTCAAGCGAAAGCGAACCCTGAAATGGCAGCGCGACCCCGAGGGCATGCGGCTGCGCATCCTGGAGGCTGCCAAGCAGGAATTCTCCGCCCATGGGCTCGCCGGCGCGCGGATCGACCGGATCGCGGCCAAGGCCGGCGCCAACAAGCGCATGCTGTACTATCACGTCGGCAACAAGGAGGACCTGTATCTGACGGTGCTCGAAGGGGCCTATGAAAAGATCCGCGGAGAGGAGCGCCAGCTCGACCTCGAACATCTCGATCCGCCCGAGGCGATCGAGCGGCTGATCGAGTTCACCTGGAATTATTTTCTCCGCAACCCCGAATTTTTGGCGCTGCTCAATACGGAAAACCTCGCCAGGGCAAAGCACCTCAAGCGCTCCACCAAGGTCAAATCCATGCATTCGCCGTTCGTGGAGATGATACGCACGGTGGTGACCCGCGGCGTCGAGAGCGGCGATTTCCGTGTCACGGTCGATCCGGTGCAGCTCTATATCTCGATCGCGGCGCTGTGCTTCTTCTACCTGTCGAACAGCGCGACCCTTAGCGTGATCTTTGGCCGCGATCTCCTGACAAAGGAGGCGAGGGATGAGCGGCTGGCGCACATGGTGTCGCTCGTGCTGGCCGCATTGACGGGAAAATCGACCGCGTTGTTCGACAAGCCCAAGGCGCCGAGCCTGCGCGCGCCTGCACATCATACCGCCTGAACCGTCGTCCCGGCGAACGCAGGGACCCATCGAATTTTGCGGCAATTTGCCTTCCGAAAACCCGCTGGACAGTATTTATCCAACGGGTTAATTCTTGCCCCGAAAAGACGACCAGCCGGGGAGAGAAGCGTGGCCGAATTGAAGGCCCAAAGCGGCATATCGAAAGCGCTGAACGCGGCGTGGGTGCGGCCGTTCCTGTTCCTGATCTTCATCGTGGTGCTTTGGGACGTCACCATCCGCGTGTTCCAGATTCCCGCCTATCAGATCCCCTCGCCGGGTGACGTGGTGGCGGTGCTGCGCACCGAATGGCCGGAATTGCTGCGCCAGTCCTGGCCGACCACCTATGCGACCATCTGCGGTTTTCTGCTGTCGGCCGTGTTCGGCATTCCCGTCGCGATGCTGATCGCGGGATCGAAGACGGTGGAGAGTTACATCTATCCGCTGCTGGTGTTCTCGCAGTCGGTGCCGAAGATCGCGATCGCGCCGCTGTTCGTGGTGTGGTTCGGCTTCGGCATCATTCCGAAGGTGATCTCGGCCTTCCTGCTTGGATTTTTCCCGGTCGTCGTTTCCGCCGTGCAGGGTTTCAAGTCGGTCGACCCTGACATGGTTGATCTTGCCCGCGCGATGCAGGGCAGCCGGTTCAAGGTGTTCTGCGCCGTCAACCTGCCGCATGCGCTGCCCGCGATTTTTTCCGGCCTGAAAGTTTCAGTCACGCTTGCGGTGGTCGGCGCTGTCGTCGGCGAATTCGTCGGCTCCAATTCCGGCATCGGCTATGTGATGCAGCGCTCGATCGGCACCTTCGATCTGCCGACCATGTTCGCGGCGCTGGTGATCCTGGCGCTGCTTGGCGTGGTGCTGTTCTGGGCGGTCGACCGGATCGAGCGCCTCGTTATTCCGTGGCACGTCAGCCAGCGCGACGACATCATTTTTGCCTCGTAGTGAGAAGCGGAATGCAAGCCAAACCGTCATTGCGAGCGCAGCGAAGCAATCCATCCATCCGAGCGTGACGCCATGGATTGCTTCGTCGCTTCGCTCCTCGCAATGACGAAAAACAACAAAGAGTAAGCAAGGGAGAGAGACCATGATGAAATGGATTTTGGCTGCGGTAGCGACGCTGGCGTTCGCCGCCCCGGCGGCAGCAGCCGACAAGGTCGTGCTGATGCTGAACTGGTATGTCTATGGCGAGCACGCGCCGTTCTATTACGGCAAGGCCAAGGGCATCTATGCCGCCGAAGGCATCGACCTGGAAATCCAGGAAGGCCGCGGCTCGGCTGCGACCACGCAGGCGGTTGCGGCGAAGACCGCCAATTTCGGCTATGTCGACGTGCCCACCATGATGCGCGCGGCGGTGAAGGGGGCGCCGATCATCGCAACCGGCGTGCTGCTTCAGACCAGCCCGATGTCGGCGATGGGTTTTG
This sequence comes from Bradyrhizobium lablabi, assembly GCF_018129385.1. GTDB lineage: Bacteria > Pseudomonadota > Alphaproteobacteria > Rhizobiales > Xanthobacteraceae > Bradyrhizobium > Bradyrhizobium lablabi_C. The sequence continues at coordinate 127,189 of NZ_JAFCLN010000010.1, forward strand.
TCGAGAAGAACATCAAGAAGCCCGAGGACATCAAGGGCAAGACGGTCGCGATCACGCCAGCCGACTCGATGACGCAGATCTGGCCGCTGTTCCTCAAGAAGACCGGCCTGAAGGAAAGCGACTTCCAGACGGTGGCCGGCGACGGCCAGACCAAGCTGAACGCCGTCATCAATGGCCAGGCTGATCTCTTGCTCGGCTATGTCATGGATCAGTCGATGAAGATCAAGGACGCCACCGGAAAGGACGTCAACGCGATCAAGTTCGCCGACTACGGCATCAACATGATCTGCTCGGGCATCGTTGCCAATACCGACTTCGTCAAGGGCAACGCCGACCTCGTCAAGCGCTTCATGTCGGCAACGACCAAGGCGGTGGAAGCGGCTGAGAAGGACCCGAAGGGCGCCGCCCAGTCGATCCTCGACGCCAACCCGAAGGGCGGCAAGATCGAAACGCTGACCCAGGGTTTTGAGCTGACCATCCCGCTCTACCGCACGCCGGAAACCAAGGGCAAGCGTCCGTTCCAGGTGACCGACCAGAACATGACGGACAGCGTCAACCTGATGGTCGAATATGGCGGGCTGGACGCCAAGGCCAAGGACAACCCGAAGGCGTTCTACACCAACGACTACCTGCCGCAGAGCGGCTCGTGAAGGACGGCTGAATGACTTCGGCGACACGAATGAATGCGGCCACCCAGCCAGGCGCCCATCTGCGCCTGGTGCAGGATCGGGCCGGCAGCGGCACGCCGGGGATCAAATTGTCCGGCGTGTCGAAGACCTACCGGTCGCGCGACGGCGATGTGCCGTCGCTGCGGCCGCTGGATTTCCACATCAACGAAGGCGAGTTTTTTGTCGTGGTCGGCCCGTCCGGCTGCGGCAAGTCCACGCTGCTGAAGATGATCTCCGGCCTGCTTGCACCATCGACCGGTGAAATCCTGGTCGAAGGCGAGCCGGTGACCAAGCCGCATGGTAATGTCGGCATCGTGTTCCAGAACTCGCTGCTGCTGCCCTGGCGCAACATCCTCTCCAACGTGATGCTGCCGATCGATATGAAGCAGTTGCCGCGCGACAAATATCTGCCGCGGGCGAAAGAGCTGCTGAAGATGGTCGGGCTCGAGGGCTTTGAGAAGAAGCTGCCGTGGCAGCTCTCGGGCGGCATGCAGCAGCGCGCCTCGATCTGCCGGGCGCTGGTGCATGATCCAAAGATCATGCTGATGGACGAGCCGTTCGGCGCGCTCGATGCCATGACGCGCGAGCGCATGAACGTCGAATTGATGCGGATCCAGCGCGAGACCGGCAAGACGGTGCTGCTGATCACGCACTCGATTCCGGAAGCGGTGTTTTTGGCCGACCGCGTGCTTGTGATGACCGAGCGCCCGGGCGCGATCGCCGCGATCTACGATGTGCCGCTGCCGCGGCCGCGCTCGCTCGATGCGATGGCCGATCCGGCCTTCACCGAGCTGGTGCAGCGCATCCGCAAACATTTCTTCACGCAAAGCGCGCTGGATTAGAGTCTCTCGATGCCGCCGCGCCTTGCCATACGCGATATTGCCTTCTTCGAGCGGCCTGTGACGTTCGCCCGGCCGTTCCGCTTCGGCGCGGTTGTCATCAACGCGACGCCGCAGGCCTTTGTGCTGGTCGAGATCGAGGTCGAAGGCCGGGGCAGGGCGGTCGGCGCCTCAGCCGAATTCCTCGTCCCAAAATGGTTCGACAAGCGGCCGCATCTGGCGCCGGAGGCGACGGTCGACGAACTGCGCTACTCGCTCAAGATCGCGCGCGAAGGCTATCTGGCGCACAGGAACTTCGATACGGCCTTCGGGCTACACGCTTCCTGCATCGCCACGCAACTCAAGCTGTGCGGGAAAGAGGATGTTCCGCCGCTCGCGGCGGCCTATGGCCCGGCCGAGATCGACAAGGCAATCCTCGATGCCTTGTTGCGCGCAACCAGCACCAATTTCTTCGATGGCATGGCGCAAAACATCGCCGGCATCGACGCGCGCCTGTCGCGCGACCTCGGCGACGGCGAGATCTCGCAATTTCTTTCCAGCCGCAGGCCGCTGGAGCGCGTTGCCATCAGGCACACGGTTGGCCTCGACGATGTCATCGAAGGCGAGGGCGGCGTCGCTGACGCCAACGAGAACGCCGGCGCGCGCTACTTCAAGCTCAAGCTGAACGGCGATCCCGTGCATGATGCCGATCGCCTGATCCGCATCGGCAATGAACTCGGCAAACTTCCGTACGATTACAAGGTGACGCTCGACGCCAACGAGCAATATGCCGATCTATCCGCGCTCGCGATGTTGGTCGACCGCCTCGACCGCGACAGCGCCTTGAGGTCGATCGCATCAACGCTGCTATACATCGAGCAGCCGATGCCGCGCGATATCACCCGCAAATCGCCGCTCGGCGCGCTCGCAAAGCGCGATTTCATCGTCGACGAGGCCGACGATTCCTACGATGCCTTTCCCGCGGCGCGGGCGCTCGGCTATCGCGGCATCTCCTCAAAATCCTGCAAGGGCATCTACAAGTCCATCATCAACGCGGCGCGTGCGGCGAAGTGGAGCGCGCAAGGCGCAAGACATTTCATCGCCGGCGAAGACCTCACCTGCCAGGCGGGTCTTGCCGTGCAGCAGGACCTTGCGCTCGGCGCGCTGATCGGCGTCACCCATGCCGAGCGCAACGGCCATCATTATGTCGACGGCTTTGCCGAGACGCCAGCCGCGGAAGCGGAGCACTTCCTCAACGCGCATCCCGATCTCTATGTCAGGAGCGGCGGCAAGGTCCGGCTCGCCATCCAAGACGGCGATCTGCTCACGACTTCACTGACCTCGCCCGGCTTCGCCACCGCCGTTCATCCGGACTGGTCCACCATGGCGCCGCTGGCGCCGCCCAAGACGATTCTCCAGGAGTTGACTACATGACGACCAAACGCCTCGGCCTGATCATGAACGGCGTCACGGGCCGAATGGGGCTGAACCAGCATCTGATCCGATCGATCGTCGCGATCCGCGACCAGGGCGGCGTGCTGCTGTCGAACGGCGACCGCGTGATGCCCGATCCGATCCTGGTCGGCCGCGATGCCGAAAAGGTCGGCGCGCTCGCCAAGCGCTTCAACATCGTCCGCCACACCACCGATCTGGACAAGGCGCTGGCGGACAAGAACGACGAAGTGTTTTTCGACGCCGCGACCACGCAGGCGCGGCCATCGCTGCTGACCAAGGCGATCAACGCCGGCAAGCATGTTTATTGCGAGAAGCCGATCGCGACCAACCTCGAGGAAGCGGTCGCCGTCGTGAAGCTGGCGAATTCAAAGGGCCTCAAGCACGGCACCGTGCAGGACAAGCTGTTCCTGCCGGGACTGAAGAAACTCGCCTTCCTGCGCGATTCCGGCTTTTTCGGCCGCATGCTCTCGGTGCGCGGCGAGTTCGGCTATTGGGTGTTCGAGGGCGGCTGGCAGGAAGCGCAGCGGCCGTCGTGGAATTACCGCGCCGAAGACGGCGGCGGCATCATCCTGGATATGGTCTGCCACTGGCGCTACGTGCTCGACAATCTGTTCGGCGAGGTCGAGAGCGTCACCTGCCTCGGCACCACCGACATTCCCGAGCGCTACGACGAGAAGGGCAAGAAGTACAAGGCGACCGCCGATGACTCTGCCTACGCAACGTTTCGCCTCAAGGGCGGCGTGATCGCGCATATCAACATGAGCTGGGTGACGCGGGTCTATCGCGACGACCTCGTGACCTTCCAGGTCGATGGCACCCTCGGCTCGGCGGTGGCGGGCCTGACCGATTGCGTGATCCAGGCGCGGCAGGCAACGCCGCGTCCCGTATGGAATCCCGACGAAAAGCGCCTGCACGATTTCTACGCCGACTGGCAAAAGGTCCCCGAGAATGTCGTCTACGACAACGGCTTCAAGGAGCAGTGGGAAATGTTCATCCGCCACGTCTGTGAGGATGCGCCCTACAAGTATACGCTGCTGGAAGGCGCCAAGGGCGTGCAGCTCGCCGAATGTGCGTTGCAGAGCTGGAAAGAGCGGCGCTGGATCGACGTTGCGCCCATCAAGGTCTGAGGGAGGTCATTATGAACAAGCCTGTCCTGCCGATGTCCTCGCTGTCGCTCAAGCTGCCGACGGCGGATCGCAAGATCGAAAACTACCGCCTCGCGGCGTCGCGGACCTTTCCGGCCAAGCTCGACGGCACGCTCAACCGTGTGGCGTTCTCGGCTGCCCACGTGGTCGCCGATCCGCTCGCCGACAACGATCCGTGGCTGACGGCGGCGATCGACTGGGACCGCACCATAGCCTTCCGCGAGCATGTCTGGGATCTCGGCCTTGGCGTTGCGGAAGCCATGGACACTGCGCAGCGCGGCATGGGGCTGGACTGGAAGACTTCGCTGGAGCTGATCCAGCGCTCGGTGCACGCGGCAAAGGCGCGTGGTGCGCTGGTGTTCTCCGGCGCCGGCACCGACCATCTCGCGGTGGAAGACGCCAAAACCGTCGATGACGTGATCCGAGCCTATGAAGAGCAGATCGCGGCGGTGGAGAAGGCGGGTGGACGCATCATCCTGATGGCCTCGCGCGCACTGGCGAAGATCGGCCGCAACGCCGACGACTACGCAAAAGTCTACAACCGCGTGCTGTCGCAGGTACGCGAGCCCGTCATCATCCACTGGCTCGGCGACATGTTCGATCCGGCGCTCGCGGGCTACTGGGGCACGGCCGACCTCGACAAGGCGATGGACACGGCGGTGGCGATCATCAACGCCAATGCGGCCAAGGTCGATGGCGTAAAAGTCTCGCTGCTCGACAAGCAGCGTGAGATCGACATGCGCCGCCGCCTCGACAAGAACGTGAAAATGTACACCGGCGACGACTTCAACTATGCCGAACTGATCGCCGGCGACGCGCAGGGCTTTTCACATGCGCTGCTCGGCATCTTTGACGCGATCGCGCCGGCCGCATCCTACGCGCTGTCGCGGCTCGCGGCCGGCGACGAGGCCGGATTCCATGACGTGCTCGGCCCGACGGTGCCGCTGTCGCGCCATATCTTCAAGGCGCCGACGCGCTTCTACAAGACCGGTGTTGTATTCATGGCCTGGCTCAACGGCCATCAGGACCATTTCTCGATGGTCGGCGGGCAGGAGAGCGCACGCTCGACGCTGCATCTGGCCGAACTGTTCCGCCTCGCCGACAAGGCCGGCCTGCTTGCTAATCCCGAGATGGCTACACGGCGGATGAAGGCGTGGCTTTCGACCCGCGGCATTGACGCCTGATGCGGGATTTTTCTTCCGACCACCGCTGGCTGTCGCTGAACACGGCGACAGTCCGCAAGCAGGGCGATCTCGTCCAGATCATCGAAGCCTGCGCGCGCCACGGCATCCGCGCCATCGATCCCTGGCGCGACCAGGTCGCGGCGGTCGGTCTCGACCGCGCCATTCGCGCCGTGCGCGATGCCGGGCTCGATCTTTCCGGCTACTGCCGCGGCGGCATGTTCACGTCGGACGCTGCGCGCCGCACCGAGGTGCGGGACGACAATCGCCGCGCCGTCGATGAGGCGAAGGCGCTGGGCGCGCCTTGCATCGTGCTGGTCGCTGGCGGCCTGCCGCAATATTCGCGGCCGGGCAGCGCTGCGTCGAAGGATGTTGCGGGCGCACGCACACAGGTCCACGACGCCATCGCCGAAATGATGGAATATGCGAAGCAGGCCAAGATGCCGCTTGCGATCGAGCCGCTGCATCCCGCCTATGCCGCCGACCGCGCCTGCGTGAACACCACGAAGCAGGCGCTCGACCTTTGCGACGCGCTCGACCCGCAGCGCTCGGGCATGCTCGGCGTCGCGCTCGATGTCTATCACATCTGGTGGGACCCGGAGGTGATGCCGCAGATCGCGCGCACCGGAAAGGATCGCCTGCTCGCATTTCACGTCTGCGACTGGCTGGTGCCGACCAAGGATATCCTCAACGACCGCGGCATGATGGGCGACGGCGTGATCGACATCAGGCCGCTGCGTGCGGCGGTCGAGGCGCAGGGATTTGCCGGCTATTCCGAGATCGAGATCTTTTCCCACGACTGGTGGGACAAGCCGATGGACGATGTCCTGCGCACCTGCATCGAGCGGCACCGGACGGTGGTATAGGGCGGGTCACTGCGACTGAGCGAGGAAAGCGACAATTTTCGTCCGCTCCTCCTTGGACGCCAGACCGCCATAGGGCTTCATCTTGTGGCCAGGCACAACCTCGTCGGGACTGGCGATGAAGCGATCGAGCTTGGCTTCATCCCAGACGAAGTCGGCCTCCTTCATCGCGCTGGAATAGTTGTAGCCCGACAGCGATCCGGCCTTTCTGCCGACGACCTTGTGCAGGTTCGGTCCGAGCCGATTGTCGCCCTCTCTCATGATGTGACAGGTCCGGCAGGCATTGTTGAACGCCTGCTGTCCTGCTGCGGGGTCCGAGCCCTGCTGGGACAGGGCAGCCGGCGACGACAGCAGGCATATCACGGCGCTCATTGCGGCTATCAGGAGCGGCCATGAGCGGTGTAGCGCGAATATGAACTGTCTCATCAGTCACCTCGTCAGCGGACGGTTGCACTTACGGGCCCGCATATTGTTGCAGCGTGTTGAAGCGTGCCTTCTGTTCGCTGCCCAGCGTGGCGTAGAACTTGTCCAGTGCCGGCTGCACCAGCGTGGCCGCCAGCAGCATGGCTTCGAGTCGCTTCTCCATCGCCTCCAGCCGTCCGACCGGCGTGAGCGGTACGTCGTCGGGGCAGGCAGCCTGTAATTCCTTGACCGCGTCCTTCGTCGCTGCGCCGAGCCGGTCGAGCATCTCCTTTTGCTCGCCCGCCGGGCGGACCACGGCGTCGATCCGCTCGATCGGAAGCTGGGTCAGGCTGGACTTCGGATCGTCGCAGCTCTCCGCCTGCGCCTTCGCATCCTGTTCCGGCTGGGAAGGCGAACGCTTGCCGATCTCGGGACCGAGCGCGTTGAAGTGGGCCTGTTGCTCGTCGTTGAGCGAACTATAGAATTTGTCCAGCGCCGGCCGAACGATCCGCACCGCCTGCAGCGTAGCGCCGATACGGCTCGTCATCGCCCGCAAGCGGCCGGGCGGCGTCATTGCATAATTGTCGTCGCAGGATTGCTTGAACACATCGGCAGCCTTGGCTGCGGCAGTCTTCAAATCATCGAGCAAGGCGCGCTGCTCTTGCGTCGGCCGCACGGCTCGCGTGATTGAAGCCAGCGGCCAGGCCGTGATGCCTTTGTCCGGATCTCCACATAATTGCCGGAGCGCCTGCGGACTCGCACCCGGTTCGCGGGCGCGACGACCGCTTGTTGCTACACCGGGGTCGGAATATCTGGCGTACGCCGAATACGGGCTGTCGGCGCCCCAGAACACCGTGTCGACGAAATCATCATAGGCGTAGGCCCAATAGCCGGGATCGTAGGCGGTGGGCCAGAACGTATATTCGAAAATATCGGAATATGCGTAAGGCCAGAACACCGGACCGAGCCAGGCCACAAACGCCGCGCGGTGACCGCGGCGCCAGGCGTGGCGAGGAGCCCAGCGGTTCTCGCGGGCCGTGAGCGCGGTTCGGGCTTGCAAGGCGTCGGTGCCGCGGAATTGTGCGGCAAAGCGTCCGCGGGCCGCAGCTTGTGCGGCGGCGGCCGCCGCGGCGGATCGTTCAGCAGAAGGCGGCGGTCCAAGCCGATCGAGGCGCGCCTGATCGGTCCTCAGCAGACGCTGCTCGCGCTCGAGCAACCGGTTCTGTGCCTGCAATGATCGCTCTTGCGCGCGCTGCGCCCGCAGACCTTCCGGCTTTTGCGACTGCAATTGCTGCACGCGCTGCTGCAAGCGGTCGATCCGGCTCTGACGGTCGGCGTTCTGGCGCGAGAGCGTGTTGCGCTGCCGCTCCTGCACCACTTGCTGTCGCTGCTGGATACGCTGCTCACGCGCTTGCGTACGCGTTTCGATCTGTTGCTGTCGCCGGCTGAGAGCAGGCGATGCGCTGCTGGGGCGCGATGGGGCGGCAATGTGTGGTTCAGGTCTTGACCGCGCCGCGGGGCGTTGCGCCGGGGGCCCGGCGACATGCGGTGCCGGACGCGACGGAGCTGCGAAGCGCGGAGTTGCACGCGGCGCCATGGCCGGGCGTTGCGGCGCGGGTGCCGCACGGAATGCCGGTGCGGCGGGCCGCGCCATTGCCGGAGGGGCCACGGGACGCGCCATGGCTGGTGGCCCTGCCGGGCGGGCCATGGCCGGTGGGGCCGCAGGACGGGCCATGGCGGCCGGCGGCGCACCGGCTCCATGTCCTCTTTGTCCCTGGGCAAACGAGCTGGTGCCCGCCGTGATCGCGGAAGCACCAACACAAAAAAGCGCTGCAAGGCGAAGGCCGCGCGGAAGCATGTTCGTAAGCTCCCTCTGACGTAAGTCGCCCGCCGATCTCTCAACGCGCGGGCGTCAAGATCGTTCGCAGAACTTTGTCAGGAGCCTTGCGATGTTGCGACGCAGGGGGAGCGTCACTGGAGGCGTGGTGCACCACGCAGGGTACGGTGAGGAACTCACGGAAGCCTGCATCGCGCTGCACCAGACGGTGGTCTAGTCGTCCGCTTCGTATCGCTCCCGGTGCGCCAGCTCGAGCGTCACCAGCCGCGCCAGCAGCGTCGCCGGATAGAGCTGGCCCAGGACAGCCTCGAGATTGCAAAGGCTGCGGGCCACCGGATGCAGCGGCGCGATGTCGCCATAGCCGGTCGTCGTCAGCGTCGCGAAACTGAAATAGATCAGTTCGCTCGCCAGCGCCGGGCTGTCGGCCATGGTCATCCCGGAAAACGCCCATGGCGCGATCGCGCCGATCAGCCTGAACATGGCTGCGAACATCACGGCGATCGTCAGATACAGCAGCACCGCCCCCATCACCCGGTGATGGGTGACGCGCCCGCCGCCGAACACGACCCTGGCGACCACCAGGCCGAGCGTCGTTGTCAGGATCAGCCAGGATGCGACGACGAGATCCAGCTCGAACATCGATGGCGATCTCACCCGCAGGATCGCGCCGATCACCAGCATGACGAGCCCGACCGCCATCGCCGCAACGACGGTGCGGCTTCCCGACAGCACGAAGATGCAGGCGACCATGACGATGGCAACACCCAGTTCGAAAGCCTGAAAGACCACGTATCCCAGCGCCTGTAGCGGCGCCAGGACGAACAGCATGACGGACAGCAGTACCGTCAGAACCGTCAGCAGCGAGTCGCCCCACTTCTCGCGCAGGCGGGCCATATAGCCGTCCATCGAGAAACTCCGTTTTCGGCGTTGATCCCGGAGAACTGACTAACCCACCGTACAGGGCACGCTCAAGAAGCCGCGGAAGCGGACGCGGCCGCCGCGCACAGGTTCGCCGTCGAGCGCGTAGCCCGGAAATCGCGCCAGGAAGCGTGAGATCGCAATTGCGCCTTCCAGCCGCGCCAGCGCCATGCCGGCGCATTGATGTGCGCCGGTCGCGAACGCCAGATGGCGGTTCGGCGTGCGGCCGATGTCAAAATTCTCCGGATCCGGAAATTGCCGGGGATCGCGGTTGGCCGCGCCGATGCACAGCGTCACCGGCGTGCCCGCCGGCATCGCGATGCCGGCGAGCTCGACCGGCTCGACGATCATGCGGTTGCCGAGTTGGTTGGAGGATTCGTATCGCAGCATTTCCTCGACCGCCGTCTTGATCATATCGGGATGATCGATCAACCGCCGCTTCTGCTCCGGATAATGCGTCAGCGCCACCAGCCCGTTGCCGATCAGGTTGGTAGTGGTCTCGTGGCCGGCATTGAGCAGGAAGATGCAGTTGTGCAGCAGCTCCTTCTCGGTCAGCCGCTCGCCGTTCTCTTCCCCCAGGATCAGCCGCGTCAGCACGTCCTTGGCGGGATCGCCCGGCTTTGTGCGCCGCCGGGCAATCAGCGTTTCGAGATAGGAGAGAAAGTCCGTCACCGCCTTGTTGCCGCGGGCGGCAACTTCGGGTGACACCACCGGCTCGAGCGCCCCCAAAATGGCGAGCGACCAGTCGCGCAGCGGTTCGCGCTCGTCATGGGGCACGTCGAGCAGGTTGCCGATCACCTCGACCGGAATCGCCGTGGCAAAATCCCCGATCAGCTCGAACCTGTCCCTGACAGCGATGCGGTCGAGCAGCAGATCGACCAGCTTGATCAGATCCGGCTCCATGCCGGCGATCGCGCGCGGCGACAGCGCGCCCATGATCAGCCGCCGCACCCGCGTGTGCGAGGGCGGATCGTTGAACACGAGGCTGGTGGTGTGATGCTCGTAGAGCGGGGTGTCGCCGTATTTCGGAAAGAACTCCGTCTTCTTGTCGGAGGAGAATTCCTTCGTGTTCTTGTAGGCGGTGACGAGGTCGTCATAGCGAGTCAGGAAATACGAGCCGTTGCGCATCCGCTTGACCGGCTCGGTTTCACGCAGCGCGCGGTAGGTCGGGTAGGGGTTGGCGTAAAATTCCGGCGTCAGGTGTTCGAGGTCGAACCCGTCGGCCAGTTCTCGCGCGTGCGCATTCATCCCCGTTGATCCATTAGTTTCATTTGCAACTATCGTAGGCTGGAGGGCGGCGCGGCGCAAGGTGATTTGCGGCCTCGTCCGCCGCCCGCGCCGCGGATGGGCGATGAGACTAAAGCGCAGAGCCATATGCTCAATTGCGCTTTGATGAATAACGCCGGCCCCTCTACAGTCCCGGCAAAATCAAACACGGGAAACGCCATGCACGCCCGCACCGACACATCGGAACAACAAACGGCCGCCTGGCCGGAGGACATCTATGCTGTGCTGCAAAAGTACGATGTGCGGCAGGTGCCCTATGTGCCGGATGCCGGCCACTCGCGACTGATCCAGCGCGTGCTTTCCTCCGACACCATGCGCGGCATTGTGCTGACGACGGAAGAAGAGGGCGTGGCGCTGGTCGCAGGCGCCTGGGCCGGCGGGCAGCGCGCCGCGCTATTGATGCAGTCGAGCGGCGTCGGCAACTGCATCAACATGTTTTCGCTGGTGCAGCTTTTCCGTCTGCCGTTCTTCACGCTGGTCACGATGCGCGGCGAATGGGGCGAGTTCAATCATTGGCAGGTGCCGATGGGATCGACCACGCAGGCCGTGTTCGAGCTGTCGGGCATCCGGGTGATGCGGGCGAATACCGCCGCGGAAGTCCGTGAGGTCGTCGAGGCCGGCGCGGCGCAGGCCTACAACGCCTTGACGCCGACCGCGGTCCTTCTGTCGCAGCGCCTGATCGGGGCAAAGGTGTTCGTGAAATGAGCAAGGCCAATCTTCTTCATCGCCGCGACGTGGTCGCTCGCCTCCTGAAAGACCGCAAGGGCATGGTTGCGATCGGTGGCCTTGGGGCCTCCACCAACGACATGGCGGCGGCCGGCGACCATGACCGCAATTTCTATCTCTGGGGCGGCATGGGCGGTGCCGTCATGATGGGGCTGGGCCTGGCGCTGGCGCAGCCGGACACACCGGTTGTCGTCATCACCGGTGACGGCGAGATGCTGATGGGAATGGGCTCGCTCGCCACCGTCGGCCTGCAAAAGCCCGGCAATCTCTCCATCGTCGTGCTAGACAATGAGGCCTATGGCGAGACCGGCGGGCAGGTCAGCCACACGGCCTCGGCTGCCGACCTTACGGGCGTCGCAAAGGCCTGCGGCATTGCAGACGCCTGCGACATCACGACCATGGCGGAGGTCGAGGCGCTGGCGCCAAAGCTGCACGACCTCAAGAGCGGGCCTCGGTTTGCCAATGTGAAGATCGATGGCGCCAATATCGAGCGAATCTTGCCGATGCGCGACGGCACCTTTATCGTCAACCGCATCCGGGGTTCGCTGGGATTCGGACCGCTCTAACCCGTCAGACCTCAACAAAAAGAACGCGCTAGCGGCCAAAGTAGGACGTCGCGCCCGCGCGGCTTTTGGTGCGACGCAATAATCTGCCTTGATTTTGACATGGTGAGTAAATACTCACGCGACTCATGTCGACCCTTCGCATGACAAGTGATTTGCGCCGTCAGTTGATACTGGGCGCCGCCAAGCGGTGTTTTGCCCGCAATGGCTTTGCCGGCACCACGACCAAGAGCGTGGCGGCCGCGGCGTCCATTTCGGAAGGGTTGCTGTTCAAGCACTTTCCGTCCAAGGCCGCCTTGTACGCGGAAATCCTCGCCGAGGAATGCGAAGCCGATCCGGATCTGGCGCACTTGTTGGGGCAGGAGCCCTCGACCGCCACCCTGGTTGAACTGGTCAAGGGCATGGTCAGCCATTTCCTGGAGGTCTCCAACGGACCGGACGAGGAAGAGGCGCAGCGCATCCGGCTGATGGCGAACAGCCATCTCGACGACGGCGAATTCGCCCGGTTGCTTTACCAGAAGGTTGAAGGCCTGATCGGCTCGGTCTTTACGGCTTCGATCGAAAGCGCGATCGAAGCGGGCGATGCGGACCGGATCAGCGGTGCGCCGATCAACCTGTTCTGGTTTGCCCATCACACCGTGCTGATGGCGGCGCTGACGCGACTGCCTGTCATTCCTTGCCTTGATTACGCAAGTCCGGCTGAGCTGGAAGGCCAGCTTTGTCAATTCATTCTGCGCGGTATCGGACTTAACGAGGCCGCAATTGCTTCTCATTTGGACCGCGCGCTGTCACCGATCCCGGGACCATCGGTAGCCGCAGAAAGTGCATGACATGAACATCCAGACCGAATCTCATATTTCGGGCAAGCCGATCAAGGAGCCGACGCACGGCAAGAAGCCGGTGCGGATGGTGCGCTGGTTCATCATCGTGGGGTTGGCGCTCGTGCTGTTCGTCGGCGCATTCGTCGGCTTCAACGCCTTCCGCAGCAAGATGATCGCGCAGTTCTTCGCCAACAACAAGCCGCCGCCCTCGGTCGTGAACGTGGCGGAAGCGAAGTCCGAAGTGATTCCGAACCTTCTGACGGCGGTCGGCGATCTCGCCGCCGTGCATCAGGTCAACGTCACCTCTGACGTCAACGGCCGCATCACCGAGATCCTGTTCCAGGCCGGCGCAGAGGTGAAGGCGGGCACCCCCCTGGTGCAGCTATTCGACGGACCGGAGCAGGGCGATCTTCAGACCTTCAAGGCGCAGGCAACCATGGCGCAACTTTCGCTCGATCGCGCCAAGCAACTCGCCTCCCGTCAGTTTGGACCACAGGCGACCGTCGATCAGGCCCAGTCGGCATTCGACCAGGCCAATGCCGGCATCGCCAAGACCGAGGCCATTATCTCGCAAAAGCTGGTGCGCGCGCCGTTCGACGGCGAACTCGGCGTCCGCAGGGTCGAGGTCGGCCAATATCTGACGGCCGGAACGCAGATGGTGTCGCTGACCGATCTGTCGAATCTGTACGCCAACTTCACCATTCCCGAGAAGGACAGCGGGCAGTTGAAGGTCGGGCAAATCGTCCGCATCAAGGTCGACGCCTATCCCGGCAGGCTGTTCGAAGGCAAGATCACGACAATCGAGCCGCAGGTCTCGACCGATACCCGCAACATCCGGGTGCAGGCGACGATTCCCAATCCCGACAAGATTCTGAAGCCCGGCATGTTCACGAGCACCACGGTGGTGCTGCCGGACAAGCCGCCGGTCGTTACCGTTCCGGAGACGGCGGTGGACTACACGCTCTATGGCGATTCCGTCTTCGTGGTCACGGAGAAGAAGGAAGAGGACGGCAAGACCAGCCTGATCGCGACGCGGACCTTCGTGCAGGCCGGCAACCGCATCGAAGGACGTGCGGAAATCCTGAAGGGCCTGAAGGCGGGCGACCGCGTGGTTGCGCTCGGCCAGCTCAAGCTGCAATCGGGCTCTGCCGTGGCGATCTCGACCGATCCGACGCCGCCGATTCCGGCGCAGCCGCCGCGGTACTGACGCGATACGAAAAAGCATTTGCCGGTCTTCGAGCAGACCGGCCTCCGGCATAGATAACCGAGGCACTTTGCGATGGCCTTTACCGATATTTTCATCAAGCGTCCGGTTCTGTCGGTCGTCGTCAGCCTCCTGATCCTGCTGATCGGATTGCGGGCCGGCTTCAACCTGCCGATCCGGCAATATCCGAAAATGTCGAACACGGTGGTGACCATCACCACCGTCTATCCCGGCGCGTCCGCCGCGCTGATTTCGGGTTTCATCACCACCCCGATCGAGCAGGCGGTCGCCTCGGCCGAGGGCATCGACTACATCACCTCGAGCTCGGTGCAGGGCACCAGCACCATCCAGGTCTATATCAAGCTGAACTTTGATCCGAACCAGGCGCTCACCGAGGTGCTCGCCAAGGTCAATTCGGTCAAATACCTGATCCCGAAGGAATCCAACGACCCGATCGTCACCAAGACCACCGGCCAGACCACGGCCGTGATGTATCTCGGCTTCTCCAGCGAAGAGCTGTCGGGCTCGGCGATCTCGGACTATCTCACGCGCGTCGTGCAGCCGGTGCTGTCGACGGTCGACGGCGTGGCGTCAGCCGACATTCTCGGCGGCCAGACCTTTGCGATGCGCATCTGGCTCGATCCGGTCAAGATGGCCGGGCGCAACATCTCGGCCAATGAGGTGCAGGCGGCGATCGCGGCCAACAACTTCCAGGCGGCGGCTGGCCAGTCCAAGGGCTTCCTGATCGTCTCCAACATCCAGACCAACGCCGATCTGCGCGACGTCAATCAGTTCAAGCGCATGATCGTGAAGTCCAAGGACGGCGGCTTCGTGCGGCTGGAGGATATCGCCACCGTCGAACTTGCCGCGCAAAGCTCGGACGCCAGCGTCGCCTTCAACGGCGAACGCGCGATCTTCATCGGCATCAACGCCACTCCGCAAGGCAACCCGCTGACGCTCGTCAAGGGCGTGCGCGCGCTGTTTCCCGAGCTCGAGCGCAATCTGCCGCCCTCGATGAAGATGAAGGTGGCCTATGACTCCACAAAATTCATCGAATCGTCGATCGATGAGGTGAGGAATACCCTGGTCGAAGCGGTGCTGATCGTCGTCGCCGTGATCTTCCTGTTCCTGGCGTCGATCCGCTCGGTGATCATCCCCGTGGTGACGATTCCGCTGTCGCTGATCGGCGTCTGCTCGCTGATGGCGATGGCGGGATTCAGCTTCAACCTGCTCACGCTTCTCGCCATGGTGCTGGCGATCGGCCTCGTGGTCGACGACGCCATCGTGGTGGTGGAGAACATCCATCGCCATCTCGAAGAGGGCAAGACGCCGGTGCAGGCCTCGCTACAGGGCGCGCGCGAGATCGTCGGGCCCGTGATCTCGATGACGATCACGCTCGCCGCGGTCTATGCGCCGATCGGTTTCCTCGGCGGTCTGACCGGCTCGCTGTTCCGCGAGTTCGCCTTTACACTTGCAGGTTCGGTCATCGTGTCGGGCGTGATCGCGCTGACGTTGTCGCCGATGATGTGCTCCGTGCTGCTCAAGAGCGCGGATGAAGGCCGGTTCTCGCGGCTGGTCAACCGGGTGTTCGGCGCCATGACGCGCTGGTACGGCCGCAAGCTCGACCGCTCGCTCGACTATCGCCCGATCACCGGCCTGTTCGCGCTGACTATCCTCGGCCTGGTCGGCTTCCTCTACATGCACACCTCCAAGGAGCTGGCGCCCGAGGAG
Source organism: Bradyrhizobium lablabi (assembly GCF_018129385.1). Taxonomy (GTDB): domain Bacteria; phylum Pseudomonadota; class Alphaproteobacteria; order Rhizobiales; family Xanthobacteraceae; genus Bradyrhizobium; species Bradyrhizobium lablabi_C. Next base: position 142,808 of record NZ_JAFCLN010000010.1, read on the forward strand.
GATCAGGGCATCGTGTTCTCGATCCTCAAGGCGCCGAAATACGCCAACATCGACTATCTCGATTTCTACGGCGACAAGCTCGACGACGTCTTCAAGAAGTTCCCCGAGACCGATCTGCGCTTTGCGCTGAACGGCATCAACGGCGCCCAGAACGGCATTGCCGGCATGCTGTTGCACGCGTGGGATGAGCGCAAGCGCTCGTCGATCCAGCTCAAGCCGCTGGTGCAGGCGGAGCTTTCCAAGATCGAGGGCGTGCAGGCCTTTGCCTTCAACCTGCCGCCGCTGCCGGGCGGCCCGGGCGGCCTGCCGATCCAGATGGTGATCAACTCGACCTCGGGCTTCCAGGCCGTCTATGAGCAGATGAACAAGCTGAAGGACGCCGCGCGCAAGAGCGGCCTGTTCATCGTTTCCGACAGCGACCTCGACTTCAACCAGCCGGTCGTGCGGGTGAAGATCGACCGCTCCAAGGCGAGCGACCTCGGCATCAACATGCAGCAGGTCGGCGGCACGCTGGCGACGCTGCTCGGCGGCAATTACGTCAATCGCTTCAATCTCGAAGGGCGATCCTATCAGGTGATTCCGCAAGTGCCGCGCAGCCAGCGGCTGTCGCCGGAAGCGCTCGGCGGCTACTACGTGGCGACGTCGACGGGGCAGCAGGTGCCGCTGTCGACCATTGTGGAGATCGAGACCGCTACCGATCCGAATGCGCTGACCCACTACAACCAACTCAACTCCGCCACCTTCCAGGCGGTGCCGATGCCGGGCGTGACGGTGGGCCAGGCGGTCGACTTCCTCGAGGGCGAGGCGAAAAAGCTGCCGGCCGGCTTCAGCCACGATTATCTCGCCGACTCCAGGCAATATGTGCAGGAGGGCAACCAGCTCGCGATCACCTTCGGCTTTGCGCTGATCATCATCTTCCTGGTGCTGGCGGCGCAGTTCGAGAGCCTGCGCGATCCCCTGGTGATCATGATCTCGGTGCCGATGGCGATCGTCGGCGCGCTGATCCCGCTGTTCTTTGGTGTCGCCACCATGAACATCTACACCCAGGTGGGTCTGCTCACGCTGGTCGGGCTCATCACCAAGCACGGCATCCTGATGGTGGAGTTCGCCAACGAACTCCAGGTCAACGAGGGCCTCGACAAGCGCTCGGCGATCGAGATGTCGGCCCGCATCCGGCTGCGTCCGATCCTGATGACGACGGCGGCGATGGTTACCGGCCTGATCCCGCTGCTCACCGCAACCGGGGCGGGCGCCGCCAGCCGGTTCTCGATTGGCCTCGTGGTGGTGGCCGGCATGTCGATCGGCACGTTGTTCACCCTGTTCGTGCTGCCGGCGGTCTATGTCTGGCTGGCGACCGACCACCGCGCCAACCTCGAGTCCGAGCGGGCCAAGCAGATCGCCGACTACGACCTTGGCCCAAAGGCCGCGAAGGCGCATTGATTGAGGCGGCGGCCGCTCGGCCGCAGCCGACTTTGATAGGGATACGACACGGATAGCCGTGTCATTCCGCACTGCGGCAAGAGACAAATACCCCCGTCCTTGCTAGCTTGGCCGGGATGAGCATCTCCCTGCATCCCGATACACCGGAAGGGCGGACGCTGGCGGCTGCGCCGCCGGCGGCGGGCGATGCTGCGCCAGCAGATGCGGGATCGGCCCGGACCGGGATCCGCAGCCGGTTGTTCACCAAATACGTTGCGCTGTTTGTCGCGGTGGTTGCGGTCGCGCTGCTATCCAACGGCATTTTCGAGGTTTTCTTCTATTACCGCGAGCACAAGGCGGCGCTGGTCCGGATTCAGCACGAGCAGGCGGAAGCGGCCGCCGCCAAGATCAGCCAGTTCATCAAGGAGATCGAGAGCCAGCTCGGCTGGACCACCCAATTGCCGTGGTCGGCGGTACAGGACCGGCGCTTCGACGCGCTGCGCCTGTTGCGGCAGGTGCCGGCCATCACGGAACTGGCGCAGGTCGACGCCACGGGCAAGGAGCGCTTGCGGGTCTCGCGGCTCGCGATGGACGTGGTGGATTCCGGCGTCGACTATTCCAAGGACCCCAAATTCACTGAAGCCGTCGCCAACAAGGTCTACTACGGCCCGGTCTATTTCCGCCGGGAGTCCGAGCCCTACATGACGCTGTCGCTGGCCGGCACCCGCAAGGACGCCGGCGTCAGCATTGCCGAGGTCAATCTGAAGCTGATCTGGGACGTGGTCTCCCAGATCAAGGTCGGTGAGCACGGCCATGCCTATGTGGTGGGATCGCAGGGGCGGCTGATCGCCCATCCCGACATCAGCCTGGTCCTGCGCAACACCGACATGTCGAAGCTGGTGCAGGTGCAGGCCGCAAGGGCGGCAGGCGGTTCCACCGATTCACTACAGGGCGATCTCAACATCCAGGGACAGGAGGTGCTGACCGCCTCGGCGCCGATCAACCCGCTCGGCTGGACGATGTTCGTCGAATTGCCGGTCTCGGAAGCCTATGCCTCGCTATGGGCCGCGCTACAGCGGCTGGCCATCGTGCTGCTGGCGGCCTCGATCTTCGCGGTGCTGGCCGGAGTCTTCCTGGCTCGCCGCATGGTCGGCCCGATCAAGGCGCTGCGGACCGGAGCGGAACGGATCGGCGGCGGCGACTTCGCCCAGCGCATCAACATCAAGACCGGCGACGAGCTGGAAGGTCTTGCCAATCAATTCAACGACATGGGCGCAAAGCTTCAGGAATCCTACACGGACCTCGAGAAGAAGGTCGAGCAGCGGACAGCGCAACTGAGTGAATCGCTTCAACAACAGACCGCGACCGCCGAAGTGTTGAAGGTCATCAGCCGTTCGGCGTTCGACCTGCAAACCGTGCTCGACACGCTCGTGGAATCGGCAGCCCGCTTGTGCGATGCGGACGAGGGGACGATTTTCCGTCCCGTGGATGACGGCTTCCGCCTGGCGGCCAGCCATGGGCTTGGCGACGCCCAGAAGAACCACCTCGCGACGTTTCGGACCGTACCCGAGCGAGGAAGTGTGGTCGGACGGACTCTGCTGGAGGGCAAGACGATCCACATTCCTGACGTCCAGGCGGATCCGGAATATGCGCCGTCGGCCGGTCGCAGGCCTGCCAATGTGCGGACCATGCTCGGCGTCCCGCTGCTGCGGGACGGCGTGCCGGTCGGTGTCTTCGTATTGACCCGGCATATGGTGCGGCCGTTCAGCGCAAAGCAGATCGAGCTTGCAACCACCTTTGCCGACCAGGCTCTGATCGCGATCGAGAACGTCAGGCTGTTCGACGAAGTGCAGGAGCGCACCAGGGAGCTGTCGCAATCGCTCGACGAATTGCGCACGGCGCAGGATCGTCTGGTGCAGACCGAAAAGCTCGCCTCGCTCGGCCAGCTCACCGCCGGCATCGCGCATGAGATCAAGAATCCGCTCAACTTCGTCAACAATTTCTCCTCGCTCTCGACGGAGCTGATCGACGAGCTGAAAGATGTCCTGAAGGACACCAAGATCGACGACAAGACGCGCGAAGAGATCGACGAGCTCACGCACATGCTCAGGGGCAACCTGGAAAAGGTCGTGCAGCACGGCAAGCGCGCCGATTCCATCGTCAAGAACATGCTGCTGCACTCGCGCGAGGGATCGGGCGAGCACCGGCCCGCCGACATCAACGCGATCGTCGAGGAGAGCCTCAATCTCGCCTATCACGGCGCGCGTGCGGAAAAATCCGGCTTCAACATCACGCTCAAGCGCGATCTCGATCCCGCGGCCGGCATGATCGACGTCTATCCGCAGGAAATCACCCGGGTGTTCCTCAACCTGATCTCCAACGGTTTTTATGCCGCGACCAAGCGCAAGGAGACGGGCGACGAAATATTCGAGCCGACGCTGAGCGCGGCCACGAAAAATCTCGGCAACCAGGTCGAAATCCGCATCCGCGACAACGGCACCGGTATCCCTCGGGAAGTGAAGGAGAAAATGTTCAATCCCTTCTTCACGACCAAGCCGGCGGGCGAGGGAACCGGGCTCGGCCTGTCGATGAGCCATGACATCGTGGTGAAACAGCATGGCGGCAAGATCGACGTCGATACCGAACCTGGCGTATTTACCGAATTCATCATTACGCTGCCGCGCAACGGCGCGGCAAAAGCAAGCACCGGAGGCAGGACTTGAGCGTTTATATTCTCGTCGTGGATGACGAGCCCGATGTCGAGGCGCTGTTTCGCCAGCAGTTTCGACGCGACCTGAAATCGGGGCGGTTTCAGATGGAGTTCGCCCCGTCTGCGCCCGCGGCGCTACAGCGCGCGGTGGATATCCGCGAGCCCTCGCTGATCCTGATCCTCTCCGACATCAATATGCCCGGCATGAGCGGGCTTGAGATGCTGCCCAAGGTGCGGGCGGAGCGGCCCGACGTTCCCGTGATCATGATCACCGCCTATGGCGATGCGGAAACACGCAAGAAGGCGATCGAGCACGGCGCGGTCGGGCTGCTGACGAAGCCAATCGATTTTGCGCTCTTGCGCAGCGAGATCGACACAAGGCTCGGGCAGGCTGCATGACTGCGACCATTCTCGTCGTCGACGACGAGCCCGACCTCGAGGCTCTGGTGCTGCAAAAATTCCGCAGGCAGATCCGCGAGGGCACGGTGAATTTTGTGTTCGCTCATGACGGCATCGAGGCATTGGCCACCATCGAGGCCCAGCCGGATGTCGACATGGTGGTATCCGACATCAATATGCCGCGGATGGACGGACTTTCGCTGCTCGCGAAATTGCAGGAGGCCGACGACAAGAAATCGACCATCATCGTTTCAGCCTATGGCGACATGAGCAACATCCGCACCGCGATGAACCGCGGCGCGTTCGATTTTCTGACCAAGCCGATCGATTTTGCCGATCTCGAGGCGACCATCGACAAGACCATCCGTCATGTCGAGATGCTGCGCGAGGCACGGCGCCGCCAGATCGCGGCCGAGCGCGCGCATGCCTCGCTGTCGCGGTATTTCTCGCCGCAGATCGCGAGCCGCCTTGCATCGGATGCCGAAGGCAACGGCATGGAAGTGCATCGCCGCGAGGTCGCAGTCATCTTCACCGATATCACGGGCTTCACCACGCTGGTGGAAACCGCAGATCCCGACGTGCTGAGCGAACTGCTCAACGAATATGTGGGCGGCATGACCGATATCGTGTTCGCCCATGAAGGGACGGTCGCCAAGATCATCGGTGACGCGGTCCAGGTCCTGTTCAACGCGCCGGGCGATCAGCCGGACTACGCAACGCGCGCGGTCGCCTGCGCGCACGATCTCGACATCTGGGCGCAAGCCTTTCGCGATCGTTGGAAGGCGAGGAGCGTGAATTTCGGCACGACGCGGATCGGCGTTCATGCGGGCCCCGCGCTGGTCGGCAATTTCGGCGGCAGCCGCTTCTTCGATTACACCGCCTATGGCGACACCATCAATATCGCGGCGCGGCTGGAAGCCGCCAACAAGTCTCTGGGCACCCGTATCTGCGTCAGCGCCGCGGTGGCCAACGCCGCCGAGGGCTTCAAGGGCCGGCCGGTCGGCGACATCGTGCTGCGCGGACGCAGCGAACCGCTGCGCGCCTTCGAGCCGCTGCCGGCTGCCGCCTTCGAACAGCCCGCGACCACGCAATATTCGGAAGCCTTTGCGAAACTGGAAGCGGGCGATGCCACCGCAATGCCGGCCTTTGCCGCGCTGGTCGGGCTGCATGCCGATGATCCATTGGCGGGCTTTCACCTGAAGCGCCTGCTCAACGGCGCCAAAGGCGTCCGCATGCAGCTCGAATAACAAATCAAAACAAGAAGACGGGAGAAGAAATGACCAGCGAGTTTTCGGCCGGCAATTACCGGTTTATTCCAGCCGTATTTCAGTATTCGGCGGGCGCCGCAGCCAGTCCCGGCTATGAAGTCGACCGCGTCCGTTTCGACCAATTGCCGCCGCTGGCCGAAGGCTTTGCGCGCATCGCTGAATACATCAAGGCGGCTGGCCGGCCGCTGACGTCGTTCTGCGCCTGCGAGCTGCGCTCGCCCGCTGCGTTCACCGATGAGGGATTCCGGAATTTCAATCTGCACTACGTCAAGACTCTCGCCGAATGGGGCATCTACGACGGCAAGACCAATCCGGTGGCGCGCAGCAATGTCTGTCCTGAGATCGATCCGCCAACGGAGCCGTCATTCTACGCGTTCTGCTTCACGCGTCCGAGCCAGACCGCCTCGCCAACCTTTGCGATCTCCGGCAGCGGTGAGGCGCGGGAAGGCGGGGCGACCTATGCCGAGCGCACGGTGGCGTACCGCGACCTCAGCCCTGATGGGATCAGGGAGAAGGTGCGTCATGTCGTTGGCGCGATGGAAACCCGCATGGGCGCGTTCGGCTTCGGCTGGAAGGATGCCACTGCGGCGCAGACCTACAGCGTGCACGACTTCCACCATGTCCTCGCCGATGAACTGGTCCGCCGCGGTGCGGTTCGCTCCGGCCTGACCTGGCACTTTGCCCGGCCGCCGGTGATCGACCTCGAATACGAGATGGATTGCCGGCGCGTGCTGCGGGAAGTGGTAATTTAGGCCGCGCGATCAAAACCGCAAAACAACCCCATGCACAGTAGAAAAATCGGCCCGGACGGCGGTCTATTCGTCGGCAGGTCCGGGCATGGCGCGACGAAGCCGCTGGGCTTCGCGCCATACATCACGAGCCTCTTTCCCGAAATGAACGATTCTGTGTGCCAGGTGCAGGAGTGTGATCGTGACCATGTCTACGCACCCCCTCTGGCAAACAGGCGTCCGATTTCTCGCTCCGTATCATCTGTCAGTTTGCCGTCGAACCCGCGATTGGCGATGTACTGCTCGACCGCGCGATCGGCGCGGCGCTGACGTGATACGATTTGGGCACGCAACAATCGTGTGAAGAAGGAAGGACGTTTGGTCGGGGTAGAAAGCCAGACCCCAGTGGTTAGAACATTCGCCATAGGATGCTCCTTTGCGGAGTGTTGTCCTTGGGGCGCATTTCCTTCCTGATTCGAAAGATACGTATTCTTGTTCGCAGTTGCGAGATCAAACCTCGCGCATCTTGCATGAAATTTCTACGACAACACTTAGTTGCGCGGATTCGCGCGTCGCCGCATCAAACAAACACGGCTGGGATTCGTTACGAAATAATCCGTCGTGTGGATCGTGTCAGTGCAGCATCTGCGTCAAATTGCCCGCGATCTCGTGCCTAACGTTCTCGCGGATCGAGCGCGTCGCGCAGGCCGTCGCCGACCAGGTTGAACGACAGCACGATGAGGAAGATCGCAAGTCCCGGCCAGACTGCCATCCAGGGCGCGGTGGTCAGGAAACGCTGGGCCGAATTGAGCATGCTGCCCCAGGAAGGCGCCGGCGGCTGCTGTCCAAGACCAAGGAAGGACAGCGCGGCTTCCGCGATGATGGCGGCCGCGATCGCCAGCGTCGCCTGCACCAGAAGGGCCGGCATGATGTTCGGCAGGATGTGGAACAGCGCGATGCGCCAGCGCGGATTGCCCATGGCGCGCGCGGCCTCGATATAGTCCTCGACCTTCACGCTCATCACCTGGCCGCGGGTCAGGCGGACAAAGATCGGCGTTGCCGAGATGCCGATCGCGATCATGGCGTTGCCGAGGCTGGGCCCGAGGAAGGCGGCCAGCGCAATCGCCAGGATCAGGAACGGGCAGGCCAGCATGGCGTCCGTGATGCGGCTGATCAGCGCGTCGATGAAGCCGCCGCGATAGCCGGACAACAGCCCCAGCGGCACGCCAATCGACAACGCGATCGCGACCGAGATCGCGCCCGCCACCAGCGAAGCGCGGGCGCCATAGAGCACGCGGGCCAGGATGTCGCGGCCGAGATCGTCGGTGCCGAACCAGTGTGCGGCGGAGGGCGCCTTGCGCACCGCCGACCAGCTCGTCGCGATCGGATCATAGGGCGCGATCAGCGGCGCAAACACGGCCATCAACATGAAGGCTGCGATCACGATGAGGCCGGCCACGGCGCCCTTGCGCTTGAGCAGCCGGCGGAATGCGCGCCGGGCCGGGCTTTCGACCTGCTCCGCGACTGTGACGGGGATGGTGCCGAGGACAGCGTCGGTCATGGTTTTACGTCCTCAGCCGCGGATTGACGAGGACATAGGCGATGTCGGCGATCAGGTTCAGCGTGATGTAGATCGTTGCCGTCGTCAGCACGACGCCCTGCACGACGGCATAGTCGCGGTTGAACACGGCGTCGACGATCAGCTTGCCGAATCCGGGTATCGAAAAGATCTGCTCAGTCAGCACCGCGCCCGACAGCAGCGTGCCGAGCTCGAGCGCGCCCAGCGTGATCACCGGCGTCAGCGCATTGCGCATGGCGTGCTTGAGGATCACCGAACGCTCGAGCAGGCCCTTGGCGCGCGCAGTGCGGACATAGTCGCTTTCCAGTACTTGCAGCATCGCACTTCTTGTATGTCGCATCAGGATTGCGGCAATCGCATTGCCGAGCACGAAAGCCGGCATGATGGTGGCCGCGAGGCTGGCGCGCCAGTTTTCCGTGAGCGGCACATAGCCTGACGCTGGCAACCATCCGAGCTGGATCGAAAACAGGAAGATCAGCATGATGCCGAGCCAGAAATTCGGCGTCGAGATACCCCACAGCGCAAACAGGTTGGCGCCGTAGTCCCAGGCCGTGCCCTTCTTCACCGCAGAAATGATGCCGGCGGGAATCCCGATCAGGAACGCGATCACGATCGCCATCGAGCCGAGCTGGATCGTCACCGGCAGTTTTTGTGCGATCAGTTCGCGCACCGGCATCTTGTTGCGCAAGGACTCGCCGAAATCGCCCGATAGCACGCCCTTGACCCAGTAGACGTATTGGATCGGCACCGGCTGATCGAGCCGGTATTGCTGGCGGATCTGCGCGATCACGGCCGGATCGCGCTCTTCGCCCGCCATCACCAGCGCGGGATCGCCGGGCAGAAGCTGCTGCAATGAAAAGATCAGCACCGACACGAAGAACAGTGTCGGAACCAGTTGAACGAGACGCCGCGCGAGAAAGTTCAGCATGGCTCAGTCCGCGTCCCGGGCGCAGTGCAGCATGTGATGTTGCGCCGCTGAACCGGGACCCACGTTGGACGCTTGCTGTGCAGAGGCGTAGGTCCCGGCTCTGCGAAGCAGCGCAAGGGCGCTGCCTCGCGTCCGGGACACGAATGCACAGCCGTCTGCTTCACTTCAGCTTCAGCCCGATCACCCGCACCAGCCCGTCCGGCATCTGCTTGTAGCCTTCGAGCTTGTTGGTATGCGCGATCAACAGCCGGCGGTGATAGAGGTAGATCAGCGGCAGATCGTTGAGTACGGTCTTGGCCAGCTTCTCGTAGATCGCCTTGCGCTGCGCCGCGTCGTTGATCAGCCGCGCATCTTCCAGCGCCTTGTCGGCCTCGGCATTGGAATAGCCGCCGTCGTTTTGCGGCGCTCCCGTATGCATGAAGACGTAGGAATTGCCGTCGGGATCGATGCGGCCGCTCCAGCCGATCAGGAAGGCCTGGAACTCGCCGGCCTGCGCCTGCTTGAACGAGGTCGCAAACTCGATGACGCGGATCTTGAGGTCGAAACCCGCTTCCGCGGCCATCGACTGCAGGACTTGCGCAACGGCTTCGTTCTCCGCCCCCTTGGGCACCATCATGTCGACAGCCACCGGCAACGTGACGCCGGCTTCCTTCATCAGCGCCTTGGCCTTGGCGATGTCGCGCTTCGGCACCGGAAAACTCTTTTGATAGTAGGGATGCTCCGGGCTGACCCATTGATTGCCGGGCACGAACTCGCCGTTGAACACCACCTGGGTGAGCGCCTCGCGGTCGATGGCAAGGCTCAGCGCCTGCCGCACCTTTTCCGACTGGCTGAGGGCGCCCTTGTTCTTGTCCTTGGCGATGTTGATGGTGAGACCGAAATAGCCGAGCTCCAGCGCGGTCGACAGTTTCAGCCGCGAGTCCCCGCGCACTTCCTTGATGTCGGTGGCGAGCACGCGCTCGATCAGATCGAGACCGCCGGATTTCAGGTTGGCGAGGCGCACCGTGGCGTCGACGATCGGCAGGAATACGACGCGGTCGATGAAGACATTGTCCTTGTTCCAGTAGTCGGCAAATTTTTCGCCGACGATGCGGTCCTGCTGCACGCGCTCGACGAACTTGTAGGGACCCGCGCAGACCGGCTTCAGGCCGAACTTGTCGCCGGCTTCCTTTGCCGCCTTCGGCGAGACCATCATGCCGGCGCGGTCGGTGAGCTGCGCGACCAGCGGCGAGAACGGCGTTTTCAATACGAGTTTTATGGTGAGGGGATCGACCACATCGACATGGTCGACGGTGGCGAGCTCCGGCTTGCGGAACGATCCCTGAAAGTTCATGTGGCGTTCGATGGAGAATTTCGCAGCCTCGGCATCGAACGGCTCGCCGTCATGGAATTTGACCCCGGGCCGCAGTTTTATCGTCAGCTCCTTGCCGTCGGCGGAGGTCTCGTGCGACAGCGCGAGCTGCGGCACGATGTTGAGCTTTTCATCGATGTCGAACAGCTTGTCGCAGAACGCCGAGAACACGATGCGGCCGACATAGGTGCGGCCCATGGTCGGATCGAGGATGTCGGGATCCTCGGCGAGGCCGATGCGTAGCGTGGTCTGGGCGGTTGCCTCAAATGACAGCAAAAGCGCTGCCGCGGTGACTGCCAGGCGCAGGATTCTCATTGCTCCGTCCCCATCATCTACACTGCTGTTGGTGTTCCGACTATATCAACCCCGCCAGGGCCTGCACCTTCCGTGCCACCGCTGAAGGCTGCGACCAATTTCTCCAGCACCGGCGAAAAGGCGCCGTCATGCGGCAGGATGGCCTCGGCGGCCGGCAGTTCCGCGATGCGATGGCAGGCGGTGGCGTGGCCGGCGGTATCGGCAACGAGCGGCGGCACCTCGGCGCGGCAGCGCTCGATCGCATAGGGACAACGGGTGTGAAAGCGGCAGCCGGACGGCGGATTGAGCGCGCTCGGCATTTCGCCCTGTAGCACGATGCGGCTGCGCTTTGCCTGCGGCTTTGGCACCGGGATGGCCGACAGCAGCGCGCGGCTGTAGGGATGCCGCGGTGCTGCGAACAGCGCCTGCGCATCCGCAGTCTCGACGATGGCGCCGAGATTCATCACCGCGACGCGGTTGGCGATGTGCTTTACGACGGCGAGATCGTGCGAGACGAAGATGTAGGCAAGGCCAAGCCGGTCCTGTAGGTCGCGCAGCAGGTTGAGGATTTGCGAGCGGATCGAGACGTCGAGCGCAGAGACCGGCTCATCGCAGATGATCAGTTTTGGCTCGACCGCCAGCGCCCGCGCGATCGCGATGCGCTGGCGCTGGCCGCCGGAAAACTCGTGCGGATAGCGGCGGGCAAAGCGCGGCTCCAGTCCGACCAGCCGCAGCAATTCTTCCACCCGCTCGCGACGGCGTGCGGGCGGAACCAGATCATGCAGAATGAGCGGCTCGGTGAGAATCTGGCTCACGGTCATGCGCGGGTTGAGCGAGGCGTAGGGATCCTGAAAGATGATCTGCGCATCGCGGCGGAACGCACGCAACTGGTCCGCACCAAGCGTACCGAGATCGCGTCCTTCAAAGCGCACCGCGCCGGCATCGGCTTCGATCAGCCGCAGCACCAGCCGGCTGACGGTAGATTTTCCGCAGCCGGACTCGCCGACCAGCGCCAGCGTCTTGCCGGCCTCGACGGTAAAGCTGACACCATCGACGGCTTTGACGAACGCGGTCGGCCGCCCGAACACGGAACGGTCGGCCACAAAGTGCTTCTTCAACCCTTCGACTTCGAGCAGCGCGGTCACCTTGACGTTCCCTCGTGTCCCGGGCGCTGCGCAATGCGAAGCGTTGCGCTGCAGAACCGGGACCCATCCTGCGGAGATATGGGCCCCGGTTCAGCGGTGCACCGCTGCGCTACGCTTGCGCTGCATCGCGCCCGGGGCACGAGATAGAGAAGCAGCGCGGTCACGACACCAGCCTTTCCAGCGGGGCCTTGATGCAGCGCGAGGCGTGAAGGGGAGAAAGCGCCGCCAGCGGCGGCGGCGCCTGCACGCAGATATCGCTGACGAACGGGCAGCGCGGCGCGAAGCGACATCCCGGCGGCGGGTTCGTCATGTTCGGCACCATGCCCTCGATGGTGGCAAGGTGGGTGGCGCGGCGGTCGAGCCGCGGGATCGAGCCGAGCAGGCCGACAGTGTAGGGATGCTGCGGGTTGGCGAACAGCTCGTCGACCGGCGCGCGCTCGACGATCTCGCCGGCATACATCACCGCGACCTCGTCGCAGACTTCGGCGACCACGCCGAGGTCATGGGTGATGAGGATGATGGCCGCGCCGCTCGCGGCCTTCAGCTCGCGCATCAGGTCGAGGATTTGCGCCTGTAGCGTCACGTCGAGCGCGGTGGTCGGCTCGTCCGCGATCAACAGGCGCGGATCGCAGGCCAGCGCGATGGCGATCATCACCCGCTGGCGCATGCCGCCGGAAAGCTTGTGCGGATACTCGTCGATGCGCTTTTCGGGCGAGGGGATGTGAACGCGGCGCAAGAGGTCGATCGCGCGCTCGCGCGCTTGCCGCCGTGAGCCGCCGCGATGGCGCAATATGGTTTCGACGATCTGATCGCCGATGGTCAGGCTCGGGTTGAGCGAAGTCATCGGCTCCTGGAAGATCATCGCAAGCCGGTTGCCGCGCAAATCGCGCAGCGTCTGGTCCGGCACCTCGAGCAGATCGAAACCGTCGAAGCGGATCGAGCCGGAAACCTCGGCCGATTGCTTCGACAGCAGTCCCATGATGGCAAGCGAAGTGACGCTCTTGCCGCAGCCGGATTCTCCGACCAGCCCGAGCGTCGCGCCGTTGGCGACGGAAAGATCGACGCTGTCGACCGCATGCGTGGTGCGGCCGCCGTCGCCATGAAAGATGACGCGCAGGCCCTCGATCTCGATCAGCGGCGCCGTCGTCACGACTTGCCCACAGGGGTTGCAGCTATGGCGGCGTCGATGACGGCACGGTCGGTGGTTCCGGCCGGATTCTTGCGCGTCGGCAGGAAGGGACGGAAATGCACCCAGAACTCGCGGCTGACCCGTTCAAGCCGCTCGATTTCGCCGAGCGGATCGGTGTGGTCATCCACGCGCAGGTCGAGCGCCGACCATTCTTCCTCGCCATGGATCAACAGCGCCGCCGACTGCTTGCCGCGCTTGTCGCCGCCGGCGGCTTCGCCGGCCTTCATCGCCGCGAGCAGCCGTTGCGCAAAGGGAAGGGCCTCGTTCGCCTCATAGGATTTCGCGGTTTCGTTGAGCACGGCTGCGCCCGTCAGCATGTTGCCGGCGATGGAGAAGCCGTTGCCCTCGACATGTCCGCACCAATCGATGCATTCGCTGCCCGTATGCGCCGCGATCCGGCCCTTGGCGTCCATGATGTGCAGTTGCCGGGTTTCCCGGCCGTCATCTGCCGCAATCAGCGCCGCGACGATGTCGGCGGGAGTTCGCCCCTCGCGCAACAGCTTGAGGCCATCGATGCCGTAGTAGGGATTGACCAGCGCTTGCGTAGCGATGCCACCGATCCCGGCCGCGATGTACGGCACGCGTGCACCGACCGCAAAGAACCTGGTCGCAACCGCGATGCCGATCTGGCCGGTGGTCTTGTCGCGCGCGATGATCGACCAGGTCATGTCTTACAAAGCCATCCCTTAGCGCCCGGCTGCGTAGCCCTGCATGCCGCGCGGATTGGCGGCGGCGCGGCGGCGGACGCCGACTTTCGATGCAGCGGTCAGGCGGCCTTCCGACCAGTCGGGGCCGGTCTCCACGATGTGGCCGCGCTTGGTGAGCTCATCGACGGTTGCCTTCGGCACGCGGTTTTCGACCACGAGCACGCCCGGCCGCGCGGTGCGGGGCCAGAACGAGATCGGGAAATGCTCGGAGTGCCAGGCCGGTGCGTCGATCGCTTCCTGTAAATTCATTTTCGCGTGGACATGCCGCAGGAAGAACTGCGCAATCCATTGGTCCTGCTGGTCGCCGCCGGGCGAACCCCAGGCGAGATACGGCTCGCCGTCGCGCAGCGCCATGGTCGGCGAGAGCGTCGTGCGCGGGCGTTTGCCGGGCGCCAGCGACGCCGGATGGTTTTCTTCCAGCCAGAACATCTGTGCGCGGCTGCCAAGGCAGAAGCCGATCTCGGGAATGACCGGCGACGACTGTAGCCAGCCGCCCGAGGGCGTGGCAGAGATCATGTTGCCGGCCTTGTCGATGATGTCGAAATGCACGGTATCGCCGCGCACCTCGCCGAAACGTCCCACCGTCGGCTCGCCCGCGCCCATGGCGCCGACGGCTTCGCGAAGCCCTTCCGCCCGCCGCAATTTTACGACGGCGCCAAAACCTTCGACCGAGCCGGGGATGAAGTCGAGCGAGGCCTTGTCTTTCGAGATCAGCTTGCGCCGCTCGTCGTTATAGGCGTCCGATAGCAGCGTCGCGATCGGGATGTCGTTGAACTTTGGATCGCCATAGAATTTTTCACGGTCGGCGAAGGCAAGCTTGGCGCATTCGACCTGCAGGTGAATGAAATCAGGTCCGGCCGGATCGAGGCCGTCGAGGTCAAAACCCTTCAGCAGCGCGAGTTGCTGAAGCATCACCGGGCCCTGGCTCCACACGCCGGCCTTGCAAACGGTGTAGCGGCCGTAATCGTAGGTCAGCGGCGCTTCCACCGTCGGCGCCCAGCGCGCCATGTCGTCCGCTGACAGCACGCCGCGATGCGGTGAGCCGCTGACATCCATCACTTCCTGGGTCCGGCAGAACTTGTCGATCGCTTCGGCCACGAACCCCTGCGACCACGCCTTTCGCGCACGCTCGATCTGCGCGATGCGGTCGCCGCCGGCGCTTTCGGCTTCCTTCAGGATGCGGGCATAGGTTTCCGACAATGTCTTGTTGGTGAAGATGGTGCCGGGAACAGGCACTTCGTCATTGGGCAGATAGACCGCCGCCGAGGTCGGCCAGTGCTTTCGGAACAATTGCTCGACGGTCTTGATGGTGGCGGATGCGCGCTCCACCAGCGGATAGCCGCTACCGGCATAGGCGATCGCCGGCTCCAGCACGTCGCGCAGCCGCATCGTGCCGTAGTCACGCAACAGCAGCATCCAGGATTCGAACGTGCCGGGAACGCAGGCCGCGAGCAGCCCGGTGCCGGGGACCATTTCCAGGCCTTCGCTCTTGTAATGCGCGATCGTCGCCTTGGCCGGCGCAGGGCCCTGGCCGCAGATCACTTCGGTACTGATACGTTTGACGTCATGCACGATGATGGGCACATCGCCGCCGGGGCCGTTGAGATGCGGCTCGACCACCTGAAGCGTGAAGGCGGTGGCAACACCGGCATCGAAGGCGTTGCCGCCTTTCTCGAGCGTCGCCATCCCGACCGCGGTCGCAATCCAGTGCGTCGAGGTGACGACGCCAAAAGTGCCTTCGATCTCGGGGCGCGTTGTGAACGGATCGGGATTGATGTTGCTCATGGAAATCCATCGTTTTTGCTTGGCCGTTCGGCGAGCGCACTTGATCACAAGCCGGGCGGGCTGCCAACTGGCATGCCAGTAGGGCAGCCGTCAGGCAGGCGCCGGCGCCGTGTTCACGGCATGGCAGGCAACGCCATTGATCAGTTCCGGCGTTTCCCGCCGGCACAGATCGAACGCCAGCGGACAGCGCGGATTGAAGCTGCATCCGGGCGGCGGATTGATCGGGTTGGGAATCTCGCCCTTGACCGGGATGCGCTGCCGGCCGGACATCGAGAGATCGGGGACCGCGCCCAGCAGCATTTTTGTGTAGGGCATTTTCGGGCGGCTGAAGAGCTCGCGTCCTTCCGCGATCTCGACGATACGGCCGAGATACATCACGCCGATGCGGCTCGCCATGTGGCGGACCACGGCGAGGTTGTGGCTGATCAGGAGATAAGTGAGGCCGA
The DNA here is from genome assembly GCF_018129385.1 of Bradyrhizobium lablabi. Taxonomy (GTDB): domain Bacteria; phylum Pseudomonadota; class Alphaproteobacteria; order Rhizobiales; family Xanthobacteraceae; genus Bradyrhizobium; species Bradyrhizobium lablabi_C. The sequence continues at coordinate 158,756 of NZ_JAFCLN010000010.1, forward strand.
ACTTGTCCTGAAGGTCGCGCATCAAATTGAGGATTTGCGCCTGCACCGAAACGTCGAGCGCCGAGGTCGGCTCGTCACAGACGATGAACTCGGCTTCGGACGCCAGCGCGCGTGCGATCGCGATGCGCTGGCGCTGGCCGCCGGAGAATTCATGCGGAAATTTCAGGCCGTCATCGGCATGCAGGCCGACGAGGTTGAGCAGTTCGCCGACGCGCGCCTTGATATCGCGCTCGCCCTGGATCAGGTCGAACGCACGGATCGGCTCGGCCACGATGGCATCGACCCGGAAGCGCGGATTGAGACTGGCGTAAGGGTCCTGAAAAATCATCTGGATGCGGCGGCGCAGCTTCCGGCGCGCCTGCGCCTGTTTCGGATCGGTCATCGAGACGCCGGCGATCCGCACCTCGCCCGAGCTTGGCGGCAGCAATCCCACCACCATCCGCGCCACCGTGGTCTTGCCCGAGCCGGATTCACCGACCAGCGCAAAGGTTTCGCCGCGCCTGATGTCGAAGGTCACGCCGTCGACGGCCTTCAGGAACTCGAGATCGCCGCCCTCGATCAGCCGGTTGAGCCACGGCTTTGAAACGTCGAACGCGCGGCGCAGGTTTTTGACATCGACAAAGGACGCAGCACTCATGCGGCACTTTCTTTCGCCGAGGCGTCATAGAGATGGCAGGCCACGGCCTGCGTGCCGTGGCGGATCGGTTCGGGGCGCTCGACCTTGCAGCGGTCGAACACGAACGAACAGCGCGGATGGAACGAGCAGCCCGGCGGAATGGCCGACAGCCGCGGCATCGACCCCGGTATCTGCACCAGCCGCTTGTCTTCGCCGGCCAGCGTCGGGATCGCGCCCATCAGGCCCTTGGCGTAGGGATGCAGCGGGTTCTGCACGACGTCCTGCACCGGGCCGATCTCGGCGATCCGCCCCGAATACATCACCGCCACGCGGTCGGAGGTTTCCGCGATCACGCCCATGTCGTGGGTGACCAGCATCACGGCGGTGCCGTGGTCGCGCCCGAGCCGCTTGATCAGCGAAATGATCTGGGCCTGTACGGAAACATCGAGTGCGGTGGTCGGCTCGTCCGCGATGATCAGCTCCGGCTCGGCGCAGATCGCCAATGCAATCACCACACGCTGGCGCATGCCGCCGGAGAACTCGTGCGGATAGGCATCGATACGCTTTTCCGGCGCGGGAATGCCGACTTCGGCGAGCAGGTCGATGGCGCGCTTGCGCGCCGCGCTGTCGGAAAGGTTGGTGTGGGTCTTGATGGTCTCGACGATCTGCTCGCCGATCCGGTAGAGCGGGTTGAGGCTGGTCAGCGGATCCTGGAAGATCATGCCGATACGTTTGCCGCGCACGCGGCGCATTTCTTCCGGCGGCAGATTGTCGATCCGCGTGCCCGAGAGATAAATCTCGCCGCCGGCGATGCGGCCGGGCGGATCGATCAGGCCGATCACGGCAAGGCCGGTGACGGATTTGCCGGCGCCGGATTCGCCGACCACGCCCAGCACTTCGCCCTTGGCGATATCGAACGAGGCGCCGTCGATGGCTTTCAGCGTGGCGCGCCGTGTGGCGAATTCCACCTTGAGGTTACGCACGGAAAGGACGGGTACGGTCATCGCAGTTTCGGATTGAGCGCGTCGCGCAGCCAGTCGCCCAGCAGATTGATCGACAGGATCAGTCCGGCGAGCGCGATGCCGGGGAAGGCGACGATCCACCATTCGCCGGCGAACAGATAGTTGTTGCCGATGCGGATCAACGTGCCCAGCGACGGCATGGTCTCGGGCATGCCGGCGCCCAGGAACGACAGAGTCGCCTCGGTGAGAACGGCGAGCGCCAGGTTGATGGTCGCGATCACGAGCACCGGTCCCATCGCATTGGGCAGCACATGGCGCAGCATGATCTTCTGCGCCGGCAGCCCGATCAATTGCGCGGCGGCGACATAATCCTTGTTCTTCTCGACCAGGACCGAGCTGCGCACGGTGCGGGCATATTGCACCCAGAAACTCAGGCCGATGGCGAGCACCAGCACGACGAGCATGCTGGTGGGGTCAAGCTTGTTGCCGAACATCGACTTGGCGACGCCGTTGACCAGGAGCGCGATCAGGATGGCGGGGAAGGTGAGCTGCACATCGGCAATGCGCATGATCAGGCCGTCCACCGCGCCGCCCACATAGCCCGCGACCAGGCCCAGCGTGATGCCGATCGTGCCGGCCAGCAGCATGCCGAGCACGCCGACGGCCAGCGAGATGCGCAGGCCATAGAGAATGGCCGAAAGGACATCGCGGCCTTGCTCATCGGTGCCGAGCAGGAAGGGAGCCTGGCCGTCGGCCGTCCACAGCGGCGAGATGCGCGAATTCATCAGTTGCAGTTGCGCCGGATCGAACGGGTTCTGTACCGCGAGGATCGGAGCGAGGATCGCGAGCAGGAAGAACAGCAGGGTGATGGCGGCCGCGATCATCGTCATCCGCGAACGGCGGAACGAATAGAAGATGTCGCTGTCGAGCGCGCGCCGCAGCCAACTGGTGCCGCGGCCGGCGCGCGGTGCGGCTTCGGTAGAGCGGGGGACAACGGCGTCGGTCATGCGGCAGCCTCGCTCAGTGCGGGCGGCTGACGGTCGAGCGCAGGCGCGGATCGACCACGGTGTAGAGGATATCGACCACCAGATTGATGGTGACGAAAATCAGCGACACCGTCAGCAGGTAGGCCGCCATGATCGGAATGTCGACGTTTTGAATGGCCTGCACGAACATCAGCCCCATTCCGGGCCACTGGAACACGGTTTCGGTGATGATCGAAAATGCAATTACCGTTCCAAATTGCAGGCCGGCCACGGTGATGACGGGAACCAGCGTGTTCTTCAGCGCATGGCCGAAATGGATGGCGCGCGTTGTCAGGCCGCGGGCGCGGGCGAAGCGGATGTAGTCGGTGCGCAGCACCTCCAGCATCTCGGCGCGCACCAGCCGCATGATCAGCGTCATCTGGAACAGGCCGAGGGTGATTGCGGGCATGATGATCGCCTTGAGCCCGGAAACGGTGAGCAGGCCCGTGCTCCACCAGCCGATCTTCACGACTTCTCCGCGGCCGAATGAGGGCAGCCAGCCCAGCGTCACCGCAAACAGGTAGATCAGCAAAATGCCGATCAGGAATGTCGGCAAGGATATGCCGATCAGCGACACCATCTGGAACAGTTTGGCGAGCCAGGTATCGCGTTTCAGCGCGGTGTAGACGCCCATCAGGATGCCGAACACCATGGAGATGATGGTGGCGACCGTCGCCAGCTCCAGCGTCGCCGGCATTCGCTCCATCAAGAGATTCGCGACCGGCTGCCGGAACTGGTAGGACATGCCGAACTTGAACTGCACGGCATTGCCGAAATAGCGCGCGAACTGCACGACGACGGGGTCGTCGAGGCCGAGCGATTTGCGCACGGCCGCGCGCTCGGCGGGCGGGGTGTCGATCGACACGATCTGGCTCACGGGATCGCCGGCAAAGCGGAACATGGAGAATGCGATGATCCCCACGGCGAACATGACGCCGATGGCCTGGAAGGCGCGGCGAAGCGTGAAAGCGAGCATGTTATTCTTTCACTTTCCCGTCTTGATGCGTCGTCGCCGTCGGCTGGGAACGAATGATCCCGGAAGCGTTGACCTCCGGGACCATTTAGCCGTTAGTCCTGTTTGGAGGCCCAGTAAAGCAGGACCTGATTGTCGGCGCGCTGCCTCAGTTTGACCTTTTTCGAGACACCCCATGCGAGAGCCTGCTGGTGCAGCGGGATGTAGCCGAAATCCTTCTGCTCGATCTCGAAGCCCTGCTTGATCAACTGATCGCGCTTTGCGGTGTCGGTTTCCACCAGCACCTTCGCGGCCACTTCGTCCAGCGTCTTGTTGCAGTAGCCGCCGAGATTGGCCTGGCCCCGGCTCGATTTCGGGTCGTTGCGGCAGCCCATGATCTCATAGAGCACGTTGTGGGCATCGGAGGTGCCGGGCGTCCAGCCAAGCAGGTAGAACGACGTCTGGTAGCCGCCGGTGTTGAGCACCTTGGCGAAATACTGTGCCTTCGGCTGCGCAAGCAGGTTCACCTTGACTCCGATGCGCGCCAGCATGCCGACCACCGCCTGGCAGATCGCGGCGTCGTTGACGTAGCGGTCGTTCGGGCAGTCCATCGTCACCTCGAAGCCGTCGGCATAGCCGGCATCGGCCAAGAGCTTCTTGGCGGCATCGGGATCGTATTTCGCCCGCTTGAACTCGCCATGCAGTTTGTAAAGCTGCGGTGCGATCATCAGCGCCGAGGGCGTCGAGAGGCCGCGCATCACGCGCGACTTGATCGCTTCGACGTCGATCGCCCGGTAGAAGGCCTCGCGGACCCGCACATCCTTGAACGGATTCTTGCCCTTGATGTTCGAATAAAGCAGCTCGTCGCGGATCTGGTCCATGCCGAGGAAGATGGTGCGGATCTCCGGGCCCTTCAGCACCTGCGCATTCGGGCTCGAGTCGACGCGCGCGATGTCCTGGAGCGGAACAGGTTCGATGACGTCGACTTCGCCCGACAGCAGCGCCGCGACGCGCGTGGCGTCCGACGAGATCGGGGTGAAGATGATCTCCTTCAGATTATGCTCGGGCTTGCGCCACCAGTTCGGGTTGGCCTTGAAGACGGTCTTCACCCCGGGCTGGTGACTTTCGATCATGAAGGGGCCGGTGCCGTTTTCGTGCAGCGAGGCGTAGCTCGGCGTCGTCGCGGCGGCTGGGGTCGGATCGACGACGTTGTTGGCCTCCGCCCATTTCTTGCTGACGATGTACCAGGTGTCCCACTGCGAATTCAGAATCGGGTTCGGCGAGGTCAGGATGAAATCGACGGTATGGTCGTCGACCTTGACCACCTTCACGTCCGCTGCAATTCGCGTCTGAAGGTTCGAGCCCGGCTTGCGGATGCGGTCGGCGGAGAACACGACGTCGTCGGCGGTGAACGGCGTGCCGTCGTGGAATTTGACGCCCTTGCGCAGGTGGAAGCGCCAGCGGGTCGGTTCGGGCGTCTCCCAACTCTCGGCCAGGCCCGGGACGATCTTCAGGTCCTGGTCGCGCGCGATCAGGCCTTCATAGACATGGCCGAGATGCGCGTGGGTGGTGCTTTCGTTCAGCGTGTAGGGATCGAGCGAGTTGAGCACGCCCTGGTTGGCATAGCGCAGGGTTTGGGCCGATGCCGGCGCAACAAAAGCTAACGACGCAACGACAGTCGCTGCACGCAAGACCTGACGTACTGACATTTGTTCAACTTCTCCCCTGTGGCCGCTGCCGTGTTTTTAATGTGATATCGACAGCCGGTGGCGCGCCATGTTGCCCCAGAGCTTGGCCGCAGCGCAAGGTAGTTTCGGCATCGGGATACCCCGGTTTGCACGGCACTGCGGCAATGACTAGCTTTAGTTTGAGCAACGTGCACAGACGCACGACATTCGACTTTTGGAGTGCCGGATGGTGGAACTGAGGACCGATGTCCTCGTGCTTGGAGCGGGGATGGTCGGCGTCGGCGCCGCCTTGCATCTGCAAAAGCGCGGACGGGACGTTATCCTGATCGATCGGAACAACCAGGCAGGCGAAGGGACGAGCTATGGCAATGCCGGGATCATCGAAGCCGCTTCGGTGTTTCCCTACATGTTTCCGCGCGATTTCGCGCCGCTCCTGCAATACGCGCTGAACCGCCACCCGTCGGTGCGCTACCGGCTGGCGGATTTGCCTGAATTTCTGCCCTGGCTGGCGCGCTATTATCTCGCCTCTTCGCCCGAGCGTGCACTGCACAGCGCGATGGCGGAGCTGCCGCTGATCCGCCGCAGCCTGATCGAGCATGAAGAGCTGATGGCGGAAGCCAAGGTGCTGCCGGACCTTCTGCGCAGAACCGGCTGGCTGAAGTTCTATCGCACCGATGCAACGCTTGCCACGGCTGTGCGCGACTTCGAGCGCGCCAAACAATATGGTGTTGCGGGCGACGTACTCGACGCAAAAGGAATTATAGCGCGTGAGCCGAACCTCACGGGCGACTTCGCCGGCGCGGTCTACTTTCCGGCGCCCGGCTTCGTCCCCGATCCCGGTGGTCTGGCAAAGGCGTATGCCGCGCTGTTCGGCCGCAGGGGCGGGCGCTTCCTGGTCGGCGATGCCCGCACGCTGGAGCAATACGGTAACCGCTGGCGGATATCGACCGGCGAGGGATCGGTGACCGCGCGCGAGGTGGTGGTGGCGATGGGGCCGTGGTCGGATCAGGTGTTCCGTCCGCTCGGCTATTCCATCCCGCTCAACGTCAAGCGCGGCTATCATTATCATCTCAAGGCAAACGGGAATGCGGTGCTCAATGGTCCGGTGCTCGATGCCGATCAGGGGTTTGTGCTGGCGCCGATGAATCGCGGCGTCCGGATCACCACCGGTGTCGAATTCGCCAATCGCGACAGGCCGCCTTCGCCGGTCCAGGTCGAGCAGGCGCTGCCGCGGGCGCGTGCGCTGTTTCCGCTCGGCGAGCCGGTCGATGCTAAGCCCTGGATGGGCGCGCGTCCCTGTTTGCCGGACATGCTGCCCGTCATCGGCAAGGCGCCGCGCCACCCGGGCCTGTGGTTCGATTTCGGCCACCAGCACCACGGCCTGACGCTCGGTCCGGCCACCGGCCGCCTGCTCGCGGAGATGATGACCGGCGAGACGCCGTTTGCCGACCCAAGTCCCTTTGCCGTCGAACGATTCGGTTGACCATATCAGCCGAATAGGTCCTGACCGGGCGCAGGCGGCCTGCCGGGCCGCTTGCGTCGCTATGCCCATCGCGGCGATACTACCCGCGGGCTGAAGCGATCAGGAGCCGACCATGAAAGTTAACATCGAAATCGATTGCACGCCGGTGGAAGCCCGGCAGTTCATGGGCCTCCCGGATGTCTCGCCGATGCAGAACGCCGTGATGGACAAGCTGCAACAGCAGATGACGGCCAATATCGAAAAGATCTCGCCGGAGTCGCTGCTGCAAAGCTGGTTCACCTTCGATCCCAAGATCGCCGAGCGCTTTCAGGACATGTTCGTGACCATGGCCGGCCTTGGCGGCTCGCCGAGGAAGGACAAGTAACGGTGGCCGCGATGGGCGCGCGCGAGGGCGGCGACGAGCAACGGCTTCGCCCGCCGAGCCTGTTCCTGATGCTGGCGGAAGCGCGCGCCGTCTTCGAATTCAACACCAGCCTGATGCTGTCGCCGCTTCTGATGCAAGCGCCCAGGGGCGACGGGCATCCGGTGCTGGCGCTGCCGGGATTTCTCGCCAGCGACCTCTCGATGGCGCCGATGCGGCGCTATCTGAAGGCGCTCGGTTACGACACCTATGCCTGGAAGATGGGCCGCAATTTCGGCGGCGTCTCCAGCAAGCGCGCGGCGCTGCGCGAGCTGCTGACCAAAATCCACGACAGTACCGGGCGCAAGGTCAGCATCGTCGGATGGAGCCTGGGTGGCGTCTATGCGCGCGATCTCGCCCTGCAATTGCCGCAGATGGTCCGCGCGGTCATCACGCTTGGCAGCCCGTTTGCCAACGATATCCGGGCGACCAACGCGACGCGGCTCTACGAAATCCTCACGGGCGAGGGCGTCGACGACATTCCGGAAATCCGCGAGGCGATCGCCGGCGACATGCCGGTGCCGGCGACCTCGATCTATTCCCGCACCGACGGCATCGTGAACTGGCACACCAGCTTGCTGCGGCCGTCCGCGACTGCCGAGAATATCGAAGTGCATCTGGCGAGCCATGTTGGCATCGGCGTCAACCCGGCCGCGCTCTGGGCCGTGGCCGACCGCCTGGCGCAGCCGGAGGGCACGTTCAAGCATTTTGACCGGTCCGGGCCGTTTGCCATTGCTTATGCACCCCCGGAAAATGCACAATCCTGACTAGCGTCCCCGGTTGGGGATCATCTGAACGCCAGAAGCGCCGGCAAGGCGCCGCGTAAAACCGTCTTCCCCGGGAGGAGCCCATGGCCGACGCCAAGAAACTGACTTCGCTGGACGCGTCGTTTCTCTATCTGGAAACGCCGGAGACGCCGATGCATGTCGGCAGCATGGCGATCTTCCGCCTGCCGGAGGACTACAAGGGCAACTTCTTCGAAGATTTCAAGACGATGATCGCCTCGCGGCTGCACATCGCGCCGATCCTGAAAGCGCGACTGGAAAAGGCGCCGCTCGACATCGATCATCCGTCCTGGGTCGAGGACGACCAATTCGATATCAACCGGCACATCTTCCGCGCCAGCCTGCCCGCGCCCTACGATCGCGCCACGCTCGAGAGCCTTGTCGGCTGGATCCATGCCAAGCTGCTCAACCGGGCCCGGCCGCTCTGGGAGTTCTATGTCTTCGAAGGCATGAAGGACAACGAGGTCGGGCTTTACTCCAAGATGCACCATGCCTGCATCGATGGCGGCGCCGGCGCGGCGCTGACCAGCATGATCTACGACATCTCGCCGGTGCCGCGGCAGGTCGATCCGCCTGCCGCGCGAAAGGTGGCGCAGGAGCCACGCGACATCGCGGCCAATCTGATCGATTCCTACCAGCAGCTCTGGACCCAGCCGTTCGACGCTGCGAAGGCGCCGAAGAGCATCGAGCTGCCGCGCTCGGGCAAAAGCGACATCGGTTCGATCCTGTTCGACAATGCGATGTTCCAGATCGAGAGTGCGGTGAAGTTTGCCGCCAGCGTGCCGACCTTGCTCAAGAGCGTCTCCGAAGTGGTCGGCAAGATCAGCGATCCCAAATCGCGCGATAGCCTTGCCAGCATGGCCTCGCCGCCGACGATTCTGAACAAGACGATTTCGTCCGAGCGCAGCTTTGCCGGCGTGTCGATCTCGCTACCGCGCGCGAAGGCGGTCGCAAAGGCGTCCGGCGGCAAGCTCAACGACGTGGTGCTGGCGCTCTCGTCCGGCGTGCTGCGGCGCTACCTGCTGAGCCAGGGCGCATTGCCGAACAAGTCGCTGACCGCCGCGGTGCCGATCTCGCTGCGCGAGGAGGGCAACACCGACTCCAACAACCAGGTGTTCGGCATGATCTGCTCGATCGCCACCAACATCGAAAATCCCAAAGAGCGGCTGGAAACGATCATCGCGCAGTCGACCAAGTCCAAGGAGATGTCGCATCCGCTGCGGGCGCTGATGCCGCAGGTGTCGAACCTCTCGATGCTGGGTGCGCCGATCGTGGTGCAGATCATGGCGCTGTTGTACAGCCGCACCAATCTGTCCGACGTGCTGCCGCCGGCGGCGAACGTCACGATCTCCAACGTGCCCGGACCGCGGCAGACGCTCTATGCCGCCGGCGCCGAACTCTTGCACATCTTCCCGGTGTCGATCTCGACCCACGGGCTCGCGCTCAACATCACTGTCCAGAGTTATCGCGACCAGCTCGATTTCGGCTTTATCGCAGGCGCCAACATCATTCCGCACGTAAAGGTGTTGTGCGACATGCTGCCGCTCGAATTCGACGCGTTGGAAGCTGCGTTCGCGCCACCGCCGGCCGAAATCAAGGGTGCGGCGGAATAGAGATCGATCCATTCGCCCGAGAAGAAAGAGATCGTCACGATGATTGAAATGCCGCCGCTCCAGTTCGCCCAGACCAACGGAATTCGCATGGGCTACTACGAAGCGGGGCCGAAGACCGACACCCCGCCGGTCGTGCTCTGTCACGGCTGGCCGGAGCTGGCCTTCTCCTGGCGCCACCAGATCAAGGCGTTGAGCGAGGCCGGCATCCGCGTGATCGCGCCTGACCAGCGCGGCTATGGCTCGACCGACCGGCCCGAGCCGGTCGAGGACTACGATATCGAGCATCTGACCGGCGATCTCGTCGGACTGCTCGATCATCTGAAGATCGAGAAAGCGATCTTCGTCGGCCACGACTGGGGTGGCTTCATCGTCTGGCAGATGCCGCTGCGGCATATCGATCGCGTCGCCGGCATCGTCGGCGTCAACACGCCCCACATGGATCGCGCGTCGGCCGATCCGATCGAGTTGTTCCGACAGCGCTTTGGCGACAAAATGTACATCGTCCAGTTTCAGGATCCGGCTCGCGAGCCCGACAGGATCTTTGGCAGTCGGGTCGAGCAGACCTTTGATGCCTTCATGCGCAAGCCGGTGGCTCGGCCCGAGGGCGCGCCGGCGGAGCAGGCGATTGCCGGCCTCGGTGCCTCGCCACGGGTCAATCTGGCATTTCCGCAGATGATCGCGAATTACGACGCCAGGCACGATCCGCGCACGCCGATTCTGTCGGCGGAGGAGAAGAAGGTGTTCGTCGACACCTTTACGAAGACCGGCTTCACCGGCGGCATCAACTGGTACCGCAACATGTCGCGCAACTGGCAGCGCGCGGCCGGTCTCGATCACACCGTTCGTGTTCCGTCGCTGATGATCATGGCGGAGAACGACGCGGTGCTGCCGCCGTCGGCCGCGGACGGGATGGAAAAAATCATCCCCGATCTCGAGAAATATCTGGTCCGGGACAGCGGCCATTGGACGCAACAGGAAAAGCCGGAAGAGGTCAGCGCAAAGCTGATCGAGTGGCGTAGAAGGCGGTTTGGCTAACATAACCCGTCATTCCGGGATGGTCCGAAGGACCAGACCCGGAATCTCGAGATTCCGGGTTCGATGCTTCGCACCGCCCCGGAATGACGGCGAGGGACACGGCAGGAGAAACTACGGCGATGGCGTCACCCAATAAACTGAGTCCGATCCCGCAGCCGCCGACCAAACCCGTGGTTGGCAACATGCTGTCGCTGGACTCCAACGCGCCGGTGCAGCATCTGGTGCGGCTCGCCAGGGAACTGGGGCCGATCTACTGGCTCGACATGATGGGCGCGCCGCTCGTTATCGTCTCCGGCCACGATCTGATCGAGGAACTGTCCGACGAGAAGCGCTTCGACAAGGCGGTGCGCGGCGCGTTGCGTCGCGTGCGCGCCGTCGGCGGCGATGGCCTGTTCACGGCCGACACCAATGAGCCGAACTGGAGCAAGGCGCACAACATCCTGCTTCAGCCGTTCGGCAACCGCGCCATGACCTCTTACCATCCGAGCATGGTCGATATCGCCGAGCAGCTCGTCAAGAAGTGGGACCGCCTCAACGCCGACGACGAGATCGACGTCGTCCACGACATGACGGCGCTTACGCTCGATACCATCGGCCTCTGCGGCTTCGACTATCGCTTCAATTCGTTCTACCGCAGGGATTATCACCCCTTCGTGGAATCGCTGGTGCGCTCGCTCGAGACCATCATGATGACGCGCGGACTGCCGCTGGAGCATCTGTGGATGCAGAAGCGCCGCCGCGACCTCGCCGCCGACGTCGCCTTCATGAACAAGATGGTCGACGAGATCATCGCCGAGCGCCGCAAGAATACGGATGCGACCGCGGCGAAAAAGGACATGCTGGGAGCCATGATGACCGGTGTCGACCGCACCACCGGCACCCAGCTCGACGACGTCAACATCCGCTACCAGATCAACACGTTCCTGATCGCGGGCCACGAGACCACCAGCGGACTGCTATCCTGCACGCTCTATGCGCTGCTCAAGCACCCGGAAATCCTCAAGAGGGCCTATGAGGAGGTGGACCGGGTGCTCGGACCCGACGTCAACGCAAAACCGACCTATCAGCAGGTGACGCAGCTCACCTACATCACGCAGATCCTGAAAGAGGCGCTGCGGATGTGGCCGCCGGCGCCGGCCTATGGCATCGCGCCGCTGAAGGACGAGACCATCGGCGGCAAGTACAAGCTCAAGAAGGGCACCTTCATCACCGTGCTCGTGATGGCGCTGCATCGCGATCCCAGCGTCTGGGGTCCCAACCCCGATGTGTTCGATCCCGAGAATTTCTCGCCCGAGGCCGAAGCGAAACGTCCGATCAATGCCTGGAAGCCGTTTGGTAACGGCCAGCGCGCCTGCATCGGCCGCGGCTTTGCGATGCATGAGGCGGCGCTCGCGATCGGCATGATCCTGCAACGCTTCAAGCTGATCGACGTCAACCGTTACCAGATGCATCTGAAGGAAACGCTGACGATCAAGCCCGACGGTTTTGAGATAAAAGTGCGCCCGCGCACCGATGCGGACCGCGGCGCTTTCGCCGGCGTGAAGCCCGTCGCTACGACTGCCGCTGCGACGCCGCGCGCAGCGCGCACGCGCCCCGGCCACAACACGCCGCTGCTGGTGCTCTACGGCTCGAACCTCGGCACGGCCGAGGAGCTTGCCACCCGCGTCGCTGATCTGGCCGAAGTCAACGGCTTTGCGACAAAGCTCGCGCCGCTCGACGATTACGTCGGCAAGCTGCCGGAGCAGGGCGGCGTGCTGATCTTCTGCGCTTCCTACAATGGGGCGGCGCCCGACAATGCCACCCAGTTCGTCAAATGGCTCGGCGGCGACCTGGCGAAGGACGCCTTTGCAAAAGTGCGTTACGCCGTGTTCGGTTGCGGCAACAGCGACTGGGCCGCGACCTATCAATCCGTGCCGCGCATGATCGACGAGCAGCTTGCCGCCCGCGGCGCACGCAGCGTCTATGGACGTGGCGAGGGCGATGCCCGCAGCGATCTCGACGGCCAGTTCGAAAGCTGGTTTGCCAAGGCCGCGGCGGCATCGGTGAAGGAATTCGGCCTCGACGGCAGCTTCAGCCGCAGCGCCGACGACGAGCCGCTCTACAGCATCGAGCCGGTGGCACCGACCACAGTCAACGCCATCGTCGCGACCGGCGGCGTGTCGCCGATGAAGGTGCTGGTCAACAACGAGTTGCAGAACAAGACCGGCGCGAACCCTTCCGACCGCTCGACCCGGCATGTCGAAGTGCAATTGCCCGTCGGCGTCAGCTATCGCGTCGGCGACCATCTCAGCGTGGTCCCGCGCAACGATCCGGCGCTGGTCGATTCCGTCGCCCGCCGCTTCGGTTTCCTGCCGGCCGACCAGATCAGATTGAACGTGCCGGAAGGCCGCCGCGCGCAATTGCCGGTCGGCGAAGCCGTATCGGTCGGGCGCCTGCTCACCGAGTTCGTCGAGTTGCAGCAAATCGCGACCCGCAAGCAGATCCAGATCATGTCGGAGCACACCCGCTGCCCGATGACCAAGCCGAAACTGCTGGCTCTCACCGGCGAAGACGATGAGTCCGCCGCGCGCTACCGCACCGAGGTGCTGGCCAAGCGCAAATCGGTGTTCGACCTGCTGGAAGAGCATGCCGCCTGCGAATTGCCGTTCCATGCGTATCTGGAAATGCTCTCGCTGCTGGCGCCGCGCTATTACTCGATCTCGTCGTCGCCCTCGGGCGATGCGCAGCGCTGTAGCGCCACGGTCGGCGTGGTCGAGGCGCCCGCCAGCTCCGGCCGCGGCGTCTTCAGGGGCGTCTGCTCGAACTATCTCGCCGGCCGCCGCGTCGGCGACACCATTCACGCCACCATCCGCGAGACCAAGGCGGGCTTCCGCCTGCCCGACGATGCCTCGGCGCCGATCATCATGATTGGCCCTGGCACCGGCCTTGCCCCGTTCCGCGGCTTCCTTCAGGAACGCGCGGCCCGCAAGGCAGGTGGCGCCAAACTCGGTCCGGCCATGCTGTTCTTCGGTTGCCGCCATCCGGACCAGGATTTTCTCTACGCCGACGAGCTGAAGCAGTTCGCCACTGACGGCATCAGCGAGCTGCACACCGCATTCTCCCGCGCGGATGGACCGAAGACTTACGTACAGAACGTGCTCGCCGCTCAAAAGCACAAGGTCTGGAGCTTGATCGAGCGGGGCGCGATCATCTTCGTCTGCGGCGACGGCGGCAAGATGGAGCCCGACGTCAAGGCAACGCTGATGTCGATCTACCGCGAGAAGACCAGTGCCGATGCGGACGCCGCCGCGCGCTGGATCGAGGACATGGGCACGAAGAACCGCTACGTACTCGACGTCTGGGCGGGAGGCTAGTTCGGATTTGTAGGGTGGGTTAGCCGAAGGCGTAACCCACCATTCGGGCGTGATGGCGGTGGGTTACGCTTCGCTAACCCACCCTACGAACCAGTCGTGCTAGAAGCCTCCCATGATTCCGTGGGTCAAGATCGATACGGCACGCATTCCGGGCAGCGATGAAGAATTGCGGCTGATGCGGCGTGGCGCCGAGTTCTCCATCAAGCTCGGCACCAACGAACTGATGAACAGCCGCCTGAGCGGCTCCGAAGCTGCGCTTGCAACGTTGGCAGCCAAAAAGATCGAAACGGTCAAGAAGCCACGCGTCCTGATCGGCGGGTTGGGCATGGGCTTTACGCTACGCGCCGCGCTCGCCGTCCTGGATGCCGGTGCGCGGGTGGAGGTTGTCGAACTGGTGCCCGCGGTGGTCGCCTGGGCGAGAGGCCCGATGGCGGAGATCTTTGGCGATAGCCTGAACGACCCGCGGACGAGCATTGCGGAGACTGACGTCTTCGAAACGATCCGCTCGCATCCCAGGACGTTCGACGCGATCCTGCTAGATGTCGATAACGGTCCGGAGGGCCTGACTCGCAAGGCCAATGATGCGCTCTACGATTCCACCGGATTGAAAATGGCCTGGACGGCGCTGCGCCCGCACGGCGTCCTCGCGGTCTGGTCGTCCGGACCCAATCCGCCGTTTACGAAGCGCCTGCGGCAAGCCGGATTCGACGTCAACGAAGTCAATGTGCGCGCGACCGGGCGGGGCGGCGGCGCCCGTCACGTGATCTGGATCGCAGTGAAGGCTTCATAGATTTACGACAAACGCATCAATCTCCGCTGTCGTCCTCCGCGAAAGCGGGGGACCCAGTACGCCGCGGCCTATCGGATCAATCGCTCACGTCTCTGGAATACTGGATCGTCCGGTCAAGCCGGACGATGACGGCTGTGTGGTTGTTACGCCGCCTTCGCCACTGCGCCGTGTGCGTGCTTGTCGATCGCGTCGATGACCTGCGGCCACATCGGCACGGGAAGTGCGTGGCCCATGCCGTCGATCATCAGTAACTTCGCGCCCGGGATCGAGGCCGCGGTATCCTTGCCGCCCTCGGGCCGCACCAGCGGATCGACGGTGCCGTGGATCACCAGCGTCGGTGTCTTCACCGCGCCCAGGCGCTGCTTGCGGCTGCCGGAGGCCAGAATCGCGCGCAACTGCCGACCGACGCCTTCCGGACTTAACCCGCGCTCGTAGCAGCGTTCGGCGCGAGAGCGGTCGAGCCGCTCGTCCTCGGGAAAGCTGCCGACGCGCAAGACTTTCCAGGTTTTTGCAAAGCGATCGAGATATTCGTCCCGCGTGGTCGGCGGCGGGGCCATCAGCATCGCGGCGGCCTCCCGCGTCGGCGGCGGCACCTTCGGATTGCCTGTGGTCGACATGATCGAGGTCAGCGAACGCGCGCGCTCGGGGAATGAGAGTGTCACTTCCTGCGCGATCATGCCGCCCATCGACGCGCCGACCAGATGCGCCGACTTGATGTTCAGCGAGTCCATCAGGCCCACCGTATCCCTGGCCATGTCGATCAGCCTGTAGGGTGCCGCGACCGGAATCCTCAAAAAGCGCAGCTTCAGCAGCTCGAGCATGGTCAGCCGTTTGCCGCCCGTCATCTTCTGGGACTTTCCGATGTCGCGGTTGTCGAAGCGGATGACGCGGAAACCGCGCGCGGCGAGCTGCCGGCAAAAGTCGTCGTCCCACAGCACCATCTGCGCGCCGAGCCCCATGATCAGCAGCATCGGCTCGGCGCTGGCATCGCCAAAAATCTCGTAGCAGAGGTCGATGCCGTTGGCGCGGATCACTTGCGGCGGCTGATGGTCTGATGACGGCACGTTGGCCTCTCCGGTGGTATCGCGATGGCGGAAACTCTATCACAGGGATTGCGACGGGGCAGAAGGCTTTCTGGCGCCGCAGTAACCATCCCCATGTTGACCGGCCCGCCGCAACGGTGTGGTATGGCAAAAAACAACAGCGAGGCGGGCAGGGCACAAGCCGGAACTCGCGGACCAATTCGGAGGAGGGCAAATGGCGGACAAGAGCAACGATCCCGTTGCGATCTGGCAGAACATGATCGGCGAGATGGAGAAGGGATTTAATTCCTTCGCCAACCAGGCCATGTCGTCGCCCGAATTCTCCAAAATGATGAACCAGGCCGGCGGCGCTGCGGCCGGTGCGCAAAAACAGCTCGGCGAGCTGATGGAAAAATATCTCGTCAGCATGAACCTGCCGAGCCGGTCGCAGATGGTCGGCATGGCCGAGCGTCTGCAATCGATCGAAGGCCAGCTCAACGAGATCAAGGCGATGCTCACGCAGATGAGCAAGGCGTCGGGCGTGCCGGCCGGTAACGCCTTCGGCACGCCGATGCCGCCGCGCACGAGGCGTCCGCCCTCCGAGGGAGAGCCGAAATGAACGCGCCGACGGGCCTCGATTTCGCCGCGGTCTCGGAGCGGGTCCAGACCGAGGTGCAGCGCGCGATCCAGCGCAGCATCAAAGGCGTCGAATATTTTTCGACCTCCGGCCCGACGCTGGGCTCGACGGCCAAGGACGTGCTGGCGAGCCGCGGCACCATGAATCTCTATCACTACCGCCCGCTGACGGATGAAATCTACCGCGTGCCGATCCTGATCGTGATGGCGACCACCAACCGCGGCTACATCCTCGACATGGTGCCCGGCCAGAGTTTTATCGAATTTCTGCTCAAGCGCGGCTACGACGTCTACATGCTGGACTGGAGCGCGCCCAAGCCGGAAGAAAAGTCGCTGCGGATGGAGGACTACGTCCTCGACTTCATCCCGGACTCCGTCCGCCGCGTGCAGGAGGATTCCGGCATCGATGATGTCACCGTGATCGGCTACTGCTTCGGCGGGGTGCTGTCGCTGCTGTACGGTTCGATCTTCCACGACGGGCCGATGAAGAATCTGATCTGCTTCACCACGCCGATCGATTTCCGCGAGATGAAGCTGTTCTCGAATTTCTCCGACCGCCGCTATTTCGACGTCGACCGCCTCGTCGACAGCGTCGGCAACATGCCGCCAGAGCTGATCCTGCAATCGTTCGAGATGCTGCGGCCGGCCTCGCGCTCGGTCAGCCAGATTCAATTGTGGGAAAACATCTGGAACGACGAGTTCGTAAAGTCCTACCGGATGTTCGACCGCTGGGCGACCGACACGCTGCCGCTCGCCGGCGAATATTTCCGCACCATCACAAAAGACCTGATGTGGGACAACAAGCTGTTCAACGACGCCATGACGGTGGGCGGCCGCCCGGCTCAGCTCGACAAGATCAAGGTGCCGATCCTGCATGCGGTTGCCGAGCACGACCACATCGTGCCTTATGATGCGGCCAAGCACCTGATCCAGAAGATCGGCTCAACCGACAAGGAAGAAGTGATCCTCAAGGGTGGTCACGTCAGCCTTGTCGCGGGGCCGAACGCGGTCCGGCGGCTGTGGCCCAAGCTTGATTCCTGGTTAGGTGGAAGATCGATATGACCGAGACACGTTCCTACCCCCGCCGTATCAATACCGATGCCGGCGACATCGAATTCCGCCTGATGGGCCGCGCGGACGAGGCCGCGGTGCTCACTTTTGCGCAGGGGTTGCCGACCCATGACCTGCTGTTCCTGCCGCGCAATATCAGCCAGCCAAAGGTGCTGTCGGCCTGGATCAAGGAGATCGAGCGCGGCGACATCGTAAGCCTGCTCGCCATGAAGGACGGCCGGGTGGTCGGCTGCGGCACCCTGGTGCGCGATCCCTATTCCTGGTCGCCCCATGTCGGCGAGATCCGCATGGTGGTGTCGCAGGAGGTGCGCGGGCAGGGGGTCGGCCGGGCGCTCTCGCAGGAGACCTTTGCGCTGGCGCTGTGTGCCGGGCTGGAAAAGCTCTCGGTGCAGATGACGGCCGACCAGGCCGCGGCAATCACGCTGTTCGAAAGCCTCGGCTTCAAGGCCGAGGCTTTGCTGCGCGACCACGTCAGGGACGTCTCTGGCCGAAAGCACGACATCGTCGTGCTCGGGCACAACGTGGCGCAGGTCCAGGCGCAACTGGAAGCCTATGGGGTGCCGGGGGCGGTTCGGCACTGAGTTCCGGCTCGGGACCTGCGGCAGCCCGGCCGGCAGGCAATTCGCCTAATAATCCATCGATCACGGTTTCGTGATATCGCGCTGCAACATTAATGTTGCGACGCACCATTAACCGTGTCATATAGAGATCGCCCCGGGCCAAATCCGGACGGGGTGAGCCCGTTGCTCAAACCTGAGGATGGAGAGACCCCTATGACCACCGAAACCAATTCCGTGCTGAACACCGTCAAGGAAGCCTTCGCGCCCGTCACCGAGGCGTTCACCAAGCTCCAGAACCTGGAAGTTCCGGAAGCCGCCCGTGAGTTCGTGAAGAAGCAGGCCGAGACCGCCAAGGTTCGCGCCGCCGACGCCTATGCCGGCTCCGAGAAGGTGACCGCCGCGATCGAGACCGCTGCCGCCAATTCGGTCAGCGAGGTCGCCAAGATCAGCCGCAACATCCAGCAGGCGATGTATCAGGACGCGGAAGCGTTCTTCGCCGGCATCGACAAGCTCGCTTCGGCCAAGTCGCTGAGCGAAGCCGCCCAGATCCAGTCGGACCTGGTCCGCGCCCGCGGCGAAGTGTTCGTCTCGCGCGCCAAGGCCACCACTGAATATCTCGGCAAGCTCGTCGCCGACGGCGCCAAGAATGCGCAGGACAACTTTGCCAAGGTCTACGGCAAGACCGCCTGATAACGCGCTCGCGCTGAACTGCAATTCGAAGGCCCGCTTTGGCGGGCCTTCTTTTTGGGCGACGTGTGGCGTCTCACCCAGCAACGCGACGTCATCCTGAGGTGCGAGCGGCAAAGCCGCGAGCCTCGAAGGATGTGCCACAAGCGCCGGTGCCCGCGGCCATCCTTCGAGGCGCGCAAGAATGCGCGCACCTCAGGATGACGTCGGTGTCTGCTGCGCCTATGTAGAAGATGCCGTCCGAACCAAGGCCGCCATGAACGCCCCAGCAACCTTCTCCTTCGACGTCCCCGGCGACGCCGCACGCGCATCCGAACTGCGCCGCGTAAAGCTGCTGGCCACAGCGGTGCTGCTCGCGACCTTCGCGTCCTTCATCGCCGCAAGGATGTTGCTGCCGATCCATCCCGCCTTCGGCTTCATCGCCGCCTTCGCGGAAGCCGCGACCATCGGCGGGCTCGCCGACTGGTACGCGGTGGTGGCGCTGTTCAAGCGGCCGCTGGGATTGCCGATCCCGCACACCGCGATCGTCCAGAGCAACCAGCGCCGCATCGCCGACAAGCTCGGCGAATTCATCGAGGTGCATTTCCTCGAGGCTGCGCCGGTCGAGGCCAAGCTGCGCCAGGTCGATTTCGGCTCGTTCATTGCCGACTGGCTGCGCGATCGCAAGAAGAGCGAGGATCTGGCGCGCTTTGCACTGCGGCTGTTGCCGGAAGCCGTGTCGGCGACCGAGACCTCGGGGCTGATGACCTTCATCACCCGCCGCGTCACCTCGCAGCTCGTCTCCATTGATCTCGCCCCGCTGGCCGCCGGCACCTTGCGCGGCTTTGTCGAGGAAGGAAAACACAAGGACCTGCTCGACGACATTTTTCGCGCGATCCATCAGACACTGACCACGCCCGAGACGATGTCCGTCATTCGCGAAAAAATCCGCGCCGAACTGCCGACGCTGCTCAGGCTCTATCGTGCCGACAAGTTTCTGGTGAATCGGATCGTGGCGTCGGCCACCTCGTTCTTCGAGGAAGTGTGCAACGATCCAAAGCACCCGTTCCGCGCCGAGTTCAACCAGATGCTGCTGTCCTTTGTCGACAAGCTCGGCACCGATCCCGCTTTCGCCAAACGTATCGACGGGTTGAAGCGCGATCTCTTGGCGCGGCCTGAACTCGGCGCGCTTGCGAAAAATGTCTGGTCCAACGTGCGCACCTTCTTCGAGCGCAGCGCCACCGGCGAGACGCAGGTGCTACAGCAATATCTGACAAAGATGCTGGTCGAGGCGGGCGAGGCGCTGGCCGGCGACGCCGAGTTGCGGGGCGAGATCAACCAGGGCCTCGTTGCCGTGCTGACGAGTTTTATCGCCGACCAGAAGAGCGGTGTCTCCACCTTCATCTCCGATCAGGTGAAGAGCTGGAACATGGCGCAGCTGATCTCGCTGATCGAGATCAATATCGGCAAGGACCTGCAATACATCCGCTTCAACGGCTCGCTGATCGGCGGCCTCGCAGGCCTTGCGCTGTACACGCTCGAATACCTGCTCCGGCTCGTGTGACTAATTCATCACGGCAAGCCCATTAATTACGGCCATTTGTGAAGTGGTCGCTTGAAACGCCGGAACCGGTTCCATAGCTTTTTGGGTAGCAATGTTGCGTTGCGGAACGATTCTGCTGCGTTTGCGTCATTGATGAGCCCAATGGCCGGCTGCCGCGACTTACAGGGGCGGGCCCGAACAGGAGATACGATGTCCGTTGCTGCACAGCCGCTTCGCCCGCCGTCAAGAACCCTGATGTTCCTGGAAGGGCGCGCCATTCACGAGCTCGGCGCCTTCATCGGAGCGCTGCCGCTCCTGAGCCTTGCGCCGCGCGGCGATGGACATCCGGTGCTCGTGTTGCCCGGTCTGGTCGCGTCAGACGTTTCCACCCGTCCGCTGCGCTCTTTCCTGAAGACCCGCGGCTATGCCGTCAGCGGCTGGCGCCAGGGCCGCAACCTCGGCCTGCGTGCGGGCGTGCAGAACGCGATGGTCGATCTCGTGCAGGAATTGAACGACACGCACGGCCGAAAGGTTTCGCTGGTCGGCTGGAGCCTCGGCGGCCTCTATGCGCGCCAGCTCGCCAAGATGATGCCCGAGCGGGTGCGCCAGGTAATCACCCTCGGCAGCCCGTTTGCGGCCGGCCCGAAGGCGACCAATGCCTGGCGCGTCTACGAGATGGCGAGCGGCCGCCGCGCCGAGGAAGAGGATTCGCGCTTCGGCGGATCGCTGGCCGGCGCGCCGCCCGTGCCGACCACCGCGATCTTCAGCCGCACCGACGGCATCTGCGCCTGGCAGGGCTGCATGGAAAAGGCGTCGTCGCAGTCCGAGAGCATCGAAGTCGAAAGCAGCCATTGCGGCATGGGCCACCATCCCGCCGTCGTCTACGCGGTCGCCGAGCGTCTCGCGCAAAAGGAAGGCGAATGGGCCCCCTTTGACCGCAGTGGCTGGCGCGCGTTGGTCTATCCCGACCCGAACCGATAGTTTCCGGGCCAGCATGGTTCGAGACGCGCGGCGTTGCCGCGCTCCTCACCATGAGGGTCTAAGACCCTGCACGGCTCCATGACCTCATCCTGAGGAGCGGCCTCTTGGCCGCGTCTCGAAGGATGCAGGCCCCGCTCTCACCAACATTGTCGCAACTCCTGCAAACGCGCTATGCCTTCCCGCATGCCGCCGCCGGTCGCCCGCATCGTCGAACTGTTGAAGCGCGAACCTTCGCGCACCGGCTCGATCGTCATCACCTTGTTCGGCGATGCCATCGTGCCGCGCGGCGGCTCGGTGGCGCTCGGCACGCTGCTGCAATTCTTTGAAGCCATTGATATCGACAGCTCCGTGGTGCGCACCGCGATGTCGCGGCTTACCGCCGACGGCTGGTTCGAGCGCGAAAAAGTCGGCCGCAACTCTTTCTATCGGCTCGTGCAGCGCGAGCGTCTGACCTTCGACATCGCGACAAAGCACATCTACGGCGCACCGGCCTCCGACTGGACCGGCCGTTTCGAATTGCTGCTGATCGCCAATGGCGGGGACCGCGATGCCGCACGCGAGGCGCTGAAGAACGCCGGCTTCGGCAGCCCGCTGCCGGGCGTGTGGGTCGCGCCCTCTGGGGTCCCCGTACCGGACGAGGCGAAAAGTGCGATCCGGCTGGAAGTCTCCGCCGAGGACGACAGCGGCAGGCGTCTGCTCAGCGAGAGCTGGCCGCTCGATCGCACGGCCGACGCCTATCTCAAATTTATGAAAACCTTTGAGCCGCTGCGGGTCTGGCTCGGCAAACAAGATGCATCGCCCGGCGACGCGTTCACCGCGCGCATCCTCCTGATCCACTACTATCGCCGCGTCGTGCTGCGCGATCCGCTGTTGCCGACAGCGCTGCTCCCGAAGGACTGGCCGGGCAGGGCGGCACGCGACCTCTGCGGCGAGATCTACCGGGCGGTATTGGCTCCGTCAGAACAATGGCTTGACCGCCATGGAAGCAACGAAAATGGCCTGCTCCCGGCCGCGGGCAGGGAACTTTCGCGAAGGTTCAGCGACTAACCAAGCCCGTCATTCCGGGGCGAGCGAAGCGAGAGCCCGGAATCCATACTCACGATCGTGGTTATGGATTCCGGGCCTGCGCCCAAGAGGGTGCATCTCGGAATGACGATCTTTTTATGTTACAGAAAACTGTTGCATGTAGAATTTTTTGTTATATATTTGATCTCAATCAAAGACAGGGAGGTCGGCCATGTATACGCAGGCGCTCAATTCGTCCGACAATGACGACCGCCATGTCGAGGATGCCGCGCGCGCCGCGCAGTTCCAGGCGCGCATCGATGCCGACGAGCGCATCGAGCCCAATGACTGGATGCCCGCCGCCTACCGCAAGACGCTGACCCGGCAGATTTCCCAGCATGCCCATTCCGAAATCGTCGGCATGCTGCCCGAAGGCAACTGGATTACGCGCGCGCCGACGCTGCGCCGGAAAGCGGCGCTGCTCGCAAAAGTGCAGGACGAGTGCGGCCACGGGCTTTATCTCTATGCCGCCGCCGAGACTCTCGGCTCTTCGCGCGAAGAGCTGGTCGATGCCATGCTGGCGGGTAAGGCAAAGTATTCTTCGATCTTCAACTATCCCACGTTGACCTGGGCCGACATCGGCACGATCGGCTGGCTGGTCGATGGCGCCGCCATCATGAATCAGATTCCGCTGTGCCGCTGCTCCTACGGCCCCTATGCCCGCGCGATGATCCGCGTTTGCAAGGAAGAATCCTTCCACCAGCGCCAGGGCTTTGAGATCATGCTGACGCTGTGCCGCGGCACCGAGGACCAGAAGGCGATGGCGCAGAACGCGCTCGATCGCTGGTGGTGGCCGGTGCTGATGATGTTCGGCCCGCCCGACCAGGTCAGCCAGCACAGCGACACTTCCACCAAATGGAAGATCAAGCGCTTCTCCAACGACGAACTGCGCCAGAAATTCGTCGATGCCACCGTGCCGCAGGCGCAGTTCCTGGGGCTCACCATTCCCGACCTCGGCATGAAGCAGAACGCCAACGGCAACTGGGAATACAGCCCGATCGACTGGGAAGAGTTCAAGCAGGTGCTGGCCGGCAACGGCCCCTGCAACCGCGAGCGTCTCGCCGCGCGCCGCAAGGCGCATGACGACGGCGCCTGGGTGCGCGAAGCCGCGATGGCCTATGCCGAAAAGCGCAAGTCGCGCCAGATGGCGCAGGCCGCCGAGTAGGCGTGCATGATCCGGAAAAGTGGGTACCGGTTTTCCGATAAGATCATGCGCAAAACATAGAGAGCACGATGGCCACACCAAATATTCCGCTCTGGGAAGTCTTCATCCGCAGCCGCAACGGCCTCGCGCACAAGCACGTCGGCTCGCTGCACGCGACCGATGCCACGTTGGCCTTGCAGGCCGCCCGCGACATCTACACCCGCCGCGGCGAGGGCCTCTCGATCTGGGTCGTCCCGTCGAACGCGATCACCGCGTCCGATCCGACCGAGAAGGGCATGATGTTCGAGCCGGCGGAGTCGAAGATCTACCGCCACCCGACCTTCTACGACGTGCCCGAAGAAGTCGGGCATATGTGAGCCTCAGCCCTCATCCTGAGGAGCTTGCGCAGCAAGCGTCTCGAAGGATGGCGGCAAAGGAAGTGTATATAGCCATCCTTCGAGACGCGCTGCGCGCTCCTCAGGATGAGGTCGGAGCAAGTGGATACCAACATGGCCGTCGCCTCGATCAAAGTTTCCGAAACGCCGCTGGTGCTCTACACGCTGCGCCGCGCCGACGACGCGCTCATCCTCGGCCATCGCCTGTCCGAATGGTGCGGCCACGCGCCGATGCTGGAAGAGGACATGGCGCTCGCCAATATGGGCCTCGACCTGCTCGGCCAGGCGCGCGAGCTCTACACTTACGCTGCCAAGGTCGAAGGCAAGGACAACGACGAGGACAAGTTCGCCTACCTCCGCGACGTCGTGCAGTATCGTAACCTGCTGCTGCTGGAGCAGCCGAACGGCGATTTCGCCCGCACCATGGTACGCCAGTTCTTCTATGCCGCCTTCGCCGATCTCTACTGGCGCGCGATGATGAAATCGAAGGATACAACGCTGGCCGCGGTCGCCGCGAAGTCGGAGAAGGAAAGCGCCTACCACATCAGGCATTCCTCGGAATGGATCGTCCGCCTCGGCGACGGCACCGAGGAAAGCCATGCCCGCACACAGAGCGCGATCGACGATCTCTGGGCCTATACCGGCGAGATGTTTGCGGTCGACGACAGCGAGCGCGGCCTGATCGATGCCGGCATCGCGATCGATCCGGCGACGCTGCATCCGCAATGGCTGAAGACCGTGACATCAGTCGTCAACGAAGCGACGCTTGCGCTGCCGAAGAACAATTGGATGCAGCAGGGCGGTCGTAGCGGCCGCCACAGCGAGCATCTCGGCCATCTCCTCAGCGAACTGCAATCGCTACAGCGGTCCTTCCCGGGGGCGACATGGTGACCGCGGTTCTCAGCGACACTGATCTGCGGCAGCGCGCGTGGAACGCGGCGGCACAGGTCGTCGATCCCGAGATTCCCGTGCTGACCATCGCCGATCTCGGCGTGCTGCGCGAGGTTGCGGTGCACGACGGCCGTGTGGAGGTTGCGATCACGCCGACCTATTCCGGCTGCCCCGCCATGAACATGATAGCGCTCGAGATCGAGCTGGCGCTGGAACGCGAGGGTATCCGCGCGCCGAAGATCACGACCGTGCTGTCGCCGGCCTGGACCACCGACTGGATGAGCGAGGACGGCCGCCGCAAGCTGCGCGAATACGGCATCGCCCCGCCGGTCGCGGGCAGCGGCCGCCGCGCATTGTTCGGCGAGCAGCAGGTGGCATGCCCGCAATGCGGCTCGCAGGATACGGAAGTGCTCTCCGAATTCGGTTCCACCTCCTGCAAGGCGCTGTGGCGCTGCAAGAGCTGCCGCGAGCCGTTCGACTATTTCAAGTGTCACTAATGATAGCCGTCATTGCGAGCGAAGCGAAGCAATCCAGCTTTGCCGCACGAAGAAAAGCTGGATTGCTTCGTCGCTTCGCTCCTCGCAATGACGGTTGAGAGAGTCCCTATGTCCCACGCGCCCCGTTTCCATCGTCTGGCCGTCAACGACCTTCGCCGTGAATCCAGCGACGCCGTGTCGCTCACCTTCGCGATCCCCGAGGAACTCGCCGACGACTACACCTTCGCCCCCGGCCAATACCTCACCTTGCGCACCACCATGGACGGCGAGGAAGTCCGCCGTTCCTATTCGATCTGCTCCGGCCCCGACGATGGCGAGCTGCGCATTGCCGTCAAGAAGGTGGACGGCGGCGCGTTCTCGAGCTGGGCGGCGGATGAACTGAAAACCGGCGACGAACTCGACGTGATGACGCCGACCGGCCGCTTCGGCGTCGCGCATGCGCCGGATCAGTCGCGGCTCTATGTCGGTTTTGCTGCGGGCTCCGGCATCACGCCGATCCTGTCGATCGTCAAGGGCGTGCTCGCCCGCGAGCCGCACAGCCGGTTCTTCCTGTTCTACGGCAACCGCTCGACATCAAGCATGATGTTCCTGGAAGCCCTGGAAGAGCTGAAGGACCGCTTCATGCAGCGCCTTTCGCTGTTCCATGTCATCTCCGGTGAGGAGCAGGACATTCCGATCCTGCACGGCCGCCTCGATGGCGAAAAGGTGAGGGTGCTGTTGCGCTCGCTGGTGCCGGCCGCCAGCGTCGATCACGTCTTCATCTGTGGCCCCATGGGGATGAGCGAGGATATCGAAGCGACCTGCCGCGACATCGGCATTGCCGAGGAGAAGATTCACGTCGAACGCTTCGTGTCCGAATTCGGCGGCAAGCCGCGGCCGAAGAAGATCGTGCCGCCGGGTGCGCCGCCAAAGGCCGTGGCTTCCTTGACCATCGACGGCAAGCGCCGCGAGGTGCCGGTCGCCGAGGATGAATCCATTCTGGACGCCGCATTGCGCGCGGGTATGGACCTGCCGTTCGCCTGCAAGGGCGGCATGTGCTCGACCTGCCGCGCCAAACTGGTCGAGGGCGATGCGGCGATGGACGTCAACTATTCGCTGGAGCCGTGGGAGCTGAAGGCGGGCTTTATCCTGACCTGCCAGGCAAAACCGGTTTCGGAAAAGATCGTGGTCGATTACGATCACGTGTGAAACGTCATTCCGGAGCGATCCGAAGCATCGAACCCGGAATCTCGAGATTCCGGGTCTGGTCCTTCGGACCATCCCGGAATGACGGCGAAAATAACAGGGAGACCGCCCGTGAACATCAAGGCCACGCTTTCGCCCGATGACCTCGCGCGTGCCTGCGCCGATGCGATGTGGGCGGAGGACGACGCCAGCCGCGGTCTCGGCATGGAGATTGTCGAAATCAGGCCCGGCCAGGCGACGATGACCATGACGGTGCGGCCGGAAATGGTGAACGGCCAGCGCATCGCCCATGGCGGCTTCATCTTCACGCTCGCCGATTCCGCCTTTGCCTTTGCCTGCAATAGCCACAACGACCGCGCGGTGGCCGCGCACAACGACATCACCTTCATCCGGCCGGGCAAGCTTGGCGACAAGCTGGTCGCCACCGCGCGCGAAGTCTCGCGCAGCGGGCGCTCGGGCATCTACGATGTGCAGGTCACCGCCAACGGCGTGGTGATCGCGGAATTTCGCGGCCATTCCCGCACCATCGGCGGGACATGGCTACCAACGGAAGCAGGCAACAAGAAATAAGAAAAACAACAAAACGATCCAGAGGGAACGCAAGAATGGCTTCGAGCAAGCTGGCAGTGAAGGACGGCGGCTATCGCCCCGAGATGGACGATGCCGAGCGCGCCTCGCGCGACGAGATCATGGCGCTACAGATCAGGCGCCTCGGCTGGTCGCTGAAGCACGCCTACGACAATGTCGCGCATTACAAGAAGGCCTTTGACGCCGCCGGCGTGCATCCCTCCGACTTCAGGCAGCTTTCCGATCTCGCCAAATTTCCGTTCACGGTCAAAACCGACCTGCGGGACAATTATCCCTTCAATATGTTCGCCGTGCCCCGAGAAAAGCTGGTGCGCGTGCACGCGTCCTCCGGCACCACGGGCAAGCCGATCGTGGTCGGCTACACCCGGGCCGATATCGACGTGTGGTCCGACGTGATGGCGCGCTCGATCCGCGCTGCGGGCGGGCGCACCGGCATGATCATGCACAATGCCTATGGCTATGGTCTGTTCACCGGCGGCTTGGGGGCGCATTACGGCGCTGAAAGGCTCGGCTGCACGGTGGTGCCGGTGTCCGGCGGCATGACCGAACGGCAGGTGCAGCTCATCAACGATTTTCGCCCCGACATCATCACGGTGACGCCGAGCTACATGCTGGCCATCCTCGACGAGTTCAGGAAGCAAAAGCTCGATCCGCGAAAGTCGTCGCTCAAGTTTGGCATCTTCGGTGCCGAGCCCTGGACCAACGCGATGCGCGCCGAGATCGAGCAGGCCTTCGACATGGACGCCACCGACATCTACGGCCTCTCCGAAGTGATCGGCCCGGGCGTGGCGCAGGAATGCGTGGAAACCAAGGACGGCCTGCACATCTGGGAAGACCATTTTTACCCCGAGGTCATCGACCCCGAGACCGGAAAAGTGCTGCCCGACGGCGAGAAGGGCGAGCTTGTCTTCACCTCGCTCACCAAGGAAGCTTTTCCGATCATCCGCTACCGCACCCGCGATCTCACGCGGCTGTTGCCGGGCACCGCGCGGCCGGGCATGCGGCGGATGGAAAAAGTCACGGGACGCTCCGACGACATGATCATTTTGCGCGGCGTCAACGTTTTCCCGACCCAGATCGAGGAGGCGCTGCTGGCGACCGACTGGTGCGGCGGCCACTTCATCATCGAGCTCACGCGCGAAGGCCGCATGGACGAGATGACCGTACTCGCCGAAGCCCGCCCCGAGCATTGGGACGGCAGCGGCTTGACCGCCCACACCGAGAAGGTTGCGGCCTTCATCAAGAACACCATCGGCATTTCGGCAAAGATCCGCGCCGTGGCCCCGGAAACCCTCGAACGCTCGCTCGGCAAGGCAAAACGGGTGTTCGACAAGCGGCCGAAAGGCTAATGTCATATCTTCATGCAAGGATGCGCTCATGTCCCATCTATCGCGCCGTGACATCCTGAAATCGTCGGCCGGTCTTGCAGCCGGCACGGTCCTTCCCTCGCTTGGAGGCGTGACGTCAGCCATGGCCAATCCCAGCTCAATGTCCGCCACCGAAATCGTCGCCGCCATCAAGGACAAGAAGGTCAAGGCCATCGACGTGACCAGGGCTGCAATCGCACGCGCCGAACAGGTCAGGGACCTCAATGCGCTGATTATCCTGAACAAGGATCCTGCGACCGCGGCGGCCGCCGAGATTGATGAGGGTTCACGCGGCCCGCTGCCGCTGGCCGGTCTTCCGATCGTCGTCAAGGACAACATCAACACCGCTGATATGCCGACGTCCGCCGGTACCCCTGCGTTGCAGAAGGCGCAACCGAACCGCAATGCGCCGTCACTGGAAAGGCTGTTGAAGGCCGGCGTTGTCATGATCGGCAAGGCCAATATGCATGAGATGGCATTCGGCATCACCAGCACCAACCTCGCGTCCTTCGCAGGTCCGGTCAAAAACCCCTATGACAAGACGCGGATTCCCGGCGGCTCCTCCGGCGGGACGGCGGCGGCGATCGCCGCCGGCATCGTCACTTGCGGACTGGGATCCGACACCGGCGGTTCGACCCGGGTGCCCGCCGCGCTGTGCGGCGTCGTGGGATTGCGGCCGTCGGTCGGCAATGGCGGCGCCGAGCGCCGTTATGACGACAAGAATCTCGTGGTGCCGATCAGCCATACCCGCGACACCGTCGGCCCGATGGGCCGCACGGTCGCCGACGTAGCGCTGCTCGATTCCGTCATCACCGCGACGCCGATGGCGAAGGCCGAGCCGCTCAGCGGCAAGCGTTTCGGCATTCCTGCGGCTTTCTGGAGCGGGCTTGACCGCGACCTCGAAACCGTGACCAGGGCGGCGCGCGAAAAGCTCGCTGCTGCCGGCGCGGTTCTGGTCGATGTGGACATGCCCGCCCTGTTCGAACTCAATGCGAAGGTATCGTTCCCGGTCGCGCTGCACGAGCCGATCGCCGACATTCCGGCCTATCTTTCGGCGTCCGGCATCACCGACGTCACGCTGGCCGATATTGCAGGCAAGATCGCCAGCCCCGACGTCAAGGGCGCGTTCGACGCCATCACCGCCGACGCCTTTGGCGGCCAATATCAGGACGCCATCACGGTGCATCGGCCGGCGCTACAGAAAATGTATGCGGCCTATTTCCGCGACAACAATCTGGACGCCATCCTGTTTCCGACGACTATTGCGCCCGCGCCGCCGATCGATGCGGAAAAGGGCTCCGGCGAGATGTCGATCAATGGCGGCGCACCGGTGCCGACCTTCAACACGATGCTCCGCAACACCGATCCCGGCAGCAATGCCGGCCTGCCCGGCCTGTCGCTCTATGCCGGGATGACGCCGGCCGGTCTCCCGGTCGGTCTCGAGATCGACGGTCCGGTCGGCAGCGACGCCAGGCTGCTGGGGCTCGGCATGTCGATCGAAGCCATTTTGGGCTCGGCGCCGCCACCGAAGATCTAGGCTTGTTTCAGGCCTGGAGCGAGTTTACCGCAAGCAGTGGAAAGGCTAGGTAACCTCATGGTGAGGAGCCTGCGCAGCAGGCGTCTCGAACCATTGAGGCCCCGCTGTGGCCTTCATCCTTCGAGACGCGCGCTGTGCGCGCTCCTCAGGATGAGGGTCTGGGATTGCTGTGATGAATATCGCTCGCCGGACTGATGTCCGACCCGTTACCGTCGACGCGCGCTGCGTTCGCTTGCTCGCGAAGGCTGAAAATCCGGCCGCAATCGAGCCACTCGTCGAGCGTCATAAGCTGTCGCGCGGCGAGAACGACCTGCTGATCGAGATCAAGGCCGCCGCCGTCAATCCCTCCGACGTCAAGGCCGCCACCGGCCTGATGCCCTACGCCGTTTTCCCGCGCACCTCCGGCCGCGACTATGCCGGCGTCGTGCTCGATGGCCCCTCCGATTGGATTGGCCGCGAGGTGTTTGGCTCCTCCGGCGATCTCGGCATCCGCCGCGACGGCACCCACGCCACGCACCTCGTGGTCGAGCGCGCGGCTGTGGTCGAAAAGCCGAAGAGCATCTCGTGGGAGGAGGCGGCCGGCATCGGCGTTCCCTTCGTCACCGCGATGGAAGGCCTGCGCCGCGCCGGCATGCCCAAACCCGGCGAGACGGTTCTCGTGATGGGCGTCAACGGCAAGGTCGGTCAGGCGGCGGTGCAGATCGCAACCTGGCACGGCGCCCGCGCCATCGGCGTGGTGCGCAAGGCGGAAAGCTATCAAGGCCACAGCAGTTCGCCGGTCGAGGTGATCGACGCCTCCACCACCGACGTCGCCACGCGCGTGCGCGAATCGACATCCGGCAAGGGCGCCGACATCGTCTACAACACCGTGGGCGATCCCTATTTCCAGGCCGCCCACAAATCGCTGGCGCTGCGCGGCCGCCAGATCCTGATCGCCGCCGTCGACCGCATCGTGCAGTTCAATATCCTGGAATTTTACCGCGGCCAGCACACTTATGTCGGCATCGACACGCTCGGCTTGTCCTCGGTCGCAACCGGCGATGTCTTGCGCGAGCTCGGCCCGGGGTTTGCGGGCGGGCACCTGAAACCGTTTCCGATCAAGGCGAGCGCGATCTATCCGCTGGAACAAGCGAAGAATGCTTTTGTTGCTGTAGCAGGCTCCTCACGCGACCGCGTGATCCTGCGGCCGTGATAATTCACCGTCATTGCGAGGAGCGAAGCGACGAAGCAATCCAGCTTTCTTGTAGCGGCAGAGCTGGATCGCTTCGCTTCGCTCGCAATGACGGGTAGGTAGGAACACCATGGAATCCACCCAGATCGTCATCCTCGCAGCCCTCGCCATCGGCCTGATCTACGGATCGGTTGGCCTGCTCAGCGGCTTCTGCATGATGAGCAGCATGCGCGGCTGGCTGGCGGACGGCGACGGGCGGCTGGTGCGCACCTATGCGCTCGCGATGGGGGCGGCGATTGCGGCCTCGCAGATTCTGGCCGCGGCCGGCCTGGTCGATCTCTCGAAGTCGATCTATCTCCAGCCGTCTTTCTCGGCACCCGTCATGTTCCTCGGCGGCATGTTGTTCGGCTACGGCATGGTGCTGTCGAACGGCTGCGGCTCGCGCGCGCTGGTGCTGCTTGGCCGGGGCAATCTGCGCTCGCTCGTCGTCGTCATCATCCTGGCGATCTTTGCGCAGATGACGCTGAAGGGCCTGATCGCGCCGGCGCGCATTGCCATGGTCGGCGCATCGCAGACCACGGCGGCCACGAATTCGCTGCCGGCGCTGCTGGCTTCCCTCGGCCTCGGCGCCGTCGGTGCCCGCATGATCGCCGCCTCGGTCATCGCCGCGGCGCTGATCATCTTCGCCTTCGCCTACGGCCCGTTCCGCCAATCGCCCGGACAGATGTTGGCCGGCATTGTCATGGGGCTTTTGATCGCCGGCGGCTGGTACGCCACCGGCTATCTCGGCGCCGACGATTTCAATCCGGTGCCGGTCACTTCGCTGACCTTCATCGCGCCGATCGCGGATGCGCTGCAATACATGATGCTGTCGACCGGCTCGACGCTCAATTTCGGCATCGTCACCGTGTTCGGCGTGTTTGCCGGAAGCCTCGTCACGGCGCTATCCACCGGCCGCTTCCATCTCGAAGGCTATTCCTCGCCGCGCCACATGCTGCGCTCGGCGGGCGGCGCGGCGCTGATGGGCGCCGGCGGCGTGATGGCGTTCGGCTGCTCGATCGGGCAGGGGTTGACGGGCCTGTCGACGCTGGCGCTGGCTTCCTTCATCGCGGTCGCCGGCATCATGCTCGGCACCTCCGCGGGCCTGCGCGGCGCGCTGCGGGTGCGGCCACTGGCGACGGCCTAACTCCAGCGTCGTCCCGGCGAACGCCGGGACCCATACGCCGCGGCCTTAATGGCTTGCGGGCGGTACTGATGGCCTTTTCCAATCGACAGCACAACGCGGTATGGGTCCCTGCGTTCGCAGGGACGACAGCTAAAATACTCACTCCGCCGCTTTCGTCACGATCCTGATTTCCGACGTCAGCGTGCGATGCACCGGGCACTTGTCGGCGATCTCCATCAGCCGCTTGCGTTGATCCGCGTCGAGTTCGCCCTCGATGCCGATCACCCGGTCGATCTGGTCGAGCTTGCCGTCGCGCGTCTCGCATTCCTCGCAATCCTTCGCGTAGATCTTGCTGTGCCTCAGCGTCACCGTGACGCGGTCCATCGGCAATTTCTTCAGGTCGGCATACATCCGCATGGTCATCGAGGTGCAGGCGCCAAGCCCGGCGAGCAGGAAATCATAGGGGCCGGGACCGGTATCTTCGCCGCCGGCCGCCTTCGGCTCGTCGGCAAGCATCCGGTGCGGGCCGACCGCGACCGTCTGCTGGAACTTGCTGTTGCGGGTCTCGCGCACCACCACCTGACGCGGCGCTTCTTCCGAGGCCGTGGCGGCCTCCGGCGCTACGGGCTCGATATAACGCTCGGCCCAGGCCGCGATCACGTCGGCGACATAGGTCGAATCGCTGCGCTGGCTGATGAGATGATCGATGCCTTGCAGCGAGATGAAGCTTTTCGGATGTTTTGCGGCGAGGAAAATCCTGGTGGCGTTCTCTATGCCGACGGTGTCGTCGGTCGGCGAATGCATCACCAGCAGCGCCTTGTGCAGCTTGCCGACCTGCTCCATCAGTTTCTGCTCGGCGATGTCGTCGAGGAATTCGCGCTTGATGTGGAACGGCCGCCCGGCCAGTTGCACCTCCACCTTGCCCTGCGCGCGGATATCCTCGATCCGGTCCTTGAAGAAATGCGTGACATGCGCGGGATCGGACGGCGCTTCCAGCGTCACCACCGCTTTCGCATCCGGAATTTTTCCAGCCGCCGCGAGGATCGCCGCGCCGCCCAGGCTGTGCCCGATCAGGATTGCTGGCGCCATCCGGGTCTTGCGCAGATGATCGGCGGCCAGCACGAGGTCGGCGACGTTCGACGAAAAGGTCGAATTGGCGAATTCGCCGCCGCTGCCGCCGAGCCCGGTGAAATCGAACCGCAGCACCGCGATGCCCTTGGCCGCGAGCGCAGCGGAAATGCGCCGCGCCGCCAGCACATCCTTGCCGCAGGTAAAGCAATGCGCAAACAGCGCATAGGCCGCGACTGGCCCGTCCGGCGTATCCAGCGCTGCGGCGAGCGGGTGTCCTTCCGAGCTTGCGAATTGAAAGCGTTCAGTCGGCACGGATGATCTCCTTATTGTCCGCGTCACGGGCCGATCCCGGCCATCCACGTCGCGTCGTCCCTGCGAACGCAGGGACCCATAACCACCGGCGCCAGTTTTGCGATCGCGTCGGGCTACATCGCTTCAATCGAGAGCACAACGCGGTATGGGTCCCTGCGTTCGCAGGGACGACGCCAATTGTGGATGCCCGGGACAAGCCCCGGCCATGACGGATACTACCTCAATCCCCCGAATAGCGCTCTTCCTTCCAGGGATCGCCGCGGTTGTGATAGCCGCGCACTTCCCAATAGCCGGGCTTGTCTTCGGTCAGGAATTCGATGGCCTGGAGCCACTTTGCGCTCTTCCAAAAATAAAGATGCGGCACCACCAGGCGCACCGGCCCGCCATGTTCGACATCGAGCGGCTTGCCCGACCAGCTATGCGCGAGCAGCGCATCCTCGGCGGCAAAGTCTTCCAGTGCAACATTGGTAGTGTAGCCGTCATAGGAATGCAGCACCACGAAGCGGGCGTCGTCATGCGGCTGGCAGGCCATCAACAGGTCGTGCGTGGCGAGACCTTCCCACTGATTGTCGTAACGCGACCATGTGGTGACGCAATGGATGTCGGAAACGAATTGCGTCTGCGGCTGTGCCGTGAACTCGGCAAAGGTCCAGAACACCGGATTGTCCACCGCGCCGTAGACATCCAGCCGCCATCGCTCGCGCGGGATTTCCGGCATCAAGCCGAGGTCGAGCACCGGCCAGTCGCGCGTCAGATGCTGTCCCGGCGGCAGGCGCTGCTCCTCGGGGCGCGCGATCTTGCCGGTGAGGAATTTTCCTTCCCGTGCCCAGCGCTGCTTGCTGCGCGTCAGCTTGCTGTCGGGCGGCGGTTCGTTCTCGTCAGTCATAGGTGCTCGCTACTCATGGCGGTGCATCGCCGATTCATGCTTGGTGTCGCGCATGGTCGAATAGATGATCAGCGACAGAAAGATCATGCCGCTGAGATAATAGTAGAACCAGTGCTCGTGGCCGAGGCTCTTGAAATAGAGCGCGACCGCGGGCGCCGTGCCCCCGAACAGCGACACCGTAATGGCGTAGGGCAGGCCGACCCCGAGCGCGCGCACGTTGGTCGGAAACAATTCCGCCTTCACCACCGCGTTGATCGAGGTGTAGCCGGCGACGAACAGCCAGGCGGCGCAGATCAGGAGGAACGCGATGAACGGCGATGTCGTCCCTTTCAGCGTGGTCAGGATCGGCACTGTCGAAATCGTGCCCATAACGCCGAAGAAGATCAAAACCGGTTTTCGGCCGATGCCGTCGGAGATCGCGCCATAGATCGGCTGCAACAGCGTCGCAAAGACCAGCGAGCCGAAGATGACGAGCGTCGTCTGGTCCTCGGTCAATCCTACCGACAGTCTCACGAACGTCTGCATGTAGGTCGTGAACGTGTAGAACGCCGCGGTGCCGCCTGCGGTAAGGCCGACCACCAGCAGCAGCTCGCGCGGATATCTGAGCAGGCCTCTGATCGAGCCCGATGGCTTTGCCACCTTCTTGGCTTCCTCGAAAGCCTCGGTCTCATGCAGGTTCCGCCGCATCACCGCCGCGACGATCGCAAGCAGCGCGCCGATCGCGAACGGAATCCGCCAGCCCCAATCCCTCAACTCTTCCGGCGTCAAGAAGACGTGTTGCAGCAACAGCAGCACGATGATCGCGGTGAGCTGGCCGCCGATCAGGGTGACATACTGAAAGCTTGAATAAAAACCCCGGTGTTTGGGATCGGCGACTTCGGTCAGGTAAGTGGCGCTGGCGCCGTATTCGCCGCCGAGGCTCAGGCCTTCGATGATCCGCGCCACCGCCAGGATCGCAGGCGCAGCGATGCCGATGGTGGCGTAGGTCGGCGTCACCGCGATGATCAGCGAGCCAAAACACATGAAGACCACCGAGAGCGTCAGCGACAGCCTGCGGCCGTACCGGTCGGCGATGAAGCCGAACAGCCAGCCGCCGAGCGGCCGCATCAGGAAGGTGGCGGCAAACAGCACGGCGGCGTTGAGCTGCTGCACGACGGGGTCGCTGTGCGGAAAGAACGCCGGTGCGAAATAGAGGGCAAACGCCGTATAGGCGTAGAAATCATACCATTCGACGAGATTGCCGACCGAGCCGATGAAGATCGCCTTGATACGCCGCCTGGCATCGGCAATGTCGAGATGATCGCTGTCCGCAGGTCTGATGGCTTGATCGGTCATGCCCGGCCTCCCGGCGGCTTATTCTTGGGAGGCCAAGCTACCTTATTTTGGGATCATGAGCTAAGCGGCGTGGCTATCCTGCCTTGCCAAAAAGCACGGGCAGCGCCCGCGGGCCGCGCACGGTGCCTTCCGACCATGAAACCTTGCCGGCGGGATCGAGCCGGAATTCCGGAATCCGCTTCAGCCATTCCTCGATCGCTGCTTGCATTTCCATCCGCGCCAGGTTGGAGCCGACGCAGCGATGGATGCCGAGGCCGAAGGCGGCGTGGCGGTTCTCCTTGCGATCGATCATCACCTTGTCGGCGTCCGGGAACATCGCGGGGTCGCGGTTGGCGGCAGGGAAGGAGAGCAGCACCATGTTGTTCGGCTTGACCGGGCAGCCGCTGATAGTGGTTTCCTTCATCACCTCGCGCGCCATCGTCACCGGCGAATAGGCGCGCAGGAATTCCTCGATCGCAGTCGGGATCAACTCCGGCTCGCGGACCAGGCGCTCGCGGTCGGCGGGCGTCTTCGCCAGATGCCAGAGCGAGGAGCCGATTGCGCTCCAGGTGGTGTCGATGCCGGCGATCAGCAGCAGGCGGAGCGAACCGAGCACATGCACGTCGCCGATCGGCTGGCCGTCCGGTCCCTTCGCGTTCATCAGTGTCGTGATCAGATCGTCGGTCGGGTTCTTCCTGCGGGCCTCGAGATGGGCCGCGAAGTAACCGGTCATCTCCTGCACCGCGCGCATCAGGATCGCATCGTCCTTGATGCCGAGCTCGAGGATCTCGTGAATCCACTTGATGAAGAGATCACCGTCCTTTTCGGGGATGCCGAGCATATGCGCGATCGCGCGCACCGGGATGTGTTTTGTGTAGCGCGCCGCCGCATCGCAGTGGCCGTCGGCAATGAACTCGTCGATCAGCTCGTTGCAGATCGCACGCACCCGCGGCTCCAGCTTCTTCATCGCATCGGGCGTGAACGGCGGCAGCAGCAATTGCTTTGCGGGCTTGTGCTCCGGCGGATCGGAGGTGATCGGCGGCGCTTTCGCCGTGATCTCCGGCCGCACGTCGCGCACGATCACGCGCCGCGAGGAGAAATGCTCGGTGTCGTAGGCGATCTCCTTCACCGCCTGATAGGTGGTCGGCATGTAGCAGCCGAGGAAGCGCGCAGTGTGCACCACGGGGCTCGCCGCCCGCAGCTCTTCCCAGATCGGAAACGGATTTTCGGTCCAGCGCGGATCGGTGTGGTCGAAATCGTTCACCCAGTCGTTCACCGGCGGATGTTCGGGCATGATACTGGTGGAATCGGACATCTCGGCAAGTTCCTCTTGTTCGGTTGCGGCGGCGGGAGCTTGATTTTCCGAAAATTATTCCTCGGTCACTTCGATCGCGAATTCCGGGCAGTTGGTCTGGGCCAGCCACGCCTTGTCCTCGAAGCCGGCGGGCACCGTGCCGTCGCCGACTTCGTGGGCATTGCCGTATTCGTCGAGATCAAACAGTTCGGGGGCAAGCGACTTGCAGCGGGCGTGGCCCTGGCACTTGTCCTGGTCGACGTGAATTTTGAGTTTTCCGGACATGAGCGTTCCCCTTTGATCGCGCGCAGTCTGGCCCGCGTGTGTGGCGTTTTTTGAGTTTGTTGTTTTTCTAAAGCAGGGCCCGTTGGCCGCGCCGTCAAATTATACCATATTACATTCCGGCAGCAATTGTGCTGTCAAGTCAAAAGTCCTAGATATTGCTCCGATGCCGCCACGTTTGGTTCGCAAGCCGCCTGACACCTATCACCACGGGGATCTCCGCGATGCCCTGGTGCAGGCGGCGTTGCAGGACGCGGAACAGGGCGGTCCGGAAGCGATCAGCCTCAAGGCGCTGGCGAAAAAGCTCGGTGTCTCGCAGCCGGCGCCGTACCGGCACTTTGCCGACCGCGAGGCGCTGCTGGAAGCGGTCACGGCGGAAGCATTCCGGCAGTTCAATGCGCTGATGCGCGAGTCGATCGGAAGCCCGTCGAAGCAGTCAAAACTCTCGCGCTTTGCGCAGGCGACGCTCGCCTTCGGCCTTCGCCGCAACGGCATCTACCGCCTGATGTTCGCCTCGCGCACCATGGCCTGCGCCGCCAAGGGCAGCGAGCTTCACAACGCCGCGATGGAAAGCCTGGCGCTGCTGGTGGAAGCGCTGGAGGCTCCCGCCGTCGGCGTGCTGCGCGAGCGACAGGCCCTGAAGATCTGGGCCTCGCTGCATGGCGTGGTGATGCTGGCCGAGCAGGGCCTGCTCACGGGGCAAGTGGCGCAGACCAGCGTGGAAGAGCTGGTCGAGGACATCGTGCGCGAGTCGAAACTCGCGCTGTCAGTCGCGATCAAGGAAGCCGGCGGGTAGCGCTTAAGGGAGACCGGCGGCGATCTTTCTTACCTCGCCCCGCGTGCGGCAGGGCTATCGCATATGGCCCATTGAGCGTGTGAGCGAGCCCGGCCTTCATGGTTCGAGACGCGCCGCAGGCGGCGCTCCTCACCATGAGGGTTCTAGGATTTTGCCACGAAACAAGACCTCATCCTGAGGAGCCCGCCAAAGGCGGGCGTCTCGAAGGATGGCCACAACGAAGTCGCCTCATCGAGTCCTCGCTCATATGCGATAGCCCTGCCGCGTGCGGGGAGAGGTCGGATCACATCGCAAGATGTGATCCGGGTGAGGGGGACTCTCCGCGAGTCCATCTCTCACCGTGATTGTGGAAGCAGCCCCTCACCCCAACCCTCTAAGAGCGAGCTTCGCTCGTCTCGACCCCGCAAGAGCGGGGCGAGGCAGAAGAAAGAGCCCGCTACTTCGGCGCCCTGGGATCGATCGGCGTCGTGCCGCGCACGCCCAAAACATCCTCCAGCATCTTCGCCCCCGCCAGCAATTGCGCCTCGCCACGCGGCGCCGCCACCATCTGCAATCCCACCGGCAATCCCGAGGCGGTAAACCCGCACGGCAGCGACAGCGCGGGACAGCAGGCCAGCGTGATCGCGTAGACGATGGCCAGCCACTCGACATAATTGTCGAACTTCTTGCCGGCGCATTCGGCAACGTAGCGGTTCTCGATCGGGAACGGCGGCACGATGGTCGCGGGCGCCAGCAGCAAATCGTAGCTGCGGAAGAATTCGACCGTGCGCGCAGTCATCTCCACGCGCTGTGCTTCCGCGCGCGCAATCTGCTCCACGGTCAGCTTCAGCCCTTCCTCGATATTCCAGATCACCTCCGGCTTGAGCAGGTCGCGCCTGGTGCGCAGCAGCTTCTCCTTGGTCATCGCGAAATCGAACGCGCGAAGCACCTGAAAGCACTCATGCGCCTCGCGCAAATCGGGATGCGCTTCCTCGACGATGACACCGAGCTCCGCGAAGCGTTGCGCGGCCTTGCGCGTGACCGCGGCGACTTCAGGATCGACCGGCGTGATGCCGAGATCGGGGGAATAGGCAATGCGCTTCGGCTTCCTGCCGGAGCGCGCGGCCGACAGGAACGTGGTGGACGGCGCCGGCAGCGACAGCGGGTCGGCCGGGTACTCGCCGCTCATGGCATCGAGCAGCAGGGCAAGATCCTCGACATTGCGCGCCATCGGACCGTGCACGGTGAGATTGCGATCGATCGTCGCCGACAGCGTATGCGCGACGCGGCCGATGCTCGGCCGCAAGCCGACGATGCCGCAAAAGCTGGCGGGATTGCGCAAGGAGCCGCCCATGTCGGTGCCGTGGGCGAGCCACGCCATGCCGGTGGCGAGCGCCACGGCAGCACCTCCGGAGGAGCCGGCGGCGGATCGCGAAATGTCCCATGGATTGAGCGTCGCGCCGAACACCTCGTTGAAGGTGTTGGCGCCCGCGCCGAACTCCGGCGTATTCGATTTGGCGTAGACCACGCCGCCATTGCCTTCGAGATGCTCGACGAAGATGTCGGACCACTCCGAAATGGCGTCCTTGAAGATGGGCGAGCCCTGCGTGTTCAGCACGCCCTTGACGTTGAACAGGTCCTTGATCGGCAGCGGCATCCCCGCCAGCAGCCCGCGCTGTCCGGCCGGCTTCTTCATCAGCTCGGTCGCATGCCTGCGCGCGCGATCGAAGCACAGCGTCGGCAGCGCATTGACCTTGCCGTCGACCTCGGCGATGCGCTTTTCCAGCACGTCGAGCAGATCGAGCGGCGTTACTTCGCCCTTATTGAGCTTGCCGACGATTGCGCTCGCCGTTTCGCGTATCAATTCCTGTCCAGCCACTTCAGTTTCCCCCCATACCGTTTCTTCTTGGGCCAACTAGTCCTCTAGAACATTTTCCGGCAAAGTGGAAACCGTGTTCGAAATACGCCCCGGGAGCCCTTCAATGACGACGCTGTTCTCTGCGACCGACTGGCGGAAGATGAACCGGGAGGAACTTGACCTCGGCCTCAACAATACCGTCGCGGTCGCCGGCAGCGTAGAGATGGTTGCGGGCTGGGAAAAACGCTCCGGCGAGATGCGCAAGGCGAGGCCCGCGCATCTCGATCTTCGCTATGGCCTGCGCGAGCGCAACCGCATCGATTTCTTCAAGGCGGCCGAAAAGGCGCCGACGCTGCTGTTCATCCATGGCGGCTACTGGCAGGCGCGGGCCAAGGAAGTGTTTTCGATCTTTGCAGAAGGGCCGATGGCGTATGGCATCAACGTCGCGCTGATCGGCTACACGCTGGCCCCCGACGCCACGCTCGACGAGATCGTCGCCGAGATTCATGCCGGCATCGATTTCCTCTCCGGGCAGTTGCCGTCGCTTGGCGCGGCGTCAAGCGGACTCGTCGTCTCTGGCTGGTCGGCCGGCGGCCATCTGACCTCGATGGCGCTGTCGAACCCGAACGTGCGGGCGGGGATGGCTATCAGTGGCATCTACGATCTCGAGCCAATCAGGCATTCCTATCTCGACGAAAAACTGAAGCTGGATGAAGCGATGTCACATCGCAACGCGCCGATGGAGATGGCAGGCGGGCCGATGAAACCGCTATCGCTGGTCGTCGGCAGCGCCGAACTTCCGCTGCTGCGCAAGCAGACCGCCGATTTCGCGGGGCACCGCGCCAGATATGGATTGCCGGTGACATATGAGGAAATTCCTGGCGCAAACCATTTTACGATCCTCCAGGAGCTGCAGTCGCCAACGGGCCGCATCACCACGCTGATCCGGCAGTTGTTCGAGCGAACTGCCGCCTGACCTCATCCTGAGGAGCGGCATCTTCGCCGCGTCTCGAAGGATGAAAGCCCGTGGCCCATCCTTCGAGACGCCGCGCAAGAGCGCGGCTCCTCAGGATGAGGTTGAGTGTGTGGTTGCGCTCGCTATCCCCACCCCGCACTGATCCCGCCGTCGACCGTGTAGATCACCCCCGACGTATACCCCGACCGGTCCGACGCCAGGAACGCCATCAGGTCGCCAATCTCGCGCGCATGCGCCGGGCGGCCGAGCGGCATGCCCTTCTGAAGCTCCCTGTAGCGGTTCTCGTCGCCAAGCTGGTTCTTCGCGCGCGTTTTCATCAGCGTGACGTGACGGTCGGTGCCGACCGGGCCCGGATTGATGCCGACCA
The DNA here is from genome assembly GCF_018129385.1 of Bradyrhizobium lablabi. GTDB lineage: Bacteria > Pseudomonadota > Alphaproteobacteria > Rhizobiales > Xanthobacteraceae > Bradyrhizobium > Bradyrhizobium lablabi_C. The sequence goes on from NZ_JAFCLN010000010.1 coordinate 200,077, forward strand.
CGCGGATATTGTCGGCAAGGCTCTTGCCGCCCAGCGCGCGGGTAAAGGCCATCAGCGCCGCATTGCCGGCGCTGCCGCAGATGTAGTTGGCATCGAATCTTTCACCGGCCGCGCCGATGTCGTTGACGATGACGCCATGGCCGCGGGCCTTCATCTGCGCATAGACCGCGCGGGTGAGGTTGATGTAGCCGAACACTTTCAGCTCCCACGCATGCCGCCAGGTCGCTTCATCGATCTTGTCGATCGAGCCGCCGGGGATGTCGCCGGCATTGTTGACGAGGATGTCGATCTCGGCCGCGTCCTTCGCCAGCCGTGCGATGTCCTCCGGCTTGCGCAGGTCCGTGACGTGGGCGGTCGCATCGATCTGGTGGGTGGAGCGCAGCCGTTCGGTCAGCACTTTCAGCGCATCGCCGCTGCGGGCAGCCAGCATCAGATGGCAGCCTTCCTCGGCAAAGGCTTCGGCGGCGGCAGCGCCAATGCCTTTGGACGCGCCGGTGATGAGGACGCGCTTGCCGCGCAGATGCAGGTCCATGGGATGTTCTCTCTTGCTGGAAATTTTGGGCGGGGAAGGGGCGGCGAGTTTCTTTTGGTAGTCCGCCGCCGTCAACATTGCACTGCAACGTTGCGTCGGGCCGCGGTTTGGTCCATTGCAATGCCAACCAACAAGCTGCCTCAAGGAATATCTCGATGAGCACCAAGAAAGAGTACCGGATCGCAGTGATCCCCGGCGATGGCATCGGCAAGGAAGTGATGCCGGAGGGGCTGCGCGTCATCGAGGCGGCCGCGAAGAAGCACGGCGTGTCCGTAAAATTCGATCATTTCGACTTCGCTTCCTATGACTATTACGAGAAGCACGGCGAGATGATGCCGGAGGACTGGAAGAACCAGATCGGCAAGCATGACGCGATCTATTTCGGCGCGGTCGGCTGGCCGGCGAAAATTCCGGATCACATTTCCTTGTGGGGCTCGCTGATCAAATTCCGCCGCGAGTTCGACCAGTATGTCAATTTGCGCCCCGTGCGGCTGATGCCGGGCGTGCCGTCGCCGCTTGCCAACCGCAAGCCGGGTGACATCGATTTCTGGGTGGTGCGCGAGAACACCGAAGGCGAATATTCCTCCGTCGGCGGCCGCATGTTCCCCGACACCGACCGCGAATTCGTCACGCAGCAGACCGTGATGACCCGCACCGGCGTCGACCGCATCCTGAAATTCGCCTTCGAGCTGGCGCAGTCGCGCCCGAAGAAGCACCTGACCTCGGCCACGAAGTCGAACGGCATCTCCATCACCATGCCCTATTGGGACGAGCGCGTGGAGGCGATGGCGAAGAATTTTCCCAAGGTGAAGTGGGACAAGTACCACATCGACATTCTCACCGCGAATTTCGTGCTGCATCCGGACTGGTTCGACGTCGTGGTCGGCTCCAACCTGTTCGGCGACATCCTCTCGGACCTCGGCCCGGCCTGCACCGGCACCATCGGCATCGCCCCGTCAGGCAACATCAACCCCGAGCGCAATTTCCCCTCCGTGTTCGAGCCGGTGCACGGCTCGGCGCCCGACATCGCCGGGCAGGGGATTGCGAACCCGATCGGCATGATCTGGTCGGGCGCAATGATGTTCGAGCATTTAGGGGAGAAGCAGGCCGCAGAATCGATCGTCGCCGCCATCGAGCGCACCCTCGGCGAACGCACGCTGCGCACGCGCGATCTCGGCGGCAATGCCGATACCACGGCATGCGGCAAAGCCGTGGCCGAGATGGTGGACTAAAACTCCATCGTCGTCCCGGCGAAAGCCGGGACCCATACGCTGCGGCTCTTCGGTTAGAAGCAGGTATCGGCCGGCCTTGCTTCACCACACTCGCTTGTGGTTATGGGTCCCTGCGTTCGCAGGGACGACAAGACTACCCGCCCTTCGCGATCCTTCGGCAGTGATCCCACGCCGCGCTCATCAGATTCACGCTCGCTTCCGGCGTGCGGAAGGCCGAGTGCGCCGACAACGTCACGTTCGGCAGGCTTGTCAGCGGATGATCCTTCGGCAGCGGCTCGATGTTGAAGACGTCGAGGCCCGCGTGGCGGATGTGGCCGGTCTCCAGCGCCTCGATCATCGCTTCCTCGTCGACGATGGCGCCGCGCGCGGTGTTAACGAAGATCACGCCCGGCTTCATCGCCTCGATGCAGCCGCGCGAGACGAAGCCGCGGGTCTCGTCGTTCAGCAGCAGATGCAGCGAGATCACGTCGCTCTCGGCGAGCAGATCGTCGAGCTCGAGGAACTCAACGCCGGTCACCTTCTTCTTCGGCGTCCGGTTCCAGGCGGTAACGCGCATGCCGCTGCCGCGCGCGATCCGCGCCACTTCCGCCGCGATCCCGCCATAGCCGATCAGGCCGAGCGTCTTGCCGGTGAGCTGCACGGCATCGTCCCGCAGCCAGTTGCCGGCGCGGATGCCGCGGTCCATCTTGGCAAGGCCCCGCGCGCCTTCCCACATCAGGGCGATTGCGCATTCCGCCACCGCGGTGTCGCCATAGCCCTTGATCAGGTGAACGTGGATGCCGGTTTCGGCGAGTTCTTCCGGGTTCATGTAGCTGCGTGCGCCGGTGCCGAGAAACACGACGTGCTTCAGTGCGCCGCACTTTTTCGCAATCGGGGTCGGCAGCGCGGTGTGATCGACGATGGCGATTTCCGCATCGCCCAGAATCTCCGGATATTGCTCCGGCGTGATATCGGGGTCGCGGTGGATGCGCACCTCGGGATCGCCGGGCTTTTGCAGCTTCTCGAAGATGTCAGCGAGCGATTCATTTGCATCGACAAAAACACCCTGCACGGAACTCTCCACTCTTCGCGTTTATCAAGAAGCGACGCCGGCCAGCGCCAGCACGGTATGCATCAGCACGTTGGCGCCTGCGGTGCAATCGGCTTGCGTGGCGTCTTCCAGCTCGTTGTGGCTGATGCCGTCCTTGCACGGCACGAACACCATCGCCGCCGGAATTTTGGTATTGAGATTGCAGGCGTCATGCCCGGCGCCCGACGTGATGCGCCGGTGCGAATAGCCGAGCATCTCTGCGGCGTTCTCCACCGCGTCCACCAGTTTCGCATTGAAATGCGTCGGAGGCTTGCGCCAGACGAGGTCAAGCTGCACGTCCACCTTGCGCCGCGCGGAAATCTCCGCAACCGCCGCACGCAGATCGCGGTCCAGCGCATCCATGATCGCACCGTCCGCGCTGCGGCAATCGACCGTGAAGGCAATCTCGCCGGGGATGACGTTGCGCGAGGGATTTGCGATCACGGCTTCCCCGATGGTGCCGACCGCTTTCGGCCCGTGCTTCCTGGCAATAGTCTCCATCGCCAGCACGATCTCCGACAGCGTTGCCAGCGCATCCCGCCGCAGCGGCATCGGCGTCGAGCCGGCATGGCTCTCGAAGCCGGTGATCTTGCCGTCGTACCACAACACGCCCTGGCCGGAATCGACCACGCCGATGGTCTTGCCCTCGGCCTCCAGGATCGGCCCCTGTTCGATGTGCAACTCGACAAAGCTGGAAAATTTTTGCGTGCCGACCGCGTCAGTGCCGCGATAGCCGATCGTATCCAGCGCCTCGGCCACCGTGACCCCATCAATATCCTTGCGCGACAAAATGTCGTCGGTGGTGAAATCGCCGACATAGGCGGCGGACGCCATCATCGCCGGCGCAAAGCGCGAGCCTTCCTCATTGGTCCAGTTGCAGATGCAGATCGGCGCATCGGTCTCGATCCCGGCATCGTTGAGGGTACGCACTACCTCCAGCGCCGCCAGCGTGCCGAGCACGCCGTCATATTTGCCGCCCGTCGGTTGCGTATCGAGATGCGAGCCAAGCCCCACCGGCAGCTTTGACATGTCGCGTCCCTTGCGCAGGCCGAACATCGAGCCGAGCGTATCGACATGCACTTCCAGCCCCGCCGCCTCGCAAGCGTTACGGAACCAATCGCGCACCTGCTTGTCCTCCGGCCCCAGGGTCAGCCGCCGCACGCCGCCCCTGGGCGTTGCGCCGAACTTTGCGGTTTCATGGATATCGCCCCAGAGCCGGGCGGAGTCGATCTGGAGGTTGGATCCGATTTTTGTCATTGAGCGACTTTCGAGGCGGGCAGGGCGTCCGATTCAATGACGCGGCGAGGGCGGCGCGTCAACAACCACGCCGCCGCGGGCCAGCGAGGCCGCAATCTCGGCGACGCGTTCCACCGCAACCGTATCGGGCGACGTCAGCCAGCTCGCCGCAAAGGTCAGCTTGGGGATTTGCAGGTCGGTCGAGAGCAATTGCAGTCGCCCGTCCGCGATCTCGTTCTCCACGATCGCGGTCGGGATCACGGCAATGCCAAGCCCCTCGATCGCCATGTGAATGACGGTCGCGAGCGAAGCGGAGGCGTGCAGCCGCATCGGCGGCAGGTCCGGCCGGTTGAACAGCGACCGCACCATCTCATAAGGCGGCGTCCGGCGCGGGAAGGTGATGATCGGATGCTTGGCCAGTTCCTGCACTGTGAGCCGTTCCTTGCCGAGCCCGAGCGAGGGCGCGGCCAGAAATCCCACCGAATAGTCGCACAACACGCGGTTGCTGATGCCGGTCGCGGTCAGCGGCCCCAGCAAAAAGGCCAGCTCGATCTCCTGCGCCAGCAGGCGCGTGCGCAAATTCGAGGTGATGTCGACCTCGATCTCCAGCGTCAGATTCGGATAGGCGCGATTGACGCTCTTGATCAACTGCGTCAGCCAGGTGTGCACGATGGTCTCGGCGACCCCGAGCCGCAGCACGCCGCGCATCGCCGATTGATCACCGACCGCCGCCAGCATTTCCGAACGCAGCCCGATCAGTTTCTCGGCATAGGCCATCATCTGCCGACCGTTCGGCGTCGGCAGCACCATGCGGCGATCGCGCTGGAGCAGCTTGACGCCGATCTCCTGCTCGAGCTGCGCGATTCGCTGCGAGATCGCCGGCTGCGTGGTGTTGAGTTTTTGGGCCGCGCCGCGGAAGCTGCCGAGCGTCACCACCCACATGAAGGTCTCGATTGCCTTGAAATCCGCCATGCCCTTCCGGCCCGCATCTTGATAAGTCTGATTTATCGTTCTCGATCAAAAACTACGATTAGACATTATGTTAGCCCTGTGTCCCACTTGCTGTCGAGCAAGTCTTGGGCGGGATCGACGATGATCAGCGTTGCGCGAACAGAACAGCTTATCGATCCCGCGGCCGAGATGCCGCCCAGCGTCGCGGCCCGCCACGCCTGCCGCAACGGCCTGGATGCCACCACCGCCGGCCTCGCCAACGGCTACGTCCAGGGCAATCTCGCCATCCTGCCGGAAAAGTTCGCGACCGCCTTCCACCGCTTCTGCCAGCTCAATCCAAAGCCGTGCCCGATCATCGGCATGTCCGAGGTCGGCGATCCCCGTATCCCTGCGCTTGGCATCGACCTCGACATCCGCACCGACGTGCCGCGCTACCGCGTCTGGCGCGACGGCGAGGTGATCGACGAGCCGACCGACGTCCTCGCGCACTGGCGCGACGATCTCGTCACCTTCGTGATCGGCTGTTCCTATTCCTTCGAGGAGGCGCTGCTCGAGGACGGCCTGCCTATCCGCCATGTCGAGCGTAATTTGCGCGTGCCGATGTTCCGCACCAATATCGCCTGCAACGCCGCAGGTCCCTTCGCCGGTCCGCTGGTCGTCTCGATGCGTCCCTTCAAGCCGGCCGATGCGATCCGCGCCGTGCAGGTCACCTCGCGTTTTCCATCCGTGCACGGCGCGCCGGTTCACCTCGGCCATCCGCATGCGATCGGGATTACCGACATCAACAAGCCCGATTACGGCGATGCCGTGCCCGTCGAGGCGGACGAGATCCCGGTGTTCTGGGCGTGCGGCGTCACTCCGCAGGCGGTGATCGCGGCCGCAAAGGTTCCATTCGCCATCACGCATGCGCCTGGCCAGATGCTGGTGACCGATCTCAAGAACAAGCAACTTGCCGTGCTCTGAGAGGCAGCCTATGCCGCTTCTTGAGGCTTTACCCATCGCCTTGCGCGTTTCATCGCTAGCTTTCGTCTAACAGGGGAATTGCAATGAAGATCACTCGCCGCGACGTCCTGCTTGGTGCCACCGCGACCGCCGCGCTCGCTCCGCTCGGAGCCCGCGCGCAAACTTCGGAAGTGGTGATCGGCGTGATCTATCCGCTGTCGGGCGCCAGCGCGCAGATCGGCGTCGATGCGCAGAAGGCGTTCGAGACCGCGGCCGACCTGATCAACAAGAACTACGATTTCGAATTGCCGCTCGCGAAAGGCGAAGGCATTCCCGGCCTCGGCGGCGCCAAGGTGCGTCTCGTCTTCGCCGACCACCAGGCCGATCCGCAGAAGGGCCGCGCCGAAGCCGAGCGCCTGATCACGCAGGAAAAGGTCTGCGCCGTCATCGGCACCTATCAGAGCGCGGTTGCGGTCACTGTCAGCCAGATCTGCGAGCGGTATGGCGTGCCGTTCCTGTCCGCCGACAATTCCTCGCCGAGCCTGCATCGCCGCGGTCTCAAATTTTACTTCCGCGCCGCGCCGCATGACGAGATGTTCTCGCAGGCGATGTTCGACTTCTTCGACGCCATGAAGAAGAAGGGCACCAAGATCGACACGCTGGCGCTGTTCCATGAAGACACCATCTTCGGCACCGACTCCGGCAATGCCCAGCTCAAGCTGGCGAACGAGCGCGGCTACAAGATCGCGACCGACATCAAGTACCGCGCCAACTCGCCCTCGCTGTCGGCCGAAGTGCAGCAGCTCAAGGCGGCGAACGCCGACGTGCTGATGCCCTCGAGCTACACCACCGACGGCATCCTCCTGGTCAAGACCATGGCCGAACTCGGCTACAAGCCGAACGCGATCGTCGCGCAGGACGCCGGCTTCTCCGAAAAGGCGCTGTACGACGCCGTCGGCGACAAGCTGGAAGGCGTGATCTCGCGCGGCAGTTTTTCGCTCGACCTCGCCGAGAAGCGCCCGATGGTCGGCAAGATCAACGACATGTTCAAGGCCAGGTCCGGCAAGGATTTCAACGACTATTCCTCGCGCCAGTTCATGGGCCTGATCGTGATGGCGGAAGCCATCAATCGCGCCAAGTCCACCGATGGCGAAAAGATCCGCGAGGCGCTGGTGGCGACCGACTTGCCGGGCGAGCAGACCATCATGCCCTGGAAGCGCGTCAAGTTCGACAGCATGGGCCAGAACAACGATGCCGATCCGGTGCTGCTGCAATATATCGGCGGCAAGTTCGTTACCATCTTCCCGCCGCAGGCCGCCGTCGCGCAAGCCGTCTGGCCGATGAAGTAAGATGCGAAGCGTTCCTCGCCCTGCACACTCGGTCCTCATCCTGAGGAGCGGCGTCTTCGCCGCGTCTCGAAGGATGGCCGCGAGTCCTCCCTTGAAGCCATCCTTCGAGACGCTTGCGTTGCAAGCTCCTCAGGATGAGGTTCGTCATGCGGAGCCCCGCCCATGACAGCCGAAACCATCATCCAGAGTCTCGCCAGCGGCCTCCTCATGGGCCTGCTCTACGGGCTGATCGCCGTGGGCCTCGCGCTCATCTTCGGCCTGATGGACGTCGTGAACTTCGCCCATGGCGAGTTCCTGATGATCGCGATGTACATCACCTTCTTCCTGTTCGCGTTCTTCGCCCTCGATCCCCTGCTGTCGATGCCGCTGGTGGCGGCGGCGTTATTCGTGTTCGGAGCAGTGGTGTATCTGTTGATTGTCCGCTTCGCCGTGCGCGCCAAAGCCAACGCCGGCATGGTGCAGATCTTCTCCACCTTCGGCCTGGCCATCGTGATGCGGGGCCTCGCGCAGTATTTCTTCACGCCGGACTACCGCAGCGTCAATCACTCCTGGCTCGGCGGCAAGACCGTCTCGATCGGCGGCATCTTCCTGCCGCAGCCGCAACTCTTCGGCGCGCTGGTGGCGATCCTGGCGTTTGTCGGGCTCTACTTCTTCATCAACCGCACCGATTTCGGCCGCGCGCTGGAAGCCACCCGCGAAGACGCCGGCGCGGTCGCATTGGTCGGCATCGACAAGAACCGCGTGTTCGCGCTCGGCTGGGGTCTCGGCGCTGCGCTGGTCGGCCTGTCAGGCGCAATCATGGCGACGTTCTTCTACATCTACCCTGATGTCGGCGCGTCCTTTGCGCTGATCGCCTACATCACCGTGGCGCTCGGCGGCTTCGGCAGCGTGTTCGGCGCCTTTGCCGGCGGCATCATCGTCGGCCTCGTCGAGGCGGCCACGGCGCTGATGCTGCCGCCCGCGCTGAAATCGGTCGGTATCTACGCCGTCTATCTGCTCGTGGTCTTCGTGCGGCCGCGCGGCCTGTTCGGATCGATGTGATGGACAGCTTTCATCAACGCCGTCGCCGCGACCTCTTCGTCGCCTTCATCTTCGCAGGCCTCGCCGCGCTGGCGCCGCTGTTCGTCAAGGACGTCTACGTCCAGAACATCATGGTGCTCACCCTGATGTATGCCGCGCTGTCGCAGAGCTGGAACATCCTCTCAGGCTATTGCGGCCAGATATCGCTCGGCCATGCGCTGTATTTCGGTATCGGCGCCTACACGACCGCTTTGTTATTCACTAAGTTCGGCGTGCTACCATGGTTCGGCATGCTCGCCGGCGGCGTCATCTCGGCGCTGATTGCGATGGGTCTCGGCTATCCCTGCTTCCGCCTGCGCGGGCACTATTTCGTCATCGCTACCATCGTGATTGCCGAGATCGGCTTGCTGCTGTTCCACAACTGGACCTGGGCCGGCGCCGCGCTCGGCATCGACATCCCGATCCGCGGCGACAATTGGCTGACCTTCCAGTTCACCCGCAGCAAGCTGCCGTACTTCTACTTCGCGCTGGCGCTCGCCTGCGTCGCCTGGTTCGTCACCTGGTGGCTGGAAGATTCCAAATGGGGATTCTGGTGGCGCGCGGTGAAGGATAATCCGGACGCCGCCGAAAGCCTCGGCGTCGTCGTGTTCAATTCCAAGATGGGCGCAGCCGCGGTCTCCGCCTTTCTGGTCGCGATCGGCGGCAGTTTCTATGCCCAGTTCGTCTCCTATATCGACCCCGAAAGCGTGATGGGCTTTCAGTTCTCGCTGCTGATGGCGCTGCCCGCAGTGTTAGGGGGCATCGGCACACTCTGGGGCCCCGTGCTGGGCGCCGTCATCCTGATCCCGCTCACCGAACTGACGCGCTCCTATATCGGCGGCTCCGGCCGCGGCGTTGACCTCATCGTCTATGGCGGCCTGATCGTGCTGATCTCGCTGGCGCGCCCGCAGGGCCTCGTCGGTCTGTTCTCCTCGCGCAAGGTGCCGGCACAATGACGGCGCTCCTGGAAACCCGCGCCGTCTGGCAGCGCTTCGGCGGCCTCGTCGCCAACAGCGATGTCTCGATCAAGGTCGAGCGCGGCGAAATCGTCGGCCTGATCGGCCCCAACGGCGCCGGCAAATCCACGCTGTTCAACTTGATCGCGGGCGCGCTGCCGCCCACGCAAGGCTCGATCTGGTTCGACGGCGAGGACGTCACGAGGTTGCCGGCCGCCGAGCGCTGCGAGCGCGGCATCGGCCGCACCTTCCAGGTGGTGAAAAGTTTCGAGACCATGACCGTGATCGACAACGTCATCGTCGGCGCGCTGGTCCGCAACACCGTGATGAAGGTGGCACGGCGGAAGGCCCACGAGGTGCTGGAGTTCTGCGGCCTCGGCGCGCGCGCCGACGTGCTCGCCAGCGATCTCATCCCGTCGGAAAAGCGCCGCCTCGAAGTCGCCCGCGCGCTCGCCACCGAACCAAAACTGCTGCTGCTCGATGAATGCCTCACGGGTCTCACGCCGATCGAAGCCCAGAAGGGCGTCGAACTCGTGCGCAAGGTGCGCGACACCGGCGTCACCATCCTGATGGTCGAGCACGTCATGGAGATCGTGATGCCGCTGGTCGACCGCGCCATCGTGCTCGATCTCGGCAAGGTGCTGGTTGAGGGCAAGCCCACCGACGTCGTTCGCGATCCGAAAGTGATCACAGCCTATCTGGGGGACCGTCATGCTGTCGGTGCATGAAGTCACCACCGCCTATCAGGGGCTGGTCGCGATCTCCTCCGTCAGCATTGAGGTCGCCAAGGGCGAAATCGTCTGTGTCGCCGGCGCCAACGGCGCGGGCAAGTCCACGCTGCTGAAATCCATTGCCGGCGCCGAGCGGCCGCGCTCCGGCACGGTCACCTTCGACGGCAACCGCATCGACGGCATGGCTCAGCATCTGATCACGGCCCGCGGCATTGCCTATGTGCCGGAAAACCGCCGGCTGTTTCCACGCCTCTCGGTGCACGACAATCTTCGCCTCGGCAGCTACCTCTACCGCAGCCAGGCCGACCGCGAGGCGCCGCTCGATCTCGTCTTCAAATTGTTCCCGCGCTTGTCCGAACGCCTCGAGCAGCGCGCCGAGACACTGTCCGGCGGCGAGCAGCAGATGCTGGCGATCGGCCGCGCTTTGATGACGCGCCCGCGGCTGTTGATGCTGGATGAGCCCTCGCAGGGCATCATGCCAAAGCTGGTCGACGAGATTTTTCAGGCCGTCAAACGCATCCGCGACGCCGGCATGACCGTGCTGATCGTCGAGCAGCGCATGGCCGAATGCCTGGAAATCGCCGACCGCGCCTACATCCTGCAAACCGGCCGCGTGCTGATGCAGGGCAGGGCGGCCGAGATCGCCGTCAATCCTGACGTCCGCAAGGCGTATCTGGGATTGTGAGTGGGCTGACGTTGCCTCGTAGGATGGGTAGAGCGAAGCGAAACCCATCCTCTTCTGCGCCCTCAATTTGATGGGTTTCGCTGCGCTCTACCCATCCTACGCTTTGCCTAGTTGGAATTATTGAAGTTGTTCAAACACATCGCTCTGTCGGGCAAATCAGCAGAATCTCGTCAAGCCATCGACGCAAAAATATTTCACTTTCAAATTCTGAAAATCAGAATTATAACAGCGGCACCTCATCCCCGAGGAGGGGCGTTGGCCGTCGCCACCACACGTTGGGATGAGATGCGGTGGACGCCCTTGTTCAGCAGACGACTGAACAAGGGCGTACGGCGAAGTCGTGTGGTCCTGGCGCCGCGACGCTGGCGCTAAGCTTGCGAGAATTTTTCGCAGGCGATGGTGACAACAAGCCCGCTCACCAGGGAGAGCGCGATATAAGCCGTAAAGCCATTGCGCAGGGGATGTCGGAGTGTTCTCCGCTCACCTGTATGCTCGTGTGCATTTTTTTGTTGCGCAAGCAGCGCACACGAGACCGCGGGTGCAGCGCGCACCCGGCATTCCCTGCTCCCTCTGTTTTTGAAGAGGGACAACGAGATTGGAAAACTCGGGCACATCGTGTCGCGAGAACGCCGCCGCGTATTCACTCGTCATCGTCCGCCTTGTGCGCAATTGCGCACTGGGGCGGACGATCCAGCATTCCAGAGACGTCAGTGATTGAATCGAGAGGCCGCGGCGTACTGGTTCCCCCGCCGGAGCCTGTCATCCGGCCGGCCAAAGGCCGGACCGGGTGGCGGGGGATGACGACCGTGGGTGACGCAACAACGCTCCCTCTACTTCGCCTTCGCCTGGTACGCCGCCAAAAACATCCGTGTCGCGCTGTCGACCACGGCGCCGGCGCGCTCGGGCGACGGCGCAGGCGCGACCTGGAACACGAACGGCAGGAACAGCGAGGCCTTGCATACCTCGATGAATTGCGACGCAGCGAGCTGGCAGTCGTCGATCGCGAGATCGCCGGACTTCACATGCGCGGCAAGATAGTCGGCGAGGCGGCTGATGGTTTTTTGCAGCACATGTTCATAGAAGCGGCGGCCGACGTCGGGCATCCGCTCGGCGATCGCCATGACCGTGCGGACCGCCGAGCCGCCGCTCGGCCGGCACAGGACCTGGATATAGGCGCGTCCGAACTCGCGCAGCGTGGTCTCGACATCGCGCGCCGGATCGAAATTGAAGGCGATTTTGCCCTGCTCGAGCGACTCTTCCTCGACAATCGCCTCGAACAGGCGATTCTTGTCCGCGAAGTACACGTAGAGCGTGCCCTTGGAGACGCCGGCAGAACGCGCGATCTCGCCCATGCTGGCGCCGTCAAAGCCGAGATTCATGAATACCTTCCGTGCGCCGTCGAGGATCTGGCGGCGCTTGGAGGAATCTTCTTCGGTGGGTCTGATTGTATCGGCTGCAACCATTGGTTTATCTTCGCGAACGATTTCCAAACTAGCGAACCTGTTTGAAGGAGTTTTGGCCCCTATGTTCGGCTCACAGAAATGTATATTGACCGAACGGTTCGGTCAATGATATTCGTTAGCGTACCCGGCTCGTGGCCGAACGGCCGCGCGTGTCCGCGTGCATTGATAATGGGGAGGCCGTAATGGCCGCAGCGAGAGATCAGGCCGCCCGCGTTGTGCGTTCGGCGGATGCGGAGGGCGAGGCGCACGAGCCGGCGAAGCTGGCGGAGCAGCTTCGCACCCACGTTGCGGAAGAGACCAGGCGCCAGGCTACCGAGGCGCCGGCCCAATCGCCCGACGCCAGGCCGGCGCCTCCGGCGGCAGATAGCCCCGCGCCAAAAGGTGGCCGCAAGAAATTCGTCATGATGGGCGTGCTCGCCCTGCTCGCGCTCGCCGCCGCCAGCTACGCCACTTACTACGTTCTGGTCGGCCGCTTCTATGTCTCGACCGACGACGCCTATGTCCGCGCCAACAACACCATGCTCGGTGCGCGCGTCGCCGGCCATATCGCCGCGATCCTTCCCGGCGACAACACGGTGGTGCGCAAGGGTGACGTCGTCTACCGCATCGACGACGGCGACTATCGCATCGCGGTCGATTCTGCGCGCACCAGGATCGCGACCCAGCAGGCCACGGTGGATCGCATCGGCCGGCAGATCGTCGCGCAGGAGAGCGCGGTCGAGCAGTCGAAGGCGCAGCTCGTCTCCGCCGAAGCCGCGCTGAAACGCGCCGGGCTGGATTTCGAGCGCCAGCAGCAGCTCTCCACCAAAGGCTTTGCCTCGCGCGCCACCTTCGAAGTGTCCGAGGCCGGCCGCGATCAGGGCGTCGCCGCGGTGAAGGCGGCGCAGGCCGCCTATGACGCCGCGCGCGACAATGTCGAGGTAACGAAGGCGCAGCAGGCCGAGGCCCGCGCGCAACTCGCGGAATTGCAGACCGTGCTCGCCAAGGCCGAGCGCGATCTCGACTTCACCTTCGTGCGCGCGCCGGTCGACGGCACTTTCTCCAATCGCCTCGTCAATCTCGGCGACATGATCCAGGCCGGCCAGCGGCTCGGCAACATCGTGCCGCTCGATGAGGTCTTCATCGACGCCAATTACAAAGAGACGCAGCTCAAGCGCATTCGTCCCGGCCAGCCGGTGACGATCAAGGTCGACGCCTACGGCTTCCGCAAGTTCAAGGGCGTGGTCGACAGCCTTTCGGCGGGCGCCGGATCGGTGTTCACGCTGCTGCCGCCTGATAACGCGACCGGCAATTTCACCAAGATCGTGCAGCGCGTGCCGGTGCGCATCCGCGTGCCCAAGAGCGTGGCGAAACAGAACCTGCTGCGCGCCGGCATGTCGGTCTACACCACGGTCGACACTCGCGAAGGCGCGCATGACGCCGATGACGAGGCCGATCTCGATTCACCCGGGATGACGCACCCGAAATAATTCTGGCTTCGGGTGAAAGCCCGATCGATCCGAGCAGATCATGGCCGACGCCACCACCGCTCCGCCAGAGATGATGAACCCCGCAGCCGCGGATGAACGCATTCCGCCGAGGCGGCTGTTCGCGTTCCTCATCATGGTGTTCGGGATGTTCATGTCGATCCTGGACATCCAGATCGTCTCGGCTTCGCTCAACGAAATCCAGGCCGGCTTGTCTGCGAGCCAGAGCGAAGTGTCGTGGGTGCAAACGTCCTACCTGATCGCCGAGGTGATCGCGATCCCGCTGTCGGGCTTCATGTCGCGCGCGCTCGGCACGCGGCTGCTGTTCGCCATCTCCGCCTCCGGCTTCACCATCGCGAGCTTCTTCTGCGGCTTCGCCTCGACGCTGGAGCAGATGATCATCTGGCGCGCCATCCAGGGATTTCTGGGCGCCGGCATGATTCCGACGGTGTTCGCCTCGGCCTACACCGTGTTCCCGCGCTCGAAATTCTACATCGTCGGCCCCATCATCGGACTTGTTGCGACGCTGGCGCCGACCATCGGGCCGACCGTCGGCGGCATCATCACCGACTGGATGTCGTGGCACTGGCTGTTCTTCATCAACATCGTGCCCGGCATCGGCATCACCATCGGCGTGCTGATCCTGTGCGATTTCGACCGGCCGGACTTCAAGCTGCTCGAGCATTTCGACTGGTGGGGCCTCTTGTTCATGGCGCTCTTCCTCGGCACGCTGGAATACGTGCTGGAGGAGGGGCCGCGCTATGAATGGCTACAGGACACCTCGATCGCGGTCTGCGCTGCGATCTGCGCGGTGTCGGCGATTGCCTTCTTCTGGCGCGTGTTCACGGCGCGGGAGCCGATCGTCGACCTCACGACGTTTGCCGATCGCAATTTCGGCATCGGCTGCCTGATCGCGCTGTTCATCGGCGTCGGCCTCTACGGCCTGACCTACATGTATCCGCGCTATCTCGCCGAGGTGCGCGGCTACAGCGCACTGATGATCGGCGAGACCATGTTCGTTTCCGGCATCACCATGTTCCTGGTCGCGCCCATCATCGGGCGGCTGATGACGGTGATCGACATGCGATGGATCATCGCTTTCGGCCTCGTTACCTTCGCGATCGGCTCTTACCAGATGACCTGGATCACGAAAGACTACGATTTCTGGGAGCTGTTCGTCCCGCAAGTGCTGCGCGGCATCGGCATGATGTGCGCGATGGTCCCGACCAACACCATTGCACTGGGAACGCTGCCGCCGGAGCGGGTGAAGAACGCCTCCGGCCTGTTCAACCTGATGCGCAATCTCGGCGGCGCGATCGGGCTTGCGGTCATCAACCAGGTGCTGAACGAGCGCACCGACCTGCACATCGCGCGGCTGCACGAACGGGTGAACTGGGGCAACGCGTCAGCGGTCGAGACGCTCAACAACTTCTCCCAGCGCATGCAAGGCATGGGCGATTCCGCATTGATGGCGCTGAAGCAGCTCTCCCAGATCGTGCACCGGCAGGCCGCCGTGATGGGCTATGGCGACGCCTTCTTCCTGCTGACGATTTTCTATCTCGGCCTCAGCGTGCTGGTGCTGTTCCTGCACAAGCCGTCCGCCGCGGCGCTCGGCGGGGCGACCAGCGATCACTAATCCGCTTCGAACGCTGAACTGTAGTCCAGCTTGAGGGAAGGATCCTGCTCCGACTTGCGCATCACGCAATTGCCGACCACCAACAGATCGAGCTCGTTGCCCATGAAGCAGCGGAAGGCGTCTTCCGGCGTGCAGACGATCGGCTCGCCGCGCACGTTGAAGCTGGTGTTCACCAGCACCGGGCAGCCGGTGAGCTGCTTAAAGCGGCCGAGCAGCCGGTGAAACAGCGGATTGGTCTCGCGGTGCACCGTCTGAACGCGGGCCGAGTAGTCGACATGCGTCACCGCCGGAATCTCGGAGCGCGCGATGTTGAGCTTGTCGATGCCGAACAGCGCCTGCTCCTCGGTGGTCATCTGCCGCCGCTTGTCGCCGCGCACGTCGGCGACGATCAGCATGTAAGGGCTGTCGGACGACAGATCGAACCAGTCGGCCACGTCCTCGCGCAGCACGGCGGGCGCAAAGGGACGAAAGCTCTCGCGGTACTTGACCTTGAGATTGAGATTCTTCTGCATCGCCGGCGAGCGCGCATCGCCAAGGATCGAGCGGGCGCCGAGCGAGCGCGGGCCGAATTCCATCCGGCCCTGGAACCAGCCGATCGCCTGCTGGTCGGCAAGCGCCTGCGCGGTCGCATCGATCATGCCGGCTTCATCGAGCACGGTGAATTTGGCTCCGGCCTGCTTCAGTCGTTGCTCGATGTCGGCCTGCTCGTAGCGCGGACCGAGATAGGCGCCGGTCATGCCATCGGCGCCGTTGGTCGTGCGCGGCTGGTTCAGAAAGCCGTGATAGGCGGACAGCGCCGCGCCCACCGCGCCGCCGGCGTCGCCCGCCGCCGGCTGGATCCAGATGTTGTCGAAGTGTCCGTCGCGCAAAATCTTGCCGTTGGCGACGCAGTTGAGCGCCACGCCGCCGGCAAGGCAAAGGTTCCGCGAGTTCGTCTGCTTGGCGAGGCTGCGCGTCATCCGCAGCACCGTCTCTTCCAGCACCGCCTGGATCGACGCGGCAACATCCATGTGGAACGGCGTCAGCAACTGGTCGGGGCTGCGCACCGGCTGACCGAACAGCTTTGCGAACCGGTCGTTGGTCATGGTGAAGCCGGTGCAATAGTCAAAGTACGACATATCCAGCCGGAACGAGCCGTCCGGCTTCAAGTCGATCAAATTGTCGAGGATGAGCTTTGCGTATTTCGGCTCCCCATAGGGCGCCAGCCCCATCACCTTGTATTCGCCGGAGTTGACCTTGAAGCCGGTGTAGTAGGTGGCGGCCGAATACAGCAGCCCCAGCGAATGCGGGAAGTGGATCTCCTGGAAAATCTCCAGCTTGCTGCCGTCGCCGACCGCTGCCGACGTCGTCGCCCACTCGCCGACGCCGTCCATCGTCAGCACCGCCGCGCTCTCGTACGGCGAGGGATAGAACGCCGACGCAGCATGGCTAAGATGATGTTCGCAGAACAGCAGCCGTTCGCGATCGAACGTCTCGGTGAGCGTCTTGAGCTCGCTGGTCAACAGGCTCTTCTGGAACAGCTTCTCCTTCAGCCACAGCGGGATCGACATCTTGAACGAGGCAAACCCGCGCGGCGCCATCGCGACGTATGTCTCCAGCAGCCGCTCGAATTTCAGGAACGGCTTGTCGTAGAACACGACGTGATCGAGTTCCTCCGCCGCAATCCCGGCTTCCGCGAGGCAATAGGCGATCGCATGATGCGGAAAGCCCGGGTCGTGCTTCTTCCGCGTAAAGCGCTCCTCCTGCGCCGCCGCAACGATGCGGCCGTCCTCGATCAGCGCGGCGGCACTGTCGTGGTAGAAGGCGGAAATGCCGAGGATGCGCATCGTCTAGAACAGGGTGTAGATGAACGGCGCGATTGCCGAGCCCTTGGTGAGCACCACCAGGCCGCCGAACACCACCATCATGATCAGGATCGGCAGCAGCCAGAATTTCTTCCGCACGCGCATGAAGCGCCAAAGCTCTTTCAGGAAATCCATTACTTGCTCTCTCAAATCCGTTGCTTGATGCGCGATCCCCAGAACGACCCCAGGGACCGCGCGTTAGAACTGATCCTTCATCGTCTCGGGCGAAGGGCCGGGCGGCGTTCGCACGATCCAGTAGCTGTCGGCATCGGGCTCTCGCTTGAGGCGCAGCAGGTCCTTGCCCATCGCGCGCATCACAAGACCGGTCGGCAGCACGGTGCCGAAGAACAGCAGCGCCATGATGATCGGGTTGACGATCTTGTGCAGCAGCAGCCCGAATTTCAGCCAGATTCGATTCAGCGGATTGAGGACCGCCGGGCGAACCAGCGCGGCTATCAGGAACAGTGCGGCCAGCGTGCCGGTCCACGGCCAGATGCGTCCGACGTGCCAGGCATTGAGCAGGCTCAAAAGTGCAAACGCGCCCGCCATCACGAACCCGAACGAGCGATCGGATCCCGCAACGATCTTCTCCTCGCGGGAAAACACCTCGTGCGTCGTCGATTTCGCCTGATCTGCCACCAATTTATCCCTGACTTGCGCCCCGTCGGAACAGGCCGGATTGCCCGCGGCCGTCCCTTTCGATCCCGAGGCTTTTATGCTTTGCAGTCGCCTCAGGGAAGCCCCAAACGATGACCCTGGGTGGGCCGGAAGGTATGTCTGAAACTGCAAAAAAGGACGGGTGGAGGCGCTATTTCACCGTGCGGCGCGCCCTCGCCAATACGGCCCTTGTCGTCTATTGCCTCGTCCTGTTCCTCATCTTCGATTTCGCCTGGTCGAGCCTCACCATGGGCGAGGAGAAGGAACGCTCGGCGCGGATCGCGAACCCGGCCTATGACCACGGATTTGCCCCCAATTTCGACGGTCATGATGTCTGGGGCGAGGTGCGCTACCGGCTGATCACCAACAGCCTCGGCTTCAAGGATTCTTCCGCCCGCAACGTGCCGATGAAGGCGTCCACACGGCGTATCCTCGTGATCGGCGATTCCTTTGCCGAAGGGATCGGCATGACCTATGAGGACTCCTTCGCCGGCCTGCTCGATCAGGCCGGGCAACAGCGCCGTGACAAGATCGAGTTCCTCAATGCCGGCGTCGCGTCCTACTCGCCGAGCATCTACTACAAGAAGATCAAATATCTGCTCGACAGCGGCTTGCAGTTCGGCGAGGTCGTGCTGTTCTCCGATCCGTCCGACGTGACTGATGAAGCGAATTCCTATTTCTGCATCGATGACGACCCGAAATATCGCCAATACTGCACGAATGCGGAAGGCTCCAGGCAGGCGGTGGCGGCGGATCCGAAAAAGCCCAATTTTCTGATCGATCGCTTCGTGATCACCAACCGCATCCGTATCGCCATCAAACGATGGACGCAGTCGCTGTCCGGCAACCGCAAGATCGCGCTCAGCACCGATTACGCGCGGATCGGCTGGACCAACCCGCGGGCCGAGCCCGGTAATAGCTATCGGCCGCTCGGCATCGATGGAGGGATCGCGCGTTCGGTGCAGAACATGCGGGCGTTATCCGACCTGCTGGCGGAACGAAAAATCCCGCTCACCATCGTGGTCTACCCCTGGGCGCAGCAGATCGCGCAAGGCGATCGCAACAGCCGGCAGGTCTCGCTCTGGCGCGAATTCTGTGAGGGACGCTGCAAGGCATTCATCGACCTGTTTCCGGTGTTCTTCGCGCAAGCCGATGCCGACAAGAACTGGTACGAGCGCCTCTACATCGTCGGCGACGATCATTTTTCGGCCGCGGGCAACCGGCTGGTGTTCGAGGAAGTCGCAAAGCGACTGTTCTCAAAACCGTGATGTTGCAAATCACGCCCGATGCATTTATAAGCAGCGCATTGTCGCTCGAACCGGGGAGATTTGCATGATTTCGATGTATTCGCAGATCGTACGCCCGCGTTCGATGCTTTCGCTGGGCACCTGCGCTTTCTGAGCGCCACCTCCGCCAGCATCGATCGGGCCTGACGTCCCGATCCCCAAGCTTCCCAACGAGTTAGCTTCCTTTTTTCAACGACGCGTGCGCTCGCCCCGCGGCGGCCCTGCGCCCCTCAGATGGAGCCGGACTGCGCGGAAAGCGTAGCCGGATGACGCCATGACCGTTCGATCCAAGAACCGACCCGCCGCGATTCGCGTGGTGATTCCCTTCGTGTTCCGCCACTGGCTGAATCAGCCTTGGCGCACGGCCACCGTCGCCGGCGGCTTGCTGGGCGCAACCGCGGCCGACCTGTTCATGCCGGTGTTCTCCGGCCATCTCGTCGACGCCCTGACCCGCGGTGCGGAAGATGCAGGCGCGCGTCATGCGGCGTTCGTCGCGTTCGGCGCCATCGTCGCGCTCGGCCTGATCTCGATGATCCTGCGGCTGACCGGCTTGCAGGCGATCGTGCCGTTCACGCTACAGATCATGTCGGACGTGGCGCGTGATTCCTTCGCGCGCGTGCAGCGCTTCTCGACCGACTGGCACGCCAACTCGTTCGCCGGCTCGACCGTACGCAAGATCACGCGCGGCATGTGGGCGCTCGACCTGCTGAACGATACGCTCCTGATGGCGCTGTTGCCGTCGTTGACGGTGCTGGTGGGCTCGATGATCCTGCTCGGCCTGCATTGGCCTTCGCTGGGTGCGGTCATCGCGGTCGGCACGGTGATCTATGTCTCGATGACGGTGGCGTTCTCGACGCTGTACATCGCCCCCGCCGCACGGGTCTCCAATGCCTGGGATACGCGCGTCGGCGGCACGCTGGCGGACGCGCTGACCTGCAACGCGGTGGTAAAGTCGTTCGGCGCGGAGGCGCGCGAGGATGCGCGGCTCGAGGGTGTCATCGCACGCTGGCGCGCGCGGGTGCAGCGGACCTGGTACCGCTACAACTACACCTCGACGGCGCAACTCGCGGTGCTGCTGTGCTTCCGCGGCTCGGTGATCGGCGGGGCGATCCTGCTGTGGATCGCCGGCCGCGCCTCGCCGGGCGATGTCACCTACGTGCTGACCAGCTACTACATCATCCACGCTTACTTGCGCGATGTCGGCATGCACATCAACAATCTACAGCGCTCGGTGAACGACATGGAGGAACTGGTCGCGATCCATGCCGAGCCGATCGGGATTGCCGATGCGCCGGATGCCGCGCCGATCGATATCGAGGGCGGCCGCATCGTGTTCGACGACGTGACATTCCATTACGGTGGCCATCCGACGCCGCTGTATGACGGGCTGTCGGTCGACATCCGCGCCGGCGAGCGCGTCGGCCTGGTCGGCCGCTCCGGCTCCGGCAAGACGACGTTCGTCAAACTGGTGCAGCGGCTGTACGACGTCTCCGGCGGGCGCATCCTGATCGACGGTCAGGACATCGCCAAGGCGACACAGCAATCGCTGCGCAGCCAGATCGCGATTGTGCAGCAGGACCCGATCCTGTTCCACCGCTCGCTGGCGGAGAACATCGCCTATGGCCGGCCCGGCGCCAGCATGGCGGCGATCGAGCAGGCGGCGCGGCTGGCGAATGCGCACGACTTCATCCTGCGGCTGCCGAAGAGCTACGGCACGCTGGTCGGCGAGCGCGGCGTCAAGCTGTCGGGCGGCGAACGTCAGCGTGTCGCGCTGGCGCGCGCCTTCCTGGCGGATGCGCCGGTGCTGATCCTGGACGAGGCGACTTCGAGTCTCGATTCGGAATCGGAAGGGCTGATCCAGCAGGCGATGGAGCGCTTGATGAAAGGCCGCACCTCGATCGTGATCGCGCACCGGCTCTCGACGGTGCACAGCCTCGACCGCATCCTGGTGTTCGATCACGGCAAGATCGTCGAGCAGGGCACCCACGCCACGCTGACCGCGCGGCCGGGCGGCATCTATCGCGGCCTGTTCGAGCGGCAGGCGACGGAGTTCATCTCGGCGGCGGAATGAAATGATGGCGCGTGGCTGACCGGCGGATGTCCGGACAGCCACGCGACCAAGATGGAATGGGGCAATGAAAGACCTGACGCAAGGCTCCATCGTGAGCCACATCCTGAACATGGCGCCGCCGATCGTCGCGGGCATGATCACCATCATGATCTGCCAGCTCGTCGATCTGTATTTTGTCGCTGAAATCGGCGGAGCCGCGGTCGCGGGCGTGGCCGCGGCCGGCAATGCGGGCTTCCTGATCAACGGGTTCATGCAGGTGCTGGGCGTCGGCACGGTTGCGCTGATGTCGCATGCCGTGGGACGCAAGGACCGGGCCGATGCCAGCCTGATCTTCAACCAGGCGATTGTCCTCTCGGTACTGTGCGGCCTGCTGACACTGGCCGTGGGCGCCATGCTGGCGCGGCCTTATATGCGCTCCGTGGCCGCTGACGAGGCTACCGTCGAGGCGGGCACTACATTTCTGCTGTGGTTGATGCCGGCGCTGGCGTTGCAATTCGTGACGCAGGTGATGGGGGCCGCGCTGCGGGCGACCGGCATCGTGCGCCCGACCATGTTGATTCAAGCGTTCGCGGTCATCATCAACATCGCGCTGGCGCCGGTGCTGATCGCGGGTTGGGGTACCGGCCACGCGTTCGGCGTTGCCGGCGCGGGCCTCGCTAGCTCGATCGCCGTCTTCCTCGCCGTGCTGATGCTGCTCGCATACTTCCAGAAGGTCGAGCGCTACGTCGGCTTCGTGCCCTCGCAGTGGCGTCCGCAGTTGCCGCAATGGATGCGCATCCTCAACGTCGGACTGCCGGCCGGCGGCGAGTTTGCGATCATCTTCGCCTGGATGGGCGTGATCTACTACGTCCTACGCGATTTCGGCGCGGCGGCGCAGGCCGGCTTCGGCATAGGCACGCGCGTGCTCGGTCTCATCCAGATGCCGGCGCTGGCGGTCGCGCTCGCAGCCGCGCCCATCGTCGGCCAGAACTTCGGCGCGGGTAACGCCGATCGCGTGCGCGAAACTTTCGTGAAGGCGCTGGCGATCGCGACCGTTGTGATGATCGGCTTCACGATTCTGGCGCAGTGGAAGCCCGGCCTGTTGCTCGCCGGCTTCGCCGAGGATCGGGAAGCCATGGCGGTCGCCGTCGGGTTCCTGCAACTGGTGTCGTTGAACCTCGTCGTGCAGGGTGTGACCTTCACCTGCCACAGCACGTTCCAGGGCCTCGGCAATACCAAGCCGGTGCTGCTGAGCGCGACCTCGCGCTTGCTGTTGTATGCGGTGCCGGCGATCTGGCTCTCGACACGACCCGGCTTCGCGATCGAGCAGGTCTGGTACCTCTCGATCGCCACGACCACGCTCCAGGCAGTGCTTAGCTTGTGGCTACTGCGCCGCGAGTTCAGGAAACGGCTGGCCCCGCTGGAGCGGAAACTCAGTCCGGAGCCAATGGCGGCTGGGTAGCTGATGCCTTCTGCCCGCGGGTTCGGGTCGAGATGGCCACCGTCGCGACCACGGCGACGGCGAACAGCACGATCTGGAGCGTGATAGTCTCGTCATTGAAGAGGGCCGCCAGCGCAAAGGTGACGAAGGGCTGTAACAATTGCACCTGCGACACCCGGGCGATGCCGCCCATCGCCATACCCGCGTTCCACGCAAAGAAACCGATCCACTGCGAGAACAGCGCGACATAGAGCAGCCCGAGCATCGGCTTCGCGGGGATCTGCATGATGTCGGACGGCATGGTGAGCAGCGTGGCGGGAATAGAGATCGGCAGCGCGATCACCAGCACCCACGAGATCACTTCCCAGCCCGGCATGCACGATGTCAAACGTCCCGAAAAACCGTAGCCGATCGCGGAAACCACGACCGCTGCGAACAGCAGGAGATCGCCGACCGACATCGCGCCGCCGCCTTGCCGCAAGGCAAAGGCGATCACCAGCGCGGCACCCGCCAGCGAAGCGATCCAGAACAGCGGCCGTGGCCGCTCATGGGTAATGGCAACCGCCACCAGCGCAGTTGCGATCGGCAGCACGCCGAGCACGACGCCGCCATGCGAGGCGTCGACCGTCTGCATGCCGAACGCCATCAGCAGCGGGAAGAAGACGGTGACGCAGAGCATGGCGATGACAAGCTGTGGCCACAGCACCCGCGGCGGGATCGGCCGGCGCAGCACGAGCAGCACCGCCAGCGAGCACAGGCCGGCGATCGCTGCGCGCATCGCGGTCAAGGCGATCGGATCGATCGCGGACACCGCAAGCCGGGTCGCCGGCAGTGTGCCGCCAAAGATCGCCATGCCGACAAAGCCCAGGAAGAGGCCGAGGCGCTCGCGCGACGAATCTACCGGCATGACTTGCGTGGTGGAGGACATGGCAGGGTGGTTACAGGCTTCGCCATGCGGCGTACAGCAATCTACTCGGTGCACATGGCCGCCATGCGCGGCTCAACTCGGTGCAATGCTGCTCCATACAAGCCCTACACCGGACAGGAAGAGAAGGCCAAGCACGACGTCGCGAAAATTGCGGTCGTTCAGCGCGTGATAGGTGCGCGCGCCCAGCCAGGCGCCGATCACCGTGCCGGGAAAGGCGATCAGCGCCAGCCAGAAGACGTCAGCCTTGACGATGCCGATCGTAATCTGAGCAAGCAGCGACGCAGCCAAAATGCTGAAATTGAAGATCTGGAAAATGCCGCGCCGCTGCTCCTTGGTCCAGCCGCGCACGCTGGCCCACAGGATCGGCAACGGTCCGGACAATCCGGCAAGCCCGCCCAGAATGCCGCCGGCGAAACCTATCGCCGCGTCCGCCGGCTTGCCGCCGAAGGTGAAGGCCATGTCGGAGCGCTGGAAATAGAGTGCGGTCGGAAAAACCAGCAGGAAGACGCCGACCGTCAGCTTGAATACGTGCGGGTCGGCGTGTGCGATCAGCATGGTGCCGATCGGCACGCCGATCAGGCCGCCGATCAGGAACGGCCAGATGATCGAGAAATCGATGTGCTTCCAGATCGAGGGCAGGGTGGAGACCTGTGCGATCACCGAGCAGATCAGCACCAGCGGCACCGCAATCGCCGGCGGCAACACGTAAAGCCAGATGCCGAGCGCCATCAGCGCAGTGCCGAATCCGGCAAGCCCGGATACGAAGCCACCGGCAAGTGCGCCGAACAGCAGGAGCGCATAGGTGGCCGCGGTCAACTCTTCCCTCTTTCGTCATTACGGGGCGATGCGTCAGCATCGAACCCGGAATCTCGAGATTCCGGGTCTGGTCCTTGACCATCCCGGAATGACGGTGTGTGAGGCGGCGACATTTACACGACGAAACCGGCGGGTACTATCTCAACCGCCAACAAAACAACAACTTCGTGGAAACGCCCGATGAGTTCATCTCCCAAGACATTCCTGGTCTGTCACGGCGCCTGGTCCGCTGGATGGGCGTGGAAGAAGATGCATCCGCTGATGATCAAGGCGGGGCATCGTCTGATCACGCCGAGCTACACTGGCCTGGGCGAGCGCGCGCATCTCGCCCATCCCGGAATCGATCTGGAAACCCACATCGAGGACATGCTGAACGTCATCAAGTATGAAGACCTCAGCGACTTCGTGCTGGTCGGCCACAGTTATGGCGGCATGGTCGCGACCGGCGTCGCCGACCGCGCGCGGGACAAGGTGAAGCAACTCATCTATATCGACGCCTTTGTGCCGAAGGACGGCCAGTCGCTGCTCGATCTCAACGAGGTGGCGCAGGAGCGTATGCGCGAAGCGGCAAAGAGCGGCGACGGCTGGCGGGTGCCGCCGAATCCGACGCCGCCGGATACTTCGCCGGAAGACCTTCCATGGTTGAACGCGCGCCGTATCAACATGCCGGTCAAGTGCTTCGAACAGAAGTTGAAACTGTCCGCGCCGCTGACGCTGCCGCGCAGCTATATCTACGCCACGCGTATCACGCCCGCGGATACGTTTGGGCGATTTTCGAAAGAGACGAAAAACGATCCGGCCTGGCGCTATTATGAGATCGACGCCAGCCACTCGCCGAATGTCACCGCGCCGGAGGCATTGATGGCGCTGCTGGAGAAGATCGCGGCCGGGACCGGGTGAGGCTGGCGCGCGCCTCCAGCTCTGTGTGTCGCTTTTAAGACAAATCGACCGGCCACGCCTGAAGCGCGCGGGATAGCGTTGATCGCGAGGCGGCCGGCAACGGCAACTTGACCTCGCTTGTTCGGTCAAACTGCGACATAATTCGCCCCGCGTGGAAGTTGTGAGTAGGGGCTGATGAACCGAAGCCCGGTACTGGTCGATTTGGCCCTCCAGGGCGGCGGATCGCATGGTGCGTTCACGTGGGGTGTCCTCGACCGCCTCCTTGAAGAGTCGTGGCTTCAGATTGCAGGCATATCCGGTACGTCCGCCGGGGCGATGAACGCCGCCGTACTGGTGGACGGCTTTGCTGTGGGAGGCAACGCGGGCGCGCGGGAGGCACTCGAAAAATACTGGCGAAGCGTTTCGCGTGCCGCCGTTTTCAGTCCGTTGCAGCGGTCGCCGCTCGATCGCCTGATGGGACGCTGGTCGCTCGACAGCTCTCCCGCCTATCTCTTCACCGACTTGATGTCGCGGATGCTGTCGCCCTACGAGCTCAATCCCATCGGCTTCAACCCGCTGCGAAAAATACTGGCCGAGAGCATTGATTTCGATCGCCTTGCGCAGGCACCGATCAAGCTGTTCGTGACGGCCACGCGCGTGCGGACGGGCCGCGGGCGCATCTTCCGCAATGCGGAGATCACGGCGGATGTCCTGCTCGCGTCGGCCTGCCTGCCAACGATGTTTCGCGCCATCGAGATCGAGGGCGAGCCTTATTGGGACGGCGGCTATGCCGGAAACCCCACGATCACGCCGCTGGTGCGCGAGACCGACGCGCGCGACACCATCGTTGTCCAGATCAACCCGACCGAGCGGCCGGAAGAGCCGCGCACGGCCGCTGATATCCTCAACCGTCTCAATGAAATTTCATTCAATTCGCCGCTGGCAAAAGAGCTGCGGATGATCGCGCTGCTTCGTCAGGTTGCCGACCCCGGCACCGGAGAAGGCGCCCGCTGGGCGCAAATGAAGACGCACCGGATCAAGAGCGACATGCTGGCGACGTTCGGTTCGTCATCCAAGCTCAACGCCGAATGGGCGTTTGTGTCCAAACTGCACGAGGAAGGACGGCGCGCCGCAACGGAGTTCCTCGACGCGCACGGCGGCGATCTTGGCGAGCGTTCGACGGCAGATCTGGATATCCTGCTGGCGGAGTGCTGAGACCATGGGTCTGCTCGGCATCCTGGTTGGGCTTGGTATTCTGATTTGTCTGGCCTTTCGCGGCTGGAGCGTCCTGTTGCTGGCCCCGCTCTGTGCACTGCTGGCAGCCGCTTTCGGCGGACAGCCGTTGCTCGCGAGCTGGACGCAGACCTTCATGAGCAGCGCGGCGCAGTTTCTTGCGCAGTTCTTTCCGATCTTTCTGCTCGGTGCGCTATTCGGCAAGCTGATGGATGACAGCGGCGCGGTTACGGCGGTCGCAAGCTTCGTCACCCGCCTCCTGGGCGAGCGCCGGGTCATTCTGGCCGTCGTGCTCGCAGGCGCGCTGGTCACCTATGGCGGGGTCAGCCTGTTCGTGGCGTTCTTCGTCATCGTTCCGATGGCGCAGTCGCTGTTTCGCACGGCAGGGATACCGCACCGCTTGGTGCCGGCGGCCGTCATCCTCGGGACGTCGACATTTACCATGTCGGCGCTGCCGGGCACGCCTTCGATACAGAATGCGATACCGATGCCGTTCTTCGGCACGACAGCCTTCGCGGCGCCCGGCCTTGGCATCATTGCTGCGATCATCATGTTGAGCATCGGGCTGTGGTGGCTGCTTCGCGCAGAGAACATGGCGCGCCGTGCAGGTGAGGGTTATGGCAACGAGCCGCTGCCCGCTTCAAGGGACGCCGCCAACGATGAGTTGTTGCGTGAGCGGGCGACGACGGCGCGCGAATTCGACCCGGCTGAACTTCGCCAGGGGCATCACAGCGAAGCCGCGGTCCCTGTTTTCAACGCCGTGCTTCCGCTGATCGTCGTCGTTGCCGTCAATCTGGCGATGTCGCTCGTCATCCTGCCTCGGCTGGATTTCTCGTTCCTGGCCGAACCGCGGTGGGGCAGCACCTCGCTGCCCGCGGTGGCCGGTGTCTGGTCGGTCGTCGTCGCGCTGACGGCGGCGATCGCGACGGTCATCCTCTGCAACTGGACACGCTTGCCCGCGCTGCGGCGAACCATGGATGCCGGCGCCAACGCGTCCGTTCTGCCGGCCGTCAGCGTCGCGAGCCTTGTCGGATTCGGCGCCGTCGTCGCCTCGCTTCCCGCATTCGGCATGGTGCGCGATTGGGTACTGGGAATCGAGGGCGGTCCGCTGGTGTCACTGGCCGTCGCCACGAACATGCTGGCGGCGCTGACAGGCTCGGCTTCCGGCGGCTTGACGATCGCGCTCGGAGCGCTGGGACCGACCTACATGGAGATAGCCGCGCAGGCCGGAATTGATCCCGGCCTTCTGCACCGTGTGGCGGTGATCGGCTCGGGGACACTGGACATCCTGCCTCACAACGGCGCGGTCGTGAGCCTGCTGGCGATCTGCGGGCTGACGCATCGCGACAGCTATCGCGACATCGTCATGGTCGGAATCGTGAACTCCGTCGTCGCACTGGCCGCGACGATTGCAATCGGCACCGCGTTCGGGTCGTTCTGACACAAACGACAACGTCGCTCGTGCTGCCCGCCATTTTCTCCGACAGGGAAGTGGCGAGGGGTCCGGCGTGTTCGCGCCGAACCCCTCATTCTGGTTAGTAAGACGCGTTTTCTTCACGCGAACCGGAAGTCCACTTCGCTCGAAAACGCTTTAGAATATCAGCCAGCCTGTAAGCCGGGTTCTGTAGGGCACCGCCCGCTTGCGCGGACGATACGTGACGGCCATTCCTCTGGGACCATGTTCGCACATGGCCTCAAGCAACCTACCCGGACGGCGAGCCTGACATCGCCCTGCGGCGTTATCGCTTGCGCGAACAGCCCGCGTTGCCGTCCCTATTCGGTTTTGCTCCCGGTGTGGTTTGCCATGCCGCCTCCGTTGCCGGAAACGCGGTGCGCTCTTACCGCACCTTTTCACCCTTGCTGCCCCCTCCCTTTCGAGTGGGGGAAGCGGTTCGTTCTCTGTGGCACTTTCCCTGGGGTTGCCCCCGCCGGACGTTATCCGGCACCGCATGTCGATGGAGCCCGGACTTTCCTCCCCCGCAGCCTTTCGGCCGTAGCGGGAGCGGCCGTCCGGCCGACTGACGCCCCTGTGATGGGGGCCGAAGGCGGCCGCGTCAAGCCGAAACGAGCCGAAAATGTGCTCTAAATAAATTATCCTGAAGATGTCGTTTTGCGCAGGGGCCGTTCGACTGGGTGTCGGCGATTCAGCCGATCAATGGAGTGACGAAATGCAGTATCTGCTGATGATCTACCAGAACGAAGCCGAACTCGGCAAAATCGACGCGGCGGGGCGCAAGGCGATGACGGGGGAATATGGTGCGTTCACTCAGTCCATCGTCCAGAGCGGCCATTTCAAGGCTGGCGACGGCCTCCAGCCGACGATGACGGCAACCACGGTGCGGGTCCGGGACGGCAAGACCCTGACGACCGATGGTCCGTTTGCGGAAACCCGCGAGCAGCTCGCCGGCTACTATCTGATCGAGGCCAAGGATCTCGATACCGCGATCGCGATCGCCGCGCGGATTCCCGGCGCCAGGACAGGCTCGGTCGAGGTCAGGCCGGTCATGATTTATGACTGAGTATTGAGTGTCGTTCCGGGGCGCGCGAAGCGCGAACTATGGTGCGCTATTGCGCACCTGAGAACCTCGAGATTCCGGGTTCGTCCTTCGGACGCCCCGGAATGACGAGGGGTCAGAGTCGAGGCAAATGATTTCCACCGAGATCGAGAAAATATTCCGCGACGAGGCGGGCAGGGCGCTGGCGACCCTGATCCGCCTCGTCGGCGATTTCGATCTTGCTGAGGACGCGCTTCAGGACGCATTCGCCGCTGCCCTGGAGCGCTGGGCGGCCGGCGAACGGCCGGACAATCCGCGCGCCTGGCTGGTCAATGTCGGACGCAACAAGGCGATCGACCGCATCCGCCGCAACGTCGCCTTTCGCGGCAAGCAGGAGCAGTTTGCGCGTGAACTCGACCTCAACGCCTCTGCGCCATGCGAGGCGCCGGACGCCACGCTCGACGACGACATGCTGCGGCTGATCTTCACGTGCTGTCATCCCTCCTTTGCGCCGGAGGTGCAGGTGGCGCTGACCTTGCGCACGGTGTGCGGGCTCTCCGCCGCGCAGGTCGCCCGCGCCTTTCTTGTCGGCGAGGATGCGATGGCGCAGCGGCTGCTGCGCGCCAAGCAGAAAATCCGGCTTGCCGGCATTCCCTACGAAGTGCCCGCGCATGAAGCGCTGGAGCCGCGCCTGCGCGGCGTGCTCGCGGTGATCTATCTGGTCTTCACCGAGGGCTACGCGGCGACCTCGGGCCAAGACCTGATGCGGCCGGATCTTTCGCGCGAAGCGATCCGGCTGGCGCGGCTGCTGGACGGCTTGATCCCCGGCCGTGGTGAGATCAAGGGATTACTGGCGCTGATGCTGCTGCATGATGCGCGCCGCGCCGGACGCGAGACTGCCGGCGGTGACATCGTGCTGCTTGAAGAGCAGGACCGCTCACTGTGGGATGCGGGCCAGATTGCTGAGGGACTTCAACTGGTCGAAGACGCGCTGCGGCTGCCCGGTCAGGCGCAATCCTATGCCGTGCAAGCCGCGATTGCCGCGCTGCATGCCCGCGCCCCGAGCTATGAGGATACCGACTGGCCGCAGATTGCGGGACTCTATGAAGTGCTGCTGCGGATCAGCCCGTCACCGGTGATCGAGCTCAACCACGCTGCCGCGGTGTCGATGGTGGACGGACCGGCACGGGCGCTTGACCTGATCGATGCGCTGGAGGCGCGGGGCACGCTGAGGGGTTACGAATTGCTGCCTGCGGTGCGCGCCGATTTGTTGCGCCGGCTCGGCCGTCATGATGCCGCGCGCAGCGCGTATCTGGCGGCGACTGCAGCGACGCAACTTGAACCGCTGCGGCGGCTTTATGCGCGACGAATGGCCGAGATGGATCGTCTTGCGGCTCAAGCGAGCTGATTGTCAGCCCCATTCGCGTGGCGCGACAACCCTGCTTGTCTGCGGCGACTGCCCCTCACCCCGGTCCTCAAAGAGCAAGCTTGTCGCTCGCTCTCCCCCATGATGACGGGGTGAGGGGGCTCGCCGCCGCTGCGGTATCTAGCTCTTCGCCACGTTCGTCGCCTCCGCTGGCAGGCTGGACAGCAACGCGTGCAGCGTTGCCATGGTCGAATGATCGGCAACGCCATCGACCCGCGCGGGACGGAAATGGCGCTGGAAGGCGGCAACCACTTCCATGGTGGCGCCGTCAAACTTGCCGCTGGTCGGAATGCCGTAGCCGTATCTGGCGAATGCGGCCTGCATGTTGGCGACGCCGTCGCTGATCGCCCCCAGCTTGAGCGAATCGCCGCGCACGATCGGCGCCGGCTGCACCCAGTGCCCGACGCCGGAATTGGCCAGCGAATGCCACGGAAATTTTTCGCCGGGATCCTTCTTGCGCGCCGGCGCGACGTCGGAATGGGCGAGCACGCGATGCGAGGGGATGTCGCGGCGGAGCATGATGCCACGGCACAGCGCGATCACGGCCGCGATCTGGCGCAGCGGAAAATCCGGATAGCCCCAATCGTGACCGCGGTTGACGATCTCGATGCCGATCGAGCAGGAATTGATGTCTTCCTCACCGGCCCAGTACGACACGCCGGCATGCCAGGCGCGCTTGGCTTCCGGCACGCATTGCACGATGCGGCCGTCTTCCAGCACGATGTAATGCGCGGAGACGTCGGTGCCGGGCGTGCAGAGCTGTGCGATCGCGCCTTCCACATCGGGCATGCCGGTGTAGTGCAAGAGGATCATGTCGGGTAGCCGGCCCTTGTTGCGGTCGCCGTAATTCGCCGACGGAATCACGTCGGATGCGATCGAGGAATCCGGGGTAAACGCCTTCATGTCCGCGGTGCCCTTTGGAATCGGGAGGGCGCGTTGAC
This sequence comes from Bradyrhizobium lablabi, assembly GCF_018129385.1. GTDB lineage: Bacteria > Pseudomonadota > Alphaproteobacteria > Rhizobiales > Xanthobacteraceae > Bradyrhizobium > Bradyrhizobium lablabi_C. The sequence continues at coordinate 231,380 of NZ_JAFCLN010000010.1, forward strand.
GCTTTGAATCGATACCAACAGACGCGAACGAACCGGACATTATGATAACCCAAACCGGGCTAGAACAACGGCAGAAAACAATGGACGTTTACTATTCCTTTACGATCTCGCGATGGCAATGCAGGAAGTTGGCTGCGGTTTCGCATTTTGGCGAAGTGTGTGCAGGGTGCATCACCTCTTCCCGGGCATATGCGCGTCGATCAGCGCGAAAAAGCCGCGGCACTCCATCAACGCTTTCTTAAGGCTAAGTGCCGTTACTAAGTGGTGAAGAGCCGAACCGTTTTTGGGGGAGGCAAGGCCCTCTTTCACGCTCGAAATCGCATGGCAGCCCAGCCAATTCCTTCGAAAGAACAGGATTTGCGGCCTGCGGCGGGAAGCAGTGGCCATGGTGTGCGGCGGCTTTTCGCATCGAAAGGCGCGGCAAAGCGCAGAGAATTGAGACGCCATGGGCCCGTCAGCGTCCAAGTTCCGCTCCCGACGCCGGTTCGATCAGGCGGCGCGCGCATGACCGATTCGCGCCATATCTCCGTGCTCGGCCGCGAGGCGATCGAATGGCTCGCGCCGCGCGCGGGCGGCATTTTTGTCGACGCGACTTTTGGCGCCGGCGGTTACAGCCGCGCGATTCTCGAGGTGCCGGGAACCCGGGTCATCGGCATCGATCGCGATCGCACCGCGATCGCCGGCGGGTTCGACCTCGTCGACCGCTCGGACGGCCGGCTGACGCTGGTGGAGGACCGCTTCTCCAATCTGGCCGAGGTCTGCGCGGCGCAAGGCGCCGATCGCGTCGACGGCGTCGTGATGGATATCGGCGTCTCCTCCATGCAGCTCGACCAGGCCGAGCGTGGTTTTTCGTTCCGGCTCGGCGGCCCGCTCGACATGCGGATGGGGCAATCGGGGCCATCAGCAGCGGATGTGGTGGCGAAGGCGTCCGAGGCGGACCTCGCCAACATCATCTACATTTTTGGCGAAGAGCGTCATTCCCGCCGCGTCGCGCGCGCGATCGTTGCGGCACGCAAGGAAGCGCCTGTTACGACAACGCAGGCGCTCGCCGACATCGTCGGCAAGGTGGTGCGCTCCAAGCCGAACGAGATCCATCCGGCGACGCGAACATTTCAGGCGCTGCGTATCTTCGTCAACGAAGAGCTCGATGAATTGCACGAGGCGCTGTCGGCGGCCGAGCGCGTGCTGAAGCCGGGCGGACGGCTGGTGGTCGTCTCCTTCCATTCGTTGGAAGACCGCATCGTCAAAAATTTTCTCGCCGAGCGCGGTAAGGCCAGCGGCGGATCGCGGCATCTGCCGGAAGTGGTGCAGGCGGCATCCAGCTTCAGGATTTTAACCAAGCGCCCGGTGATCCCCGGAGATGCCGAGGTGGCGGCCAATCCGCGCGCGCGCTCGGCCAAGCTGCGCGCGGCGGAACGCACCGATGCTCCGGCGCACGGCGAAGGCGGATTGCCGGCCTGGCCGACGCTGGCCGGCGTGATGAGGGGAGGCTGATCATGCGGATCATCCATCTCCTCGTCGTCGGCATGCTGATCTTTGCGGCGGCCTATGTCTATCGCATCAAGATGGAATCGACCTCGCGTGTCGAGCGGGTGCAGCGGCTGAACGCGGAAATCCGCGAGCAGCGCGATGCGATTGCGGTGCTGCGCGCCGAATGGGCCAAGCTCGACGCGCCGCTGCGGCTACAGGGGATGGCGGAGCGCCATCTGGGATTGAAGCCGATCGTTGCCACGCAATACGACCAGTTGAAGAACTTGCCCGAACGGCCGCCGAGCCTGGTCAGGCCGGGCGAGCCCGATCCGATCGGGGCCATGATCAACACCATCGAGGCGGCGGCTGACGCGGCGAACGTGACCGGCTCGGTGCCGGCGCGGGGAGGTCGGCAATGAAAGGTCGCACGCCCGCAAAGCCGAGCGAGTCGTGGCGCCATCGACTGGTCCGCAGCCTGCTGTACGGCCGCAATGTCGACCGCACCGCAAAGGCGCGTGTCCGCGTCGGGTTCGCGATCCTCGCTTTCGCCGCCGTCTATGCCGTGATCGGCGGGCGGCTGGTGATGTTCGCGGTCGGCGCCGACAGCCACGCCGCGCGCCGCGCCGCGTCGCAGGACGCGATTGCGACCGCGCGGCCCGACATCGTCGACCGCAACGGCGAGATCCTGGCGACCGACATCAAGACGCCGAGCCTGTTCGCCGAGCCGCGCCGTATCATCGACAAGGACGAGGCGATCGAACTTCTGACCGGCGTGCTGCCCGACCTCGACACGATCGAAGTGCGCGAGCGCCTGTCGTCGAAAAAAGGTTTTGCCTGGCTGAAGCGCGAGATCACGCCGAAGCAGCAGCAGGCCATCCACAAGCTCGGCATCCCCGGCATCGGCTTCCTGCGCGAGAACAAGCGCGTCTATCCGACCGGCGCCGAAGTTGCTCACCTGATCGGCCTCGTCAACACCGACAACCAGGGCATCGCCGGGATGGAGAAGTGGCTGGACAATAACGGTCTGGCCGACCTGCACCGCGCGGGCTTTGCCGTCGACCGCTTGCAGAAGCCGGTAGAACTGTCGGTCGACCTGCGCGTGGAACACGCGCTGCGCGACGAACTCCTCAAGGCCAAGGACAAGTACAAGGCGAAAGCCGCATCCGGACTCGTCTCCAATGTGAAGACCGGCGAGATCGTCGCGCTGGTGTCGCTGCCGGATTTCGATCCAAACAATCCGAAGGAAGCGCACGATCCTGACCGGATCAACCGCCTCACCACCGGCGTGTTCGAGATGGGCTCGACCTTCAAGACGCTGACGCTCGCGATGGCGCTCGATTCCGGCAAGGCCAATCTCAACACGCTCTATGATGCGCGCGGCGCGCTGCATTACGGCAAGTTCGCGATCCACGACACCCATCCGCTCGGCCGCTCGATCACGCTGTCGGAAGTGTTCACCTTCTCCTCCAACGTCGGCGCGGCGCGCGTGGCGCTCAGCCAGGGCGTCGAAGCGCACAAGGCGTTTTTGAAGAAGGTCGGCCAGCTCGACCGGCTGCGCACCGAACTGCCGGAAAGCACCGCGCCGATCGTTCCCAAGCGCTGGGGCGATCTCAACACCATCACCATCGCCTTCGGCCACGGCATCGCGGTGGCGCCGCTACAGGCGGTGATGGGCATCAACGCCATGGTCAATGGCGGCCTCTTGATTCCGCCGACCTTTTTGAAGCGCTCGGAAGAAGACGCCAGGGCGATGGCCAAGAAAGTGATCCGGCCGGAGACCTCGGAGAAAATCCGTTACCTGATGCGCCTCAATGCCGAGATTGGAACCGCCAAGAAGGCCGACGTGAAGGGCTATTATATCGGCGGCAAGACCGGCACCTCGGAAAAGGTGGTCAATGGCCGCTATTCCAAGAAGCAGGTGCTCAATTCCTTCACGGCGATCCTGCCGGCGGACAACCCGCAATACCAGCTCCTGATCATGCTGGACGAGCCGAAGGCACTGCCGGAGACCCACGGTTTCATCACCTCGGGCTGGAACACGGTGCCGACCGGCGGCAACGTGATCGCCCGCATTGCGCCGCTTCTGGGGGTCGAACCGCGGTTCGACCTGCCGCCGTCCGACCGCCTCATTCTTGCGACATCAAGGACAACCCAGTAAGCCACTGGGTGCCGCCATTATATTGAGTCTCTGCCAGCGGCCGGCCGGACTTGAAGAATGAGACTTCGCGACCTCTTCAGCGATGACGCCAAAATCGACCTGCAAAGCGAGGCGATCGACGTCAAGGGCCTTGCCGTCGACAGCCGTGCGGTGAAGCCGGGCGATCTGTTCTTTGCGCTCGCCGGCAGCAAGACCGACGGCGCGCGCTTTGTCGACGCCGCGATTGCATCGGGCGCGGTTGCGGTGGCGGGCGAACGCGCGCCCGAGGGATGCCGCGTACCGTTCGTGACGACCGCAAATCCGCGCCGCGCGCTGGCGTTGGCAGCGGCGAAATTTTATCCGCGGCAGCCTGCGACGATCGCGGCGGTGACCGGCACGAGTGGAAAAACCTCGGTCGCCGCCTTCACGCGGCAGATCTGGCAGGATCTTGGCCATGCCTCCGCCAGCATCGGCACCATCGGGCTGGTCTCGCCGAAGCGCACCGTCTATGGCTCGCTGACCACGCCGGACCCGATTGCACTGCATAAGCAGCTCGACGAGATCGCCGGCGAGGGCGTCACGCATCTTGCGTTCGAAGCCTCCTCGCACGGGCTCGACCAGTTCAGGCTCGACGGCGTGCGCATCGCGGCCGGCGGCTTTACCAACCTCTCGCGCGACCACATGGACTATCATCCCGACGTGGCGCATTACCTCAATGCAAAGCTGCGGCTGTTCCGCGATCTCGTTGTCGATGGCGGCGCGGCGGTGATCTCGGCAGATCACGACTGCTCGCAGCAAGTGATCGACGCGGCACGCGCGCGGAAACTGCGCGTCATCGCGATCGGCCGCAAGGCGGATGGCGATCAGGGCATTCGCCTGGTCGAGGCCAGCATCGACGGCTTTGCGCAAAAACTTGCGATCGAGCATCGCGGTCGCAAGCACGCCATCAAACTGCCGCTGGTCGGCGAATTCCAGATCGAGAATGCTTTGGTGGCGGCGGGGCTGGCCATCGGCACCGGCAGCGAAGCCGAGAAAGTTTTTGCAAGCATCGAGAAGCTCGAGGGCGCAAAAGGACGGCTGGAACTTGTCGGCGAGCGCAACGGCGCGCCGGTGTTTGTCGACTATGCGCACAAGCCCGATGCGCTGGAGAAAGCGCTGCAGGCGCTGCGGCCTTATGCAAAGCGCAAGCTCGTCGTCGTATTCGGCGCCGGCGGCGATCGCGATGCCGGAAAACGTCCGCTGATGGGCGCCATCGCCAGCGAGAACGCCGACAGCGTCATCGTCACCGACGATAATCCGCGCAGCGAGAACCCGGCTGCGATCCGCGCCGCCATTCTCGCCGCGGCGAAAGGTGCGAAGGAGATCGGCGACCGCAACGAGGCGATCCGCGCCGGAATTGCCGCGCTGGAGCCCGGCGATGCGCTTCTCGTTGCGGGCAAGGGTCACGAGACCGGGCAGATCGTCGGCGACAGGACGCTTCCGTTCAGCGATCACGACGCAGTCGTGGCCGCATTGGCATCGAGGGTGGCATGAGCGCGAAGCCGCTATGGACAATTGCCGAAGTCGCGCATGCGCTCGGGCTGTCGGAAAAATTTCCGGAGACGGCAATCGATTTCGTCACGCAGGATAGCCGCCTCGTCAAACCCGGCTGCCTGTTCGTGGCGCTGAGCGGCACCCCGAGCGGCGGTTTTATTTCGAGCTTCGCCAGCGCGCGCGACGGCTGGGAATTTGCCGCCAATGCGGAAAAGGCCGGTGCGGTCGCGATGATCGTGCCGCACCGGATCGACGGCGTGAGCGTGCCGCAATTGATCGTCAAGGACACGCTGATCGACGGCCTGTGGGCGCTCGGCCGCGCTGCACGGGCGCGCTTCAATGGCCCCGTGATTGGCCTGACCGGTAGCGCCGGCAAAACCAGCACGAAAGAATTCATCGCCGCCTATCCCGGCGCCTATGCCAGCCCCAGCAGCTTCAACAATTTCTGGGGCGTGCCGCTGACGCTCTGCAACGCCGATCCTGCCGCCAGCGTGTGGGTGGTCGAGATGGGCATGAACCAGGTCGGCGAAATCCTGCGCCTGTCCGAACTTGCGCGGCCGACGGTGGCGCTGGTGGTCAATGTGCAGCCGGTGCATCTGGAAAAGCTCGGCAGCCTGGAGGCGATCCGGCGCGAGAAGGTGAGTATTGCGCAGGGGCTGCCGAAGGACGGCACGCTGGTGCTCCCGGTCGATGTCAACGCGCCGGAGTGGACAGGAAAAACCATCCGCTTCGGCGGCGCCTCGGAAGTGCGCGAAGTAAAACACACGCCGCGTGGCGAAAGCTGGGATGTCACAGCCGAGGTCGCCGGCCGGCAGATCGCGTTCGGCCTGACACCCGGCGCGCCGCACCGGCTGCAGAATGCGCTGGCCGCGTTCGCCGCCGTTCATGCCGCCAAGCTCGATCCGGCTGCGCTCGCGCCCAAGCTCGACGATGTCGGGATCATGACCGGCCGCGGCGTCGAGCAGACGGTGGCCGGCGCCACCCTGATCGACGACAGCTTTAACGGCAATCCCGCCAGCATGGTCGCAGCCCTCGACAGCCTGAAGGCGCGCCCGATCGCAAAGGGCCGCCGCATCGCCATCCTCGGCGATATGCTCGAGCTTGGCGACGAGGCGCCGTCCTACCACACCGCGCTTGCGAAGCATCTCGACGGCATCGACGGCGTCTATTGTGTCGGTCCGCTGATGCATCACCTCTACAGTCTCTTGCCGGGAGATAAGGGCCTTGGCTGGCATGAGGACCCGGCAACCCTCGAACCGCAGGACGTCGCAAAACTGCTGCGCGGCGGCGATGTCGTGGTGGTCAAGGGCAGCAAGAAGATGTTTTGGGTGAACAAGTTCGTGCCGAGGCTGGTGGCTGCACTACAAGCGAAGGCATGATTCGCACTGCGAATCTTGCAAACTTTCGATCCGCCATGACTCGCGCTTGTCGCAAGGCCATGGTTAAAGGGCGTCTCGCTTTCCCGGCAAGGCCGCGCATGTCGCGGCATGGGGCATACTGAATGCTGTATTGGCTGATCGAGCTTTCGAACACCGTTCCGTTCCTTGGATTTCTCAAGGGACTTCTGAACGTGTTCCGCTACATCACGTTTCGCACCGGCGGGGCGATGATCACGGGCGCGTTGTTCGTGTTCCTGTTCGGCCCCTGGATCATCGATCATTTGCGCCTGCGTCAGGGCAAGGGCCAGCCGATCCGCACCGACGGCCCGCAATCGCATCTCATCGCCAAGAAGGGCACGCCCACCATGGGCGGACTGATGATCCTGTCGGGGCTGGTGGTCTCTACCCTGCTCTGGGCCAATCCGCTCAATCCCTATGTCTGGATCGTGCTGGCGGTGACGCTCGGCTTCGGCTTCGTCGGCTTCTACGACGATTACCTCAAGGTGACCAAGCAGACGCACAGCGGTTTTGCCGGAAAGCTGCGCCTGCTGATCGAAGGCCTCATTGCGCTGGCCGCCTGCTATGCGCTGGTCAGGCTCAGCCGCGACGCGTCGTCGACGTCGCTGGCGATTCCGTTCCTGAAGGACGTGGTGCTAAACCTCGGCGCGTTCTTCATCATCTTCGGCGCCTTCGTGATGGTGGGCGCGGGCAATGCGGTGAACCTCACCGACGGCCTTGACGGCCTTGCCATCGTGCCGGTCATGATCGCGGCGGCGAGCTTCGGCATGATCGCGTACCTGACCGGCAACGCCGTATTCGCCGACTATCTGCAGATTCATTACGTCGCCGGCACCGGTGAGCTCGCGGTGCTGTGCGGCGCGGTGCTGGGGGCAGGTCTCGGCTTCCTGTGGTTCAATGCGCCGCCGGCCTCGATCTTCATGGGCGACACCGGCTCGCTCGCGCTCGGCGGCATGCTCGGCGCCACTGCGGTGGCGGTCAAGCACGAGATCGTGCTCGCTGTCATCGGCGGGCTGTTCGTGCTGGAGGCGGTCTCGGTGATCGTGCAGGTCGTCTCGTTCAAGCTGACGGGCAAGCGCGTGTTCCGGATGGCGCCGCTGCATCATCATTTCGAGCAAAAAGGCTGGACCGAGCCGCAGATCGTGATCCGGTTCTGGATCATCTCGGTGATGCTGGCGCTCGCCGGACTTTCGTCGCTGAAGCTGCGTTGAGCGATCGATGATCCCCGTCACCTCGTTTGCGGGCAGGACGGTCGCGGTATTCGGCCTCGGCGGCTCGGGGCTCGCAAGCTGCCATGCGCTGAAGGCCGGCGGCGCGGAGGTGATCGCCGGCGACGACAGTGCCGACAATCTGGCAAAGGCCGCGCAGGCGGGCTTCATCACCGCAGACCTGCGCACGGTGTCGTGGGCCAATTTCTCCGCACTGATCCTCACTCCCGGCGCGCCGCTGACCCATCCGGCGCCGCACTGGAGTGTGCTGATGGCGCGCCAGGCCGAGGTCGAGGTGATCGGCGATATCGAGTTGTTCTGCCGCGAGCGCCGCCGCCATGCGCCGGATGCCCCGTTCGTCGCCATCACCGGCACCAACGGCAAATCCACCACCACGGCGCTGATAGCGCATCTCATGAAGGTCGCCGGCTACGACACCCAGATGGGCGGCAATATCGGCACCGCGATCCTTTCGCTGGAGCCGCCGCGCATGGGCCGCGTGCATGTGATAGAGATGTCGTCCTACCAGATCGACCTGTCGCCCTCGCTCGATCCCTCCGTCGGCATTTTGCTGAACGTCAGCGAAGACCATATCGACCGCCACGGCACGCTGGAGCATTACGCCGCCGTGAAGGAGCGTCTGGTCGCGGGCGTGCAGCCGCGCGGCACCTCGATCGTCGGCGTCGACGACATCTGGTGCCGCAACATCGCCGACCGCCTCGATCGCGCCGGCAGGAACGTGGTGCGTATTTCCGTCAAGAACCCGCTGCCCGACGGCATCTATGTCGAACGCGAGACCGTCGTGCAGGCCTCCGGTGGCGCCCGCCGCGAGATCGCGCGCCTCGGCGGCATCGGCTCGCTGCGCGGGTTGCACAACGCGCAGAACGCGGCCGCCGCTTCAGCTTGCGGCCTTGCGATGGGCGTCAGTGCAGAGACGCTGCAAAACGGCCTGCGCAGCTTTCCGGGTCTGGCGCACCGCATGGAGCAGGTCGGCCGCCGCGGCAATGTGCTGTTCGTCAATGACTCCAAGGGCACCAATGCAGATGCGGCCGCGCACGCGCTGTCGTCCTTCGGCGAAATTTTCTGGATCGCCGGCGGCAAACCGAAGGCCGGCGGCATCACTGGCCTCACCGGCTATTTCCCGCGTATAAAAAAAGCCTATCTGATCGGCGAGGCCGCGCAGGAATTCGCCGGTACGCTCGGCGAGAAGGTGCCGCACGAGATTTCAGAGACACTGGATGTCGCCGTCGCCAGCGCCGCGCGCGACGCCGAAGCGTCGGGTCTTGCCGACCCCGTCGTGCTGCTGTCGCCGGCCTGCGCCTCCTTCGACCAGTACCGCAATTTCGAAATCCGCGGCGCCGCCTTCCGTGATCTGGTCACCGCGCTGCCCGGTGTGAAGCCGGTAGTGTGACCTTTCTTATCCCGCCCCCTTGTGGGGCGGGTGGCACATGGTCCTGACCGGCTACATAGGTAACAGATTAGACCGGGGACATAGGTAACAGGTCAACTGATCAGCGAGGAGGACCT
>NZ_JAFCLN010000011.1 GCF_018129385.1 Bradyrhizobium lablabi
CGCCTCAAATGCCTCGGCTACCAAGCTCCCATCCAGGCTCTTGCCAATCCCACGGGACCGAACACGTTCGCAGGGACGACATCCGTTGTGGGGAAGCAGCCCGGCTACATCTCCTCCGCCACCACCATATAGTTCACGTCCATGTCGGACGAGATGCTCCATTTGTCGGCGAACGGGCTGTAGACCACGCCGGCTTCTTCGGTGACCGCGAGCTTGTTGTCGGCAAGGTGACGCGCGAGCTCGTCCGGGGTGACGAACTTGTCCCATTGATGCGTGCCGCGCGGCAGCCAGCGCAGCACATATTCGGCGCCGACGATGGCGAGCGCAAAGCTCTTCCAGTTGCGGTTGATGGTGGAGACCACCATCATGCCGCCGGGCTTGAGCATCGCCGCGCATCGCGCCAGGAACGCGCCGACGTCGGTGACATGCTCGACCACTTCCATCGCCAGCACGATGTCGAAGCGTTCGCGGTGATCCATCTGCTCCACCGTGGTGCAGCGGTAGTCGATCGACAGATGCCCCTTGTCGGCATGCAGTTTTGCCGCCGCGATGTTGCTCTCGGACGGGTCGACGCCGATCACCTGCGCGCCCAGCCGCGTCAGCGGCTCGCACAATAGCCCCGCGCCGCAGCCGATATCGAGCAGCCGCAGGCCGGAAAGGCAATTGAGGCTCTTGGCGTTGCGGGAGAATTTCCGGCAGGCGGTGTCGCGGATATAGGTCAGCCGCAGCGGGTTGATCTTGTGCAGCGGCGCCATCTTGCCGTTGGGGTCCCACCACTCGGCCGACAGCTTTGAGAATTTTGCGACCTCGGCCGGATCGACCGTGCTGCCACTGGCGGAAGGATTTCGTTGCATGGCCATGATTGGCGCGCGTCCTATCGCGCGATGATAGCGTTGCGGAACGCGAGCGGCGAGGCGATGGTCTTGATTTCCTTGTCGCCCTCGCCGATCCCGCGCACCATCACGTCGCCATAATCGAGAAGGCGACCAAGGACAGTCTGGGTGACGTCGACGCTCTCGACTTTGTCGACGTTCATTTCAAAGGTCTTCCTGGAGATGAAACCCTCCTTGTGCACCACGCGTAGCGTCGTCACGTCGGTTTCAGTGGTCCAGCGGTGGAACCAGGCGGTGATGGTCTTGTACAGGGCGAAGGCGGCCACGATGGCCGCCAGCGCCCAGCACAGCATCACGGCGGGGCCCTGCGGGATCAGCCCGGAGAGCACAAACAGCGCGACCGCGACGATCCAGCCCCCGATCGCCGGCAGGAAGAAGATCCAGTGCGCGTTGTTGGAATACAGCACCTTTTCTTCGGGCTGCAGGATATCGTCGATGTAACGCCCCATACCAACTGCCTCAGTTACGTGCCTCGAATACCTGACAAGTCACCCCTGCGCCACACCGTTCCGGCGCGGTCCCAGGCGCACAGGAACCGGCTTGCCCCCGGCCGCATGGCTATGTATACGCGCGTTTCAATGCCTGCGCTTCGGTTTTCGGCGCGGTCATCCCGATTTATCCTCCTTCAGGGAATGCACGCAGCGTCATGAGCCGCCTCGTGATGAAATTCGGCGGCACGTCCGTCGCGAACATCGATCGTATCCGTAACGTCGCGCGCCATGTGAAGCGCGAGGTCGACGCCGGCCATGACGTGGCCGTGGTGGTCTCCGCAATGGCCGGCAAGACCAACGAGCTGGTGGCCTGGAGCAGCGAAGCTTCACCCATGCACGATGCACGCGAATATGACGCGGTAGTGGCCTCCGGCGAGCAGGTCACCTCCGGGCTGCTGGCGATCGTGCTCCAGGGCATGGGCATTCAGGCGCGCTCCTGGCAGGGCTGGCAGATCCCGATCAAGACCTCCGACGCGCATGCCTCGGCGCGCATCCTGGAGATCGACGGCAAGGAGATCATCAGCCGCTTCAAGGATCGCAAGGAAGTCGCCGTCATCGCCGGTTTCCAGGGCATCAATGTGCAGACGGGGCGCATCACCACGCTCGGCCGCGGCGGCTCGGACACCTCGGCGGTGGCGGTTGCGGCCGCCATCCACGCCGACCGCTGCGACATCTACACCGACGTGGATGGCGTCTATACGACAGACCCGCGCGTGGTGCCGAAGGCGCGCCGGCTCGACAAGATCGCGTTCGAGGACATGCTGGAACTGGCCTCCCAGGGCGCCAAGGTCTTGCAGGTGCGCTCGGTGGAACTGGGCATGGTGCACAATGTGCGTGTGTTCGTGCGCTCCAGCTTCGACAAACCCGAGGATATCGACCCGCACGGCACGCCGCCGGGCACGCTGATCTGTAGCGAGGAGGAAATCATGGAAAGCCACGTCGTCACCGGCATCGCCTTCTCCAAGGATGAGGCGCAGATTTCCGTGCGCCAGATCGAGGACAAGCCCGGGGTTGCCGCCGCGATCTTCGGCCCGCTGGCGGACGCCAATATCAACGTCGACATGATCGTCCAGAACGTCTCCGAGGACGGCAAGACCACCGATCTCACCTTCACCGTGCCGGCCGCGGACTACAACCGCGCCAAGGAGACCATCACCGCGTCCAAGAGCAAGATCGGCTATGCGCGGCTCGACAGCGCCACCGACGTTGCGAAGGTGTCAGTAATTGGCAGCGGCATGCGCAGCCATGCCGGCGTCGCGGCCCAGGCGTTCTCGGCGCTGGCCGGGCGCAACATCAACATCCGCGCCATCACCACCTCCGAGATCAAATTCTCGGTGCTGATCGACGCCGCCTACACCGAGCTCGCGGTGCGCACCCTGCACACGCTGTACGGTCTGGATCAGGTCTAGCCCGACTCTGCCTCCAACGTCCGGACCTCATCCTGAGGAGCCGCGCATTGCGCGGCGTCTCGAAGGATGGCCGCAGGCGAGGTAGGGGGCCGTCATGGTTCGAGACGCGCGGCGTTGCCGCGCTCCTCACCATGAGGGTCTGACGTCTTGCGCGGTTCTCGGACCTCATCCTGAGGAGCGGCGCAGGCCGCGTCTCGAAGGATGAAGGCCGCTGACCCCGGAAGCGATCTAGAATGATTTTCTGTTAGCTACCGCAGCATTGGGCTGACAGAGACGTTATTACCTCTGGCAGGCGTTTTGCTTGGCAAAACCAGCCTCGATTGGCTATACGGCCCGATAGGTGCTGCCGCAAACTGTGCCACAGTTTTGGCGATCCGATTCGGCCGGTCTTTGGGGCTTGCGGCGGCGTCGATTGAATAAAATTGTTGGTTTGTCCGAGTAACACGCCGGCGCCGGGCCACCCGGCTGGCTGGCTCTTTGGGGGAGGATCGTTTGCAAATGCGGAGCGCGTCGGGAGGTCCCCGCGTCTTGTTGCGACGGCTCCGCGAAACCATGGCGGAGCAGGTCTCTGCACAGGAGCGCCTCGACAAGATCGTGGTGCTGATCGCCGCCAATATGGTGGCCGAGGTCTGCTCGACCTATGTGCTGCGCGTCGACAACACGCTCGAACTCTACGCCACCGAGGGTCTCAACCGCGACGCTGTCCACCGGACGGTGCTGAGTGCGCATGAGGGCCTGGTCGGCCTCGTCGCGAGCGAAGCAACCCCGCTGAACCTTTCGGACGCGCAAAGCCACCCGGCCTACTCCTACCGCCCGGAGACCGGCGAAGAGATCTACCACTCCTTCCTCGGCGTCCCGATCCTGCGCGCCGGCAACACGCTCGGCGTGCTGGTGGTGCAGAACCGCGCCAAGCGCAACTATGTCGAGGAAGAGGTCGAGGCGCTCCAGACCACCGCCATGGTGCTGGCGGAGATGATCGCCTCCGGCGAATTGTCCGCGCTGGCGCAGCCCGGCGCCGAGCCGGCGGCGCGGCGTTCCCTGCACCAGACCGGCGCGGTCCTGTCCGACGGCATCGCGCTTGGGCACGTGGTGCTGCACGAGCCGCGCGTCGTGATCAAGGATTACATCGCCGAAGACCTGCCGAAGGAAATCAAGCGGCTCGATGCGGCGCTGGCGAAACTGCGTGCCGATCTCGACCGCATGCTGGAGCGCGGCGATTTGGGCGAAGGCGGCGAGCACCGCGAGGTGCTGGAAGCCTACCGCATGTTCGCCAATGACCAGGGCTGGTCGCACAAGCTGCATGAAGCCGTCAGCACCGGCCTGACGGCGGAAGCCGCCGTCGAGCGCGTGCAGTCCGATACCCGCGCGCGCATGCTGCGTTCCACCGATCCCTATTTGCGCGATCGCCTGCACGATCTGGAAGACCTCGGCCACCGCCTGATGCGGCAACTGGTCGGGCGCGACCACGCCCCGACCCGCGAGCAACTGCCCGACAACGCCATCCTGATCGCGCGCGCGATGGGACCGGCGGCGCTGCTCGATTACGACCGCAAGCGGCTGCGCGGCCTCGTGCTGGAAGAGGGCACCGCCAATTCGCACGTCTCGATCGTGGCGCGCGCGCTCGGCATTCCCGCGGTCGGCGAGGTGCCGAACGCGCCCGGCATCGCCGATCCCGGCGATGCCATCATCGTCGACGGCACCTCCGGCTCGATCTATGTACGGCCATCGAGCGAGATTGAATCCGCCTATGCCGAGCGCGTCCGTTTTCGCGCGCGCCGGCAGGCGCAATATTCGGCGCTGCGCGACCTGCCTTGCAAAACCAGGGACGGCCAGCCGGTCGAGCTCTTGATCAACGCCGGCCTTGCCATCGACCTGCCGCATATCGACGACACCGGCTCGGCCGGCATCGGCCTGTTCCGCACCGAGCTGCAATTCATGGTCTCACCGAGCCTGCCACGCTCGAGCGACCAGCTCGCGCTCTACCGTACGGTGCTGGATGCCGCCGGCTCCAAGCCGGTGACGTTCCGCACCCTCGACATTGGCGGCGACAAGGCGCTGCCCTACATGGAAACCGTGGTCGAGGAAAACCCCGCGCTCGGCTGGCGCGCGATCCGGCTTGGGCTGGACCGCCCGGGCCTCTTGCGCGGGCAGATCCGCGCACTGCTGCGCGCCGGTGGCGGCCGCTCGCTGAAGATCATGTTCCCGATGATCTCGGAGGTCTCCGAATTCGACGCCGCCAAGGCCATCGTCGAGCGCGAGCTGACTTATCTGCGCCAGCACGGCCATTCGCTGCCCGAGCGCATCGACATCGGCACCATGGTGGAGGTGCCTGCGCTGCTCTACCAGATGGACGAACTGTTGAAGAAGGTCGATTTCGTCTCGGTCGGCTCGAACGATCTGTTCCAGTTCATGTTCGCGGTCGACCGCGGCAACGCAAAGGTGTCGGAGCGGTTCGACACCATGTCGGCGCCGATCATGCGCGCGCTGCGCGAGATCGTGCAGAAGGCGCAAGCGGCCAAAAAGGGCGTCTCACTGTGCGGCGAGATGGCCTCGAAACCGCTCGGCGCGCTGGCGCTGATCGCGCTCGGCTACCGTTCGCTGTCGCTGTCGGCAACCGCGCACGGCCCGGTCAAGGCGCTGATTCTCGATCTCGACGCGAAAAAGGCCGAGGCCGCCATCATGCCGCTGCTGGATGCGCCCGCCGGCAGCGTGTCGATCCGGCAGAAGCTGACCGAATTCGCGGAAGCCGAGGGCTTGGCGTTGTAGCGGGCCTTTGTCCCGCGCAACCCACCTTTCGTTTCTTCCGCCGATGAGATCGCTCCATGTTACCCGAAGCCAAACTCGATATCCTGCTCGCACACCATGCCTCGCTCGAGAACGAGCTGCTTGGCCAGGTGAATTCCGAACGCTATGTGCAGATCACGCGCGAGCTCGCCGAGCTCAATCCGCTGATCGACGCGGTCAAGGCCTATCGCGCCGCGCAGGCTGAACTCACCGGCGCCGAGCAGCTCATCGCCGATCCCGCAACCGATGCGGAAATGCGCGCCATGGCGGAAGCCGAGCGCGACGATTTGCAGGCCAAGCGCGCCGAGCTCGAGCAAAAGATCCGCATCGCGCTGCTGCCGAAGGATGCGATGGACGACCGCAACGTCATGCTGGAAATCCGCGCCGGCACCGGCGGCGACGAGGCCTCGCTGTTCGCCGGCCACCTGTTCCGGATGTACGAGCGGTTCGCCAGCCTCCAGGGCTGGAAGGTCGAGGTGATCTCGGCCAGCGAAGGCACGGTCGGCGGCTTCAAGGAAATCATCGCCGAAGTTCAGGGCCGCGGCGCTTTTGCAAAGCTGAAATTCGAATCCGGCGTGCACCGCGTGCAGCGCGTGCCCGACACCGAGACCCAAGGGCGTATCCATACCTCGGCGGCGACGGTCGCGGTGCTGCCCGAGGTCGAGGATGTCGATGTCGACATCAAGAACGAGGATCTGAAGATCGAGACCATGCGCGCGCAGGGCGCGGGCGGCCAGCACGTCAACAAGACGGAATCGGCGATCCGCATCACCCACATCCCGACCGGCATCGTCGTGATGATGCAGGACAGCCGCTCGCAGCACAAGAACCGGGCGTCCGCCATGAACATCCTGCGTTCGCGCATCTACGACGCCGAGCGTCAGCGCCAGGACGCCGCACGCTCGGCCGACCGCAAGGAAAAGGTCGGCTCCGGCGACCGCTCTGAGCGCATCCGCACCTACAACTTTCCGCAGGGGCGCGTCACCGACCACCGCATCAACCTGACGCTCTACAAGCTGCCGCAGGTGATCTCGGGCGAAGCGCTCGGCGAACTGATCGACGCGCTGACCACCGAGCACCAGGCCGCGCTGCTCGCCGCACAGGGCGCGGCGGCGTAAGTTTTTCCCGTCGTCCCTGCGAAAGCAGGGACCCCAGCGTGAGCGCATTTGCGCTCATCGCGGCGCCGCGGCCTACCGGTAAGAGGCAGTCGGAGTTGATACCGAGCGTAACAACACAATCCTGTGGTTATGGGTCCCTGCTTTCGCAGGGACGACATCATTATTGTTGCAGCATATGAGTGCTCCTCCGGCAGGCCAATCCATCGACGTCGCGCGCCGCGCGCTCGCGGCGCGCTTCAAATCATCAGGGATCGATTCCGCTGAACTCGACGCTCGCCTCCTGATCGGCGCGGCGCTAAACCTCGACCTCACCGGCATGATCACCGAAGCGGCACGCACGCTGACATCGGAGGAAGCAATCCGCCTCGAAGCATTCGCAAGCCGCCGCCTCGCAGGCGAGCCGGTCGCGCGCATTCTCGGAATGAAAGAATTTTGGGGGCTGCCGTTAAATCTCTCGCCCGCGACGCTGGTGCCGCGGCCCGACACTGAAACGGTGGTCGAACTGGCACTGGAAATGCTGCGCGCCGGCGGCGCGAGCGATCGCCCGCTCCGCATCGCCGATCTCGGTACCGGCACCGGCGCGATCCTGCTGGCGCTGTTGTCCGAATTATCAGGCGCCAGCGGCATCGGCACCGACATCAACGCTGAGGCGCTGCGAACCGCCGCGCACAACGCCGCACGCCTCGGCCTTTCCGGTCGCGCCACTTTCATCCAGTGCGATTACGCCTCGGCGCTGTCGGGCCCGTTCGATCTGATCGTCTCCAACCCGCCCTATATTCGCTCTGCCGACATCGCGGATCTTGCGTCCGAAGTCCGCGACCACGACCCGCATCTCGCGCTCGATGGCGGAACCGACGGGCTCGATGCCTACCGCGCCCTGATCGCGCAAGGAGCGTGTCTTCTGGGCCCTGGCGCCGCTCTGGTTGTGGAGGCCGGGCAGGGCCAGGCGGGCGAGATTGAAGCTTTGATGACGGCCGCCGGGCTAACGCTGGCCGGCCCGCCCAGGGCCGATCTGGCGGGTATCGCCCGGGCCGTCGGAGCCCGCAAAACGCCCCGATAATGTCCGATTGGAACGCAAAAAAACCCCTTGGAATATTCGTCCGGAGAGACTACGTTCCGCCCAAGAAATCGGTGCAGGGGTTGCTGGACCCGCTGACGGAAGCGGGTAGGGCCCAGAAATGGTGAGCCCACCGATTGAACGGTTCCAAAACGCTGGTCTATTCGAGCGCAATCGTTTTGCCGCTCTCGACCGCAACGTGAACGAAAGCCTGAATTGCGCTTGAAGAGTTACGTAACAGAAGCCTTACGCAGCGGATGTCTTGCGCAAGAGAGTACGGCTTGTTTCGGCACGGTGAAATGATTTGATCCGCTGGCGGCGAGCGCTGGCGGTTGGGGAACGCGTCTTTTGTCGAACGCGATGGTCGGCAACTTCGGAATGGATTCGGATGACATCGTGACCCGGTGTGCATGAGCGCGCCGCGTCCGTGCGAGGCCGTACAGGGTGGTCCAAGAGTAACGATCCAAGAGTAACAATTCAGGGCTGGAATAAAGGCAAGACATGAGAAACGGTCAGAACAACAAGCGGATGCGCAACCGCAACAACAATAATAACAACAACAATAACAACCGGCGCGGCCAGAACCCGATGACGCGGGTCTATGAATCGAACGGGCCGGACATCAAGATTCGCGGTACCGCCTCCCACGTCGCCGAGAAATATGTCCAGCTTGCACGCGACGCGCGCTCCTCCGGCGATCCGGTCGCCGCCGAAAACTATTATCAGCACGCCGAGCATTATTTCCGCCTGATCGCCGCGGCCCAGGAGCAATTCCGACAGAACCAGCCGCAGCCGCGCAGCGATGGTCCTGTCGAGATCTCGACCAGCGAGGATGGCGAGGACGATGCGGACAATTTTTCGCATTTCGGCCAGGAGCCGGGCTTCGTGCCGCAACCGCAGCAGCAGCCCTACATGCGCGACAATCAGCGCGACCAGCCGCAGCCCTATCAGCGCGATCAGCAGCAGCCGCGCGAACACCGCGAGCATCGGGGGGATCGTGATCGCGACCGCGACCACCGTCCGCAGCCGCAATATCAGCCGCAGCAACCGCAGCCGCAGCCGGCGATAGCGGACAACGGCGGCGTCGATCGCCTGCCGTCGTTCATCACCGGACCGCAGCCGCAGATCAATGGCGGTCCCAGTGGCTTTGAAGGCGGTGGCGGCGAGCGCTATCCGCGCCGGCGCCGCCGTCCGCACGGCCCGCGTCCCGATAACGCGGCCGCAGCGCCCGCCGCACAGGGCGAGGATTTCAATCCCGGCAACGAATAAGCGAACTCAAGGCACAAAAGAAAACGTCCCGGCTCACCACCGGGACGTTTTTATTTTCGTCATTGCGAGCGAAGCGAAGCAATCCAGCTTTGCCGCACGAAGAAAGCTGGATTGCTTCGTCGCTTGCGCTCCTCGCAATGACGGCAGGTGCCAGACCTCATCCTGAGGAGCACGCGTCAGCGTGCGTCTCGAAGGATGAAGGCTCCCGTCGCGTCCCGCTTACTTTTTCTTCGCATCCGCCGGAGCCGGCTGCTTGGCCGCGTCCGGTTTTGCTGCTGCATCGGGCTTGGCCGCCGCATCCGCGGGCTTGTCCAGCCGCTCGACCTTGGCGGTCTCGCGCAGCTTGGCGACGTAATCGGCCTGCGCCTTGCGGGTCACGTAGGTCTCGATCTGGCCCTTGACCTGATCGAAGCCCGGCGCCTGGCGATTGCGCTTTTCCTCGACCTTGATGATGTGCCAGCCGAATTGCGATTTCACCGGATCGGAAATCTTGCCCGGCTCGAGCGCGAAGGCGACCGCGGAAAATTCCGGCACCATCTGCTCCTTGGTGAAGAAGCCGAGATCGCCGCCGTCGGCTGCTCCCGGATCCTTTGATTTCTTCTTGGCGAGCTCGGCGAAATCGGCGCCCTTCTCGAGCTCGGCCTTCACCGCCTTGGCCTCGTCCTCGGTCTCGACCAGGATGTGCCGGGCGCGCACTTCCTGCTCGCCGGTGATCTGCTTGGCGGCCTCCTCATAGACCTTCTTCATGGCGTCGTCAGTGGTCGCCGCCTTGCCCTCGGTGGCGAGCAGATTGTCCATCAACAGGCGGCTGCGGGTGAAGGCGAGGCGCTTCTTGAAGTCATCGGTGTTCTCGATCTTCTTGTCTTCGGCCGCCTTGGAGACGATCTTGAGGTCGATCAGGAACGACAGCACATTGTCCTTGCGGCTCGCCGGGTCCATCTGCTGTAGACTCGGCGCCAGTTCCTCCTCGGCCAGCGCGACGTCGCTCTGGCGGATCTCCGACCCGTTAACCTTGGCGAGCACCGGATCGTCGACGGCGCGCGCCGGCAAGCCGGCCAGCAGGACCAGGGCGAGGCATCCGGTCGCAGCCGTGGCAAGGCCGAAACGCAGGCCGGTTTTCGTTTCCGGGAACGGGAAGGTCATGCAAAATCCTTATCGAGACGGGAGGTTGTCGGGCGGCGGGACACTCGCCCAATCATGGGGGCTTGGCAACGCGAAAAGTCTGTCAAAATCATGAATTCCCGGTCATGGGCGCTACGTTGACAACCCCCGGGCCCGGCCATATCTCTGGCCCATCGTGTCAATGGCGATAGCGTTTATTTTGCTGGCGTTTTTGGCCGTTGAACCTTGGATTGCCTAATTCCCACTCAATTGGCGGATGACCCACTCCGGGCCTGGCACCGCGATGCGTCACGGTGAGTTGATGGCAATCCGGGCACGATCTGGAAGAGGGGAAACCGGTTTTCCGAATGGTCGTGCTCAAACAAGGATAAAAGAGCATGTTGCGGCTGGCTCCAATCGCAACATGATCTGACAAAATAGCGGCTGCAACGCAGGACCGCAGGAACAGGAATTTCGCATGCTCGGCGCGCTCGCCCGCAAGTTTTTCGGCTCTTCGAACGACCGTCGCGTCAAGGGCTATCAGTCCCGCGTCGACGCCATCAATGCGCTGGAGCCGGAAGTCGCCGCACTCTCGGACGAGGCGCTGAAGGCCCGCACGGAGGAATTCAAGAAGCAGCTCGCCGAGGGCAAGACGCTCGACGACATCTTGGTGCCCGCCTTCGCCACCGTCCGCGAGGCGGCCAAGCGCACGCTCGGCCAGCGCCATTTCGACGTCCAGCTCATCGGCGGCATGGTGCTGCACGAAGGCGACATCGCCGAGATGAAG
This sequence comes from Bradyrhizobium lablabi, assembly GCF_018129385.1. Classification (GTDB taxonomy): domain Bacteria; phylum Pseudomonadota; class Alphaproteobacteria; order Rhizobiales; family Xanthobacteraceae; genus Bradyrhizobium; species Bradyrhizobium lablabi_C. The sequence continues at coordinate 10,910 of NZ_JAFCLN010000011.1, forward strand.
ACCGGCGAAGGCAAGACGCTGGTGGCGACCCTCGCCGTCTATCTGAACGCGCTTGCCGGGCGCGGCGTCCATGTCGTCACCGTCAACGACTACCTCGCTCGCCGCGACGCCGGCTGGATGGGCCAGATCTATTCCTTCCTCGGTCTGACCACCGGCGTGATCGTGCACGGCCTCGACGATGCCGAGCGCAAGGCGGCCTATGGCTGCGACATCACCTACGGCACCAACAACGAATACGGCTTCGACTATCTGCGCGACAACATGAAGTATCGCCTGGAGGACATGGTCCAGCGCGGGCACTACTTCGCCATCGTCGACGAAGTCGACTCGATCCTGATCGACGAGGCGCGCACGCCGCTGATCATCTCCGGCCCGCTCGACGACCGTTCCGAGTTCTACAACACCATCGACACCTTCATGCCGAACCTTCAGAAGGTCACGGACTTCGAGGTCGACGAGAAGCAGCGCACGGTGACGCTGACCGAAGCCGGCATGGAGAAGATCGAGGTGCTGCTGCGCGACGCCGGCCAGCTCAAGGGCGATTCGCTCTACGACGTCGAGAACGTCTCCGTCGTGCACCACATCAACCAGGCGCTGCGCGCGCACTCGCTGTTCACCCGCGACAAGGACTACATCGTCCGCGACGGCGAGGTCGTGATCATCGACGAGTTCACCGGCCGCATGATGCCGGGCCGCCGCTATTCCGAAGGCCTGCACCAGGCGCTGGAGGCCAAGGAGCACGTCCAGGTCCAGCCGGAGAACCAGACGCTCGCCTCCATCACCTTCCAGAACTATTTCCGGATGTACGAAAAACTCGCGGGCATGACCGGCACGGCCGCGACCGAAGCCGACGAATTGTTCGACATCTACCAGCTCGAGGTCGTGGAGATCCCGACCAACCTGCCGGTGGCCCGCCTCGACGAGGACGACGAGGTCTACCGCACCCAGACCGAGAAATATGCCGCGATCCTCGCCGAGATCGAACGCGCCAACAAACGGTTTCAGCCGGTGCTGGTCGGCACCGCCTCGATCGAAAAATCCGAGGTGCTGGCCGAATACCTCAAGAAGCACGGCTACAAGCAGATCGATTTCGGCAACGAAAGCGCGATGGAGAAATTGTACGCCGCCGCGCGCGCCGGAAAACCCTCAAAACTGTTTGCGGTGCTGAATGCGCGCTTCCACGAGCAGGAAGCCTATATCGTGGCGGAAGCGGGCGTGCCCGGCGCGATCACCATCGCGACCAACATGGCCGGCCGCGGCACCGACATCAAGCTCGGCGGCTCGCTCGACATGCGCATCCAGCAGGAGACGGCCGGGATCACCGACGAGGCCGAGAAGGCGAAGAAGATCGAGCAGATCAAGGCCGACATCGAGCGCTTCCGCGAGATCGTGCTGAAGGCGGAAGAGGATTTCGAGATCGAGCCCGCCAAGGGCTCGAAGGCCGCCAAGACCGAGCGGAAGCCCGGCGGCCTCTACATCATCGGCTCCGAGCGGCATGAATCCCGCCGCATCGACAACCAGCTCCGCGGCCGTTCCGGCCGTCAGGGCGACCCCGGCCGCTCAAAGTTCTTCCTGTCGCTGGAAGACGATCTGATGCGGATTTTCGGCTCCGACCGGCTCGATTCCATGTTGCAGCGGCTCGGCCTGAAAGAGGGCGAAGCCATCATCCATCCCTGGATCAACAAGGCGCTGGAAAAGGCGCAGCAGAAGGTCGAGGCCCGCAACTTCGACATCCGCAAGAACCTGCTCAAGTTCGACAACGTCCAGAACGACCAGCGCAAGGTGATCTTCGACCAGCGCGTCGACCTGATGAAGGACGAGAGCGTTCAGGAAACCGTCGCCGACATGCGCCACGCCTTCGTCGACGACGTCGTGACCAAGCACGTGCCGGAGCATGCCTATGCCGAGCAGTGGGACGTCGCCGGCCTGAAGGAAGAGCTCAACCGCGTGCTCGGCATCGACCTGCCGGTCGACGAATGGGCCAAGGAAGAAGGCATCGCCGACGAGGAGTTGCTGGCGCGGATCGAAAAGGCCGTCGATGAGCACATGGCCGCCAAGGTGGCGCAATGGGGCCCCGACGTGATGCGCTACGTCGAGAAGACCATTCTGCTACAGACGCTCGACCATCTCTGGCGCGAGCATCTGGTCATGCTCGACCATCTGCGCCAGGTCATCGGTCTGCGCGGCTACGGCCAGCGCGATCCCTTGCAGGAATACAAGTCGGAAGCCTTCAACCTGTTCGAGACCATGATCGCGCATTTGCGCGAAGCGGTCACCGCGCAGTTGATGCGGGTCGAGATCGTGCCGCCGGAGCAGCCGCCCGAGCCGCTGCCGATGATGGAGGCGCACAAGTTCGATCCGAACACCGGCGAGGACGAATTGGCCTTTGCCAATGTTTCGCTGGCGCCCGCCGACACCAACGGCGCCGCGCGCGACCCGAACAACCCGGCGAGCTGGGGCAAGGTCGGCCGGAACGAGGATTGCCCCTGCGGTAGTGGCAAGAAGTACAAGCACTGCCACGGGAAGTACGCTTAGGCGTTGCTGCGCGGCGCGTGATCTTGCTCTGACGTCATCATCCGCCAACGGGTCGCGCGAATGCGCGCCCGATGACAGGCTCCGGCGGATGATCCAGTACGCCGCAGCGTCTCGGTTATCCCTCGAATTTACGGAATACTGGATGCCCCGCTGGAGCCTGTCATCGGGCGCGCCGAAGGCGAGACCCGGTGGCGGGGCATGACGCGTCGGCCGTCCGCTACCTCTTGACCGAAGCACCACCTGGACGTCATCTGTCGCGCGCATGAGGGTCCTGCGTCAGACGAGCCAATGAGTCGCAAGAGTTGCGACAGGGAACCCATCTTCCCACGCTATCAACTTCGGCGCGAACATACTATGTAGCGGTCGGTGGAGCCGCGCGATGACCAAAGACAAGAGCGAGTTGCTGAGGTCGCTTGCGATTGATCGCAGCCCGGAGAAGGTGAGCCGATCGGGCCGCCGCTGGGGGCTGATCTCGGGAATCGTCGCCGGCTGTGCCGTGGCCGCGTTTGCCGGGTTTGGCGTTGCCGAATTTCGCAAGCAAGAAGCTCCCAGGGAGCCTGCACCGCAGACAGCCGCACAACCGCAGACGCCGCCTCCACAGGCCGCGCAAACCAGTAAAGAGGGTGGCAGTCTCGCGGCCTCGGGATACGTCGTTGCGCGCCGCAAGGCGACGGTAGCGGCCGAGATCACCGGCAAGGTGGTCGAGATATTCATCGACGAGGGCATGACGGTGACGGAGGGGCAGGTCGTCGCGCGGCTCGACAGCGTGCTTGCCGAAAAGGACTATGAACTGGCGCGCTCGCGCGTCGAGACGGCCGATGCTGCGGTGGCCGCCATATCAGCCGATCTTGATGACGCGACCCGGATCATGTCGCGTGTGCAAACACTCTCGCAGAAGAATTTTGCGACGGAGGCCGATCTGACCAAGGCGCAAGCCCGCGTTGGTGTGCTCAGTGCACAATTGCGCCAGGCGCGCTCGCAACTGGAGACCGCCAAGATCGACGCCAAGCGCAGCGGTTCGATGCTCGACAAGCACCAGATCCGGGCGCCGTTTGGCGGCGTCGTCATCGACCGCAGCGCGCAGCCCGGCGAGATGATTTCGCCGATGTCGGTCGGCGGCTTCACGCGCACCGGCATCTGCACCATCGTCGACATGGATTCGATTGAAATCGAGGTCGACGTCAACGAAGCCTTCATCGGCCGGGTCGTCCCCGGCGGCGCCGTGAATGCGATGCTCGATGCCTATCCGGACTGGACCATTCCCGCCTCGGTGATCGCCATCGTTCCGACCGCGAACCGGGAGAAAGCCACCGTGAAGGTGCGTATCCGTTTCGACAAGAAGGACCCGCGCATCCTGCCGGACATGGCGGTAAAGGTGAATTTCCTGCGCGAGGCCAGGGCAAATGGGGCCACCGAGGCCGCCGCAAACTAGCTTCCAGCCAGAATCCCCGGAGGAAACAAGCGTGACAGCCGAACATCCGATGGTTCGCCTTACCGGCGTGAGCAAGCGTTTCACCAAGGGAAAGGAAACGATCTCGATCTTTGACCATCTCGATCTTGCAATTCCTCGTGGCGATTTCGTCGCAGTCATGGGGCCGTCCGGTTCGGGCAAGACGACGCTGCTCAACCTGCTCGGGGGCATCGATCACGTCGACGCGGGCGAGATCGCGGTCGCGGACCATCGCATCGACGGCCTCTCCGAGGGCGAACTTGCGGCCTGGCGCGCCGCCAATATCGGCTTCATCTTCCAGTTCTACAATCTGATGCCGATGCTGACCGCGGCGCAGAACGTGGAATTGCCGCTGCTGCTCACCAGGCTGGGCCGCAAGGAGCGCGCGGCGCGCGTTCACACCGCGCTTTCCGTGGTTGGTCTCGCCGACCGCGTCAAGCACCGCCCGCGCGAAATGTCGGGCGGCCAGCAGCAGCGGGTTGCGATTGCGCGCGCCATCGTCTCGGACCCCAACCTGCTCTTGTGCGACGAGCCGACCGGCGACCTCGACCGTCAATCAGCCGACGAGATTCTTTCGATCCTGCAACTGCTCAATGGCGAGCTCGGCAAAACCATCGTGATGGTTACGCATGACCCGGCGGCAGCCAGTTACGCCAAACGCGTTCTGCACCTCGACAAGGGCAGTTTCGTCGAACGGGAGCTTGCCGCGTGAACGACTTCGATCTGGTGCGGAAAAACCTGTTCCGCCGCAAGCTCCGCGCGATCCTGATGATCGTGTCGATCCTGATCGCTTTCATGATCTTCGGCGTGCTCGCCGGATTTTATCGCGCCTTCACCTTGGGGGAGGATCGCGCCGCCGCTGACAGGATGATCACCGTCAACAAGATCAATTTCACCCAACCGCTGCCGATCGCCTACTACAACCGCGTGCGTGCGGTGGAGGGGGTGCGGCAGGTGACCTTCGCCAACTGGTTCGGCGGCTACTATCAGGACCCGAAGAACATCGTCATGGCGCTCGCGATCGAGCCGAACAGCTATTTCGACGTCTATCGCAGCGAATTCGATGTTCCGCCCGAGCAGCTTCAGGCCTTCACCCGCGATCGCGGCAGCGCACTGGTCGGTGAAAAGCTGGCGCAAAAATGGGGCTGGAAGATCGGCGATCGCATTCCCGTTCAGAGCAACATCTTCAGCCAGAAGAGCGGCGGCCACACCTGGGACCTCTCCATCGCCGGCATCGTCAAGGGCAAAGTCGAGCACGTCGACACCAACTTCCTCTTGTTCCAGTATGCCTATTTCGATGAGACCCGCAGTTTCGGCAAGGACACCATCGGCTGGATGATCCTGCAAACGACTTCGCCCGACAACAACGATCGTGTGGCGAAAGCGATCGACGCGATGTTCGCCAATTCCACCGCCGAGACCTCGACCGACACCGAAAAGGCGTTCGGCAAGGCGTTCATAGCGCAGTTCGGCAATATCGCGCTGATCGTGTTCCTGGTGGTGGGTGCCGCCTTCGTCACCATTCTGATGATCGTCGGTAATACCATGGCGTTGTCGATCCGCGAGCGCACCCGCGAGATCGGTGTGCTGAAAACGCTCGGATTTTCAGGCCCGCGCATCCTGGCTATGGTGCTTGGCGAGTCCGTGCTGCTGGCGCTACTCGGCGGCGTACCGGGACTTGCGATTGCAGCTCTGATCGCCATGGCCCTGCGCGCGAGCCTCACCAACGTCGCGCCGGCTTTTGCGGTATCGCCATCCATAATGCTGCAAGGGTTGGCGCTGATGATCGCGCTTGGACTGATCACCGGGATCATTCCGGCGCTCAACGCCATGCGGCTCAAGATCGCAACCGCGCTCGGACGGGGATAGCAATGCGTTCGCTCTGGCTTCAGGTGGCGGCCGTCACCTCCATCAATCTCAGGAGCATCGCGCAGCGGCGCTGGCTGTCGCTCTCGACGGTGATTGCGATCGCGCTGGTGGTGATCGTGCTGCTGGCGTTTCTGGCGATGGCCAACGGATTCCAGCGCACCATCGCGGGGTCCGGGGCTGACGACATCGCCATCGTGCTCCGCGCCGGCTCGCAGGCCGAAATCAACAGCACGGTGAGTCGCGATCAGGTGCGGCTGGTCGAGGACGGGCCGGGCATCGCCCGCGGCGGCGACGGCAAGCCGCTGATCTCTCCCGAACTCTATCTCGTGGTCGACGGCATCAAGCGCTCCACCGGCACCAAGGCCAACCTGCCGCTGCGCGGGATCGGCGAGCAGGGCGCCGCGTTGCGCAAGGACATCACCATCATCGCGGGCCGCATGTTCAACCGCGGCAGCAACGAGGTCGTGGTCGGCAAGGCCTTGCAGCGGGAGTTCTCAGGGTTCGACGTCGGCAGCATTGTATCGTTCGGCGCGACGCGCTGGACGGTGGTCGGCGTATTCGAGGCCGGCGGCAGCGTGTTCGAGTCGGAGATCTGGGCCGATCTGAACGTGGTGCAGAGCCTGTTCAACCGCAACAACATCGTTCAGACCGTGCGCGCGCGCCTCACCGGTCCGGCGGCACTGAATGAGCTCAAGAGCTATAGCGACAACGATCCGCGGCTGAAGCTCGACGTCAAATCCGAAGCGGGGTATTTCGCCGAACAGGCGTCGCAAACCTCCGATCTCATCCAGAAGCTCGGCTGGCCGCTCGCAATCGCAATGGCGCTCGGTGCGCTCGCCGGCGCGCTCAACACGATGTATTCGTCGGTGGCAGCACGCGCGACCGAGATTGCGACATTGCGGGCCATCGGCTTTGGCGGCTTTCCCGCGTTCGTCGGCACGCTGGCCGAGTCATTGTTGCTCGCCGCCATTGGCGGCCTGCTCGGGGCGGCCGCCACCTGGCTGATCTTCGATGGCGTCTCGGCCTCGACCCTGGGCGGCAACTTCACGCAGGTGGTGTTTGACTTCAGGCTGAGCCCCCGGCTCATCGCCGAAGGCGTTGCGCTCGCGCTGATCGTCGGGCTGATCGGTGGGTTGTTTCCGGCGCTGCGTGCCGCGCGGATGCCGATCGTGGCGGGGCTGTATCCGAACTGAGCTTGGCATACTCCGCGAAGCCCGCTTGGCGGGACAAACGGGTCTGAATCTTCGGTGTAGTTCGGCGGATGGGCGATGAACTACTTCATCGCGCCAAAGCGGCTTTCGAACGAGTTCGACTGCACGATCGGCGCGGAGCCGGCGACCTGGGCGGCTGGCGCCGGAGCGGGCGCGGCGGCGGGAGTATCAGTGACCGAAGGTTTCAGCGCCGGCTTTGCGGCAGCAGCGGCCTGCTTCGTCTCGGTCTGTTTCGGCGCCGCCGCGGTGGCGCGGGCGATCGAGGGCCCCACGGGCTTGCTCTCGGCCTTCGGCTTCGCCGGTGCGGGCGAAGCGCTCGCGGTCGTATCGGAGCCGCCGATGCCGACCTTGCGGGCGAGGCTGGAGAACCATCCTTCCGACTTCTCCTCGCGCGCCGGCGTTGCGGCGGCAACGCGCGTCGCCGGCGCCGAGGTCGAACTCGACACCGCCACGACCGGCTCTTCCTCCGGCGTCAGCCTCGGCATTTTCGGCGGATTGACATGCGAGGGAATCGTGCCCGGCGCCTTCGACAGCGCCAGCAGCGACAGGCCCTGGCCGTCGCCGCCTTCGGACAGGCCGGTGCTGCCGTCCTGCACCTTGGCGGCGAACACCTTGTTCATGCCGCCGTCGATGCCCTGGTTGAGCTTCGCCATCGGCGTGCCGCGCGCAATCAACTTCGCGGTCTCGGCCGCTTCCCGATCCTGCTTCGCGCGCACCGCGTCTGCGATGTCGTCGGGGATCGCGTAGGGCGGGCACTTGGCCGACGCATTGAAGACGGGATCGCGGGTGGCGTTGGGGCTGCGGATCGGATCGAACACGTAGCGCTTCTCGCAGAACTCGACCTTTGGCTCCTGCTTCGTCACCTCGAAATGATCATAGCCTTCCTTGATCATCTTCCAGAACGGCATGTTCGGGTTGTTGCGATGTTTCGCCATGTTGACCGGCGTCATCTTGAACGGGAACGCCTGTAGCTGGAACGAGCGCTGGCCGCCGAAGAAGGATTCGCGACCCAGCGAATAGATCTCCGCGATCTGCTCGTCCGTCATCGCGTAGCAGCCGCGCGAGGAACAGTCGCCATGCACCATCAGCTGCGAGCCGGTGCGGCCCAGCGCCTGGTCGAACGCGTTCGGATAGCCGGTGTTGAACGACAGATAGAACTGCGATTGCGGGTTCATCTGCGCCGGCGTGATCGAGTAGAAACCTTCCGGCGCCTGGCGGTCGCCTTCCTTCACTTTCGGACCGAGGTCGCCCGACCAGCGGCAGATCGGATAGGTCTTCAATAGCGCGAACTGGCCGGAGCGGTTCTGCTTCCACACCTCGAGCTCGGCCTCGGTCTTGAAGATGCGGACCAGGATCGGCGAGTTCAGGTCCATGTCCTTTTCGACCATGGCCTGGATCAGTTTCGGCGGGACCGGCTGGTTGGCCTTGGCGTTGTTGGCAAGGGAAATGTCGTCGGTGTTGCAGCCGGCCAGCAGCGCAGCCCCGGCCGTAAGCACGGCCGCGGTCAGAAGCGCGCGTAGCGGCGAGCGAGAAATCAGCAGCCTTGAGCGAGAAATCAAAGATAGAGCTCCACACCCACCGGGACGAATGAGGCAACCCCAACCATGCCGCATTGCCCTGAAGCCATTGACTAAAACATTACCAATCGGGCTTCTGCGTCGCAACCTGAACGGAGCCGCCCGGGCCGTTCCAAATCAACCATGGTCAACATCAGCTTAAATATCGGCCTCGGGGCCTAATTGCGGCCAAATCCGGGTCAGGGGAACAATTTTGGCCGCGAATAGCGGGGAATTCCCGGCTTTTCAGCCCAGTTTCCGGCCGATATCGAGGAATTTCTGCCGGCGCTGCTTGCGGACCGCATCGGCATCGAGGCCCTGTAGTTCGGCAAACGCCTGCGCGATGGCCTCGCCGGTGGTGGCGATCATGGCGGCGGCATCGCGGTGGGCGCCGCCCGGCGGCTCATGCAGGATGCGGTCGATCACGCCGAATCGCAGCATGTCCTGTGCGGTGATCTTCATGCTGTTGGCGGCTTCCTGCGCCTTGGTGCCGTCGCGCCAGAGGATCGAGGAGGCGGCTTCCGGCGAGATCACGCTGTAGATCGCGTGCTCGAACATCAAGACGCGGTTGGCGGTCGTGATCGCGATCGCGCCGCCCGACATGCCCTCGCCCGTGACGATCGCGACATTTGGAACACCGAGAGAGAGACACGCATCGGTCGAGCGGGCGATCGCCTCGGCCTGCCCGCGCTCCTCTGCGCCGATACCGGGATAGGCGCCGGCGGAATCCACGATCGACAGCACGGGAATGCCGAAGCGGTCGGCCATCTCCATCAGCCGAACGGCCTTGCGATAGCCCTCCGGCCGCGCCATGCCGAAATTGTGCTTGATGCGGGAATCGGTGCTGTCGCCCTTTTCCTGGCCCATCACGCAGATCGGCTCGCCCTGGAAGCGGCCGAACCCGCCCATCAGCGCTTCGTCCTCGCCGAACTTGCGGTCGCCGGCAAACGGCGTGAAGTCGGTGATCAGGCCTTTGATGAAATCGGTGAAATGCGGCCGCTGCGGATGGCGCGCGACCAGCGTCTTCTGCCACGGCGTCAGGTTGGCATAGAGCTCCGCCAGCGCCTGCGCCGATTTCTCCTCGATCTTGGCGACCTCGTCGCCGATGTCGCTGCCGGAAGCCGCGAGCGTGCGCAACTCGTTGATCTTGGCCTCGAGTTCGGCGACGGCCTTTTCGAATTCGAGGTAGATGATCATCGGGTCCGGCATCAAGGCAATATAGGGAGGTCTGCGCTCTCCCGCGAAGCGGATCTGGCCGCATCGGAGAAAGCACTATTCTTCAATGATTTAGCGCGTGGTTCGATCCGCTTCTGCGGACCGTCCGAACCCGCAACCGGTAAGGCGTAGTCGAGGCGAGGTCGAGACTTGCGCTGTTTCGGGGCAGACGGGCGCGAAGTCAAGCCGCCCCTTTCACGAAGAATGGCGCGCGCCCTGCTTCATGGTCCGCCGCGCCAGCGCCAGCGCCATCAGCACGAAGGCCGAGGTGACCTCCGGCCCGCCGACCAGAATGCGGGTCGGGGTCTTCATCTTGTTCCATTCATAGGCCTTGTACGGCCCGTGCCGCCCGCCCTCGCCGAGATTTGTGACGATGCAGGCCAGTGCCGGCGTGAAGGTCGCGGCATCGGCGCCGAGATGGGCGAGCGCCATCAAAGCGAGGGCCGCATCGAACGGGTTCATCTCGTGCGCCATCAGTTCGGTTTGCACATAGGCCAGCACATGGCCGCGGATGATGTCGAAAACCCCGTCCGGATCGATCACGGCTTGCGCTGATAGCGGCAGCGCCAGGAAGGCGGCATAGCAGCGGCCGAAATAGGCGCAGTAAAGCTCCGGCAGGTAATAGATGTGCGAGCGGGGATGGGCGAACGCGCCGCTCTCCACCAGCTTCTTCTGGAACGCGATGATGCGGTGGACGGTGGCGAGCCGCGACGGCGTCTCCAAAATCTTCCAGCGAGACAGGTTGCGGAACGAGACTTCCAGGATATCGAGATTGAGCGTCGGATCGAGGTCGTTGCCGAACGGGCGCTCGCCGGCAAGGCTGTCGATCCAGGTGACGACGCCGCCCTCGTAATCGACGTTATCGTTGAGCGGCACGGTGACGCGAGGTTCGTTGGCGCCTTCGCGTACCTGAAGGCCGCTATAAAAGTCGAGCAGCGGCTGGTCCAGCATCGGATCGCTGGAACCGGCCTGCGTCGCCGCCGAGAACGAGCACGCGGTGGTGTCGCAGTCCGGCACATAGACGCCAAAGCCGAGGTCCTGCTTGATCTGTTGGAAGAAGCGCGAAAAGCGCGGATGCGGCAGCGGCGCCAGCGCGGTGACGACGTTCACCGTGGAACCGTTCAGCGAGGCCACCTCCTCGCGGCTGATGCGCAGGCAAAAATCCACCATGTCGTCGATCGCCCGCCGCGAGGCGCTGCTCTCTTCAGCGGACGCCAGCCCGGTCTCGATGAACGACAGCAGCGCCTCCGTGAAGAACGCATCGTAATAGGCCGAGCGATGCCGGATCTGCATCGGCTGCCACATCGGCTCGGCAATGCCTTTCCATGGCGGGTTGATCAGCGCGCGCGCCGGCGAATGCGCGATGAAGATGCGGGCGAGCGAGAACAGCAGCGTCGAGTTCTTGTAGCCGCGCGAATTCAGCCCGGTCAGCGCCATCAGCATTTCCCGCCCGCCCATATCGGGGTCGCCGAGCAGGTTGAACGCCGCATAGGTCGGGATGAAACCGTTCCTGGAATACGACCGCAGCAGGTGCCTGGCGCAGGTCCGGATCGCGTTCTCGATCTCCGCCATGCCGGGAGCGCGGGCGGGGGCGGTCGCCGCCGGCGGCTGCGGATGGCGCACGCCGATACCCTCCATCAGCTCGGCCACCGGCGCCCCCACCGCCGTCCAGTCCGGATCATTGTCGTCGCGCGCATGCACCAGCGCCGCGCGCAACGCGGCCAGCCGCGTCTCGTCGCGCAGCGCCGGTAGTCCCGTCCGCCGCAGCAGCGGGCGCAGCGCCGGGTTGCCGAGCGCGGTCCGATAGAACTGGCCGAGATGCTGGTCGCCGCCGGAATATTTCAGCAGCAGCGGGTCGCAGACGTCATAGAGCGACGGCCCGTCCTTGTGGGCGGTGAGCGCACGAAACGCCGCGCCGGCAAAATAGTGAAACCCCATGCAGGCTCTTTTCTCGCGCCGGCGCTCTGCCCCAAACTCAAGTCTTTGAAAAATTGCACGATTAAATGCCAAATACCAGATGTGACCCCTGTCACGGAAAAGGCCCGCCGTTTACCTTCTTATGGCAAGCAGGACGGCCGAAGGGGTCAATAAAATTCATCTATCGGAACAATGGCTTAAGCCGGAACGATTGCATCGCCTTGCGGTTAGCCACCGGGCGGGTTAAGGGTTGCTTGGGTGCGCTGCCGCAAATTGAGCGCAATTGAACGGCACCACCCCGGCCAATCCCTCAAACCTAAGCCTTGATGGCGCGACTAAACGTTCGTTCGCGCGCGCCTTTGATGACGACAGGAATGAACCGATGAATGTTAGGCAGCTTGGCATCTCCCGTCGCTCCATCGCGCTGGTCGCCGGCCTTCTGGGCGCGGTGTCGCTGGCGATCGGCGCCCATGCCGCGCTGAACAAGCGCGCGCTGGATGCGGCCAAGGCGATCGGCACCGAGCAGACCGCCGATCTCGGCAAGCCCGCCCGCGTCGCGCTCGTCATCGGCAACGGCAATTATCCCGATGCCGCCGCGCCCCTGGCGCAGCCGATCAACGACGCCCGCGCGCTGACCGGTACGCTCCGTCGCAATGGTTTCGACGTCGAGGTGGTGGAAGACGCCAGCAAGGACGACATGGAACGCGCGATCGCGCGGCTGAAGGGCAAGATCAACAAGGACGCCGTGGTGATGCTGTTCTTCGGTGGCTACGCTGTGGAGGCGGGTCGCGAGAATTTCATGGTTCCGGTCGACGCTCGCATCTGGAAGGAAAAGGACGTCAAGCGCGAAGGCATCTCGGTCGAATCCGTGCTGGAGGAGATCAAGGAGAGCGGCGCCCGCGCCAAGCTGGTCGTGATCGACGCCTCCCGCCGCAACCCCTATGAGCGCCGTTTCCGCTCCTATTCCCACGGTCTCGCCCCGATCGCCGCGCCCGACAACGCCCTGATCCTGACCTCGGCGACGCCCGGCAAGGTGGTCGACGATTCCAAGGGCCAGAACAGCGTGCTGGTCTCCGAGCTCCTGAACAATTTCAGCGCCAAGACCGGCCTCGAGAGCGTCTTCAACAAGACCCGCATCTCGATCACCCGCGCCTCCGACGGCGAGCAGGTCCCGACGGTGAGTTCGACGCTGGTAGAAGAAGTCAGCCTCGGCGGCTGAGCTCCGCGCCTCGTCATGCCCGGGCTTGACCCGGGCATCCATCCTCTTCGCAGGAATCCCTTTTTGTTGATGATGGCCGGGTCAAGCCCGGCCATGACGAGATCGTTTGCAGCTGGTTATTGCTTGCTTGCGACGCTCTCTCTCCTTCTCCCCTTGTGGGAGAAGGTGGCGCGAAGCGCCGGATGAGGGGTTCTCTCCGCGACCACCGCTCCGGGTGAGGGGATCAGCTCTATCGAAAATGCGGACCCTACTTCGCCTCCGCGCTCGCCACCGGCCGCACCGGATCGCCCTCGCGCAGCAGGGCGCCCGCGCGCGCCACCACGGTGTCGCCCTCGACCAGCCCTTCCTTGATCTCGACCTGTCCGGCCGACATCAGCCCGACCTCGACGCGCTTGGTCTCCACCCGCCCGCGGCGGATTACCTGCACCACGGTGCCGGCGCTGCCGTAGAGCACCGCAGTGAGCGGCACCGAGATGTTGCAGCTCTGCCCGGTGCGGATCAGCGCGCGCCCGGACGAGTTCACCAGAAACCGCCGCGCCGGCGTGATGCCGATGATCACCTGGCCGAGCTGGCTGTTCGGCTCGACGGTCGGCGCCACCCGCCGCACGCGCCCGTCGACCTCGCCGGCGCCGGGGATCTTGATCCGCGCCTGCTGGCCGACCTGGAGCCGGCCGAGATCCTTCACCGGCACCATGCCGACGATGTCGAATTCGCTGCGCGCGATGATCGAGAACAGCGCCTCGCCCTTGGCCCCGGCCACCGCCCCGATCGCCGCCGAGGACTGCGAGATCAGCCCCGCCACCGGCGCGGTGACGTTGACGACGCCGCCCTCGGGCGGGGTGAGGCGGGCAAGCTGCTGGCCGGCCGTGACGGTCTCGCCGGCATCGGCCAGGATTTCCGAAACCTTCAGCCCGAACCGCTCCGGCCGCACCGCCGTCTCCTCCCGCGCCAGCACGATGCCGGAGACCTCGACATTGTTGTTGAAGCAGGCCTTTGCAGCCTTCAGCACGGTGACCGCCGGGCCGCGCGCGGGAGGCTCGCCGGCGGGGTCATCCGCGGCGAGGGCGGGGGTGGCGAGGAGGAGGGCGGCGAGAAGCGGACGAAGGGCGAAATGGCGCATGGTGAGGGCGTTTTCCGTTGTCGGAACTACCGATAGCAGAAGGGGGAATGTGGGCAAAGCGGATAAGCCCCTGGGATCGCTTCGCCCTGCCGGCAACTTTTGCTAATCAACCCGCCGGATATCTGCGCCGGGGTAGGAAATGCTGACGGGTGAACTACGCTCCAAGATCGACAACGTCTGGAATGCCTTCTGGGCCGGCGGCATCGCCAATCCACTCGAGGTGATCGAGCAGATCACCTACCTCCTGTTCATGCGCGGGCTGGACGAAGCCCATACCCGCGAGGAGAACCGTGCCAACCGGCTGGGTAAGCCGATGGAGCGGCGCATCTTCCCGACTGGCAAGGACGGTATCGGTAAGGGCGGCGGCCTCGCCTACGAGGACATGCGCTGGTCGCGACTGAAGAACCGCGACCCCAAGACGATGTTCGAGATCGTCTCTGAGCATGTCTTTCCCTTCCTGCGCAACATGGCGGAAAAGGACACTGCGCACGCCACCCACATGAAGGGCGCGCGCTTCACCATACCGACGCCTGCGCTGCTGTCGAAAGTGGTCGATCTGCTCGCGGATATCCCGATGGAGGACCGCGACACCAAGGGCGACCTCTACGAATACATGCTCTCGAAGATCGCGACCGCCGGCCAGAACGGCCAGTTCCGCACCCCACGTCACATCATCGCGCTGATGGTTGAGATGATGGCGCCGAATCCGAAGGACGTGATCTGCGATCCCGCCTGCGGCACCTGCGGCTTCCTGGTCGCGGTCGGCGAATATCTGCGCGAGAATCATCCGAAACTGTTTCACGAGAAGGAAAGCCGTGATCATTTCAACGAGGAGATGTTCCACGGCTTCGACTTCGACGGCACGATGCTGCGCATCGGCTCGATGAACATGACGCTGCACGGCGTCGAGGACCCCGACATCCGCTATAAGGACTCGCTGTCGCAGGAACATGCGGGGGACGAGGGCCGCTATAGCTTGGTGCTTGCCAATCCACCGTTTGCAGGAGCGTTGGACTATGAAACGATCGCTAAGGATTTGCAGGCCATCGTCAAGACCAAGAAGACCGAATTGCTGTTCATGGCGCTGTTTCTGAAGCTGCTGAAGCCCGGCGGGCGAGCGGCGGTGATCGTGCCTGATGGTGTGCTGTTCGGTTCGTCCACTGCACACAAGGCGATCCGTAGGATGTTGGTGGAGGATCACAAGCTCGAAGGCATAGTGAAGTTGCCGTCTGGCGTATTCCGGCCCTATGCTGGCGTTTCCACTGCGATCGTGCTGTTCACCAAGACCAATTCTGGCGGCACGGATCATGTCTGGTTTTACGATTGCCAAGCTGATGGCTTCTCGCTGGACGACAAGCGCAACGCGCTACTGCCGCAGGATGAGAAGATCGGACCGTGCGCGAAGCTCCAAGATGACGAGCACGACAGAAACAATCTTCCCGATATAGCGGCGCGCTGGAAAGAGCGCGACGGTTCGGAGCGCAGCCGTTCGCGTACGGCGCAGAGCTTTTGTGTACCGAAGACGAACATAACCGCGGCCGACTACGACCTCTCGATCAGCCGCTACAAAGAAGTCGTGCACGAGACGGCGGAGCATCGGCCGGCGAAGGAGCTCATCGCGGAACTGAAGGTTCTGGAAAAAGAGATTGCTGATGGGCTCGCGGAGCTGGAGGCGATGCTATGAACGTCAACGCAGCTCCAATGATCAAAGACTGCGTGGAATTTCATCGCACGACTATTGGCGCAATCTGCGATCAGTTTGATGGGGAGGTGCAGACAGGACCTTTTGGAAGTCAGTTGCATGCGTCTGACTACTCTGATGAAGGCATTCCTGTTGTCATGCCGCAGGACATGCTCGATGGAGAGATCTCGTGCGCGAATATTGCGCGTGTCGATGCAAGTCATGCTCGAAGGCTAAGCCAGCACCGACTTCGCGTTGGTGACGTGGTCTTTAGTCGTCGAGGTGACGTGAGCCGATTCGCGGTAGTTACGGAGCAAGAGGAAGGATGGCTCTGCGGAACGGGGAGTATTCGCATTCGTTTGAACTTCCCGAACCTCGATATGGGCTATTTGCGTCACTTTCTAAAGCGCGATGAGGTCGGCAGTTGGCTTCTCTATCACGCTAAAGGCGTGACAATGCCTAATCTCAATACAAGTATTATTCGCGCGATTCCATTTTTTTATCCGCCGCTCAACCAGCAGCGGCGGATCGCGACGATCCTAGATAAAGCGGATAGGCTGCGCCGTAAGGGCAAGCGTGAGCTTGAACTACTCGGCAGCCTTAATCAGGCGACTTTTCTCGATATGTTTGGAGATACGGTAAGGAATACGAAGGGTTGGATAGAGAAGCCGCTAGCAGCTTACGAATCATTTCTCACTAGTGGGTCACGTGGTTGGGCAAAATACTATTCAGCCGCGGGTAAGGCGTTCATTCGAATCCAGAATTTGAGAAATGGCGACCTCTCGACCAATGATATGGTTTTCGTCGATCCTCCACAAAGTGCTGAAGCGGAAAGAACGACTGTGCGTGGAGGAGATGTTTTGATTAGCATTACGGCTGATCTCGGAAGAACTGCTGTGGTTCCGGACACTTTGGACGGCCAAGCTCACATCAATCAACACATCGCCCTTGTACGGGTCACCGGCATAAATCCAATTTACCTGTCAATGTATCTCGCCAGTGCAGGAGGAGAGGTTCAGTTTAGAGCGTTGAATCGACAAGGCGTGAAGGCGGGGTTGAACTTTGACGACATCCGGAGTCTGCGGATCTTGGAGCCTCCCATCCATCTACAAGCGACCTACGCGGCTAGGACGACCCACATCCGAAAGATCATTGATAAGGCAGCTCTAGCGGCAATGAAATTTTCGGCATTGTTTTCCTCCCTTCAATCCCGCGCCTTCTCCGGGCAGCTCTGACCATGCGCTTCGAGTTCGATTGGGACCCGGCCAAGGCGGAGAGCAATCGGCGCAAGCATGGGTCACCTTCGAGGAGGCCATGGGGTGTTCGCCGATGCCCTGGCCCTGTCGCGGCTCGATGAAGAGTCTGGCCAGGGGGAGGAGCGCTGGGTTACCATAGGGCGAATTCCCACGAGCAAAATACTGCTGGTGGTGCATACTTATATCGAGATATCGGCGGACCGGACTGCCATCCGCATCATTGCGGCCCGCCGGCCGACTCGCCGCGAGGTCAGTCATTACGAGGAAGGGTGACCAGATGAGGGATGAATACGACTTCTCGAACGCCGAGCGTGGCAAGTTCTTCCGCGAGGGCGCGCGCCTTGTGCCGCCGGTCCATCTGGAGCCGGAGGTGCTGGACTATCTGGTCGAACGTGCTTCGGCGCGGGGAGTGTCGCTGAGCTCGCTGGTCAACACGCTGCTCAAGAAGGACATCGAACTGATCGACGCCGGTAAATAGCATCGACGATGTCGAACTTCGCCTTCCTCGCCTCCGAATTTCCTGCCGTGCACGAGGCGGCAGTAGAGGCGGAGCGTCAGGCAGCGGTGTCGCCGACCGCGGCGGCGTTCTTTGCGGGAAAGACGGTAGAGGTTGCCGTCAAGTGGGCGTTCCGGAACGACCCCGGTCTCAAGCTCCCCTATCAGGACAATATCGCGGCGCTCCTGCACGAGCCGAGCTTTCGCCGGGTAGCCGGCGAGGCGGTGTTTGCGAAGGCGAAGTATATCAACTCGCTGCGCAACCGGGCTGTCCACGAGGAGCGGCAGATCAAGCCGGGTGACGCGACGGGCGCGGTGAAGGAGCTGTTCCACGTCTGCTTCTGGTTCGCGCGCACCTACGCCCGCAAGGGCAAGCCGGCCGACGGACTTGCTTTCGATCCCGCGGTACTGTCGCGTCGCGACGAGGCGCTCAAGAAAGCGTTCGTCCATATCAAGCAGCAGCAGGAAGCGCTCGACGCCAGGAATGGCGAACTTACGAAGCTGCTTGCCGACAATCAGAACCTTGACGAAGAACTGAAAAAGCTGCGGGCCGAGGTCGCCGCTGCGCGCAAGGCGGCCGAGGCAAAGCCGGACAAGCACGACTACAACGAAGCCGAAACCCGCGACCGCTATATCGACCTGCTGTTGCGCGAGGCCGGCTGGACGCTCGACGGACCCGACGACCTCGAATTTCGCGTCGAGGGCATGCCCAACAACGAGGGCGTCGGTTACGTCGACTATGTGCTGTGGGGCGCCGACGGCAAGCCGCTTGGTCTCGTCGAGGCCAAACGCACGCGCAAGGACGCTCGGGTCGGGCAGCAACAGGCCAAGCTCTATGCCGACCTGTTAGAGGCCCGCTTCGGCCAACGGCCGGTGATCTTCTATTCCAACGGCTACGAGCACTGGATCTGGGACGATACACGCTATCCGCCGCGCCAGATCGGCGGCTTCTACAAGCGCGATGAACTTGAATTGCTGGTGCAGCGCCGCACCGGCCGCAAGCGGCTGGCTGCGGAGGCGATCAGCCGCAAGATCGTCGAGCGGCCCTACCAGCAACGCGCCATCAGGGCGATCGCGCGGCATTTCGAGCAGGATGGCGAGCGCAAGGCGCTGCTGGTGATGGCCACCGGCTCCGGCAAGACGCGCACCGTGATCGCGCTGGTCGATCTTCTGATGCGTGCCAGCTGGGTCAAGCGCGTCCTGTTCCTCGCCGACCGTATTGCCCTAGTCAATCAGGCGGCCGGCGCATTCAAGATGCACCTGCCGGATTCTGCCCCTGTCAACCTCATCACCGAACGCACCAGCGATGGCCGCGTGTTCCTGTCGACCTATCCGACGATGATGAACCTGATCGACGGCAGACAGGAGGGCAGGGTCAAGTTCGGCCCCGGCCATTTCGATCTCATCGTTATTGATGAAGCGCACCGCTCCGTCTACCAGCGCTTTCGCGCCATCTTCGAGTATTTCGATTCCTTCCTCGTCGGCCTGACGGCGACGCCAAAGGACCAGATCGACAAGAACACCTATTCGCTGTTCGATCTGGAGGATGGCGTTCCGACCGACGCCTATTCACTCGATGAAGCGGTTGCCGATGGCTATCTCGTCCCGGCAAAGCCTATCTCGGTTCCGCTAAAGATCGTCCGCGCCGGTCTGCGCTACGACGAACTTACCGACGAAGAAAAAGACCATTGGGATATACTCGAATGGGGCGAGGAGGAGGTCCCCGATAGTATTGAGGCAGCCGAGATCAACAAACGCCTTTTCAACGAGGACACGGTCGATCTCGTGCTTGAGCATCTGATGCAGAATGGCCTCAAGGTTGAGGGCGGTGACCGGATCGGCAAGACCATCATATTCGCCAAGAACCAGGACCACGCCAAATACATCGAGGCGCGCTTCAATGTGGCCTATCCCAATCTGGCCGGTCATTTCGCGCGCGTGATCACCTATGAGACCGGTCCTTACGCCCAGACTCTGATCGACGATTTTTCCAAGAAGAGTTCGGTTCCACACATCGCGATCTCTGTCGACATGCTGGATACCGGCATCGACGTCCCCGAAGTCGTCAACCTCGTCTTCTTCAAGCCGGTTCGCTCGAAGACCAAGTTCTGGCAGATGATGGGCCGCGGCACGCGCCTCTGCCCCGACCTGTTCGGTCCCGGTCAGGACAAGGAATATTTCCGCGTCTTTGACTACTGCCAGAACCTCGAATTCTTTGGCGCAAATCCTGAGATCAAGGAGGCCGGCGCCGCGAAGTCGCTGTCTGAAAGACTCTTCACCGCGCGTCTCGATCTCGTCCGCGCTCTCAGCGAGAAGCACGAAAAGGCGGATGGCTTTGCCGAACAGGGTGGCGGTACGTATCAGGCAAGCCCGGATACGCCGCCAAGCGAAGAAGAGGTCCGTACCAGCGCGTTGAAAACCCTTCAGGATACCGTTGGCGGCATGAATCTCGACAACTTCATCGTCCGCCGCCACCGCCGGTCAGTAGAGAAGTATCGCAAGCCCGAGTCATGGCAGGCCTTGAACGACGAAGCGCGCAAGGAACTGGTCGACGAAGTCGCGCCGCTGCCGTCAGCAAACAACCTCGGTATCGAGGAAGCCAAGCGGTTCGACCTTCTGATGTTCTCGCTCGAACTGGCCCTGCTCAAGGGATCGAAGCGGTTCGACACCCTGAAGAAGCAGCTCATCGAAATCGCCTCCGCACTGGAAGATCAGGTCGGCATTCCCGCCATCGCGCATCAGGCGGCCTTGATCGAGGAAATCCAGACCCAGCAATGGTGGGAAGGCGTCACCGTTCCCTTGTTTGAGCTGGTGCGCCTGCGACTGCGCGACCTCGTGCAGCATATCGAGAAGACCCGAAAGGCCATCGTCTACTCCAACTTCATCGACGAAATCGGCGAAGGCGTCGAGCACGTAATGCCGCAATTCGCCGCCACGGACTTCGCGCGTTTCAAGCAGAAGGCCCGTCATTTTCTCAAAGCACACGAAGACCACATCGTGCTTCACAAGGTTCGGCATGGCCGGCCACTGACTTCATCTGACTTGAACGAGCTCGAAAAGTTGCTGCTGGATGCCGGCGTTGGTGAAGCCGGCGACATTACAAAGGCCAAGGAAACGAGTCAGGGCTTTGGCCGCTTCGTTCGTTCGCTGGTCGGCCTCGACCGCGCCGCGGTGAGCGAGGCCTTCGGTGAATTTCTCGCTGCCGGTACGGCAACCGCGGCCCAAATTGAATTCATCAACATGGTGATCGAGCACCTGACCGACCAAGGTGTGATGGACCCCGAGCTGCTCTATGAGCCGCCGTTTACCGGCGTCGCTCCGACGGGGCCGGAGCATCTGTTCGACGAAGCCAAGGTCGTGCGTCTGGTGGGCAAGATTCGCGAGATCAATGACAGCGCGGTGGCCTGATCAGGCTTGGCGGTATGCAGTGCGGCAAGGTGACCCGTCGGGCAAATCAGTCTGAATCGTGTCAAGTCCTAGATACCAAAATATTCCGCTTGCATGTTTCTGAAAATCAGAAGTATAACTCCCGCACACCATCCCGACGAGGGGCGTTTCGCGATCGTCACGATTTGTAGGGGTGGAATGCGATGGACGCCTTGGCGTGGCGCGGTTTCGTGCCGGACGAAAACGCTGGGGCGTACGACGAAGCCGTGTGGTCCTGACGCCGCTATGCAGGCATCAAGTTCGCGGGAAGCTCATGCTTTTCACGGGCGACAGTGACAACCAAGCGCTCTCACTGGGGAGAGCACGGTATAAGTCGTAAAGCCATTGCGCAGGGGATGTCGGACTGCCTCCGCTTCACCTGTATGCTCGTGTGCATTTTCCTTTGCGCAAGCAAGCACACGAGACCGCGGGTGCAGCGTGCACCCGGCATTCCCTGCGCCCTCACTCTCTCGAGGGTCAAGGTATCGGCCAAAAACCCGGGCGTGTCGCGCCGCGGGATCGCGAGCGGCTGTTTGAAAACTTACACGCGGCGTCATCGCCCGCGCAGGCGGGCGATCCAGTATTCCAGAGACGTCAGTGGTTCATCCGAGAGGCCGCGGTGTACTGGATACCCGCAGGAGCCTGTCATCGGGCTCGCCGCAGGCGAGACCCGGTGGCGGGTATGACGGTCATAGGGTGCGGCAATGACCGAGCTAGTGGCAATACCTTCGCTCCACCCACGCGCCGCTCTCGTTGCGCTCGCGCCGGAAAGTGCAATGGAGCTGGATCTTCGCGTCGATCATCCGCGGCCGCACATCGATCGGCCTCGGCAGGCTCGGCGTGTTGAGGTTGAGATTGTTCATGCCGGCCTGTGCCGCGGAAACGGAGACGAGGGCCGCTACAGCGGCGAGGGCGAGAGAGGCGGTTCTGGCTGACATGGCGGCGCTCCGGGCTGGTCGCGAGCTGACCCCGCTTTGTCGCAGGCTGGAGGAGGCGGGTTCACGCCCTCACTCGTCGCCACCCGCGAAGGCGGGTGGCCCAGTATTCCAGAGGCTTCAGTGATTGAGTCGAGGGGCCGCGGCGTACTGGATACCCGCCTTCGCGGGTATGACGGTCACTGGATGGGATAGAGCGCTACCCCTTCTTCTGCCGCTTCGCCGCAGCAGCCGCGTCCACCACGTTGTCCACCTCCTCGCGCCAGGCGGTGATCTCCGCGGCGAGGATCGGGTGGTTAAAGCCCTTCAAATTCAGATCGTCGATCGGGCGGCCGTCGACCCACGGCTCGACCATGCCATAGACCCTTCGGCTCACCACGATCTGGCCGGCCTTCGCCTCGTCGCACAGGCGCGAGGCGAGGTTGGTGACGCTGCCGATCGCGGCGTATTCCAGCCGCTGCTCGAAGCCGATCTGGCCGAGCGTGGCATAGCCGAGCGCAATGCCGATGCCAAAACCGAGATTGTGGCCTCGATTGCGCCAGCGGTCGCACAGCTTGCCGATGGTGTCGCGCATCTCGACGCTCATCTTCACCGCGCGCTTGACGTGGTCCTCGAACTGGATCGGCGCGTTGAACAGGATCATCACGCCGTCGCCGGCATAGCGGTCGAGCGTGCCCTCGTAGCGGAAGATCAGTTCGCCGAGCGCGGCGTGATATTCGCGCAGCACGTTCATCGCCTCTTCCGGCTCGGTCTGCTCGGTGAAGGCGGTAAAGCCGCGCATGTCGCAGAACACCACGGTGACCTCGCGGCGATGGCTGTCGAGCAGCGACTCCTGCCCATCGGAGGAAGCGATCAGCTGCGCCACCTGCGGGGCGAGGAAGCGCTCGAGCTTGCGGATGCGCTCGATTTCGCCGAGCTGCGTCTCGACGCGGTCCTCCAGCGACTTGTTCCAGTCCTTGAGCTGATCCGTCTGCTCCTGCAATTGTGCCGCCTGCTGCTGCACCGTGGAATGCGCCGCCGCCAGCTCGCGGCTGGTCTGGTTCACCTCGGTGAACAGCCGCGCATTGCGCATCGCCAGCACCGACTGGTGCGCAAAGGTCTTCATCAGCCCGATCAGATTCTGCGAGAACTCGCCGGCATTTTTCCGCAGCACCACCAGCGAGCCGAGCACGCCCTTCTGATCGACCAGCGGCACGACCAGCACGGAAAGATAGCCGGCGGCAATGGTGATATCGCGCAGCGGATTCTCCGCGATCGCAACCACATTGGGGATCGCGATCGGCTCGCCGCGGACGGCGGCATCGCCGAGCACGTTGCCTTCCTCTGCGATCGAGACGTGCTCGCCCTTGGCATCCCTGTCGATGCCGATCGATTCGGTGAGGTTGAAGGTGCGGTGCTCCGCGTCATAGCCGTAGATCAGCACGGCGTCGGCATGGGTGATCTCCAGCGCGCGCGCCGCCACCGTCGGCAGCACGGCGTCGAGATCGAGCGAGGACGACACCGCGCGACCGACCTCTTCCAGCACCTTCAGCTCGTTGATCGACTGCGCCAGATCCCGCGTGCGCTCGTTCACCTTCGCTTCGAGGTCGGCGTAGGTGTTCTGGAGCTGCCCGGCCATGCTGTTGAACTGCGTGGCGAGCTCCTGCAACTCGTCATGGGTGCGCACGTCGATGCGGTGATCGAACTCGCCGTCGCCGAGCCGCCGCGCGCCGGAGGACAGCGCTGTGATCGGGATCAGCATGCGCCGCGCCAGCACGACGCCGGCGAGGATCGCGACCACGAGGCCGAGCGCCATCAACAGCGCGATACGCACGAGCTGGTCGCGGATCGGCGCGAGCGCCTGGGCCGTCGGCTGCTCGAAGAACACGAACCAGCCGAATTTCGGCACCGCGCTCTCGGTCGTCAGCACGTCGTGGCCCGCCGTATCCCTGCCGGACGAGACCGGCGTGCCGCCATGCGCCAGCACCGCGGCGACCTGCGGCAGGCTCGCAAGCTCCTTGCCGATGTCGGGGCCCTTGGTCGAGCTCGCCAGCACCTGCCCGCGCGGATCGACCACATAGGCAAAGGCCGAGCGGCCGACCTGGGCGTCGCTGAGATAATCGGAGAGGAAGCGCAGATCGATCTCGGCGACGGTGACGCCGGCGTTGTAGCCGGAATGCGACAGCGCGATCGAAATATACGGGTGCTGGTCGCGGAAATAGGCCGGCGAAAAACTAGTGCCGCGCGCCAGCGTCTCGGTGAAACGGACGTCGCGGGAGAAGTCGACATTGCTGCCGTAATTGACGGTCAGCCGCGACAGCCGCAGCTGCTCGCGGCCCTGGCCGGAGATGAAGGAGAGCTGGTTGACCGCCGGCACCTGGTTCAGGAGCTGCGAATAGTCCGCGCGGCGCTGGGCCAGCGTGTCGGCGTCATTGCTCTTGGTGGAGCTGGCGCGGGTCACCCAGCTGATCTGGCGCTCCAGCTCGGCCATCGACTGGTCGATGCGCTTGGCGGTCGCCTCGGCCTTCTCGCCCATCGCGTCGGTCAGCGAGGTCTTGGTGCCGGAATAGCCGATCCAGGTCTCGATCGCGCCGTTGACGGCGAGAACGAACACCACGAGGCCCACCAGCGCAAAGACGTATTTGGCGAACAGGCCTCCACGCAGGAACCAGATCTTGCCGCTGCCCTCGTTCATCCAGACCCTCGTGCGCCGCCAATGTTCAGGTCGCGCGCATCCGCAATGATGGTCATGGCCGCCGCCGCAGCGCGGCAGCCGCCTCAGCCGAGTCCGAATTTAGCACAGATTGAAGAGCCGGACCGTCCATCGGACGGCATGGTTAGCCCGGATTCTGGGCAACTCCCCCGTCAAATTCTCCCGTCATGGCCGGGCTTGACCCGGCCATCCACGCCTTATTGGGCGGGGCGGGCAAAGACGTGGATGCCCGGGACAAGCCCGGGCATGACGATGGGAGCGAGTTAACGGTTGAAAAGCTGCCGCAAGACCTCGTTCATCGCGTGGCTGTCCTGCGGCGGGTCGTTCTGGGCAGGAGCGGCCGGCGCCGCCTGCTGGGGCGCAGCCTGCGCGGGAGCGGGTGCGGGAACCGGCTCTTGCGCCGCGTCGCCCGGCGGCATGCTGCGGCCGCGGATTTCGCGGGTGCTGCTGGTCCGGGGCGCGGGCGATTGCGACGGGGCAGGCGAGGGCGAGGTGTTCAGCCCGCCGAGGCCCTGCTGGATCAGGTTGCCGAGCGTCGCACCGAGATCGCCGCCGAGCTGGCCTCCGCCTTGCCCGCCTTGGCCGGGCTGGCCGCCGGCGCCACCACCCTGCGCGCCGCCGAGCAATCCGCTGATCGCGGCACCAAGATTTGCAGCATTGAGCCCGGCGCCGTCCTTGCCGAACAGGCCCTGGCCCATCTGCTTCAGCTTGGCATAGGCCTGATCGGGATTCTCCAGAATGCCGCTCATCTCCGGATAGATCCGCGGCTGCGCCCACGGCCCGTCGACGATCACGGGGATGCCGAAGCCGACCGGGTCATTGGTGCGGCCCTGGCCTTCGGTGGTCAGCACGAGTTTCGGCTCGACCCGAAAGCCCATCTGCTTGGTGCCGAGATCGATCGTGCCGACGCCGGTCATCTTGACCAGCGGGCCGACCAGGTTGAGGTCGTAGGTCGTGGCCTGGCCCTTGTCGATCTTGAATGACACCGAGAGCTGCGAGAGGTCGGTCGCCTGCTCCTTGTTTTCATTCCAGCCCGACTGCGTGCTTGTCGTGAGCGAGCGGATCATCTGCGCGACATTGAGGCCGCGGATGGCGCCGTCCTGGAACACGACGAACGCGGTGCCGCTCGTGCCGGACATGATCGCGCGCTGGCTGTTGCCGGTCGACTTCACGTCGATCTTCGCCTGCATCTTGCCGTCGAGCTTGTCGAAATCGGCAACGCCCTGGAGCAGCGGCAGCGCGCGAACACCGGTCAGGTCGAGCTGTAGTGCGTAGGACGGATTGGCCGCCGACGCATCGATGGTGATGCCGGCGCTGGCCGTGCCTCCGTAAGCGCCGAGGTTTGAGATGCGCGTCTTCAGCACGCCGCTCGCAAGCGTCGCATCGATCGCGGCGGGCGAGAATTTGGCGGTGCCGAAATCGAGCTCGGCGGCAGAGATGCGCGCCTGCGCATCGACATAGTTCAGGCCGTTGACGTCGATCGTCGCGTTGCTCCAGGGCGCCATCGCCGAGCCGCCCTGGTTCACCGGCGCATTCGCGAGCTTCAGCCGCTGGAAATCGAGGTCGAGCTTGACCAGCGGCTTGCTGGCAAGGTCAACCGAGGCCCAGCCGTTGAATGCGCCCTCGCCGAGCAGGCCGGTCAGCCCGTTGATCATCACGACATTGCCGTTGAGCCGCACCTCGGCCTTGCCCGATACCGGCCCCGGGAGCAGGCCGGCGGCGTCGATGTTGAATTCGGTCGGAATGTTCTGCCGCTCCACCGGCGCCGGAGGCGCGGTCGCCTTGATGTCGAACTTGAGCGGATGTTCGCCGGTTCGGGCGCTGCCGGTGATCCTGACCTTGCGATCTGCCGACATGGTGAAGTCCGCGTTCATGCCCTCGATGCGGCTCTCGACACGGTCGCGCAGATTGGAAAACACCATCGTGCCGCCGGTGACGATGACATGCTCGATGTTGAAAGGTTCACTGCCGCCGACGGTTTTGGCGGGCGCCGTCTCGCGCACCCGCTCGCGCTGCAACGGCAGGTTCACGACCGGCCGCACGATCACCAGCTCGGTGATCTGCGGCTTGCCGGACCAGAGGCTTCCCAGCGCGACATCCGCCTCGATGCTGCCCGCAGTCAGGCGGTTGTTGATGTCGCGGTCCTTCGGATCGCTGAGCGTGACGTCCTTCATCGTCACATTGAGCGACGGCCACAGCGCGATCTTGGCCCCGCCGTTGATCGCGAGCTTGTAGCCGGTCTCGCGCTCGACCCGCTCCTGGATGGTGGAGGTCAGGAAGCCGGAGGGGACGCCGACAATCAAGAGCAGCACCGCCACAACGACCAAGGCGGCGACGGCGGCGCCGGCTATTTTGAGCAGCTTCATGTCGACATTCCCGAACGGCGAGCAAGTTTACCCCGCAAAACGCGCGGGGTGGCTCCAAGGGAGCCAAAAATAATCCATGGGGACTGCAAAGTTATGTGACTTATGGCACACTTCCAATGCGGCGAATTATGCGAACGGTCCGGAACTGGACTGGTCAGGGTTGGAAGGCATTGCAATGAGCAAACAGGCCGAATTTGCGGTCATTTTGAAGATGAATCCGATGTTCGCGGACCTGGGCGCCGACGAACTCCAGCGAATCTCGAGCCTCTGCCATACCCAGCAGCTCGGCGTGGGCGAGGTCCTGTTCCAGAAGGGCGATCCCGGGGATGCCCTGTTCGGGGTCCGGCGCGGCCAGATCCGGATCGAAACCGGCGCCTCCGACGGTAGCCGGCTGACGCTGAATTTCATGGGGCCCGGCGATCTGTTCGGCGAAGTCGCCGTGCTCGACAGCCAGAGCCGCACGGCGGATGCCACCGCGGGCGAGCCCAGCGAACTGTTTGTCCTGCGGCGCGAGGATTTCCTCGCCTTCCTCGAGCGCGAGCCCAAGGTCGCGATCAAGATCATCATGCTGCTGTGCCAGCGCATCCGCTGGCAGAGCGAGCGGATGGAGGAATCGATGCTACAGCCGCTGCCGGTGCGCCTTGCGCGGCGGCTGTGCGCGCTGGCGTCGGATTTCGGTTCCGAAGTTCACATCTCGCAGGAGCAGCTCGGCATCTTCGTCGGCGCCGCCCGCGAAAGCGTCAACCGCCAGCTCCAGCTCTGGCGCAAAGACGGCATCCTGGACCTTCAGCGCGGCCGCATCCTGCTCCAGAATATGACCAAGCTGACGGCGGTGGCGAGGAACGAGTAGGGCCAGATCAAGCCGCTTCGGGAACGTAATGCAGAGTCAACAGCTCTGTCCGCCGACACGGTACGAGGGCATAGGCACGGCCTTGTTCGTCGCTGAATTCGACGAGCAGAGTCTCGTTGTCGAGCTGCTCCACCACGGTTCCTACCTGCCCGCGCGCCAGCCGCCGCTCCGGAACGCCGGAAAGCAGCGCGACTACGCTCAACTGCGACGGCTCGCTTTCAGCCATTACAACACCCAACAGGTAACGAAAGTTGGCATCAACTCGCCAACCCGCACGATCCAGATCGTTCTTACCACAGCGGTCCTGTTTTGTCGCGCAATCGTGGCGTCGATGCGCCAGTAGGCGCCCCATTCGTCGGCACCGGTTTGGGAGGCTTCGGCAGATCGTGCCGCCCCCAACAAGGCCCCTTTCAACCAAACGGCATCGCCCCGATTAAGCCCAAGGGCATCGCGAAACACTCTAGCCTTATGGCGCCCGCGAGGGTGAGAAGGATTGAGACAGTAGTCTTCAAGCTTGCGGATATCGACGACAGCTTGCGCCCCATTGGGCAAATACGTCGGCATCCGACATTGGCTCCGGTAACACTACTCCGCCGCGGGCGACAGGCTGCCTGGCACCGGGGGCGAGCCCTTGGCGGGCGGCGGCTCGCTGTGATGTCCATGGCCGGATGCCGGAGGCTCCTCGTCGCCGTGGGAGACGATCAGCCGCTTGGCGAAGCGCCAGATCAGCGCGCCGATATCGTCCATCACCAGGAACATCGCGGGCACGAACACCAGCGACAGGATGGTCGAGAACAACAGGCCGCCGATCACGGCGAGCGCCATCGGCGAGCGGAATTCGCCGCCGGCGCCGAATGCCAGCGCTGACGGCATCATGCCGGCGACCATCGCGATCGTCGTCATCACGATCGGTCGCGCGCGCTTCATGCCGGCATCGATCATCGCCTCCTCGCGCGGCTTGCCGTCGCGGATCGCTTCGATCGCAAACTCCACCAGCATGATGGCGTTCTTGGTAACGATGCCCATCAACATCAGGATGCCGATCCATACCGGGGTGGTGAGCTGCTTGCCGGTGATCAGCAGCGCGCCGACCGCGCCGCCGATTGAGAGCGGCAGCGAGAACAGGATGGTGAGCGGTTGCAGGAACGTGCCGAACAGCAGCACCAGCACGGCATAGACCATCATCAGGCCGGCGGTGATCGCGGTCGCAAAGCCCTCCGACAGCTCGTTGAGGCTTTCGGCGTCACCGGACGGGCTCACCCTCACGCCCTTCGGCAAGCTCTTCATGACCGGCAGGTCGTAGATCATCCTGGTGGCGTCGCCGAGCGCGGCGGTGCCGACGAGGTCGGCCGCCACCGTCGCCTGCCGTTCGCGGTCGTAGCGGTTGATGCTGGTCGGGCCCTGGTCGAGCTGGATGTCGGCGACGACCGACAGCGGCACGCCGCCGCGTTCGCCGCGCTGGCCGAGTGGTACGCGCAACTGTTGTAGCATCGAGAGGTCGCCGCGCGCGGAATCCTCGAGCTGCACGCGGATCGGCACCTGGCGATCGCCGGCGTCGAATTTTGCCAGCGCCGGGCCGACGTCGCCGATGGTGGCGACGCGGATGGTCTGCGACAGGCTCTCGGTGGAGACGCCGAGCCGTGCGGCGAGCTCCGCGCGCGGGCGGATGCGCAGTTCTGGCCGGTCGAGCGAAGTTTCCGAGATCACGTTGGCGATGATCGGAATGCGCTTCATCTGGGTCGCTAGCTCGCTCGCGACGTTACTGACGATGTTGCTGTCGGTGCCGGTGACGACCAGCGAGATCGCGCGCAGGCCGTTTTCGTCGAGGAACCAGAAGCGGATGTCCGGTACGTTCTCCAGCTCCTGGCTGATCGCCAGCTCGAGCTCGCGCTGGGTGATCGTGCGCTCGGTCTTGGGGGTGTAGTTGATGATCAGCGCGGCGCGGCGCACTTCCTGCGTGCCCGGCGGCACCCGGCCGCCGTCGACGAACACGCTCTTGACCTCCGGTCGCTTGCGCAAGCGCGCGACGATCTCTTCCGTGACCTTTTCGGTATAGGCAAGCTGCGAGCCGGGCGGCAGCTCCATCGCCAGCAGCGAGCGCGCGGTGTCCTGCGCCGGCAGGAAGCCTTGCGGCAGCAGGGTAATGCTCCAGATCGAGGCAGCGAAGACACCAAAGCCGATCAGGACGGTGATGTAATGATGCTTCACCGACCATGCCACGATGTGATGATAGGCGTTCAGCACGCGGCCGGGCGGCGGCTCGTCGTGCTTGGTGTCCTTCATGAAATACGCCGCCAGCACCGGCGTGACGAAGCGTGCAGCCAGCAGCGAGAAGAACACCTGCACCGATACGGTGATGCCGAACTGCTTGAAAAACTGCCCGGCAATGCCGGACATGAAACTTGCCGGTGCGAAGATCGCGATGATGGTCAGCGAGATCGCGATCACGGCGAGGCCGATTTCGTCGGCGGCCTCGAGCGCGGCACGATAGGGCGATTTGCCCATCCGCATGTGCCGCACGATGTTCTCGATCTCGACGATGGCGTCGTCGACCAGAATGCCCGTCGACAGCGTGATGGCGAGGAACGAGACGAGGTTGAGCGAGAAGCCGAGCAGGTCCATCACCCAGAACGCCGGGAAGATCGACAGCGGCAGCGAGATGGCGGCGATGATGGTGGCGCGAATGTCGCGCAGGAACAGCAGCACGATGATGACGGCGAGAATGGCGCCTTCGAACAGCGTCGAGATCGCCGCCTCGTAATTGCCCTTGGTGAAGTCGACCGAGGTATCGATCAGCTTCAGATCGACGTCGGGATAGGCGATCTTGAGCGCGTCGATGCGCTTTTGCACGGCAGCGGCCACCACCACGTCGGAAGCGCCCTTGGAGCGCTTGATGCCGAGCGCGACCACAGGCTCGCCGTTGAAGCGCGCGAAAGTGCGGCGGTCGGCAATGGTGTCGGTGACGGTGCCGAGATCGTCGAGCCGCACCTCGCCGCCGGAGAACAGCGGGATCATGGTGCCGGCGAGTTCGTTCAGCGTCTTGGCGCCGGCCAGGGTGCGGATCGCCTGGTCGTTCTTGCCGATTTCGGCCCGGCCGCCGGCGAGGTCGACATTGGTGCCGCGCAGGATCTGGCTGACATTGACGGCGGTGAGACCCGCGGCCTGTAGCCGGTCCGGATCGAGCGAGACCAGAATTTCACGCTCGACACCGCCGATGCGCTCGACCTGGGCGACGTTGCGCACGCCTTGGAGCGCACGCTTGACGACGTCGTCGACGAAATAGGAGAGCTGCTCCGGCGTCTTGCCCGGCGAGATCGCGGCATAGGTGACGATCGGCAGGCCGATCACGTCGACGCGCTGGATCAAAGGCTCGTTGACGTTTTGCGGCAGGTTGGCACGCACGCGCGTGACGGCGTCCTTGACGTCGTTGAGCGCGCGGTCGGTATTGGTCTCCAGCGCGAACTGGATGGTGGTCACCGACAGGCCGTCGGTGATCGACGAGGAGATGTGACGCACGCCCTCGACGCCGGACACGCCGTCTTCGATGGTCTTGGTGACCTGCGCTTCAAGTTCGGCGGGTGCTGCGCCGAACTGCGCTACCGCCACCGAGATGACGGGAATGTCGGCTGACGGCAGCCGCGTGATCGCGAGCTTGGTAAAGCTCACCCAGCCGAGCACCAGCAGGATGATCGAAAAGACGATGGAAGGAAGCGGATTACGGATCGACCATGCCGAGATATTGAGAGCCATCAGCGTACCCGCGTGCGATCGAGTTCTTCGGCGAACATGGTCTTGACCTGGTCACCGTCATGCAGCGAGGTGCCGGCGTCCGCCACGACGATTTCGCCCACGTCGAGGCCTTCAAGGATCTCGGTAGACGTCTCCGACGACAGCCCGACCTTCACCTTGCGCGTCTCGATCGTGTTTCCTTTGACCACCTGAACCGTCAGGCGGTCAATGGCGGTATGGGGAACTGCGACACCGCAGCTGCGCTTGGCGTCGATATTGGCGCGGGCGAACATGCCGACCTTGAGCGAGGGGTTGTTGGTCAGGGCGATCCGGACGTGGCCGAGCTGGCTCTGCCGGTCGATCTGCGGCGATACCAGGCGGACCCGCCCCACCAGATCGGGCGCGTTGTCCCGGCTGATGCGGGCGGTGGCGCCGGGATTGAGTTTCAGCATGTGGACGCTCGGCACTTCGGCGTCGAGCTCGATCTCGTTATTGACCGCGATCCGGAACATCGGTCCGGCCTGCGGCGAGGCCGGCGCGCCGACAATGGTCCTGACCTCGGTGACGAGGCCCGCGGCCGGCGCGCGCAGCGAGATCGGCCCGGTGCGGCCGCCGCCACCTCCTTGGCCCTGTTGGCCCGGCTGCTGCGGCGGCGCGGAGAGCCGCGCCAGTTCCTGGTTGTCGGTGACCATGTCGCCTTCCTTGACGAAGAGATCGGTGACCTTCGATCCTTCCTGGTCGGCGCCCACCACCGCCTCGCGTTTCGGCACCACGAAACCGGTCACGCGAACCATGTCGGAGAAGCAGGCGTTGGCGGTCTTGGCGACGATGACCAGCGCCTGCCCGGTGGTTTCCTTGGGCTCGGGCCGCTTGCGGTGTTCGAACGAATAGTACCCGACGGCCAGAGCGACCACGATTACCGTTCCGATCGCGGGCTTCAAATATTCGGAAAGCTTCATCGCCGGATCAATCCAGATGCAAAGTCGAGAAATGCGGGGACGCTGGCAGGAGTCCCAAAAACAATGCGTCCCGCAGGGTGTGCGGGACGCATTTTAGCCGGAAAACCTCTGGTAATGCCACGCCGTTTACGCCGGCATTACTTGGAGGCGGTAGTAGTCTTGTTTTCCATGTTCACGACCTGCACGCGGCGGTTGATCTCCGCCATCGGCTGGCCCGGATCCTTCAGCTTGCTCTTGCCATACCCGACGGTGACGAGGTCGGTGCCGTTGATGCCGTATTTGTCGACCAGATATTTCTTGATCGACTCGGCGCGGCGCTCGGACAGATTCTGATTATACTCTTCGCCGCCCGCCGCATCGGTGTGGCCGGCGACCACGAAGGTCGAACCCTTCAATTCGGCATTGCTGAGCGCGCGGCCGAGCGCCTGCACCGACGGCAGCGACTTGGTGCTGATGTCGGCCGAGTTGTAGTCGAAATTGATCTCCAGATCGATCTTCGGCTTGTCCTGCACGATGGCGGCGATTTCCTCGCGCTCGGACTTGGACAGCGAGCGGGTGGTGCGGCCGCGGATGGTGGAGACGAATTTGGCCTCGGCCGGGTTGGCCGCGGGCTCGGCCGGCTGGGAGCCGATCGACAGGCCGCGGGTCAGCGGCTTCTTGGCCGGCGACAGCGCTTTGAGGATTTGATCCTCGGTGACGTCGTCGGCGGCAAACGCCGCGCCGATACCGAACGACAGTGCGGCGCCAAGGGCCACCATCGCGGTCACATGTTTCCGAGACATTTTTGTCATTTGCCAGTCCCTCCTGCGCTGCCCGCGCGGTTCCAAATCAAGATACCCAATAGGCCGCCGCATCAATGGCTCGCGGCGCTGATTACCCGCTGGTTAGTCTATGACGCCGGCTGAAGGGTTCGACGCGGCGCCGCCTCAAATTACGTCACTGGACCCCGTAATCGGCGAATTCCTTCACAATGTTCGGGTCCATGGCCTTGGCGTTAGCTATATCAAGATCGCCTTCCGAAATCGAGCCGTTGCGCTTCTTGGCGATCCCTCGTCCATAAAGCGAGGAGGTCAGGCGCGGATTGATTTTCAGGGCGGCGTCGAAATCGGCGATGGCGTTTTTGGTCTGGCCGCTCTTGAGGTTGACGAGGCCACGGCTATCCAGCGCGTCGACGAAATTCGGGCGCAGCCGCAGCGCCTCGTTGCAATCTTTCAGCGCGGCCTGGAGGTCGCCGATCACGGTGCGGGCCCAGCAACGGTTGTTGTAGGCTTCGACATCCTTCGGGTTGAGCCGCAGCGAATTGTTGAAATCCTTGATCGCAAGGTCATAGGCGCCCTTGCTGGCATAGACCTGCCCGCGGCGGTAAAGCGCTGCGGCATCATCGGGATTGTCGACCAGCCGGGCGGTCAGGCTCTTGATGGTGGGATCGTCGGCCAGGTTAACCGGCGTCGGCTTTTCCGGCGGAGGCGGCGACGGCGGAGCCACGGTCTGCTGCACCGGTGGGGGCGGTGGCGGCGGAGGCGGAGCGACGGTCTGCTGCTGGACCGGAGGGGGAGGCGGAGGAGTAACCGTCTGCTGCGGCGGCGGAGGAGGTGGCGGCGGAAGCACCGCTGGCTGTGGCTGCGGTGCCGGCCGCGAGCCGGCGCCGCCCGGGATGAAGGAAAAATCCTCCGCCAGCGACGAGGAAATCCACGGCACCTGCTCGCCGCGCGAGGCGCGGGTGACGCCGACGCGGGTCTTGTTCAGCGTTTCCTCGGCCATCAGGTCCGGGACGCGGATTTCCTTGAGCAATTCGCGCACGAACAGGCTGCGATCGTTGCCGTTGTCCGCGACCACCGACGACAGCGCGGCGGAATACATCACCAGGGTGCCGTTCGGCGCGATCACGGGGGCAAGTCCGGCCGAAAAGCTGCGGAATCGCCGCTCGAAGGGATTGCGCCTTGAGGCATCGATCAGGGCGATCTTGACCCCGGCGCCGCGGCTGTTGATCTCGCCGAGCACGTTCTCGAGGCTGAAGCCGTCGCGGCGCACATCGGATTCGGTCCAGATCTGGGCGTCGACCGGAATCATGTAGCTCTGGCGGCTGGATTGCACGCCGAAGCCGGAGAAGAAGATCAGCGCGACCGAGCCCGGCTTGATCTTGCCGTAGAAGCGCTCGAACGCGCGGCGCATCTGCTCGCCGGTCAGGTTCTCGCCGGTCTCGACACTAAAGCCGTCGCGCTTGAGTTCTTCCGCCACGTCGCGCGCATCGTTGATCGGTTCCCGCAGAGGTGCCTCGGCGTCGGGATATTTTGCGTTGCCGATGACGAGCGCATAGCGGTCGCCCGCGGCATGGCCGGGGATGACAGGCGCGATGGAAAGGACCAGGGTCAGGAGCAATGCAAGGCGGATGTTCATATCAGCGGCAAATCCAGCAAAAATAGCGCCGATCCAGCTTGCGCCGCGGCGACCTTACCCCACGCAAACCCCATTATCAAACCGCTGTCGCACACCGTCAACCGCTCGCCGCATCGCAGTTTATTGCGACAATTGACCGCGACGGGCCGCCGGATCGGAAGGGAATGGAGCCGCCTTCGGTATCGCAGCCGCCAATGGCAAGGCGATGACATTGTCAGTTCCGCGGCCGGCGATGGTTGCGCGCCTCGGCAGCCGACAATGTGATTTGGCCTCACATTAAAGTTCGCTCATGTCGCCATGCGCCGGGGCCGGTTTGACCTTTCCTGAAGACGATGGCTTGTTGCGGCGCTCCGCCATCTCCAATCAATCAAGAAGAGAAACCGATGGGAAACGCCTACGAAATCTATGCGCTGCGTTATGCGACGATGTCGCCGCGCACCCCCCACATGAACTTTCTGGCGCCCGACCCGCATGAGACCGCCGCGCAGGATCTCGACTATTTCGTCTGGCTGGTCCGCGGGCAGGGCCGCGACATCCTGGTCGACACCGGCTTCAACGCCGAAGAAGCCAAGGCGCGTGCGCGAAAACTCACGCTCAATCCGGTGGACGCACTCGAGGCGTTCGGCGTCAAGGCCGAGTCGATCCGGGATGTCGTGGTCACGCATCTGCATTACGACCACGCCGGCAATCTCGACCGCTTCCCCAGCGCGCGCTTCCATTTGCAGGATCGCGAGAT
Source organism: Bradyrhizobium lablabi (assembly GCF_018129385.1). Classification (GTDB taxonomy): domain Bacteria; phylum Pseudomonadota; class Alphaproteobacteria; order Rhizobiales; family Xanthobacteraceae; genus Bradyrhizobium; species Bradyrhizobium lablabi_C. The sequence goes on from NZ_JAFCLN010000011.1 coordinate 46,524, forward strand.
GAGCTACGCCACCGGGCGCTGCATGTGCAACGGCATGTTGCGGCATCCGTTTTCGGTCGAGCACGTCACGACCATGGTGCGGCATGTCTATGGCGAGCGCGTCACCTTCCATTCCGGCGAGGGTGAGGTTGCGCCCAGCGTGACAGTCCACCGTGTCGGCGGCCACTCCGATGGTCTTCAGGTGGTGCGGGTCGAGACCGCGCGCGGGCCCGTGGTGCTGGCGTCGGACGCGGCGCATTACTACGCCAACCTGCAAAAGCGCAGTCCGTTTCCGATCGTCTACAATGTCGGCGATATGGCGACCGGCTGGGAAACCGTCGAGCGGCTCGCCGGCCATCCGGACCGCTTCATTCCGGGGCATGATCCGATCGTGAGCGAAATCTATCCGCGCGCCAGCGACAAGGTCGATGCGTATGCGCTGCATCTGGCGCCGTCGCGCTCGTTTGTGAAATAGGTTTCCAGAAATGGCGGACTACAGGACCATCGGCTTCATCGGCCTCGGCGTCATGGGCGAGCCGATCTGCCGCAACCTCGTGAAGAAGAGCGGCAAGCGCGTGCTGGCCTTCGATCTCTCGGCAGAGCCGCTGGCGCGGCTGCGCGACGAGGGCGCCGGGATTGCCGCTTCGGTGGCGGAGGCGATCAAGCAAAGCGAGCTGCTCTTCCTCTGTCTGCCCAGCGCCAAGCATGTGCGCGCCGTGTTCGAGGGTGACGGCATCCTGAAGAACATCCGGACCGGCCAGGTGGTGGTCGATCTCGGCACATCCTCGGTGAGCCAGACGCGCGACTTTGCCAGGCAGTTGCAGGCAAAGGGTGCGGCCTGGGCGGATGCACCGATCGCCCGGACGCGGCAGGCGGCACAGGATGGCACGCTCAGCGTGATGGTTGGCACGACGCCTGAACTTTATGCCGCGATCGAGCCGCTGATCCGCTGCTTTGCCACCGACGTCACCCATTGCGGCGATGTCGGCGCAGGGCAGGTGACAAAGATCCTCAACAACATGGTGCTGTTCGAGACGGTGAATGCGCTGTCGGAAGCGGTGGCGCTCGCAAAGCACAATGGTGTCGATCCAAAACTGCTGCTGGATACGTTATCGAAAGGCTCCGCCGACAGCTTTGCGCTACGCAATCACGGCATGAAGGCGATCGTGCCCGGCGCGTTTCCGGAGCGCGCGTTCTCGACCGAATATGCGCTGAAGGATCTGTCCTACGCGCTGGAGCTTGCCGGCGATGCCGGGATCAGAATTCGCGGCGCGGAGCTCGTCGGCACGATCTTGCAGGAAGCGATAAATGCAGGATCGGGCGATAATTATTTCCCCGTGATCGCGAAGCATATTGGTGGAGGTTAGTCATGATCGAGCGCTTTCCAGGCCTTACGCCGACACGCAGCCGCGCCGTCGTTCACGATGACCTCGTGCTGACCGTGGCGGTGGCGCCCGATCCGGTGACGCCCTCGATGTACGAGCAGAGCGTGAAGACGCTGGCCCGCATCGATGAGAGTCTTGCCCTCTGCGGCTCGGACAAGAGCAAGATCCTTTCGGCGATCGTCTACATCGCCGACATCAAGCAAAAGGGCGAGATGAACCGCGCCTGGGACGAATGGGTGGACAGGAAAAATCCGCCGATGCGGGCCTGCCTCGGCGTCGATCTCGAGCCGCCGCATATCGTGGAGATCGTGGTGACGGCGGTGAAGTGAGTCTCGTCATTCCGGGGCGCGCGGAGCGCGAGCCCGGAATCCATAACCACAGGCCACCGTTGGTTTAAAGGAAAGGCGTCTACGAGTCGTCGCAAAGCCAGCGCTGCGGCGTATGGATTCCGGGCTCGCGCTTCGCGCGCCCCGGAATGACGATTCTCAATACGCTTCCTTCGCGTCCGCTTCCCTGCTGGTCTGCACCAGGTCAAGACTCTTCTCGATCTTGCCGAGCAGCGCAGCAAAATCCTTGCGCTCCTGCGGAGAGAGGCACGACAGGATCTCCTGCTCCCGGCGAAGCAATTGGGGGATCAGTTCCTCGTACAGCGTCTTTCCCTTCGGCGTCATCTGGAGGCGGAATTCGCGGCGGTCGTCGGCGTTCTCCGCGCGCTCGATCAGCTTGCGCTGCATCAGCGAGGTGACGGCGCGGCTGATGGTGGATTTATGGGTGCGCGTGCAGTGCGCGATGTATTGTGCGCTACAGGCGTCCTTGCGAAAGCCCAGCGTCGCCAGCACGCGCCATTCCGGAATGTCGAGCCCATAACGCTCCTGGTATTCGACCGAGAGTGCACTGCTGACCTCGGCTGCCAGCCGGTTCAGGCGGAACGGCACGAATTTGAGCAGATCGAGCCGCAAGCCCTTGCGCGCCGCGCTGTCCTCGCGCGGTTCGACCGGTACTTCGCTGAGCGACGCTTTCGCCAAAATTGCTCCAATTTGAGTTGACGCCGGAGCCCGGACGGGGTTTAAGATAGTTGCAGATGCGACTAATTTACCAGAGTCGCGCGCCCTTGGCCAGAGCAAACGTATCGCGAGCGATTGTATGGCGCAGACCAAAACCCAGTTCGGCTACCGCCGCCATCCCGACCAGGATCGGGCGAGCTCTGATATTGCCGAACATCCGGTCGTGGTGGTCGGCGCCGGTCCGGTGGGGCTGTCGCTCGCGATCGACCTGGCGCAGCGCGGCCACAAGGTGGTGCTGCTGGATGATGCCGACCGGATCGGCGAGGGTTCGCGCGCGATCTGTTTTTCAAAACGCTCGCTGGAATTCTGGGACCGGCTCGGCATCGGCCAGCGCATGGTCGACAAGGGCGTGGTGTGGAGCGTCGGAAAAATCTTTCACGGCGCCTCGCAGCTCTATCAGTTCAACCTGTTGCCGGAGGAGGGTCACAAGCGGCCCGCCTTCATCAACCTCCAGCAATTCTACGCCGAGGCCTATCTGGTCGATCGCGTCGAAGAGCTCGATGCGATCGATCTGCGCTGGCGCAACAAGGTGACGGGGCTCTCGAGGCGCAACGATTATGTCGCGCTGACGGTCGATACGCCCGACGGGCCCTATCAAATGCATGCGCAATATGTCGTCGCCTGCGACGGGGCGCGCTCGTCGCTGCGGCAGATGGTCGGCGCGGACTTTTCCGGCCAGGTGTTCGAGGATCAATTCCTGATCGCCGACGTCAGGATGACGGCGGCGTTTCCGACCGAGCGCTGGTTCTGGTTCGATCCGCCGTTCCATGCCGGGCGCTCGGCGCTGCTGCACAAGCAGCCGGACGACATCTGGCGCATCGATTTGCAGCTCAGTCCGGATGCCGATTCCGTCGCCGAGAAGCGCCCCGAAAATGTCCGGCCGCGGATTGCGCGCATGCTCGGCCATGACAAGTTCGAGTTCGAATGGATCTCGCTCTACAAGTTCCAGTGCCGGCGCATGGAGCGCTTTGTCCACGGCCGCGTGATCTTCGCCGGCGACGCCGCGCATCAGGTCTCGCCGTTCGGCGCGCGCGGCGCCAATTCGGGGCTGGAGGACGCCGAGAACATTTCATGGAAGCTCGACCGCGTGCTGCGCGGCACCTCGCCGGAAGGCCTGCTGGAGAGCTATCACACCGAACGCAGCGCCGCCGCCGACGAGAACATCCGCGAATCTACCCGCTCGACCGATTTCATGGCTCCGGCCACGCGGCAGGAAGCGCGGCTGCGCAAGGCGGTGCTGGCGCTGGCCAAGGAAACCGAATTCGGCAAGCGCATGGTCAATGGCGGGCGGCTGTCGGTGCCGTCGGTCTACGACACGCCGCTGTCGACTGCGGATACCGACGATTGGCGCGGCGGTCCGCGGCCGGGAACTTCGATGCCCGATGCGCCGGTGGCGGATCGCAATGGCAATCCGATGTTCCTGACCGAAGCCTTCATCCGAAAGGGAACGCGCTTCACGTTGCTGACGTTTGGCAATGGTACGGCGGTCGATGCGCCGGAAGGCGTCGGTACGATCCGCGTTGGCGGCGAGGAAGGATTGATCGACGCGGCGGGATTGGCCGGCCAGCGTTACGATGCCGAGACTGGCGCCAGCTATCTGCTGCGGCCCGACGGTTATGTCGCCGCGCGCTTCCGCCAGCCGGCAAGATCCGCGATCGATGCGGCGCTGGCGCGCGCCTGCGGACTCAATTGAGGTTTTTGGCGATGCCGCTCTCGACCAGCTCGAACTTTGCCAAGCCGGACGACGCTTTTCGCGCCATCGTCGAGGCGCATCGCGGCTTGAGTGAAGCCGAGAGCGCCGACCTCGATGCGGCGCTGGTGCTGGTGCTCGCCAACCACATCGGCGATCTCGACGTGCTGCGCGAGGCGATCGTGCTGGCGAAGCGGCGGGTGCTGGATGCCGATCAGCAGCAACAACAGCAACAACAGCAACAACAATAGGGTGATCGTGCCAAAGCCGTCATTGCGAGCGAAGCGAAGCAATCCAGCTTTCTTGCTCGCGAAAGAAAAAGGAAGCTGGATTGCTTCCGCCTTCGCGCGAAAGCGCTTCGGCGGACTTGAGCCCTGCGAAGCTTGCGCAGCAAGCGAAGAAGGGTCGTCGCAAGGGCTCCTCGCAATGACGGGGATGGACCTGGATTTGTCAGACAGGGAATGGAATTGATGGCCAAGAGCGCTGCCAAAGGTTTTGCGTCCACCACCGATCTGGCGGAGAAGAAGATCACCTTCTCCGAGATCGGCACCGATCTCTACGCTTTCACCGCCGAAGGTGACCCCAACACCGCCATCATCGTCGGCGAGGACGGCTGCCTCGTGTTCGACGCGCAGGCAACGCCTGCGATGGCGAACAAGGTGATCGAGCGGGTTCGCGCCGTCACCGACAAGCCGATCAAATATGTCGTGCTGTCGCATTATCACGCGGTGCGCGTGCTCGGGGCTTCCGCCTACAAGGCGCAGGGCATCGTCGCCTCGCAGGAAACCTACCGGCTGATCGAGGAGCGCGGCCAGCAGGACTGGGATTCCGAATACGGCCGCTTTCCGCGCCTGTTCCAGGACGCGCAGAGCATTCCCGGCCTGACCTGGCCGACGCTGACCTTCGAAGGCGAGATGTCGATCTATCTCGGCAAGCGCGAGGTGCGGTTGATGCAGCTCGGCGCGGGGCACACCTCCGGCGACATCGTCGCCTGGGTGCCGGATGCCGAGGTGATGTTTTCCGGCGATCTGATCGAATATCACTCGGCCTGCTATTGCGGCGATGCGCATTTGCGCGAATGGCCGATGACGCTGAATGAAATCCGCGCCTTCAATCCGAAGGCAATCGCGCCCGGCCGTGGCGATGCGCTGAAGGGGCTTTCGACGGCGCGCGATGCGATCGCGATGACGCGCGACTTCGTCACCACGCTCTATGGCGCCGCCGAGTCATCCATCGCCAAGGGACGCACGCTGAAGGAGACGATGGCGGCGACGCGCGAGGTGATGGATCCGAAATTCTCGACCTTCGCCATCTATGAGCACTGCCTGCCGTTCAACGTTTCGCGCGCGTTCGACGAGGCTTCGGGGATCGACGATCCCGTGATCTGGACCGACAAGCGCGACCAGGAAATGTGGGCCGCCCTGCAAGGCGCATGATCCCGAAAAAGCCTGCCCCGCACTTGATGCGGGGTGGGAACCGGTTTTCGGAAAAGATCATGCAAAGAATGGAGGATGACCATGAATATCAATACCTCGCCTGAAACGATCTCCCGCAGCTCGGTGCAGATCACGCCGGGCTACATGTCCGGCTTCCGCAACAGCTTTGAGACCGAGGCGCTGCCGGGCGCGCTGCCGGTCGGGCGCAACTCGCCGCAGCGCTGCGCCTATGGGCTCTACGCCGAGCAGCTTTCCGGCTCGCCCTTCACCGCACCGCGCGGCAGCAACGAGCGCTCCTGGCTCTATCGTATCCGTCCGTCGGTGAAGCATTCCGGCCGTTTCGAAAAGGTCGATGCCGGGCTGTGGCGCACCGCGCCATGCCATGAATACGATTTTCCGATCGCGCAACTGCGCTGGGATCCCGCGCCGATCCCGAAGGAAGACCAGACGTTCCTCGCCGGCGTGCAGACCATGACGACCGCGGGCGATGCCAACACGCAAGCAGGCATGGCCGCGCATGTCTATCTGATCACCAAATCGATGGTCGATCAGAACTTTTACAATGCCGACGGCGAGATGATGTTCGTGGCGCAGCAGGGCAATCTGCGCCTCGTCACGGAGTTCGGCCGCATCGATATCGAGCCCGGCGAGATCGCCGTGATTCCGCGTGGCGTGAAGTTTCGCGTGGAAGTGCCTGGCGGTCCCGCACGCGGCTATATCTGCGAAAACTATGGCGGCGCCTTCACGCTGCCGGAGCGCGGGCCGATCGGCGCCAACTGCCTCGCCAATTCGCGGGATTTCCTGACGCCGGTTGCGGCTTACGAGGACAAGGACACGCCGACCGAACTGTTCGTGAAGTGGGGCGGCTCGCTATTCAAGACGGCGCTGCCGCATTCGCCGATCGACGTCGTCGCCTGGCACGGCAACTACGCGCCCTACAAATACGACCTGCGCACCTTCTCGCCTGTCGGCGCCATCAGCTTCGACCACCCCGATCCCTCGATCTTCACCGTGCTGACCTCGCCCTCGGAGACGCCGGGCACCGCGAACATCGATTTTGTGATCTTCCCGGAGCGCTGGGCAGTCGCGGAAAATACCTTCCGCCCGCCCTGGTATCACATGAACATCATGTCGGAGTTCATGGGGCTGATCTACGGCGTCTATGACGCCAAGCCGCAAGGCTTTACGCCGGGAGGCATCTCCCTGCACAACCAGATGCTGCCGCACGGCCCGGACCGCGAGGCGTTCGACCACGCCAGCAACGGCGAACAGAAGCCGGTAAAGCTGACCGGCACCATGGCCTTCATGTTCGAGACACGCTTTCCGCAGCGCGTGACGAAACACGCGGCAACATCGGCGACGCTCCAGGACGATTACGCCGATTGCTGGAAGGGACTGGAGAAGCGGTTCGATCCGAACCGGCCGTAGCTTCTTCCCCTCTCCCCTTGTGGGAGAGGGTGGACGCGATGCCTTGGCATCGCGGACGGGTGAGGGGTTCTCTCCGCAACGGCGGTGTCTGAGGAGACAACCCCTCATCCGGCGCTTTGCGCCACCTTCTCCCACAAGGGGAGAAGGAAGAAAGGACCAATTCCACAATGCCCCATCCCAACGACCCAAAACTCCGCTCCTTCATCGACGTTGCACCTAGCTCCGACTTCCCGATTCAGAACCTCCCCTACGGCGTGTTCTCCACGAAGGACGGCCTCGCCCCGCGCATCGGCGTTGCCATCGGCGACTACGTGCTCGATCTCTGGCAGCTCGCGCAGGATTGCCGGATCGATGTGGTCGAGCCCGCCGTGTTCGCCGCGTCGGCACTGAACCCCTTCATGGCGCTGGGTCCAAAAGTGTGGTCGCGCACGCGGGCGCGGATCAGCGAACTGTTGCGCCACGACTTTCCGGAGCTGCGCGACAATCCCGGGCTGCGCAAGCGCGCGCTGGTGCCGATGGCGGATGTCACGCTGCACTTGCCGTTCACAGTCGCCGGCTACACCGATTTCTATTCCTCGAAGGAGCACGCCACCAATGTCGGCGTCATGTTCCGCGGCAAGGACAACGCGCTGCAACCGAACTGGCTGCACATGCCGATCGGCTACAACGGCCGCGCTTCGACTGTGGTGGTCAGCGGCACAAAAGTGCGGCGGCCGCGCGGGCAGCTAAAACCGCCGACAGCCGATGTGCCGTCGTTCGGTCCGTGCAAGCGGCTCGATTTCGAGCTCGAAATGGGCGTGGTGGTCGGGCAGTCCTCGCCGATGGGCGAGATGCTGAGCGAAGCGCAGGCCGAAGAGATGATCTTCGGCTTCGTGATCCTCAACGACTGGAGCGCGCGCGATATCCAGCAATGGGAATATGTGCCGCTCGGGCCGTTCCAGGCCAAGGCGTTCGGCACCTCGATCAGCCCGTGGGTGGTGACGCGTGACGCGCTGGAGCCGTTTCGCCTGCATGGGCCGAAGCAGGAGCCGGAACCGCTGGCCTATCTGAAGCAGACAAGGCCGAACAATTTTGACATGGAGCTTGATGTGGCGCTGCGCGCGTCCGGCATGAACGAAGCGCAAAGCATCTGCCGCACCAATTTCAAGTACATGTACTGGTCCTCGGTGCAGCAGCTCGTGCACCACGCCTCCTCAGGCTGCGCCATGAATGTCGGCGATCTCTTGGGGAGTGGCACAATCTCCGGTCCCGAGAAGAATCAGCGCGGCAGCCTGCTGGAGATTAGCTGGAACGGCAGCGAGCCGGTCGAGCTGGCCGCCGGCGTCAAGCGATCGTTCCTCGAAGACGGCGACTCGCTCGTCATGCGCGGCTGGTGCCAAGGTGAGGGCTACCGCGTCGGATTCGGCGAGGTCGAGGGGACGATTCTGGCGGCGGAATGACGTTCTCCACCGTCATTGCGAGCGAAGCGAAGCAATCCAGAGCCGTGGGCGAGACTCTGGATTGCTTCGTCGCTTCGCTCCCCGCAATGACGGGGATAGAGCTAGCGCTCCTCAGGCCGAACATCCCGTAGCCGCGCACAATGCGCGGCGATGTCCTCAAGGCTGTATTTCAAATGCACACGCTTGTCTGACGGCACCTGCTTGGCGCTGCAAACACCCGGCCGCCATTCCTTCGAAGGCCGGATCGGCCGCGGCTGAAAGCCGCCACCGCAATTCGGGCAGACGTTGCCCAGCTTGTTATCGGCGCAATCGGCGCAGAACGTGCACTCGTAGGAACAGATGCGCGCTTCCACCGAATTCGGCGGCAGGTCCTTGTCGCAATATTCGCAGTTCGGCCGAAGTTGCAGCGCCATGGATGTCTCGCGGGTTGAGTGAGGCTGATGATCGCAAATCGAATATTCGAAACGAATGACGAATATCCCTCGATTTCGGACGCCGTCATTCCGGGATGCGCCGTAAGGAGCAGGCCCGGAATCCATAACCACCATCGTGAGTATGGATTCCGGGCTCGCGCTACGCGCGCCGCGGAATGACATCAGTTGTGGCTAGCGCTCCAGCGCTCGCAGCGGCAGTTTCATGCTCTCCTTCAGCCTATCCAGCACGATCGACGAGCGCACATGCGCGACGCTCTGGTGCGGCATCAGCACGTCGTTGACGATCGCGGACAGGCTCTTGAGGTCGCGCAGCATCACCTTGAGCAGATAGTCCGCATCGCCGGTCAGCGAATAGGCCTCCTGGATGTCGTCGACGCGGTTCACCAGCTCGCGGAATTTTTTTGCGTTGTCGGGCGAATGGGTGGCGAGCGTGATGTGGATGAAGGCGATCAGCTCAAAGCCGAGCGCTTCGCCGGCGAGGTCGGCATGATAGCCCGCGATCACCTTCTCCTCCTCCAGCCGCATCCGCCGCCGCGAGCATTGCGAGGCCGACAGGCCGACGAGATCGGCTAGCTGCTGGTTGGTCAGGCGGCCGTCGTCCTGGAGGGCGGCCAGCATTTTGAGGTCGAAGGTGTCTACCTGGATCATGCGTAAATTCGAGCTTTGATGCACGGATTGTGCGTCACCCTAGCAAAACGCAGGCGTATTTGCATGCACTTTGCACACCATCTGACGGAAATTGATCCAAATCAATTTGGGAGATTCCGCCATGGGTCCATTCCCGCATGACGGGCCGCCCGCCACCATCAGCTCCGATAATCCGATGGGAACGGACGGCTTTGAGTTCGTCGAATACGCGCACCCCAATCCGGAAGAGCTGCACGGGCTGCTCAAGCTGATGGGCTTTGCGCCGGTCGCTCGCCACCGCTCGAAAAAGATCACGGTCTACCGCCAGGGCGACGTCAATTATCTCGTCAACGAACAGCCCGGCACTCACGGCACCAACTTTGTCGCGGAGCACGGGCCGTGCGCGCCGTCGATGGCGTTCCGCGTGGTGGATGCGAAGCAGGCCTATGAGCGCGCGATTTCGCTCGGCGCCGAGCCGGCTCGCGTCCCGTCCGCGCAGAAGACGCTCGACGTTCCCGCCATCAAGGGCATCGGCGGCAGCCTCCTGTATTTCGTCGATCGCTATGGCGCAAAGGGCTCGGCCTATGATGCCGAGTTCGAGTGGGTCGGCACAAGGGATCCGCGCCCGGCGGGGGCGGGACTTTTTTATATCGATCACCTCACCCACAACGTTCATCGCGGCCGCATGGATGTGTGGACCGGCTTCTACGCAAAACTGTTCAACTTCCGCCAGATCCGCTTCTTCGACATCGAGGGCCGTGCGTCGGGCCTGTTCTCGCGCGCGCTGACCAGTCCGGACGGCAAGATCAGGATTCCGATCAACGAGGACGCCGGCGATTCCGGCCAGATCGAGGAATATCTCAACATCTATCGCGGCGAGGGCATCCAGCACATCGCCTGCGGCGTGCGCGACATCCATCGCACGATCGAGTCCTTGCGCGAAGCCGGCCTGCCGTTCATGCCGTCACCGCCGGATACCTATTTCGAGAAAATCGATACCCGCCTGCCGAAGCATGGCGAGGACGTCGCGCGCTTGCAGAAGAACGGCATTCTGATCGACGGCGAAGGCGTCGTCGACGGCGGCCAGACAAAGGTGCTGCTACAGATCTTTTCGGCGAATGCGATCGGCCCGATCTTCTTCGAATTCATCCAGCGCAAGGGCGACGACGGATTCGGCGAGGGCAATTTCAAGGCACTGTTCGAATCGATCGAGGAAGATCAGATCAGGCGCGGCGTGCTGAAGGTCGATCACGATCACGCGGCGTAGCTCTCTCTTATCCCGCCCCCTTGTGGGGCGGGATAAGCACCGCGGGTGTCGCTACCTCACCGCTTCCACGCACTCGCAATCGCGCCGAGTTCTGCGACCTCCGGCTCGCGGATCGCTGACGGCGTGCGCGAGAAGCGCGGCGCCGGCGCCGGCTGGGTCACACCGTGGCGCTCCACAAATACCCCGCGCGCGGCCATGTGCGGATGCTTTGGCGCCTCTTTCATGGTCAGGATCGGCGCAAAGCAGATGTCAGTGCCCTCCATGATCTTGCACCAGTCCTCGCGCGTCTTGCTCTTGAACACGTTTGTAAGTTTCTCCTTCAGCGCCGGCCAGGCCTTGCGGTCCATCTGCGCGTCGAAATCGGCATCGGTCAGGCCCGCATGCTGGCGCAGCAGCGCGTAAAACTGCGGCTCGATCGAACCGATCGAGATGAAATTGCCGCAGGAGCATTCATAGACGCCGTAAAAATGCGCGCCGCCGTCGAGGAAATTCTGGTCGCGTCCTTCGCTCCAGCGGCCCATCGCGCTCATGTCGAAGAACATCGACATCAGCGAGGCCGCGCCGTCGCACATCGCGGCATCCACCACCTGTCCCTTGCCGGATTTTTGCGCTTCCAGCAGCGCTGCGAGCACGCCGACCACCAGATAAAGCGCGCCGCCGCCGAAATCGCCGACGAGGTTGAGCGGCGGTACAGGCTTCTCCTTGGTGCCGATCGCGGCCAGCGCGCCTGTTATGGAGATGTAGTTGATGTCGTGACCGGCGGCGTTGGCCAGCGGGCCTTCCTGGCCCCAGCCGGTCATGCGGCCGTAGACCAGTTTTGGGTTGCGTGCCAGCACGACATCAGGACCAAGGCCGAGCCGCTCCATCACGCCGGGGCGAAAACCCTCGATCAGCGCGTCGGCATTCGCAAGCAGGTCCAGCACCTGCGCGGCGGCCGCCTTGTCCTTCAAATCGAGCTCGACGACCTTGCGGCCACGCACGGCCACCGCCTTCAAATTCTTGCCCGCCCCGACGCGGTCGAGCGTGACGACTTCCGCGCCCATATCGGCCAGCATCATGCAGGCGAACGGGCCGGGGCCGATGCCGGCGAATTCGACGATGCGGAAACCCGCGAGCGGGCCGGAGGTGCGGGTTGCAGATTGGGCAGCGGGTTTGTCGAGCACGTCGTTTCCACCGAGTTTTGTTAATTGGCTGATTAAATTGTCTCGCCTCCGGCGACGGGTGGCAAGCGGCATTTCCCGGGAATGCGCCCCAAAAGCAGAACGGCGCGCATCGCCGCGCGCCGTTTGCATGACTTATTGCGTTGAGGCGCTAGCCGGCGGCGGTAACTGCCCGTTGCGCCATTACCTTGATCAGGTTGGCGCGATAGTCCGCGGAACCGTGGATGTCGCTGAGCAGGCCATCGGCAGAAATGCTCACGCCATCGAGCGCGCCCGCCGACCAGTTCGCCTTCAAGGCCGCTTCGATCGCCGGTATCCGCATGACGCCGTTTTGCGATGCGCCAGTAGCGGCGACGCGGACGTCACCCGACGGGGTCTTTGCGACGAACACCCCGGTCAGCGCAAAACGCGAGGCCGGATGCGGAAATTTCGCGTAGCCCGCCTTGGCCTGCACCGGGAACGAGACGGCTGTGATGATCTCGCCATCTTCCAGTGCGGTCGAGAACAAGCCCTTGAAGAATTCGTCCGCGGCAATCGTGCGCTTGTTGGTCTTGACCGTCGCGCCGGTTGCCAGCACGGCTGCGGGATAGTCGGCCGCAGGATCGTTGTTGGCGAGCGAGCCGCCGATGGTGCCGCGATGCCGCACGGCGGGATCGCCGATCAGCGATGCGAGGTAAGCCAGCGCCGGAAGCGCCTTCTTCACGGTGTCGCTCGTCGCCACGTCGTAATGGGTGGTCGCCGCCTTCACCACGATCCCGTCGCCCGACGGCTCGACGCCGATCAGTTCCTTGATCTTGCCGAGATCGATCACGTCGGAGGGCGAAGCAAGGCGCTGCTTCATCACCGGGATCAGCGTGTGGCCGCCGGCGAGATATTTTGCCTCCTTGCCCTTGGAGAACAGCGCGGCGGCTTCGTCGATGGAGGAGGGGCGATGATAAGTGGTCTCGTACATGCTAGCTCTCCTCTCAACCGTGAATGGCATGCCAGACGCGGTCGGGCGTCGCCGGCATTTCCAGCTTGTTGTTGCCGATCGCATCCGTGATGGCGTTGATGACGGCGGCCGAAGCGCCGATCGCGCCGGCCTCGCCGCAGCCCTTGACGCCGAGCGGATTGCCCGGGCACAGCGTCGTGGTGTGCGACACCTTGAACGACGGCAAATCGTCGGCGCGCGGCATGGTGTAATCCATGAACGACGCCGTCACCGGCTGGCCGTTGCCGTCATAGACGGCGTGCTCGAGCAGCGCCTGGCCGATGCCCTGGGCGAGGCCGCCATGGACCTGGCCTTCCACGACCATCGGATTGATGAGGCGCCCGAAGTCGTCGGCGGCGACAAAATTCACGAACGAGGTCTTGCCGGTGGCGGCATCGACCTCGACCTCGCAAATGTAGGCGCCGGCCGGGAAGGTGAAGTTGGTCGGATCGTAGAAGGCGGTTTCCTTCAGGCCCGGCTCCATCCCGTCGGGCAGATTGTGGGCGGTATAAGCCGCGAGCGCGACCATCGGCAGCGCGATCGACTTGTCGGTGCCGGTCACCTTGAACTCGCCGTTCTCGATGACGATGTCGTTCTCGCTCGCTTCCAGCGCGTGGGCCGCGATCTTCTTGGCCTTGGCTTCGACCTTCTCCATCGCCTTGACGATGGCGGTGCCGCCGACCGCGATCGAGCGCGAGCCGTAGGTGCCCATGCCGAACTGCACCTTGTCAGTATCGCCGTGCACGATCGAAACTTGGCTGATGGGAACGCCGAGTCGCTCAGCGATGATCTGGCAGAAGGTAGTCTCGTGGCTCTGGCCATGGCTGTGCGTACCCGTGAGCACCTCGATGGTGCCGACCGGGTTGACGCGGATTTCCGCCGACTCCCACAGGCCGACGCCGGCCCCCAGGCTGCCGACCGCCTTCGACGGCGCGATGCCGCAGGCCTCGATGTAGCAGGAGACGCCGATGCCGCGCAGCTTGCCTTCCGACTTGGCCTTGGCCTTGCGGGCTGCGAAGCCGGCATAATCGATGGCCTTCATCGCGGCGTCGATCGAGGCGTGGAAGTCGCCGGCGTCATAGGCCATGATGACAGGCGTCTGATAGGGGAAGCTGGTGATGAAGTTCTTCTTGCGCAGTTCGGCGGGATCGACCTTCAACTGCCGCGCCGCGGTCTCCATCATGCGTTCGAGCAGATAGCTCGCCTCGGGCCGGCCGGCGCCGCGATAGGCATCAACCGGCGTGGTGTTGGTGTAGACGGCGATCACCTCGGCATAGATCGCCGGGATGAGGTACTGGCCCGACAGCAGCGTCGCGTAGAGATAGGTCGGCACGGCCGAGGAGAACAGCGACATATAGGCGCCGAAATTGGCGTGGGTCTTCACCCGCAGGCCAAGGATCTTGTTGTCCTTGTCGAACGCCATCTCGGCATGGCTGACATGGTCGCGGCCATGCGCGTCGGTCAGGAAGGCTTCGGTGCGGTCGCCGGTCCATTTCACGGGACGGCCGACCTTCTTCGACGCCCACAGCGCCACCATCTCTTCCGGATAGATGTAGATCTTCGACCCGAACCCGCCGCCGACATCGGGCGCGATCACGCGCAGCTTGTGCTCGGGCGCGACGTTATAGAATGCCGACAGCACGAGGCGGGCGACGTGCGGATTCTGCGACGTCGTGTAGAGCGTAAAATGCTCTTCCGCCGCATCGTAGTCGGCGATCGCCGCGCGCGGCTCCATCGCGTTCGGCGCCAGGCGGTTGTTGGTGAGGTCGAGGCTCACCACGTTCGCGGCCTTGGAGAAGGCGGCGTTGACGGCGGCTTCGTCGCCGAGGTGCCAGTCATAAATGATGTTGCCCGGTGCTTCCGGGTGGAGCTGCGGCGCGCCTGATTTGATCGCGGCGCGGACGTCGGCGACCGCCGGCAGCTCTTCGTAATTGACGACAACAGCCTCGGCCGCGTCCTTGGCCTGGTTCTTGGTCTCGGCGATCACGACCGCGACCGCCTGGCCGACAAAGCGCACGGTCTCCGGCGCCATCGCCGGCCATGCGCCCATCTTCATGGGCGAGCCGTCCTTGGAGGTGATGGCCCAGCCGCAGATCAGATTGCCGATCTTGTCGTCGACGAGCTGCTGGCCGGTCAGCACCGCAATCACGCCCGGCATCTTCATCGCTTCCGTGGAATCGATGCCCTTTACCTTGGCATGTGCATGCGGGCTTCGGATGAAATGGGCGTGGGTACACCCCACCAGCTTGATATCGTCGACATAGCGGCCCTTGCCGGTAATGAATCGCTTGTCTTCCTTGCGCACGACGCTTGCGCCAATGCCTTCAACGCCCATGGTCCTGTCCTCCCGACCGGAGATTTTTGATTTCCCGCCGTCTCCATCGAAGCGGCGGTGTTGAATTCGAGTATTCTGCTGCGGGCCGCTACTCGGCGGCCTGCGCGACCTTCATGCGGCCGGCGGCGTCCAGCACCGATTTGACGATGTTGTGGTAGCCGGTGCAGCGGCAGATGTTGCCTTCGAGCTCGTGTCGGACCGTGGCCTCGTCCAGCTTGCCGCCATAGCGATGCACGATGTCGATCGACGCCATGATCATGCCGGGCGTGCAGAAGCCGCATTGCAGGCCGTGATTGTCGCGGAACGCGGCCTGCATCGGATGCAGCTCGTCGCCCCTGGCGATGCCCTCGATGGTGGTGACGTTGCTGCCGGCCGCCTGCGCCGCCAGTACGGTGCAGGATTTGACCGCGCGCCCGTCGATATGGACGGTGCAGGCGCCGCACTGGCTGGTGTCGCAACCGATATGGGTGCCGGTCAGGTTGAGATTTTCGCGCAGCAGATGGACCAGAAGCGTCCGGTCCTCGACATCGGCCGAGACAGCCTTGCCGTTCACTGTCAGTTTGACTGTAGACACGCCTCACTCCTCCCGGTGTTTTTGAATTATTCCAATTAGAAACAGGGTGGAGGAACTTGGCAACAAGGATTTTGGTCTGGTGCCGGCGGATTGGTCGATGACGCTTTTATGAGGCGCGGTTCGCATGCGGACTTGTGGTGGCCGCCGAATGCCATCCGGGGGCGCGTTTTGCGCGGCCGATGCGAGGTGGCCCTCAGCGCTGGTTCATTGACCGAGTTGGTCTTGCAATCCCAAATCTTGTAACCCGAAGTCTTGCAACCTTGGGGGACCCAGCCCGGATTTACTCACCCTTATCCATTCTGCCGTAGTTTTACGTAGGGGGCTGGCAGCACGTGCTTCCGGCGTGGGTAGGTATTGAGAAACGACGGGGGTTGGGATGGGGATGTCCAGGCGTGCCGGGATCGTAGGGATCCCGACCTTGCGGTTCCGCGCCAAGATCATGCTCGGCTTTGCCGCGGTGTTGGCGATCTCCGCAGCCAGCATGGGATTTGCCTATTTCGGGTTTGAGCGCGTTTCCGACGGCGTAGCCGCTTACCGCAAGAGCGTGACGGAGGCGGATCTCGCGCGCAACATCGACCGCGAGTTGATCTCCTACCGCGCGCTGGCGCGCTATTACGTCGTCACCGCCAAGGAAGAGGACGCCAAGGCGGCACTGGCCGCCGAGGCCGGCCTGAGGGATGCGATCGACCAGTCGATGAAGGGCACCGCCAGCCCGGCGGCACTCGAGCAGGTGACGAAGCTGGCGCGTGAATTCCGCGCCTTCACGAAAATCTTCGCCGAGATCGTCAAGGTAAAGGAAGAGAGCGAGTATCTCACCAAGAACGCGCTCACCCGCAGCGAGATGTCGCTGGAATACAAGTTCGACGATCTTTCCAGCACCGCGAAAGAGGCCGACCTCCAGGCCGTCGAATTCCAGGCCAAGAACATCATGGGCCAGTTTCAGTCGATCAAGATCGCGACCAACAATTTCGTCGCCAGCGGCAACCAGGCGGCGGCAACCAGCACCCTCAGCCGCCTGAGCTTCCTCGACAACGCGTTGAAGACCATTCCCGCGGCCGACGAGAAGGTCGGCCCGATCGTCAAGGAGATCGGTGCGCTGCTGACGACCTACCGCGACGCGCTGACCAAGCTGATGGAAAGCAAGAAGCAGATCGACGGGCTGGTCACCGAGATGGGCGAATCGGCGGATGAGATCATCAAGGGCGCCGGCGCCATGAAGGCCGCCCTGGTCGCCGACCAGCAGCGGCTTGAATCCGAATCGAACGCATCGATATCAGATACCGAACGGCTGATCCTGGTGCTGGCTATCGGCGGCTTCCTGCTCGGCGCCGTGCTCGCCCTGCTGCTCGGCCGCGGCATTTCGCGGCCGATGATCGCGATGTGCAAGGCAATGCGCGAACTCGCCGGCGGCAATTTCGACGTCGTGCTGCCGGGCCTTGGCCGCAAGGACGAGCTCGGCGAGATGGCCGGCGCGGTGGAAGAGTTCAAGGTGCAGGCGATCGCCAAGGCCGAACGCGATGCGGCGACGCAGGAAGCGCAGAACAAGGCCGCCAGCGCCGTACGCCGCGCCGAGCTGATCCGCTTCGCGGACGAATTCGAGGCGGCAGTCGGCTCGATCGTGTCCAATGTCTCCGCCTCCGCGGTGCAGCTTGAATCGGCGGCGGGCACGCTGACCCGCACGGCGGAAAGCACGCAAGGCTTGTCGAGCCAGGTTGCCGGTGCTTCGGAACAGGCCTCCAGCGACATGCAGTCGGTGGCGGCCGCAACCGAAGAGCTTTCCGCCTCCGTCGACGAGATCGGCCGGCGCGTGCGCGAATCGGCCGAGATCGCCGATGACGCCGTGCGTCAGGCCGAACAGACCGACGGCCGGATCGGAAAATTGTCGCGCGCGGCGCAGGAGATCGGCGACGTCGTGAAGCTGATCACCGCGATTGCCGAACAGACCAACCTGCTGGCGCTCAATGCCACCATCGAGGCCGCGCGCGCCGGCGATGCCGGGCGCGGCTTTGCTGTGGTCGCCTCCGAAGTGAAGTCGCTCGCCGGCCAGACCGCGCGGGCGACCGACGAAATCTCCAACCACATTTCGGGCATGCAGGGCGCGACCCAGGAATCGGTCGCAGCCATCAAGGAGATCGGCGGCACCATCGGCAAGATTTCCGAAATCTCCGCGACCATCGCCAGCGCCGTGGAGGAGCAGGGTTCGGCAACGCAGGAAATCGCCCGCAGCGTTCAGAAGGTCGCGCAGGGCACGGAAGCGTCTGCTTCGGATATCCTGCAGGTCAACCGCGGCGCCACCGAAACGGGGTCGGCTTCGGAAGAGGTGCTGAACTCCGCGCGCACGCTCTCGAGCGAAAGCGCGCGGCTGCGCGAAGAGCTCGACCGCTTCATGGCGAATATTCGCGCGGCGTGAGACGCGTTACTCGCATCGATCTGCGGCGGCGCCCGCCGGCCTCATCCTGAGGCCCGGCGCGACCGCGGCTCGAGGATGGGCACATGCGTTTCCCCAGGACGAGCTGGGCTATCGCATATGATCCATTTGAGTGTGTGAGCGAACCCGGCCTTCATGGTTCGAGACGCGCCGCAAGCGGCGCTCCTCACCATGAGGGTCCAGGATTTCACCGCGAAACAAGACCTCATCCTGAGGAGCCCGCCAAAGGCGGGCGTCTCGAAGGATGGCCACACGGAAGCCGCCTCAGCAATCCTCGCTCATATGCGATGGCCCGCGCAGAGCCGGGGCCCATGCATCAGTTAGAAATGTAGAGAGATGGGTCCCCGCTCGGAGGCCGGGACACGAGAGGTGGTGTTACGCGACCGCGCGGATCACCTTGCCGATCTTGTCGACGATTTCGCCGACCTGATCCTCGCTGATGATCAATGGCGGGGTCAGCACCAGCGTATCGCCGGCGACGCGCAGCATCAGGTCGTGGTCGTTGAAGGCGCTGACGAGGCCGTTATAGCCGCGCTTGCCGGCCGCGTCCGGCAGCGAGCTCAGATCGATGCCGGCGGTGAGGCCCACGGTGCGGATATCGACCACGTTCGGCTGGCCCTTCAGCGACATCACGGCGTCGGCGAATTTCGACTCGAGCTTGTTGGCACGCTCGAACAGTTTTTCGTCGCGGTAGATGTCGAGCGTGGCAAGGCCCGCCGCGCAGGCGAGCGGATGGGCCGAGTAGGTGTAGCCATGGGTCAGTTCGACCATATGCTCGGGACCGGTCATGAACGCGTCATGGATGGTGTCGCGCACAAGCACGCCGCCCATGGGAGCCGCACCATTGGTAACGCCTTTGGCGAAGGTGAGCAGGTCGGGCAGCACGCCGTAGCGCTCGGCGGCGAAGGCATAGCCGAGCCGGCCGAAGCCGGTGATGACCTCGTCGAAGATCAGCAGGATGCCGTGCTTCTGGGTGATCTCGCGCAAGCGCTTGAGATAGCCCTTCGGCGCCGGCAGCACGCCGGTCGATCCCGCCATCGGCTCGACGATGACGGCGGCGATGGTGTTGGCGCCGTGCAGGTTGACGAGATTTTCCAGTTCATCGGCGAAATGTGCGCCGTATTCCGGCTCGCCCTTGGAGAAGGCCTGCTTCTCGCGGTCATAGGTGTGCGGCAGGTGATCGACGCCGGCCAAAAGCGAGCCGAAGATCTTGCGGTTGCCGACGATGCCGCCGACGGCGGTGCCGCCAAAACCGACGCCGTGATAACCGCGCACGCGGCCGATCAGGCGGGTGCGGCTGCCCTGGCCGTTGATCTGGTGATAGGCGATTGCGATCTTCAGCGCAGTGTCGGCTGCTTCCGAACCGGAGTTGCAGAAGAAGACATGGTCGAGCCCGTCGGGCGCGAGCTCGGCGATGCGGCTGGCAAGCTCGAAGGCCTGCGGAATGCCGAACTGGAACGGCGGCGCGTAGTCGAGCGTCGCGGCCATCTTGCCGATGGCCTCGGAAATCTGCGTGCGCCCATGGCCGGCATTGGTGCACCACATGCCGGAGGCGCCGTCGATCAGCTTGCGGCCGTCGACGGTGATGTAGTGCATGTCCTTGGCGCCGGCGAGCAGGCGCGGGTTCTTCTTGAACGCCCGGTTGGCGGTGAACGGCATCCAGTGCGCGGCAAGGTCGTTGGGAACATTGACGGCTGACGCGTTCGGGCTCTTGTCCAGCATGGCGGCCTCTTCAAGGGGGTGTGGGGGCGTGGTGAATTTGTGTGCAGGCTATCAGCTTCGCCGCGCAACGGGAACGTCGGGGGCCGCGTTATTTCCGCCCAATCCGGCGGACTGCGCGAATACCTGCCCCCTGATTTTGAGCATGATCCCTTCCGGAAACCGGTGCCCACTTTCCGGGATCATGCTTCACAGATCAGACGCGGCGATCCAGAACACTTCGCCCTCGGAATCCTCGGTATCGAGCCAGAGCAGCGGCAATTGCGGGTAGGCTTCCGTCAGTGCCGGCTGGCAGCGGCCGACCTCGCACAACAATCCGGCCTGCGGGTTCAGATGCGCCTTGGCCTCGTCGAGGATGCGCCGGACGATGTCGATCCCGTCGGCGCCGCCGTCAAAGGCGATCTTCGGCTCGGCCCGGCATTCCAGCGGGAGTGCGGCCATGCCCTCGGCATCGACATAAGGCGGGTTGGAGATGATGAGGTCGTAACGCTTGCCGCCGAGCGGCGCGAACAGATCGCCGCGGTGCAGCGTGATGCGATCTTCGAGGCCGTGATCGGACACGTTGCGCGCGGCGACCGCGAGCGCGTGCTTTGAAATATCCACCGCATCGATCGCGGCGTGGGGGAAATGCCGCGCGGCGAGAACCGCAAGGCAGCCGGAGCCGGTGCAGAGGTCGAGCACGCTTTCGACCTCGGCGGGATCGCCGATCAGCGAAGTGGCTTCGTGATCGGCATCACCGCCGAAATGCGAATCCAGCAATTCGCCGATGAAGGAGCGCGGCACGATCGTGCGCTCGTCGACATAGAACGGCAGGCCGCGCATGTATATCTTGTTGACCAGATAGGCCGCGGGTTTGCGCGTGGCGACGCGGCGCTCGATCAGGTCGAGGATCTTCCTGCCTTCCGCCGCGGTGACGCGGGCGGTGGCAAAGCTTTCGAACTGGTCGGGATGCAGGTGAAGACTTTCGCAGACCAGGAACGCGGCTTCCGTGACCGGATCGGTGGTGCCGTGCGCAAATACGAGCCTTGCTTCTGCAAAGCGGCTGACGGCGTAGCGAACGTAATCGAGCAGCGTCAGCAACTCGCCCGCGGCGACCTTAGGCGATTTTGCGACGATGCGGCGCTTCGCGGCCGGCTTTGCGCGCTTGGCCATCAGGATTTTTTCCAGCGCGCGGCCGCGTCGTCATCGTGGCTGCGCGCTTCGATCCAGCTCTTGCCGCGCGCGCTCTCTTCCTGCTTCCAGAACGGCGCGTTGGTCTTGAGGTAGTCCATCAGGAATTCGGCGGCCTCGAACGCGGCCTGGCGGTGCGAAGATGCGGTGACGACCAGCACGATGTTTTCGCCGGGCGCGATGCGGCCAAAGCGATGGATGATGGTCAGGCCCTGTAGCGGCCAGCGCGCAATCGCTTCATCGGCATGGCGCTTGATCTCGGCTTCCGCCATGCCCGGATAATGTTCGAGCGTCAGCGCCGCGATCGGCTCGGAATCTTCGGTGCCGCGGCAGATGCCGGAAAAGCTGACGACGGCGCCGATATCGGTGCGGCCCTTGCTTAAGCGTGCGATCTCCTGCGCGACGTCGAAATCGCCTTGCTGGATTCGGATGGTCGCGGCGATCGTCATCGGAAAGCTTTGTCTTCAGCCGCCGGTCATCGGCGGAAAGAACGCGATCTCACGGGCGCCGGCGATCACTGCATCGGATTTGACATGGGCCTGATCGATCGCGGCGCGGATCACCTTCGGCTTCTCGAAGGCATAGGCATAATCCTCGCCGCGTCGGGAAAGCCAGGCGATGAGATCGTCAATCGTGCGCACATCCGCCGGCGGCTCGACGGTCTCTTCCGCCTTGCCGACGCGTTCGCGCACCCAGGCGAAATATTTGACCTTCATCCCTCATCCTCCTTGATGAGGTGATGGATGCCGGCGCGGAAATAATCCCAGCCGGTGTAGATGGTGAAGATCGCGGACAGCCACAGCAGGATGATGCCGATCAGCGTGATCGCCGGAAAGACCTGCTCGCCGGCTTCGCCCGCGATCAGGAAGCCGATCGCGACGAGCTGGATGGTGGTCTTCCATTTCGCCAGTTTTGTCACGGGCACGCTGACGCGGAGTGCGGCGAGATATTCGCGCAGGCCAGAGACCAGAATCTCGCGGCACAGGATCACGATGGCCGCCCACAGCGTCCAGCCATGAATGCTGTTGTCGGCCGCCAGCATCAGCAGGCACGAGGCGACCAAGAGCTTGTCCGCAATCGGATCCAGCATGCGGCCGAAGGCGGATTGCTGATCCCAGATTCGCGCATAGTAGCCATCCAGATAATCGGTGACTCCGGCGGCAATGAACACGGCCAACGCCACCCAGCGCAGCCAGAGCGGCCCGTCCAGGATGGACTGCACATAGACGCAGCCGACCACGACCGGGATGGCGGCGATGCGCCCCACGGTCAGGATGTTCGGAATCGAAAAGCTCTTGGACTGAGGCCTGGTGGTCGCGATGTTCATCCGTCTTACCAATACCGGCGGGGCAGCTAGGTCAACACCGGAGCGTACATGATCGGGGGGACATGACGTAAATATAACGTCCTGTGCCGGATTTAACCGGGCTGGGCGTGGAAAAATTCGAAGATCTTGCGCGCGCTTTCGGCGCTGACCCCAGGAACCTTGCCGAGGTCGGCAATCGAGGCCCGTTCGATCTCCTTCAGCGTGCCGAAGTGGTGCAGCAGGGCGCGTTTGCGCGACGGACCGATGCCGGGAATTTCCTGTAGCCCGGCCTCGCGGATGTCCTTCTTGCGCAGTTTTCTGTGCGAGCCGATCACGAATCGATGCGCCTCGTCGCGCAGCCGCTGGATGAAATACAGCACGGGGTCGCGCGGTTCGAGTTTGATGGCCTCGCGGTCCGGCATGAACAGCGTCTCGCGGCCGGCGTCGCGGTCCGGGCCCTTGGCGACCGCAAGCAGCGAGACCTGCGTCAGGCCGAGCGTGTTGAAGATCTCTCTGACCGCATTGAGCTGGCCGCGTCCGCCATCGATGATGACGAGGTCGGGCCATTGCGGAAATGAATCGTCGTCCGCCTTTACATTTCCTTTGGCCTTCGCCGCATCATCGTCGGCCGGCTTGAGCAGGCGCTTGAAGCGCCGTTCCAGCACCTCGCGCATCATCGCATAGTCGTCGCCGGGCGTGAGGTTCTCGGACTTGATGTTGAACTTGCGATACTGGTTCTTGATGAAGCCATCCGGCCCCGCGACGATCATGGCGCCGACCGCGTTGGTGCCCTGGATGTGGCTGTTGTCGTAGACCTCGATCCGCTTCGGCGCGTGCGGCAGAGCGAGTGTGGTGGCCATGCCTTCCAGCAGGCGGCTTTGGGTCGCGGTGTCGGCGAGCCTGCGGCCTAATGCCTCGCGCGCATTGGTCAGCGCATGCGCGACCAATTCCTTTTTCTCGCCGCGTTTGGGCACGGAGACTTCGACCTTGTATCCGGCCTTGACCGACAGCGCCTCAGTGAGCAGGGCGGTCTCCTCGACCTCATGCGAGAGCAGCACGAGCTTTGGCGGCGGCTTGTCGTCGTAGAACTGCGTGAGGAAGGCGCCCAGCACCTCTTCCGGCGTGAACGACTTTTCCGCTCGCGGGAAGTAGGCGCGGTTGCCCCAGTTCTGTCCGGTGCGGAAGAAGAACACCTCGACGCAGGAATAGCCGCCCTCCTGATGGATCGCGAAAACATCCGCTTCCTCCACGGTGCGCGGATTGATGCCCTGCTGCGACTGGATCGCCGACAAGGCGGCGAGGCGGTCGCGATACAGCGCCGCGGTCTCGAATTCGAGTTCGCCGGATGCCTTTTCCATCTCGGCGGCAAGCTCCTGCTTCACCGCATGGCTGCGGCCGGACAGGAAGTCGGTCGCCTCGCGCACCAGTTCGGTATAGCCGGGAAAATCGATCTCACGCGTGCACGGACCCGAGCAGCGCCGGATCTGGTAGAGCAGGCAGGGACGTGTGCGGCTCTCGAAGAACGAGTCGGTGCAGGAGCGGATCAGGAACGCGCGCTGCAGCGCCGTGATGGTGCGGTTGACGGCGCCGGCGGAAGCGAACGGTCCGAAATAGCGGCCGGGCCGCGTCTGCGCGCCCCGGTGTTTCAGGATCTGCGGCGCCCAGTGATCGCCCGTGATCAGGATATAGGGGAACGACTTGTCGTCGCGGAGCTGCACGTTGAAGCGCGGCCGGAGCTGCTTGATGAGGTTCGCTTCCAGCAGCAGCGCCTCGGTCTCCGTCCTGGTCGAGACGATCTCGACATTCACGGTGGCGGCGATCATGCGCAGGATGCGCGCCGGCTGCGGCGCGTTGGCGCGCGCGTAGGAGGTCAGCCGCTTTTTGACGTTCTTGGCCTTGCCTACATAAAGCACGTCGTTCGCCGCGTTGAGCATGCGATAGACGCCGGGGGATTGGGGAGCGAGCCGCACCGCGTTCTCGATCGCGGCATGGCCGACCGCCAGCGGGCCTTCGGCGACGGCCTCGGTGGGTTCCTCCTGCAACTCGGGCAGGCGGGCCTCGTCGTCCTCCTCGGCGGCGGTCGTTGCGGGATCGACATCGGGAGCGGCAAGTTCCGGCGGCAGATCGGGCCCGGAACCGCGGCGCGGCTTCCGCGCGCCTGCCGGCTTCGGATGTTCGGTGGAATCGTCAGTCATGGCGGCAATTTAAGATTTCGAAGCTTGCCTCGCCAGCGCGAGGGACGGTCGTGCACACCCCCGCCGGTAACACATCCTTAAGAATGATGAGCGGACGGTAAACCGGGCTTAACAAGCCTTTAACTTAAAACTCTCGATAAATCCTACGCGAAAAAAATGGAATTCCGTAACCATGCCGGGGCTTCCGAACCGGCGGGCACGGCAGTTGCGTGAGTGGAGAGTACCGATGACCAGGTTCGGGGCCAGATGTGTCGGCGCGGCAGTCGCGCTGCTGTCGGCGGGGTGGACGATGGAGGCCGCGGCGGCGGATTTCAATTACGGTCAGCGCGGGGGCTATACCGCCGTCAATCAGCCGCTCACCTATAGCTGGATGGGCCCGTATCTCGGCATCAACGTCGGCTACGCCTGGGGCTCGGTCGACAACAACTGGACCAAGCCGAGCGGCGTCGCCGGCGGCGCGCAGCTTGGCTACAATTTCCAGCAGGGGCCGTGGGTGTTCGGTCTCGAAGGCGACATCCAGGCCACCGGCGCCGACGACACCTTTGCGCCCTGGAAATTTTCCAATCCCTGGTTCGGCACGGTGCGCGGCCGCGGCGGTTATTCCTTCAACAACATCCTGGTCTACGGCACCTTTGGTCTCGCCTTCGGCGAACTGCGCGCCAACACCTTTGGCCTGACGGAATCCCACACCAATGTCGGCTGGACCGCGGGTCTGGGCGCCGAGGTCGGCTTGACCCGCAACTGGAGCGCCAAGGTCGAATATCTCTATGTCGATCTGGCCAATAGCAACTTTGCCATCACCGGCATGTCGAACGGATACAGCTTCGGCACGTTCCGCGCCGGCGTGAACTACCGCTTCTGACGACAGGAAACACGCCAACAAGAACACTTGGACGTCTTCACTCCCGGCCGCCGCGTGCGGCCGGGATTTTTTTGTGCTTGCCGGTGAGCGGGCGTTGCTACGAGCCAACCACGAGGTTCACCGCCTTGGGCCCCTTGCCCTTCTTGTCCGGTTCGACCTCGAAGGTGATGCGCTGTCCCTCGATGAGATCCTTCAATCCCGCGCGCTCCACCGCCGTGATGTGAACGAACACGTCGCGGCCGCCATCATCCGGCTTGATGAAGCCATAGCCGCGCTCACCGTTGAAAAACTTGACTGTCCCTGTCATGGCCATCGGGAAATCCTCCCCCGTACTGCTTCGCCGTGACGCGCAAATCGCGCGTTCGACCCGACCGGACATTCACTGCCGGAAAGCATGGCCACCTTGGCGGGCCGCCCGCAATTTGCGGCGCGCCTGGTTCCTTGTTAGGCCTTGTCACTCCGCCGCAACCATTCGCGGAAGCGGAACGTAAAGCCAGTCCGCCCTGAGCATAATACGGTTCCCGGCGAATTGACCATGGCAGAAAACGGATTTTCGGCGTACGCGCCGTCCCGCTCAGGGTTTGGGCGTTTCGAGCCGGAAGCGGCCGGCGCCGCCCTGGCCGAGCGGCTTTTCTAATTCAGGTAGAATTGTCCTCAACTCCGCAGCCAGCTTCCAGGGCGGGTTGACCATCAGCAATCCGGTCGAGACCAGGGGGCCGCCGGCCTCTTGCGGGGCGACGGAAAATTCGAGGCGCAGGCATTTTCCGGCGGGTTTTGCCCTTTCCGCGACCTCGG
Source organism: Bradyrhizobium lablabi (assembly GCF_018129385.1). Classification (GTDB taxonomy): domain Bacteria; phylum Pseudomonadota; class Alphaproteobacteria; order Rhizobiales; family Xanthobacteraceae; genus Bradyrhizobium; species Bradyrhizobium lablabi_C. The sequence continues at coordinate 72,787 of NZ_JAFCLN010000011.1, forward strand.
CGACATAGCGGGCGAGGGTGTCGCTGGCGCGCCGACTCTTCACGGGATACCAGAGCAAATAGCCGCCGGTGGGCCATTTGGCGAAGGCCGCCGCAAAACCGTCGGCCATCCGCTCGAACTCGTCCTTTGCCTCGAACGGCGGATCGATCAGCACAAGGCCGCGCCGTTCGTTCGGCGGCACGAAAGCCGGCAGCGCGGTCCAGCCGTCGAGATCGACGACGCGGGCCTGGGCATCGCGGCGCAGTGCGTCGATCAGGCGTTTGCGCGCGCCGGGCTCGATCTCGCAGGCCGTCAGGCGGTCCTGCGGCCGCAGCATCGCACGCGCGATCAGCGGCGAGCCCGGATAGGCGGCAAGCTCGGCTTTCTGATTGAAGGCCCTGACGATATCCAGGTAAGGCCCGACCAGCGGCTGGGCGCTTTCCGAAAAGCGCGTCTGCATCAGCCGTGCGATGCCGGTCAGCCACTCGCCGCTGCGGCGCGCCTCCTCGCCGGAGAGATCATAGATTCCGGCGCCGGCATGGGTGTCGATGACGCGGAAGGCGGCCGGCTTTTCCTGTAGATGCGTGAGGATGCGCACCAGCACGATGTGCTTGATGACGTCGGCAAAGCCGCCGGCGTGGAAGGCGTGACGGTAGTTCATGGGAGAGGGGTTACCACGTCATTGCGAGCGTAGCGAAGCAATCCATTGAGTGTCAAAACGGCGGTATGGATTGCTTCGTCGCTTCGCTCCTCGCAATGACGGCGGAAAGAGCAGTTCTTACCCGCCGCGCACCGGCGGCATCAGCACCTGGTCGCGGCGACAGGTGCGGCGGTCGATTTCCTCGCAGGCACGGAATTGCAGGTCCTTGTTCATGCAGATGCGCACTTCGCTGAGGCGCTTGCTGTCGCAGGTAGTGGAGATGGCGGAGGCGCTCAGGCCCGGATTGACCTTGATGAAGGCGGCCTCCAGCTCTTCCGGCGCGATCAGCTTCGGCTTCGACAGTTCGAGAAATTCGTCGGGAATTTTGACCGCCGCGCGCGCCTTGCGGATCATTTCGAAATAGGCGCGGGTGCCGAGCCCCGAGCAGGTCCCGTGCTTGTCCCACTCGTTGTAGATCAGCCCCGGCGCCGGCATCAGGTCGAGCATCGAGATCATGATGCCGCGCTCCAGCCGCGGCGAGGGCCGCCTGCAATATTCGGGAAAGCCGCGATCGTATTGCGGCCACAGGCCGTGCACCACGAAGGAGAACGGCCGCTCGCTGCATTGGGCCTGCGAGCGATGGGCGTTGCCGCGCTCCTCAGCGGCGGCACAGAAGGACGGCGACCAGGACAGCGCCAGCACGTAGAAGTCGAACTCGCCGGGCGCGTTTTGCCGCCGGTCCTGTGCCCCGGCCGTGCCAAGCAGGCCGAGCAGCACCGCCAGCGAAACCAGGACCCGCGAAATCAGCACCGACAGGGAATGAAACATGACGCCGCCCCTCTCACCAGACGGCCGGGAGCCTAGCAGGGAAAAGGAACATTTCAAGAACAAAATGGCGGGAGCTGTCAGCCGCCCCTAGGGCACGGCAGATCAGGGCCGGGCGGCTTTGCAGTTGGGATTGTAGGCCCAGTTGCGGTCCAGGCCGGTGACGCACCATTCGACGCCCTGGCCGAAGCCGGCAAAGCCGCCATCCTCGATGATCGAGTAGTGCACCTGGCGCATCTTGCCGTCGCTCAGCATCACGTCGCCCGAGCAGAAGCGGCGCGGGATGTTGTCCGACTGCCACGGCCGGAAGGCCGTTTCATGAATCCGGCCATAGCCGGTGATCACCAGCGGCGAATTCCAGAATTTGCTTTCCTTTTCCTGGAACTGCGAGGCGATGGTCGGCAGCGCGCGCTCGCATTCGGCAACCGCGCCGTCATAACGCGGGCCGGACAGCCAGAAATTCAGCTCCAGCGGATTGGCAGCCTGCGCCCCGCCGGATGCAGACAGCACAAAAACGAGGCCCAGCGCCGCGCCGAGGCCGGCTTTTCTGACGTTCTTGAACAGGTCGCGCATGGGAATCCGCCGCATCATTCAGAGTGTGGAACGGTGCCGCGAAGGGCTGACAAGGTCAAGTGCAGCGCGGCAACACTTGCCGAGAATTCAGCGGCTTAGGGCCCGCGCGCGCTTTTCACTTCCGGCGATGCCCTCTAAGGTGCGGGAGCGTGAAATGGAGTCGGCGATGCGGAAAATTTTGGCGGCGAGCCTCTTGATGGGCGGAATGCTGGCGGCAATGCCGGCGCAGGCCTTCTTCGATTGGGTGCCGCCGTTCAAGGGCAATGATACCGGCGGCATCATTGCCTTCAGCCTGGCGCAGCAGGCCGACGCCCGCCAGCTCGCGGTCGACCACTGCGCCCGCTACGGCAAGGTGGTGAAATTCCTCGGCGTCGATGCGCAGCCGGGCGGCTACATTTCCTTTGCCTGCCGCTGGGTGCCTTATGGCGCCGCAGAGCGGCCGCTGTCCGTTCGCTACTAGGCCGCGGTTTCTCCTCATCTGATGTCCAGACTGGAGCGCAGCATGACGCGGCAGCTTGGTTGCATTCGGTCTCTGGTCTGTCTTTTCGCGCTGTGGCCCGTCGTGGCGGCCGCCGCGGTGGAATTGCCGATCCGCAAAGCCGGCCTGTGGGAAATGAAGGTGCAGCGCGCCGGCTCGTCCGGGCCGGAGATGACGATGCAGCAATGCACCGACGCCACCACCGATCGGCAGATGAGCACTTCGCTGTCGCCGTCGAAGGACATCTGCTCGAAGCAGGACGTGCAGAAAACCGCGACCGGCTATGTCACCGATTCCGTTTGCGGGGTTGCCGGCATGACCATCACCTCGCACGCCGAGATCACCGGCGATTTCAATTCCGCCTACACCGTGAAATCGACCTCGCACAGCGAACGCGGCCCAAGCGGCGCGCCGCGCGATGCCGCCACCACGATCGAGGCGAAATGGCTGGGCGCCTGCAAGGCCGACCAGAAGCCCGGCGACATCGTGATGCCCGGCGGCATGAAGATGAACATCCTGGACCTCGAAAAGATGAAGTCCATGCTGCCGAAGCCGCCGGCGAAGTAGCGCTCGTTTTTTGAGGTTGCATTCTGGGCCTCGTGGTTCGAGATCCGTGGCATTGCCGCGCTCCTCACCATGAGAGACCTCGTCATTGCGAGCGAAGCGAAGCAATCCAGCTTCCTTTGCCGCAGCAAGCTGGATTGCTTCGTCGCTTTGCTCCTCGCAATGACGGCTTGGGACGAGCATCGCCACAACCTCCAGACCTCATCCTGAGGAGCACGCGCAAGCGTGCGTCTCGAAGGATGGGCCACATACTCAGTCGCAGTGCCGTTGGATGCTCTACACCGGCACCCTTACACTCGCCCGCAATCCCCCCATCGGGCTGTCGCTGAGCGTGATGTCGCCGCCGTGGGAGCGGGCGATGTCGCGGGCGATGGCAAGGCCGAGGCCGGTGCCGCCTTCGTCCTGGTTGCGGGCGTCATCAAGTCGCAGGAACGGCTTGAACACTTCTTCGCGCATCCCGGGCGGAATGCCGGGGCCGTCGTCGTCGACCGTCACGGTGAGGTAGCGGTGGTCGCGATGGCCCGTGATGGCAATTGCGTTGGCGTGCCGCGCGGCATTGGAGACGAGGTTGGCAAGGCAGCGCTTGAACGAGGCCGGCTTTACCGTGACCACGGGCAGTCCGTGGAAAGCGACGGTTGCCTTGTGGCCGTGACGTTCGGCATCGCCACGCAATTCCTCCAGCGCCGCCGACATGTCGGTGGGCTGCGCGTTCTCGCCGGAATCGCCGCGCGCAAAAGCCAGATAAGCCTCCAGCATCGCCGACATCTCGTCGACGTCCTTGCGCATGGCGTCGACTTCCGGGCTGTCGCCGATCAGCGCGAGCTCGAGCTTGAAGCGGGTGAGGATGGTGCGCAGATCGTGCGAGACGCCGGCCAGCATCGCAGTGCGCTGCTCGATCGAACGCTCGATACGCGCTTTCATCTCGAGGAACGCATGCGCGGCGCGGCGGACCTCGCGCGCGCCGCGCGGCCGGAAGTTCGGCACCTCGCGGCCCTTGCCAAAGCTTTCTGCGGCATCCGCCAGCCGCAGGATCGGCCGGATCTGGTTGCGCAAAAACAGCACCGCGACGATCAGCAGGATCGACGACGTGCCGAGCATCCAGAACAGAAAGATTTCCGAGTTGGAGGCGTAGGCCGAACTGCGCTCCGCGAACACACGCATCACGGCGTCATCGAGCTGGATGCGGATTTCGACGAGGTTGGAGCGGCCGACCGTGTCGATCCAGAAGGGACGCGCGATCTGCCGGCCGAGCTGCACCGACAGCGTCTGGTCGAGCAGCGAGAAGAACGGCTTTGGGCCCGGCTGCGGCATGTCGCCGGGCGGCAGGAAATCCACCACGAGGCCAAGCCGCTGCTGCGCGATGCGGCGGAGCAAGGCGCGGTCCTTGTCCTGCGGATAGCCCTTGTAGACGTCGATCAGGCCGGCGATGTCGCGCACCACGGCGGTGGAGAGGCGCCGCGTCACCGTGTTCCAGTGCCGCTCCATGAACACGAACGCCACCACCGACTGGAGGATCACCATCGGCACGATCATGATCAGCAGCGCGCGGGCATAGAGGCCGGTCGGCATCCAGCTCTTGAACGTGTTGTTCATCCGGCCGTTGACTCGCGAGACGCGCTGCGAGGCGTTGCGGATCAGCGTGAGGCCGGTGTCGAGCGTGCTCATGAAAAGCCGGCCTTAGGGAGCTGCGACCAGGCGGTAGCCGATGCCGCGCACCGCCTGGAGGAACAGCGGATTGGCGGGATCCTTTTCGATCTTGCGCCGCAGGCGGTTGATCTGCACGTCGACGGCGCGCTCGTTGACGGTGCCGCCGCCGGTCAGCGCGCCGCGCGGCACGGTCTCGCCGGGACTTGCAGCCAGAATGCGCAGCATCTCGCGCTCGCGGTCGGTGAGATGGATGATCTCCTCGCCCTCGCGCAATTCGCCGCGCTCGATGTGGAAGATGTAAGGCCCGAACGCGATCTGCTCCATCACCTCCACCGGCGGCGGCGCGGTGCGCTTGAGAATGTTGCCGATGCGCAGCACGAGCTCGCGCGGCTCGAACGGTTTTGCGACGTAGTCGTCGGCGCCGATCTGGAGGCCCTCGATGCGGGCCTCCGCCTCATGGCGCGCCGTCAGCATGATGATCGGCACATTGGAGGATTTGCGGATGAAGCGCGCGAGGTCGAAGCCGGTCTCGCCGGGCATCATGACGTCGAGGATCAGCAGATCGAAATGCAGTCCCAGCAGTTTGGCGCGTGCATCGCTGGCGCTCATCGCAGTGGTGACGCGATAGCCTTCCCCGGTCAGGAAGCGCTGGAGAAGATCGCGGATGCGGCGGTCGTCGTCGACCAAAAGGATATGCGGTGCGTCGTCGGCCGGCTGCGCCGGCGCGCGGGAGATCGTGGCCGCGCTGGTTGCTGCGCCAGGAGTTCCTTGGGTCACTCGTTCGTCCCTTCCTGGAGCATGATCCGGAAAAGTGGGTCCCGGTTTTCCGAAAAGATCATGCTCAAACAAAACGATAGAGCGGGATGACGATTCGAAGAAAGTCATCCCGCCCGTGCGCCCGTGCCGGCCGCAAAGATCGTCTCCAGCACCTTGTCGGGATCGTCGCGGTCGATCATCGCGCGCAGGAACTGGCGCACGGTTTCGGTGCCGGCCGGGCCGATATCGGCGATGGCGCGATTGATGCGGTCGGTCTGGAGCCCGGCGAGTTTTGCCACCAGCGCCTCACCCTTGGGCGTGGCATAAAGCAGGCGCTGCCGCCGGTCGTTGTTGCCGGTCTTCTGCACGATGTAGCCTTCGTCGAGCAATTGCTTGAGCACGCGCCCGAGCGACTGCTTGGTGATGCGCAGGACGTCGAGCAAATCCGCGACCTTCAGGCCGGGATAGCGGTGGACGAAATGCAGCACCCGGTGATGCGCGCGGCCGAACCCGAAGGCCTCCAGCTCATGATCGGCATCGCCGACAAAGTCCCGGTAGGCAAAGAACAGCAGCTCGATGATGTCCCAGCGCAAATCGCCGCCGCGCGGCGTCGCGGGCGCAGCCTCGGTTGCCCTCGAATCACCTTCTGCTGAAGGCCTTGAGAAATTTATGTCAGCCATATTGACATATCTTGGGTTCAATGTTACAAAACTGCCAGCCACGGCGAAACATTAGATCGTTTTGCCTGCGGCAAAGCATGAAACGGCCTGAGACAGCCAGCGATGGCGATAAGGGCCGCCAATGGTCTACCGTGAGATTGTCGAGCGGCATTTCGGCAAACATACTGGACTTCGCCATCCCGCAAAAGCATGTCCTCGTGACTTGCCACTGTGGTAACCCGCCGCAAGACGGGCGGGGCGAGGCCCCAGGCCAACCAACAAGCGCCGCGGCGCGGGCGCGTTTTTCGCGCCGATCCGGGAGAGAGCCATGGCAGTTTCTACATCCGCCCTGAACCGGGCCAGCACGGGCGCGGAAGCCGCGCCGGCTCCGGCAGCGAGCCTGAAATTCGATATCCGCCCCACAGCCAATCCGGTGTCCGAGAAGGATCGCGCCGCCAGGCTGGTGGATCCCGGTTTTGGCCGGGTCTTCACCGACCACATGGCGATCGTCCGCTACACCCAGGGCAAGGGCTGGCACGACGCGCGCGTCGAATCGCGCGCCAACTTTCCGCTCGATCCGGCGATGGCCGTGCTGCACTACGCGCAGGAGATTTTTGAAGGCCTCAAGGCCTACAGGCGCGACGACGGCGGCGTGAACCTGTTTCGTCCTGACGCCAACGCAAGACGCTTCCGGCAATCGGCCGACCGCATGGCGATGGCGCAGTTGCCGGAGTCCGTGTTCATCGATGCGGTCGAGCAGGTCGTGCGCATCGATCGCGCCTGGATTCCGGGCGGCGAGGGCAGTCTCTATCTGCGGCCCTTCATGATCGCGAGCGAGGTGTTTCTCGGCGTCAAGCCTTCTTCGGAATACATCTTCGCGGTGATCGCCTCGTCGGTCGGCTCCTATTTCAAGGGCGGACCGGCGCCGGTCTCGATCTGGGTGTCGGAGAATTACACGCGCGCCGCGATCGGCGGCACCGGTGCGGTCAAATGCGGCGGCAACTACGCCGCCAGCCTGCGCGCGCAGGCCGAGGCGATCGAGCACGGCTGCGACCAGGTCGTGTTCCTCGATGCGGTCGAGCGCCGCTATATCGAGGAACTCGGCGGCATGAACGTGTTCTTCGCGTTCGACGACGGCTCGTTGCTGACGCCGCCGCTCGGCACCATTTTGCCCGGCATCACCCGCGACTCCATCATCGCGCTCGCCAGGGACGCCGGCACGCGCGTGCGCGAGGAGCCCTACACGATCGACCAGTGGCGCGCCGATGCGGCCAGCGGCAGGCTGAAGGAAGCCTTTGCCTGCGGCACCGCCGCCGTCATCTCGCCGATCGGCAAGGTGCGCTCGACCAGCGGCGATTTCCTCATCAACGGCGGCGCCGCCGGCCCGGTCGCCATGGGCCTGCGCAAGCAACTGGTCGACATCCAGTACGGCCGCGCGGCGGATCCGCACAACTGGATCGTGAAGGTTTTCTGAGGGGCTGGGCAGCGTAAGGCGAGCACGCTCTCTCACTCCCTCGCCCCGCTCTTCGCGGGGAGAGGGTGGGGTGAGGGGCTGCTTCGGCATCGGGACTCGCGGAGAGTCCCCCTCACCCGGAATTCGGGCCTTGCCCGAATTCCGACCTCTCCCGCAAGCGGCAGGGCTATCGCATATGGCCCATTGAGCGTGTGAGCGAGCCCGGCCTTCATGGTTCGAGACGCGCCGCAGGCGGCGCTCCTCACCATGAGGGTTCTAGGATTTTGCCACGAAACAAGACCTCATCCTGAGGAGCCCGCCAAAGGCGGGCGTCTCGAAGGATGGCCACAACGAAGTCGCCTCATCGAGTCCTCGCTCATATGCGATAGCCCTGCCGCAAGCGGGGCGAGGTGAACGCGTCGCCGCGTCGAGACGACAAAATCGCTGAATCCTTTTAGCGGGCAGGTGACAACGATGTCGGTTCTCTCAGCACGTCTCAAGATGATTGCGCTCGCGGCCTTCGTTGCCGCGCTCGGCTCGGCCATTCTTTTCATGGATGCCGCAGCGGAGCAGCGTTCGACCATCGTCGACGTTGCCACCGGCGATCCCGAGATGGCCGCCGCCATCGCAAAGGCGCGCGCCACGCTGCCGGCTTTCTGGGCGTCCTGGGAGGCGCCCAAATCCAACGAGGATGGTCATTCCCTGAAGGTGCGCTTTCCGACCCACGGTACCAACGGCGAGCACATCTGGATGGCGGAGGTGAAGAAGCTTCCCGGCGGCCGCTATTCCGGCCGCTTCGCCAACCAGCCGCGCGATCTGCCCGGCAGGCGGGCCGGCGACCTCGTCGAATTCAGGGAAGCCGCAATCTCGGACTGGATGTACCTGCGGAACGGCAAGATCGTCGGCGGCGAAACCATCAGGCCGATGCTGAGGCGCATGCCGAAGGCCGAAGCCGAGGCGCTGCGAGCGCGGCTGGAAACGCCGTAAAAATAATTGCCGCCACGTTCCCGGCGCGGGCGTCTCAGGCCGGCGCGAGACGTTTGACGTTGATCGGGCGCTTGCGGACTTTCGCCAGGTCGTAATTCATTTGCATCCTGAGCCACGTGTCGGCGGTGCTGCCGATCGCCTTCTCGAGCTTCACGGCCATCTCCGGCGTTATGCCGCTGCGGCCGGCAATCACGTTATGAAGCTGTTGCCGTGTGATCCCGAGTGCGCGCGCCGCCTCGGAAACCGAAACCTTCAGCTCATTGAGCGTATCGCCGATCAGTTCGCCCGGATGCGGCGGGTTCTTCATCTCCATGCGTTCTTCCTCAATGATAGTCCACAAGGTCTACGTCGGAGGCCTTGCCGTCGTCGAACCGGAAGATGACTCGCCAGTTCGCGCGAACTGTGACCGCCCAGAAACCTTTCAGATCGCCTTTGAGCGGATGCAGGCCAAACGTCGGAAGCCGCATCGCTTCAATCGCTTCTGCGGCCTGCAGCGCCGCCAGAATCTGCTTCAGTTTGCGAACGTGCTCAGCATTGACGCCCCTGGCGTTGTCGTCCTCGAAGAGCTGCCGCAGTCCCTTGTGCCTGAAACTCTCGATCATGGCTTTGTGGTCACCATTTCAGGACTGTAAAGCATGGCTTTACATATGTAAAGTGTAACTTTACATATGCCGCTCTTGGCGAGGTTGCCGCCGTGCGCCTCGGCTGGTACCAACGCCGCCCACAGCGTTGCGAACCAAAATGGCCGAAAAACCCAAGAAACCGCAGAAATTGAAGGCGCGCCTGCCGCGCGGACTGGAAGACCGTGGCCCTGCCGCGATCGCGGCCACGCGGGCGATGGTCGAGAAGATCCGCGAGGTCTTTGAGCGCTACGGCTTCGAGCCGGTCGAGACGCCGGCCTTCGAATACACCGACGCGCTCGGAAAATTTTTGCCGGACCAGGACCGGCCCAACGAGGGCGTGTTCTCGTTCCAGGACGACGACGAGCAGTGGATTTCGCTGCGCTACGATCTGACCGCGCCGCTGGCGCGCTATGTCGCGGAAAATTTCGATACGCTGCCAAAGCCGTATCGCTCCTATCGGTTTGGCTATGTGTTCCGCAACGAGAAGCCGGGCCCCGGCCGCTTCCGTCAGTTCATGCAGTTCGATGCCGATACGGTCGGCTCCGGCTCTCCGGCCGCGGACGCCGAGATGTGCATGATGGCGGCGGATACGATGGAAGCGCTGGGCATTCCGCGCGGCTCCTATGTAGTGAAGGTGAATAACCGCAAGGTGCTCGATGGCGTGATGGAGTCGATCGGCATCGGCGGCGATGAGAACGCGGGCAAGCGCCTCACCGTGCTCCGCGCGATCGACAAGCTCGACCGTTTGGGCGAGCAGGGCGTGCGCGAATTGCTCGGGCCTGGCCGCAAGGATGAAAGCGGCGACTTCACCAAGGGCGCGGGACTGGAGCAGGGGCAGATCGCCAAGCTCGAAACTTTCGTCAATGCGCGCACCGCCGTGCAGCCGCCGTTGCTCGCCTATGCAGGCGATCCTGACATTGCAAAGCGGCTCGCCGGCGATCCCGACCGCAAGGAAAACGAATACGACGTCGCGCGCCGGATTTCGGACACGCTGCGCGCAACATTCAGCGATTCCAAAATTGCGCTCGAAGGTCTGGACGAACTGGTCGAGATCGCGCGGCTCGTCGATGCCGCAGGCTACGACAATCAAGTGATCGTCGATCCTTCCGTCGTGCGCGGCCTCGAATACTACACCGGCCCCGTCTACGAGACCGAATTGCTGCTGGAGACCAAGGACGAAAAAGGCCGCCCGGTGCGCTTCGGCTCGGTCGGCGGCGGCGGCCGCTACGACGGCCTCGTCTCGCGCTTTCGCGGTGAGCCGGTGCCGGCGACGGGATTTTCCATCGGCGTGTCACGGCTACAGGCCGCGCTCACCATGCTCGGCAAGCTCGACACGGGAAGAGAGTTCGGGCCTGTTGTCGTCACCGTGTTCGATCGCGACCGCGTCGCGGATTACCAGAAGATGGTCGCACAGTTGCGCAGCGCGAACATCCGTGCCGAGCTCTATCTCGGCAACCCCAAGAACATGGGCAACCAGCTCAAATATGCCGACCGCCGCAACTCGCCTTGCGTCATCATTCAGGGCAGCGATGAAAAGGCGCGCGGCGAGGTGCAGATCAAGGATCTGATCGAGGGCGCCAAGGCGGCGGCTGCGATCGCCTCCAACCAGGAATGGCGCGAGACGCGGCCGGCACAGTTTTCATGTCCCGAGAGCGAGATCGTCGCCAAGGTGCGCGAAGTGCTGGCGCGTCATGACGTGAGGTGGGGATAGTTGGATTAGCGTCGTCATGCCCGCGAAGGCGGGCATCCAGTACGCCGTGACGCCAGTGATGAACGCAACCGGCGCGGAATACTGGATATCCGCTTTCGCGGATGATGACGGCGGTGCAAGATGCGCGGTGCCTCGGTACGAGGCTCGTGTGTAACGAGTAGAAAAACAAAGAGAGGAAATAAGAAATGCCCGAGATCACCGTGAGCATGGCGGAAGGCCGCACCGACGAACAGAAGGCCGGCATGATGCGCGACATCACCCAGGCGCTGGTGAAGAATCTCGGCGTCGATGCCGACGCGGTCGTGATCCAGATCAACGAAGCGCCGCTCCGCCACAAGATGAAGGGCGGCAAGACTTTTGTCGAGCGCGCAGCCGCGGCGAAGAAATAGTGGGGTTCTTCCTTCTCCCCTTGTGGGAGAAGGTGGCGCGGACGAAGTCCGCGACGGATGAGGGGTCTGCATCCGCGGAGACAGACCCCTCACCCGTCTTCGCTTCGCGAAGCCACCCTCTCCCACAAGGGGAGAGGGGAAGAAAGTGATTTCATGGACGCACGCGACTTCATCAAGATCGGCATGAGCGCCGAGCGCACCCTTGTGGTGCCGCCGGAACGCACGGTCGGGCATTTCGTGCCGGGCATGCCGATGGTCTATGCGACGCCGATGATGATCCTGGAAATGGAGATGGCCTCGGGCGATGCGATCCGCGGCCACTTGCAGCCGGGCTGGGTCACGGTCGGCACCGAGGTCGACATCAAGCATCTGGCGGCCGCGCTGGTCGGCTCCACCGTGCGCACCACGGCAAGGGTGATCGAGGTCGGCCGGCGCGTCATCCGCTTCGAGGTCGAGGCGTTCGAGGGGATGCGCAAGATCGGCGAGGGCCGCCACGCGCGCGGGCTGATCAATGTCGCGAAGTTCGAGGAACGGCTGGGGGCGCGGTAGCTCGATACCGAAATTTCGGTCCGGTCCTACTGTGCATGGGGTTGTTTTCGACATTTTGAGTCGAGACCCATGCGGCTGCTGCGATTTCACCCATGACCTCATCCTGAGGAGCACGCGTCAGCGTGCGTCTCGAAGGATGGGCCACGGGGTTCGTCCATCCTTCGAGACGCCGCGCAAGGCGCGGCTCCTCAGGATGAGGTCAGAGCAAGCTATTTCGCCAGTTCCTTCGACCGCTTCGTCGCAGCAGCAATCGCCTTGATCATCAACGGCTGCATGCCGTCACCAGCCATCAGCACCGACAGCGCCGCCGCCGTGGTGCCGCCCGGCGAGGTGACGTTCTGGCGTAGCGTTGCGGACGGCAGATCGGAGCGGTGCAGCAACTCGCCGGAGCCGGCGACGGTCTCGCGTGCGAGCCTTGTCGCAAGCGCCTCCGGCAGTCCGGCCTCGACGCCGGCGCGCGCCAGTTCTTCGGCGAGCAGGAACACGTAAGCCGGGCCCGAGCCGGAGACGGCGGTCACCGCGTCCATCAGGCTTTCGTCCTCGACCCACTCGACCGAGCCGGTGGCGCGCAGCAGCGCATCGGCGGTGGCGCGTTGCGCCGCGCTGACATTCTTCGCCGGCACCGCAACGGTGATGCCGCGGCCGATCGCGGCCGGCGTGTTCGGCATCGCGCGCACCACCATGCCGCCGCACACTTCCTCCAGCGCCGCGATGGGGGTGCCGGCCATGATCGAGACGACGAGGGTGGTAGGGGCGAGGAAGGATCGCAGCACAGGCCCGGCCTCGCGAAAGGTCTGCGGCTTGACCGCGACCACCAGCGTGTCTGCGGCCGTGGTATCTTTCGGATTGAGCCTGACGCCTTTGGCTGCGAGCGCCTTGATCTCGTCGGACGGAGAGGGCTCGATCACGACGACGCGCGTGGCGTCGAGGCCGCCGGCCAGCCAGCCCGTCAGCATCGCGCCGCCCATCTTGCCCGCGCCGGCAAGCGCGATGGTGCCGGTGATGTTTTTCAATGTGTCTGTGTTGCCCACGCTGTCACCACAAATTCGGTGTCGTCCCTGCGAAAGCAGGGACCCATAACCACAGGCGGTTCTAGTGGAGGAAGGTGGTTGCAACAAGCGGCCCGCAACATAATTGCGGCCGCGGCGTATGGGTCCCTGCGTTCGCAGGGACGACGGGGAGTGAGTGAGCGCCGCAGCGCGATCGCGAGAAGAAACTACGCCTCGCCCGCGGTATCGAACATCGACGCGTCCATCGCTTCCTGCGCCGACTTGCCGGCCCACACGACATACTGGAACGCGGGGAAATAGCGCTCGCAGGCGTGAACCGCGCCGACCAGCATGGCCTCGCATTGCGCGGTCGTGGCGGAAAGCCCGTTCGGCAGCACCAATGCCTGGCGGTACATGATCATGCCGGTGTGGGTCCACAGATCGAAATGGCCGATCCACAATTGCTCGTTGACGGCCGCGATCAGCCGCTGCACTTCGGGCCGGCGCGCGGGCGGAATCTTCATGTCGAAGGCGCAGGCCAGATGCAGCGCCTCGATCTCGCCCATCCAGGTGAAGGAGAGCTGATAGTCGGTCCAGTCGCCCTTGGAGACGATCGTCACCTCGTCTTCACCCGAACGTTCGAACGCCCAGTTGTTGTCGGCCGCAATGTCCTCGACAACCGCGAGCGGATTGTTCCGGGAGTCGATGATGCCTTCGAGGAGGGACATTTCCGTCTCGACCTTCGTTTTCTTGATCTGTTGATACGCACGTGGAGACGGCTTGCACGACGCGCCCGCGTCGCCGCCGACTGCAATCCCCCGATCGGCTCGCGGCATCGTTGGGGCCTGCGCGGATCAAGTGATGTGATTTGCGGAATCCGCGCAACTGCGGGCGGAGTCAGTCCACAGGGTTGGACTCGATATTCCACAGGTCATGTGAGTCACCCACGTTAACTTTTAGAACAAACCGGAATCGGAATGGCCCGTTAGCGGTTCGTTAACTTTTGGCCGGCGCGGGATTTGGCCCAAATCACCCCGGGAGATTCGATTTTGGGGCATGGGGACATGCGGTTTCGGCGTGCCACGGCCTCTCTTGGGCCCTTGCCCGGCAGAAAGCGCGGCTTATAGTTCCGGACAGGCCGTTCAATCCCGGACGGCCGATGTTCTCAGGGCGGGGTGAAAGTCCCCACCGGCGGTAAGGGTGGCGACATCCAAGCCCGCGAGCGCCTTCTTCCCGCAGCCTTTTCTCGAGGCGGGAAAAAGGGTCAGCAGATTCGGTGCAATTCCGAAGCCGACGGTCACAGTCCGGATGAAAGAGAACGGCTAGCGGCGCTTCACGCGGCTTTCGCGTGGGCTCCGATATTCCGTGTGCCCTGATTCTGGTCCTTAGAAAGAGGAAAGCCATGAATCAGACCTTGCTTGAAGACAAACCCCAACAATCCGAAACCCAACAAGTCGAATCTGGAGGCACGCCCGATATCCCCGAGCGGCCGCCAGCGCCTTCGCATCCGCGCTTCGTCAAGCCGCAGCGCATCGCCTTCGTGCAGGCGTGCTGGCATCGCGAGGTGGTGCAGGAGGCGCGCATCGCCTTCCTCGACGAGATGGAGGCGCGCCACGTTCCGCGCACCGCCATCGACCTGTTCGAGGTGCCGGGCTCGTTCGAGATCCCGCTGCATGCGCAGATCCTTGCGAAGACGCGGCGCTATACCGCGATCGTTGCGGCGGGCCTCGTGGTCGACGGCGGGATTTACCGGCACGAGTTCGTCGCCGATACCGTGATCAAGGCGCTGATGGATGTGCAGCTCCGCACCGAGGTGCCGGTATTCTCGGCGGTGCTGACGCCGCAGCAATTCCACGAGAGCGCAGTGCATTACGAATTCTTCCGTAAACATTTCGCGATCAAGGGTGTCGAAGTCGCGGAAGCCTGCGCCGAGACGCTGCATGGTCTCGAAAGGCTGCGCGGTCAGGTCGCGGCGGGGATTGTGTAAGGCATAGCGTTTTCAAGCGAAGTGGGTACCGGTTCGCGTGAAGAAAACGCGTCAAACAAAAATCCCGGTCTGCCTTGCCAGGCCGGGGGCGGCAATCGGCTGATTGTCTTTCCCGCCGCCGCGTTGATAAACTCGACGGCGGGAGGAGGCCATCCCGTGGAGACGGGAGGCCGAGACGATCATGTTCGAAGGACACGATCCCTATCTCGTCGCGCTCTCGGTGGTGATCGCGATCCTGGGAGGTTACACCGGCTTCGGCCTCGCCGCGCGCATCCGCGGCACGCCGGACGCCAGCCATCGCGTGCTGCTGGCGGGCGCGGCGTTCTTCCTCGCGATCGGCATCTGGACCATGCATTTCGTCGGCATGCTGGCCGCGCCGTTGCCGCCGGGGACGACCTATCTGGTGCTGCCGACGATCATCTCGTTCCTGATCTGCGCGCTGGTGGTCGGCATCTCGCTGTTCTTCGTCAGCACCGGCGAGCCGACACTGCTGCGCGTGATGTCTTCCGCGGTGCTGCTCGGGGTTGGCATCGTCAGCATGCATTATGTCGGCATGCACGGCCTGGCCGGCCCTTTTGCGATGAGGCATGACGCCGGGTTTGTCGCGCTGTCTGTGCTGATCGCGATCGCTGCGGCCTATGGCGGCTTGCGCGCGTTCCTGGCGCGGCAGGGTGGCGTGCAGTTGATGCTGAGCGCGATCGCGTTCGGCATTGCGGTCTCCGGCATGCACTACACCGCGATGGCCGGCATGCATCTGGTTGCGCCGGGTGAAGGCCACCGGCATGGCGAAGGGCTTGCCGCGTCGCCGCAAATCCTCGCGCTGGTAGTGGCGCTACTCTGCTTCGTGATCGCCGCCGGTTTCCTGCTGTCGCTGGTTCCGGATGGACGGAAGAAGGCCGCCGCCGATGCGCCGCTGGTGCCGGAGGAGGTCGCCCCCAAGGCGGAAGCGATACCCGCGCCCCGGCTGCGCGCGATGCCGCTCGGCGGTGTCGGCCAGCCGCGTCCGGTGCCCGCGCCGCGGCTGCCGGTGGAGGGGGCCGACGGCACCCATTTCATCGATGCGGCCGATATCCGCTCGGTCCGGGCCGATGCCCACTACACAAAAGTCCATGACGGCACGCGCGAGCGGATGTGCCCGTGGTCGATCTCGGAGGCCGAGGCCCAGCTCGACCCCAGCCTGTTCGTCCGGGTGCACCGCAGCCATATCGTCGCGATCCCCCATGTCTCCTTCGTCCGCAAGGAGGGCGATGGCGCGGTGATCGAACTCGACGGCCCGTCGCCGCACCGGGTGCCGGTTAGCCGCGCCAAGATCGCCGAGGTGAAGGCGCGGCTGGGGCTCAACCGGCGGCACGCCTAGTCTAGTCAAGGCACGCGAGCGATCTGCACCTCGCCCCGCTCCTGTCCGCCGAAGCCCGCCTTCGAAGGCGGATGCGGGGAGAGGTCGAAATCCGCGTCGCGGATTTCGGGTGAGGGGGACTCTGCGACGGCTGGCAGTTGGACTCGCGGAGACAGCCCCTCACCCCGACCCTCTCCCCGCGAAAGGGCGGGGAGAGGGGGCGATGCGCCGTCCGCACCTAGGTAGGTCGCGCGCGCTGACGCAGTTCGTGCGCGGCAATCCGCATTTCGTGCGAAATCCCCGACCCCGTGCCGTTGTTATTGCGGGCGAATTTTCTCGGAGCCAGCGTGCCTCCAACGTCCGTGGTCCGTAAGACCGAACAGGACGAGATGGAGGAAGCGCGATGATCCCTGGCCCATTCAATTACCATCGGCCGGCGAGTCTGGCCGATGCCGTAAATCTGCTCGCGACGCTGGGTGATGAGGCCCGTCCGCTCGCCGGCGGCCACAGCCTGGTTCCCATGATGAAGCTCCGGCTGGCGACGCCCGAGCACCTCGTCGATCTGCATGGCATTGCCGGGCTGAAAGGCATCCGCCGCGACGGCAACAGGCTGGTGATCGGGGCGATGACCACCCAGCATGAACTTTTGGCCTCCGACGAGGTCGCCAAATCCGTGCCGATCCTGCACGAGGCCGCGCTGCTGATCGCCGATCCCCAGGTGCGCTACCGCGGCACCATCGGCGGCAATGTCGCCAATGGCGATCCCGGCAACGACATGCCGGCGCTGATGATGACGCTGGGCGCCAGCTACCGCCTCGAAGGCAAGTCCGGCGCGCGCGATGTCGCGGCGGCCGAGTTCTATCAGGGCGCCTATTTCACCGCGCTCGAGCCCGGCGAGCTCCTCACCGCGGTCTCCATCCCCGTGCCGCCGGCCGGCCACGGCTCGGCCTACGAAAAACTCAAGCGCAAGGTCGGCGATTACGCGACCGCCGCAGCCGCGGTCGTGCTGACCATGTCCGGTGGCAAGGTCGCGACTTGCGCGATCGGTCTTACCAATCTCGCCGAGACACCGCTGCTCGCCACCGACGCGGCCAACGCCGTGATCGGCACCAGCCTCGATGAAGCCTCGTTGAAGAAGGCCGCGGCAGCGGCACAGGCGATCATGTCGCCGGCCGCGGATGCGCGCGGCCCGGTCGAATACCGAAAACATGTCGGCGGCATCATGGTGATGCGGGCGTTACAGCGCGCCGCGCGCGGAAACTAGGGGAAGTTGAATGTCGGCAGCAGCAATCACTGACCTCATCCTGAGGAGCGTGCGCCCTTCGCGCGCGCGTCTCGAAGGATGGCGGCAGGGCGCTGTCATCACCCGGGGCCATCCTTCGAGACGCATCGCGTCGCGATGCTCCTCAGGATGAGGTTCGGGAAACGTTGCGAATTTCGGACAAGCGGTACCAGGGAGAGGAAGCAAATGGCAAAAACCCACATCACCATGAAGGTGAACGGCACCGAGGTCGAAGGCCTCGTCGAGCCGCGTACGCTGCTGGTGCATTTCATCCGCGAAAATCTGCAGATGACCGGCACCCATATCGGCTGCGAGACCACCCATTGCGGCGCCTGCACGGTCGACATCGACGGCATGTCGATAAAGTCCTGCACGATGTTCGCGGTGCAGGCGGAAGGCAGCGACGTCACCACCATCGAAGGCATGGCCAATGCCGACGGCTCGCTGTCGGCGTTGCAGGAAGGTTTTCGCATGATGCACGGCCTGCAATGCGGCTTCTGCACCCCCGGCATGATCCTTCGCGCGCATCGTCTGCTGAAGGAGAATCCGTCGCCGACGGAAGCCGAAATCCGCATGGGCATCTCGGGCAATATCTGCCGCTGCACCGGCTACCAGAACATCGTGAAAGCGATCCAGTACGCCGCCGCAAAAATCAACGGTACGCAATTCCAGGAGGCCGCGGAATGAACGACATGACTCCCACGCGGGAACAACGCAGCGCCGCCCTCGAAGGCATGGGCTGCAAGCGCAAGCGGGTCGAGGATATCCGTTTCACGCAAGGCAAGGGCAACTATGTCGATGACGTGAAGCTGCCGGGCATGCTGCATGGCGATTTCGTGCGCTCGCCGCATGCGCATGCACGGGTCAAGAAGATCGACGACACCGAAGCATTGAAGGTGCCGGGCGTGCTCGCGGTGATCACCGCCGAGACGCTGAAAACCGTCAACCTCGCCTGGATGCCGACGCTCGCGGGCGACGTGCAGATGGTGCTGGCCGACGGCAAGGTGCTGTTCCAGAATCAGGAAGTCGCCTTCGTGGTCGCGACCGACCGCTACGCGGCCGACGACGGCATCAACAAGGTGGTGGTCGAATATGAGCAGCTCACCCCGCTGATCGATCCGTTCAAGGCGATGGATGCGGATGCGCCCGTGCTGCGCGAGGACCTCGCCGGCAAGACGTCAGGCGCGCACGGTCCGCGCAAGCATCACAACCACATCTTTGAGTGGACCGTCGGTGACAAGGAACTGACCGATGCGGCCTTCAACAAGGCCGAGGTGACGATCAAGGAGATGATCTCCTATCACCGCACCCATCCCTCGCCGCTGGAAACCTGCCAGTGCGTCTGCTCCTTTGACAAGATCAAGGGCGAGCTGACGATCTACGGCACCTTCCAGGCGCCGCATGTGATCCGCACGGTCGTTTCGCTGATCGCAAAATTGCCGGAGCAGAAGATCCATGTGATCGCGCCAGACATCGGTGGCGGGTTCGGCAACAAGGTCGGCGCCTATCCCGGCTACATCTGCGCGGCGGTTGCCTCCATCGTCACCGGCAAGCCAGTGAAGTGGGTCGAGGACCGCATCGAGAACCTGACCGCGACCTCGTTTGCGCGCGACTATCACATGACGACCGAGATTGCCGCGACCAGGGAAGGCAAGGTCACAGGGCTGCGCGTCCATGTGCTGGCCGATCACGGTGCGTTTGACGCCTGCGCCGATCCGTCGAAATGGCCGGCGGGATTCTTCAACATCGTCACGGGTTCGTACGACTTCCCGACCGCGCACCTTTCGGTGGACGGCATCTACACCAACAAGGCGCCCGGTGGCGTTGCCTATCGCTGCTCGTTCCGCGTCACCGAGGCCGCCTATTGCATCGAGCGCGCGATGGATATCCTGGCGCAAAAACTCGATATGGATCCGGCGGAGCTGCGGCTGAAGAATTTCATCAAGCCGGAGCAGTTCCCATATCACTCGGCGCTCGGCTGGGAATACGATTCCGGCGACTACGCCACCGCCATGAAGAAGGCGATGGAGAGCACGAAATACGCCGAGTTGCGTAAGGAGCAGGCGGTCAAGCGCGCGGCGTTCAAGCGCGGCGAAACGCGCGAGATCATGGGCATCGGCGTGTCGTTCTTCACCGAGATTGTCGGCGCCGGCCCGTCGAAGAACTGCGACATCCTCGGCATTGCGATGTTCGATTCCTGCGAAATTCGCATGCACCCCACAGGAGCGGGCATCGCGCGCATGGGCACCAAGAGCCAGGGTCAGGGTCATGAGACCACCTGGGCGCAGATCATCGCCACCGAGATCGGCATTCCCGCCGACAACATCATGGTGGAGGAAGGCAACACCGACACGGCGCCCTACGGGCTCGGTACTTACGGTTCGCGCTCGACGCCCGTCGCCGGTGCGGCGATCGCGATGGCCGCGCGCAAGATCAAGGCCAAGGCGCAGATGATCGCGGCCTACAAGCTCGAGGTACACGAGGACGATCTCGAGTTCGACATCGACGGCTTCCGCGTCAAAGGCCTGCCGGAAAAATTCATGTCGATGAAGGATATTTGCTGGGTGGCGTATAACTCGGTGCCGCCGGGCATGGAGCCGGGACTGGAGGCGGTGAGCTACTACGATCCGCCCAACATGACCTATCCGTTCGGCGCCTATATCTGCGTGATGGACATCGATGTCGATACCGGCGTTTACAAGGTCAGGCGCTTCCACGCGCTCGACGATTGCGGCACCCGCATCAACCCGATGATCATCGAGGGCCAGGTGCATGGCGGCCTCACCGAAGCCTTCGCGATCGCGATGGGCCAGGAAATCCGCTACGATGCCGAAGGCAATGTGGTGACCGGCTCGTTCATGGACTTCTTCATGCCGACCGCGGTCGAGACGCCGCATTGGGAGACCGACTTCACCGTCACCCCATCGCCGCATCACCCCATAGGCGCCAAGGGCGTCGGCGAAAGCCCGAATGTCGGCGGCGTGCCGGCGTTCTCCAACGCGGTGAACGACGCCTTTTCGTTCCTGGGCTCGACGCATATCCAGATGCCGCACGACTACTGGCGCAACTGGAAGGCGGCGAAGGAGTTGGGGGCGGTGGCTTAAAGGTCGTCATTGCGAGGAGCGAAGCGACGAAACAATCCAGCTTTGTTGCGGCGGATAGAAAGCTGGATTGCTTCGCTTCGCTGGCAATGACGTGGAGAGACTAGAGCATGAAAAATCGCGAGGAGATCGCGGAACGTCTGGCCGCTTCGGGTTACATCGCCGATGCGGAGCTGGCGACCGCGATTTCATTGATGAACCTGCTGAAGCGCCCGCTGCTGCTGGAAGGCGAGGCGGGCGTCGGCAAGACCGAAGTCGCCAAGGCGCTAGCCTCCGTGTATGCGACCGAATTGATCCGCCTGCAATGCTATGAGGGGCTCGATCAGTCGGCGGCGCTGTACGAGTGGAACTACCAGCGGCAGCTGCTGTCGATCCAGGCGCATCGCGGCGAGGACGCGGACCGGGTCGAAGATCATATCTTCTCGGAAAAATATCTTCTGGAGCGGCCGCTGCTGGCGGCGATCCGGCGCGAACAGCCGCCGGTGCTGCTGATCGACGAGATCGACCGCGCCGACGACGAGTTCGAAGCGTTCCTGCTGGAGCTGCTGTCGGATTTTCAGGTCTCGATCCCCGAACTCGGTACGGTGAAAGCCACGGCCATTCCGCATGTGGTGCTGACCTCGAACGGCACTCGCGAACTCTCCGACGCGCTGCGCCGGCGCTGCCTCTACCATTATGTCGACTATCCCGATGTCGACCGCGAGGCGCGCATCATCATGGCGCGCGTGAACGGCGCCGGCGCTTCGCTGGCGCTCCAGGTCGCGCGCATGGTGGAAAGCATCCGGAAGGAAGAGCTGCGCAAGGTGCCGGGCGTCGCCGAGACGCTGGACTGGGCCGCCGCGCTGGTCGGACTCGACATCGGCAATCTGCACGATGCGTCGGAACAAGTGTTCGAGACGATGATGTGCCTGTTGAAAACCCAGGAAGACAAGGTGCGCATGACCCGCGAGGTCACCGCGCGCCTGCTCGGGAAGGTCGCATGAGCTGCTGTGGACCAGTGCCGACGCGCGACGAGATGGATGAGGTCTCGCGCCTTGTCACGGCAAAGCTGGCCGCGTTCCTGCGCACGCTGCGCGACAACGGCTTTGCCGTGGGCCTCGCCGAAGGGCAGGACGCGGCAGCGTTGATGACAGCCGGCTATGCGAAACGGCCCGGCCTTCTGCGTTCGGCGCTGAAGCATCTTTTTTCCGCGCGCAAATCCGATTGGGAAAAGTTCGACGGATTGTTCGACGCCTTCTGGCTGGGCAAGCGCGTGCGCTCGCGCTCGATCGCGACGGGATCGGCCAAGGCCGCCAACAATCCCTCGCTCAAGAGTTTTCAGAACGCGGCGGAGCGTCAGGCCGGCAGCGATGCGGCGACTGATCAGATTCCCTCCGCTGATGGCAGCGACAGCGAGCGCAGCGGCGAGGGCCGCATGGAAGGTGCCTCGCGCGCCGACAATATGGCCGAAGTGGATTTCCGCAAACTGGCCGATCCGGAGCAGGTCGAGCAAGCCCATCAGGCCGCCGCCGACCTCGCGCGGATCATGCGCGCGCGGCTGACGCGGCGCGATCTGGCGCGGCGGCGCGGCTACCGGCTCGACCTGCGCCGTACCATTCATCGCAATATCAGCCATGGCGGCGTGCCGATCAGCCTCGTCAACCGCCGGCGCAAGGATAAGCCGTTGCGCCTCGTGGTGCTGCTCGACGCCTCCGGCTCGATGAGCATGTATACCGGCGTGTTCCTGCGCTTCATCCACGGCGTGCTCGACGAGTTCCGCGAGGCCGAGGCGTTCCTGTTCCATACGCGGCTGGCGCATGTTTCCGACGCGATGAAGGAAAGGGACGCCTCCCGCGCGCTCGATCGCCTCTCCGTCATGGCGCAGGGCGCGGGCGGCGGCACGAAAATCGGCGAGAGCCTACAGACCTTCAACCGCTGGCACGCCGCGCGCGTGATCCATTCGCGCACCTGCGTGATTGTTGTCTCCGACGGCTATGAGACCGGCGATGCCGCGCTGCTCGGCCGCGAGATAGCCGCGCTGGCGCGGCGCTGCCGCCGCATCGTCTGGCTCAACCCGATGGCGGGATGGCAGGGTTATGCGCCGGAGGCGGCCGGCATCAAGGCGGCGCTGCCGCATGTCGATCTCTATGCGCCGGCCAATACGCTGCAAAGCCTGACCGCGCTCGAACCCTATCTGGCGAGGCTGTAATGGGCGCGCATGTCGAAGTGATGGATCTCGTTGCGCAGATGAAGGCCGCCGAGCAGGCCTTTGTGCTTGCGACCGTCGTGCGTACGGTGTCGGTGACCGCGGCCAAGGCCGGCGCGAAGGCGATCATCCGTCCCGACGGCACCATCGTGGCGGGCTGGATCGGTGGCGGCTGTGCGAAGGGCGCCGTGCTGAAGGCCGCGCGCGAGGCGCTGGCCGATGGCGAGCCGCGCATGGTGTCGGTGCAACCGGAGAATCTTTTGGCCGAACTCGGCGTCAAGCCCGGCGAACTGCGCGAGGGCGTACGCTTCGCCTCCAACATGTGCCCGAGCAAGGGCACGATGGATATTTTTGTGGAGCCGGTCTTGCCGCATCCCTCGCTGGTGATTTTTGGCGCAAGCCCCGTCGCGATGTCGCTGGCCACGCAGGCGCGGCAGCTCGGCTATCACGTCACGCTCGCCGCGCCTTCGGCGGATGTGGCGGCCGTGCCGGACGCGGATACGATGGTCGACGGTTTTGTGCTGGACGAACTCAACCAGGCGCGCCGCTTTGTCGTGGTCTCGACCCAGGGTAAGGGCGACGAGGCGGCCTT
This sequence comes from Bradyrhizobium lablabi, assembly GCF_018129385.1. Classification (GTDB taxonomy): domain Bacteria; phylum Pseudomonadota; class Alphaproteobacteria; order Rhizobiales; family Xanthobacteraceae; genus Bradyrhizobium; species Bradyrhizobium lablabi_C. Next base: position 96,092 of record NZ_JAFCLN010000011.1, read on the forward strand.
GCGTGCGGCGATCGCCACCGAGGCCGAATATCACGCGTTCGTCGGCTCTCGTCGCAAGATGAAAGCGTTGCGCGAAAAACTGGTTGCGCAAGGCGTCGACGCCGCCGCGATCGATCGCGTCAAGGCGCCGGCCGGCCTCGATCTCGGCGCGATCACGCCGGAGGAGATCGCGATGTCGATCCTCGCCGAGATCACCGCCCTGCGCCGGCGGGGACAACGCGCCGCGCCTTCCGTCTGAAGAAAATCAGGAAACAAGAAAATGCAGATGAACGACAGTCAGCGTATCCCTGCGTCGCGGGAAAAGGTGTGGGCCGCGCTGAACGATCCCGATGTGTTGAGGCGATGCATTCCCGGCTGCGAGTCGCTGGAAAAGACCGCACCGCATGAGATGACCGCGACCGTCATCTTCAAGGTCGGCCCGATCAAGGCGACGTTCGGCGGCAAGGTCACGCTCTCCGATCTCGATCCGCCGAACGGCTATCGCATCTCCGGCGAAGGCGCCGGCGGGGTTGCCGGCTACGCCAAGGGCGGCGCGACCGTGACGTTGACGGCGGAAGGCCCCGACGTGACGATCCTTACGTACGAAGTCGATGCCCAGATCGGCGGCAAGCTGGCGCAGCTCGGCGGCCGCCTGATCGATTCCACCGCGAAGAAACTGGCAGGCCAGTTCTTTGAATCGTTCGGTGAAGTTGTCGGCAGCGCCGCGGTGGCCTGAAGCGCCGGGCGCGATCGATCGCACGTCTCCGGATTTGCCGGGTGGTCCAGCCCCAACTGCATATGGCGGCGGTTGGCGCGGCGTCTATAGTACTCCCAACAACAAGTCATTGAATGGGGAGAACGCCGATGGCCGGGCCTGCGCAGGATGCTTCCGATTGGCTTGGCCTGGCTGGCCGTGTTGCCGTGGTCACCGGCGGGGGCGGCGGCATCGGCCGCGCCACGGCCATCAGCTTTGCGCGCGCCGGCGCAAACGTCGCGGTGATCGATCGCGACGAGAAGGGCCTGGAAACGACGCGGGGCGAACTGCGCGCGCTGGGCGCCGATCCCGTCGTGGCGCCTTGCGATACGACGGACGAGGCGAGCGTCGCCGCTGCGGCGGAGACCATCGAAAGGTCGCTCGGTCCGTGCGGCATCCTCGTCAATACCGCCGCGATCCTGCGCCCGGGCGGACTGGATACGCTGACGCTGGCCGAATGGAATGCGACGCTCTCCGTCAACCTGACCGGCTACTTCCTTTGCGCGCAGATATTTGCCCGGCAGATGCGAAAGCTCGGGCGCGGCAGCCTGGTCCATGTGGCTTCCGTCGCCGGCTCCAACGCGCAGGGCTTTTCCGGCGCCTACAGCGTCAGCAAGGCCGGAGTCGTCATGCTGTCGCGCCAGCTTGCCAGCGAATGGGGCCCAGGCGGCATCCGCAGCAATGTCGTCAGTCCCGGCCTCGTGGTCACGCCGATGAGCCAGGCTTTTTACGACACGCCGGGTGTTACCGAGCGGCGGACGGCGGTGGTGCCGATGCGCCGGATCGGCGCGCCGCAGGACATGGCCGATGCGATCCTGTTCCTGGCCAGCGACCGCGCGTCCTACGTCAACGGCGACGAGATCATCGTCGACGGCGGCTTTACGCGAACGATCATGAATCTGGTGCCGCGGCCGGGGCATGGGGAGTAAAAGGACTATCCCCCTCGTCATTGCGAGCGAAGCGAAGCAATCCAGCTTTCTTCGCCGCGACAAGAAAGCTGGATTGCTTCGTCGCTGGCGCTCCTCGCAATGACGCGGATGGGCCTCAGAAATCTAACAAACAGCAATGGTGGGCACGCTGCGCTTTGCCCACCCTACGGCTCAAGGCCGGGACGACGGTCTACTCGAACAGGCTCGAGACCGACTCTTCCGCGGCGGTACGGGCAATCGCCTCGGAGATCAGGCTGGCGACCGAGAGCGAACGGATGTTCGGCGCCTTCTTCACTGCGTCGGTCGGCTGGATCGAGTTGGTGATGACGAGCTCTTTCAGCCGCGAGGAGGTGATGCGCGTGGTGGCGCCGCCGGACAGCACGCCGTGGGTGATGTAGGCGTAGACTTCCTTGGCACCGTGGTTGATCAGCGCGTCGGCCGCGTTCACCAGCGTGCCGCCGGAGTCCACGATGTCGTCGACCAGGATGCAGGTGTAGCCGGCGACTTCGCCGATCACGTTCATCACTTCGGATTCGCCGGCGCGCTCGCGGCGCTTGTCGACGATCGCGAGCGGGGTGTTGATGCGCTTGGCAAGCCCGCGGGCGCGCGCCACGCCGCCGACGTCGGGCGAGACCACCATGACGTTGGAGAGGTCGAAGCGTTCCTTGATGTCGCGCACCATCAGCGGCGAGGCGTAGAGATTGTCGGTCGGGATGTCGAAGAAGCCCTGGATCTGCCCGGCATGCAGGTCGAGCGTCATGACGCGGTCGACGCCGGCCTGGGTGATCAGGTTCGCGACCAGTTTTGCCGAGATCGGCGTGCGCGAGCCGGATTTGCGATCCTGCCGGGCGTAGCCGAAATAGGGGATCACCGCCGTGATGCGGTGCGCCGAGGAGCGGCGCAGCGCGTCGGTGATGATCAGAAGCTCCATCAGATGGTCGTTGGTCGGAAACGACGTCGACTGGATGATGAACGCGTCGGAGCCGCGCACGTTCTCCTGGATCTCGACAAAGATCTCCATGTCGGCGAAGCGCCGGACCACCGCCTTGGCGAGCGGCACGCCGAGCCCGTCGGCGATCTCCTGCGCCAGCGGCGGATTGGAGTTGCCGGCGACCAGCTTGATTGAGCCGTTCTTGGCCGACATCGACGTTCCCCCCCGTGCCTTGCTGGATACGACGTTGAGCATCTCGGGTACCTACAGAGCCGGCCGGGTTTCGATGGGCGAGGAAATATCAGGCGTGTGACAGTGCGGCAACCCGCCACGCCGGTTTTCCCGGTCAAAATGGTAAGTAAAATGCGGATTTTACCCGCTTTATTGGGCGCTATAGGCGAGGGCGCCGGTAGCCGCTTCCGTGCTCGCCACGGCGGGCCCGCGGCGGCCGGGGGCCGGGGCGGGCGGCGTCGCATCGACCGGGCCGCCGTTGATCATGCCGGAAAGTCCGCTCAAGCCCGCCTGCGCGATCTTGCGCAGCACCATGTCGTCGGCGGCGGCCCAGGCGTCGCGGCCGGCCTTGCCCGCGGGCTCTTCGCCGGACAGGCGCAGTGCGCGCTGTTGGTTGGAATCGTAGACGTCCCAGACCCAGGCAATCACGGTGCGGCCGCGGACCACCTGCGCGGAGAGATAGCTGCGGACGCGATAGGACGCCGTGCCTTCGCGCGAGACGATGGCAAGGTTACGCAGCTTGGATTCGCTGTCGAGCACGCCGACCATGCGGTCGAACACCGGCGGCGGTGGCCCATCGATCGATTCGAAGGCAACCGTGGCGCCGCCGCCACTTGCCATCGCGAAGGAATTGCTGCCGGCGCCGCCACCCGCGGCGCAACCGCCGAGCGCGCATGCCAAGAGCAGCGCGCCGGCAAATGCCGCGCGCGCAAAAATCCGGCTCGCTCCGAGCAGGTTGGCTGACGCTTCCCTCATTGCCCCTGCGATAGCGTTAATGGCTGTTAACGTCTAGGGCGGGCAGGACACAGGAAGGGAAGGAATCGGTTGCGAACAGGCCGGTTTGTTCACCTCGGGGACAAATTTTTCCCGTCGGGCGCTTCGCTCAACCCGCAAGGTGATGCTTCATGGCCGCCAGCACCCACTTCCATTCGCGGTTGGGGCTCGCTTGTGGAGACTGGCCCTTCATGATCGCAACGAGCTCCCAGTAGCGGCTCGCACGGTCATCGTGCTCTGTGTATTTTCCGAGCAGCCACACCTTGAACGTGGCATCGGGCTGACGACCCAGCGTTCGCGCCAGTGTTTCCATCCAGTCCTGGACCAGGGCGGCGCCTTCTTCGGATGCCGGCTCCAGACCGCGATCGATCGCCTCCTTTGCCTTGAGCCGCATTTCGTCGCTGGCCTGGCGGTAGGCGGCCGGATCGAATCCGTCGCGATTCCAGAACTCGCTTGCGTTGGATCGCATCTGGGCGATGAAATTGGGATCGTTGAGGATTTCGGAAAGCTCGATCCAGGCGTCGCATTGCTCGGGCGTCGGTTCATCCGGCAACTCGGGAATACTCGAATCGATCATCTGATGGATCCATTTGGGATCGATTCTCACGCCGTCGGAGACCTCCTGGTAGAATCGCTCGACGACGCTGCGGCGCTCTGCTTGCGATAGTCGGGTCATGGTCCAGTATCTCCTCAGGTCGGCTTCGGTAGGGTCGGAAGAACGAAGCGCCGCGCGCAGGGCAGAAGCGACCCGTCGCTGCGCGGCGATTTCTGCTTCGAGCGCTTCAAGGCGCAGTTTGAGGGCTTCCGCCAGCGACAGATCGTGCGACAGCACCTCGCGGATGGTACCGAGGTCGAGGCCGGCGTCTCGCAAGCAGCAAATAAGGTTGAGGCGGACGAGCTCGCTGTCGGTGAACACGCGATAGCCGCTCTCGGTGCGGCCGGCGGGAGGCAGCAGTCCCTCGTCCGCATAGAACCGGAGCCGCCGCACGGAAACTCCGCTCAGGCGCGATGCTTCGCCGATGCTGTAGGTGCGTTGTGTCATGGACGCCCTTGTGCGGTCTCCACCGGGTGGAGAGTCAAGGGCTTCAGTGCGTGGGATCGCAGCACGAATCGGCCGCGGCGCGATCAGCCAGTGATCGACCGCGAATTCGCCTTCGCGCACTCACCCGGGGCGCCAGGCTGTCTCAAGCCGGGCGCGGGCAAGGCAAGGCCGTGCTGAGGGTGCGCTGGCGCACGCCGCTACGCCCGGACAAGCCGGGCGGTCCAGTACTGCCGATCGCGGATCGTCGGGTAGACCGGGTCCCGCGCGCGCGGAACCTCAGTGCTGGGTCTTCAGATCACCTTCGGCAACGGCAATCGAATATGCCGCATAGAGCTGATGAAGCTCGGCCTCAAGATGCTCGTTGACCAGTAGAAGCGCCTCGATTGCCGAGCGCTCGCTGCCGTTACATGATGCTATGATCTTCTCGATTGCCATTTCCGTACGCCTGGAAGCCACTTGTATTCCCCTGCACTCACACGCCCGAATATGGGATTATCGGAAGTAGAATGGGGCGGAATTCTGCACCGAACCGGATGATTTGGTGGCGTTGCAACGTTTTCCCCGGGGTAGAGAAAGGCGCCCGCAAACCGGTGCCTGGCCTCGTCTATTCCGGCTCCAGCGCGATGGCATGGACGTGCCGGCCGTAATCGGCCTCCTTGCGGTGCACCGAGCGGCGATAGCTGAAGCAGCGCGGGTCGGAATAGGTGTCGACGCCGAGGTCGTCGATCATCAGCACGCCGGCACTTTCCAGCCGCATGCGGATGAAGCCGGCCAGATCGAACATCGCGTGGCCGTCGCGCTCGCCGGGCAGGAAGAAGCGCGCGTTCTCTGCGTCGGCGTCGAGAAACCGCTCGACGAATTCGCTGCCGACTTCATAGGAGCGCTGCCGGATCATGGGGCCCATGGCGGCGACGATGCCGCCTCGCTGGGCGCCAAGTTTTTCCATCGCCTCGATGGTGGATTCCAGCACGCCGGTCAGCGCCCCCTTCCAGCCGGCATGCGCGCTGCCGATCACCCGCGCGGCGGGATCGGCGAACAGCACCGGCCCGCAATCGGCGGCGGTGATCCCGATCGCAAGTCCCTCGGTGCGGGTGACGATGGCATCGGCCTTTGGCCGCGAACCGTTCCACGGCCCCTCCGCGACCACGACGTCGGGCGAATGGATTTGATGCGCGTTCAGGAAATATTCCGGCGAAACGCCAAGCTGCTCCGCCATGCGCCGCCGGTTCTCGGCGATCTTCGCCTGGTCGTCGTTCGAGCCCAGCCCGCCGTTGAGGCTGGTGTAAACCCCTTCCGACACGCCGCCTTCGCAGGTGAAGAACGCATGGCGCAGGCCGGGAACGGCCGAGAGCAGTGACGAAGCCATGATCATGATGGGGTCCTCCTGTCCGGCTCTTCGTCGCTCAGGCCCGCGAGTGCGACAATGTCCGGCTGCGAGACGCCGAGCACCTTGAACATCGATCCCATGCCGCCGCGGCCGGGTTCGGTCAATCGCTTCAGCGCATCGGAAATGTCGGCGGAAACCTCGTGGGTGGCCTTTGCCATCAAATTCGCCGCGCGCGACTCGATGCCGAGACGCTTGAGGAAATCGCCCTGCGTCACCGGGCCGTGCACACGCGCGCCGAGATCCTGCGCCGCGCGTGCCAGCGCCTGGAAATCGACATGCGCGGTCACGTCGGCCTGTCCCGGGTTTTGCAGGGGATCGGCAAAGCTGTGGCGGGCGATCGCCTGAAACGTGTCACCGGCGTCGCTGCGCAGATGGCCGTAATCGATGATCAGCGCGGCGCCATCCTGGTCGCGCACGCGCCTGGCGATCTTCATGATCTCGGTATCGGGCCGCCATTCGAATACCGCGCCGGGAGGCGCGGCGCGCACCAGCGGCGGCAGCAGCACCTCGAAGCGCGGCGTGGGCTCGGCGGAGGCGCCGAACACCAGCCTGCCGTTCGCGTCGAGATCGACCACGCGCTCGTGCCAGCCGGTCTCGCGCTTTATCATCTGGTGGATCGGCAGCACGTCGAAATATTCGTTGGCAAGGATCACGGCGGGGCCGTCGACAATGTCGTCAAGCGTGTCATGCCAGGTGATGTTGCGTACGCCCGACAGCGTTGCACGCTGTTTTTCGCGCAGCACCGGGTTGATCTCGACCATGTGGATGGTGAGCGACTGATAGAGCGGCGGCAGCACCCGCAGCGCGCGCAGCGCGTCCGCCATCAGGGTGCCGCGTCCTGGCCCGAGCTCGACCAGCCGCAGGATCGGCGGCTGGCCGATTGCCTTCCATACCGAAGCCGCCCACAGGCCGAGCAGCTCGCCGAACATCTGGCTGACTTCCGGCGAGGTGGTGAAATCGCCCTCGCGCCCGAGCGGATCGCGTGAAACGTAATAGCCGTACTGCGGATGCAGCAGGCACAGTTCCATGTAGCGCCAGACCGGCATCGGGCCGGCTGACTTGATCAGCTTGTTGATCTCGTTCTGTAGCGGAGAAAATTCGATCACTAGTTTCCCTGAGCGGGCCTCGATTGGGGCGACGGCGTCTTGCGCCATGCCCGCACAATAAGGATCAGCCCGGCAATAATCATCGGTATCGATAATAGCATGCCCATGGTCAGCCCGCGCCACAAGAAACCGAGCTGCGGGTCCGGCTCGCGGAACAGCTCGCCGGTGATGCGGGCCAGCGCATAGATCAGGATAAAGCTGCCGAGGATCAGGCCGGGCCGCTTCAAGGCGCCCATCCGGATCATCACGGCCAGCACGGCGAACAGCAAAACGCCTTCGAGCGCCGCTTCATAGAGCTGGCTCGGATGGCGCGGCAGCGGCCCGCCATTGGGAAACACGATTCCCCACGCGACGTCCGTCGTGCGGCCCCACAATTCGCTGTTGATGAAATTGGCGAGCCGCCCGAGGAACAGGCCGATCGGTCCGACTGCGGTGGTGATGTCGCCGAGCGACAGGATCGAGACGTTGTTACGGCGTGCGAACCACATCACCGCCGCGACGCAGCCGAGGAAGCCGCCGTGGAACGACATGCCGCCGTTCCACAACTGAAAGATCTCGGCGGGATGCTGCGCGAAGAACGCGGGATTATAGAACAGCACATAGCCGGTGCGGCCGCCGACGATGATGCCGAGGGTGACCCAGAGGATGAAGTCGTCGAGTTGCGGCAGCGAGATCGGCGCCGGTCCGCCCCACAGCCGCTCCTTCTTGATCAGCGAGCGGGCATAAATCCAGCCGAGCACGATGCCGCCGATATAGGCCAGCGCATACCAGCGGATCGCGATCGGCCCGAGCTGGATGGCGACGGGATCGAACACCGGAAAGGCGATGGCAAGGAAGGGCATCGTGTTCGTGCGTTACACGAGATTGCGGCGATAGAGCGAAAGCAGCCGCTCCCAATGCCGCTCGGCCGCATCGCGGTCGTAGACCGGACGCTTCGGGAAAGCAAAGCCGTGATGCGTGCCGGGATAGATCTCGACCTCGTTGCTGGTGCCCTTCATTCCCACGGACACCTTGTCGATCACTTCCTGCGGCGCATAGACGTCGGTCTCGGCACAGGCGAAGTAGAGCTCGGCCTTGGTCTTGCTTGCCGCAAGATGCGGCGAGTCCGGCTGATCGGTCGCCAATTGCACGCCATAGACCGAGGCGGCGGCTTTGACGCGATCCGGGAAATGCGTCGCGGCGTTGATGGCGTAGCGGCCGCTCATGCAGTAGCCGACGGTGCCGATGATCTTTGTGTTGGCGGCCTTCTGCATTTCGGCATAGGCGAGCAGCGCCTTGGTGTCTTCCATCACAAGGGGAATGCTGAGCGAGCTCATCAGCTCGAACATCCGCTTGCGCTCGGGCGAATTCGGGTCCGGATTGATCGGCCCGATCTCCATCACGCCGGCGCGGTAATACATGTTCGGCAGCATCACATAGTAGCCGGAGGTGCCGAGCCGCCGCGCCATGTCGCGCAGCTCCTCGCGGATCGCGGGTGCGTCCATGTAGAAGATGATGACGGGAAACGGCCCGCCGCGCTCAGGATGGGTGATGAAGGTGGTGGTCTTGCCGTCCCTGGTCGGAATATCGATCTGCTGGTCGATCATGGGGCGCTCGCTGCCTTCGCTGATTCTGTTTTTGGTTTGCGCGTTCAATACGATTGCAAGGAAACCGCAGCATGACAAGAACAGGGCCCGCATGCCGGACTTGAACGATGCGGCCGGCATCGCCATTTTGCAGGGACGCTTTCTAGCGTGCCATTCGCATCGAGGGGAGTTTCTTGCGATGACCCAGACCAGCAACCGTTTTTTTGACGAGATCGGCCGCCTGATGAACGACGCCGCCGGCGCTGCTCAGGGCGTCAAGCGCGAGGTCGATTCCGTCATGCGCAACCAGGCCGAGCGCATCCTGCGCGACCTCGACGTGGTTCAGCGCGAGGAGTTCGAGGCCGTCAAGGAGATGGCGCGGCTGGCGCGCGAGGAGAACGAGGCGCTGAAGGCGCGGATCGCTGCGCTGGAGGCGAAGCTGGGCGGAGGAGCGGCACCTCCGACGGCGGCGGCATAGGCACGTACGGCAACACGTCGCGTTGTCGTCATGGCCGGGCTTGACCCGGCCATCCATCCTCTACCGAAAGCGCTCTTTTCGTGATGGATGCCCGGGTCAAGCCCGGGCATCACGAGCAGGGCATTTTCCTTGTCATTTCCGGACTTTGGAGCTAAAAGCCCGCCACGTCCGCGGCCCCCGCACCCCTGGAGGCTTGCTGTGGACCAGGCAATAGGCCGCGTTGCGGCCTATATTCTTTTACAAAACAAGGACTTAACGCTATGGCGACCGTCATGGAATTGAAGGCGACTGCGCGTCCGAAGAGCGGCAAGGGGGCCGCCCGGGCAGAGCGTCGCGCCGGGAGAGTTCCCGGAGTGATCTACGGCAACAACCAGCCCCCGGTGACCATCTCGGTCAACGACCGCGAACTGCGCCAGCGCATCCTCGCCGGCCGCTTCCTCACCACGATTTACGACATCGATCTCGAGGGCAAGAAGCACCGCGTGATTCCGCGCGACTTCCATCTCGATCCTGTCAGAGACTTCCCGCTGCATGTCGATTTCATGCGGCTCGGCGAAGGCGCGACCATCCGCATCAGCGTGCCGCTGCATGTGGTCAACTCGGAAACCGCTCCGGGCGTCAAGCGCGGCGGTACCGTCAACGTCGTCGCCCACGCGCTCGATCTGGAGTGCTCGGTCGACAACATCCCGCAATATATCGAGGCCGACGCCAGCGGGCTCGAGATCGGCTACTCGCTGCATCTGACCGACATCAAGCTTCCCGCGGGCGTGAAGTCGCTGACGCGCGAGGACGCGACGCTGGTCACCATCGTGCCGCCCTCCGGTTACGCCGAAGAACAGCGCGCTGCTGCGGCGGCTGCGGCTGGCGGTACGGCTGCTCCCGCGGCGGGTGCTGCTGCGGCGGCTCCGGCGGCGGGTGCTGCTCCGGCTGCGCCTGCGGCGGGTGCTGCGGCTCCGGCGGCAGGTGCGAAGGCACCGGCCGGTGGCGGCGACAAGAAGAAATAAGCTGACTCGGCAGGAGATGCCGCGTCATGCGCCTGTTTGTCGGCCTCGGTAATCCCGGCACGAAATACGCCGAGAACCGGCACAACATCGGGTTCATGGCGGTCGACGAGATCGCGCGGCGTCATGGTTTTGCACCATGGCGCCGCCGCTTTCAGGGCGAGACCTCGGAAGGCACGCTCGACCGCGAGCGCGTCGTGCTGCTCAAGCCCACTACCTACATGAACGAATCCGGCCGCGCCGTGCAGGAAGCCGCCAACTTCTACAAGGTCGCGGCAGGCGACATCACCGTGTTCCAGGACGAGCTCGAGCTGCCGGCGGCGAAGGTGCGCGTCAAGATCGGCGGCGGTATCGCCGGCCACAACGGCCTGCGCTCGATCTCTTCGCATATCGGCAACGACTATCGCCGCGTGCGGCTCGGTATCGGTCATCCCGGTATCAAGGAACTGGTGCATCACCACGTGCTGTCAGATTTCTCCAAAGCCGACCGGCCGTGGGTGGAGGCGCTGTGCCAGGCGGTGGCGGACAATGCCGGGCTGCTGGCGGCGGGGCACGACTCCTCGTTCCAGAACAAGGTGCACCTGACGCTACAGGCCAAGGGATTTTTGGACAAAGGCGAAGGCGGAGAGAAGCAGAATTAGCTCTCCGCCGTCATGCCCGGCACGAGCCCGGCCATGACGACGAATGGGAATACAGAGGACGAAATGGGATTCAAATGCGGGATTGTCGGGTTGCCCAATGTTGGCAAGTCGACGCTGTTCAACGCGCTGACCGAGACGGCGGCGGCGCAGGCGGCGAATTATCCGTTCTGCACCATCGAGCCGAATGTCGGCGAGGTGGCGGTGCCCGACCCGCGGCTCGACAAGCTGTCGGAAATCGCAAAATCCGCGCAGATCATTCCGACCCGCCTGACCTTCGTCGATATCGCCGGCCTCGTGCGCGGCGCATCGAAGGGGGAAGGTCTCGGCAACCAGTTTCTTGCCACCATCCGTGAGGTCGACGCGGTTGCGCATGTCGTGCGCTGCTTCGAGGACTCCGACATCACCCATGTCGAGGGCAAGATCGCGCCGCTCGCCGATATCGAGACCATCGAAACCGAACTGATGCTGGCCGATCTCGACTCGCTGGAGAAGCGTGTCGACAATCTTTCCAAGAAAGCCAAGGGCAACGACAAGGACGCCAAGGAACAGCTCGAACTCGTCAACCGCGCGCTGGTACTGCTGCGCGAAGGTAAGCCGGCGCGGTTTCTCGAACGCAAGCCGGAGGAAGAGCGCGCGTTCCGCATGCTGGGCCTGTTGACGTCGAAGCCGGTACTTTACGTCTGCAATGTCGAGGAAGGTTCGGCGAAGGACGGCAACAGCTTTTCGAAGCAGGTGTTCGAACACGCCAAGAAAGAGGGCGCCGTCGCCGTCGTTATCTCCGCAAAGATCGAATCCGAGATCGCGACCCTGTCGCGCGAGGAGCGTGCCGAGTTTCTCGAGACACTGGGGCTCGAAGAGGCCGGGCTCGATCGCCTGATCCGCGCGGGCTACGAACTGTTGCACCTCATCACCTATTTCACGGTGGGCCCGAAAGAGGCGCGCGCCTGGACCATCGACCGCGGCACCAAGGCGCCGGCAGCGGCCGGCGTCATCCATACCGATTTCGAGAAGGGTTTTATCCGCGCCGAGACGATCGCCTTTTCCGACTATGTCGCGCTCAACGGCGAAGCCGGCGCGCGCGATGCCGGCAAGCTGCGGCTGGAAGGCAAGGAATACGTCGTCGCCGACGGCGACGTGATGCATTTCCGGTTCAATACGTAAAGGGATGCTGCTCCGCGCCTAACTCGTCATGCCCCGCCACCCGGTCCGGCCTCTGGCCGGCCGGATGACAGGCTCCGGCGGGGCATCCAGTCGCCGCGGCTTCTCGGTTTGATCGCTGACGTCTCTGGAATACTGGATCATCCGCCGGAGCCTGTCATCGGGCGGCCATTCGGCCGACCCGGTGGCGGATGATGACGGACGAGGACTAATGCATCCCGCCCTGATCGCGGATGGCGCCGAGGTGCTCGTTGATGCGGAACACGATCAGGATGAATTCGGCGGCGATGCGCGAGAACACGATGCCGACGATCACGCCGGCAATCGATGACAGCAGCACGATGAACCCGCCGAACGGGCTGATCGCCATGGCGGCGAGACCGGAAAAGATGCCGGAAATGCCGAACAGCACGATCAGGCCGATCACCAGCCAGTAGAACGTCTTGATGATCGTGGGCGTGATGAAGCGGTCCCACTGAAACAGATCCTGAAAATCGAACATCGTCGTTCCCCCAGCTATTCGAAGATAGGTCGTGTCCAACGCGGCTGCTGCCTAGCCCTGAAAACGATCCCGGACAAGGCGCAAAACGGTACCGGCGGGTGATGCTCGCCGGGGCGTAAGCCATGCAGACAGCCGGGTTGAGATTGCCGCAAATAACGGCCACAATCGGGCTTCCTCACCTCATTTTCCCCAATCATGACAACACTGACATTCGAAGATTTTCCGCCGGGCCGTTTCGGGACCTTCGGGCCGCGCCGCGTGACGCGCGACGAAATCATCGCTTTCGCCTCGGAATTCGATCCGCAGCCGATGCATCTCGACGAGGAGGCGGCGAAACGGTCGATGCTGAACGGCCTTTCCGGCTCCGGTTGGCATCTCTGCTCGCTGATGATGCGCATGCTGTTCGACGGCTTTATCGGCCGCACCGCCTCGCTCGGTTCGCCCGGCGTCAACGAGATGCGCTGGCTGGCGCCGCTGCGGCCCGATGACGAATTGACGCTGGAGGTGGATGTGACGGAGGCGCGGGTCTCGAACAGCCGTCCCGAAACCGGCATCGTCACGTTCAAGGGCACGGTCCGCAACGCCAGCGGGCAGGCGCTCGGCGAGATGGTGTCGCCGATCATCGTCAGGCGGCGTGACGGCGGAGCGGCCTGATGCGCTTCTTCGAGGACATGGAGATCGGCGCTCATCGCGAGATCGGCTCGTTCACCTTCACGGCCGAGAACATCAAGACATTCGCCGGGCAATTCGATCCGCAGCGCTTTCACCTCGACGCGGAGGAGGGGCGCAACTCGCTGTTCGGCGGGCTCGCGGCCTCGGGCTGGCATGTCGGCTGCGTCTGCATGAAGCTTTTGGTCGCCGACGGGCAGCGCGCGATCAGGGAAGCGATGGCGCGCGGCGAGCAGGTCGCGGTATGGGGGCCGTCGCCCGGCTTTCGCGAATTGCGCTGGATCCGGCCGGTGCTGGCGGGCGACACGATCAGCTTTTCGAGCAGGGTCGAGAGCAAGCGCGTTTCGGACTCGCGGCCGGGCTGGGGCATCTTGCAGGCCCGCAACACCGGCACCAACCAGCGCGGCGAGGACGTGTATTCCATGCTGGCGACCGCCTTCGTGCCGCGGCGGTCGGCGGATTAACGCGCGTCCCATTCTCTCGTCGTCATGCCCGGGTCGAGCCCGGCAATGACGGACTGGATTTGGTTAGCGGCCCGCGCCGGGATTCCATCGATGTTTACCAAGCCGCGAAGCGATCCAGTTCCGCTAACGCATTTTGAACTTTCTGCCTGCGATAACCGACACAGGGGAAGAACTCGGCTGGGGAACACCATGGCGGATCGCAGCGCATTGCAATTGGTCGGCTTTATCTTCGCAACCGTCACGCTTTCGGTGATGCTGGTCACCGGCATGGTCGTGAAGGGGTATGCCGATGGCGCCTATACGCTGGAAAACGCGGCCGTCGCCAGCCGCACGCTTACGGTTCGCTAACCGTAGCGATCGGCGCGCCAGGATGCTGCGCGCACAGGGTTAATTGCTGTAGATCAGCGTCATCACCGCGATCGCGGCAATCAGCAGCCCGACAAACCGGATAATCAGCGTCTTCATGCTGCGGTGAGACATCCGCATCGGGAGCGGATTGGCATTGTCCGAACGAGTGCTATCCATCGAAACAATATCCCCCGAGAACACGACGCCCGCATGAACAGCCCGTCATTGGTCGCGGCGTGCGGCAATAAAGTTCAAATCAAAATCCGGCGTTTTATTTTTTTGAGCATGATCTCCGCGCAAACGCCTCGCGTCTGTCGCAGGGAAAACCGGGCCCACTTCCGGATCATGCTTCAGTGAGCAAAGCCGCCGCTCTTCCCTGACGGAAGGGCGGCGGCCATTGCATTCTTTTCCCGTCAGCTGTTGCGTAGCCCGTCGGCGGCGCGCTTCCACTGCGTGACGTTGTCGGCGATCATGCGGGTGGATTTCATCGCGGCTTGGCTGAGCTGGGCGTAGCCGGAAATCTCGCGCTGGACACGCTGGCCTTCGGCATGCAGCAGGTCGCGCAGGCTTTCCAGTTCCGAAATCAGTTTTTCGATTTCCGCGAGCGAGGTGCCGGCGACGCGCTGGATCAGCGAATTGACGCTGTTGACGGTGGCTTCGCTGGAATCCTGCGCCGGCGCATGATGCGGCGCGGTTTCCTGGCTGACGACCTGCGGCCGGCGCAGATAGGCGATGTCGTTGCGAACGAACTCGCGGATCCCGGCCTCGACCTCGGAGGCGGCGTCGATGTTGTTGTCGCTGTCGGCCTCGTTGGAGTCCATCTGTTCGGAGCGAATGGTGGCGTTCATCGGCTATTTCCTTGTGTTCGCGTTGGCGCGAGCGCGGACGTCCCCCGCACGACGAAAGTCAAAGCTATTGCATCTGTGCTGCCGATTTTGACCGCATCTGGGCCGATCTGCGGCAATGGTGGTGCATTAGTGAGGGTAGGGGTTGTTGCCTGAAAAGGGTGCTTTCTCAGTCATGGCCGGGCTTGTCCCGGCCATGACGACCAGCAATCCGAGTGAGCCGCTACCAGCTCTTCTTGAAGCCTGCGGAAATGCTCTTGTTGGTGGCGCCGGAGGAGGTCTCGCCGATCGAGCCGGACACCGTCACGCCGTCGAACAGTTTCTGCTCCGCGCCGAATTTGCGCAGCCATCTGTCGTCGGTAGTCGAGAGGGTCTGGCCGGCGATGAAGCTGGTGCCGGTGTCGGTGATGCTGAGCCTTGCCGACTGGTCGGTCTCGTACGTGCGCGAGGGATGGCCGATGGTGCCGGGCACGGGAATGCCCTGCTGGATCACGTTGTAGCCGTTCTGAAGGGTCAGCGAATATTGCTCGGTCAGCGGCACCGCCTTGGTCAGCGACGTGCCGATCCTGCCCTGGTCCGATCCGGGATCGACGCGGGCCTCGATCGAGGTCCTGTCCCAGATCGAGCCGACGCCGGGCGCGGTCGCCGCCGCCCAGGCGCTGCCGGACGATTGCGAGGGCGCGGCGTCCGGCGCAAATTTTTGCCGCAGCACGTCCGCGCTGGTGGCGTTTTGCGGCTGGTTGACCACCGTCATATCGGCGCCGATGCGGGTATCCCAGAACGGGGTCAGCGACTGTTTCACCGTCACCGCCGAGGTGCCGTTGGCTTCCCGGTT
Organism: Bradyrhizobium lablabi; assembly: GCF_018129385.1. Lineage (GTDB taxonomy): Bacteria > Pseudomonadota > Alphaproteobacteria > Rhizobiales > Xanthobacteraceae > Bradyrhizobium > Bradyrhizobium lablabi_C. The sequence continues at coordinate 111,731 of NZ_JAFCLN010000011.1, forward strand.
CGACGACCAGGAGCTGTCGTTGCTGGCGGTGGCGTTCGGGGCGCTGCGCGCCTTCGGCGTGGCAAGGCTCAGCGTCGATGCGTCGACATCGAGCAGGCTCCAGTCGAGATTCTCGGGGGCGACGTCGGTCTTGTCGACCTCGCCGGCGTCGGCGGCGGCTTCTTCCGGCGCTTCCGCGGCCTTATCGGCGGGCGGCGTCTGCGCATGGGCGGACAGGATGACGCCCAAACTGAAGCCGGCGGCCAGTAATAGCCGCCGATGCCGCTTTCCTGCTGTCTTGAAACTCATAGCCCCGCCCGCTGCCAGTCGCGCACATATGCGTTCATTCTGGCGCAAAATTGTGGCGGGGCCATTTCAACTCTTTGTTGAGCATGACCTTTCACGCCAACGCTTCGCGTTTGCCGCAGGGAATGCCGGTAACCCGCCTTGGGCTACGCGGCCCTTCGGGTCCGGATCGTGCTTCAGGCCGAGAGCGCAATCTTCGGCAGGTGCAGCGGCCGCCCGAGCGCCTGCTCGACCAGCTCATAGGAATCGAGCAGCATGCGCAGGCTGCGCAGGCGGCCTTCCCTGAACTGGGCGAAATGCGCCAGCCGCACACTGATCGGCTTGTTGGAATCGAGCGCGGTCAGCGAATAGCGCATCATCGAGGCCGCCGAATCCGCCCCCAGCATGATCGTCTCGCGGTCGAAGCGGTGGACGCGGACGTTTTCCGCGATCTGCCTGATCACGTCGAGCACGGCCGCCTTGCCGCGGCGCGCACCGAAGAACGGAAACATCTCGACCGGCCCGTACAGCGACCACTCGACGTCTTCATCGATCAGGGCTTCGATATCACCAAACTGGCGCTCATTGATCGCGCGATGCAACGCGCGCGAGAAACGCCAGAGACTGTGCTCCGTCATTTGCTTCATTCCAATACTGGCTGCTGGACAGCAAAGCGGCCTGTCGGCGACTGCAATGGCGCCGGGCCCGCTGGCTGGGTCTCATTTCACTGTTGGGTCGTGAAATAGCGCAATTCGTTCAAACCACAATCGCTGTTTTTGCATTGCACAAATGCGACAATCCCGTGAACTTACGGGGGTCGCCGGCGACGCGTCCGCGTTTCTATGGCGATCCCGGCGTCGCGGAAGGGCCGAATGCCGAAGGTTAACGCGCCGCCAAGGCCGCCGAAGGCTTTTCGTCCGGCTCAAGTCACCGGCATGCGGAGTGGGCTCAGGGATGGGTCCTGGTCTCGGCCGAATGGTTCAAGCCGCGGACAAGAATTTGTGAGCGTGCGTCACACCCCGTCCTCATTCTTCCCGGTCAGCACCGCCGCGACGTCGCGCTCCAGCACCTGCTGGATCATGTCGAAGGTGTCGATGATCTCGCGGATCTGCGCGATGCGGCCATCGCGCAGCGTGTAGAACGCGGCAATATCGAACTGCACCATCCGATCGTTGCTGCGCTTGCGGAAGAACACGCGAATGCAGACGGCGACCTTGTCGCCTTCGGCGACGATGATCGGCACTTCGCTGCGCTGCTCGGAATAGCGCTCGCGGATGGTGCGCCACATCTCGCCGACCGCCTGTTTGCCGCGGCGGTGGCCCATATGCGGCAGGATGTCGATCGGCGCGTTGGCGATGAACTCGACATCATCGGTGCAGCGTGCGAGCGCGCCGTCGATATCGCCGGAATAATAGATCTCGAGGAAGTTCAGAACGCGCTGGCGGTGAAGGTCGTTTGGCATTTGACTCCCCGCCGGCTGGGCCCGACTCGTTTTTCCGCATTGTCGACGGAATGGCGCAGCCGATCAAGCGAGGGGCGGCTGTAACCGCGCGGTGGCCGGATTATTCCGTGCATTGCAGCGTCATATCTTTCAGCATGCGCACTTGTCCGGTGCGGCACAGGACGTATCCTGCGCGGAACAAGAATTCATAACCTCGGGGGAAATCATGAAACGCGCCGCTCTTCTCGTCGCCGGCCTGTTGCTGACGCTGCCGGCCGCAGCCCACTCGCCGCAGCAGGCGCCGCACCAGCTCTACAGCGAAGGCGATCTCAAGCTGGAGAGCGGCGAGGCGATCAAGGATTTTTCGATCTCCTACGTCACCCATGGCAAGCTCAACGAGAAGAAGTCCAACGCCATCCTGATGGTGACGGCGATCTCCGGCAATCACCACCGGCTCGATTTCATGATCGGTCCCGGCAAGGCGCTCGACACCGACAAGTATTTCATCGTCTGCACCGATGCGATCGCCAACGGCCTCTCGACCTCGCCGAGCAATTCGAAGGCGCAGCCGCGCATGCAATTCCCGAAATTCACCATCCGCGACATGGTGCAATCGCAATACCGCCTGATGAAGGAGAAGCTCGGCATCGACCATGTCGTCGCGGTGGTCGGCCCGTCGATGGGCGGCATGCAGGTGCTGCAATGGGGCGTCAGCTATCCCGACTACATGGATGCGCTGGTGGCGATGGTGCCCTTAGCGAAGACGCCGGCCTGGACGGTCCTGGTGCTGGAAGCCTCGCGCAAGGCGATCATGCTGGATCCGGCCTGGAAGGACGGCAATTACGAGGCTCCGCCGGAGAAGGGCATCCGCCTGTGGCGCGATATTCTCTCCTTCCTGTCGGCGCGCACGCCTGACATGTACGCGGCGCAGTTCAGGAACGGCATGGATGTGCTGCCTTGGCTGGAGCAACAGGAGACGGCGCTCCTGAAGGCGTTCGATGCCAATGACTGGATCTATCAGACCTGGGCCTATGAGCGGCACGACGTCGGCACGACGCCGGGCTTCAACGGCGACACCGCCAGGGCGCTGGGATCGATCAAGGCCAGGACGCTGGTCCTCACCGGCACCAAGGATTTGCTCAATCCGGAATTCGAGCCGATCGAGATGGGCAAGAACATTGCGGGCGTGAAGACGATGACGATCAGTCCCGGCACCGTCACCGGCCATGCCGCGGCGGGCGGCGCGATCGCGGCCGACGTCGAGTTCATCAACCGCGAGACGTCGGCTTTCCTCGACGCCGTGACGGACGGCGGCAAGAAGCTGGATTAGAGCCATGCCGGCGGGCCATTACATTTGGCAAGACGTTGGCGGTTGCGGCCATCCTTCGAGACGCGCGATGCGCGCTCTTCAGGATGAGGTTCTGATTTGCGGCGAATGCCTGACCCTCATGGTGAGGAGCCCGCAAGGCGGGCGTCTCGAACCATGCAGGCCGAACGCGTTCCCAGCCTTCGAGCGCCATATGCGATAGGCTTGCGTAACGGAGGTCACTTCTGCGGCGCGACGGCGCGGGTGGCGAGGTCGATGACGAATTTCGCTTTCTTCTCGTAGCCGGCCGGCACGAAGGCTTCGCCCCTTGCGAGCTTGCCGAAGGTTTCCTTCGGCTTTGGAAATTTCTTGCCGCATGCCGCGCGGATGGTTGCGGCATCGGCATAATCGACGTCGACCGTAACCGTCATCGGCCGCGGCCCTGCCGCCAGTTTCGACACACCGAAATTCTTCGGGCCTTCCTTGCACGTCACTGTGTTGGCGCCGTAGGCCCCGGTGGAATCCGTCGCATTCAGCAGGAAGTCGAACGACGTTTCGAGCTCCCTGCCGAGTGGCCCCTTGAACGTCACCTGCGCCACGCCGCTTTCCAGAAAGCCCTGGCCCATATGGCCGGTGAGGCAGACCAGCACGTCCTCCCGCGAATCCTTCGGCAGCGTCACGCAATCGTTGACCTGCGTGCCCGGCTGAAAGCTGCGGAAGACATATTTGTCCGCGACCAGCTCGAACACGACCGAGCCGCCCCAGTCGGAGGCGTGCGGCTCGCAGCCGCTTTCATAGCTGACGAGCAGCAGCGGATGGCCCGCGATGAACTTTCCGCGCTGGCGAGTCGGCGAGAGTTTTATATCGCAGACCCGGTCGCCCGCTTCCGGATATTCCCTCGCCTTCTTGCAGGCCGAACCCTCGATATCCGAGAGATTGCAGAACGTCGCCAGCAGCAGGCGGTCCGTCTCCTGCGCCGCGGCCGGTCCTGTGAGGAGCAGGCATACGCCGCCGACAGCGAGCGCAGCGGCAAGGTGAGGCGATGTCGGCATGGCCCCTGTCATTTTCGTTCCGGTGCGCGGAACACTAAATCCGGTTTCCACTGCAACGGCAATGCGCAGGTTCGGAACGGCGCGACGCATTGTCCGGGAACGAGGCCGGCGCTGCCGGCGTTTTCCCTTCATCCACAACGGAGAAGGTAATGACGAAGCCGCAGAGCAAGAACATCAAGCCCGTTCCCGAGGAGAACCAGAGCCACAAGGGCCCCGGCAGCGCACCGGCCGTTCCCGTCGACACCACCAAGGGCCACCGCGACGACGAGAAGCAGAACATCCGCGAGCAGGGCGATCACGCCAACGTGGCGCAGAATACGAGCAACCGGCGGAGCGGGTAGCAATCCGGAATTGCATAGTGATAGCGCAATCCTTTTTGCACGGAGGCAAGTTCATGGAAGCGATCGGCATTCTTCGTTGAAACCTGAAGGCATCGTTCTCCGTATCCTGGTCGGGGCAGGCAGTCGCCAGAAGTGGAGTAACGTGCGATGCTCAGACTATATACGTTGCTGACCTGCATTCTCGTCATTGCATTCCCTGGGTCTTCCCAAGCCAGTCCGCTCGATTCACCCGACACCGTCTATATTGACGGATTGCCATGCAACCGCGCTTGCCAGTCATACATGGCCTGGTCCCGCCGGCTACAGCCGCAGCAAGAGCCGGCTGTTTCGGCGCAACCGGCACCCTCGCGCATTGCCCAGCCGCCGGCAAAGACGAAAGCTCAACGCACAACCAACATCCGCGAGCCAAGGCCGGCTAAAGCCGCACCGGCTCGCGTTGCGAAGCAGGCTCCGCCGCCACGCCTGGAAGCTCCGCCGGCCGTTGCCGCCGATCCGCAGCCTGTGAGCCGCGAGCAGGCAAGGTCCGCTCCTGACGACAAGACGGATTCTTCGCCTGCATCAAATCCCGCCATCGGTTCCGAAGCCGGCAGCAAGCGCGAGCAGGTCACGGCCGTGCCATCCGGAGAAGACGCAACGACCGCCACCACGACACCGGTGCCGGAGACCGGGACGGACAGCAAGACAGAACCTTCGGCTCCCTCTGCGAATGCTCCCTCCACGGATATTCCCCCCGCTGAATTCAATACGGCCGCGCTTGCCCCGCCAAAGAACGCCGACGGGCTGATTGCCATCCTGCTTGTCCGGCCCGAAATCAAGTCGGTATCCGATCTCGCAAACAAGGTTGTTGCCATCGATGACTCGCCATCGGACTACTCCATCGCCGGTGTAAAGCGCGCGATCGTGGCTGCGGGCGCCGGCGAGGTCCGGATGAGCGAAGATCAGAAGATGGCGCTGATCCGGGTGCTCGATGGCGACGTGCCGGCCGGTGTGGTTGCCGTGCTGTCGCCAAAGGCTGCCGAAGCGTGGAGCGGCGGTTTTGCAAAATTCAATGTCCTGCGCGTGTCGCTTTCATCTTCCTCCGAAAAGGCAAAACGTGAATGACGAAAAGGGCCCCGTGGAAAAGACGGGGTCCTGGTCAATGACGCTCGCGTTGTGCGGAGGCACGGAAGATAACGTCATCGACCCGGATTCAATTTTCAAACAGCCCGCGGGATGAGTGGAGCGATTTGTCTGCCGCGGTTCGCAACGAGCGAAGGCGGACGCCGCTCTACCCCTCCTGCAAATACAGCCTCGCGATCTCGCGGCGCACTGCGCCCGAGCTTTGCATTTCGTTTGCGCCTTCTGAAGGACAGAGGGCGCCGGGAAGGCCGGGTGCGCGCTGCACCCGCGGTCTCGTGTGCCGTGCTTGCGCATCAAAAAGGTGTACACGAGCATACAGGTTCAGCGGGAACACTCCGGCCTTCCCTGCGCAGTGGCTTTACAGCTTATAACGTGATCTCCCCGGTGAGAGCGCTTTGTTGTCACCGTCGCCGGCGGGAGACTTCCCGCCGACTTAGCGCCTGCATAGCGGCGCCAGAACCACACGCCTTCGCCGTACGCCTCCGCCGCGCTCGTCAGCCGCGACATCGGCGTCCACCGCATCCCATCCCGCGCTTGTGACGATCGCGAAACGCCCCTCGTACCGGGACAGGACAGGGGCAGTATACTGCTGATTTGGGGGGGCGTCAAGTTAAATTCTGAAAATCAGAATTGATCCGGCGCGCCGGCCCAGACTATTTTTGCTGGAGCTGGACGACCAATCAGCGTTATCGGATTGAGGAAATTAGTTTTTAGGCGCAACGGTGGCGGACGGTTCTTTCCATCGGTGCGGGCTAAGTCGGATCGAAATTGGACAAGAACTCGTCGGCCTTGGCCTGTGTAGGAAAGCGACCGATCTCTTCATAGTCGGGATCATGCTCCGCTGTTTCTGGCGAGCGCAGAACGATAAACTCGTTGTCCTTCGAGATAACGAGCTCGGTCAAATCCTCGCTTTTGAATGGCGACATGTCTCGTGCGCCGCAATGCGGGCATTCGTCGTCGCATGTGCACGACCACTCGTCTTTCCAAACATGTTGGCAATCATCGCATCGGTAGAAGTTCAGAAACCATGCCATGGCGAAATGCTCCTAGGAGCGCAGGCGATATTGGCCGCGCGTAACGAACTCAATGAAGCCGCGATCACGCAAATACTGGAGTTGCTGTCGAATTTTGGGCCGAACGTTCTGGTTTCCGGGATAGAGATTGCCCAGGTGATGCTCAAAGGAATAAATTTCGTCTAGCGTGAAATCGCGCTTGCCCAGCGACTCGACGCATTTCATCACATCTAAAAGCCAGCCTCGCGCTTCCAGCGACTCGTTCCTGAGGAAGAGTGTCTTTTGCCATTCTTCGAGAACCAAGTCCTTCGGACGAACGACGCCGCCTTTGACGATGTGAATTTTGCCCGATTCGGGTACGCGATCCAGCCGGATCTTCGAACCAATCCAGCCGGCTCGCCGTGCGGTGGCGGCGAGCGGCTTTCGTTCTTCGATGATGTCCTTGACGAAGAAATGCTTGGGCACGATGAGCAGATTGACGACAGACAGCGACTTAACGTCGTAGTTCATCAGCAGCAGGTTGGGGTTGTTGTCCGCAGCCAGGCGCTCGCACTTCGTCTTGTATGCTCCGTCAGCGACCGAGGAGCCGAACTTCCCCTTCTGACTCTTGAGTTCAAACTCCTCGTTGCACGAAATGCACAAGAAATCGGCGAGGGGGCTGTTGTTCGGGAATTGGGACATCCTGGCATTGCCGCAATGCGGGCAATAGGCTTGTGCGCTGACCCACGCCTCAGTCCATGCGCGAGCTTTTTGGGTGCCACTGGAATAGGAGAGTTGGGATTCTTCGAAGCCTAGTTTCATAGAAGTGATTGTCGCAGCGTACCGGAGAAATCTTGGATTGTTACCCGTCAGTCTGGGCTTCTCCTTGGCTTTCGTCGTTTGTCAAGAGTATGGGTACTTTTCTTTGCTGCTGATTTGCGTGAAGATATAGTTCAATCTTCAGCAAGCGCTCTCGCAGGTCGCCCAATTCCTTATCGCGCGCTTGGCTGCTGGCCGCTTGGGCTGCGGCTTCCGCTCTAGCTACTATTACTTGTTCGCGTGCCTCCAACTGGATCACGCGCTCGTGGAGCGTTTCGAGCCGCTCTGCCATCTTTGATGCGTTTCCAGAAAGTCGCTTAATTTCCTCCTGCAGGAGGATGACGGCCTTCAACGCCTCAAGGGTTTCCTTGAGTAGCCCCACGCGGCTTCCCCCGTATATCGCTAGTTTCGTGCTTCCAACGAATCCATTTTTGCCAAAGTCTTTTCAATTTTTTCGTTAGAGGCCGCCAACTCCTTCGAAACGCCCATCAAGGTACTGGAAACTTCGTTCAAGACCATGCGTGTCTCAGCATCCTCGTCATCGACCTTGTGCGGATCGGTCCAAGTAACAAAAAACTCTCGCGGCGCAAGATGAGCTACTTCGCGCATAGCGAATTGCTCAGCAGCAAAGTCGTGAATGACATCGTAATCCGATGGTGAAATTGGCTTTGTGAGTTGCGGAACAAGCAGGTGATGATGAGGCTTTCCAGATGCAACAGAAAGCCATTTGATCATAATTTCAAAAACGAAGAGCTGACTCGACCGTACCCTCGCTCGCGCCGGCACTCGTCTCGGCGAATGCTCCAACCATTGTTTTGCTAGGATAGGAAGTTGTCCGCCGACAAGTGCCCGAATACCGACCCAGGCCTGATCAAAATCTCTAAAGTGGTCTCCGAAGTTAGTTTCCCAATAGTTGTATAATTTCCTTCGACCTGCCGAAGATAGCTCAAGTGCCGACGAAACGTCGTCCAGTATCCTCTCGATCTCTTCAGGTGCTGCCATATTGCAACCTTAATCCGTGATCCAAGAAAGTGCAACTGGCAGGGGATGGCAATTCACTTCTTCTTCCACCCACCCCGATGCCCTGGCGAGCCGCCACTTGAACGCGGGGAGGGCCCAAATTCTGGCCCCGATTGCCGGGAGTCGTTCGGCTGGATGATCCGGCTGGTGCTGCCAAACGGCTTTTCCGGCAGTGCACCACTCGGCCGATAGGGCAGCGACTCCGGACCGTGCATTTCGTCGAGATGCGGCTTGTGGACTCTTGAGCCTGACTTGCCGCCGGCCTTGAGGGCCGTCCGCGCGCTCTTGTTCTTCAATGCGCCCGTCGGCAGGTTCGCAGCCTCGCCGTACTTCTTCGCGCCGGCATAGGCGCCGGCCTTGCCTTGCACGGTGCGCTGCTTAACGGTGGGATCGTCGACCACCGCCATCTCCGTCGCACGCAGTCGTTTCACCTCGTCGCGCAGTCTTGCGGCTTCCTCGAAGTTCAAATCGGCCGCGGCTTCGCGCATTCTTGTTTCGAGGTCGTTCAGCACGGCCTCGAAATTGTGGCCGATGCTGATCACGTCATCGGCCATGCCGCCGTCGCCGATCTCGACCAGCACGTGGTCGCGCTCGTAGACGCTGTTGAGGATGTCGCCGATCGATTTCTTCACGCTCTCGGGCGTGATGCCGTTGGCCTGATTGTATTCGACCTGCTTTTCGCGGCGGCGGTTGGTTTCGGCGATGGCGCGCTCCATCGAGCCGGTGACGCTGTCGGCGTAGAGGATCACCTTGCCGTCGACGTTGCGGGCGGCGCGGCCGATGGTCTGGATCAGCGAGGTCTCGCTGCGCAGAAAACCTTCCTTGTCGGCGTCGAGGATGGCGACCAATGCGCATTCGGGGATGTCGAGGCCCTCACGCAACAGATTGATGCCGACCAGCGCGTCGAACGCGCCCAGACGAAGATCGCGGATGATCTCGATGCGCTCGATGGTGTCGATATCAGAGTGCATGTAGCGCACGCGGATGCCCTGCTCGTGCAGGTATTCGGTGAGGTCTTCGGCCATGCGTTTTGTCAGCACGGTGATCAGTGAGCGGTAGCCGGAAGCGGCGACAGCGCGGACCTCGCCGACGAGATCGTCGACCTGGGTGCGCGCCGGGCGGATGTCGACCGGCGGGTCGATCAGGCCGGTGGGGCGGATGACCTGCTCGACGAACACGCCGCCGCTTTCGTTCAGCTCCCAGCCGCTCGGCGTCGCCGACACCGCCACCGATTGCGGGCGCATCATGTCCCATTCCTCGAAGCGCAGCGGGCGGTTGTCCATGCAGGAGGGCAGGCGGAAACCATATTCGGCCAGCGTCGCCTTGCGGCGGAAGTCGCCGCGGAACATGGCGCCGATCTGCGGGATGGTGACGTGGCTCTCGTCGGCGAACACCAGCGCATTGTCGGGCACATATTCGAACAAGGTCGGCGGCGGCTCGCCGGGGCGGCGTCCCGTGAGGTAGCGCGAATAGTTCTCGATGCCGGCGCAGCTTCCGGTGGCCTCCATCATCTCTAGGTCGAAGGTGGTGCGCTGCTCCAGCCGCTGCGCTTCCAAGAGGCGCCCCTGGTTGTTGAGCTCATCGAGACGAAGCTTTAACTCCGATTTGATTGACTTGATCGCCTGCACCAGCGTCGGCCGCGGCGTCACATAGTGCGAGTTGGCATAGATCTTTATGAATTCGAGCTCATCCTGTTTGTGACCGGTGAGCGGATCGAATTCCTCGATATTTTCAACGACATCGCCGAACAAATTCACACGCCAGGCGCGGTCTTCGTAGTGCGCCGGGAAGATGTCGATGACATCGCCGCGGACGCGAAAGGTGCCGCGGGTAAAATCGGCCTGGGTGCGCTTGTACTGCAACGCAACGAGGTCGGCGATCAACTGGCGCTGGTCGATGCGCTCGTTCTTCTTCAGCGCAAAGGTCATCGCGGTGTAGGTCTCGACCGAGCCGATACCGTAGATGCACGACACGGAAGCCACGATGATGACGTCGTCGCGCTCCAGCAGCGCGCGCGTCGCCGAATGGCGCATACGGTCGATCTGCTCGTTGATCGAGGAGTCCTTCTCGATGTAGGTGTCGGTGCGGGGGACGTAGGCTTCCGGCTGGTAATAGTCGTAATACGAGACGAAATATTCCACCGCGTTGTCGGGGAAAAAGTTCTTGAACTCGCCATAGAGCTGGGCGGCCAGCGTCTTGTTCGGCGCCAGGATCAGGGCCGGGCGCTGCGTCGCCTCGATCACTTTGGCCATGGTGTAGGTCTTGCCGGAGCCGGTGACGCCGAGCAGCACCTGGGTGCGGTCGTTGCGGTTGATGCCCTCGACCAGCTCCGCGATGGCGGTCGGCTGGTCGCCCTTTGGCTGGTAGTCGGACTTGATCTCGAAGCGCACGCCGCCTTCGGATTTTTCCGGGCGCGGCGGCCGGTGCGGCGTCCACACCTTCATGGAGCCGTCGTCCTTGCGGAATTCCGGGCGGCCGTCGCGGATCAAATTCTCCAGCGCCTCGGCGGTGGCCTTGACGCCGAGCGCTTCCATCTTGTTGCGCGGCGGGCGCGCCAGCTCCGCTTCGTCATCCTCCGCGGTCGGCAGTCCCAACTGCCGCGCCAGCTCCGGATCGAGCGTCGGGATGGTCGCCGAGGTCCCGTAATTGGCCTGCGGCGCTTCCTCGAATCCTTGCGCGGTGTCGCGCTTGGCGACGTCCTCGCTCACGCCGCGTGTCGAGGCGCGTGCGCGATGCGCCGCGGCCTCGCCGCCGGAGCGGCGGTCCCAGGAATTGTCGGGCGGCGGCTGTAGGCCGGTGCCCGATCCCATGCCCGCATCGCCGCGGTTGATCGCGGGGTTGAGCAGCTCGGCCAGCGCCGGCCCGATCGGCAGGACGTCGGGTCGGTGGGCTTTGGATTTCGGAGTTTTGCCGGGCTTTTTGGGATGATGGGGTTTCTTCGCCATGGGGCGAATATGGGCCCAATCGTGCGGACATGAAAGGGCGGGCGGGTGCGCCGCAATGCCGTCCGTCGCCTGTCAGCAGGTGTCAGTGCAGTGGGCGGAACCCCCGCATAAAAAAGGAGCGAGATGACGGTTAAGGAGACCGTCACCGCGCTCCAGCTTGCCCGGGAGGTACGCTAGGCAATCAGGTTGTCGGCGCCTTCAGCGATCGGCTTGCCGTTGACAATATCGAGATGGATGCCGCCGCAGCTCGTGCAGCGCATCGCCCAGTATTCGCAGCCGCCGCGGCCGGCACGGCCGGGGATGATGCTGAGCACCTCGAGGCCGGCACTGCATCGCGGGCACGCCGACGTCACGGTGGCAGGGGGCGGCGGCAGGCGCTGTCCAGGTTCAATCAGCGGCATGGCTTACTCCGAAATAACGGGCCTTGAAGCGATCGATGTGGGTTTTGGCGTGCGCGATCGCCTCGTCGGGATCGGGCCAGGCGAAACCGACCTCCAGCGTCGCAAACGGCAGGCCGTCGATCACAACCGGTTCCCGGTCGGCGCGCATGATGCGGGCGTGCCAAAGACCTTTGCCGGCCTCGAAAGATTCGATGTCAAAGCCGCTGTAGAGGGTTGTCATTGCCCGCTCTCCGGAGGGTTCGCCAGGTTGACAGGAGAACACGGGGGCGGCGTGGCGGATGTGAAGCTGTTCACATTTGGAAAAATATAGATGCCAGCGGAACTTGAGGGCCGTTTTTAACCCGCACTGCGGGCGCCCTTGCGCCGCGCCGCAGGTTCGGCCGCGGCGCGGATGATCCAGCGGCGGAAGGCGGCGAAGTCGCGCTGCTCGGTGCGAAAGCTGCGGTAGATCAGGTACCATCGCATGCCCTTGGGCACGCTCTGCGCGAACGGCGCGACCAGCCGGCCGGCGGCAAGATCGTCGTCGATATAGGGACGGATGCCCATCGCAATGCCTAAGCCGTCGATGGCGGCCTGTAGCGCATGGCCGTAGAACTGGAATTCGGTGCCGCGTGCGGTGAGGCGTGGCACGCCGGCGGCCTTCAGCCAGGCCGGCCAGTCGTCCGGCGAATGTGCGACGCGCAGCAGGCTCGGTCCCTTCAGATCCGAAGGACGCTTGAGCCCGCTCGCCAGCCGCGGCGCGCACACCGGCAGCAGATCGGCGGTGAACAGCGGCTCGGCGGTCAGCCCCGGCCATTCGCCGTCACCGAGCCGGACGCCGCAGCTCCAGTCCTCGCCGAACGGCACGCCCGCGCCGCCGGTGGTGATGCGCACGTCGATATCAGGCTCTTGTTTGCGAAAATCCGCCAGCCGCGGAATCAGCCATTTCATTGCGAAGGTCGGACCGACGCCGATGGTGAGCACGCGCATGCTTGCCGGCGCCGTCACCTGCGCGGTGAGGCTGGCCAGCGCATCGAAGATCGGCGTCAACCCGCTCTGATAGGCGCGCCCCGCGGCGGTCGGGATCAGCTTGTTGGCCTTGCGCTCGAACAGCGCAACGCCGAGCCGGTCTTCCAGAAGATGCACCATCCGGCTGACCGCCGCCGCCGAGACGTTCAGCTCGCTGCCCGCCGCGGCAAAGCTGCCGGTGCGCGCCGCCGCCTCGAACGCCTTGATGCCGTTGAGGAAGAGCAGCCGCCGCAAATCTTGTACCCTCAGGAAAGCTGATGCCAGGGCAAGATAACTCGGTTTGCGCGGGCGCAGCAAGCAAGGCAGAACGGTCGTCGTAGTAGCTGGAGGTGATTCCGCCGCGCTGCTTCGCCTCGCCCCGCTTGCGGGGAGAGGCCGGATCGCATCGCCAGATGAGATCCGGGTGAGGGGGACTCTCCGCGAGTCCATCTTTCACCGAATGTGCGGAGGCAGCCCCTCACCCTAACCCTCTCCCCGTAAGAACGGGGAGAGGGAATCGATAGATTTGCTGGGGGATTGCTCGTGTCGCCGTTTCTGATTGCCGCGCTCGGACTATTGATGGTCGCGACCGCGTTCCTGTCGGGGCTGTTCGGGATGGCCGGCGGGCTGATCCTGATCGGCGTGCTGCTCACCATCATGCCGCTGCCGTCGGCGATGGTGTTGCATGCGATCACGCAGATGGCCTCGAACGGCTGGCGCGCCTTCCTGTGGCGGGCGCATATCCGCTGGCGGCCGGTTTGCATCTATCTGATCGGATGCGCGCTGGCGCTCGGCGCCTGGTCGATCACCCGCTACGTGCCGGACAAGCCGATCGCGCTGCTGCTGCTCGGCATCACCCCGTTCATGGCGCGGCTGACGCCGAAGAACCTGAAGCCGAATCCCGACAGCATCGCGCAGGGCTCGTTCTACGGCTTCATCTGCATGGGCCTGATGCTGATGACCGGTGTCTCCGGGCCGCTGATGGATACCTTCTTCCTCGGCGGCAACTTTGGCCGGCGCGAGGTGGTGGCGACCAAGGCGACCTGCCAGGTGGCGAGTCATTTCGTCAAGCTGATCTATTTCGGCGGCATCATCGACCAGGCGGCTTCGCTCGATCCGGTGCTCGCGGTGGTTGCGGTCGCGGCCTCGATGCTCGGCACCACGCTGGCGCGGCGCATCCTGGAGGCGATGAGCGACAACCAGTTCCGCACCTGGGCGAACCGCATCATCACCACGATTGCCTGCTACTATATCGGCTACGGCAGTTGGCTCCTGCTGAGTCCCCGCTTCTTCGCGTAAGAAAGTCTTGGCGTGAAAGGACCTGGCGTGAAAGGACTTGGCGTGAAAGGAGATGACCATGCGTGATGCGACCGACGCGCTGGTGCTCGATCTCGTCGAATGGATCGCGCGGGAACCGCGGCCTTACGCGGAAGTGATCGAGACGTGGCGCACGTCCTGCCCGCGGCTGACGATCTGGGAAGACGCCGTCGACCGCGGCTATGTCGCGCGCCGGCCGACCACGGAGGGCTTGCGCGTCACGCTCACCGAGGGCGGCGAAAAATTCTTGCGCGAGCACGGCCGGATCTGCTGTCTCCTGAAGTTTTTCTGAAACGGTCAACATAACGGCATCGCGCCGGCACGATCTTCGCCTCATGCAGCCACGGCTTTGCCACGTTGATGGAGATCAATGCGTCGCCTCAGGTCTCTGTCCCAAGTTCGGCTTCATGAAAATATCAGATGTTACCTGCCCCTGCGGGGCAGCTTACGAAATGGCGGAAGCCGTTTCGGTTCACGGCAAGCCCGGTCGAATCCACTGCGCTCTGTGCGGGAATATGCTGGCGAGTTGGGATGGATCCCGGCTCACGGCGTTTCGGCTGACGATGGCCCTCGAGCATCGCTACGCCAGCGTTCCCGTGCCGCCGGTCCCCGACTCCGCTCTACATGGATCGGAACCGGCGCGGCGCTAGAATCACGGCGCGGCTCTGAACGGCGCGCCGGCATCGGCTTTATCCTTGAGCTGACGGCTTGCCGGCGCCGGACGCGCGTCACATTTACGCGCCGCGATGGGCGTGACCCATTGACTTCCGCGTGAGCTCGGCGGCAAATTCATGCAATCGCATCTTTCTCGCGATGCAGCGAATTTCATGCCATGAGGGACCACGCTGATGATCGACCTTTATTACTGGACCACGCCGAACGGCCACAAGATCACGATGTTCCTCGAGGAAACCGGGCTGCCGTACAAGGTCATCCCGGTCAACATCGGCAAGGGCGAGCAGTTTCAGGCCGACTTCCTGAAAGTGGCGCCGAACAACCGCATTCCCGCGCTGGTCGATCATGAGCCGAAAGGCGGCGGCAAACCGGTCTCGGTTTTCGAATCGGGAGCAATGCTGCTCTATCTCGCCGAGAAAACCGGCAAGTTTATTCCCTCGGACCTGCATGGCCGCTACGACGTCATCCAATGGACGTTCTGGCAGATGGGCGGCCTCGGACCGATGGCCGGCCAGAACCATCACTTCCGCAACTATGCGGTGGAGAAGCTGCCATACGCCATCGACCGCTATGTCAACGAGACCAACCGTCTCTATGGCGTGCTCAACAAGCGTCTTGCCGACCGCGAGTTCATCGGCGGCCAGTATTCGATCGCCGACATGGCAAGCTATCCCTGGGTCGTTCCCTACAAGAACCAGGGCCAGGACATCGAGCAGTTTCCGCATCTCAAGCGCTGGCTCGAGACCATCAAGGCCCGCCCGGCCACCGAGCGCGCTTACGCCAAGGCGAAAGAGGTCAATCCGAACTTTGGCCAGCCCGTGAACCGCACGGAGGAAGAGCGCAAGATCCTGTTCGGGCAGACTGCGGCGGTGGTGCGGTAGGCACGTCTGTCGCCGTCATTGCGAGCGAAGCGAAGCAATCCAGAATCACGCAAGCCGCTCTGGATTGCTTCGTCGCTGCGCTCCTCGCAATGACGGCTTGTCTATTCTCTGGCTTCGCGCAAGATGTTTCGCATGATCCCAATACTTCCATGACCATGAAACTCTACGAACTCGTCGGCACCGATGCGGCGCGCCCGTTCAGCCCGTATTGCTGGCGGACGCGGATGGCGCTCGCGCATAAGGGGCTCTCGGCGCAATCGATCCCCTGGTGCTTTACCGAGAAGGATGCGATTGCGCCGCATCGATCCGAAAAGGTGCCGGTACTGCTCGACGGTGAAACGTCTGTTGCCGATTCCTGGGCGATCGCGAATTATCTGGAGGACAGCTATCCCGACCGTCCATCGCTGTTCGGCGGCGAGGGCGGCCGCGCGATGGCGCGGATGCTCAACTGGTGGGGCGACATCACGGTGATCGCCGGGATGTTTCCGCTGATCATCGCCGACATTCCGAAAAACCTGCATGCAGTGGATGCGGCCTATTTCCGCCGGACGCGCGAGGCGCGGTTCGGAAAATCGCTGGAAGAGCTCGCCGCGCCGCGCGACCAGCAGGTCGAGGTTTTTCGCAAGTCGCTCGATCCGATGCGGCTGACGCTCAGAACGCAAAAATATCTTGGCGGTGACGCGCCGAACTATGCCGATTACATCGTGTTCGGCCCGTTCCAGTGGGCGCGGGTGGTCAGCCCGTTCAGGCTGCTGAGCGAGGACGATCCGGTCCATGCCTGGCGCGAGCGTCTGCTCGATGCCTTTGACGGCATGGCGCGGAATTCGCCGAGCTATCACGAATAAGGAGGCCGGTGATGGCCGCTCAGGACGATACGATCGCGAAAGCCGTCATCACTGCCGCCGAACCGCAACTGTTCGTCTCCGATATCGCGGCTTCCTGCGACTTCTTCACAAGCAGGCTCGGCTTTACTGTTGCGTTCACCTATGGCGATCCGCCGTTCTATGCGCAGGTCAAACGTGATGGCGCGCGACTTAATTTGCGCCACGTCGATCGTCCGGTGATCGATCCGGCGCTGCGCGACCGCGAGGAACTGCTGGCCGCCTCGCTCACGGTGGCGCGCGCGGAGGAGATTGCGGCGCTGTTTTCCGAATTCCAGGCCGCCGGCGTGACGTTCTTCCAGATGCTCCGGCAACAGCCTTGGGGCGCGCGCGATTTCATCGTCAGGGATCCCGACGGCAATCTGCTGCTGTTCGCGGGGCCGGCGGAGTAGTGGATATCCGGCGCCTCGGCGCAGCAGGAGAGGAACAGGCGAATGATCGACACGACCACCCTGATCGCCTACGTCGCGATAGTGCTCGGCTTTGTGTTCATCCCGGGTCCCGCGACGCTTCTCGCCGTCGTGCGGTCCGCGAGCTCGGGCACAAGGGTTGGCATCGCCACCGGTGCGGGGATCGCAGCGGGCGATGCCGTTCACACCTTCATGGCCATCGTCGGCATCTCGGCCATCATTGCCGCTTCGGCGATGCTGTTCTCCGTCATCAAATATATCGGGGCAGCCTATCTGGTTTATCTCGGCATTCGCGCCATTCTCGAGCAGGCGCCGGCGAACTTCGAGCGGCGCGAGCTTCCGCTCTCGACCGGCACGGCGTTCCGCCAGGCCATTGTCGCGGAAGTGCTCAATCCCAAGACAGCGCTCTTCTTTCTCGCCTTCCTGCCGCAATTCGTTCGGCCGGAGAATGGGTCGGTCGCGCTTCAACTGGCGGTGCTCGGCAGCATCTTCATCCTGCTCGGCCTCGTCAGCACGATCGTCTATGCCGTGAGTGCGGGCCGCCTCGGCGATTTTCTCCGGCGAAACCCCGTCGTGCTGAAATGGCAGGGCAAGGTGGTCGGCAGCATCTATTGCGCCCTCGGCTTCCGGCTGGCGCTGCAAGAGCGCTGAACGAGACCGGCCTATCGCGCGTGCTCTGTTGCAGTCTGCATCGCCGTCCTGCGCAGGCAATCCGGGCACAGGCAGTCGCCGCCGTCCGTCGGCATCGGCAGGCGGAACGATTCATCGGAACACCAGCAGGGCCCCGCAGGATTGCAGCCGAATTCCGTGCCGCAGCCGGCGCAGGCGAGGCGTCGCGAAGCCGTCATTTCTAACCGATTTGTCATGAAACAGGCCGCCTTCTGGCCAGCTTTTAATTCGGGGTTCATCCTCGTGGCGCTATGATGCCGCGGCAAATCACAAAGCCTGACGACCGCGAAGCATACGCCCAATCAGTTTCAGGGGAAGCCCGATGGCCCGCGATTCGCAAGCCGCTCTGGTCGCGCTCAACCGCTTCGGATTTGGCGCGCGCGGCGGGGCGGCGGGCGATTTCGTCAACGCGGCTTCCGATCCGCGCGGATTCGTGAAGGCCGAGCTCGGCCGTCCCAACGGCGTGCCGCTGGAAATTCCGGGGCTTGCCTCGACGCCGGCGCTGGCGAAAGCCGTCTTCCAGTATCAGTTCGAGATCCAACAGGCGCGCGAAGCCGCCTCGAAATCGACCACTGGTGCTGCGACCGAAAGTCCGCCGCAGGGCGCGCCCGATGCAAAGCCGACGCAGCGGCGCAATCTCTCGCTCAGCAATATCGCCAACGACATGTCGCCGAAGGAGCCGGCGATGCAGCAGGCGCAAAACAACGCCGCCGCGCCGCCGGTCGAGACCATGCAGCCGGTCGCACCAAAGCCGCCGACGCAACAGCCCAACATCATCCAGAAGACCTATCGCACTGAAGCGCTGGCGCGGATGCAACGCGCGGTGATGGCCGATTGCGGCTTTGCCGAACGGCTGGTGGTGTTCTGGTCCAATCATTTCTGCATCTCCGCAAGCAAGGGCGGCCTGGCGCGGATGTGGGCCGGCTCGTTCGAGCGCGAGGCGATCCGACCTCATGTGCTCGGCCGGTTTGCCGACATGCTGAAGGCGGTCGAGCAGCACCCAGCGATGCTGTTCTTTCTCGACAACCAGCAATCGCTGGGGCCGGATTCGCGGGCCGGCATCAATCGCAATCGCGGGCTGAACGAAAATCTCGCGCGCGAAATCCTGGAGCTGCATACGCTCGGCGTGAACGGCGGCTACAGCCAGGACGACGTCACCTCGCTTGCGCGCATCATCACGGGGTGGACCTATGCCGGACGGCTGGGGCAACTGGGTACGCCCGGCACCTTCGTGTTCAACGCCAATGCGCATCAGCCCGGCGCGCACCGGGTAATGGGCAAGGTTTACGATCAGAACGGCGTGGCACAGGGCGAAGCCGTGCTGGCCGATATCGCGCGCCATCCATCGACCGCAAAATTCATCGCCACCAAATTCGCCCGCCACTTCGTCGCCGACGATCCGCCGCCGGCGCTGGTGGCGCGGCTGGCGGATGTGTTCACGAACACCGACGGCGATCTCAAGGCGCTGTCGATGGCGCTGGTCGATTCCGAGGAAGCCTGGAAAGCGCCGCTGACGAAGATCCGCAGCCCCTATGAATTCCTGATGGCGACCGGCCGGCTGCTCGGACGCATTCCGGAAGATCCCGGCCGTTACCTCGGCGGTCTCAACGTGCTCGGCCAGCCCTTGTGGTCGCCGGCCGGGCCGAACGGATTCCCCGATAGCAATGCGGCGTGGGCGGCGCCCGAAGGCATGAAGCTGCGGCTCGATATTTCCGCACAGGTTGCTTCGCGCCTTGCCGACAATATCGATCCTCGCGATCTGCTCGAACTGGTCGCGGCGGATGCCGCTTCTCCCGAGACGCGGCGCACGGTCGAGCGCGCGGAGACGCGGCAGCAGGCGCTCGCGCTGCTCTTGATGTCGCCGGAATTCCAGAGGAGGTGACCGATGGAAACGACAATAGATTGCTGTGAAGGCTTGTCATCGGTGACATCGCGCCGCTCGCTGCTGCTCGGCGGCGCTGCCTTTGCGGCCTGGGCCTACTTGCCGAAATTCGCGCGTGCCGCCGACGGCCGCGATCCGCGCCTCGTTGTCGTCATCCTGCGCGGTGCGCTCGATGGATTGGCTACCGTCGCACCGATCGGTGATCCCGATTACGCCGGCCTGCACGGCTCGATCGCGCTGAGCGCGGACGGGCCGAAAGCGGCGAGCATGCTGGACAATTTCTTCGGCCTGCATCCGGCGATGCCGGAATTGTCGCGGATGTATCGCGAGAAAAGAGCTGCGATCGTTCACGCCGTGGCGTCGCCCTATCGCGATCGCTCGCATTTCGACGGGCAGGACGTGCTCGAAAGCGGTTTTGGCGGACCGGGCCGCGTGCAATCCGGCTGGCTCAACCGCGCGCTGGAAGCGTTGCCGAAAGGCGAGCGCGTTGTAAGCGGTCTTGCGGTCGGACCGACCACGCCGCTGGTGTTGCGCGGGGCTGCGCCGACAGTGGCTTGGGCGCCGGTCGCGCTGCCGCAGGCTGCCGACGACACCGCAATGCGGCTGATGGATCTCTACAGCCAGCGCGACCCGGCGCTGGCCAAAGCGCTCAACGCCGGCCTGCAACTCGACAAGGCCGCAACAGGCGACGACATGAAGCCGAGGCCCGGCACCAACGGTGCGGCTGCGATGCGGTTGGTGGCGCGCGGCGCCGCCAAGCTGATGTCCGCCGATGACGGCCCGCGCATCGCCGCGCTCGCTTTCGACGGCTGGGACACCCACGCCAATGAAGGCGGCGCGACCGGACGGCTCGCGCAACTGCTCGGCGGCCTCGACGGCGCGCTGGCGGAATTCGAAAGCGGATTGGGCGAGCGCTGGCGCGATACCGTGATCGTGGTTGCCACCGAGTTCGGCCGCACCGCGCGCATCAACGGCACGGCGGGCACCGACCACGGCACCGCCACGGTGGCGCTGCTCGCCGGCGGCGCGGTGAAAGGCGGAAGGGTGATTTCCGACTGGCCGGGACTAAGGCCCGCCAACCTCTACCAGGGCCGCGATCTCGCGCCGACCACCGATCTGCGTGCGGTGTTCAAGGGCGTGCTGCACGATCACCTCGGCGTTTCCGAGCGCACGTTGGCGGACGCAGTGTTTCCGGACAGCGCCCCGGTGAAGGCGATGAAGGGATTGTTGGGGTAGCATTCGAAATGCTCGCGCGCTCCACGCGGAGAACGGCGAGCTTTTGCGAGCTATCAGTACCGCGCGGTGATCGCGCCCCCGCCGAAGCGATAGTTGATGCCGACCAGCACGGTTTGCAGATTGTTATGGACGTCGTACGGGAAGGTGGCTCCATCCGTGCTGCGCGTGAACGTCGCGCGATCGTTGCTTTGCAGCCAGATGTAATTGTATTCGGCAAATACCGACCAGTTCGGCGCGAACATGTATTCGAGGCCGCCGCCCACGGTCCATCCGTTCATGGTTCTGTCTGGGGTGGATTGCGTGCCGGTCGCGAAAGTCAAAAGGCTATGGTCTTTCACCCACGCGCCGCCACCCTTGGCGTAGATCAGCGCCGCCGGTGTGACAGCGAAGCCGACGCGACCGGTCACCGTCGCGAACCATTCATTCTTCGAGGTCCAGGTCAGCAACGGGTTCGCCAGATCCAAGCCGCTGCCGGTGATATCGGCGGCGTCGAACATGCCCTGGATGCCGAACACAAAGCTGTTCACCTGATAGTCGCAGCCGATCTGGCCGCCTCCAACGACGCCGGAACTGTTGTGACGATCCCTGTCGACGCCTTCGAGCCCGGGCTCTTGGTCGACGATGTGTTTCCGGGCCCAGCCGCCACCGATATTGGCGCCGACATAGCACCCCGTCCAATTGAAGATCGGCGCAGCTGCTGCCTTGTATATCGGCGCCTTGGCCGGCAGATCGGCGGCGAGCGCCGGCGAGACAAACAACGCGGCGAGGCCGGCGCTAGCGGCGAAAAGCTTCTTCATCTGATTCCCGATCCAGTTGATCCGACAGCGCTGCTATCCTAGTTCAAACCGGTTGAGGATCAGCTGGATTTTTCGCGCGACGCCGGTTTTGACATTTCATGTGCTTAAATGGTCACAAGAAGTGGGGCCTGCACGAACTGAACTCGGGCCTGAACGAACTGCTCCTGTGCGAAAATCACCACCCCTCGGTAATGGAGGGCTATTGCATATGGCTATGGCTGTGAATGTGTCCGCCTTGATGGTTCGAGACGCGCGCGCAAGCGGCGCTCCTCACCATGAGGGAGCTCAGATTTTACCTCGGCGTCGCCGAGCGCACATTGGCTGACGCCTGTTTCCGGACAGCGCGCCGGTGAAGGCGATGAAGGGATTGTTGGGGTGACCCTTCCCTCTCCCCTTGTGGGAGAGGGTGGACGCGATGCTTTTGCATCGCGGACGGGTGAGGGGTTGCTTCCGCAACGGCAGTGCGCGCGGGGGCAACCCCTCATCCGGCGCTTCGCGCCACCTTCTCCCACAAGGGGAGAAGGGAAGAGCGCTATCCCTGCGTGATCTTGTCGATCTCCGCCATCTCTTCGGCGGTCAGCCGCCACTCGAGCGCCTTCACGTTTTGCTCGATCTGCTCGACGCGGGTGGCGCCGGCGATGACGCTCGACACTTGCGGGCGGGCGGCGAGCCAGGAGAAGGCGAGCTCCAGCATGGTGTGGCCGCGGTCTTTCACAAAGGCCTGAAGCTTTTCGACGATGTCCTCGTTGCGCGGCGTGGCGTAGCGGTCCTTTAGTCCCGGCGCCTTTGCAAAGCGTGTGTCGGCGGGTGCGGCTTCGCCGCGCTTGTATTTGCCGGTGAGCAGGCCGCTCGCGAGCGGGAAGAACGGCAGCAGGCCGAGATTGTATTCCTGCGCCGCCGGTAACAAGTCCTTCTCGATGTCGCGCACGACGAGGCTGTATTCGTCCTGGCAGGAGACGAAACGGCTGACGTTCATCTGCCGCGCGACGTACTCGGCTTCGGCGATGCGCCATGCCGGAAAGTTCGAATTGCCGATGTAGCGCACCTTGCCCTGCCGCACGAGATCGTCGAGCGCGCGCAGCGTCTCGTCGATCGGCGTCAGCGGATCGTAATCGTGCTGCTGATAGAGGTCGATGTAGTCGGTCTTCAGCCGCGTGAGGCTGGCCTCGACCGCCTGCATGATGTAGCGGCGCGAGGCGCCCTGCTTGGTGCCGTCGGTCGCCATCGGCTTGGCGTATTTCGTCGCCAGCACGATGTCCTTGCGGCGGTCGCCGAGCACGGTGCCGAGCACCGTCTCGGAGCCGCCAATGCCGGCATAGATGTCGGCGGTGTCGAACAGCGTGACGCCGAGATCGATCGCCCGGTGGATCACCTTGCGCGAGGTCTCGAGGTCGGTGCGCTGGCCAAAGTTGTTGCAGCCGAGGCCGACGGCGGAGACGCGCAGGCCGGAACCGCCGAGATTGCGAATTTGCATGATCGATGCCCGAAGTTTTTGGAATGGCGCGGAGATGCGCGGGAAGGGGACTGCATTGTGGCTGGCGCAAGTGGACGCCGCAAGGTGCGCTGGCACCTTCGCGTGCATGGCAGCCCGGCCCCGAAATAAAAAAGCGGCCCCGGTCAGACGCGGCGACTGACGGGGACCGCTTGGGGCGCGTGATCTGAGACGGGGGGCCTGATCAAACGCAGGCGCAGCGTAGTCCCGTAATGTTACGCGGCAGTGACAGGTCGACTTATCCACAGCCCGCCGCCAACGCGCTGATGACGCTGGAAAATCCCGTCAGAACAGCTTGCGGTAGATCACGAAACCGGGGCGCTCCGCGACCTTGTCGTAGAGCTGCATCGCGGTGTGGTTGGTCTCGTGGGTCTGCCAGTAGACGCGCGAACACCCCGAGAGTTTTGCCCGTTCGTACACGCCGTTGATCAGGGCGCGGCCGACGCCCTTGCCGCGCGCCGCGGCGTTCGTGAACAGATCCTGCAAATAGCAATTCGGTTCGATCGCCGTGGTCGAGCGGTGAAACAGATAATGCGTCAACCCGAGCAGTTCTCCGCCGCTCTCGGCGACCAGCGCATGCACGGGCTCGTAGGCATCGAAGAAGCGCGACCATGTCATCGCGGTGATCTCCGGCGCGAGCGCGGTTGGTCCCGAGCGGCCGTAGAAGGCGTTGTAGCCGTCCCACAAGGGAAGCCATTTTTCATAATCGCCGCGGGCGACGAAGCGAATGGTGAGATCGCCGGACATGTCTGATTCCAATCCGCAAGAAGCAGTCAACGCCGTGCGCCGGCGGGACCGGCTCTTTCCTACAGGCGCCGTTGCAATGGATCAATGTTGCGGGAAGGCTCGCAAGAGTTTGCGTCTATTCCGCCGCGCGCTTGTCGGGGAAGGGCGGACGCGGACCCTTACGCAGCGAGCGATAGTACTCGGCCTTGGCAGGCGGATCAGTGTGGCGCACGAGATCCGTCACCGGCGTGTAGCTCAGCATGCGTCCGCCGTCGGGCAGGGCGGTGCAAGAAAAGCGCAGCACCTGGCCGTCGGCGAGATTGATGTTGATCGGTGTGGAATCGCCCAATCGCATCATCTGGGTGCGCGCGGCGATGAAATGCGCGAGCTCGTCCTCCGGCAGCTCATAGGCCCCGGTGTCGCGGCCGTGATACATCAGCGCAATAAAGGGTGGCTGGCTGTCGGCCATATCGTCGGGCAGCGCAAAATAATCGCGGAAGGCGCGGTTGATGAATTCGGCGCGGGTGTCGGCGTCGAGCAGCACGATACCGATGTCGACCTGGTCGAGCGCGGCCGCAAGGCGCGCGGAGGTGGCGTGCTGCTGTTGCTCGGCAGCGAATGCATCGATCCATTTCTGCCGCAGCATGCCGGTGATCACGGCGGTTCCGCCGGCCGTGATGGCGAGCAGCAGCATTCTGGCGATGTCGTGGGTGTCGTAGCCGGGCACGGCGCGATGATTGAGGAAGAACAGCGCGGACGCGATCACCGCGATGACCGCGCTGACAAGACCCGATGCGATACCGCTCAGCGAACTCGCCAGCGCCACGATGCACACGAATAGCGGTGCCGGATTGGGCACGGTCACGAAATGACGGTCGATCAAGAAGGCGGCCAGCGCCACCGCTGTCGTGAGGACCGGACCCAGGATTGCGCGCCAGTCGGACTGCATGCACTTTTCTCGCGTGTGACGAGAGTAGGGCGCGCAGTGTGACGTATCGTTGCGACGACGGCGCAATTTTCGCGATCGTGTTCAATGCCGGATTGCCGCGATCAAATGGCTTTCGCGCTTTTTGGATTCAAATGCTATTCAAAGGTGCAGGAGCGCCCGCCCGCTTCACGCGAGTTTTTGAAAGGATGTCCATGCCGACGATTTCGCCGACCCTGTTGCCGGTGCTGATGCTGTTCGCCTCCAACGTGTTCATGACTTTCGCCTGGTACGGCCATCTCAAGTACAAGGATCACCCGCTGGTCTGGGTCATCCTCGCAAGCTGGGGCATCGCGTTCTTCGAATACTGGCTGGCGGTGCCGGCCAACCGATGGGGCAGCGAGGTCTATTCGCCGGCCCAGCTCAAGACCATGCAGGAGGTGATCACGCTGGTGGTGTTCGCCGGATTCTCGGTGCTGTACCTGAAGGAGCCGCTCGGCTGGAATCACGCGCTCGGTTTTCTCTTGATCGCGGCCGGCGCGTTTTTCGTTTTCCACAAATGGTAGCGACGGTACGCTTGAGCCCCTCATGGTGAGGAGCGCGAAGCGCGTCTCGAACCATGAGAGCCCGTGGCCCATCCTTCGAGACGCGCGCGATGCGCGCTCCTCAGGATGAGGGCGGTGGGTGTAGCGGCGCGCGGAGTTCGCGTTCACAAGCCTGCTTTATTTCGCGGCCGGCGATACCCGCAAGATCCGTCCCGCCGAACTGTCGGTCACCAGCCATAGCGCGCCGTCCGGTCCCTGCCGGACATCGCGGATGCGCTCATAGAGGTTTTGCAGCAGCCGCTCTTCGCCGGTTACGGCATTGCCGCTGAGCGAGAGGCGCACCAGCATCTTGCCGGCGAGCGCCCCGGTGAACAGGCTGCCGTTCCATTTCGGAAACAGTTTGGCGTTGTAAAACGTCATGCCTGACGGCGCGATCGAGGGTACCCAGTATTTGAGCGGCTGCTCCATGCCTTGCTTTGCCGAGGTCTCATGGATGGTGGCGCCGCTGTAATCGACGCCGAAGCCGATCACCGGCCAGCCGTAATTCTTGCCCTTGCCGATGATGTTCACCTCGTCGCCGCCGCGCGGGCCGTGCTCGGTCTCCCAGAGATCGCCGGTCGCCGGATGGATCGCCAGCCCCTGTTCGTTGCGATGGCCGTAGCTCCAGATCTCGGGTTTGGCGCCGTCGCGTCCGACGAAGGGATTGTCCGGCGGCGCGGCGCCATCAGGCGTAACGCGGATCAGCTTGCCGAGGTGATTGCCGAGATTTTGCGCCTCGTTGCGATAGGTGAAATGCTCGCCGAGGGTGACGAACAGATTGTTGTCGGCCGCCTGCACGATGCGACAGCCATAGTGATTGCCCGACGACAGCGGTCCTTCCTGCCGGAAGATGACCTTCACCTCGTCGAGACGTCCGCTGCCGTCGTTGAGCTTTGCGCGCGCCAGCGCAGTGCGGCCACCGCTGGCGGTGCGCTCGGCGTAGCAGAAATAGATCGTCCGGTTCTGCGCAAAGCCCTTGTCGGTGATGACGTCGAGCAGGCCGCCCTGTCCGGAGGCCCACACGTCGGGCACGCCCTTGAGCGGCGGCGAGAGCTGCCCTTCCGGCGAGACGATGCGCATGCGGCCGGGCCGCTCGGTCACCAGCATCTTGCCGTCGGGCAGGAATGCCAGCGCCCAGGGATGAACGAGGCCGCTGGCGATGGTCTGCACTTCAAGCTGTCCGGCCGAGGACGCAAAAGTGGTGTCCTGACCGCGCGTGCCCGTGGCGATCAGGAATGTCGTGGTCAGCAGCGTTGCTGCGGTCAACGCGGCGGTGACTAAACCGACAGGTGTCTTCACCATGCATCGATCGCGGTGCTGCGCACCGCGCTCTGTTCTTCGGAAAAGGTACAAACCAAAACGATGGGTTACGCCGGGAGCGGCATCGCCTGGGTCGCCTTGATCGACAGCACGGTGAGCGTGACGATCAGGCACAGCGACAGCGCGCCGATCGCCAGCGACGCGGCGACGGCGTGGGTCAATCGGGACGAGGCAACAGGCACCGGGCAGCCATCGAAGCCGCCGGCACCGGGCGACCGGATCATGGTCAAAATCCTTCCGTCGCGGCGAATCACCCGCGACATCGGGTCAACATGGCGGCGCTCCCCGGCAAGATTGCGGCGGCCGCCGGCTGCGATCATGGCGAAATCGCGGCAACGCTAACGGTTATGCCCGTTATTCCCGCTGTTATGCCCCGTTATCCCGGTTATCCACCGGCTCAGGCCCCGGCGGCGACGTCGGCGATTTCGCCGATCTCCGGCGTCCAGTCCATCGCGACGAAGCCGGGCGTGTGCTCGACCCGGCGCAGCCATTCGCGAATGGCGGGAAAGGTCGAAAGATCGAAATCGCAGCGGTCGGCGACATGGGTGTAGCCGTACAGCGCGATGTCGGCGACGGTGAGTTGGTTGGCGGCAAAATAGCGATGGGTCTTCAGGTGGTTTTCCATCACCTGTAGTGCCGCATAGCCGCGCTCCATCCAGTCTTCCAGAGCATGTGTTTGCAGGTCGCGCCCGCCCCTGACCAGCGCCAGCCAGAAATAGGCCGCGCCGATATTGGGCTCCAGCGCATGCTGTTCGAAGAACATCCAGCGCAGCACTTCGGCGCGCTCGATTCGCGGCTCCGGAGCCAGTTTGGTGCCGGCCGAGACGTACCACAGGATGGCGTTGGACTCCGCGAGAAAATGTCCTTCCTCGACCTCCAGCAGCGGCACCTGGCCGCTCGGATTCTTCGCGAGAAAATCCGGCGTGCGGCTTTCGCCGCGTAGGATATCGATTTCGATCGCTTCATAGGGGGTGTTCAGAAGCGCGAGCGCGAGGCGGACCTTGTAGCTATTGCCCGAGCGCTGCATCGAATAGAGCTTGTACATTGCCTTCAGGGTCTCATTCGATTCGATACAATTTGTGCGTGCTGCGACCGGTTTGTCACATCTCAACACGGCTAAACAATGATGCCGATTACGCGGTGCCGCAAGGGCAAGCCATTGGAAAAAGTCGAAAACTCTACCGCACTGCACGCGTGTGGAATGATTCCATCAACACATCTGGACACATCGGATCACGCTTGCGCTATCCGTTGTGTGCCGTTTGCAGCGGCGTGATCCAGCACGGCGCGGCGCAGCACCAGTCCGTAAAATGTCAGGAGCACGATCAGGCCCAGCGGCACGCCGGTGGCACCGGCGATGCCGCGCGTCAGCAGCGGCATGATCCAGGCAGCCGCCAGCACGCTGATCTCGAAATCGCCGAACCCATGCTTCAGACCGTGCCGGGCAAAGAACGCGATCGCGACCGCCAGCACGACGAGGTCGTAGTCGAGCACGTAAGGCGTGGCGAGCAGGCTGGCGATGGCGAGCGCGGCGGCCTTGAGTTCGAACGCGGCCTCGCTGTGCCACAGCCACGCAAGACTCGCGGCGAGCATCAGGGCCAGCGCGCTCTGTAGCGCGTAGGCGGTCGGCACGTTGGCGCCCCAGTTGCGCGCGGCGGAGAAGATCGACTGGATTTTTTCCCAGCCGGTGCCGCCCTGCTCGAGCACGATGGTTTGCGTGAACTTCATGGAGCCGATGAAGGCGTGCCACACGTCGATGCCGAGGCTCGCAAAGCTGATCGCGACCAGTGCCGCAACGGTGAGGATCGCACCTGCCATCGTGCTCCATCGCCGTCCCGCCAGCAGCGCGATCGGAATCAGCACGCCGAATTGCGGCTTGTAGGCAAGGCAGCCGATCAGCATGCCGGCGAGCCACGGCTTGCGGTCGAGCCAATGCATCGCGCCGCCGAGCAATGCAGCGGTGAGGAATCCGTTGTGGCCGTGGCCGACATTGACGAACACGGCCGGGAAGGCGGCCGCGATCAGCATCGTTTCCCGGCGCGGCAGGATCGCGCGCAGCGTTGCGAGATAGGCGGCAAAGCTGGTGATCTGCCAGATCAGGAGGCCCCAGGCATAGGGAACCGCCGCGACCAGAAACGCCACCACGAAGAAGAACGGCGGATAGTGCCAGCCGAAGAACGGCACGTCGCGGCCACCGAACACGGCCTTCTCCTCGGCATGCTGAAGCGCCGGCTCGTAGGCGTCGGCGGGGCGGCCCTGCCACGTCAACGAGCCTGCGGCGTAGACATTGGAGAAGTCGGTTCCGAGCGGCTTTCCGTTGCGGTCGATCAGGCCGTCGGAAACCGCGACCCAGCCGGTAATGGCCAGCGCGCCGATGGCGAGCAGGATCAAGCTGTAGCCGCGCATGCGCGCTGCAGTCAGCCAGTCGCCGGATCGCAAAGCTTGCCAGAAATGAGCCATTTCGCTGCGGAAATTGAGGAATATTGCGCGAACCTAGCGGCCGGCATTTAACGTTCCCTAAAGCCCTGTACGGATGTCACGAAACATTGCACCGAGCGGGGCGAAGTTCCTTGCGGTGCAGCGGGATGCGCCTTAGGGTGCGGCCATTCCTTTCATCAAGAGTCGTGGATTTCTGCGGTCCACGACGCCTGCCCATCAGGAGAAAATGATGTCCTTCCTGTCCGCCTCGCTCGCCCGTGTGAAGCCGTCCGCGACCATCGCGGTCACGGACAAAGCACGCGCGCTGAAAGCGGCGGGTCGCAACGTCATCGGCCTCGGCGCGGGCGAGCCGGATTTCGACACGCCCGGCAACGTCAAGCTGGCGGCCATCCGCGCCATCGAGGCCGGCAAGACCAAGTACACCGACGTCGGCGGCATTCCCGAGCTGAAGGAAGCGATCATCGCAAAATTCCAGCGCGAGAACGAGCTCAGCTACAAGCCGAACCAGGTGATCGTCGGCACCGGCGGCAAGCAGGTGCTCTACAACGCGCTGATGGCGACCATCAATCCCGGCGACGAGGTGATCATCCCGGCGCCGTACTGGGTGAGCTATCCGGAAATGGTGGCGCTCGCCGGCGGCGAGTCGGTGCCGATCATCTGCACCGCCGAGCACGGCTTCAAGCTTCAGCCGCAGGATCTGGAAAAGGCGATCACGCCGAAGACCAAGTGGATCATCCTCAACTCGCCGTCGAACCCGACCGGCGCGGCCTATACGCGCGCCGAGCTGAAGGCGATCACCGACGTGCTGGTGAAGCATCCGCATGTCTGGGTGATGACCGACGACATGTACGAGCATCTGGTCTACGACGACTTCGTCTTCACCACGCCGGCGCAGATCGAGCCAAAACTGTTCGACCGCACGCTGACGGTGAACGGCGTCTCGAAGGCCTATTGCATGACCGGCTGGCGCATCGGCTATGCCGGCGGCCCGGCCGAGCTGATCAAGGCGATGCAGACGATCCAGTCGCAGTCGACGTCGAATCCCTCGTCGATCGCGCAATGGGCGTCGGTCGAGGCGCTCAACGGTCCGCAGGATTTCATTCCCGCGAACAATAAAGTTTTCAAGGAACGCCGCGACCTCGTGGTCGGCATGCTCAACCAGGCCAAGGGCATCGACTGCCCGCGCCCGGAAGGCGCGTTCTACGTCTATCCGTCCTGCGCCGGAACCATCGGCAAGACGTCGCCGACCGGCAAGGTGATCGCGAATGACGAGGATTTCGTCACCGAGCTGCTGGAGACCGAAGGCGTTGCCGTCGTGCAGGGTTCCGCATTCGGCCTTGGGCCGGCGTTCCGCATCTCCTACGCGACCAAGACCTCCGATCTCGAGGATGCCTGCAAGCGCATCCAGCGCTTCTGCGGCAATCTGAGGTAAAGCGTTTTCGCGTCGAGCAAACGCGTCAGAAACAAGGCCGTCAAATCACATAGGCGTCTCGGCGCCTAAACATTTGGCGGCGAATTTCGGAAAGCGCCTTGTTTTGAACAAGGCGCTTTTTTCTTTGTGCGCGCACATCACTTCTCATGCGGAGATCGGATTAATGCGCGTTTCGACCATCACCATTGCCATCGCGGCTCTCATCGCGTCGCTCGCCGGCGCCAACGCTGCGCCGCAGGTTCGCGCCGGCGTCCTGCAATGCCAGGGCGGACAGAATGTCGGCTTCGTTGTCGGCTCGGTGACCTCGTTCGAATGCCTGTTCCAGAGCGAAGGCCGCAGGCCAGAGCCCTATATCGCAACCGTCCGCCGCTACGGCGTCGACCTCGGCTTCACCGATCAGACGCGGCTGGCCTGGGCGGTCAACGCGCCGGTCGGTCGGGTCGGACGCGGCGAGCTCGCGGGCAGCTACGGCGGCGTCGGCGCCAATGCCTCGGTGGGTGTCGGCTTCGGCGGCAATTTCCTGGTCGGCGGTCCGCAGAATGCCTATGCGCTACAGCCGATCAGCGTGCAGGGCCAGACCGGGCTGAATGTCGCGGCCGGTATCGCCGATATTCAATTGCAGCCGTATCGACCGGTGCGCGGCGGCCGGCATCATCATCATCGCCGCCATCGCGGCTGAAACGCCAATCATGCCGATGCAAGAGGCCCGCGCAAGCGGGCCTTTTTTGTTGGGCACGGACGCCCCTGTTGTGCCATAGACAGGCAAACGTCATCACAATGGCGTCAACCGTTACCCCGCATCATGCTTACTTTAAAGCTGGAGATTTTGATCATGCGCCGCTCTTCCATCCTTGCCGGTGTTGCCCTTGCCATGACTGCCTTCGTTGCCGGGTCCAGCGCGCAGCAGGGTCGCGTGCAGGTCGGCGTGCTGGAATGCCGCGGCGGCGCCAGCGTCGGATTCATCGTCGGCTCCGTCACCAATCTCGGCTGCGTGATGCGCGCCGCGGGACGGCCCGACGATTTCTATGTCGCGACCATCCGTAAAGTGGGGCTCGACCTCGGCATCACCCAGGAATCGGCGCTGGCATGGGGCGTGTTCGCGCCGGTCGCGCAGCTCGGCCCGGGCGATCTCTCCGGCAATTACGCGGGCGCGCAGGGTAGCGCGACGCTCGGCGTCGGCGTCGGCGGCAACGTGCTGGTCGGCGGCTCCAACAACTCGATCGCGCTACAGCCGCTCAGCGTGCAGGGCCAGGTCGGCGTTGCCATCGCGGCCGGGTTGGAGAGTCTGGAACTCCGCCCGGGACGGTAAGCCTCGCCGTCATTGCGAGCGAAGCGAAGCAATCCATCTCTCGATTCGGGGAACGATGGATTGCTTCGTCGCTGCGCTCCTCGCAATGACGATGGTGGCGTTAAAGGACAGTCTGACTGCCACGATGCAACGCAATAATTTTTCCCGCTTGCCAAAACCGCGGGACAGGCGGAGCATTGGAGCCGCCGACCCAATCATGGGCCGACTTCAAACATTGAAGGAGGCGGCGAATGGGACAAGACGTCAGAAGTCCCCGAGGTCCACGGTGCATCGCGCTGGTGGGCCCTTTCCAAAGCGGTAAAACCACCCTTCTCGAAGCAATCCTGGCGCGAGCCGGCGCCATCCCCAAAGCCGGCAGCGTCGACGCCGGAACCTCCCACGGCGACGCCAGTCCCGAAGCCCGACAGCACAAGATGAGCGTCGGCCTCTCCGCCGCGTCAGTCACCTTCATGGGCGACAGCTATACCTTCGTCGATTGTCCAGGCTCGGTTGAATTCACGCACGACATGCGCGCGGCGCTGCCCGCGGTCGATGCGGCCATCGTGGTCTGCGAGGCGGACGAGAAGAAGCTGCCGCAATTGCAGATTATCCTGCGCGAGCTCGAGGATCTCGGCATTCCCAGATTTTTGTTCCTCAACAAGATCGACAAGGCCAACAAGCGCATCCGCGAGACGCTGGCGACGCTACAGCCCGCCTCGCGCGTGCCGCTGGTGCTGCGGCAGATTCCGATCTGGAACGGCGAACTGATCGAAGGTTTTGTCGATCTCGCGCTGGAGCGCGCCTTCGTCTATCGCGAGCACAAGCCTTCCGAAGTCGTCGCGCTCGAGGGCGGCAATCTCGACCGCGAGAAGGAAGCCCGCTTCTCGATGCTGGAAAAGCTCGCCGATCACGACGACGCGCTGATGGAGCAATTGCTGGAAGATATCCAGCCGCCGCGCGACGCGGTGTTCGACGATCTCGCCCGCGAATTGCGCGAAGGCCTGATCTGCCCGGTGCTGCTGGGCTCCGCCATCCGCGAGAACGGCGTGCTGCGCCTGATGAAGGCGCTGCGGCATGAAGCGCCCGGCGTTGCGGAAACCGCAAAGCGCCTCGGCGCGCCCCAGCAAAAGGAGGCGCTCGCCTATGTGTTCAAGACCGTGCACCAGTTGCACGGGGGCAAGCTCTCCATGGTTCGCCTGCTCTCCGGCCATCTCGCCGATGGCGCGACGCTGCTGTCGTCTGCGGGCGAGAGTGGTCGCGTCTCCGGCATCCTCGGCGTCAATGGCGCCCACGATTCCAAGCGTTCGTCGGCGGATGCCGGCGACACGATTGCGCTCGGCAAGCTCGACGCCGTCAAAACCGGCGACACGCTCACCGGTGGCAAGACGGCGCCCGCCGTGTTGATCAAGGTCGAGCCTGCTGCGCCGGTGCTCGCGATGTCGATCGCGGCCAACGACCGCAAGGACGACGTCAAGCTCGGCCAGGCCCTGATCCGGCTGAACGAGGAGGATCCCTCGCTCACCATGGTGCAGAACCAGCGCACCCACGACATCGTGCTGTGGGGGCAGGGCGAAATGCATCTGCGCGTGGCCATGGAACGGCTGAAGGACCGCTTTGGCGTCAACGCCAAATCGCATCCCACCGCGATCGGCTATCAGGAGACCATCCGCAAGTCGATCACCCAGCGCGGCCGTCACAAGAAGCAGTCCGGCGGCCACGGCCAGTTCGGCGACGTCGTGCTCGACATCAAGCCGATGCCGCGCGGCACCGGTTTTGAGTTTGCCGAGAAGGTGGTCGGCGGTGCGGTGCCGCGCAACTACATCCCGGCGGTGGAGGAGGGCGTTGTCGATGCCCTGGCGCGCGGCCCGCTCGGCTTCCCCGTGATCGACGTGCATGTCACGCTGACCGACGGCTCCTATCACAGCGTCGATTCCTCCGACCTTGCGTTCCGCACCGCGGCGCGCATCGGCGTAGCCGAGGCGTTGCCGCAATGCGCGCCGGTGTTATTGGAGCCGATCCACACCGTCGAGATCGTCTGTCCCACCGAGGCCACCGCCAAGATCAACGCGATCCTGTCGGCGCGGCGCGGACAGATCCTCAGCTTCGATACCCGCGAGGGCTGGAACGGATGGGACTGCGTCCGCGCCACCATGCCGGAAGCGGAGATCGGCGACCTGATCGTCGAGTTGCGCTCGGCCACTGCCGGCGCCGGCAGTTTTACGAGACAGTTCGACCGCATGGCCGAAGTCTCCGGCCGCGATGCCGACAAGATCATCGCCGCCCATCGCGACGCGGCGTGATTTCTTCCGGGGTGCGTGCAAGCGCACCCCGGAAATCACGATGGCTCAGGGTCTGACACCTTCCTGCCACGGATCGTCCATATTGGATCGATGACAAGTCGGACGATCCGGGGCAGGGCTGTCGCATGCGTGTTTGGCCGTACATCGCCGCGTTGGTTGCGATCATCGCGGCGCGTGGCGTGCTCGCGCAGGACAAACCACCTGAACTGACGCCGGCCGGCAAAGTGATCTTGCAAGGCAAGCTCGCGGCCGAAGGCCAGCCACTCTACGACCGCCCTGGACCCGGAAAACCGATCACCTTCCCTCTGGCAATGTGCACCTTTCCGGGCGGTCTGTGCGGAGCTGTCCGTCGCGACGGAACGGTTGCCGTATCTCCACGCTATGACTGGGTCGGCAAATTCTCTGACAACCGCGCCGCGGTCCGCCTCAATGGCCTCTATGGCTTCGTCGACGAAGAGGGACGTGAGGTTGTCAGGCCGCAATACCGGATTGTCGGCGATTACGAATACGGCTTTGCGCAAGTCGACGTCGACGGCAAGTCCGGCCTGATCGATCGCGACGGCAAGATGGTGTTCGCGCCGAAATACGGTTTTATCACAGCGATGGGTCCGGACCGCTTTTACGTTTCCGAGCACAGGTGGGTAGGCGGAACGACCGGCGCTGAAGACTTTTCCGGCATGCGGACCGAGTTCACCGCGACCGGTGGCATGAAAGTTATCGGACTGTTTCTTGGTAGCGACACGATCATGCCAGACTCCTCCGGATACGTCGTCGACATCGCCGGACGACAGATCGAGCCGCGCGCACAATTTCCTGCATTCGACAAGAACGATCCATCGATCACATGGGTACAAAGAGAAAAACTATGGGGGCTGGCGCGTAGCGACGGGAGCTGGCTCGTCGAGCCAAAATTCCAGTACGTGGATGCGCTGCGTGATGGCCTTGCGCGCGTCACGCTCAACGGCAAGGTCGGCTTCCTCGACCGAACCGGAAATTTCGCGATCGAGCCGGTGTTCGATAAGGCCGAATGGTTCACGTCAGGTCTCGGGCGTACGTCGGCGGAGCGAGATGGTGTTGTGGGCGTGATCGACAAGACCGGCGCCTGGGTGTTCCGGACGAACTACCAGTACCTTTATCTCGCGAGGCAGCTGGGCAAGGACGGCGAACCGGAAACTGTGTTCGGCTGGCATTTCAAGAACGATAACCGGTGGGGGCTTTTGAACCTAGATGGCCGCGTAGTGCTGAATGCGGAGTTTGATCAAGTCGTCTGGCGTTGCGGTGACGATCGGCTACGGGCCTACAGGAACAAGGATCTGCTGTATTTCAAGGCGGATGGCAGCCCACTGCAACCGCCCGACGGCCGGCTTTTGAACTTCGCATGTAGTGATGCTCCGCTCTACACCTTGAAGATCGGCGACAAATACGGGCTGCTCGACTCCAACCTTCGGCCGCTTACACCGGTTCACTTCGACGCCATGGTCTGGGCAGGACAGAATGCTCGGAATGCGAAGATCGACGGCAAATGGGGACGTATCGGGCCGGACGGCCGCTGGCTGCTCGAACCGCGGTTCGACCACCTCTCATCCGACACGGATCCCTTCGTGGCATCTATCGACGGCAAGCGCGGCTTCGTTCGGGCAGACGGTTCATGGCTGATCGAGCCGAAATTCGACGCCGCAATAATCGGGCGCGACGGTAAGGCGTTCGTTACGATTGCCGGCACAACCGGCGTCGTGCGGTTGGCGGATCAGTCCTGGATCGTGCAGCCACGGCGAGGTGTCATGTGCGATATCGGCGGCGGCCTGATTTCGGAAGTCGACGGCAAGCGCGTGGTCCTGTCACCGGCGGGCGAGACCTGGGTCGACATCGGCGCCGAGCGGATCG
The DNA here is from genome assembly GCF_018129385.1 of Bradyrhizobium lablabi. Classification (GTDB taxonomy): domain Bacteria; phylum Pseudomonadota; class Alphaproteobacteria; order Rhizobiales; family Xanthobacteraceae; genus Bradyrhizobium; species Bradyrhizobium lablabi_C. The sequence continues at coordinate 147,556 of NZ_JAFCLN010000011.1, forward strand.
GCATCAATCTCGATCTGGGGCTCCTGACCTTTCTCAGGGATGGCAAGTGGGGGCTGGTCGATACTTCAGGGCAGGTGATGCTCGAGCCGCAGTTTGAAGAGCCAACCTATTTCACACAGCGCGGCATCGCCTGGGCCAAGCGCGATGGGCGCTGGTGCGCGATTAACCGTCGCGGCCATCCTGTGCCGGGCATTGCATGCGCTGATGCCGATCCCCTGCGGCGGCCGAACGCCCGCTTCGAGTGCAAGGTCGAGCCCTGATCCGGCGCCTTCATGACCCTGATAATGCGCCTACCGCCTGGCGCCGGCCCGCAATGCTCTAGGAACGCTTGATATCTAAAACCTGTAAACCGATGCTTGAAACCCGTTTTCACACGGTGTAAACATATGCCGGTTCAGATTGAGAGAAGGCTCGATGATCACGGCCAATCAACTCAGGGCTGCGCGCGCTCTCCTGAATATCGATCAGCGGCAAACGGCCGATCTGGCGGACCTTTCCGTTCCGACCATTCAGCGCATGGAGGCGAGCGAAGGCGTCATCCGGGCCAACGTCGATTCCCTGATGAAGCTGGTTTCCGCGCTCGAGAACGCCGGAATCGAATTGATCAATCCGGGCGTGCCGAGCGTGTCCGGCGGGCGCGGCGTCCGGCTCCGCGAGCACGTCGCAAGCCCGAGGACCGTCCGGCAATCAAAATTGTCGTCGGAGCGGACTCGCTGAGCGCGGTGTTGCCGCATCCGTAGCATCCGGAAAGCTCATCAAGGTGCGGTCGCGCCTTTGTCCGCGCGTTCAAGCAATGCCAGCAGGCCTTGCAGCATCGCCATCGGCGTAGGCGGGCAGCCGGGAATGTGCAGATCGACCGGCACCACTTCCCTGACGCCTCCGACCACCGCGTAACTGCCGGCGAAACATCCACCGTCCCGCGCGCAATCTCCGACCGCGACGACCCATTTGGGATTGGGGGTGGCGTGATAGGTGCGCTCCAGCGCATCGCGCATGTTCCGGGTCACGGGACCGGTCACGAGCAGCACGTCGGCATGGCGCGGCGAGGCGACGAAGCGGATACCGAAGCGTTCGACATCGTAGTAGGCGTTGTTCAGTGCGTGGATTTCGAGTTCGCATCCGTTGCACGATCCGGCGTCGACTTCGCGGATCGACAGGCTGCGGCCGAGCCGCCGCCGTGCCGCGTCGCCGAGCGCCGCGGCGAGTTCGGCAAGGGCCGCGTCGCCCGCGGCCGGCGCCCGTTCGGTGAGCGGCCGGCGAATCAGGCTTTCAAACAGAAGCTTGCGCATCGGGTGCCGTCCCTAGATGTCCTGCCCTGAATACGAACAGTTGAATGACTTGTTGCAGAGTGGAAAGTCCGCCACGATGTTGTTCTCGATCGCCGCCTCGAGCAGTGGCCACTGGAACCAGGACGGATCGCGCAGGTGGCAGCGCTCGACGACGCCGTCGCGCAGGCGGAGCCAGACCAGCACGTCGCCGCGAAAGCCCTCGACGATCGCCATGCCCTCGCGCGCCTCGCGGCGATCTCCGGCATGCGTTCCCAGCGCACCGTCGGGTAGCCGCTCCAGAATCTGATCGATCAGCGCGATCGACTGCTCGACTTCACGCACACGGATCCAGACGCGCGCGTTGACGTCGCCCTCATTCAGGACCGGTACCTCGAAGCGCAGATTGTCATATGGCGCATAGGCAAGGGTCCGGCGCGTGTCGAAGGATCGGCCGGAGGCGCGTCCGATGTAGCCGCCGGCGGCGTATCGTTTGGCAAGTTGCGGCTTGACGATGCCGGTATCGACGGTGCGGTCCTGCAACGATGCGGTGTTGTCGTACAGCTCCACCAGTTCCGGAAAGCGCAGGCGGATGTTGTCGAGCGTCGTGCGAATGGTGGCCTTGCCCGCCTTGTCGAGGTTGCGCGTCACGCCTCCGGGCACGATGATGTCCCGCATCAGGCGGTGGCCGAAGGCGGAATGGGCCGCACGCAGAATGCTTTCGCGCAGCACGCCGCAATGGGCGTTGATCAGGGCGAAAGACGCATCGTTGCAGATCGCGCCGATATCGCCGAAATGGTTGGCGAGCCGTTCCAGTTCGGCCAGCAGCGCGCGCAGCCAGCTCGCGCGATCCGGCACCGTCAGGTCCAGCGCTGCTTCGGCAGCCTTCGAAAACGCATAGGCATAGGCAACGGTGCTGTCGCCCGATACGCGTCCGGCGAGCCGGACGGCCCGTTCGAGGCTGGCTCCCGTCATCAGTCCCTCGGTGCCCTTGTGGGTGTATCCCAGCCGCTGCTCCAGCCGGACCACGGTCTCGCCGCTGGCGGTGAAACGGAAATGCCCGGGCTCGATGATTCCGGCGTGCACGGGGCCGACCGCGATCTGGTGCATGTCCTCGCCTTCCACCGGAAGGAAGCGATAGGGCGCGGTCTGCGTCAGCGCGTCGATGCGCGCGCCCAGCGGAAAGCGAACGCCCCATCGATTGTGGTCGAGCCAGGGGCGGCCATCGGGCAAGCCTTCCGGCGACAATCCGAACAGGTCCCTGATGGTGCGCTCCAGTCGCATCGCGGGCGGGTGGCGCTGGCTGACCGAGGGGTAGCGGCGATCGGGGCAGTCGAGGCTGACGACGGCAACGGCCGCGGCCTGCTGGTCCAGGATCGCCATGTGCACGGTCGACGGTTCGCCCCAGAGACCGAGCAGACTCCAGCGTCCATGCGCCAGTTCGCCCGCGGCGAATTCCCAGATCGAGGTATCGACGGCAACGCGCGGCCAGGGGCGATGCTGCGGGATCGAGCGGCCTTCCAGCACAAGATCGGTCAGGGATGGCATGTGCCGTTCATCCTATCCAAGAAGCCGGGCGACGTGCTGGAACCAGGTCACGAGCGGCGGGGGCAGGTAGATTCCGGCGCCCAGAACCAAAGCGAGATGCGCGAACATCGGCACATAGGAGGCGTCGGCCGAAGCCTTGCTGCCGCGCGGCTCGCCGAACGCGACACTGGTGAGGCGCAGCGTCAATGCGCCAAACGCAAGCAGGAGCCCGAACACCAGGACGATCGCCAGCAGCGGCTGCCGCGCGAAGGTCGAACTGACGACGAGAAACTCGCTCATGAAGATGCCGAGCGGCGGCAGTCCGGCAATGGCGACGACGCCCACGACGAAACCCCATCCGAGCGCCGGATGGGTCACGGTGAGGCCGCGGATCCGGTTGATCCGCTGCGTGCCCTTGATCTGAGAGATGTGGCCGACGGCGTAGAAGATCGCCGACTTGGTGAGGCTGTGCATCACCATGTGCAAGAGGCCTGCGAAATTGGCGAGCGGGCCGCCCATCCCGAACGCGAACACGATGATGCCCATGTGCTCGATCGATGAATAGGCGAACAGGCGCTTGATGTCGCGGCGCCGGTACAGCATGAACGCCGCGAACACCAGCGAAACCAGCCCCATCGTCACCATCAGCGGGCCGGGAGCGATCGCCGCCGGATTGGCCGCCATCAGGATCTTGAAGCGCAGCAGGGCATAGAGCGCGACGTTCAGCAGCAGGCCCGACAACACCGCCGATATCGGCGTCGGGCCTTCCGCGTGCGCGTCGGGCAGCCAGGCGTGCAGCGGCGCGAGACCGACCTTGGTGCCGTAGCCGAGAAACAGGAAGATGAAGGCGACGTTGAGCAGCGCCGGATCGAAGCGCGCGGCGTGCTCGATCAGCAGGGTCCAGATCATGCCGTCCTGGCCTTCGCCGACCACGGGGCGCGCCGCCATGTAGACCAGGATGGTGCCGAACAGCGCGAAAGCGATCCCGACGCTGCCGAGGATGAAATACTTCCATGCCGCCTCCAGAGCAGCATGCGTGCGGTAGATGCCGACCATCAGGACCGTGGTCAGCGTCGCGAGTTCGACCGCGACCCACATCAGCCCGATATTGTTCGACACGAACGCGAGGTTCATGCCGAACATCATGGTCTGGTACATCGCGTGGTAGAAACGGAGATAGACCGGCGTCAACCGGCCGGTTTCGAGTTCGTGGGCGATGTAGCTGGCGCTGAAGATGCTGGTCGTGAAGCCGACGAAGGTGTTGAGCACGATGAAGACGATGTTGAGATCGTCGATCAGCATATAGGGGCCCGGCGGCGGGCGATCGATCACGAAGACGGAAAGCGCCGCGAGAAATGTCGCCAGGCTCGCCACCACATTGAGCCGCGCCGTCAGCCGGTAGCCGGGCAAGGCGGCCAGCAGCGCGGCCGACCCGATCGGGATCAGCAGGACCGCCGCCACGGCATCGAAGGAATGCGCACTCATCGCCGCTCGCCCCTGAAGTCATCGAGCGCGGAGACATCGACGGAATCGAACCGTTCGCGGATCCGGAACAGGAAGATGCCGATCACGATGAAGGCGATCAGGATCGAGAAGGCGACGCTGATCTCGACCACCAGCGGCATGCCCTTGGCGCCGGTCGCCGCCAGCACCAGCCCGTTCTCGAGCGACATGAATCCGACCACCTGGCTGACCGCGTTGCGGCGCGTCACCATGACCAGCAGGCCGAGCAGCACGACCGACAGCGCGAAGGCGAGATCCTCGCGCGCCAGCGGGTCGGCGTCGGCGGTCACCCGCAGCATCAGCACCATCGAGAGCGCGACCAGCGCCATCCCGGCCAGCATGGTCGGGCCGATGCCGACGGCCGCCTCGATGTCGCGATGGATTCCGAGCTGCTTGACGATGCGGTGCAGCGCCACCGGAATGACGATCGCCTTGAAGACGAGGGCGATGATTGCGGTGATGTAGAGATGCGGCGCGTCCTGCACGAACGCCTGCCAGGCCACCGAAAGCGACAGCACCACGGCGTGCAGCGCGAACACGTTGAGCAGCGAATAGAGCCGGTCCTGGTACAGCATCATGAAGCTGATGAGGACCAGGCCGCCGGCCAGCGTGTGCGACACGTCGAAGGCGAGGCTGTGCATCTGCATCAAAAACTCCTCGACACGAACAGCAGCAGCGTGCCCAGCAGGCCGAGCATCAGCGCCGCACCCAGGAACTGCGGAACGCGGAACACCCGCATTTTCGCGGTTGCAGTCTCGAACAGCGCGAGGAAGAAGCCGGCGGCCGCGAGCTTGACGATATAGGCGGCGGCGCCAACGGCGTAGGACAGCGCGCCGGTACCGAACACCGCGATCTTCCAGGGCAGGAACACGCAGGCGATCAGCGAGACATAGAGCAAGAGTTTGAGGAACGCGCCGAACTCGATCATGGCGAGGTGCCGTCCCGAATATTCCAGCACCATCGCCTCGTGCACCATGGTGAGCTCGAGGTGGGTGGCCGGATTGTCGACGGGGATGCGCGCGTTCTCCGCCAGCGCCACCATGATCAGCGCGATCACCGCCATGCCGAGCGACACCCGCAGGCCGACATAGGACGAGGCCATGAAATTGGCCACCGTCGAAAGCTGGGTCGAGCCGGCGACCAGCGCCATGCAGAACACGATCAGCAGCATCGCGGGCTCGGCGAGCGCGGCGATCATGACCTCGCGGCTGGAGCCGATGCCGCCGAAACTGGTGCCGACATCCATCCCCGCCAGCGCCAGGAAGAACCGCGCGCTGCCGAGCAGGGCGACGATCGCAATCAGGTCGGCGGTCCAGTTGAACAACAGGCCCGTCGCAAAGGTCGGCACCAGCGCGGCCGCGACCCAGATCGCGGCAAAGGTCACGTAAGGCGTCACCCGGAACAGCCACGAGGCGTTTTCCGCCAGCACCACTTCCTTGCGCAGCAGCCGCAGCAGGTCGCGATAGGGCTGGAATATCGAAGCACCCTGGCGGCGCAGCAACCGGGCCTTGACCTTGCGCACGAAGCCGGTCAGCAGCGGTGCCAGCAGCAGCACCAGCAGCATCTGGATGCCTTGCACCAATATGTCCGAGATTACGACCATATCGCGAGCACCAGAAGCAGCGTGACGAGGGTGGCGAACACCAGGCTGAGATAGCGGCGGATGGTCAGGAATTGCAGCCGGTTGAGTTTCTCGGAAGAAAGCCCGACTGCGGCTGCGATGGGTTCGTACATTCCTTCCCAGATCAGGTCGTGCAATTCGATCCGCAGCCGCGCCGGCCGGATATCGCCGGGCGCCGGCATCTCGACATGATCGCGCGCGTGGAAGGCCAGCGTGCCGAACACGCGGCGGATCGGCTGGGCGAAGCTGCCGCCGGAATATTGCGCCGCCGGCGTCGGGTCGGAGAAACCGCAGCCCCAGGCCGGCCCGCGCCGCAACGCATGCGAGGCGAAGCGGTGGATGAAGTAGACGGCGAGCGAGGCGGAGATGGTGATGAACACCATCACCAGCAATCCGTTGTAGGAACTGCGGCTCTCCGCGATCGGCACGATCGAGAGCCAGGGCTCGTTGACCTGTATCGGCATCCGGCTGCCGAGGATCTGCATCGCGACCGGCGACAGCGCATCGATCACCAGCCCCGGCAGGATTCCGGCCAGCAGGCACAATGCCGCGAGAATGAACATCGCAGCGAGCGAGAAGCGATCGACTTCGCCGGCGGTTTCCGCTGCGACGCTGCGCGGCCGGCCGAGAAAGGCAACTCCGTACGCCTTGACGAAGCATGCCGCCGCCAGCGCCGCCGCCAGCGCCAGCAGCGCCCCGATCGCGGGCACCATGATCTTCAGCGCCCATTGCGGCAGCTCCGGGCTTTGCAGCACGGCCTGGAAGATCAGCCATTCCGACACGAAGCCGTTGAACGGCGGGAGCGCCGAGATCGCGACGCAGCCGACCAGCACGACGAAGCTCGTGAGCGGCATGCGGTGGATCAGCCCGCCCAGCCTGTCCATGTCGCGTTCTCCCGTCGCGGTCAGGACGGCGCCGGCTCCGAAGAACAGCAGGCTCTTGAAGAACGAGTGGTTGAGAACATGGAACAGGGCGGCGGTGAAGGCGAGCGCGGCGGCGAGCTTTTGGCCGTTGGCCTGGAAGGCCATGGCAAGGCCGAGGCTGGTGAAGATGATGCCGACATTCTCGATCGTGCTGTAGGCCAGCAGGCGCTTGAGATCCCGTTCCATCATGGCATAGAGGATGCCCATCGCGGCAGTGATGCCGCCGAGGAAGAGCACGACCGCGCTCGCCGGCCAGCCCGGTTGCCCCAGCAGGTCGAAGATCACGCGGATGAAGCCGTAGATCGCGACCTTGGTCATGACGCCGCTCATCAGCGCCGAGACATGACTGGGAGCCGCCGGATGGGCGAGCGGCAGCCACACATGCAGCGGCACGAGGCCTGCCTTCGATCCCGCCCCGAGCAGCATCAGGATCAACACCAGCGTCGCCGTATAGGGCGTGTGCTGCGTGGCCCGGATGGCGGCGAACCCGTAGTCCCCGGCGGGACCGGCGAGCAGGCCGAAAGCCAGCAACAGCGCCAGCGTGCCGAAACTCGCCATCACCAGATAGACGTAGCCTGCCCTGGCGTTGCCGGCCTCGCGGTGATGCGCCATCACCAGCGCCCATGACGCAAGCGACATGAACTCCCAGCAAAGCAGGTAGGAAAACGCGTCGTCCGCCAGCACCACGAGATTCATTCCTGCCAGGAAGGCGGGGAAGAACGGCAGCACGCGGTAAGGGGCGTGATCGTGGCGGCCGTAGCCGAGGCCGTAGAGGCTTGCGGCCGCGCCGCCGAGGTTGACGACGACAAGGAAGAATCCTGCCAGCGCGTCGAGGCGGAAATGCGCGCCGAGCCAAGGCAGCCCGATCGGCAGCACCAGATCGCCGGGCTTCGTGGTGTCGCCGAGCAGCCAGCGAATGGCGCCGGTCAAGGCGATCGCGGACAGCGCGAGTGTCGCGCCGTACACCACGGCCGTCGCCGCCTTCGAGCGGCTCAGGATGATCGCCAGAACCGCCAGTCCCAGCAATCCGGCGATACAAGCCATTTGCAGGACGACAGGCGGCATCAGGAGCGCGCCCTTGTTCGGCTTGCAGGCTTGTTGCTGGCTTGCTCGCCCGGAACCGGCTTGGCCGAAGCGGAGCCGCTTTTCAGGCGCACGCCGCGCCCCTGCGAATGGCTGGCGGCGCCATCGTCGATCAACTCGATTCCGGCCGCTTCGAAGGCGGCAACCAGCTTGACCAGCGAATCGACGTTGCCCCGAACCATCGTTTCGCTCGACTCCATGCGCTGAATGGTGGCCACGGAAAGTCCCGACAGTTCCGCGAGCCGGCGCTGATCGATGCCAAGAAGCACCCTGGCGGCGCGCAATTGAGCTGCCGTCATCATTGGCCTGCCTCGCCGCCGGGATTCCTGCCCGCACCAAGGATCATCTCTGCATCATAATTAATGATGTTAAAGTGTCAACAAATGATATTTCAGATATCTAATCTAAGGGATGCCTCTGCTGGCGACGGGACCGGAAAATGCCGTCATGATGCCGTGGAACCGGGATGCGGAGCGCGCCATGGACGAGATCGTCCTGTCCTCGCGAATGAAGCGGCTGACGCGATGGCTGGACGAAAACTGCCAGCCGGACAATCTGATTTGCCGGCAATTCGATGGCCCACCGTTCGGCCATGCTTACGTGACGATCGATCCGGAGCGGCAAGGCGAACTCGCCTCGTTCAATTTCAACCGCGTTCATCTGTGCGGGCGGGAAGCCGGCATGGAAGAGACCGGCATCGCCCACTGGACAAACCTGTTCATTCGCCACGGCGTGAAAAAGTTCTTTGTCTGGCTCAGCCCCGGACCGGAGATGGAGACGGTGCGCCGCTGGCTCGAAGCCGGCGGGCTCGCCCGCGTGCCGTACGTCCGCTATCCGACGTTGCTGCGAGAGGGCAAGGCGCCGGCGCCGTTTCGAACCGACCTTGACGTATGCGAAGTCACCACTGAGGCGATCGCGGCTGCACGGGAGCCGCTCGGCGAGGCGCTTTGGCCCGGATATGTGCAGTCGGCCGGCAAGGACGGTTTCTTCCATTACATGGCCTTCGACGGCTCGCGGCCGGTTGCGATCGCCTTGCTCGCGATCTTCGAAGACATCGCCTATCTGCTCTCCGCATCCACCGCGGAGGCGGACCGCAAGCGCGGGGCCCAGCAGGCCCTGATCGCGGCGCGGCTGGCGCACGCCGAAAGGCTCGGCTGCGCCATCGCAGTATCCGAAACCCTCAACATCCTCGAACATTCGCTTGGTAATCTACAACGCGCGGGTTTTCGCGAGGTCTATGAGAAGGAGGTTTATGCCTGGAGCGGCTGACGCGCTTGAACCGTTGCGGCTTCCGCCGCGGCCGCGGAGCGGGCAAGATGCCCGGGCATGCTCGATACCCGCGCCAACATCCTGCTCGCTTGTGCGCTCAGCGCGCTCGCCGGCTATGTCGACGGCATCGGCTTTCTGCATCTCGGCGGCCTGTTCGTTTCCTTCATGAGCGGCAACTCGACCCGGATGGGCGTCAGCCTGGCGGATGGTCAATGGTCTGATGCTATCGATGCGCTCGCGTTGATCGCATTGTTTGTCGGCGGAGCCGCCGGCGGAAGCCTGATCGTGCTCGGCCGCCGAAAGCGCCGCCAGGCGCTGGTGCTGCTGGTTGAAGCCGCTTTGCTGGCGGGTGCGGCGCTCGCGCATGCGTTTGACCTGCCATTCGCCGCGGTCGCGGCGATCGTGCTGGCGATGGGCCTGGAAAATGCGGTGTTTCAGATCGAGGGCGGGGCCGGGCTTGGCGTCACCTACGTCACCGGCGCGCTGGTGAAGGTCGGGCAGCTCATGGCTGCCGCGCTTACCGGGGGATCGCGCTGGGGCTGGTTGCCGAACCTGTTGATGTGGGCCGCGCTGGTCGCGGGCGCGGCCGCCGGCGCGTTTGCCTATGTCCGGATTGATCTTGCCGCGATCTGGTTTGCGGCGGGAGCTGCGCTCGCGCTGAGTGCCGCAAGCGCGAAGCGTCAGGATTGACAGCGAACGCCGCTTGCCCGATTTGAAGGCCATGACATCAGCAACCAAAACCCGCGCCGCCTGCCTGATCGGATGGCCGGCCGCGCATTCGCGCTCGCCGCTGATCCATCATTACTGGCTGCGCACGCTCGGCATCGAGGGCGGCTATGTGATCGAGGCGGTGCCGCCGGACGATTTCAGGGACTTTGTGCTGCGGCTATCGCTGCGCGGCTTCGTCGGCGCCAACGTCACCATCCCGCACAAGGAGCGGGCGCTCGCGCTCTCGAAGCCCGACGCGCGCGCGAAAGCCGTCGGCGCCGCCAACACGTTGTGGTTCAAGGACGGCGAGCTTTGCTCCACCAACACCGACGTCGAAGGCTTTATCAACAATCTCGACGCCGGCGCTCCCGGCTGGGATCAGGCAACCGATGCGCTGGTGCTCGGTGCCGGCGGCGCGGCGCGCGCCGTGCTGTTCGGCCTGCTCGAGCGCGGCATCAAGCAGGTGCATCTGGTCAACCGCACCATCGAACGTGCTCGCGCGCTGGCCGATCAATTCGGCGCGAGCGTGCAGCCCGCCACCTGGGACAAAGCCGGCGAATTGCTTCCGCGCGCGGGTCTGCTGGTGAACACGACATCGCTCGGCATGCACGGCCAGCCGCCGCTGGAGATCGACGTCTCCCTTTTGCCCGATAACGCTGTTGTGGCCGACCTGGTCTATGTGCCGCTGAAGACGGAACTACTGTCCGCCGCGCAGGCGCGTGGCCTCAAGACCGCCGACGGGCTCGGCATGCTGCTGCACCAGGCCGTGCGTGGCTTCGAACTTTGGTTCGGGCAGCGCCCGCAGGTGACGGCGGAACTCCGCGCCTTGGTGGAAGCGGATCTCAAACACGCGTGATCGCGCGCTTGTGAAACGGAATATCGTTATGTCGCCGGGGTGCATTGCTACATGGGGCAGACCCCGGAGACCAATGCATGCCGACTCGACGTCATCAATTCATCCGCCCGATCGTTGCCGTTACGATGGTGGCGGCATCCACCATCTATGCCATCGCGCAACAGCCGCCGACGCCGACGCGCGTCCGCGGCACCGTCGAAGCTGTCAATGGCGATGTGCTGGAAATCAAATCGCGCGGCGGCGAGGACGTGAAGCTGCACATGACGCCGGATATCCGTGTCGCCGGCATCGCCAGGATCGCACTGTCCGACATCAAGGTCGGCTCCTTCATCGGCACCACCACCGTGCCCGGGCCGGGCGGTGTTCAGAACGCGGTCGAGGTGCATGTCTTCCCGGAGGACATGCGCGGCACTGGCGAAGGTTCGCGTCCCTGGGATCTGAAGCCGAACAGCAGCATGACGAACGCGACCGTATCGGATTCCGTCGTCAGCAATGACGGCCACACGCTGCTGGTCAAATACAGGGGCGGCGAGAAGAAAGTGCAGGTGTCGCCGGAGACGCCTGTTGTCACCTATGTTCCCGGCGACAAGTCGGAGCTGAAACCCGGCGCCAAGGTCATCGCCTTCATGAAGAAATTGCCGGACGGCTCGCTGGAGACCGATCGCGTCGGTGTCGGCCGTGATGGTCTCACGCCGCCAATGTAGGCTGCATTTTCACGCTTCTTCCCGGAATACCGCCGATGCCGAGGTGTTCTCCCTGCAACGGAAAGCACGGGAGGACGCCATGCGCAAACTAGCTTCACTGATCGCTTCGCTTGCCATCGTCTGCGCGATCGCCTCGCAGGCCATCGCGCAGCAGCCGCCGACGCCGACGGTTCGCATCCGCGGCACCATCGAGGCCGTGGATGGCAACGTGCTTTCGATCAAGACCCGCGAGGGCACGGACGTGAAGGTGAAGATGACCGACAACTTCGCGGTTTTCGCCGTCGTCAAGACCGACCTGTCGGAGATCAAGTCAGGGTCGTATATCGGCGTCAGCGCGATGCCCCAGCCGGATGGGGTTCAGAAAGCATTCGCGGTTCACATCTTTCCCGAAAACCAGCGCGGCGCGGCTGAAGGTTTTCGCCCCTGGGACGCGCGTCCGGGCAGCAGCATGACCAATGCGGCGGTGGCCGAGACGGTGAAGGGCACCGACGGCCAGAACATCCTGGTCAAATACAAGGACGGCGAGAAGAAAGTCGTGGTGCCGCCGGACACCCCGATCGTCACCTTCGTCGCGAGCGACAAGTCCGAGATCAAGCCCGGCGCGAAGCTCATCATCTTCGGCGCAAACAAGAAGGACGACGGCACGCTGGAAGCCAACCGCGTCAATGTCGGCCGCGACGGACTGACGCCGCCGATGTGAGGTTTATGTCGGCGCTCGCGCGGACATAAACGTCATTCCGGGATGGTGCGTAGCACCAGACCTCAGGTGCGCACTTGCGCACCGGGGAATCTCGAGCGTGTGTTCTTTCCCTCTCTCCTTGTGGGAGAGGGTGGACGCGATGCGAAGCATCGCGGCCGGGTGAGGGGTCTGTCTCCGCGGATGCAGTCCCCTCAATCGGACGATAGTGTCTGCGGAGAGAACCCCTCATCCGGCGCGCTATCGCGCGCCACCTTCTCCCACAAGGGGAGAAGGGAAGAGGTCAATTCGCCAGCACGTTCTCGTCGATCTCGGCGATCGTGTTCACGCCGCACAGCCCCATCGTGGTGGTGAGCTCCTTGGCCAGAATATCGATCGCCTTCGCCACGCCCGCTTCGCCGGCCGCGCCAAGCCCGTAAGCATAGGCCCGCCCGATCATGCAGGACTTTGCGCCAAGCGCGAGCGCGCGCATCACGTCCATGCCGGAGCGGATGCCGCCGTCGAACATCACTTCCATCTTCGAGCCGACCGCATCGACGATCTCCGGCAGCACCTCGATCGACGAGGGAGCGCCGTCGAGCTGGCGGCCGCCATGGTTGGAAACGACCAGCGCCTGTGCGCCGGTCTTGGCGGCGAGCTCGGCGTCCTCGACGTCGAGAATGCCCTTGAGGATCAGCTTGCCCGGCCAGATGCTGCGGATCCAGTCGATGTCCTTCCAGCTCAGTGAGGTGTCGAACTGCGAGGCGGTCCACTCCGCCAGACGATTGAGGTCGTCGGCGTTTTTCACATGCCCTGCAATGTTGCCGAAGGTGCGGCGCTTGCCACGCAGCACGCCGGCGACCCAGGCCGGCTTGCTTGCAAAGTCGAGCAGCTTGGACAGCGACCATTGCGGCGGCACGGTCATGCCGTTCTTGATGTCCTGATGGCGCTGGCCGATCACCTGCAAGTCGACGGTGAGTACCAGCGCGCTGCACTTCGCCGCGATCGCGCGCTCGATCAGTTCCTTGATGAAGCCGCGGTCCTTCATCACGTAGAGCTGGAACCAGAACGGCTTTTGCACGGCGGCCGCGATATCCTCGATCGAGCAGATCGACATCGTGCTTTGCGTGAAGGGGATGCCGGCGGCCTGCGCGGCGCGGCAGGCATGAATTTCGCCGTCGCCATGCTGCATCCCCAGCAATCCGACCGGCGCGAGGATCAGCGGCATTGAAGCCGGTTCGCCGAGAATCGTGGTCGAGAGATTCCGCTTCGACACGTCGACCAGGATGCGCTGGCGAAACTTGATCTGTTGCAGGTCTTCGAAATTGGCGCGCAGCGTGTCCTCGGTATACGAGCCGCGGTCGGCATAGTCGAAAAACGCCTTCGGTACATGGCGCTTGTGCAGCAGGCGCAGGTCTTCGATGCAGGTAACGTGCTTCATAGACATTTCCGAGCTTTCTTGAATAACGGTTTTTGATTGTCATCTAGCATGGTTGAGCCATCCGCCAAATCCGCACTGGAACTCGCGGGGAGGAAAAGTCATGTCCGAATCGCGTTCTCATCCCGAAACCACCGAGGAGGTGGAAAAGCGTCGGCTCGACGAGGCGCTCCAGCAGGGGCTGGAAGAGACGTTTCCGGGTTCCGACGCCGTCAATGTCACCCAGCCGGCACCGACGCTGAGCGACCAGTATATTCGCCGCAAGCCCTGATGCCAGCCGGTTCCGCAGTGGTAAGTGGAATAACACAAGTGATAACAATGAATTAGGTCGTTGCCGGCGGCCCGCCCGCCGGTAATGATTCATCATATTTTTTGAAGCCATTTTAGCGCCGCAGGGCTTATAACGGCCTACACGCTATGATGGTGGCGTCGAGGCCTCTTGCCGCAGGGCAAAAACTCCTCGGAAGGCGTTGGGGGTTACATGAGCCGCAAATATTTCGGGACCGACGGGATTCGGGGCCGTGCCAATGGACTGATCACGCCGGAGCTCGCGCTCAAGGTGGGGCAGGCGGCTGGCCTGGTGTTTCAGCGCGGCGAGCATCGCCACCGTGTGGTGATCGGCAAGGACACGCGGCTGTCCGGCTACATGATCGAATACGCGATGGTCGCGGGTTTCACCTCTGTCGGCATGGACGTGCTGCTGCTCGGCCCGATGCCGACGCCGGCCGTTGCGATGCTGACCAAGTCGATGCGCGCCGATCTCGGCGTGATGATCTCGGCCTCGCACAATCTGTTCGAGGACAACGGCATCAAGCTGTTCGGTCCCCAGGGCTTCAAGCTTTCCGACGACGTCGAAAAACAAATCGAGCAATTGCTGGACGAGCCGATCGACCGCCGGCTCGCGCAGAGCGCCAGCCTCGGCCGCGCCCGCCGCATCGACGGTGTGCATGACCGCTACATCGAATTCGCCAAACGCACGCTGCCGCGCGAGCTTTCCCTCGACGGGCTTCGCGTGGTGATCGATTGCGCGCACGGCGCGGCCTACAAGGTGGTGCCGGAAGCGCTGTGGGAGCTCGGTGCCGACGTCGTTGCGATCGGCGTCGATCCCGACGGCTTCAACATCAACAAGGAATGCGGCTCGACCTCGCCGGAAGCGCTGAGCAAGAAGGTGCGCGAGATGCGCGCCGACATCGGCATTGCGCTGGACGGCGACGCCGATCGCGTCATCCTGGTCGACGAGCGCGGCCACATCGTCGACGGCGACCAGTTGCTCGCCGTGATCGCGCAGAGCTGGAAGGAGGAGGGGCGACTGGCAAAACCCGGCATCGTCTCCACTGTGATGTCCAATCTCGGGCTCGAGCGTTTCCTGGAAAGCCACGGTATCGAACTGGTGCGCACGCCGGTCGGCGATCGCTACGTGCTCGAACAAATGTTGAAGGGCGGCTACAATCTCGGCGGCGAACCGTCGGGCCACATCATCCTGTCCGACTATGCCACGACAGGCGACGGTTTTGTCGCTGCGCTACAGGTGCTGGCGGTGGTGCAGAAGCTGCGCCGCCCGGTATCGGAAGTCTGCCACCGCTTCGATCCGCTGCCGCAGATACTCAAGAACGTGCGCTACAAGAGCGGCAAGCCGCTCGACGATGCCGACGTCAAATCCGCGATCGATGCCGGCGAAAAGCGTCTCAACGGCCACGGCCGCCTGCTGATCCGCCCCTCCGGCACCGAGCCGGTCATCCGCGTGATGGGCGAGGGCGACGACCGCATCCTGGTCGAGGAAGTGGTCGACAACATCGTCAGTGCGCTGGGCCAGGCCGCCGCCTGAGGCCCGTTGTTTTTTGGATGCGCATGATCTAACGCCAAACCGCACACACCCTCAGGTCATCTAACGCGAAGACGCGCTTCGCGCTTTTGCCTGAGGGCATGCTTTGGCGGATCATGCGCCTGCATCCCAGCCATATTGGAATGTCGATGGTATCTCCGCCGCCCGCGGCGTAGGTAGGGCGATGCCTCGCCTGCGAATCCCCTCGGAAATGATTCCTTGAACAAGCCCGTCATCGTCCCGGAAGAAGCGCTGGCCGCGCCGGTGGCGATGCCCGAGCTGGCGCCGGCTGCGCCCGTGAAGGCGGCGGGGCCGGCCTATATCGTGCTCGCCGGAATCAGTTTTTCGCACTTCCTCAATGACACCATGCAGTCGCTGATCGCATCGGTGTATCCGATCCTGAAGGACAATTACGCGCTGGACTTCGCGCAGATCGGCATGATCACGCTGGCGTTCCAGTTTACCGCGTCGTTGCTACAGCCGGTGGTCGGACACTTTACCGACAAGAAGGCGCAGCCGTTCTCGCTTGCGATCGGCATGGGCTCCACCTTCTTCGGCCTGCTGCTGCTGTCGGTGGCGCATCACTATGGCATCATCCTGATCGCGGCCGCGCTGGTGGGACTTGGCTCGGCGGTCTTCCATCCGGAATCGGCGCGGATCGCGCGGCTCGCTTCCGGCGGCCGCTATGGCTTTGCGCAATCGGTGTTTCAGCTCGGCGGCAGTTTTGGCACCTCGATGGGACCGGTGCTGGCGGCGTTGATCGTGGTGCCGTTCGGCCAGCCGAGCATCGCCTGGTTCTCTTCCATCGCCTTCGTGGCGATCGTCATCCTGTGGCGGATCGGCGTCTGGTACAAGCCGCAGGTCGCCGGCAAGAAGGCGGCCGCCATCGAACTGCACCCGGATCATCCGGACTCGCGGCGCATCAAGATCGCGATCGCCGTGCTGGTCGCGCTGCTGCTTTCGAAGCAGCTCTACGTGTCGAGTCTGTCGAGCTACTACATCTTCTATCTGATCGACAGGTTCGGCGTATCGACGCAAGCGGCGCAGCTTTATCTTTTCATCTTCCTGGCCGCCAACGCGGTGGGCGCATATTTCGGCGGGCCGCTCGGTGATCGCTTTGGCCGCAAATACGTCATCTGGTTCTCGATCCTCGGCGCGCTGCCGTTCACGCTGGCGCTGCCCTATGCCGGATTGATCGGGAGCGCCGTGCTCACCATCTTCATCGGCCTGATCATCTCGTCGGCGACGTCGTCGATCATCGTGTTCGCGCAGGAGCTGATGCCGCATCGCTTCGGCATGATCTCAGGCGTGTTCTTCGGCGTCGCCTTCGGCATCGGCGGGCTCGGCGCTGCCGTGCTCGGAGAACTCGCTGACCGCACCTCGATCGCCTTCGTCTATCACCTCTGCGCCTTCCTGCCGGCGCTCGGCTTGCTCGCGGTGTTCCTGCCGAAGATGCCGGGCCATCCGCGGTAAGCTTTCGTTAAAACCTCGCCGCGCGGAAGTCGTTTTCGTCAACACATCGTTAGCAAGTGTGGCGTGTTCGCCGGGCTTGTTGTGCTGCGAATGCATCACTTGCCGCGCGCCGCACGAGGGCAGTAGAGAATTATCAACCTTAAAAATTAGGGTTAAGTGGCGCTTAAGCATTTGATGCCATCGTCCCCCCGTGAGTTTTTAGATGTGAGGCGTCCTGTCTGCCTCACCGGACAAAAGGACGAAGACAATGCGTAGCGTGAAGTCTCTTGTTGCGGCCGGTGCGGCCACTCTGATTTCCTCCGCGGCCTATGCCGCAGACATGGCGATTGCGCCGCCTCCGATGTACGCGCCGCCCCCGGTGGTGGAAGACTTCGGCGGCTGGTATCTGCGCGGCGATATCGGTTTCAGCAACCAGCGCGTCGATCGTCTCCACAACGCGCTCGATGCGAACAACACCTCGTCGGTGCAGAACAACAACTTCAACACCGCGGGCATCTTCGGCCTCGGCGTCGGCTACAAGTTCAACAACTGGTTCCGCGGCGACATCACCGGTGAATGGCGCGGCAACTCGCAGTTCCACGGCACCGACCGCATCTCCTATCCGGGCGGCGTCGGCATCGACACCTATCATGCCACCAAGAACGAATGGGTGGTTCTCGCCAACGCGTACGTCGATCTCGGAACCTGGTGGTGCATCACCCCGTTCATCGGCGCCGGCGTCGGTGGCGCTCGGGTTGCGATCAACGGCTTCACCGATCAGGGCCTTGCCAACAACGGCGCCGGCGCATTGCCGGGTGCCGCCTTCGGCGACAACGCCGCGAAGTGGAATTTCGCCTGGGCGGCGCATGCCGGTATCGCCTACAAGGTCACCCCGAACTTCACCGTCGAACTCGCCTATCGCTACCTCGACATGGGCGATGGCGTGACCGGCGACCTGCGCACCTTCGATGGCGTCAACGCCATCAACAACCCGATGACCTTCAAGAACATCACCTCGCACGACCTCAAGCTCGGCGTGCGCTGGGATCTCACCAGCCCGCCGGCCTATGCGCCGCCGCCGCTGGTCCGCAAGGGCTAAAGAGTTAATCGCTTCTTCCGATTTCTTAACGATTGCAGACGGCGCGGGATCATCCCGCGCCGTTTTGCTTTGCGCCACGCGCATCGCGATTTCGCGAAGAGATTGCCGCAAATGAGGCGGGGCGACAACGATTGGTTAAGGTTAACAGGCGATGATCAGCGCGTAAGTTAGAGAGTTTTATGGAGCGTTGCGATGCGTAGGCTGGTGCTGGCGGCGGCGATGATCGGAACGGCGTTCGGCGCGCAAGCTGCCGATATGCCTGACCTGCCGATACTTCGCGGCAGTGTAGGCTCCGCCCCGCTCAGCCGCACCTCCGTGAACTGGGACGGTTGGTACGTCGGCGGTCACGCGAACTACTCCTCCTCCGAGATGGATTTCAGCCACGCCGTCAAGTCGATGACCAATTTCATGCTGCGCAACAGCGTGCTTCAGGCGCCGGTCGAGGAATGGTCGCTGTTGTCCAAGACCCACGCGCAGTCCACCGGCTTCGGCGCTTTCGTCGGCCGCAACTGGCAGTGGGACGATCTCGTTTTCGGCTTCGAGGCCAATTACACGTTCCTGAACGGCCTCCAGTCTTCGTCGACAAATTCGATGGTCCGCACGATCGTCAATCCCGCCGGTGAAAACCCGCCGCCGGGCTACACCGTCACCTATGTTACCGCGCTGAACGGCACTGCCGCCTTGCAGGTCAAGGATGTCGTGACCTTCCGCAGCCGCGCCGGCTGGGCGATCGGCAATGCGCTACCCTATCTGTTCGGCGGTCTGGCGGTCGGGCGTACGGACGTGTCGCGATCGGCGACCGTATCCTTTGACAAATATGTCGAGTACGACACGACGACGACGGATCCTTTCGGCAATACCACGACGGTTCATCACACCGACTATCTGGGCTCCAAGACGGATACCAACCAGGAGCGGCGCTCGAGCAATTACGTGCCCGGCTGGACGGCGGGTCTCGGCATGGAATACTGCCTGTGGGGCGGCATCTTCGTGCGCGGCGAGTGGGAATATATCCGCTTCATGAATACCAAGAACATTCCGTTCTCGGCCAACAACCTGCGGTTTGGTCTGGGTTACAAATTCTGAGCTGTCGCATCGCCTCGCGCCCTGTCTTGACATGAAATGGCGCGGCTGTTCGGATGCCGCCGCATTCACGGGGGCGCGCATCGATGAAGATCTACGGCGATACCAATTCCGGCAATTGCCTGAAGGTGAAATGGGTCTGCGACTATCTTGCGCTGCCCTATCGCTGGATCGACATCGACACCACGAAGCAACAGACGCGGACCGCGGAATTCCTCAAGCTCAACAGCGCCGGCCAGGTCCCGACGATCGAGCTGGACGACGGCCGCACGCTCGCGCAGTCCAACGCCATCATCCGCTATCTCGCCCGCGGCAGCGATCTGATCCCCGCAGATGCCTTTGCGCAGGCCAAGATGGACGAATGGCTGTTCTGGGAGCAGTACAGCCACGAGCCCTATATCGCGGTGTGCCGCTTCCAGATGGTCTATCTCGGCAAGCCGGCCACCGATCTCGATCCCGAAAAGGTCAAGCGCGGCTATGGCGCGCTCGACCGCATGGAGCAGCATCTGGCGGGATCGAAGTTTCTGGCCGGCGACACGGTTTCGCTGGCCGATGTCTCGCTGCTTGCCTATACGCGCGTGGCGCATGAGGGCGGCTTTGACCTTGGGAAACACCATCATGTGCGGCGCTGGATCGGCGAAGCCGAACGTGCGCTGGGACTTTCGCCTGTAGGTTAGCCATATGACCGTTTCATCGATTTCCCTTCGCCGCGCCCGGCGCGACGACGTCGGCGCCATCGTCCGCATGCTGGCCGACGATGCGCTCGGCGGCCCGCGCGAGCGGATCGAGGATCCGCTGCCGCCGTGCTATTTCAGAGCCTTCGAAACGGTCGACCGCGATCCGAATATCCAGCTCATGGTCGCGGAAGAGGGCGGGGCGGTGGTCGGCTGCCTACAGCTCTGCATCCTGCCCGGCCTGAGCTCGCAAGGCGCCTCGCGTGGCCTGATCGAGGATGTGCGCGTCGCGTCCCATCTGCGCAGCCGCGGCATCGGCGAACGAATGGTGCAGTGGGCGGTGAATGAAGCACGCGCGAAAGGGTGCAAGCTCGTCGAGCTGCTCACCCATCACACCCGCGTCGACGCGCAGCGATTTTACGAGCGGCTCGGATTTGCGCGCAGCCATGTCGGGATGACGCTGCGGTTTTGATGCCGCGCAAGTTGCGCGACTGCTTGCCAACAGTACAGCGGTAGTTTCGAGTCCGCTATCCGGTTAACAAGCGATAAACCAGCCTGCACTTCGTAATTCATTCGTCGAGGAATGACCACGTTTCCAACGCATATCCCCGCCGGCTTGGGCAGTCCGGGAATGCGAACCATGAAGAACTATTCGATCGCCAAGATCGGCAGCGAGTATGTCGTGCTTGCCGGCGACAAGCATGTTCTCAAGGTGGCGAGCCGCCGAAAGGCCGCCAAGCTCGTTGTGGACGCTGCGGAATTGCTCTCGGAGCAATCGGCGCCGGCGGCGGCGGAGCAGACCCGTGAGGGATCAATCGCCTGTGATCGACGCGAAGTTCCTTGACGATTCCGGGCGATTCCCATAAAGACCGCGGCGGGACACCTCCCCCCAACGGGAGGCTTACTATCTGGAAGGGTAGATCATGACCGTAGCGAAGCCCGCTTCGCGGCCGACCGTGCCGCATTTTTCCTCCGGCCCCTGCGCCAAGCGCCCCGGCTGGAATCCTCAAAATCTGAAGGACGCCGCCCTCGGCCGCTCGCATCGTGCGAAGATCGGCAAGGCCAAGCTCAAGCTTGCGATCGATTTGACGCGCGAAGTGCTGGAAGTCCCCGCCGATTACCGGATCGGCATCGTGCCGGCGTCGGACACCGGCGCGGTCGAAATGGCGCTGTGGTCGCTGCTCGGCGCGCGCCCCGTCACCACCATCGCCTGGGAGTCCTTCGGCGAAGGCTGGGTCAGCGACATCGTCAAGGAATTGAAGTTGAAGGACGTCACCAAGCTGCATGCCGGCTATGGCGACATCCCCGACCTGTCCAAGGCCGATCCGGCCAGTGACATCGTCTTCACATGGAACGGCACCACCTCGGGCGTGCGCGTGCCGAACGCCGACTGGATCAGCGCGACCCGCGAAGGCCTCACCATTTGCGACGCGACGTCCGCCGCATTCGCGCAGCCGCTCGATTGGGCCAAGCTCGACGTCGTGACCTTCTCCTGGCAGAAGGCGCTCGGCGGCGAGGCGGCGCATGGCATGCTGGTGCTCTCGCCGCGCGCCGTGGAGCGGCTCGAGACCTACAAGCCTGCCTGGCCGCTGCCGAAGATTTTCCGCATGACCAAGGGCGGCAAGCTCAACGAAGGCATCTTCGTCGGCGAGACCATCAACACGCCGTCGATGCTGTGCGTCGAGGATTATCTGGACGCGCTGAACTGGGCAAAGTCCATCGGCGGGCTGACGGCGCTGTTCGCGCGTGCGGACGCCAACACCAAGGTGCTCGCCGACTGGAAGGCGCGCACGCCCTGGATCGACTTTCTCGCCAAGGACCCGGCGATCCGCTCCAACACCTCGGTGTGCCTGAAGTTCACCGATCCCGCGATCACCTCGCTGTCCGCGGACGCGCAGGCTGATTTCTGCAAGAAGCTGGTCGCGCTGGTCGAAAAGGAAAACGCCGGCTTCGACTTCGCGTATTACCGCGACGCGCCGGCGGGACTGCGCATCTGGTGCGGCGCCACCGTCGAAGCAAAGGATGTTGAGCTGCTAACGCAGTGGATCGACTGGGCCTTTGCCGAGACCAAGGCCGCGCTGCCGAAGGCGGCGTGATTTCGCATCTCGTGTCCCGGCCTTGAGCCGGGACCCAGCTTTACCAGAACCGAGTATGGGTCCCGGCTCTACGCGCCAAGTGGCGCTTCGGCCGGGACACGCCCGATTTTCCAAAGGATCACTCCCATGTCCAAACCCAAAGTGCTCATTTCCGACGCGCTCTCTCCGGCCGCCGTGCAGATCTTTAGAGATCGCGGCGTCGACGTCGACTTCCAGCCCAATCTCGGCAAGGACAAGGACAAGCTCGCCGAGATCATCGGCGACTATGACGGCCTTGCCATCCGCTCCGCCACCAAGGCGACCGCCAAGATCATCTCCAAGGCCACGAAGCTGAAGGTGATCGGCCGCGCCGGCATCGGCGTCGACAATGTCGAGATTCCCGCCGCCACGGCCAAGGGCATCATCGTGATGAACACGCCGTTCGGCAATTCGATCACGACCGCCGAGCATGCCATCACCCTGATGCTGGCGCTGGCGCGCGAGATTCCGCAGGCCGACGCCTCGACCCAGGCCGGCAAGTGGGAGAAGAACCGCTTCATGGGCGTCGAGATCACCGGCAAGACGCTGGGCGTCGTCGGCTGCGGCAATATCGGCTCGATCGTCGCCGACCGCGCGCAGGGCTTGAAGATGAAGGTGATCGCGTTCGATCCCTTCCTGTCGCCCGAACGCGCCAAGGACATCGGCGTGGAAAAGGTCGAGCTCGACGAGCTCCTGAAGCGCGCCGACTTCATCACGCTGCATACGCCGCTGACCGAGAAGACGAAGAACATCATCGATGCCTCCGCGATCGCGAAGATGAAGAAGGGCGTGCGCCTGATCAATTGCGCGCGCGGCGGCCTGGTCGACGAGCAAGCGCTGGTCGACGCGCTGAACGCAAGGCATGTCGCGGGCGCCGCCTTCGATGTGTTCATCGAGGAGCCGGCGACCTCGAACGTGCTGTTCGGCCATCCCAACGTGATCTGCACCCCGCATCTCGGCGCTGCCACGACAGAGGCGCAGGAGAACGTCGCGCTCCAGGTCGCCGAACAAATGTCGGACTATCTGTTGTCCGGCGCGATCTCTAACGCGGTGAACTTTCCGTCGATCACGGCGGAAGAAGCGCCAAAACTGCGGCCGTTCATCGAGCTCGCCGAAAAGCTTGGCTCGTTCGCCGGTCAGCTCACCGAAAGCGGCATCCTGAAAGTCCAGATCACCTATGAAGGCCACGTCGCCGAGATGAAGATCAAGGCGATCACCTCGGCCGTATTGTCGGGCCTGCTGCGGCCGATGCTGGGCGACGTCAACGTGGTGTCCGCGCCTGTCGTCGCCAAGGAGCGTGGCATGGTGGTCGACGAAGTCGTGCGCGCCGCCCAGAGCGACTACGAGAGCCTGATCACCGTCACCGTCACCACCGAACGGCAGGAGCGCTCGGTGGCCGGCACGGTCTATCACGACGGCAAGCCGCGGCTGGTCGACATCAAGGGCATCCGGATCGACGCCGAATTCGGCAAGTCGATGATCTATGTCACCAACGAGGACAAGCCGGGTTTTATCGGCGCCTTCGCGAGCCTCCTCGGCGATGCGAAGATCAACATCGCCACCTTCCATCTCGGCCGCGTCGCCCAGGGCGGCGACGCCATCGCGCTGGTCGAGGTCGACGGCGCCGTGCCGCCGGACGTGCTGACCAAGGTGCAGAAGCTGCCGCAGGTCAAGCAGGCCAAGGCCCTGGCGTTCTGATCGCGCGTCCCGCCGCGGCGTGGCCGCGGCGGCGCCACATCGAAACCGCAATCGAACCAGTTCCTTCCTCGCCGCGTCTCATCATCGATGAGGCGCGGTTTTCGCGCCTGCTTTGGCGCGCGCGGGCATGATGCGGAAAAGCCTGCCCCGCACTGGATGCGGGGTGGGTACCGGCTTTCCGATGAGATCATGGCCCAAAACGGGAGGTATCTTTATGCGGACGATTGCGAACAGTCTTTCGACGACCGGGTTGGCCTTATTGGTGGCGCTGGCCGCTGCACCGGCAACGGCCGCCGACATCGACGTCACCTCGGCGGTCGATGCCGTTACCGTCTATCCCGATGGCGCCAGCGTCACCCGCGTCATTGCGCTCGATCTGCCCGCCGGCGATTCCACGCTGGTGGCAAAAGACTTTCCGCTGACGCTGGATACCTCCTCGCTGCGGGTGGAGGGCGAGGGCGGTGCAAGGCTCACGATCGGAGCGATCGACACCAAACCGCCGCGGCCGGCGCCCCCGGTCAATCTGTCCGAAATCGACAAGCGCATCGAAGCGCTGAAGGACGAGCACGCCAATCTGCAAGGCGCCATCGATGCGGCGGCCGCCCGACGGAAATTCGCAGAGCGCTTTGCCGAGGCATCGCCGGCCGGCATCGGCGAAAAGGGCGAGGCGCGTCCGCTCACCGAATGGCGCGCCGCCTTTGCCGCGGTCGGCGAGGAAGTCGCCAGCGCCGACACCGCCATCCGCGAGGCGATGCGCAAGCAGCGCGAGATCGATCGCGAGGTCGCGCGGCTGGAACAGGATCGCGCGGTCAAGCCGCCGAACAGGCTGGAGGTTCGCATCGATCTTGCTTCCGCCACCGCCACCAGGGCGACGTTGCGTGTGACCTATTCGGTGCGCAACGCACGTTGGGCGCCGCTCTACGATGCGCGCCTCGATACCGGCGCCAAGGACCGCAAGCCCGCACTCGAATTGGTGCGCCGCGCCGAGATCACCCAAAACACGGGCGAGGACTGGTCGAATGTCAGCCTCGGCGTCTCGACTGTTCGAACCGCGCGTGGCGGCAACGCGCCCGAGTTGAACCCGCTGATCGTGCAATACCCGCAGGCGCCAAAGCCGGTTGCCGCGGGAAGCGCCTCGGATCTCGCGATGCCCAGCCCGGCCCCGCGCATGGCGCGGCAGGCGCTGTCGCCGCCGCAGAGCGAAGTCTTGAGGATGCAAGTCGCCGAAGAGCAGCAGGCCACGGCCGAAGTCAACGGCTTCCAGGTCACCTTCAAGATTCCGGGTCGCGTCAGCGTCGGTGCCGGCCAGGGCGCAAAAGCCCTGCGCATCGCCAGCGCCGCCATTGCGCCCGATCTGCTCGTTCGTTCGGTGCCTGTGATCGATCCAACGGCTTTCCTCGAGGCCAGCTTCAAGCAGGCCGAGGACGCGCCGCTGCTGCCGGGCCGCGTCTCGATCTACCGTGACGGCGTATTCGTCGGCCGCGGCCGGATGGCCGCCGCCGGCAAGGACGAAACCGTGCGGCTCGGCTTCGGCGCCGACGACAAGGTCAAGATCGAGCGCACCGTACTCAGACGCAATGAAGGCTCCGCCGGCCTGATCGTGACGACCTCGAAGACCGATGAGCGCGCCTTCAAGACGTCAGTGCGCAACGGCCATGATTTCCCGCTGCGCATTGCGATCGAGGACCAGTTGCCGGTCAGCGAGAATGAAGAAATTGTTGTCGAGATGCTCCCCTCGAGCACGCCGCCGACGTCAACCAACCTGCGCGACAAGCGCGGCGTGCTTGAATGGGCGTTCGAGGCGAAGCAAGGCGAAGTGAAGGACATCAACTTCGCTTGGCGCGTCCGCTGGCCCAAGGACAAGGGCGTGGTCATGGCGCCCGGCGGCTGAGGGAGAGCGCGGCGAAGCGATAGTTTCGCTCTGCGAAAATTATTTTCGCTGCACGCTCTCGAGCATTGCTAGCCGTGAGCTGCCAAAATACCGCTCCTCGCGGGCGGTATTTTTGTTGCCTTCGGTACGAAATTCGTACGATATGAGCCTCAATCGGCCAGCTCAAAGGGAGAGAAAAAATGCGTGAAGCCGTCATCGTTTCCTATGCGCGCACGGGACTGGCGAAGTCCGGCCGCGGCGGGTTCAATATCACCCCACCCATGTCTCTGGCGGCTCACGCCATCAAGCATGCCGTCGATCGCGCCGGCGTCGACAAGGAATATGTCGAGGACTGCTATCTCGGCAATTGCGCGCACGGCGCGCCGAACATCGGCCGCCAGGCCGCGCTGCTCGCAGGCCTGCCGAAATCCACCGCCGGCGTTTCGGTCAACCGCTTCTGCTCTTCCGGTCTTCAGACCATCGCGATGGCCGCCAACTCGATCCGCTCCGATGGCGCCGATTGCATCGTGGCCGGCGGCGTCGAGAGCATCTCGATCCCCGGCGGCGGTTCACCGAAGGAATCGATCGATCCTGATCTGCTCAAGGTCGCCCCTGATATCTTCATGGCGATGATCGACACCGCCGACATCGTCGCCGAGCGCTACAAGCTCAGCCGTGAATACCAGGACGAGTATTCGCTGGAGTCGCAGCGCCGCATGGCCGCCGCGCAGCAGGCCAACAAGTTCAAGGATGAAATCGTCCCGATGAAGACGAAGATGAAGGTCGTCGACAAGGCGACCAAGGCCGAGAGCATCGTCGACTACGTCGTCGATCGCGACGAGTGCAACCGTCCCGAGACCACGCTCGAAGGTCTTGCCAAGCTGGAGCCGGTCAAGGGCCCGGGCAAGTTCGTCACCGCCGGCAATGCCAGCCAGCTTTCGGACGGCGCCGCTGCCGTCGTGCTGATGGAAGCCAAGGACGCCGAGAAGCGCGGCCTCAACCCGATGGGCCGCTTCGTGGCCTGGGCGTCGGCCGGCTGCGAACCCGACGAGATGGGCATCGGCCCGATCTACGCCGTGCCGAAACTGTTGAAGCGGCATGGCCTGAAGATCGACGACATCGACCTCTGGGAGCTGAACGAAGCCTTTGCCAGCCAGTGCCTCTATTCGCGCGACCAGCTCGGCATCGATCCCGAGAAGTACAATGTCAACGGCGGCTCGATCGCGATCGGCCATCCGTTCGGCATGACCGGCGCGCGTCTCACCGGCCACATCCTCCAGGAAGGCCGCCGGCGCAAGGCCAAGTGGGGCGTCGTCACGATGTGCATCGGCGGCGGCCAGGGCGGCGCGGGCCTGTTCGAGATCTATCAGTAAGCTCGCAGGTAGCGGCAAGAATCAAAACAGCGCGGCAATCGCCGCGCTGTTTTTTTGTTTGCCACACCCACCGCTGTCATCACCCGCGAAGGCGGGTGATCCAGTACGCCGCAGCGGAGATGTGTGTGCACAATGTTGGCCACGGCGTACTGGATCGCCCGGTCAAGCCGGGCGATGACGGTGTTGGTGCGGCGAGAGCGAAGCGCACTCACTTCGCCTTCAGGAACTCCGCCACTTCCAGCAGCACGAACTCGTTGTCATCCGCCTTGTTCGGATCGCGGCTGGAGGAGAACGGCAGGTTGTTGTCGTTGCCGACGATGATGTGCGTCTCGTCGACGCGATCGACGTTCTCGATGGTGAAGAACGGGAAGGTCAGCACGCCGTCATTGAGCGGCTTCCTCGCCTTCTTCTCGGGATCGCGGATCTTCATCAGGTCGATATAGCCGATCTTGCGCACCGGCTTGCCGGCATTGGCGTCTGACAGTTCGATCTTGTAGACGCGCTTGAATTTGGCCAGATCGGGAAAGCAATTCTCGCCGCGCTGGCCTTGCGGGCAGGCCTTGTCGGCGGTGCCTTCGCCATTGTCGCGCTCGATGATCAGGCCGCTCGTCGGGTCGATCATGTTGAAGTCGCCGATGGCGTTGCCGTTCTGCTCGAACACGTAGAGCCAGTAGCGGCCGGTGAACTTTTCCGCCGCGACGTCGAATTCGAGGATGCGCGCGGCTTCCTTGCCGTCGACCTTTTCCCAGTCCTTCTTCTCGGCGTCCCACAGCGGGCCCTCGAGCAGGCCGTAGAGGAATTTGCCATCCTTCGAGCCGCCAAAGCCCTCATAACCCTTGGAGCGGCGCAGATTGACGGTGGTGTAGCTGGCGCCCGGCGCGGCCGGCGACTGCACCGACCAGTGGTCGGGCGAACGCACCGGCTTGCCGTCGGCCATGCTGTCGAACACGGCGAGGATCTTGCCGGTCTTGTCGGCCTTCAGGATGTAGGGCCCGAATTCGTCGCCGATCCAGAAGGTGTCGCCGACGATCTGAAAGCCTTCGGTGTCGAAATCGGCGCCGGTCAGGTAACGCTTGGCGGTGTCCTCATGTACGATGCGGAACGGCACCTTCTTGTCGGGGTCGTGCAGGAACACGGTTTCCTGACGCTCGATCTTACCGGAAGCCCAGTCGATCTTGTGCCGGTTCAGGTACAGCATCGAGTCGGCCGAGTTGTAGCGCGAGCCCATGCCGTTGTCGGTCAGCACCCAGAACGAGCCGTCCGGCATCACCTTGATGCCGGAATGGCCCTGTAGCGGCTGGCCCTTGAACGGCAGCTTCACCCCGGTCGGCCGCTCATAGGATTTGCCCATCACGCTGCCGACGGCATCGACGCGCTTGCCGGAGGTGTACTTGCCCGCGGTCTTGAGATCGGCCGGCGCATCGGCGGGCGCGTCGATAAAGGTTTCGGCCGGCAGGACGGCGTGGCCCTTCAGGGTTGCCGGGAATTCGCCTTCGCCTTGCGCGAAGGCGGCGCCTGTAAGCAGCAAGACGGACGCGACGGAGGTGAGCAGTGACACGCGCATGGTCGGGATCTCCTTTGGGACAACGATGCGCGCGTGTTCTGGGGAGCGCTCGTAACCCAGCGCTGACAGTTCCATGACGTTGGTGTGACAGCGGTGGATGGGCGTGCGGCCTTACGCCGCCCGCCGTTATCTATTGTCGTCAGGCTTCCTCGCCGCCGTCGAAGGCAGCGGCGAGCCGGGTCGGATGGGGCGGATGCGCGGTGCGCGGATGGCGGTCGTGCAGAAATGTCGCCAGGCTGTTGGCGATCACCCCATCGTCGACCGCGGCGGCAAACAATTGCTCCTGCGCATCACGCGGCAGATCCGGCCAGACTTTTAGCGCGGCGTGCCCGAGCAGGCCGGCGAATTTGGTCTCGTTCATGGGAAACTCCCTGCGGCTGCGGTCGTGCTGAGAAGCCAACGGCCAGACGCGCGGCGAGTTCCCCGCGGCCATACTTTGGCGGTTGCGGCCATCCTTCGAGACGCGCGCGATGCGCGCTCCTCAGGATGAGGTCCTGATTGGCGGCGAAATGCCAGACCCTCATGGTGAGGAGCCCGCAAAGCGGGCGTCTCGAACCATGTAGGCCGAGCACGTTCTCCGCCTTCAAGCGCCATGCGATAGCCCTGCACGGAAAGGGAAGCCCCAGTCGTCAGGAGGTCTGATCTGCCATCGTCCGGAACGTGATCGAATAGCGCAAGGCCTCGACGCCGGGAATGCTGTGCTCCCAGATGCGGCGCGATTCGCCTGACATCAGGTAGAGCGATCGCGGTTCGGCATCGAGCGTGTAGCGCTGCCAGCTTTCGCCCCGTCGCCTGCGGAAACGGAATTTGCAGGGCGAGCCCAGCGACAGGCCAAACACCCTGTCGAACTGCGGCTTGTCCCGGTGCCAGCCAATGCCGACGCCCACCTCGTATTCGGTGCAGAGAACCTGCGCCACCTGCGTCGATGGTCCCCCGAAAGCTTCGACCTGCTCGATCAGCGGGCCCAGCCATTCAGGGATCGGCTTTGCCTCCTGCAATCGGCGCAGCGTGTAGTCGTAACGGAACCCGAACGAGGCGACGCGGCGCTTGCCTTCGTAAGCGCCGAACTGGAACGGCTGCAACGGGAGCGCAGCGATATGGCCGATCAATTCCCGCTCGACCGCAGGCGAGATGAAGCCGGCAGCATATTGCAGGCCTTCGGGAAGGTCTGCCGTCCGTGGAAAAAGCGCAAGCTGCTCGGTCAAGCCGGCATCCTCTGGAGCATTGTGTGGATGCCAGGGATATGGGGATTGCGCGCCTCGAAGGAAAGGGATCCGCTCCTTCGCGGCGATCAGTGACGGCTACGAAGCGGGCGGTGCCGCCGGCCGCATGGTCTGTGGCAAGAGATAAGGCACGCCGTCGCCGGTCTGGCTGATCTCGACCTCGACCTCAAAAATCCGCCGGATCGTCTCCGCCGTGATGGTCTTGCGACGGTCGCCGTCGACGGCGAGTTTGCCCCTGTGCAGCAGCACGATCCGGTCGGCAAAGCGCATCGCGAGATTAAGGTCGTGCAGGATTGCGACCACGGCGGTGCCGTTCTTCGCGCGCGACTTTGCGGTCTCGACCAGGTCGATCTGGTGGCGCAGGTCGAGGCTCGAGGTCGGCTCATCGAGCAGCAGCAGGCCCGGGCCGTGCATGGCTTCGCCGCACGCAAGCTGTACCAGCACACGGGCAAAATGCGCGCGCTGCTGCTCGCCGCCGGACAGAGTCGGCAGTTGCCGGTCGCGGAAAGCTCCCAGCCCGACTTCGTGCAAGGCCGCCTCCACCAGCAGCTGCGCGGCCGTGCGGCTGCGCTCGCCGGCGCCCATCTGCACGATCTCCTCGACGGTGAAGGGGAAGGTGACATTGACATGCTGCGACAGCATCGCGCGATGCAGTGCGAGCTCGCGCGGCGGGTAGCTGCGCAAGTCGCGCGCCTTCAGCCGCACCGCGCCGCCGGTCGGCCGGATGTCGCCGGAGAGCGACCGCAGCAACGTCGACTTGCCCGCGCCGTTCGGTCCGACGATGGCGACCATCTCGCCGGCCTCGACCTTGAGGTCGATGCCGTCGATCAGCCTGGCACCGCCGACCTGCACCGTGACCGCTTGTGCCCCGAGGATCGTCATAGCCCGGTCAATCCGCGTTGCCTGAGCAGGATGGCGAGGAAGAACGGCGCGCCGACCGCGGCGGTCAGGATGCCGATCGGCATCTCCGCCGGCGCGACGACGGTGCGCGCCATCGTGTCGGCGCCAAGCATCAGGATCGCGCCGAACAAGGCGGAAGCCGGCAGCAGCAGCCGGTGGGCCGGCCCGATCGTCATCCGCAGCAGATGCGGCACCACGATGCCGACAAAGCCGACCACGCCGCACACCGAGACCGCAACGCCCGTCATCGCCGACACCATCACGATCGAAATCCGCTTCAGCCGCTCGACATCGACGCCGCTGTGAAACGCCTCGGCCTCACCAAGCACCAGTACGTCGAGACCGCGCGCGATCCATGCGCATGCGACGAGCCCCAAGGCCAGCACGGGCGCCAGCGTCGCCGCCTTCGGCCAGGTCGCGCCGCTGAGCGAGCCGAGCAGCCAGAAGGTGATGTCGCGCAATTGCCGGTCATCGGCGATGAATACAAGCAGGCCAATGCCGGCATTGGCGATGGCCGCAATCGCCAGCCCCGCCAGCAGGAAGATCGCGATCGAAGTCCGCCCGCCGCGGCTTGCGATCGAATAGAGCACGATGGTGGTGATCAGCGAGCCCACGAATGCCGAGAGCGGCAGCAACTCATGCTGAACGAAGCGAAAGCCTTCGCCGATCCGGCTGTCGGTGAACACGATCGCCGCGGCCGCTGCAAAGGCGCCGCCGGAGGAAACGCCGACCAGCGCAGGATCGGCGAGCGGGTTGCGGAACAGCCCCTGCATGATCGCCCCGGACATTGCGAGCAGGCCGCCGATCATGGCGGCGGCGGCGATCCGTGGAATCCGGATCGACCACAGCACGAGCTGGTCGCGCGCGGTCATCGCATGCGTGTCGCCCCACAAACCGAGCGCGGCCGGCAGCCGGGCGAGCGGAATGCCCGCGGCGCCTACCGTAAGCGCAATGGTCGCCGCGCAGGCCAGCACGATCAGGAGACAGGCAATGGTCAGCGTCGCGGATGGGCGCAACGTTCGAACCGGACGCCGCGTCGTCCCCGCAGCCGCGCTCATTGCCGGCAATTGGCGGTCAATGCAGCCGGAGCAAATTTCTCCGCGTCGCCCGCCAGCGCCGGATAAAGCTTTACCGACAGGTCGCGCGCGGCCGCCGCGGTGCGCGGGCCGAAGCCGAGCAGATAGAGACCTTCCATCGAGATGAAGGCCTTGTTGCCCGCCGCCGGCGTCAACGCAAAGGCAGGATGGGCGAACACCGCATCCGCCTCGAGCGAATCCTTGCCGCGCGCGATCGAAAGCACCACATCGGGTTTTGCGGCGATGATCGCCTCGTCATTGACGGGCTTGTAGCCGTCATAGCTGTCGATCGCGTTGACCGCGCCGGCCATATGGATGATTTCGTTCGCTGCGGTCGCCTTGCCCGCCGCCATGGCGCGGCCGTTCAGCAGCGACATCACGAACATCACACGGACCGATTTTGTCACCTTTGCGCGTAGCTCGCGCAATTGCGCAAGATCGCTTGCCACCACTTTGGTCAGGCACTCCGCGCGCGGATCGGCGCCCATGGCGTGGCCGACCAGCTTGATCTTGTCGATCAGCCCCGCTTCCGAAAACGTTTCCGGCACGATCACCAGCGGCACCTTGGCCGCATCCAGAATCTCGATGGTCTCCTTCGGCCCCGAACCCTGCATCGCCAGCACCAGCGATGGATTGAGCCCGAGCACGCCCTCGGCCGAGAGCTGGCGCATATAGCCGACATTGGCCTTTTCGCGCATCGCCTGCGCCGGATAGAGGCTGGTCGAGTCCACGCCGGCGATGCGGTCCTCGAAGCCGAGTGCGTACAGGATTTCCGTGATCGCCCCGCCGATCGAAACGATCCGCGCCGGATCCGATATCGTGACGTCGCGGTCGCGCGCGTCGTGCACGGTGACGCCCGCGGCGGATGCAGCGCCGCGCGCGCCGAGACAAGCGGCAAGAGCGAGCAGCGCGAGCGTGCGGCGAATTGTCATTTGGCGATCACTTGGTCAGGATCAGCTTGTTCTGCGAGGTCAGCCGCAAGCGGTAGGTATCCTCGCCATGGGCGATGATGATCTCGCGCTCGACGGCAAACAGGTCGCGGCTCTCGATACGATTGCCATTCAAGATGACGGAACGTATTGCAGGAGAAGCACTATCTGCGGACTTGGCCGGGCCTCCAATTTGATCTCCGGAAGTCGTTGCCATCTCTGTCTTTTAAGCCCCCAAAGGTTCCCGCGACCAAATCCTTGTATAGTTCGATCGCAGCGCAATCCAACCGCCGCAGTTTACAATCGATATAAAGAGCGGTTTGCGGCCCATTGACGGTTCCGGCACCGCGACGTAACCAATATGAAGGCGATACGAACGGGGTGGCCCGGTCGCGACAAGTGGTAGCCAGCAAGCAGCCGCGCAAGTTAAAGCGGCGCCAGCCAGCCAGATCCAGAGAAGAACAGGTTGGGGCATATGGCTTTCGGGGCCAGGCATTCGCGTGCCTTGATTTTGGGCGCGTCGGTATTTTCATTGGCGGTGATGTTTTCAACCGCTGCATTTGCGCAGGCCGCCGGGCCGGAAACGGCCGCGCGTATCTCCGAGCAGAACGACGTGCTGTGGTCGAGCCCCGGACCGGGCGGGGTGTACAAGGCCGCCATGAATATCCATTTTGGTGGAGCATAAGCCGCAGATCGAAGTTTAAACTCCAGTTCTCGCCGAACCGCGCTCCAGCGCGGCTTTGGCGCGTTCGTACTTCCAAGCCCAGCCAAACGGCGCGCTTCACCGGCGAAGCACGCCCCTAGCCAAGGAGAAAGCTTAGATGTTTATCGCGATGAACAGGTTCCAGGTGAAGAAGGGCTCCGAGCAGGCGTTCGAGACCCTCTGGTCCAGCCGGGAATCCTACCTCTCCAACATGGCGGGCTTTGTCGAGTTTCATCTGCTGAAAGGCCCCGAGGCCGAGGATCACACGCTGTACTCGTCGCACACCGTGTGGGCCGACAAGGCGGCGTTCGAGGCCTGGACCCGTTCGGAAGAGTTTCGCCGCGCGCATGCCAGAGCCGACAACAAGACCGGCGAAAGCCTCTATCTCGGCCATCCCAAGTTCGAAGGCTTCGACGTGATCCTGACCGAGCGCAAGTCGAGCGCGGCGGCCTAGAGCATGATCCGGACCCGCAGGGCCGCGTTAGCGCAAAGTGGAAACCGGTTTTCCCTGCGACAAACGCGAAGCGTTTGCGCCGAGATCATGCTCAAACAAGGAGGACGGTGCGTATGTTGAGCACGGAGCTTGCCGAACTGAAGGCCCACATGGCCGAGAATCCGGGCGCTGTGATCGAGGACGTTGCGAAGCAGCGCAAGGTCACGCCGCGCGCGGTGATCGAGGCGCTGCCGGCAGAGATGGTGCGGATCGGCGGCGGCGAGTTCGCCGCCGCGATGACCGACATTGCAGAGTGGGGCGAGGTGACGCTGATCGTCCACACCGATGATGCGATCTTCGAATTCACCGGCGCCATTCCCGCCGGCGAGATCGGCCGCGGCTATTTCAACCTGATGCAGCCGAAGGGGCTGCATGGCCATCTGCGGCACGAGCGTTGCGCCGCGATTGCCTTTGTCGAACGCCCCTTCATGGGCAAGACCTCGGCTTTCATCGCCTTCATCAATGTCGATGGCGGCGTCATGTTCAAGGTGTTTGTCGGCCGCGACGAGACGCGCGCGCTGCGCACCGACCAACTCGAACGTTTCAGGGCGCTTGCCGACCGGATCGCGCCGGCGAAGGCTGCCTGAAGCCTATCCGAACCGATGATCGTAGCGCGCCAGCGTCAGTTCGCTGGTATCGATGTCAGGCTTGCGGCCGGACAGAAGGTCGGCGAGCACGCGGCCGGAGCCGCACGCCATGGTCCAGCCGAGCGTGCCGTGACCGGTATTGAGATGCAGATTTGTGT
Organism: Bradyrhizobium lablabi; assembly: GCF_018129385.1. Classification (GTDB taxonomy): domain Bacteria; phylum Pseudomonadota; class Alphaproteobacteria; order Rhizobiales; family Xanthobacteraceae; genus Bradyrhizobium; species Bradyrhizobium lablabi_C. The sequence goes on from NZ_JAFCLN010000011.1 coordinate 181,947, forward strand.
AGCGCGTCGCGCCGATCACCGGCGGCCCATCGGGCGTCATCGGCCGCAAGCCGGACCAGAACGTCGCCTTGCCGAGGTCGCCGCCGCGCGGAAACATGTCTGATAGCGAATGGTCGAGCGTTGCCCGCCGCGCCGCGTCGAGGCTGGCAGAGTAACCCGAGATTTCTGCGGTGCCGCCGACACGGATACGGCTCCCGAGCCGCGTGATCGCGACCTTGTAGCTTTCGTCCATCACGGTCGATACCGGCGCGCCGCTTTCGTCGATGACAGGCACCGTGATCGAATAGCCCTTGATGGGATAGACCGGAACTGAAATGCCGACGGGTTTCAGCATTCGCGGCGACCAGCTGCCGAGTGCGGCGACATAGGCATCGGCCTGCAAAAGTCCGGCGTTGGTGACGACGCCCGTGATGCGCTCGCCCTCCGCGACCAGGCGATCGATGCCGGTGTTGAACAAGAAGTGCACGCCGAGCTTTGCAGCTTCTGCGGCGAGCGCCTGCGTGAACATATGGCAATCGCCGGTCTCGTCCTGCGGCAGCCGCAGCCCGCCGACGAATTTTTCCTTCACCGCCGACAGCGCAGGCTCGGCGCCGATGCAGCCGTCACGGTCCAGCACCTCGTAGGGAACGCCATATTGCTTGAGCACCGCGATGTCGTCGCCGGTACCGTCGAGCTGCTTCTGCTGGCGAAACAGCTGTAGCGTGCCTCGGCTGCGCTCGTCGTACTTGATGCCGATCTCGGCACGCAGTGCCCGCAGGCAATCGCGGCTGTATTCGGCGATCGGAATCATCCGGCGCTTGTTGATGGCATAGCGCTCCGCCGTGCAGTTGCGCAGCATCTTCAGGCCCCAGATCCACATGCGTGGATCGAGTTTTGGCCAGATCACCAGCGGGCCATGCCGCATCAGCAGCCATTTGATGGCCTTTACCGGCACGCCCGGTCCCGCCCAGGGCGAGGAATAGCCGGGCGACACTTCGCCGGCATTGGCAAAGCTGGTTTCCTGGGCAGGGGCGGCCTGGCGGTCGACGACAACAACTTCATGGCCGGCGCGCGCCAGATAATAGGCGGTGGAGACGCCGATCACGCCACTGCCGAGAACGATGATCTTCACGATCCCTCAAGCTTCTGCGGCGGCACTGCTCGACCGCCGCTGAAAGGTTCGATACCGCAGCTCTATGCGTAGCAAGAGCAAGGATCAGGCCACGCGCTTGATCGCGTCCCCGAGGATCGAGACCATGTCGTCGATATGGCTCTTCTCGACGATCAGCGGCGGCGACATCGCAAAGGAATCGCCGCTCATGCGCAGATAAAGCCCGCGATTGAAGCAATCGACCATGATGTCATAGCCGCGCGTTCCCACCCCGTCCTTGCGCGCCGAAACCTCCACCGCGCCCATCAGGCCGACATTGCGGATGTCGATCACGTTCGGCAGGCCTTTGAGCGAATGCAGCGCATCGCGCCAGTATTCGGCAAGGCTCGCGCCGCGCGTCAGCAGCTGCTCGTCCTTGTAGATGTCGAGGGTGGCCATGCCGGCAGCACAGGCCACCGGATGCGCCGAATAAGTGTAGCCGTGGAACAGCTCGATGGTGCCTTCGGGGCCGGTCATCAGCCCGTCATGGATCTTGCGGCTGGCGAACACGGCGCCGCAGGGAACGGTGCCGTTGGTGATGCCCTTGGCCGTGGTCATCAGGTCCGGCGTCACGCCAAAATAATCGGCGGCGAATGGCGTGCCGAGCCGGCCAAAACCTGTGATGACCTCGTCCATGATCATCAGGATGCCATGCTTGTCGCAGAGTTCGCGCAAGCGGTTGAGATAACCCTTGGGCGGCGGCAGCACGGCGGTCGAACCCGGCACCGGCTCGACGATGACGGCGGCGATGGTGTCGGCGCCATGCAGCGCCACCATCCGCTCGAGATCGTCGGCAAGCTCTGCGCCATGCTCTGGCAGATCCTTGGCAAAGGCGTTGCGGGCGAGATCATGGGTGTGACGGATGTGGTCGACGCCAGGCAGATGGGTCGCAAACGCGCGGCGGTTCGCCACCATGCCGCCGACCGACATGCCGCCGAAACCGACGCCGTGATAGCCGCGCTCGCGACCGATCAGCCGCGTCCGCGTTCCCTGTCCGACGGCGCGCTGGTAGGCCAGCGCGATCTTCAGCGCGGTGTCGACCGATTCCGAACCTGAATTGGTGAAGAAGATGCGATCGAGCCCCTTCGGCGCGATCTCGGCCAGCCGCTCGGCGAAATCGAACGCCAGCGGGTGGCCCATGTTGAACGAGGGCGCGAAATCGAGATTGGTCAATTGCCGTTCGACCGCGGCGGCGATCTGGCGTCGGCCGTGACCCGCATTGACGCACCAGAGGCCGGCGGAGCCGTCGATCACCTTGCGGCCGTCGACGGTGGTGTAATGCATGCCCTCGGCGGACGCGAACAGCCGCGGCGCTTTCTTGAACTGCCGGTTGGCCGTGAACGGCATCCAGAACGAATCGGTTTGCAGGGTGTTCGGCTTCTGATGAACGGTCACGGCGTCTCGCTCCTGTGCTGGCAGCTCAAGACAGTACCGGGCCACGCTCGCGAGCACTCAACAAGTCCTTTTCTGCGCTCCCGCAACCCATTGATTTTGTTGGTTCGACCAAGGCATATTTGTGCGATCCGCAACACCTGCAACAGGGACTTGCCATGAGCGTCGATATCGGTGGGCGGCTGCGATTCATTCGGAGCCGCCACAAGCTGTCGCAGCGCGAGCTTGCCAAACGCTCCGGCGTGACCAATTCGACGATCTCGCTGATCGAATCCAACCAGATGAACCCCTCGGTCGGCGCGCTCAAGCGCATCCTCGACGGCGTTCCGATGGGGATGGCGGAGTTCTTCGCGCTCGAGCCGGACCGGCCGCGCAAGGTGTTTTACCGTTCCGACGAGCTGACCGAGATCGGCAAGAAGCCGATCTCGTACCGTCAGGTCGGCGACAATCTGTTCGGCCGCGCGCTACAGATCCTGAAAGAGCGCTACGAGCCGGGCGCCGACACCGGGCGCGTGCTGCTGGTGCATGACGGCGAGGAGGGCGGCATCGTGATATCAGGCCGGCTGGAAGTGACCGTCGACGACGAGCGCCGCATCCTCGATCCCGGCGACGCCTATTATTTCGAGAGCCGCCGCCCGCACCGTTTTCGCTGCGTCGGCGCCAAACCGTGCGAGTTGATCAGCGCCTGCACGCCGCCGACTTTTTGAAGCGCTAATTCGTCATTGCGAGGAGCGAAGCGACGAAGCAATCCAGCTTTCTTGCCGCGAAGGAAGCTGGATTGCTTCGCTTCGCTCGCAATGACGAAAGGGAGTGGGCCTATTCCTTCACCGCGCCGGTCAGCGACGACACGTAGTAGTCGACGAACAGCGAATAGAACAGCGCGACCGGCAGCGAGCCGAGCAGGGAGCCTGCCATCAGCGCGCCCCATTGATAGACGTCGCCGGTGACGAGCTCGGTCAGGATCGCGACCGGCACGGTCTTGTTGGCGCCGCTCTGGATGAAGGCGAGCGCGTAGATGAACTCGTTCCAGGACAGCGTGAAGGAGAAGATGCCGGCCGAGATCAGGCCGGGCACCGCGAGCGGCAGCGTGATCTTGCGCAGGATCTGTAGCCGCGTCGCGCCGTCGACCAGCGCGCATTCCTCCAGTTCATAGGGAATCGACTTGAAATAGCCGATCAGCAGCCAGGTGCAGAACGGCACCAGGAAGGTCGGATAGACCAGGATCAGCGCCATCGGGCTGTCGAACAGGCCGAACTGCACGATCACGGTGGCGAGCGGAATGAACAGGATCGAGGGCGGCACGAGGTAGGCGAGGTAGATGCCGAGGCCCACATAGGGGCTGCCGCGAAAACGCAGACGCTCGATCGCATAGGCCGCCAGCGTCGAAGCGAACAGCGACAGGAAGGTCGATCCGATCGCCACGAACATCGTGGTCTTCAGCCAGGTCGGATAGGCCGTGTTGAACAGCAGATGTTTGATATGCGCCAGCGTCGGCGAGGTAATCCAGAACGGGTTGTGATCCTTGAAGTTCAGCAGCTCCGCGTTCGGTTTGAACGAGGTGACCGCCATCCAGTAGAACGGGAACAGCAGGATCAGCACGAAGCAGGACAGCGGCAGATAGATCATCACCATCCGCCGCGCGCGCGAATCCCACGCCATCGTCTCCGGTGCGGAGGTCGCGCTTGCCTGCTGCTGTACGGCGGTGTCAGTCATTGGCTTCTCCCTGCTGCCATTTGCGGCGCGCGAGGCCGAAGTAGCTGAACAACGTCGCGAACACGAGGAAGGGGACCATCGACACCGCGATTGCCGCGCCTTCGCCGAGCTCGCCGCCGGCGATGCCGCGCTGGAACGCCAGCGTCGCGAGCAGATGCGTCGAATTGACCGGCCCGCCGCGGGTGATGGCGTAGACGAGCTGGAAGTCGGTGAAGGTGAAGATGATCGAGAACGTCATGACGATGGCGAGGATCGGCATCATCATCGGGAAGGTGATGTAGCGGAAGCGCTGCCAGGCGGTGGCGCCGTCCAGCATCGCAGCCTCATAGAGCGAGGGCGAGATGGTCTGTAGTCCCGCCAGCAGCGAGATCGCCACGAACGGAATGCCGCGCCAGATGTTGGCGGCGATCAGCGAGAAGCGCGCCGGCCATGGCGTGCCGAGGAAGTCGATATTGGTCGAGCGCCAGCCCAGCACGTCGACCAGCAGATAGGAGATGATCGAGAACTGAGGATCGTAGATCCACCAGAATGCCAGCGCCGACAGCACGGTCGGCACGATCCACGGCAACAGCACGATGGCGCGGATCAGGCTCTTGAGCGGGATGTGGTTGTTGAGCAGCAGCGCCAGCCAGAAGCCGAGCGCGAATTTTCCGAAGGTTGCGACCGCGGTGTAGAAGATGCTGTAGAACACCGCGCCCCACCACAAGGGATCCTTGAGCAGGTACTGGAAATTCTCGAAGCCGACGAAAATGCCTCGCTGGCCGATGGTGGTGTCGGTAAAGGCGAGCCAGACGCCGAGCCCGAGCGGATAGGTGAGGAACACCGTCAGGAGGCCGATCGCGGGCGTCAGGCACACGACGATCAAAAACAGCTTGTTGTCGAGCAGCCGGGCGAACCAGCCCGGCTGGTGCTGGGCATAGCTGCGCGCGGATATTGTCGTTACGGACATTCGGTCGGTGTCCTGTTCTAATTCACCATGCCGTCATTGCGATATGTTCGTCATTGCGAGGAGCAAAGCGACGAAGCAATCCATTCTTCCTCGCGGCAAGATGGATTGCTTCGCTTCGCTCGCAATGACGTTACCGGCCCTGGCGCCGGAAATACCGCTTCGCGCGCTGCTCCGCTTCCGCGGCGGCAGCCTCCGGCGTCTGGGCGCCAGTTGCAACCGCGGCGCACATCTGGATCAGCACATAATCGGCACTGACCGCGCCTGTGGCGGTCGAGATCGGTCCCTTGTAGCCGTCGTAATAGGTGCTCTTCATCGTATCCTTGAAGATCGTCACCTTGGGATCGCTGGACCAGACCGCGGCGTCCGCATAGGCGGCGAGCGGCTGTGACCAGTAGCCGGAGTTGGCATTGAGCCACGGCTCGTACTGATCCTTTTCCAGCATGTAGGTCAGGAATGCCTTGGCGGCGTTGGGATACTGGCTGTGCTTGAACAGCATCGCGTTCAGCGTCAGGCCCGCCATCGGCGAAACCTTGGCAAGACCCTTCGGCAGCAACTGATGCTCGCTGTCCTCGGCGATCGCCTTGGTGGCCGGATCGTTCTTCAGCGAGAAGTACAGCGAGACGCCGTTGGCGGTCAGCGAGATTTCCTGCGAGGAATAGGCGCGGTTGTTGCTGACGTCGTTCCACGACGGCGTGCCGGCGATGAAGGTCGGGTACAGTTGCTTGATCCAGTTCAGCGCGGCGATGGTCTCCTTGCTGTTGATGGTGATGTTGCCCTCTTCATCGAGCAGGGCGGCGTTGTGCGACCACAGCGCCCAGTTGGCAAAGCCGTTGCCGTCGCCCTTGGCGTTGCCGAGCGCAAAGCCTGCGGGCTTGCCGGCCTTGTGCAGCTTCTGGCAGAGATCCACGATTCCGGCATGATCCTCGGGGACCTTGTCGAAGCCGACCGATTTCAGCACCGACTTGCGGTAGATCAGGGGACCGGCGGTCGCGCCGAACGGCAAGCCGATCCAGGCGTTGCTCTTGCTGCGCTTGCCGTAGGTCTGCGCCAGCGGCAGCCAGCCGCCGTAGCGCTTGCCGATATAGTCGGCGACATCGGTCAGTTCGACCAGCTTGTCGACATAGATGTGCGGCGCATCGGAGAAGCCGATGATCATATCCGGGCCGGCGCCGGAATTGGAGGTCACTGCGGTCTGCTGGTTGATGTCCTCCCAGCCGACGAAGTCGACCTTGACCTCGACGCCGGTGTCCTTGGTGAATTTTGCGGCATTGGCGCGGAACACGTCCTCGTCGGCCTGCACGAAGCGCACCGGGCGCAGCATGCGCAGGGTCGCGCCCTTTTCGATCGCGAATTTGGGGGCCGGCACATCGGCGGCCTTGATGGGGGAAGTCTGAGCCTTGGCCCCGGTCACTGCCAGCGCGGCAGCCGAGACGCCCAGCGCCAGCGCATCGCGGCGAGTGATATCGTTCGACATTCGTTTTTCTCCCTGTTTTCGTTCCCGGACGTTGAATCGCCGGTGAACGTCGTCTTGGTATTCCGGTCCGTAAAACCGGCTCCCGCTGCAATCATGCCCGAAATTGCAGGGCATGATCACCATCATTTCGTATGATCGGATCATCTGCAAATGATCGCGATCACGACCGGCCTTGCGGTTGGCCGTTAGCTGTTCGGGCCGCGGTCCATGCTGACCGGCTGCCACCGGCGCAGTGAGGTATTTTGCAGCACCGACGGATTGACGCAGCTTACCGGCCACATGCCCGACAGGACCAGTGACAATTCGTAGCCTACGCGGCGCTTGCGCGCTTCGTCAAAACGTGCCGACGCCGAAGCCACATGCGCGGTCAGGGTGACGTTTTCCATGGATAGCATCGGGTTGTTGTGCGAGGGCGGTTCCTTCTCGAGCACGTCGAGCGCGGCATGCGCGATCCACCCCTCTTGCAGCGCCTTGATCAGCCCTTCCTCGTCGACGGTGGCACCGCGGCCGGTATTGATGAAGATCGCGTTCTTCTTCATCTGCCGGAAATGCTTCTCGCCGAGCATGTGATGCACCTCGGGGCGCGCAGGGGCGTGCATCGAGAGGAAGTCCGATTGTGACAACACCTCCGACAGAGTCGCCGGGATCACGCCATGTTCCGATATCAGCGTTTCCTGGATGAAGGGATCGTAGGCCATCATCCGCAGGCCGAACGGCGCGGCGCGCTTGGCGACGGCGCGGGCGACCCGGCCGAAGGAGATGAAGCCGAGCGTCTGTCCCATTAGGCGCGGGATCTTGAGCAGCGCCGGCCGGCCCTCGGACCAGCGGCCGGTGCGCACCATCTTGTCCTGCTCGACCAGCCGGCGGAAGCCGGCCAGCAGCAGCATCATGGCGTGGTCGGCGACTTCCTCGATGAAGGTGTCGGGAATGTTGGTGACGGGAATGCCGCGGGCGGTCGCGGCCTTTACATCCACGCTGTCGACGCCGACGCTGCCGAGCGTGATGACCTTGCAGTTCTCCAGGGAGTCGATGATCGTCTTGGTGATCGGCATGCCCTTGGCGTAGATCGCATCCGCGTTCTTTGCCGCGGCGATGAATTCCGTCTCGTTGGCCGGCGCCTCGACGATCTCGGCGCCGATCGGATCGAGCGCCTCCTTCTCATAGTCGTAACCGCCGCCGGCCACCGTGAAACTTGCGCCTTTCGGCGTCACAACCCTGAATTTCGGCATTTCCTGCTCCCGCTCCCGATTTGACTCGTCGGTGTTGATTGATGACGGCGACTTTTCACCGTTGCCTGCGTCATTCTGTCCGTCTCTGCAATTGCCGGTTGCTCGGGAGCAAAGCGCCAGTTGTGCGCCACCGGACTTCTACGGAGGGAACTCGTAACCAAGCGCTAAAACCTCTCACGATAAGGTCAGCCGAATCAATCCGCTAATCGCCCTGCCACGCACATTTTCCGGAGAAATCCTGTGAAGCTGACCAATCTGAAGATTACCCCCAAGCTGGGAATTCTGGTGGGGGTGACCCTCATCGGCCTTTGCATGGCAGGCGTTCTCGCCGGCCACCTGATGCAGCGCGAGATGTTCAATGCTCGCATGGAACAGACCCGCGCCATCGTCGACATGGGCCTCAACATGGCCGCCGGGCTCAAGAAGGAAGTCGACGCCGGCAAGATGACCAAGGAAGCGGCGCTCGCCGAATTGAGCAAGCGCGGCAATACGCTGACCTACGACAAGGGCAACGGCTACCTGTTCGGCACGCGCTATGACGGCATCACGGTGATGGCGCCCAATCCGGCGCAAATCGGCCAGAACCGCATGGATGTCGTGACCAACGGCCGCTATTTGTCGCGCGAGCTGATGGAAGGGGTGAAGAAGAACGGCGAAATCCTGCTCACCTATGAGTACATGAAGCCCGGCACCGACAAGCCGATCCGCAAGATCGGCTATGCGGTCGCCGTTCCCGGCTTCGACATGTATCTCGGCACCGGCGCCTATCTCGATGACCTCGACGAAAAGATGAAGCCGATCGCCTGGCTGCTCGGCCTGGCCGTCCTCGGCATCGCCATTATCGCCGGCAGCATCGCCTGGCTGATCGGCCGCAGCATCGCAAAGCCGCTGGGCCAGCTCGGCGCCCGCATGCAGGATATCGCCGACGGCAAGCTTGACGGCGAAATCCCGGGCCTCGGCCGCGGTGACGAGATCGGCGCGATGGCGGCCACCGTCCAGATATTCAAGGACAATGCGATCCGCATCCGCGGGCTGGAGCAGGCGGAAGCCGAGAGCCAGAAGCGCGTCGCGGCCGAGCGCCGCTCCGCAATGGAGAACCTCGCCAACGATTTCGAGCGCTCCGTTTCCGGCATCGTCCGTTCGGTCTCCTCGGCGGCGACGGGCATGCAGGGCACGGCGCAGTCGATGACGGCGACCGCCAGCGACGCCAGCGCGCGCGCCGCCACGGTGAGCGCGGCGTCCGAAAGCGCCTCCAATAATGTCGGCACCGTCGCGGCCGCGGCGGAAGAGCTCTCCTCTTCGGTCGCGGAAATCTCCCGCCAGGTGGCGCGCTCCAGCGAGATCGCCAGCAAGGCGGTCGGCGATGCCGAGCGCACCAACTCCACGGTTCAGGCGCTCTCGACCGGTGCCGAGAAGATTGGCGAGGTGGTGAAGCTGATCCACAGCATCGCGGCGCAGACCAACCTGCTGGCGCTCAACGCCACCATCGAGGCGGCGCGCGCCGGCGAATCCGGCCGCGGCTTTGCGGTGGTCGCTTCCGAAGTGAAGGCGCTCGCCAACCAGACTGCGAAAGCGACCGAAGAAATTTCGGCGCAGGTGGCGGCGATGCAGGCGTCCACCAGCGAGGCCGTTGCCTCGATCGGCGGCATCAGCCAGACCATCGCGCAGATGAGCGAGATCACGGTCAGCATCTCGACCGCCGTCGACCAGCAGGGCGATGCGACGCGCGAGATCGCCCGCAACATCCAGTCGGTTGCGGCCGGCTCGAACGAGATCAACGCCAATATCGGCAGCGTCACCTCGGCAGCCTCCGCCACCGGCAAGGCGGCCACTGACGTGCTCTCGAACGCCAGGGAGCTCGACAACCAGTCCGGCATGCTGCGCAATGCCGTCGACGAATTTTTGGCCAAGGTCCGCGCGGCGTAAGCATGATCCCGAAAAGTGGAGACCGGTTTTCGGACAAGATCATGCGCAAATAAAAGAGTTTCTCAGCACCACGACGAAAATGCCCGGCGCAAGCCGGGCATTTTTTGTTTGGTTTCGTAGGGTGGGTTAGCGAAGCGTAACCCGCCATCTTTTCACCAGACAGCGGCGGCGGGTTACGCTTCGCTAACCCGCCCTACGTATCCACACCCTACTGCTTCTCGATTCCCGCGTCGGCGATCAGCTTCTCCCACAGCACGAGCTGCTCCTTCAGAAACGCCTCGAACTCTTCCGGCGTGCCCGAGAACGCCTCCATGCCGCGCTCGGCGAGCTGGTTCTTGATATCCGGCCGCTCGATCACCTTGCGGATTTCCGCGTTCAGCTTGGTCACCATGTCCTTTGGCATGTTGGCCGGGCCGAGCCAGCCCTGCCATGAGGTGATGTCAAAGCCCTTCACGGTCTCGTCCATGGTCGGCAAGTGCGGCAGCAGCGCCGATTTGCGCTTGGTGGTGACGGCGAGCGCCTTCAGCGCCTTGGCGTTGACATGCGGCAGGCCGGTCGGCACGTCGATGAACATCATGGAGACGCGGCCGGCGATCACGTCGGTCAGCGCCGGCGGCGAGCTCTTGTAGGGCACGTGCAACAGGTCGATGCCGGCGAGCCGCGCAAACGTCGCGCCGGAGACGATCGCCGATGACGAGCCGCTGGCGTAGGAATATTTGCCCGGGTCCTTCTTGGCGAGCGCGATCAGTTCGGCGACCGAGTTGGCGGGGACATCCGGGTGAATCACCAGCATGAAGGGCAGATCGCCGGTGCGTGCGATCGGCGTGAAATCCTTCATGGGATCGTAGGTCATGTTCTTCAGCAGATACGGATTTGCCGAATGGGTCGTGTTGGTCGTGACGAACAGCGTGTAGCCGTCCGCCGGCGAGCGGGCGACGTAACTCGCGGCAATGGAGCCGTTGGCGCCGGCCTTGTTGTCGATCACCATGCTGACGCCGAGCGCGGTGCCGACTTCCTTGCCGATCAGCCGCGTCGTGGTGTCGGTGCCGCTACCGGCCGCGAATGGCAGCACCAGGGTGATGTTGCGGTTGGGGTAGGGCGCTTGTGCGGAGGCGGCGGAAGCCAGTCCCCAAACCAGCGGCGCAATAGCCGCAGCGCGCAAAAAATGCCTGAAAAACGCGATCATCAATTCTCTTCTCCCGGGATGCTGTTCTGATTGGCCGGGAAACTAGCCGTTCCCGATCGTGAGTGGAAGCTGACTTATCGAGGGAAACTCGACGAAACCGAACGATGGTCATTGCTCGTCCATGTAGCTATCACATCAGAAAGGCTGCACCGGCGAACATCAAATGCGGCTTGACCCATGCTAAAGTGCTGGATGTCAGCCTTTACTCATATTAACCTCCAGTTGATTAGCGTTAGGGGGCGTGGCGTGGGCGAGGTCAAAGTCGAGCCACTGACGAGACAGCTTGTCGTGGTCCATTTGTCGGACGTCCATTTTGGCGATCACCACCGTTTCTCGCCCGGGAAAGCAGTAGGCGCAGGCAATCTGCCGAAAGCGGGCCACCCAACGCTCGCCGACAGCTTGCTCAGAGACCTCGCCGTGGCCGATCCAGATTGCCCCGTCATCGTATGTATTACTGGGGATTTGGTCGAGACCGGCACTGCCCGCGAACTTCGCCATGCGGCGGACTTGATCAAGCAGTTGGCCGCGTCGGATATCTTAGGGCGTCCGCGCGGACTCGAAAACATCTTCGTCGTGCCGGGCAATCATGATCTCTGTTTCGCTGAAGAGGTCGCAGAAGATCGTTGGGCTCCGTGGACCGCGTTTCACAATCGTGCATTTGGTAAAACGGCCGACTCTCAAGATCCGGCTAGCAGGTTTTCATTTCACAACCGCATAGCGGATCTCGGCGCGGTCATTCTTTGTCTCAATTCCGCTGAATATGTTCAGAAGGACACTCCTGAGGCAAAGCGCGGAACAATCGATCAGTTCCAGCTGACAAGAATCAAAGAGTTTCTAAAAAGCATCCCTGCCAAGGATTTGGACTCCGCGATCCGAATCGCCTTGATCCATCATCACCCGGTTTTGATCCCAGGCCTCGCCGAAAGCGAACAAGGGTACGATGCCGTGAGTAATGCGGGATATCTGTTGAATGAACTCCGAACATTCGGATTTCATCTCGTTCTGCACGGTCACAAGCATACGCCTTACCATTTTTCCGAGGACAGCTTTACGGCATTTCGGGAAGAGAACAGCCCTCCAATTCTGATTGTGGCCGGGGGATCGGTAAGCAGCAAGGAAATCCGGGGAAGCGGACAGAATTGCTACAATCGGCTCGCTATCAAGTGGAATCCGGAGGCCCGTCAGGGTCGCATACATCTGTCGACCAGGTCCCTGAAGATTGAAGACAGGGGCAGGGAAATCTTGCCGGGAGAATGGGTGTGGACCGACAAATTGATTGATGACCGGCAATATCTGGGCGGGCCTCGAGCGCCGCAAACGTTTGCCGCCGCCTCGCGCAAATTCTCCGACGGAGAAGACGGGGCTGATGAGGTCATTCGAAAAAGGCGCTACGCGGAACTTCGCCTGAACATGCCCGTTTGCGAAGTGATGCCTTCGCTGCTTCCAGGTCAGCATAACGAGGTGAGGCTGTGGATCGAGCCTCACCGGCCCGAACATCAGAAAGACGAGGACAAGCCGCTGCGGGCAATCTGGTCGGCTGGCAATCTGCACGAGGTAATCGCTGTAAGTCGCGAGCAAGATGAACGATACTGCGCTACCATGAACTATTACGGGCCGATGCTTGTGCAGGTCAGGCTTGAGTTCAGCGACGGGGAATATGCCCACGGCCACGTCTACGCTCGGATGCCCGTTGCGTATCAACGACCCGATCGGACGATCGATATTGGATGAGGTCACCATGAAAATCTATGTGTCGGGTCCACCGGTTTCCGCCTTGGAGCAGGGAGTTACGCATAGCGCCGTCATCTACAAGGCGATTTTGAAGAAGTTCGGTGCCGAGCACGATGTCTCGCTTCCGATCAGGACACCTGAACTGGACATACTGGGTGCCAAGGATTTCTTTGCAGCGATAAGCAAGAAAATCGGCGCGGCCGAAGCGGTCATAACCGTCATTGAAAAAGGGGACCAGTCAACGCCTGCCGAGGCGACCATAGCCTCACTGACGGGAAGGCCCCAATATATTCTGGAAATCGACAGTGCCCCGCGATTGCTACGAGGATTGCCCGGGGTAACTGGAGGAACGAAGGTTGCGCTTGAAAAGCTGGACGGACAACTCGATGAGGCCCTCAAACACCTGATGGCTGCACCCAAACCCAGGCTCGAGCCCGAAGCGGCCCAACCCAAGGCCGCGTGAGCACTCAAGGACGCGTGAGCAGTCAGAACCGGGCGCCGCCGGCTATACGCGTGCCGAAGCCTGCCTTGACGCGATGATGATTCCCGCCAGCACCAGCGCGTAGCCGGTCAGGTGAAACAGCTTTAGCCGTTCGCCGAGCAGCAGGATCGCCATCGCCGAGCCGAACACCGGCACCAGATGCAGGAACGGCGCGGAACGATTGGGCCCGATCAGCGCGATGCCGCGGTTGAAGAAGAGATAGGCCAGCACGGACGGGAAGATCATCACATAGAGCATCGTCACGGCCGTCAGCGCATCGGGCTTGAGCCGTATGCCGTGGAAAAATTCCCAGATCGCGAACGGAAGCAGCAGCACCGCGCCGCAGCCGATGGTGAAGGTGATCAGCGACAATTGGTGCGTCTTCGGCCGGTACGGCATCAGCGCGGAGTAGAGCCCAAAGCTCAGCACGGCGGCGCCGAACATCAGGTCGCCGCGGTTGAAATGGATCGAGGCGAGGGCCGCGAGATCGCCGCGCAGGATGATGACGAGCACGCCCGATAGCGACAGGATGATGCCGAACAATTGCGCCGGCGTCAGCCGCACGCCGAACAGCACCAGCGACCATAGCGCGACGAACAGCGGGCCGGACGACTGGATCAAGAGCGCATTGAGCGCTTCGGTATATTGCAGGGCCCAGTAGGAGATCGCGTTGTTGAAGGCAAAACCGGTCGCCGACAGCACCAGCATCAGCGGCAGTTTCGCCCGCAGCGCCGGCCAGTCCTGCTTCAGATGCGGCCAGGCGAACGGCAGCAGCATTGCGAACGCGCCGATCCAGCGCACGCAGGACAGCGTCATCGGCGGCACATGACCGGCGACGTAGCGCGCCAGCACGATGTTGCCGGCCCAGAACAGCGAGGTCAGGCTGAGCAGCAGATAAGGCTGGTTGTTGAGCCAGCGGACCGGGGATCGGGAAGGCGAAGACAATTGCGGCCAGTGTGTGAAGACCTCCGCAAATTGCCCGAAAGCGCTGCGCAGACAAGCCGTCGCAGCGGATTGGTGCCATGCAGACGCTTTGCCTATTTCTGCGGCCCCGACAGCGAGATGTCGCGCTCGGCGCGAAACACGTTGCTGTAGAGATTGGCGATCCACTGCCGTCCGCTCGAGGTGACGTTGAGATAGCGGATCGCGGTCTGCACATGCGGCGCGACGCTGTTCCAGTAGAACTGGGGATAGAGATTGACGAGGTCGGCCGGCGAGGAATAGCCGAGCTGCCGGTTCAGTCCACCTTCCTCGAACTCGTGGTAGAGCGCATTGGCCTTGCGGATGTAGTGGGGATCCCCCAACTGGCCGATCAGATCGGCGGCGCGCAACAGCGCTGCCTCCTCGTCGGATTCCTCGTTCTCGCTGGGAAAGCTGGAGGGAAAGCGCGTGCCCTCGACGGCGCGCGCGATCCGCCGCTTGTCGAGGCCGGGAATGCCCTCGATCCGCTCCATCACATACATTTTCGAACGGTCGACATGATACGGCATCAAGGCCGCGTCCGACGAGCCGCGCGGCAGCGTCACTTTCTTCCCCGACGGATCGACCAGATAGCCGTCCTTGTCGTCTTCCGCGAACAGCCCGCGGACATAGCCGATGTCATGGGTCAGGCAGGCGATGATGGCGTGTGCATAGTCTTCAGCCGGCATGTGCGTATGCAGCGCGCGGCCGCGCAAGATGTCGTGACCGGCCAGCGTTACCAGCATGGTGTGCTCGACATTGTGGTAGAGCGCGTCGCTGTTGCCGATGCATTCGATCGCGATGCGCGCGATCGAGGGCACCATCTCCACCAGATGCGTATGCGAGGTGCCGAACCGCCGCCGCATATAGGTGGCCAGGAATTTGCCGAGCGCGTCGGCCGCCAGTTCCGGAACGGTGATCATTGAAATGTGCCCTGAACCTCGCGTGCGGCCCGGCAATGTCGGGTCGCACATCGTTTCAGGATAGCGGTCCCGTGTGACATAATCGTTGCGGCCGATGCGCGGAGGCGCGGACGGCCCTCTCAAGGAGCCGTCATGGGCGTGGAATTGCTGAATATCCGGGGCCTCGAAAAGCTGGATCGCCAGAATCCGGTCGTGATGGTCAATTTGATGCGCTTTCGCGCGCGTTCGCTCGACGGCGACGGCTCCGGCTGGGACGCTTACTTGCGCTACAGCGCGCTGACCGTGCCGATGATCAAGGCGCGCGGCGGTACGCTGTTGTGGACGGGCGAAGCCAGGGCGGTCGCGCTCGGCGAACAGGCCGGCAATGAGTGGGATTATCTGGCGCTGGTGTATTATCCTTCCGTCAATGCCTTCCTCGACATGATGACGTCGGCCGATTACGAGACCCAATGCGATCCGCACCGCAAGAACGGCTGCGAGGACCATGTGATCATCGCCACCACGGAGGCGTACAGCAAGTTCAAGATCGGCTAGGCTTGTGCAATAATTTCGGCGCCGGCCTCACGGCCGCGCAGCAATAACAAGGGGGTCCCCAATGCGCCTACGCAACGCGTCGATACTCGCTGCCTTCGCGGTCCTGGTTTCCAGCGCGGCTCACGCCCAGCAGGCCCAGGTGGAGAAACCGACGGCCGAACTCGCCGCGCAGGTGCGCACGCAAGGTTTTACCTGCGACAAGACCGTGGGCGCAGTCCGGGACAAGAAGCGCTCCAGGCCCGACTATGCGGTCTGGGTCCTCATCTGCAACAACGCCGTCTACCGCGTCAGCCGCGCGCCCGACATGCTGGCGAAGATCGAGCCGATTCAGCGGTAGGCATCGCTATCTCTCCAACGTCGTCCCGGCGAAAGCCGGGACCCATACGCCGCGGCGCGTGTTGTCGAAGCGAGATGTGAGACGACTTTCTTTGAACTAACCGCGCCCTGTGGTTATGGATCCCGGCTTTCGCCGGGACGACGCGGGGAGGGAGCGTGCCTCAAAACTTCCGCACCAGATCCGGCGTAATCTCCGCAAGACTCCGGATCCCCATCAGCGCCAGATCGCGGTCGATCTCGTCATGCAGCAGCGTGATCGCGCGCTCCACTGCGGGCTGGCCGCCCACCACAGCCGCATAGAGGAACGGCCGGCCGACGAACACGAAATGCGCGCCCAGCGCCAAGGCCTTGATCACGTCGGTGCCGCGGCGGATGCCGCCGTCGACCATGATTGTCATGCCCCTGGCTTCGGCCGCGATCTCGGGGAGCGTGCGCAGGCCGGCAAAGGTGTAGTCGAGCTGGCGGCCGGCATGGTTGGAGACCAGCACGCCGTCGACGCCGCTTTCGCGCGCGATTTTGGCATCCTGCGGCGAAATCAGCCCCTTTACGACCAGCTTGCCCTTCCAGCGCTTGCGGATCAGCTCGACATGTTTCCAGGCGAGCTGGTCGCGCGCGCCGATATTGCGCATCAAATTCTTCGACAGCACCGGCGGGCCTGCGGACGCGTCCATGTTCTCGAATCTCGGCATGCCGTGGCTGACCACGGTGCGCGCAAAGATGTTGAGCAGCCAGTCCGGATGGGTCGCGATATCCCACGCCACGCGCGGGGTGATCTTCATCGGCGTCTGAAAGCCGTTGCGGATGTTGTTCTCGCGGTTCGGCGGCACCGGCACGTCGGCGGTGACGACAAAGGTGTCGAACCCGGCCGCCGCGACGCGATCGACCAGCGGCTCGATTCGTTCAGGCATGCCGGCCAGATACGCCTGATACCAGGCCGCGGGATTTTCCTTGATGACATCTTCGAGCTTGATCAGCGACGCTGCGCTCAAAATCATCGGCACGTTCAGCGCCTTGGCGGCGCGCGCATAAACGATGTCGCCGCGATAGGCGCACAGCGCGGACGAGCCCATCGGCGGAATACCGAACGGCGAAGCGTAGCTCTTGCCGAACAGCGTCGCGGTCTGGTTGCGCAGCGAGACATCGTTGAGCACGCGTGGCACAAAACCGTATTCGTCGAGCGCCCTTCGATTGTCGCGCAAGGCCGCGTCGTTCTCCGCGCCCCCGGAAATGTAGCCATAGAGGAATTTTGGCAAAATCCTTCGCGCGGTCGCCTCGAAATCGTCGAGGCACAGATAGCGCCGAAGAGCGCGCGGCACCGTGCTCTGCGGGCGGACCATGGTCGGCGAGGGCGCTTCTACCGCGGAAGTCTTGTCGAGCACGTCGGGCGTTCCTCTATCTGTTCTTGGACTGTTATTGGGCGGCCAAAGCCACCTGGGCACGCATGCTAGCGCGCCGGCGCGCCGCTGCCAAACCGGCTCTCCCGGATGGACTTGCTGAGATCGTTCAGCATCTTTCGGCCGTCATTGATGAAGGCATCCGACTTCTTGTCAAAACTCTCGACCAGCTCGCGCAGCGAGATCACGGTCGGCAGCAGCTCGCCGCCATATTTGTCGCTGCCGAGGCTCTTCAGAAAAGCCTCGGTCTTGGCAAAGCCGTCATCGACGGAGGTGACGCCGGCCACCGCCGAGTCGACGATGGCCGTGAGCCGCTCGCCATTGGTCGAGAGCGAGGCGGTAAAGGTCTCGAAATTCCGCAGCGTGTCCTTTACCGAGTCCTCGTTCTCGGCGATCACCCGGTCGACGTTGCGCAGCGCGGCGCGGATCTTTTCCTGCGTGTTCAGCATCCCTTCGGGATCGGCTGAGAGCACGGGGATGCCGTCGGCATCGAGCGGGGGCGGCGGGCCGTCGATCGTGCCGCCGGTGAAGGAGATCGCGGCAATCCCGGTCAGGCCCTGGAATTCCAGTCCGACCTGGGTGTCCTTGCGCACCGGTGCGGCGTTATCAATCATCATGAACGCCACCACCCGCCTGGGATGGTCGAGCTTCAGCGAGGTCACCTGGCCGATCCGGACGCCGGCGAAATTCACGCTGCTGCCCTTGCGCAGGCCCGAGGCCGAGCCTTCGAACACCACGCGGAACGGCACCTGTTTCTTGATGCCGGCAATCTTCTGGTAGCCGAGCCAGGCGCCGAACGAGCCGCCAATGATCGCCAGCGCGAGCGTTCCGATCAGCAGATTGGTGGCCCGGAATTTCATGCGGGGTTCCAGCGGTCGACCGTGCAAGGATTAGCCGATTTGTTCGGTCAAGTCACCGCGCACCGGGAGCGCTTTCGGTGGCTTTCATCCTTCGAGACGCAGGCTTCGCCTGCTCCTCAGGATGAGGTCCAAGACCCTCATGAGGTCTAAGACCCTCATGGTGAGGAGCGCGGCAACGCCGCGCGTCTCGAACCACGAGGCCCGATTCTCTTACGGCTTTCGCGACGCCACGAACACGCCGGTCAGCACCAGTGCAAAGCCGACGAGATCGAACAGGTGCGGCCGCTCGCCGAGGAAGACGAACGCCATCACCGCGCCGAACACCGGAACCAGATGGAAGAACGGCGCCGCCCGGTTGGCGCCGATCAACTGCACGCCGCGATTGAAGCAGAGATAGGCCAGCGTCGAGGGGAACACCGCGACATAGAACAGCGAGAGGATGTTCGCTCTGCTGAGCTCCATCGCCGGCCGCGAGACCAGTTCCCACACGAACAACGGCACCAGCGCCGCCGCGCCGGCCCCGAACGTGAACGCGACAAAGGACAGGCCGTGGATCGCCGGCCGCTTCAGCGTCAGCACCGAATAGAGCCCGAACACGAACATCGCGATCAGGAAGATGATGTCGCCGCGCTTGAACTGGATGTTCTCGAGCGCTGAGAAATCGCCATGCAGCAGGATCGTCAGCACGCCGCACATCGACAGCAAAATGCCGAACGCCTGCGCCAGCGTCAGGCGGACGCCAAGCAGCACCAGCGACCAGATCGCCACGAACAGCGGCCCGGTCGGCTGGAGCAGCAGCGTGTTGAGCGCCTCGGTGTGCTCGAGCGCCCAGTACTGCATCGTATTGAACGCGCTGATGCCGGTGACCGACAGGATGATCATGATGCCGAGCTTGCCGCGGATCGCGCCCCAGTCGCGCACCAGGTGTTTCCAGGCGAACGGCAGCACCAGCAGGAAGGCAACGAACCAGCGCAGGAACGACAGCGTCACCGGCGGAATGTGCCCGGCCGCGATTTTTCCGACGATCGCATTGCCGGCCCAACACATCGCCGTGATCGACAGCAGGATGTAGGGCTGGTTGGCGATCCAGCTACTGGAGGCTGCGTTTTCCTGCGGCGGATTGGAGACGGACATTCGCGAAGCTCGATGGATGATGCCGCGTCACAGACACGGAATTTGCGCGTCCATCAATGGCGCAGATGCATCGCCTCCATGCACGCCGTCATCCTCGCATCTCACTTCGTCATGGCCGGGCTTGACCCGGCCATCCACATCTTGCTTTCGTGCAACAAGGAAAGGCGTGGATGCCCGGGTCAAGCCCGGGCATGACGACGAGAAACCTCTACGCCGTCAGCGCATGCGCGTGTGCGCCGGCGGCGATTGCCGCATCGTTCGGATCGAGCTCGAGCTGCAATCCGCGCTGGCCGCCATTGACGAACACGGTCATGTTGGAAAGCGCCGCCTGCTCGATCGCGACCGGCACCTTCTTCTTCTGGCCGAACGGCGAGATGCCGCCGACATGATAGCCGGTGATCCGCTCGGCATCGGCCGGGCGCATCATGTTGGCCGACTTGCCGCCGAGCGCGGCGGCCAGCTTCTTCATGCTGACCTCGCAATCCGAGGGCACCACGACGCAGACAGGCGCGCCGTCAACTTCCGCCATCAGCGTCTTGAGCACCCGGTGCGGCTCGACGCCGAGGGCTTCCGCCGCCTGTAGGCCGATGCCGCCGCCGGCCGCCGTGGAATCGTAGACGTAAGTATGAATCTTGAAGGCGATGCCGAGCTTCCTGAGCACGAGCGTCGCCGGCGTCGATTTTGGCATCTAAAGGCCTGTCCTAAACCTTACCTTTTAGTCATCCGACACAATAAATTTTCCGGGGATATCAATGGCTTGGACCCTCCCCGGAAGGCCCGAAAAGCCCCGTTCTTGCTTGCGT
Organism: Bradyrhizobium lablabi; assembly: GCF_018129385.1. Taxonomy (GTDB): domain Bacteria; phylum Pseudomonadota; class Alphaproteobacteria; order Rhizobiales; family Xanthobacteraceae; genus Bradyrhizobium; species Bradyrhizobium lablabi_C. The sequence goes on from NZ_JAFCLN010000011.1 coordinate 202,101, forward strand.
CGGCCACCCGCTTCCTTTATCCGGATGGGTGCCCTGATGCGAACGGCCCCGGCCGTGATTTCGGCTGGGCACGCTAAATCAATGATCCGCAGCGATCGGACCTTTTTTCCACCGGGATCATGCGCTGATCTTCTCGAGTTGCAAGGGATTGGACTTTCGAAATGGCCAATGTTGTCGTCGTCGGCGCCCAGTGGGGCGACGAAGGGAAGGGCAAGATCGTCGACTGGTTATCGGAGCAGGCCGACATCGTCGTGCGCTTCCAGGGCGGCCACAATGCCGGCCACACGCTGGTCATCAACGGCAACACCTACAAGCTGGCGCTGCTGCCCTCCGGCGTGCTGCGGCCGTCAAAACTCGCCGTCATCGGCAATGGCGTGGTGTTCGATCCGCAGGCGTTCCTTGACGAGGTCGAGCGGCTGAAAGGGCAGGGCGTCGCGGTCGGCCCCGATAACTTGCGCATCGCCGAGAACGTCACGCTGATCCTGCCGCTGCACCGCGAGCTCGATGCCTTGCGCGAGTCGGCCAGCGCGGCGACCGCGATCGGCACCACGCGCCGCGGCATCGGCCCGGCCTATGAGGACAAGGCCGGCCGCAGAGCCATCCGCCTGATGGATCTCGCCGACCCGCAGACACTGCCGCACAAGATCGAACGCCTGCTGGCGCACCACAACGCGCTGCGCCGCGGCCTCAACCTGCCGGAATTCGACGCCGGCGATATCCTGAAAGAGCTGACGGCGCTGGCGCCAAAGCTCTTGCCCTACACCGAGACGGTGTGGCGGCTGCTCGACATCAAGCGCCGCGAGGGCAAGCGCATCCTGTTCGAGGGCGCGCAGGGCGCGTTGCTCGACGTCGACCACGGCACCTATCCTTACGTCACCTCGTCCAATACGGTGGCGGCGCAGGCCGCGACCGGCTCGGGCATGGGTCCGGGTGCGGTCGGCTATGTGCTGGGCATCTGCAAGGCCTATACGACCCGGGTTGGGCTGGGGCCGTTCCCGACCGAACTGACCAACGAGATCGGCGAGGAGATCGGCCGCCGCGGCAAGGAGTTTGGCGTCAATACCGGACGCAAGCGCCGCTGCGGCTGGTTCGATGCCGCGCTCGTCCGGCAGACCGTCCGCACCTGCGGCATTCATGGCCTGGCGCTGACCAAGCTCGACATCCTGGACGGGTTTGACACCATCGAGGTCTGCACCGGCTATATGCTGGACGGCGAGGAAATCGACCATTTACCGGCTGGCGAGGGCGCGCAGGCCCGGGTAGAGCCGATCTACGAGACCATCGAGGGCTGGAAGGAGCCGACCGCCAATGCCCGGTCCTGGGCGGACCTGCCGGCCCAGGCGATCAAATATGTCCGAAGGGTGGAGGAATTGGTGGGCTGTCCCATCGCTTTGCTTTCCACAAGCCCCGAACGCGAGGATACTATCCTGGTCCAAAATCCATTTGAGGCTTAACGGGATGTTACCGGGAAGGCCGCAGTGTTGAGTCGAAATGGCTGATTACTACCCGCTGATCGCAAGAGCCATCGCCGGATTGGACCCCAGTGCTCCCGGCGAGAGCCGCCGTGCGCTCTATGAGCGGGCCCGCGCGGCGCTGATTCAGCAGCTCCGCAGCGTGCAGCCGCCGCTCAGCGAATCCGAGATCACCCGCGAGCGCCTGGCGCTGGAAGAGGCGGTCCGCAAAGTCGAATCAGAAGCCGCCCAGCGCGCCCGTGAAGCGTCCCGCTCCGGCAGCGGGCGCGAATCGTTCCGCCGTTCCAATCCGCGCCCCGCCGAGGCCGGCGGTGCGCCGGCCGCCTCGCCGCCCCCCGGATCGCCACCTCCCACATCGCCGCGCCCGCGTCCTGCCGCACCGCCGCCGCCATCGCGCGAGCAGCGTCCGCCGTTCGGCGGGGATGACAGGCCCCCGCGCAACCTCCGCCCGGATCAGCCGCCGCCCGCGCCGCGGCCGCAACCGCCGCAGCCGCACGTGTCGATGCAGGACCCGCAGCTTTCGCCGGGCCGGGGCGGCCCGCCGCGCCGTGGCGTCGACGATGGTCCTCCGCCGCCGCTCCCGCCGCAGGCCCCGGGCATGCGCGGCTTTCGCGACATCGCGGCCGATGCCGACGATCTCGGCCGCGCCGCCGCGCAGGCCAACCGCAACGCGCGCAAGACCTACGCCAATGTGCCGTCGCCCTCGCCGGAATTCGACCGGCTCGAGCCGAATCTGGAAAACCGCGGCGCCGATCCTGACGCGCCGCCTTATTCCTGGGACGATTCGATCGACGAGGGCGACCGCTACGCGGCGCCACCGCAAATGCCGCCGCCGCCGCGCTCGCGCATCGGCTCGGCCGCCGATGACGGCAGGCCAAGCAAGCGCCCGCGCACCGGCGCGGTGTTTCCGTTCAAGAGCGCGATCGCGGTCGGCATCGTCCTGATCCTGGTCGGCGCCGGCATTTTGTGGGGCAGGCCGCTCGTCAATACCGTCACCGGCATGTTCAAGTCGCAGCCGGCGGTGGTGGAGGCCCCGAAGGACCCCGCCGCCACGCCGGGCGTGCGGCCGAAAATTCCCGATCGCGTCGGCCAGCCTTCGTCGTCGGACCAGGTCGCGCCGATCGCGCAGCGCGTGGTGCTGTATGACGAGGACCCGAGCGATCCCAAGGGCAAGCAATATGTCGGCTCGGTGGTCTGGCGCACTGAACCCGTGAAGGCGTCCGGCAACCAGAAGCCTGACATTGCCGTGCGCGCCGACATCGAAATCCCCGACCGCAAGTTCAAGATGACGATGTCGTTCCGCCGCAACACCGATTCATCGCTGCCGGCGAGCCACACCGCGGAACTCACTTTCATCCTGCCGCAGGATTTCACCGGCGGCGGCGTCGGCAACGTGCCCGGCATCCTGATGAAGTCGAACGAGCAGGCGCGCGGCACGCCGCTCTCCGCGCTCGCGGTGAAGGTCACCGACGGCTTCTTCCTGGTCGGCCTGTCCAACGTCGATTCCGAACGCGCGCGCAACCTTCAGCTCCTGAAGGAACGCTCCTGGTTCGACGTGCCGCTGGTCTACGCCAACCAGCGCCGCGCCATCATCGCCATCGAAAAAGGCGCCCCCGGCGAACGCGCATTCAACGAAGCGTTCGCGGCGTGGGGGGAGTGAGCGACCGGCAGTTCCGTGGCCTTTCTCCTCGTGCAATTTTCCGCGCCGACAGACCCGCAAACCCCGTCGAAATTTCCGCAAGACCGTCGTAAGACAGGCGGTCGGATTTTGCTGTGCCCGAGAGGAGCGGCATGAAACGCTATCTGATCTTCGGCGCGATCGGTCCGCTCATCGGCGGCTTCCTGCTGCTGTTCGTCACCACCTGGACGTCGGGCTACTGGAAGCACACCGATCTCGGCGAAATCAAGAAGCTGTTCGTGGTGTTCGCCATGACGCTGCAATACGCCTATCTGTTCGGCATCGTGCCGGCGCTGATGCTGGGGGCGATCGACGACATCCTCTATCACATCAAGCGGATCGGCTGGGTGGTGCGTGTGCTGATTGTGGGCGCGCTCGGCTTTGTCGCCGCCTATATGCTCTATGGCTCGCGCGGGCCGGACACCGGCGTCGTGCAGATCATCCTGTACGGAATGGTCGGCTGGGTGCCTGCGACGCTGGCGTCGTTGCTGTCGCATAGGTTTGCGGAAGAGCACAGGCCTGCTGTTTCGGCCTAGCGACAAAGCGGAATCTTGCCCGACGTAACGCGGCAAATTGACACGAGGGGTGGGCGGGTTCTGATTTTCGGAAGTCGTGTCAAGCCCCGAGATCAAAAATATTCCGCTTGTCAATTTCGGCAAATCAGAATTATAACAACGGCACCTCATCCCCGAGGAGGGGCGTTGGCCGTCGCCACCAAACGTTGGGATGGGATGCGGTGGACGCCTCTGTTCAGCAGACGACTGGGCAAGGGCGTACGGCGAAGTCGTGTGGTCCTGGCGCCGCGACGCTGGCGTTAAGTCGGTGGCATTGTGCTGCCGGCGATGGTGACAACAAGCCCGCTCACCAGGGAGAGCGCGATATAAGCCGTAAAGCCATTGCGCAGGGGATGTCGGAGTGTTCTCCGCTCACCTGTATGCTCGTGTGCATTTTTTTGTTGCGCAAGCAGCGCACACGGGACCGCGGGTGCAGCGCGCACCCGGCATTCCCTGC
>NZ_JAFCLN010000012.1 GCF_018129385.1 Bradyrhizobium lablabi
TACTGAACAAGCGCGTCCACCGCATCCCATCCCAACGTTTGGTGGCGATGGCCAACGCCCCTCCTCGGGGATGAGGTGGCGCCGTTATACTTCTGATTTGCCGAAATTGGCAAGAGGATTATTTTCGCGCGAGGGGCTTGACATTGATTCTGATAATCGGAAGTCGATTTGCCCCGTAGGCTGGTTTGGTGGCAGTTCGCCTCACGGTCATTGCGAGGAGCCAACGGGTCGCGCGAATGCGCACCCGATGACAGGCTCCGCGGACGAAGCAATCCAGCTTCTTCGTGCGGCAAAGCTGGATTGCTTCGCTTCGCTCGCGATGACGGATCAGGCTGCAATGCTCGACAATACCCGCTGCGGCGCATGGGTCCGTGCTTTCGCAGGGACGAGGGATATGGATGCGGCGTCAGAACGCAATCACGTCGCCATATACTCTTCCGCCAGCTCCAAAACCTCGCGCGTGCGGGTGACGTCAGGCCAGTCGCGGTTGAAGTCGGCGATCAGGCGCTTCATTTCGTTGCCGCTCGTGGCGCGGTCGAGGGCGGCCTTGTCGGGAAATTGATAGGTCGCCTGATGCAGCGCAGGATCGGTCAGGCTCCAGTGGCGCCATGCATGCTGCGCGCCGAAGGATTTGACGGCGTCAGGCATGTGCTCGCGGGAGTACCAGACATCGAAGGCGGCGCGTTTCGACGGATCTGACACCGTGGCGCGGACGACGAAATAGGCCGGCATTTGGTTTCCTCCAGATATGTTTGGCCTGAATTGTTGCATGTGCCCGTCACATTGTCATGGTGATATCGCCGCGCCCCTCCTTGAGGTTTTCGCATCATGCTGATCCGCCGCATCGCGCTTTCTGCTGCGCTCCTCCTGCTCGCCGCCGTTCCCGCCGCGGCGCAGACTGTCGCCCTGCCCGCCGAGGCACAGATCGGGCCGCGCCCGTTCTATCTCGTCGACAAGATGAAGGACGGCCCGCTCAAGGAAAAGCTCGCCCAATGCACCGGGCCGTTTCGCAAGAGCGATTTCTCCATCGGCCATCGCGGCGCGGCGATGCAGTTTCCCGAGCACAGCAAGGAAAGCTATCTCGCCGCCGCCCGCATGGGCGCCGGCATCATCGAATGCGACGTGACATTCACGAAGGACAGGCAGCTCGTTTGCCGGCATTCGCAATGCGACCTGCACACCACGACCAACATCCTCTCCGTGCCGGCGCTCGCGGCAAAATGCTCGCAGCCGTTTGCGCCGGCCGACCCGGCGAGCGGCAAGAAGGCTTCGGCCAAGTGCTGCACCAGCGACATCACGCTCGCCGAGTTCAGGACGCTGGTCGCCAAGATGGACGGCTTCAATCCGGATGCGAAGACGCCGGAGGAATATCAGAACGGCACGCCGCGCTGGCGCACCGATCTTTACTCCGCCTCCGGCACGCTGATGACCCATGACGAGAGCATCGCGCTGATCAAGAGCCTTGGCGCAAAATTCACGCCGGAGCTGAAGTCGCCGGAAGTGCCGATGCCGTTCGACGGCGACTACACGCAGGAGAAATATGCAAGCCAGATGATCGAGGCCTACAAGGCCGCCGGCATTCCCGCGAGCGACGTCTTCGCCCAGAGTTTTGACGTCGCCGACGTGCTGCACTGGATCAAGACCGAGCCCGCGTTCGGCGCGCAGGCGGTGTATCTCGACGGGCGTTACGAGACAAAGCAATTCGATTTCAGAAAGCCCGAGACCTGGAAGCCGTCGATGGCGGAGCTGAAGGCGTCGGGCGTCAAAATCCTCGCGCCGCCGATCTACATGATGCTGGCGCTGAACGACAAAGGCGAGATCGTGCCCTCTGACTATGCCAAGGCCGCGAAAGACGCCGGGCTCGACCTGATCGGCTGGTCGCTGGAGCGCGACGGACCGCTGCACAAGGGCGGCGGGTTCTACCATTCCTCGGTCAAGGCGGCGATCGATCGCGACGGTGACACGCTCACCGTGCTCGACGTGCTGGCCAGGCAGGTGGGCATTCGCGGCATGTTCTCGGACTGGCCGGCGACCACGACATTCTATGCGAACTGCATGGGGACGAAGTGACGCGAACCGTCATTCCGGGGCATCGCGAAGCGATGAGCCCGGAATCCATAACCACAGGCGGTCGTTGGTTCAAAGGAAGCCGATGACCGATCGTAAACACAACAAAGGTCACGGAGTATGGATTCCGGGCTCGCGCCAAGTGGCGCGCCCCGGAATGACGGAAGAAATTACTCCGGCTTGATGCCGGCCTTCTGCACCACTTCGGCCCAGCGCTTAATTTCCGACGAGACGAATTTTCCGAACTCCGGACCCGCCAGGTTCGGCGTGGCGGAGCCGTTCTTCGCCCAGATTTCCTTGAGCAGTTCGGTATCCAGCGCCTTGCGCACCTCGGCCGCCATCTTCGCAGTGATCTCCGGCGGCGTGCCCTTGGGCGCGAACAGCGCATACCAGGTCGAGACCTCGTAGCCCTTCAGCCCGGCTTCCGCCGAGGTCGGGACGTCAGGGATCGCGCTCGAACGCGCCGGCGCCGCAAGCGCAAGACCGCGCAGCGTGCCTGATTGAATCTGGTTGGCGGATGTGCCGAGCCCATCGAACATGACGTGGATCTGTCCGGAAACCAGATCCTGCATGGCAGGACCCGCGCCGCGGTACGGCACGTGGTTCATCTGGGTGCCGGCGAGAATCTGGAACAACTCGCCCGCGAGATGATGCGTGGTGCCGCGGCCCGCGGAGGCGTAATCCACCTTGCCCGGATTGGCTTTCGCAAAGGCGATGAACTCCGCCAGCGTCTTGGCCTGAACCTTGGTGGGATTGACCGTCACCACCTGCGGCGGGGCCGCGATCAGGATGACCGGGACAAAATCCTTTTCGAAATCGTAATCCAGCTTGAGATAGATCGACGGCGCGATCGCGTGGTGCGCCGCGCCGACGAAGAAGGTGTAACCGTTGGGCTCGGCCTTGGCCGCTGCGGCAGCTCCAATGGTGCCGCCGGCGCCGGCGCGATTGTCGATCAGAAAGCGCTGGTTGAGCTGCTTGTCGAGCTGCGCGGTGAGCGGACGGGCGAAAGCGTCGGTGCCGCCGCCTGCCGCGAATGGCACGATGAACGTCACCGGCTTGTTCGGCCAGTCCTGCGCGGCGGCCGGGAGGGATGCCAGCCCGGAGGCTGCAAACGCAACCAGGGCCAGAAAAAGGTGATAGGCGACTGCACGCCGCGGTTGAATACTCATGATACGCGTCCCCGTTTTGCAGTGATTTTTTATTGCGCTGGCGGCCAATTAGGCCAACGCGACAAAGGCACGCAAGCAAATGCGGCTGGTCCGGCTGCGACCGATTGTCCACGGCGCTGGATGCCCCACGCCGTCATTCCGGGACGGCTCAGTTGGCCTTGCGGCGCAGGAAGAAAGGGATGTCGAGAACTTTTTCCTCGATCGAATTGCGTACAGGAGAAGAGCGGCCGTACGGATCGAGGCCCTGCGGAGCAGGGTGTCGGGCCGCTGGACGGAGCGGCGGGCTCTCGAATGACGGCGGCGGGTCGCGACGCTCGATCCGGCCGGCGATGCGACGGTTGTCGTTGCGTAGCCGGCCGGCCAGCTCCGTAAGCAAGCTTTCCGCCGGTTGCGCCGCCGTGGAAAGATTATCGATGCCGGTCGCCACCACCGAGACGCGGACAACACCCTCCAGTCTTTCATCAAATGTGGCGCCGACGATGATGTTGGCGTCCTGATCGACCTCTTCGCGGATGCGGGTCGCAGCTTCGTCAACCTCGAACAACGTCAGGTCGTTGCCACCGGTGATGGAGACGATGAGGCCGCTGGCGCGCTTGATCGAAGGATCCTCAATCAACGGGTTGGAAATCGCGGCCACGGCGGCGTTGAGCACGCGCTTATCGCCGGAAGCCTCGCCCCTCCCCATCATGGCCTTGCCCTTCTCGCGCATGACTGAGAGGACATCGGCAAAATCGAGGTTGATCAGACCTTCCTTGACGATAAGGTCGCTGATGCAGGCCACCCCCGAATAGAGTACCTGATCCGCCATAGCGAAGGCATCGACGAATGTGGTCCTCTCGCTGGCCACCCGGAACAGGTTCTGGTTCGGGATGATCAGCAGGGTGTCCACCACCTTCAGCAATTCGGTGATGCCGGCCTCTGCAAAGCGCATGCGGCGCTGGCCCTCGAAGCGGAATGGCTTGGTGACGACGCCGATGGTGAGAATGCCGAGCTCACGCGCGATCCTGGCGATGATGGGCGCCGCCCCGGTGCCGGTCCCGCCGCCCATGCCGGCCGTAATGAACACCATGTTCGCGCCGGTCAGATGATCGCGGATCGCGTCGGTTGCCTCTTCCGCGGCGGCGCGCCCCAGTTCGGGCTGCGCGCCGGCGCCCAGGCCTTCGGTCACCGTGGTGCCCATCTGGATGACGCGCATGGCCTTCGACATTCTGAGCGCCTGCGCGTCTGTGTTGGCGACGATGAACTCGACGCCTTCCAGCCCGGCCTCGATCATGTTGTTGATGGCATTGCCGCCGGCACCGCCGACCCCGAGCACGATGATGCGCGCCTTCATTTTGCTGATATCGGCGATGCTGGTCATTTTTGCCTCACGATTGCTCCGGCATTGCTATCCGCGCGCCGCCTTGCGGTCTGCTTGCACCAGGCTCGCCGCCAACTGCCCTACCCGGCTTGTGGCCTGTCTGTGGGTGTCGGTCGGGCCGTCAGTTCGGCCGCTCATCCGCAGAGCCGCCACTTCGCCTTCCAGCCGAGCCGTCGCCTCCCTGGCTGCCGTGGTCTCGGCGGTCGCCTGTAGTAGCTCAGCCACGAGGCGATCGGCGCGATCGCGTTCTCGCTCGAAATCTGCGCGGTGACTGGCTGCGCTTGTTTCGAGCCGGGCGATCTCGGCCTTCAATGCCTCGCTCTGCGCCACTAGCAGCGCGATATGGGCCGCCTGGCGCGGCGTATGCCTGACTTCGGCGAGATCAACACTCACCAGAGCCTTGCCTTCCGCCGAACGCGAACGCGGCAAGCGGAGCCGCTTGGCAAGGGACCGAGCGGCCTCTGACGAGATGTTCAGACGGGCGCCAAGCGCACCATAGGTCAGAATCTCAACGGACATCGGTTGTTCTCCTCGAACGAACCGCGCTGGAATCGGCTGGTGATGACCGGCTAGTGACCGCAGGCTAGGCCACTATGGTTAACAGATGGTTAACGGAATGGATCTCGCCGGGATTGGAGGCGTCGAAAGATGGAACGGGATCAACCGGTTGCGGTATAATCCAGCATTGCGGCCAAGGCCCGACGCTCATGACCGACGAACAGCTCGCAGAAATGCACAGATTCCTTGCCGAGTTCCATCGCAGGCTCGCCAGGGAAGCCGCGCTCGACGTCGTGCAACAATACCACTCCGATCTTGCCCAGCGGCTCGCGGATGAGGCCGCGCTGATACCAAGGCGAACGGCGATTGCGGAGCGCCTTCACGAACGCGAGCAACAAATAAAGGACGACGGCGAGTAAACCGTATCGACCGCCGCATCCGCCTTCGCTCCTTCCGCCTTCGCTCTCCGAGCTACGGCGGACAGGGCGCCTATCTTTTGTACCAGCATCAACCAGGGAATATTGCATTGACCCTCGGCGGAATAACCAACCTCGACTACACGATCCTGTTGTGCAGCAAAATGGACGAAACGCGCGCCTTCTACCGCGACGTCATGAAATTCCCGATCGAGACCGACCAGCAGAACTGGTGCAGCTTTCGCGTCGGCGCGGCGCTGCTGACGCTGCGGCCGCGCGGCTGGAGCCATTTCGAGGACGGGAAAGCCGTACCCGGATCGGCGTCGGTGCAGCTCGCCTTCCGCGTCCCACCGCCGGCGGTTGACGCCTGCCACGCCGAACTCATCGCCAAGGGCGTGCCGATCCTGCGCGGCCCGACCGAGCTGCCGGACTGGCGGCACCGGACGCTGTTCTTCAGGGACCCCGAGAACAACCTGATCGAGATTTACGCCGAGTATTGAGACGCGTGATCGCTCGGCCGCGCCCCGGAATGACGGCGCGGGTGGCAGCTTCGGTAATTTGCCCTACCGCGCCGTAGCCGCGGGCTGCAATTGCATCGGCTGGGCTCTCGCCTGCGACGATGCTTGCACCGGCACGGGCCGGCGCACGGGCTCGGCAACCGGCCGCGGCGGCGCCGCTGCCGGAGGCCTGGCCGCCACGCGCTGCTCCTGCTCGGAAACCTTGGCGACCAGCCGCGTCATTTGCTCCTGGCTCGCCCTGAACTGCTCGACGGCCTTCGCATTGTCGCTGGCCAATTGCTCCTGGCTCGCCTTGAGCTGGTCGATCCCCTGCTGAAGGCTGGCGAGATCGCGCGCCATCGTTTGCAGCAATTGTGTCAACTCGGCGGACGTCAAAACGGCCGCGGGCGAAGCGGCGTCTTGCGGCGCGTCCTGGGCTGAAGGTGTTGCCAGCGCGGGCGCGGCCTCCGCCGAAGCCAGGCGAACGGCGGGAGCGGCCGGATGCTGGGCAAGCTCCTGCTTTGCCTGCGGCAACCAGGAGTCCGAACCGACGTACCGGGCGATGATCGGCTTGACCGCTTCGCCATAGGAGGACTGCGATACGAAGGCGACGCCGGCGATGCACGCCGCCGCGAGCAGGCCGATGAAGCCCCGCAGCGCCGCCCTGTCGCGCGGTCGTCTCCTGGCCGGAGCGACCGGGGCCTGCCGAGCCTCGTGCTCCATCCTCGTCATCTGTTCGGTCAGCCGCGCGAGCTGCTCATCGGCACGCGCGATCTGTTCATACGCGTGCGCCAGCCGTTCGTCGGCGCGCAAGGCCAGCACATCGTCGGCCTCGGTGGGCTTCGGCATCACTGTGGAATCCATTGGCGCTCCTTTCCCGTGCGGTGTCCCCTAACAAGGGCGGTTCGGATTCGTCCACGAACTCGCCCAGCACTCAATGAAGGTTTGACCAAAGCAAGGCCGCAGCATGAAGAGTGTGCGGCGAGCACGCGCAGCGTCGAGCGGATGCAAATGCACGTCAAGCGGCACATCATCCACGCTTGGGCCTTTTGGGGGTGGCTGGACGGCCGGATTTGGCCTCTAATGCGGCGGGGGTGGCTGGGCCGGTGTTGAGCAGTGGAGCCTTATGTCCGGGGTGCTCAAGAAGCTTCTGTTCGGGATTTGGGGTTTGCTGCTCATCCCGTTGATCGCTCCCGTCGCTGCAAAATGGCTGGCGGAGCACATCTTCTCCGATTCCCGCGGCGCGGCCACCACGGTTTTTCGCGACGCGATCGCCACGCCCGCCTTCACCCACTTGCTCGCCCTCGGCCAGCAGCCCTGGTTCAGATTTGCCGTGGTCTTCTTGACGGGTGTCGTCGTCGGCGTCGCGCTGGAATGGCTGAGCCGGAAGTCGGGCGAGCGGAAAGCCGACAGGCTGCGCAGCCTCGGCTGGAAGTTTCGTTCGCTTTCGGAGAGCCTCAGGCTGCGGACGGCCTCGCCCGGATGGCCGGACAATGCGCGCGAGCTCCAGCCTGCGATGCTGTCGCTGTTCGGCTCCGCCAGGAAATTCGACCTGTGGGCCCCGAACGAGCGCGCCTTCCAACTGCCGGACGCCACGTTCCTTTGCGAATATCTCAGATGCGTCGGCAAGCATCTGGAAGACGGAGATTTTGACGACGCCAGGAAGGAGGCGCTGTCCTGGCGGCCGTTTCTCGATCAGGTGAAGCGGAATTCGTAGGGCGGGTCAGGCGAAGCCCGTAACCCGCCGCGTGGCAGCATCAATGGCGGATTGCGCTTCGAAGGTCCGCCCTTCTTTTTCCAAGGACCGGAAGGTCCGCAGCATCCAACGGAGTTAAGAACAACATGACGCTCAGCACCGCCCAGCAGGACCTTCAGAAGCGTGCGCGCGCTTTGGCTCGCGAGACGATCGCGCCGCGGGCGGCCGAGGTCGACCGTTCCGAGCAGTATCCATGGGACAATGTGAAGGCGCTGACGGACGCGGGGTTTTTCGGGATGACGATCCCGAAGCAGTATGGCGGCGCCGGGCTCGGCTTTCTCGAGGCTGTGCTGGTGGTCGACGAGATGGCGCAGGTCTGCGGCGTGACGGGGCGGATCGTGGTCGAGGCCAATATGGGCGCGATCTCCGCCGTGATGCATTACGGCAGCGAGACGCAGAAAAAACTCGCGGCGGAGATGGTGCTGTCCGGCGACAAGCCCGCGATCTGCATCACCGAGCCCGGCGCGGGATCGGCGGCCAGCGAAATGACCACGCGCGCCGACCGCAGGGGCAGCGGCTACGTCATCAATGGCGGCAAGCACTGGATCACCGGCGGCGGCGTCTCGCGCCTGCATCTGGTGTTCGCCCGCGTGTTCGACGAGGCAGGTGATGAGCAAGGCATCGGCGGCTTTCTCGCGATCCGCGACAAGACCAAGGGATTGGTGATCGGCAAGCGCGAGCCGACCATGGGATTGCGCGGCATCCCCGAAGCGGAGATTTTGTTTCAGGACATGGAAGTCGGCGACGACATGGTGGTGCTGCCGCCCTCCGGCTTCCGGCGCGGCTTTGCCGATCTGATGAACGCGTACAATTCCCAGCGCGTGGGCGCGGCCACTGTGGCACTTGGTTTGGCCGATGGCGCCTACCAGCATGCGCTGGACTACGCCAACGCGCGAAAACAGTTCGGCCGCCCGATCGCCGAATTCCAGGGCCTGCAATGGATGCTCGCCGACATGTCCGTGCAGATCGCGGCCGCGCGCGAGCTGATTTACAAGGCCGCGCGATCGTCCTCGCCCTTCCCCGATCCGTTGTTCGCAGCGCAAGCAAAAATCTTCTCCGCCGACGCCGCCATCAAGGTCACCAACGATGCGCTGCAGGTGTTCGGCGCATCAGGCTATTCCCGCAACCAGCCGCTGGAGCGCATGGTCCGCGACGCCCGCATGTTCACCATCGGCGGCGGCACCGCGCAGATTTTGCGCACCGTGGTGGCGAGCCGGATTTTGGGGCGGAAGCTGCCGCAGACGCGGGACGGCTATCTGGAGGATGAGCGGGTGGAGAGGCGGAGCAATTATTAGCGACAGCTTGTAGGGTGGGTTAGGCGAAGCCGTAACCCACCGTTCGGTGCCGGCGCTACGAGAAGGCGGGTTACGCTTCGCTAACCCACCCTACGCGCTACAACGGCAAATTGTCGTGCTTCTTCACGGGCATCTCGACCTTCTTGTCCCTGAGCATCGCCAGTGCCCGTGCAATCCGCTTCCGCGTCGAGTGCGGCATGATCACGTCGTCGATGTAGCCGCGCTCGGCGGCGATGAAGGGTGACAGGAAGCGGTCTTCGTATTCCTTGGTGCGGGCGGCGATCTTGTCGGGGTCGTTCATGTCGGCGCGGAAGATGATTTCGACCGCGCCCTTGGCGCCCATCACGGCGATCTGGGCGGTCGGCCAGGCGTAGTTCATGTCGGCGCCAATTTCCTTGGACGCCATGACGTCGAAGGCGCCGCCATAGGCCTTGCGGGTGATGACGGTGACGAGCGGCACCGTGCATTGCGAATAGGCGAACAGCAGCTTGGCGCCGTGCTTGATCAGGCCGCCATATTCCTGCGCGGTGCCCGGCAAAAAGCCCGGCACGTCGACGAAAGTGACGATCGGAATGTTGAAGGCGTCGCAGAAACGGACGAAGCGGGCTGCCTTGCGCGATGCGTCGCTGTCGAGCACGCCGGCCAGCACCATCGGCTGGTTGGCGACGAAGCCGACGGTGCGGCCGGCGATGCGGCCGAAGCCGGTGACGATGTTCTTGGCAAACGTTTCCGAGATTTCGAAGAAGTCGCCCTCGTCCACGACCTTCAGGATCAGCTCCTTCATGTCGTAGGGCTTGTTCGGGTTGTCGGGGATCAGCGTGTCCAGCGACATGTCCACACGCTCGATATCGTCGAAGCTCGGCCATTCCGGCACGCCGTCGGTGTTGTTGGACGGCAGGAAGTCGATCAGCCGGCGCATCTGCAAGAGCGCCTCGACGTCGTTCTCGAAGGCGCCATCCGCAATCGAGGAACGCGTGGCGTGCACGGAGGCGCCGCCGAGCTCTTCCGCGGTGACGACTTCGTTGGTCACCGTCTTCACGACGTCGGGACCGGTGACGAACATGTAGCTGGTGTTCTTCACCATGAAGATGAAGTCGGTCATCGCGGGCGAATAGACGTCGCCGCCGGCACAGGGGCCCATGATCACGGAGATTTGCGGGATCACGCCGGAGGCGATCACGTTGCGGCGGAACACGTAGGAATAGCCCGCAAGCGCGGCGACGCCTTCCTGGATGCGCGCGCCGCCGGCGTCATAGAGGCCGATGATCGGCGCCCTCGCCTTCATCGCCATGTCCTGGAGCTTTGTGATCTTCAGCGCGTGGGTCTCGGAGAGCGAGCCGCCGAACACGGTAAAATCTTTCGCGAACACAAACGTCTTGCGGCCATTGACGGTGCCCCAGCCGGTGACGACGCCGTCGCCAGGAATCCGGTTCTTCTCCATGCCGAATTCGGCGGAGCGGTGCTCGACGAACATGTCGAACTCCTCGAACGAGCCCTTGTCGAGAAACAGCTCGATGCGCTCGCGCGCGGTGAGTTTGCCGCGGGCGTGCTGCGCCTCGATGCGCTTCTCGCCGCCGCCGAGTTTGGCGCCCGCGCGACGCTCTTCGAGGGTATCCAGAATGTCCTTCATTGCTTCCGCCCGTCCCAATACCTATCTGGCCCGGACCTGCCGGGATTTGGCGGGTTTCTAACACGGCCTTTTCGGGAGCGGAAACAGGCCGGCTTAAGGATTTTGGGCCGGGGGCGGTACGATAATCCTAGAAATTCATGGGGATACGACGATGACCGAGACCACCACGGCCGCCGCCACCGGCGCCGCAACCGGCGGGGTGCGCTGGCTGCTCCGGATCGAGGGACTGGCGCTGTTTCTGGGGATGACGCTGCTGTACGGGATCTGGGACGGCTCGTGGTGGGTCTATGTGATCCTCTTCCTGGTGCCCGATCTGAGCTTTGTCGCCTACCTCGCCGGTCCCAAATTCGGCGCGCTGATCTACAACGCCGCCCATTCCTATCTCGGCCCGATGGCGCTGATGACGACGGGCTTTGCCAGCGGCGAGCCGCTGACGCTGTCGATCGCGATGATATGGCTGGCGCATATCGGTATCGACCGCGCGCTGGGCTTTGGGCTGAAATATGAGGCTGGGTTTGCGTTCACCCATCTGGGGCGGATCGGCAAAGGCGGCGGGGTGGGATAGCGCACGCTATCGGCCCGATCAGGTTACATCCGGGCCTCGTGGTTCGAGACGCGCGGCGTTGGCCGCGCTCCTCACCATGAGGTCTAACATTTGACCGGAAGGAAGACCTCATCCTGAGGAGCGGCCGTCAGGCCGCGTCTCGAAGGATCAAAGCCCGGAACGGCTTGAGCGCGTCAGATCGCAACAATATCGCCGAGGCATTGCTGCACGACGTTCATGCGCGCGGCGATGTGGGCGGGCTCCTTGCAGTCCATGTTCATGGCGAACACGGTCTGCTGGCTGCCGGCCTCGGCCCAGCCGACCAGCCAGCCCAGCGAGGGTTTGCCCTGCTCCGCCCCGAGCAGACCTGTCTTGGCGCGGATGATGGCGTTGCCGACCTTCGTCACCGGCAGGATATCGCGCGTCAGCTCCTGGCTGCGCTTGGAGACCGGCAGCACGCCGCGCCGCAGCTTGTCGACAAACTCGATCTGCTGCATCGGGTCGATGCGAAGATTGCCGGTCAGCCAGAACTGGTCGATGCCGCCGCCGATGTCGCGGTTGCCGTACTCAAAAAGGTCGACATACTTTTGCATGCGCTCCGGCCCGATCCGGCGCGCGATCTCCTGATAGACCGGCACGGCAGAAGCTGCGATCGCCGAGCGCAGCGTGTGATCCTGATTCCAGGGCTCGATGGCACGCTTGACCCCGTCCCACTTGAACACGTCCTTGTCGGGGTCCTTCACCACGCCGGTTTCCAGCGCGATGATGGAATTGGGGATCTTGAAGGTCGAGGCCGGAAGCTGGGCCTGCGTCGCGCGGACCTTGTCGCTGGAGATGAAGAGGTAATCGTCGACCTTGTAGGCGACGAAGGTGCCGGTCGTACCGAGTTCGAAGAACCGCCGCATCAGGTCGATGCGCAGCTCGCTGCGTTGTTCGGAAACTTTGGCGAGCGCGTGGCTCGGCATCAGGCTGGCGGCGGCAAGGAGACCGAGCGCGTGGCGGCGATGGATCAAGGCGGGCACCGAGGTGGTTGAAAAGGCGGCCGGAATTGCCGACCGCAACGTGGTGAAAGAATGACGATTGGGCTCACTTTATTTGACGCGTTTTCTTCACGCAAACCGGTAGCCATCCCGCATCAAGTGCGGGACAGGCTTTTGCTTGAAAACGCTACGAAGGTCTAAGCCGCTATTGCTAGCGGATTCGGCCCGACAGCCGAAGCACGAATACCAGCACTTCCGCAACGGCTTTATAGAGCTCGGCCGGGATTTCATCGCCTAGTTCGACATGGGAGAGCGCGCCGGCCAGCACCTCGTTTTCCTCGATCGGGATATCGTGGGCCTTTGCGACCTCGATGATCTTGGCGCCGATGGCGCCCTTGCCCTTGGCGACGACGCGCGGGGCCCCGGAATGGTCGTAATGCAGCGCGACCGCAAGTTTGGCCTTGGCGTCCACGCTCATAGCGCGCGGTCCAGGAAATGGCCGGCCGGGGCCGGCTGGGCCTGCGGCGGCGCGCCGTCGCGGATCACGATATCGCCGGGGGTAAGTTCGGCCCTCGACAAGGCCTGGCTGAGTTCGGCGGCGCCGGCGCGCAGTTGCGCTGCGGTCGCCGGCCGTTCCGCCCACATCCGCACCGAGGTCGTGTCGCCGACCAACGAGACCAGCGCATGGACGGGGCCGGCGGGCTCGACGTCGAGCGAAAAGCGCGCGCGCCAGATCCGCTTGGCGGCTTCCATTTCGGTGCCGCCGCCGTCGCGCGAGATCTCGAATTGCGCCATCGCCGTGCCCAGCGGCGTCGCAAAGGGAATTTCAAAATTCCAGCGCGGCTGGGATGTGTCGATGTTGGTACCGGGCAGATCGACTCGGTCCGGGAGCGAGGCGACCTGTAGCAGCGTCTGGCGCGCAATCGCCGCATCGGTCTCGCCGAGCAGATGCTGCGCCGAGGTCGCCAGCGGCGTATCCGGCGCCAGCGAAGGCAGCGCCACCGGCTGCGCCGACGGCAGCGCGCCCCGGAACGGCGGCGGCGGGGTATTGGTGCGTGCGACGACCTCCTCGCCCTGAGCGGCCTTTGCAAAGCCCGGCGCGTGCGGGGGATTGCCGGCTTCCTGCACCGCCTCCTGCAACAGGCTCAGCGTAGCGGCAGGCGTCGCGCCCTCGTCGAGCACCGCTGACATCGCCGCGCGAAGCGGCGTTTTTGGCGAGCCCAAATCGTGGGCGACCGGCACCCTCGCCTGCGGCAGCAAAATTTCCTGGAGGTCGAGATCCTGGCCCGCCGCCGGCGCTGATGTCGCGACGGCTTCACCGTGCGGCAACTGAGCCGAACGGGCCTCGCCGCCGAGCGCCGAACGCAGCGCCTGCCGCAGCACGATCAGCGCTGCCTTGAGATCGGGGACGCCGGCCGATGGCACCGACCCCGCAGCCAGCGAGGCCTCGAGCAGCAGCCCCGACTTCTGGAACGCCGTCTTGATGTCCTGACCGGAAAGGTCCTGGTCGAGGCTGGTCTGCTGCGCCAGCACCTGGGCCATCGCCTGCTGGAGCTTTGGCGGCAGCGCGGGGGACGTGGCGGCGGTGCCGAGGTCGGCGAACAGCGGGGCCTGGCTGTCCTGCACCGTGGCTGATGTCTGCGCGGCGATGGTGACAGCGACTTTTTCCAGCGGCGTGAGCACGAGCTTCGGCGGCGCGCTGGACGATGGCGCAAGCGGCGCATCCGAGAGCGCACCCGGCGACAGGCTGACCGCATCGCCGGTGTCAGCGCCCTGCCCGACATTGGTCAGGCGAATGCCGCTTTCGGTCTGCGACACCGCCAGCTTGAGCGCCTGCCCTTCCTCCAATGGAATTTCGGTGCGCACGTCGAGCGAGAGCGCGCCGATCGCGATCCGCACCAGATCGGCCTGTAGCACCTTCAGCACCCTGGCATCGATCACCTTGCCGGGCTGTAGCAGGAGTTCGGGCGCAACCGCACCCGCCTCTTGCGCCGGCAGTATCGGAAGGACTGGATTGATCGTGATCGCCATCGATGAGGTCTCGCCAGACTGCGAAACCTAGCCCAGCGACGTAAACCTCTCGTTAACCCAACAGCCTAATCAGGCCTTCAGGGCCTGAAGGATCCGCGCTGCCGCCCGGAAATCGACCTCCCGCGCCGCGCGGCGGGCCGCCACTTCCTCGTCGATACCCCACTTCTCGATGTTCCAGTCCTCGTCGACATGGGCGGCGGCCCAGATCGCATCGGGGCCCTGCACCTCATGCGCCAGCGCCAGCGCGAGTAGCGCCGACCCTGTCAGGGTCGTTACGACATGCAGCGCGGCGATCGACCATGGATCATTGGGAAACGCCTTTCGCGCGGCGGCAATCGCACTCTCCGGCTGCTGAACATGCAGGATGCCTTCGGACAGCATGAAATGCGCGCCGAGGGACTCTGCGGCCCAAAACACGATCGGATCCCAATGTGCGGCCTCCTTGGCGACCAGCGCTTCGGGATGGCCGGCGCGATAGAACAGCAAATCGGTGCCGAGATATTTTGCGGCGTCGTCGGCGACGACATCGGCGCGATCGACCACCGCCTCGACCACGCTATTGGCAAAGCGCGTCAGCGGCATGGTCAGGGGATCGATAGTTTCTCCTTGCGCCGCCCATTCCGCCGCGATGGCGTCGGCGATCTCCTTGCGCGGCGCGATCACCACCTTGCCCGAGGGTGTCTTGATCGGCCTGCCGTCGAGGGTGATGGAAAAACCGCCGTCGGCCTCGGCAATTCCGGCGCTGGTGTAAAACCGCTTGCGCTGCGGGGCACGTGTCGCGCGCCGCACCGCCTCCTGCGGATCGAGCGGAGATTGTCCGGCAACTTCATCGAATAGTTCGCGCATGCGGTTTTCGGCTTTAGAGCAATCGGCGATAACGTTGCCGTAACAGTACGATATCGACCAATGCAAATAAAGCTGATGAGGCTGCCGGCGACGGCCGGGTTCCGTTCACGGCTCGCTGACCTGGCGGAGGAAACGTCCATCAGCCGCCAGCTGCGCCGGCGGCTCACGCCGTCGCCGGCAGCTACGACTGATAAACCGGCGCAACAGCGCAGAACTCACGATCGAAATGAACGAGCGGTCTCCGGTCCGGCTGAAGCCGGACGCTCTTCACCTCGCAGAAGAACACGGAATGCTGCCCGACCGCCGTCTGCTGAATGATTTCGCAATCGAGCACGGCAAGCGCATCGATGAGGGCCGGGACACCGCTTGCCATTCCGGTCCACTTTTCGTCGAACCGCTGCGGGCCCTTGATCCTGGACGATGAAAACAACTCGGCGAGACCCATGTGATCGTGGGTCAGGACATTGACGCTCACGCGCCGGGTCGTGCTCATGATGCCATGTGCCCCGGCGTCGCGGTTGACACATGCGACGAGCGTCGGCGGATCCATGGTCAGGGAACACACGGCGGTCATGGTCAGGCCGTGCCACTCGCCGTCATCGTTCGTCGCCACGATGCATACGCCGCCGGCAAGGAGGCGCATGCTTTGCTTGAAGACGTCGGACGAGATCGGTGTCTCGGTGATCACGCCACGCCGCTCCTGTGTCAGGCGAAGGGCGCCGCGCGGGGATTCTCGCCGAGATCACCCGTCAATCTGAACTGGCCCATCAAGTTGGAGACGGCGTCGAAATCGACGACGGCATGGTGGCACGCGGTGTTGATGTCGCGGAAGGCGCGATAGACCTTGTTGCCTTCGTAGAGGCCGTGCGCGCCCGCCGCCGCGAACAGGCGTTCGATCGCCCGGCGGCTCAGCTCGACGACATAGCAGGCGTCCCAGCGCATCTGGATGCGGTCCTGCGCCGACATCGGTTGATCGATCGCCATCAAGGCATCGAAGCGGTCGCACATGTCCTCGAGCAGCCGCCGCGCCGCGGCGACTTCCGCGGTGGATTCGGCCACACGCTTCTGCATGATGGGGTTTTGCGCCTTGACGACGCCATAGGGCGTGGTGCGCCTGGATGTCGCTTCCACAAAAGCCTTCAGGCCGGCTTCTGCCATGCCGAGGACCGAGCCGGACAGCATCGCCGGCAGGCCGGAATAGACCGAAAGCCGGTAGGTCGGCGCCTTCGCATGTGGGCTAAGACCAAGGAAGGTCGGGGTCGTCGGCACCACGCGGTGCGCGGGAATGAACGCATTGGTCACCACCAGATCCTTCGATCCGGTGCCGCGCATGCCCAGCGTATGCCAGGTGTCGTCGAGCACGACATCGGCGCGCGGCACCATGACGTGGTGGATGATGTAATCGTCGGGTCCGGGATTGGCCATTTTGCTCCCGACGATGAACCAGGGCGAATGATCGCAGCCGCTGCCGAACTGCCAGCGGCCGGTGAGACGCCAGCCGCCCTCCACGCGCTCAATCACACCTTGCGGCGCCAGCGATCCGGCAACGAGGTTGTCGGCGTCGCCTTCGTAGACTTCGCGCTGACATTCCTCCGGGAAGCGGCCGATGATGTAATCGTGGGCGACACAGACCATCAGCACCCAGCTCGCCGCCGAGCATACATTGGCGATGTCGGCGCAAGCCCGGATGTGGTGGCTCGGCGAGAGCTCGTATCCGCCGAACTGTCTTGGCGTGATCATGCGCGCCAGACCCGACTCCCGGAGCGCATTGGCGGCGTCGTCAGCGAGGCGGCGCAGCTTGTCGCTCTCATCGGTGGTGGCGGCAAGCCGGGGAAGGATGGAGCGTACCGCGCTCTTGTAGTCGAACCCGGAGGCGGCCGCGTTGTTCGAGTGAAGCTTGCCTGCTGCGACGGCGCTGTTCATTCCACATCTCCCTGGTCAACCACGGCGCAGAAATCAGGTGGCCGTGTCGAAGTGCGTATCCGTGGCAGCACGATGTCGGCCCGATTGATCTAAGTCAAATTCATAGTTATAATTCTTTGTATGAGCCAGGCTAATAACCCTCTCGACCTCAACCTGCTGCGTGTGTTCTTCGCGATCTGGGATCTGCGCAGCCTCACCGCTGCGGGCGAACGCCTCGGCCTGACCCAGCCGGCCATCAGCCACGCGCTGCGTCGCTTGCGGGAGCGGTTCGGCGATCCGCTGTTCGTCAGGGTGGCGAACCGGATGCTGCCGACGGATGCCGCCGTGCGCCTGCACGAGCCGCTCGATCAGGCGTTTGAATTGCTAAACCGCACCCTGCAAAGCGGCGTCGTGTTCGATCCGCGCGTGACCGAGCGGACGTTTCGGGTGGCGATGTCCGATATCGCCGAGGTCTACCTGTTGCCCCGCCTGATGACCGAGCTGTCGCGCATCTCGCCGTTCATCCGCGTCCAGATCGTCCCTCTCGTTCCCGAAAGCGTGGTGAACTCGATGCGTTCGGGTGAGATCGATCTGGCGATTGGTGCCGTCAGCGTATCCGACAAGGATCTGATGAGCATCGATATCCTCAGCGATCGATACGTTTGCCTGGTGCGGGCCAATCACCCGATCGCAAAATCCAGGCTGACGCGGGCGAATTTCGCGAAGCTGCGCTTCTTCTTCGCGCGGACGACATCGACGGTCTATCAACTAGCCGAGCAATGGCTCGCGGATGAAGCGGTTCGGCCGCAGATCGCGGTTCGCGGACATTTCACCACGGCGCCGGAAATCGTGCGCCATTCGGATCTGGCCGCAATCTTCCCGAGGATGCTGGCGCTGGATCTGCACCGCGCGAAGGATTTTCGCCTGCTCGATCTTCCCTTCGAGCTCCCCCCGATGGAGGTGAAGGTGCACAGTCACGCGCGCTTTGCCAACGACACCGGCATCAAGTGGATGTGCCAGACGAGCGCGGCGATCCTGAGGGGCTAATAAGACAAGTCGCCAAGGATTTTCAGGTTCTTCTGATCCTGAGACTCGCATTTCAGTCATGGCCGGGCTTGTCCCGGCCATCCACGTCTTCCTTGTCTTTCTGCAGCGAAGACGTGGATGCCCGGGACAAGCCCGGGCATGACGACCTCGCTAGCTCGGCGCTCCTACTTCCGCGGATCGAAGCGGGTCGAAAAGGCCGCGGCAGGCACCGTGTCGAGATAGCCGCCGCCCATGACGTCGTTTGCCATTCCGGCGAAACGCCGCAGGGACTCGATGGTGGCGTCAGTCCACGTCGTCGTGTAGTCGGCGAGCACGCGCTCGCGCAGCAGTTTTACCGCGGCGGGTTCGAGCCCGTATTTCTTGCCGTACTCATCGAACACTTCCGGATGCGCCTTGATGTAGTCGAGCGCTTCCAGCCATGCCTTGGTGAAATTCTTCAGCGCCTCCGGTTCGGCCTTCATGAAATCGTCGTTGGTCGAGTAGCCGATCCAGAGAAAATCATCGCCCGTGCCGGCCTTGTAGGCGTCGGCGAGATTGCCGATCGACCGGTACTTGCCGGAGCCCTCCAGCTTGGCGGCGAGCGGATCGAACATGACGGCCGCTTCAATCTCGCCCTTGTCGAGCAGGGCAGGAAGCAGGCCGGGCCCGGCAAATTGCAGGTCGCCGGTCTTGCCTGGATCGAAGCCGTGGAATTTCGAGGCGATCACCCGAAACAGCACGGTTGCCGTGCCGGCCGCGCCGGCGAAGGAGCCGACCTTCTTGCCTTTGAGATCAGCGATGCTCTTGATCGGCGAGGCGTTCGGCACGATGACGTCGACCGTCACGCCGCGCCCGACCGGGAAGATCATGGTGACCGGAAAGCCCTTGCCGCGAAACTGGGCGATGGCGGTCCAGCCGCCGAAACCGACATCGACATCCTTGCCGCGGATGGCGGTGAAGAGGCCGTCGAGCGTCGGATAAGCGCGGTACTCGGCCGCGAGGCCATATTTTTTGTCGATGCCCTGGTCGATCATGACGCGCGAGCCGATCTCGTTGAGGGACTGCGCAAGATCCCCGATCCGCACCTTGACCTGGGCAGTGGCGGCCCCGCATGTGGCGAGCATGAAGGCGGCGAAGATACCGAGACGGAACAGCATACTCACTCTCCTAAAGGTTCAACGGTCAGATGTTCATTCGGGCAGCGGCGTGACGGTCGAGATCATCGACCAGACCCGGCTCGCTTGCCGGGATGGCCGAGGGAACAGTGTCGCGGCCGATCTCATCGCCGAACGCCTTGATGACGTCGCGGCTGAGCTGGAAGATGGCTGGATCGTCGTAGCTGCGCGGCCGCGCGATCGGGACGCGCATTTCCTGCCGGAACGCGCCGCCTGACATCACCAGGATCCGGTCGGCCAGAAAGCAGGCCTCGTAGGCGTTGTGCGTGACGAAGACGATGGTCTTGCGCGTCTCTTCCCAGATCGTCAGCAGATCGGAGCGGATGCGGCGCGCGGTGATTTCGTCGAGCCCCGAGAAGGGCTCGTCCATCAGGAGAACGCCGGGCTCCACGCACAGGGCTCGCACGAGCGCGAGGCGCTGGGCCATGCCGCCCGAGATCTGGTGAGGATAGTAGTCGCGATAGTCCGACAGGCCCGTCATCGCGAGATAGCGGGATTTCAGTTCGCTCCAGCGCGAGGCCGGCACCTTGCAGCTCGTCAGCGCGAAATCGAGATTCCCCTCGGCGGTCAGCCATGGCAGCAGGCGTGGCTCCTGAAAGAGGTAGCCGACGCGGCCACCGCTCACGCTGGCCTGCCCTTCATAGACCTTGTCCAAGCCGGCGAGGACGTTGAGCAAGGTCGACTTGCCGCAACCGGACGGTCCGAGGATGCAGAGGAATTCGCCGGCACCGACGGTCAGATCGAGATCCCTGAGGACGGCACGCGACGCGCCGTTGCGGTCTTTGAAATTCTTTCGAAGCGAGGCGACTTCAATGACCGGGTTCATACCGCCACCTGTGGGCGCCATGCGAAGACACGCCGTTCGATCGGTTTGAGGATGCACAGCTCGATGAGGAGCATGATAATGGTGAAGAGCAGCGTCCAGGCGAGGACCTGTTTCATATCCGCAAGCTGGTACCAGTAGAACAGCTTGAACCCGACGCCGTTCGGACGGCCGATCAATTCCACCAGCACCGTGATCTTCCAGATGATGCCGAGCCCGAAACGCGCGGAGGCCATCACGTAAGGGAAGATCTGCGGCATCAGCACGCGGCGCACGATGGCCGGGCGTGTGGCCTCGAACACCCGCGCCATCGCGACCAGCCTGGTGTCGACGTTCTTCACGCCTTCCCAGATGTTGATCGTGATCGAGGGCGCGGCGGTGATGGCGATGGCGATGATGGCGGCGCCCTCGTTCAGCCCGAACCACATGAAGGCCATGATGGCGTAGCAGAGGCTGGGGACCGTCAGTCCGATCATCACCCATACGTCGAGCACGGCCTCGGCGCGGCGGTTGAGCCCCATGAGGACGCCGACGGGAACGCCCAGGATCAGCGCGAGCAAGAGGCCTGCCACGACGCGCAGCATCGTCATGGCAAGATCGGTCCACAGGTCGCCTTTCGCGATCTCGCCCCACAGGGTGCGCGCGGTCTCGATCGGACCCGGGAAGATTTCGGGCGGCAGCGTCAGGGACACCAATCCCCAGACGATCACCGCCGCAACCATGGAAAGCACCTTAAGCATGGCCATGAACCTGCGCTGCCGGAAGGGCGATGCCCGCACGCGCCGCGCAGCGGCGCGCCACCTGCTCGGCCTCCTTGAGAAGCGCATTCTCGTCGACCGTCAGGACCTTGCGATCCCGCATAACGACGCGCCCGTCGATCACCGCATCCCTGATATCGCCGCCGCGCGCGCTGTAGACGAGCGCCTTCTCCGGATCGAACAGCGGCGCGAGATGAGGCTGCCTCGCCTCCACCGTGATCAAATCGGCGCGCTTGCCGACCTCGATCGATCCCGTTTCGGTCCGGCCGATCGCGCGCGCGCCTTCCGACGTCGCCATACGGAGCGCGCGTGCGGCGGTGAGTGCGCGCGGATCGTTCGCCGCCGTCTTGGCGGTGGCGCAGGCGTATTTCATGCTCTCGAACAGGTCCTGTCCGCAATTGGCCGCTGCGCCGTTGGTTGCGACACCGCAGGTGATGCCGGCGTTGAGGAAATCCCTGATCGGCGGAAAGCCGGTGCCCCAGAACAGGCGCGTCTGCGGGTCGAACAGCACGGCGGTGCCGCTCGCGGCCAACAGCTCGATTTCGCGCGGCGAGACATCCGAGCAGGCGATGGCCTGCACGTCCGGGCCGAGGCAGCCGACCTCGTCGAGCAGCTCGACCTGCCGGATGTCGCGGCCAAAATGGCGGGCGATCATCAGGTTGAACTCGGGCGACTCCGCCACATGCATGTGGAGCGCGAGGCCGTTGTCGCGCGCAATGCGGCGCGTTTCGCAGAACCCCTGCTCGTCCAGAACCCAGGGCAGCAGCGGACCGATGGACAGGCGCAGGCGACCACCTTCGGACCCGTGCCAGCGTCCGGCGAGCCGCCCCACCCGCTCCGCCTGCTCTGCTGCCGTCTCGCAGAACCGCGGATCGAAATGACGCGCCTCGGTGGCGCGGGCGACGGTGCCTCTGACGCCGCTGTCGCGAAGCGCGCGGAATGCCGCGTCCTCGACATCTGATGTCGCGTACGGCGGCATGAAGATGTTTTCGACGAGGCTGGTGTTGCCGTTCTTGATGTTCTCGACGCAGCCGAGCAGCTCTGCGACGTAGAGCGCTTCCTCGTCCATCGCGGCCATCATCGGCATCAAGAGATCGAGCCACTCGAGCAGTCGCCGCTCCGGACCGATCGTGCGGCCGAACACCATGCACAGATGCGTGTGGGAATTGACGAGGCCCGGGAGCACGATCCTGCCGGTGGCATCGATGACGAGATCGCAATTCGGCACGGGATCGGCGGTGCAAGACTCAACCGCGACGATGTCGCGGCCCTCGACCACCACGCGGCCATCCTCGATGACCCGGCCCGCCCCGTCCATCGTGAGCACGAGCCCATGCTCGATCGCGATGCGCGTCATCGCCAGCACCGGAATCGCACGGGCCGCTCATCGAAATCACGCGCGGCGACGTCGATCGATAGCGCGTTCGCGCTGATCTGCGCGCACAGATTGCCTGCTGTATCGAACCGGATAGCCATGCACGGAAAGCTGTCCGGTTTCTTGATCTAAGTCAAATTCATGATAGTTATTCTTTGCATGAATTTGGCTAATGAGATCGGTCGTCGGCTGCCCATTATTTTCGCTTTTGCGTTTGACCATTCCCTGAAACGCGTCATCCGGTCGCCTCGGCGACCGGATGATCAACTGCCAACCTGCAACACCAGGCGGATGTCGGTGCTGGCAAAGGTGCCGAGATCCAGCGTCGAGACCGCCAGGTCAACGACGTTCAGTGATTTCGGGGGATCATAGACATATTCGATGTGCCAGGCCGAGCTGAGCCCCGGCGTAATGATGAAGTCGTCGCATCGCAGCGCCCGCGTCATCAGCTTGACGGCGTCGCGGTTCGTCAGCGGTGAGTGCAGAAGGGCGTCGATCATTGCGGCCAGCGTCGTGCCGTTCGTCAGCATGGCACGCGCGGTGTCGTCTCCATGGACGTGTCTCAAGGCGCGGACTATCGCCGCGACGGTGTGCGGGTCGCGCATTGCTGACCTCGACTGATCGCCCAAACGTCCCGCCTCGCGTCCACTCGGCGGGGCATGAATCGTGTCGTCCGATTGCGTCGGACCCGCGACACCTTTGGCAGATTCGCTGCTATCCACAGCCCTTTTTCTTCGCCGCCGGGGCAGTCCCGAGCATGCGGTTCTGCCGCCCTATTCCATCTTGATCTTCGCGGCCTTGATCACCCCGCCCCAGCGCTCGATCTCGTTCTGAAGATATTTGGCCGTCTTCTCGACCGGACCGCCAAACACTTCCGCTGAGAGCTTTTTCAACTGGGCCTGTATTTCGGGCTGGGCCAGGGCCTCGTTCACATCGGCATTGATCTTGTCGACGATCGCCTTCGGCGTTTTCGGCGGCGCCACGATCGCGAACCAGGCAACGGCTTCAAACCCGGGCAACGTTTCGGCAATGGTCGGCACGTCGGGCATCGCCGGCAGCCGGCTGCTTGAGGCAACCGCCAGCAGCTTGAGCTGTCCGGACGTGGTCAGCCCCAGCGACACGCCGAGATTGTCGAACATCAGGTCGACGTCTCCGGCCAGCAGGCCCTGCAAGGCCGGCGCCGATCCGCGATACGGGATGTTCTGTAGCTTCACCTTTGCCATCAATTGAAACAGCTCGGATGTCAGATGCGACGTGGTGCCGTTGCCTTGCGTCGCCGACGTGACCTTGTCGGGGTTTTGCTGGAGATAGGCGATCAGCTCGGGGACGCTCGCCGCCTTGACCTTGTTCGGGTTGACGATCAGGGCGTTCGGCACGTGAGCCATCACGATGATGGGCTCGAACCTG
The DNA here is from genome assembly GCF_018129385.1 of Bradyrhizobium lablabi. Lineage (GTDB taxonomy): Bacteria > Pseudomonadota > Alphaproteobacteria > Rhizobiales > Xanthobacteraceae > Bradyrhizobium > Bradyrhizobium lablabi_C. Next base: position 23,556 of record NZ_JAFCLN010000012.1, read on the forward strand.
GTGGGATCGAAACCGAGTTTCGGATAGAGGTTGTGATTGATGACGAGCGGCGGCGGCGGGGCTGACAGCAAGGTGTAGCCATCCGGCGCGGCATTGTAGACGCTCTCGGAGCCGATATTGCCGGCCGCACCCGTCTTGTTCTCGATGACGACAGGCTGTCCCCATTTGCGGGAGAGCCAATCGGCGACAATGCGCGGCACGGCGTCCGCCGTTCCGCCGGCCGGGAACGGCACGACGATCTTCACCGCACGGTCGGGCCAGGTTTGTGCAAGCGCCGGGCCGGCAATCGATACGGCCATCGCGATTTGCAGGGCGAGCACCCAGAAACGTCGTCGCATTCACTTCCTCCCGCCGGTACTTTCTTGTTCGCGCGCCGCAACTTGGCGTCATCGGCGATAAAGGATAGCTTGAACGAGCAAGCATCGGGAAGCGCTTTTCCCGCAAAACCGGTGTGCATGCTGCGGCGAAAAAGCAGGTGAGAAATGGGGCTATCGGTTGTTGTGGTCGGCGGTGGGATCGGCGGCCTGTTTGCGGCGAATGCGCTGATCGCGCACGGCCTCGATGTAGCGGTCTTTGAGCAGGCCCCGGCCCTTGGCGAGGTCGGCGCCGGCGTGTTCCTCACCCCCAACAGCGTGCGCCAGTTGAAGCGGGTCGGCCTCGAACCGGCGGTGGAGAAGTACGGCGCCAGGGTCGGCACCGGCTCGCACTATTTCCGTCACGATGGCGCGCCGATCGCACCCGTCCAGGTCATGGATGCCGCAGGGTGGAATGCGACTTTTGGCATGCACCGCGCGGACCTCGTCGAACTATTGGCGACGGCACTGCCCGACGGGGTGGTGCACACCGGCCATCGAGCGGTCGGCTTTGAGCAGACCGAAGACAAGGCCAAGGTCGTGTTCGCCAACGGCGCTTCCGCCGAAGCCGATGTCGTGGTCGCGGCCGACGGCATCCACTCCGAGATCAGGCAATTCGTGGTGCCGCCGTCGCGGCCTGTGTTCCACGGCTCGGTCGCCTATCGCGGCGTGCTGCCGCATCGTCTGATTCCGGACTGGCCGGCTGACCGCTGGCTGATGTGGCTCGGCAAATCAAAACACTTTTTGACCTTTCCGGTGCGCGCGGGCGAGTTGATCAACTATGTCGGCTTCGTGCCGGCGGATGCGGAAATGAAGGAATCCTGGTCGGCGCCGGGCGATCCCGACGTTCTGCGCGCGGAATTCGAAGGCTGGGAAGGGCGGATCGGAAATCTGCTGAGCAAGGTGCAAAACACCTTTCGCTGGGCGCTGTACGACCGCGAGCCGCTGCCGGTCTGGACCAAAGGCCGCCTCACCTTGCTCGGCGATGCCGCCCACCCGATGCTGCCGCATCTCGGCCAGGGCGCCAACCAGTCGATCGAGGACGGCATGGCGCTGGCGACGATCCTCGCCGGGACAGACCGCGCAAAGGTCTCGCCCGCACTGCACGCCTATGACCGGCTGCGGCGCGAGCGGGTCGCCGCGGTCCAACGCGGCGCGCGCGAGAACGGCATGCGTCTGGATTCGCACTACGCGGACCTCGGCGTCCGCGACGACGAGATCCGCGCGCATGCGGAGTTTCGCAAAAAACTCTACAGCCACGACGTGGTGCCGGAAGCGCAGGCGCTCGCTATGTCACTCGTCTGAGAGACATGACTCGCCATGCCCGGCCTTGTGCCGGGCATCCACGTCTTCGCGCTCGGACTGACAGAAAGACGTGGATGGCCGGGACAAGCCCGGCCATGACGGCCGACAAATCATGGGACCAAGCTGCTGGCCGCGCCCCCGAACGGCGGCTTCATGATCTCTTACGGCGTGGCGATATGCCAAGCACCATTCAGCTTGCCGTCGCCGTCGACATCGCCGGGCGCCTTGTCGTTCTTCCAGGTGTAGAGCGGACGGCCCTTGTAGGCCCACATCTTCTTGCCGTCGTCGCGCGCGACGATCGTCCAGTCGCCGGACGCCTTGTCGCTGCCTGAGGCGAGCAGCACCGGCCAGTTCTCCGCGCAGGTGCCGTTGCACGCGGATTTGCCGGGAACATCCTTGTCCTTGTCGAAGACGTAGAGCGTCATGCCCTTGGCATCGACCAGCGCCTTGCCTTTCGACGTATCGGCGACCTTTGCGGGCGCCGTCTGCGCCACCGCGGCCGTCGCCATCACGATTGCGCCGATCAGCGCGATACCTGCACGTTTGATCATCAACGTTGTTCCTTCTTGATGAATGAAGATCACGTTTGGCGAACCCCTGCCGTGGACGACTATTCCGAACCAAATTTTTCGTGCGAAGCGGAATAAATGCGCATTAAGGAAGGGAAGGAGCAGTCAGCCGGTTCCGCGACGAGCGCGAACGGGCGGCGCGGTCAATCCAGTCGAGGCCAGCGGCCGCGGCGCCATCCAGATATGTGCCGATGCGATCAACGCGCGGCGGCGTAGACATCCCGCAAGACGTTCGTCTCCAGCTCCAGATCTTCCAACCGGTGCTTGACCACATCGCCAATACTGACGATGCCGACCAGCTTGCCTCCGCGTACCACCGGCATGTGGCGTACGCGATGATGCGTCATCAGCTTCATCACGCGAACAACGCTGTCGTCCGGGGACACAGTGGTCACGCCATATTGCATGACTTCCTTCACCAGCATCGACTTGGCCGCCTCACCATGACGGGAAAATGCATCCACGATTTCACGCTCGGAAATCAGACCGGCAATGGCGTTTTCGCTCGTCACCACCAGGGCGCCGATGTTCTTTGCGCGGAGCCAGTCTGCCGCTCTCTTGACGCTGGCATCCGGCGCGATTGTCGCAACATCGGTGCCTTTCCGCCTCAGAATGCTTTCGATGGTCATAGCCTCCTCCTTGAGAGTGGCCCAGCCGCCTGTCCCTTCATGTCATGGAACCGGTTCTCCCCGGCACGGCACCAAACATATCATATGGGTGGGAGGCAGTCAGCGAGCATCACGATCGCGCAACTGCTAGCGGTTGGCACAGGAGCGCGAATAGGCGGCCCGATCGGCCGGATCGAGGCCAGCGGCAGCGGCATCGTCGAGGCATGCGCCGATGCGGTCGCCGAACGAGGCGCTTGGAGCGGGGCTGATATAGGGCGACGGCGCAGGCGCATCCATCTGCGGAATCGCCGGCACCTCGATTTTCGGCGGTGGCGGCGGCGATGGCAGCGGCGGATTGAGCGTTGAGGATCCCGGCGGAATGAACTGCGCCGACGCCGGGCTTGCGAGAGCGGCCAACAAGACAGCGCCAAGAATCAGCGAAGCGAGTTTCATGGAATAGAGGTCGTGCTCCCCTGGCGAGACCGCAAGGAAGCCGGCTCTAAATTAATGTTGAATCAGCCTGCCTTTCACGGCTTCTGATAGATCACCTGCCCGGCGCGGATGGTGACGGCGACTTTTGCGAGATTACGGACATCTGCGATGGGATCGCCATCCAGGATCACGAGATCGGCATCAAAGCCCTGCTGCACTCTTCCTTTCGAGGTGGCCTTGAAATAGCCCGCGGGATTGGTGGTGAGCGCGGCCAGCACCTGGGACCCCCTGAGCGCGCGGTGCATCAGTTCGTATTCGGTCGTGGTGTCGTACAGTTTCGTGAAACCGACATCGGTGCCGAACAGGACCTTCCCGCCATTCTCCGAGAAGGCCTTGAGTTGCTGGACGGCGCTATCGACCAGTCGCGCGGATATCTCGGGCGGGATCGGCAGCTTTGCAAACAGCGACAGTGTGGGGATCAAAGCAATGTTCTGCTGCTTGAACCGCTCGAGTTGCTCGGCTGTGTAATTTGCTCCCGGCGCGGTGTGGGCCATCACGTCCGCACCGGCGGCGATCACGGCGTCCACGCCCGCCCTGTTCTGCGGATGGGCGAACGCCGGTTTTACCCACGCGTGCACGACGTCGACCCCTGCCTTGGCAATGGCGGCATCCATGTTCACGACGGCCTTGTCTTCGCCTTTGAAGACGCCGGTGAAGAGCTTCAAGCCGTCGAGCCCCATCTGCATATAGCTTCGCGCCAAGTGCTCCGCCCGCTCCGGCGTAGCGGCCTCAGGTAGTTGCATCTCGGGCGGGAGATAGATGGGGTGTCCATCTCTCGGGAAAATGCTGCCGGCAAAGAAGATATTCGGGCCCAGCACTTCCCCGGCATTGATCCGCTTGCGCAGCGCAAAACCATCGGTTGGATCAGAGCCGAGATCCCACACTGTTGTGACGCCCCACTTCGTCAGCATCGCCTGCATGTGCGCCGTGAGCGAGGCAGCCGGTGCCTCGGCGGCATTCTTCCACACCGCTTCCGTCAAGTGGACGTGGCTGTTCCAGAAGCCGGCGACGATCGTCTTGCCGGTGCAATCGATCATGCGCGCGTCCGGGGGGATTTGCACCTCACTGGCAGGCCCGACGGCGGTGATGGCGCCGGACGACATCACGATCACGGCGTCGGCCAGCGGCGCGGCCTCAGGTGTGGCGTAGACCGTCCCGCCTTTCAGCACCAGCGTCTGGGCGTCGGCCGCAACGCCATATGCGAGCGTCAGAAGAGCAAGGAATGCCGCGCCCAACCACTTCCGGATCATCGAAACACCTTTTCGAACCAGCGAAGCCCGAAAACTAATCGATCAACACGACGGCGTTTTGATCGATATTGCTGCGCCGGCCGCGGACCTCACTCCTCCGGGGCGTTCTCGATCGGATCAAAACGGTCGGCTTCCAGCCCCAGCAGATTCCAGGATTGCAGCATGTGCGGCGGCAAGGGCGCAGTGGCGTCGATCACGCCACCACGCGGATGCGGGATGACGATGCGGCGCGCCAAGAGATGCAGGCGGTTCTGCAAACCACCCGGCAGCTCCCAGTTCTCCTTGTTGAAATACTTGGGGTCGCCGACGATGGCGTGATCGATATGCGCCATATGCGCACGCAGTTGATGGGTGCGCCCTGTGACCGGCTTCAGCGACACCCAGGCGAGCTTTGTCGCGGAAGTTTCGACAACCGCGTAATAGGTCACCGCGTGGCTCGCGCCCTCGTCGCCATGTTTGGCGATTACCATGATGGTGTCGTCCTCACCCTCGTCCTTCGCAAGGTAGGTCGAGATACGGCCCTGCTTCGGCTTTGGCACGCCTGCCACCAGCGCCCAGTAGATTTTTCGCGCCGAGCGGTGGCGGAACGCGCCGGTCAGATGCGTGGCGGCAAAGCGCGTCTTGGCAATCAAAAGGCAGCCGGACGTTTCCCGATCGATCCGGTGCACGAGGCGCGGCTTCTGCCCCTTGGCATCGCGCATCACTTCCAACATGTCATCGACGTTGCGCGTGATGCCGCTTCCGCCCTGCACGGCGAGCCCCGCCGGCTTGTTCAGGACCAGGACGTCGTCATCCTCGTAGAGCGTCATTTCCTTCAGCGCGGCCAGCGTCTTCTGCGCCGCCTCGGAGAGCACGCCTGGCACCTTCGGCGCATCGAGCCGCAACGGCGGAATGCGGACGCTCTGCCCCTCCTCCAGCCGGTCCTTGCTGTCGGCGCGCTTGCCGTTGACGCGCAGCTCGCCTTTGCGGACGATCCGCTGAATATGGGAGAACGACAGGCCCGGAAAGCGCGCCTCGAGAAAGCGGTCGACCCGCATGTTGTTCTCGTCGGCGGTGACGGTGACGGTCTGGACCTTTGTCGGGAGTTTTGGCTCGGCGGCGGGCTCTTCGCGGAAAGGCTGTGGCTTGTCCCTGCGCGGTTCGGCAAAGCGTGCCGGCTTTCCACTGGGACGATGGCCCTGCGGGCGATCGTCACGGCCCGGCTCGCCCGGCTTGCGGCTGCGGAAAGGCCGAGCGCCCTTACTGCCTCCCTTGCTGGCTCCTTTGGGCCGATCGCCTGCATTGCGCGACTTCGCAAGCGGTTTCCGGTCGCGGCGACTCATGCTGATTTCGGCTCCATTTTGCGCTATTGGCGTAGCGCAAATGCGCGGGGCCGTCACGACGGAATCGGTGCAAATTGCCCGCGATATCGGTCATGTCAGGCGAACAAGAAACGGGAGAATGGGGATGGCAGGCGTAAGGTTGGCTCTGGCTGCGGTAGTGGCGCTGGTGATGAATCCGGCCTGGGCGCAGCAAAGCCCGATGTCGGAGGAACTCGCCTGGAAGCTGCTGGAGCTCGGCCGTGTCGTCGACCCGCCGAAGACGGCGGCGCTCTATGCGCCGATGCAGGAGAAGGAGCCGTACACGGGCGTCAAGGTCGAGCGCGACGTGAAGTACGGCCCCGCTGAACGCAACCTGCTCGATGTATTCATGCCGGAAGCAAGCACCGCCGCCCGGCCCGTCCTGATCTATGTTCACGGCGGCGGCTTTGTCGCCGGCAACAAGCGCAACCCCAACAGCCCCTTCTACGACAACATCATGTTGTGGGCGGTGAAGAACGGCTTTGTCGGCGTCAACACGACCTACCGGCTGGCGCCGGCTTCTCCCTGGCCCGCGGGTGCGGAAGACCTTGCGAGCGTCGTGCAGTGGGTGACGAAAGAGATCGCCGCGCGCGGCGGCGATCCTTCGCGCATCTACCTGATGGGACAATCCGCCGGCGCCGTTCACGTCGCGGGCTATGTTTCGCATCCCGAGCTGCACAAGGTGAAGGGCGGCGGCCTTGCCGGAGCCATCATGGTGTCCGGCCTCTACGATCTCACCGCGTCCCCGGTCGGCGACGCCGAACTGGCCTATTTCGGCTCCGATTCCTCGCGCTATTCGGAGCGTTCATCGGTCAAGGGTCTCATCGCCAGCAAGACGCCGCTGATGATCACGGCCGCCGAGCTCGACCCGCCCCGCTTCATCGAGCAGTACGAACTGGTGAAGCAGGCGATCTGCAAGGGCCCGAACGGCTGTGCACGCACCTTCATGCTGCCGCAGCACAGCCATATGTCAGAGGTATATTCGATCAATACCGTAGATACGCGGCTGACCGATCAAATCCTGGAATTCGTGAAGACGGGGAAATAGCCGGGACTGGCCAGATGAAAGTCGAAGAAATCGCTGAAGCAGTTAGCCGGCTAACGCCGGAGGAACTGGCGCGCTTTCGCCGCTGGTTCACCGCCTTCGAGTCGGGCCGCAGCAATCATGCCGAAGAGCTCGACTCCACGGCGACCAAGCTCGGCCGCTTTGCCGGCCGCGCCTTTGCCGAATTGAAAAAGCGCACAAAGGACCGGGAGTAGCGACGCATCGTGCCACCAGGTTGGTGGAACTCACGAGACAAGAAAATAGCCGTCAGGTCAGCTCAACTCGTAGCGTTCGCCCAACGGCGTTCGCTGCACGGCGCAACGTCTCCAAAGTTACCGATGGCGTGGCAGGATCCAACAGCCGGTCAAGTTGGCGCCGGCTGGTTTTCATGCGCTCCGCCATGGCGATCTTGGTGATGCCTTGCGCTTTCATCGCTTCGGCCAGTTGTTCGGCGATGATCTCCTTGATGGCGCGCTCTTCACATGATCCGAGCATGCCCTGCTCTTCAAGAAACTCGTCGAACGTTTCCTTGCTCACGCGCGCTTTCTTCCTCACCATCACGTCACCTCTTTCTTGCGCTTCAGCGCGAGTTCTATGTCTTGCTGCGGTGTCTTCTGCGTCTTCTTGATGAAGCCGTGCAACAGAACCATGAAGCCATCGCCCATGCAGAAGATAACCCGCGCAATCCGGTTGCTATCGAGATCGCTTCGTACTTCCCACAAGCCATTCCCCAACGGGGCACAATGGGGACGCCCGATCGGCCAACCGAATTCTACCTTTTGAATGTCCTTCCCAACTGTCCTGCGGTCTTCGGCAGGCAGATCGAGAATCCATTCGCGAACAGGGTTGCGGCCAGCCGGGCTGACATAGAAGCGCGCGGGAAGCTTTTTTTTCGCGGTCGATCATCCAGCTCGCCTAATGTGCCATTTTTGGCACATCTTTGCAAGACCCGCCTATTTGCACTGCGCCGTGGTTTTAAGCTTCGCCAGATCGACCTTCGCGTTGGCCGACGGCCGCAGCTTCATCGCTTCGTCGGCGGCGGCGCAAGCCGCATTGTTGTCGCCGTTCTGCTGGCGCGCCCAGGCGAGGTTGATCCAGGCATCGCCGAAGTCGGGCGCATCCTTCACGGCCTGCTCCAGCACGGGCTGCGCCTCTTTCGGCCGCTTGTCGACGAGAAGCACCCGGCCGTAATCGGCATTCAGCATCTTCAGCGGATTGGGCTGCTTGCGCGCGATCCGGTAAAGCTCTTCTGCAAACGCAGTATCCTTGAAGCGGATTTGGGCGACCACCGCGAGGCCGTGATAGACGACGCTCTGCTCGGGATCGACGAGGAAGGCCTGATTGAAGCGTTGCGCCGCCTCGCCGTACCTTCCTCCGGCGAGCGCGCGCCAGCCGCGTTTACTGACTTCGTCCAGCGCCTTTTCGCGCGAACCCGTCGCTTCCACCAGCGCCTTGACGAACTTGTCGTCCGCCTCGCGCTGCTCGGCGGTCTTCGCCTCAAAACCGAAAAACGGCTGCTCGTTGGCGGGCGCGGAATAGCTGTGCTTCGTCACCTGAATGCCGGGCGCGAGCTGCACCGTCTCCGCCGATGCGAAATGCGCAAAGCCCGCTGCGGCGAAAAACCCCAGCGCCAGTGTCTTGAGACGTCCGTTCATTCCTGTCCTCCGCCCCGCTCCCGCCGGAGCCGGGCCCAGTAATCGAGCCGCTTCCTGATCTCGCGCTCGAAGCCGCGATCGGGCGGGTCGTAAAAGGTCTGGCGCCCGAGCGCTTCCGGAAAATAGTCCTGACCGGAGAACGCATCAGGCGCATCATGGTCATATTCGTAGCCCGAACCGTAGCCTTCGGATTTCATCAGCTTGGTCGGCGAATTGAGAATGTGCTTTGGCGGCAGCAGCGAGCCCGCCTCCTTGGCGGTGCGCATGGCCGCGCCAAACGCCTTGTACGCGGCGTTCGATTTCGGCGCAGTCGCGAGATAGATCACGGCTTGCGCGATCGCCAGTTCGCCTTCGGGAGAGCCGAGGAAATCATAGGCATCCTTGGCCGCGGTGCAGACCGCCAGCGCCTGCGGATCGGCAAGACCGATGTCTTCCACTGCCATCCGCACGACACGGCGCGCGAGGAACAGCGGGTCCTCGCCCGCATCGAGCATGCGCGCGAGATAATACAGCGCAGCATCCGGATCGGAGCCGCGCACGGATTTATGCAGGGCCGAAATGAGGTTGTAATGGCCGTCGGCGGATTTGTCGTAGATCGGTGCGCGGCGTTGCAGGATTTCCTGGAGCTGCGCCGCGTTGAACACCTCGTCCTTGCGCGCGGCGCGCCAGACTTCCTCGGCGAGCGTCAGCGCGGCGCGGCCGTCGCCATCGGCCATCCGCACCAGCACGCCGCGCGCCTCCGCATCGAGCGGCAGCTTTTTGCCCTCGATCCTTTCGGCGTGCGCAAACAGCTTCTCGACCGCGGCGGCGTCGAGTGAATGGAACACCAGCACGCGTGCGCGCGACAGGAGCGCCGCGTTGAGCTCGAAGGACGGATTTTCCGTGGTGGCGCCGACCAGCACCACGGTGCCGTCTTCCATCACGGGCAGGAAAGAGTCCTGCTGGGCGCGGTTGAAGCGATGCACCTCGTCGACGAACAAGAGCGTGCCCTTGCCGGTCTCGCGGCGCGCGCGGGCCGCGTCGAACACTTTCTTCAGATCGGCAACGCCGGAAAACACCGCGGAAATCTGCTCGAAATGCAGTTCAGTCGCATCCGCCAGGAGGCGCGCGACCGTGGTCTTGCCGGTGCCGGGCGGCCCCCAAAACACCAGCGAGCCGAGCGTACGCGTCTCCAGCATGCGCGTCAGTGCGCCGTCGGGACCGAGGATGTGGTCTTGCCCTACGACATCGGAGAGCTTTTGCGGACGCAGGCGATCGGGCAGCGGACGCGGCGCATCCTGCTCCATCCCTGCCGCGGCAAAGAGGTTCGGTGACGATTGCGGTCGCTTCGGGCTCATCCGCCGAGCGTGACGTTGATCTGCTGACCGCCCCGCACCACAACGATGCGCCACAACCGGGACGAGGCCTTTGCGGCCTTGTCGAGATCGCTGGTCTTGGCGATCTTCTGGTTGTTCACGTTCAGGATGATGTCGCCTTTCTGGAAGCCGACACCGGCCGCGGGCGCGCCGTCTTCGAGATCGACCACCACGACGCCTTCCGCATTGCTGTCGAGCCGCAGCTCTTCAGCGACCGCCGGCGAGATGTTGGCGACCTTGGCGCCCTGGAACGGCGAGCGCGCAGAGATCGTGATCTCGTCGCGGTTGGTATCGGGCGCGACCTCCAGCGGGATGTTGACCTTGATGGTCTTGCCGCCGCGCTGAACGTCGATCTGGGCAGTGCCGCCGAATGGCCGGGTGGCAAAGCGGTAGTCGAAGGCGTTGGGATCGTCGATGGTCTGGCCATCGATGGCAACGATCAGGTCGGACAATTTCAGCCCTGCCCGCGCCGCCGGGCTGCCGGGCGCGACATTGGCGACCAGCGCGCCGGTCGGCAGCCGCAGGCCGAGCGACTCGGCGATCTCGGGCGTCACCGCTTGCAAGCGGGCGCCAAGCCAGGGCCGCTTCACGGCCTTGCCGCCGCTCTTGGCGGAGGCGACCACCACGCGCACCATGTTGGCGGGAATCGCAAAGCCGATGCCCTGCGAGCCTCCGGAGCGCGAGAAGATCGCGGTGTTGATGCCGGCAAGGCGTCCACTCAGGTCGACCAGCGCGCCGCCGGAATTGCCGGGATTGATCGCGGCGTCGGTCTGGATGAAGAACTGGTAGTCGGTGATGCCGACCTGCGTGCGCGCCAGCGCCGAAACGATGCCGTGCGTCACGGTCTGGCCGACGCCGAAGGGGTTGCCGATCGCGAGCACGACGTCGCCGACCAATAGCTCGTCGGAATTGGCGAAATCGAGCGTTGCGAACTTTTCCTTGCTGTCCTTGACGCGCAGCACCGCCAGATCGGTGCGGCTATCCTTCAGCACGATTTCGGCTTCGAATTCGCGCTTGTCGGCGAGCGAGATTTTGACCTGATCGGCGCCCTCGATGACGTGGTTGTTGGTGACGACGAGGCCTGACTGATCCACCATCACGCCGGAGCCGAGCGAGCGCTGCATCTGTTCCGGCTGGCGGTTGCCGGGGATGCCGAAGAAGCGGCGAAAAATCGGATCGTCGAGCAGCGGATTGCGGTTCTGCACGGTCTTGCCGGCATAGACGTTGACCACCGCGGGCTGCGTGCGCTGGACGATCGGCGCAAAGGAAAGTTTCAGCTCGGCCGGCGAAGCCGGCACGCGGCGATCCTGCGCCTGGGCCGGCATGGCGGCGGCAGCGACGATCAGCAAAGCGGCGAAAGAGCGGAGCAACGTCATGCAGAAATCCCAAAATTGATTGGCCAGATATAGTCGCGGGGCGCTGGCGGGAGAAGTCAAACGCGGGCGATCAGGCCGCGCGATCGGGTAGCGGCACCATGTCCGGATCGGGCCCGCAGGATAGCCGTTCCCGGTGCTTTTCGCCCCAGGCCTTCAGAATGTCGATGACCGGGCGCAAGCTCTCGCCGGTTTCCGACAGGCGGTATTCCACCCGCGGCGGAACCTCGGCGTAGACGGTGCGGATGATCAGCCGGTCGTCCTCCAGCGCGCGGAGCTGCTTGGTGAGCATGCGCTGGGTGATTCCCGGCATCAGGCGGCGAAGCTCGCCAAAGCGCTGGGTGCCGCTTTGCAGGTGGTAGAGGATGACGCCCTTCCACTTGCCGTCAATCAGATCGAGGGTCGCTTCCACCGCGCAGCCGGGTCGATGGGCGAAATTCCGCCGTTTCATGGCTGATTTTCCCAATAGTATCCAAACAGGGACTAATTCCCAAAATTTACAGTACTTGCCAAGTGGACGCTACCCCGACACTTATTCCGGCACCCTTGGTTTTGGGCATGAGCTTGTCGGAAAACCGGTACCCACTTTTCCGGCTCATGCCGTAGAGGAGACCCGAATGAAGGCCGTCGGATACCAAAAATCGCTCCCCGTCGAGGACGCAAATTCCCTGATCGATTTCGAGACCGCAAAGCCCGAACCGAAGGGGCGCGACATCCGTGTGGCGGTGAAGGCGATCTCGGCCAACCCGGTCGACTACAAGGTGCGCAAGCGCGCCGCGCCGCCGGAGGGCGAGTACAAGATTCTCGGGTTTGACGCCGCCGGCGTGGTCGATGCGGTTGGATCCGACGTGTCGCTGTTCAAGCCGGGCGACGAAGTGTTCTACGCCGGCTCGATCCTGCGCCAGGGCACCAATTCGGAATTCCATCTGGTCGACGAGCGGATCGTTGGCCGCAAGCCAAAATCGCTGTCGTTCGCGCAGGCCGCCGCCCTGCCCCTCACCTCGATCACCGCCTGGGAACTGCTGTTCGACCGGCTTGGCGCGGTGCCCGGCAAGAGCGTCGATCCGCGCACGCTGCTGATCACCGGCGGCGCCGGGGGCGTCGGCTCGATCCTGATCCAGCTTGCGCGCCGGCTCACCGGCCTGACGGCCGTCGCCACCGCGACGCGGCCGGAGTCGCAGAAATGGTGCCTTGATCTCGGCGCGCATGCGGTGATCGATCACGGCAAGCCGATGAAGGAGCAGATCGAGAAGCTGAAAGTACCGCCGGTGGCGCTGGTTGCCAGCCTCACCTACACCGACCAGCACTACAAGGCGATCGCCGACTTCATGGCGCCGCAGGGCAAGTTCGGCCTGATCGACGATCCCCCGGAGTTCACCATGAGCGTCTTCAAGGGCAAGGCGATCTCGGTGCACTGGGAATCGATGTTCACGCGCTCCTCGTTCCAGACGCCGGATATGATCGCGCAGCACATGCTGCTCAACGATGTCGCCGACCTCATCGACAAGGGCGTCTTGCGCACCACGCTCGACCAGACCTTTGGCACGATCAACGCGGCGAATCTGAAGCGCGCGCACGCGTTGCTAGAGAGCGGCAAGTCGCGCGGGAAGATCGTGCTGGAGGGATGGTAGACGCCGCCGTGGCGGGTTGCGCCTTCGGCTAACCCGCCCTGCGATCTCTGCCCAGGATCTGCGACAGGGCCGAAAACAGCCGGTCGATTTGCTCATCGCTACCCACGGTCATCCGCAGATAGTCCGAGATGCGGGGAGCGGTGAAATGGCGGACGATCACCGCCCGCTGACGCAGCGCAGTGGCCAGCGCCGCGCCATCATGCGCCGGATGACGCGCGAACACGAAGTTGGCGGAGGACGGCAGCACCTCGAAGCCAAGCTGCTCCAGTCCGCTATTCATCCGCTCGCGCCCTTCGATGACGGCAAGCCGGCTCTGTTGAAACCAGGCTTCGTCCTCCAGGGAGGCAATGGCGCCCGCCTGAGCCGGCCGGCCGAGAGGATAGGAGTTGAAGCTGTCCTTCACGCGGGTGAGCGCCTCGATCAGGCCGGCATCGCCGATCGCGTAGCCGACCCGCAGCCCGGCGAGAGCCCGCGACTTGGACATGGTTTGAACGACCAGGAGATTGTCGTGGGATGCGACCAGCGGAATCGCGGTCTCGGCGCCGAAATCAACATAGGCCTCGTCGATCACCACGGGAGCGTCGGGGTGCTCGTCCAGCAAGGCGGCGATCTCGTCCCGTGACAACGCAATCCCTGTCGGCGCGTTCGGATTGGGCACGATGATGGCGCCGGCCGGCCGGCGATAGTCGGCAACGCGGACGCGCATCGCCTGATCGAGCGGCACGGCCTCGCAGGCGATGCCGAACAGGCGGCAATAGACCGGGTAGAAGCTGTAGGTGATATCCGGAAACAGCAATGGCGCATCGTGCTTCAGCAGCGCAGCGAAGGTGTGCGCCAGCACCTCGTCCGAGCCGTTGCCGACGAACACCTGCTCGGGCCGCACCCGATGGTAGCTGGCCAAGGCAGCCCGCAGCGCGGTGGCCAGAGGGTCGGGATATAGCCGCAGCGCGTCGGTCGCCTCCTGGCGGATCGCTTCCAGGACCCGCGGGGAAGGACCGAGCGGATGCTCGTTGGTGTTGAGCTTGACCAGGTCCGCCATGCGCGGCTGCTCGCCCGGTACATAGGGCGTCAGGTCATGCGTCAGCCTGCTCCAGAATCGGCTCATGTTCTGTCCGGATCGCTGCGACCCGAGGCCGCTACCGGCACACCCTCCACGAAAATCAGCCGTCGCTCAAGCGCCGTCCGCCGCAGCTTGAGCGCTTTGGCATATTCGCGCGAAGCGTACCATTCCCGCAGCCGCGCCATCGACGGGAATTCGACGACGATGATGGTCTTCGGCGGCGGGCCGCCTTCGACGGTCTCTGCCGCGCCGCCGCGGACCAGATAGCGGCCGCCATACCGCGCGATGGTTTGCGCCGCCATCGTGCGATAGGCATCGAATTCTGCCGCATCCTTCATCTCGACTTCGGAGATGGCGTAGGCGGGCATTTACGGCCTCACGCGATCGTGTCGAGAATGCCGCCTTCGGCGCGGACCGCTGCGCCGTTGGTCATGGCCGCCTCCTTCGAGGCGACGAAGACCACGATGTTGGCGATCTCGTCGACGCCGGCAAAACGCTGCACCAGCGAGCTCGGGCGATGCTGCTTCACGAAATTGGCGGCGGCCTCCTGCTCGGATTGCTTGTTCTGCCTGGCGACGCCTTTGAGGAAAACCTCGACGCCTTCCGTCAGGGTCGGGCCGGGCAGCACCGAATTGACGGTGACGCCAGTGCCTTTCGTCAACTTGGCAAGTCCGCGCGAGATGCCGAGTTGCGCGGTCTTGGTCATGCCGTAGTGGATCATGTCGGTCGGGATGTTGATGCCGGATTCCGAGGAGATGAAGATGATGCGGCCCCAGTTGCGCTTGAGCATGCCCTTCATATAGGCGCGCGACAGGCGTACGCCGGACATGATGTTGATCTCGAAGTAGCGGCTCCACTCCTGGTCCGGGATATCGAAGAAATCCTTCACCTCGAAGATGCCGGTGTTGTTGACGAGGATGTCGACCTCGGGCGCTGCCGCCACCAGCGCGTTGCATCCGGCTTCCGTTCCGACATCCGCGGTGACGCCGCTGATCTTTCCCGAAGGCTTTGACGCTGAAAGCGCCCGCACCGCCGCATCCACCTTGTCCTGGCCTCGCCCGTTGACGATGACGCCGGCGCCCGCAGCGGCAAGGCCCTTTGCGATCGCCAGCCCAATGCCTGCGGTCGAGCCGGTGACGAGCGCCGTCTTTCCTGAAAGATCGATTTTCATTTTTTGGCTCCGCAATGTGAGGTGATGTGCCCGGCGGCGTGACCGCCGCCCGCATCCACGATAAGCAAGCCGTGCGCCGCTGCTTCAGCGAATGCCATCAAGATTTCGAGATCGCACTTTTCCAACAAAAAACGGCGCCCGGAGGCGCCGCTTTCGAATTTCTTGACCGTACCGGCTTACGCCGCCTCGGCTTCCTTTTCCTGTGTCGGGCCGGAGTCCTGGCCCTTGGCGTCGACGTCGCGGTCGACGAACTCGATCACGGCCATCGCGGCATTGTCGCCATAGCGGAAGCCGGCCTTGATGATGCGGGTATAGCCGCCCTGGCGGTCCTTGTAGCGCGGCGCCAGCACGTCGAAGAGCTTCTTGACCTGGTCGACATCGCGCATCTCGGAGATGGCCTGGCGACGCATGGCGAGGCCGCCCTTCTTGCCGAGCGTCACGAGCTTCTCGACGATCGGACGGAGCTCCTTGGCCTTCGGCAGTGTGGTGACAATCTGCTCGTGCTTGATCAGCGCGGCGCACATGTTGGCGAACATCGCACGGCGATGCTCGGCGGTGCGGTTGAGCTTGCGATGAACCTTGCCGTGACGCATTGGACTATTCCTTCTTCAATTGTGTCGCGTGGTTCAGCGACAAGTTTCTCAGGTGGGCTTCCTGCGTTCGCCCAAAAATGTAGCGGCCGGAAAACCGGCCGCTACGGTGACGTCAACTCAGTAGTGATCCTCGAAGCGCTTGGCGAGCTCGTCGATGTTCTCCGGCGGCCAGCCCGGCACTTCCATGCCGAGGTGCAGACCCATCTGGGCCAGCACTTCCTTGATTTCGTTCAGCGACTTGCGGCCGAAGTTCGGGGTGCGGAGCATTTCCGCTTCGCTCTTCTGCACGAGGTCGCCGATATAGACGATGTTGTCGTTCTTCAGGCAGTTGGCCGAACGCACCGACAGCTCGAGCTCGTCGACCTTCTTGAGGAACGCCGGGTTGAAGGCGAGATCGGGGATGATCTCCTGCGCGACTTCCTTGCGCGGCTCCTCGAAGTTGACGAACACGTTGAGCTGATCCTGCAGGATGCGCGCGGCATAGGCCACGGAGTCATCCGGCGTGATCGCGCCGTTGGTCTCGATCGTCATGGTCAGCTTGTCGTAGTCGAGGATCTGGCCCTCGCGGGTGTTTTCGACCTTGTAGGAGACCTTGCGGACCGGCGAGAACAGGCTGTCGACCGGAATCAGGCCGATCGGCGCATCCTCGGGACGGTTGCGCTCGGCAGCGACATAGCCCTTGCCGGTGGTGACGGTGAACTCCATGCGGATCTCGGCGCCCTCGTCCAGGGTGCAGATCTGTAGATCCGGATTGAGCACTGTGACATCGCCGACGGTCTGGATGTCGCCGGCGGTGACGACGCCCGGGCCGGACTTCTTCACGACCATGCGCTTGGGGCCTTCGCCCTGCATCTTGATCGAGATGTCCTTGATGTTGAGCACGATGTCGGTGACGTCCTCGCGAACGCCAGCGATCGAGGAGAACTCGTGCAGCACGCCGTCAATGTGCACCGACTGCACGGCGGCGCCCTGGAGCGAGGACAGCAGGATGCGGCGCAGCGCGTTGCCCAGCGTCTGGCCGAAGCCGCGCTCGAGCGGTTCGGCGACCAGGGTCGCGAAACGGGCGGGGTCGCTGCCGGGCATGACCTGGAGCTTGTTCGGTCGAATCAGTTCTTGCCAATTTTTCTGGATCGTCACTGTCTTCACCCATACGGGCCGGTCGATTTGCGCTAAATCACCGGCGTTGGAAATCGCGGATCAGTCCGCGCACATATTCCAAACCAAATCGCTGGCGGCGCGCTGCCGCCGGCGACGAAAACAAATCAAACGCGCCGACGCTTGCGCGGACGGCAACCATTGTGCGGGATCGTGGTCACGTCACGGATCGAGGTGACGGTGAAACCCGCAGCCTGTAGCGCACGAAGCGCCGACTCGCGGCCCGAACCGGGGCCTGCAACTTCCACTTCCAGAGTGCGCATGCCGTGTTCCTGCGCCTTCTTGGAAACGTCTTCAGCCGCGACCTGCGCGGCATAAGGGGTCGACTTGCGCGAACCCTTGAAGCCCATCGTGCCGGCCGACGACCAGGCAATCGTGTTGCCCTGCGCGTCGGTGATGGTGATGGTCGTATTGTTGAACGACGAACTTACGTGCGCGATGCCGGAAGCGATGTTCTTGCGTTCGCGACGGCGTACGCGGGTGGCGTCCTTGCCCATTCCAAAACCTTTCCTGTGATCTCAACACCGCCGTAATGCCAGCGGCTACACCTGAGCGGCGATCCGAAAATCGCCGCTCCTGAATCTTCAATTCGAAACTTACTTCTTCTTGCCGGCGATCGCCTTGGCCGGACCCTTGCGCGTACGCGCATTGGTGTGGGTGCGCTGGCCGCGCACCGGCAGACCGCGGCGATGGCGCAGGCCGCGATAGCAGCCGAGGTCCATCAGACGCTTGATGTTGATGCCGACTTCGCGGCGCAGGTCGCCCTCGACGAGATAGTCGCGGTCGATCACTTCGCGGATCTGGAGCACTTCCTGGTCCGAAAGCTGGCTGACGCGACGATCCATCGGGATCTTCACCTTCTCCATGATCTCGTTCGCGTTCTTCTGGCCGATGCCATGGATGTACTGGAGCGCGATCAGCACGCGCTTGTTGGTCGGGATATTGACGCCGGCAATACGGGCCACGGACTTCTCTCCTGTCGCCGGCACCAGGGCCGGACCTCTGATTGTGTTAGCTCGGGCAGGTGTCCACAAACGCGAACACGACGCCCTAACCCCTTGGTTTCCCGGGGCCCGGCATCGTCTGATAACTATCCGATCTGGATGCGGGGCTTATTAAGGGATTGTGACCGGTTTCGTCAACCGATTCTAACGCTTAGCTCGCTTTTTCGTGACCTTTTTGGCGGCCTTGACCGGCCTGCGGGCCACTTTCCCCTTGGCGGGCTTGGCGACCTTCGTAGCGGCCTTTTTTGCCCCCTTGGAGGCCTTTTTGGCGGCCTTGGCGGGTTTTTTGACGGCTTTGGCCACCCTGGCCCGCTTGGCCTGGGCCTTCTTGGCGGCCGCCCTGGCGTCGGCGGCGTCGATGGCGGCCAGAATCCGGTTAATTTCCCGGGTCACCTGCTCGATGGTCAGCATGCCGTCGACCGTCAGCAGCTTCCGCCGTTCCGAATAATAGTGGATCAGCGGTTCCGTCATGGAACGGTACTGGGCCAGCCGCTTGGTCAGCACTTCCGGGGTGTCGTCGATACGGACTTCCTCGCCCCGGGCGCGCATCTCGGCGACGCGGCTCTCGACCCGCTGCAACAGCGCGCTCTCATTGACGCGCAGCTCCACCACCGCATCGAGCTTGATGTGCTTCTTCTTCAGGAGTTCGTCGAGCGCTTCCGCCTGCGGCACGGTGCGCGGAAAACCGTCGAGGATAAAGCCGTTCTTCATGTCGGGCTGGTCGAGGCGATCGGAAATGATGCCGATCACGATCTCGTCCGGCACGAGGCTTCCGCTCGCCATGATCTCCTTGGCTTGCATTCCAACCGGCGTACCGGCGGCGACCGCCGCCCGCAGCATATCGCCGGTGGAGAGCTGGATGATGTCATGCTTGGCCACCAGCCGCTGCGCCTGCGTCCCCTTGCCCGCGCCCGGCGGCCCCAGAAGAATCAGTCTCATAAATATTCGCCCCCAGGCTTGGTGAGCGAATACCCGCGCACCTGCGTTTCGAGATCAAGAATAGTGCAAACCACAATCAGTGCCGACCCACCACCAAAAAAATAGGGCAGTTCGCCATAAGCGACCAGAGCCTCCGGAATCACCGATATGGCCGCGAGGTAGACGGCACCGATAACGGTCGTCAACGTTACCACGCGGTCGAGATAAGCGGCGGTCGGCTCGCCCGGCGCGACATCCGCAATCGCGCCACCCTGCTCTCGCAACGTATTCGCGGCGCGCTCGGGATCGAGCACGCAGGCGGTGTAGACAAATGCGAGCACGAACACCGCGATGGCTCCGACGATCATGTGGGCGGGCCGGCCGAACTGCATGTGGTCGAAGGCAACGGCGAGCCAGGGCGTCTGGCCGAAGATGAAGGTCGCGAGCGCGAGCGGCAGATAGAAGACCCACGGCGTCACCGTCGAAGGGATCAGGAATCCGGCGCTGTTGAGCTTGATCGGCAGAACGGAAGAGCGTGGAGGCAGCAGGCGCGAGCCGGCCTGCCGGGCCGCGTACTCGACCGCCACGTTCCGCCGCGCGCGTTCGACGAGGATGACGACGATCACCATCGCGCTCGAGATTCCGCCGGCGAGCAGCGCCACGTTGGCCGAAATGCCGCCCCGCCTGACAAGCTCGAGCGTGCCGGCAACTTCTGCCGGAAGCGTGACAACGACGCCGACGAACAGGATAAGCGCGATTCCGTTGCCGATGCCGTGGCGGGTGATCTGCTCGCTGAGCCAGACCAGGAAGAACACACCGCCGGTCAGCGTTGCCGTCGCCGACAACAGGAACCAGCCGCCGGGCTCGGTGACGAGGCCGGGAATGCTCTGGATGCCGGAGGCGACACCGAACGACTGGAACGTCGCCAGCAGCAAGGTGAGGATCAACGTGGCGCGGGAGATTTTGCGGCGGCCGGCCTCGCCCGATCGTTCGAGCGCGCCCACCCTGCCCCACACGACGGAGATGAGCTGGATGATGATCGCGGCGGTGATGTAGGGGATGAGTGAGAGGGAGAGGACCGACAGGCGGGCGAGGATGTTGGTCGAATTCAGGTCGGCTCGCACAGAGAGACCCGCAAGCGGGATATGACTGCCGAGCCGAAAGATGAGCAGCGCGCCGATCGTAATGGCGATGCGGCGCGCCAGCTCTAACCTCATCGACGGCGGCCCCGCAGCTTCGACTTGCGGATCAACCCTTCATATTGATGCGCCAGCAGATAGCCCTGCACCTGCGCCACCGTATCCATCGTCACGCTGACGACGATGAGCAGCGAGGTGCCGCCGAAGTAGAACGGCACCGAGGCGTAGGAAATCAGGATTTCCGGAATCAGACAGACGATCGCGAGGTAGACGGCGCCGAGCACGGTGATGCGCGACAGCACGTAGTCGATATATTCGGCGGTGCGCTCGCCCGGCCGGATGCCCGGGATGAAGCCGCCATGCTTCTTCAGATTGTCGGCGGTCTCGGTCGGGTTGAATACGATCGCCGTGTAGAAGAAGGCGAAGAACACGATCAGGCTGAGATAGAGCGCGAGGAACAGCGGACGGCCGTGGCTGAGCTGCGTGATCAGCCACTGCATCCATTCCGGTCCCGAGCCGGCATTGAAGTTGGCGACCGTGGTCGGCAGCAGCAGCAGCGAGGACGCGAAGATCGGCGGAATCACGCCCGAGGTGTTGAGCTTGAGCGGCAGATGCGAGGACTGGCCCTCGAACATCTTGTTGCCGACCTGGCGCTTCGGATACTGGATCAGCAGGCGCCGCTGCGCGCGCTCCATGAACACGATGAAGGCGATCACGGCGACCGCCATCACCATCACGATCAGGATCAACCCGGTCGACAGCGCGCCCTGACGGCCGAGTTCCAGCATGCCGGCGAGCGCCGACGGCAGCTCGGCGACGATGCCGGCCAGAATGATCAGCGAGATGCCGTTGCCGATGCCGCGCGAGGTGATCTGCTCGCCCAGCCACATCAGGAACATGGTGCCGCCGGTCAGCGTGATGGAGGTCGACAGCAGGAAGAACAGGCCGGGTTCGCTGACGACGTTGCCTGCGCCCTGGAGGCCGATCGCAATGCCGTAGGACTGGAACGCCGCCAGGATCACCGTGAGATAGCGGGTGTACTGGTTGAGCGTCTTGCGGCCCGCCTCGCCTTCCTTCTTCAGCGCCTCGAGCTGCGGCGAGACGGTCGTCAGGAGCTGGATGATGATCGATGCCGAGATGTACGGCATGATGTTCAGCGCAAAGATCGCCATGCGGTTGATGCCGCCGCCGGCGAACATGTTGAACATGCCGAGAATGCCGCCGGCCTGAGAGCGGAACACCTGCTCCCAGGCGTTGGGGTCGATGCCGGGCAGCGGAATGTAGGTGCCGAGCCGATAAACAAGCAGCGCACCCAGGGTGAACCAGATGCGCTTCTTCAGTTCGTCGGCTTTTGCCAGCGCGCCGAAATTGAGGTTTGCCGCCAGTTGTTCTGCTGCTGAGACCATGTCTTGGTTTTCTCCCGCCGCCCCCTTTGCCGTGGCCTGAACCCTCAAGGCCTTCGGCAGACGCCGGACATTATCTGGTGCTCGGCTTCGATAAGTCCATCGTTCTAAAGCGAAACTGCCCGCGTGCCGCGGGCAAATGACGCAGTTGTTACGCGGCCTCGCCTTCGTCCTTTTCGACTGGCGCCAGGATTTTGACCGTGCCGCCCGCCTTCTCGACCGCCGCGATCGCGGACTTGGAGGCGCCATGCACCTCGATGTTGAGCTTGGCCTTGAGCTCGCCGCGGCCGAGCAGCCGCACGCCCGCCTTGGAACGGCGCAGCACGCCCGCCTTCACCAGCGATTCCGCGTTCACGGTATCCTTGGCGTCGATCTGCTTGCTGTCGATCGCCTGCTGGAGCCGGTCGAGATTGATCTCGGCAAACTCGACGCGGAAGATGTTGTTGAAGCCGCGCTTGGGCAGCCGGCGATGCAGCGGCATCTGGCCGCCTTCAAAGCCCTTGATGCGCACGCCCGAGCGCGCGGTCTGGCCCTTGCCGCCGCGGCCCGAGGTCTTGCCCTTGCCCGAACCGATGCCACGGCCGACGCGCATGCGCTTCTTGCGCGAGCCGGCGTTGTCGGCGATATCGCTGAGCTTCATCGTTCGCTTCCTTATTCTTCGAGCACGATCTTGACCGAAAACCGGTCCCCACTTTTCGGGATCGTGCTTCCTCCTGTAATTACTTCTCGCCGACGACGCGGACGAGATGTTGAACCTTGGTGATCATGCCGCGAACTTCCGGGGTGTCCGGCAATTCGGCGGTGCGACCGATCTTGTTGAGCTTGAGGCCGATCAGCGTCGAGCGCTGCGAGTGATGGCGGCGAATCGCGCTGCCGGTCTGCTCGACCTTGATCGTCTTTGCGGCCTTGGCCATCGTCTTAACTCCAAATCGAAGTGTTAGTCCGCCGCAGCTTCGGCGTCACCGCCGACGCGGCGCGATTGCAGGGCGGAAACCTTGATGTTGCGGCGTGCGGCCACTGAACGCGGGCTATCCTGGTGCTTGAGCGCATCGAAGGTGGCGCGAACCATGTTGTAGGGGTTCGACGAGCCGATCGATTTTGCGACCACGTCCTGGATGCCCAGTGTCTCGAACACCGCACGCATCGGGCCGCCGGCGATGATGCCGGTACCGGCCGGGGCAGCGCGCAGGTAGACGCGGCCGGCGCCGTGACGGCCGGCGATGTCGTGATGCAGCGTGCGGCCCTCGCGCAGCGCCACGCGCGTCAGGTTGCGCTTGGCCGATTCGGTCGCCTTGCGGATCGCTTCGGGCACTTCGCGCGCCTTGCCGTGGCCGAAACCGACCCGGCCCTTCTGGTCGCCGACCACGACCAGCGCAGCAAAGCCGAAGCGCTTGCCGCCCTTGACGACCTTCGCCACGCGATTGATGTGGACGAGCTTGTCGACGAACTCGCTGTCGCGCTCCTCGCGCTCCCTGCTCCGTTCGCGTCCGCCGCGTTCGCGTTCACCTGCCATGGTGTTTTCCAATCTCTAGAGGGCTAACCGCCCCGTCCTTGTAAGTACCAAAAACTCTTTAGTTTAAGCGTGATCTTTCCCGAAAACCGGTTCCCACTTTTCGGGATCATGCTCTAGAAGCTGAGCCCGCTCTCGCGCGCGGCATCGCCGAGCGCCTTGACGCGCCCGTGATAGAGATAGCCGCCGCGATCGAACACGACTTCCTTCACGCCCTTCTGCACCGCGCGCTCGGCAAGCAGCTTGCCGACCGCCTTGGCCGCATCGATGTCGGCGCCGGTCTTGCCGGTCTCGCGCAGGGTCTTTTCCAGCGACGAGGCGGAAGCCAGCGTCTCGCCCTTCTGGTCGTCGATGACCTGGGCGTAGATGTGCTTCGACGAGCGGAACACCGACAGACGCGGACGTCCGTTGGCGGAACGGCGCAGCGATTTCCTCACACGCTGCTTGCGCCGGGCATTCGTGACCTTCAATGACATGACCGGCTCCGTTACTTCTTCTTGCCTTCCTTGCGGAAGATGAATTCGCCCACGTACTTCACGCCCTTGCCCTTGTAGGGCTCCGGCGGACGATAGGCGCGGATTTCCGCGGCGACCTGGCCGACGCGCTGGGAATCGTTGCCCGACACCGTGATTTCGGTCGGCTTCGGCACGGCGATCGTGATGCCTTCCGGAATCGCATAGACCACGTCGTGGCTGTAGCCGAGCGACAGTTGCAGGTTCTTGCCCTGCATCGCGGCACGGTAGCCGACGCCGGTGATTTCCAGCTTCTTCTCAAAACCCTTGGTGACGCCCTCGACGAGGTTCGCGACCTGGGCGCGCGCGGTGCCGTACATCGCCTGCGCGCGGTTGGTCTTGGCGCGCGGGGCAACCGTGATCTTGCCGTCCGCGAACTTCACCTCGACGTCGTCGTGCGCGACGAACTGAAGCTGGCCCTTCGGCCCCTTCATCTTCACCGTCTGCCCGTCGACCGTCGCGGTCACGCCGGACGGGATCGTTACAGGCCTTTTGCCAACTCGTGACATGGCTGATCCTTCCTCAGAACACCGTGAAGAGAACTTCGCCGCCCACATTCGCTTCGCGCGCTTCGTGGTCAGCCATAATTCCCTTCGGCGTCGACAACACCGAAATGCCGAGACCGTTGTTCACGCGCGGCAGGTTCTTGACCGAGACGTAGACGCGACGTCCCGGCTTCGACACCCGCTCGATCTCGCGAATGACAGGCTCGCCGTCGAAATACTTCAGCTCGATCTCGAGTTCGCTGCGGCCCGAGGCGTGGTCGACGCTGGCATAGCCGCGGATGTAGCCCTCGGTCTTCAGCACTTCGAGCACGTTGGCGCGCATCTTCGAGCCCGGCGACGAAACCTTGGGCTTGGCGCGCATCTGCGCGTTGCGGATGCGGGTGATGAGATCACTGATCGGATCGTGCGTTGACATGTCCGACCCTCCTTACCAGCTCGACTTCACGAGCCCGGGAACCAGGCCCTTGGAGCCGAGTTCACGCAGCGCGATGCGCGAGAGCTTGTTCTTGCGATAATTCGAGCGCGGACGGCCCGAAATCTCGCAGCGGTTGCGGATGCGGGTGGCCGACGAATTGCGCGGCATTTCGGCGAGCTTCAGGGTGGCGGCGAACCGCTCTTCCATCGGCCGCTTCTTGTCGGCGATGATCGCCTTCAGCTTCGCGCGCGCGGGGGCGGCGTTCTTCGCCATGCGCTTGCGCCGGTTGTTCTTCTCGATCGAACTCTTCTTTGCCATGCTTGGCTCCTGGGTTTCCGCGTTTGAGAGGCCTTCAGCCCCTCACTGCCGGAACGGGAAATTGAATGCGGTCAACAAGGCCCTCGCCTCGTCGTCGGTCTTGGCGGTCGTGCAGACCGTGATGTCCATGCCGCGGGCTTCCGAGACCTTGTCGAAATCGATCTCCGGGAAAATGATGTGCTCCTTGATGCCGAGCGAATAGTTGCCGCGGCCGTCGAAGCTCTTCGGGTTGAGGCCGCGGAAGTCGCGCACGCGCGGCAGTGCGACGTTCACCAGGCGATCGATGAACTCGTACATATGGGCCTTGCGCAGCGTGACCTTGCAGCCGATCGGCTGGTTCTCGCGCAGCTTGAAGGTCGAGATCGCGATCCGCGAATAGGTCACGACCGCCTTCTGCCCTGCGATCATCGACAGTTCGCCGGCGGCGGTCTCGGCCTTCTTGCGGTCGTTGACGGCATCGCCGACGCCCATGTTGAGCACGACCTTGTCCAGGCGCGGCACCTGCATGACGTTGGCGTAACCGAACTTCTCGGTCATCAGCCCGCGGATCTTCTTGTCATACTCCGCGCGCAGGCGCGGCACGTAAGCTGTATCAGCCATCGATCTCTGCTCCGGTGCTCTTGGCAACGCGAACCTTCTTGCCATCGGCCTGAATCTTGAACCCGACGCGGGTCGGTTTTCCGTCCTTGCCGACATAGGCGATGTTGGACAGATGGATCGGCGACTCCTTGGAGATGATGCCGCCTTCCTGGTTCTGGGTCTGCTTCTGGTGGCGCTTGACCATGTTGACGCCGCGCACCAGCGCCTTGTTCTCGTCGGGACGCACTTCGAACACTTCGCCGGTACGGCCCTTGTCGCGGCCGCTCAGCACGATGACCTTGTCACCCTTGCGGATCTTGGCAGCCATCACAGCACCTCCGGCGCGAGCGAGATGATCTTCATGTGGTTCTTGGCGCGCAGCTCGCGCGGCACCGGCCCGAAGATACGGGTGCCGACCGGCTCCGACTGGTTGTTGATCAGCACGGCGGCGTTGCGGTCGAAACGGATCACCGAACCGTCGGCGCGGCGGATGTCCTTGCGGACGCGCACCACGACGGCCTTCATCACGTCGCCCTTCTTCACCTTGCCGCGCGGAATCGCTTCCTTGATCGACACAACGATAATGTCGCCCACGGTGGCATAGCGGCGCTTGGAGCCCCCAAGCACCTTGATGCACATGACACGGCGTGCGCCTGAATTATCGGCCACGTCGAGGTTGGTCTGCATCTGAATCATTGATGCACCTCGTCCTCTTTCTGCGCTTGTTCGCGCTCAAAATTTCCCTGACTTGCATCCGGCTCGCGCCGGCCTTGCGTCAGGCCGTTTTCTTGTGTTCGCCCCGGACCACGGTCCAGCGCTTCAACTTCGAGATCGGCTTACTTTCCTCGATCCACACCATGTCGCCCGGCTTGAACTCGTTGCTCTCGTCGTGCGCGTGGTAGTTCTTGGAACGGCGGATCGTCTTCTTGTAGATCGGATGGGTGAAGCGGCGATCGACCCGCACCACCACGGTCTTGGCTTGCTTGTCGCTGACGACCACGCCCTGAAGCGTACGTTTCGGCATAGTGAGGCCTCTTACTTCTTCTTCGCGCGCTGCTGCGCGGCGATGGTCTTGATACGGGCGATGTCGCGGCGGGCTTCGCGCATCCGCGAGGTGTTCTCCAGCTGCCCGGTGGCGCGCTGGAAACGCAGGTTGAAGCGCTCCTTCTTCAGATTGAGGATGGCATCCTCCCTCTGGTCGTCGGTCATCGCGCGAATGTCTTCGATCTTCATCTCGGCCATGTCACCTACTCCGCGATGCGCGCGACGAAGCGCGTCTTGATCGGCAGCTTGGCGGCGGCGAGCGACAGCGCTTCCCTGGCGGTCTGCACGGTTACGCCGTCGATCTCGAACATCACGCGGCCGGGCTTGACGCGAGCCACCCACAATTCCGGCGTGCCCTTGCCCGAGCCCATGCGCACTTCGGCCGGTTTCTTCGACACCGGCACGTCGGGGAAGACGCGGATCCAGACGCGGCCGGCGCGCTTCATGTGACGGGTCAGCGCACGGCGGGCGGCTTCGATCTGCCGCGCGGTCACGCGATCGGGTTCCATCGCCTTCAGGCCGTACTGGCCGAAGGCCAACGTCGCGCCCGAAGTCGCGGTGCCGTGAATGCGGCCCTTATGCGCCTTCCGGAACTTCGTTCTCTTTGGTTGCATCATGGCTTTGCGCCCTCAAACCTTCTCTAATTTTCTCAAGCGGCGTCGCGGCGCGGCCGCGCAGTCTCGCCTTCGGCCATCTTCTTGTCCTGGGCCATCGGATCGTGCTCGAGGATTTCGCCCTTGAAGATCCAGACCTTGACGCCGCAGGTGCCGAACGTGGTGAACGCGGTCGCAACGCCGTAATCGACGTCGGCGCGCAGCGTGTGCAGCGGCACGCGGCCCTCGCGGTACCACTCCATGCGCGCGATTTCCGCGCCGCCCAGGCGGCCCGAGCAGTTGATGCGGATGCCCTCGGCGCCGAGACGCATCGCCGACTGCACCGCGCGCTTCATGGCGCGGCGGAACGCAACGCGGCGCTCGAGCTGCTGGGCGATCGATTCGGCGACCAGCGTCGCATCCAGTTCAGGCTTGCGGATTTCGACGATGTTGATGACGACGTCGGAATCGGTGATCTCGGCGACCTTCTTGCGCAGCTTGTCGATGTCGGCGCCCTTCTTGCCGATCACGACGCCCGGACGCGCCGAGTGGATGGTGACGCGGCACTTCTTGTGCGGGCGCTCGATCACGATGCGCGCGACGGCGGCCTGCTTGAGCTCCTTGTGCAGGATCTCGCGGATCTTGACGTCCTCGTGCAGCAGCTTGCCGTACTCGTTCTTGCCGGCGAACCAGCGCGAATCCCAGGTCCGGTTGATGCCGAGACGCAGCCCGATCGGATTGATCTTTTGACCCATCGTATTCTCCCGCGCCCTTTAGGCGCTCGCCTCGGCCTCGACCTGACGAACCACGATGGTCAGGTGCGAGAACGGTTTATAGATACGGCCCGAACGGCCACGGCCGCGCGGGGCAAAACGCTTCATCACGATGCCGTTGCCGACATGGGCTTCCGCCACGACGAGATCGTCGACCTCGAGGTCGTGGTTGTTCTCGGCGTTCGCGATCGCCGATTCCAGGCACTTCTTGACGTCGACCGCGATCCGCTTGCGCGAGAACTGCAAGTCGGCGAGCGCCGCCGAAGCCTTGCGGCCGCGGATCAACTGCGCCACCAGGTTCAGCTTCTGCGGGCTGACGCGCAGCATCCGGGCGACTGCCTTGGCCTCGTTATCGGCGAGGCTCCGTTCGCGCTTTGGTTTGCTCATCGTCTAATCCTCAAGCCTTCTTGGCTTTCTTGTCGCCCGAATGGCCGTGGAAGGTCCGGGTCGGCGAGAACTCGCCGAACTTGTGACCCACCATTTCCTCGTTGACCGACACCGGCACGTGCTTCTGGCCGTTGTAGACGCCGAACGTCAGCCCGACGAACTGCGGCAGGATGGTCGAACGGCGGCTCCAGATCTTGATCACGTCGTGACGGCCGGACGCGCGCGCGGCATCTGCCTTCTTCAGCAGCGAGCCTTCGACGAACGGGCCTTTCCAGACTGAACGAACCATGTCCGGTGTTCCTTACTTCTTCCGCTTGTGGCGGCTTAGGAGAATGAATCGGTTGGTCGACTTGTTCGACCGGGTCTTCTTGCCCTTGGTCGGCTTGCCCCACGGGGTCACCGGGTGACGGCCGCCCGAGGTGCGGCCTTCGCCGCCGCCATGCGGGTGATCGATCGGGTTCATGACGACGCCGCGGTTGTGCGGGCGCCAGCCCATCCAGCGGGTGCGGCCCGCCTTGCCGATCGAGATGTTCATGTGATCGGGATTCGACACCGCGCCGATGGTGCCGCGGCAACGGCCGTGCACGAGACGCTGTTCGCCCGAGTTGAGGCGGATGATCACATAGTCCTGGTCGCGGCCGACGAGCTGGGCGTAGGTGCCGGCGGAACGGGCGAGCTGGCCGCCCTTGCCGATCTTGAGCTCGATATTGTGCACGATGGTGCCGACCGGCATGTTGCCGAGCGGCATGACGTTGCCCGGCTTGACGTCGACATAGTTGCCGGCGACCACCGTGTCGCCAGCGGCCAGACGCTGCGGCGCCAGGATGTAGGCCTGCTCACCGTCGGCATATTTGATCAGCGCGATGAACGCGGTGCGGTTCGGATCGTATTCCAGCCGCTCCACGGTCGCCGATACGTCGACCTTGTCGCGCTTGAAGTCGACCGTGCGGTAGGCCTTCTTGTGGCCGCCGCCGCGGAAGCGCACGGTGATGCGGCCGGTGTTGTTGCGGCCGCCATTGCCGAGCTTGCCTTCGGTCAGCGTCTTGACCGGCTTGCCCTTATAGAGCGCCGAACGATCGACCATGACCAGCTGGCGCTGGCCCGGCGTCGTGGGGTTGTATGTCTTCAATGCCATCGCTGTGCCGCCTTATAGACCGGTGGTGACGTCGATGCGGTGGCCCTCTTCGAGGGTCACGATCGCCCGCTTCACATCCGACTGCGAACCGAAATTGCCGCGGAACACCTTCGTCTTGCCCTTGCGGACCAGCGTGTTCACGCTCTTGACCTTGACGTCGAACAGCTTTTCGACGGCTTCCTTGATCTGCGGCTTGGTCGCCTTGGCGGCGACCTTGAACAGGACCTTGTTGTGCTCGGAGGCGAGCGTCGCCTTTTCCGTCACAACCGGAGCCACGATGACGTCGTAATGGCGCGGATCGATGTTCTTCATTTGAAGCGCGCCTCCAGCGCATCGACCGCAGCCTTGGTCAGAACGAGCTTCTGGCGGCGGAGAATGTCGTAGACGTTGATGCCCTGGATCGGCAGCACGTCGATGTTGGGAATGTTGCGGGCGGCGCTCGCAAAACCGGTGTTCAGCTCGGCGCCGTCGATGATCAGCGCGTTGGTGAGCCCGAGACCGGAGAAGTGGCCGACCAGCGCCTTGGTCTTGGCTTCCTTGACCTCTGCACTGTCGATCACGACCAGCCCGCCATCCTTGGCCTTCGCGGACAGCGCATGCCTGAGCGCTAGCGCACGCACCTTCTTCGGCAGCGCGGTCTCGTGCGAACGCACGACCGGGCCGAACGCACGGCCACCGCCGCGGAACTGCGGCACGCGGGCCGAGCCGTGACGGGCGCCGCCGGTGCCCTTCTGCTTGTACATCTTCTTGCCGGTGCGCCAGATCTCGGCGCGGCCCTTGGCCTTGTGGGTGCCAGCCTGGCGCTTGTTGAGCTGCCACTGCACGCAACGCGCAATGATGTCCTGGCGCGGCTCGAGGCCAAAGATGGCGTCGGAAAGCTGGACGGAGCCGGCTTCCTTGCCTTCAAGGGTTGTGACTTTCAGTTCCATCTCACGCGCCCTCCTTCTCGGCCGGCGCTTCCGCGGCAGCCTCACCGCCCGCGACCTTGAACTTGCCGGGCTTGGGGGCTTCCTTCGGCAGCGGCTTCTTGACGGCGTCGCGCACCGAGATCCAGCCGCCCTTGGAGCCGGGAACGGCGCCTTCGACGAGGATCAGGCCGCGTTCGACATCGGTCGAGACCACGCGCAGGTTGAGCGTGGTAATGCGGTCGACGCCCATGTGGCCGGGCATCTTCTTGTTCTTGAAGGTCTTGCCGGGATCCTGACGGCCGCCGGTCGAACCGATCGAGCGGTGCGAGATCGACACGCCGTGGGTGGCGCGCAGACCGCCGAAATTCCAGCGCTTCATACCGCCGGCAAAACCCTTGCCGACCGAGGTGCCGGTGACGTCGACGAACTGGCCGACGACGAAGTGGTCGGCCTGAATCTCGGCGCCGACCGGGATCAGCGAGTCCTCGGACACGCGGAACTCGGCGACCTTGCGCTTGGGTTCGACCTTGGAGACGGCGAACTGGCCGCGCTCGGCCTTCGGCATGTAGACGGTCTTGCGGGAACCCGAGCCGAGCTGCAACGCGACGTAACCGTTCTTCTCGGTCGTGCGGTGGCCCAGCACCTGGCAGTTACCCAGCTTCAGCACGGTCACAGGGATATGCTCGCCGGTCTCCGTAAAGACCCGCGTCATCCCGACCTTTTGTGCGATCACTCCGGAGCGCATCGGCGTGCTTCCTGTTCTTTCTGTCCGCTAAAGCGCGAACCTCGATCCAAAAACTTAGAGCTTGATCTCGACGTCAACACCGGCAGCGAGGTCGAGCTTCATCAGGGCATCGACGGTCTGCGGGGTCGGGTCGACAATGTCGAGGAGGCGCTTGTGGGTGCGCATCTCGAATTGCTCGCGGCTCTTCTTGTCAACGTGCGGCGAACGGTTGACGGTGAACTTCTCGATGCGGGTCGGCAGCGGAATGGGTCCGCGCACCTGGGCACCGGTACGTTTCGCCGTATTCACGATCTCACGGGTCGACGTATCGAGGATTCGATGATCGAACGCCTTGAGCCGGATGCGGATATTCTGGCCGTTCATTGCCGTATCTTTCTATGTCGTCTTGTCGCCAATGGTGGGTGGCGGACAGCGGTTGAAACCACCGCTGTCCGTCATTCCCTTTGCCTTACTCGATGATGCTGGCGACGACGCCGGCGCCGACGGTGCGGCCGCCTTCGCGGATCGCGAAGCGCAGCTTTTCTTCCATCGCGATCGGCACGATCAGGTGCACTTCCATCGCGATGTTGTCGCCCGGCATCACCATCTCGGTGCCTTCGGGCAGGTGCACGACACCGGTCACGTCGGTGGTGCGGAAGTAGAACTGGGGCCGGTAGTTGGTGAAGAACGGGGTGTGACGACCGCCCTCCTCCTTCGTCAGGATGTAGGCCTCAGCCTTGAACTTGGTGTGCGGCTTGACCGAGCCGGGCTTGCAGAGAACCTGGCCGCGCTCGACTTCCTCGCGCTTGGTGCCGCGGAGCAGCGCGCCGATGTTGTCGCCGGCCTGGCCCTGATCGAGCAGCTTGCGGAACATTTCGACGCCGGTGACGGTGGTCTTCTGGGTCGCACGCAGACCGACGATCTCGATTTCCTCGCCGACCTTGACGATGCCGCGCTCGACACGGCCGGTCACCACGGTGCCGCGGCCGGAGATCGAGAACACGTCTTCGACCGGCATCAGGAAGGGCTGATCGATCGGGCGCTCAGGCTGCGGAATGTACTCGTCGACATTGCGCATCAGCTCGAGGATGGCGTCATGGCCGAGCTTCTTGTCCGAATCTTCGAGCGCGGCGAGCGCCGAACCCTTGATGATCGGGATCTTGTCGCCCGGGAATTCGTACTTGGAGAGGAGTTCGCGAACCTCGAGCTCAACGAGCTCGAGCAGTTCCGGATCGTCGACCATGTCGCACTTGTTGAGGAACACGACCAGCGCCGGCACGCCGACCTGGCGGGCGAGCAGGATGTGCTCGCGGGTCTGCGGCATCGGGCCGTCAGCGGCCGACACGACGAGGATCGCGCCGTCCATCTGGGCAGCGCCGGTGATCATGTTCTTCACATAGTCGGCGTGGCCGGGGCAGTCGACGTGGGCGTAGTGGCGGTTCTTGGTCTCGTATTCGACGTGAGCGGTCGAGATCGTGATGCCGCGCGCCTTCTCTTCCGGCGCCTTGTCGATCTGGTCGTATGCCGTGAACGTTGCACCGCCCGTCTCGGCCAGGATCTTGGTGATCGCCGCCGTCAGCGACGTCTTGCCATGGTCGACGTGACCGATGGTGCCGATGTTGCAGTGGGGTTTGTTACGTTCAAACTTTGCTTTGGCCATTTGACTCTCCGTTCAGTCGTTGACTGTTATCAACGACAATCAAGCAAATTTCTTCTGGACTTCCGCCGACACGTTTGCCGGCGCTTCAGCGTAGTGATCGAACTGCATCGTGAAGGTCGCGCGACCCTGGCTCATCGAGCGCAGGTTATTCACGTAACCGAACATGTTCATGAGCGGCACCATCGCGTTGATGACGTTGGCGTTGCCGCGCATGTCCTGGCCCTGGATCTGGCCACGGCGTGAATTGAGGTCGCCGATCACAGAACCCGTATAGTCTTCCGGCGTCACGACCTCGACCTTCATGATCGGCTCGAGCAGCACCGACTTGCCCTTGGTCAGGGCTTCGCGGAACGCCGCACGCGAGGCGATTTCGAACGCCAGCGCCGAGGAGTCGACGTCGTGATACTTGCCGTCAATCAACTGCACCTTGACGTCGACCACCGGGAAGCCGGCGACCACGCCCGAGGTGAGCACGCTCTCGAGGCCCTTTTCGACGCCGGGGATGTATTCCTTCGGCACCGCACCGCCGACGATCTTCGATTCGAATTCATAGCCCTTGCCGGGCTCGTTCGGCTCGACGATGAACGACACCGCCGCAAACTGGCCGGTACCGCCGGTCTGCTTCTTGTGGGTGTAGGACACCTCGGCGCGCTTGGTGATGCGCTCACGGAACGCCACCTGCGGCGCGCCGATATTGGCTTCCACCTTGTAGGTGCGCTTGAGGATGTCGACCTTGATGTCGAGATGGAGTTCGCCCATGCCCTTCAGGATGGTCTGGCCGGACTCGTGATCGGTCGAGACGCGAAAGGACGGATCCTCCGCGGCAAGCTTCGCCAGCGCCACGCCCAGCTTTTCCTGGTCGGCCTTTGTCTTCGGCTCGATCGCGATTTCGATCACCGGCTCCGGGAATTCCATCTTTTCGAGGATGACCTCGTTGTTCGGATCGCACAGCGTGTCACCGGTGCGCGCTTCCTTGAGGCCCGCCAGCGCGACGATGTCGCCGGCATAGGCTTCCTTGATGTCTTCGCGGTTGTTCGCATGCATCAGCAGCATGCGGCCGATACGCTCTTTCTTCTCGCGGGTCGAGTTCACCACGCCAGTGCCCGAGATCAGCACGCCCGAATAGATGCGGCAGAACGTGATGGTGCCGACGAACGGGTCGTCCATGATCTTGAACGCGAGCAGCGCGAGCGGCTCCTTGTCGTCCGCCTTGCGCACGACTTCGTTGCCCTTGTCGTCGGTGCCCTTGATCGCAGGCACGTCGACCGGCGACGGCAGATAATCGACCACGGCGTCGAGCAGCGGCTGCACGCCCTTGTTCTTGAAGGCCGAGCCGCACAGCACGGGATAGAAGGCGCCGGTCAGCACCGCCTTGCGGATCAACCGCTTCAGCGTCGCTTCATCGGGCTCGTTGCCGTCGAGGAAAGCGGCCAAAGCATCGTCGTCGAGCTCGACGGCGGCTTCCACCATCTTCTCGCGATATTCCTTGGCCTGGTCGACGAGGTCTTCTGGAATGTCGACATAATCGAACTTCGCGCCGAGCGATTCGTCGTTCCAGATGATGCCCTTCATCTTCACGAGGTCGACGAGACCCTTGAAGTTGCTCTCGGCACCAATGGGGAGCTGGATCGCGATCGGCTTGGCGCCGAGGCGGTCGACGATGTCGGCAAGGCACTTGAAGAAGTCGGCGCCGGTCTTGTCCATCTTGTTGGCGAAGACGATGCGCGGAACCTTGTACTTGTCGCCCTGGCGCCAGACGGTCTCGGTCTGCGGCTCGACGCCCTGGTTGGAGTCGAGCACGCACACGGCGCCGTCGAGCACGCGCAGCGAACGCTCGACTTCAATGGTGAAGTCGACGTGGCCGGGGGTGTCGATGATGTTCAGACGCTTGCCGTTCCAGAACGCGGTGGTCGCGGCCGAGGTGATCGTGATGCCGCGCTCCTGCTCCTGCTCCATCCAGTCCATCGTCGCGGCACCTTCGTGCACTTCGCCGATCTTGTGGCTCTTGCCGGTGTAATAGAGGATGCGCTCGGTGGTCGTGGTCTTGCCGGCGTCGATATGCGCCATGATACCGAAGTTGCGGTAGTCCTCGATGGCATGTTGGCGGGGCATGGGGCTGTTCCTTAAATCCGTTGTTCGCCGTTACCAGCGATAGTGCGAGAAGGCGCGGTTGGCTTCCGCCATCCGGTGCACGTCTTCACGCTTCTTGACGGCGTTCCCACGGTTGTTCGACGCGTCGAGCAGCTCGGCGGAAAGCCGCTCCGTCATCGTCTTTTCGTTGCGCTCGCGCGCTGCGGCGATGATCCAGCGGATGCCGAGCGCCTGACGGCGCACCGAGCGGACTTCCACCGGAACCTGGTAGGTGGCGCCGCCGACGCGACGCGAGCGGACCTCGATGGTCGGCATCACGTTTTCCAACGCCTGCTCGAAAACCGGCAGCGGACCCTGCTTGGTCTTGGTCTCGATCATGGAGAGCGCGCCATAGACGATGCTTTCGGCGGCAGACTTCTTGCCGTCGTACATGATCGAATTCATGAACTTCGTAATGATGATGTTCCCGAACTTCGGGTCCGGAAGCACTTCACGCTTTTCGGCAGAATGGCGACGCGACATCTGATCTGTTCCCGCTTATTTCGGACGCTTCGCGCCGTACTTCGAACGGCGCTGCTTACGATTCTTGACGCCTTGGGTGTCCAGCACGCCGCGGAGGATGTGGTAGCGCACGCCGGGCAAGTCCTTGACGCGGCCGCCGCGGATCATCACCACCGAGTGCTCCTGAAGGTTATGGCCTTCACCCGGGATGTAGCCGATCACCTCAAAGCCATTGGTCAGGCGCACCTTGGCGACCTTGCGAAGCGCCGAGTTCGGCTTCTTCGGAGTCGTCGTGTAGACGCGCGTGCAGACGCCGCGCTTCTGCGGCGACTGCTGGAGCGCGGGCACCTTCTTGCGCGACTTCTGGACTTCGCGCGGTTTTGCGATCAGCTGATTGATCGTCGGCATGTAGCCTTCACCCTTTTATTCACGCGCTTCCGATAACCGGTTGCGCAAATTCTTCTTTCGGGACTGGCCGTCCCGTCCGGCCGCCTCGCGTGACAAAAAGCATTCACGCAAAACGAAATCGCGCCAACCACTCATCGCTGAGCGGAAAGCGCTTCGACGCCACAGAGGACCTCGGCGAGATGCTGATCAGCGTTCGCTGTTCAGTCCGGCACCGGGGTCATGCATCCGATTCACCCCCAAGAGAACAGGCTCTCGAGAACTACAATCGCACTGGCATTGCCTAGCTATGATCGACAGCGTTTGAGCGGCATTCGTCGAGGTTGGTGCCCGTCCCGGCAAAAAATCCGGTTCGGGTGTTCCGTTCCGACGCTGGCTATGCTCACCGCCTGTCGTGAAGTGCGCGCCTTGTATAAGCGGTATGCCGTCAAGTCAAGGCGAAAGAACGCCGAAGAAACGCCTGCGGCGCTTGCAGAATGTGGAGTTGGCTGGGGCTTATTGCAAGGCAGCAAAGGACGAAGTTGGGGCGCCCCTGAGAGTTCGATTCGCCTGGTCACTCCTTTCGAGCGCCTTCGTTGAGAAAGTCAGGCCCGCAAGAGGTAGAATAGTAGTTGTCAGGCCACTTTCGTGATCTTCGCAGGGAGCGCCGGCCGCTCGCGCAGCCGATCCCGCAAGTCGCGCAGGCGCTGATAACCAGTCAATCGCAAGGCTTCTACCCGATATCCGAATGATTTTCCGGGCCCGACGTCTATCAGCATGTCCGCCATGGCCCGGCGTCCCGACCAGAGCTGCCCCATGAAACTCGATTCGGCCGCGCAGGAATTGACGGCCCGAATCGTCTCGCTCGCGAGGAGCTCGTCCGTGATCTTGTCGACCAGCAGCGTCCCGGGCGAGTATCTGGCGTAGCCCGCGTCAAATGCAGTTTTCCAGGTATAGGCCGTGTTTCCGCAATACATCAGCACCTGGGCGGCGATGACCTCCCCATTGACGCGCAATTGCGCCACCGAGGCGTTCTGTCTCTCCGCCAGATTTTGAATCAGGCGCCGGACGAAAGCGGCATCCGATTCGTGCGAGAGCAAGGCCGTGCCGCGTTCGCCCTTCCACGATGCCTTTTCGAGGGCGAGGAATATCTCGAACGCGCCCTGCACCTCCGCGGGCGTCCTGTCGTTTCGGATGTCGACCGTCCCCAGCGCCGAAAGCCGGTTCCAGTCCTGCCGCAGCTTCTTGCGGGTCGAGCCGGACCGCTTCACGCCGGACTCGCTGGTGACGTAAGGCCGCGAGAGCTTCGACAGGACAAGGGGTTCGGCACCGCGCTCGGCAAGCGCCCGGAGGATGGCCGAATAGACCGGACCTTCCGCATCGATCGACGAAAGATTCAGAATCTTGGGCAGCCCGCTCTTGCCGATCGCCGACAGGAACGCCGCGATGACGGCATCCGCATAGGCCGGATCGACCACCGGACTGGAAACGAAGGCGTAGTTGAACGGCAATGCGTCGAGAACGATCGGCCAGAGCGGCGCGAACTTTCGCAGCCGTAGCGCCCATACCCCGACAAGTTTGCGTGCGGCGCCCTCTCCCTCCCAGGCCAGCAGCACGCGGATAACGGCAAACCCGGTCGCGACCGCTGCCAGCAGTGCGGCCGGGTCCATGAATACGTTCGGCGAGGCGCGCGCGACCAGATCGTCCCAATGCGGGCCGAGGTCCGGCTTTGGTGAATCAATCGTTACCGTGATCATCGGAATCCAATGCAGCCGCGCTGCGACAATCTTGCCCACCCGCCATTGTTTTTCGGTTAAGTCGCTGCCGGCGATGCCGTCATTGTGAGGATCTCCTTCAGGCTTTCTTTGCGTTTGCGGGCGCAATGATCGCCCAAGGGGATCCAAGGCTTTTCCATGCGCTACACGGATGTTGCGATCGTCGGTGGCGGCCTCGCCGGCTCAACAGCCGCGGCGATGCTGGGCCGCGCCGGCATCCCGGCGGTCTTGATCGATCCCCACGAGACCTATCCGCCGGAACTGCGCTGCGAAAAGCTCGGCGGCAATCAGCTCACCCTGCTTCGCAAGACAGGCCTTGCCGACACCACCTTGCGCGCAACGACCCTCGACGGCGAAGTGTGGGAAGCCCGCTTCGGCTATGTCGTGACCAAAAAGCCGTCCGACCAGCACGGCATCATGTACGACACGCTCGTCAACACGATGCGTGCGCAGATTCACCCTGCCCTGGCGAGCATCCACGCCAAGGTGTTGTCCATTGCGAACAGTGCAGACCGCCAGAAGCTCAGGTTGTCGAACGACGAGGAAATCTCGGCACGGCTCGTCGTGCTCGCGACCGGCCTTAATCTCGGCATGCGCCATATGCTCGGCATCAAGCGCCGGGTCATCAGCCCGTGCCATTCGATCACGCTCGGCTTCGATGTCGAGCCCGTCGGCCGGCCCGCCTTCGACTTTCCGGCGCTGACGTACTGGCCGGCGAGCACCGAAGCCCGGATGGCGTATCTGACGATCTTCCCGATCGGCAATGCGATGCGGGTCAACCTGATGGTCTATCGCGAC
The DNA here is from genome assembly GCF_018129385.1 of Bradyrhizobium lablabi. GTDB lineage: Bacteria > Pseudomonadota > Alphaproteobacteria > Rhizobiales > Xanthobacteraceae > Bradyrhizobium > Bradyrhizobium lablabi_C. The sequence goes on from NZ_JAFCLN010000012.1 coordinate 61,588, forward strand.
ATGGACGATCCGTGGCTCCGGACCTTTCGGACCGCCCCGGAAGCAACGATGTGCAAGCTGATGCCGCGCCTCGAACGCATGATGGGAAAGTTCAAGGTCAGCGGTCTCATCCGGATTCGGCCTGCCGATCTCGTCGTCAACGACAACTATCTACAGCCGGGAGTCGTGCTGGCGGGCGATACCTTCTCCACCTCGTGTCCCGCCGCAGGTACCGGTACGACCAAGGTGTTCAACGACGTCCAGCTATTGTGCAACACCCACATTCCACGCTGGCTTGCCAGCGAAGGAATGGATTCGGACAAGCTCGCCGCGTTCTACGGCGATCCGGAGAAGGTGGCGTGCGAACGGGACTGCCTGGCGAAAGCGTATGATTTGCGGTCGCTCTCGACCGACGACAGGCTGTCATGGCGTGCGCGTCGGCTGGCCCGATTCGGGGTGCGCCTGTCGGACGGAATCGCGCGGTCGATTCGGAAGCGGGTTTTGAAGGGAGCGGCCAGCCCCTCACCAGCCGCCTATCCGAAGCAGAGCCGGATCGCCTGAGCGCCTCACTCCTCCTCGTCGTCCTCATCCTCGTCGTCTTCATTGTTATCGTCGGCTTGAGCTGCATTTTGCAGCGCATGGCCCTGATCGTCCCAGAGCTTGCGGTACATGCCGTTGCGGGCGAGCAGTTCGGCGTGTGAGCCGCGCTCGATCGCCTGGCCGCCTGATATCACGATGATCTCGTCCATCTCGACCACCGATGTCAGGCGGTGGGTCGACCAGATCATGGTGCGGCCTTCGGAAACCTTCATCAGCGTGCGATTGATCGCGGCTTCCGTGGTCTGGTCGAGCGCGGACGTGGCTTCGTCGAGCAGCAGGACGGACGGATTGCGGATGATGGCGCGCGCAATCGCGATACGCTGGCGCTGGCCGCCCGACAGCGTGTCGCCGCGCTCGCCGACCTGGGTCTCATAGCCCTGCGGCAGGCTCACGATGTAGCGGTGGATCTCGGCCTTCTTGGCGGCCTCCTCGACTTCCGCATCGCTCGCGCCTTCCTTGCCGAGCCGGATGTTTTCCCGGATCGTCATGTTGAACAGCATGTTTTCCTGGAACACGACCGCCATGCCGCTGCGCAACGATTCGCGCGTCACGCGGCGGATATCGACGCCGTCGATGGTCACCCTGCCCTCATCAGGCGTATAGAGCCGCAGGATCAGGTTGAGCAGCGTGCTCTTGCCGGAGCCCGAGGGGCCGACGATGGCGATGGTCTTGCCGACATCGAGCTTGAGCGTGAGGTTGTCGAGCACCGGCTGCTGGCCGCCCTCGTACTGGAAGCTGACGCGCTCGAAGGTGATGTCGTTGGTGATCGGCGGCAGATCCGGCGCGCCCGGCCGGTCGGCGCCGCGAGTCGGCTCATCGAGCAGTTCCTGGATGTGGCGCACGGCCGCGGCCGACTGGATCGACACCGGAATGAAATGCATGAGATGGGCGATGTTGTAGGACACCTCCCAGAACGCGCTTTCGAAGGTGACGAAGGTGCCGACGGTGATCTGGCCCTTGGTGGCGAGGTAAGCGCCGATCGCCAGCACCACGAGGTGCAGCAGCAGCACCGAGATGGTGACCGTGCGCTCCACCATGGTCGACAGGAACACGGCCGATGCCGTCTTGATGCGCACATCCTGGTTGCGAAAGGTGAACCAGCCGAAGGTACGGCGCTGTAGGCTGAAGGCCTTCACCACCGCTTGCGCGGCGACGTTTTCCTGCACGGTCGCGAGCAGCGCCGCCTCGTTCAGCTTCTGCTCGTAATTGGCCTGCACCGCCTTCGGGGTGAGGATGCGCGGCCCGATCAGCGTGATCGGAAAGATCAACAACGCGACGGCGGCGAGCTGCCAGTTCAGGAACAGCATCAGGATGATGCCGGCGATCAATTCCAGGAACGGCAGCGCGGCGCTGTTGGCAAAGGTCTTGACCGAGCCTTCGAAGGCGGACAGGTCGATCGAGAAGCGCGACAGGATTTCGCCGCGCTTGGTGCGCGCGAAATAGGAGGCCGGCAGGTTCTGGACGTGCTCGAACAGGTTCGAGCGCACATCGGCAATGATCGAAGCGGCGAGCCGCGCGTCCCAGCGCTCGTACCAGACCGCGATGATCGAGGTCAGGATGCCTGCGACCGCCAGTACGCCGAGGATCTTGTAGAGGGCCTGAAAATCTTCCTCGCCGAGCGCGTCGTCGATCAGGAATTTCAGACTGAGCGGCATGATGACGTTGAACAGCGTCTCGACGAGGACACCGAACGTCACAAATGCCAGCAGCCTTTTGTAATTGGCGAGATGCGGCTTGACGAAGCCGTAGATCGTCGACAGGGCGCCGGCGGCTTCCTTGGCGGTGAAGACGACGAGGTCCTCGTCGTCTTCATCGTCGTCGAGCTCGAGTTCGTCGTCCTCGTCGTCTTCATCCTTCTTGTCAGTCGCTGGAGGCGCTCCCTTGCCGCCTGCGCTTTGATTACCGGCGGCGCCTGGATGGCTGGCGGCGCCTGGAACCGCCGCGGCCGCGAGCTTCTTCTCCAGCTCGGAATCCTCCTCGCCCGGGACGAGTTTTTGACTATCCGATGAAGGAGGCCGCTTTGCCATGAAACCAACCGAAGCATATACGGCCGGCATGACCGCAGGACGAAGAGGGTAGCGGCGTCGCTACCGTTTCGATCCTAGGCGATCAGGATGAATTCGGCAAAACAAATGGAATAACCCCATCAGGGTTATTCGTCGTCGTCGGCCTCGACCTTGTCGAAGAACGAATAGCGAAGGCTGTCAGCGTCCGCGTACCACTGGCCCGGCCCCTTGTTGGCCGCAAGCGTCGCAGCCCACAGCGCATCGGTGCAGTCGCGCCGGTGCATCGACAGATCGAAGCCGTTGCCGAAGAACAATTCCGACCATTCCCACCAGGTGCCGAGCTTCTTGACGCCGCGCAAGAGGTCGTAGCGGTCGATTAAAGCGGGCGCCATGTCTGATGTGACCGAGCCGAACACGAGGCCGGTCCTGACCACGCGGTTGAGCTCGCGCACGGCGCGGGCCACCTGCTTTTCCGCCACGTGGCACAGGCTGGTCTCGAACACGAAGTCGAACGAGCCGTCCTTGAACGGCATGTCGAGAACCGATCCGAGCTTGTTGTACTTCTTCAGCGCCTTCGGCGTTTTGGCATGGATGGCGCGGTTGTTCTCGATGCCCCAGGCATCGATGCCGCGCTCGCGCAGCGCGCCGACCAGTTCGCCGCTGGCCGAGCCGGCGACCAGCAGCTTTGCGCCCCTTGCCTTGCCCCAGACGATCCTGATCAGCTCCAGCAGATAATCGGGGTTGGTGAACTGACGCCACGCCTCGCTGTAAGGCCCGTGCCCGCGATAGTCCTCGAAATAGTCGCGGTCGATCTTGTCGGATACCGGCTTGCCGGCCTGAGTTCTGGCGCGGCGCAGCCGCATCATCTCGGTCAGGATGATGTCGGTCGCTGCGTCCGAGGAGTCGAGCAGCCCGTTGAGCGTGGAATCGAACAGGTAGTCGCCGACCACCACGATCCCCGGATGCTCCTTCGGCTCGGGCCGGTGGTTGGTCATGACATCGCGCACCGGCAGGCCGCCGGGCAGCGCATTCACCGACGACAGCCAGCGATGGATCTTGCCTTCCAGCAAATGCGCGCGGGCATCGCCGAGCGAAGCCGGCAACGATTTCAGCGCCGCGTCGATCAGTTCATTGTCGCTGAGATTGGCGAAGGCCAGCGCATCCGAGCCCGCGATCAGCCAGTTCAAGACGCCATGCTTGCCGACGTCGTGGCGCGCGCCTTCGTTGTAGACGCAGCAGCCGCCGAAAGCTTCCGACATGAACCAGGCGCCGGGAATCTTTTCGCCCCAGAACGGCTCGTCGAACAGGATCGAGACGCGCAAATAATGCGCCGGCCGGTCGAAATAGGCGACGTGTTTGACCATCGACTTGCGAAGTTGCTCGCCGTCCCAGCGCATGGTCGCGAGCCAGGAATGCGGCAGGCACATCAGCACGAGATCGAAATCCCGCGTTTCCGGCCCCTTGCCGTTCATCATGTTGAGCTGATAGCGGCCCGCGGCGGTCTTGCCGACCTTGAGGACGCGGTGATTGAGCTGGATGTCCGCGTTCACTTCCGAACGCAGGCACTCGATCAACTGCTCATTGCCGTTCTGGATGGAATAGAGGCCGATGTAGCCCTCGATATCCATCACAAAATTCTTCAGCGCGTTGAGGCCGTTGGTGTTGTGGCTCTCGGTCGCAATGTCCGAGCGCGCCATCACCTTGAAGAATCGCTTTGCGGTCGGGTCCTCGACTTCCTCGTCCAGTACCTGCTCGCAAGTCTTGTAGGCCCAGGGATGTTCGTTGTCGTGGGCGCCGACGCCTTCGTAATATTCGATCGGCGACACCATATCCGAGCAACGCTTGCGGAATGCCTCGATGGCGGCGGCGGTCTTCGCGCCGTATTTGCGGCGCATGCCCGGCACGTCGTCGAGCAGTTCGCCGTCGAGCAGCACCTGCTCGGCATCCATCGGTATCGTCTGGAGCCCGAAATGCTGGATCAGCTCGCGTAGCGGATCGGGGCCGGTCATCGAGTAATCGTAGATTTCGGCGACGCCCGCCTCGTACATCGCGTTGGCGGTGTCGAACTTGCGGGTGACGATCTTGCCGCCGAGTCGGTCGGACGCCTCATAGATCGTGACGCGGCAGAGATCGCCGAGCTTTTTCTTCAGATACCAGGCGCTCATCAGCCCGCCCGGGCCGCCGCCAACGATCGCTAGATCCAACATGTCCGTTCCGTCGCCTACGCACCCCCCTGCGCAAGCGCGCCGGGCCAAACCGTCCTAGCAAAAGCGCTTTTCATCCTGAAAGAAAGATGAACAAAGCGCGTTCCTGCACCGCAGCAAGCAAAAAAGGCCGGCGCGTGGCCGGCCTTTCGCATTCACCCGTAAACTTACGGACGCCTGGAGCGGGATGACTTTCTTCGAATCGTCATCCCACTCTATCTTTTTGTTTGAGCATGATCTCTTCGGAAAACCGGTACCCACTTTTCCGGATCATGCTCTATTCCGCGGGCGGCAACGCCAGCGGTTCGGCTTCCGGCGCTGTCGGCACGATCGCCGCCTGCTTCTCGCGCTCGTCGAGGATCAGCTTGTCGCGCTTCATGGCGACTTCGCGGATCCGGGCCATCGAGGCGCCGGTGCCCGCCGGGATCAGCCGGCCGACAATGACGTTCTCCTTGAGGCCTTCGAGCGGATCGACCTTGCCGTTGACGGCCGCTTCGGTGAGCACGCGCGTGGTCTCCTGGAACGAGGCCGCCGAGAAGAACGAGCGGGTCTGGAGGCTCGCCTTGGTGATGCCGAGCAGAACCGGCGTTCCCGTGGCGGGCTTCTTGCCCTCTTCCCTGGCCTTGGTGTTGATCTGGTCAAACTCGATCTTGTCGACCTGCTCGCCCGCGATCATGTCGGTCTCGCCCTGATCGGTGATCTCCACCTTCTGTAGCATCTGACGGACAATCACCTCGATGTGCTTGTCGTTGATGAGCACGCCCTGCAATCGGTAGACCTCCTGGATTTCGTTGACCAGGTAGGCAGCGAGCTCCTCGATGCCCTTGATCGCCAGGATGTCGTGCGGCGCCGGATTGCCTTCGACGATGAAATCGCCCTTTTCGACGATGTCGCCGTCCTGAAGGTGGATGTGCTTGCCCTTCGGGATCAGATACTCGCGCGGCTCCTCGGTCTTGTCCGTGGGCTCGATCGAGATGCGGCGCTTGTTCTTGTAGTCGCGGCCGAAGCGGATGGTGCCGGCGGTCTCGGCAATGATCGCCGCGTCCTTCGGCTTGCGTGCCTCGAACAGTTCCGCCACGCGCGGCAGACCGCCGGTGATGTCACGCGTCTTGGCGCTCTCGGTCGAGATACGCGCCAGGATGTCGCCGGGCTTCACCTTCGCGCCGGTGTCGAGCGACAGAATGGCGTCGACCGACAGCATGTAGCGGGCATCGCCGCCGCGCGGCAGCTTGAGGACCTTGCCGTCCTTGCCCTTGACCACGATGGCCGGACGCAGGTCCGCACCGCCCCGCGTCGTGCGCCAGTCGATGACGACGCGCTTGGCGATACCGGTGGATTCGTCCAGCGTTTCGGAGATCGACTGCCCCTCGACCAGGTCCTCGAAGCCGATGGTGCCCTCGACCTCGGTGAGAACCGGACGGGTGTAGGGATCCCACTCCGCGATGCGCGTGCCGCGCTTGACCATGTCGCCTTCGTCGACAAGCATGCGCGAGCCGTACTGGATACGATGGGTCGCACGCTCGGTGCCGTCGGCATCGACGATGGCAACGACCATGTTGCGGACCATCGCGACCGAATGGCCTTCGCTGTTGCGGGCGATCGCCTTGTTCCGGATGACCACCTTGCCTTCGAAGTTCGATTCGACGAACGACTGCTCGTTGATCTGCGCCGCGCCGCCGATGTGGAACGTGCGCATGGTCAACTGCGTGCCGGGCTCGCCGATCGACTGCGCCGCGATGACGCCGACGGCCTCACCGTGGTTGACCGGCGTGCCGCGCGCGAGATCGCGGCCGTAGCACTTGCCGCAGATGCCGTTGACGAGCTCGCAGGTCAGCGCCGAGCGGATCTTCACTTCCTGGATGCCGGCCTGGTGGATGGCGTCGACATGCGACTCCTCCATCAGCGTGCCGCGCTTGACCACGACCGTGTTGGACGCGGGATCGCGCAGATCCTCGCATGCGACGCGGCCGAGGATGCGCGAAGCCAGCGAAGCCACGACCGTGCCGGCATCGATGATGGCTCGCATCTTGATGCCGAGCTTGGTGCCGCAGTCGTCCTGCGTGATGATGCAGTCCTGCGCGACGTCGACCAGACGGCGGGTCAGGTAGCCGGAGTTCGCGGTCTTCAACGCGGTGTCCGCGAGGCCCTTGCGGGCGCCGTGGGTCGAGTTGAAGTATTCGAGCACCGAGAGGCCTTCCTTGAAGTTGGAAATGATCGGCGTCTCGATGATCTCGCCCGACGGCTTGGCCATCAGGCCGCGCATGCCGGCGAGCTGGCGCATCTGCGCCGGCGAGCCGCGCGCACCGGAGTGCGCCATCATGTAGATCGAGTTGATGTCGGCATCCGCGCCCTTCGCGTTCTTCTTGGTGGCGGAGATTTCCTTCATCATCTCCTTGGCGATTTCTTCCGTCGCCTTCGACCAGGCGTCGACGACCTTGTTGTACTTCTCGCCATGGGTGATCAGACCGTCATTGTACTGCTGCTCGAAATCCTTCGCCAGCGTACGGGTGGTGTCGACGATCTTCCACTTGCCGTGCGGCACGACCATGTCGTCCTTGCCGAACGAGATGCCGGCCTTGAACGCATTGTAGAAGCCGAGCGCCATGATGCGGTCGCAGAAGATCACCGTCTCCTTCTGGCCGCAGTGGCGGTAGACCTGATCGATCACGCCCGAGATTTCGCGCTTGGTCATCAGCTTGTTGATGATGTCGTACGAAATCCGCGGGTTCTTCGGCAAGAGATTGCCGAGCATGACGCGTCCCGCGGTGGTCTCGATCCAGCGCTTGGCCGGCTTGCCGTCCTCGCCCACGCCTTCCCAGCGATACTTGATCTTGCTGTGAAGGTGGATGACTTTCGAATGCAGGGCGTGCTCGAGCTCGGCCATGTCGCCGAAGATCTTGCCCTCGCCGGGCAGGCCTTCGCGCATGATCGAGACGTAATAGAGGCCGAGCACGATGTCCTGCGACGGCACGATGATCGGCTGGCCGTTCGCGGGATGCAGGATGTTGTTGGTCGACATCATCAGGACGCGCGCTTCGAGCTGTGCTTCCAGCGACAGCGGAACGTGCACGGCCATCTGGTCGCCGTCGAAGTCGGCGTTGAACGCGGCGCAGACCAGCGGGTGAAGCTGGATCGCCTTGCCCTCGATCAGCACCGGCTCGAACGCCTGGATGCCGAGGCGATGCAGCGTCGGCGCGCGGTTGAGCAGCACCGGATGCTCGCGGATCACCTCGTCCAGAATGTCCCAGACCTCGGGACGCTCCTTCTCAACCAGCTTCTTGGCCTGCTTGACGGTGGTGGACAGGCCCTTGGCGTCCAGCCGCGAATAGATGAACGGCTTGAACAGCTCGAGCGCCATCTTCTTCGGCAGGCCGCACTGATGCAGGCGCAGCTCGGGACCGACCACGATCACCGAACGGCCCGAATAGTCGACGCGCTTGCCGAGCAGGTTCTGGCGGAAGCGGCCCTGCTTGCCCTTGAGCATGTCGGCGAGCGACTTCAGCGGCCGCTTGTTGGCGCCGGTGATGACGCGGCCGCGGCGGCCGTTGTCGAACAGCGCATCGACAGCTTCCTGTAGCATGCGCTTTTCGTTGCGGATGATGATGTCGGGCGCGCGCAGCTCCATCAGCCGCTTCAAACGGTTGTTGCGGTTGATGACGCGGCGATAGAGGTCGTTGAGGTCGGAGGTCGCAAAGCGGCCGCCGTCGAGCGGCACCAGCGGACGCAGGTCCGGCGGAATCACCGGCACGACCGTCAGGATCATCCACTCCGGCTTGTTGCCGGAATGGCGGAAGGCCTCGACGATCTTCAGACGCTTGGCGAGCTTCTTGTGCTTGATCTCGGAGTCGGTCTCCTGCATCTCGGCACGCAGGGTCTGCTCGAGCTTTTCGAGGTCGAGACCCTTGAGCAGCTCGCGGATCGCCTCCGCGCCGATCATGGCGGTGAAGCTGTCCTGGCCGTATTCGTCCTGCGCCTTCAGGTACTCGTCTTCAGACAAGAGCTGACGGTCCTTGAGCGCGGTCAGGCCCGGCTCGAGCACGACGTAATATTCGAAGTAGAGGATGCGCTCGAGATCCTTCAGCGTCATGTCGAGCAAGAGGCCGATGCGCGAAGGCAGCGACTTCAGGAACCAGATGTGCGCAACGGGAGCGGCGAGCTCGATGTGGCCCATGCGCTCGCGACGGACGCGCGACAGCGTGACCTCGACCGAGCACTTTTCGCAGATGATGCCCTTGTACTTCATCCGCTTGTACTTGCCGCACAGGCACTCGTAGTCCTTGATCGGCCCGAAGATGCGGGCGCAGAACAGGCCGTCGCGCTCGGGCTTGAAGGTGCGGTAGTTGATGGTCTCCGGCTTCTTGATCTCGCCGTAGGACCACGAGAGAATCTTCTCCGGAGACGCGATCGAGATCCGGATCTGGTCGAAGACCTGCGCCGGCGTCGTCGGGTTGAAAAGATTCATAATCTCTTGATTCATGGTCTTCTCCTCGCGTGCCGGTCAAAAGCCGGCAGCAAATTCGAAATTGTCTTGTCGCGGGCGCCCCGCCCGATGCGCGGGCGAAACGCCAGAGCCCGGCACATTCGAGCGAAGACGCGCTTCGCGCTTATGGGCCGGGCCTTGAATCTTCGTCTTACTCGGCCGCCTCGGCCGGCGGCGGCACGCCGATCTTGGAATTGTGCAGATCGACGTTGAGGCCGAGCGAGCGCATTTCCTTGACCAGCACGTTGAACGACTCCGGGATACCCGCTTCGAACGTGTCGTCGCCGCGCACGATCGCCTCGTACACCTTGGTACGGCCGGCGACGTCGTCCGACTTCACGGTCAGCATTTCCTGGAGCGTGTAGGCGGCGCCGTAGGCTTCGAGCGCCCAGACCTCCATTTCGCCGAAACGCTGGCCGCCGAACTGCGCCTTGCCGCCCAGCGGCTGCTGGGTGACGAGCGAGTACGGACCGATCGAACGGGCGTGGATCTTGTCGTCGACGAGATGGTGCAGCTTGAGCATGTAGATGTAGCCCACCGTGACCTTGCGATCGAAGGGATCGCCGGTGCGGCCGTCATAGACGGTCGACTGCCCGGAGGCGTCGAGGCCCGCAAGCTTGAGCATCTCTTCGATATCGGTCTCCTTGGCGCCGTCGAACACCGGCGTCGCGATCGGCACGCCATGGCTGAGGTTACGGCCGAGCTCGATCAATTCGCTGTCGTTGAGCGATTTGATCGTCTCGTCGTCGCCGTAGATCTTCTTCAAGGTCTCCTTCAGCGGCTTGGTGTCCTGCTTGTTGGCGCCGTGCAGGTACGCATCGACCGTCTGGCCGATACGCTTGCCCAGACCAGCACAGGCCCAGCCCAGATGGGTCTCGAGAATCTGACCGACGTTCATGCGCGAGGGCACACCGAGCGGGTTGAGCACGATGTCCGCATGCGTGCCGTCCTCGAGGAACGGCATGTCCTCGATCGGCACGATCTTGGACACCACGCCCTTGTTGCCGTGACGGCCGGCCATCTTGTCGCCGGGCTGGATCTTGCGCTTCACCGCGACGAAGACCTTGACCATCTTCATCACGCCAGGCGGCAATTCGTCGCCGCGCTGTAGCTTCTCGACCTTGTCGAGGAAGCGCTGTTCAAGCCCCTTCTTCGACTCGTCGTACTGCTTGCGCATCGCCTCGATCTCGCCCATCAGCTTGTCGTTGGGCGAAGCAAACAGCCACCACTGCGACTTCGGATACTCGTCGAGCACCGCGCGCGTGATCTTGGTGTCCTTCTTGAAGCCCTTGGGACCCGCGATGCCCTGGCGGTTTTCCAAGAGCTCCGCGAGACGGCTGTAGACGTTGCGGTCGAGGATCGCCTGCTCGTCGTCGCGGTCCTTGGCCAGACGCTCGATCTCCTCGCGCTCGATCGCCAGCGCACGCTCGTCCTTGTCGACGCCGTGGCGGTTGAACACGCGGACTTCCACGATCGTGCCCTGCACGCCCGGAGGCACGCGCAGCGAGGTGTCGCGGACGTCGGAGGCCTTTTCGCCGAAAATGGCGCGCAAGAGCTTTTCTTCCGGCGTCATCGGGCTTTCGCCCTTCGGCGTGATCTTGCCGACCAGGATGTCGCCGGCGCGCACTTCCGCGCCGATATAGACGATGCCGGCTTCGTCGAGGTTCTTCAGCGCTTCTTCCGAGACGTTCGGAATGTCGCGGGTGATTTCCTCAGGTCCGAGCTTGGTGTCGCGGGCCATCACCTCGAACTCCTCGATGTGGATCGAGGTGAAGACGTCGTCCTTCACGATCCGCTCGGAGAGCAGGATCGAGTCTTCGAAGTTGTAGCCGTTCCACGGCATGAACGCGACCAGCACGTTGCGGCCGAGCGCGAGCTCGCCGAGATCGGTCGAGGGACCGTCGGCGATGATGTCGCCCTTCTTGACGGTGTCGCCCACCTTCACCAGCGGACGCTGGTTGATGCAGGTCGACTGGTTCGAGCGCTGGTATTTCATCAGGCGGTAGATATCGACGCCCGACTTGGTGGGGTCGAGATCTTCGGTGGCGCGGATGACGACGCGGGTGGCGTCGATCTGGTCGATCACGCCGGAGCGACGGGCGGCAATCGCCGCGCCGGAGTCGCGGGCGACCACGCCTTCCATGCCGGTGCCGACGAACGGCGCTTCGGCGCGAACCAGCGGCACCGCCTGGCGCTGCATGTTCGAGCCCATCAGCGCGCGGTTGGCGTCGTCGTTCTCAAGGAACGGGATCAGCGCCGCGGCGACCGAAACGAGCTGCTTCGGCGACACGTCCATGTAGTCCACCTTGTCCGGCGTCACCGGCAGCACTTCGCCAGCGTTACGGCAGACCACGAGGTCTTCGGTGAAGCGGCCACGGTTGTCGAGCGGCACGTTGGCCTGCGCGACACGGTAGCGGCCCTCTTCCATCGCCGAGAGGTACACGACCTCATCGGTGACGCGGCCGTCCTTGACCTTGCGATAAGGCGTTTCCACGAAGCCGTACTTGTTCACGCGCGCAAAGGTGGCGAGCGAGTTGATCAGGCCGATATTCGGGCCTTCCGGCGTCTCGATCGGGCAGATGCGGCCGTAATGCGTCGGATGCACGTCGCGGACTTCGAAGCCGGCGCGCTCGCGGGTCAGACCGCCCGGGCCAAGCGCCGACAGGCGCCGCTTGTGGGTGATCTCCGACAGCGGGTTGGTCTGGTCCATGAACTGCGACAACTGCGAGGAGCCGAAGAATTCGCGCACGGCAGCGGCGGCAGGTTTGGCGTTGATCAGGTCCTGCGGCATGACGGTGTCGATATCGACGCTCGACATGCGCTCCTTGATGGCGCGTTCCATGCGCAACAGGCCGATGCGGTACTGGTTCTCCATGAGCTCGCCGACCGAGCGCACCCGGCGGTTGCCGAGGTGGTCGATGTCGTCGATCTCGCCCTTGCCGTCGCGCAGGTCGACCAGCGTCTTGATGACGGCCAGGATATCTTCCTTGCGCAGCGTGCGATGGGTATCGGGCGCATCGAGCTCGAGGCGCATGTTCATCTTGACGCGGCCGACCGCGGAGAGGTCGTAGCGCTCGGCATCGAAGAACAGCGACTGGAACATCGCCTGCGCGGAATCGAGCGTCGGCGGCTCGCCCGGACGCATCACGCGGTAGATGTCGAACAGCGCGTCCTCACGCGTCATGTTCTTGTCGGCATGCAGCGTGTTGCGGATGTAGGCGCCGACATTGACGTGGTCGATGTCGAGCAGCGGCAGCTCCTTGTAGCCCTGCTCGTTGAGGGCCTTCAGCAGCTTGTCGGTGATTTCCTCGCCCGCTTCGGCATAAATCTCGCCGGTCTTGGGGTTGACGAGGTCTTCGGCGAGATAGTTGCCGGCCAGCTCCTCATCCGACATGCGCAGCGCCTTCAGCCCCTTCTCCTGGAGTTGGCGCGCGGCACGCACGGTGAGCTTCTTGCCGGCCTCGAGCACGACCTTGCCGGTGTCGGCGTCGATCAGGTCGTTGATGGTCGAGTAGCCGCGGAAACGGGTAGCGTCGAACGGCACGCGCCAGCCTTCCTTGGCGCGCTTGTAGAGGATCTTCTTGTAGAAGGTCGACAGGATTTGCTCGCCGTCGAGACCGAGGGCGAACATCAGCGAGGTCACGGGGATCTTGCGGCGGCGGTCGATGCGGGCGAACACGATATCCTTGGCGTCGAACTCGATGTCGAGCCAGGAACCGCGATACGGAATCACACGCGCAGCAAAGAGCAATTTGCCCGAGGAGTGGGTCTTGCCCTTGTCGTGGTCGAAGAACACGCCGGGCGAACGGTGCATCTGCGAGACGATGACGCGCTCGGTACCGTTGACGACAAAGGTGCCGTTCATGGTCATGAGCGGGATGTCGCCCATGTAGACGTCCTGCTCCTTGATGTCCTTGACCGACTTGGCGCCGGTTTCCTCGTCGATATCGAACACGATGAGGCGCAGCGTCACCTTCAGCGGCGCAGCATAGGTCATGCCGCGCTGGCGGCACTCGTCGACGTCGTATTTCGGCGGCTCGAATTCGTAGCGGACGAACTCCAGCATCGAGGTGCCCGAAAAATCCGAGATCGGGAACACCGAGCGGAACACGGCCTGGAGGCCCTCATCCAGCCGGCCGCCGGTGGGCTCATCCACCATCAGGAACTGGTCATAAGATGCCTTCTGAACCTCGATGAGGTTCGGCATCTCCGCGACTTCCTTAATGTGTCCAAAAAACTTGCGGACCCTCTTGCGACCGGTGAATGTCTGCTGCGCCATCGTGGCCTCTCATTTGTGCCGCCCTTTGGGGCGAACCTTCCGAAGCGCGATTGCCGTCGCCCCCGGGTTGAATTTCGATTCGTTCCGACCGCTGGAGGGCCGAATTTTCAGGGCTCTCGTCCTGAATTCGTTCTCCAGACCTTCAAAACGCAAAACGACGCGCGGATGCATCGCTGCTTCCGCCCGTCCAAATCGCTCATCTCACGGACTGAAAAAGCCCGAAATTTGACTGTCTCCCAACGGCTTGCGCCGGGAACCCTGCCGTTCCCGTCACCTTAACCGTGCTTTCCTGCTGCCAGCCCGATATGGGATGGCAATAGTGGAGATTCGAGGGTTAAGTCCACGAATCCCCACACTTTTTTGTGTACACCCTCCTCCAGGCCCTCCCGGAGCACGGGTTTTGCATACCGAACCCGCTTTTTTGGCGGGAGATCCCGGGTCTGGCGTTGCTCGCCCGGGATCTTTGCTCGAGTAACCCCGCGGTTACTTGAGCTCGACCTTCGCGCCAGCCTTTTCGAGCTGGGCCTTGATCTTGTCGGCCTCTTCCTTGTTGACGCCTTCCTTGACCGGCTTCGGCGCGCCTTCGACGAGGTCCTTGGCTTCCTTCAGGCCAAGACCGGTGATGGCGCGGACTTCCTTGATGACCTCGATCTTCTTGTCGCCGGAGGCGGCAAGCACGACCGTGAATTCGGTCTTCTCTTCAGCCGGAGCGGCAGCGCCACCGCCACCAGCAGCCGGGCCGGCCACCGCGACGGCGGCAGCGGCGGAGACGCCCCACTTTTCTTCCAGGAGCTTGGCGAGTTCGGCGGCTTCGAGCACGGTCAGGCTCGAGAGGTCGTCGACGATTTTCTGCAAGTCAGCCATTGATCTGTTTCCTTAAAACGTTTGGTTCGAACCAGGTTGATATTTGCGAAGGGTCAGGCCGCTTCGCCCTTTGAGGCATGAGCCTGAATGACGCGCGCGAGCTTGGCCGCGGGCGCGTTCGAGAGCTGAGCGAGCTTGGTCGCCGGGGCCACGATGAGGCCGACCAGCTTGCCGCGCAGTTCGTCGAGCGACGGCAGCGAGGCAAGCGCCTTCACGCCGTTCACATCCAGGACGGTTTTACCCATCGAGCCGCCGAGGATAACGAACTGTTCGTTCGCCTTGGCGAAGTCGATGGCAACCTTTGGCGCCGCGACCGGATCGTTTGAAGTAGCGATCACGGTCGGCCCCTTCAGCAGGGAGCCGATGGCTGCGACGTCAGTGCCTTCAAGAGCAATTTTGGCGAGACGGTTCTTCGAGACCTTCACGGAAGCGCCAGCCTGCTTCATCTGCATGCGCAGCTTCTGCATCTGGGCAACGGTCAGGCCGGAATAATGGGCGACGATGGCAACGCCCGTGGTCTTGAAGACCTCGTTGAGCGCTACGACCGCGTCCTTTTTTGCCGCTCTTTCCACAGCAAGCTCTCTCCGGTTGGCGGCCTTCGCATGAAGCGGGACCGCCGGGTTACACCCATCGTCCCGCCCAAAACCTGACCTTGGGACAACAGTCCCGGGACACGAAGGGGCAAGACGACATCTTTAAAGCCTGCCCTCCCGAACCAGATGGCGCGGGGTGTCGAGGTTCGAACCAAACTGGCTTCGCGGCGCCGGAAACCGGCGAGGCGAAGCAAAAATCCGGTCTTCACCCGTCTATGCAGGCCATGCGATTAAGCCGTTGAGAAACTTATCGTTCTCGCTGGCGCCTGCAGTCTCGGACAGGATCGAGGCGATCAGCCGAAGCTGAGCACCCCTGCTCCCATTCCACCAAGACGAAGGTTCCTCTTCCTTTCGGTATCCATGCGGACGGCCGGAAAGGACTAGTCTCCTGTCGATTCGGGTTCGGAATGCGAGCACAGACGCGCCGGCAACAGCCAGCACGCCCGGAGGCGGCTGTTTATCCGCTCTCGTCCCACTTGCCAAGAGCAAAAATCAGACCAGACGCACTCGGCGTCTCGACCAAATTGCGCCCGAAACGGCCCCAGTTTCGTCGATCCATTCCTGCGATTTTGTTTGACCCATCCCTGTCACAAACGAGCCGGCTCGCTCGTCTTGCCTGCGCGGGAGATTCACATGCAGCGTTTGATAGCAGCGATTATTGCGGTACCGACCCTGTTCAACGGGCTGGTCATGATCTTTGCCGGTTCCCGCTGGTACCAAACCGTTCCCGGCGTAACCGATACCGGCCCATTCAACCCGCATTTTGTCCAGGACATCGGCATTGCGTTCCTCGCGGCCGGTCTCGCACTTGCAGCGCGGGCCTGGCGACCCCGCTATTGGCCGGCTGCGGTTGCAGGCGCCGGCTTCCTGGCAGCGCACGCCCTGCTCCACATTTTCATAATCATCGGCGGCCACGACCATCACGCCGCGTTCAGCCTGTTCGCCGTCGTTCTGCCGTCGGCCATCGCCCTCTATTCCGCCTTCCCAAGCCAAGGAGAACGTCATGCGTAGCTGGATCGCGCGCCGCATATTGCGCAAGTACGGCAAACGTTATGGATACGACGTCAGCTATCTCGAAATGATGCTGAATGAGTCCCCCGCCGCTTTCTTCAAGTTCGCACCGGTCATGAAGGCCTCGGGCCATCGCGAGGTGGTTCCGGTCGAGGCAAGCTATGCGGCCAAGATCGTTGGCGCACTGGCGGAGGATTGCGGCCCCTGTACCCAACTGGTCGTCGACATGGCGCTGGAGGCCGGCATGCCGAAGGACCAGATCGAAGCTGTGCTGCGCCGCGATCCGCGCGCGATGAACGACGCGACCACGCTCGGCTTCAGGTTCGCCGACACCTTGGTGCGCCGGTCTGGCGACGAAGATGAATTCCGCGATGCCGTCCGCGCTCAGTGGGGCGATAAGGGCGTGATAGATTTGACGCTATCGCTGCAACTCGGCCGGATGTTTCCGATGGTCAAGGCAGGGCTCGGCTATGCGAGGGAGTGCCGTCGGGTCACGGTGGATGGACATGACGTCGATGTCGTCAAACAGGCCGCGTGACAGCGATCCGCTCGCGCCCCACCGCGGGCGCCTGCTTGGCCTTGCCTATCGCATGCTCGGCAGCCGCAGCGATGCGGAAGACGTCGTGCAGGACGCCTATCTTCGCTTTGCCGGCGCGCAGGATGTGCAAAATCCCGAGGCCTTTCTGGTGACCGTCGTGACCCGGCTTTGTCTCGATCGCCTGAAGAGCGCGCGGGCCCAGCGTGAGCTCTATGTCGGCCCCTGGCTTCCCGAGCCCGTGTTCGACGCGGATGGTCTTTCGGCAGGCGCCGCCACCGAGCTCGCCGACGACCTGTCGTTCGCCTTGCTGCTGGCGCTCGACCGTCTATCGCCGCCCGAGCGTGCGGCCTTCCTGCTTCACGACGTGTTCGATACTCCCTTTCACGAAATCGCGGCGATGCTCGGCCGCAGCGAGGCGGCCTGCCGGCAATTGGCATCGCGGGCCCGCCGCGCGGTGCGCGACAACCGCCCCGCCCCCGCTGCGACACCCGACAGTCATGCGCGTCTTCTGCAAGCGTTCAGCGACGCGGTCGCCAGCGGCGATGTCAAGCAACTGGCCGAACTGCTGCGCGAGGACGCCGTGGCGCTCACGGATGGCGGGGGCCGCAAGTTCGCGGCGCTCAATCCGATCGTCGGCGCCGACAAGGTCGCGCGCTTCTTCATCGGTCTTGCCGGCAAGACCGCCAGCCAGAGCCAGGATATGCGCATCGAGCCGGCCGCCATCAACGGCGCCGCGGGCGCCCTGCTCTATCTGGACGGCGAACTCGATCTCACCCTGAGCATGGCGATCGACGGCGAGAAAATCGCGGCGATCTATGTGGTCCGCAATCCCGACAAACTGCGTCACCTGCCGATTTCAGTAACGCACTGAAGCCGTCAGGGGAGCTTCACCGGATAGGGCAAGGCCTTGCCGGCGAAATACGCATCCAGATTGGCGAGCACGCAGTCCTGCATCGCGACATGCGATTCCAGGGTGTGGCCGCCGGTATGCGGGGTGAGCACCACGTTGGGGAACGCGGTCAGCGTATCCGGCGCGTGCGGCTCCCTGGCGTAGACATCCAGGCCGGCGCCGGCGATGACTTTTTCGGTGAGCGCGGCGACCAGCGCCGGCTGGTCGATCACCGAGCCGCGCGAGATGTTGACGACGTAACCGTCTTCGCCGAGCCGTTTCAGGATGTCGGCGCTGACGGCGTGGCGAGTGTCTTCGCCGGCGCGGACCGCGATCATCAACACGCTGCACCAATCCGCCAGCGCTTCAAGACTTTCAAAGTACCGGTACGGCACCTCGCGCTTCGTACGGCTGAAATAGCCGACCTCGGTCTCGAAGGCCGCGACGCGTGCGGCGATTTTTCGGCCGATCTCGCCCATGCCGTAGACGCCGACCTTTCGGCCGCGCATGCCGTTTTGCGGGCGCATCATCGGCGACGGCTTTGCCCCAGCCCAGTCGCCGTTGCGCACATATTGGTCGGCGACGGTGAGGCGGCGCACCGCCGCCAGCATCAGGGTCACCGCGATGTCGGCCACGGAAGAGGCATTTGCGCCGGGACTATTGCCGACCGCGATGTTCCGCTTCGCCGCCGCCGCAAGGTCGACGCCGTCATAGCCGGTGCCGTAGCAGACGATCGCGCCGAGCTTCGGCAGCATATCCATCGCATCGGCTCCCAGCGGCGTGCCGCCCGCCGTGATCATCGCGCGGATATCGGCGAGTTCGTCAGCGGAAAACACCTCGTTCGGCCGCCGGCCGGCGGCGTTCAGCAATTCATAGCGCTCGCCGAAGCGCACCATCTGCGCCTTGGGGAAGCGCGAGAAAACCAGGACCTTGTCGGGCATCGGCTCAACTTCCTCCTCGACGGAAAAGGCGGGACCGGTTGCCCGATCCCGCCTTTAATTCTTACGCGCAGCGCAAGGACCTTAGCCGAGGATGGTGCCCGGCTCGACCTTCACGCCCGGCCCCATGGTGGAGGAAACTGCGACGCGCTGGATGTAGGTGCCCTTGGCGCCGGCGGGCTTCGCCTTGGAGACCGCGTCCGCGAGCGCCTTGACGTTCTCGACCAGTTTTTCCTCGGAGAACGAGGCCTTGCCGACGCCGGCCTGCACGATGCCGGCCTTCTCGACGCGGAACTCGACCGAGCCGCCCTTGGCGCCCTTCACGGCGGTGGTGACATCCATGGTCACCGTGCCGATCTTCGGGTTCGGCATCATGCCGCGCGGGCCGAGCACCTTACCGAGACGGCCGACCAGCGGCATCATGTCGGGGGTCGCAATACAACGATCGAAATCGATGTTGCCGCCCTGCACCTTCTCGACCAGGTCTTCGGCGCCGACGACGTCAGCGCCCGCAGCCTTGGCTTCTTCTGCCTTGGCGCCACGCGCAAACACGCCGACGCGCAGCGTGCGGCCGGTGCCGTTCGGCAGGTTGACGACGCCGCGGACCATCTGGTCGGCGTGACGCGGGTCGACGCCGAGATTGATCGCGATCTCGATCGTCTCGTCGAACTTCGACTTGGCGCGCTCCTTGACCATCTTGATGGCGTCCGCGAGCGGATAAAGCTTCTCGCGATCGACGCCTTCGCGGGCCTTCTTCAAACGTTTTCCGATTGCCATGGCCCGTTACCCCGCAACTTCCAGACCCATCGAACGGGCGGAGCCCTCGACCATCTTCATGGCCGCTTCAATGGTATCGCAATTGAGATCCTTCATCTTCTTCTCGGCGATCTCGCGCACCTGCGCCTTCGTCACCTTGCCGGCCTTGTCGCGGCCCGGGGCTTTCGAGCCGGACTGGATCTTTGCAGCCTGCTTGAGGAAGTGGGACATCGGCGGCGTCTTCATCTCGAAGGTGAAGGAACGGTCCGCATAGATGGTGATGATCACCGGGATCGGGGTGTTCTTTTCTTCCTTCTGCGTCTGCGCGTTGAACGCCTTGCAGAATTCCATGATGTTGAGACCGCGCTGACCAAGCGCGGGGCCGATCGGGGGCGACGGATTGGCCGCGCCCGCCGGCACCTGAAGCTTCAGGTATCCGGTCACTTTCTTTGCCATGTATCACTCCTGTTGTGCCGGGTTTTGACGCCGGCGGTTTCAGGTTCGTGGTTCGGATCGAAAGCGGCTGGCAACCGCCCTCTTCCTCCCACGGCCTCTTGCTACGCGAGGACAAACCTCACGCAATTACGATCAGACCTTCTCGACCTGACCGAATTCCAGTTCGACCGGCGTTGCGCGGCCGAAGATCGACACGGCGACCTTCACGCGCGAGCGGCCCTCGTCGATTTCCTCGACCACACCCGAGAACGAGGCGAACGGGCCGTCGGCCACGCGCACGTTCTCGCCGATCTCGAACGACACCGATGCCTTCGGGCGCTCCACGCCTTCCTGCACCTGGTGCAGAATGCGCATGGCCTCGGCTTCCGAAATCGGCATCGGCTTGTTTTCCGCGCCGAGGAAGCCGGTCACCTTCGGCGTGTTCTTGATCAGGTGAAACGCCTCATCGGTCAGCTTCATCTTCACAAGGACGTAGCCGGGGAAAAACTTGCGCTCGGCATCGATCTTGCGGCCGCGGCGGACTTCCGTGACCTTTTCGGTCGGCACCAGCACCTGCTCGAACAGCTCCTCGAGCCCGCGCTGCTTGGCCTGTTCGCGGATCGATTCGGCGACCTTCTTCTCGAAATTCGAGTAGGCGTGGACGATGTACCAGCGCTTGTCCATGAGTTGCGTTCCGGCGCTCATCAGCGGATGCCCAGGAGGAAGGTAACGAAATAACGGATGATCAGGTCCGCGGCGAAGAAGAAGATCGAAGCCAGCGTCACCATGACGAACACCATGATGGTGGTGATGGTCACCTCGCGGCGTGTCGGCCAGGTGACCTTGGAGGCCTCCGAGCGCACTTCCTGGAGGAACTTGAACGGGCTGATCGCCATCTTGAGGGGTCCGCGTCGGTCGTGAGACGAAATTAGGTGTTTAAGGGAATCCGAACAGCCGACGTTTGCCCAGCCCTCTGTCGTGAAGGATGAGCCGGAAAAGCGGGCTCGATTGTTCGGGGATTTCAAAGCCGCGCCGGATATCCGCATTTAGCGGGCCGGCTACAGGTTGGCGGCTATGTACTGCCCCGGGGGCGAAAGGTCAAGGTATCGTGAGGCGGCCGCGACGAATGGCGCCGGTTCAGACCGATCAAAATCAAGGATTTAGCTGGCAGGAGTGGCAGGGCTCGAACCTGCGACCCCCGGTTTTGGAGACCGGTGCTCTACCAATTGAGCTACACTCCTACAGGAACCGGCATTGCTGCCGATTCAGGCGCTTTGAAGCATAGGCCATGCCCAGATTGCAAGGGCGAAGCCGCCGGCCGGCCTTCAACTCGTCTTACGGATCAGCCAGTCGCGGTAGTTCTGCCCGTAGCGATCGGCCACCTGCTGGGCGACGCTCTTCGTATTGGCGCTGTCGATCGCGGCCTGCACGATGACGCCGCCCACCCCCTGCCCGGTATACAGCAGCGCCTGCAGGTCCGGATGCGAAATGATCACTGCGCCGGTTCGCGCATCGACCAGATTGGCATCCGCCATCATGCCGCGGTGCCCCCCGATCAGGATGCGCTGCACCGCCCCTGCCACGATGAAATTCTTGACGACGATCTCGAGCCGCACGGGCCTCGTGCCGGTGAGTGCACCTCCCATTGCGAATTCGACGGCGGACTTGATCTGCGGCGCCAGCGCGTTTTGCACGTAGGCCTTGCCTTCCGGCGTGTTCGCCGCCGCTGTGAGCTCGTGGTCGGGAATCGACTTGGCTGCCGCGTAGGCGCGGATACCGTCCTCCCACTGCACGGTGGCTTCCGGCGTATAGCTGACCGTCACGGCCGTCAGCTTCATGCTCGAAATATCGTTCGCCGTCAGCGAATTCTCGACGGTCTTGCAGCCCGCAAGCGCGAGCGCCGCCCCAAGCACGGCAAGCCGTGCCAGCCCCAACAATGTCCCCACGCAGTACCCCTGTCCCCACAGACTTCGCTACCACCCATAATTGTCCGGGAGGAATTACGCAACGCCCCTTGCCGGTTTTCGCGCGGGTCTGCGATGGGGACAGCGATGCCGTGCAGGAAATGCGCTGTTCAAGCCACGCCTTCTGCGTCAGACTTTGTCCCAAGCTGGAACAACAGCAGCATTGGGAGAGACCATGAACGCGCAAGTCGCCGCCAGACAGGCATCCGCCCCGCAGACCCCATCCCTGCCGCAGGCCAAGCCTGATACGATCGGGCTTTCCGCCGCGCGGTTGCAGCGGATGTCGGATGCCTTCAAGCGGGAGGTCGACAAGGGCACCCTGCCCGGCGCGACCGTGCTGGTCGCCCGCAAGGGGCAGATCGGCTGGTTCGACGCCATCGGCCGGCAAGCCCCCGGCGGCGCGCCGATGGCGCAAGACAGCATTTTCCGCATTTTCTCCATGACCAAGCCGATCGTCTCGGTTGGCATCATGATGCTGGTGGAGGACGGGCACTTCATCCTCAGCGATCCCGTCGCAAAATTCATTCCCGAGTTCGCTGGCCTCAAGGTCGGCGTCGAGAACAACGGCAAGCTTGACCTCGTGCCTTTGAAGCGGCCGATGACAGTGCAGGATCTGCTGCGCCACACCTCCGGCCTCACCTACGACCACACCGGCAATGGCCCGGTGCAGCAGCTTTATCAGCAGTCGCGGCTGCGCAGCCGCAAGATCACCAATGCCGAGCACGCGGCCATGATCGCGGAGATGCCGCTGATCTGCCAGCCGGGCGAGGCGTGGAACTACAGCCGCTCCACCGACGTGCTCGGCCGCATCATCGAGGTCGTCAGCGGCAAGACTCTCGGCGCGTTCCTGACCGAGCGCATCCTGGCGCCGCTGCAAATGGCGGAGACCGCCTTCCATACCAGTGAAGCCAATGCCGGCCGTCTCGCCGAGCCGTTCGCGACCGATCCGTGGAATGGCGACAAGGTGCAGCTCTTCAATATGCTGGAGAAGCCGGCGATGGAATCCGGCGGCGGCGGGCTGGTGTCGACCACGATGGACTATGCACGCTTTGCGGCGATGCTGGCCGGCGGCGGCGCGCTCGACGGCACCAGGATCATCGGCCGCAAGACGCTGGAGCTGATGGCGTCGAACCATCTCGGGCCGAACGTCAAGGTCGACTCGCCGCTGATGCCGGCAGGTCACGGCTTTGGTCTCGGCTTTGCAGTGCGCACGCAGGCTGGGCTCGCGCCGTTCACGGGCTCGCCCGGTCAGTATTTCTGGAGCGGGATGGCGGGTACGTTCTTCTGGATCGATCCGGCCGAGGACCTGTTCGCGGTGTTCATGATGCAGGGACCGGGACAGCGCGAGTATATTCGCTCGATGCTACGGAATGCGGTGTACGCGGCGGTGGAGTGAGGCGTTAGCTCTCGCCTCCACTCAGTCGTCATGCCCGCGAAGGCGGGCATCCATTACGCGGCGGCTTCTCGGCTCTATCACTACCGTCTCCGGAATACTGGATCGTCCGCCTTCGCGGACGATGACGGTTGTGTGTGAGGCGATCACCGTCGCTCAACTAATGGTCGCCCCGCCATCGATCACGATCGTCTGTCCCGTCATAAAGTCCCCTGCCCGCGATCCCATCAGTACGGCGGCGCCGGCGATCTCGTCGGGGACGCCGATGCGCAGGAGCGGCGAGCGCGCGGTGGAGGCCTTCAGCGTGTCCGGATTGTCCCACAGCGCTTTGGCAAAGTCGGTCTTGATCAGGCCGGGCGCGATGCAGTTCACGCGAATATTGTGCTTGCCGTATTCGCAGGCGAGATTGCGCGCGAGCTGCATGTCGGCGGCTTTCGAGATCGCGTAGGCGCCGAGCACGGTCGAACCCTTCAGCCCGCCGATCGAGGACACGATGATGATCGAGCCGTCCTTGCGCTCGATCATCTGCGGCACCACCATCGAGATCAGCCAGTTGTTGGCGACGATGTTGTTATCGAGGATTTTCCGGAACTGGTCGTCGGAGATGCCGCCGAGCGGTCCGTAATAAGGATTTGAGGCGGCGTTGCAGACCAACACGTCAATCTTGCTGAACGCGCGGTTGCTCTCGTCGACGAGGTTTTGCAGGTTCTCCTTTGACGAGATGTTGGCCGCGATCGCGACCGCCGTGCCCTTGCCGAATTTGTCATTGATCGCTTTGGCCACCTGATCGCAGACGTCGGCCTTGCGCGAGGAGATCACGACTTTTGCGCCGTGCTCGGCCATGCGCTCTGCGATGGCGAGGCCAATACCGCGCGTCGAGCCGGTGATGACGGCGACCTTCCCCTTCATGTCGAACAGGCTCATCGATTTCCTCCCAGTTATTTTCCGGCTGCGCCGGTGTTTTTTATTTAACGTCATTCCGGGGCGATGCGAAGCATTGAACCCGGAATCTCGAGATTCCGGGTTCGGCTCTGCGAGCCGCCCCGGAATGACGGTCAAGCGAGCTTCTTCTCCGGATTCACTTCCGGCCCCGCGAGCTGATGCATGGCCGCGTGCCTGGGGTCTGCGATCCAGGGCTGCTGGTTGACCATCGGAAATCGCCAGATGCTCTTGCCGGGAGTCGCAAAGTGGTCGAGCCGCGTCACCGAGACATTGTCGATGTCGAAGGCAAGACCCGTTTCCAGCAGGCCGCCGAGGGCGAGAGCCACGGCCGCCCTGATCGTTCCGCCATGGGCGACCGCGATCACATCCCTGCCCGCCTGCTCGGCGTTGATGCGCTCGATCGCACCGCGGGTGCGGTTGTAGAGGTCCATAAAACTTTCGCCGCCGGGCGGCGGCTCGTTCACATCGGCGAACCAGTGGCTGCCGGGTGGGCGGCTGGCGATGAACGCCTTGCGGTTCATGCCCTGCCACTGTCCAAGATTCTGTTCGGCGAAGGCGGCGATGTGAGTCATGACGGCCGGCTTGGGGAAGCCGGCGGCCCAGATCGCTTCGGCGGTCTGGTGCGTGCGTTTCAAATTGCTCGAGAACCACACCGCGTGGTGCGGCAGGATTTTTGCGACGGCCTCGAACACTTCAATGTCCCCGCAATCGCATTCGATGTCCTGCTGGCCGTAGATGTTGCCGCCGTCGCTGCGCACCGGCGCGTGGCGTATCCACCACCAGCGGGTGATGATGACATCGGAGTTGTTGCTATTGGACATCGCTCGAAAAACCCTTCAATAGAGGTGTGTGTCCTACGTCAGAGCATACTTCGTCTCAAGTGACTTTGACGTTTGAAATCTTGTTTGAATTCCGTAAGGCGGCAAGCGCCAACGCAAACGATCCGGGAGAAACAAATGGGCCGCCTTGAAGGCAAATCCGTCATTATCACCGGCGCAGGCAGCGGCATCGGCCGCGCCGCATCGCTGCTGTTCACGAAGGAAGGCGCAAAACTGATCGCGGTCGACAAGACCGAGGGCGTGAAGGAGACCGCAAGGCTCGTGAGCGATGCCGGCGGCACCGTGGAAGCCGTGATGGCCGATGCTGGTTCCGAGAGCGACGTGAAGGCCTTCATCGACAAGGCGGTGTCGAAATACGGCAAGCTCGATGCGATCTGGGCCAATGCCGGCATCAGCGGCGGGCTGGTGCCGCTCTCCGAGCAGACGCCCGAACACTGGCAGGAAGTGCTGCGCGTCAACCTGATCGGGCCGTTTTTGGCGATCAAGCATTCGATCCCGCATATGACGAAGCAAGGGCACGGCTCGATCATCTGCACGGCGTCGGTCGCGGGCCTGAAGTCTGGCGCCAGCGGCCATCCCTACGGCGCCAGCAAGGCCGGCGTGATCAGCCTGGTGCAGACCACCGCCTACTCGCTGTCGGGCACCGGCGTGCGCATCAACGCGGTGTGTCCGGGCCTGATCGAGACCGGCATGACCAAGCCGGTGTTCGACCGTGCCAAGGAGCGCGGCACGCAGGACAAGATCGGCCAGCTCAATCCGCTCAAGCGCGCAGGCCAGCCGCATGAACTGGCGGCGATGGGCCTGTTCCTGGCGAGCGATGAAGCGTCGTATGTGAATGGTCAGGCGATCCCGGTGGATGGCGGGCTGACGGCGTCGATGCCGTATACGGGGAAGCCGGTTTAGTCCCGGCCGTTGCCGCAACAACAGGCGTCGTCCCTGCGAACGCAGGGACCCATAGCCCCAGTCGGTTGTTGTTGAAGCAAAGCCGTCTGCCATCTTGATCTTACCATTTCCGCCGCGGCGTATGGGTCCCTGCGTTCGCAGGGACGACGTGGAAGAGAATATGGGCTCGCGTTCTCGCGGCATGTTTTTGCCCGAGCTTTCAAATTCATCGCGCCTCCAAAGATAGAGGGCGCAGGGAATGCCGGGTGCGCGCTGCACCCGAGGTCTCGTGTGCGCTGCTTGCGCATCAAAAAACTGCACACGAGCATACAGGTGAGCGGAGGCAGTCCGACATCCCCTGCGCAATGGCTTTACGACTTATATCGCGCTCTCCCTGGTGAGCGGGCTTGTTGTCACCATCGCCTGCGGGATTGCTCCCGCCGACTTAACGCCAGCGTCGCGGCGCCAGGACCACACGACTTCGCCGTACGCCCTTGCCCAGTCGTCTGCTGAACAAGCGCGTCCACCGCATCCCATCCCAACGTTTGGTGGCGATGGCCAACGCCCCTCCTTGGGGATGAGGTGGCCCTGTTATAATTCTGATTTGCCGAATTTGGCCAGCGGAATATTTTTTATTTCGGGGCTTGACATTTCTTCCGAAAATCAGAAGTTGATTTGCCCGTCGGGTCATGGCTTTCTTGTAGCGCTCAGTCGACCGGGTTGCCGACAGCCGCCGCCAGGTCCTCAGCCTGTCACCTTGCAAGAGCGCCCATGACAAAACACCGCATCTACACAACGAGCCTCGCAAGCGTCTATCCGCTTTACATCGCGAAAGCAGAGAAAAAGGGACGCACGAAGGCAGAAGTGGATCAGGTTATCTGCTGGCTGACAGGCTACAGCCGGAGGGCGTTGGACACTCATCTGAGAAAACAGACTGATTTTGAAACGTTCTTTGCGAAGGCCCCCGCAATAAATCCGTCGCGAGCACTGATCAAAGGCGTGGTTTGCGGTGTTCGCGTCGAGGACATCAAGGAGCCGACCATGCGGGAGATTCGCTATCTGGATAAACTGATCGACGAATTGGCGCGAGGAAAAGCAATGGATAAAATCCTGCGAGGAAACGATCCCGGGCTATGAGACTCGGCTGCGATCCGCTGGCGACAAGCAGGCGCCGTTGCGGGACACCCTAATGTTCGACCCGGTACAGGCGCCATCGCTTCGGCACGCCTTTGAGCTGGTGAACGCCGCGATCGGCGAAGCGAATTTCGGACTCCGATATCAAATCCTTGACCGCGCTCGAGACCAGGACTTCGCCGGCGCGCGCTTTCGCGGCGACGCGCGTGCCGATGTGAAACGCGAGGCCGACCACCTCCGATCCGCTCACCTTGTACTCGCCCGCATGCAGCCCGATCCTGATCTCCAGTCCCAGCGTGCGCACCGCCTCGCGGATCGCGGCCGCGCAACGGATGCCGGCAGCCGGCGCGACGAACGTCGCCAGCAGGCCGTCCCCCGTCGTCACGATTTCCTTGCCACGCAGGATCTTCAGCTCCCTGCGGACGGCGGCGTAATAGCGATTCATCACCTGCGTCCAACGCGCATCGCCCAGCCGCGCAGCTTGTTCGGTGGATCGGACGATATCGACGATGAGAATCGTGGCCAGTGCCTGTTTGAGCTCGGTGCCGCGATCGGCGGTTCGGCGCCGGTTCGCAATATTTCCTGTCAGCGGTTCATAGCGATGACTGCGGCGCCGGGCGATTGCCGCCCTTGCATATTCGTTGGCGCGCTTCACCGTGCCGCAGCGAATTGTTTTGTCCCTCGGCGGAAGTGTCCAGTAAACCTTCTGCCCATCCCCGGCGCCCTGAACCTCCACCGCACCCCATTTCAGGAAAATCGTCGAGCCAACCCGCCGGATACACCACGCCTTTGACGTGTATCCGGAAACGTTCTTCTGATGGACGCCGATGCGAAGGAATTTTGGCATGAACGTGCGGCCGACTGATGACCGTTTGGGCCTACCCTCGGAGAAAGCGTAGTCAGACATTCCTGCATTGGCAACAGCGCTCGCAATCGCACTGCGCCGACTGAACTGGAAACCGGCTTCGATCGATCATTCATACAAGATCAACCCGGCGAAGCCCTCGTCCATATGGTCCTGGTGATGGCAGTGGAACAAGGTCGGCCCGGGGTCGTCAGCCACGAAATCGACCTCCGCCGTCGAGAAGCGCGGCAGGCTGATCGTATCCTTGATGATAGCGGATGTCGGCTTGTCGCCGACCTTCGTGATTTCAAAGGAGTGGCGGTGCAGGTGCACCGGATGTTCGTCGCCACTGTTGTTGTCAAGGAGCAGGCGGTAACGCCTGCCCTGCCTGACAGTGAACAGAGGATTCGTGTCCGGCCAGGACTTCCCATTGATCGTCCAGCGGTTATAGCCGCCCCGTCCTCCCGGCACCTTCTCGAATTTGAGACTGACCGTTTCGTCAGGCGCCGCGGCAGCCGCACCGGAACGTCCGAAGACGGTGTAGTCCCATTTGGAAGCGGCGGACGCTCGCCAAGCGGGCCGGCCGGTTTGATTGGCGTATTCAACGACGACGCCCATTCCCATGTTGCGATCTTCGTCGTCGGTCGAGCCGAAAACCCATATACCCGGATTGTTCATTTCCACGATCACGTCGGCGCGCTCCGCCACATCCAGTTTGAGCACATCGACGGTCGCGGTTGTCGGAACCGGATTGCCGTCGAGGGCCAATACCTTGAAGCGATGCCCCGGCAGGGCAAGTGAAATGCCCATGTTGCCGCTCGCGTTGAGCACTCGGAAAAGCACGCGTTCACCCGCGCGCACTTTGATCGGATCGCCATGACCGAGCATACGATCGCCCAGCGTAGCGGCGTGGTACATGACTTCGAGACCGTTATCCGGAGGCGGCCCCTTCTTGATGTCCTGGAGGCTGACCCAATGGCCTTCCCAGTGGTGCGCTGCGAGCAGCACCTCCCGATCGTAGCTTCCCGCGTCGCCAGCGGCGGGCTCCACGATGAGAAAGCCGAACTCGCCCGAATAGGTGCTCCTGGCCAGATCGGTCATTGCCATCGCATGGCTGTGATACCACCGGGTGCCGGAAGGTTTCGCGACGTACGAATAGGTCAAGGACTCCCCGACCCCGATGATCGGAGAGCCCTCTTCCGTTGCGCCATCCTGTAGCGAGGGAATCATCAGGCCATGAGAGTGGATCAGGTTGGGATAACCTGAATCATTCGTGACATCGATCCGGACAGGCCGGCCCTCCTTGATCCGCAGTACCGGGCCCGGGACGGTACCGTTGTAAGCGGTGGTCCTGATCACCTTCCCGGGCGCTATTTCGATGGAGGCCGGCGCGATCCTGATCTTGTAGTCCGCGCTCTCATCTTGCATTGCCTGCGCGTGCGCGCGCGGTAAGGTCCGGGCTGCTGCAAGTGAGAATGCGCCGGCCTGCGCGCCGCGAAGCAGCGCTCTCCGGCTGAGCAGCAGTTGGCTATGGCGCGTTCCTTCCCGTTGATCGAACTTCGCCATCACGCACTCCCTTCACAGCAACGTCACGCTGGAAGTAGGCATTGATCGGCCGAACGGCGCGGCGAAGCGGCTATGGGCAGGACAAAACAATTTGATCCTGATGTAGCGATCCCTTCGCTACACGCCTTCCGGCGGCGGGCCGGAGGCGCTGGCGGCGAGCTCGCGGTGGCGAACGCGCTCGCGGTAAAAAGCGTAGAGGCCGGACAGCACGATGATGCCTGCGCCCAGCAGCATGAAGGCATCCGGCCGGTCGCCGAAGGCGAGATAGCCGAGCAGCATCGCCCAGATCAGCGCGGTGTAGCGGAACGGGGCGACGGCGGAGATGTCGCCGGTGCGCAGCGCCGAGATGATGCATTGATAGCCGATCAGCAGCAGGACGGCGGCGACCGCGAGCAGTCCAACCGCGCGGCCGGACGGCGGCGTCCACCCGCCGAGCGGATACATGATGGCGGCCCCGCCGGCGCTGACCGTGAAGGTGGTCAGGAGCGCGATGAACAGCGAGGGGATTTCCGCAGGGATTTTGCGCGTCGCAAGATCGCGCACGGTGCAAAAGGCGACCGACGCGAGCGCCAGCAGCGAGAACTCGTTGAACCCCGCGGTGCCCGGCCGGACAATGACGAGCACGCCGATGAAGCCGAGTGCGATCGCCAGCCAGCGCCGCCAGCCGACGGGCTCGCCGAATATCAGCGCGGCGCCGAGCGTGATGACCAGCGGCAGCGCCTGGAAGATTGCCGCGGCGTTCGCCAGCGGCATGTGCGCGATCGCGGACAGGAAAGTCAGCGTGCCGCCGATCTCGCCGATGACGCGTATGCCGACCGGCCTGATGAACAGCGTATTTAGGGGACGCAGCGCGCCGCGCCAGGCGGCGAACGCCGCGATCAGCACCATCGCGAACAGGCCGCGCACCACGATGATCTCGCCGATGTTGAGCTCCGACGACACCGACTTGGTGATGGTGTCGTTCAGCGTGAAGGCCGCCATGGCTGCGGCCATCAGCAGGCTGCCGCGAATGTTGGGGGAAAGGGGCAAGTGAAATTTCCGGCGATCGTCGTGTGGGCAAATCGCTGCACACCCACCGCATGTCATCGCCCGCGAAAGCGGGCGATCCAGTATTCCAGAGACGCCGATGATAGAGCCGAGAAGCCGCGGCGTACTGGGTCCCCCGCCTTCGCGGGGGACGACGAGTTATTGTTGCAGAAACAGCGTTGCCCGCATCACACCGCGCCGGCCTTTTGCGCGTATTCCCATGAAGCCTGCGACAGCGGCACGGTGCGTTTGGCCGACTCGATGGCCTTGGCGTTGGCGGCGGTGCCGTCGCGGATGCGGCCGGCGATGCCCTGCGTGATGCCGGCAAGGCGGAACAGGTTGTAGGAGAAGTACCAGTTGAGGTCGGGCACGGCCATGCCGGTGAAGTCGCAGTAGATTTTTGCCGCCTCTTCCTGGCTCGGGATGTTCAATGCCTTGAGGTCGGTATTGGCGAGACCGGGCATGGTCCACTGCATCAGCAGATAGGTGAAGTCGGCCATGGGATCGCCGAGCGTCGACAGTTCCCAATCCAGCACCGCGAGCACGCGCGGCTCGGTCGGATGGAAGATCATGTTGTCGAGCCGGTAGTCGCCGTGAACGATCGAGATGCGTTCCTGCGCCGGCACCGTCTTCGGCAGCCATTCGGCGAGCTTGTCGAATTCCGGGATGTGCTGGGTCTCGGAGGCGCGGTACTGCTTGGTCCAGCGGTCGATCTGGCGTGCAAAGTAATTGCCGGGCTTGCCGAAGTCGCCGAGGCCGATCTGTTCAGGATTGAACATGTGAAGCTTCGCCAGCGTCTCGATCTTGCTGGCGAAGATTTTTCGCCGCGCATCCGGCTGCTGGCTCGGCAGCGTCGGATCCCAGAACACCCGGCCCTCTTCCATCGACATGATGTAGAAGGCCGAGCCGATCACGGCATCGTCCATGCAGAGCGCATAGGCGCGTGCGACCGGAAAATCCTGCTTGCCGAGCGCGGAGATGACGCGGAACTCGCGATCGACCGCATGCGCCGACGGCAGCAATTTGCCGAACGGGCGGCGGCGCATCACATAGGAGCGCTTTGGCGTGTTGAGCCGGTAGGTCGGATTGGACTGGCCGCCCTTGAATTGCAGGACGGTCAGCGGGCCTTCATAGCCCTCGACATTTTCCGACATCCATTTGGCGAGGTTGGCCTCGTTGACGCGGTGGCGTTCCTCGACTTCTCGTGTGCCGGAAAATTCCTCGTCTTTCCTGACGCCGTCGTTCACGCTGACGCTCCCTGAAAGTTTCTTCTAGGTTTTTAGGGAGCGCCGCGTGACGTGGCGTTCCCTTTAGTGCTGCGGAGCGTTTTGATACTTCCGAAGTTCAAGTCTGGCAATGGCGCGGTTATGCACCTCGTCCGGGCCGTCCGCCAGCCGCAGCGTGCGGATACCGGCATAGGCCTTGGCGAGCCCGGCATCGTCGGAGACGCCGCCGCCGCCAAAGGCCTGGATCGCCTGGTCGATGATCTTCAGCGCCATGTTCGGCCCCGCCACCTTGATCATGGCGATTTCAAGCTGCGCGGTCTTGTTGCCGACCTTGTCCATCATATCGGCGGCCTTGAGGCAGAGCAGGCGGTTCATTTCGATATCGGTGCGGGCCTCGGCGATACGCTGTTCCCAGACCGAATATTCGATGATCTTCTTGCCAAAGGCGGTGCGCGACATCAGCCGCTTGACCATCTTCTCCAGCGCTTCCTCGGCAACACCAATGGTGCGCATGCAGTGATGGATGCGGCCGGGGCCGAGGCGGCCCTGCGCGATCTCAAAGCCCCTGCCCTCGCCGAGCAGGATGTTTTCCTTGGGAACGCGGACGTTCTCGAGCAGCACTTGCGCGTGGCCGTGCGGCGCATCGTCGAAGCCGAACACGGGGAGCATCTTTTCGACCGTGATGCCGGGCGTGTCGAGCGGAACGAGAATTTGCGACTGCTGCTGGTGGCGCGCGGCGGAAGGATCGGTCTTGCCCATCAGGATCGCGATCTTGCAGCGGGGATCGCCGACGCCGGACGACCACCATTTGCGGCCGTTGATGACGTAATGGTCGCCGTCCTTCTCGATGCGGGTCTCGATGTTGGTGGCATCGGAGGAAGCGACCGCCGGCTCCGTCATCAGGAAGGCGGAACGGATCTCGCCGTCCATCAGCGGACGCAGCCATTTGCGCTTCTGCTCTTTCGTCGCATAGCGCATGAACACTTCCATGTTGCCGGTGTCGGGCGCCGAGCAGTTGAACACTTCGGAAGCAAAGTTGATGCGGCCCATTTCCTCGGCGAGCGGCGCGTATTCGAGGTTGGTCAATCCCGCGCCGCGGAATTCGTCATCTTCATGCGAATTCGGCGGCATGAACATGTTCCAGAGGCCTTCGGCCTTCGCCTTCTTCTTGAGATCCTCGAGGACCGGGATGACCTTCCAGCGCGGGCCTTCGGCGTCCTGCTGCTTGTAGATGGGCACAGCGGGCCGGACATGTTTGGTCATGAACGACTGAACGCGGTTCAGCCAGTCCTTCTGCCGGTCGGTCATCGTGAAATCCATCGGACGCTCCTCGCCTGGTGCTTTTTGAATGCGGCGGCCGGCACTGTCCGCCCGCGGCCGCATCATCGCAAGGTCATCTTGCGTTTAGACGCCGCGACGGATTGACATTTCCGACCCTTCAAACGATAGTTTCATACATATGTTTGAAAAGCAACTCCCGGAGCGGGGGTAACTCATGGCCAGCGATCAGACCCGATCTGCAATTCTCGCCGCCGCCGAACGGCTCTATGCCGACCGCGGCTTCGGCGATGTGACGCTACGCGACATCGTCGCGGAGGCGAATGTCAACCTTGCAGCAGTGAACTACCACTTCGGCTCGAAGGACGAATTGATCGCCGAACTGTTCGTCACGCGCAGCATCGCCGGAAACCGCGAGCGCCTCGCCGAACTGCGGGCCGCGGAAGAAGCCGGCGGCGGCAGAGCCAGCATCGATGCGATCTTCCGCGCGCTGGTGGGCCCGCCCCTGCGCGGCTGCCTCGGCCGCGACCGCGAGAGCTCGGCGGCGGCGCGCTTCATGATCCGCGCCTCCATTGAAACGGTGCCGCCGATCCGCCGCATCCGCAATCGCGAGATCGACCACCTGCGAAAATTCGCCGCCGCGATGCGCCGCGCCCTGCCGGGCTATGACGAAGCCGAACTCTATTGGGGCCTGCACTTCGCGCTGGCGATGAGCCACCACACCATCCGCGAAAAGGAACGGCTGACAAAATTGTCGGAAGGCAAATGCGACCTCGGCGATGTGCAGGCGATCATCGAGCGCGTCGTCTCGGTGTCGGTGATGGCGCTGACGGGCGGCGAGGCAAAGAGCAAACCGCCGGCGCGGCCGGCGGCGCTGCACGGGCGGCTGACGCGGCAGGATCTTTAGGTTAGCCATGCGAACGCGCGGCGCAGGAACGCCGTGGCATCCCCTTCGACCGGTGTTCCGTGGGCCATCACTACCCTTTCGGCGGGCCAGGCGAGAACGCGCCGTAGGGATTTTCGTGCCGCGCGGCGATTGACGAACGCGACGCGAAATTTGCGCGGCACCGATGGCTCCGGGCCGACCATGAGGTCCAGCCTCGCGACAGCCGCCCGCCAGCCTGACAGCGTGTCAGGCGGGATCTGCTGCAACAGGTCGGTGAAGAGGATGGTCCCGCTCCTTGCGTGAAAGAACACCGCTTCGGTCGTGATCAGGTTGCCGTGCATCAGGACATGATCGATGTCTCCGGCCCAGTCCGGGTTCGGCGCATCTGTCAGGTCAGCGTCGAAGGCGATGTCGCTGCGCTTCTTTCGCAGCCCCGGCGGCGCATGGAGCCTGGCGGCAGGATAGGCGCGCTGCCATTCGCCGAGAAACAGGTGATGGAGCGAATTGGGCGCAACGATGTGCCGCACGCGACCGATGGCATCCACTTCCGAGCGCAGGCGATCGGTGAGCTGGATCGGCGACCAGACGAAGAGCCCCCCGTCCGGCAACCTCATGACGGCCATCCGGGTCGGATAGTGAAATCCGGCCACTGCGACGCCGGAGCCATCCGCAATCCAGATATCGCGACCGAACTCCCTCAACGCCGCTGGTCCCGTTCAGACGATCTTCCGCTCCTTCAGCGCCGCCAGCTTCGCCTCGTCATAGCCGATGCCCGCCAGCACTTCCCTGGTGTCGGCGCCGAGCAGCGGCGGCGCGCGGTATTCCTTCACGGGCGTGCCGGAGAAGGTGATGGCGTTGCGGATCAGCGACAGCTCGGGCTCGAACGGATGGCTCGTCTTCACCCGCATGCCGCGCGACTGCACGTGCGGATCGTTGAATATCTGTTCAAAACTGTTGATCGGCCCGGAGGGCACGCCGGCCTTTTCCAGCTCGTCCAGCCAGTAGGCCATCGGCTTCTTCAGGAACAGGCCGGCAAAGATCGCCATGATCTCCTTGCCATGCACGACGCGGTCGTTGTTCTTGAGGAAGCGCGGGTCGCTGGCGAGCTCGGGCTGGCCGAGCACGGCGCAGGTGCGCGCGAACTGGCCGTCATTGCCGACCACCAGCATCAACTCGCCGTCGGTACAGCGGAACACGCCCGCGGGCATGCCGCCATTGCCCCAGGTGCCGCGGCGCGGCGGGGTGACGCCGTTGACGAGGTAGATCTGGAGCCAATGCGACAGCGAGGCGATTACGGTATCGAGCAGGCAGACGTCGACATGCTGCCCTTCCCCGGTGTTCTTGCGGTGATAGAGCGCGGCCAAAATGCCGATCGAGGAATTCATGCCGGTCATGTAATCGACGATGGAGGGGCCGACCTTCATCGGCCCTGCACCGGGCTCGCCGTCGAGATGGCCGGTGACGCTCATCAGGCCGCCCATCGCCTGTAGGATCGCATCATAGCCGGCGCGCGGCGCGTAGGGTCCGGTCTGGCCGAAGCCGGTGACGGAGCAATAGATGATGGAAGGGTTGATCGCCTTGATCGATTCATAGTCGAGGCGATAGCGCTTGAGGTCGCCGACTTTATAATTCTCCATCATCACGTCGCAGGTTTTCGCCAGCTCGCGGACGATGTCCTGGCCCTCTTCGGAGGCGATGTTGACGGTGACGGATTTCTTGTTGCGGTTGGCGCAGAGATAGAACGAGTTGTTGTTGTTCGCCTTGCCTTCGGGGTCCTTGAGGTAGGGCGGGCCGAAGGCGCGCGCATCGTCGCCGCCGCCGGGGCGCTCGATCTTGATCACCTCGGCGCCGAGATCGGCCAGCATCTGCGCCGACAAGGGCCCTGCGAGCACCCGCGTCAGGTCAAGGATTTTGATGCCCGAAAGTGGCAGAGCCGACATGAAGCATTCCTCCGGAGGATTCTTGGGTTTTTCGGCGCGGGAACTTTCCGCGCCGTTCCGGAGGAAGCGAATATACTATTTTTGCGAGGCGAGCACTGCACCTGCGGCATGAAGCCATACACGGCTTGCTGCCCGGCGATCACCTAGAGCAGGATGACTTTTCTTCGAATCGTCATCCCGCTCTATCTTTTTGTTTGAGCATGATCTTTTCGGAAAACCGGTGTCCACTTTTCCGGATCATGCTCTAACGGCTGGCCTTGGCGCGTTTGGCGCGCCACTCCAGGAATTCGCGATAGAGCGCCTCGTTATTCCGCGCCGGATCGGCCTGAGGTACGGCGCCCGATGCGGCCGACACCGCCGCCGATGGCGGCATGTTGCGGTCGAGCCAATCCTGCGCCGCCTTGAAGCGGGTCCATCCGGCCACCGGCGCGCGCGGCGTGAACTCTTTCCACTTCGGATGGAATGGCGGCCGCTGCAATTGCGAAATGCCGGTGAAGAGCTGATCGACCAGCAGCGACAGGCGGCGATGGCGGTCGGTGTTGGGCGCCCAGTTATAGGACGCCAGCACCGCCTCGGCCGCGATCGTATCGACATAGCCGCCCTCCGGCACGAGGTTCGGATAATCAGCCGCGGAGATCTTGGACGGCAGATATTCCTCATGCAGGGATTTGGCGTAGTCGACCGGCACCAGATGCAGGTTGCGGTCGGTGAGTTGGCTCAGCCATGTCAGCGGCTTGCCTTCGATCGTCACGATCGCGTCGACCTCGCCCTTGCGCAGCATGTCCAGCGCAAGGCGCGGCTCGACATAGAGCAGATGCGGCCGGATCGAGAGGCGTTCGAACACGTTGATCGCGGTCACGAAGGTGGAGCTATCAGGCAGATCGACCACCACGGTCTTGCCGTCGAGGTCCTTCATGCTGGCGATCGAGCGCGGGGCCAGCACGTGCATTTCCTCGTTGAACAGTTTTGCCATATAGACGAACTGGTTGCGGATGTCGTTGGCAAAGTCCTTGCGCTCGAGAAAGGCCAGCGTGTCCTTGCGCACGATGCCAGCATCGATCCCGCGCAGCAGCAGGATGTCGGCCACCGCCTGCACCGACCCGCGGCCCATCACCGGCAGCACGCGCAGGCTGGTGCCGCTGTCGAGCACGGAGGCAAGATCGGCGCCCATCTGCGCATAGGTGCTGCCGAACGAGCCGGTCACGATGCTCACGGTATTGGCGTTGGCCTGGTTGGCGAGATCGCGCTTGGCGGTGCCGTAGCGGAAGATCGTCTTGAAGGATTCGCTGACGCTGCCGGCATCGACGCCGCTGCGCACCGGTCCGACCGGCTCCCACCGTCCGCCGGCAAAACGCGTCACCTGCATCTGCTCGAGCGGCGCATGATCGCTCGGGCTGGTGTTGATGCTGATGCCGGGCAGCAGCATCGGGACCTGTAGGCCTTTCAGCGAGGCCGCCTGCCGCATCACGTTTTCGCGCGACAGGTCGTCACCGCTTCGCTTCAACACCTCGACCATGGTCTGCGCCGTGATGTAACCGTAGATGGTCAGCGCATTGGCTTTGTTTGCGCCCGGCGCGTAGCGCTCGAGGAACGCGCTGAATTCGCGATAACCGGGATCGC
The DNA here is from genome assembly GCF_018129385.1 of Bradyrhizobium lablabi. GTDB lineage: Bacteria > Pseudomonadota > Alphaproteobacteria > Rhizobiales > Xanthobacteraceae > Bradyrhizobium > Bradyrhizobium lablabi_C. The sequence goes on from NZ_JAFCLN010000012.1 coordinate 98,700, forward strand.
TGGCCACCGCCGGATCGTCGGCCTCCATCGTGTAGCCCGTCGACAGCACGCCTTCCGCCATCGGCAGGCCCGCCGGCGGCAGCACCGCCGACAGCGACCTCGACACCGAGGAGATGATGTGAACCGGCTTCCAGCCGATTTCGGCCGTGCGTTTGATCGCCATCGCGGCAAATTTCGGCGTGACGACGTCGAAGAAGATGTCGGCGCCGGACGCCCTGAGCTTGGCGATCTGCGCATCGATCGACGTGTCGGAGACCTTGTAGGGCACTTCCGCCACCACCGGGATCTTGCCGCCCAGCCCGTCCTTCAGGCCCTTGACCGAGTCCCTGCCGAAGGCGTCGTCCTGGTAAAGGATCGCGATCTTGCCGCGCGGATGGTTCTCCAGCAGATATTCCGCGTAGATGTGGCTTTCGGTCTGGTAGCTCGGCTGAAAGCCCGTGGTCCACGGGAACTCGCGCGGCTTGTCCCACATGGTCGCGCCGGACGCGATGAAGAGCTGCGGCACCTTGCTCGCGTTCAGATAGGGCTGCACCGCCGCCATCGTGTCGGTGCCAAGACCCGCGAAGGTCAAAAGGACCTTGTCCTCCTCGACGAGCTTTTTGGTCAGCTCTAGCGTCTTCGCCGGATTGTACCCGTCATCATACGAGATGAACCTGATCCTGCGGCCGTTGATGCCGCCCTCGCCGTTGACCTTGTCGAAATAGCCCGAGATGACCTTGCCGATGATGCCATAGGCGGCGGCCGGGCCGCTGTAGGGCATGGTGTTGCCGATCCGGATTTCATCGTCGGCCGGGCCTGCCGCGAACGCCCGTTCCGCGGCGAGCGGCCCCGCCATCGCGGCAAGCGCCAGCGCCGCGGCGTGGCGTCTCGCCGTGCGAAGCCAGTTGATGGCGTGAGTGATCTGGGCGTGAAGGACTTGAGGCTGGAGCCATAGCTCCGCACCCCGATCGAGATCGGCGACGACCCGCATTGCACGTTCCCCCGGGCATGTTTCTTTTTCTGGAACCGGTTGTTTTTGAAACCAGCTAAACGCAGGGGTAGCGTTGCAATGCTACTCGCCGACATTGTGTCTCAGTCGGACTGATTTTGTGTCGAGGCTTGGCCTTTCGCGTGCGAGGGGAACTGAATCGCTGTCCCCCCGGCGATGGCAACCGCCGGCTTGCTATGCCCGCTCCAGCAGCAAGGCCGTGAGTTCCCTGGGCATGTCGAGCATCACGTCATGCCCGCATGCAAGCTCCGCCTGCCACCAGCCGCGCTCCGCCGCCGTGGCGTAGAACTGACCGAAAGACCCCTCGTAGCCCCGCGCCAGAATGTATCCAATGGACGAAATTTCGTCACAGGCGCCGCTGATCCGTGCCGGTGTCTCACAGGTGGACAACGGGTGCATCGTGCACTGAAGGTCAACCCAGGCGGCATCCACCTGGTTGACGGCGAAGACCGATGCCGGGATCGGCGGAATCTTCCAGCCCTCGCCGTGGGCTGCGGCCAGTTCGCGCAGGCCCTTGCCGCCGTCGGGCAGGTAGTCAATGAGGGCCTTGCCGTTTTCGGGAACGAAGGCGTCGAGATAAATGAGCGAGCGGATGCGGTCCGGCATCCGGTCAGCGACGTGGCGAACGACGACACCGCCGTAGGAGTGTCCGACCAGGACGATGTCGCGCAGGTCCTCCCACATCATGAGATTGGTCACGTCGGCGACATGGGTGTCGAGGCCGACGTCGCGGCTCAGGAGATGGCTGCGCTCGCCGACCCCGGTCAGGGTCGGCGTGAACACCCGGTGCGAATCCGCCGCCAGCAGGCGACGGACGCGGTCCCAGCACCAGCTACCGTGCCACGCGCCATGGATCAGGACGTAATCGGTCATTGCAAAATACTCCTTGCGATCTCATCGCCATGACTGGAGGCGAGCTGAAAGTGAAGGCAACGATGCTCCATCGCTGCGCCGCCGACATGTGGGGGAGCACCTGATACGGCCAAGTCTGTTTTTCAGACTGGCAATTTTGGCCGCGCTCACTAGATCGCACGCATGTCAGCAAGCTATGGCCAGTTCTGCCCGGTCGCGAAGGCGGCGGAGATCTTTGCCACCCGTTGGACACCGCTCATCGTGCGCGAGGTGATGACGGGCGGGCACACCTTCAACGACATCCATCGCGGCCTGCCGCTGATTTCCCGTGCGGTGCTGGTCGCGCGGCTGCGCGAGCTCGAGGACCATGGTGTGATTGAACGCCGGCCGCGTGCCGGCGCAGCCGGTCACGAATACTGGCTCACGCCGATGGGCGAAGGTCTGCGCCCGGTCATGAACGCGCTCGGCCAGTGGGGAGTGACTTACACCCACGACCGCATCACGCGCGCCGATCTCGATCCGGCCCTGCTCATCTGGGGATTACGCAAGCGGATCGATCCGGGCGCGCTGCCGGATCGCCGCATCGTGCTGCGTTTCGAATTCTCGGGCGTGCCGGCGAGCCGCACGAAGTTTCGCATCATGTGGCTGATCCTCGGCCGGTCCGGCTGCGACGTCTGCATGAAGGATCCGGGATTCGCCGTCGATCTTACGCTGCGCGGCAATATCGGCGATTGCGTCGAAGTCTATCTCGGCCACGCCAGATGGCGCGACGTGGCCGGCACGGCGCTGAAGCTCGATGGCGACATGCAGATTGCGCGAGCGCTTCCTGTCTGGCTGCAATTTGAAACGCCAGGTCGCGTGAACGCCCCCGCTCCCCACCCTTCGGCAGGAAGTCACCGGCCGTCGCGGCGTCGCTCGTCCAGCCGAATGGATCCTGTTGCAGCAGGCTCGACGGTCCGGTGATGCTCAACGCATCGTCGCGAGTTGCACGGCGAGTGCGCATGCCCGGTCATATTCGTCGAGATTGATCCACTCGTCGATCGTGTGCGGCTCGTTCTGTCCCGCGCCGAAGGTCACGGTCGGCACGCCATGGCGGACCATCCAGTTCGCATCGAGCCCGCCATTGGCGGCGCGGATATTTGGCGTGGCGCCGATCTCGGAGACGGCCGCCATCGCGCGCTTGACCACCGGCAGATTCTCCTTCATGCGGAACGGATAATAGTCGGTCTCGGCCTTGAACTTGACGCGGCCCGATTTGCCGTCAGCATTCTTGACGGTTTTCGCCGCCTTCTCGAACGCGGCCTTGTAGGCCTTGGTGATCTCCTTGAAGAATTTGCCGTCATGGCTGCGGCTTTCGCCGCGCACATGCACGTAATCGGTGACGACATTGGTGGCATCGCCGGCGGGACGGCCCTCGCCGCCGGTGACGGGGCCGACATTGCTGGTGCCTTGCTTCGCGTTCTTGCCCTTGCCCTTCACGACCTTGCCGAACCAACCGCCGGCCTTCACCTCCGCGAGTGCGAGCGCCAGGATCATGGTCGAGGAGATGCCCCGCTCGGGCGCCACGCCGGCATGCGAGGCGCGGCCAAAAATCTCGACCTGCCAGCGGTCCGCGCCGACGGCACCGATCGTGACGTTGGAAGCTGAGCCGCCGTCATAGTTGAAGGCCATCACGGGCGAGCCGAGCTCGGCCATCTTCACATGCCGCGCGCCATACAGCCCGCTCTCCTCGCGCACGCAGAACAAAAGCGTGATCGGCGGATGGTCGAGATTTTGCTTTTCAAGCTCGGCCGCCAGCGTGACCAGCACGCCGCAGCCGCAGCGGTTGTCGCCGCCGAGCGCGGTCTTGGCCTCATTGACGATCTTCCGCCCGGAAAGCTTTGGCTTGGCGCCGGCGCACAGCGGCACCGTGTCCATGTGGGTCATGAACATGATCCGCGGCTGGTTGTGCATCGCGCCGCGGCCCGGCAGATCGACGATGAGGTTGCCGGTCTCGGTCGGTACCGGAATGCGCGTATTGGCATCATCGAGCCGGATCGCCTCATCAGGCACGCCCACTTCCCGCAGCGCCGCGCTGATGTCGCGCCCGATCGCCGCCTCCTTTCCAGTCACGCCCTCGACGGCGAGGAAGCGCATGAGGCGGTCGGTGGCGGCTTTGACGTCGACGGGCATGGCGAATTTCCTGATGAGGCTGGCGGGGGGGGCTCGTGAGCATCGTTCGAGATGCGACGCTTCGCAAGGCCTTCAACGTGGAGGCAGACCCTCGGCTAGATCGACGTGTCCTGACCCGCTTCCCCCGGACGCGACACGACGTAAGCAGCGCAGGCCAGAAATCCCGCCGCGACGGCCAAGGCAAACGGCAGCGACGGCTCGACGCTGTAGCAGAACACCGTGAACCCCATCGCCATGCCGGCACAGGCGAATATCTTGGCCGAGCGCGGAATTGCACCGGCTGCGCGCCAATTCCGCAACGGCTCGCCCAATGTCGGGTGATTGAGCAGCCAGGCTTCGAAGCGCGGCGAGGAGCGCGCAAAGCACCAGGCCGCCACGATCAGGAAAACCGCGCCCGGCATCATCGGCATGATGAGGCCGATCACGCCGAGGGCGACAAACACCCAGCCGAGGGCGAGATAGACGATGCGCATCAGGGATCGCTCAGCTCCGTAGCGGGAGCTGACTTGATAGGTCGATTCCCGCCGGGTGCAAACGGCTGCCGCACGAATTTGACTCGCCGATCGGTAGCTCGCTGCCGCCGGTCGGCCTCGCCTGTTGGACGGGCGCGGCCGGCAATTTCAAGCAGGTCTCCGGTCAAAGCAGATGAAAGTCAGGCTGCGGGGGTTAAATCAGGCGATGATGTGCCAATTGTTCGGTATCACGCCCAGCGAGGTGGCCTGGGCGATGGCGTCATTATTCATCTCCCACATCTGCGCGAGGCCGGAGTCGTGGCGCAAGACGATATCGCTCGTGTGGTCGCCGTTGTAGTCGCCGATGCCGGCGATCTTCCAGTCGTTCGGGATCAGGCCGAGCCAGGGGGTGCTCTGGACATTGCCGTTATTGATATCCCAAATCTGCGCGACGCCGGAGTCGTGGCGCCACAGGATATCGCTCGTGTTGTCGCCGTTGAAATCGCCGATGCCGGCGACCTGCCAGGTGGTCGGGATCGAGCCGAGATCATGGCTGTTGAGGATATTGCCGCCATCCATGTCCCAGATCTGCGCGAAGCCGGAATCATGACGCCACAACAGGTCCGTCTTGCCGTCGCCATTGAAGTCTCCGGTGCCGGCGAGTTGCCAGGCGGCCGGGATCACCCCGAGCGTATCAGCTCCCACAAAGTGACTGTTGCTCATGCTCCACGTCTGGACGGTGCCATTGTCGTGACGCCATAGCAGATCCGTCGTGCCGTCACCGTTGAAGTCACCGGTGTCCAGGATATGCCAGGCAGTCGGAATCGCGCCGAGCGCGCTAGCATTGGTGATGGTGCCGTTGTCCATGTTCCATATCTGGGTTCCGCTGGGATCGTTGCGCCAGATCAAGTCCGCCTTGCCGTCACTGCGGAAGTCGCCAGTGCCGGCGAAGTTCCAGGTGGGATTCAACCCGCCGAGCGTGTTGGCCTGCAGAATGGTGGGGCCGTCCATGTCCCAGATCTGCGCGAGGCCGGAATCGTGACGCCAGACGATGTCGCTCATGCCGTCGCCGTTGAAGTCATGCGACGCGCGCGGCCTGACCGTGATCGAAACAGTATCGACATCGCTCAGTGGACCACCGGTACCGGTGCCGCCGTCATCGGTCGTGACCGTCAGGGTGTCGGGTCCGGCGTAACCGACCGCGCCGTGATAGGTGACGTGGGTCGCATTCGCGAGCGTGGCATTGATCTCGGCCATCGTGCCGGTGAGAGTCACCGTGCCGGTGCCGCTGCCGGAAACAGCGGCGTAGCCGGCGGCAACCGTCAGCGTGCCATGATCGACATGCAGGATCGTCGTCAGCGACGTCGCATCGACGTCGCTGACGGACAATCCCGAGATCACGAAGTTGGCGTTGCCGGGCGTCGTCAACGGCCCCGCGGGCACCGTGTTCACCGGCGCATCGTTGACGGCATTCACGGTCAGCGTCACGGTCGCCGTGTTGCTGTCGTCCGTGCCGTCATTGGCCTTGAAAGTGAAGCTGTCGCCGCCGTTGTAGTTGGCATCCGGCGTATAGGTGTAGCTGCCGTCCGGATTGACCACGACAGTGCCGTGGGCCGCGTCCGCCACCAGGGCATAGGTCAGGTTGCTGCCGGCATCCGCGTCCGTTGCCACCAGCTGGCCAATGATATCGGTATCTTCGCTGCCCGTTCCGGTCCCGGCCTGAGCTACCGGCGTTTCGTTGGAGATTCCGTTGATGGTGACCGCGATATCGCGCTCGACCAGCCCACCGTTGGCGTCGGCAATCGTGACGCGAAAGTGCTCGACGCGAGTAGCGCCGGGGGCGAGGAATGCAATGTCAGCGTTGTCGACGGTGTAAAGCCAGTTGATCGCACCTCCCGTCCCGTCACCGGTGGTGTCGCTGTGCACTGTGGCAGTGAATGTGCCGATCGCGCCCGGCGTTAGCGGCGTGACCGTGACGGTGTGCGCGTCGGCGGCGTCGGAATCCGAGAAGCCGAACGAGCCGGCGGTCGCGAGCAACCCCGTGCCGCCCTGCAATTCGGTTACCTGTCCGGGGGCCGTCCAATGTGCGTCGAGCGAGAAGCCGAGCGTCGCTGCCGCGACTGCTTGCAGCGCCGCGGCCTCTGCCGGCGTGATGCCGAGATCGGTCGCGGCGTGCTCGGCGGCGCCGAGCGCGCGGGGATCGAGACCCGTGAGCGTTCCGAACAAGGTGAGCGCGCTGAGATAGGAGCCGTATTTGCTGGCATGCAAATTGTCGTCCCACCACAGGTCGACCTTGCCGTCGGCGCCAGCGTCGGGCGCATAGGGATCGCGGGTCGCCGTGCCGTTTTGAACGGCCGCCAGGAAAGCTGCGCCAACCGGAGCCACACCCGCGAAGATCGGATTTGCCGCGGCAAGGCCCTCGTAGGCGGCACGCAGGTCCGCTGTCATGTCCTCGAGCGAGGCGTAGTACTCGGGCGCCGTTGTCGCCGTCGTCGTGACGGCCCCCGTCGCGTCGTCGGTGCTCGCGACATGCGCACCCGCGACCATGTTCGGCCGCGCCCAGGTCTCGTACAGGTAGACGTCGGTTGCGGCGTTGGCGTTCGGGTTGACCGGAATGCCACCGTCGGCCGCGCCCGTGGTTGCGTACTCGGCAAGCTTCACGGCGTAGGTCTTGAAGGACTGGAGGTTCGGATCGGCTGCCCCTGATGTCGAGAAGCTGTCTGCGCCTGTTACGGTGAAGTCGCCGCCCGGCAGCGTTGCCGTTCCCGATACGTTGAAATTGACGGTCAAAGGATCGGCGTTCGAGCCCGTCCGTGTGAACTCGTAGACCAGATTGCCGGAGCCGTCCTCGTAGACGGCTGACGCAGCGAGGCTGACCGAGATGTTCGGCAGCGAGGTATCGGTGCCGGCCGCGAAGTCGTCATTCAGGATGGTGACGTAGACGGCGCCCTGCGTGCCGACATTGTAGGCGGCGTTCGAGCTGAGCGTGAGGCGGATCGATTCATCGTTCTCCACCGTGGCGTCCGGCCTCGGATCGAGCGTGAAGGTCACGCTCGTGGCGCCGGCCGGAATGGTGACGGTGCCGGTGTTGCTCGTGAAACTCATGCTGCCGGTCGCTGCCTGGCCGGTGTCGGCCTGGAAGCTGCTCGTAAACTGACTGACGTTGTTCTCGAAGTCGCCCGTGCCGATGGCAACCGAGGGCGCTGTCGACCCATCACGGAAGGCAGTGAAATTCACCGTCAGTGCCGAGGTCGTCGCTCCCGTGCGGGTGAAAGTGTAGACGAGCTTCTGCGTTCCGTCCTCCAGCACCGCACCGGGCGAGGCGACGAGCGTGACCGTCGGGAGATTGGGATCGACGACGGGGCCGCTCGGGTCGTCGTTCAAAATGGTGCCGGTGATGACGCCCGCGCTGGTGCGATAGGCGGAGTTGGCAGTGACCTGAATGCCGACCGTCTCGTCGGTTTCGACCGTCGCGTCGGCCGTCGGATGGACGGTCAGCGTCGCCGTCGAGGAACCTGCCGCGAAGGTGATGGAGCCGGAACCCGAGGGCAGCGCCTGCGTGCTGTTGTCCTGTAGCACGACGACATCCCAGGACTGGCTCGCGACGTTGCCGCGCAAGTCCCAACCGGCAGGATTGCTATTGAGGTATTGGCCCTGCAACGTTGCGGCGTTGCGGGCCGAGATGGCGACGTCGAGCTCGAGGCCCGCCTGATGGGCGAAGGCCTCGAAGATGCCGGGAACGCCGCCCCAGGGATGCGGTTCGTACGGGTTGGAGCCGGTGGTGTTTTCGAAGGTGGTGCCGGGCACCGGCGCCGTCAGGTCCCTTACGTTGTCGGTGTTGTAGCTCATGACCGGATCGACGCGGCCGAACGTGAAGCTGTTGCCCACGAAGAGAATTGAGCCGCCGGAATCGAGCTGGATCGAGCTGTCAGCCATCTAAGTCCTCCCTGAACGCCACGCGCTGACAAGCGGCTTAAGCGCTCACCACATCATTGTTTTTCTTGGGAATTTCCCAGTCCGTCGCGGCCAAGAAAGACTGCGCGGCTTGTGATGTCAAATATATGTAAATGCGATATACGATATTTTATGCATATGGAGCTTCGACACTTGCGCTACTTCCTGGCGGTTGCCGAGGCCGGACACCTGACGCGCGCCGCCGCGCTACTCAACATCCAGCAGCCGCCGCTCAGTCAGCAGATCAAGGCGCTGGAAAACCATCTCGACACGGTGCTGTTTCGCCGTCATGCGAAGGGCATGGCGCTCACCGAGAGCGGCGAGCTCTTCCTCGAAGAGGCCCGGCGCATCCTCGACAACGTGGCCGTCATGGAGCAGCGCATGGCCGGCGTCGCCAAGGGCGTGCGCGGCCGTCTCGCGATTGCCTTCACGACCTCGGCGGCCGCCCATTTGTTGACGCCGCGCGTGCTGCGGGTGTTCCGCGCCCGGCATCCCGAGATCGAGCTCTCCCTCTCCGAGAACAACGCAGCCGAGATCACCGAGAAAATTGCCTCGGGCGTCCTCCATTGCGGTTTTCTGCGAGAGCCGGTGTCACGGCCGCCCGGCCTGGTGTTCCGGACCTTGTTGAGAGAACCGGTGCTGGTCGCGGCCCCGCTCGACCACCGCCTGGCGCAAAAGACTCGCGCCGGCAAGCACGCAGCCGTCACGCTGAGGGATTTCCAGGGCGAAAATCTGATCCTGGTGCGACGCTCCGGAGCGCCCGGGCTATATGCCAATCTGCTGGCGCTGTGTGCAGAACGGGGCGTCTATCCAAACGTGGTGGCCGAAGTCGAACGCATGATGACGAATCTCAACCTGGTGGCAGCGGGTGCAGGGATTTCCGTCGTTCCAGCTTCGATGCAGCACGTGCACGCGAAAACGGTGGCATATCGTCCACTCGGGAAAAGCATCCGTCTGAATGCGCCTCTGACCCTCGTGTATCGCGCCGCCGATTACACCGGCGCGACGGCGTTTTTCGTAGAGCTGGTGACGACAACCACCGCCCGCAGCGACGGCGCTCGCGAGGTATCCTAGGGATACTACGCGATGATGTGCCAGCTTTGCGGCACCACGCCCAGCGAGGTAGCCTGAGCAATCGCGCCGTCGTTCATCTCCCACATCTGCGTGAGACCGGAGTCGTTGCGCCAGACAATATCGCTCATGCGATCGCCGTTGTAGTCGCCGACGGCGCCGACCTTCCAGTCGGTCGGGATCAGCCCGAGCTCACGGGTGCTCTGGATGGTGGCGTCATTCATGTTCCATATCTGCGCGAAGCCGTTGTCGTTACGCCACAGAATGTCGCTCATGTCGTCGCCGTTGAAATCGCCGACGCCGGCGACCTGCCAGGAGGTCGGGATCGTGCCGAGCGCAGTGGCGCTCAGGACGTTGCCACCGTCCATGTCCCAGATCTGAGCGTCGAAGGAGTCGTTGCGCCACAAAAGATCGGACTTGCCGTCGCCGTTGAAGTCACCGGTACCGGCAAGCTCCCAGGTGTCCGGAACCACGCCGAGCGAATGGGTGTTGGCGATGGCCCCGTTATTCATCTCCCACATCTGCACGTCGCCGTTGTCGTGGCGCCAGAGCAGGTCCGCCTGGCCGTCACCATTGAAGTCGCCGGTGCTCAGGAGATCCCAAGTCGTCGGGATCACGCCGAGGGTGATGTTGCCCATGTTCCAGATCTGGGTGGCGCCAGCATCGTTGCGCCAGACCAGGTCCGTTATGTCGTCGCCGTTGAAGTCGCCGGTCCCTTCGAGATTCCAGTTGGTGGTCACCGGGCCGAACGAGACGGCGTCGCGGATGATGGGGCCATTCATGTGCCAGGTCTGCGGCTCGCCGGAATCTTGGCGCCACACGATGTCGCTCCTGCCGTCGCCGTTGAAATCGTTGTAGACGACAGCGAACGGGCCAGTGGCGGTCAGCACGACGTCGTTGCCGTCGCCGCCGTGGTAGCTGATCTGGAACACGTGGCCGCCGACGTTGAAGATGGCGCCTTCGGCGCGGCCTGCGAACGTACCGGTGACGGCGTCGACGCCGTCATTGTCGATGATCTTGAAGGCCGTGCCGGCCTGGGGGATGAAGCCGTTGATGAGCGAGGCGTCGAGTGACGCCCCTGTGAGATCGACCGTGCCGGTGACATGGACCTGATCGGCCTGACCCGCGCCTGCGCCAGCGAGTTCGACCTTGAAATGAGCGCCGCCGACCATCGTCAGATTGCCCGTCGAGAAGGTAGCCGCGGCGGTGCCGGTACCGGCCGACAACCAGCCGCCGTTCTCGACATAGACGGAGCCGACCGTGCCGTGCCCTCCGAGCGTGCCGTGCCCTCCGAGCGCGCCGCCGCCGTTCACGGTGACCGCGGAGCTGCCGAGCGAACCATCGACCAGCAGAACGCTCCCCGCGACCGTGACGCCGTTGGCGTAGCTCTCGGTATCGGCAATGGTCCAGGTGCCGCCGCCCATTACGATAAGCGCTTCGAAATTGATGATGTCGGCGAGCTGCCCCGTGGCGTTGCCCTGCAGCGTGACCGTATCCGTGCCGGCGCCGCCATCGATCCGGCCGGTGATGCTCTGGCCGGTGAGCAGGTTGAGCGTATCGGTGCCGCCTTCCATGTTGATGGCGCGGCCGCTGTTGCCGACGATGCTGCCGTGGTTGGTAAGGACGTCGTTGCCCTCGCCGGTCTGGATCGCCGAACCGTCACCCAAAATGAAGCGGGCATTGCCGGCGTTGTTGGCCGACGTATAGGTCATCCCGTCCAGCGTGCCGTTGACGCCGGGATCGGCGTTGCCGTCCTGGCGCAGCACGGTGCCGTTCGGGTCGGGGATCGAGCCGTTGCCGGTGATGGTGCCGAAATTCGTGATCGCGTCGTTGTCGGCGGCCGTGCCGGTCTTGTTCTCGAAACGGATGGCGAAGCCGGACTGGCCGATAATGCTGCCGGTCGCGCCGTTGGTGACGGTCGTCGCCAGAACGCCGCTGCGGCTGTTGTCCGGGTTGGAATCGTTGTTGACGATGATGCCGAAGCTGGCGCCGCTGATCGTGCCGTCGTTGATGATGATTCCACCGCCGATCGAGATGCCTTCGCTGCGGTTGGTGCGGCCGTTGCTGTCGAATCCGCCGGCGCCCTGTCCGTTGAGCACGCCGCCCACGCCGGAGCCGGCGATCAGCGCACCCGTATGGTTGATGATGGTGGCGCCGCCGTCGACGTCGACGCCGTCACCGTCGCCATCGACGGTGACGTAGCCGGCGCGATCGTATCCCGGCGCATATTCGCCAAGGATGGTGCCAAAATTCTCGACGACGACGGTGGTTGCTGCGACGCCCACGGTATCGGCGCCAACGCCGGAGCCGTTGTGGCCGATAATGGTGGCGCCGGCGAAATTCTTGACGACGATGTTGGTGGCATTGACGTTGCCGACGTCGATGGCGTGCTGGGCGCCTTCGATACGGCCGTGGTTTTCGATGGTGTCGTTGGTCGCGGTGGCGGCGTTGATGCGCACGCCGCGCGACACGTCGTACTTCTGCGTGGTGGACTGATGGTTCACGTCCGGATTGAAGACGTTGTTGGTGGCGGCGTCGTTGATCGGGCCGTTGCCGTCGATGGTGCCCCAGTTGACCAGGGTCTGGTGAGCACCCATCCGGATCGCATCACCGCTGTTGCTCTGGATCAACGCCGTGTTGTTGACGGCGGAGCCGTTGGTGATGACGCCGCCGCTGGTGAAATCGGTCGAAGGCGCGCCGGCGGCGCCGACCGGAGCATTGAGGTTGATCGCGAACGCGGCACCCGCCGGCGCCGGGCCGCCAACGCTAATGGTGGTCTCGGACCACTGCGAGATGATCTGGCCGAGGTTGGTGATGTTGACGGTCGGATTGGTCGACTGCACCTGAATGGCATCGCCGTCCAGCGACTGCACGAGGCCATTGGCGCCGATCAGGATCTCACCGCCGCCGCCAAGATTGGCGCGGAGCGCGCGCTGACCGGACGCGGTGTTGTTGAGCGTGCCCTGGATGTCGATCGTGGTGCTGCCGGCGGCGACGGTCGCCTGCACGGCAGTGTTGGCGGTCTGGGTGCGTGTGGTCCCGGCGAGCAGAATGTAGGTATCGGCAGCGGTGATGGAAAAGGTTGTCGAGAAACTGCCGTCGGTAATCGTCGCCATAATCCAAACTCCCCCATCATCTCGCGCCGACCGGGCGTCGAGGTTAAGAATTACTTAACATGTTGGGCTATTCACCTTCCATGAAAGAAAGATGACGGGACGGCAGGCGGAGCCGCAGCCTGCGGCCACCCGGTCGCATGACGACCGCAATTAGTTGTTTTTGGTAGCAAAAATCGACGACATCCCCGGCGTTTGCGGTAATATTCGGCGGCTAAAGGACCTTGGCCCAAGTGACCAAATCTGAACCACGATCAGCAGCCGCCGAGACCAACGAACTGCTGGCCTTCATCGCCCAGAACGAGTTGGCCGAAGGCGACAAGCTGCCTCCCGAGCGCGAATTGGCATCCGAACTCGGCATCAGCCGCCGTGCGTTGCGGCACCTCCTCACCCGGATGGAGCTTGATGGGCAGCTCTGGCGCGGACGGCGCAACGGCACCTTTCTCGGCCGCCGAACGGTCGGGCCGGTCAGCGTGGACCAGCGCATCATCAGGGGGAGTCCGGCCACCGTGCTCGAGACGCGCCTCGTCGTAGAGCCTTCGATGACCGCGATCGCGGCGGTGAAGGCCAGCGAGGCCGACCTGCTGCATATCGAGACCTGCATGCGGCGCACGGCCGAGGTCAAGAACGACGAGGACTGGATCAAGTGGGACGGTGCGTTTCACCTTGCAATCGCCAAGGCGACGCGGAACGATGTTCTCGTCGGCCTCGTCACCGCGTTCAACGAAGCGCGCTCGTCCGGCGACTGGCAGGCCTTGCGCCTTGCGACCATCACACCCGAGAAACGGCGCAAGACGATCGCCCATCACCGCACGATCTGCGACATGCTGCGCAAGCGGTCCGCCGACGATGCCAGCCGGGCGATGCGCGATCACCTGCTGAACACGCAGCGGAATTTGTTCGAGTAGTCCTACTTGATCACGCCGAGCTCGCGCGCCCAGCGCTGCTGGGTGCTGAAATCGCGTTCCAGGAAGCGCGCGAACTCTTCCGGGGGCGTGGCCTGCGTCGCCTGGCCGAATGTCAACAGCAATTCCCGCATGCTTTGTCGCGCGAGCGCCTTCTGGACGCCGTCGTACAGGCTCGCCACGACTTCCTTGGGCGTATTGCCAGGGGCCCACAGGCCGATATAGCCGAGCACCACGAAATCCGGAAAACCGGACTCGCGCATCGTCGGCACGCCATTGAGCACAGGCGCACGTTCCGCGCCGGTCGAGGCGAGGACCTTGATCTGCTTGTTGTCGATGTAGCCGCGCGCACCGGAAATGCCGACAAAGCACAGATCGACCTGTCCGGTGATCAGGTCGCTCAGCACGGCGGCGGTGCCGCGATAGGGAATGCCCGACAGCGGCATGCCGGACTGTAGCTTGAGCAATTCGCCGGCGACGTAGGAAATGTTGCCGATGCCGGCATGGCCGAAGGTCAGGCCATTCGGCTGCGTTTTCGCAAATGATCTGAGCGCGGCGATGGAGTCGGCCGGAATGTCCTTGCGCGCAACAAGGACAATGCCGCTGGATTCGATCAGCCCGGCTACGGGCGTAAAACCCGTCAGCGGGTCGTAGCGGACCTGTGCGGCATTGAACAACTTGTTTCCGATGTGCGATCCCGTCGTCATCAGCAGCGTGTAGCCGTCGGGCGCGGCGCTGGCGACGGATTCGCTGCCGATGATGCCGCCGGCGCCGGACCGGTTTTCGACGACCACCGTCGCGCCCATGATTTCCTGCATCGCCAAAGCGAGTGGACGCGCGATGGCGTCGATCGGGCCGCCCGGTGCGAACGGCACGATGATCTTGATGGTGCGGTCCGGAAACGCCGCATCGGCATTCCGCGCCCCCATGGTGAGCCCGATGAGCGTGACGACAAATGCGGATACCAAGGCCACACGACGCATAGCGCTTCCTTCTTCCATAACGGGCTGGCCATTGCGGCCGGATATGTCACGGTCCTCGCGCGCTCACTCCAGAATCGACGCATGGACGAGCGTGCTCAAAATATCCATGCGCTTGTTGTGCCACGCGTTGTCGCGGCGGCAGTTGCTGAGGAAGGCAAAGGACACGCCGCTCGCCGGATCGGCCCAGCAGTAGGACGTGCCGACGCCGCTGTGTCCGAACGTGCGGGGGTGCCCGATGGTGCCGAGGCCCGGATGACCGGATTGACCGAGGGAGAACGGGCCGAGGCCACGATGCATGGGGTAACCGGTGTAGGCGTCGGCGAGATCGCCGGTGAAGTCGCGAGTGACGTAGTCGATCATTCGCGGCGAGACGATGCGTATGGCGTTCCACACCCCGCCCTGCGCCATCATCTGGTAAAAGACGGCCATCGCGCGCGCCGTCGCGTAACCGCCTGCGCCCGGGATTCCGGCGCGCATGAAGCGAGACGACAGCATCGGGTCGAGCGGGAATTGCTCCGCCTGTTTGGGAGGGTACATCGCGGCTGCGCGATGATCCTCCGCCTCGGGCAGGCCCAGAAACATCTCGCCGCTGAGCCCCAGCGGCTCGATCACGCGCTTGCGGATTTCATCGCGATAGCCGTTGCCGGTGATCGCTTCGATCAGCACGGCAACGACCCAATGGGCAGAAGTGCGATGGTAGATCGAGTTAGATCCCGGCGGCCATTCGAGCTTGAACTCGCAAACCGTGCGGCGCAGCCGTTCGCGATCCCCGAAGCACTCTGCCGGCACTTCGGCGCCAGGAAATCCCGCCTGATGTGTGAGGAGATGCGCGAGCGTCACATCCTTCTTTTCGTGCGCCTCGAATCCGGGGACGTGCTCCGCGATCCGGTCGGAAAAGCGAAGCTTACCTTCCTCCACCAGCGTCCAAACCGCCGCTGCTGTGATGACCTTGGTGTTCGAGAAAAGCGGAAAAAGTGTTCGCTCATCGACGGCGCGCGAGGGATCGACCGTCGCATCGCCAAAGCCGCGGTAGAGCACGAGCTTGCCGTGCCGCGCCACAGCGAGTTGGGCACCCGGATGGAAACCGCCGGCGATGTGGGAAGCGACGATCTCGCAGGCGCGCTCGAGTTTCGCGGCATCGAGACCGACGGCTTGCGGACTGGCGGGCGGAATCAGGGAGTGCTTTGTCTTTTCGAGCACGGCTAGACGGCCTGCTTCAGGACGGCGCGGCCGAACATCTGTCCGAAAGCCTCGGTGAGCGCGCGCGCGGGATCGGCCGGCTTCGACGCAACGCGCCAGGCGACATATCCGTCCGGGCGGACGAGGACGGCGCCACCTTCCCCCACCCCGTAGCTGGCCATCCACGAATCCTCGGTGTCGATGACGTCTTCTCCGACAACGCGCACGTCGATGCGCGGCAGGCCGTGCTGGCCGGCCGCGGATCGCCAGAACGCGCCGCCAGGGGCTGCCAGCAGCACGAAACCACGTCCGACGAGATCGATGGTCGAGATCCGCTCGCCCTTGTTCTCCAGCCAGACGTGTGGTGCGCGACAGCCGGGATGCGCCGACGGCGCGTATTCGGTGACGGGATCGGCCACCTCCGGCGGCTTCGACCCGTCGGGTATGACGGCCGGCGATTGATAGCGCGCGCCGAAGATGAGGCCGCGCTCGTTGAGGAATTCCTTGCGCGGCAGCCGCGCCTCCGCCTGGCGCTTGCTGCGGTCAAAGCTCTGCATGTTGAGCAGCGTCGCGTGCACGACCTCCAGAGCGTGCGGCCGGCGTTCCGCCTCGTAGGTGTCGAGCAGCGCGACGTCGGCCTCGCCGCGAAGCACGGCGGCGATCTTCCAGGCCAGGTTCTGGGCATCCTGCACGCCGATATTCATGCCGAAGCCGCCGCTTGGCGTGGTCTCATGGGCGGCATCGCCGACCAGAAACACGTTGCCGCTGCGAAACCTGTCGGAGACCATGGCCGAGCAATTCCAGAAGTTGATGCCGAGGATTTCCACGGGAAGATCGGCGGCGCCGACGGCCTGGCGAACGAGCGCGATGCATCGTTCCTTCGTGAGGTTCTCCTTTGTGAAGCCGTAGGCGCTCAGGCTGTGCACCAGAAAGCCCCAGCGATCGGTGCCGTTCACGGTGAGAAACGTCGCCCGCAGCTCCGGCTGCTCGATGAGATAGAGGGCCGCCGGCCGTTCCTCGACCCACGGACTTAAGTCCGCGCGAAAGTGCACGTTCACCGAATCATAGATGTCCTTTTCGCCCGTGCGGCCGATCCCGAGCTTCCCGCGGACGAAACTGCGCGTTCCATCGGCGGCGACGACATAGCGCGCGCGGAACGGCGTCGTTGCGCCGCTTGCATTATCTTTCAAAAGACCGGTTACACCGCCGCCTTCGTGCTTGAGATCGCAGAGCTCGGTGTTGAACCTGACGCTATCAGGGGCCAACGCTTCCGCGTGACGGCGAAGCACCGGTTCCAGAAGATCCTGGGAGCAACCGCAATTGGCGACCGGCGACATCGCCCGCCCTGCCGGTGTTGCGCGCCCTGGCGTCAGACGATTGATTTCCTTGCCCGCAAGACTTTCCGCCCAAAGGATCATGCCTCCAAATCGCGCAGGCATTCCGGCTGCGCGGATGTCGTCCTCGACGCCCATCTGCCGGTACATTTCCATGGTGCGCGCGTTGATGCCGCGGGCCTTGGGTGCAACGGAGGTGCTCGGATGGCGCTCGACCACGACATGCCGGACGCCGTGCTGGGAGAGAGCGATCGAGGTCGTCAACCCAACGGGTCCGGCACCGACGACCAGGACGTCAGTCTCCAACATGGCAGCCTCCCTGTTATCGCGACGTGCATCGCTTTCTAGCGTCCACGCTTGCTTTCCGGATGCGTGGCGGTTTTGCAATTGGTAGTTCTCGAAAGGAGGACGTGTCAATATTGAAAACGAATGGTTCGCTATTCGATATTGCATCGCTATAAATAGCGCGTAATTTCGGGCTAACTAGACGACAAATGGGACCTTTTACAATGAATGGTTTCACACCCCGCTCGTTTATCCTTCAATGACGCGAACGACCAATCATCACATGTCAGACGCCCTAGAATTCGAACAACGCGCAGCCGCGGTAGGAGCAGATCATGGGCACGGCATCCGACGACAGATTGACGTTCCTTACCGCCGTCGCGGTCCACGCCGAGATCGAGGACCTGATACCGCAGTTCAAGCGCCGGCACCGGATCGAGGTCGACGTGAACTATGACGTCAATCCGGCCGTTGCCAAGCGCGTCATGGACGGCGAGGACTTTGACGTCGGGCTCACCAATCCCTGGTATGTCGAGGAGATGATCGCGATCGGCCGCGTCATTCCGGACATCCACGTTCCCTTCGGGCGCGTTCCGCTGACGATCGGAGCAGCCGTGCGCGAGCCAGAGGAAATCGCCAGTTCGCATGAGGCTGTGAGCAGGATTCTATCGAACGCGGATTCGATCGCGTACACGTCGACGGGAACGAGCGGGAAGACGTTCCTGCGAGCCATCGAAATGATGGGCCTGAAGGATCAGCTCCGCGATCGCTTGCGTCCGATGGGGGCCGGCGAGCCGCCCATCGCCGCCGCGAAAGGTGACGTGCAGTACGCCATCGCCCCGCTTTCGCGGATCCTCGCCGCCCCCGGCATCGCGCCGATCGCGAACTTTCCGCCGGAGCTGGGCCTGAACATCGACATGTCGATGTTCGTCCACAAAGACAGCCGCCGCGAGCCGGCTCTACAACTCATCCAGTTTCTGTCGGACCCGGAGCAGGATGCCTATCTCCGCTCTCACGGCGTTTACCGGTATGAGCTGTCGCGATAAGCGGGTGAAAGGCAGTTCACCGATGTCAGAACGCCGTTCGCGATGATGGCCCTCAGCGGACCGGGGTCGGACTTGCCGTCAAACCACGCGTAGATATTCCCTCCACCTTGTTCGGATTGCCTAACCGATGCGCGTCAGCAGCAACGGGCGAAGAAAGGTCTTGCCTGTCGTTCTCGATCGCCGTGGCGTTGTGGCCAGGATTTGCAAATGCCAGGCGCCACGAGAGCGGAAATCGGACGGCGCCAGATTGACGAACCGGCAAAAGCGTTCTGGGATGGGCGGCACTTTCATTTTTTTAGGAGTCTTGAAATGTCTTTTGCTCGCTTTCCTCTATTCGTGGTTGTTGCCGCCGCGCTTGTCATTGGAAGTGGTGCCAAGGCAGTCCCCGTGACTTACGGCACGTATTTCGATGAGACGGCATCCCCGCCGGGCATCTGTAGTGCTTCACTTTGCACGGTGTTTTTCTCCCAAGTGCCGACCAACAAGCTGCTGCTGGTAACGCATGTAGCCTGCTACTTCATTACACCGTTCCCCGTGACCAACCTGATACTTGGGATCAACACATTCCCGACGTCGGGGCCGCTCCAGCGCCAATATCCGCTCCAGCTTCCTCAACCCGTGCTGCACGCCGGCACTTACTATACGCAGATCAGCCATCCGGTTAACTTTCTCGTCGGCCAGGGAAGATACCCGTTTGTCCAGGCGCAGACGGGAGGCGGAGGAGGAAACTGGGGCATGCAGTGCACCTACTCCGGCACGCTGGTCAATCCGATCCCGTGAGCGCGTCGAGAAGAGCCGCCTCAATTGGCGGCCTCTTCATTTTTCGCAGCTCGTGAAACGGTCTCGGCTTGAAAGCCGGGATTCGATCGAGGCGACAGTTCGACGCGCTTGTCGCTCGACCCGGCGGCGCGAATGGGCCTTTGATAACATGGCCTGATGGAGCGAGTGGACGCGGAGTTCGTGCGTCAGCGGTGGCCGGCGCGCGGGTGATGCCGGGTTGTGGATTTCGGTCGGGATCGGCGTTGGCCAGCTCGTCGAACAGCTTCTCGCTCGCGGCTTCGGTCTTTTGATCCGATACGCCGCCGGAAACCCAAACCTGCTGGGTGGCCGGCGGCACAGACGACCTCTTCCATGCCTGAGCAAGCAGGCACGCAGGCCCACCGCGGCATGGCAGCCTGAAGGAAATCAACCATCGGCCCTACGGAAGACTGACGCTATTGCGTCCGCATGGTCCCGTTCGGGGCGAAGTCGTTCTTCTTGTCGTAGCCGGAGTCGCGCAGGTTTCGGTAATACAAGTCGCGGTCGCCGCTACTCACACCGCCCTGCCAGAGGACCGGAGACGGACCCATGCGAGCATATGCGTTTGGGACATTCGGGTTTTGAGTCATCGCGGCGGCAGGTGCGCCGGGCTGCGGCTTCATCGCGCGGCTTTGAGTACGCTGCGCTGCCAAAGCGACAGAGGTGGAGAGAGTCAGGATTGCAAGGCTAACGAGGATGCTTTTGGTCATAGCCAGCTCCACTGAACCGGAAGAGGCCCCAGCGCCAACAGAACTACCTCGGAGAATTTTCGTTCCAACGATGGCCAGGATGCCGAGACCGCGCGAGCATATGTGGATAAGATGCGGAGAACATTCGACTTGTTGCATCCAGCAACCGTCTTCGCGCCCGATCCCGAAGCGGGTCATTTGGAGCGGGTGAAGGGAATCGAACCCTCGTATTCAGCTTGGAAGGCTGCTGCTCTACCATTGAGCTACACCCGCGTTGCCCGATGACCTAACACGGCGGACCGGCGGCCTCAACCCGCCCCGCCCGCTGCAAAAAAGTCGCGTGCTGGGCAGGCATCCGCGATGGAATCTCGCGCTGACGCGCCCCCGGAATGACGCGGAGAGACGCCCTGCCCGGCCCTTAACGCGGGGCGATTCGCGGCCTATATTGAGGGTCCCACTAACAACGAAAGGAGGTGATCCAGTGTCTTATCTCAAGCGCTGTCACCTCGCTGGGATCGCCCGCTAAGGCTAGCGCAGCCTGGCAGTAAGGGCGCTCTCAGCCCTGGACCAGCGAGACAAGCAATGGGGCGCGGCGGGAGACGTTCCGCCGCGCCTTTTTGTTTTTTCGCGCGGCGAGTGGCGGAGGAAAAATCAGAAACCGAAGAAGCTCAGCCAGCGGCGGCGCGGGCGCGGGTCGCGGCGGGTCTCGACGATGCGCTCGCCGCCGTTCAAGGCGGAAGCGCCGTAATAGCGGTGATGGCGCGGGACGTCCTGCCAGTCGCCGGCGGGCGTCGATGCAAGGGCGCGGGTGGCGTCGCTGATGATCGTGCCTGATATGCGGGACATGACGTGCTCCGAAGATGCTGCGCGGCTGCCCGCGTTCTGCTCATCAGTCGTAAACCATGCGCCGCGCGTTCAAGCGAAAGCGGCAATATCGTGTTTCAAATGTGTTTCATGGGAATTGCATTGTCGGCTTCGGTGTCGCTAGAACGTCCTTCGCAAATTAGCCGCGCAAAACCAGAGGTATCCGATGCTCTACGCGATCCTGGCCTATCATGTGGAAACGACGGTGCAGTCCTGGACCGCGGAAGAGGATGCGGCCGTCATGACCAAAATGCTCGACGTGCACGCGAGACTCGACAAGGTCGGCCGCTTCGGGCCGGCAGCACGGCTGGGCGATACGCAAAAGGCCCGCACGCTGCGCGGCAAGGCCGACAGCATGGTGACCGACGGCCCGTTTGCCGAGACCAAGGAGCAGCTATTGGGATTTCACGTCGTGAACTGCGAGACGGAAGAGGAAGCGATCCAGACCGCGCGCGAGTTGAAGCAGGTCAATCCGACCGCGGTTTACGAGATACGGCCGATCGCATTCTATCTCCCCGGCCTCGCCATACCGCGGACGGAGAGTTGATCTGATCCTGGCCCTGCGATTTCGCGGGGCTCGTCCGGAAAAAACGGCGGTAGAGCCAAACCAGCAGCTTAACGGTCAGCCCGATGGCGCCGACGGTCAGGCTCACGAAGGCCTGAACGATCTCAATCACCCCGAGATAATCGAGGATGTAAAGGATCAGGATAATCACGATCAGCAGGGGAATCAGCCAGTCAAACATCTTTGCGCTCCTGCCCGCTTGGTCGCGGCCTGTGCGGCCCTGGTTCAGGCTGCGTCTCCCATCATGAAGTCGTGATGAGTTGCTGGAGGCTCCCGCCCTATCCTTTTGTCGGAACTTGGCTTTTCGATCCGCTTGGCGGGGCTTGAACGAAAACTGCGCTTCCCCGATGATCTGATATCACGCTGCCGAAACGGCAGATTCCGTCCCCTGGGCGGGATGACGCTTCCTTGAATCGTGATCTCGCTCTGGCTCTTTGTTTGAGCATGATCTAATCGGAAAACCGGTATCCACTTCCCGGACCGTGCTCTAGCCATCAGCGCCGAATGCTCTTCTACGAACCTCTGTTCGTCACCTTCTTCCTTGCCTTCTATGCGCTTTACTTACAGGCGAGGCAGGCCCTTTCGAAGAAGTGGACGCTGCTGATTGCGAGCGCCCTGTTCTATCTCTGGGGCGAGCCGGTCTTCGTGCTGGTGCTCCTGGTCTCGACCGCTTTCGATTACGCGCTGTCGTTTCACCTCAACAAGCCGACGCCGGAACGAACGCGGCGCCTCGTGCTTGCGGCGGGTGTCATCGGCAATCTCGGCATGCTCGTCGTCTACAAATATGCCGACTTCCTGATCGACAATATCAATCTCCTGTTCTCCCCGTTCGGGCCGAACAGGATCGCGCTGCTGCATCTGGCGCTGCCGATCGGCGTGTCCTTTGTGGTGTTCGAAAAAATCACCTATCTCGTCGACACCTGGCGCGGCGTCTCGAAGCCGGCGGCATCCTTTGCCGACTACTGCCTGTTCGTGCTGTTCTTTCCAAAGCTGCTCGCAGGTCCGATCCTCAAATATCACGAGATGAAGGACCAGATCGCCTCGCCGCCGGCGATCCAGTGGGACGACATCTTTGCAGGCTTTTTGCGCTTTGCGCGCGGCATCGGCCGCAAGCTGTTGATTGCCGATCCGTTAGGCGCCTTTGCCTCGCAGATCTTTGCGGCCGATCCCGCCACCATCGGCTCGGGCTACGCCTGGCTCGGGCTCGCGTGCTTTACGCTACAAATCTATTTCGACTTTGCCGGCTATTCCGACATGGCGATCGGCCTCGCCCGCACGCTCGGCTTCCGGCTGAAGGAAAATTTCAACGCGCCGTATGTCGCGCAATCGATCACGGAATTCTGGCGGCGCTGGCACATCTCGCTCACCACCTGGATCCGCGACTATCTCTACATCCCGCTCGGCGGCGACCGCCGCGGCGATGCGCGCACCTACACCAATCTCTGGATCTGCTTTCTCGCCTCCGGCCTGTGGCACGGCGCGAGCTGGAATTTCGTGCTGTGGGGCGCCTATAACGGGCTGTTCCTCACCCTCGACCGGCTGTTTTTGCGCGAGGCGCTGGCGCGCAGCGGCAAACTGGTCGCGACAGCGGTGACGCTGTTCATCGTGATGATCGGCTGGGCGATCTTCCGCTCGGAGAACACCGCGCATATCGGCCCGTTCCTGGCCGCGCTGTTTGGAAAATCGAAATCGTCGGGCGCGCTGGATGTGCCGGGGGAAGTGCCGCTGGCGCTGGCGATCGGCGCGGCGATCTCGCTGTTTCCGGCAACGCCGCTCTATCCGTGGCTGGTGCGCCAGCACGAGCAGCACACCTGGCTCAAGGTGGTCACCATCGCCGTGCTGCTTGTGATCTATTTGCTGGCTCTGGCGCGCGCCTTTGCGGTGCCGTTCCAGCCGTTCATCTATTTCAGGTTCTGACCATGAACCGCTTCGCCCTCACCCGCCCCATCATGCGCCTGATCGTCGGTCTGGCGCTAGCGCTGTTGCCGCTGATCAGCGCCTGGAATCTGCTGGTGCCGACGAAGCAAATCCAGATCGGGCCGACGCTCGGCGGCGTCACCAACGAGGCGCCGGTAGTGTTCTCGTGGTCGGCCATCCGCGACGGCAGTTTCCAGAAGGCGGTAGCACACCGCCTGACCGACGCCTTTGCGCTGCGCCGGATCCTGATCCGCATCAATAACGAAGTCCGCATGGAGCTGTTCGGCGAACTGACCGCGCCCAACGTCCTGCGCGGCGCCAAGGGACAATTGATCGAACGCCTGTATCTGGAGGATTACTGCACACGCACCGAGGGCATGGCCGCCGAGCTTGCCGCGAGAAACATCCCGAAGCTGCGCGACATCCAGAACTACTATGTCGGCCGCGGCGGGCAGTTTCTCTATGTGCTGTCGCCGTCGAAGGCCGCGCATCTGCCGGAGTTCTTTGTCGACAAGGTGCCCTGCGCGAGCACGCCGGCCGCGCGCACCGGGCTTGTCGGCGAATATGTTGCCGCGCTGAAGCAGGCCGGCATCAACGTGCTCGATACGGCAACGCTGATTCATTCGCTGAAGGGCAAATACGATTTTGACCTGTTCCCGCAGGGCGGCGTGCACTGGAACGATGTCGGCGGCGCGCTTGCCGTTTCGGCCATCGTGGACGAACTCAACCGGCAGGCCGGCCGCGAGATCGTGCCATCCTTTACCTTCACGTGGAAGCTGTCGAGCGCGGCCGGCGCGGACCGCGAACTGATCGATCTGCTCAACGTGTTCTTTCCGCCGCTCGCCTACCTCACGCCGAAGGTGAAATACACGACATCGGCTTCATGTGCCGATCATCCGGCGCGGCAGCTCGAAATCGCGATGGTCGGAAGCAGCTTCAGCCATCTGCCCGCTGCCATTCTGGTCGAGCACAATTGTCTGGCAAAGCTCAACCTCTATTACTACGCGCGGCTCGGCCGTTTCGGCGGCGTGCCCTATCACGAATTGCAGCGCAATCTCGGCGAGGCGGAAATGCGTCCGATGCGCGACGCAAAGATCATGATTCTGGAAGAGAACGAGGCCTTTGCCGCACGCAACGGCTATGTCGACATCTTGAGGGACATTGTAACCAAGCCCTGATGTTCATGTTTGCGTCGGAATTCGGGCGGGTAAAATTAGGGCGGGCAGAATAACAGGCCCGCTTGCGATGCAGGCCGCGTTACTTGCAAACGGTTCCACACCGGCCTAGCCTTTTCGGCGTTATCGAAGCGTTTTCACCTAAGTCTTTTTGAACGCCTGCACGGCAGGCGATGAACTCAACGAGCCGGAGGAATCAATGGCCAAGCCTGCGCATCACCGCCCCCTCAAAACCCTTTCGATCGCATTGGCGACATCAGCCGCGCTTGCATTCGCATCCGTGACCGCTGCCACCGCAGCGCCGTTGCAGCCGATCGATCTGGCGGGTCAGCACGCGACCGAGGCTTCCGACGTCAATAACGTCGCTGTCGTCGTGCGTCGCGGCGGCGGCGTCGGACCGCGCGGCAATGCCTATCGCTATCGCAGCACCACCGTGGTGCGGCCCGGCGGTGGTGCCGTGGTGGTGCGCCCGGGCTATCCCGGCCGCTGGGCGCGTCCGAGCTGGTATCGCTGGGGACCGGGCGGCGCCATCGCCGCCGGCGCTGCGCTCGGCTTTGTCGCCGCCGCAGGCGCGGCCGCCTATGCCGCGAGCGCCGCTCCCGCGCCGGGCATGTGCTGGTACTACACCGACCCGACGCGGACGCAGGGTTTCTGGGATTACTGCCCGTAGTTGACGACGTCGAACAGGCGCGAGCTCGGGGCGGAAGGCTTTAAGCCTTTCGCCCTTTCTTTTGGTCGATGCGCCGCAATCCCGCCCTTCGGCTTGATCTAAGTCAAGCGCGGGTCGGCCAGTGCGCTGTACCTGCGAGCAACTCCTTGCAGCCGAGCGCTTGCGATGCACGGATTTGGCCGAACGCTTCTGGCGATTGTGGTTGCGCTGGCCTCCCTGAGCGCCGTGTCGCAGGACGTGCGCGAACAGGGCGTCACCGACACCGAAATCCGCATCGGCAACCTTATGCCCTATAGCGGGAGCTTGGCGGCGTTCGGAGCGATCGGAAAGGCCGAGTCCGCATATTTCGAGATGATCAACGAACGCGGCGGGATCAACGGCCGCAAGGTGCGCTTCATCTCGCAGGACGACAAGTCCGATCCGACGACCGCGCTCAAGCTGACGCGCACCCTTGTCGAGGACGACAATGTGCTGTTGATGTTCGGCTCGTTCGGAACGCCGGGAAATTTCGCGGTCCGGCAATATCTGAATGAAAAGCAGATCCCCCAACTCTTTGTCGCCTCCGGCGACGATCATTTGACCGATCCATCCCTGTTTCCGTGGACCATGGGTTGGCAGCCGTCGTTCCGCGAGGAGGGACGCATCTACGCCAACTACATCCAGGCGTTCTACCCGGGAAAGCGGATCGTGGCGCTCTGGCAGAACGACCATTTCGGCCGCGAAGTGTTCAGGGGGCTACAAGACGGACTCGGCGACGTGACCCGCATGATCAGGGTCGATGTCGCCTATGATATCGCCGACGAGCATCTCGACACGCACGTATCGATCCTGAAGCGATCGGGTGCGGAGATATTCGTATTCGCCGGCGTGCCCGAGAACGCCGCGAAAGTGATCCGGACCGCGGCGCAGCTCGACTGGCATCCCGTGTTCATCCTCAATCATCTGGGTTCGTCGATTTCGACGGCGCTGAAGCCGGCGGGTCTGGACAAGTCCGTGGGCGTGGTCACCGCCACCTTCTCGAAGGACGCGAGCGATCCGGCCTGGAAGGATCAGCAGGCGATCAAGGACTGGCAGGCGTTTATCGAGAAATATCAGCAGGCCGGCGGCAAGGACGAGAGCGCCGCCGTGTTCGGCTACGCGGCCGCCGAAGCACTGGCAGAGGTGCTCAGGCAATGCGGCGACGACCTGTCCCGCGACAACGTCATGAGGAAGGCGGCCACCCTGCAAGATTACCAGGGCTCCGTCCTGCTGCCGGGCATCAAGATCAGCACCGGGCCCTGGAGTTTCCGGCCGATCAAGCACCTGCGGCTGGTGCAGTTTGACGGCCGGACATGGCAGCCGATCGGAGACGTGCTCGAAACCGCCTTCGCCAATGCCCAGAAGTAGCCAGAGGAAACACCATGGCCGACACCAAAAAGCTCTCCGTGGAAAAGGCGCTCAACAAGATCCGCAGCGCCGACGAGACAAAATCGAAGTCCGAGCGGCGCGACGAGGAGATGAATGAACTCGACAAGGAGATCGAGCGGATGAGAGCGCAGCGATTGCGCCTCGAACGGCACCAGCGCAAACGCGATTGAATGAAGCGACAGCCGTAGACGCGTCCCGGCCGGCAAGCAGCGCGCGGCCGGGCTGATCCCGCGATCGAAAATCAAGCCGGTCGTTCAGGCGCGCTGCCGGCCGGTGATGAGGCCATAAACAAACAGGAGGATCACGGCGCCGATGATGGCTCCGATAAAGCCCGCACCCTCTCCCGCGCGATACCAGCCCACGGCCTGACCGAGATACGTCGCAACAAACGCGCCAACGATCCCCAGGATTGTGGTGAGGATGAATCCTTTCGGTTCGTTGTCGCCCGGCATGATGAACTTGGCGATCAATCCGACAATGAAACCAACAATGATCGTCCAGATAATGCCCATACGTGTGCTCCCTGAATTGGCCCAGGTTTATTGCCGATCAGAGCGGACATTGGCGCGCCGATGTCCTTGCCGTCACCTTGATCTAGGTCAAGGCCGGCACCCGATTTCATCGAATGCATACGTCGACATTCATGGATGAGGTGGAAGACGATGCGGGTTGGGTTATTCCTGGGAATTGCAATTGCCCTCGTCGCCGAGACTGCCGTCGCCAAGAACCGATTGACCGATCCCGTCCGGGTCGCGCGCGATTGCAAGGACGAGGTCGAGCTCTACTGCAAGGAGGTGCGGCCCGGAAGCCAGCGGATCACAGGCTGCCTCAAGGCGAAGGCTCCGCAATTGTCGCCTGCATGCACGGCGACGCTGAAGTCGACGGAATGATCCGCGGGGCCGCCCCCTTCGCCGGCTTTCCCAAACTGGTACGCACCATGCTCATAGCTGCGTCCGAGCCAGCCACTGCCCGCACGGCCCGGATGTGTGCTAGCGTTCCAGCCAGTTCTGCGTGAGGGGCGACCTTTGGCTCAAGGCATGGACCATTCTGCAAGTGCAGCGCGTTCGAGGCACGATGCCGCGATCGTACAGTTTCCGCATCAGCCGGCGCTTCAGCTCATTTACGATACCGCTCCCATTGGCCTCGCCTGCCTTTCGCCTGATTGCCGCTATCTGCGGATCAATCAGCATCTGACCGAAATATGCGGCATCTCGGTCGAGGATCATCTCGGGCGCTTTGTGCGCGATTGCGTTCCCGCGCTGGCCGATTCCGTCGAGCAGATCGTGCGGTCGATCGTCGAGACCGGCGAGCCCGTCATCGGCGTCGAGGTGGCGGGCCAGCGCAAGGATCAGCCGGAGGATCGTTTCTGGATCACCTATTGGCATCCGCTGCGCGCCGCAGGCGGCGAAATCGTCGCCGTTAATGTCGCCGCCGAGGAGATTACCGAACGCAAGCGCGCCGAGCAGGAGATGGCGCGCGCGAAAGACGCAGCCGAAACCGCGCTGCGACACTTGAGGGAAACCCAGGAGTCGCTGATCGAGGCCGAGAAGCTGGCGGCGCTCGGGCGGATGGTGGCGGGCGTCGCCCACGAGATCAACAGTCCCGTCGGCAGCGGCCTGACGGTCGCCTCGAGCCTCCAGCGCAAGGCAGAACTGTTCGCGGCGGAGGCTGCGCGCGGCCACTTGAAGCGATCCAGCCTCAATGAGTTTGTCGATCTCATCCAGCAAGCCTCCTCGCAACTGGTGTCGAATCTGAATCGCGCAGCCGAACGGGTGCAATCGTTCAAGCAGGTGGCGCTCGATCAAAGCCAGCCGCACCGGCGCAGCTTCGACGCCAGCGAGATGACCGAACAGGTTCTCTCTCATCTCGGGCGCGAGCTGAGGAATCGCGGCATTGCGCTCAAGCTACGGCTTGAACCGGCGCTCGAGCTCGACAGTTTTCCCGGAGCGTTCGGACAGGTTTTGGTCAACCTCGTCACCAACTCCCTGATCCACGCATTTCCCGACAACCGCAAGGGCGGCATCGACATCCGCCTGCGCCCGGCGGACGCCGATCACATCGAGCTGCTGCTGGCCGACGACGGCTGCGGCATGACGCCGGAGGTCAAGCGCCAGGCCTTCGATCCGTTCTTCACCACGCGCCGCCATCAGGGCGCGACAGGTCTTGGCCTGCATATCGTCCACACCATCGTCACGGAAAAACTCGGCGGCCGCCTCAAGCTGACCAGCGAACCGGGCGCCGGGACGAGCGTGCAGCTGGTGTTGCCGAAAGTGGCGCCAAGGGCTGGGTGAGACGATTCTCAGTTCAACCCAAAATTGCCATCAGCAACACGACTAGGGAAGTGGAAAATTTGCGAGTTGATCACGCGAAATTAACCGCCCACCGATATTACTAAACTCATCAACGACGCGCGGTGCAAATTTTTTCCCATTGGAGACGCCAACTACGATAGCACCCTCCGCCTGCCAGTTTGCCTTTACTCGTTGAGCGTCCAGAACCAAGCCACCGTCAACCGGCTGATCGATGTTGTTCGTATATTTGCATTGAATCAAATATACTATTTTTCCAATCTCATCCCGAACAACAATGTCCGCACCACCGTCGCCGGTCTTCTTTGTCAGATTTGCATCGAACCCTCTTAAAACAAGCCTGTCGCGAACAAACTCCTCAAGTCCAAGAAATCCGGATTGATCAATGTCGCGCAGCAATTGATCAGCGGATTGTCCCTCACTTTTTGCATTCAGAGCTTCCGCAAAATCACCGGCAGTAATTTCCGACGAAACAAAGATCCGACGCGAGGTGTCGCGACGACTCTCAAGCAGCTCGTCGAGAATTATGTCGTAAGAATTTTCCATGAGCACGGGGTGCACCGCGCCGACCGTGTAGACATGGACATCCTTCGTTGCACCAATGCGGTAAGCCCGATCTGTGCATTGATCTTCCACCGCTGGATTCCACCATCTGTCCAAATGGATAACATGGTTCGCGGCAACTATATTCAATCCTACGCCGGCAGCTCGCGGCGAGAGAATCAGTGCTGCAAACCCCTTGAGCTTGGAAAAGCGATTGACGATCTCTTGGCGCTGACTAGGTATCGTGTCCCCACGAATAAACTCGGGCTTCTCGCATCCAAACTTCAATCTTATGAGGCGAGAGAGAACCGTCTGCATTCGCCGACTATTGACAAAGATGATCACCTTCTCGTCGCGTTGTGCGATCTGATGCAACCTTTCGAAGGCCTGGCTTAGCCGGGCTGACATCCTTATGTATTCGTCCGCTTGGACTTGTCCGCCCTCAACAGCATCCGGATCGACCGGATGTAGAGAGATTGACCGAAAATCGTGAAGCGCGCGCAGTATATTCAAATGGCCAGCCTGCGTCGCAGAACTCACCTCCGCGTATCGTTGAGCCTGCAGTTCGGGCATAAACGCCCGCATCATTCGACTCTGATGCTTGGTGGGCAGATCCTTCGCTACATCCTCCTTCATGCGCCGTAGTGCGTAAGGTGGCACCGACTGATTTCCCACCGCAGCGGCACTTAGCAACTCTTCGGAAAGAGATTTTAGTGCGACCTTTCTCTCCTCGACAGGCAGCGCCTTGCCGTAGGCTTTCATGAAGTCTTTCAGTGGAGCGAAATATCCCGGTGCAGCAATATCTGTGATCGCCCAAAGATCGGAGATACTGTTCTCGACGGGCGTGCCCGTCATGGCAAGCACGAACTCAGGATTGAGCGCTTTTAGCGTCGCATTTACTCTTGTGGTCGGATTCTTCGCCTTCTGAACTTCGTCTAGAACTGCAATCGAAAATGGAACCTGCGCAAAGCTTATGTGGTAATCGCGAATGGTCTCGTACGTCGTCAACACCCAATTGCGTTTCGATATCTTCTCGGCGTCTAACAACACCACTCCACTAGATTCCACCTTACCAAGCCTCAAGTCACGCAGCTGACTACCGAAAGCAACCAACGGCTTTCCGAGGCCTTCATCAACCACGAACTTATCGTGTTCATCTTGCCAATTTCGCAGGAGGCTAGTCGGAGCAACAACGAGAGCTGGACGCCCCCTTCTGATTACCCGTTCACGCAGCAACAACATGAGAAACGTCAGGCTTTGAAGCGTTTTGCCAAGCCCCATATCGTCCGCCAGCAAAACTCCAGGCCAGCCGGACTTGTAGGCTGCCGTGAGCCATGAAACTCCGTCAACTTGATGGCCCTTTAGCATCGTCCTCATCAGCGGAAGGCTGGTATCATTCAGACGGCGCGACCTCATTTGTCGTTTGAATTCGACACTATCGAAGTTGTTCTTGGTTTGCAGAATGGGAGGCCTTCGGCTGGGACGCTCCTTCTTGTCCTCTTCCTTTACGTCACCGCCAAGCGGCAACTCTTCAGGAGGACGCAGTTTTTGCAGCATCGGAAGCAGACCGGGAGATTGCGTCGGCAACTCTACGTCACCAAGCCGGACGGTTTCCGCACCCTTCGCGATGGCGGCGCGCACCAACTCTATCCAGTCCGGCACGTCTTCCGGCTCTCCGGTTACCAACTTGCCCCCTAGCACAACGGAAAACCGCTCAGGCAACCAACTATTTTCTCCCTTTTCTAGGTAACTAAGCTGCGGTGGAATCCACTCTCCCATACCCGTTATGCGATCCGAGTACTGCGAAGTCTCAAAGAAGATCGTTTCACCAATCGGCACCTCACGCTCCGGCGAAACTTGCGCAGAATATGCCTCCGTCAATGCTTTTGCAGGCGACATCAGGAAGGCCATCCGCTCCTCAAGCGCTGCGCTCTGCTTTTGCTTGACTACTCGGAGGGCGGTACGAATAGAAGGGTCAATAAAGACGTACTGGCCCGATTCGATCGCGTACGTCGAGTTGACATGCTTTTGTCTACGGAACTCAATGCCGAACTTCTCCATCGCGAGCGGGGTGACTGCCAACTCCGCTCCCGCCTCGTGGTCCTCGGCGTCAATCCTGCGCATAGGCACCGGATCGAAACTGACATCCCCAGCGACTATCGACGGCTTCAAACTAATCGCGGTTACGTGCGCTATTCTAATTCGAAGGAGGTACTCTTCGGCAAGCACGCTCGAGTTGGATGCCTCATCCGGCAATAAAAGACGAAGAGCCGCAAAATGCTCCATTTTGGACGCTGCGGTCTGGGCGGCGTTGACGGCTTCGATCCGGGCCACAAGCGAGAACAGCACGCCCGACATCCGATATGCTCGGTCTCCCGTGTTAAAGAGCCCAAGCGAGAAGGATCCCGGAATACCAATGCCGCCCTGTGTCGCCCTATAGTCGATTTGAAAGTTATCCTTACCCAGCGTACCGTGGCTCTGGATGTCGAGCTGATAGGGAAATGACGGCAATAAATTCAACAGCTCTGCATCGCCGGCTGGAATCTCGGCGGCGTCATAAAATGTCAGCAACCTGGAGCTAGAATCGATGACTTCCAACTTTTCCAAGTGCTGAAGCTCGTCCAGAATCGCCGCATTTAGGGGGAGCAGCTCGGCGACTCCCCTTGTCCAATCAGATACCGGCTCAAAGACGATTCTCTTGCGCAACAAGCCCTCTTGGCGTCGTTGGCACACTTGGAGCAGATAGCCCCTATCAGAAACGGTTGAGCGAACCTCTAGCATCTTAAATTCTCACACCCGTGTGAAACTCGATCGCATCGCTCGCCAAGGCCATCCACTGACCGTTATGCGAATGGACTATCGAGTCTCGATAGCCGCCATGAGTCCTGACTTTGAGACTGTCCCCGCGAAGTTCACGTGCGGAGTATTCATTCTTGTGGAATAGAGGGGCTGATTTGCTGCCCGCCTTCCAAAAGCGAAGAGCTCCATCGTGGCTCCACTCAGCTATCACTAAATCGCCTAGCCGCATCAGCAGCACTGAGTGATCTGGCTGCGACTTAAGACTGGCCCATTTCATATATTCGGATTCGACACTTTGACCTTGCGTCCGTCGAGCGACAGAGTTCGCATCGCTTGCTAGTATCAGCGTCAAATCGGAGATTATGCCCTTTTCGAAATATCGGAGCCAAAACTTCTTGCGCGGCGCGAACTGGTGATCGACTGCTGTCTTCTCGATTATCTTGATGAACAAATCGAGATACTCAATCGAGAGCCATCGCTTAATTGTCATCAAGCAATCCTCTCTCCGCCTAGCGCCGTCACGACCATTTAACCGAGGCCACTCGGAGATTCGCGGATCGCCGAACTGCTTCACGAGCACGCTCAAGACCAGTTTCTGAACATCCGCGGGCGGCGTCACACGCTGAAAAGGTGCAAGGCATACTTCGTAGAAATCACTTGTTGGCACACCTCTCACGCCAGCTAACGCCCAATCAAACATCCGCTTGATTGTGTCGCTCCGCCCAGTGGCCAACGCTGAGCCGACGGAGGCCAGCTTCAGTGCATGTCCGTAGCTCGTAGAAAGAATGCTGCTAGTGATCCCCCTCGAAATGCATGAATAGGTAACATTTCCAGTTCGAGCGAGCTCATCAGCCAATCCCTCGATGTTACCGTCCCCATTGAGAACTCCAGAGGAGCGGCAGAATTGTTGGATATCGACCGACAGGTCGGAAAGCCGAGGCAAGAGAAATTCCTGCAGCATCGCTCGCTGAGGGCTAATACTGTAGCTTGCTAGCAGCGCTCTAAAAATTGCGCGAGTAAGTCGAGGGTCTTTGCGGAGGTGCACCTCCCTTAGAACTGTGGATACCAGCTGCTCATTAATCTCTGGATGGCTACCGATTGCAGCCGCAACAAACCGAATGTCACGTGAACTCAGTTGCGATGATTCTGGAGTGCCTAAAGCAACAATTATACGTGCAATTCGCGCAGTGTCCTGCTCTCGCAGCACTTGAGTGGCCGCAAACTTCTTACATGCATTATCCAACGACTTAACTGTCGGCATTGACAGCTTATTCAATCGCCGCGTCGAAAACTCTCGTATGGCTTTCGAAAGATGCATTAGCGCTTCAACAACCTCTGTAAAGCGTCCATCTTCTCTGTGTGAGGGGTGTACATTAACAGCCTCACATCGATCCGCCGATTGCTCCTTCGCCCTTCTTCCGTGTCATTTGAGAAAGCAGGCCTCGTATCACCGAATGCCGCCGGATTGATGAGCGGCGACGTACCTTCCCCCAATTCCCGCCCCTCTTGACTGGGCGAGATACTGAACATTTGGAGCAGCACCGGCTGGTCAAGATGGATCGACTGCGTAGCGTTTATTGCGCGGCGCGCCGAAAGAGAAAGGTTGTCTCTAATACTACCTTGGAGAATGCCCGTGATAGGAATGTTATCGGTATGCCCTTCAACAAACACCGCGTCGATGAAGACGGCATTGGGATTGCACCACCGCATTGGATTGCTGGCGGGTCCGACACTAAAGCAAGACAGCACCTTTGCTAAGGCCGCCGCCAACGCTCTCACAGCGCCATCGCTTGGAGATCCCGGCACAATGTCAGATACGCCCTTTGGGAACAGCATGTCGCCGGAGAGACGCAAAATCCCCTGCTCGGCGATGACCTTGACATCGCTTTCATTGACACCGTGCACATTTTTCAGACTTTGCTGAAGGTCATTGAGAATGCTTTCGCGCGCAACGTCAGCCTGCTTGAGATATCTTTCGAGCGGATTTTGGTTCAGTCGCTCAATCTCTTTCTCCAAAACGGAAATTCGAACAGTAGACCATGTCAGTAAACTTGCGAGTTCATCTCGGTCAGCTATCACGGCCTTAAGCTCGGAAACGGGCACCATCGGCTCGCTTGTGTTCTGAATGCGGAACACGAAGTACATCAGCAATATGATGAAAACGAAGACCATTCCGACCATGATGTCGGTCATGGAGATAAAGTAACTCTCCTCGCCTTCGTGTTCTTGGTACTCAGCCTCGCTCATTCTCGCCTAACCCGGTCACGCATTACGACGGTGAGATCTTCTATCAACTGATCAAATTGATTTACTGCACGAGCCAGCGCTTGATCCATCGTTGCTAGTTGCTCACCCATTTGAGTTGACTGCGTTTCGAGATGTGACCCGATTGAGGTAAAGACCCTCGCCAATGTTTCGTCCACGGTATTAAAGCGATCCATATGTACGGACATCTGCCTTTGCAATGCCTCGATAGTCTCTCGAATCGTTGCCTGCGATTGCTGTGAACTGCGGTTAGATTCAATGAGCAACCGCGACACGTTATCGACCCCATCGATCAGCTTGGACAAATTGCTATCCACGCTTTGACTGGCCTTCGAGACGCCCTCAGCTGTGGATACGATTTGAGACGACAAGGACTGAAGATCAGATCTGATTTCTTGATTCTTTACGGACAGACTGGACAGAGTCTCAATATAATTATCCCAACTTCCATTCAGCTTCTCGAGCATACCTTCGATGCGAGCCGCACTTGCTCCAAAGTTGGCGCTCGTATTGTCCAATCCTTGAAGCAGACCTTTTGTACCGCCATCAATGTTTTCAGCGATTCTTTTGCCAGCTTCGGCGAGCATGGAGGTGATCGCCTCCTTTATCTGACTAGCCAGCTGCTGTTGCTGTTCCGCTGCTGCGCTTCCAATCTTCTGGATTGAATCGGCCGCTTCGCTAAGTCGGGCGGGCAATTCCTTGAGCTCAGAGGCGACACTGCCAATCGCATTGCCCGCCTCCTTTAGGCTGGTGTCGAAGGCTCCCTTCATAGCCTCTCCGACTGCAGCACCAGCGCCTGCGCCCGAAGCTTCGATTAATTTTGAGAATGAATCTGCGATTTCAGAAAGTTTGCTGGTTAGGCTATCATTACTTTCTTCGACCGCGCTTCTTACTGCATCACCTATCTTCATCGCGATGTTGGTATTGAAGAGTCGCAGCTCGGATAGGCTTTCTTTCTGAACCGTCAACTGCTGTTCGGTAATGTATTGCTCGCTCACCAGGAGCAAGCGCTCCTGCAAGGCAGCATTTATGCGATATACCTGCGCGTGAAGCTGCTTGAGGGTCAAACGTATTAGGAGCGATAAGATGAGCGAGGCAACCAATCCAGCCGCAGAGATATAGAACTTGGCTGCTGCAGTGGTGAGGAGTTGATTGAGAGCGTCCTTAATTGCTTGTTGATCGACGGCTGCCGTCAGACTTTTAGTTGAGAATGTCAGCGCTGCTATCAATCCAATGAACGTACCAAGCAAACCCAGCCCGACGAAGTAGTTCGGAAGGCTGCGGACGAAATCGTATTGGACGAACAGACTTCGAGGATTGAAGTAATAGCTTGGTCTGGCGGCGGCCAGAATTGTTGCCCTCTCTCCGCTCCCCTTAAAGATCAATGATTTGCGGAACTCTTGCCACACCTTCGATGTGGCCCAATTTGAGAGCAAGGCGTTGTCAATCGCCGGATAGTTTCGCTGAAACTCCAGTCGCATTTCCTGCTCGGTTTTGCTGTCGGATTTTCCCTTGATTGAAGTTAAGGCAGAGCGGAGCTGATAAGCTTGAGGCAGCGCGAAACATAGAAAACAACAGAAGACCACACCAGCTAGGGCGAGCAGGGCCGTAGCGAGTTTTGGACCAAAGTCCGGCGTTCCGAATGGCTCAAGTATCACGCTATAGAGCGTGATTATTTGATCCAAAAATCCTTCCATCGACCCCCCCACCCTCGCCCAAGGGTTGCACCACATTTTAGTGCAGTGCTTGCTTTTCTGGCGAGTCTCCATAGGAGAAAGGTCGAATAGGCGGATATCCCGTACCTTTACGGCCTTTGACCCTCTCGAAGTAGGGCGTGATGAGACTGATCAAAAGGACGATCTGACGAGCCGCCCTGTCCCTCGGGACCAGCGATCCCTCGCTCAAGAAAATGCGCGTTACGTGTTACCCCGAATGCTACCCGGAGCTCCAACGGGGAGCGCCGAGCCATTTCAGGAAATAAAAATATCCCTGCAATCACAGGATGGTGGGGGAGGAAGGACTCGAACCTTCGAAGTCGTAAGACGGCTGATTTACAGTCAGCTCCCTTTGCCGCTCGGGACACTCCCCCGTCTGGCAGCGTCGGCAGACCACCCGCCTGAGCGGCGACGGACAGGGCCATGAAATGACGCTGAGGCCGCGAACCCGAAACGGGGCGCGACAGGGCGCGTTTATGGGTAAGCGGGCCCGCAAAGTCAACCAATGGAAGCCGCCAAAAGCGTGCCCAAATGCCTCGAATGAGACCGAAATTGCCAGAATCCGGAACCCGTGACACAAGCGCCTATGCGAGATCGCGACCGAAAGCCGCCGTTCCGCCGCCAAGGCGGCAAACCCTTTGAAAAGGGCCGCAAATCGCCCGGGCGGCCGGCCTGGCGCGACCGCGAGGCAAGCGCGGACGGACCGGCGATTCTCTATGGCTGGCACACCGTTTCGGCCGCGCTCGCCAATCCGGAGCGGCATATCCGAAAACTGCTGGTGACCGAGAATGCGGCGCGGCGGCTGGCGGAAGAAAACATCGACACGCGGGTGACGCCGGAAATCGTCCGCCCGAACCTGATCGACCAGCGGCTGGGGCCGGATGCCGTGCACCAGGGCCTCCTGGCGGAGGCCGATCCCCTGCCCTCGCCTGATATCGACACGCTGGCGCAGCAAGGCATCGTGCTGGTGCTCGACCAGATCACCGATCCGCACAATGTCGGGGCGATCATGCGCTCGGCGGCGGCGTTTGCGGTGAAGGCGATCGTCACCACCGCCCGGCACAGCCCGGAGGCGACCGGCGTATTGGCAAAGTCCGCCTCCGGCGCACTCGAACTGGTGCCGCTGGTGCTGGTGCAAAATCTGGCGCGCGCGCTGACCGCGCTGAATGAGCGCGGCTTCCTCACCGTCGGCCTCGACAGCGAAGGGAGTGAAGATCTCGGCAAGGTCGAATTGCGCGAGCCGCTCGCGCTGGTGCTGGGGGCCGAAGGCAAGGGCCTGCGGCAATTGACGCGCGAGACCTGCGCCACGGTGGCGCGGCTCGACATGCCCGGCGAGATCAAGAGCCTCAATGTGTCCAATGCCGCAGTGCTGGCGCTCTATATCGGCGCGAGCCGCCTGGGGCTGATGGGGTAGCCTCCGTAGGATGGGTAGAGCGAAGCGAAACCCATCAGCGCTGCCGCCGTCCGAAACATGATGGGTTTCGCTTCGCTCTACCCATCCTACACGACAGCAAACAACAGCGCCCGCTCGCGCAAGGCGAGCGGGCGCTGTTGCCAGTTATGCCGCGCAGCGCTCAGTAATAGCGGCGCAGGACACGGGGGCCGTAGCCGTAGTGGCGCCCGCCGTAATAGCCGCGGGCGTAACCGTAGCGGTAGGCGGCGCGGTACGGACGGTATCCGTAGCCGTACACGCGCGGACGCCAGCTGCGATAGCCGTAACCATAGCCGTAGCCGTACGGGCGGACGGCGTAGGAGCCGCCTTCCGAATAGGTCGGGACCGGCGCCCAGTTGCCCGGACCGGAATAGGTCGGGCCCTGGTTGACGTAGTAGTACTGCTGCACGGGATCGGCGAGCCGCTGGGTGGCCCAGCCGCAGCCGCCAGCGCAGCCATAACCGTAACCGTAGCTATTATAGCTGGAGATCGGCGCGACATAGGTCGAGCCGCAGGTGCTATAGCCGCAGGGCGAGCACGAAGAATAACCGCACCACGCCATTGCGGGCGAGGCGGCCATGACGGCAACTGCCGCAACCATTCCTGAAATCAATTGACGCATTACTCTCTCCTGTAGATGTCTTCTCGTTGGCGTGGGTTTTTTTGGTCTTGAACTCGGATTTACCTGCGTGGCCTTGGGTAGCGGTGAGGATTCCAGTCGTCGTTGATCTGCGGCGCGAGGATCACCGGCGGCGGATTGGCGGGAATCTCGAGCTGCGGCGTCGACTGCGCCGACCATGACTGCTGATAGCTTTCGGCCGGCTGCGGCAGACGCCGATTGGCCGGCGGCTCGATCTCACGCCGGCCGTAGCCCGGCGCGTGGCCCAGACTTGGATAATAGCGGCCGACGTTCGGCACGGGATCGCCGATATAGCGGCCACCATAGATGGTCGGCTGCACCTGCTCGCCCTTGCCAAGGCCCCACTGGCCTTCGACCACCGCATAGGATGCATCGATGCCGTTAATGATGATGGGCACGCCGGGACGGCCTGGGATCACGATGTCAAAACCGCCCGCTCCGCCGGCAAACGCCGTCGAATTCATCGCGATCAAAACTGCCAGTGCAACGCCTGCCCGCATGGGTTGGAACCCCGCCTTTTTCTCGCCGCAACCTAGACGAAAGCGCGCGTGCAAGGGTTAAAGGGCGGGCCGAAACTGCGGGTAAGCCTAACGCGTAAGCATCAGGCCTTGCTCAAATGCGAAACAACGCGATCAGGAAACGTTAATGCGCGAACGGAACCGGGGCTTACGCGAACATCGTTTCCACGAATGTCATGATACCGATGGCAATCGTGACCGCGCCGACCGCACCCTGCAAGCCGCGATTGGCCCAGGTGAGCCAGCGCGCGGAGACCGCGAGCGGGACGGCGATGACAGTCGATAGTGCGCCCATCCCGATCATCGAGCCGATGCCGAACAGGACGATATAGCCGAGCCCCGCCAGCGGACTGGATGCCTGCGACACCGTCAGCACCAAAAGCGCGGCCGAGCCTGCCATGCCGTGCATCAGCCCGACCAGCAGCGTGCGCCAGCGAAAGCCGTGCTCGTGGACATGCGCGGCGCGGGTATGCGGAGTGGCCTCGCCGGCATGGCTGTGAGCATGGAAATGCACGGTGCCATCGCCATGGCCGTGGCTATGAAAATGCACGCGGTCGCACCACAGCCGCCACAGCACATGCGCTCCCAGCCCGATCAGCATCAGGCCGACCGCAGCTTCGAGCGGTCGTGCGACCGTCTCGGGAATCGCGCGGCCAAGCAGGATGGCAGCGCCCGCGAATACGAACAGCGTCAGCGTGTGGCCAAGCCCCCAGGTCAGCCCGTGCTTGACGATATCGCCGACGCGGCTGCGACGCGCCGCGATGCTGGAGACCGCTGCAATGTGATCGGCTTCGAGCGCATGCTGCATGCCCAGAAGAAAGCCGAGACCGAGAATGCCGAACATGCGCGCCCTGTTGCTCCCACACCGTCATTGCGAGGAGCGAAGCGACGAAGCAATCCAGTCTTTATTGCGCAAAATGGATTGCTTCGCTTCGCTCGCAATGACGCGATGCTGTAGCAATGCTTATGCCACGAAGCCGGAGCCCTTGTCAGGCCAGCACCTCGTCAAAAAGCCCCTTCATCGCGGCCCAGGCGCGGCGGTCGGACTGCGCGTGATACAGCGCGGTGCGCATCATCGAGCCGTCGGCAGCGGGATTGGTAAAGCCGTGCAGCGTGTTGCCGTAGCTGATCACCTGCCAGTCGCGGACCTGCGCGGCCCGCATCTCTTCCTCGAAAGCTGCGACCTGATCCGGCGGCGCCAGCGGATCGTCGGCGCCGGTGCAGACCAGCACGCTGGCTTTGACCTGCCCGGGGCTTGCCGGCGTTTTCGTCGTCAGCACGCCGTGAAAGCTGACGGCGGCCTTTAGCTCGGCGCCCGCGCGCGCCAGCTCCAGCACGACCGAGCCACCGAAACAGAATCCGACCGCCGCCAGCCTGTTCGCGTCGACCTGCGGCAGGCCCGCGAGCGCACCCAGCGCCGCGCGGCCGCGCCCGCGCAGTTTTTCCGGCTCGGCGCGCAAGCCGCCGACCGCGGTTGCGACCTCCTGTAGGTTGCGCGCCTGCGCGCGCCCGCCGTACATGTCGGCGGCAAGCGCGACATAGCCGAGCTCGGCCAGCATGCGGGCGCGAGTCATGACGAAGTCGTTGAGCCCCAGCCCCTCATGAAACACCGCGACGCCTGGCCGCGGGGTGGAGATCGCGTCGTCCCACACCAGATGGCCGCGCAGCGTGACCCCGTCACAGCGGTATTCGAGGTCGCGCGCTTGCATGACGGTTTGCCCCTGCCCTTGTCAGGGCAGAACTTCACATCGGTTTGATGCCGGCACAACCCCGTTTCCGGAACAGCACCTGCCACCCGTTCGTTGGTTTTCGATACACACAGGAGACTTCCAATGACAGGGTTGAGGATCTTAGGCGCGAGCGCGCTATTGGCGGCGGTCATGGCAACGCCGGCAGCGGCGCAGCCAGCGCTACAGGAGCCCGGCGCGTACCTACAGGACCATCCGTGGGCAACCAATTACGGGTACTATTACGGCTACCGCCCGTGGACGCCGGCTGATGTCGCCGCCGGGGTAATCGTGGGCACCGTCGGCACGGCCGCCGCAATCGCCACCGCGCCTTATCGCGATTCCTACGCCTATTACGGCGACAGCTCCGACGACACCTACGCCTATTACGGCGACCGCCCGATCAGCCGCCGCAGCACCTGCGGTCTACAGTCCGGCGCGACGTATCTTG
Source organism: Bradyrhizobium lablabi (assembly GCF_018129385.1). GTDB lineage: Bacteria > Pseudomonadota > Alphaproteobacteria > Rhizobiales > Xanthobacteraceae > Bradyrhizobium > Bradyrhizobium lablabi_C. Next base: position 139,518 of record NZ_JAFCLN010000012.1, read on the forward strand.
GCCCGGACGGACGCTGGTATCCGTGCTGACAATGTCGGCGGCAAAAGCAAAGGCGGCCCGAAATGGCCGCCTTTTTCGTGCCTGGAGGGTTCTAGCCCTGCGCGGTCAAGTCTGGTATTCGACCGGCCTGATGAGCGGCCCTCGCGCCGCACCGATTCCCATTCATTTCGCCGGCTTAGCTCAGCGGTAGAGCAGCGGTTTTGTAAACCGAAGGTCGGGGGTTCAATCCCCTCAGCCGGCACCACGCTTTCCTCAATCGCTGTCGCCGGCAGGCGCTAGCTGTCATGTTCTGCAACATGTTCGCATTTTATGGTTGCATCCTGACACGATCCAACCGCAGTCGAATCGACCGGAGAATTGCGATGGCCTTGTTTCAGATCGATCCGAAAATGCAGATCAAATTCGGCGGCAGGCCCGAACTCATGATGGGAGTCCAAATCGCGCTGGACACCCGGGAAGACATGCACATCCGGGAAGACAGACAAGAGAGCCGCAATCTTTACATCCTGCTGAACGGCCAGGTCCTGTTGATACTGGACGACGAATTGCCCGCCGCAATTCGAACCATGTCGTCTCAGGATTGGATGATCGCGAATCTGGCCCAGGAGGCGGCCGCCCGGCGATTTCAGGAATGGTACGGGCGTCTGCCATTCTTCGAAACGATCCGGCCTCTCACCGCCGAAGAAGAACTCCTCTACAACCAACCGTCCATTCTCGGGATGATCTTTCACGGACCAGTTGGCCCCCTGCCTCCGCCGCCCGCGCGGCCACCCTATGTCCACGGACACCTGCAATTCCACGCGACCGCAGATGCCAATGATATTTTCTATCGATATGAGCAATTCCCGACGAGCAGAAGAATACTGCCCGACGACCCAACCGACCCGAACGACACGCGCCTGATCAGAGTTCTGGCGGGCACCTATGCCGCCCCCTTCTCCGAAGCGCCGTTCGTGCCGACTGGTTTTGCCGCGGTCGGACGCTTTGCGCTTCCACTGATGACGCCCGCCCGCTGGCGCTACGAACTGAGACCCGTGCCGGGCGCGTCGTTCAAGTGCGGCGCCTGTGTCCCCCTCTACGGACAAGCCGGCGGTGGAGTTGAGGTGATGTATGTGAACGACACGCCAAACGATGGGGAGATCGCGAAGCCCGTCGTGCTTTCCATCCTGTGACGCATCGAACTTGCGCTTTCCGTCTTCGTGCGCTCGAAGCGCTCTTTCACGACATCGTGCTCCCGCGATTTGTGACCTAGCCCACGGAATTTACCGCGCGTTAGCCATATGCTCGGACGATGCGGAACGAGCGCATTTGTCTCAAATTGTCTGACCGGACGAAGGAGCCGGCCATGAGCAGGATTCAGTATCTTCGCGAGCAGGCAGCGCGGGCCGAACGGCTGTCGCAAGGCGGGTTCGATACGCTCACGACGGAGCGGCTGAAGCAGGCGGCGCGGGATTTCCGGATGCAGGCGGAGCAGCTCGCGGCCAGCCAGTCGTAGCGGCCGGCGACAGCGGGCGGAACCAAGCCTCACCGCCGGGCGTTTTTTCCGGCATGAGAATCCCGGAAGAAAATTGCAACATGGTGCTGCTGGCGGCGGTGACAGCCATTAGCCTGGCGGTTGCAGGCATTGCCTCCGTGGTGGAACCGGAACAGCCGCTCCGGCAGGCGGAGGCCAGCAAGCCGGTCGCTCCCGCCGAGCAGACGCCGGTGCGCCTGATCGGCACGCCGTTCGTGCCCAACACCAATCCGCGCGAACGCTGATCTCGCCTTCAAGGTGGCCCGACACCGCCGCGAGGCTTGCGCGTGTCACCTAATTGTCACCTCGGCCAGATTTCCACCATCTGTTCGCCGCGACGGCGCCATCCCGCTTGATTCCATAAACTTCCTTTGCTGGAATTCCGATCAGTTATTGAAAGTGATTGCGTTTAAGCCTTTTGGGTGGGCGTCATGAAGTGGATGCGCGAACGCGATCTTCTGATCGCGCAGACATTGGCCTTTGTGGAATCGGTCACCGGTAAGAAGCCGGATGCGGACAAGCCGCTTGCGCTCACCGCGCCCGCTTTCGATCCGCCGGCCGCCTCACCTCCCATGCCGGACATCGAGGCGATGCTCGCGGAAACCGTCGCCACTCACGAACCGTCAGAACCGCTCCAGGTCGCGCGCGCGCCACAACGCAGCGAGTACCGGAACGAAATCCAGGCCCGGGTCGCAAACTTCCGCGCACATCAGCAACGCTTCCTCAGGGAGCGCGAGGAGTATTGCGCCTCGACCATGGCGAAGGTGCAGAAGGTCTTGAGCGACATGCCACCGCCGCGGCCCGACAAATAGTTCAGCGCGCGCCGATTTTCTCCAGCACCGGCAGCAGGTGATTCAAGAACGCCTGCGGGTCCTCGCTCATCGGGAAGTGACCGAGGCCCTTCATGATGGTGACCTCGCTGCCGGCAATGCTGCGTCCGACCGCCAGCGTCTCTTCGGGCGTGCAGGAATAATCGTATTCGCCGGTCAGCAGGAACAGCGGGCAGCGCCTTGTGTCGATCTGCGCGACGCGGTCGCGGATGTCGCCGTCGATCTTGTAGAAATAGAGGTCGCCCTTGAAGATGCCGGGGCCGCCCTGCATGTAGTGCCACAGCGTCTCCCAGCGCTCCTTGTCAGGCGCATCGGGGCCGACGAGACCGGAAACGATGGCGCCGCAGACTTCGCCGCCATGCACATCCTGCCGGTGCAGGAAATTGAGATCGTAATAGGGATCGAGACCAGCGCCGGCCTGCAAGCCGATGATGGCGCGAAAGCGCTCGGGATGTTCGAGCGCCAGATGCAGGCAGATGCGCCCGCCAATCGAGCAGCCGATCAGGATCGGTTTTTCCAGCTCGAGCGCGCTCATGATCTCGAGGATCATGCTGGTGTAGTTGGCCGATGTGAGCTGGTACTCCTCCTCGTGCCAGCCGGGCGGCGGCGAGGACTTTCCGTGCCAGGGCATGTCGAGGGCGATCACGCGATGTCTTGAGGTGACGCGCGTATCATTCATCAGGCCGCGATACTGCCGTCCGTCGCTGCCTGCGGTGTGCAGGCAGAGCAGCGGCGTGCCCTCGCCGGCCTCCTCGACATAGATCCGGTGCGGACGGCCGAACAGATCGAGATGCATGTAGCGGCCGACGATCGGCTCGAATTTTGCGCTCATGCGGATACTCCCGCGCGCAGCTTGGCGAGCGCTTCCTTGAAGTAGCGCAGATGGGCCATGAAGATTTGCAGATTGCCTTCGGTCTTGAGCACGCGCCGGCGCACCATGGCGAGCAGGTCGTTGGAGCCGGGCGGCGGCCGCCGGCTCCAGAACTTCTGCCATTCCTCCTCCGGGGCGCGCAGCGCAAAGGCGGATGAGGGCATCACGAACGGGCCCCTGGTCACCGAGACGATTTTGCCTTCGAAGATCTGGATCAGCCAAGGCGTGGGGCCGACCTCGAGCAGGAACGTGGTGGTGAGGAATTTGCCGCGCCGGACGAGTCCCGCGTCGTCGTTCACCCGCTGCTTGAGCGCTTCGATCATCCCTGCCCCATTTCAAAATTCGCTGCTGATCTGCGGCAGCTTTACGGGCCATGATGGGTGGAATGAATGCGGCGTCAATCGGCCCGGACTACGTGGCGCCTAGAGCCAAGCGCATACCAGCGCCACGTTGGCGAGGCAGGCCGCAAACAGCCCCACCGTCAGGGTGAGCTGAACGCGTTCGCTGGAAATATGGAGCGTCGCTATCATGGGCGGGCCGTCGTTCCGATAGGACGACCATCCGGCGATTCTACCCGTGGAGTCCCGGGGTTTCTTTTTCGCCGGATTCACCCCTTGTTAGGGACTCAGGGAGACCTGCAAAACGGCCCGAAACGGACCATTTTCGGCCCTCACCCGTCCGTGATGCGGCGGTGAATTGGCCCAGGCGAAACCCCTGCCCCTTCCGCACGTTAGATGGTTTTGACGGAGCCAAGAGATGCCCTATGCGCTGTTTTCCAATAACGACAGGCTGAGCAAGGCCTATCCGACCGAAGCGGACGTATGGAAGATCGCCCGGCGCTCGGGTCTGGTTGTCGATGCCGTATCAGACGAGGAAACAGCACACCCGCGGCCGGTGCTGGACAACGACTATGAGATCAAGCCCTGCCAGGCCGAGCCGAACGAGGATCCGGCCAGGAACAAGGCCGAGGCCGAACGCGACGCCAAGCTGGAATTGGAGTGGGCCTCGTAAACCCGCCGCCGGCCAATCGACAGACAGATGCTTTCAGCCACCACGATCCGATCGTGGTGCGGAGTCCCTTGGGGACGAGTGCCTTACGGTGTCGCGCTCACTAGAGAGGCCTGCTCCGAAGCCAGCGTCACGCAAACCTTCTTCCGGTTAAGCCCACGGATTGCGCCCGTCACCTTGAGTACCTTGCCCGTCCCGCAGGAAGCATCCTGCACGAAGGCAATCTCATAGGGCGCAAGAACGAGAGGTTCGGATTTCAGGATGGTCTGGGCGAGGCACGGCACCGCGAGCGCGGAAAAGATCAGCCCTAACGCAAAAGCACGCATGTTTGTTTGTCCACCAACCCCGGTGAAACGCATAATAGCGCATGACAGTGAAAGTTCCGTGCATCGCAGAAAATTATTTTTCGAGCCGAGCGCAAGGGCCGGCGCGCGACGCCATCGTGCGAAATCGGAAGGCGCGCGGAATCAAAAAGGCCGGCTTGCGCCGGCCTTTTCTTCGTCTTGCTGATCCGCCTTGATCTCAGTACCGCGCCGCCGCGGGCCCACCCCAGCCGAACCGGTAGTTCACGCCGACCTTGACGGTGTGCTCGTCGTTGCGGAAGCGCGTCCCGACCACGTCGGCCGGTGCCGCGGTGAAGGTGGTGTTGCCGAAATTGTAGTACTGGTACTCGGCCTTGGCCGACCAGTTGGGCGCGAACATGTATTCGAGGCCGCCGCCCACGGTGTAGCCGTCCTTGCGGTTGCCGTCGGTGACGAAGGGCTGCGGCACGCCGGCGATGCTCACGCCGATGTTGTTGCCGTCGCGCCAGGCGTAACCGCCCTTGGCGTAGAGCAGCGCCGGACCCCAGGTGTAGCCGACCCGGCCGGTCACCGACCCGATCTGGTCGGCGCCGTTGGCGGTCACCAGGGTGCCGCCCGGGAAAATCACCCCGTTATTGTTGTTGTTGCTGCTCAGCCAGGAATACTGGGCCTCGGCACCCAGCACCCAGTTCGGCGCGAACTGATAGTCAAAGCCGCCCTGCACGCCGCCCAGGAAACGGGCGTCGCTGCTGACGAGGCTGTTGTCGCCTGCGAAGGCGCCGCCGACATGGCCGCCGATATAGAAGCCGGTCCAGTTATAGACCACCGCCGGCGCGGTATAGGCCGGCGCCTTGGTATAGGGTCGGGCCGGCATATCAGCCGCAAAAGCCTGGCCGGCGAAGGCGGCAAAGGCAGCAAGGCTGGCAGCACCGGTCAAAAACTTCTTCATCACTGATCCCCGTTATCTCAGCTACGACACTCAACAAAACAACGTGGCCTCAATTGGGTTGCTTCGCGGCAGCGTTCATTCACATATGTGACGCCCGGGCAACAAAACCCTTTTGTTCCAATGGGAACCCGGGATTTTTGCACGTGACGTCTCGGTTTGCGCCCGTCAATTAGTCGGCACTGGTAAACGAGGGTTCAACGCTCGCTGAAACGTGATCGAGGCGTCCGGGTCATCGCACAAACGGCGTCCGCCGGGGTGCTAACGGGTCATCTTTTCCAGTTCGGGAAATGCCGCGTAGGTCGCTCCGGCACAGAGGTCGGTGGGGTTTTCGATGACGCGATCGAGCCGGCCGTCGACGTAGAGCACCGCCCGTTCGCGCGGTTCGCGGTAGGAGCCGTCGGCTTCGCGGGTGCCGAACCGCAGGCAACTGATGTAGCGCAGGCGACCGCCGACGGTCCGTTGCACCGGCTCGGCCATCGCCGCCTCACGCACCCCCAGAGGGTTGTTCAGGTAGGTCTTCATGAAGGCCAGGATTTCGGCGCGGTAGTTGCCGGGAAAGGGCTGGTTGGAGACGCCGCGATCCTCCGTGAAGGTGATGCTCTTCACGTCGTCGCTGGCGGCGCAGCCCGCAAGCACAACCGGCAGCAGCACGATGGCTGCGCGTATCCGATATTTCCCCAAGGCGCCAAACCCGAACATGACCGCGGCGGAAACTAGCCGCTCCGCCGGCAAATTGGAATTCGCGAACAGGGGAGCAAAAAAGCGCCGGCCCGCCGCCACTGGGGAAGCAATGGCGGCGGACCGGATATCCGACAAGGCGCACGGCGGGGGGCAATGTGTGGATCTGGCCGCGGCGCTTTTCGGATCACATCAAAGCTTGGGGTTTAGCGATGATGTCGATGGTTGCGATCCTGGCGCAGGCGCGCTGAACGGTTCCTGAAGCGCCTTGTCGGGCTTCGTTCATCTGCATGACATCTCCGTTATCGCGCTGACGATGCGAATTCACACGAAATTATGACGCTGGAGCGGGAATACGCGGCGGCGGCAGATGTTCAATCCGGCAGGCTTCGGTATAGGATCGGCGCCACCGGAACGCGGAAGCGATCGGGTCTATGCGACAGGCCGCCCGGCGCCGACCCGTGCGACGCGAACAGGAGAACTGCATGAAGAAATTCACGAGGCTTTTGACGCTGGGAATACTCTCCGTGGTGCTGGCCGCAGCACCCGTCGTGGTCTATGCCGCGCCCGACAACGATCCGCCGCCTTCCGACAGCAAGAAAGGCAAGAAGAAGAGCGAGCTGCGCCCGGACTCCGAATATGCCGCATTCGCATCCGGCTACCGCGCCGCCTATGCTGCGATCTACGACCGCGGCGAATATGCCTCCGCCATCGAGCAGTTGAAGGCGCTGCACCGCGACGACAGCGCGGCGGTCGCCAATCTGATCGGCTATTCCTACCGCAAGCTCGGCGACTACAAGGTCTCGCAAGTCTGGTACGAGCGCGCGCTGAAGGCCGACCCCAACCACGTCAAGACCTGGCAGTATTACGGCCTGTGGCAGGTCGAACAGGGCAACCGCGATCAGGCGCAGTATCATCTGAGCCGCATCGCCGCGCTCGCCGGTACGCAAAGCGAAGAGTACAAATCGCTCGCCGCAGCCTTGGAGAAGCCGCCGGGCACCGGGCTGGTTTACTGATCGACGCGATCGATTGAATTAGAACGGCGCAGCCTCCCCGCTGCGCCGTTCTATTTTGGCCGTCACTTCATCAGGCCCTGCACTTCCGACCGGAACGCCTGCCGGGCGGCGTCGCGCGAATAGAACATGTGGCCGCCCGGATAGACCACGAGCTTGACGCGATCGGGGCTCGCAAAGGCCGGCAGTTGATCGAGCATGATCCTGGTTGCGAAATAGGGCGTGGCCAGATCGAACAGGCCGTGGCCGACCAGGAGCTTCAGTTTCGGATCGAGCGCCAGCACCTGCCGCAGCTCAGAGACCGACTCGGCGGGGCCGCGGCCGAAATCCCAGGCCCGGCCAACCGAGTCATTGAGCAGGTAGTACGAGCCGTCCGGCCGCCAGTTGAGCTTGTTGCGGGTGAGCTCGACCGCCGCGCTGGTCAGCGGCGCGGTGAGCGAATCGCCGGAAGGGTCGCCGAAGTGAAAGTAGCTCGAATCCGGATAGGGATCGAAGCCGGTCACTGAGGCGTCGTATCGCCCGGTCACCCTGCCACTCTTCCGATCGAATTCCCGGCGGAATTCGCCGACGTTGAATCGGCCGGCAAGCCGGCGGCTCACCGCCTGATCGATGCCGGTCAGGCTTGCGACCTTGTCGGCGAGGCGATTGGTCGCTTCGGCATCTGCCTGCCCTTTGACGAGATCGACCAAAAACTCGCCGCTTGCGTAGCGCTCGACATCGGCGAGATCCTTGTGCGCCACGGCTCCCTTGGCCTCCCGCGCGACAGCAGCCATGGTGGGAAGGCTCGCGACATACTGCATGACGCTGGAGCCGCCGCGCTCCCGGAAATCGAATACCGGCGAGACCATGACCAGTCCGCGCACGCCGACGCCCTGCTCGGTCTGAAGATTGCGCACGACCTTCGGGCCGCGGATGCCGCCATAGCTCTCGCCCGCGACGAATTTTGGCGACAGCAGGCGGTCGTATTTCTCCAGCCAGCGGCGGATCACCACCGCGATCGAACTGACATCGCCGCCGACCGAATAGAAGCGCTTCCGCACGTCCTCGCCGGTCGCGACAAAACGGCTATAGCCGGTGCCGACGGGATCGATGAAGACGAGGTCGGTGAAGTCCAGCCACGTCTCGGCATTGGGCGACGGCTCGGGCGAAGCGGATGCGACCGCCCCCTCGCCCGCGATCGACAGCCGCCAGGGGCCGGCGGCGCCGAGCTGTAGCCAGGCGGAGGACGCCCCCGGTCCGCCGTTAAACAGGAACGTTACCGGGCGGTTGCGGTGGTCGGCTCCATCGAGCTGGTAAGAGGTATAGGCGATATCGGCCTGCGGCTCGCCCTTGTCGTCGAACAACCGGATCGAGCCCGCGGTCGCGGTAAAGGACAGCGTCCGCCCCGGCAGCGCCAGCGTGTGCTTGGTGGTCGAATCCGGCGGCAAGCGGTGCTGCTCGGCGGCGGCTGGCGTGGGTTGACTGCTGCCGCCCTTCTGGCCGGAAGGCGCCGACGCGGCGGGCCGGGCCGGAAGCTCCTGCGCATCGTCCGCGCGGGCATGGAAGGCGAAAGCAACAGCGACGAGCACGGCCAGCACGCGCAGGCAGCGCGTGTCGGCAAAACCGATGGTCATGTGCAGGGTCTCCGAACCGGCGTGTTTCGCCCCGGCCCGACTTCTAGCCCAAAAATGCGACAGGCCTCATTTCACAACGGCTTGAGGCGGTTACCAAACGGACAGTTCAATCAGAAAGCCGTCCACGACGTGATAGTTAGCCTCAATAGCTGACACCGAGGATCAGGACGAATTGCCGGCCACACCAGGGTCCCGCGCAATCCGGCCGATAATCGCGCCGCGCATAGACGCCGCGCCATCCCGGACCCTTGGCGGCGACTGTCCGGGACACACGCTGGTCCCCACCAACCGCCTCGGTGGCCGAAGCAGGAGCCAAAAGCCCGACCACGGCCGCGATGCTTGCGGCGGCCACGAACTTCAAGAACAAGCTTCGATTTGCAGTCACCGGGCGACCTCCTCGATTTGCATATTCAGTCGATCGCAGCGCACCAGAGCACGATGACTTTTCTTTGAAGCGTCATCGCGCTTATCCCTTGTTGAACATGATCATGCTCGAGGCCAGTAGCTTACCGGCCAAACGCTCAGAAGCCAACGCCGATCATGGTGTGGCTGCGGCCTCCGCCTCCGCCACCGCCGCCGCTCACGATGCTCGGCCGGGCAACGGCTTCCTGACGGACGCGCGGCGGCTCCGGTCTTGCGCGGCGCGGTTCCTCACGCTCCTGACGCTTCACCTGCTTGCGGCGCGGTCTTTCGTCTTCGTCGCCATCCCGGTTGCGCCGGGAGGCAGTCGCAGGCGCCGGCTTCTCAGCGGCCACGCAGGTCTCGCCCTTCAGCGTTTCGCCGTCCTTGCACTCGATCGGGCAAACCCGGGTGGCGTGCTTGGAAAGCTCGGCAACCAGTTTTTCGGTCACATTGACGTTCTCGGTCGGCTGGCCGCCGATCTTCAGGTAGCGGTTCAGGGCGTTCTTGGTCGGGCTGTCGAGCGTGCCGTCAGCCTTCTTGCCGGTCAGGCAGCCGACACGGGTTAACTCGGCTTGCGCCGAACGGACCAGTTCGGGTGAATTGGGCATCGCGGCGGCGCGCTTGGCAACCTCTGCCTTGAACTTGTCGAGCGCGGCCACCACCAGGCCGCCAAGGCGCTCGCAGGTCATGGCCTTGGCGAATGCCTTCAGGTCGTCCATGCCGGAGCCTTCGCTGCCCTTGGCGGTGATCTGTTCAAGCTTGCTTTGCTCGCTCTTGCAGGCGGCTTCCTTTGCCGCAGCCAGTTCAGCCTTCTTGCGGGCTTCTTCGGCCTCTTTGGCCTGCTTCTCGGCGGCGGCACGCGCGGCGGCTTCCGCGGCGATCCGTTCGCGCTCGGCCTGCTCCGCCTTGCGCTTCTCCTCGGCGGCCTTGCGCTCGGCTTCCGCTGCCCGGGCCTTCTGCTCGGCCTCCTGCGCCTTGGCGGCCTTCTCCTCGGCTGCGCGTTTGGCGGCAGCTTCCGCGGCAAGGCGATCGCGTTCGGCCTGCTCGGCGCGCTGCTTGGCTTCCTGCGCCTTGCGTTCGGCTTCCGCCGCCTTGGCCTTCTGCTCGGCCTCCGCCGCCCTGGCGCGGCGCTCGTCTTCTTCACGCTTCTTGGCCGCAGCGGCTTCGGCGGCCGCTACCCTCGCCTTTTCGGCGGCCTCGGCCTCGCGGGCGCGCCGCTCATCGTCCTCGCGTTTCTTCTGGGCGGCGAGCTCCGCCTTGCGCAACTCGGCCTGGCGGCGGGCTTCCTCGGCTGCCTTGCGCTCGGCCTCGCGCGCGGCGCGGGCCTGTTCTTCCCGTTCCTGCGCGGCCTTGTGGAGCACTTCGAGGCGCGCATGGGCGGCGACCGCGAGCGGCGAATCGGGGAAGCGCTTGATGAAGCGCTGTAGCGCCACGATGTCGGCGCTGTCCTTCACCTTGTCCCATTCGATCGATTCCGGCGTCGGCGTCTCGCGGCTGCCGGGCGGCCTTGTCGGTTCGATGGCGGCGAGCGTGGTGGCGGGAGCCGCAGGCGCCGGCGTCGGCACCGGCGGGACCGACAGCCGCTCGATCTGCGCGCGGGCAAGATCGGCATAAAATCCCTTGGGATGGGTGCCGAGGAACACCTGCCAGGCCCGGGCCGTTCCGATCTTTTCGACCAGCTCGTAGTCCTTCTTGATGTCGGCCGAGGATATCTCCTGCTGAACGACCGGCGCGGGCACCAGCGCGATGTTGCCGCCGCCGAGCGAACCGTAGACAAACGGCTCCTGCCGGTTGCCGGTCGACTTCAACACCTCGTCGCGGATCCGTCCGAACGCGAGGCGGACATCGAGCCCCGGCACTGTCAGATTTTTCAGGACCGCGGTGGTGAACGGGCTGTGCTCGCCGACGCCATCATCCGCCGTCGAGCCAGCTTTCGCGGCGTAGGCGATCAGGGTGTCGGTGCTGGTGGGCTCGACCTTGCCGAGGCCGGAGGCGGCTGCCGCGCGGTTCGCCATCTTTTTTTCCCGCCGCATCTTGGTCAGGAACGGATTGTCGCGGCAGGCGTCGAGGATGATGAGACGAAGGCGCCGGGCGCCGTCAGCAGACGACACCAGACGCTCGAGCGTGATGGCCTCATCGTCGGCATCGCGATCGCTGGCAAGCCGCGCATCGACCGGGATCAGGTAGTTGACCCCGCCGATTTCCAGACCGTGACCGGCATAAAAGACCACGGCAATGTCCGCGTCATCGGCCATGGATTCGAATTTCCGGATCGCGCGCTTGAACTCGAGATTGCCGACGTCGAGCGCAAGATCGACCGTTTCGAAGCCTGCGTCCCTGAACATCTTCGCAACCGAGCCCGCATCGCGCGATGGATTCGGAAGCCGCGGAACGGCCTGATAGGTCGAATTGCCCACAATCAGGGCCACGCGCCTGTCGGCCGCGAAAGCGACATTGATCGCCAGAACCATCGACAGAATGGTTCCTCCGATCACCGCAGCCAATGATGCGAGACGCCTGATCATTGTCATTTGAGCGCTGGGCTACCCCTAACCGCGCCAATCCCTTCAAGTATCGGTGAATTATAACCGAATTTTCTGCCGACCGCGACCGCGTTCGAATCCGAAAGCGGCACGTCCACAGTCTAGCTCCAGCGCGGCCGCAGCATGTGATGGACATCACGCCCGGCAGGGTCATAAGCGGAGGCGGAAGTCGGCTTGCCATCCCGCCCAAACCGCCCGGACGCTCGCCTCGGCGGGGGCCCGAGGGCGGCACGCCTCCTACCGACGGCGCCGTCGCGATGTTGCCATATTGGCACAGAGCCCGGAATCTTGCTGTGCGAAGCCCGGTAAAGCCTCCCCGGAACTTCCGGAGTCCCGCGCTCTCATTTACGAATTGCAGCACGAGGGTGCCGAGTCCTCGCTTATTTTGAATTGCGCTTTTATTTTGGGGACTGCTCATGAAGTTCGGACCGATTGGTGGCAAAGGCCGAATCCTGGCGGGTATCGCCTTCGCGATGGCCGTCTCGACAAGTTCAGGCGCTTTCGCACAGTGCGTCGGCGCCGTAACCGGACCTGGTGCAGGTCCGCCCGCCAATTTCGGCCCCCAGTTTGCGGCGATCGCGGCAGCAGGCGGCGCAGCCTCGGGCTCCTTCGCGGCCGCCTTGGGCAACATGAGCACGGCCTTCCTCAGCCAGCAGGGCAGCGCTTTCGTTTCTGCCCCTGGCGATCCGAAGCCGAACCAGCCGGGCGGCGGCGTCTGGACCCGCAGCGTCGGCGGCGAAGTCACCAACAAGTTCAACTCGGCCGCAACCGGCAATGTGAACGCCGGCGTCTTCAACCCGGTTCTCGGCACTGACGCCAATTTCAACTGCGCCGGCAGCGTGAAGTCGACCTTTGTCGGCACCCAGGTCGGACAGGACATTTCGAGACTCAACGTCGGCGGCTGGAATCTCCACGTCGGTACGACGGCCGGCTACTTGTCATCCCGCGCCACCAGCAGCACGGGCTCGACCGATTTCGAAATCCCGTTCTTCGGCGCCTACGGGGTGGCGACCTATGGCCGCTTCTTCGCCGACATCATGGTTCGCGAGGAATTCTACAACTCCAACCTCACCAACACGGCGGTCGGACTGTTCGGCCAGCAGGTTGGCGCACGTGGTGTTTCGGTTTCGACCTCGGCCGGCTACAATTTCGCGCTGGCCAATAACTGGTTCATCGAGCCGTCGGCCGGATTCATCTGGTCGCGGACCAAGGTCGACGACTTCAGCGTGAGCGGCGGCGTCATCGGCAACGGCATCGTTTCGACCTACCGGACGGCGCCGATCGAGAGCCAGATCGGTCGCCTCAGCCTGCGCGGCGGCACCACCATCGTTTCATCGAACATGGTCTGGCAACCGTTTGCGTCGGTCAGCGTGTTCCACGAGTTCGCCGGCAATGTCGAATCGAGCGCGGTCAGCCTCAATGCGCTGGCGCTGGCCTTCGTGCCGCCGATTCCGCTCACCCTCACCGGCACCAACAGCACCACGCGCGTCGGCACCTACGGCCAGTATTCGCTCGGCGTCGCTGCCCAGCTTCAAAATACCGGCTGGCTCGGTTTCGCCCGTGTCGACTACCGCAACGGCAACAACATCGACGGCTGGACCGGCAACGCCGGCCTCCGCTATCAGTTCACGCCGGAGCAGATCGCCGCGGCCGTGATGCCGCGCAAGGCCCCCGTCAAGGCGTTGGGCACCGTCATTCCGGTGACCAACTGGACCGGCTTCTATGTCGGCGGCTTCCTCGGCGTCGAATATGGCAACACCGACATTCGGCTTCTCAACACCGGCGGCATCGGCAACAATCCGCGCGTGATGGGCGGCATGGGCGGCTTCCAGGCCGGCTACAACTATCAGTTCGCCAACAACATCGTGCTTGGCGTCGAGGGCGACATCGGCGCGGTCAACCTGCAAGGCTCGCGAACCTGCACCACCGGTATCGATTTTGCGGTGAACTTGAACTGCCAGAACTCGTCGAACTGGATGGCCACCGTGGCGGGCCGCGCCGGCTATTCCTGGGACCGCATGCTGTTCTACGTGAAGGCCGGTGGTGCGTGGGCCGATGACAGCGTGAACGTGAGCTGCATCTTCGGGCCGCTCAACGGCCCGGCTGGTCCCTGCGTCAATCAGTTCGGCGTAGCAACCAATGGCTTTAGCACCAGCGGTCACCGCAGCGGCTGGCTGGTCGGCTACGGCACCGAATTCGACCTCGGCAAGAACTGGTCGGCCAAGGCGGAATACGACTACATCGACCTGGGCAGCCGCACCGCGCTCGCCACCGATGGCGTCACCACGCTGCGCAGCTCCGGCGCGATCAACCAGGTCAAGGTCGGCGTGAACTACCGGTTCAGCGGACCGACCGCGGTCGTCGCCAAGTACTGAGCTGGTCGTTAACCGACGACGATTTCCGGGCGGTCGCTTTCAGCGGCCGCCCGATTTCATTTACCTTGCCCGAAAGGCGGCCCTGGTCATCTCGACAAGGATAGCCAAGCTGTATAGACGAGCCCCGGCGCATCTTTAACGCGCGAGTACGGGTAGCTATCGAGTACGAGTAGCCATGGCCAAGCGGTACGAAAAGATCGCCTTCGTCGCGAGCGCCGGCGCGGAGGCGCAGGCGGCGTTGAAGCAGCTCGTCGATATCTACGGCAACCATGACTCCAACCATGCCGACGCGGTGGTGGCGCTCGGCGGCGACGGCCTGATGCTACAGACGCTGCATGCGCACATGCGCACGGGCAAGCCGATCTACGGCATGCACCGCGGCACCGTCGGCTTCCTGATGAACGAGTTCTCGACCCACGACCTGCATGCGCGGCTGGAAGCCGCGCGCGAATCCCTGATCAATCCCCTGCTGATGCGCGCCACCGACGTGCACGGCACGGTACACATCCATCACGCCATCAACGAGGTCGCGCTGTTTCGCCAGACGCATCAGGCCGCGCGGCTGCGCATCCTGATCGACGAGCACGAACGGATGCCGGAATTGATCGCCGACGGCATCCTGGTCGCAACGCCGGCCGGATCCACCGCCTATAACCTCTCCGCGCAAGGGCCTATCATCCCCATCAATGCCGCGCTGCTGGCACTGACCCCGATCAGCGCCTTCCGCCCGCGGCGCTGGCGCGGCGCGCTTCTGCCCAACACCGCCTTCGTCGTCATCGAGGTGCTCGAAGGCGACAAGCGTCCCGTGGCGGCGGTTGCCGATCATGACGAGGCCCGCGACGTTCGCCGGGTCGAGGTGCTCTCGGACAAGACGATCTCGATGCGGATGCTGTTCGACCCCGGCCACAGCCTGGAAGAGCGCATTTTGCGCGAGCAGTTCGGGTACTAGGACCTAAACTTCGAAAACAACCCCATGCACAGTAGACCGGCCGGTATCCTGGTGGTGGTCAGCCTATCTTCGCGCGTCGCGAGCCGGCGCGGCGGCCAATTCCAAATTCGACCCGGCTGCTCCACCCGGCAACCCTTCGTTAACTCGCGCCGCGATATGGTTAACGCTGGGTAACGCCGTTTGGCCCGGCCTGCCCGCGAGGCCCGACCATGTATCGCATCGATTTCAACAAGCTGCGGTTCCTGATTTGCGACGACAACCCGCATATGCGGCGCATCCTGCGCACGCTGCTGCATTCGTTCGGCGCACGCGAAGTCTATGAAGCCGAGGACGGCGCCACCGCGCTCGAAATGTACACCCACTACGTGCCCGATATCGTCATCACCGACTGGTCGATGCCGATCTTCGACGGGCTCGAGCTGGCGCAGATGATCCGGCAGCCGGAATCCAAGGGTAACCCCTACGCGCCGATCATCATGCTGACCGGCCATTCCGAAAAGCGGCGCGTGACGGTAGCGCGCGACGCCGGCGTCACCGAATTCCTGGCCAAGCCGATCTCGGCCAAGGGGCTCTATCAGCGCATCATGAACGTGGTCGCCAATCCCCGCCCCTTCATCAAGACCAAAACCTATTTCGGGCCCGACCGCCGCCGCAACCCCAACGCCGCCTATATCGGCCCCGAGCGCCGCGTCGGCGGCGAGATGGAAGTGATGCAGCAGCCCTCGCTGCTCGAGAAGGCGCGCGCGGGGATCTAGCATGGCGAAATCTAGGGATATCGAGGTCACGAAGTTCTCGACCCACCATGTGATCGTGCAGCCCAATCCTTTGCGCAAGGTGCTGCGGCGCGTGCCGGAGGACGATCTCGACGATCCCGTCGCACGGGCGGAAAAGGCGCTGGCCGGCCTCTCCGGCGAGTTCAAGAACTGGATGGCGATCGAGGCCGACCGCCTGTCCGCCGCGCATGCCGCGATCCTGATGAACGGCTTTAGCGATGCGACGCGCGAAGAACTGTTCCGCGCCGCCCACGACATCAAGGGCGATGCCGCAACCTTCGGCTACCCTTCCGCGGGTGCTGCCGCCGAGAGCCTGTGCCGGATCATCGAGCACGCGCCCGATCTGGAAAGGGTGCCGTCGGATCTGATCGCGCACCACATCAACGCCGTCCAGGCCATCGTGCGCGAGCGCACCAAGCTCGACACCGCGGCGATGGCCGGCGAACTGAGCCGGCAGTTGCGCGGCATCGCCGATGCGTTCCTCACCCACGCCAATCGCGACCGGCCGGAGCATCTCGAGGCGATTTTGGCGCCGAGCATCGCTCCGGCGGAATAACTCACCGTCGTCCCGGGCAAGCGTGAAGCAGGCATCCGTCCTTGGGCTAGGGGATGTCTGCAAATGACGTCGTCAGTCACCACGTGTCGGCAATCCCGATCTGCTATATCCTGAGCTGTCTTGACGCTCGAGGAGAGCTACATGCGTCGGCGCGAGTTTATCACGCTGGTTGGGGCGGCCGCCGCCTGGCCGCTCGTGTCGCGTGCGCAACAGGCAAAAATACCCGTAGTTGCATTCCTCGGTATTCAATCGGCAACCGCTTTTGCGGAGCGACTGAACGGGTTCAAAAAAGGATTGAGCGAAGCCGGCTACGTCGATGGACGTAATGTGACGGTGGAATACATATCGGCTGAAGGCCGTACCGATCAATTTCCCAAATTGGCCGCCGATCTAGTCCTGCGTCAGGTCGATGCTATTGCTCTGGCTGGCCTGCCTGCCGTACTGGCCGCCAAGGCTGCGACGACCAGAATTCCGATCATCTTCACAGGAGGTTTTGATCCTGTCGCGTTCAAAGTCGTCGCCAGTCTAAATCGACCAGGCGGCAATATTACAGGAATAACAGAGTTAGGCGTAGTGCTGGCCCAGAAACGGTTGGAGCTGATGCACGAGCTTATTCCCGCGGCGACTACATTTGCGCTCCTTGTCAATCCGGCCAATCCCAATGCTGAAACTACCATAGCGGAAGTTCAGGCAGCGGCACGCATGCGCGGTTTGCAATTGCACATCCTGCGCGCGAGCACCGAACAGGAACTCGACATCGTGCTTGCGACCCTGGTCCAGCTGCGGGCCAAAGGGCTCGTGATCGCAGCCGAACCCTTCTTGGGAAGCCGGACCGAGCAGATCGCCAAGCTGGCCAACCGCTATGCGGTGCCCACCATATCGCAGTTTCGCATTTTCGTCGCCAACGGCGGTCTGATGAGCTACGGCGGGGACATCGTTGATCAGCACCGTCGCGTCGGCATTTACACTGGCCGCATACTCAAGGGAGAAAAGCCCGCTGATCTGCCGGTAGAGCAGGCCACGAAAGTGGAGTTGATCATCAATCTGCGGACCGCCAAGGCGCTCGGCGTCGCTGTGCCATCAGCACTGCTCGCGCGGGCCGACGAGGTGATCGAATAAATTCGCGTATGTACGCTTGTGGCCCATCGCGTCATTTCGATGTGCTGCGGAATTTGGTCCCTATCAGGGCATAGCGGACTCTGGCAAGCCGACCGGCAGATTTATGGGTTCACGGCCTAGCTAAGCCGCGATCAGATCGTCGTGCTGCATCGCCTGTAGCGATGCTTCCGCCACCAGCTCGTCGCAGAACAGGCGGGCTTCTTCCCGAGCCGATTCCGTCGCAAAGCGGCGCAGCAGGATCAGCAGCGGCTCGGCCGAGCGGCCGTCGGTCTCGCAATGGGTCAGCACGCGCTCGACCATGCGGCGCCGCAGCCGCGCCACCACGGACACGCTGTCGATATAGCCCATCTCGTGGCTGACCTCGAGCGCGACGCGGAAGGCGGCGAACGTCGATTCCGGCAGGCCCGCTCGGATCAGCAGCGCCTGCACGCTGGCGCCGCCGCGGTCGTGCAACAGCGCGCTGACGCGGGCGAGCGGCAGGCCGGACAATTCGGCGAGCGCACAGTCGAACAGATCGAGATTGCCCGACAGCAGCGCGCGCAGGATCAATCCCGCAGTAAGCTGGCCGGTGACGCGCAGATGCCGCACGAGGCCAATCATCTCCTCGCCGCGCGAGCGCGCGGCGATGCTCACGGTGGAGCGGTCGCGCGCTTCGCTGGTGATGCGCCCTGCCCGGTCGGCAGACAGCCAGTTGCGGGCGACCACGAACTGCGCCAGCGTATCGGAGAGTTTTGCAACGAGCGCGGCGCGGGTCGCGGCCGGCAGATCTTCCAGCACCAGCATCGATTCCCGGATGGCGGCGAGATGACCGTGGCGCTCGACGATGCGGTCCCAGGAGAACGGCGCGAGCTCGGCATAGGGATTTTCGATCAGTTCGAGTGCGGCCGCGGGCGAACCGACTTCGGCGATCGCCGCGCAGACGGAAGGCGGCAAACTGATGCGGCGCGCGATCGCGCATTGCATCTCGTTGTTGCCGGTGGCGACGATGTCGACGAGATCGGCGTCGATCAGAAGCGGTGAATGTTCGAGGATAGGCAGCGCGACCGACGGCTGGTCGACCGAGAGCGCCTGCACGATCGCCGCCGGCGCATCGCTGCTGCGGCAAAACACTTCCGCCATGGCCTGGCGCACCAGCGGCGAGGAATCGTCCAGCAGCATCAACAGCGCGCCTTCGGCGGCGGCGCGGTCGTCATCGGAAAGGTCCGAAATCAACCAGGCCCGCGCCAGCGCCCGGGTGGCTTCCGCCCGCTCACCTGCGGACGCGGTTCTGATCCAACTGATAAACTGCCGAACGATCATGGTCCTGCCGGCTTACGCAACGAGACGACACCGTCACGCGATGCCACTGCAAGGGAAAATAAACCATGACGGTTAATAGAGGGTTCACCATAAATGTTTGGGATTATTGACGTTTCGTTAATGACGCGGGGCCGCGGCTGAGGTGCCCATGCGGTGGCGATCCGGGGAAACAGCGCGGAAACGATACGCGCCGCGCCACTGTTTCGTGCGCTATCGTGCTAGCTGCTGAACGTGCCGGCGCGGTCGCTGAAGAGATCGAGCCTATCAGGCGCGCGCACTTCGGGCTTGTTGGTCGGCAGTGAAGCGACCGGGCTTGCGATCGCGACCGAGGTTGCTGACGCAACCGAGGTCGGCGCGGACGAATTGCCCCACAATTCCTGCACCGCCGGCGAGATCGGTTCGCTGCGCTCGCCGCCCTGGAACAGCGAGCGGAAGATGGGCTCCTGCTGCGGCAGCGACGCTGTCTTCATGTCGGCCGCGGCTGATGCCGTGGCCGGCGTCACGCTGCGCGCATCCGGAAAGCTGGAGAGATAGGCGGCATTATCAATCGCCGGCGCCGTCTGCGGCGTGGCGCTTGCGAACGCCATCTGCGTCGGCGCGGCGTCGCCAAGCGCGGCGAAGGCGGTGCGGGTGTCCTTGGCGTTGGCTGCGCCGGCATAGCGGGTGGTCAGCACCGAATAGACCTGCGAGACGGTGCGCGCGTTGCCGCCGCGATCGTAGAAGATCGAGCGGTTGGCCGCCGCGGCATTCGGAAACAGCCGCGCGGCAGACGCGTTCGGATTGTCCTCGGCGTTGGAGATCAGCTTTGCCGCGCCGCCGACGCCCATGAAGTGCGCCATATAGAGTTCGCTGTCGGTCGGGCGGCGGCCGATCTTGCCGGTGAGCTTGAAGCTGTTCGATTGCGTCAGCACCGCGGCCATCGCGGAGGCCGCATTGGGATCGTCGCGCAGCTTCATGATCGAGCCGCGCATCGAGGGATCGTTGACGTAGTAGGTGCCGGACGCTGTCTTCGAGATCGCGTCGGCATATTTGCCGTAGCCGAGCTGGCTGCCCGCTTCCTTCACCGTGCCGAGCCAGGTCTGGTCGATGAACTGGAACAGTCCGCGCGCCGACGAGGTGGTGGCGGCCGCCTTCGGGTTGAAGTTGGATTCCATCTTGGCGGTGGCGAGCAGGTATTCGAAGCTGGCGCCGGTGGTGCTGGCCGCGTTCTTGATAGAGGTCGCGATCTTCAGGCGCGACGGATCGATGCCTGCCGCTGCATTGGCGCCTAAGGTGTCTACCGCCATGTGATGGCGCCCCGCTTCCCTCGCGAACCGCGCGGCCCTCGCCGGACGCCGGCAATCGGCGCCCATACGCTGATAACACTGGGTCAATTATGGTTAATTCTGCGTTAAGGAGCGCCGATTGCCCCAAAACCCGCACATTGCCATGAACCAATTCGGTCGTTCGACCGACTGAATATCTGACGAGCCATCGGGACCGTTCGAACGTCGGCAAAGACGCTGTGGCGAGGGTTTCTCCCACTCACAACCATGGAAGGCACCTCCCCCGTCCTTTCTCATGAAGAGGATCAAAGCCATGACAGACCACGCAATGCATCCGCCCTCTCCCAAGACCATGACCGGCGGCATGGTCGCGGTGCTCTACGGCGCCGTGACTTACCTGTTGTTCCTCGGAACCTTCCTGTACGCGATCGCCTTTGTCGCCAATCTGCCGGTGCCAAAAACCATCGACAGCGGACAACCAGGACCGTTCGTTCCTTCCCTCATCATCAACGCCCTGCTGCTTGGTGTGTTCGCGATCCAGCACAGCCTGATGGCGCGCCCCTTCTTCAAGCGATGGTGGACACGTATCGTACCGCCATCAGTGGAGCGCACGACCTACGTGCTGTTCGCGAGCCTCGCGCTGCTTCTGCTCTACTGGCAATGGCGGCCGATGCCTGACGCCGTATGGTCGGTGACCGATCCGACCGCGGCGACGATCTTGCAGACGATCTCATGGATCGGCTGGGGAATCGTGCTGGCGAGCACTTTCATGATCAACCACTTCGAGCTGTTTGGCCTCCGCCAAGTGCTGGCGCGCCTGCTGGGCCGCGAGCTGCCCGCACCCGAATTCAAGACGCCGATGCTCTACAAGAATGTGAGGCATCCGATCTATCTCGGCTTCCTGATTGCCTTCTGGGCGACGCCCGTGATGACGGTCGGCCATCTCTTGTTCGCGGTTGCCACCACCGGCTACATCCTGATCGGCATCTGGCTGGAAGAGCGCGATCTGATCGCCCTGTTCGGCGACAAGTACCGCCGCTACCGGGAACAGGTTTCGATGTTGATCCCGCTGCCGAGACGCAAGGCCGACAGGTGAAGCGGACCGGCGTTTTCGATGCCCGGTCTCGCGCCGGGCATTGGAATTTCCAGATCTTGAAAGCCTAGCCAGTCCGGCCGGGATTCATGTAGCGTTTCCAACGGACCAGGGAAATCGAGAGACAACATGGCGCGCGCGGCGGCGAAGAAGATCGAAACCAGCACGAGCTTGCTCGAAGCTGCCAAGAAGGTGCTGCGCACCGCCGGCTATGCCGGTCTCTCGACCCGCGAAGTTGCCGCAGCGGCCGGCGTTCCGCTGAGTCAAATCCACTATCACTTCGGCTCAAAGCAGAACATGGTTCTGCAACTGTTCGAATATCTCAATGTCCAGTTGCTCGATCGGCAGAACGAACTGTTCGGGGACGCGTCGCTAAAACTGTCCGAACAGTGGGATCGCGCCTGCGACTATCTGGACGAGGATATCGCCTCCGGCTACGTGCGGGTGCTACAGGAGCTGATTGCGGTTAGCTGGCACGACGCGGAAGTTGCAAAAGTGATCCGGGCCGGCCTTATGGGCTGGGTCGACCTGATTTCGGGTCTGGCACGGGAAGCGGAAAAGAAGATCGGTCCGCTCGGCCCTTTTTCGGCCGAGGAAATCGGCGCGTTCGCCGCCTCGCTCTTCATCGGCGGCGAAAGCCTGTTTCTGCTGGGACTGGAAAAGAAGGGATCGCCGATACGCGCATCGTTGCGACGCGTCGGCGACCTGATCAGGATTGCGGAGAGTTCTTCACCCGGCAAGAGGTGATGCATGCGCGCAAAGCTGCCTGACAGCGAGGGTTTCGTCAGCCGCGACGGCGTCAAGCTCGCCTATGAAGTCTACGGGAACGGCGCGGACACTATCCTGTTCATTCCGCCCTGGAGCATCGTTCACTCCCGAATCTACAAGGCGCAACTGCCCTATTTCAGCGAGCGCTTCCGCTGCATCGCCTATGACGGGCGCGGCAACGGCAAATCCGACCGGCCGGAAGACGTCGCCGCCTACACGCTGGACAATTATCTCGCCGATGCCCTTGCGGTGATGGACGCACTCGACGTCAGGCAAGCGATCCTCGTCGGACTTTCATTCGGCGGCCTGCTCGCCTCCGTTCTCGCGGCCTACCATCCTGAACGCGTCAAAGCGGCGATCCTCGTCGGCACGGTCACGACCATCGGACCTACGCACCGCACGAGATTTACCGCCTCCTCCTTCGTGGCCGAACACGACCGCTACAAAGGCTGGGACAAATTCAATCGCAAATACTGGCTGACGGACTATCCCGACTTTGCCGAGTTCTTTATCCGCAACATCTGCAATGAGCCGCATTCGACCCGGCAGATCGAGGACGGAATGGATTGGGCCGCCGGGACCGACGGGCCCACGCTGGTCAAGACGATCGAGGCGCGCAATGTTCCTCCTGCCTTCGACGTCAGCAAGGCTATGTACCGCAAGATCGGTTGCCCGGTATTGTTCATCCACGGCGACAATGATCAGATCCAGCCTTACGAGCGCGCCGAGGCTGCGCACGGGGAAATGACGGGGGCGGAATTCGCCACCTTCGCCGGCGGCGGACACAACCCGCTCGGCCGGTATCCGGCAAAATCGAACGCGTTGATCAACGACTTTCTCGATCGCCGCCTCGGTATCGCCGCCCCTGCCCGCAAAACGTTCCGGCGCACGGCGCGCGAGAAGCGCGTCCTCTATCTTTCCTCTCCGATCGGTCTTGGCCATGGCCGCCGCGACATCGCCATCGCACGCGAACTGCGCACATTCCACCCCGATCTCGAGGTCGACTGGCTCGCTCAGGACCCGGTCACCCGTTTGCTCGAAACCAGTGGCGAGCAGGTTCATCCGCTCAGCACGCGGCTGGCGAGCGAGACGCGGCACATCGAGCTCGAAAGCGGTGAGCACGAGCTGCATTGCTTTCAGGCGCTGCGCCGCATGGACGAAGTGCTGATCAAGAATTTCATGATCTTTCAGGACGCCGTCGAACAAGGCGGCTACGACCTCGTGATCGCGGACGAGGCGTGGGATATCGACCATTACTGGCACGAGCACCCCGAACTGAAGAAAGCAAAGCTGGCCTGGCTGACCGATTTCGTCGGCTACCTGCCGATGACGTCCGGCGGCGACCGCGAGGCGCTGCTGACGTCCGACTACAATGCGGAAATGATCGAGCACATTGAACGGCACCCGGCGGTGCGGGATCGTGCGATTTTCGTGGGTCACCCCGACGACATCGTGCCGATGTCATTCGGCGCAAACCTGCCAATGATGCGCGATTGGGTGCCCAGGCATTTCGAGTTTGCCGGCTATATCATCGGCGAGCATCCGAGCACCTTCGGCGACCGCAAGTCTCTTCGTGCAAGGCTTGGCTACCGCGACGACGAGCAGGTGTGCATTGTCACCGTCGGAGGCTCGGGCATCGGCACCCACTTGATACGGCGCATCCTGCAGGCCTACCCGATCGTGAAGGCAAAACTTCCCGCACTCCGCATGATCGTGATCGCCGGACCGCGCATCGATCCGGCATCGCTCAACGCACCAGCAGGCGTCGAGGTGCGAGCCTTCGCGGCCAATCTCGACCGCCATCTGGCGGCCTGTGATCTGGCATTGGTCCAGGGTGGACTTACCACCTGCATGGAGCTTGCCGCGTCCGACACGCCATTCGTCTACTTTCCGCTGCGAAACCATTTTGAGCAGAACTTTCATGTCGTCCACCGCCTCCGCCGCTATGGCGCCGGCATTCAAATGGATTTTTCAGCCTCCACCCCCGACATGATTGCAGATGCCATGGCGCAGGCCCTTTCCAGTCCGAACCGGCCAAAGCCGGTTGAAGCCGATGGAGCGGGAAAGGCAGCACGTATGATCAGCGAGTTGCTGACGGCATGATCCGAAGGGCCGGTTTTGCTCGCAAAGCTTACACCACCTGCCGCGCGCCGACCGGCGTCTTGACGGTATTCGCCAGCACTTGCAGGGCCTGACTTAGCTCGGCGCGGTTGCGCGCTGCCCCCAGCGAGACGCGCAGGCCGCGCGGCGCGGATTGGCCGGCGGCAAAGGCATCCTCGCCGACGACGGCAAGGCCGTTGCGCATCAGATGCGAGAGTAGATCGGTGCCTTCGAGGTGCGGCGGGAGCGGCATCCAGAGGTGATGGCTGGCGGGACGCGCCGCGTAAGTCACTCCTTTAAGGAAGCGCGCGGCAAGTTGCTGGCGCGCGGCGGCCTCGCTGCGGATCGCGCGGATGATTTCGTTGGCGATGCCGGAGCGGAGCCAGTGCGTGAGCAGCGCCACCATCAGCGACGGCGGCATCAAGAGCGTGGCCTGTAGGCCCGCCCGCATTTTCTGCTCCGCGGCCAAATCCGGCGCCAGCAGATAGGCAACGCGCAGGGCCGGCGCGATGCACTTTGCCATGCTGGCGGCGTACCAGGTCCTGTCAGGGATGAGATTGGCGATCGGCGAGACCTGTGGCTCGAGCGCGCCATAAGCATCATCCTCGATCAAGACTGTCGCGCGCTTGCGGATGATGTCGGCGATCGCCTTGCGCCGCCCCACGCCCATCGTCGCGGTGGTCGGGTTGTGTTGCGTCGGCACCAGATAGACCGCCTTCGGCTTGCGCTTGCGGCAGGCCTCATCGAGCGCGGCGGGCAGAGCGCCCTCGCCGTCCATGGCGATGCCGACCAGTTGCACGCCGAGGCGTGCGGCGGCCGCCTTCACGCCCGGAAAGGTCAGCACCTCCGTCACCACCACATCGCCCGGCGAGGTCAGCGCGAGCAGCGCGTTGAAGATGATCGGCTGCGTTCCCGGATAAATGACGATGCGTTCGGGCGTAGCCTGCGGCACGCGCGCCTGAAGCCAGGACGCCGCCACCTCGCGCTCATCGGCGCTGCCGCCCGGCCGCGAATAGCTGAGGAAGGCGGAAAAGCCGGCGGCAGAGCGGATGCTTTCCAGGCCTTGCGCGATGCGCAGATCGAGATTGGCTTCCACCGGCTGCGGCGGCAGATTCATCGAGAGATCGATGTTGACCGGCACCGGAAGATCGGCTGCCGCGCGCGCCGTCGTCTCGGAAACGAAGGTGCCCTGCCCGACCTGCGCATCCAGCAGTCCGCGGCGGCGCGCTTCGCCATAGGCGCGCGTGACCGTGGTCAGATCGATGCCAAGCGCATTCGCCAGCGCGCGGTGGGTGGGAAGCCGCTGACCGCGCACCAGGCGCCCGCCCGCGATATCGGCTGCGAGCGCATCGACGATGCGCTGGAACACCGGGCCATGCCATTCCGAAAGCGTAGGGAGCCAATCCATGCAATTCGGCCGATTGTCTTTGAATGTATGCTTCTTGGGACATATTGTATGGATCGTCAACAAGGTCAAGGAATTCAGCCATGACGCAACCGGTCTCCCTCACCAAGGCACTGGCGCGCGGCTTTGCGATGAAATGCCCCAATTGCGGGCGCGGTCACCTCTTCCGGCGCTTTCTGAAAGTCACCGATCATTGCGAGGTCTGCGGCGAGGACTACACCGCGCAGCGCGCCGACGATTTTCCCGCCTATCTCGTCATTGTCGCGGTCGGACACATCGTGGTCCCGGCGCTGCTCGCGGTCGAAACTGCCTACGCTCCGCCGGCCTGGCTTCAGCTCGCGATCTGGCTGCCGGTGACGCTGTTCAGCGCGCTCGGCCTGTTGCAGCCGACCAAGGGCGCCATCGTCGCGTTGCAATGGCACAGCGGCATGCACGGCTTTGAGGAAGCCAAGCGAAGGCGGGAGAGCGCGAGCGGCAACCCGCTCGCGGGGCACGATCACCTGCGATCCCTCAAGACCTGACGCGCAAAAGCGGCGTTACTTGTAGACTTTGGCCGGATCAAATTTCCGGTCGGCATCGACAAAGGCGAGGCTGACCTTGCCGTCCTCACCCTTTACGGCGCGATAGAAGCAGGAATGCCGGCCGGTGTGGCAGGCCGCGCCTGACTGCTCGACGCGGATCCATACCGCGTCCTGATCGCAATCCATGCGCAGCTCGACCACGCGCTGGGTGTGGCCCGAGGTCTCGCCCTTGCGCCACAGCGCGTTGCGCGAGCGGCTGAAATACCAGGCCTCGCCGCTGTCGATGGTCCGGCGCAGCGCTTCCTCGTTCATGTGCGCGACCATCAGCACGTCGCCGGTCGCAGCATCAGTCGCCACACAGGTGACGAGGCCCGACGCGTCGAATTTGGGTTGGAGGGCCAACCCCTCTTCGCGCTCGTTCAAACCCGGAGAGGTGGACACGAAAGACCTCGCAGTGCTTGCGAGGTCACCGCTGCGGTGCTCGCACCATGGACATGAAACGCGCCTGCTCCGCCGGATTGTCGCGGAACATGCCGGTGTAGCGGCTGGTGAAGGTCGAGGCGCCGTGCTTGGCGACGCCGCGCACCGACATGCAGGTATGCTCGGCCTCGATCATCACGGCAACGCCGCGCGGTTTCAAAATCTCGTCGATCGCCGCCGCAATCTGCGCGGTCAGATGCTCCTGGGTCTGGAGCCGCCGCGCGAAGATGTCGGTCAGCCGCGCCAGCTTGGAAAGGCCCACCACCCGCTCGACCGGTGTGTAGGCGATATGCGCCTTGCCGTAGAACGGCATCATGTGGTGCTCGCATTGCGAGGTGAACTCGATATCGCGCACCAGCACGAAATCGTCATAGCCGGCGGTCTCGCCAAAGGTGCGGTCGAGCACCTCGGCCGGGCACTGGTGATAGCCCTGATAGAGTTCGTCGAAAGCTTCGACCACACGCCGCGGCGTATCGATCAGGCCCTCGCGCCGCGGATTCTCGCCAATATAGCCAAGCAGGGTCTGCACCGCCTGCTCGGCCTCGGCGCGCGAGGGGCGCGGCTGGTCGGCGCGGACGGCGGCGGCCAGGAATTCGGCCGGATCGAGCTCGGCCGGACGCATCTCCGGGGCCTTCGCTTCGGTGGCCTTATCGGAAGTCTTCAGGTCAGAAGTCTTGCGGGGATTGAGGGATTTGATCAACGCGTCCATATCGTCTCCGTTCGACCGGTCCCGCGAGACCGGAGTGTCACCGGGCAGACGGGGCGGTTTTCCGCCGGGCGCCTGAGTCCCATGTTATTGCGCCCTGACCTAACACCCAAGAGCCCAAATGGCTCCCGAAGGGGTGTGGAGGGCGTGATCCGGCAGACTGTATTTCCACCGGTCCAGTACATATATAGGACCGTGGAACGGGGCCGCCAAGGGCGCTCAAAGGGCGCCGCGGCCGGGCCGTGCTGGATCTCGATCTATGCTGAACGACATCTACAACAAGAAAATCATCGAACTGGCCGGCAATATCCCCCGCCTGGGCCGCCTGCCCGACCCCGACGCCAGCGCCACCGCGCATTCCAAACTGTGCGGCTCGACGGTCAAGGTCGACCTCAAGATGGAAGGCCCCGTCGTCACCGATTTTGCCCATGACGTAAAGGCCTGCGCGCTGGGACAAGCCTCCTCCTCCATCATGGCAAGCCACGTGATCGGCTCGACCGCGAATGAGCTGCGCGAACTGCGCGAAACCGTTCGCAGGATGCTGAAGGAAAACGGCCAGCCCCCGGAAGGCAAATGGGCCGACATCGGCCTGCTCGAGCCGGTGCGCGACTACAAGGCGCGCCATGCCTCGACCATGCTGACCTTCGACGCCGTGGTCGATGCGATCGGCCAGATCGAGGCGAAGGCGAAGCAGCTGGCGTAAAGCCCCCCGCGCGCGAACTATTTCTCCTCGTCCTGAGGAGCGGCCGCTTGGCCGCGTCTCGAAGGATGAAGGCCACAGACGGCCTGCATGGTTCGAGACGCGCGCAAGAGCGCGCTCCTCACCATGAGGATTTGAGATTTACTTCTGCTGCTGCGGCTGCTGAGGGGCCGCCGGGGCCTTGCCGCCGGTCGGCACATGCGCTTCGGCCGTCTTGGTCGACCTCGCCGGCTCATCTTCGGCCGTGCTGGCCACGAAGCGATCCTGCAACGACTTCGGCTTGGCATCCGCCATCGGCACCGAGGCGC
This sequence comes from Bradyrhizobium lablabi, assembly GCF_018129385.1. Taxonomy (GTDB): domain Bacteria; phylum Pseudomonadota; class Alphaproteobacteria; order Rhizobiales; family Xanthobacteraceae; genus Bradyrhizobium; species Bradyrhizobium lablabi_C. The sequence continues at coordinate 167,657 of NZ_JAFCLN010000012.1, forward strand.
TCTCGCGCGGCGGCAACACGTCGGCGACCGAATTCGTGGTGACCAAATTGGTCAACTGCAATTCCGCGCGCGACAGGCGATGCAAATCTTCCCATGGCGGAACGCTCAGCGCCAGGGACAACAGGTCGCCGGTGCCGCCCATGTCGAAGGTGAATTTCGCAAGACGGCCGATGTCGCGCTCGACGATCATCAGGTCCTGCGCGGTGTAGCTGGCGGCCCGCGCGTCGTCGGCGCGGTCGCCCATCCAGATCTGGTGAACGCGGACTTGCGCCGTCTCCGGCACGTAACGCGTCTTCCCTGCCAGCAGCAGGAACACGCACATCGACTCACAATAGGCTTCCGGCACGACGCTGGCGCGCGGACCTTGCGCCGTCGGATTGCGCACGCTCATGCCGACCGTGGTCAGCGCACCCAGGCTGCGGAACCGCCGGCCCAGCGCGATGGAATCGTTGACCGAGCCGCCGCTGGAATCCAGCACGATGGTGGCGCCTGCAAGGTCGCGTCCCCTCGCGAACTCATCGAACGCGCGCGGGCTGTCCGCCGTGACGATGCCGACCGCGCTGACCCAGCCGCGGCAATTGGGCTCGCAGGCGACCCAGCTGAACGTCATCGGCAGCTTGCGTTCTTCGAGAGTGGCACCGGCCTGCGCCGAAGTGCCCAGCGTCGTGAGCGCGCCGGGCAATGCGATGCAAAGGGCGGCGGCGCCGAGTAACGCCCAGCCGCGAATATCGAGCGACCTCACAAGCTTCAATTCGGTTCCTTCCCCCGAGCCCTAAATAAAGCCCCGAGACAACGCCTCGGAGCGAGCAGTGGCATGGCCCCATTTCAACACGACATGATTCTGTCATTGCCGCGTTATCAAAACGGTAACCGCACGAGCTGGGATCGTCTATAGGACCTTTGCTGCACCGCCAATCAAATCGTGCGATATTTGAAAAGTGTGGCGCAAATATCTGACGTCGGGCGAGTTCCTTGCTGCGGAACCCCGCAAAAATACGGCTAGGATCGCGGCATGCCGCCCAGCAAACACGCACTGCACTGCCCCGACTGCGCCGGCGTCGTGATGCGCCTGCCGCGCAATGCCGGCCGCGGATTGATCTGGATCTACCGGCATACGCTCTCGCCGCTGGTCGGTTACAACTGCCGGCACCTGCCGACCTGCTCGGCCTATGGCGATGAGGCGATCGAGCGATTCGGACTGTGGGGCGGCGGCTGGATGACGTTGGCGCGCCTGTTGCGCTGTCATCCCTTCGGCACGTCCGGCATCGACAACGTGCCGCTGGAAAGACCGCCGGGCGCGTGCTGGTATCTGCCGTGGCGGTACGGCCGCTGGCGCGGCGTCAACGCGCCTGAGTGATTGCAGCGACTCGGTTTGCTGCATCGCTTTCAAGCGCGCCGCGCAATCCAGCCACGCGGAACTCCGGCGCAAGTGCGGCATTGGTGTGACGTCCTCCGAGGAGGAAACAATCAATGCGCTGGAAAATCAGCCACCACGGTCACGACCCCAGGCATATCGACCTGCTTGCCGTGCTCGCACTGCTGATCGTTATTGTCGTTGCCTGCCACTATCTTGCCCAACCGGAAACGCCGAGCACCGCCTCGTTCATCGTGCCGAGCCAGAACGTTCACTGGTGAATCCGCGCGACGCGGATCAGCGCCCGAACCAGAGGAAGCCCCGCTGCGGAGGCGGCGGTTTCGGCTTCTTGGGGCGCGGCGCGGGCGGTGGTGGCGGCGGCTCGGCCGATGACGTGGTCTCCAGCGAGCCTTCCGCCACCTTCACCGACAGCAGCAGGTTCGATTCATTGGTGCGCCAGCGATAGCCGATGCCGAAATTGATCGGCTCGGCGCGGCGGAACAGGTCGGCATAGGATTGCTGGAAGCGTCCGGGGAATTCGCCGATCGGGCCGAGATAGCGGCCGAACGGGAAGAAGCGCCACTGCCGCGCATTGTAATTTGCGAGTGGAATGCCGGAATCGTCCTGGATGACGGTGGCGCTGTTGGCGAGGATGTAGTCGCGCACGGTGGTGAAATTGCCGGAATGCAGCAGATAGGACGCGCTCTTGATCAGGCTGTTGCCGGGCGCCAGCGTCGAGCAGAACTTCAGGAAGCCGCTCGACTTGACGCCGCTGTTGGATAGATCGGTCGAGAAGTAATACAGCGTCTTGTCGCCGCCCTCACCGGTAAAGAGGATGCGCGCGCCGCGCACCGCATTCGGGCCGGGATTCTCGTTGCCGTAATACGCCTTGCCCTGATCATCGAGCGCGATCGGCGTGACCTCGCGAATGGTCTTTCCGGAGCGTGCCAGGAACACGTAGAGGATCGGCAAGGTGCCGCTGATCTGGCCGGCGCGCAGGTCGGTCTTCATCTGCTTGGTAATGAAGAAGCTGAAGCTGAGGATCGAGCCTAGCGAATGCTCGACATTGTAGAGCGCAGCGCCCAGCGCGCCGCGCGGCAATCGGCTGAGGTCCGGCACCTGCCCGACCGGCTCCAGCGCGCTCAGCACATAGGTCGATGCCTTCGGATAGAACGCGTTGGCGTAGAGGAAGTCCGGCCCGGAAAACATGTAGAACATGGTCGGCTTGGGCGCGGCGAGATGGCTTTCCGACCAGGCGCGGATCCTGGCGAGCTGGCGCTGCTCGAGCTGGCCGAATGCATTGTCGAAGAATCGTGCATGCCGCTGCCAGGCCGGTTCCTTCGTCAGCGGCATCAGCGGCGAGTCGGCCGAGGGCATCATCCCCGCCAGGAATTTTGCGGTGTCGTCGGCGGTGACCTCGGCGGCGCGCGCCGGCAACGCCGCCGCAAGCAACATGAACGCGGCAGCGATCGTGAGTTTCAGCGCGTGTGGTATGGTCATTCGGCGCCTGAGGATGCGATGGCCGGGCTCTTGCCAGTCTGTTTGCGGAAAACGGCGTAAATCAGAAGACCTGAAATCATGATCAATGAACCGAGCAGCGACGGCTTGGGCTGCGTCGTCAGAAGATAGTACATCATGAAACCGGTCACGAGCAGGAAAACCAGCGGCGTAAACGGGTATCCCCAGGCCCGATAGGGCCGCGGCAGGCCGGGATGCGTGATGCGCAGCTTGATCACCCCGAGCACGGTGAAGAACGAGCAGAACAGCAGCGAGAACTGGATGAACTCCAGCACCTGATCGAAGCTGCGGGTGAACAGCATGAGGGTTGCGACCGCCAACTGGAACAGGATGGCATAGGCCGGCGCGCCGCTGGTCGAGCGCCGCGCGAAAATCCGTAGCGCCGGGATGTCCTCCCCCATGGTCATCATCACCCGCGGGCCGATCCACATCATCGCCGAGATCGAGGAGATCAGACCGATGCAGATCATGCCGCCGACGACGCGGCCGCCGAACTCACCGAAGATGTGGCTGCCGGAGATCCGGGCGACGTCGATCTGCCCGGCCAGCTTGTCGATCGGTGCGGTGTGCAGGAACACCGCATTCAGCGCCACATAGATCACCATCACGATCAGGGTGCCGAACAGCATCGCGCGCGGCACGTTGCGCTCGGGCTGCTTCATCTCGCCGATGATGTAGGTCGCCGCGTTCCAGCCGGAGAACGAATACATCACGAATACAAGGCTTATCGCGAAGGGCGCGCTGACGACGTAGCTGAAGTCGACGGCATGGGGCGCAAACGACACCGGCTGGGGCGTGCCGATCACGAAGCCGCAGGCAAGGAAGGCGACGATCAGCAACACCTTCAGGATGGTCGAGATCAGTTGAAACGTCGAGGAGTGCCTGACGCCGGTGAGCTGAACCAGCGAGACGATCCAGACGATGCCGATCGCAAGCGCCAGCGGCGGCGCGTTCGGCAGGATCGATTTGCCGTATTCGCCGAACGCCATGGCCGCCAGCGCGACCGGCGCGGAGAAGCCGACCGTCGCCGACACCCAGCCGGCGACAAAGCCGAAGGCGGGATGGTAGGCCCTGCTGAGAAAGTTGTATTCGCCGCTCGAGCGCGGAAACATCGCTCCCAATTCGCCGTAGGAGAACACCCCGCACAGCGCGACGATGCCGCCGATCGTCCAGAGCAGCAGGATCGAAAAGCCTGACGGGATGTCCTTGACCTGGAAGCCGAGGCTGGTGAAGACGCCGACCCCGACCATGTCGGCGACCACGATGGCCGTCGCCACCAGCAGCGAAACGCTTGAGCTGTTACCTGTGAGCCGGCCCGGCAAGGCCGCGCCTCCCGCTTCTGATGCCGCCATGTCGGTCCACGCCTTGGGCATCTCGCCCGGGATTTCGGTCATGGTGCAGGCTGGGGCCTGCCGTTTCAAGCAGTGTTAACAAAGGTTTAAATCGCAAACTGATTTCGGTATCAAAATACCAAAAATTCGTCCGCGGCGCCGGTACGAGTATCCGCGGCAATGCGAGCGCAACAAGGCGCTCTCACAATCAGGACACGATTCCGTGTTCAGTTCCCCGTTTCCGGACTGGGGAGTTTGTCCGGAATCTTAACGTCACCTAAACGCCGGCCGCTCCAACTTGGCCGCCGGTGGTTTTTGGGGGGTGGATGGTCGGAGCGGATCCGAATTCAACGGCGCATGATCGTGCGATCCAGGCGATGCCGCTTGGCGCCTTCTCGCGTACGCGCGCGATCCCGCTGTTCGCCGTTCTCATTCCCCTTTCCTTCGTGCTGGTCCAATGCGGCAAGGCGCCGCCGGCCGCCACGCTCGCCGCCAACGTTCATGCAACCGGCGGCGATAGTTTTGAAGACCGCTTCCCCGCCCCAAAGTTCAGCGATCGCTTCCCGAGCGAGGCCGAAAGCATCAAGTGGCCCTCGCGTGGCGATTCATTGCGCGGCGAGCCGCCGCGCCAGCGCATCGTGCGGACCGAGAAGATCACGCCGGATGCAGCGCCGGCGGCCTCGTCCATCCGCGTCGCCGCCTACGCGCCGACCACCTTGCCGCTGGAGCGCCAGCGCGAAGACCTGACCACGCTGGTCAGCATGAAATCCTCCGCCTTCCCCTATTTCGGCGACAACCCGCGGTCGGACTCGGCGTTCCTCAACGTCACCAAGGGTGACCGCAAAGGTCACCGCAGCTATTCCGGCAAGGTCTACTGGCAGGACGAGACCTATAACGACAGCCGCGTGCTGGTGCATGTCCCCGAGCATTTCGACGCGAAAAAGCCCGGCGTGATCGTGGTGTTCTTCCACGGCAATGGCGCAACGCTGGAGCGCGACGTGCGCGATCGCCAGTTGGTGCCGCAGCAGATTTCCGACTCCGGCGTCAACGCCGTGCTGCTGGCGCCCCAGATGGCCGTCGATGCCGCCGATTCCAGCGCCGGCAAATTCTGGCAGCCGAACGGCTTCAAGCGATTCATGGAGGAATCGACGAGCCACCTCGCCAAGCTCTATGGCGATCCGAATTCGGCAAAGGCCTTCGCCAACATGCCGATCGTGCTCGTCGGCTACAGCGGCGGCTTCCTGCCGACCGCCTGGAGCCTGGAAGTCGGCGGCATCACCAAGCGCGTCGCCGGCGTGATCCTGCTCGATGCCGTCTATGGCGAGCTCGACAAGTTCGCGTCCTGGATCGAGAACAACCGCACCGGCTTCTTCGTCAGCTCCTACACGCGCTACACCAAGCGCCGCGACCAGGAACTGATGGCGATGCTGCGCGAAAAGGGCATTTCCTATCGCGAGGACATGGACGGGCCGCTGCGCCCCGGCAGCGTCGTGTTCGTGCAGACGCGCGACGGCATCACCCATCGCAGTTACGTCACGCAGGCGTGGACGCAGCATCCGGTCAAGGACGTGCTGGTCAAGATGGCCGCGCCCTCTTCGACGCGGATCGCCAGCGCGCCGGCCGCTTCGAACCGCTAGGCCGCCCGCCGCCGTAGCAGCGCCCAAAGCCCCCAGATACCGATCGCGAGCAACGGCAAACCCAGCATGTAGCGCTGGCGCGCCCGCGCCTTGTCGTGAAGATGGCGCAGCACCAGCGCGTCTCCGGCCGAGATCTCGCCCTTGCCGGCAAGGTATTGCCGCAAGCGCTCGGCCTTCTCGCCATCCATCTCGACCTTGTTCCAGCGCACGTCCGCTTCGAGCGCGCGAAGACGTGTCAGCTCCTCCCTTGCGCGCGCGATCGATCCCAGCGTCTCGTCCCGCGTGGTACGCTCGCTCGCGCTCAGGAATGCCGTATGCAGCGGCGGCACCGCAGCTTCGATCGCATCGAGCCAGGGCTGATCCATCTGAGGAAAGGCAAGCAGCAGCGCCCCTGCGATAGCGGCAGCGCTACTTGCCAGCAGGCCCGATTTGCGCAGGGTCAGCCGGCGAAGCGCGAACGCGAGCGCCGCTAGCGCCATGGCGGCGCCGAACGCGGCGACCACGGCAGGGCCGGTCGGCAAGTCCCAGACCCAGGATGCAACGAGACCGCCTGCGGTCAAGGCGGCGCCCAGCACCCAACCGACGACAAGACGAACGACAAAGCCCGTTGCCAGCAGACCGGCCAGCGCCGCAGGCACGATCAGATAGCAGAAAACCAAGAGAACGCCGGCCACCCGCACCGACGAGGTCACGACCAGCGCAAAGCTGGCATAGAACAACGCGTCCCACAGCAGCAGGTGAGCATGCGGCATGTCCTGCGGGCGGAAGGAGGCCTGCATGATCGGCCGCCGCAGCAGAAGATGAAGCGCGCCGATCCCGGCATAGAGCGCCGCGAGGCCGGCTACTTCCTGCGGCGTCACCGTGAGGATCGTCCCCGCCAGCAATTGCTTGATGTGGTCGGCGCCCTGCGGCGCGCGGTCGAGCACCAGCACGCCAAGCGCCGCCGACACCGCATAGACGATGCCGATCACCGCCTCCTGCTGCAATGCTCCTTCATAGGGCCGTGCCAGCGCAACCAGCAGCGCGCCCACAATCGCAAAGCCGAATGCGTACCAATAGGCAGCGTCGCTTTGCACCGGGTGACCAGCAAGGATCGCCACCGCAAGTCCCAATGCCGCGACCTGCGCCAGCGAGAGGTCGACGAACACGACCTTCCGCGCCAGCACGTGCAGGCCGAAATAGACGTGGATGCCGGTGAGGACGAGGCCCGCCGCGAACGGCCAGAGTAAAAGCTCGGTCATTGCCCGGACTTCAGGGCTTGCGACAATCGCTGCACATTCTCCTCGAACAGGCCGATATAATCGCGTCCGGACGGCAGCAGCGTGACCGGCCTGACGCCGCCCTTGTCGGCGATCTGGCGAACCAGCGACGGATCGGAATGCGGGTCTGATATCAGCACGCGCACGTCCGAGCCGCGCAGGCGGTCGAGCAGCGCTGCAAGCTCGCCCGGCGACGGCGGAACGCCCGGATTGGGCTCCGCCGCTGCTACGATCCTGAGCCCGAAGCGTTCGGCGAAATAGCTCCAGCTATCATGGACCACCACGACGCGCGCCCCGCGATAGGGTGCAAGGACCCCTTCCCACGCGGCGAGCCGCTCCTCGAGGCGGGACAGGAAAGCTTCGCGCCTCGCCTCGAAGGCTGCGCGATCGGCCGGACTGAGATCGGCCAGCGCCGCAAGGATCGACGCCGTGATTGGCCAGGCATTTTTCGGATCGAGCCAATAATGCGTATTGCCGTAGGCGTGCGTATGCGCCTTGCGGGCAGTACGCAGCCGCGGTGTTTCGGTTTGCAGCAACGGCACGTCCCGGGACGCATCGACGACGGTTGCGGTAAGCGCGGGAAGCCGCGCGAGCCATGGCTCGTGGTCTAGTCCGATCCTGACCAGCATCGCCGCCTGCTTCACGCGCACCAGTTGGCCGGGCTTGATTTCCACTGAATGCGGATTCTGTTCCGGCTGGCCAAGGCTCTCGACCTCGACGCGATCGCCGCCCACCGCCTCCACCAGCGACTTCAGGTCCGGAGAGGTCGTAATGACCAGAAGCCGCTGCTGCGCCTGCGCAGACGGCGATGTGGCTGCAACAAGCGCAGCCAGCATCGCAAGAAAGACGCGTCTCAAGTTCGCGGCAGGTTGGTGAAGATCGACTTCGGTATCATGCAGTGCACGCCCTTGCGGACGTCCACGATCTGCGAGACCCGGCAGTCGCCGACCATAGAGACCAGACCATAGGCCTCATAGCGGCTCATCGGCACGAACTTCTGGGTGGAAAGCCAGTCGACGGCCTCGCGCACCGCATTGGTCATGGCGACGTTGAGGTCTTCGTTCAGCCCGACCGCGATCCAGTGCGTCCTGGTCTCGACGAACGGCCAGTTCAGCTTCATGTCCTTGCGAACGATCGGCTGGATCCTGATGTCCTTGTAGGAGCACTCCAGCGCCGTCAGGTTGACCTCGCCGTTGCCCTGGCGGCAATGCGAATCCCCCATCCAGATCAGCCCGCCCTTCAGGAAAACCGGGACATAGAGCGTCGAGCCTTCCTGGAGCTCGTTGATGTCCATGTTGGAGCCGTTTTTCCACGGACGAAGCGTCGAAACCGGCGCCATCTTGTCGTCCTTTACGCCGCCCTTGCGCGGGGACGGATCGTCGGGATCGATACCAACCGCGAGCGTGCCCGGGAACGGTTGCAGGTCGATGGTGATCCCCGGCTTGAACTCGACGGTTCGCTTCTCAAGGTCGATCGGAAAGAACTTGATGTAACCGTCAGGCATTTCGCTTGCGAGCGCCCCGATGGTCGGAAAATCCTTGCCCGGCAGGTTGAAGTTGACCGCCCACGGCTTCGGCTCGATGCGGAGAATACGGACTTCGAGCACGTCGCCCGGCTCAGCGCCGTTGACGTAGATCGGTCCGGTCATGGAATGCGGACCGCCGCCGGGATTGGCTTTGCGCAGGTCGACGGCCTGCTCGATCGTCATGCCCGGCTGAACCTTGTCGTGGGAATGCATCATGGTTTCGATGGAAACCGTGTCGCCGGAATCCACGGTCAGTCTCGGTTTCTCCTTGGGATCGAGCCAGCCCCACTGTACGGTGTCGAGCGTCGCGGCGAGACTGTGATGCTTGCCCGCCGCCACTTTCGGCGCCCAGTCGTGATTTCCTCGTGCGGGAGCCTGCTGTTGTTGCGCGATCACCGAGCTCGCCGCCAATACGCCCGCGGCAACGCCGGCAACAATCCATTTACGCGCGGAAGTCAGTTGCATGGAGACCTCCTTGTCGTTCGGGAAAATCCGATAGTGGCGGGCACGCAGAATGGCTGTCAAGCCTTGCGGCGATGCCGCAAAGGGCGACGGCTCGGCTGTCGCGCTGCATCATTCGAGGCACGTTGCGCGCGCGCCGGGGAGCGAGTTGGGTGCGCCCTTACGACGGCAGCTTCGGCAGTTTTTCGACAAAGCCGTTGAAGCAGGCCAGCCGCTCGTCTTCTTCCTTGAGACCGCTGCACTCCGTGACCGATTTTGCCGTCCCCGCCTTGGCATTCTGCTTGGCCTTCGGCTTCGGCGCGATCACCGCGTCGTAGCAGCTAAGCCGTTCCTTGCTGCCGTCGTCGATTTCGAGGCAGGCCTGTAGCTTCTGCGCCATCGACTTCGGTTTCTCCGGCGCCGCTTTGGATTTGGCCGCGGTCGCCGTGCCTTTCGGCTTGACCTGGACCAGCGGCTTGTCGCCGACCATCGGCGGGTCGGCGGGCGGGTTGCTCTGCGCGACGGCGGCGGCCGAATACAACACCGCGACAATCACCAGGATCTTTTTCATCTCCATTCGCTTTCGTTCTCGGGTCTTCTAAATCAAGGCGGCGTGTGGGCCGAATATGCTCTCGATTAAGGCTTATTGGCGAAGACTTGTCACGATGCGGCGCAGAAATTTGCGGCAAGGCGCCCCACGCCCTACCCGGCGGCCCGCCGCGGCCGGGTCAGCAGGATCACGGTCGCAAATGCCAGCGCGACAAAGGCCATGGCGACGAAGCCGGCCTCATGCAGCAGGCCGTGCGCGTACAAGGCGCCGCCGATGGCCGAACCGATGGCCTGCCCGATATAGAGCACGGAAGTGTTGAGCGACACCGAGGCCGACGCCAGCGGCGGCGCGGCGGCGACCAGGCGCACCTGCTGCATCGAATTGGTCGAGGCGAACCCCAGTCCCCAGATCACGACCGAGCAGGCCATCAAGGCATAGATGCCGGCGCTGAGCGCCCATCCGGCGACACCTGCGAACAGCAGCCCCGTGAACAGCACCGAGGTGCGGTAAGGCCCCCAGGAATCGACAATTTGGGTGGCAATGGCGACGCCGACGAAACCGAATGCGCCATAGAGCGAAAACACCAGCGCGATCGCATCGGCGCCGGCGCCCGTGAGTTTTGCAAGCAGCGGCCCCATGAAGGTGAAGATGACGAACTGGCCGGACATCTGTAGCGTCGTGATCAGCAGCAGCAGCAAGATCATCCGGTTGCGCGCGACGGTGGTCCAGGTCTTCAGATCGACCGGCGATGCAAACAAGCCGCCCGGCAGCCGCCATATCAGCAGCAGGAAACTCACGAATCCGAGGACGCCGATGCCGCCATAGGCCGCACGCCAGCCATAGCGGCTGGCCATGAAGGTGATGAGCGGCAGGCCGATCGCCGCGGCCAGCGACCAGCCGAGAAAGATATAGGCGATGGTCGAGCCGCGCTTTCGCTCCGGCACGATCAGCGCCCCGGTGCCGGCGGCCTGCGGCGTGTAGATCACGCCAACCGCGAGCATAAACATACGAATAGCAAGCAGGCTGCCGTAATCCGGTGCAAAGGCCGACGCGATATTGGTGAGCGCCAGCACGGCCAGCGTCGCCGCCAGCAGCCTGCGCCGCTCGATCCGGCTGGTCAGCCACGCCGTAACCGGCGAGCCCACGCACAACACGATCGCGCCGAAGGTGATGAGCAGCCCGGCGGTGCTGATGCTGACGCCGAGCCCGTCGGACAATTCCTTCAGCATCCCCGCGGGGCCGACCACCGAGCATCCGGTGACGACATTTCCGAGCATCAATGCAGTGGGAGCGAAGCGGCGGGCGGCGGGTGGATTTTGCATGCAGCCGCATGTAAGCCGCCCCGTCGGATAAGGAAAGAGCGCGGCCGGCGATTATTTCGGCGCCGCTTCGCTCACGCCAATGGTCTGCCGCGCAGGAGCGCTTTTCGGCGGCGGACAGGTTTCGATCAGGGAGTTCAGCGCACGGCCGAGCCCGTCATTGGAAAGCGTCGCCGTGCGAGCGAGCTGCCTGGCGCCCGCGGCCTGCGACATTTCGGTGAAGCTGAATTGCCCACTCGACATCAGCGACAGGATTTCCTCCTTGTTCAGGCGCAAGCCCCAGATCTCGAATCCCAGCAATCTTGCGGGCGGCGATTTGAAATAGCGCGCCGCCGAGGCAGCGTTCGAGACCGCCAGCGCCGGAAACACCGAGCCGCTCACGGCCGGACGCTGGAAGTCGAGCTCGAACTGGTCGGCATTGAAGCAGACAATCCGCCAGTGCGAGGTGCGCCAGGACCTGTCGGCCTCGTTGCGCTCGACGACCGCCTTGCGCGCCATGCTGCGGCCGCTGCTCTCAAAGGTCCATCCGGTCTCGACGAATTCGCGGCGGTCGATGCCGAAGCGCACGATCTCATCGCGCGTCAGCACATGCATGCTCTCGAATTTGATGGTGCGCGCGAGTTGCAGCAGGCCGATATCGGCGCCCATTTTCACAATATAGCTCGCCAGCATGCGGTCGGCACGCTCGGCGCCGCGCTGCGCCGCGGCCGCCCGCATCTCGGCGGTCGGCACGCCAACGCCGCGGAAATACACGATCACCTTTGGCGAATGCACCGCCAGCAGCGCATCGGCTGCGATCTCGCGCGTGGTCGCCCCCAGCATGAGATAAGGGCACGCCGAGTTGCAGGTCGCGCCGCGGGTGAAGAGATCGCCGTGCAGCTCTCGGCCCGAGAGCTTCAGCTTGATGCAGGCCTCGCTGTCCTGCGCCTCGAAGCCACACTCTTTCACCACCGTGTGTGCGACCCGGGCCACCGCGCGCCGTTCGCGCAGCATCGCGCCCATCGCGAGCGCCTGGTCGAGATTGCCGCCGGGCGAATTGAAATAGAGCGGCAGGCTGCGATTGCCGGTCCGTGCGAGGAATTTTTTGAAACGCAATGCGGCGGCCGAATCCACCTGCCCTTCGACCGCGATCCAGCTATCGCAGCCGCGCCCGCAGGCGTCCGGCGCGCCCTTGACGACGTAAAACGCCATCGGCGGCGCTGCCGCCTTGGGCGGCGCCGGCCGCGCCTTCGGTACGGCAGCCGAGGCCGACCCGCCGGAAAGGATGAGGATGGCAAGGAGAATGACGCGCCAGTGCATGGAAACCCAAGCGGTTGCGACCGGCCAAAACGCTAACAAGACGATTGCGGCAAGTCCATGCCGGGGCAAAAGGAGGTGCGGAATTTTACCTTGGTGTCCTTGAGTTACAACATGTGCATGACACCGGGCTTCAACGCGAAGGCGCTAATATCGGCCCCATATCGCCTGTAGGGACGCTGCCGGAAAACCGCCAATTTTTGAACACCGAGCGATTGCAACGTCCGAATCGCCTGCTATACCGCTTCGGTTCCCGCTTACCTGCGTTCGTTCGCAGGAGTGAGCCTCAGGAGACCAGAATGAGCGACTTCAAATACTCCCTCACGAATCTCAAGCCCGTCGAGCCCGTGCAGAAGATCACGATCACTTTCCCCGACGGCGCCAGGCGCGAATTCCCCAAAAGCACCACCGGCCTCGACATCGCCAAGGGCATTTCGCCCTCGCTCGCCAAGCGCACCGTGGCGATGGCGCTGGACGGCACCGTGGCCGATCTCACCGACCCGATCGAGGCCGATGCCAAGCTCGAGTTCATCGCCCGCGACGATGCGCGCGCGCTCGAGCTGATCCGGCATGACGCCGCACATGTGCTGGCGGAAGCGGTGCAATCGCTGTGGCCGGGCACCCAGGTCACCATCGGTCCCGTGATCGAGAACGGCTTCTATTACGACTTCTTCCGCAACGAGCCGTTCACGCCGGAAGATTTTGCCGCGATCGAGAAGAAGATGCGCGAGATCATCGCGCGCGATCAGCCCTTCACCAAGGAAGTGTGGGACCGCGAGAAGACCAAGCAGGTGTTCCGCGACAAGGGCGAGGCCTTCAAGGTCGAACTGGTCGACGCCATTCCAGGCGACGAGCCGATCAAGATCTATTTTCAGGGCGACTGGTTCGATCTCTGCCGCGGGCCGCACATGACCTCGACCGGCAAGGTCGGCAACGCGTTCAAGCTGATGAAGGTGGCGGGAGCCTATTGGCGCGGCGATTCCAATAACCCGATGCTGACGCGCATCTACGGCACGGCGTTCGCGAAACAGGAAGAGCTGGACGCTTACCTGAAACAGATCGAGGAAGCCGAAAAGCGCGACCATCGCAAGCTCGGCCGCGAGCTCGACCTGTTCCACTTCCAGGAGGAAGGCCCGGGCGTGGTGTTCTGGCACCCCAAGGGCTGGACCATCTTCCAGCAGTTGATCGCCTATATGCGCCGGCGGCTGACCGGCGACTACAGCGAGGTCAACGCGCCGCAGATCCTCGACAAGGTGCTGTGGGAGACGTCGGGTCACTGGGACTGGTACCGCGAAAACATGTTCGCGGCCCAGTCGGCCGGCGATGAGGCCGAGGACAAGCGCTGGTTTGCGCTCAAGCCGATGAACTGCCCGGGCCATGTGCAGATCTTCAAGCATGGCTTGAAGAGCTACCGCGACCTGCCCTTTCGGCTTGCCGAATTCGGCGTGGTGCACCGCTACGAGCCGTCAGGCGCGATGCACGGCCTGATGCGGGTGCGCGGTTTTACCCAGGACGATGCGCATGTGTTCTGCACGGAAGAGCAGCTTGCCGACGAGTGTCTCAAGATCAACGAGTTGATCCTGTCGACCTATGCCGATTTCGGCTTCACCGGCGAATTGACGGTAAAACTGTCGACGCGGCCGGAGAAGCGCGTCGGCACCGATGCGATGTGGGATCACGCCGAGCGCGTGATGGCGACCGTGCTGAGCCAGATCCAGTCGCAGAGCAACCAGATCAAGACCGCGATCAACCCGGGCGAAGGCGCGTTCTACGGGCCAAAGTTCGAATACGTGCTGCGCGACGCCATCGGCCGCGACTGGCAATGCGGCACCACGCAGGTCGACTTCAACCTGCCGGAGCGATTTGGCGCGTTCTACATCGATGCCGACGGCAGCAAGAAAGCGCCTGTCATGGTGCATCGCGCGATCTGCGGCTCGATGGAACGCTTCATCGGCATTTTGATCGAGCATTTTGCCGGCAATTTCCCGCTCTGGCTCGCGCCGGTGCAGGTGGTGGTGACGACCATCACCTCGGAGGGCGATGAATACGCGAAGGTGGTGGCGGCCGCGGCGCGCCGCGCCGGCCTGCGCGTCGAGATCGACCTGCGCAACGAAAAGATCAACTACAAGGTCCGCGAGCACTCGCTGGCAAAAATCCCGGCGTTGCTGGTGGTCGGCAAGAAGGAAGCCGAGACCCATTCAGTCTCGATCCGCCGCCTCGGCAGCGATGGGCAGAAGGTGATGCCGACCGATGAGGCGATCGCGGCTCTGGTCGATGAGGCGACGCCGCCGGACGTGAAGCGGGCGCGCGGCGCGGTCTAATTCTCTGACAACAATATCGCCGGGCGTGCGCGTGCCAGCGCGCGCTCGGCCTGCTCGGCGCCCTCGGCGAAGTAGAGGAACAGCCTCGCCCAAAAGATTTCCAGCCCGTCGCAGCCGCGCGGCAGCATGGTGACCTCGTTATTTGCCGCCCCGCCCCGCACGAGCAATTGCTCCGCCTCGGCGTCGCGCAGCAGCGTCAGCACATGCTTGCGCGAAACCGAGAAGGTTGTTGCGAGCGCGTTTATCGAAAGCGTTACCGGCTCGTTCACCGGCAAGGGCCCCTCCTCTCGTCCCGCCAATGCGAGACTGAACAGGATCAGCATCCCCGCGTTGCGTTCCGTAAACGGCCCGAGGCTCGGCTCGCTGTCGAGCAGTCGAAAGCCGGCGATGTATTTCTCGCCGAGCGCGAGCACGAGCTCCTTCAGGAAATCGGGATCGTCGCCGATCGCCGTGCGCCAGAAATCCGCGCGCGCCATCACGTTCCGCATCGCCTCGTAATGGCTGCCCCAGCGTTCGCGATGCAGCGCGAACAGCTTTTCTGTCGGCTCCAGCGGGCGGCGACGGCGATCGGAACTCTGTCCGCCGACAAAGAAGCCCCCGGCCCGCATCAAGGCCAGCATGGCCTCGCAGCGACCGCGGCTGCACAGATCGAGCTGGACGCAGATGTCCTTCATCGCGCCGACCGTCAGGCCGGCCTCACCCCGGTTCAAACCGCTGTAGTGGAGCAGCAGTGCGATATGCGCGAACACCGAGCGCGCACGATCGCTCATCAGCGCATTGAGCAGGCGGTCGGCACGATACATAGGGATTACGGCGCGCATGGCCTCGCGCACCGCGCGCGGAAACTGCGGGTGGCTGCGCAATTGTGCGATGGCAGCAGGAGAATAGTTCGGTGTCCGGTCGGACATCACTTCAAGAGCAGGCACTTTACGGAGCACGTACAGTTCACCCGATGTGTTAACAATCCACCCAAATTTCCACAATTGCACCACGCGCAAGCCTCTCGGACATATGCCCCAAACATGGGGGATCGAGGTGACGCGCGGTCAGACGAGTCAGAAACCAGCAGCGGGAACTTTTACGCCATTGATGAAGCTTGCTGCGGTTTCATGCGTTGCGGCAGCCATCCTCGCGGCGGTGATCGCGGTTCCCGGTGTTGCACGGGCGCAAGCCACTTGCGACCAATCCTCGGGAGGCGCCACGGTCGGTGCCAGCGGCGCATTTGCATGCGGCGATCAGGCCGCGGCCACGGGTACCAACAGCTCGGCCTTCGGCACACAGGCGAGCGCTACCGTTTCCGGTGCCGTCGCGGTCGGGTTCCAGAGCAACGCCACCCAAACCAATGCGGTCGCCATCGGTGCGGGCAGCGACGCCACCGCGATCAGCAGCACCGCGGTCGGCGCCAATGCCAACGCCAGCGGCAATCAGGCCTCGGCCTTCGGCACCGGCAGTGCCGCATCTAATTTCCAGGCTTCGGCGTTTGGCGCCTCGAGCAATGCAAGCGGCGCGCAGTCGTCGGCCTTCGGCGCCGGCAGCACGGCCAGCGCCGACCTGTCATCCGCGTTCGGTGCCGCCAGCACGGCCAGCGGAGGCGCGGCGTCGGCGTTCGGTGTCCTCAGCAGCGCGGCTTTCCAGGGATCGGTGTTCGGATACAATGCGGTCTCGACGGCAGTGGGCGGATCGGCCTTCGGCACCCAAGCGCTCGCCGGCGGCGATTATGCCGTTGCCACCGGCCAGAACGCGCAGGCCAATGCCGCCAATTCGATCGCGATCGGCGGTGCCGCGTCGAGCGGCGCCGGCAATGCCGCCTTCGTCGATGCCGCGGCCTACAACGGCATTGCCATCGGCAGCGGCGCGCAGATCGGCGCGAATGCCAATAACGGCATCGCCTTTGGCTTCACTGCCCATGCGGCCGGCACCAGCAGCATCGCCGTCGGTCTCAATGCGGATTCGGGCGGCAGCTTCGGCAATGCCGCGACGCTTGCGATCGGCGCGAATGCACAGGCCGGTGGCACCGCTGCCGGCCAGTCCGGAGCCGCCGCGGTCGGCACGCTGGCGAAAGCCAACGGCACCAACGCCGCCGCGTTCGGTTACGACGCCCAGGTCTCGGCCGACCATGCCGTCGGCATCGGCGGGCTGAGTCGCGCCATCGCGGTTGACGCAACGGCGGTGGGCTACGGTTCGTACGCCGGCGGAGACTCCTCGACCGCACTCGGGCGGTCAAGCCAGGCAACGCAAGCCTACAGCACGGCAGTCGGTTACAATGCGCGCGCAAATGGCGCCGCCAGTGTGGCGATCGGCTCCAACACCGTTGCCACTTCGGACAGTTCGGTCGCGCTCGGCGATGGCAGCCAGGCGCGCGTCGGGGGTGTTGCAGTCGGACATGTTGCCCAGGCTTTCGGCGACAACTCGACCGCCGTCGGCGAAGGCGCAGCGGCGCACGGCCTGCAAGGTTCGGCGTATGGCTACTCCAGCATCGCGAGCGGCCAATACTCGGCTGCCTTCGGCACCAATGCTCAGGCCAGTTCAACAAACACTTCCGCCTACGGGGCCGCCGCCCGCGCCACCGGTAGTTTCGCATCGGCGTTCGGCAGTGGTGCGCTTGCCACAGCCACGAATTCGGTGGCGATCGGTGCAAATTCGCTTGCCAACGTCGCCAACACCGTATCGATCGGCTCGGCCGGCAACGAGCGCAAGCTTGTCAATCTCGCCGCCGGAAATATCACTTCGAGCTCCACCGACGGCGTCAACGGCAGCCAGCTCTACACCGCCAACCAGCGGGTGGCCGCCGCGTTCGGCACCACGCTCGACGCCGGCGGCCAGATCGTCGCGCCGAGCTATACGATCCAGGGCGTGGCTTACAACAATGTCGGCAGCGCTTTCGGCGCGGTGAACACTGCGCTCGGCTCGATCAACACAACCGTGACGGCAAATACCAACGATATCGCCAACCTGCAGAACCAGGTGAATAACGGCTCGATCGGTCTCGTACAGCAGAACAGCACGACCCGTGCGATCACCGTTGGCGCCGGCACCGACGGCACGGTCGTGAACATGGCAGGTACCGCGGGCAACCGCACCGTCACCGGTGTCGCCGCCGGCGCCCTCACCGCGACCAGCACCGATGCCGTCAATGGCAGCCAGCTCTATGCCACCAACCAGGCCGTCGCCAATTTGAGCGGACAGGTCGCCTCCAATACCAGCGACATCGCAGCGCTCAATGGGCAAGTCACCGCCAACACCAGCAATATCGCCACCCTGAGTTCCACCGTCGCCGGCATGGCGCAGACCTCGCAATACATGAAGGTGAACAGCAGCGGCACCACCGCCAATGCCTCCGGCACCGATGCAATCGCGATCGGCGGCAATTCGCAGGCGACCCAGTCGGGCGCCATCGCCATCGGCCTGAACTCTGCCTCTACGGGCACCAACGCCATCGCGATCGGCACCGGCGCCGTCGCCACGGGTTCGGTCGCCATCGGTGCGGCTGCTTCGGCCGCCAATGGCGGCGCCGCCTTCGGCGACGGTGCGGTGGCGACCGGTAACAATGCGGCCGCGCTTGGCACCAGCGCGTCGGCCACCGCCGCCAATTCTGTAGCGATCGGTTCGGGCTCGACCAACACCGTCGCCAATACGGTCTCGTTCGGCTCCAGCGGCAACGAGCGGCGGCTAACCAATGTCGCGGCGGGCATCAACCAAACGGACGCGGTCAATGTCGGGCAATTGCAGTCGACCGTCGCAGGATTCCAGTCACAGATCGGCGGCCTGCAGAACCAGATTTTCGACAATCAGCGCGAAGCCCGGCGCGGCATCGTCGCCGCCGTCGCCGTGGCGCCCGTGCTGATGCCGTCGGCCCCCGGCAAGACCACGGTTGCCGTGAACAGCGGCTATTACCGCGGCGAAACCGGCGTCGGTATCGGCGTGTCGCACCGGCTGAATCTCAGCCTGCCGACCGTCGTGTATGGCAGCTATTCCAACGGCGGCGGAGCCGAGCATATCGGCCGGGCGGGGATGGCGGTCGAGTTCTGATTTGGTTAGAAGCGCGAATGCTTCGAGTTCAGGATACGATGACCGACATGCTTGTTGCCGCCTTCCGATGCGCCGGGCCGGCGGCGTTGATCGCGACAATCTGGGCCGGCCCTGCCCGCGCCCAGCAGGCACCGGCCCAGCCGCCGCAACAGCAGTTCCAGCCGTCCGGCGATTGGGCGAAGCTGCCGAAGATGATTCTGGAGCGGCAGTTCGCGGGCCCGTTGCAGGACACCGTGATCCAGCGGTTGCGCGATCCCGTCGATGGGACGATCTGTTATCTCTACCTGCCGATCTCGGCGCCGCATTCGCCGACCACGTCGACCGGCTTCGTCCAGTACGGTCCCAACACCATCGGCAGCATCAACTGCATGCCGGGCCTACCTGCCGCGCCGGCGGCGGCTCGCAGGAAGCAGGCGTCACCGTAGCTGGATGTGGATAGTCTGGAGACGTCCTAAACGCGCCGACCTTGCTATCGCCTTACGGATGCAGATATCTGCTGCAAAGCCAGCGAAACCACGGAATTTCCATGCCTGACGCGATTGAACTCCTGAAGACCCGCCGCTCGATGAAGCCGCGCGAGATGACGGGTCCCGGCCCCTCGCCCGCCGACCTGGACACCATCCTCACGATCGGCGCGCGGGTGCCCGACCACGGCAAGCTGGTGCCCTGGCGCTTCATCGTGTTCGAGGGCGATGCGCGCGTCCGCGCCGGCGAGGTGATTGCAACGGTGTTTGCGAAGAAGAACCCGGGCGCACCCGCCTCCGACATCGAGGTCGAAAAGCGCCGCCTCACCGATGCACCGCTGGTGATCGGCGTCGTCAGTTTTACAAAGCCGCATCCCAAGGTCCCGCCGTGGGAGCAGGAACTTTCCGCAGGCGCGAGCGCGATGAATATCGTGACCGCGGCGACTGCGCTCGGCTACGGCGCCTGCTGGCTGACCGGATGGTTCGTCTTCGACCGCGACGTGCTGGATGGTTTCGGCCTGAAGCCGGACGAAAAGCTCGTTGGCCTCATCCATATCGGCAACGTTACCAAGCCTAGCGAAGACCGCCCTCGCCCGGCACTGTCCGATATCGTGACACGGTTCTAGCTCCTCATCCCGAGGTCGCCTTCGATTTCAGCTAACCAATGTTTCGTCATGGCTTGGCTCCGATCTTGATATGGATCGCATTGGCGCTTGCTTCATTGTCCGGAATCTGTTTCGCGAAGACGGTCAATCCCTCATTCCGCAGGGCGCGCAAAAGAACGTTGGCTGGCTTGCCAGCCGCTCCCCAATCCGACTGTCGCGAGTCGGCGATCTCCACTTCGAACCCCTTGAACACGGCGAAACCGGCCGCAGGCTCTCCTGGCGGGACATATCCAGAGCCGCTTGCAACTGCCTGTCTCTTCCAGCCGGCGGCATGAAGCGCCTTCCCGATATCGCCCATCAAGGCAACAGCTTCAGGGTCAAGGTTGACCGAGAAATTGAACGGAGTGCCAGGAAACTCCTTGAGGGCATCGGCTAGCCGTTGTTGGGATGCGGGGCCGATCGTCCTCGGGCTATCGGCCCAATATGCCAGAGCGACGCCAGCCAGGACGAAAACGGCAAATGTGACCGCCAGTCTTCGCTCCCAGGCGCCTTTTGAAATCTTGAAAACCAGAATAGCAACTTCGCCGCTCAACCCTATCAGCAGCAATATCTCCCCGATCTCTCTAAGCCAGCTGAAGAGGACCAGGGAAAAAGCGGGCGCATGTAACATCACGCTCTCCAGGCCGCAGGCTGCCAAGCGGATCATGAGCCCGCATCATGCGCAGCCGCGGGATACGACGTCAAACGCCCAGACCTACGCGACAGGAGATTAACAAGTCGCTACCGTGGTCGTCCGGAAGTGAGCGGAAATCTGTCATCGGGCAGGCATTGGCGCGACCCGCTGGCTTGGCGGGAACGGCAGGGAGACGTTACGCCGCCTTCGACTGGCGCTGGCCGAATTTCGTGAGCAGCGCCTCGATCTCGCCGGCCGGTTTTGCCGCGCTGAACAGAAAGCCCTGCACTTCGTTGCAGCCTTCGGCGCGCAGCCAGTCGAGCTGGTCGGTGGTCTCGACGCCTTCGGCCGTGGTGGTGATATTGAGGCTGCGGCCAAGGCCGGAGATGGCGCGCACGATCGCAACGCAATCGGTGCGCTCCGCCAGATCCTTGACGAAGGAACGGTCGATCTTGATCTTGTCGAAGGGAAAGCTGCGCAGGTAGCTCAGGCTGGAATAGCCGGTGCCGAAATCGTCCATCGAGATGCTGACGCCGAGCTCGCGGAGCTGATGCAGCGTCGCGACATTGGCTTCGGTCTCCGCCAAAAACACCGACTCGGTGATCTCGAGCTCGAGCCGCCGCGGTGACAGGCCGGAATGCGCCAGCGCCGAAATGACGGCCTGGACCAGATTGCGGCTGCGGAACTGCACTGGCGAGAGGTTGACGGCCACCTTGATGCCATCAGGCCATTTCGCAGCCTCGGTGCAGGCCTCGCGCAGCACCCATTCACCGAGCGCCACGATCAGTCCGATGTCCTCGGCGACCGGGATGAACTCGGCGGGCGAGATCATGCCCTTGTCGGGGTGACGCCAGCGCAGCAGCGATTCAAAGCCGCTGACGCGCTCGGCGGCGATGTCGACCAGCGGCTGGTAATGCAGCTCGAATTCGCCATTGGCGAAAGCGCGACGCAGGTCCATTTCCATGTCGCGGCGCTTCTGGGCCTGCCGGTCCATCTCGCGCTCGAAGAAGCGGTGCACGCCGCCGCCGTCCGACTTGGCGCGGTACAGCGCCATGTCGGCATTGCGCATCAACTCCTCCGCCGTCGTGCCGTCGCCGGGCGAGAGCGCGATGCCGATGCTGGCGCCGACGATGACTTCGACGCCGTCGATGTCGTAGTGCGCGCTCAAGGTCTTGATCAGCCGGTCGGCAAAGTCGCTCGCCTCGTTCGGCGAGACATCGGCCGCGAGCACCACCGCGAACTCGTCGCCGCCGAGGCGCGCCGCGAGGTTATCGCCGCGGACCTCGGCCTTGAGCCGCTCGGCCACCACCTTGAGGAGGCGGTCGCCCATCGGATGACCGAAGGAATCGTTGACGTTCTTGAACAGGTCGAGATCGACGCACAGCACCGCAACCCGCTTGTTGGCGGGCGCACTGCGCTCCAGCGCTTCGCGCAGTCGATCCTGATAGAAATCGCGGTTCGGCAAATTGGTCAGGCCGTCGTGATGCGCCATATGCGCAATCCGCGCCTCGGCCTTGCGGCGCTCGGTGATGTCGACCACGGCCACTAGATAGCCGTCACGGCCGTCGAACGCGACGCGACGCCCGACTGTCAGCACGTGGATCTCGCTGCCATCGGCCTTGATGTGCCGCCAGTCGCGGTGGGAATTATAGACATCGCCAACCTGCTGAAGCGCCTTGCCGTGGGTGACCCATTCGTCCTCCGGCCAGATTTCTTGCAGTTTCATGCGCAGGAAGGTGTCCCGGCTGTAGCCGTAATGCTGGACCGCGGCATCGTTGACGCCGAGGAATTCCGTCGTCTGCGCATCGAACACCCACATCGGCATCGGGTTGTTGTCGAACAGCAGGCGGAACGAGGCCTCGCGCCGCTTGAGCGCGGTGACATCGGAAACCGTCAGCGAGAGCATGTCGCCGAAGGCGGTGGCCCCGACCTTGAGGCTGCGGTCCTCACAATCGACCTCGAATTGCCCGCCCTTGCCGCTGACGACGACTTCGCGCAGACGGTCGATCACGTCGGACGTCGCCAGCACGTTGCCGCCGGCGCTGAGACGGCGCCACATCAGGCCAGCGGCAGGCTGCTGGACCAGCCGGGCCGCGCCCTCGTTGAGGTGGACGATCTGGAAATCGAACGGCGTACCCGCGGCGTCCCGGATCGCCGCCAGCGACAGCACGCCGTCGTCGGTCGCGGAGAAGATCGTATCGAGCAGATTGTATTGCGCGTCGCGCTCGTTGACATAGGCGCCGACCAGCGTGCCGCCCCAGCGCGACTGCGTCGGCAGCGCCAGCACGTCATAGGTCCGCACCAGCCCGTTGCGCACGCAATGGGCCGTCGCAACATAGGGCCGGCTGTTGGCGAGCGCGTTGGCGGCAGCTTCCCCGATCGCGGTGGCGCAATCCGGCGGCAACGCGCTCAAGGGAATGTCCCAGCGCTCGTCATTGATCCATTGCTGGAAATAGCGGCCGGTGCGCGAGACGCCGAGCGCTCCATCGGTGTCCTTCAACAGCCCGATGTGGTCGGCAAGGCGGCCAAGGCTGCCCAGCATGACGTCTTCATAGCGCGGCAGACGGTCACCCGGCTTCAGCGCCGCCTGCCATTTGCGCCGCAGGACCGGAACGTCGCCGAACATTTCGAGACTGGATTTGGTTGACGAATTCTTCGACGCCTTCTTGGCCAAATTCATTGGCTTTCCCCGCAACGCAACGCTCACGCCCGCGGCATCCAATGCGTTGCGGCTTAAGGCCCTGTAAAAATTGCCGGGGTGGTACGCCGTTCCGGCGATTATGACAGTTTAAAGTCGCGCGATGGTTAGTGCGCTTTAGGGACTATGACAGTGTTGAACACTGCGAGTTTCGCAACTGCCTTTATGTTTGACGCGTTTTCTTTACGCGAACCGGTACCCACTTCGCTCGAAAACGCTATGTCAACGCGCAACCACCTCGACTTCGCCGTCGACACCGTTGACGACGTTGAACGGGCGCTCAAACACCTTGCCTTCATTCTTGGCAATCGCGCGGTATTCGCCTTCGGACAGCACCACACGCGGGAAGGCGCCGATCGATTCCTTGATGACGTCGCCGCCCGGCGTGATCACCGACCATGCGGTATTGGCGAGCGCCTCGCCGCCGCGATCGGAGACAAGCTTCAGCGTGATGACCGCGGCGCGATGGGTGATGACGACGTCCGTCAGCTTGCCGGCCTGGACGCGGATGTCGGAGCGTACCACGGAATTGGCATCGCCGTAGTTCGACACGATGTAGTAGATGCCTTCCGGCAGCAGCGCGACGTCGCCGCCGGCGACGTTCGGGAGCAGTGACGAACGTTCGCCGGATTCGAACTGGCTGCCCTTGTAGATCGCGAACGAAATCTGGTTCGGCGGGATCTTGCTGGTGCCGACCCGGCCTTCGATGCGAAGCCCGCCGGCCGGCAGCACGAACGACTCGCGGTCGGTTTCGGATTTCAGCGTCACCGCGCGCGTGGCGCTGACGAGGCCGAGCGCGACATGCACCACGTAACTGCCGGGCGGCAGCACGATGTTCGGCGTTGCGCCGCGCTCCTCTCGGATCAGCTTGAAGGTGCCGTTTTCGTCCGGCTTGTCCGCGAACACGCGCCAGACCAGTCCGTTACCGATGGGCGGCCCGTCCTTGGCGTAGCGCGCGGTCAGCGCCAACACGGCCTGCCCCGGCGCCGCGGCAGCCGGCGGCGGCGCAGCCGGGGGCGTGTTGGCCAGCGGCGATGGCTGGGTGAGCGTCGGCTGCGCCAGGATCGGCGGGCTCAGCGTCGGCTGGGTCAGGGTCGGCGGTAGCCCCGGTCCGGCTCCCGGACCGGAGGGCGGCGCCAGATTCATCGCCGGTCCACCCGGCGGCGCGTCGGGAACCGAGGCCGGCGGCACCGGCGGCGGACGGTCGGAAAACATCTGGGCCGAAACGGAAGCCGGCAACAATCCGGCCAAAATCAGGACAAGCGCCAGCGCCGGAAGAGACCACCTGCCCCGCCCGCACCCGCCTGACCCGTCGCCCGTCAAACCCATGGGCATGCTTTTCACCGAAAACGCGGCAAATTCAAGCCTGCGTGAGACGGCTAAATCAGGTCTTTGGAAACCCGCGAATGCCCCAATCTTAGTCAAAATAGGCTGCCCCGGATGTGCCGATCGAAGTGCCCTCGACTTGCGTCCCTCCCTTCTTACCCCCGGTCCAACCGATTCCATCGGGCATAAACCATGCATCCGCGCTGAGGTGGCGGGGCGGAGCGGCTATGCGTAATGTTGCCCGAGCAGGAGAAATCTGGTGCTGAATAGCTGGATGAGCCGCGGTCAGAACGACGCCCAGGAAGACGGCAAGGTTGGACTTGGCACCGTCCGGCGGCCGGTGATCGGGCTTGCGCTCGGCGGCGGCGCCGCGCGCGGCTTTGCCCATATCGGAATCATCAAGGCGCTGGTTGCCCACGGCATCGTGCCCAACATCGTGGTCGGCACCTCGATCGGCGCGGTGGTCGGCGGCGCCTATGCGGCGGGCCATCTCGACGCACTGGAGGATTGGGCCCGCAGCCTCCAGCCGCGCAACATCCTCGGCTATCTCGACATCCGTCTCAATGGCAGCGGCCTGATCGGCGGCGCCAAACTTGCGGCCGAGCTCGAGGCCGCGATGGGGCAAATCCTGATCGAGGATTTGCCGATCAAGTACGGCACGGTGGCGACCGAAGTTCGCACCGGGCATGAGATCTGGCTGACTCACGGCCGGCTGGTGGAGGCGATGCGCGCCTCCTACGCGCTGCCGGGAATTTTTTCGCCGGTCCTGGTCGGCGACCGCTGGCTGGTCGACGGCGCGCTGGTCAACCCGGTGCCGGTATCGGCGGCGCGCGCCTTTGGCGCCGAGATCGTGATCGCGGCCAACGTCTCCAGCGACGTGTTCGCGCATGGCACCACCGTCTATTCCCACGGCCCCTCCGCGGCCGTCGCGGCGACCATCGCACAGGAGCCCGCGCCTGAACCGGTAGCACCGCCAAAGCGCCGTTTTGGCGGGCTGTTTTCGGCCGAGCGCACCGTGAAGCGGGAGTTTTTCGGCAGCGCCGGACGGCCCGGGATCTCATCGATCATGGTCGACGCCTTCAACATCATGCAGGACCGCATTACGCGCGCGAGACTGGCGGGCGATCCGCCTGACATGCTGATCACGCCCCGGGTCGGCCAGGTCGGCTGGTTCGATTTCCACCGCGCCGACGATCTGATCACGCACGGCATGCGCGCCGCTGAACGGGCGATCGATTCGATCCAGGAAGCCATTCACATCCTGGTGCCGCCCGCGAACGGCGCCGCCGACAAGGCGGAGAAGGAATGACTCTTTCTATTTGAGCATGATCTCCGCGCAAACGCTACGCGTTTGTCGCGAGGGAAAACCGGTGCCCACTTTGCGCTAACGCGGCCCTCCGGGTCCGGATCATGCTCTAAGCCGTCTTGATGTACTCGCGCAGCGCTTCCTGCTCTCGCTCGTATTCCTGCACGCGGCTCTTGACGATGTCGCCGATGGAGATCAGTCCGACCACCTTGCCCTCCTCCACCACGGGCAGGTGACGGAATTTGCCGAGCGTCATCATCTCCATGATGGCGCTGACGGTGTCGGACTGCCGGCAACTGACGACCTTGCGCGTCATCACCTTGCTGACCGGCTCATCCAGCACCGCCGCGCCGCGCTCGCCGAGCACGCGCACGATGTCGCGCTCCGACAGGATGCCTTCCATGCGGCCCTGGTCCATCACCAGCACGGCGCCGATCCTGCGCTCGCCCAACACCTTGATCGCAGCCGACAGTTTTGCGTCCGGCGGCACGCTGGCGATCTGATGGCCTTTGGAATCGAGAATTGCTCGTACCGTCATTGTCGCCTCCTGAACCGATCGCGTCCAAAAAGGGCGCGACCTCTATTCGCGAGCCTTCAATCAACAGGTCCACGGCGGTTTCGTTTCCGTCCGGGGCGGAACAAACACGGCAGCTTTTCGCAACTGCGCTGTATTGCTTGCGTCACGGCAACCAGGGGATGATCGCTGAAATCGCGCTGCGCCGCAAGCGACGATCAGACGCGGCCCTGTTCGTCCCATGACGATGCATCCGCGGCATGGCGCGGGGCGCGCGGGATCGGGTCGAACAGCGAAAACAGCAGCAATCCTGCCAGGAAACCGCCGATATGCGCCTGCCAAGCGACACTCTGGCCGTCGGCGCCGATCGCGATCGAGCCCATGCCGAAGATGATGTTGATGCCGAACCACACTGCGAGAAAGCCGAGCACGCGGGTGTTGCGTAGCGAGCCCAGCAAGGACAGCGCCGGCACCCTTGCCGCGGCCTCCGCATCGCCGCGCCGGAACGAGAGGAAACTGCCTTGCACGAAGGCAAAGCGCAGCGCCGCCGCCATGGTGCCCGACACCGAGGCTGACGCCCCGATCATCGGCGCGATCGCGTGCTCGTGGGTGACCAGATGGGCGAGTGCGCCCGCCGCCGCCGTCACCGCCATGAAGACAAAAAACCGCATCGGGCCAAAGCGCCGCGCCAGCGCGCTGCCGAACGGCAACAGCCACAGCACATTGAAGCCGAGATGGCTGAGATTGGCATGCAGCAGCGAATAGGTGACGAAGGTCCAGACCTTGGCGCCGGCTCCGCCCGGAAAATGGATCTGAAGCAGCGTCGAATCGTAGCGCTTGGGAATGAAGGCGAAGACGTCGATGATCCAGTTGTCGACTTCCGGCGGCAACAGCACTCGCAGATGGACGACCGCCAGCAGCGCGATATAGGCGGTCAGCGCGCCGGGCAGCGTCAGCATCGGCTCGTGCGGCGCCTCGGGCGGCGATTGCTGTTGGTATTCCGAGCCTTCCAAGGGGATTTTGACCTCGCGCGGCAGCGTTCTGCGCCTGACGAGTCCAGATAGGCGGCTTTGGGTAGCCTGTGCAAGTGCACAAAAACGACAAAGGGCGGGTGCTGAGAACACCCGCCCTTGTTCCGCTGATCTTCTCGCGCTCCCGGGGGGCGATCCCCACCCCTCCCCGCGCGATGACCAAACTGTTTGACGCCACCTGTATCAACTTCGCCGGCAACCTGGAGACAACCGGCGACGGGCCAGACACTAGCAGCCGCGCGTCCGCCGCCAAGCCCATAGTTAAATTTACCTTAACACCGCAAAGTCGAAGCTTCCGGCCCGAAAGCGCGCCTGCGGCATGGACGCTGCAACGTCCCTTCTGCACAACAACGACGGGAAGGCGCTTGCGCGAAAGCGGGACAGAACTGTCCCGGCAGGTGCGGGTCGGGGCAAGGCGTAGCGTATGAAACATCCATCGAGCCGCGGGTTTTTCGCCTATTGGGACAAGAAGCGGGGCAACGCGCGGGCCCCGGACCGCAGCGAGATCGAGCCGTCCGCCGTGCGCGAGCTGCTCGGCGACATTTTTGTGCTGTCCTACGACCATGAGGCCAGCTTTCCCTTCCGCGTCGCGGGAACGCGGGTCTGCGCCCTGCTCGGCCGCGATCTCAAGGACGTCGGCTTTACCGGGCTGTTCGCAGCCGGCGGCCGCCGCGAGATCGAGGACATTGTCTGCGTGGTCGCGGAAGAAATGCTGCCCGCAATCGCCGGCATCAGCGCGACATCGCAGGATGGCTCGACAGCGCATCTGGAACTGCTCTTGCTGCCGTTCAACACCCGCGCGCATGCACCGGTCAGCCTGACCGGCGTGCTGGCGCCGTTCGAAGGCGATGCCGCCCTGCTCCGCGATTTCCGGCTGACCTCCTATCGCTATATCCACCAGCCGCAACGGATCGTGCCGCGCGCACTGCGAAAGCTCGCGATCGCCCGCGGTTTCATGGTGTACGAGGGTCTGCGCTAGAGGCTGGCGCAGCCCCTCATCCCTGCTAGACTGCGCAAAAATAACACCGCAGGGAGAACCGCCATGGACGCCGTGACGCCAAAGGCTCACGCCACCGCCGATACCCACTCGCATCTCGTGCGCCCCACCGAGATGGAATGGCAGAAGACGCGTTTTCCCGGCTGCGAAGCCAAGACGCTTTTGTTCGACCGCACCACCGGCCTGATGACCGCCTTGATGCGCTTTGCGCCGGGCGCGGTCCTGCCCGACCATGAGCACGTCAATATCGAGCAGACTTATGTGCTGGAAGGCTCGCTGGTCGACAAGGAAGGCCCGGCGGAAGGCATCGAGTGCAAGGCCGGCGAATTCATCTGGCGCGAGGCCGGCAGCCGCCATGTCGCCTGGTGTCCGCAAGGCGGATTGATGCTCGCGATCTTCCAGGTGCCCAACAAGTTCTTCGAAGCCGACGGCCGCGTGCGGGACGCCAACGGCAATGACTGGGACGAGGCCTGGGGGCATACGCGCTAGGCGTTGGCGGGCGCAACTGTAGCGCCATCCCGAAGTCGTCATCCCCGCGAAGGCGGGGATCCAGTACGCCGCGGCTTCTCGGTTCAATCACTGCGGCCTCTGGAATACTGGATCATCCGCCTTCGCGGATGATGACGGGTGAGTGTGCGGCTACGTTCTCGCGACATCATCTGCCCGAGCTTTGCAATCTCGTTGTCCCTCTTCAAAACAGAGGGAGCAGGGAATGCCGGGTGCGCGCTGCACCCGCGGTCTCGTGTGCGCTGCTTGCGCAACAAAAAACTGCACACGAGCATACAGGTGAGCGGAG
>NZ_JAFCLN010000013.1 GCF_018129385.1 Bradyrhizobium lablabi
ACCGCGGGTGCAGCGCGCACCCGGCATTCCCTGCGCCCTCTATCGTTAGAGGCGCGATGAATTTGAATAGCTCGGGCGAAAGCACGTCGCGAGAATATCTCCGCTCGTCGTCCCCCGCGAAGGCGGGGGACCCAGTATTCCAGAGACAGTTGTGATCGATCCGAGAAGCCGCGGCGTACTGGATCACCCGCTTTCGCGGGTGATGACGACCTACCCTGAGGCTGCCGCTACGCCTTCAACGTATTCAGAAACCGCACGGGCTTGCCAGTCGGCGGCGTCGGCCGTGATCTGGTTCGGTGCGCCGGCAGGCCGGGGCGCCCGGCGTGCCGATGAAGTGATCGGGCGGAGGCGCTCCCCACGTTGCACGCCCTTGCAAAATATCTATGCTCGCGGGCCGCGCGGCCAACAGAGCCGCTACCGGAGGTTCTCATGCCTGCTCCGATCGATCGCCGCGATTTCCTCCAGCGCGCGGCCATGCTGGGAGCGGCGCTGCCGCTCGCCGGATTTCCCCAGGCCGTGCAGGCGCAACAGGCCGCGCTCGTTGCGCGAAAGGTGTTTTTCGACAATCCCGATTACATCAACGTGCGCGTCAGCCCCGACGGCCAACACCTCGCGTGGCTCGCACCGATCGACGGCGTCCTCAATCTCTGGGTCGCCCCGGTCGCCGATGTCGCCGCCGCGCGCCCGGTGACGCACGTGACCGGTCGCAGCATCGGAACGTACATCCGCTGGGCCTACACCAGCCGTCATCTGGTCTTCTTCAGGGACAATGACGGCGACGAGAATTATCGCGCCTTCAGCGTGGATGTGAGTACCGGTGCGGTCGTGCCGCTGACGCCCGAGGGTGCAAAATCCTGGCTCCAGGAACTGGACGCCAAATTTCCCGAGGAGGCGCTGTTGCGGCACAATCACCGCGACAAGCGCTATCCGGACCTGTTCAGGATCAATCTCGTCACCGGCGCCAGCGAGCTGGTCCACGAGAACAAGGAATATGTGTGGGTGGTGACCGACGGCGATTTCAAGCTCAGGCTGGCGGCGCGCTACGCTGCCGACGGCACCGCCGAGGTGTTCGAACGCCGCGCCGACGGAAGCTTTGCGCCGTTCATGAACATCCCGATCGGCGATCTCGACATGACGCGGCTCGTCGACTTCAGCGCCGACGGCAAGACCATGTACATGATCGATGCCCGCGGCCGCGACAAGGCGGCGGTGTTCGCCGTCGACATGGCCACGCGCAACGCCACAATGCTGGCCGCGGACGAGGAAGCGGACATATCGCTTATCATCCTCGATGAGCAGCAACGGCGCCTGCTTGCAGCGCGCTCGGTGAGGGCTCGCGCCCGCTGGCATCCGATCGATCCCTCGGCCGGGCGGGATCTGGCCGATTTGGCTCGCCAGCCGGGCGACGTCACGCTCGTCAGCAGCGATCATGCCAATCGTCTGGCGACCGTGCTCTACGAGCGCGATACCGAGAGTGGTGAGTTTGCGGTGATCGATCGCCAGACCCACGAGGTGCGAAAGCTGTTTTCGCAACGCAAGTCGCTCGCCGACGTCGCGCTCAGTCCGATGCTACCGGTGGTCATTCCCTCGCGCGACGGCATGAAGCTGCATAGCTACCTCACGGTGCCGGTCGATAAGGCCGGCAGCGGGCCGATGCCGATGGTGCTGGTGATCCATGGCGGCCCTTATCTGCGCGACAATTGGGGCTTCAATTCGGTCCACCAATGGCTCGCCAATCGCGGCTATGCGGTGCTGAGCGTCAACTATCGAGGCTCGACCGGATACGGAAAGGCCTTCGTGCAGGCCGCCAATCGCGAATGGGGCGGCCGGATGCACGATGATCTGATCGATGCGGTCGAGTGGGCGGTCGCGCAAGGCATCGCCGATCCCAAACGGGTCGGCTTCTATGGCGGAAGCTATGGCGGCTATGCGGCGCTGACGGCGGCAACCAGAACGCCGGAAGTGTTCGCCTGCATCGTCGACATCTTCGGCATCTCCAACCTGATCACCTTCATGGCGACGATCCCGCCTTATTGGGGTCCGTGGTTCAGCATCTGGAAGAACAGGCTCGGAGATCCCGATACCGAAGCCGGCCGCGCGTTCCTGATCGAGCGCTCGCCGATCACCCATATCGACAAGGTCGCGCGGCCGATCCTGATCGCGCAGGGCATGCGCGACGTGCGCGTGGTGGCCGCCGAGTCCGAGCAGATGGTGAAGGCGCTGAAGCAGCGCGGCGTGCCCGTCACCTACATCACCTTCCCCGACGAGGGACACGGCTTTGTGCGCCCGGAAAACCGCATGGCCTTCACCGCGGTGACCGAAGCGTTTTTGGCAAAGCACCTCGGCGGCCGCTACCAGCCGGTCGACGGTGATTTTGCCGGCTCAACAATCAAGATCGAGACCGGCGGCGAATTGGTGCCGGGAATTTCGAGATAGGGGAAAATTATCAGGCCTTGCGTAGCGCAAAATGCGCGCCACAAAACGCCATCGCGGCGCCGAGGCATAATGCCGCGAGTCCCGCGAGTACGCCCGAGATCGTCGGCACCGGGCTTGGCGCGGATGCGGCCTGTCCTGCGCCGGCCAGCACCAGCACGCCGATCACGATCAGGAACTGGCGCATGCGTTGAGGAATCTGGCCGGAGACTGCGCTGTGCATCAAGGTTGCGGTAAAGTAGCCGCCGGAAAATCCGACGGTCGCGATCAGCCACCACGCGATCGCCGCGCCCGCCGGCATGAAGTCGCGCGTATCGGTCCACAGGCCGCCGAGATCGAGGCCGTAGCGCGCGCCGAGCATGTGCACGGCGAGCGCCAGCAGCACGCCTGCGATCATGGCGCCCGCCAGGATCAGGCGGCGCGGGAAATAGGTCGTCTCGGCCATGTCTCACTTGTAGGATAAAGCCGATTGCGGGCGCAAGCAGACGCGGAACATTCAGCCCGAATTCGGTTATCCCTTGAGGAGGGCTTTGCCCATGATATCGGGTCTGCTGGCGCTGACGGTCGCCGCGATCTTCACGGGTGCGGCGCTATACGTGAACGTCGCCGAGCAGCCGGCGCGCCTGATGCTGGACGACGAGGCGCTGCTCGCCGAATGGAAGCCGTCCTACATGCGGGGCTTTGCGATGCAGGCGCCGCTGGCGCTGGTCGGCACGGTGCTCGGCGTGATCGCCTGGTGGCAGACCGCGCACGTCGCTTTCCTGATGGGCGCCTTCGCAATGATCTCTCCATGGCCGTGGACCATTCTGGTCATCAAGCCCACCAACGACGCGTTGCTGGAGACCGAAATCGGCAGGGCAGGGCCGCTGTCGCGGGCATTCGTCGTCAGATGGGGATGGCTGCATGCGATCCGCACCGGCCTCGGCGCGCTGGCGACCCTTGCATTTTTCTGGGGATGCATGCAGCGGTAAGCACGCATGCCCACGGATATCGACCACGAAACGCCGCCGCAAGATCGCTACGCCTACAAGGCGTCGCTGATGGGATCGGCGCATCTGTTCGAACTGACGAAGAAGGGCCTGTCGTGGAAGATCGGCGGCCGGTCCGACGTATGGGCCTACACCGACATTGCGTCGATTCGCCTGTCCTTTCGTCCGGTGACGATGCAGTCGCACCGCTTTCGCGCCGACATCCGTCATGCGAGCGGCAGGCGCATCACGGTCTTGTCGACGACGTGGCAGACGGTCGCATTGATGGTGCCGCAAAACCAGGACTACCGCGCCTTCATTACCGCGCTGCACCAGCGCATGGCGGCCGCCGGAAGCCGCGCCGTGCTGAGCGGCGGGCTGACGACGATTCACTACGGCGCGGCGATGGTGTGCCTTGCGTTGCTCGCCGTCGCGATGGCAGGCCTGCTCGTGCGCGCGATCGCGACCGGCGAATGGCCCGGCGTGCTGTTCCTGCTCGCCTTTGCCGCCTGGTTCGTCTGGCAGATCGGCGGCTTCGTCCGGCGCAACCGCCCGATCACCTACACCTTCGATCATGTTCCGGAGTCGCTACTGCCGTAACGCAATCAAGCGCAATCAAAAGTGACTTCGCGCGACGTGGAAGGCGCGGCATCGTCGCGATGGCTACCGGATGGGGCGAGCAAAGCCGTGCAGGATCGAAGCGACCGGATTCCGAACGAGGCGGAAATCATCGAGATCAATGCCCGGCATCTGATCGAGACGCCGTTGAAGCCCGCGGATCTGCTGTTCGTGTTCGGCACGCGGGAAGACGTGGGCGTTCGGGTCGAGGAAGCATGCCGGTTGTGGCGCGAGGGCTATTTCCGCCGGGCCATCGTCAGCGGCGGCATGACGGCCGGCTCGCATCTGTCGGAGTGCGCGGTCATCAAGCCGGCGATGGTGGCGGGCGGCGTGTCGGCCGAGATCATCCTCGAGGAGCATTGCGCGGAAAACACCGGCGAGAACGTCATCTTCTCGCTGCCGATCATCGATGCGGCGATCGGGCTGAAGAACATCCGCAGCGTGATTTGTCTCGGCAACACCTGGACCGCGCGGCGCTATCCGATGACGCTGCACCGGCACTGGCCGGAGGTCGAAAAGATGCTGGTCACGGTGGACAGCTTTGCGACGCCGCGACACCTCTGGCATACCGATGCAAAATTCCGCCGCCGCATCCTGCACGAATGGGACAAGATCGAGCCGTACAAGGCGAGGGGATTTATCGCGGAATGGCCGGAATAAAGCTATTCCGTCGAGTCGAAATCCTCTTCCTGCACCTTGAGCATGCCGGCAAGCGTCTGCAAGGCCTGATCGAGTTGATCGATCGGCGGCTGGGCCAGCGCCAGCCGCACCGCATTCGGCGCGTGGCCAGGCGTGACGGCAAAGGTGGTCGATGGCGTCAGCGCGATGTCGCGTTTGGCCGCGGCCGCAACAAAAGTCTGCGAGCGCCAGTGGTGCGGCAAGGTCAGCCACAGATGGTAGGATTGCGGATTGGCCTGGATCTCGAAGCCGGCGAGGCGCTCGCCCGCCAATTGTTGGCGGCGCTGCGCGTCGGCGCGCTTGAGCCTGACCAGTTCGGCGGCGGTGCCGTCGGCCATCAGCCGCTGGCCGGCGGCGAAGGCATAGCCGGCCGCGGTCCATCCGCCGGAGCGCACGGAGGCCATCACGCTCTCGCGCAGCCGCGTCGGAGCGACGATGAATCCAAGCGCCAGGCCCGGCGCCACCTTCTTCGAAAGGCTGTCGAGAAAGATGCAATTGTCCGGCGCCAGCGTTGCGAGCGGCACCTCATCCGAGAGGAAGCCGTAGACGGAGTCCTCGATGATCGGCAGCTCGAGCTTTTCGGCCATGCGCACGACGTCAGCGCGGCGCGCCGGCGGCATGGTCATGCCGAGCGGATTTTGAATGGTCGGCTGGATGTAGAGCGCCGACAGATGCGACTCGCGATGCGCCCGCTGGATGGCGTCGGGGCGAACGCCGTCCTCGTCCATGGCGAGCGGCACCAGGGTGACGCCGAGCCGCGCGGCGATGCCCTTGATGAACGGATAGGTCAGCGCCTCGACGCCGCAGCGGCCGCCGGGCGGCACGACAGCGGAGAGGGCGGCTGCGATGCATTGCCGGCCGTTGGCGGTGAAGACAATCTGTTCGGGGTTCGGCGACCATCCGTTGCGCGACAGGAAATTCGCCGTGACGTTTCGCGCCGCCTGCGTGCCCGCGCTGGTACCTTGCCTCAGTGCAATCTCGAGCGCTTCGGGGCGGTCGAGGCCTTCGAGGCTCTTGGCGATCAGGGCGGCTTGTGTGGGCAGGCGCGGATAATTGATCTCGAGATCGATACGGGCGCCGCGCGGCTCGGTCAGCGCAGCCGTATCCCCGCGCGCAACTTTGCCGGAAATGAAGGTGCCGCGGCCCACTTCGCCAACCACGAGGCCCCGCCTGAGCAACTCCGTATAGACGCGGCTCGCAGTCGAGGCCGCGATCTTGCGCTCATAAGCAAAGGTCCGCTGCGGCGGTAGCTGGTCACCGGGCTTGAGCCCGCCGTTTTCGATCTCGGCGGCAACCGCATCGGCAAGTCGGAGATATTCGAACCGGGACATTTATTGCTCCGAGAGCAATGTTTTGATTGCGCCGATACAATACCAGGATCATGGTTGGTTCCACAAGCCCGAGATTGCACCGAGGAGGCGAAAGCAATCCGAGAACAAGGCGCGAGTGCACCGAGAGTGCATTGGCGTTACCGGCGGAGCTTGGCCGCCGCATCACGACTGGAGACTGAAATGACCACGATCTACACGACTGCAGAATCCGCTCCCGCGACCGCCTTCGGCGGCTTCACCCGCGCGATCGCCAACTGGGCGAACGGCCTTGCCGCGCACTGGGTACGTCGGGAAGCGATCAAAAACCTGCAGGCGCTGGATGATCGTGCGCTGCGCGACATCGGCATCCCGCGCAGCCATATCGAGGCGGCCGTCAAGGGCAATCTCGACCTGATGCGATTGAGCTGAACACAGCCTTGAGTTCGAGCATGCCCCGTCCCTTCAAGGGTCGGGGCAATTGCTTCAATGCCTCACCACCAGCACGGAGCATTTGGCATAGCGCACCACATGCCCGGCGTTGGAGCCGAGGAAGTAGGTGCGCATCGCCGGCCGGTGCGAGGTCATCACGATCAGGTCGGCCTTGATCGCGGCGGCCTCCTCGAGAATCTCGTGATAGATACCGCCCTGGCGCACGACGCCCGAAATCCTCGCGGCCTCGATGCCGGATTCGCGCGCTACGATCGCAAGCGCTTCCTCTGAAGTCTGGCGCTGCTGGCTGTCGAAATCGGCCGGCACATACTCGGCCAGCATGACCGGTGTCATCGGCAGCACGTTGAGCAGCCGCACCTTGCCGCTCCAGGTCTGCGATAGCGTCGCGGCGGTCGCAATCGCGGGTTTCGCCAGGTCGGTGTCGGCGAGATCGATCGGCACCAGGATGGAGTTGAACATCTGCGCCTCCCCCTCAAGTCCGGCTAGCCTAACATGACCGATTGATGTCGGGTCTAGTCTCCAAAAGTCTGCCGCAGCAATTTCGGACTCGTGAACAGCACGAGCTTGCCGCGGCGGAACGCCACATCGGTCCAGTCGTCGACGTCGAAATCGAGCACGGCAAGGCCCGAGGTCGGCAGATTGTCCTCCAGCGCCTTCTTGGCAGGCTTGTCGCCGCTGCCCGCCAGCATCAGCGCGAGTTCATGCATGCCGGGATTATGGCCCACGACCATCAGCCGCTTCGGGTCGTGCGCCGACGCCAGGCGAATGCTGTGCAGCAATTGCGAAGGTTCGGCGCCGTAGAGTTCCGGCAGGAATTCGACGGCCGGCAGGCGCACGCGATCCTTCATCGCCTTCCACGCAATATCCCAGGTTTGATGGGCCCGCACGGCGGGTGAAACCAGCACCCGATCGGGGAACGGCGGATGCGCGCTGATCCAGTGGCCCATTTCGGCGGCATCCCTGAGCCCGCGGTCATCGAGCCGGCGGTCCTGATCTTGCCCCGAAGGCGCATTAGTCTCGGTCTTGGCGTGACGCAACAACATCAAACGGCGCATGGCGCGATCTCGATTCGTCCTGATTCCGCGGATTAATGTACAAGCCAGCCTTCAGGACAAGGTGACAAGCGCCGCAGCGGTCCGTAAGAAAACGGCATGAGCGAGACTTCCACAAGTGCCGGCGCGGGACGGGCCGGGGGAACGCAGGAAACGCGGGCGCGGCTGTCGTTCGATCTGGACGTCGACATCGCCATCGTCGGTGCGGGAGTTGCGGGCCTGACGGTGGCGCTTGAAGCCGCGCGGATGGGCGCCAGCATTGCCGTGCTCGAGGGCCGGCATGTCGGCTGGAACGCGTCCGGCCATCATCTGGGCACGGTGATGCCGGGTTTCGGCCTGCCGATCGCTGACTTGATCGAGCGCGTCGGCCTCGAAGATGCCCGCGAGCTGTGGGCGCTGTCGAAGGAGGGCGCTGATTACGTCCGCAACTGCGCCACCGAAGAGGCGATGCCCGGCATCGCGCTCTCCGAAGGTGTGCTCGAAGTTTCCAATATCGATGTCGGCGAGACGCTGATCAGCCGGCTCCAGACCTTGAGCGAGGATTTCGAGACCGAGGTGGAAGGCTGGCAGGTCGATCGCGTGCGCGATCAGCTCCGCACCGGCCGCTACTTCCACGGCATCTATTATCCGAGAGCGTTTCAGCTCGATCCCCGCAGATATGTCCACGGCCTTGCCGGGCTGGCGCGGCGCGCCGGCGTGCGCATCTTCGAGGATACGCCGGTCGTCAGCATCGATCCTTCCGGCATCCGCAAGCGCATCGTCACGCCGTCGGCGCGGCTGCGCGCCTCGCACATCGTGCTCTGCGGCAACGTCCATCTGGGTGCGCCGCTGCGGCGGTTGTCGGAAACGTTGCTGCCGGTCTGGCGCTATGCCGGCGTCACCGAGCCGCTCGGCGAGCGTCTCGCCGAGACCATCGCGTTTGCAGGATCGGTGATGGACAGCGACGGCGTCGATCATTTCCGTATCGTCGACGGCGATCGCCTGATGTGGGCCAGTCCGGAAACCACCTGGGAAGCGCGGCCGAAACGTTTCGCCGGCGCCGTTCAGCGGCGGATCGACACGGTGTTTCCAAAGCTCGGCAAGGTACCGATCGAAGACGTGTTCGGCGGTGCGGTCGGCGTGACCGTGCACGGCATGCCCCAGGTCGGTCAGTTGCGCAAAGGGCTTTGGGTGGCGAGCGGGTTTGGCCGGCAGGGTCTCGCGACCTCGGCGATGGCCGGAATTCTGGTGGCACGCAGCATCTTGTGGGGCGATGAGCGCTGGCGGCTGTTTTCGCCGTTCGAGCTGGTCTGGGCCGGCGGGCCCACGGGGCGGGTTGCCGGACATCTCGTCAGCATGTGGACGCGCGGCAGTTCGGCCGCGGCCGGCGCCGTGGCCCGGCACCGCGAGCGGGCGAGGGCCCAGGAACGGATTCGCGAGGCGCGTCTGGCCGAGGCCAACCGCCAGGCCGGCACGCGGGGGCCGCCCCGCCGCCGCCTGCCGCCGGGCCAGCCCCGTCCCGTGCAGCCGCCGCCTGAAACCGCCACCAATGTGGCGGGCGAGGGCGCCGTGCCATCGCAGGAAAGTGAGAATATTCGCTCGCCTTCGGTGTAACTTCTCTTTGCAGGCCGCGTATCTGCCAGCGAACCGTTTTCAGTCCGCTTCGCACGGAGACCATTGATGACCGATCGCCGTATCCTGCTTGCCACCGTTGCCGGCCTGTTCGGCCTTGGCGCATTCCGCTGGTTCCGCGCCGAGCCCGCGCAGGCTGCCGAAAAGTTCGAGGTCGAGAAGACCGACGCCGAATGGCGCGCCCAGCTCACCCCGCAGCAATACGATATCCTGCGCAAGCACGGCACGGAGCGGCCGTGGTCGAGCCCGCTGTTGAAGGAGCACCGCAAGGGCACCTTCGCCTGCGCCGGCTGTGACCTGCCGCTGTTCTCGTCCGACACCAAGTTCGACAGCGGCACCGGCTGGCCGAGCTTCTGGCAACCGCTCGACAACGCGCTCGGCAAGACCGAGGACCGCACCTACGGCATGACGCGGATCGAGGTGCATTGCCGCCGCTGCGGCGGCCATCTCGGCCATGTCTTCGACGACGGGCCGAAGCCGACCGGCCTGCGCTATTGCATCGACGGATTTGCGCTTGTCTTCAAGCCGTCGGCGGCTTCGGCGTCCTGATAAAACCGGCAATTATTGCCTCCACCGGCAAATGTGCCCCGGTCCGTGGACCGGGGCTTTTCGTTCAAGCGGTTGATTTGGCTTGATTTTCATATTTGGCACGACGCTTGCGACAAGTTCTCCCGGATGCGGCATGGCCGCGCGGATCGAATTGGAGAACATGTCATGGGTATCTTCGGGGCACTTACGACGGCGGTGGGCGGCCTGCGCGCGAATGCCTACGCGCTTGAAAACGTCTCGGGCAACATCGCCAACTCCCAGACCACCGCGTTCAAGCGCATCGACACCAGCTTCAAGGACCTGATCCCGCAGACCTCGACGACCCAGCAATTGGCCGGCGGCGTCACCACCCAATCGCGCAGCACCAACAACGTGCAAGGCGACGTGCAGACCGCATCGGTCGCGACCTTCATGGCCATCAACGGCAACGGCTTCTTCGCGGTGCAAAAGCCCGGCAACTTCACCGACGGCACGCCGGTGTTCGACGGCGTCGACCGCTACACCCGCCGAGGCGATTTCCAGCTCGACAAGAGCGGCTACCTCGTCAACGGCGCCGGCTACTACCTGCAAGGCGTTCCGATCGACCCGACCACCGGCAACCCGTCCGGCAGCTCGCCGCAGGTGCTGAGATTCCAGAACGACTTCCTGCCCGCGCAGCAAACCACCAAGATCGATTATCGCGCCAACCTTGCGTCCTATCCGCTGACCACCAAGCACGATACCTCCGTGCAGGGATCGGAGCTGATCGCGCCTTCGTCGTACAGCAACGGACACAATCCGCTCGTCGTCGGCACGCCGCCGGCGCCCTATACCGATCGCACGATCAGCGGCACCGCGCAGTCCAACAAGGCGACGCCGTCGGTGTTCAACACCGGGGCGACCCTGCTGTCGGGCGCGGCCGGCACCGACTCGATCAGCGCCAACTTCGCCGTCAACGACACTATTACGATCAACGGCAACGTCATCACCTTCGTGGCGTCGGGCGCGGGGGCCAACCAGCTCAACATCACCGACGACATCGATGACCTGCTCGCCAAGATCAACTCCATTACCGGCTCCGCGTTGCCATCGACAATCAACAACGGTTCGATCACGCTGCACACCGGCACGACGTCGAACCTTACGATCTCCAGTTCGAATACGACGGCATTTGCCGCCCTCGGCTTCACCGGCACGGTCTCCGTGGCGCGCGGCGGTGGCGGCACGATCGGTACCGGCCAGGTGATCGGCAACGACGTATCGACCTTCCTCGAGGAATCGGTCGCTGGCGGCGCGGTCACGACCTATGACGTCTCGGGTGCGCCCGTGAACC
Source organism: Bradyrhizobium lablabi (assembly GCF_018129385.1). Taxonomy (GTDB): domain Bacteria; phylum Pseudomonadota; class Alphaproteobacteria; order Rhizobiales; family Xanthobacteraceae; genus Bradyrhizobium; species Bradyrhizobium lablabi_C. The sequence continues at coordinate 10,982 of NZ_JAFCLN010000013.1, forward strand.
TACAGTTCCGCTGGGCCAAGACCGACAGCGCCTCGCTCGGTGCCGGCCATACCGATACCTGGAACCTGTTCTATCAGGTCAATCCGAATGCGACCGGCACGCAGGTGGCCTGGCAGAACGTCAACACCAACTTCACCTTCTCCGCCGCCGGACAGATGTCGCCGCAAGTCCCGTCGATCACGCTCAACAACGCGGTGGTCAACGGCGTGTCGCTCGGCAGCCCCGTCATCAATTTCGGCACTGGTGGCATCACCCAGTTCGCCGATGCCAACGGCAACGTTCAGGTCAACCGGATCGAGCAGGATGGCTTCCCGGCCGGCCAGTTGCAGTCGGTCGGCGTCTCGACCAACGGCCGCATCGTCGGCAACTATTCCAACGGGCGCAACCTCGACCTCGCTGAAATTGCGGTCGCCACCTTCAACGGCACCAACTTCCTCAAGCGCGTCGACGGCGGCGCCTTCGAAGTGACCACCGAATCGGGGCAGGCGCTGTTCGGCAAGGCGGGCTCCATCGTCGGCTCGTCGCTGGAAAGTTCGAACACCGATATCGCCGACGAGTTCACCAAGCTGATTGTCACGCAGCAGGCCTATTCGGCGAACACCAAGGTCATCACCACATCCAATTCGATGGTGCAGGATCTCCTGAACGTGATGCGATAATCGGCATCACGACACGAGCTGAGGTGAGTATCCAGTCATGGGTTTGAGCCAAGCCCTCTTCACCGCGATGTCGGGCCTGCGGGCGACGCAAGCCTCGCTCTCGCTGGTGTCCTCGAACGTCGCCAACGCGGAAACGCCGGGCTACGTCCGGAAGACCACCAACCAGGTCACCGGCCTGACCGGCGACTATGGTTCGAGCGTCCTGATCAACGGCGTCAACCGGGAGCTCGATCAATATCTACAGACCCAGGTGCGCACCGAAATGTCGGGCGCTACCTATTCCGCCATCCGCTCGACCTATCTTTCCAATCTGCAATCGGTCTACGGCAATCCCGGTGATGCCGGCACCATCGAATACGCATTCAACAACCTTTTGACCGCGGTCCAGGGGCTGTCGACCAGTCCGGACTCCCAGGCGGCCCGCATCGGCGTCATCAACGCCGCGGCATCGATGGCGCAGCAACTCAACGCGACGACGCAGGGGATTCAGAACCTGCGCGCCAATGCCGAAACCGGCATCAACGAGTCCATCAACGTCGCCAACAATGCGATGGCGCAGATCGCCAAGATCAACATTCAGTTGCAGGCCAACGGCAAGACTGACGCTGCCACGGCCTCGCTACTCGATCAGCGCGATCAGTATATCGACCAGCTATCGCAACTGATGGATATCAGGACCGTCACCAACAATCTCAATCAGGTGACCGTGTTCACCAATTCCGGCGTGCAGCTCGTCGGCACCGAAGCCTCGCAGTTGAGCTTCAATCCGCAGGGCACGATGACGCCCAACACGCTGTACAATTCGGATCCCACCAAGAACAACGTCGGCACCATCACCATCAACTTTCCGCATGGCGGCAGCTACGACATGGTGTCGACCAATTCGATCCGGTCCGGCAAGATCGCCGCCTATCTGGAGCTGCGCGACAACACGCTGGTGCAGGCGCAGGCGCAGATCGACCAGTTTGCCGCGTCGATGGCGAGCGCGCTGTCAGACAAGACCACCGATGGCGCCGCGGCTACCTCGGGCGCCCAGACCGGTTTCGATCTCGACCTGGCGGGCTTGAAGAGCGGCAACGTCATCCACGTCACCTACAAGGACAACCTCACCGGCGCCACGCATAATCTTTCGATCGTGCGGGTCGACGATCCCAGCGTGTTGCCGCTCGGCAATTCGGCGACGCTCGATCCCAACGACGAAGTGTTGGGCGTGGACTTTTCCGCCGGCATGGGTTCGGTGCTTGCCCAGCTCAATTCCGCGCTTGGTTCCACCGCCAACCTTCAGTTCTCGAATCCATCGGGCACCACGCTGCGCGTGCTCGACGACGGCGCGACGAACCGCTCCGACGTGACGGCGGCCTCGGTGACGACCACGATGTCCTCGCTCACCAGCGGCAATCCGCAGCTTCCGTTCTTCACCGACAATGGCGTGCCGTTCTCGGGCGCGATCACGGCGAACGGCTTGCAGCAGACCGGTCTTGCCGGGCGCATCAGCGTCAACACCGCGCTGCTCGGCGATCCTTCGCGTACCATCGTCTATTCGACCAATCCGCTCACCGCGGCCGGCGATACCACACGCTCCGATTTCATCCTGAACCAGCTCGCGAACGGAAACTATCGCTATACGCCGCAGACCGGCATCGGTACCACGGCAGCGCCCTTCACCGGCACGCTAGCGAACTTCGCGCGTCAGTTCATCAGCCAGCAGGGCGAGAACGCGACGTCGGCCAAGCAGCTCGCGGACGGCCAGAGCGTCGTGCTCAATACGCTCCAGGAAAAAGTGACGGCGACGTCAGGCGTGAACATCGACGACGAGATGGCGCATCTCTTGGCGCTGCAAAACGCCTATTCGGCCAACGCGCGCGTGATGTCGTCCATCAAGCAGATGTACGACACGCTGATCCAGGCGATGTGAGGGTTTCATGGCTATCGACGGCGTAAACGGCAGGACGAACTATATCGGATCGTCGATCGTCAATCTCCGAGCCCAACTCGACGAGCTGACGCGGCAGCTTGCAAGCGGCAAGGTTTCGACCACCTATGCCGGCCAGGGGCCGGATCGCGGATTTGCGCTCAGCCTTCGTTCGCAGGTCTCACTCATCGACGCCTACAAGGACACCGCCAACAACGTCAATACACGGCTCAGCGTCGTCAATCTCGCGCTACAGGGCATGGTGGACATCGGCAAGTCGGTCAAGAGCGCGGCGACCACGGCAACCGTCGTGCTCAACGACAGTGGCCAGACCTCGGGCCAGATCACGGCGCAGGCCGCGTTCGCCAACGCGGTGTCGCTACTCAACAGCCAGTCGGGTGACCGCTATCTGTTTTCGGGACGCACGACCGACCAGCCGGCCACCGTTTCCGCCGACGTCATGCTCTATGGCGACGGCGCCAAGGCAGGATTGTCGCAACTGGTCAACGAACGCCGGCAGGCCGATCAGGGTGTCGGCAATATGGGGCATCTTGCCGTCTCCTCGCCGCCCGCGACGACGACCGTGACGAGCCTCGCCGAAGATGGCTCCGCATTCGGCTTCAAGCTCGGCACCGTCACCTCGTCGTTGACCGGCGCAACGGTGACGCAGGCAACCGGCGTGCCGCCATCGGTGACTGTCGACCTGGGCGCTACCAATCCAAACGAAGGCGACAAGATCACGTTCAATTTCACGCTGCCCGACGGCACGACCGAGCCGCTCACGCTGACGGCAACCACGACCAGTCCGGTGCCGGCCGGCTCGTTCGCAATTGGCGCCGATACCGCTGCGACGACGGCCAATCTACAGACGGCGCTGACCTCGGCGGTCAAGACGCTCGGCGACACCTCGCTGGTGGCGGCTTCCGCCATCAAGGCCTCGGATGACTTCTTCAACCCATCGGCCACGATCGGCGGAAGCTCGGTCAACAACCAGGCCGCGACGCCCGGGCCGATCACCGGCGCAACGGCGCTTTCGGGCGCGGCCGGCACGGATTCGCTGACCACAAGCTTCGGGATCGGCGACACCATCACCGTCAACGGCACGCCGATCACCTTCGTTGCGTCCGGCGCGACGGGCAACGAGGTCAACATCACCGACAGCGTCCAGACGCTGCTCGCCAAGATCGATTCGATCACCGGCACCAAGACTCCATCGACCATCAACGGCGGCGCCATCACGCTGCATGGCGGCAGCGGAGAATCTCTCACCGTGACCAGCTCGAACACGGCCGCGTTCGCCGCGCTTGGTTTCGGCCCGACCGTGTCCGCAAATCCGGCGCCGCTCCGCGTTGCCGGCCCGCCGTTCAATACGGCGACCACACTGGTGGCCGGTACACCGGCGAACACTGTCTCGTGGTACACCGGCGAAACCGGCACGGACTCCGCGCGGGGCACTGCGGTGGCGCGTGTGGATCAGGCGGTCACGGTGCAATACGGGGCGCGTGCCAACGAGGAGGCGTTGCGCTATCAATTGCAGAACATCGCGGTCTATGCCGTGGTCACCACCAACGCTGCCAACCCGAATGCGAGCGCGCAGGTGGCCGCGCTCCAACAGCGCGTTTCGGCGAACCTTGCGCCGCAGACCGGCCAGCAATCGATCCAGGATATGCAGGCCGAGTTCGCCGGCGCGCAAACCGCGATCAAGGCCGCAACCGACCGCCAGACCCAGCTCAAGGGCATGGCACAGACGATGCTGGACTCGATCGAAGGCATCAATCAGGACGAGGTGGCAACCAAGATCCTGGCGTTGCAGACCAATCTACAGGCGTCCTATCAGACCACCTCGATGCTGTATCAGACGACGCTGCTCAAATATCTCTGACGATCGCGACGCCGGGTACAAAAAAGGCCTTCGTATGAAGGCCTTTTTCGTTTCGATTTTTGCTTCGATCAGGCCGATTTTCGATCGGTCGCTTCGTCCGCGTCATGCTCCTGGAGCTTGCGGGCGGTCTCGATCAGCTTCTCTTCATGGCCGATCAGTTTCCTGCCTTCCTTCAGGGCGTGATAGAGATCGCCGTTGAGGATATAGTTGTTGATGCCTTCGATATAGGGCCAGGCGCTCGGCATCGCCGTCAGCACGTCACGCACCAGGCTGAAATAGGTCGGGTGATGCGCCATCGGATCCGGCGACAGATACATCAACTGCACGGCGAGATAGACCAGCTTGGCCGGCGTGTCGGCGGTCTCCGGCGTCAGGATGTCCTTTTCGCGCAGGATCGGAATCCGGTCGCCGTCAATCAGCAGACGCGCGCGCTGATCGGAATTGGTGATGACGCATGCGCCGATGATGATGCGCTCGTGCGGCTTGAGTTCGACTTTCAAGGCCATGCCTGTTCTCCGTTGCCGCTGGCGCGCGAGCAAATGCCGGCTTCTTCTTTGCGATTGTGCGGTCCGCGGCCGATTCGGCTGTGATCCTTCCCGATCATGGTTAACGGACGGTAAATGCGGCCGCCGCCGCGTCCGTAGTATTCCGGGACAGGCTCATTTGTCGTCCGGTCGAATCAATGTGTGGTTGTCGTTTTATGTTTTCTTAGAGACCTCGGCATCAGGCTGAGCCGTCGCCTTGCGTCGGAATGAACACGCGTTTTTGCCGCCTCGCTGACACACTTGGTAACCGCCGCTAACCATATTTAAAGGTCGTACCTGTATGAAAGATAGGCAGTTTTGAAGTTCCCGCGGCGCCTGCCAACCGCTCCCCATTGAGGTTACTGAATGTCTAATGCAGCCCAAGCCTACGCTCGCACTTCCCAGACGACGTCGTCCCCTCGTGAAATCGAAGCGCAGGCGCTCCTGAAGGCTGCACGGCAGCTCCAGGAGGTGCAGACCAACTGGACCGGCCCGGGCAAGCATATGGACGACGCGCTGCTGTTCAATCGCCGGCTGTGGTCGATCTTCATGAGCGCGGCCTCTGCCGCAGAGAATCCGCAGCCGCTCGAGGTCCGCCAGAACATCGCCAATATCGGCGTGTTCGTCATGAAGCAGACCGTCGAGATGCAGCTCAACCCCGATCCGGCCAAGCTGAAGTCGCTGATCGACATCAACTGCAATCTGGCTGCCGGTCTCGCCGGCCGCGGCTAACGGGATCCGGGCGGGCAGGGAGTGGTCGAATGGCCGATATGATGTCGATCCTGTCGGCCAGCTACAAGTCCGCGGGGCTCAACGTCCCCTCGCATACGCCGTACGTCGCCGTCGACCCGGCGCTGTACGAGGGAAGCTGGACCGGCAAATACCCCGACGGCAAGACGTTCGAGATCGGTGTGTCGAACGTCAACGGGTTCCGCGCCAAGGTGGCGTACAAGTCCGGCACCACCGTCAAGTACCAGGACGTGCTGATCAAGGACAATGCGTTCCGGGTCGGCGACACCAAGTTCACGCTCACCGGATACGGCCAGGCGCTGGTCAAGAACGTCGTCACGGATCCCGCGTCGGGCTCGACCTTTCTCGACCAGGCCTACGCCAAACGGACCAAATAGCCTCTCAAGCCTCGCGGTCGGTGGCGCGCAGGCGCGTCGGCGCGTTTTTGGTCAGATCGAGCGTGTTGAAATAGGCGCGGCGGCGCAGCACCGCTTCTTCCGGAAATTGCTTCACCACCACGCTCGTGCGATTATCGACCACCTGGTACACGATCGAAGCCGCTTCGCGATCGATCACCACCTGATTGGAGAGCGAGCGCGTGGGGACGTTGGCATTGAAGCGCGCGGGCGCGCCGGCGTCGGGCGCGGTCACGCTCTTGGGCGCCGGCAATTCGGTCGCGACCGCCTGTGTAGCCGTTTCGCTGGCCGGCTGGACGATAGGCGCGGCAACCGGTGCCCCCACCGGTTTGATGCTGAAATCCGTACTCATGGCAACCTCCTGAGGCGCCCCTGAAGTCAAATCCCAACCCTTCCCGGTAGGCAACTATGCCCGCCAGCTCTCAATATGCTGTTATGAAATGCGATGAATGCCGCGCTCATGTGAGCGCGACATTTTGATGAAAATTCTATCGATTGCGCCGCGCGCTAGAGCGAGCGGCTTACGGCGAGCGGCCGCACCTGACGCGCACTCGGTGCGGCGCGCTGACCGGCCGCGGTATAGCCGTTCGGCATGTTGTTGCGCTGAACTTCCGCATTGACGCCGCGCACGATGCCTTCGGACACCGCATGGGCGGTGGCGAGCACCGTGAGATTGACTTGCAGCATGCCGTGAAAGGTCTCGTGGTGACGGCGCAGCGTCGCCAGCAATTCCGGCGCCACCTGCTTGAGATGGGTTTGCACGTTCTTCAGGTTCTCGACCCCGACCAGATAGCGGCGCGACAGCTCGCTCTTCTGCGACTCCAGCTTCATCGCCTCTGCGACCTTGCCGGCGCGCACCAGCTCGGTTTCACGTTCGACGACCGCGAGCAGGGCGCTCATGACTTCCATCATGTCCTCGGCGAGCTTGCGCGCTTCGGCCGGGGTAGATGCCACCGGCCGCGGTGCCGGCGTCTGGCGCTGAGGATGGTTCATGGTCAAGTGCTCCATTAACCGGCGCTTGCCGCCTGCTGAAGGATCAGCGTGCGGAACACGTCGTTCGAGATTCCGACGCCGCCGGATTTTGCGAATGATTTCGAATATTGCTCGGTCAGCATCGAGCGCCACACCCCGGTGCCGGGCGTGTCGCCGAACGGGCCTTCGCCCTTGATGCCCGACGTCATCTGCGAAAACATCGAATTGAGGAACAGCGCCTCGAAGTCCTGCGCCTTGCCGCGCAGCGTCTTCTGCGTTTCCGGCGAGACCTTTTTCAGGGCGTCGTTGAGCAGCGCGTCGGGACGGCTTGCCTGGGCGGTGTGGAGATAGGTGGTGATAGAGTTCATCACATCACCTCGATGTCGGCCTGGATCGCGCCGGCCGCCTTGATCGCCTGCAAGATGCCGATCAGGTCGCGCGGGCCGATGCCAAGGCCGTTGAGGCCGTCGACGAGCTGCTGGAGCGACACGCCGTCCTTCACGACCGCGAGCTTCTTGCCGTCCTCGGTGACGCCGACCGCCGAGCGCGGCGACACCACGGTTCGTCCGCGCGAGAACGCGTTGGGCTGGCTGACCTGCTGGCTTTCGGAAATCGTCACGGTGAGATTGCCCTGCGCGACCGCGACGGTGGCAACGCGCACGTCGCGGCCCATCACGATGATGCCGGAACGCTCGTCGATGATAATTTTCGCGGTGAGATCCGGCTCGACCTGCAACTGCTCGATCTCGGTCAGGAAGGCGACGACGTTGCCCTTGAATTCGGCGGGGATGGTGAGCTGCACGGTCGAGGGATCGATCGGCTCGGCGGTCTTCACGCCGAGGAAGTCGTTGACGGCCGCCGCGATGCGCTTGGCGGTGGTGAAGTCGGGGTTGCGCAGCGCGAGGCGCGCATTGGGGAGGCGGTTGAGCGCGAATTCGATCTCGCGCTCAATGATGGCGCCGTTGGCGATGCGTCCGACCGTCGGCACGCCGCGGGTGACGCTGGCGGCCTGTCCTTCGGCCGCGAAACCGCCGATCGCGAGCGAGCCCTGCGCCACCGCGTAGACGTTGCCGTCGGCGCCCAATAGCGGCGTGACGAGCAGGGTGCCGCCCATCAGGTTCTTGGCATCGCCGAGCGCGGAGACGGTGACGTCCATCCGCGTGCCCTGGGTGCCGAATGCTGGCAGGTTGCCGGTGACCATCACGGCGGCGACGTTGCCGGTGCGGATGGTGGCGCCGCGGATGTTGACGCCCATGCGCTCGAGCATCGCCTGTAGCGATTGCTTGGTGAAGGGGATGTTGTTGAGGGTGTCGCCGGTGCCGTTGAGGCCGACGACGAGGCCATAGCCGATGAGCTGGTTCTGCCGCACGCCCTCGATATTGGCGAGGTCCTTGATGCGCGACGTCGCGCCTGCCGGCAGCGCCGACAGCGCCAGCGCTGATAGCGCGACGCAGGCCGATATCAATCTTGTACGGATGCCGGGCATCCCATGCTCCCCATAACTTGCCGGATCGAGGACACTCCCATGACCTGATCCGGGATTAACCATGCGAGCGCCGTGCCACGTCTGGCCCGCGGCTCAATCGATTGAGATCGCTTGCGAAATTTCTTCGCGCGCATCGATCGGGGGGCGCCGTTGCGATGGCGAAACTGCCGGGGCGGCAGAATTTGCCGGGTCGTTTACGCATCGTTAACCATCGGCGGGCGATGGTTCGCCCAAGCAGGGGCTGAGCATCACGATGCGCATCTACGGACCGAACGGCACGACGCTGGGCACGCCGTCCAGCAGCGCGCGCAAGACATCTTCGTCCGGCTTCACGCTGCCGGACATGACGGCCGCGCCCGAGGCACGCTCCACTGCTGCACCGAAGGCGAGCGCCAACATCGACGCGCTGCTCGCGTTGCAGGGCGTCGAGGAGGATCCGGTCGAACGCCGCAAGCGATCGGTCGCCCGCGGCAGGGGCGCGCTCGACGTGCTCGACGATCTCAAGATCGGATTGCTGGCCGGTAATCTCGATGCTTCCACCGTGCACCGCCTGCGCGATGCGGCGGCGAATTTGAAATCGTCCTCCGGCGATCCCGGGCTCGATGCGGTGCTGGCCGAGATCGAGCTGCGCGTCGAGGTGGAGCTCGCGAAGGCGGGCCGGTTTTAGGTTCACGCTCCTAATCTTCTCGTCGTCGTCCGGCTTGACCGGACGACCCAGTATTCCAGAGACGGCAGTGATTGAGTCGAGAGGCCCCGGCGTACTGGATCGTCCGCCTTCGCGGACGATGACGGTGGAGTGTGAGGCTCGCACTTCTCCTTACGCCGCCTTCGACGTCTTCTGCGCATCGTAACGTCGCTGCGCGGCCGTCACTTCCTTCAGATTCTCCTCCGCCCAGTCGCGCAGATGGTCGACCGCTTTCGCGAGCGTCCCACCTAGCGGGGTGATGGAATATTCCACCGTCACCGGCACGGTCGCGAACACGCGGCGCTTGATCAGCCCGTCGCGCTCCAGACTCTTCAACACCTGGCTGAGCATTTTTTGCGAGATGCCTTCAATGGTGCGGCGTAACGCATTGAAACGCATGGGCTCGTCGCGGATCAGAATCAAGATCAACACCGCCCATTTGTCGCCGATGCGGTCGAGGATCTGGCGCGTCGGGCAATCGGCCGAATAGGCGTTGGGCTTCATGGGTTACTCCGGCGTTATCAGGTAGGTTCAAAGTGCTCTCTTAACACCTACAGCGCTTTGGATATCTAGTCACCATTGGAAACCATATACCAGTGGAGACATCATGAAGATCGCCATCATCGGCGCCTCCGGCAATGCCGGCTCGCGCATCACCAGGGAACTCGCCGGCCGCGGCCACGCCGTTACGGCGATTGCCCGCAACCCCGCTGGCATCGCGGTGCTGCCCAATGTCGTCGCGCGGGCCGGCGACGCGACGGACCAGGCCGGGCTCACGCAACTTCTCGCCGGGCACGATGCCGCCATCAGTTCCGTCCACTTCCTCGATTCGGATCCGGCAAAACTGATCGGCGCGGCGAAGGCCTCCGGCATCGGCCGCTATCTGGTGGTCGGCGGCGCCGGCAGCCTTGAGGTGGCGCCGGGGGTGCGGCTGGTGACGACCCCAGGTTTTCCGGCCCCGTACAAGGCCGAAGCCGAGAAGGGGGCCGCCTTCCTCGACCTGCTGCGACAGGAAAGGGAGCTGAACTGGACGTTCCTGTCGCCGTCGGCGCTGTTCGCCCCCGGCGAGCGGACGGGCAGGTTCCGCCTCGGAAAGGACCAGCTTTTGACCGGCGCGGATGGAAAAAGCTGGATTTCCTTCGAGGATTTCGCATTTGCACTCGCCGACGAGATCGAGCGCCCGGCCCATATCCGAGCCCGGTTCACGGTCGGCTACTAGGCGAGCGGAGGCACCCCCGGCGGGGCCGGATAAACTTGCCTGTGCAAGGCTTTGGGGAGGCTCGGGCTTTGGCCCGGGCCGATATTGTCTGTCACAAGAGGCCGCTATATAAGGCGCGCCAAATAGGACCGTTTTGGTCCGGCAAACCTTGCAGATAGGCTGACCTTGGAAAAATTGAAGAACTACCGGCCTTCCGAAAAAGAGCCTTTCATGAACGATCGCCAGCGGGACTATTTCCGCGCAAAGCTGCTGGCGTGGAAAGACGAGATCCTCCGGGAATCGAAGATCACCTTGCAGACGTTGCAAGAGGAGAACGTCAATCATCCGGATCTGGCGGACCGCGCCTCCTCGGAGACCGATCGCGCGATCGAGTTGCGCGCCCGCGACCGCCAGCGCAAGCTGATCTCGAAGATCGACGCTGCGCTCCAGCGCATCGAGGACAACACCTACGGCTATTGCGAGGAGACCGGCGAGCCGATCTCGCTGAAGCGCCTCGAGGCCAGACCGATTGCGACGCTCTCGGTGGAAGCCCAGGAGCGTCACGAGAAACGCGAAAAGGTCTATCGCGACGAGTAGCGTCCGCCGGCCCTGACAGCCGGCTTTTTCATGGAGTGCCGGCCGATGGACAAAATTCTTGCGGCCGCCAAGAAGATCGCCGCTGCGCGCCGCTCGCGCGCGCCGCTGGATTCTCTTCCCGACGACATCGCGCCGCGCGACGAGGCCGAGGGCTATCAGGTGCAGCGCGCGCTGCACGACCTGATATTGCCGAAAGTCGGCGCGCTGGTCGGCTACAAGATCGGCTGTACCAGTCCGGTGATGCAGCAATATCTCGGCATTCCCCATCCCTGCGGCGGCGGCGTGTTCGAGAAGGTCGTGCACGATAGTGGCGCAAAACTGCCGGCCTCCGACTACGTCCGCGTCGGCGTCGAATGCGAGATCGCGGTCAGACTGGCGCGCGACGTGCCCGCGAGCGAGGAGCCGTTCACCGCCGAGTGGATGGCTGAAACGGTCGAGGCCTATTACCCTGCCATCGAGATTGTCGACGACCGCTACGTCAAATGGGAGACGCTGGGCGCACCGACCCTCGTGGCGGATGATTTCTTCGCCGCCGGTTGCGTGCTGGGCGAGGCCGTGCCGCGCAATAACGCGCCCAACCTGTTGACCGTTACCGGCCGCGCGCTCATCAACGGCGAGGAAGCCGGAAGCGGCACCGGCGCCGACGTGCTCGGCCACCCCCACAACGCGCTCGCCTGGCTCGCCAACCATCTCGCCGCCGAAGGCAGGGGCCTGCACGCCGGCCAGATCGTGCTGACGGGGAGTCTCGTGAAGACGGTATGGCTTGGCGCCGGCGATCACGTGCGGATGGAGCTGGCGGGGCTGGGCGAGGTGGAGGTGACGTTCACGTGAGGTGAGCGCCCGCGAGCGGCCCATAAAGACTCGTCATACCCGCGCATGCGGGTATCCAGTACGCCGCGGCTTCTCGGTTCAATCACGGCGGCCTCTGGAATACTGGATCGCCCGGTCAAAGCCGGGCGACGACGGATGGGTATGTAGCAACGTTCTCGCGACACCATGTGCCCGAGTCTTGATCCTCGTTTCGCCCCCGAAAGCGCGAGGGCGCAGGGGAATGCCGGGTGCACGCTGCACCCGCGGTCCCGTGTGCGTTGCTTGCGCAAAAAGAAGTGCACACGAGCATACAGGTGAAGCGGAGGCATTCCGGCATCCCCTGCGCAATGGCTTTACGGCTTATACCGTGCTCTCCCCGGTGAGAGCGCGTGTTGTCACCGTCGCACGCGAGGAGCGAGAGCTTCTCGCGCACTTGGTACCTGCATAGCGGCGCCAGGACCACACGGCTTTGCCGTACGCGGACGGCGCTTCGTCCGGCGTGGTGAAACGCCTGACGCCGCCCGCGTCCATCGCATCCCGTGACCAACGTATAGTGACGATCGCGATACGCCCCTCGACCGGCACGAGACGGTCGGAGTTGTAATTCTGATTTTCGGAATTGTGAAGTGGAATATTTTTTATTGGGGGGCTTGACAGTGATTCTGAATATCGGAAGTTGATTTGCCCGACAAGTGGAGAAGGGTCGCTTCACGCAGCCCAATTGACGACGATCAAACCCGGCACCCGTTCAAATTCGCGTTGATTGAGTGTCACCAATGGAGCGCCGCGGCGACGCGCTTGTGCGGCGATCAGGATATCATAGGGACCAATTGGCGTGCTGCTGCGTTCGAGGTGGGCCCTAATTTCGCCCGCATGCATCGCGTCGTCGTCCTCAAACGGAAGCCGCTCGATGCCGAGCCGATCGAGAAATCCTTCAAGTAGGCGCTCGTTGATTTCGCGTCGTTCGCTCTTGGCAAAGCCGTAGCGCATCTCGAACAACGCGATCACGGGCAGTGCGATCGGCATGCCTCCGCGCATCTGTTCTTCGAGGCGGTGACGCAGCGATGAACTGCGTCCATTGACGATCGGAATGACGATGTTGGTGTCGAGGCAGATCATTCGTCGAAGAAGACCCGTGGGTCGGGTTTCACCGGCGGATCGTCAGGGAGGCCGTCCGGCAGAAAATCTTTTGCCCCGAGAGCGTCAAGTTCGGCCCAGAACTTGTCGAAGTCGACCGGCTGTTTCTTCAGCGGCTCCAGGATGACTCTGTCGCCCACCTTGCTGACGCGAACCTCGGTTCCTTCGAAGCGGAATTCTTTGGGCAAACGCACGGCCTGACTGCGGCCGTGCATGAAAATTTTAGCGGTCGCTGTCATTCGGCACCTCGTAAAATATGGTAGATACCAAAAATATATATCGATGTTGGGCTACAGTCAATTGCTTGAAGGAGCGACCTATCCTCATCGTCTTTTTTCATAGTTGAGTATGTGACGTCAGAAGATGGGAGGACCTTGCACTCAGGAAGGTAGCGTAGTCCCTCAAAGGAAGCGGCCCCGTCGCCGAAGGTGATGGGGCCACTTTAGGTGCAACGTTGGTTGTTGGCGTCGGCGCTACCTCACCACCGCCACCTTTCGCGCGCGCACGCGCACCGGTGGGCCCATGTCGCGCTGCCAGATGGTGCCGTTGTCGAACTGGATGGTCGAGCCATCAGGCGTATAGACCGCGCTCATGTTGTAGTCGTCGGCCCAGATCCGACTGGTTGGCGCAAAGGTGTCGGGCCAGGCACGGGAGGGCTGGCCGGCTTCGTTCACGAGATTGAGGTTGTACCCGTTCTGTGTGACGAAGGCGGGAGCGCCGGGCGCGCCGCGGCATCCTTCGATGCAGCGATAGGCGCCCGACAGGTTGATGGATTGGGCCGATGCTCCGCCGGCCGCGAGCAAAGTTGCGGCAGCGAGCGCGTAGGGTGCTAGTTTCATGGCAAACACTCCAAGAGGATGACACTCACGCTGATCCCGGGATCTTGGGAATCCCTCGATTAGTCGCATCAGGGGCGTTTGGTTCCGCTTGCAGGGCCGATAATGCGGTTCCGTCTGGTCACGGATCGGCGATTGTTACAGGGGTGCCGTTGCCGCAGTCGTGATTGCTGGATGGAAGGTGTTCGCGGCTAGACGTTGCTACGCTGCGGAATAACGGCAATAGAGCACGGCCTCCGGCAGGGGAGCTACCGGAGGCCGCGTTGGTACACGTCGCTGCGCCTAGGTTCGCAACGATGTGTGGGAGCTTTGAATTTGGTTTAGAACGGCAACAGGATATCGGACACCTGCTGGCCATAGCGCGGCTGTTGCACGTCCATGATCTGGCCGCGGCCGCCATAGGCGATGCGGGCTTGGGCGATTTTCGTGGAATCGATGGTGTTGTCGCTCTGGATGTCCTCCGGGCGCACGATGCCGGCGACGATCAGTTCGCGAATCTCGAAATTGACGCGGATCTCCTGCTTGCCCTCGACCACGAGATTGCCGTTCGGCAGCACCTGGGTCACCACGGCGGCGACGTTGGTGGTCAAGGATTCCTGGCGGTTGACCGAACCCTTGCCGTCGGCCGACGACGTCGAGTCGGTGGTCAGCAGCTTGCCGGGCAGGATCTTGTTGGACTGCGTGATGGTCTGGGAACCGATGAATGCGGAGATGCCGGAGTCTTCCTTGGCGGTACGACTGCGCTGGGTCTCGTTGGCGATGTTGGCCTTGTCGGTGATGTTCACCGACACCGTCAGGATATCGCCGATGCGCGCGGCACGCTGATCCTTGAAGAAGGCGCGCGAGCCGTTCCGCCACAGCGAGTTGGCATTGTACGAGGCCACTTCCGGCTTCGGCATCGGCATCTGCACCGGCTTGTAGCCAGGTTGCGCAGTCGGATTCTCGATCGCGTTCAGCTTCGGCGCCTCGCCGATCTGCGAGAGGCGGTCGACTGCCGAGCATCCAGTAGCGACGCTGAGTACGGCCAGCAGCGCGGCGGCTTTGAAGACGCGTGAGACTTTTTGTTTTGACGCGTTTTCTTCACGCGAACCGGTACCCACTTCGCTCGAAAACGCTTTGGTGTACTTATACATGACCATTACTCGGTTTTGGCCGCGCCTTGCGAGGCGGCGTTGGCGACGGATACGGGAGCGGCGGGCGCCGCGTTGAGGGAGGAAGTCTCGGTTTGGCGCTGCGGCGTCACTGAAATCGCGACCTGGCCGCGCCCGATCACGACACCGGTCACCGTGCGCTTGGATTGCAGGTTCATCACGCTGACGACGTCGCCTTCGGCGCCGCTTTCCAGCGCCTTGCCGCGGATGGTGAGATAGATGTTGGCTGTCTCGTAGATCAGCGTGACGGCCTGCTCGCGCTGCACGAGGTCGGGTTTGGCCAGGTCGGCGGACTTGATCGCCTGGCCCGCGCGCAACACCCGCCGCGCCTGCATGCCGAGCGCGCTGTCGCGGCTTATGGCATCGTGGCCGACTTCCGCCTTCGGCCGGCGCTCGATCACGATATCGGAAGCCTTGATGATGTCGTTGCGCTCGATGCCGCGCGTCAGCACCGCGGCCTCGACCGTCTCGATCGCGGTGCCGGAGAACCGGAATTTTGCCGGGGCAAGGCCGGCCTCGTTTGCGATTTCGAGCGTGACGTCAAAGCGGTTGTTTCGCGGGTCGTAGCGCACCGCGAGCGGGCGCAGATCGCCGCTGTGGGCGGCATCCAGCCTGATCTCGCCGGGATCGCGGTCGAAAGTGAGCGACAGATTGGCAGCCTCCCCAAGGCCGTTCTTGCGCTCCAGCGCGCGGGCCACCGCGGTCTGGATTTCGTTGCCGTCGAGCGTGCGGGCGAGGCGCGTCACCGAGATCTCGCGCAGGCCCTTTGTGTTGACGCCGATCACCTGATGCGCGCTGAGCGCGGTGAGCACCTGCGCCACCGGCAGCGTGCCGGTGGTGCCGAGATCCGGGGCGCGGTAGATCGCGATCTGGCCCGCGGCGCCGGCATTGTCGATGACATCGCCGATCCGCACCAGATCGGAAGCGACCGTGACATTGGCGCGCAGCACGGGCGTGGCGAGGATGTCGTCGCGGGTTTGCGCCGACGCTGATGTGGCGGTGAACAGGGCGGCGGCGATGAGGAGCGAGCGGGCGATCATGGCAAAACCTCAGCGGAACATGCCGGCGGTGGATTGCAGCATCTGGTCGGTGGCCGAGATCACCTTGGCGTTCATCTCGTAGGCGCGCTGGGCGGCGATCAGATCGGAGATTTCGCTGACCACTTCGACATTGGCCTGCTCGAGGTTGGCCTGCTGCATATCGCCAAGGCCGTCGGTGTTGGCGATGCCGTCCTGCGGCGCGCCGGAGGCGGGCGTATCCGTGAACAGATTGTCGCCGATCGGCTTCAGGCCGGCCTTGTTGATGAATCGCGTCAGCCCGATCTGGCCAATCTGGGTAGGCGTGGTCGATCCCGGCAGCACCACCGTCACCTGGCCCTGCGCGTTGATGGTCAGGCCCGACGAGTTTTGCGGAATGGTGATAGTCGGCTGCACCGGGTTGCCCTGCGAAGTGACGATGCGGCCCTGCGCGTCCATCTGGAACGAGCCGTCGCGGGTGTACGTGTAGGTGCCGTCGGTCATCTGGATCTTGAAAAAGCCCTCGCCGCGGATGGCGATGTCGAGCTCGTTGCCGGTCGGCGACAGCGTGCCTTGCGTCATCAGGCGCGGCGTGCCGACGGTCTTCACGCCGCCGCCGATGTCGACGCCGACGGGCAGGATGGTGCCCTGGTCCGAGGCCTGCGCGCCGACGCGGCGGACGTGGTCGTAGATCAGGTCCTGGAACGCGGCACGCTGCTTCTTGTAGCCGGTGGTGCGCAGGTTCGCGATGTTGTTGGAGATCACCTGAACGTTGAGTTCCTGTGCCGCCATTCCGGTCGCAGCGGTGTAGAGCGCGCGCATGAGTCAAACTCCTCTATCAGGCCGGCACTTCGGCGAGCTTGTCGATCGCCGAACGGTGGAGGTCGTGTTGCTGTTGCAAGAGCGTAGCGATGTGCGAGTAGGTGCGGTTCACCTCGATCAGGCGGCTCATCTCCAGCACCGAATTGACGTTGGACTTTTCGACAAAGCCCTGGCGCACCACCGAGGTGGTGTCCGCCACGCCGGCGCCGCCGGAATAGAGGTTGGAGCCTTCCTTGGTAAGCGCCTGCGGGTTGGCGAACCTCACGATCCGCAGCTTGCCGCGCACCGAGTCGGTGCGGGCGGTGCCCTCCAGCACGGTGACATTGCCGTCCTGGGCGATGGTGATCTGCTTGTCGGTCTGCTGGAACTGGATCGGGCCGCCGCTGCCGAGCACAGGATAGCCGGACGCATTCACGAGCTGGCCTTGATTGTTGATCTGGAACGAGCCGTCGCGAGTGTAGCGCTCGCCCTGCGGGGTCTGCACCACGAAAAAGCCGCTGCCGTCGATCGCAACGTCGAGCGGGTTCTTGGTCGGCTCGAGCGCTCCTTGCGCATAGTCGCGGAAGGTGGCGCGGTCCATCACATGGCTGATGCGGCGGTCGCGGCCGGCCATGAAATTGTCTTCGCGCGCGCCATCCGCCAGATATTCCTGGAACAGCGAGCGGTCGGCCTTGAAGCCGTTGGTGTTCACGTTGGCGACGTTGTTGGCGATGACATCCATCTGCCGTTCCAGCGTCACTTGCCGCGATAGTCCGATGAGAAGCGTATTCTGCACCGGCAAATCTCCCCTGATGTCGCCCGCGCGGGGTCGGTTCTCCCAAACCTCTCCTTGCGGACTTGTCTGAACGCTTTCGGCTCTCCCAAACGTCAAGCGCTCACGGCTCTCTCAGCGAAAGCCGTGCCAAGTCATAAAAGCTAGTAATGTTAATTGGTTAGCCGTTCAGCGGGGGTGCAAGTCGGGCGGCAGAAAGGTCTTGTTGACCATGTTTGCCCGGCAGTTTTTTCCTAGTTGGTGCTCAAAAGAAAGATTCCATTAACCATTGCTACCCTAGCGTCACCATCGAGATGAGGGCGCGTGTGCGCCGGCGGCATTGGTATCGCGTCGGGGGCTGGTGAGATCGCGTTCGTTCGCTAGGGCATGATCCGGAAAAGTGGGGACCGGTTTTCCGGAAGGATCATGCCCAAACAGATAGAGCGGTGAACGGGCGATGGCTGAGAATGAAGGGGAAGGCGGCGCCGCGGCTGAAGGCGCAGAGGCCGCACCCGCCAAGAAGGGCAAGCTGAAGCTGATCATCGCCGTGGTGGGATTTCTCACCTTGGTCGGCGGCGGCGTGGGCGCATATCTCTTCCTGATGAAGGGCCACGGCGATGAGAAGCACGCCGAAGCGGCGCCTTCCACCAAGCCGCCGGCATTCGTCGAAGTGCCGGAGATGCTGGTCAACCTCGTCGGGCTGCCGGGCGAGCGCGTGCAGTATCTCAAGGTCCGGATCGTGCTCGAGGTGAAGGAAGAAAAGCTGGCCGAGGCGATCAAGCCGACCATGCCGCGCGTCACCGACATCTTTCAGACCTACATGCGCGAATTGCGCGCCGGCGACCTCAACGGCTCGGCCGGCCTGTTCCGCCTGAAGGAGGAACTGACCCGCCGGGTCAACCTCGCGGTGGCGCCGAACCAGGTCAACGCCGTGCTGTTCAAGGAAATCGTGATCCAGTGAGAAAGCGGATTTTCAGCTGATGGCCGGCAACGACCAGATGGATCAAGACGCGATTGCGGCCCAATGGGAAGCATCGCTCGGTCAGGAGGATCCCGCGGAGGCCGAAAAGGCCGCGGCCGCCAATGAGATCTCCGGCACCATGGCGCTGCAATGGGCCGCCATGGTGGAAGACGGCGGCCGTGAGTTCGGCACCGGCAAGAGCACCAACAGCGGCGAGCGGGTGCTCTCGCAGGAAGAGATCGACAATCTGCTCGGCTTCACCGCCGGCGACGTCAATCTCGACGATCATTCCGGCATCCGCGCCATCATCGATTCGGCGATGGTGTCCTACGAGCGTCTGCCGATGCTCGAAATCGTCTTCGACCGCCTAGTGCGGCTGATGACGACGTCGTTGCGCAACTTCACCTCCGACAACGTCGAAGTCTCGCTCGACCGCATCACCTCGGTGCGTTTCGGCGATTACATGAATTCGATCCCGCTGCCGGCGGTGCTCTGCGTGTTCAAGGCGGAGGAGTGGGAGAACTTTGGCCTCGCCACCGTCGATTCCAGCCTGATCTATTCCATCATCGACGTGCTGCTCGGCGGTCGCCGCGGCCAGACCTCGCTGCGCATCGAAGGCCGGCCCTATACGACGATCGAAACCAATCTGGTGAAGCGGCTGATCGAGGTCGTGCTGTCGGACGCCGAGCAAGCGTTCCGGCCGCTGTCGCCGGTCACCTTCACCATCGACCGCCTGGAAACCAATCCGCGCTTTGCCGCGATCTCGCGGCCCGCCAACGCCGCGATCCTGGTGCGCTTGCGCATCGACATGGAAGAGCGCGGCGGCAATATCGAATTGCTGCTGCCTTATGCGACCATCGAACCGATCCGCAACGTGCTGTTGCAGATGTTCATGGGCGAAAAATTCGGCCGTGATCCGATCTGGGAAGGCCATTTTGCCACCGAGGTGGCGCAGGCCGAGATTTCCGTCGATGCGGTGCTGTATGAGGCCGACATCCCCTTAAAGCAGCTCATGAAGCTGAAGGTCGGCGATACGCTGCCGCTGGAGATGCGCGCCGATGCACTGGTCACCGTCCGCTGCGGCAACGTCACGCTGACGGAAGGGCGGATGGGCCGGGTAGGGGACCGCGTCGCGATCCGCGTCACCAAGCAGTTGCGCAAGCCGAACACGACCTTTGCGATGTTCGAGAAGGCCGATGAACAGACCAAGATGATGGAGGCACAATGAACCATTCCCTTGGACTCATGATCGAGAGCCTGGTGGCCATCCTGCTGATGGTCACCGTCGGCTATTGCATCGTGCTGAACAAGCGCCTGCAACGGCTGAAAGCGGATGAGCACTCGCTGAAAGCAACCATCGCCGAACTGATCACCGCGACCGAAATCGCCGAGCGCGCGATCGGCGGGCTCAAGCACACCGTGCGCGACGTCAACGAGCATCTCGGCAGCCAGCTCACCGCGGCAACGCAGATGTCGGCGCATCTGAAGAACCAGCTCGCCGAGGGCGACGGCGTGATCCGCCGCCTGTCGAAGATCGCGAGCGCCGCGCGGCCGGCGGCACCGGCGCCATCGGCGCCCGAGCCGGAGACGCCGCAGATCTCGTCGGCCAAGGCGGTCGCCGCCGCGGCGCAGGCTTTTTCCGAGCGCAGAAGGGCTAACGGCCTCGCCGCATGAAATCGCTTCGTGACATCCGCGTCATCCCGGTCGTGCTGGTCGCCGTCTGCGGCCTGGCGGTGCTGAAGATCGCCGGCCTCGTGCTCGAGGGCGGCTACGTCTTCGACTACAACCCGGGCGCGGCAAAACCGTCCTGGGCGCAGGACCAGATCAATTTTCCGGGTGCGCCCAAGGCCGATGCGGCCGATGTCACGGGCTCGGTGCATGGCGCGCCGAAGGAGCCGCCAAAACCGGCCGCGCCGGCGAGCGAGCCGCCGAAGCCGGATGGCGTCGTGGTCTATCCCGACCAGACGCCGCAGGTCTCGGCCTCGGAGCGCGCGATCCTGGAACGGTTGCAGGCCCGGCGGCAGGAGCTCGAGGCGCGCGCCCGCGAGATCGAGATCCGCGAGAGCCTGCTCAAATCGGCGGAAAAGCGCATCGAAGGCAAGGTCGAGGAATTGAAGGCCGTGGAGGCGCGGATTGCGACCGCCAGCGGCGCCAAGAGCGAGGCCGACGCGGCGCGCTTCAAGGGCATCGTCACGATGTATGAGGGCATGAAGCCGAAGGACGCCGCAAAAGTGTTCGACCGGCTGGAGATGGCCGTGCTGTACGAGATCGCTTCGCAAATCGCGCCGCGAAAGATGTCCGACATCCTCGGGCTAATGCAGCCGGAAGCGGCCGAGCGGCTGACGGTCGAGCTGGCGCGCCGGGCCGGCAACGACAAGGCGGGCACCTCAGCGGAACTGCCCAAGATCGAGGGCAAGATGCTGGCGCCGAAGCCGAACTAGGATGCCAGTTTACCGGCATATTTAATGAGACGTTAAGCCCGCCAATTCTAGAGTCTTCTCATGGGGCGAAACGCGTTTCTCCCCCGACAAGATGGTTGAAGCCGAAAGACCCGCTGGAATGGCGCTTGGGGCTGCCGCTGGATTTTGCTCGCTGGGCCGCGCCTTGGCGCGGATCGCGCGCGGCTGGCCAAAGCGGGCCGCGTGTCTCGCCGCCGGCCTGACGCTGTTGGCGGCGCCGGCGTATGGGCAAGCCGATCCGGTCAGGGGGGAAGCTACGCTGTCGGCGGCCGGCGGTTTTGCGCGGCTCACCATCAGGCTTGCCGAGGATATCGATTCACAGGTGACGGCGGCGGGCTCCATCATCGTGATACGCTTCAAGCGGCCGGTGGCGATTCCGGTCGGACGGCTCTCCGACGCGGTGCCCGACTACATTTCATCCGCGCGTGCCGATCCCGACGGAGGCGCGATCCGGCTGTCGCTGGCGCGAAAGGTCACCATCAACACCATGACGGCGGGCGAACGTGTGTTCGTCGATTTCCTGCCCGACAACTGGAACGGTCCGCCGCCCGGCCTGCCGCAGGAAGTGGTGCGCGAATTGTCCGATCGGGCGCGCGCGGCCGAACGCGCGCTTCGCCAGCAAAGGGCCGACGCGGAGGCCAAGAAGCGCCCGCCTGTGCGGGTGCGCGCCTCGGTGCAGCCGACCTTCGTCCGCTTCGTGTTCGAGATGCCCGACGGCGTCGGCGTCTCCTCGGTGCTCAACGATCAGAAGCTGACGCTGCTGTTCAACGCCCCGCTGACCTTCGACCTTGCCGATGCAAAAGTGGCGGCGCCGCCGAACGTCGCAACGATCAACCAGAAGATCGAGGGCGCTACCTCGACGATCGAAGCCGAACTGATCGGCGATGTCGACGTGCATTCGTTCCGCGAGGAAAAGAACTACGTCGTCGACGTCGCATTCCAGTCGGAAAAGCCGCAGGTCGGCGCGCCGCAGGCGGCCGCGCCAGCCGCGCCGGCGCCGGCCGCACCTGTTGTACCTGGCGTGCCGGTAGCCCCGGCGCCGGCCCCGCAGGCCGCAGCTCCCGCGGACGAAGTGACGCCGCCGACGTCGGAAACCATTGCGCAGCAGGCCAGGATCGAGATCAGGCCGGAGACGGCGGCGAAAGCCCTGCCACTGCCACCGCCGCTCGCCTCCCAATTGAAAGAGACTCCGGCCGCGACAGAAGGCTCAAAACCGGCGCCGCAGCCCGTGCCCGAACCAATCGCCGAAACGCAAAAGCCGGCCGCGAGTGAAACCTCCGCGGACGCTGCCAGCGGCGACAAATCGGCGAGCCTGGTGGCGCGGCGTGACGCCGACGGCTTGCGGCTGACCATCTCCTTTGCGCAGGCAACGCCCGCCGCGATGTTCCGCCGCGCCGATGCGGTATGGCTGGTGTTCGACTCCAATAAGCCGCTCGATGTCGAGCCGATTCGCGCCAAGGGCGGCGCGCTGATCGGCGACGTCAACCGGCTGGACCTGCCACAGGGGCAGGCGATCCGCGTTCGTCTCAACCGTCCGCAAATCCCTTCGCTCACCGGCAGCGATGCCGGCAACGAATGGACGGTGACCTTCGCCGATACGATGCAGGCGCCGCCGCAGCCCTTGATGGCGATCCGCAACATCACCGACCCCGCGCTCGCCAATGTCACCGTACCACTGGCAAAGCCCGGCCTGATGCACCGCTTCATCGATCCGGATGCCGGCGATGCCCTGATGGTGGTGACCGCGCCGCTGCCGATCCGCGGCTTCATCAAGCGGCAGGATTTCGTCGAGCTGTCGCTGCTGGAATCGATCCATGGCGTCGCCGTTCATCCGAATTCGGACGACGTCAAGGCCGAGATCGCAACCGACAAGATTCTGCTCGGCCGTCCCGGCGGACTGACATTGTCGTCGGCGGACGTTGCGGCCGAGCGCGCCAATCTCGCGGTGCGGCCGATTTTCGACATCAGCGAATGGAAGGCCAACCAGGCCGGGAATTTCCTGGCGCGCGAGGGCGAGTTGATCAGGGCAGCCGGCATGGTGGCGCCCGACCAGCGCGCGCAGGCGCGGCTCGACCTTGCCCGCTTCTACATGGCGCGCGGCCTCTATCCGGAAGCCAAGGGCGTCGCCGATCTCGTGCTGTCTGAGGTCAAGCCCGGTTATGAGGAATCCGCCGCGCTGATGCTGCGCGCGGTCGCGAGCCTCCTGATCGGCCGCCCGGAGCAGGCATTGAAGGATTTCGCCAATCCCGTCATCGGCAACAATTACGACACGCAGTTGTGGCGGGCGCTGGCGGCGGCACGCCAGGGCAAATGGGCGGAAGCGCGCGAAAAATTCAAGAACGTCGAATTCGCGATCGCATCCTTGCCCGTGGAATTGCAGCGCATCGTGCTGACGGAAGCGATGCGCGCCTCGCTGGAGGTGAAGGATTATTCCGGCGCCGCGCGGCGCCGCAGCGATCTCGATGTCGTCATCGTCACGCCGGAGATGAAGCCCTCGATCGCGATCCTGCGCGGCCGGCTGGCCGAGGCGCTCGGCCACGACCGCGATGCGCAGAGCGATTACCGGATCGCGATGCGTTCCTCCGACCGCGCGGCGGTCTCCGAAGGCAAGCTGCTCGACCTCGTCCTGCGGCAGAAGCGCGAGGAGATCAGCCAGGTTGATCTGTTGCGCGACCTCGAAACGCTGTCGATGACCTGGCGCGGCGGTCCGATCGAGCTGAGGGCGCTGGAAATGATGGCCCGCATCTATGCCGATACCGGCCGCTATAACGAGGCGCTGACGGCCGTGCGCACCGCGACGCGGCTCGATCCCAATTCGGAAGTCTCGCGCCAGGGGCAGGACATGGCGGCGGCGCTGTTCGCCCAGCTTTTCCTCAGCCCGAAAGGCGAGGACCTGCCGCCGATCGAGGCGCTCGGGATGTTCTTCGAATTTCGCGACCTGACTCCGATTGGGCGGCGCGGTGACGAGATGATCCGCCGCCTTGCCGACCGGCTGGTATCGGTCGACCTGCTCGATCAGGCGGCCGAGCTGTTGCAGTACCAGGTCGACAAGCGCCTCGAAGGCGCGGCGCGCGCGCAAGTGGCCGCGCGTCTTGCCATGGTGTACCTGGCCCATCGCAAACCCGACCGCGCCATCGCCGCGCTGCGCTCGACCCGCATCGCCGACCTCTCCGGCGAATTGCGTCAGCAGCGCCTGCTGCTGGAGGCGCGCGCGCAAAGCGACGTCGGCCGCCACGATCTCGGCCTCGACATCATCTCGAACCTCTCGGGGCGTGAGGCGATCCGCCTGCGTTCGGACATCTACTGGGCCTCGCGCAAATGGCGGGAGTCGGCCGAGCAGATCGAACTCTATTATGCCGACCGCTGGCGCGACTTCAAACCGCTCAATCCGGTGGAGAAGGGCGACGTGATCCGCGCCGTGGTCGGCTATGCGCTCGCCGACGATGCGATCGGGCTGGCGCGCTTCCGGGAAAAATATGCGCCGCTGATGAGCGGCGAAGCCGACCGCTTTGCGTTCGAGACCGCGAGCACGCCGGGCGCGGTCACCAGCGCCGAATTCGCCCAGATCGCCAAGATGGCGGCCAGCGTCGATACGCTCGACGGTTTCCTGCGCGAGATGAAGACACGCTTCCCCGATGCCACCGCGCGCGCCCCGCTGCCGCCGGAACTGGTCAGGGGGGAGCCGGTCCACACCGGTTCCTTGCCCGAGATCGTCGGGCTGAAGCAGGTAGCGCCCCGGCGCTAATTGCCGCGCGGCGCTCCCCTCGACAGACGCGCACCAACACGGCAACCTGCGGTTCAATCAAACCGCCGGGGGGGACGCCGTCATCATGAGCAAGCCTGTCAAGACCGAAGCCGAGCTGATTGAAATGGCGCGAGCCGAGCTCAAGGCCCACCTTGACTGTCCTGACGGCATCAACATATCGGTGCTGCGCGACGGCGACGGTTGGGAGTTCCGCGCTCAGGCAGAGGAAGCGACGATCGCGAAACCCGGCTATCCCGAGTGCGTCTCGATGCTGGTGCAGATCGGGGATCATCTCAGCAAGCAGTATGATGTGAAGGGGTAGCGCGGCCACCGCCCTCCCGCGAAAGACACCACTCTCTCCGCGTCATTGCGAGGAGCGGAAGCGACGAAGCAATCCATTCTTTCCTTGGTGGGACGAAGATGGATTGCTTCGCTTTGCTCGCAATGACGGGGAGAGGAGGTGCGTCACGCCGCCCTGCGGCCTCGCACGAACAGCGCGAACACCAAAGCGAGGCCCGAGGCGACCGTGTACATCATGAAGGCGTTGAGGTAGCCGATCATGGTGGCCTGGCGGGTGATTTCCCTGGCGATCCTCGCAAGGCCTGTGACGCTGTCGAAGGTCCAGCCGCCGGTGACGCCCGGCATCGTCAGCGAGCGGTTATAGGGCGAGATCATCTCGGTCATGCGGCTGTAGTTCGCCGCCGTGGTGCGCACGATCTCGGCGATCGACAGCGAGATGAAGAAACTCGATCCGATGTTGCGCAGGAGATGGAAGATCGCGGACGCTTCCGCGTAATGCCTTGCGTCCAGCGTGCCGAAGGCCACCGCCGTGATCGGCACCCAGACCACGCCGACCGCAAAGCCCTGGATGGCGCTGTTGGCGAGCAAAATCTCCATCGTCACGTTGAGGTCGAAGGTCAGCATCCAGATTCCGGCGGCGGTTTGCAGGCCGAAGCCGAACGCCATGCTGAGGCGCGGGTCGATCCGGCTCATGAAGCCGGCGGTCATGAAGCCGACCAGCATGCCGACGCCGCGGCATCCGATCACCTCGCCGACCAGCATGTCCGGAAAGCCGGCCTGCTGCTGGAGGAGAGGGGGGAGCAGCACCATCGGCGTAAAATTCAGCATGCCGTAGATCGTCACCAGCGCCAGCCCGATCGCATAGTTGCGGTCGCGCATCAGTTTCAGGTTCACGAACGGCTCGCGCGCGCCAAGGCTGTGCACGATGAAGATGTAGAAGGCGATGGCCGCGATCAGGCTCTCGATCACGATCTCCGGTGAATCGAACCAGTCGAGCCGGACGCCGCGCGCCAGCACGAGCTGAACGGCCGCCAGCGCCGTGGCGAGCGCGATGAATCCGGTCCAGTCGAAACGAACTCTTGTGAGCCGATTATCCGGCGGCAGCGTCAGCGCCATGCCGATGGTGGAAGCAATGCCGATCGGCACCAGCATGTAGAACGACCAGCGCCAGCTATACATCTCCGCGAGGTAGCCGCCGAACACCGGGCCGAAGGCGGGCGCAACCGCCACCGCCATGCCGAAGACCGACATCACCATCGTAT
The DNA here is from genome assembly GCF_018129385.1 of Bradyrhizobium lablabi. GTDB lineage: Bacteria > Pseudomonadota > Alphaproteobacteria > Rhizobiales > Xanthobacteraceae > Bradyrhizobium > Bradyrhizobium lablabi_C. Next base: position 37,292 of record NZ_JAFCLN010000013.1, read on the forward strand.
GCTGCCGGCGCGGAAAGGTGTCGAACAGGATCGACTGTGACAGCGGCACGACCGGCGCGCCGGCGCCGCCCTGCAAAATGCGCCACAGCACCAGCATTTCCAGCGACTGCGCCATGCCGCACAGCATCGTCGCGGCGGTGAAGATCGCGATCGACCAGATCATGACGCGCTTGGTGCCGAAGCGTGACACCAGCCAGCCCGTCATCGGGGTGACGACGGCAGTCGCCAGGATGTTGAAGGTCATCACCCAGGCGATCTCGTCCTGGGTTGCCGACAGCGCGCCCTGCATCTGCGGCAGAATGGTTGACGTGGTGAGCAGCGCTGTCCCGTACAGCGAGGAGCCGAGCACCACCGTCGTCAGCGTCAGATAGCGCTGGGCCGGGGAGATCGCCGAGGGGTGCTCCTCAACCGCTGTTGTCGTTGAACTCAAGGCGATATCCCTTGATCGACGGGTAGATAATAACCTAGCTTACCAATAATAATAACCTAGCTTACCAATCGGGCCGGAAACAACCGGGGCCATGCCCAATACCGAAGAATATATTGGCGTCGTAATTTCAGATGTGGCGCGGCTGCTGCGCACGGCGTTCGACCGCCGCGTCCGCCGTCTCGGCATCACGCGCGCGCAATGGCTGGTGCTGACCCGTCTGCACCGCCGCCCGGGCGCTTCGCTTTCCGAACTCGCCGAAATGATGGAAGTGGAAAAAGCGACCGCCGGGCGCATGATCGACCGGCTGGTCGCCAATGGCTGGGTCGAGCGCCGCACCGCGCGCGATGATCGCCGCGTCAAGCGGGTCTACCTGACGGCGGACGCCGAGCGGGTGCACAAGCGCATCTGGCGCGTGGCGGAAGAGACGGTCGATGCGGCGCTGGGCGATCTTGCTGCACGGGAGCGCAAGCAACTGATGGCTTTGCTGCAACGCATCAAGACGACCCTGGTGTCGGGCGATGGTATCGACGCTGCGGCAAGCCAGAAGCGCGCCCTGAACGGGCCGAGCCGGCACAACGGCAAGGCGCATAACGGCAGGGCCGCGCCATGAGCAAGCGGATGCAGCGGCTGGCGCTGATCGGCGTGCCCGTGCTGGTCGTTGTGGGCGCGCTGTTGTTCTGGCTGTCGGGCGGCCGCCACATCTCGACCGAAAACGCCTTCGTGAAGGCTGACATCGCCCAGATCGCCAGCGAAGTGCCGGGACGTATCATGGAGCTCAATATCCGGGATCATTCGGCCGTCACCGCGGGCGACGTGCTGGTACGGCTTGATCCGGCGACCTATCGGCTCGCACTGGCGAAAGCGGAAGCCGAGGTCGATTCCGCGCGTTCCTCGGTCGAGATGGTCAAGGCGAATTTGCGCGAGGTGAGGGCCGAAGCAAAGGAAGCCGAGAACAAGCTGGAATATCTGCGGACCCAGGCAAGGCGCCAGCGCGAATTGTCAGGGCGCGGTGTGGCCTCGGTCGCAAGGCTGGAGCAGGTCACCAGCGAAGAGCAGGAAGGCGAGGACAAGCTTGCCGTCCTGCACCAGCGCATCGCACGCATGGAGGCCGCGCTTGGCGGAAAGCCCGACCGGCCGACGGATGCGTTCGCGGCCGTGCGCGAAAAGATCGCGGTGCGCGACCGCGCCGCGCTCGATCTCGCCTACACCGAGATCAAGGCGCCGAAGTCGGGCGTCGTGGTGAATTTCAAGTTGCAGCTCGGCGAGCAGGTCAAGCCGCAGACGCCGCTGTTCGCCTTGGTGACCGACCGGCGGCCGTGGCTGGAGGCCAATTTCAAGGAGACCGAGCTCACGCATGTGACCGTGGGCCAGAAGGCAAAGGTCGTGCTCGACATGCATCCTGACATCACCTGGGATGCCGAGGTCGAGAGCATCAGCCCAGCCACCGGCGCCGAGTTCGCGGTGCTGCCGCCGCAGAACGCTTCCGGCAATTGGGTGAAAATCGTGCAGCGCCTGCCGGTGCGGCTACGGCTGATCGAGCAGCCGGGCGAGCCGCCCTTGCGCGCCGGCATGACCGCCTATGTCAGCATCGACACAAGGCGCACGCGGCAGCTATCGAGCCTGTTCGGCGGCGGGCCGGCAGTCGCTGCAAACCCGGCGCCCGACGCTGCGAAGGTGAAGTAAGAGGACTAACGTCCTCCTCCGTCATTGCGAGCCAACGGGTCGCGCGAACGCGCGCCCGATGACAGGCTCCGCGAAGCAATCCAGCTTTGCTGCAACAAGGAAGCTGGATTGCTTCGTCGCTCCAGCGCAAAATTGCTTCGCAATTTTGTCGCGGGCTCCTCGCAATGACGGAGGAGAGCACGGTGCCACCCGGTCACGCCGAAATCGGCAGCTCGGTCTCCGGATCGAAGAAGTGCAGGCGGCCCGGCTGGACCGACAGGCGCACCTGATCGCCGCGCGCGATCTTCGTTTCCGCCGGCACGCGCGCGGCCGTGATGCTGGTATTGCCGACCAGCGTCTCGAGCAGGATTTCCGAGCCGAGCTGTTCGACGACTTCGACACCGGCATCGAATCCCATGCCCGGGGCGCCGTCGCCGAGCATCAGATGCTCTGGCCGCACGCCCATGATGACGCGGTCGCCGTTGCGTACGGCGAGGGCGCGCGCGTTGGCGTCGCTCACCGTCAGTTTTATTCCCCAGGCCTCGACCGATGTCACGCCGGATGGGCTCACGGCGACGGCAACATCGATGAAATTCATGGCGGGCGCGCCGATGAACCCGGCGACGAACTTGTTGGCGGGTTTTCCGTAGACCTGCAGCGGCGTGCCGATCTGCTGGATGCGGCCGTCGCGCATGATCACGACACGGTCGCCCAAGGTCATGGCCTCGACCTGGTCATGCGTGACGAACACCGAAGTGGTCGGGATTTCCGCATGCAGCCGCTTGATCTCGATGCGCATCTGCGCGCGCAGCTTGGCATCGAGGTTCGACAGCGGCTCGTCGAACAGGAATACCTGCGGATTGCGCACGATGCAGCGGCCGAGCGCGACGCGCTGCTGCTGGCCGCCCGAGAGTTGCTTCGGCTTGCGCTGCAGCAGCTCGTGCAGGCCGAGCATGCCGGCGGCGCGGTCGATCGCCGCCCTGATGTCGGCTTCCGGCGTCTTCTTGTTGCGCAGGCCGAAGGCGAGATTGTCGTAGACGGAGAGGTGCTGATAGAGCGCGTAGTTCTGGAACACCATCGCCACGTCGCGGTCGCGCGGCGGCAGGTGGTTCACGATCCTGCCGCCGATCCGGATGTCGCCGCTGGAGATATCCTCCAGCCCCGCGATCATCCGCAGCGTCGTCGATTTTCCGCAGCCGGACGGGCCGACCAGGGCCACGAATTCCTTGTCGGCAATCGCAAGATCGACGTCTTTGACGGCGTGGTACACCGACCCGTAATGCTTGTTGAGTTTCTCAAGCGTGATCGCAGCCATGTCCCCGCCGTCACTGAACTGTCGACTCGAAAGAAAAGCCCGCCACGGCGCGTGCGGCGGGCTTTCGTTATTATTATTGCGCGGCCTTGCTGACCAGCGGCGCGCCCTCGGCCAGCACCTTCGGAATATCCTCGCGCTTGCCGGTGACGGCCTTGGTGACGGTGTCGTTGAAGGCCTTGTGCACGGCGGGCCATTGCGGGAAGTAATAGGCGCCGCGCACCTTGTCGGGTGAATCGAGCACCGCTTCCTTCAGCAGCTTCATGAACGGATCCTGTTCGGCGATCTTCGGCCAGAACTGCGTATTGGGCGGCGGCGCACCCGTCGCCTTGAACATCTTCACCTGGCCTTCCTCATCCAGCATCATCGCATTCAGCATCTGCTTGGCGAGCTTCTTGCGCTCCTCCGGGATGGACTTCGGAATCGCCCAGCCCCAGATATCGTCCCAGCCGAACGGCTTTGTGCGGTTGGGGCCGAGCGGGAAACGCGCCGCAGCAATCTTGCCGGCGACCTTCGACTTGTTGGGATCGTTGAACTGGCCCCACCACAGCGTGTCGGCGACGGTGAAGGCGGCATCGCCCGCCATGAAGATGGCGTTGGCCTCGTTGCGGTCATAGGCGGGCATGCCGCGCGGCGCGATCTTGTGGGTGTTGATCGCGTCCCACCAGTATTCGACCGTCTGCTGCATGCAGGGATCGGTCATGCCGGACTTCCAGCCGGCAGCCGCGAGCTTGGCATTGTCGCGCTCGTAGAAGGGCTGTAGCACGTCGCAATTGTTGCCCCACATCGACCAGAACCAGCTGAACCAGGAATGGTTCATCGACATGCCGCCGACATAGCCGAACTTCACCTTGCCGTCGGCCTGCAGCTTCTTGCTGACGGTCACGAGCTGTTCCAGCGTCTTCGGCACTTCCTCCGGCTTTACGAGGTCGGAGCGGTAGAAGAACACGCTGAAGGTCTGGCCCATCGGCACGACGGTGTTCTTGCCGTCCTTGTTGCCGAACACGATCTTGTCCATGCCCCACTTCTCGGCGAACTTGTTGGCATCGACGTCGTCGGTCGGCTCCAGCAGATGCGCCCAGGTCTGGCCCCAGTCGTCATTGTGCCAGATCACGTCGTACTGGTCGGAGTTGGAGGTCAGCGAGGCCGTCATCTTCTCGACATAGACGCCGTAGGAGTTCGGCACCTTGACGATCTTGACGCCGTTCTTGGCGCCCCAGGCCTCGAACATTGCGATCGAGGCATCCTGGATCGGGCTCGGCTGGTAGCCGATCCGCAATTCCTTCACCTGCGCCTGGGCTGTGGTGATCGTCATCGCGGCCGCCGCCGCTATCGCCCATCTTGCCATTCCCTGCATTGGCACTTCCTCCTCGTTATTGTCGTTGTGTTGTTACTTCCGCTTCGTCTTCTCTCTTGGTTAGATATCTCTTGGTTAGATACGCAAACCCTGGATCACATATTTCTGCCCGAACAGCGCGATCAGGAAGGCCGGCAGCAGCGCCATCACGGCGGTCGCCGCCATCAGGTTCCAGTGCAGCCCCATTTCCGTGACGAACTGCGCCATCACCACCGTGATCACGGGCACGCGGTTGCCGGTCAGGATCAGCGCGAACAGGAATTCGTTCCAGGTGAACAGCCAGCACAGCACCGCAAGCGCCGAGATCGCGGGCAGGGCGGAGGGGATGGCGACGCGGATGAAGGCGCCCCAGCGGCTACAGCCGTCGATCATCGCGGCATATTCCATCGAAGGATCGATGCCGTCGAAAAAGCCCTTCATCAGCCAGGAGAAGAAGCAGATGTGCACGGCGATATGGGGCAACAGCAGCCCGACATAGGTGTCGTAGATGCCCCAGCTCTGCACCACGAAGTAGAGCGGCAGCACCCAGGAGATGTAGGGCACGCAGCGGAAGATGTAGATGGTGCCGAACCACATCCGCGAGGCGGGCCCGGTGAAGCGCGACAGCATGTAGCCGCTCGACACCGTCACCAGCAGCGAGAAGATGGTTGCCAGCGTCGAGATGACGGCGCTGTTGATGAAGGCTTCGACGATGCGCTCCTGGCTCAACACTTCCTTGAAATTGCCAAGGGTGAATTCGGTACCGCGATGGACGTAATAAACGCCGGATTCCGGCCGCAGCGAGGTCAGGATCAGCCACAGCACCGGGAAGGCGAACGCAAAGCAGATGAAGGTGAGCGCGAGCGCAAAGAATGTCTTGCGGCTCCAGTTCGGCAGGCCGGGCAGGAATTGCGGGCGGGTCACCATCGGCATGGCGTCAGGCCTTTGCGATGCGGTCGACGAGGCGGTACATCGCCACGCCGAGCACGAGGATGATCAGGCCGCCGATGATCGCCGCCGCCGAGCCGCGGCCGAGATCGAGATTGAGGAAGGCCAGAACGTACGCATAAAGGCTGAACAGTTCGGTCGAACGGCCGGGCCCGCCGCCGGTCAGCGTCCACACGATGTCGAAGGTGCGGAAGGCGTCGATGGCGCGGATCACCACGCACACCACGATCACCGGCCGCAGCATCGGCAGGGTGAGGTAGCGGAACACGCGCCAGGTCGAGGTGCCGTCGATCGCGGCGGCCTCGAACGGTTCCTTCGGCAGGCTTTGCAGCCCCGAGAGCAGCAGCAGCGTGAACCACGGCGTCCACAGCCAGATGTCGGTGAGCAGGATAATGCAGAAGGCGCTCCAGCGTTGCACCAGCCACGGCTGGCCTTCGAGGCCGATCGCCTCCAGCACGACATTGGCGATGCCGAACTGGTCGTTGAAGATCCAGCGGATCATGATCGCGGCGACGACCGGCGCCACCATCAGCGGCACCAGCAGGATCGTCTGCACCAGCTTTTGCCCGGGGAAGGGCCGGTTGAGCAGCAGCGCGAGCGCAAGGCCCGTGACCAGCGCGCCGGCCACGCTCACGACCATGAAGATGAAGGTGTTGGGCAGCACGACGTAAAGGAACGCCGGATCGGATATCACGGCGTGATAATGGTCGAGCCCGACCCAGGTCTTCTTGGGATTATAGAGCGCCCAGTCGCGAAAGCTGGCATTGGCCCCGATCACGATCGGCACCACCTGGAACAGCAGCATCAACAGCGCGGCGGGCGCGATCAGCAACAGCACGAACCGCTGTTGCTCGCCGAACATGGGACGCCGCGATGCCGACAAGCCCGTTTTCCGCCTGTTTATTGGGCCGTCACAATTCTCGCGCCCGGTCAGATCGGCCGCGCGGTCGGACGTGCCAGAAGCCTCACTCCGTCGTGATTATGGGCGGGGCGTCGCGGCCTAGTCAATCCGCCTCGTGTCGCATGGCATAATCGAACCAAGACTCGTTCGCGGATGCATTGTAGAATGGATTCCATCGAGGGTTGACGAAGGTCCGGAGAGTCCGCGATGGATGTCAGACGAGCGCTACCGCATCCCGCGCTTCGCGGCATCGTCCGTTCGTTCGGCGAACGGCGCGCAAGCCTGGGATCGGCCGTGCTCACCTGGCCGCTGCCGGCGCGCCCGCACCAGATCATCGATATCTACCTGGCCGAACCGTTCAAACTCCGCATCGACGATGGCGCGCTGCAAATCGCGCCGGAAACCGTCGTCGTTGGGCCGCAGGGAGCCCGGCGCATCCAGCTCTACATGCCCAAGGAGATTCATCTCTTCAACATTCACTTCCAGCCTGCCGGACTCAATCGGCTGGTTGGGATCGACATGACATTGCTCGTCAACGAAGGTATCGCGGCGCGCGACATCCTCGGCAGGCATGCAGCACGGCTGGACGATGCCATCCGTTTGGCGCCGGACTTTGCCGCTCGCGTCGCGGCGGCGGAGCGGTGGGTCGGCGGGCTGTTGCGCGACAATTCGAAGGACGCGATCGATGCAGGCTCCCGGCTGTTGATGGCGACCGGCGGGCGTGCCCGGATCGATGCGATCGTCGAACGGTCCGGCCTGAGCGCCCGGCAATTCCAGCGCCGGTTCTCGCTACAGATCGGGCTGTCGCCAAAACTCTACGCGCGCACGATCCGCTTCGATGCGGCGCTGTCCGCGCACCGGCGGGAGCCGGCAAAATCCTGGACCAGGATCGTCCACGAGGCCGGCTATTTCGATCAGGCCCATTTCGTCCGCGAATGCCGCGCTTTGGTGGGTATGGCCCCGAGCGAGTTGATCGGCGACTGGGACAACGTCTTTTCCCTGTAGATGTCCGAAACATACAAGCGGCGCCCGTAGCCGCGCTTTATCCGGTTTGCGTCCCACAACAACAGGCGCAACCCATGACGATCGACCGACGTTCATTCCTGACGATGGCGGGCGCGCTGGCGGCCTCGCCGGCCATCAACTCCGCCCGCGCGCAATCGCCTGCCGCAACGCCGCCCAAGGCCGGAGGTCTGGCCTATCGCAGTGTCGGCGAACTGCGCGCGATGCTCGATGCCCGAAAAGTTTCTGCGGCCGAACTGCTCGATCAGGCGATCGCCCGGATCGAGGCGCATGATTCCAGAATCAACGCGGTCGTGGTCCGCGACTTCGACCGTGCCCGCGCCGCTGCAAGGGTGGCGGACGAGGCGCTGGCGCGCGGCGTGCGGTCCCCGCTGCTCGGTATTCCCATGACGGTGAAGGAATCGTTCAACGTGGGAGGCTTGCCGACCAGTTGGGGCCTGCCGATGGGCCGCGACTGGCGCGCCGCTGATGATGCAGTGGCGGTCGTGCGGCTGAAGCAGGCCGGCGCCATCATCCTCGGCAAGACCAATCTGGCGACGGCGATTGCCGACTGGCAGAGCTTCAATCCCGTCTACGGCACGACCAACAATCCCTGGGATGTCACGCGCACGCCGGGCGGCTCTTCCGGCGGTGCTGCGGCGGCACTCGCAGCAGGATACGTGCCGCTCGAGCTTGGATCCGATCTCTCCAGCTCACTGCGGATGCCCGCGCATGTTTGCGGCGTGTTCGCCCACAAGCCCAGCGCCGACCTGGTGCCGCAGCGCGGCCATTCGCCGCCGCGCTCGCCGGCGCTGCAAGTCGACATCACCTACGGGCTCGGGGTCGCCGGCCCGATGGCGCGAACTGCCGCTGATCTGGCGCTGGCGCTCGACCTGCTGGCCGGTCCCGATGAAGACCAGGCCGGCGCTTACCGCCTGTCGCTGCCGCCGGCACGGCATTCCGGGTTGCGCGGTTTTCGCGTGCTTGTGATCGACGACCATCCCTTGTTGCCGGTGGCGCGCGAGATACGCACGGCACTGGATCAGCTCGCCGGCAATTTGGGCAAGGCCGGCGCAACGGTCGCACGATCGAGCAAGCTGCTCCCCGATCTCGCTCAATCGGCAAAATTGCACACGAAAATGGTCCGCAACTTCGCCGGCTTCGGCGCGCCGCCCGAAATGCTTCAGAAAGCCCGTGAAGAAGTTGCCGCGCTGGCGCGCGAGGACGACAGCCTGATGGCGTGGTGGAAGCGCGCGCCGCTCATGAGCCACCATGAGTGGATGGGAGCGGAGATCGCGCGGGCGCGGCTGCGCCAGCAATGGCGCGAGCTGTTTCGCGAATTCGATGTGGTGCTCTGCCCGCCGTTTTCCGTGCTGGCCTTTCCGCACGACAAGAGCGAGGACCGCGAAGCGCGGTTGATCGACATCGACGGCAAGCCGCACCCCTACACGCTGCTGATCGTGTGGGGCTCGCTGGCGACGCCGCCGGGCCTGCCGGCGACGGTAGCGCCGATCGGCCGCTCGCCGTCCGGTCTGCCGATCGGCGTGCAGATCATCGGCCCGCTGCTGGAGGACCGCACCACGCTGGCGTTCGCCGGGCTGCTGGAACGGGAGTTCGGGGGCTTTGTGGCGCCGCCTGGCATGGGCGGCTAAGGATCATTCGGGAGGACCATCGTGCCTCAGCATCTCGCCGGGGCGCATGGTCGCCAGCGCTCTCCGCAGGACCTCGAAGATCACGGCGGTCGACCAGCCGATCAGCAGCACGCCGTTGAGCGCCGTCATCGGCCCAAGCAGGTTCCAGCGCTGCAACGGGGTGACGTCGCCATAGCCGAGCGTCGTGTAGTTCACAAAGGCAAAATAGAGCAGGTCGGCCTCATCGGATGCAACGCCGATGATCCCATAGGCGAGGGACCAGACCATCACTTCGGCAATATGCGCCCCCATCAAGACCGACATGGTTGCCATCATGATGATGACCAGCCGAAACGTGCCATGAATTGGGCGTTCGCCGGCGCGCCGTACTACCCTCAGCAGAACCACCATCACCATTGCGTGGATCGCAATGTTGCAGAGGCTGACGGCAATGCTTACGAGAAGCTGGCGCAGCATGCGGATCGCTCCGGCACGGCATCAGGAGAGCCGCGCTGGCTGAGATGGAATGCGCCGAGAGCGGCATGCTTTCGCGACCCGGCGCCGTCGCCTTGCGTGCGCGGCGGCAACAGGAAGAGCGTCATCGCAAAGACAAGGTACACCAGCAGCACGAGCACGCCCAGGAACCAGGCCGAACGCCCCCCGCTCGTCATCAGGGATGCGGTCAGGGCGGCGATCAGCATCATGACCACGGCGCCGGGCCAGAATTGCAGGTCCATCGGTGTCGGGCCGATGACATAGCTGAGCAGCACCAGCACCGGCGCGACGAAAAGCGCGATCTGAGTGGCGCTTCCGAGCGCAATGCCCACGCTCAGGTCGAGGCGATTCTTGCGCGCGGCGGAGAACGCCGAGGCCATCTCGGCCGCGCCGCCGACCAATGCCACCACGACGAAACCGACGAATGCGGGAGTCATCGCGAACGCCACCGCGGCCTCCTGTACCGACTCGACGAAGATCTCGCTGACCAGCGCGACCAGTACGGTGACGCCCGCCAGCGTCGCCAGCGCAAGAGTAATCGGCCATGGCGCTTCGCCGGCTTCGGCATGCTCGGCGCCCGCGAACAGCTCGCGATGCGTCCCGAGCGAGAACAACATGCCGAGGCCATAGGCGGCAATCAGCAGCACCGACAGGCCCACGCTCAACATTCCGATGAATGCGGAGTCGGCCAGTGAATCCGCTTGGGCGATCGCCGAAGGAATCAGGATCGCGATCGTGGCCAGAAAAAGCAGGCCGGCCTGTAGCCGGGCATTGGCCCGGTTGAATTCCTGCACGTGGTGCTTGAGTCCGCCGAGCAGGAACGACGCGCCCAGCATGAACAGCGCATTGGCGACGATCACGCCGGCGATCGATGCCTTTACAAGGGTATATTGCCCCGCGCGCAACGCGGTGAGCGCGATGACGAGTTCGGTCAGGTTGCCGAGCGTGGCGTTGAGCAGGCCGCCGACGCTGTCGCCGGTTCTCGCCGCCACGGATTCGGTGGCGTGGCTGAGCAGTGCAGCCAGCGGAACGATGGCCAGGATCGACAGCACGAACAGCAGCGTGTGCGCTTCCGGCTTGAGCTTCTGGGCGACGAACAGTACCGGCACAAAAGCCAGCAGCCACAACAGCGGAGTGTGACGGATCTCTTTGAGCAAGGAATTCACAGGACCCCCCGGGACTGTGGATCGTTCCGTCGCTTGATCGGACGATCTTCCGCGATATCAGGGGTGGCAGCAAGCGCCTCGGCCGTCCACCGGCCCTCATTGCCAATTGACAGCTTGCGGACCCTTGGATTTTCACCCCCGGTTAACCGCTATCTGCGGCTCAATCCGGCCAGTTTGGCCCGCGGATTTGGCGATTTCTTAATGGGCCCGCCCCATAGTCGGGCATCGCGAACCCTTTCCAGGAAGCAATATGGCCATTCATTCTGTCGGCTCCGTGCACGGCGCTGATAATGCCAACCGCCGGCTTGTCCGCTTTTTCAGCATCTGCCTGAGCAGCCTGGCGTTCGTCTATTCGCTGCTGGCCATGCGCATCTTCCTCGAAGGCAGCGCCTTCGCCTTCGCCGACTGGGTGCTCGCCGCCGGAAAGGTCACGCTCGGTGCGGCCGCGCTGATCGTGCTGATCTATCCGGCCTGGCTCGCGGGTCCGCTGGAGCGCTACATCGACGAGATGGGCGCGATGTTCGAGGCCGCCTATGCCGATACTGCGACGGCTGAAAAAATCCGGATGATCGTGCTGGTGACGATGGTCAGCCTCCTGCTCGAGCTGGTCATGATCCGCTGGCTGGCCTCGGTCTTCCCGGTGTTCTCCTTCTTCAAGAATTTCACGCTGCTCGCCTGCTTCCTCGGCCTTGGCGCCGGCTACGCGGTCGCCGAGAAGCAGCCTTGCGCGCCCGGCCTCGTGCTGCCGATGCTGGCGCTGTTCGTCTTCATCATCACGCTGCTGCGCTATGACATCGCCGCGGTCACCGACCTGTTCGCCGGCCTGCCGATGCAGGAGCAGACCTCGATCAGCATCTGGATGGAAAAGCTGAACTGGCATGAGCTGTTCGGCCAGAGCGTGCCGCTTTATCTGCTGCTCGGCACCAGCTTCGTCCTTTGCGCCTGCATCTGCTATCCGGTCGGCCAGCTCTGCGGCAAGCTGCTCGGCTCGACCGATGCGCTGAAAGCCTACGGCCTCAACCTGATCGGCAGCATCGTCGGCGTCGCCGTGCTGTTCGTGATGAGCCTGTTCTGGCTGCCGCCGGTAGTGTGGTTCATGGCCGTGGGCGGCACGCTGCTGTTCTTCGTGCTGGCGCGCGACAAGCGCATGCCGCTTGGGGTAGCCAGCTTCTGCCTCCTGCTCGGCGTGCTCGCCTGGCCGGTGCAGACCGACATCCAGCGCATCTATTCGCCGTATCAGCTCCTGGAGAAGATGGCCAAGTCCGACGGACTGATGAACATCCTCTCGGGCGGCTCCTATTACCAGAAGGTGTTCAACTTCTCGGACGCCAATCGCGGCAATGAGTCCGCCGAGGACAGCTACGTCCGCGCCTATTACGAGTTTCCGTTCCACTTCAAGAAGAAGCCCGAGCGCGTCGCCATCGTCGGCGCCGGCAGCGGCAACGACGTTGCGGCCGCATTGCGCATGGGCGCCTCGCATGTCGATGCAATCGAGATCGATCCCGCTATCGCCTTCCTCGGCAAGAGCTATCACCCCGAGCATCCCTATGACGATCCGCGCGTGACGCTGCACATCAACGACGCCCGCAACTTCTTCCGCACGGCGAAGCAGCAATACGATCTGATCATCTACGGCGTGCTGGATTCCCACACCTCGCTCAGCCACGCCTCGAACCTGCGCGTCGATTCCTATGTCTACACCCGCGAAGGCATCGCCGAGGCGTTCAAGCTGCTCAAGCCCGACGGCGTGGTGTCCATTGCTTTTGCTTTGCCGAACGAATCGCTCGGCTTCAAGCTCTCGCATATCCTTTCCGATATGCCCGGCGCCGGAAAGCCGCTCGCGGTGCGCGTCGGCTACGACTCCAAGACCACCACCGCCTTCATCGCGCAGAAGGGCCGTAATGCCGTGCTGGCCGATCCGAAAGCCTTTGCGCGTTTCGGCTTCGAGGACGTGTCCGCGAAGTTCGCTCAGCCTTATTCGGCGGAAAGCATCCCGACCGACGACTGGCCGTTCTTCTACATGATCAAGCGTACCTATCCGCTCAGCTACATGATCGCGCTCGGCATGGTGCTGCTGCTCAGCTACATGTTCGTGCGCAAGACCATCGGCTGGACCGAACCGATCGAGCGCGGCTACCTGCCGTTCTTCTTCCTGGGGGCCGGCTTCATGCTGGTCGAGACCAAGGCGATCACCGAGCTCGGCCTGCATCTCGGCGGCACCTGGTTCGTGATCGCGATCACCATCACCATGGTGCTGCTGATGGCGTTCCTCGCCAACCTCCTGGTGCAGCGCAAGCTGGCGCCGCGCACCAGCATCGCCTATGGCGGCCTGCTGGCCAGCCTTCTGCTGGGATACTTCTCCGCCCGCAACCATGATTTGATCGCGTTCGGCTCGCCGATGGTCAATCTGATCGTGAGCTGCGTGGTGCTGACCATCCCGCTGTTCTTCTCCGGCTTCGTGTTCTCCTCGCTGATCGCCAAACCCGGCCAGAACATCTCGACCGCGCTGGCCTACAATCTGATGGGCGCGCTGTTCGGCGGCCTGATGGAATACAACTCGATGTATTTCGGCTTCGCCTTCCTGTACCTGCTCGCAATGGGCTTTTACGGGCTGGCCTGGGTGTTCTCGTTCGAACCTGCCATAGCTGCTGCGCGGCGGGCGCGTCTCGCGCGGCGACATGCAGGGTAGGGCGTGCACGTATGAGTGCTTGATATCCGGGGTCGGTGACTGGACCAGACGGTCCTTTGGCGGGCGCTACGATCGCTGTTTGATGGTGATTGACTTCAGCAGGGTTGCTGCCGCGATCATCGCGGCTATTCCGGCCAAGCTCAGCGCTATCTGCATCGCAAGTCCGTCCGAAATGTCGAGCAGCGCCATGTGACTGGCGAATGTCAGCAGAACGCCGAGGCAAAAGATCGGCAGCGAATGCTGGCCACAGCGGATCGCGCCGCGCACCACGGGTGTCGTGAATCCGCGCCAATCCGAGGGCACGAGCCAGCTCGCTAAAACCGCAATGGCCAAAAAATGAAGCAGGCGCAAGGGAGCGAGATTCGATTTGTCCAATGTGCCAAACTGGTTCGCTAGAGCGTGCGGTATCATTGTTTCCAGCCATGTTACCTGCCAACTCAAAGCGATGACCAAGCTGAAGAAGAGATACAGGAGAGAGGCTATACGTATGCCGCGCGAGGCCGCCAGCGGCCGTATTCTCTCGCCCTCGATCATCCACCAGGCGCCAAGCACGACCAGCAACTGCCAGGCCAGGGGATTGAAAGCCCAGTGGCCGTTCGGCCACGCCGGGAGGGTCAAGCCAAAAGCATGCACCAGCGCATAGATGACGAGCGAGACACCAAGCGTCACATTCGGGGCTCTCAGCAGCAGCCACAATAGAGGCGCGAACAGGAGATGAACAAGCACGAAGACCGGCAACACGTCACTGTTGACAGGACGGTATTGCAGGATCGCGGCTCGTGCGAGCGTCTCGCCAGGCTGATCAAACAAGACACGTGTATTGCTCTCATCTGCAAGATGACCGCCGCCGACGAGATGAACCAGAATGGCGCATGCTAGCGTGAGCAGCAGAAATGCAACATAAATGTCCCAACTCCGGCGCAGCGTTCGGCGGGTTACTCCGCTCCAACCCTCACTGCGCTGGGCTCTTCCATAAGCCAGCGCGCAGGATACTCCGGACACGAACATGAAAATTTCCGCGGCATCGCTGAAACCGTAATTCCGCAAGGTGAGCCAATTTCCGATATTGTTTGGGACATGGTCCAGAAAAATCCACCACAGCGCCACGCCCCGGCAGACATCTATTCGAAGATCGCGGCTCTGGACCTTCAGCTCCGGCACGATGGTAATTCGGTCGTGCATGCGGCGTTCTCCGGGCCGCCAGATTGGACCTGGGCTTGATGCGCCAGTGTGAGCTGGTTCACCTTCAATGACTCATTATTCGCATTGTCAGACGAGGCGTGCTTGCGCGTCAGCGTTGAGCCTCTCAAACTTCGCTCGCGACCAGCGAATCGATTGCGGTCATCCACTTTGCGTTTGGTGAATCTTTCCCATTGAATGATCACCTGGGAGCAGGCCGATGCGGCCGATCAAGCAGCGCGTTCCAATCGCGCCTTTGCTCTTATTAGATCCGGCGTGTTAAAACCTTCGCTAAAACATCCATAAACCTGGCTGAGGCGCGAGTGGCACTTTTGGCTGCCTGCTGTCCGCTCGAACAAGTCACACATACTCAAACACGCTCTAAGCTCAAATGATTTGGCTTTTTGCGTACGCGCGACCTCAAGGCCTTTACATAGATAATGCTCGGCCTGATCCAGATTGTGGTTCGATCGGAGATGTGCTTCACCCAGCAGACGATATATTTCCGACGCGTAAAAGCGCTCGGAGTTTTCGACATTGAGCCTCGACCGTGCCTGATTCAACGCATCGAATGCCTGCGCGTGACGGGTGTGCTTGATGCATGCATCCGCCATTAATCCCAAAGAGTACGACTCCAGTAGTAAGGCCCCGGTTGCTCGCTCCTTTTCAAGGCCCTCTTGAATTTCGGCGATACCCTTTTCAAACTCGCCTTGCTCCGCAATAGCCCACCCGCGCAGAATCATCGCCATGGCAAGATAGTGCACAAACTCATGCTTTTCGCAGAATGCGATGGCGGCGATGGCTTCGCGTGCAACAGCTTCGGAGTCGCCCCGGAGTTGATGCACGCGAAGACCTATCGTTCGAGCAATTGCTTCGCTGAACGGATGTTGAGATGAAACTGCGTACCTGCGAGCCTCTGCGCAGCGCCGCAATGCCTGATCTGGATAGCCGAGTAGCCAAAGTGCCATGCCGTCGTATGACCTGACGTGAACCCGCGGATCTTGCGCCGACAGTTCAAGATAGGAGGCGGCCTCGCTGTCTTCGCAGAGGTTGACACTACATTCCATCTCGGCGTGGGCGGCGGCAAAATTGCCCTGCGCGAACAGGGTAAATCCCGAAGCTTCGTGGGCAAGAACTTTGTAGACCGAATTGTCGACGTTAGCGGCACTCTTGAGCAAATGTTCGGCAAGGGTTTGAGCCTCGCCAAGCGAAGCACGAACGTAATTCCAGGTCCATAAGCCGAACACCGCAGGAAAGACATGTTCGTCAATGCCGGCCCCTTTGGATAATTGAAGCGCTTTCGTGTACGCCTGCTTTACGTTATCGGTGCTCCAGCCTTCAATCGACCGGAGGGAGTTGCCGAGAGAAATTTGGAGGAGCAGCTCCGATCTGTTGCGAAGTATCGGGGCGTCAATCTTGGGAAGCTGATTTAATCCTTGCTTCAAATGACCGATTGCTTCGTGGTGTGCCGAGCGGGCCGCCGACTGTTTTCCCGCTTTATACCAGTAGTGCAACGCCATTTCGTGGTTTCTCGCTTGAGTGTAGTGGTAAGCGAGAATCTCGGGCTGAGTTCGCTCGACATCGGGAAAGTTCTCCTGGAGACTTTTGGCAAAAGCGGCGTGAAGATGTACGCGACGGCTTTTTAGAAGCCCGGCATACGCCGCATCCCGTACTAACGCGTGCTTGAAGGTATATACCGCGTTGGGAATTGTGCCTCGACAGAACATCAATTCGGACCGCACCAACTGGTCGAGCGCTTCGTCCAATTTCTGCTTCGGCAGCTGCGCGACAGCGCTGACAAGTTCGTAGTGAAATTCGCGACCTGCGACGGAACCGATCTGAGCCACATCCCGCACCGGCGACAGCCGATCAAGGCGCGCCATGAGCGAAGCTTGCAAGGTGGTCGGAATGGCGAATGAAGGCAGAGGACCATCAAGAACAAATACGCCGTTCCGCTCTCGCAACAACCCGCCCTCGAGCACCATCTTGGTCAATTCTTCGATGAAGAGAGGCACCCCGTCGGTGTGTGCAAGAATATGTTTCATTACTTCCTTTGGAAGGGCCTTGCCGCCGGTTACTCGCAGGACCAGCGCTGCGCCATCGCGTCGGCTAAGGCGGGTGAGCGGAATGGTCGTTGTATGAGGATAGCTCGGCCAGGGGGAAGTGAATTCGGAGCGTGCCGTGATCAGCATCAATGTCCGAAGCCGCGGGACTTGTTCTACAACTGTCGCCAGGAGTTCCAGCGAAGTTGGATCAATCCAATGTACATCTTCGGCAACAATCAGAACCGGCTGTCTCGCCGCCAACCCTTCGAGTTGGGCCAGTAAGGCCGCAAAGGTTTTCTCTTTGCGCTTCTGTGGAGTGAGGTCACGCAGTTCGTGATGGTCACGAACCGGCAACGTTAACAGGCCGGACAGAACTGCGAGGTGTTCGGGATTGTGCGTGGATTGGGCCAGCAGGGCTTCAAGCTTGCATATCTTTGTCTCAGGTGTATCGCTGAGCAGGAACCCTGAAGCTCGTTCGAGTTGATTGATAAACGGGTACAGTGCGCTGTGGGTATGATGCTCAGAGCAATAATAACGCAACGTGGTGTGTGGTTCGTCCTGGAGTCGCTCATTGAACGCCAGCGCAATGTGCGACTTGCCGATGCCCGGCTCTCCTGTAAGGATCACGATCCGGCCTTCTTCAAGCGTCGCTTGTCGCCAGCGGCGTAACAGCAGCTCTAATTCCTCCTCGCGCCCGAACAGAGGTGGCAGCTTGGCAGTGTGCATTGCTTCAAAGCGGCTCTCGACGCCGCTCGTTCGCAGCACTTGATAAACTTGAAACGGCTCCGTCCAGCCTTTCAGCGTGACAGGATCGAGGTCGCGGTAATGAAACTGTCCCTCAGTGAGCCTGCGCGTGCTCGCGCAGATTAATACAGTCCCGGGTTCTGCCAGCGCTTGCAGGCGCGCAGCGAGGTTGGGTGTCTCACCGACAACCTCTTGCTCCGCCAGGGCTTCCTCAATCAGAAGGTCGGCAACAACCACAGTGCCGGTTGCGATGCCGATGCGAACGCGCAGCATCTCGGGGACATTTCGGATCCTGGCTATTGCATCTATGAGTGCGAGCGCGGCGCGCACAGCCTGCTCCGCATCATCTTCATGCGCTTGCGGGAAGCCGAAGTAAACCAGCGCCCCGTCGCCCATGTAGCGAGCAATCCTTCCGTTGTGGCCGGCTATGATGTCAGCGATGCAGCTGTGATAGGTAGCAATCAGCTCTCGCATGTCCTCCGGGTCAAGCCGGGCTGCAATAGCTGAGGAGCCAACCAGGTCGCAGAACATCACTGTGAGGTGGCGCCGCTCGCCGTCGCATCGCCTCGGTTCGGACGTTGTTATCGCAGGTTCAGGCGTAGCTGCGCCTTCATGCTCCGCGATAGCGCGCAACAGCTTGCGACGGTGACCCAGCAGGACTCCAAGCTCTTTCAGGTCCCGCTCCGTCAGATCGCGAAGGACCGAGATGTCAATGCCGTTTTCGACGAAGCGCTGGGCGTACTCTGCCAAGCCGATTGACTTGAGCCATTCGGTGACGCCTTTCATGGGACGGCGCCTCCCGCCCGCTTTTCGGGCCCAGGTGAGTTGACGCCACACAGCGTATCACACGCAGCGAGAAAGTGTGCGCGTGGTGAGGTAGAGTCAAATTTGAGCGCGTGGCGCCGCAGTCAGCAACCAACACTCGGCTCCAAATGGCTTTGAAACTTTTGAATGATGTGAAATGCCCATGTTGCGAAGGCGCTAGCAGTTTCTCCAGGCGTATCGATCCCGATCAGAGAACCAGGATTTGCGGAAGTAAGCTTCTTATGGCGTATGGACAGTCAGCCGAACGTGCGACTTCGGCTATAGTCCAAGCGGATATGCTCTTGCCCCCGCGATGTCCTCCTCTGAGGTAAAGGTAACATCGCCTTGAAGAGCATTTGCCAGGACGGGCTTATGAGTACACGCCTCAATCTTTAAGGCGTCGTCTCAGCACAGTGACGAAATGGTCGGCATCGGCTTCGTCGTTGAAGACGTGAGGCGAGATGCGGATGCGGCCAAGACGCAGTGCCACGTAGATGGCATTGCCGGCCAACGCGTCGACGAGTGCCTTTGCGTCCACGTTCTTTAGGCCGAGGCTCAGGATGTGCGGCGAGCACAGTTGGCGCGCCGGTATGTGAACACCGAATTCGCGCACGCCTTCGGCGATCCGGTCCGTCAGCATGGCGATCCGCTCGGCGATGCGCGCGGCGCCCCATTCGGCGACCATTTCCATGCCGATCGCCGCCATCTCCATCGAAATGAAATGATCGCGTTCGCCCATGTCGAAACGTCCGGCATCGCCGACATAGCTCAGGTCGGTGAAATAGATGGCATTGTCGGCGCGGACGTCGCGGCGGCCGGCCGAGGTCTGTTCGAGCGGAATGCCGCCCTGATGCCGCTTTGCGATGTAGAGAAAGGCCCGTCCGTACGGGCCGAGCAGCCATTTGTAGGTGGGGAAGATCACAAAGTCAGGATCGATCTGTTTGACGTCGAGCGGCAGCACGCCCGCGCTTTGCGTCGCATCGATCAGGAAGAGGGCGCCTTGGCGCTTCAGTACGGCGGCGACCTGTTCGATGTCGATCAGCCCGCCGTCGGACCAGTGTACCGACGAGATCGAGGCCAGCGCGACCGGCGGCGCGCCGGATCGCTCGACGGCGGCGAGAACTGCCGAGGTCCAGTCGGCGTCGTCGGGCTGCCGGACCGTCTCGACGGCAAAACCATGCGTATCGGCGCGGGTCCGCCATTCCAGCACCGGCGAGGAATGATCGTTCTCCAGCACGATGACGCGCGTCCCGCGCGGGATCGTGAGCAGCTTGGCGGCTGTCGCAACGCCATAGCTGACCGAGGGGATCAGCGCGATATCGGCGGGATCGGCGTTGATCAGCCGGGCGGCCGCGAGCCGCGCGCGCTCGTGCTGCCGTCCGGCAAAACCGGCATCGAGCAGCCATGGTCTGCCCTTGCGGCCGATGGCGGCGCGCGCGGCCTCCTGCGTCTTCAGCGGCAGCGGGCTGTAGGACGCCGAATTCAGATAGCAGACATCGCGCGGGATATCGAACAGCTCGCGTTGCGAGGGCAGCATGTGCATCACCAGTTCATTGTCGCCGCGACCAAATCGATCAATTTTGAGTCGTCAAAGTTTTCGGCAGTTGCAAGCGCGCCGGCTTCGATCAGATCAGCATGGCCAAGGCTCGTTCTGATCCCGATGGTGGTAATGCCGGCCGCGGTCGCCGCTTGAACACCGGAGCGCGAATCCTCGAATGCGACGGAAAATTTCGCTGCAGCGTTCACCGAGCGCAACCCTTCAAGATAGGGCAGTGGATGCGGCTTGCCGTGGCTAAGTTCATCGCCGATCACAACGCGCCTGAACCGGTCTGAGATCCCAAGGCCCGCCAGCAGCATTTCGGCATTGAGGCGCGGCGCGTTGGTGACCGCGACCATCGGCACGCCGGCCTGGTCGGCGCGCGCCAGCAGCGGCATCAATCCAGGCAGCGGTTTGATCTTCCCGGCAACCAGTTTACGGAAAGCGGCTTCCTTCTCGTCCATGATGGCCAGGCGGCGCTCCGGCGGTTCGTCCGGCAGAAAACGCTCGCCGATGGACGCGTTGGAAAAGCCCATCAGTTCGTTGCTGGCGCGGGCTCGGTCAAAGACGTGGCCGCGCGGACCAAACACCTTGTTAAAGGCTTGCAGGTGCAGCGCATCGGTGTCGGCGAGGGTGCCGTCGATGTCGAACAGCAACGCCTTCTGCGAACAGGGCATGCGGACCTAGCGCCCGTCGTACTGGTCCGGCCCCATCGCATAATCCCATTGCTCGTGGCCGTCGGCATAGGTGCGGTTGGTCACGGCCGGATTGCGGTTGATCAGCGGCCGCAGGTACATCGGGTGCGTGGCGCTGCGCACCTCGTGCTCGACCGTGAACAGGTGTTTTCCGTCGGCGAGATCGACGATGTCGCGGAAGCGGTACTGGTACTGGTTGTCTTCCTGCGAGACCAGGCCGCGCTGCTGGAGCTTGCGATAGGGGCCCGAAAAGTCCGTGATGTAGATCTGCACGTGGTGGCCGTCGTAATCGGGCTGGGCGAGGTCGGTCTCGCGGAATTGCAGATACTGGTTCTTGCCGACCTTGGCGCGCGCGACATTGCCGTCGCCGTTTCTGAATTCGGCCGGAATGCCCATGATCTCGGGATAGAACGCCGCGATCGCCCTGGCGGTGCCGGGCGCCACGTCGAACTCGACATAGGGAATGCCGAGCGTGATGCGCCCGAAACGATCGGCGTCCGGCTCGTAGCAGCGGATGCGATTGCCCCACGGGCATATCGCCTCGACATAGTCATTGTGCTCGCTGAAGGAAAAGCGCGTGCCTTCGAGTTTTTTGGCGACGGACGACAGCCGCTCGAGCAGGGCCGCGCGTCCGGAAATCACGAGGCCGGTATGGCCGCGCAGCACCTGCGCTTCGCTGGCCGGCAGATGAAACTGGCTGCGGCCGACATTCACCCACATGTTGCTGTCCGACACCATGATATAGGGATCGCGGGTCAGCCCGAGCCCGGTGACATAGAACAGCGTTGCCAGCCGCTGGTCCGGCACGGTCACGTTGACATGTTCGAGATGAGTGGAATTGCCGAGGTCCTCGGCGGCGCGGTCGAATTGTTGTTGTTGCATGGACGCGTTTCCCGGATGCCTGGCCGCATCATAGTCAAGCGTGAGGCCTATTCCAACAACGCGGGGCGGGCGATCGGGTCCCCCGGCTGCCGGGGCCGGCTAGTGTCCGACGATCGACTGCCGGAAGATCGGCTCCAGTCGCGCCAGTGCGGGAAGCACCCGGTAGCGGGCGATTTCATGCGGGAACTCGGCGCGGTTGGCCAGCAGGATAATGCCGACCTTGCGCTCGGGTATGAAGCCGACATAGGCTGACGCATTGTTGAGCCCGCCCGGCTTGTCGACGACGTCCATTCCCTCCACCGCAATGTTCTCCCACGCCATCGCTTGCCCGAACTTTTCATCGACCCGGAACATTTCGTGCTGGGTCATCTGTAGCGCTTTGCGCAATTGCGGATCGGCCGGCCCGCCGCCGAGGCAGGCGGAGAGGAGGATGGCGAGGTCCCGCGCTGAGGAGAACATCTGCCCGGTGCCGGGGAAGTCATAATAGCTCTGCTGGTTGCCCGGCGGACCGATCGGCATGCCGTCATGGGAATAGCCCTGGACGACGCGCTGCATGAATTTTGGATTCATGACGGCGCGGTTGTCCGGTCCGCGCGCGGGAAGCAGCGTCGAATTCATCCCGAGCGGCCTCAGGATGCGGTTTTCGATGAGCTGATTGATCGGAACGCCGTAGCGGCGCTCCAGCGCGAGCTGGAGCAGCACGTAACCGGCATGGGTGTAGATGCGCTGCTTGCCCGGCTGTTCGCCTGCCGGCGGCGTCCAGGCGTTGAGAACGCCGAGAAATTCGGCCAGCAAATATGACTCGTTGGGCCATGGCGGGTGATCCGTCGCCAGCAGCAGGCCGGAAGTATGGGTCGCAAGCTGGCCGATCGTGACCCGTCGGATATAGTCGCCGTTCAATTCGGTGACGTATTTGCTGACCGGATCGTCCAGCCGGATTTCGCCGCGCAGCGTTCCGAGCGCGACCAGTGCAGCCTCGAACACCTTGCGCACCGACGCTACGTTGAACAGCGTATCTGGTGTGATCGCCCGTTTGCTGGAGCGATCGGCGAGACCGTAATTGAAGAACTGGATGTGGCCCGCGATGTACACTGCGGCGGCTAGCCCGCCGGCATCGCCGGCCGTCGCCGCAGGCGCGAAATTTTCCGCTACGATGTCGCGAACGCGTGCGTTCAAGTCCAACTCTTTCACTCGCGCCGGACCGGGCAGGAAAACGAGCAGAAGGATAACGCCCGCGATGAACGGGAAGCGCCACGAGCTCATGTTGCCGGCGCCATCTCTGGTTCCGGACGACAGCTCATCGATCGCTCGGCTTCCTTCGACATCGCAGTCACCGTGGCCTTGTCCCGCCGGCGGCAACTATAAGCGTCGGCGAGGCAATCGGGATCACATTCCGGATACTTCGCTGGCGAGTAGCCCTACGTCCCGTAACTCTGTACCAAACTCCCCGCCACCAGCGACCAGCCGTCGACCAGCACGAAGAAGATCAGCTTGAACGGCAGCGACACCACCACGGGCGGCAGCATCATCATGCCCATCGACATCAGGACGGAGGCGACGACGAGGTCGATGATCAGGAAGGGGAGAAACAGCAGAAAGCCGATCTCGAAGGCGCGCTTTAATTCCGAGATCATGAAAGCGGGCACCAGGATGCGCAGCGACATCTGTTCCGGCGTGGCGGGCGGGGCCTCGCCCGACATGTCCATGAACAGTTTCAGATCCTTCTCGCGCACATTCTTCTGCATGAAGCCGCGCAGCGGGATGGAGGCGCGCTGGAGCGCGTCCTCGACGCCGAGCTCGTTGGCGATCAGCGGCTTGATGCCGTCGTCATAGGACTTCTGCAAGACGGGTCCCATCACAAAGGCGGTGAGGAACAGCGCCAGCGCTATTATCACCGAGTTCGGCGGCGCGGTCGCAGTGCCCAGCGCCGTACGCAGCAGCGACAGCACCACCACGATGCGCGTGAACGAGGTCATCATGACCAGGATCGACGGCGCGATCGACAGCACCGTGAGCAGGGCGATGAGCTGGATCGCGCGCTCGGTCACTCCGCCGCCGCCCTGGCCGCCGAGATTGATGCTGATGTCCTGCGCGAACGCGGGCACCGCCACCAGGGTGGCGGTGATTGTCAGGCTAGCTAAGAAAAAAACTCTACGCGGAAAAGCAACCGGCCTCACGAAGACGGATTCTTCGGACGGCCCAGGAGGGACGCCATTTCGTCTTCGAGATTTTCAAAGCCGCTCTTCTGCGGGGCAGGCGCGGCGGCGGGCGGTTCGCTCCGCGCCGGGCGCACCGGCACCGGCGGCTCCGGCGCCACGGGCGGGGCGACATCGGCGCCGGCCGGGCGGCGCAGCGCTGCTTCCAGCCGCTGCGCCATCTCGGCAAGATTGGCGTCGGCGCTCGACTGCGCGGGAGGCGGGGGCGGGGCCGGAGGAGGCGGCGGTGGCGGAGCCGCGGCGCGCTCGCGGATGGGCGGCGCCTTCGGCGGTTCGTTGACACGCGGCGCGCGCGGGATCATCGGCTCGGAGCGTGGCATGTCGGAACGTGGCAAGCGCGGCGGCGCGGTGGGGATCGGTTCAGGGCGCGGCTCCATCCGCGGCTCGGGGCGGCCGCCCATCGGTTCCGGCGCAAAGCCGGCCAAAGGATCGTTGCGGTCGGCGCGGCCGCCGGGCGGCGGACCGGCGGGGCGGCGCATTTCTTCCGCGAACGACGGACGGCTCGGGCGCGGCGGCGGTTCCGGCATGACCGGCTCGGGCGGAAGTTCGAAGGCGTCCGATCGCAGCGGCTCGCCTTCCCAGGCGGTATCCGGCAGCGGCGCAATCCGCGGCGGCGGCTCGGCGGCGCCGGGCGAACGTTGCGGAACCTGGTCGCGCGCCGGCATGGCGCGGACGATGTTGGGCTCGACCACGAGGTCGGTGGGACCGCCGATCATCAGCAGATGCTCGACATTGTCGCGCCGGACCAGCACGAGGCGGCGGCGGGCATCGACCGCGGTGGCGTCGATCACGGCGAGGCGCGGCATCCGTCCGCGGGTGGTGTTGGCGCCGATGCGGCTGTTGGCGAAGCGCCGGACCAGCCAGGCGGCAAGGCCGATCAGCGCCAGGACGACGATGAACGCGAAGAAGAACATGAAAGGTGACTGCATCTGACGTCCCCGGCCTTGAAGGCCTTAATCCCAGTCCCGGTCCCGACGCCTGCGGACGGCGAAGCGAAAAGCGATCCAGCGAATTCCGCCCGAGATCGGCCCTATTCCTTAATTCCCCACGGCAAACCTGCCGCCCGGCTCCAGTAATAGACCAAGAATCGCTTGAACCAAAACGACTTCTAAAGTCCCCTGAAGCCGTTTGCCCATTGCTGGTTAACGCAGCATCTGTGGCGAAAATGCGCTCGCATTGCCGATATCGGGCGATTCGTCGTAGCCAAAACGCGCTTCGCGCACGCGGGCGCGTTCGATTTTAACCAGCTGTTAACCATACAGGCGGCAAATATTGCCTACCTCGGGCGTCCCGCTTTGAGGCAGGAGCCGTGAAAGATGGCGATCAACGACCTTTCGATCCTGTCGGCGCTGCGTACCAAGATGCAGTGGCACCAGGAGCGTCAGCGGGTGCTCGCCGAAAACATCTCCAATTCCGATACGCCCAACTTCAAGCCGCGCGACCTGATCGAGCCGAAATTCGATTCGAAGGGCACGCAGGTCGGCGGCGCGATCGGGCAACTCGCGATGATGCGCACCAGCGCCAGCCACATCGCGCCTTCCGGCGGCGCCGGTCAGACGTTCGATCATGATCGCGGCAGGGGCGCCTTTCAGACTCGCCCGGCCGGCAACGCGGTGAATCTCGAGGAGCAGATGCTGAAAGTCTCCGCCAACCAGATGGACTACGCGGCGGCGACCTCGCTCTACAGCCGCAGCCTCGGGCTGCTCAAGACCGCCATCGGCAAGCGCTGAGGTTAAGGAGACTGCACCATGGCCAATGACGTCGGTGATTTCCAGAGGTCGATGAGCATCGCAACGTCAGGCCTGCGCGCGCAGGCCGGGCGGATGCGGGTGATCTCGGAAAACATTGCTAATGCCGACTCGACGGCGACCACCGCCGGCGGCGATCCCTATCGCCGAAAAATTCCGACCTTCTCCTCCGCGCTCGATCGCTCGCTCGATGCAAGGACGGTGACGCTGGGGCGGGTCCGCACCGATACGTCGGACTTCCGCGTCAAGCACGAGCCGAGCAATCCGGTAGCGGACGCGGCCGGCAACGTGAAGTACCCGAACGTCAATCCGCTGGTCGAAATGACCGACATGCGCGAGGCGCAGCGGTCCTACGAGGCCAATCTCAACATCATCAGCGCGACGCGCCGGATGATCCAGCGCACGCTCGATATCCTCAGGTCCTGAACAGGAAGGTCTTTTCGATGGCTTCACCCACGATTGCCGCCAACGCCTATGCCAACCTTGCCCGCATGGTGGAGTCCGCCGGAAAGGGCGGCGCCACCGAATCCGGCGGCCCGTCCTTCAGCGCGCTCTTGAAGGACGCGATCGGCAGCGTCGCCGATGCCGGCCGCAAGTCCGACGCCCAGGCCATGTCGATGGCCTCGGGCAAGGCCAACGTGATGGACGTGGTCACCGCGGTGGCGGAGACCGATGTCGCCGTCTCGACGCTGGTCTCGGTGCGCGACCGGGTGATCCAGTCCTACGAAGACATCATGCGGATGCCGATTTGATTTTTCGTCATTCCGGGGCGCGCGAAGCGCGAGCCCGGAATCCATAACCACGATCGGGAGTATGGATTCCGGGCCTGCGCCAAGAGGCGCATCCCGGAATGACGACAGTGAGAAGGAAGCGTGAAATGACCGGTGCTGAAACCCTCGACGTCGCCCGCGACGCGATCTGGACCATTGTCGTGGTGTCGGCGCCGCTGATGGTGGTCGGCCTCGTGGTCGGCGTCGTGGTGTCGCTGTTCCAGGCGCTGACGCAGATCCAGGAGCAGACGCTGATCTACGTGCCGAAAATCCTGGCGATCTTCGTGACATTATTATTGGCGCTGCCGTTCATGGCTGACTCCATGCACGCCCACATGATGCGGATATCGTCGCGAATCATCGGCGGATGATGCACTGTCCATGAGTCATGCGCGTCGATATCTCATTCCTGCCGGCGCTCGCCGCGACCTTCATGCTGGTATTCGCCCGCATCGGCGCGATGGTGATGCTGCTGCCGGGGTTCGGCGAGACCAATATCCCGGTCCGGGTAAAACTCTCGATCGCGCTGCTGCTCACCATGATCATCCTGCCGCTGCACCGGCAGGCCTATCAGGTCGACATGAGCTCGCTGGCGCCGCTGCTCGTCCTGATGCTGCACGAGATCGTCATCGGCGTCGTGCTGGGGGCGACCGCCCGGGTGACGCTGTCGGCGCTCCAGGTGGCAGGCTCGGTGATCGCCCAGCAGCTTGGCCTCGGCTTTGTCACCGCGATCGACCCGACCCAGGGCCAGCAGGGGCTGCTGATCGGCAACTTTCTCACCATTTTGGGCATGACCCTGCTGTTCGCGACCGACAGCCATCATCTGGTCATCGCGGCGCTGAACGAGAGCTACCGCATCTTCTCGCCGGGGCAGACATTTCCGACCGGCGACGTCGCCGCGCTCGCTACAAAGGCGTTCGCGACGGCGTTCAAGATCGGCCTGCAACTGTCTGCGCCGTTTCTGGTTTTTGGCCTCGTCTTCAACCTTGGCCTCGGCGTGCTGGCGCGGCTGATGCCGCAGATGCAGGTTTATTTCGTCGGCGTACCGCTTTCCATCCTCATCGGTTTTCTGATCCTCGCGCTCGTCATCACGGCGATCATGGGCACCTTCCTCGATTACTTCGTGAGCGTCATGCACCAGCTGACGCCGCTACGGTGAGGTGAGCCTGTGGCCGACGACAGCGAGAATGAGAAGACAGAAGACCCGACGCAAAAACGTCTCGACGATGCGCTGGAGAAGGGTGACGTCGCCAAGAGCCAGGAGGTCAACACCTGGTTCGTGATCGCCGGCGGCACCTTGCTGCTGTCGACCTTTTCCGGCTCGGTCGGAAACGGGATCACGATGCCCTTGCGCAACCTGATCGCCAATTCCTGGATGATCCGCACCGACGGCCCCGGCCTGTTGGCCCTCGCGCAAAGCCTCGAATATGCCGTGCTGGCCGCGATCGGCGTGCCGCTGTTGATGCTGATGCTGGCGGCGATCGCCGGCAACATGATCCAGCACCGCCTCGTCTGGTCGACGGAATCGTTAAAGCCCACCCTCAACAAGATATCGCCGGGCGCTGGTTTCAAACGCATTTTCGGCAAGCAGGCGATCGCGAATTTCTTCAAGGGCCTGTTCAAGCTGGCCGCGCTCGGCGCCGTCATGATGGTCGTGCTGTGGCCGGAACGGCAGCGGCTGGAAGCTTTCGTGCATTTCGACCCTGCCGCGATCATGACCGCCACCACGTCGCTCACCATCCACCTGATGGGCGCGGTGGTCGCCATGCTGGCTGCGGTGGCGATCGGCGACTACTTCTTCCAGTACCGGACCTGGTTCGAGCGGCAAAAGATGTCGCTCCAGGAGATGAAGGAAGAGTTCAAGCAGTCGGAAGGCGACCCGCACATCAAGGGCCGCATCCGCCAGATCCGGATGGAGCGGGCCAAGAAGCGCATGATGGCGTCGGTTCCAAAGGCGTCCGTCATCATCACCAACCCGACCCACTATTCGGTGGCGCTGTCCTATGAGCGCGGCATGTCGGCGCCGGTCTGCGTCGCCAAGGGCGTCGACCTCGTCGCGCTCAAGATCCGGGAGATCGCCAAGGAGCACGACATCCCGATCGTCGAGAACGTGCCGCTGGCGCGCTCGCTCTATGCCACCGTCGACATCGACGACGAGATACCCGTCGAGCACTACCACGCGGTCGCCGAGATCATCGGCTACGTGATGGGTCTCAAGCGGGGAATGCATACGGCTTAACTTCTTGAAAACCACCCGGGAAATTCCCGGAATTGGGCAAATAACCGCTTGGCGGACTTGCGCTTGCCGGTCCGATTCAGGCACTCAGGGGGCGTCTTCACGCCGACAGGCCATGTCTCTTTATATGACCGCCGAGACCGAGCACGATCCGTTACCCGACCCGGTCGTCGTCCACGAGCCGGCGCGGCGAAGCGGCAGCATCATCCTGGTGCTGCTGGTGGCGGCCGGCCTCGTCGCGGTCGCCGTCGCCCTGATGACGCTCGGCCGGAACCATGCGCAGCCCTATATCCTCGGCGTGCTGGCTGTGCTCGCGATGGTCGGGCTGTTCTGCCTGTTCGCCTTTGCCGCCGGCATCATCCGTTTTGCGGACCGCACCGCCGATGATCCTGTCATCGGCCGGATCGCCGACCATTCCTATGATGGCCTTGCTGTCACCGACCCGCGCGGGCATGTGGTTTATTCCAACGCCGCTTACCTGACGCTGACCGGCGCGGCCACGCCGCAGGACGTGCGTCCCGTCGAGCGTGTCTTCATCGGCAATCCCGATGTTTCGGAGGCGGTGTTCCGCCTGCTCAAAGCCGCGCGTGAGGGAAAACGCCAGCAGGAAGAGGTGCGGATCGCTGGCGTTGACGGCGCGCAGGGCCGCTGGCTGCGCATGCGGGTGCGGCCGCTCGGCACCGGAAAACGCTCCCGCTACGCGGTGTGGTCGATCGCCGACATCACGCGCGACCGCGAGCGTCAGGAGGACGTGTTCCAGGAGCTGCAGCACGCCATCGAATATCTCGACCATGCGCCCTGCGGCTTCTTCTCGGTCAGTCCTTCCGGCGATGTCGTCTACGTCAACGCGACGCTCGCCAACTGGCTCGACCATGATCTGGCCGAGATCGGCTCCGGCGGCCTGAAGCTGACCGACATCGTCTCCGGCGACGGCGCCGCGCGGCTCACCTCGATCGTGGCGGTGCCCGGCGAGGTCAAGACCGAGGTTTTCGACATTGACCTGCGCATGCGCAGCGGCAAGACCATGCCGGTGCGGCTCTATCACAAGCTGGCCTTCGGCGCCGACGGTGCGCCCGGCGCCTCGCGCACCCTCGTGATCAGCCGCGCCCGCGACGAGCATTCCGATCCGCAGCGCGCCGCCGAGGTGCGCTTCATGCGCTTCTTCGACCATACGCCGATGGCGATCGCCACCGTCGACCGCGGCGGCACGGTGGTGCGATCAAATGCGCGCTTTGCCAAACTGGCGCAGGGCCTCGGCGGCGACGGCGGCGCCGCCAAATCGATCTTCCGCGCCGTCAACGCGCGCGACCGGGGCCTGTTGATCTCGGCGATCAACCAGGCCGCCGAAGGGCAGGGCGACATCCCGCCGGTCGAGGCGATGCTGGATGCGCCGCGGGAACGCTGGGGGCAATTCTTCGTCACCGCGGTGGAGGAGGGCGAGCGCGATACCGAAGCTGCCATCGTCTACACGCTGGAGACCACCGAGCGGCGGGCGCTGGAGAACCAGATCAACCAGTCGCAGAAGATGGACATGGTCGGCCAGCTCGCCGGCGGCATCGCCCACGACTTCAACAACGTGCTCTCGGCCATCATGATGGCCAATGACTTCCTGCTGAACGCGCACAAGCCGACCGACCCGTCGTTCCAGGACATCATGCAGATCAAGCAGAACGCCACGCGCGCCGCCACGCTGGTGCGGCAACTGCTCGCCTTCTCGCGCCGCCAGACGCTGCGGCCGCAGGTGCTCGACCTCGGCGATGCGCTAAGCGACCTCACCATGCTGCTGCGCCGGCTGATCGGCGAGAAGGTGAAGCTCGACCTCGTGCACGGCCGCGACCTCTGGCCGGTCAAGGTCGACGTCTCGCAATTCGAGCAGGTGATCGTCAACCTCGCCGTCAACGCGCGCGATGCGATGCCGGACGGCGGCACGCTGGCGGTGAAGACTGCGAACGTGACCGCGGACGAGGCGGCACTCGCATCCTACAAGGGTCTGCCGGCCGCCGATTACGTTCGCATCGATGTCGCCGACACCGGTACCGGCATTCCCGCCGAGATCGTCGACAAGATCTTTGAGCCGTTCTTCTCGACCAAGGAAGTCGGCAAGGGCACCGGCCTCGGCCTGTCCACGGTCTACGGCATCGTCAAGCAGACCGGCGGCTTCGTCTATGTGGACTCCGAGCCTGGCAAGGGCACGACCTTCCGCATCTTCCTGCCGCGCCATCGCCCCGAGCTGGAGGCGCAGCCGGAGCCACAGGCGACCAATGGCACGGCGGCAAAGGACACGGCCGTCGAGGCAAAGCCGCAGGCCGACCTGACCGGGCAGGGTACCATCCTGCTGGTCGAGGACGAGGACGGTCTGCGTTCGCTGAACGCGCGCGGCTTGCGTTCACGCGGCTACAGCGTGATCGAGGCCGCGAACGGCATGGAGGCGCTGGAGGTAATGGAAGAGAAGAACGGCGCGGTCGATCTCGTCGTCTCCGACGTCGTGATGCCGGAGATGGACGGCCCGACCATGCTGAAGGAAATGCGCGGCCGCAATCCGAACCTCAAGATCATCTTCGTCTCCGGCTATGCGGAGGACGCCTTCGAGAAGAGTCTGCCGGAAAACCAGCAATTTGCCTTCCTGCCAAAACCTTTTGCCCTTGCCGCGCTGGTCGCGAAGGTGAAGGAAACGATGACGGCGACGTAGGGCGGATTAGCGAAGCGTAATCCGCCATCTTTGCCGCACGACAAGTCGGTGGGTTACGGCTTCGCCTAACCCACCCTACGAACTGTCACCGGACAAACGAGATTACGACCATAAATTCGCCGCGCCGGCGAATTGTAGCTTGCCATGGAATGGGGCGGTGCTAGGTCTGCCCGCCGGTATCCCGAAAGCAAGCTGCATGACAGACCCTGCCATGGCCCCCGAGACGCCGAACGTGACGGATACGGTGCGTTTCCTGCGCCGCTTCGCCGACCTGATGTCGAACGGCCAGAACTCGGCCTGGCTGCTCAATGCCGCCGCCATGCTCGAAACCCTGTCGGGCCGCATCTCGGCCTCAAACGGCGAGGAGCAGCTCTGGCGCCAGAAATGCGAAAACCTCGCCCGCGACAACGACCGGCTGGAGGCCGAGTGCGATGCGCTCCAGGGCGATATCGACGGCCATCTCGAGCTTGCGCGGACGCTGCTCGAGGAGCGCGAGACTCTCTCGACGGCGGTGCAGGCGCGCGAGGCCGAACTGGCCGAGCTCAACGAAGCGCTTGCCAGCGAGCGCGAGCAGCTTGCCGCCGCCTCGCAGGCGCATGAACAGTCGGTCGCCGAGGTTCGCAGCGCCTTCGAGGACGAACGCGCCGCGCTCAAGGCTGTCATGGCCGTGCGCGACGAAGAGTTCGGCCGGCTCCACGAGGCGTCGCAAACCGAACGCGAGCAATCGGAGCAACAATTGCAGGCGCGCGAGGTGGAGCTGGCCGAGCTTCGGCTCGCCTTCGAAAGCGAGCGTGAGGAATTGCAGTCGCGCATCGCTTCAGGCGAAGCCCTGATCTCGGTCCTGCGCAGCGATGCCGAGCGCGACAGCGAATGGATGAAGGCGAGGATTGCCACGCTGGAAGCCCAAAGGGTCGAGCTTCGCTCCGCACTCGATCGCCTCGGCGATCTGCAAACGTCGGCAGCCGCCCCCGATCGCGCCGCGCCATCGCATTCCATCGCCGCCGGTCATCCCGTGCCGGATGAGGACAGCGCCGTCGTGCCGACCGCCACGCTGCGCCACGCCCGCGCCCAGTTCGAATATCTCGCCAGGGAAAGCCTCCGCCGCGGCGACGTCGCCACCCAGGTGATGTGCGAGCTGAGCGCTCACACGCTGGAGCGCGTGCTGCTACAGGCCAGCCGCCCGGATCATCCATCCGCCGGCGAGATCGCGCTGAGCATTCTGGAGCCGTAGCGGCAGGCGGGACCACACTGGAGCGGCATCGGGAAATCACCTCTCCCCGGCGGGGACAGGCCGCTCTAACGAGCGACCGAAGCTGCTCACCCTAGAGATGCTATTGCCCACGTCATCAACTTTTCACTTGCGCGGCCATCACGCGTTTGTCTAGGCTCGCCTCCACAAGGGGCGATTGCAGGCGGCGCAGCATCACGGCGGAATTTTCGCCGGTGCCGCAAATTCAGCCCGACATGAATGGCATTCAGGCCTGTAGGGCGGATTAGCCGAAGGCGTAATCCGCCACCTTTGCTCGCCCGAGCATTCGGCGGGTTACGGCTTCGCCTAACCCGCCCTACAATCGTGCTGGTGGATGACATCGTGGCGAAGCGCATCGATGCGGGCGATATCAGGCTGACCGCGGTGGAATGGAAGAGCGGGGCGAATATGCGAATCGTGGATGTGGTGGCACCGTTTGGCGGCGAGGCGGAGATGCGGGGGCAGATCGTTGAACTGTAATAGTCGGCCGCATCTCAGTCGCGCCG
The DNA here is from genome assembly GCF_018129385.1 of Bradyrhizobium lablabi. GTDB lineage: Bacteria > Pseudomonadota > Alphaproteobacteria > Rhizobiales > Xanthobacteraceae > Bradyrhizobium > Bradyrhizobium lablabi_C. The sequence goes on from NZ_JAFCLN010000013.1 coordinate 70,164, forward strand.
AAGATCGGATCACCAAGCCAGCGTTGCGAAATTTTTTGACTTCTACCGCAATCCTTGCTCGTTTTGCCTCTTCGGTGAGAACCACTATTGGCAAGGCGTTATGGGTCAGCGCGATTCTAAGCGTCGCAACCGTGAGCGCTTCGCTGGCCATGGGCATGATCGAAGTCGAATCAAACATTGGTTCAACTGTAATCGACGACGTCATTCTGAGGGAGGGATACAATCCAAAAACTCTCCCTCCCGGCGAATCTTCACCCCTATCCGTTGGGATACGTGCTCACTTGGTTGAGCGTACAAGGCAGGGAGGTGCTGCTGCCGTTGAAGCGGCCTTGTTGGAAGCGGGCGCCTCTTGCCGCGCTTCAACCAGTGAAACTCGCCACTGCGAGATCGCACGCTATCGAGTGTTGCGTAGCGCAGACCTGATCGGAGCGCGCTACGAAAGAGCGGACTGGATCGTATCGATCTCATATGTTCGACGCGGCAACGACATCCGTAACATTCATGTCACGTATACGATAACCGGCAAACTCATTAACCGATAGCCCGTAGCGCGCGGATTAGCCGAAGGCGTAATCCGCCATCTTTGTTTCGACGGTTCGGCGGGTTACGCTTCGCTAACCCGCCCTACGGGTTGGTGGATGAGATCGTGGCCAAGCGCATCGATGCGGGTGACGTCAGACTGACGGCGGTGGAATGGAAGAGCGGGACGAATATGCGAATTGTCGCGCCTTTTAGGGGCGACGCGGAGATGCGGGGGCAGATTGGTCCGCTCAAATGACAGATGAAAAGGAAATCAAGCAACGGCGTCTCGCCGAGAGGAAAGCTTATCGTCTTACGCTTACCGCAGACGCTAGCAAGCTAATGGACGTGTTGAAACGTCGATCTCCAGAGATTTGGCAGCGTTATCGAAAGACGGTCGAAGAGGAAGGAATTATCGAAGATGAACCCTTCAGCACGATACTCCGAACGGCTTTCTCGTTGTTTCCGGAGCGCAAAACGCATGAAATTACTGATTTGCTTCGACGCATGCTCGACATGGTCAGGGCAGAGCTTGGCATGAAAGACCGGGGAACCTGATGAGCGGGCACCTTATGCAGTGTTGATCGCAGCCTGCACCGCAGCACTCGATCCCGACAGGATCGCGCCTGATCCGCGGCTGGCAGAGCTGGCTGACCATCTGACCTTCATCGAACAAACCGAGAAGATATCAGCCGCTGCAAGACGCGCCTCGAACACATCGATGAAGCCAGGCTACGGCGCCTGGTGCTTGGTGATATTGCCCGACTGAAGGCACGGTGTCGCGTTCACAGGTGTCCGCTTCCCGAGGAAACGCGGTCGCCGCATATCAGAGCAATTGAGCGTCGTGCGCTCGGAGTGAACGACGGAGGTTCACCCGCGGCCTACAAGCAGGACGGGAGTTCGGTAGAGTTCGTTGCTGTCACCATCGGTAACGCGCACAGCACATCCTTTGGAGCACAATTCTGGACGAACGATACGAAGCTCGCTCGCGAGGCTGTCAGCTTTGTCGATAGCGCTATCTGTGTTTTCTAGGATCATGCCGCCCTGGCTTTTGAACTGCGCGCCAACGACGAGATCAAAATTGAAGTATGGCACCTGAGTTCCCCGCAAGTTCCAACTACTTGGAATCTAGCAGAGTCGGTGAGGATTCCTCTATTACAACTTTGGTGGGCAGTTGAATTGCAGGCGCGTGTGGCGTTTCGGTACCGCACGTGACCACTGCGTGACGCGGGGCTTACGCTGTTCTCACAAAAAAGGACTCCATTGGCCGCTGCGCTTTCGGGAAGGCGCGAACGCGAACAGCCTACCGGCCCGCGCGGTTCGTCCGTGTTGCTCGACGAGCGGTTCGACGAAATGGACGGGGCCGGTGCGGAGTTTCGCCCGCTGGCGGTGGCCCGAGCGAGATGAGTGGACGGCGATTACTTTTTGAAAAGAACCATCATAGCGACGCACGGCCTCGTTCACTCGCTCTCGATCATGCCGCTCCACGTCGGGCAGGGTTATCACCGCATGTGGATTTCAGCCGGGATCGTCTCGTGGCTTGTTACCGGCTTGCGCGCCCCAGCCCCAGCGACCCGACGCATCCATCAGAGCTGATCCTTCATGGCGTGAAACATCTCCTTTACGTCGGTCAGGCGAAGCTTCTCGTTCCCGCGGCGATCTCGTCCCCCGCGAGCTAGTCTTTTGCTTTGAAGAATGCCCGCATGTCGCGGAGGAAGGCTTGGGCCAACTCGGGCGGCAATTCGAAATGTTTACGTAACATGGTAGGAAGATAGGCTGGCGAACCATGAAAAAGGGCCGCATTGCTGCGGCCCCGCCGGCAAATTCGGAATGAAATACGGCCCCGGCCTGGGGAGCCTACAGCTTACCGCTCGAAAAGAACACGGTGTTCCGCTGACAGAACACTCCGTAGAACTACTGTGTTCCGTAGTGGAACTTGGCGCCGATGTACACGTTTAGCCATTCAGCGGACTGGCGAGCCCCGTTCGCTCAAGCGCAGTGTGGCTCAAGACCGCGCGCCGGGGACGACCCCCAGTCTGTGACCTGGCCCCGGCCAGACTGGGGGCCCCATGGACCTGGCTGCACCCGACCATCCTCTTAGCCAAAGATTCGAACGAACGAGCGGGATTTGCGCAAGTTCGCTTGAGCTGCGCCGCGCGCCTGTCTCGAGCATGGCTTCATGGGCAACAAAATCGATTGGCCACCCGAGCCGGAAGAGCAAAGCCCCTGGCGCAAATCGTTGCCCTTCATCGTGCCTCCGGGAGCCGCGTCTTTTCTTGTTCGTCGGGTTTACGCACCGTAACGTCAATGCGCCCGCCCATCATTTTTGCTTTTTCGAACACCAGGCGATCTTCCTGAAGACGGTATGTACACCCGTACATTTGCCTGAGCGTGGCACCGAGAAATCCGCCGCCAGTAGTGTCGACGGGCGCCATGATGGCAACAGTGTTATCTGCAGAGTGGTCAGGGAGCATTGTGAAGGGCTTGTAGTCAGCATGCCTGATTGCTGCATAGGTCGACATTTCGAACGGTCCGACAATTTTTGTGTTTGAACCTAGGAGCTTTGAGACCTCAGCTCTGCATTGTTCGGCAACAGCGGGCGTTAGCAGGCCAAGCCCCGCCGCCGCGCGGGCCGGGTCGCCGCCGGACTATCCGATGCCGCCCGCCAATTTCATCGCACCAGTGGCCGCGCTAGGGCGTTGCATGTCCGCTATCGGGGGCAAGACGGACATAGGGTTGGGATGCCGCGACGTCGCCTAATGACCCAAGCCGATATCGGCCACCGTCAGAAACGAGCTGTATGAGGTCACCATCAGCCTCTCAAAGCGTGTTAACCTGAGTTGGAGCCAAAGCGTCTCCCTGAGGCTCGCGGGTGGACACATTGAGGCGCCGCGATTTTTTTACGTTGTTCGGCGGCGCGGTGGCTTGGCCAGCGATGGCGGGAGCACAAGGGCGAGAAGCCAGCCGACCTGCCCGTACAGGCACCGACCAGGTACGAGCTGGTGATCAACCTCAAGACCGCCAGGGCGCTTGCCAGCGCTGACGAGTTGATTGAGTAGCCTTTCTCCTTGCTGTACCTGCTCATGGCAGAAAGCGGCCCCTACCGGACATGCCGGAGAGTCCAGACGATGTCCGCTCTTGCGGGCTAAAGCGGACGTGCCGTTTGAGCGGCGAGACTTTCGCTTATGACCCAAAGCCGACAGACGGGCCACATCCATCGAAACGGAAGGGCCGCGGCTTCGAGCCGGAAGTGGTGAAGTTGCTGCGCAGGGCTACGCCATCGAGGCGGTGAAGATCCCCGCTGTCGGGATCGGTGGCAGGCTTCGCCGGCGACGTCGGCGCGGTGCTGACAAGGCAAGATATTTTGACTAACCTTCAATGCGGACGATCAAGGCGGGGCAGGACAGGGCTGACGAGAAGAGATCGATGAGCACAGTCAAAAGCGCTCTGGCCCAGAAGAGTGGCGCCCTGATCCATGTTCGTTCCGGCGACATGGTCGTCGAAGCCTTGCACCAGATGCGCGACAACCGGGTCCGCTCGGTGCTGGTCATCGACGACGACGTGCTGGTCGGTATCGTGACCCAGGGTGACTGCGCTATCAAAGTGCTACTGCCTGGGCTCGATGCGAAGCAGACGCCGGTGGGCCAAGTGATGACGGGCAACCCGGTGACGGTCAAGCCGGACGATCGGCTGGACGGCTGCATGGCAATGATGGCTAAGCGCAGTTTTCGCCATCTGCCAGTGCTGGACGCGGGCAAGGTCGTGGGCGTGATCTCGATCGGAGACGTCGTCAAGGAGATCATCCGGGATTTGGAGCACAACGTGGACGACCTGATGGGCTACATCATGAAGGACAGCCCCGGGGGCTGACAGACGAACCGCGGTGCCGTCGCACCCCGTCCGCGATCCTGCGGCGGGCCTGGTTCTTCTACGATTGAGAACCGCTCGCCGAGGTGGTCTGGCTGCCGCCACGCGAAAGGTAGTTGATGCGAAGATAAACCGCCTTTTGTTCCGCTGGTCGATACATAGTGGCGGATTACCCTAACGCTAATCCGCCCTTGCAATAGCGCAATCAGCTATCGTCGGTCATTCCGAAAGGAATGGCCTGCCGCGGTTGGCGGCCGCGACCTGGCCAACGGGCAAATCGACTTCCGATTTTCAGAATCGATGTCAAGCCCCGAAATAAAAATATTCCTCTTGTCAATTTCGGCAAATCAGAATTATAACAGAGCCACCTCATTCCCGAGGAGGGGCGTTGGCCATCGCCACCAAACGTTGGGATGGGATGCGGTGGACGCGTTTGTTCGGCTGACGATCGAGCAAGGGCGTACGGCGAAGTCGTGTGGTCCTGGCGCCGCGACGCTGGCGTCAAGTCGGTGGCATCTGCTGCCGGCGATGGTGACAACAAGCCCGCTCACCAGGGAGAGCGCGATATAAGCCGTAAAACCATTGCGCAGGGGATGTCGGAGTGTTCTCCGCTCACCTGTATGCTCGTGTGCAGTTTTTTGATGCGCAAGCAGCGCACACGAGACCTCGGGTGCAGCGCGCACCCGGCATTCCCTGCGCCCTCTACCCTTAGAGGCGCGATGAATTTTGAAAAGCTCGGGCAGATGATGTCGCGAGAACGATCTTCGTCGTCCCTGCGAAAGCAGGGACCCATACACCGCGGCGGATATGGTTTTGGCACGCTGGTCGAAGGCTTTGTTTCAACACCTCCGCCCTGTGGTTATGGGCCCCTGCTTTCGCAGGGGCGACGGGAGGAGAGGGATGTGCTCACTGGGCCGCATTCGATTCCGCAACGCAACCCATCACCCAAAGTTAACGTTTTGTGGCCGCAACTTGCCGGATTGTCACATCCCCGCGACTGAGGGCCGCAGCGCCAATCCCCTTTAATGGCTTCACTTTTAGGCAACACTGCCCATCTTAAGTGCGCTTTCCCCATGCCGGGGATTGAGGAAACAACCATGAGATTCACCCAGCGCACACGCGGCTTCGTCAAGGCGATCGCCGTTGTTCTTTCGTTGGCAGTGCCCCTTGTGATCGCCATCGCTTCGGCGGACGCCCGTCCGGGCGGCGGCGGCAGCATGGGTTCCCGCGGCTCGCGCACCTTCTCGGCGCCCCCGTCCACGACAACGGCGCCCGGCACCGCGCAGCCGATGAACCGCACCATGACCCAGCAGACCCCCGGAATGGGCGCGCCGGCTGCCGCGGCCAACAAGGGCGGCTTCTTCAACCGGCCGGGCATGGGAATGCTCGGCGGCCTCGCCGCCGGCTTCCTCGGCGCAGGCCTGCTCGGCATGCTGTTCGGCGGCGGCCTGTTCTCGGGCCTCGGCGGCATTGCCTCGATCATCGGCCTCATCCTGCAGATCGGCCTGATCATCCTGGTCGTGCGGCTGGCGATGTTGTGGTGGCAGCGCCGCCACACGCCGGCCACCGCCTACGCGTCGGGTCCGGCCGCGGGCCCGGAACCGCAGCCCCAGGCGAACATGCGCAGCGGAATGGGCGGCTTTGGCTTCGGCTCGAGCAGCGCCCCGCTGGAGATCGTCCCGGCGGACTATGAAGCCTTCGAGCGCCTGCTCGGCGAAATCCAGACCGCGTGGTCGAACGAGGACGTGGCCACGCTGGAACGCCTCGCCACGCCGGAAATGGCTTCGTACTTCGCCAAGGATCTGGCGGAGAACAAGGCCCGCAACGACGTCAACAAGATCTCGGGCGTCAAGCTGCTACAGGGCGATCTCGCCGAAGCCTGGCGCGAGGGCGAGACCGACTATGCGAGCGTGGCGATGCGCTTCTCGCTGGTCGACAAGACGCTGGAGCGCACCACCGGCCGGCTGGTTGCCGGCAGCGAGCAGCCGATCGAAGCCACCGAAGTGTGGACCTTCGCGCGCCGCCGCGGCACGGATTGGGAACTCTCGGCGATCCAGCAGACCAGCTGATCGGAACGCGAGAGACAAGAAACGCGAGAACAAAACAGGCGCCGCGGTCAGCTCCGCGGCGCCTTTTCTTTGCCGTCATTTTCGCGGTCGCGAAGCCGGAATATCGGCCCTCGCAGCGGGTTGATACCACGTCGCAACAAGAACAATCGGGAGGCTTCGTCATGCGTGCGCTCGTCAAACTCGTCTCGCCGTTCTGCTTCCTCATCGCAGCGATGTCGGCCGTGCCTGCAACGGCGCAAACCGCGGGCACCACGTTCTTCCTGACCAGCAACGGCGTCGGCAATGGCGGCAATCTCGGCGGCCTTGCTGGCGCCGACAATCACTGCCAGACGCTGGCGCAGGCCGCCGGCTTCGGCGCGCCAAAAACCTGGCGCGCTTATCTCTCGACCCAGGCCGTCGACGGTGGGGCGCCCGCCGTCAACGCCAAGGACCGCATCGGCAGGGGCCCGTGGCAGAACGCCAAGGGCGTCGTCGTCGCCAAGGACGTCGCCGACCTCCATAGCGCAGGCAACAACCTCACCAAGCAGACCGCGCTCAGCGAAAAGGGCGAGGTCATCAACGGCCGCGGCGATACGCCGAACCGCCACGACGTGCTGACGGGATCGCAGGCCGACGGCACCGCGTTCGCAGGCAGCGAGGACCGCACCTGCAAGAACTGGACGAGCAGCACGCAAGGCGCCGCCATGGTCGGCCATTCCGACCGCATCGGCCTGCGCGACGACGACGCCTCGAAATCCTGGAACACCTCGCATCCCTCGCGCGGCCCCGATGGCGGCTGCTCGCAGGCGGACCTCAAGAGCACCGGCGGCGATGGGCTGTTCTACTGCTTCGCAGCCAACTGAAGGCGCCTCGAACTGACGGCGTGTTGGCGCATTGACGGGAGGGGATGTAGCTTCGAGGCAGGCTGCATCCTCTGCCTGTAAAGGGAACGCCAATGCGCTATCAGCTCTATTACTGGCCGATGATCCAGGGCCGCGGCGAATATGTCCGTCTCGCGCTGGAGGATGCCGGCGCAGGCTATGACGACGTCGCGCGCCAAGGCAACGGCATGTCTGACATGACGCGGATGATGGACGCGGGCAAGGGCACGCCGCCCTTCGCCCCGCCGTTCCTGAAAGCCGGCAAGCTGGTGATCGGCCAGACCGCCAACATTCTGCTCTATCTCGGCTCGCGCCACGGGCTCGCGCCGAAGGCCGAGCCCGGACGGCTATCGGTGCACGGATTGCAGCTCACCATCGCCGATTTCGTGGTCGAGGTCCACGACACCCATCACCCGATCGGCGTGTCGCTCTATTACGAGGACCAGCGCCCACCCGCCAAGAAGCGCACGGAGGAATTCTGGAAGGAGCGCGTGCCGAAATATCTCGGCTATTTCGAGGATCTCGTGAAGGGCAATGGCGGCGCTTACGTCACCGGACGCCGCGTGACGTATGTCGATCTCTCCCTGTTCCAGATCGTCGAAGGCTTGCGTTACGCCTTCCCGAAGCGGATGGCGGCGTTCGAGGAGGACATACCCCGCCTGGTCGAATTGCGCGACCGCGTCGCCGAGCGGCCGAACATCAAGGCGTATCTGGCGAGCGAGCGCCGCATTCCCTTCAACGAGCAGGGCATCTTCCGCTGCTACAAGGAACTGGATGCTTGACGGCGCTCACATGCTCCTGCCGTCGATCGGCGTCATCGTCAGCTTCGACAATTCGATGCCGTCGATGCAGCTTACGTTCAGCGCCACCACGTCGCTGCCGTCAGGCTTCTTGCCGCGCGCAAACACGTCGACGCCGCAATCGATGCAGAGCTGATGCTTGATCGCGTGCTTGTTGAACAGATATTCCCTCAGATTGTCCTCGCCCGCGCACAGCCGAAAGCTGGTCGGCGGCAGGAACGTAAAGTGCAGGCCCTTCTTGGTGCAGATCGAACAGTTGCAGGCGGTGACCATGGCGAAATCCGTGGTGCATTCGAAGCGCACCTGGCCGCAATGGCAGCCGCCGGTCATGGTTTTGCTGTCGGGCATCGCTCCTCCTTCACCACACTCCGGGCACGAGACGATAGCGCACGCGCGCGGCATAGTCAGCATAGCCCGCGGGGTGGAACATGCGCAAAGAGGTGATGCCGCGCTATTCGTCCTTGCCGCGCGTGATGGAGATCGCGGCTTCCGTCTTGGTGCGCGTGCATTCCAGGCTGAGCCGGCGATAGCGCATCACAACCTTGTCGCCGCGCAGGAGGCCCATGCGCTTGAGACAGCGCGAGGCGCCGGTAGTGCTGTCGTCCTTGGTGATGGTGAAGACGATGGCGGCCATCGCGCCGACCAGCGAGATGAATTCCGGCGAGGGCTTGCGGGCGCCCTTGGCATAGAGCTCGATGGAATATTTGTCGCCCTTGCAGCCCACCGACAATTCTCTGGCGAGCGGGTGGGTCATGTAGACGAAATTGCCGGCCTTGAAGTTGACCTTCAGCTTGTCGATGTTGTTGGCGAGCTCTTTGGCGCTGTCGTCGCAGCGGTCGGCGTGGGCGGGCGAGGCGGCAAATGCGGCGGAAAGGGCCAGCGCTGCGGCGAGCAGGGCCGATCGGCGAAACGGTCGTCGTGATGTCATGTGCAAATGCCCCTAAAAACCCATTGAAGCGTGCGCGGCGGGTTCGTGCAAGAGCCGCGGCCGAAAGTCAATCAGAACCCGTACATCATCACGCCGATGGCGAACACCACGATGCTCACGGCGTGGAACAAGACCATGAACAGGGTGGGCGTACTGACCAGCGCGGCTGATATCGCCGGCCGCTGGTTGCGCGCTGCGTAAGCGATGCCGCAGGCGGCTATCAGCGGGAAGGCGATGATCTGCGCGGTGGTTTGCAATGCCGTGTAGCTGCTGCCGAAGTCGAAGCCGTGCTGCACCACCGACGGCATCTCGTTGAGCCAGGCGACAAGGGCGAGCGCGCCGAGCACGATGGTCGCATCGCGCAGGCGGCCGATGAGGACGAACAGCAGCGCCGCCAGCGCCAGCACCGGATGGACGGCCAGATGCGCCCGGGCGATCGCGCCGTCGAGGCCGGACGCCTTATGGCCGGGTATCAACAGGTCCGTTACGACCGACAGGCCATTGTACGCCTCCAGCAGCGCGGCGACGCCAAGCAGGATGCGCAGGCCAATATGGCGGGGGGCGGGGACAGCGCCGGCCGGGACGGAAATAGCGGTGTTCATGGCTCAAATGCCGTATGGCCCGGCCATTTCCGAACCTTCCCTTTGTCAGAAAAGTGCTTAGAACGGTTCAATCTGCCGGGGCTGCCCGGCCTAAAAACCCTGAGATTTCGCCATGAACGCCCCGACCGCCTTTCCCGACCAGCAAAAGCCCGTTCCGCCCTACAAGCACACGCCGCTATTCCCGCTGGGGGCCGACACCACGCCCTACAAGAAGATCACGACCGAGGGCGTGCGGGTCGAGAAGGTGCTGGGCAAGGACATGCTGGTGGTGTCGCGTGAGGCGCTGCGGGCGCTGAGCGAGGCGGCGTTCGGCGACATCAATCACTACCTGCGGCCGGGGCACCTGAAGCAGCTCCGCAACATCCTCGATGACAAGGAAGCGTCCGACAACGACAAGTTCGTCGCCTTCGATTTCCTGAAGAACGCCAACATCGCGGCCGGCGGCGTCCTGCCGATGTGCCAGGACACCGGCACCGCGATCATCATGGGCAAGAAGGGCTGCAACGTCATCACCGACGGCGACGACGAGGCAGCGCTCTCCGAAGGCGCGCGCGATGCGTATCTGCGCCGCAATCTGCGCTATTCGCAGGTGGCGCCGCTGTCGATGTACGAGGAGAAGAACACCGCCAACAACATGCCGGCACAGTGCGAGATCTATGCTGAGGGCGATGACGCCTACAAGTTCATGTTCATGGCCAAGGGCGGCGGCTCCGCCAACAAGAGTTTTCTGTTCCAGGCGACGCCTTCGGTGCTGACAAAAGATCGCCTGCTGGCGTTCCTGAAGGAGAAGGTGCTGACCCTCGGCACCGCGGCCTGTCCGCCTTATCACCTCGCGATCGTGATCGGCGGCACCTCGGCCGAGCTCTGCATGAAGACGGTGAAGCTGGCCTCCGCCCGTTATCTCGACGCACTGCCGACCCATGGCTCGGCCGACGGCAATGCCTTCCGCGATGTCGAGATGGAGCAGGAAATTCTGAAGATGACCCAGTCGCTCGGCGTCGGCGCGCAGTTCGGCGGAAAGTATTTCTGCCACGACGTGCGCGTGATCCGGATGCCGCGCCATGGCGCCTCGCTGCCGATCGGGCTCGGCGTGTCCTGCTCGGCGGACCGCCAGGTGCTCGGCAAGATCACCAAAGACGGCGTCTATCTCGAAGAGCTGGAGCACAACCCCGCGCAGTATCTGCCGGCGGTGGAGCAGTCGCTCGGTGGTGAAGTGGTCAAGATTGACCTCAACAAGCCGATGAAGGAAATTTTGGCGACGCTCTCGAACTATCCGATCAAGACGCGGGTCTCGATGACCGGCACCATGATCGTCGCGCGCGATTCCGCGCATGCCAAGCTGCGCGAGCGGCTCGAGAAGGGCGAGCCGCTGCCGGATTACTTCAAGAACCATCCGGTCTATTACGCCGGCCCCGCCAAGACGCCCGACGGTTATGCTTCCGGCGCGTTCGGCCCGACCACGGCGGGACGGATGGACTCCTTCGTCGACCAGTTCCAGGCGGCCGGTGGCTCGATGGTGATGGTGGCGAAAGGCAACCGCGCGGTCGCGGTGCGCGAAGCCTGCAAGAAGCACGGCGGCTTCTATCTCGGCTCGATCGGCGGCGCGGCGGCGAACCTTGCCGAGCACTGCATCAAGAAGGTCGAAGTTGTCGAATATCCCGAGCTCGGCATGGAAGCGATCTGGCGTATCGAGGTGGTGGATTTTCCGGCCTTCATCATCATCGATGATAAGGGCAACGACTTCTTCAAGGAATTGAACCTGGGTTGATCGCTCTCGGCCTCGACGGATACAGGGAAGGCTGGGTCGCCGTTCTGCTCGATGGCACGCGGCAGGAGTTGTCCTTTCATCGCGACATCGCCGACGCGCTGTCGCGACCGTTCGACAAGGCCGGGATCGACATCCCGATTGGAATGCCCGATGAGGGCGAGCGCAGTTGCGATTTGCTGGCGCGGATCATGCTGCGGCCACACGCATCGCGCGTGTTCACGGGCGCGCGGCGCTGGCTGTGGCGAGACTTCATCGATCCTGCTGACGCCAACGAGGAAGCGCTGCGCCGAGGGCAGAAGCGGGTGTCGCGGCAGCTCTGGCACCTCGGTGCGAAGATATCTGAGGTCGACGCATTCGTGCGTACCAATGCCTCACGCAACATATGCGAGGTTCATCCCGAACTGGTATTCCTGCGTTTGAACGGCAACAAGCCTCTGCCATCCAAGAAAACGGAGGAAGGGGACATGGTTCGTCGCGGTTTGCTGAAGCGGCAAGGTGTTGCGAATATCGACAAATGGCTGGACACCGCGAGGATCGGCCACGGCGCCAAGCGGGACGACGTGCTCGACGCTTGCGCCGTCGCCATCGCTATCCGGAATCCGGCTGGATGTCTGCCTGAAGGAAAGCCGCCGTTTGACGAATGCGGCCTGCCGATGCAAATCTGGTTCTGATTTCAGCCTTGCAAATTTTCGCCGGTAAAACATGATCGAATGGTTCGATGACCTGAAGGTCGGGATGCGCTTCAAGAGTGAGGCTGTGACGGTGTCAAAGGAAGACATCATCCGCTTCGCCAGGGAATACGATCCGCAGCCGTTTCACCTCGACGAGGAGGCCGCCAAGAAGACGATCCTTGGCGGGCTTGCCGCTTCCGGTTGGCACACGGCGGCCATTTCCATGCGGCTCGCGGCGGAGGCTCGCCCGTTCGGACCGCATCCGCTGTTCGGTGCCGGTGTCGATGATCTGCGCTGGCTGAAGCCGGTGCGGCCCGGCGATACCATTCATCTCGAAGGCGAGGTGGTCGAACTGGTGCCCTCGCGTTCGAAGCCGCACGGCGTCGCGCGTGTGAAATGGACCGCCTATAACCAGAATGGCGAGGCGGTCTATACGTTCAATCCGATCGCCATCGTGCCGAGCCGGCCACGGTAGGTGCCGGGCCGATCAAGTCAGCGCGGAATCCTGAAGGACATCGGTCCGCCGTTTTCGATACCGTCGAACATCACGAGCACGCGGACCTGTGCGGTATCCTCCTCGAGCACCAGCAGGGTTTCGGCCTTGGCCCCTGCGTCGACATCGCTGAGATCCAGCGTCCGTAATGGCTTGGCTTGCGCGCTCTTGCCATCCCAGAACCAGACCGAGTAGGGGACCATCTCGTTGCGGGTCGGACCTGCCAGGATCAGGATGCCATCGCTCACGGCGGCAAGGTCGCGGATACCGGCGTTTTTCCCGAGCGCGAGCGGCGTCACCTTGCTGTCGAGGTCGCCGCCTTTGGCAAAGACCGCGCTCGCGTCGACGCTGAGCACGAAGGCCGAACCGTCGATGGACGGGCCGCGCAATCCCAGGTGCATGCGGCCGTTTCTGACCGCGATGCCCTCGATATTGATGCCGCCTTCCGCCAATGGCTCATCGTAGAACTCCTTGATGGCTTCACCCTTGCGAAGGGCCTTGCGCAGCCGGGCTGAGGATTCCACGCCGACGACCTTGTCCTCATCGGGCTCGAATGCGGGAAAACCGGTCGCAGGATCGACCGGGATACGGAATACAACGTAGCTTGAGTCATTCTCGGAATCGCCGTGCCGGCTGCGGCCGTGCGATCCAACGACATAGAAAAATCCATCGGCGTAAGCGACGCCCTCGGCGTCGGGATTCTTCTTTTCGTCCGACAGGCGAATGAGGTCTTTCGGTTTCAGCCGGTCGCCGTCGATCTTGAAGAATTGCGCGTATTTCTTCTCATCGTTGGCAATCAGGCAGGACGTGAACTTTGGCTTGGTCGGCACGCATGCGGCGCCGCTCAGATTGGTGCGCGCCGTCTCGTTTTTCTCGAAATCCTTCGACGTCCACTGGATTGGCTCCCGCGCAACTTTCTCGGCAGGCTGGGTAAAGCCAGGCGACACGAGACCCAGAAACAGAAGACCGGCGGCAAGATTCGCCGCCGGTCGGGAACGGATCAAATGTGCAGAGTTACGCGACATGTTGCCTCCGGCCGTTCGATGCCGGACCGAGTACAATCTGAAATTGAAACTCGGGCAAGTGCCAACAACGGCCGGAAGACCGGGATTTTCGTTACGCCCGCGTTCCCGTGAACGGAAAACTGCCCATCGGGCCAATGCCCATTTCGCCGGACATGTTGTCGCCGGAGACCTTTCCGGTGAAGGCGAGGGTCAGCGGCATCGGGTTGGTGATCGAGATCTTCCAGGCGACGTCATCGCCGCTCACCGTGCCGTCGAAGATATCGCCGGAATTACCGTCGGCGCCTTGCGTGCCGGTCAGCGTGCCGCCGGCGCTCTTGAGCGACAGCGTCGCCTTGCGCTCACCCATCGGCGTGCTCATCACGATATTCCAGTTGCCGTCCACCGCCATATTGGTCTCCCCAAAGTTATTCGGTATAGCATCGGGGCGGTATAACCTATCTCGCGGCCGCTGCCTAACCCTCTGTTGTGGGGGCGGCCGTTTGTCTTGAACCAAGCGGTTGGCCGAGGGAGCGCGACGCACGCGCCTATGTCGCGGCTATCTCATCAGCGATCACGACGCGAAGGGTGTTCGGCGGAGAATCGCGAACGGTGCACCCAACCGGCGAATGCGCTTCCACCCACCGGACCAGGTCGCGAAGCTGTTCGGGATCAGCGGCTTGGGCTCCGATTTCGACGTCCGTTGTGAGCGCCGAATAGCCTGCCGAAATATCATCAAGACCGAGAATTCCGCGCGTATCGCCATCTGCGCCGACGCGGACCTCGAGCTTCGTCAGCACGATTCCGAGCCGCGCAGCCTGCGCCGTGATCATCGTCGCGCAACAGGCCGCGAGCGATGCCCGGAAGAACCAGCCGGGGCTTGGGTTGGCGTTTTCACCTCCCATGGCCCGCGGCATGTCGGTTTCGATTTGCTCACCCGATGCGCCGGTGACCCGGCATCTCAGCCTGTTGTCTACGGTAGCGATAACAGGCGCAAAGGTCGTGCGCGCCATGTGAGGGTTGGCGCGCACGGCGTTGCTCAAGCGGTCGAGTTCGACCTTGATGTCGGAAGGTCCCATGGACGGTTTTTAGGCTGCCTTTTCGACCGCGCCGCCGCCATCGGCCCACTCCTTGAAGCCGCCGAGATTGCGTACGTCCTTATAGCCGAGATCCTGTAGCGTCTTTCCGGCAAGCGCCGACCTTCCGCCGGACGCGCAATACAGCAATACCGTCTTGTCGCGGTCGAACGCCTGATCGTAGTAGGGCGAGTCCGGATCGGCGCGGAATTCGAGCATGCCGCGCGCAATATGCTTCGCGCCTTTTATCTTTCCGGTGGTCTGAATTTCGAGACCGTCGCGCACGTCGATCACCAGCACGTTGCCGCCGGCGATCATCGCGGCCGCCTCTTGCCTGTCGATCTTCGGTACCGATGCGTTGGCCGCCGCCATCAAATCTTTCAAGGATGCAGTCATTTGGTATCTCCAATCCAATTCGGATATCCTGCGCGGGAGGCCGCCGGGGGACAATGACCGCGGCTCTGAAAGGCTTTGCCGAAACGCTTGACGCTCGCGGGCCGATACGGAAGGCTTGCAACCGGCTCTGCACCAGTCCCCAGAGGGCTCATGGACGTTTTGTCGGAAGTCTTGCGGGTCGTGCGGCTGTCGGGCGCCGTTCACTTCATAGGCGAATTCAGCGAGCCCTGGGCGTTCGAGACGTCGCCGCCGCAGATGGCCGCGGCTCGCTTGAAGGTGCCCGAGGGATCGGTGACCCCTTTCCACGTGTGCATCGAGGGCCGCTGCACGGTCGTCTCGGGAAAACTGCCGGCCATTCTGATCGAAGCCGACGACGTCATCGTTTTCCCGCGCGGCGACCAGCATGTGATGGCGGGCGAAGCCAGGATCGCGCCGGTTCCGATCCATCAAATCTATTCAAAACCCTCCGCCGAGCAGATCACCGTCCTGAAACATGGCGGTGGTGGCCAGGTTTCCAGATTCATCTGCGGCTATCTACAGTCGGACCAGCAGTTCGATCCGTTGCTCAGCTCGCTGCCGGCGGTGCTGTGCGTTCGCCGGCGGGACGGAAGGCTGGTGCTGGAGGCCTATGATGAGGGCGGGGTGAAGGTGTACGCGATCGAGCAGCCGCGCGAACTGGAATGGTGGTCGGCATCCGTTCGTTTCCTGATCGGCGAGACGGCGACGCCGGGGCCCGGCAATCGGGCGGTGCTGGCGCGCCTTGCCGAATCGCTTTTTGTCGAGCTCTTGCGATGGCTGTTTCAGCACAGCGTGCGCGGCCACGGGTGGCTGGCGGGTCTGCACGATCCGCAGGTCGGCCGCGTGCTCAACCTGCTTCACGCGCTTCCCGATCGTTCATGGACTGTCGATGAACTCGCGAGGGAGGCCGGCGCCTCGCGTGCGACTCTTGCGAAACGCTTTCTGGAACTGGTCGGCCAATCGCCGATCCAGTATCTGGCAAGTTGGCGCATGCATCTCGCCAGGGATCTCTTGCGCGAGAGCTCGCTGGGCATCGGCGAGATTGCGGGGCGGATCGGCTATGAATCCGAAGCGGCATTCAACCGGGCGTTCCGCCGCGCGGTGGGATTGCCGCCCGCCGCGTGGCGTCTCGGCAACCTCACTGCGAAAAACAAGAAAGAAGGCGCAGCGGCGCGCGTGCTCGACACGCGATGAGCGCGCCGGATTGTCAGGCGCGGGCGGCACGCAGACGGCTGCCGACCAGCAGGCGGAACGCCACATACTGGATGGCGAAGGCCGCAATCTTGGCGCCGAGCAGCACGACCGACACGTAGATTGCCCACAATTTCATGTCGCCGGTTGCGGCTACTGCGACGGTGCCGGCGGCCAGCACGAACATCAGTGCCGCCCAGGCATAGCCCGCGAAGGTCACATATTCCGGAATGGTCTCGGTCACGATCGGCGGCAGGTAGCGCAGCATCCAGCCGCGCTTGAGCATGATCAGCCCGATCGCAACATGCCCGATCGCGGGCTTTGCCAGCACGAAGCGCGGATCGTGCGTGAGCAGCGTGGCGCCGCCGAGCACGATGACGAGCGCCAGGCTTGCCCAGGTCATGTAGCCGAGTTCTTGCCCCTTGATGCGCACATAGATCACCTGACCGATGGCGCCGAGAATGGCGACGGATGTCGCCAGGATGACGTTGTCGGTAACGAGATAGATCACCAGGAATACGATGGTGGAGAGGAAGTCCGAGCCGAGCCGGCGGAATGCATCTTTCATCGCGGTGTTTCCTGATGTGTCTCGTAGAGGTCAGTGCGTGCCGGGCAGGGCGGTGGCAGAAGGCGTGCCGTGCCTGGCCTTGCGATATTCGGGATACCATTTCGTAAAGTAGACGGCGCTGTTGCGCGCTGCAAAGGCGACCAGCAGCGACAGCCAGATCGGCAGGCCCGGCACATAGATCAGCGTGACATTGCCGAGCATCATCGCCAGCATCGAGGCGGCCCATACCCAGGTGATGACGTAGTTGGCGCGGATGAAGCCGGGGAATTTGGCGGTTTCCGCGTCGACTTCCTCCAGCGCGTATTGCAGCGTGAAGGGACGGCGGGCGGCGATCGACGCCAGGATGATCAGCAGGACACCGGCATCGACCGCAAATTTGACGGCCGAGACGCTCATGCCGGCATCGACCAGCAGCACATAGCAGCCGATGGCCGCGAACGTCACGACCGAACCTGCGGCGAGCATCTTGATCGAACGGCCGCGCACGAAATGGTCGATGGCGATGGTGGCAAGGCAGATCGCGGCGGTCACAAACAGGCTGACGGCTGCCGAGGTCAGCATCATCAGGACGGCAAAGGCGCCGTAGGGAGCGAGGATCAGGAAGATCGTCATAGCAGCCTCACGGTCGATCTTTACATCGTAAAGATAGCCTAGGCGGGGGCGCCGGAATCGTCAAGCAAAATCTTTACATTGTCAAAATGACGTGAATGAAAACGATAATTCAACGACATTACAATGGCTTGAAAGCTATTTATCCAGGCCAGAACCGCACCAGGCCGGCAATCGCGGCACTCACCATGACGAGCAAGGTGAGGGTGATTCCGCCGACGCGGCAGACCTGAAACTGCCAGGAGCGCGGCCCGACATACATGCCGATGGGGTGGATGAGCCGCGACAGCAGCAGCACGCCCATCAGCCAGTGCACCCGCGTGGCCGGCATTCCCGCGACTTCCAGGATGGCGACCATCAGGGCCGTGATCGGGACATATTCGGCAAAATTGGCGTGGGCGCGGATGGCGCTGCGCAGCCTGATGTTATCGCCGTCGCCGAACAGCACGCGGTTGCCGCGCCGATGGCGCGAGACCTGGAGGGCAAGTGCGATGTGTAGCAGGAGGAGGATGGCGAGATAGAAGCCGGTGACGATAGGCGGTTGCATGACGGCGCTCCCCAAAACATTCGCCGTCATTCCGGGGCGCCCCCAGGGCGAGCCCGGAATCCATACTCCCGATCGTGGTGATGGATTCCGGGCCTGCGCCTTACGACGCATCCCGGAATGACGGAGTGGGGATGTTAGCGCGCTGCCACCCAATTGCCATGGAAACCGTCGGGCACGCGATGGCCGAGATGCACCAGCGCCACGGGGCCGCTTTCGACATCCCTTGCATTGAACACGGACAGATCGCTGCGGTTTTCCCGCGCACGCCAGACCACCGCGAGCAGCCAGCCGTCGCCTTCCTCCGCATCCGCGCCGCGTTCGACGAACACCGGTTCGGAAATCGTATCGCCCGCCGGCAACAGATAATTGCCGAGCCGCTTGCCCTTGCCGTTGACATGCACGATTCCGGACAGCGCGCCGAACATCGGCAGGTCAGGATTGGCGCAGGCGTACCAGCCATGGTTCGAGGTCAGCCCGGCGCGGCGATCGTCGATGCGCGGGAATTCGCCGGTGAGATCGTCGAGATATTTTTGGGAAAAGCGATCGGTATTGCCGGAGAGGTCGAAGGTCCAGCGGCAATAGCGGGCACGCGACTTTTGCGGGTCGGTCGGCGAGCCGTCGGGATGGTTGAACAGCGGAGCTTCCTCGAACTGCATGACGTCGGCGACGATGCGGCCGGTTTCCTCCCAGGCGTTCATGATGTGGAAGACGTAGCAGGTCTCGGCGCGGAACCAGACGATGTCCTTGGCCGAACCGTTGCGCTTCATGACACCGACATAGGCGCCTTTTTCGGGCTCCCAGGCATAAGGAGCCTTGCCGCGCATCACGCGCTCCATGCTGCCGGTGATCGGCAGGATCGGAAACAGCAGGTGGTTCTCGGTGACGATGAAGTCATGCACCATGCTGGCGTAGGGCGCTTCAAAGCGGTCAAAGCGCGTCACGGTGCCGGACGAGGAGACCGAGCCGAAGGAAAGTGCCGGCGTCAGCGGGCCGGACGCATTGTAGCCGAAGAACACGAGTTCGCCGCTGACCGGATCGATCTTGGGATGGGCAGTGAAGGGGCCCTGGATGGCGCCGTTGTAGTCGCAATAGCCGCGGCGGTTCAGCGTGCCGGGCTCGATCTCGGTCGGCAGGTGGCCTTCCTCCAGTGCCAGCAGGCGGCCAGCATGCGAGATGATATTGGTGTTGGCGACGCCGCCATCAGTGGTGACGTCGGCGGGCGCACCCGGCAGTTTGCGGCCAAAACCGCCGAACAGCGCGCGGCCGGCATCGTGCTCGGCCTGCCATTTGGGAGTGCGGACCCAGCGGTTGCGATAGCTGGCGCGGCCGTTTTCGAGGTGAAAGGCGTGCAGCATGCCATCGCCGACGAACCAGTGCGCGCCCGGTGCATCGAATTGCGGATTTGGGCCGTTGCGATAGAGCGTGCCGTTGAGCTCGCGCGGCAGTTCACCCGTGATCTTCAGGAACGGCGCGTCGCATTCCATTGGAATCGGGCCGAGATT
This sequence comes from Bradyrhizobium lablabi, assembly GCF_018129385.1. Lineage (GTDB taxonomy): Bacteria > Pseudomonadota > Alphaproteobacteria > Rhizobiales > Xanthobacteraceae > Bradyrhizobium > Bradyrhizobium lablabi_C. The sequence continues at coordinate 89,649 of NZ_JAFCLN010000013.1, forward strand.
GTTGAGGCGGGCCGTATCGGTCGTCACCTTGTCGAGCATCGGTCACTCCTCCCGTATCTTTACATCGTAAAGATACAACTATAGCGCATGGCGGTTATAGTCAAGTAAAATCTTTACAGTGTCAAAATGGCGACATATAAGAATCGCATGGCAAGAAACGCGAAAGAAAACAAAGCGAAGAGTCCGATTCGGACAACGGCTCGTAGTAGCGCCGCAAAAAAGCCTGTGGCACAGCGGCGCAGCCGATCATCGGATGCGACCCCGTATCATCACGGCGATTTGCACGATGCGCTGCTGAAAGCCGCCGAGCGCGTGCTCGAGCGCGACGGGCTGCCGGGCCTCACGTTGCGCGCGGTGGCGCGTGAGGCGGGTGTGTCGCACGCAGCGCCGACCCATCATTTCGGCGATCTCACCGGTCTTGTCAGCGAACTCGCCGCGATCGGCTACCGCCACTTCAGCGCCGCGATGTTGGCCGGGAGAGCCTCCGGAACCGTGCAGGAGCAGGGGCTGGCCGCCGCAAGAGCCTATGTCGCCTTTGCGCAAGCCCATCCGGGCATGTACGGGCTGATGTTTCGCGCCGAGCGGCTCGACATGTCGCGGCCTTCGCTACATGAGGCCTCCGATGCCGCGTTCGCCGGTCTTGCCCGCGGGGTCGGCGCGAGCCGGCACGAACATATCGCGGCAGATGCCATGTCGCTGGAGCAGGGCGGCGCCGTCGCACGCGCCTGGTCGATGGTCCATGGCTTTACCATGCTGCTGCTCGACGGCCGCTTGATCGCTATCCTGCAGCGGCTACCAAAGGGCACCACGATGGACCAGTTGTTCGAGGCGATGCTGAAAAGCCCGGGTCCCCGGCCGCCGGTGTCGTAGCGGCGAAGCAACGACGCCAAGCCGAGCATCTAGCGCCTCGTCAGCTCCACCGCGCGGCCGCTGGCGCCGACCACCTTCACCTCGTCCTTGCCGCATTTGAAATCGCGGGCGAATTCGTCGGCGGCCTTACGGGCGAGCTCGTTGGCGTTGGGATTGGCCTTTACGTCGACATAGGCGACGTGACAGACCGCGCCCGGCGGCAGCCGGGTTACCGCCAGCATCGGCTTTGCGATCGGGCGGCCGTCCTTGTCCTGGTCGGTATTGTCGGCGATGTGCCAGCGCTGGATGATCGCGAACGGTTTTGCATCAGTGGCGCGCCATTCTACCGTGTGGGTGGTGGAGTTGAACGGGCCGAACCAGGCTTGCGCCGCCGGCTCCTTCGATGCGCCGGCGCGGTTGCGGCCGACCGAGACGGTCTCGCGCAGATCGTCCTCGCTGATCAGCACCACATAACCGGCCTTGCCCGGGCACACCCTTGTTGTCGAGTCATCGACGCCATTCCTGCCGGCGAAGACCCGGCAGTCCTTCGGTGCGGTCGAGCTGTAGCTGCTGCCGATAGTTTCGGCATGCGATAGCGGGGGCATGGCAGCGCCGGCGGCAATCAGCGTCGCGGCCAGGATTGTGACAGTTGAGGGAATAGAGCGCATGGCGGACCGATCACGGGAACGTCTCATGCCTTAAGACGTTCGCAATCTGGGGACGGTTCACTCGCAATGCGGGAAGGGCCTGACACGGAAGCGGAATCGTTCTAGAAGAAGTCTTCGCGACACATCTGTCAGCATTAGCGTTTGTCAGTTCAATCATGCCTGCCATAGCCTCCCACAAGCCGTACCGCATTGGCCGCTCCAAGACCGGACTCGGTCTCTTCGCAACAAAGCCGATCAAGAAGGGCGCCAAGATCATCCGTTATTTCGGGCCGCTGCTTGATTCCAAAAAGAAAAAAGACGACGCGATCGAGAACAAGTACCTGTTCGAGCTGACCAACCGCTGGACCATCGACGGTTCCATCCGCGAGAACGTCGCCCGCTATATCAACCATTCTTGCAAGCCGAATGCGGAATCCGACGTCCGTCCGCGCAAGCGCAAGGTGTTCATCCGCGCCATCAAGCACATCGAGCCCGGCGAGGAGATCAACTACGATTACGGCACCGACTATTTCAAAGCCTATCTGAAGCCGATCGGCTGCAAATGCGCGTCCTGCGAGAAGAAGCGCAGGAAGAAGCGCGCCGAGGTGCGGGCGGAGCGGCTGCGGCTGAAGGAAAAGGAAGAGCGCAAGGCGAAGCGGAAGGCCGAGAAGTTGGCCAAGGAGCGGGCCGAAAAGCGCGCAAAATCAAAGCGCAAGGCCGAGAAGCTGAACGGGAAGGCCAACGGCGTTCACCTCAACGGAAAATCGCCCAACGGTCGCGGGGCAAAGTCCGCAGCCAGCAAGGTGCTGGAGGCGAGGCCAGGGATCTCGGTGAAGGCGAAGCGCACGGCGAAACCGAAGCGCGAGATCATCGCACCGGCCGAGGCACCCGGCGCCGCTTCACCGGCCGGGCTTCCGAACTGACCTCGGCAGCGGCGCGCCGCCAAAATCGAGCGCGGAGCGCTGGATGATCGTTCCGCTCTGATCGATGACGAGGCGGAATCGCCGGTGTTTTGAGAAAAAGGTCAGTCGGTGCCGGCCGAGATCCGCGTCCGTGCCCCGTTCTGTCATGGTCGTGATCTTGCCCGCCCGCATATCCTCGCGAAACTGCGGCAGCGCAAGCCCGAGACCCTCGGCAATCACGGATGCTTCGACCTCGATAACGCCGTCCCTGATATCGACTGGCTTCATGGTTTCAGGCTGCGCTGGCGGTTGAAGACTTGCGCGGGCGTGCCGGATAGGCGCATTCGGCAAGCGTCGTCGCATCGAGCTCGCGCATAAAGGCTTCGCGCGCGGCCGCCAGCTTCGTCTTCAGCCGACAACGCGGCGTCAGCACGCAAGAACCTCCTTCGCTGGCGAAGCACTCGACCAGCGCCTGCCGCGCTTCGAGCACGCGGACGACCTCGCCGATGGTGATCGATTGCGGCGGCCGTGCCAGCGCAAAGCCGCCGCCGGCGCCGCGCTGGGTCGTAATGAACCCGCCATCGGCGAGATCGCGCACCACCTTGGCCAGATGATTTCTGGAGATGTTGAATTCGGCCGCGATCTCGCTGGTCGAGAACGAGCGCGCCGGCTCGCCGGCCAGCCGCATCAGGGCGCGCAGGGCAAAATCGGTGAACATGGTCAGACGCATGGCAGCCCTCGAAAATCGGTCTTGCAAGGCCTGTATAGTCCGCTAAATAGGCATTTGAAATACCTATTTAAGAGGCAGGGCCATGACGGGTGCGGAGAGGCGCGAGAAAATCACGGCGGAAATTGCCGCCAGGACCGGCATCACCGAAGAGATGATCGAGCAACTGGTGCGCGGCTTCTATGACAAGGTTCGCGCCGATGAGATGCTGGCGCCGGTGTTCGATGCGAAGATCAGGGATTGGGAGCCACATCTACGGCAGATGTTCGCGTTCTGGTCATCGGTCGCGCTGATGACCGGGCGCTATCACGGCACGCCGATGGTCAAGCATATGCCGCTGCCGGTCGATGCTGCCCATTTCGACCGCTGGCTCGCTTTGTTCGAGGCGACCGCGCGCGAACTCTGCCCGCCGGCGGCGGCAGCGCATTTCGTCGAGCGGGCACAGCGCATAGCGGCCAGCCTCGAGCTCGGCATCGCGAACGGGCAGGGCGTCATGCTCGGCGTGGGCGAACGGTTTCGGCGCAATGAAGCCGGAGCTATCAGATAGAATGCCCGCGAACCCGGTAGGGTTCGCAGGCAAGTTGGAACGCTCGTCTAGATGCCCTTGAAGATATTTCCAGCGAACAGGACGGCGTAGGCGACCAGCAGCACTTCGAAGACGTGCTTGCCCGCATAGGGAATTGAAACGCCGGCGTAGTGGACCAGGAGGGCGATCACGGTAAGAACGACCGAGATCAGGAAGACGGGAAGAGTAGGCGCGCTGAGATTCATGACAGTATCCCCAAGCTGCTCTTGCCGCGCAGTTGCGGCGGCCGATCAAGCTATGGCGCAGCGGGCATTGGCAAGGGGGTTCGTTGGTGCGCCCTGTGGAAAGTCATCGGATTTGCGTCGCCGCAAACCCGATGACCGGTCGCAATTCCGTCACATGGTTCACGCCGTGACGGCACTGCCGCTCTTGCGCAGGCCGATATATTGCAGCTCGGCGAACACGCCGGTCGCAATCGCCTGCGCGACCACCATGACCATGCCGAGGACGTTGGGCGAGACCGCGCCCGAGAACAGCAGCGCGATGCTGGCAAGCGTCCAGGCCGCGTTGCCGACGATCACGATCCAGACCAGCGCCTTCAGCGCCGATTGCCGCAAGCCGAGCCAGCCGACGAAGGCGGCATAGGCGATCAGGAACAGGCCGGTTTCCAGCAACAAGCCCTGCGGAAGATTGAACAGCGAGGCGAACGCGCCGGCGCCGAAGGTGAAGGCCAGCGCTGCAACACCGCTGAAGACAGCATCGGCGAGCAGGGCGCGGCTCAGGAACGAGGACGGTTGGATCATGGCAGTTCTCCTTTGGTTGCGGTGGACGTTGAGGAACTAGCGGAGCCAGGCGCGCAGCCGGCGCAAGAGACGGATCGGGCAGAGCGTTTTCGCCGCCCGTGTTTCTGCCGCCTGCACCTGCGCGAACACGAAGATTCCGGCCGAATGCACCAGCGGTTCGGGCATGTGCAGCGATCGCGCCAGCAGCCAGACGCCGAGGCTGACGAGCCAGGGCAGGATGGCGGCGGGCTGAAAACTGTTGGGGCGGTCAGGCGTCGTCATGGTCATCTCCTGTGATGGCGAAGATGATCCGGCGCGAGGGCCAATTCGATTACCTCGGACGTAATGGAATGCGTGAATTTCGCATGGTAGGTTTCCTGCCATGAACGCACATGCATCCACGGCACGAACCGAGCGAACGCAACCTGTCCATGTCGGCGAGCACCTGCGCGAATGGCGGCAACGCCGTCATCTGAGCCAGCTCGATCTCGCGGGGGATGCCGAGATATCGGCGCGGCATTTGAGTTTTGTGGAAACCGGCCGCGCGGCGCCGTCACGTGAAATGGTGCTTAAACTCGCCGAACGTCTGGAGGTGCCCTTGCGCGAACGCAATGTTCTCCTCGTCGCCGCCGGTTTTGCGCCGGCCTTTCCGCAACGCGCGCTCGATGATCCCGCGCTGAAATCGGCGCGCGAGGCGATCAACCTTGTGCTGAAGGCGCATGAGCCGAGTCCGGCGCTGGCCTATGACCGGCATTACAATCTCGTCTCCGCCAACCGGATGGTGGCGCCGCTGTTGGAAGGCGTGCCCGAGCGCCTGCTCGGCCAGCCCTTCAATATCCTGCGGCTGGCCTTTCATCCCGAAGCCCTTGCGCCGCGCACGGTCAACCTCGCCGAATGGGCGGCGCATCTTTTGGAGCGCTTGCATCGCCAGTGCGAGGCCACCGCCGATCCGGAGCTGATCAAGCTTTACAATGATCTGCGCAGCTACCCGCTGCCGGCGCGCTCGGGGCCGATATCGCCGGACACTGTCGCGATCCCCTTCAAGCTCCGCCACAATGGCGATGTGCTGAGCTTCATCTCGACCACCATGGTGTTCGGCACACCGGTCGACGTGACGCTGTCGGAACTGGCGCTGGAGACGTTCTTTCCCGCCGACGAACTGACGGCGCGGAAGCTGTGCGAGATGGCGCCGCGCGATTAGCGCACACATCCACTATAGGCGCGCCACTGCTGTAAGCGCGCTACTTGACGGTCACGCTGACGTTCATCGTCATTGCGCTCGGTGTCGTGCCGCCCAGTTTGCCGACCCATTGAAAGATATATGAATCCTGACCCTTGAAGCCGGGGGTTGGCCGGTAGACAATTGCGAGGCGGCGGATGATTACCAGTGACCCGTGCTTTGGTCTCGATTTCACGTCAATTCCGTAGATCGGGTCGCGGCTACTTCCTATGCTATGCGTGCACGGAGTGCCGTCCGTCGTTCTCTGGATGTTTAAGTCAGTGCCCAGACGCACGGAATATCTCGATCCCACGCATTTTGCGTCGACCGTTGAAGCGAGTGCTAAGTAAAATACCAATCCCAAAATGAGGCGCTGCATTGATGCTCCTGCTATGCCTTTGAAACGATATTAAGCGCGCTGGCATGGACGATGGTGGGGCGTCCGAAGTCGCCTCGAAACGCAATACTTTATCAATAGCCGCGTTTACTTGTGCAATCGGCCTTCGCATAATCTGTGCATGGATACGCGTTCCGCAAAAACCACCGGCGTGCCCGCCAGTCCGGTCGGCGATCTCCTGCGCGGCTGGCGCAACCGTCGCGCCATGAGCCAGGCCGATCTCGCCTTCGAGGCCGGCATCTCGATCAAGCATCTGAGCTATGTCGAGACCGGCAAGGCCGTCGGCAGCCGCGACATCCTGCTGCAACTTGCCGGCGCGCTCGACCTCTCGCTGCGCGACCGCAATGCGCTGCTGGAGGCGGGTGGTTTTGCCCGGCAATACGGCGAGCGCGATCTGTCGGCGCCGGAAGTTGCCGACGCCAAGCGCGCGATCGATCTGCTCCTGAAACGGCACGAGCCGTTTCCGGCGATCGTGACCGACCGGCAATGGAACGTCATCCAGGCCAACCGGGCAGCGGGCCGGCTGATGACCATGCTGCTGGGAGAGGAGCGCATGAAGCGGCCGCTCAATCACATGCGCATGTTTCTGGCGCCGGACGAATTGCGTCCCTTCGTCGAGAACTGGCCAAGAGTCGCGGCGGCGCTGCTGGTGCGCGCACGGCATGAGGCGATGGCCGCGCCGCTCGATTTCGCCTTGCAGTCGACCTGGCGTGAACTTCTGAAATTACCTGACGTGGCGGCACCTCAACTCGACGAGGACGAAACGCCGAGCCCGCTCTGCGAGGTGCGCCTGTGCAAGGGCGGCATGGCGATCGGCCTGATCGGTGCCGTGCTGACGCTCGGCACGCCACAGGACGTGACGTTGCAGGAACTGCGCGTGGAGATGTTCATGCCGGCGGACGAAGCGTCGGAGAAGACGCTCGTCGCGCTCGCGCCTCAGGATGCCTGAGCCCGCGCCTCGCGCCGCTCGAATGTCATCGCCTGCATCACTTCCGCAAACGGTCCCTGACGGTCGCTGAGCGTTGCCGTGGTCAGTCCCGCGCCGCCGGCGCCCGCGCGGGTGCGCGAGCGGATCAAAATCCATTCGCCCTCGGGCGGGCGGAAGAAATAGAGGCTGATCTCGGGATTGATGAAGGTCCATTCGCGCATATCGACGATCTGCGCGACACCGCTGGAAAAATCCGCGGCCTGCACGGCCTGTAGCAATGGCGTGTTGGCTTCGCCTTCGACCAGCGGCACGTCAAGCCGCATCCAGGCGGCGGCCGGGCCGGGCTTTTCCAGTGCACCCTCGATCAGGCGCGTCGACACGTTCTGAAAGTAGCGGCTCCATTTTTGCGCAAAGGCCGGCGGCGGCCTGCCGGTCTCGGGTGGCGCGTCGGGACCGCTGTTCTTCGAGAAGGGATCCGCCGGGGATTCGCCGCCTTGCGCGGTGAGCAGCGCCGTGCAGCGGCCGATTTCGGTATCGCCATCCAGCAGCCGCACTTGCAGCGTCTTGGCCTTGCGGCCGTCGCGCAGCACATCGGTCTGCACGGCAAAGGCGCGGAGCCCGGCCGGGCGCCAGAGGTCGAAAGTGAGACGGCGCACGGCAAAACCGGATTGCTGCGCCAGCCGCTCGACCTCGCGGGTCATCAGCGCGGTGGTGGCGCTGCCCTGCAACATGTCTGGAGACCACGGCCCGCCGGCATGTTCGGTGGCGCGAAACAGGCTTCCTTCCGGTTTGAAAATGGCGGTCATGGCGCAATCTCCCTTGGAATGTTGCCGCCGTTCCTATGGCCGCTCCGGAAATCCCGCAATAACCGCGGAGGTTATGTGGACGGAGCCATGCGGGCGCCGCCCTTGTTTCGCGTCGCCAACGGGCTATTTTCCGCTTCTCCCTGATGGAGGACGCGCCATGAGCGACCTGAAGCCGCTGAAACTCGATATCGTCTCCGACGTGGTCTGCCCCTGGTGCTACATCGGCAAGCACCGCATCGAGGAGGCGCTGGCGCTGGTGCCTGACGTTCCCGTCGAGGTGCACTGGCGGCCGTTCTTCCTCAATTCGTGGGTGCCGCGCGAGGGCATCAGCCGCGAGGAATATCTCACGGCAAAGTTCGGCTCGGTCGAAGCCTATAAAGGCATCGCCGGCCGCGTGGTTGCCGCCGCCACCGAGGAGGGGCTGAGCTACCACCCCGAACGCGTCAAGCGCCAGCCCAACACCATCGATTGCCACCGCCTGATCCACTGGGCCGAAGCGATCGGCAAGGCCGCCGAGATGAAGCAGCGCCTGATGGAATTGTATTTTCGCGACGGCGGCGACCTCACCGACATCAACGTGCTGGTGCAGGCGGCCGCCGATGTCGGCCTCGATGCCGATGACGTGCGCAGGCGTCTGGCCACGGACGAGGACGTCGCCGAGATTTCCGCTCAGGCGCAGGAGGCTTCCGACAAGGGCATTTCCGGCGTGCCGACCTTCGTGTTCGCCCAGAAGTATGCGGTATCCGGCGCGCAGCCAGCCGAGCAGCTTGCCCGCGCCATCCGCCAGGTATCTGCGGAGATCAACGCGCAGGCGGCGGAGTAGCGATCACATCAGCGACAAGTCTTGATGCCCGGCCGAAAGCCGGGCATTCGTTTGAAGAAGCAACGACAATAACTCTGGGGAGACGTCATGATCTACGAACTGCGAACCTATACCGTTCGGCCAGGCACGCTCGGCGACATCGTGAAAGCGGCGAGCACCGTGTCGCGCGACATCCGCGGGGATAATTTCGGCAAGCTCGAGGGCTACTGGCTAACCGAGATCGGGCCGCTCAATCAGGTTCTCCATATGTGGAGCTACACCGACCTCAACGAGCGCGCGCGGCTGCGCGCCGAGCTTGCCAAGAATCCGCGCTGGGGCAGCGAATACATTCCGCTGATCCGCCCGCTGCTGGTGCGCCAGGAGGTTCGCCTGATGAACGCCATCCGCCCGCCGGTCGCGCCGGCTTCAGGCGGCAACCTCTATGAATTGCGTGCCTACCGTGCGAAGGCCGCAGGCGGCGCGAAGCAATGGCTTGACGAGTTCACCAAGGTGCTGCCGGAGCGCGAAAAATATTCGAAGATCGTCGGGCTCTGGCAGACTGACGCGGGGCAGCCAAACGAGCTATGCCACATCTGGGCCTATCCCGACCTCAATGCCCGCGCCAAGGCGCGCGGCGATGCGATGAAGGATCCGGCCTGGCAGGATTTCCTCACCAGGGGTCCGGGCTTACTGGAGGAGATGCACTCCACCATCATGCTGCCCGCGCCGCACTCGCCGCTGAAATGAGGCGGATGGCGACGCCCCGTTCGTGACGTGTTAGGGTGCGCTAGCGGATCGTGAGTGTCCCCTGGAGGCGCCATGCGACGCCGGGATTTCGTCACCCTTGTTGCGCGTGCGGCTGCGTTGTGGCCGGGCATGGCGTTTGCCCAGCGCTCGACCGGCAAGGTATGGCGTGTCGCCTACCTTCATCCCACGGGCAGTTTGCTAGTCGGCGTTTTCCGCACGGAAATGCGGAAGCTTGGCTACATCGAGGGCGAGAATCTGGTCATCGATCAACGGAGCGCAGAAGGGAAGGCTGAACGCCTGCCTTCTCTAGCACATGAATTGGTCGCGCTCCGCCCGGATGTTATTGTTGCTGTAGCAACTCCGGCCATAGCTGCCGCGCAGAGCGCCACCTCAACCATCCCCATAGTAATGGCTCCTGCTCTTGATCCGATTGGCTCGGGCTTTATCAAGAGCCTAGCCCATCCCGGCGGAAACATTACCGGTATGGCCAATATGTTTAGCGATGCCATCGGCAAGTCAGTTGAACTCCTACACACCATCCTGCCGTCAGCCAAGCGCGTCGCCGTGCTGATGTCCAATAATCCGACCCATCCGCAGTTATTGGAGTTGGCGGAAGTTGCCGCAAAAACGTTAGACCTCGCGGTGGTTCCGGTGATCGCTCCCACGCCTGGCGATCTCGAGTTGGCGTTTAACAGGATGAGGCAGGAAAACTGCGACGCTTTGCTTGTGCTTGGTGATCCAATCCGACCGACGATCGTTTCGTTGGCCGCGAAAACAAGAATGCCGACAATCTATCAAATCGCTTCTTTTGTTGATTTGGGCGGGCTAGCGAGCTACGGCCCGGATTTTCAGGTGATTTATCGCAAGGCGGCGCAATACGTCGACAAAATCATCAAAGGAGCTAACCCAGCTGAACTCCCCGTGGAGCAGCCCGTCGTTTTTGAACTTGCTCTAAACCTCAAAACAGCCTCGGCGCTCGGCCTGACCATTCCCGATCATCTTGTGGCCCGAGGTGATAAGGTGATCGAATGAAATTGACCGCCAGCTATCCAAATCTTGAGACAATGATAGAGGCGTCGTGGATGGCCGGGCAAGGCCCGGCCATGACGGTGGGGCGAGTTACGCGTCCTTCAAATAATAGTTCGCCTTCTTGCCGAGCGCGATCCGGCGCAGCACCTTGCGCATCCCCATCGAGGCGCGCAGCGGTTTGATCGCCGTCGTCACCGTCCGATAGAACGCGAGCTTTAGCGTATCGAGCGCGGGCTGTTTGCCCGGCGGCTTCTGCGGCAGGCCGATGCCGCGCAGCATCGAGTTGAAGAAGTGCAGATCGTTGAGGCGGCGCACGTCGCGCGTCTTCCAGGTGATGGCCATCGAGATCGAATGGGAATCGGCGGTGCGCACCCAGTGCGGCCACTGATAGGGCACGTAGCAGCCATCGCCCCCGAACAGATGGAATTCCTGGCCGCGTGAGGCAAACCGCTCGTCGAATTTCAGGTTGCGGTGTTTTGTCATCGAGCGCTCGATCTCGGCGTCGTCGACGATCGCGCGGTCGCTGTTGTCATAGATGGTGAAGAATTTTTCGCCGTGGATCTGGACGAAGAAATTGTCCTCGCTGTCGAGATGGAACGGCGTGGTCGAGTTCGGCGAGGACACGAACAGAAAACCCTCGAGCTGCTCGAAGCCTGCATCCGCCAGGCTGTTGAAGCCGCGCGCGCGGGCGACCGACAGCAGCGTGTCTTCCAGCAGTTTGCGGTACTCAACAGAGTTTTCGATGCGCTTGAGCACCATCCAGGCGCCGGCGGTCTCGATCTGCCTGACGACGTCGACGGGATCAAGGTCGACGGAGGGGATCGCATCCGGGTCCTGACTGATCGCGACCTTGCCGGAATTATATTCGATCAGGTCGCGCGGCAGCTCCGAGGCAAGCTGCGCGATGCGCGGCAGCATCAGGAGCGGATGACCCGCCAGCTTGTGGCGGATCGCGAACGGCTTGAGCGGAAAATCCCGCCGCAGCGACTCGTTCGCTGCCGTGATCACGGGTGCAACAGCGGTGCTCGTATTCACTGGGGCTTCTCCTGACCGTTGTCCTGACGCTTCTCTTTGCGCTTGCGGATGAAATGCACGGCGCGGCGGGCCGGCTCGCGGATCATGTCGCGCAAGGCCAGCGAGGCGCGGATCAGCGGCACAACGGGATCGCGCGGCCGCAGCGGTATCAGCACATCGCCAATGGCAAGGCGCCCGCGCCAGATCGGGTTGATCATGGGATGATCGGGGGCCGCGGTGGAATCCGCTGATGCGATGGCGGGATCGGCGCACAGATGCTGCGTTAGATCGATCGTGAGCTGGACGCCCGGCGAGAATTTTGCAAAGCGCTCGTCGACGCCGAGCTTGAAGAAGAAGGCGCGATCCCGGTGCCGCAGCACGATGCCGGCGGCCACTGGGACTTCTCCGGCGCGCAGCGTCACGATCTCGCAATTGCCGGTCTCGGCCAGCCCGGCGGTGGCCCGGCGGATAAAGGCGGCATCGCCGACATCCTGTAGCAGCGCGGTGCCGCGCCTGGCCTTCCAGCCGCTGGCTTCCAGTTCAAGGAAGATTTCCGCGGCGGCGGCGACCTCGTTCGGCGTGCGGGCGATGCAAAAACTCACCGTGCCATGCTCGGCAAGCCGGTTGCGCTGGCGGCGCAGCTCCTTGAGTTTCTTTGCACCCAACGCTTCGCGCAGCAATTCATCGGCATCCTGCCGCGCGTCGAGCGCCGCACGCAGATGCGATTGCAACAGTCGCGGACGCAAGCCGTCGCGGCGTAATTCCTCCCGGAACGCCTTCATGGCGGCGCCGTCGAGGGTGACGGCACGCAGGATCAGGGCATGCGCGCCGGCCTGGCGGGCCTGCCGCATGATTTGCAGCGCCGCGTCCTCCGCGCCCTCGCGGTCGAGCAACGGCGTGCAGAGCGTGCCATACGGATCGGCGCTGACGAAGACGGGCAGGGGAATTTTGTAGGCGCGCCACATCGGCATCACCGGCATCAGGCCGGTCAGGCGTGCGGGTGCCGCGGTGTTCCAGGCGCTGAGTGCGAGGGCGCCGATGCGGCCGCGCGCAGACGCGTTCACGGCGTGCGCCCATTCGGGCAGGTAATAGCCGTTGGGCTCGATTGCGCGTTCGGCCAGCGCCCGCCATGGTTCGGCGGCAACGGCTGCCAGCGGTCCATAGGCAACTTTGCCGGGTGAAGCCGGCGCTCGCGCCGCCACGGCATCCTTTTGCGATGCGCGACGGACCATCGCTGTATCGGCTATATCGACCACGTCCCGCTTCCCCGCTCGCGACGGTTGGGCGGACGCATTGGCGCGTCCCGCTTCCCTCGCTGATCGGGCGACGCTACTGAAAAAGATTGGAGAAACCCGCAGGGCCCGGCCGGCAAATTTAGCGGTACTATTAACCGGTCATTCACCGTGAAGCGGAGGTTCCCATGGTCGCAACGTCATTTACCCCGATTGCATCAATTATCGGCGGCGCTTTGATCGGAATCGCTGCTGTTTTGCTGATGGGTTTCAGCGGGCGGATCGCCGGGATCAGCGGCATCGCGTCGCGGCTGCTTCCACCCTATGAGGACCATGAGTTCGCCGGCAGGCTGGCGTTTATCGCCGGCCTCCTTGCAGCGCCGCTGCTGGTGCGGCTCGCGACCGGGGACCTGCCGAGCCAAACTATTCAGGCCGGCCCGCCGGTGCTGGTGATTGCGGGACTACTCGTCGGCTTTGGTTCGGTCTGGGGTAGTGGCTGCACCTCCGGCCATGGCGTGTGCGGAGTGTCGCGGCTTTCGATGCGCTCCTTCGTTGCCACCGCCGTATTCATGGCGACAGCGATCGTGACGGTTTACCTCGTTCGGCATGGAGGCTGACGATCATGCGCGTGCTGATTCAATTCGTGATTGGGGTGATCTTCGGCCTTGGACTGCTCGTCTCCGGCATGTCCGATCCGGCGAAGGTCCTCAACTTCCTTGATTTCGGCGGCGTCAGTGCCGGCACCTGGGATCCGAGCCTCGCCTTCGTGATGGCGGGCGCAGTCGCAGTCACGCTGATCGGCTACAGGTTGGTCTTGAAGCGACCGCGGCCTCTGCTTGCCGAACAATTTCATGTGCCGGGCAGGGACGATATCGATCTGCGCATCGTCGTCGGGCCTGTGATCTTCGGCGTCGGCTGGGGGCTCTCCGGCTTTTGTCCGGGACCGGCGTTGACCGCGCTCGGCTTCGGCGCGCCGCGGGCGTTCCTGTTTGTCGCTGCGATGCTGGCCGGCATGATGCTGGCGCGGTGGATCGCAGGCCGCCCCGCGCGCTCCGGCATCGTCACCCCGGCTGGATGATATCTTTGGGTCAGGCGGACCGGGATATCGGCCGATGCTGGCCCGGCACCGCGGCGAGAAGCTCGCGCGTGTATTGATGTTCGGGGGCTGCGAACAAGGCGGCCGTCGCCTTCAACTCCACGATAATACCGCGTTGCATCACCGCGATGCGGTCGCAGATTTGCGCGGCGACCCGCAGGTCGTGGGTGATGAACAGCATCGAGAGGCCAAGCCGCGCCTTGAGGTCTTCCAGCAGTTTCAGCACCTGGGCCTGAACGGAAACGTCAAGCGCCGAGACCGCCTCATCGGCAACGATGACTTGCGGATCGAGCGCGAGCGCTCGGGCGATTCCGATGCGCTGGCGCTGTCCGCCGGAGAATTCGTGGGGGTAGCGTTCCATCGCGCCGGCATCGAGGCCGACCATTCCGAGCAACTCGCCGGCACGGGCGCGGGCCTGCTTTGCATCCGCGCCATGCGCGATCGGTCCGTCGCTGATGATCTGGCCAACCTTGCGGCGCGGGTTGAGCGAGGCAAAGGGATCCTGGAAGATCATCTGGATGCGGCGGCGCTGCTGGCGCAGCGCCTGCCCATGCAGCGCGGTCAAGTCGATGTCACCGAGCCGGATGGTGCCGCGATCGGCCTCTAGCAACTGCATCACGAGCCGCGCGACTGAAGATTTCCCCGAACCGGACTCGCCGACAAGGCCGACGGTTTCGCCCTGAAGGATCGAGAAGCTGACGTCATAGGCGGCGCGCACCCGGCGCTCGCGCTGAAACCAGCCATTGGAGGTGACGTAGGTCTTGTCGATACCAATGACGTCGACGGCCTTGCTGCGGCCGGTCAATGGCGCGCGGGGCGGCGGGTCCATCGACGGCACGGCTGCCAGCAGAGCCTTCGTGTAGGGATGTTCGGGATGGCCGAGCACCTGTTCCGAGCGGCCCTGCTCGACAACCTGCCCATGCCGCAACACCACGACACGGTCGGCGATATCGGCCACCACGCCGAAATCGTGGGTGATGAACATGACCGCCATGTTGCGGTTGCGCTGGAGGTCGCGGATCAGTTTGAGGATTTGCGCCTGCGTGGTGACGTCGAGCGCGGTGGTCGGCTCGTCCGCCACCAGAATTGCGGGCTCGAGCGCCAGCGCCATCGCGATCATCGCACGCTGACGTTGTCCACCGGACAGTTGATGCGGATAGGCGCGCACGATTCGCTCAGGCTCGGGCAGGCCGACTTCGCGGGCAAGCTCGATCGCCTTGCGCCGCCGTTCGCGCGACGTGAGCAGGCCGTGCGCCTCGAACACTTCCATCATCTGGTCGCCGATCCGCAGCAGCGGATTGAGCGCGGTCATCGGTTCCTGAAACACCATGGCGATGCGGCGGCCGCGCAGATCGCGCCAGCCATTCTCGTCGAGCGAGAGGAGGTTCTTGCCTTCGAAGCTGATGGTGCCGGATTCCGTGGTGACGCTGTCCGGCAGCAAGCCCATCAGTGCATGGGCGCACATCGACTTGCCGGAGCCGGATTCGCCGACCACGCAGACGATCTCGCCCGGATTGAGATCGAACGAGACGTTGTCAACGGCAAACGGCCGTTCGCCGCCCGGCGGCAACGCGATCCGCAAATCCTTGATCGAGACGGCGGGAGGAGCGGGCATGCTCAGCGACCCTGCCGCGCCAGCCGGGGATTGAGCGCGTCGTTGAGGCCTTCGCCCACGAGGTTGAGGCCGAGCACCGAGAGCAGGATCGCAAGGCCGGGAAATACCGTGATCCACCACGCCTGCCGGATCACGGTGCGGCCGGCACCGACCATGTATCCCCAGGAGATCAAATTGGGATCGCCAAGGCCGAGAAAGGACAGCGAGGATTCCAGCAGAATGGCCGTCGCGATCATCAGCGATGCCAGCACGATCACCGGCGACAGCGCGTTCGGCAGGATCTCGTGCCAGATGATCCAGCGGTTGGTCTGGCCGGTGACGATGGCGGCCTGCACATATTCGCGGGTACGCAGCGACAGCACCTCGCCGCGCACCAGGCGCGCCACCGGCGGCCAGCTCACGATCGCGATGGCCGCGACGATCGAATAGATCGACGGCTGCAGGATCGCCACCAGCACGATGGCCAGCGCAAAGCTCGGGATGGTCTGGAAGAATTCGGTGAATCGCATCAGCGCATCGTCGACGCGGCCGCCGAAATAGCCGGCGATGGCGCCAAGGGGAACGCCGACCGCCAGCGCCGCCAGGGTCGAGACCAGGCCGACCAGCAGCGACACGCGCGCGCCGTGGATGATGCCGGCGAACACGTCGCGCCCGAGCGCGTCGGTGCCGAGCGGAACGGCCGACAGCGTGAAGGGCGGCAGGAACGGCCGCTGCACCATGCGCCACGGCGAGTTCGGAAAAATCAGGGGACCGACCACCGCGACCAGGATCGCCATCACGACGATGATCAGTCCGATCAAGCCGCTAGGGTTGCGCAGCATCTGCCTGGCAAACTGTCTCATGCCGAGTACTGGATGCGCGGGTCCACCATGCGGTAGACGAGGTCGGTGACCAGATTGAAGATCAGCACCATCGCCGAGCAGACGACGAAGACGCCGAGCAGCAGGTTGTAGTCGCGCTGGATCAATGCCTCGTACATCAGGCGGCCGATGCCGGGCCAGGCGAACACCGTCTCCGTCAAGACGGCGCCGCCGACCAACGTGCCAGTATGCAGGCCGGCCAGCGTCACTACCGGGAGCAGGGCGTTGCGCAGTACGTGACGGCGCTGGATCACGCGGTCGCTTAGCCCCTTGGCTCGGGCGGTCTTGACGAAATCGAGCCGCTTCACTTCCAGCATCGAGGCGCGCGTCATGCGGGTATAGGTCGCCATGAAGAACAGGCCGATCGTCATGGCCGGCATGATCAGATGCGCGCCGATATCGAGCACGCGCGCAAAACCGGTGTGACGCGCGCCGATGGTCTCGTAGCCGAAGCTTGGCAGCCAATCGAGCGTCACCGAGAACAGCAGGATCGCCATCAGGGCGATCCAGAACAGCGGCGTGGCATAGAACACCAGCGCCATCGCGGTGATCGCGGTGTCTAGCCAGGTGCCGGCCCAGCGCGCCGCCAGCGTGCCGAACAGGATGCCAAGTACCAACGAGATAGCGAACGCCGTCATGGTGAGCAGCAATGTCGCGGGCAGGCGCTCCAGGATCAGCTTTGACACCGGCGCCTGCTGCCGGAACGAGAAGCCGAGGTCGAAGCTGAGGATGCCTTTGACGTAAATGAAGAGCTGCTCGGGCAGCGGCCGGTCGAGGCCGAACTTCTCGCGCAATTGCTTGACGAACACCTGATCGCTGGCGCCGGCTTCGCCCGCCATCACCACGGCGGGATCGCCGGGCGCAAGCCGGATCAGGAAGAAGTTCAGCACGATGATCGCGAGCAGGACGATGACGCCCTTGACGATGCGTTGCGCAACGAAAGAGAGCATCAGCGATCCGTCACAGCATCAGCGCGACCGCGGCGGGCCACCTCACTTGTCGACCCAGGCATCGCGAAACCCGTCATTGACGCCGATGGCGGTCGTGATGAGGTTCTTCACCTTGCAGCGGGTGATGGTCGGGAATTGCAGCTCCAGCATCCAGGCAACCGGCACGTCCTCGACCAGGATCTTCTGCGCCTTCTCGTAGATTTCCTTGCGCTTCGAATCCGGCGTCGCGTTGGCGCCTTCGGCGAACAGCTTGTCGATCTCGGGATTGGAATAGCCCTCGACGTTGTTGAACTGCTGGCCCTTCATGATCTGGCTGGAGACGTAGTTGCGGCCGACGCCGAGCGCGGGATCGCCGTACTGGTAGAGATAGGTGAAGGAGATATCGTAGTCCCAGTCGCCGATGCGCTGGTTGGAGCCGGGCACGTCGGTGGCGATGGTCTCGATGTTCATGCCGGCGTCCATCAGGTTCTGCTTCACGGCCTCGCCCCAGCGCTGCCAGGTCTCGCCGTAGGGCAGCGGCATCAGGCGGACTTTTTCACCGTTGTAGCCGGCTTCCTTCAGCAGGGCCTTCGCCTTGGCGGGATCGTAGGGATATTTCGGTACGTCATCGGTGTAGAACTTGATCGTCGAAGCCGACGGGCCAGTCGCGACCTTGCCGAGACCGTTCCAGATCACGTCTTTCGCGAAGTTGCGGTCGATCGCGTACATGATCGCCTGACGGATTTTCTTGTTGGACGTCGGGCCGGCGCGGTTGTTCAGCCAGAGCCAGGCGAGCGGGGAGAAGAATTCCCAGCCCGCACCGGTCACACAGGTATTGGCAAGCTTGCTCAGCCGCGGCACGTCGAAATTCTCCACCGAGCCGCCCGGCAGCACGTCGACCTTGCCGGTCTCGTAGGCGACCGCGCGCGCCGCAGCGTCGGGAATGATCTGCCAGTAGATCTCGTCGAGATAAGGTTTGCCTTTGACGTGGTAGTTCGGATTCTTGACGAGGCGGATGAACGAGCCCTTCTGCCATTCCTTGAACATGAAGGGGCCAGTACCAACAGGCGTGTTGTTGTTCGGATTGGTCTTGAAGTCGGTGCCTTCATAGAGATGTTTTGGCACCATCGGGAGCGAGCCGACCTCGAAGATGCCGATGAACGGGCCGAATGGCTGCTTCAAGGTGAACACGACGGTGAGATCGTCAGGGGCCTCCACTTTCTCGAGCTGCCCGAGATTGCCGCGCGCCCGCGCATGGGTCTGCTTCAGCATTTCGATAGAGAACAGTACGTCGGCCGAGGTGAAGGGCTTGCCATCGTGCCAGGTCACGCCGGGCTTGAGCTTGAAGGTATAGACCTTGGCGTCTTCGCTGATGGTCCAGCTTTCAGCGAGGCCCGGCAGCGGCTCCAGCTTCGGGCCGTAGCGCAGCAGCCCCTCGAAGATGTTGCCCGACACCATCTGCGTCGGGCCGTTCTGGATCAGTGCCAGCATCAGGCCGGGCGGCTCGGGCTGGATCACGGCGTTGATGACGCCGCCGGTCTTCGGTTCCTGTGCGCTTGCCGCCGCAGTCAGGCAGGCGAGGGTGACGCTCAACGCAAGTTTTTTCAGCATGACACCGTCTTCTTGTTGTTGGCCCCGATCGCGCATGGCGACGGCATCGACACGTCATTCGGCTGAAATTCCCGGATTTTTCAGCCAAAGCATGTCTCTCGGGCAACAAGGCTCACACGGCGCCGCTGATCGCGGCAAGACGAAAGTCTCGACAGCAAACGGCTAAAAAATAGCCATCACGATATGAGGTTGATCGGCATGTTGGTAACGGCCGAGAGCTTTAAAAACGAAAGAGCCGCGGAAGGCGTCTTCCGCGGCTCTCTCGTATCCGAACCGATGCTTACCAGCGATCGCCGCCGACGCCGACGCCCACGCTGACGCCAGGTGTGCGGATGCCGACGCTCGGGCCGTCATCATAGTCGCGATAAGTGCGGCGTTCGTAATAGCGCGCGCGTGGCTCGTAGGAGTTGTAGGAATCGCGGTAGCCTTCGCGGACGATCACACGGCTGCCGCCGCGGGTGCGATAGCAGCGGCCGGAATCGTCGCAGACCATGCGAACCTGCTGCACCATATCCGGATTGGCGTATTCGCTCGTGTTGTAGATATCCGTCGCGCTGGCGCTGCCGGCCGACAGTGCGCCTGCTCCGGCGAGCAGCGCAATTGCAAATGTCCTCATCTCGTCCTCCTCGGTGGAAACTGCCCTCGCGCTGACAAGAATCCTCGAATGCATTGGTTCCGGAGGGAACCGGGTTCCGACGCTCATTCCGTCAGATCGGCTCATACGACTCCGTCGCGCAATTGTCGTCCTCCTCGACACGTTTGCGGTCGACGATCAGGTCGCCGGCGATGGTCACTCGATAGGTCTGGGTGAGGGGCGCACCGGTCACCGAACTGATGTCGGCCCTGACGCAGGCGGTCCAACCGGCGCCGGCCGGCTCGCGGAGCGGCGCCGAGACCCGCACGCGGTTCGGGCGGGATGCCGCCGTAAACACCGATTCCATTCCGTCCCGGACGATCCGTTTGACGTCGGGCGGCGGCTCCGGCGGCGCCGGGTCAGGCGCCTTGGCGCGCATGAATTCGGGGACCGGCGCACGAATGTCCGACAGGCCGCAGCCCGTCAGCATCAGCGCTCCCCAAACAAGGCACACACTATGAACGACGATCCGCCGCATCCGCCGTCTGGTCCCCCCTGCGCCGATGTAAGATCACCTACAGTTGCGGTCAATTCCGGCACCGGCGGACCCGCCAACAATTGATGAAGGGGCGTGGAACCGGTTATCGTGGTGCGTTGCTGCCGTGGCGCGGCAGGGGAGAAAGACGTGACAAAATTCCTCACTGTGATGGCGGCATTGCTGGCGATGATCGTGGTGCCGGTGCATGCCCAGAAGCGGCCGCAAGGCGAGCACCAGAAGAAACAGGATCAAAAGCCGCAGGTGGACGAGAAAGCCTACAAGGCCGCGCTCGAGAGAATTCCCGAGCCCAAGGAAAAATACGACCCCTGGGGCGGTGCGCGTCCCGCAGAACCTGCAAAGAAGAAGTGAGACGGCGGCCACGGACCCTGCCTGTCAAGCCGATCGCCCTGCGTGCATTTGATGCAGCACGCGTTTGAACCTTTCCATTCAAGCATGTGACCAATTCGGCAACCTGCATTGCCGGGAGGGTCATTCATGTTCGGTCGCGCGCTTCTCAAGATCATTATTCCTGCCACGCTTTTGTTGGGTGCTTCTTCCGCATTGGCCGAAAATCGCCTCGCGCTGGTGATCGGCCAGTCCGCCTACAAGACGGTTCCGGTGCTGCCCAATCCCGGCAACGATGCCAAGGTGGTCGCGCAGCTTCTGACGGATTCCGGCTTTGATGTGGTGTCGGCGACAGATCTTTCGCAGAACCAGATGCGGGAAAAGGTCAGCGAATTTGCCGGCAAGATCGCGGCGAAGGGCGCCGACACCGTCGCCATGATTTTCTACGCAGGCCACGGCCTGCAGATCGACGGCGAGAATTTTCTGGTGCCGGTCGATGTCGATGTCAAACGCGAATCCGACATCCCGATGCAGGCGGTGCGCGTCAACGACATTCTCAATACGCTGACGTCAGTGCCGAGCAAGATGCGCTTTTTGCTGCTCGATGCCTGCCGCAACAATCCGTTTCCCGAGCTCGACAAGACGGTCGGCCGGGGACTGGCCATCGTCGACGCCAAGATCGGCGCGCCCAACACCTTCCTGTCGTTCTCGACCTCGCCCGGCGCGGAAGCCGAAGATGGCTCCGGCGCCAACAGCCCGTACACGACGGCGCTGCTGGCGGCGGTGAAAGAACCGAACATTCCCGTGGAAGAGACGTTCAAGCGCGTGCGGCTCGCGGTCAACAAGGCGACCGACGGGCGGCAGACGCCCTGGGACTCTTCATCGCTGACGGAGGACTTCCGCTTTTCCGGCCCGTCGGCGGCAGGCCCAAAACTCGCTGCGGTCAAGAAGAGCGTCGAGGAGTGGAAGCGCGACCTGAAGGGCAAGCCGGTCGAGGAAGCGAACGCGCTGATCGTGGCCGACGGCACGGACGAAGCGTATGAAGCTTTTGCGGTGAGCTACGCCGGAACGACGCGCGGCCTTCAGGCCAAGGATTGGCTTGACCGTCATCGCCGCATGGTGGCATGGAACAATGCCATCATCATCAACACCGCGGCCGGCTATCGCGCCTTCGTCGCGCAATATCCCGACAGCGACCTGGTGGCGACCGCGCGCAAGCTGGAAGAGCGGCTGCGCTACCGGCCGAACCTCGTTGGGGCCAACGCCGCGCTGCCGGTGCAAAACGCTTCGCTCGCGCCGACCTGCTCCTGCAACACGCCGCCGGCTCCGGTGCTGAAACCGGAGCTGAAGAAGGTCAACGCGCCGGTCAAGAAGGTCGATCCCGATCCGCCGAAGCGCAAGCCGCCGAAGCGCGTGTACGAGCCCGAGGACGATGTCGTGGTCGTCCGCCGCGCCCCGCCGCCGCGCGACTATTACGAGCCGGCGCCGGGCCCGTCGATCGGGATCGGTATCGGCATCGGTGGCGGCGGTTTTGGTGGCCGCGGTTACGGTGGCGGGTATGGCGGTGGCGGTTACGGCGGCCCGCGGCGCGGTTATTGATGCCGGCCGGAGCGCGGAATCAAAATCGCGAAAACAACCCCATGCACAGTAGAATTCCGGGGCTTCAGGCTTGCTACGCTAGTTGAAAGCCACGCCAATTCGCCGCTCGTTGCTCCACACCGGGCGACAGCGGCGGATGAACTGATCCCTTTCGATCACCAGCGTAAACGACGACGGCAGGATGGCCGGCGCGGCGAGTTCAATCGCGGCGCCGCCTGACGACAGATTGCGCACCGTGCAGGCGACGTCGTGGCCGCCGAAGGCGATCGTCGCTCCCTTCAGCACCCGGTAGCGCCGTGCCGCGCGTTTCTCGACCATCGTCACAAATCCGAAATGGCGTCTCGATATTCGAATCTAGCGAAGCTGGATTACGGAGCGCTGAATCGCGACTTCTCATTCTGCGCAAAGGATTCAGCTTTCGTTTACGACACGCCAGTGTGAAAACATGCCGGCGCGGATTCTCCGAAAAATCCGATTCCCTGCCGAAAACCTTGCTCATGAATGGAGAGACGAAAATGAAGACGACGACCGGTTCGATCCTGCTTGCCGCCATGCTGCTGTTCTCGTCCGCGCCCGCGAATGCCGCCGTGCTCGATCTCTCCACCATGACCTGCAAGCAGTTCGTCGAAAGCGGCGACGACACCATCAAGATGGTGCTGACCTGGATGGACGGCTGGTACAAGGGCGATTCCGACGAGGCCGTGATCGACACCGACGTGTTCATCGAGAACGCCAAGAAGTTCGGCACCTATTGCGGCAAGAACCCGACGATGAGCATCGTCAACGCCGCCGAATCCGTGCTGGGCAAGTAAGTCTTTCCGTCATGGCCGGGCATAGCCGTCTGAAGGACGGCGTCGCTTCGCTCGCCTATGTCCCGGCCATCCACGTCTTCTTTCGCGTGCGCCGCCAAGACGTGGATGCCCGGGACGTCCAGCGCGAAGACGCGCTTCGCGCTTCTGCCCGGGCATGACGAGTTCGATTCACAGCATCGCGAACGCGCTGGAGACCATCGCCACCGGCTTGTTGTCGGCGGCGCTCGACAGCGTCACGCGGCCGAAGCTCATGGTGCGGCCGAGCCGCACCACGCGTGCGTCCGCCAGCACGTCGGACGCGCTGGCCGCCTTCATGAAATGCGTGGTCTGGTCGACCGTGGTCATCATCCGGTAGCCGCGGTTGGCGGCGAGGTTGGCGATCACCATCGCGGTGTCCGCGAACGCCATCAGCGCCTGGCCGCTGATGATGCCGCCGTTGCGGCACAGCCGTTCGGAGAACGGCATGCGCAGCACCGCGCCGGGCTGCCAGTCCGGGGCGCCCTGCGGCGGATCGCAGTCAAAACCCTCAATCGACAGGTTGAGGTCCATCACCCACGGTGCAAACACTTCGCCCAGCACACGCCTTGCTTCATCGATGCCGAATGTTGCGGTTTCTTTCTGTTGCTGCATGATTCCTCGCCCGGTCTGACGCCTCATTTTATGGATCATCACAGCGAAGGGAACAGGCGCGTCACGGCTTGAACAGGCCGGGTGGGAAGCCGTATCATCGCGACGCAAAGGGTGGGCCGTTCATGTTCCGGCGTTTGGCGGTGGTTTTGGGCGTGATCGCGGTCGCGCTGCTGCTCAACGGTTGCAGTAAATGCGGTCCATTCTGGAGCGACTGGACGCGTTCGCCGCAGGCCTGCAAGTCGGACCGCCAGTGAATCCACCGTTGGAAGTCGTTGAGAAGAAGCAGGGAGCATCCCCATGAGAGTTTTTGGCCCGAGCATCATTGGCGCGGCGGCGGCGATCGCGCTGCTGGCGGGGCCTGCGCGCGCGCAGATGCAGACGCCCAGCATGAACCTGATCCCGGAGATGCAGTCCAAGTCGCCGGAGGAGAAGGAGCAGGACGCGATCAAGGACAAGGCCTATCGAGAGTCCTTACGGAAGATTCCCGACGCTAAGGGGTCCAGCGATCCCTGGGGCGGCGTGCGCAGCAATGATGCGCCGAAGGCCGCCGCCAGCCCCGCGCCGGCGAAATCCAAGGCCAAGGCCGCCACCAAGGCCGACGCCAAGGCCGCGAACTAGGCGGCACCGCGCCGTCGTCGGGGACTCACGCAGCGGTTCCGCCGGCCTTATATTGAGCCGGTCGTTATCGTGTTTTCGGAGTTTTCGACATGGCCGTCCGCCCGCGGGATCTCGCCAGCCGGATGGCCGGGCGGCGAACGCCCGGCCGGAAAGCCGACGACGGCTATTTGCGCGAGACGTTTACGCTGCCGCGCGAGGCGGCGCGCAGCAAGGCGCGCGATTTCTTCTCCCGTTACCCCAAGGCCGCCTATATGAGCTCGGTTGAAAGCTGGCGCGAACTGCCTGACGGGGCTATCGAATTTACCATGCGCCGGCTCGCCAGCGCGGATTAGGCAGAAGGTGCGCCCGGGCTCAAAAGCCGGGGTGGCTGCACGTTTCGATTGTGCCTCAAGCGGCGCCTTGCGACACCGGACCTGCCCGCAAGCCCTTACCGTAATTAATATTTTCAGGTAACCGGTATTCAAGTATTTCCGCCTAGGTTCCCGCATAGAGGGAAATCATGGCAAGGCACCGCAACGATCTCGGCGCGCGCAAATCCGTGCGCGTCGAGCTCCAGACGCAGGGATTTTTGATCCCCGCGCCCAATGCGCCGTGGATCGAATGCACCATCGTCGATGTTGGCGATGGCGGGGTTTGCCTCGATGTCGGCGATCTCGCGGTGCCAAAACTGTTCGGGCTCGCCTTTACCGCCGGTGGCGAGGTGCTGCGGGTGTGCCTGCTGGTCTGGCGCCGGGGCGAACTGATCGGCGCGCGCTACGTCAGCGCCAAGGAACTGCGCCAGGGGCTGACGCCCGCGGAAAATTCGGACCGGAGCGCGATGGCCGGCTAGGCGGCGCGTCCCCGGGGTTCTCGCTGATGACGGGGCGGGCCGATCAGCGTGTGAGGCTGAGTTCGGCCAGCCGGTTGAGTGCGCCGAGTTGCTGTGCCGGCGGGGCCGCATCATCCAGTTCCGCAACCGATTGCAGCAAGCTTTGCAGCGCGCGTTCGGCGACATCCGAGGGCAGGGGCGCCTCGTCATACTCCTCGATATAGCGGCCGACGATCGCATCGAGCAGACGGCACATCGCGCGCTGTTCGGGATGGGCGCGTGCGAGTTCGGCGAGTTTTTGCTGAAAAATCTTGAAGGTCCGAAGACCTGCGTGCTGGCCCGCAAGCCAGGCGTGAAGTTCGTTCACGGAATGCTCCTTCCATTGCCAAGAAGAAGCTGTGGACTTGTACAGCAGGGCGGGATCGATGAGGAGCGCTATTGTTGCAGGGGAGGCAAGCGCCGAGCATCGTGCGAACAGGAAATCACCGGGCGGACATGAACGCGATCGCCAGCACGATGACCCAGCCGACGATGACCAGCGATGCCACCGCGCCGGCGGTGATTTTGGCGATTTCCCTAGGCGTATGAGGCCTGTCCACCATCGCTTAGCGAGCAAGAAATGAGGCTATGGTGGAGGATAGCATTGCGGGGAGTGAAGAGCACCATGGGGGCGGCGCTATCCTGCTTTCACGTCCGGAGCGCGAGAACTGACGGTCTTCGGAAGTTCCCCCGCATGGTCCTTGAGATCGGCGGCCGCCTCCACCAGCCGGGCGGCAATGCCGGCATCTGACGTCGCCTTGGCCATCTTGAGCAGCGCTGCGGCGGCCTGGCGGGCGTGGTAGCGATTTTCCGGCACAGGGACATCCTTCTTTTCTTCCCTCCTCAAGTTGGGGAACAGCGATTCCGTTCCGCAGCGAACGTGCAAAAGTGCACGGAGCGGCCATTCGGGCACAGGGGGGTCCTGGCACGGTGCCAGGCTCAACTCGGCGGGCAGGGCTTGGGAAGCCGCACGCGCGCCGGAATCGTTGGGATCCGCGAAGGCCGCGGGCTGCGGCGGCCTTATACGATCTCGGCGCCCGGATCAGTGCCTGGTTGCGCAAAGTCGGGATTGTCTTCAAGTCGCCGGATGCCGCATTCGACCACGCCGGAGACGATCAGCAAGTCGTGTCCCCAGCCGTCTGCGATCACGACGGTCGCATCCGGATCAGGCAACGCCTTCAATACCTGTATGAGCTCGCGAACTTTCATTTCCGTGGTGAGATGGAAGGCCCTCGCCGGGCCGTAGGGTGGGAACCTGATGAGACCCGCTGACAGCGGCGCGGGCAATATCGCCAGTGCCGATTCTCTCAAAAAACTCTTCCACTTTTTCCCGGCGTGTCCCACCAACCAAAGATCGTATCGGCGCGGGGCCGACAACCGCCTCGGGCGCTGTCCGAGCGATGGCACCGGAATTGTGAACCAGGACACGCTCGGAATTTCCGCTGTGCCGTACCATCGGGCCGCCGATCGGAATTCCCCAAATCCCCGTCGGCTGGCCTCCAAGGCTAGGCCCCGGCTAGCTCGCGTTGGCCGGGGCCACGAATTTCAATGCGGATGAGTTAGGGCGCTTCGGCTTGTTGTCAGCGATTATAAGGGCTGCTTCGCCAGTCCCATGAAACAACAAGCGATAAGCTCTTGATTGAAAGAGGCCGCAACAGAGGCGGCCTCAATGCCCGACCAGCTCTAGATCAAGTAATAGTCGGCCAAAGCATGCTCCTGCGTACCGGGCAGAGCGACGCTGTCGTCGCCGTAGTGAGCATCGATGACTCCGCGCTGCAAGCTTTCTGTCAATTCCTTCAAATCCTCGCCCATCGTACCGTGCGATTGCGATTTGAGGTCCATGAATCCCATGATCCCGCCGAGCTGGCCCATCGTATTTCTCCTGTGCCTGGTGCGATGGCTTTAGCCATCGCTCCCCCAGTCGTCGCGGCGGTCAGCCGTTGGGTTCGGGGTTCGCATTTTCGTGATGCACGTTGGCCGTGGCCACGATTTTCACCCCCACAATTTCGGCGCTTCGGCTTGTATCCGCATTCAGCTTTGGCAAAGGGGCCAATTTAGTCAGCCCACGAAACAACAGCGGGTACGCTATTGATTGAAGAGGCCGCCAACCGAGGCGGCCTCTTCCTTTCGCATCATCAAGGGATCGGAGTGACCAGCTCTCCAATCAGGGTGCACGTTATTCTTATTGCGGTCTGGGCCTGAGTGTAGATTCGAACAAAGGGATATCGGCCCTGTCCGACAAGAAAGGCCATCTGTGTGTTGCTTACGCCCTTCGAGGCTTGCGGGTAGTCCAGGTGGTACTGGCGCCCTAGATCGAAAATATCGACTGTGGCTGCAACCGAGAGGACCAGATCAAACGGGATCGCGCCGGCAGAGTAAGAGCAACTGACGTGAGTGACCTTTAGAAGCTTGTCCGCAGGTGTTCTGGAGAACCAGGCTGTGCACTGCCCCGCCGGGCCGGGATTCCCGCAATCGGCCGGAAGAAGAGTTTCGTCGTAGTACGTCCCGTAAGTGATCTGGACTGCTTGGGCTTGGCTACCGAGGACGAGGGGTAAGGCAAGAACGGCATATCGAGCAAAACGGGCAAAGGGCATTGATGCCTCCATCATTAAAATAACGGGCATATTCCAATCGGATTGCGGGAATGCGTCAATCTGGCACAACCGCTCCGAACGAAGCGTCCCTCGGGTACTGGCCGAAATAGGCCACTCGCCAGATCAAAACAGGCCACTCCCTCAACTGCGGTAGGTCGCCCGCTTTTTGTCGAAGTTTGCCGGAGGCGGGATGCCATCCCAACTGCGGGCGATGTTCCGACAGACCGCCTCAATATTGCGATAGGTCTTTTTGTAACTCGCCGGAGCTGCCACGCGCTCTTGCCGGTGGGTGTGGAAGATGAAGCAATGATCGGGGGACGGTTTGCCTTCCTCTGGAGTCGTCTCGACAACGTGCTGGTGCAGGATGATGGCGCTGTGAGTCATCCCCTCCGTCAACCGGGCCTTGGCGTCGTCGGTTTTGGGGTCAACGCCCTTCGCCACGTCGATCACAACGGCGCCGTGCAGATCGGAGCCGCGCTGCCGGGAAACGCGGATGTGGGCACTAGGACGAACGCTGACTGTGACACCCTCAATCTCAAGACGCCGTGGCGCGGCTTTTTCGAGATTGAGCCCGCCAATCTCCAAAGCATTCAAGCTGCGTTCAAATGCGGCGAGGGCGTTCAGCTCGTAGGTCAGATTATCTTTCTGCTGCGGATTTTGTGCGCCCTTGATCGCTTCTTCCAACGCGATGCGACACTCCGCAAGGATGCGCCTGTCGCGGGTCGGACTAGACAAAAAGCGCGATACCGCAGGCCAAAGTAAACGATATATTAACGACCGAGACAGACGCTCGTAACGCATGTTCCGAAGGATTGTTTCGCGTGGTCCATCATCGGCGGCCATGTATTCGCCAAGTTCCAAAACCGTAAACCTGGGTTTGCGGTTCACACGCCAGATAGGTTTGAGGTCTTCCATGCAACACGTCCTGTTTTCGACCCGGCTTACCGACGGTCGGGAAATTTGCGTGTCGCCGATCTCGGCTGACACATTTGAGGCCAACAAGGCGCACAGCCTTGGCGACGACACTGGCTATTTCATCTACGAGTTCGACGCCCGCCGCCCATCGGTCGGCATCGAGATTCTTGCCAAAGCAATATCGTTCGACGCCGCCGTGAGACTGGTGGACATATTCGTGGGGGCGGCATTGGCGCCGCCCGAATCAATGGGTTCAATCTAACCCGATTGGCAACCGGAAGTGTAGCCGGTCAGGATTTGCCCCCATCAATTACCACGAACTTTCGGCGCCGATCCGGGGGCGTTTCCGTCGGCAGGGAAGGCGCTACAGCAAGCGCAGCATCGACAAGCTGGCCAATGCTCCAAGCACGATCCGCAACGCCTATGGCCTTCGCTGGCGTCGTGCGGAGGGCTTCGTGAGTGCGGCAGAGGTTGTAGTGGCAAACGTACAGCGCGACCGCTGCGACGTGGTTATCCAGCTTCTTTGAGAAGCCATTGGTGAGGCGGGTAAAGCGACGGCTGCCCATGCGGAGCGAAAGGTTCTGCCGTTCAACGTAGCTGGTCGAGACGTACTGGTCGGGATCGCCACTTACTACCTCGCGATCTACAGCTACTACAGCGGCCGGGGAGTAGCGGCCCTGTGCTTCCTTTACGAGGTGCGTTACCGAATAGGTCTTTACGATCACGCCATGAGAGGCGCTGTCGCCGAAGGCGCTGCGGATCGCTACGCGGTAAGGGTGGAAGCCGTCCGTTGAAATCTCAGGCTGACCGATGACGCGGCTGCGGAGGTCGTGCAGGAAGTCCATCGTGCTCTCAGCATTCCGCTTGCCGACGCCCCAGCTAATGATTGCCTTCTGCGTTCCGGCCATGGCGATGAAAATATACTGATCGCCCTTGGCGTGGATTTCGTGACGCTGGACGTTCTTCTGCTTCTTTCCGACGAAACTCCAAGCCTCATCGAGTTCAAGACGCTCGGTGCGAACGCCGACCATCAAGCGGTCGTGCAATTCCATGCAGCCCATGCCGACACGCAGAGCCAGGTTGCCGACCGTGCCACGGTTGACGCCAGTAAGGCGGGCAGCGGTGCGGATGCCGACGCCTTCGCAGAGGGCGGCAATGACTTCAATTTGCTTTTCGCGGGGGAGTACGTTCACGAAGCTCATCCTTCGGGTTGAAGGGATGGCTTCGGCGACTCTGGAATATGCGCCCGTCAAAGCGTATATTATCCAGAACGGTTGTCGCTGCGGGCTCATCCCCGGGGCGGTGATCGGGGGTCGTTTCCGCGTCAACGGCAACGGCCCCACTGGATTGGTTATGGTGGAAGCGGTCAGATTCGAACTGACGGGACCCTGCGAGGGGTTTGGACGCCCAAAGGTCCGCCGAGGGGTAAGCTCGGTGCGATAAGCCACTCTGCCACGCTTCCGCACACAAAAACGCCCCGCCAGCCGAAAGGCCGGTGGGGCGTTCTGTCGTGTGAGCTATGCTTAGCATGGAGCCAATATGCTTGACATGGTTCCGGCTGTCAAGCATATTCGGTGATGCTAAGCATGGAGGTTTGGCATGGATGATGACAAGGACGAGGACAAGCAGAGGGCGGGGCAGATCGGCGGGGCGCGACGCGCTGAAATTCTTGCCCCTGACCGTCGGGCCGAGATTGCTCGCAAAGCAGCGACCGCGCGATGGGGAGCGCAAATGCCGCGCGCCACCCACAAAGGAAATTTCAAAGAGGAATTTGGCCTTGATGTCGAATGCTACGTTCTAGACGATGCGGCAAAGACAGCGGTCGTTAGTCAGACGGGCATGGCGCGAGCGTTAGGTTTGCCGTCCACCGGGGGCGCTTTTCCGCGATTTTTCACCGGCAAAGCTATCGCCAATGCAATCGGTCTCGATGTCCGCCAAAAACTAGAGAATCCGATTAAATTTCAGACTCTTACGAGCGGTATCGAAAGAGGTCCCGACCGGATGGTCGTGAACGGATTTGATGCTGCTCTTCTGATCGATCTTTGCAAGGCGATTGTCGCTATTGAAGCTGAAGGGAAGCTCTACCGCCGCCATCACCGCGTTGCCGCTCAAGCGCATATTATTCTGGGCGCTTCAGCAAAGGCTGGCATTCGGCAACTCGTCTACGCGCTGGCAGGATACAATCCCACTGCCGAGGAAGTTATTGCAGCGTTCAAGCTCTATGTGCAGGAAGAAGCGAAAAAGTATGAGCAGGAATTCCCAAGTGAATTGTACCTGCAATGGCACCGCCTCTACGCCATACCGGTGCCAGTGCGTGGCAAGCCGTGGCACTTCAAGCACCTAACTATCAAGCACGTCTATTTCCCGCTTGCGAAGAGCAGTGGGAAGGTGCTGGAGTTGCTGCGAGCCCTGAAAGCCAAAGAGGGGGATCGGCAAAAAAAGCTGTTCCAGTTTCTGAATGAACTTGGTGCGCGGATGTTGCGAATCCACATCGGTCGGGTGCTGGAGATGGCAGAATCCTCCGATGATCGCTTCGCGTACGAAAAGAAAATCATCGAACGATTTGGCGGGCAGCACGAGTTAGATCTGATTGTTCCTCCGCAGCCGGAAATGAAAGAGGCCGCCAACTGAGGCGGCCTTACTTGCCTAGACGGTGCTCGTATTTTTTCTACGCCTAGACGCCAAGAGAACAATTCCCGAACTAGGCCACTGCCATTTTCAAACTAGGCCACTGAGCCCGGAAACAGGCCATTACCGTCCCTCGCAAAAGAACATATTGCGAACATAGAACAAATGTGGTACGGAATTTTCACACGCGAAAAAATCCCGATTCTGGCTGTTTGTGCCGCCTGCGAATCCGCCATAAGGAGCACCACCTATGTCCGCTACTGCCCTGCGTATCGTCGAAGGATCCTCCATGGATAAGTCCAAGGCGCTGTCCGCCGCGCTGTCCCAGATCGAACGTCAGTTCGGCAAGGGGTCTGTGATGAAGCTCGGCAAGAACGACCGCTCGATGGATGTCGAGACGGTGTCGTCGGGCTCGCTCGGGCTCGATATCGCGCTCGGCGTCGGCGGCCTGCCCAAGGGACGCGTGGTCGAGATCTACGGACCGGAATCGTCGGGCAAAACCACGCTGGCGCTGCATACGGTGGCGGAAGGCCAGAAGAAGGGCGGCATCTGCGCCTTCATCGACGCCGAGCACGCGCTCGATCCGGTCTATGCGCGCAAGCTTGGCGTCAACATCGATGAACTCCTGATCTCGCAGCCGGACACCGGCGAGCAGGCGCTGGAAATCTGCGACACGCTGGTGCGCTCCGGCGCGGTCGACGTGCTGGTGGTGGACTCGGTCGCAGCGCTGGTGCCGAAGGCCGAGCTCGAAGGCGAGATGGGCGATGCGCTGCCCGGACTTCAAGCTCGTTTGATGAGCCAGGCGCTGCGCAAGCTCACCGCGTCGATCAACAAGTCCAACACCATGGTGATCTTCATCAACCAGATCCGCATGAAGATCGGCGTGATGTACGGCTCTCCCGAAACCACCACCGGCGGCAACGCTCTGAAATTTTACGCCTCCGTCCGCCTCGACATCCGCCGCATCGGCGCCATCAAGGAGCGCGACGAGGTGGTCGGCAACACCACCCGCGTAAAGGTCGTGAAGAACAAGCTGGCGCCGCCGTTCAAGCAGGTCGAGTTCGACATCATGTATGGCGAGGGCGTCTCCAAGATGGGCGAGATCCTCGACCTCGGCGTCAAGGCCGGCATCGTCGAAAAATCCGGCGCCTGGTTCTCCTATGACAGCCAGCGCCTCGGCCAGGGCCGCGAGAACGCCAAGGCGTTTTTGAAGGCCAATCCGGACGTCACCGCAAAGATCGAGACCTCGATCCGGCAAAATTCCGGCCTGATCTCCGAGCAGATTCTTGCCGGCACCCCCGAGCGCGACGCCGATGGCGTCGAACCGGAGGAATGAGGTTTTGATCTGAAGCTCGTGTTTCAAGAGAGCGGGCGCTGAAGACGTTGAGTTGCCGACGTCTTTGGCGCCCATTTTGTTTGTGTTTTGAATGCCTCAAAGGCTTCTATCGCGTCCCGGACGCAGTGCAACGCACCGCGAAGCGGTGTGGTGCGCTGCTGAGCCGGGCCCCATCGCTTCTGCACAAACAGGTGTGGGTCCCGGTTCTGCGAAGCAGCGCAAGAGCGCTGCATCGCGTCCGGGACACGAGGTCTGGTTTTTACTCCGCCGCCTCGGCATAATCCGTCACCGGCGGGCACGAGCACACCAGGTTGCGGTCGCCGTAGACGTTGTCGACGCGGCCAACCGGGCTCCAGTATTTGTCCGAGCGCGACACACCCGCCGGGAAGCAGCCCTCGGCGCGGCTGTAGGGGCGGGCCCACGCATCATCCGCGATGTCGTGCACGGTGTGCGGCGCATTGCGCAGCGGCGAGACCTCGACCTTCCAGCGGCCGGCTTCGATCTCGGCGATTTCGTTGCGGATCGCGATCATGGCGTCGCAAAAGCGGTCCAGCTCCATCTTCGATTCCGACTCGGTCGGCTCGATCATCAGCGTGCCCGGCACCGGGAAACTCATGGTCGGGGCATGGAAGCCGTAGTCGATCAGCCGCTTGGCGATATCGTCGACGGTGACGCCGGCCGAATTCTTCAGCGGACGGGGATCGACGATGCATTCATGCGCGACGCGGCCTTTTGCATTCCGGTACAGCACCGGGAAATGCGGCTGGAGACGTGCTGCGATGTAGTTCGCGTTCAAAATCGCGATCTCGGTCGCGCGTTGCAAGCCTTCGCCGCCCATCGTCAGGATGTAGATGTAGGAGATGGTGAGGATCGACGCCGAGCCTGATGGAGCTGCCGACACCGGACCGACCGGATGCGGTGTCGCGCCGTCCGTAAAGGGATGGCCCGGCAGGAACGGTGCGAGATGCGCCCTTACGCCGATCGGGCCCATGCCGGGGCCGCCGCCGCCATGCGGAATGC
This sequence comes from Bradyrhizobium lablabi, assembly GCF_018129385.1. GTDB lineage: Bacteria > Pseudomonadota > Alphaproteobacteria > Rhizobiales > Xanthobacteraceae > Bradyrhizobium > Bradyrhizobium lablabi_C. The sequence continues at coordinate 122,823 of NZ_JAFCLN010000013.1, forward strand.
AGAACGTCTTGTGCAGGTTGAGATGGCTGACATCGGCGCCGTAGTCGCCGGGCCGCGCGAGGCCGACCTGCGCATTCAGATTGGCGCCGTCGAGATAAACCTGCCCGCCGTGCTGATGGACGATGTCGCAGATGTCGCGGATGTGCTCCTCGAACACGCCATGGGTCGAGGGATAGGTGATCATCACGGCCGCGAGATTTTTGGAATGCTTCTCCGCCTTGGCGCGCAGATCGTCGACGTCGACATCGCCGCGCGCATCGCAGGCGACCACCACGACATCCATGCCGACCATCGCGGCGGAAGCCGGGTTGGTGCCGTGCGCGGAGGAGGGGATGAGGCACACCTTGCGATGCGGCTCGCCGCGTGCGGCGTGATAGCCGCGGATCGCGAGCAGCCCGGCATATTCTCCCTGCGCGCCCGAATTCGGCTGTAGCGACACCGCGTCATAGCCGGTGATGTCGGCGAGCCACTTTTCCAGCCGCGCGAACAGCGCGTGATAGCCCGCCGCCTGCTCGCGCGGCGCGAACGGATGCAAGCTTCCGAACGCCGGCCAGGTCAGCGGGATCATTTCCGTCGTGGCATTCAGCTTCATGGTGCAGGAACCGAGCGGGATCATCGCGCGGTCGAGCGCGAGATCGCGGTCGCTCAGTTTTCGCATGTAGCGCAGCAGTTCGGTCTCCGAGCGATGCGCGTGGAACACCGGATGGGCGAGGAAGGCTTTTTTGCGCTTCAACTCGGCCGGCAGCGTGTCACGTACGCCAACTTCGATCTCGGCATAGGCCAGCTTGCCGCCGAAGGCGCGCCACACCGCCTCGACGGTCTCCGCCGTCGTGGTCTCATCCAGCGCAATGCCGAGCATGCCGTTGCCGATGCGGAGGTTGATCCTTTCCGCAACCGCGCGCGCGACGATCTCGCTCTGCTTGCCGCCGGCATCGACCGTCAGCGTATCGAAGAACACATCGCTCCGCGGCGCAAAGCCTAGCTTGCGCAGTCCCGCCGCCAGCACCGCGGCGCGGCGATGCACCGTGCGCGCGATGTGGGTCAGCCCCTCGGGGCCATGATAGACCGCGTACATCGAGGCGATTACCGCAAGCAGCACCTGCGCGGTGCAGATGTTCGAAGTCGCCTTTTCGCGCCGGATATGCTGCTCACGCGTCTGTAGCGCGAGCCGATAGGCCGGCTGCCCCCGCGAATCCACCGAGAGGCCAACGATGCGGCCGGGCAGCGAACGCTTCAGCGCATCGCGCACCGCCATGTAGGCCGCGTGCGGGCCGCCATAGCCCATCGGCACGCCGAAACGCTGGGCAGAACCGACCGCGATATCGGCGCCGAGCTCGCCGGGCGAAGCCAGCAGCGTCAGCGCCAGCAGGTCGGCGGTGACGATGGCAAGCGCGCCCTTCGCACGCAGCGTCGCGATCGCCGGCCGCAGATCGCGCACGACGCCTGATGTGCCCGGGTACTGCAGCAGCGCACCGAACATTTCGGCCTTGTCGAGATCGGTGAGGGGATCGCCGACGACGACGTTCCATCCCAGCGGCTCCGCCCGCGTGCGCAGCACGGCGAGCGTCTGCGGATGCACCTCGGCATCGACAAAGAACGCCTTCGTCTTCACCTGCGAGGCACGCTCTGCCAGCGCCATTGCTTCCGCCGCGGCGGTGCCTTCATCGAGCAGCGAGGCGTTGGCGACGTCGAGCCCGGTGAGGTCGCAGATCATGGTCTGGAAGTTGAACAGCGCTTCCAGCCGGCCCTGGCTGATCTCGGGCTGATACGGCGTATAGGCGGTGTACCAGGCCGGATTCTCCAGAATGTTGCGCTGAATAACCGCGGGGAGGATCGTGCCGGAATAGCCAGTGCCGATCAGCGAGGTGAATACCTGGTTCTGCGCAGCAAGCGCGGTCATGTGCGCGAGTGCCTCCGTCTCGCTCAAGGCGCGGCCGAGATCGAGCGGCGCCTTTTGCCGGATCGAGGAGGGCAGCGTCTGGCCCATCAACTCGGCGAGGCTTTTGGCGCCGACCGTCTCCAGCATCGCGCCGATATCGCGCGGCGAGGGGCCGATATGCCGGCGCACGAAGGTGGTGGCGGCTTCGCTGGTGTGTTTGAGCGGCGCGTTCATGTGTTCACCTCAGGCCGTATGCTTTGCGTAGGCGGCCTCATCCATCAGGCCGCCGAGTTCGCCCTTGTCGGCGATCTTGATCTTGAAAAACCACGCCTTGCCGTCGGCATCGGAATTCACCAGCGCAGGTTCCGCTACGAGCGCGTCGTTCACTTCCACCACTTCGCCCGAGATCGGCGCATAGACGTCGGAGGCGGCTTTTACCGATTCCACCACGGCGGCGGCTTCCGCCTTCTGGAACGAACGGCCGACCTTCGGCAGCTCGATGAACACGACATCGCCAAGCTGCGACTGCGCGTAATCGGTGATGCCGATGGTGGCGACGTCACCTTCGATGCGAAGCCATTCGTGGTCGGAGGTGTAGAGCGTCGTCATGAAAAACCTCTAGCGTTTATAGGTGTTGGGTACGAAGGGCGTGGCGGCGACCTGTAGCGGCAGGCGCTGTCCGCGCACTTCGGCGAACAGGGTCGTGCCGAGTGCAGCGAGTGGGGAGGGGGCATAGCCCATCGCGACCGGCGCATTGAGGCTCGGGCCGAAGCCGCCTGATGTGACCTTGCCGATCTGTTCGGAGGAGGCCGCATCCGCAAACAGCGGCGCGCCCTCGCGCACCGGTGCACGGCCTTCCGCTTTCAGGCCGACGCGGCGGCGCGGCGCGCCCTTGTCGAACTGCGAAAGAATCTTTTCCGCGCCCGGAAACCCGCCGGCGCGCGCGCCGCCGTTGCGGCGGCTCTTCTGCACCGACCATTCAAGCGCGGCTTCCACCGGCGTGGTCGTGGTGTCGATGTCGTGGCCGTAAAGACAAAGCCCGGCCTCGAGCCGCAGGCTGTCACGCGCGCCGAGTCCGATCGGCAGCACATCAGGATCGTCGAGCAGCGCCGTTACCAGCGCCTCGGCCTGTTCGGCCGGGACGGAAATCTCAAAGCCGTCCTCGCCGGTATAGCCTGAGCGCGACACAAAACAGTCATAAGCGCCGATGCGGCGCGGACCGGCATCCATGAATTTCATCGCGGAAACATCTGCACCAATTTTAGTCAAAGCCGCTTCGGCCTTCGGCCCCTGCAACGCGATCAGCGCACGATTCGGCAAAGGCTCAATGATGCAGTCATCGGAAAGTTTGGCGCGCAGATGCGCCTCGTCATCCGCCTTGCAGGCGGCATTGACCACCAGGAACAGGTGATCGCCGAAATTGGCGACCATCAGATCGTCCAGGATGCCGCCGGCGTCATTGGTGAACTGGGCGTAGCGCTGCCGTCCCGGCGCAACCGCCACGATATCTTGCGGCACCAGCCGTTCCAGCGCGCGCGCGGCATTTTCCACCCGGCCGGATTTTGCCCGCAGCACGATCTGGCCCATATGGGACACATCGAACAGTCCGGCACTACCGCGGGTGTGCAGATGTTCCTTCAGCACGCCGGCGGGATATTGCACGGGCATGTCATAGCCCGCGAACGGCACCATTTTGCCGCCGCGCTTGATGTGCAGCGCGTGCAGCGGGGTGGTTTTCAGGCTGTTTTCGGATTCGCGCGCAAGCATCACAGAGGCCCTCGCAGGTTCCCGGGGACCAGCCCCCGAAAAATCCTGCAGAAAGCCCCATCTGTCGCTGTGCCTGAGAGTATTATCCCGTCGGCGGACGCGTAGGGCTTGTGGCCTTCGGCGCCTCTTTCCAGATGCATTCAAGTCACGCGGTCCGTTTGCCTGAGAGTTTCCGGGGCGGTTGCTCCTTCGGCGCCGGCATCAAAGCCGATCTCTCCCGACGTGACTGTCGTCTAGCAGATGGGAGGGAAACACGGCTCCCACAAGTCTGTCAACGCGGCGAAAGCGCTATCAACGGCCCTTTGTGTGCTGCGGCAAGCCCATGATCCGCCTGCACAGTTTCTGGACAGGCGCACAGGCAATGTCTAAAAGCGTCTCTTCCGGGAAACTGCCGTTCCCGCAAAGCTTTCCCCGATTGGATGAACATGAGCGGCGTCAACGAGATCAGGTCGACTTTTCTGAACTACTTCAAGGCCAACGGTCACGAGATCGTGGCCTCGTCGCCGCTCGTGCCGCGCAACGACCCCACTCTGATGTTCACCAATGCCGGCATGGTGCAGTTCAAGAACGTCTTCACCGGCGTCGAGAAGCGGCCCTATCAGCGCGCCACCACGTCGCAGAAATGCGTGCGCGCCGGCGGCAAGCATAACGACCTCGACAATGTCGGCTACACCGCGCGCCATCTCACCTTCTTCGAGATGCTCGGCAACTTCTCGTTCGGCGATTACTTCAAGGAGCGCGCGATCGAACTCGCCTGGAATCTGATTACCAGGGATTTCGGGCTGAAGAAGGACAAGCTGCTGGTCACCGTCTACCACACCGACGACGAGGCGGCCGGCCACTGGAAGAAGATCGCCGGCTTTTCCGACGACCGCATCATCCGGATCGCGACCTCGGATAATTTCTGGGCGATGGGCGACACCGGCCCGTGCGGCCCCTGCTCGGAAATCTTCATCGACCGCGGCGAGCATATCTGGGGCGGACCGCCGGGCAGCCCGGAGGAGGACGGCGACCGCTTCCTCGAATTCTGGAATCTCGTCTTCATGCAGTTCGAGCAGGTGACGAAGGAGGAGCGCCAGCCGCTGCCGCGTCCCTCGATCGACACCGGCATGGGGCTGGAGCGCATGGCCTCCATCATGCAGGGCGTCGACAGCGTGTTCGAGACCGATCTGTTCCGCAACCTCATCGATGCCACCGCGTCCGCGCTCGGCCATGGCCCGAAGGAAGGTACCGTCGCCTCGTTCCGCGTCATCGCGGACCATCTGCGCTCCTCGGCCTTCCTCGTTGCCGACGGCGTGCTGCCGTCGAACGAAGGCCGCGGCTATGTGCTGCGCCGGATCATGCGCCGCGCGATGCGGCATGCGCAGCTCCTCGGGGCAAACGAGCCGCTGATGCATCGCCTGGTCTGGGCGCTGGTGCGCGAGATGGGCCAGGCCTTCCCCGAGCTGGTGCGCGCAGAAAAGCTGATCGAGGAAACGCTGCGGCTGGAAGAGACCCGCTTCCGCAAGACGCTGGCGCGGGGCCTTGCCATCCTCGACGAGAAGAGCGCCGGCCTGAAGAAAGGCGACATGTTCGACGGCGACACCGCCTTCACGCTGTACGACACCTATGGTTTTCCGCTGGACCTGACGCAGGACGCGCTGAAGTCGCGCGGCATCAGCGTCGATCAGGCGGCCTTCACCGATGCGATGGATCGCCAGCGCGAGAAGGCGCGTGCGTCATGGGCCGGTTCGGGCGAAGCCGCCGATGAAGCGGTCTGGTTCCCGCTGCGCGAAAAGCTCGGCCCGACGGAATTCCTCGGCTACGAGACCGAGAGCGCCGAAGGCGTCGTCTCGGCGCTGGTGAAGGACGGCAAGGAGACGGACAGCCTCAAGCCAGGGGAGACCGGCTCGATCGTGCTGAACCAGACCCCGTTCTATGCGGAGTCCGGCGGCCAGGTCGGCGACACCGGCGTGCTCACGGGCGAGGGCGTCAAATTCCGCGTCACCGACACCCAGAAGAAAGCCGGCGACCTCTTCGTGCACATCGGCACCGTGGAGCAGGGCACGCTGAAGCCCGGCACCGCGCTTCAATTGGAAGTCGATCACGGCAGGCGCGCGTCGATCCGCGCCCATCACTCGGCGACGCATCTCTTGCATGAGGCGCTGCGCCAGGTGCTCGGCGATCACATCGCCCAGCGCGGCTCGCTGGTCGCGCCGGACCGCCTGCGCTTCGATTTCGTGCATCCAAAGCCGATCACGCCAGAAGAGCTCGCCCGCGTCGAGGACATCGCCAACGACGTGGTGCTGGAGAACGACGAGGTCACCACCCGCATCATGGGCGTCGATGACGCGCGCGAGGCGGGCGCCCGTGCGCTGTTCGGCGAAAAATACGGCGACGAGGTCCGCGTAGTCTCGATGGGCAGGCAGGCGCGCGAGCACGGGCAGAACGCGCTCGGCTGGTCGGTCGAACTGTGCGGCGGCACCCATGTCAAGCGCACCGGCGACATCGGCCTGATCTCGGTCACCAGCGAAAGCGCGGTCGCTTCCGGCGTGCGCCGCATCGAGGCGCTGACCGGCCGTCACGCCCGCAAGCATGCCAACGACACGATGGCGCTGGCGAAGGCGGCGGCCTCCGAATTGCGCACGTCGATCGAGGACGTTCCCGCTCGGATCGCCGCGCTGATGGAAGAGCGCAAGAAACTCGAGCGCGATCTTTCGGATGCGCGCAAGAAGCTCGCGATGGGCGGCGGCGCTTCCGCCGGCAATGGTGCGGCGGGCGGCGTGCGCGAAGTCGGCAACGTCAAGCTGCTGGCGCGCGCGGTCGAGGGCGTCGAGACCAAGGATTTGAAGAGCCTGGTCGATGACGGCAAGAAGCAGATCGGCTCCGGCGTCGTCGCCATCGTCGGCGTCACCGAGGACGGCAAGGCCGGTGTGGTGGTCGGCGTCACGCCCGATCTCACCTCGCGCTTCAGCGCGGTCGACCTCGTCAAGATCGCTTCCGCCACGCTCGGCGGCAAGGGAGGCGGCGGCCGGCCCGACATGGCGCAGGCCGGCGGGCCCGACGGCGCCAAGGCGAGCGCTGCGCTCTCGGCCATCGAAAAGGCGATGGCTGACGCCTGAGGGCCGGCCTCGCGCGTTACGGATCGTTCGCGGGCTTCTTGCAAAGCGGCTCGTATTCGGCCGCCCGCTCGGTCCATTTCTCTGCTTCGGCTATCCAGTATTCCCGCCGGGCAGCGTCGGTCTGTGCCTTCGCCAGACACCGTGCCGCCTCGACAAGGCAGGACAATCTTCGATCCATGTTGGTCCCCATTCACGGGAATAGGGAAGAGGATTCAGGATGCCGGCTCCGTGCGGCGCGTCACATAGGGACTGGGGCGCGCTCTACTGCTTTGCTATCGCCGGCCCGATGCGGTCGATCCGGTTGGTCCAGATACCGCCGGCATATCCTTTCGGCAGCAGCGTGAGATCTTCCACCCGGTCGATGCCCTTCGAGAAATCCTCGCCATCGTGGGGTCCGATGACGAAGACCCCGGATCGATGCTTGTTCATGCGGGCGAGAAAGCGGTTCGGCCAGCCCCACAGCCATGGCGCATAGTTAACCGGGACCAGCAGCAGGCTGCGTTCGCAATCCGCGGGGACATGTCCGGACCATCCGAGCAGGAGATAGCGGATCAGGCAGCGCTTTAGCGTAGCTCCCGACATCGTCGCGACGTCGAGCCTTTCGCGCACCTGCGCGACCGGCAGCGCGCCGCCATAGATCATCAGCCGTTGCAGTTGCGCCTGTGGCAATGATTGCAGCCGGGCCGCCAACAGTCGGCCCTCGGCGGGATCGTTGCTCTTGATGTGGATGAGAAAGCGCTTGTCGGGAAAGGCGGCCAGCACCTCGTCCAGCGATGGCATCAAGCCGACGCCCTTGCCGCGAAACGGCCAGGTCTTGCCGCCATCGGCGGTATAGCCGTAGCCGACGTCCAGTCTCTTCAGGTCTGGGAGCGAATGCTCGCGGGTGACGCCCTTGCCGTCGGTGCGGCAGTCCAGCGTCCAGTCGTGAAACACGGCGAACTGGCCGTCCGTCGTCGGATGAATATCGAGCTCGACGATGTCGGCGCCGGCGGCAAAGGCCGCGCGCATCGAGGGCAGGGTGTTTTCGATTAAGCCGTGCTCGGGTGGAAAGATACGCGCTGCCGTGCAGGTCGTCGCGGTGAGGCCCTCTGTGCCGTAGGTCTGCGCCAGCCCACGATGCGCGAGCAAGGTGGGCTTTGCCCCCGGCGCGGTCCAGAGCGAGCTGTTGTTGAGCCAGATCGCCGCCGCGGCAATGAGGACCAGCGCTCCGACCCAGGCCAGTCGCCGCATCTGCACGTTACGATTCACGCCAGCGGCTCAATCCTTGCGCGAGAACACATAGTCCGCGGCGTAGGGCACGCTGCTGAAGGCGCCGGCCTTGTCGCAGGCGCCCGCGAGCTTGCCGCCGCTTGTATTGATCCGCTGCACCGTAGTGACGCCGGCGAGCACGCCGCTGCCGCGCCGGGAAACCACCTCGAGTTTCAGCCAGGGAATATCGTTCGCCGTCGCGCCGGGGGCATTACCGACGGCCTTGCCGACCACGGCGCTGCCGTCGGCATGCTCCCAGCTCGGCCCGGCATAGTGGCGGCCGACGGTCTTGCCATCCACCAGCAGCGTCGCGATCGGCTCGCGGAACGCCCAGCCGAGCTTGCCGTCGGCCCCGGCCTTGCATTCGTACACCTGCGCACCTTCGGCATGCGCGGTGAGCACAACGGCTTCTCCCGGCGCTGCGATGGCGTCGGGAAGCGGGGTCTGGGCATACGCCGTCACGGGCGCAGCCGACAGCAGCAATGAGAGTGTAACGGCCTTGCAACCCGGCATTGTGTCCTCCCGAGTATGAGTTTCTTGCAAGCCGCGAAGCGGCCAAGACAAACCCGCCGCAGCAGGCAAATCCTTTGGGGCGAAAACGCGGCGGTGTGCGATGGCCAAACAAGAAAGGCGGCCCGAGGGCCGCCTTTTGATGTTTGCAACTTGTCAGCGACCGCTTACGCCGCCATCGCCTTCGCGAGGTTGTCCGACACCTTGTCGAGGAAGCCGGTGGTGGACAGCCAGCGCTGGTCGGCGCCGACCAGCAGCGCCAGATCCTTGGTCATGTAGCCTTCCTCGACGGTGGCGACGCAGACCTTCTCCAGCGTGTCGGCGAATTTGGCGAGCTGCGGATTGTTGTCGAGCTTGGCGCGATGGGCGAGGCCGCGCGTCCAGGCGAAGATCGAGGCGATCGAGTTGGTCGAGGTCTCCTTGCCCTTCTGGTGCTCGCGGTAGTGGCGGGTCACCGTGCCGTGCGCGGCTTCGGCTTCCACCGTCTTGCCGTCGGGGGTGAGCAGCACCGAGGTCATCAGGCCGAGCGAGCCGTAGCCCTGCGCCACCGTGTCGGACTGCACGTCGCCGTCGTAGTTCTTGCAGGCCCAGACATAGCCGCCCGACCACTTCAGGGCGGACGCCACCATGTCATCGATCAGGCGGTGTTCGTAAGTGAGCCGCTTCTCGTCGAACTGCTTCTTGAACTCGCGGTCGAACACGTCCTGGAAGATGTCCTTGAAGCGGCCGTCATAGACCTTGAGAATCGTGTTCTTGGTCGAGAGGTAGACCGGATAGTTGCGCATCAAGCCGTAGTTGAAGGAAGCGCGGGCGAAATCGATGATGGAATCGTCGAGATTGTACATCTGCATCGCAACGCCCGAGCCGGGCGTCTTGAACACTTCGCGCTCGATCACCGTGCCGTCCTCGCCGACGAATTTCATCGACAGCGTGCCCTTGCTGGGGAACTTGATGTCGGTGGCGCGGTATTGGTCGCCATAGGCGTGGCGGCCGATGATGATCGGCTTGGTCCAGCCGGGAACGAGGCGCGGCACGTTCTTGCAGATGATCGGCTCGCGGAAGATCACGCCGCCGAGGATGTTGCGGATGGTGCCGTTCGGCGACTTCCACATTTCCTTCAGGCCGAATTCCTTCACCCGGGCCTCGTCCGGGGTGATGGTGGCGCATTTGACGCCGACGCCGACCTTCTTGATGGCGTTGGCGGCGTCGATGGTGACCTGGTCGTTGGTCTTGTCGCGGTGTTCCATCCCGAGATCGAAATAGATCAGCTCGACATCCAGGAACGGGTTGATCAGCTTGTCCTTGATGTATTGCCAGATGATCCGGGTCATCTCGTCGCCATCGAGTTCGACGACGGGGTTGGACACCTTGATTTTTGCCATGACGGAGGGGGCCTTCTTTGGAATGGCGCGCTTCTTGGAGCGGCTCGGGCGGGAAATGTGACGGGGCTATAGCACTGCCGGGGGGCGGGCGGAAGCCAAGCGGGTATGCACTTTAAGCCGATCCGCGGCCCAAGGATGGCCGCCTGCGCGGAGGCGCCGCAGCCTCACGTTCCCCCGGGCGATTCAGGTCCGTGTCAGTGGCTCAAAAAGTGCCGCCAGGCGCATTGTGAGCCCTGCAAAATCCTGCCAGACAGGCCCGAAATTGGATAACCAAACCAAGGCTTTGAATCGGCCTTTTGCGGGCTTCGTTCAAAATCCTCAGAACTTGAATTCAGAAAGTGAAGTGATGTCCGGATCGGGCACCGACAGGACCAAGGCTGGCCGCGACCTGGAAGGGCCTGTTGTGATTCTGGTCGAGCCGCAGCTCGGCGAGAACATCGGCATGACCGCCCGCGCCATGGGCAATTTCGCGCTGTCGCGGTTGAGGATCGTCAAGCCGCGCGACGGCTGGCCGAACATCGCCGCCCAACGCGCCGCCGCCGGTGCCGACCACATTCTGGAGCGGGCGGAGCTGTTCGATACGGTGCAGGCGGCAGTCGCCGACCTCGACCTGTTGTTCGCCACCACCGCCCGCGCGCACGATCAGGCAAAGCCCGTGGTGGCGCCGGAGGGGGCGGCACGGGAGATCACCGCTCACATCGCCGGCGGCGGCAGGGCCGGCATCCTGTTCGGCCGGGAGCGCGCGGGGCTGGAGAACGACGAGGTCGCGCTCGCCAACCGCATCATCACCTATCCCGTCAATCCCGGCTTTGCCTCGCTCAACCTGGCGCAGGCGGTGCTGCTGATGGGCTATGAGTGGTTCAAGCTCGCAACCGCCGGCGCGCTGCCGTTCGAGATGCCGGAGCGTTCCGAGCGCGCCTCCCAGCACCAGATCGATGCATTCTTCGAAAATCTCGTGCGCGAGCTCGACAAGGTCGAATTCCTGCGCCCCGCCGAGAAGCGCGACACCATGCTGGTCAATTTGCGCAACATTTTTACCCGCATGGAGCCGACCAAGCAGGACATGCATACCCTGCACGGCGTGGTGATGGCGATCGCCGAGGGACGCAAGGGGCCGGCCAAGGGCGGCGTGCTCGACGGCGAACAGGCAACGCGCCTGCGCGCGCTGCTCGCCGAGCACGCGCAGGGCACGCTGACCTCGGAAAGCGGCACGGTGCGCGGGCTCGCCCGCATGCTGCGGCGGAATCCGACCGATGCCGAGCGCATCCTGTGGCAGTCGCTGAGCCGCGACCGCCGCTTTGCCGGCCAGTTCAAGCGCCAGACCCCGGTCGGCCGCCACATCCCGGATTTTGTCTCCTTCGTACACCGGATCGCGATCGAGCTGATCAATCCCGGCGAGACGGAGGTGATCGTCGCAGAGCGTGCCGCGCGGGGGACGTGGCTGGAGGCGAGGGGATACAAGGTGATCGGCATGACAACAGCCGATGTCGAGCGCGATTTGCAGACGGAGCTGGCGAAGGTGGAAGCGAGTTTGAGGAAATAAATCTTCCGTCGTCCCGGCCAAGCGAAGCGCGAGCCGGGACCCATAACCACCGAATTGAATTTTGCGAAAGCTGGAGCTCCAGCTTGTTCTAACCACATCCTCCTGTGGTTATGGGTCCCTGCTTTCGCAGGGACGACGACTCACACCGCCTCAAGCTGAGCAGCCGCAGCCCGCTTTGCCTTCTTCACTTTCGCCGGCTCCAGCAGCGATCCCGCCGCCAGCGCTGCGGTGTCGGCGACGCCCGGATTGCCCGTCACCATCGCAGCGACGATCGCACCGTCGATCAAGAGCGCCAGCTGATGCGCGAGCACTTCCGGCTGGGCCGCGCCCATTTCTCCCGCCAGCTTTTCGATATGGCCGAGAACCACCTTCTTGTGCCGCATCGCGATGTTTCGGAACTGCTTCTGGTCCTTGTCGTGCTCGGCAACCGCGTTGATGAAGGGACAGCCGTAAAAGCGTTCCTCGCCGAACCAGCTCTTCAGCGCCGGAAAGATCCGCGCCAGCTTGGTCTGCGCATCGCCGCCGCCTTCCTCCATGGCGCCGATGAACCACTCGCGCCACTGCCTGCCTTCGCTCTCCAGCACGGCATGCACGAGATTGGTCTTCGAGCCGAAGAGTTTGTAGAGCGTCGTTTTCGCGGTGCCGGCTTCGTTGATGATGGCGTCGATGCCGGTGGCGTTGATGCCGTCCTTGCAGAACAGGCGCGTCGCCGCGCTCAGCAATCGTCCGCGTGCGGATTCGTCATCGATGGCAATGCGTGCCGCGGCCGACTTCTTCTTCGAAGCTGATTTGCTCATGCGCGCAAGTAAATCGGAGCGCGCGGTTCCAATCAAGCGGCATTGTGTTTGTGCTCAAAAGAACCGCGGGCAGGGCAGCAACTGCATCGGCTTTGAGCAAGCCTCTCCTGATCAATCTCGCGCCATGCGCCACTAACGGCCTGCAATGCTTCGTCTTTCGATTTGGCCGGCATTCTGGCACGCTTCGTGCAGGAAACAGACCGTTCGGTATCCTACTCCCAGGGAGAGAAATAGATGACCGCGGTCGCTCAAAAAACAGTGCTGACAGGCTGCCTCGCGCCGATCGACAAAGGCGGGCTCGAGCAACTGATCGCCAACGGCAAGGCCAACCCCAAGGTCATCAAGACCTTGAAATGCAAGACGGTGGCCGAAGGCAAGTTCCGCCACGCCAACTACATCCGCAACCTCGCGCCCTACATCGTCGACGAGCCGCCGGGACTTTTGGGCGACGACACGGCGCCCAATCCGTCGGAGGCCTCGCTTGCCGCGCTCGGCTCATGCCTTGCGGTCGGCCTGCATGCCAACGCCGTGCATCGCGGCTGGACCGTCAACAAGCTCGAACTCGAGCTCGAGGGCGATCTCAACATCACCGCGGTGTGGGGCACCGGCGACGTCAGCGAGAAGCCGGTCGGCTTTACCGACGTGCGCGTGAAGGTCGACATGGAATGCGAGGGCATCTCGCAGGACGAGATCAACGCGCTGGTCGCCCATGTGAAGAAATGGTCGCCGGTCGCCAACACCTTTACCCGGCCCGTCAATCTCGAGGTTGGCGTGTAGAGCATGATCCGGAAAAGTGGACACCGGTTTTCCGAAAAGATCATGCTCAAACAAAAAGATAGAGCGCGATGACGCTTCGAAGAAAAGTCATCACGCTCTAGCAAACGCGAAGCAAAAGGTGCGGAGACGATCCATGGGTTCACTGGCTTTATCGCGGGTCGAAACTTCCGATCAGCCCGCACCTTCCATTGCCGACGAGGTCGCGCGCATCGCGCGGCAGAAGCTGGCGCCGCTGGCGCCGGCGATCGATGAGGGCACGGTCTATCCCGCCGAGTTGTTGCGCGATCTCGGCAGGGTCGGGGCATGGGGCAGCCATGTCCCGCTGGAAGGGCCGGCGGATCTACGCTGCGCGATCCAGTCGATCGCGGCGCTTGGCGAAGTCTGCGGCGCCACCGCCTTCATGGCCTGGTGCCAGAACACGCTGGTCTGGTACGCCGCGAATTCCTGCAACCTGAAGCTTGCGGCACGGTTCGGCGACGGCTTTTCGAGCGGGCGCGTGCTCGGCGGCACCGGGCTGTCCAACCCGATGAAGACGTTCTTCGGCATCGAGAAATTCAAGCTGAAAGGCCGCAAGGTCGAGGGCGGCTACATCGTCAAGGGCGCGCTGCCTTGGGTGTCGAATCTCGGGCCCGACCATTTCTTCGGCACCATCTTCGAGCGTGAGGACGAGCCCGGCGGGCCCGTGATGTTCCTCGCTGACTGCTCCGATCCCGCCATCACGCTTGCTCCCTGCAAGCCGTTCCTCGCGATGGACGGCACCGGCACCTATGGCGTGCAGTTTCGCGATGCCTTCGTTCCGGACGAATTGATCCTGGCCGAACAGGCGGGACCGTTCGTCAAGAAGATCCGCGCCGGCTTCATCCTTTTGCAGGCCGGCATGGCGCTCGGCCTGATGAAGGACTGCATCAACATCATGGACGAGGTCGACGGCTCGCTCGGCCACGTCAACCGCTATTTGCCGCAGCAACCCACTCAGTTCCGCGAACTCTACGCGGAATTCGAGAAGGAGGGGATGGCGCTGGCGAGCGATCCCTACAACGCCGATGACAGCTACTGGCGCCGCGTGGTGGCGCTGCGGCTGCGCCTCGGCGATGCCAGCGTCGCGGTCGCGCATGCGGCGATGCTCCATTGCGGCGCGCGCGGCTACCTGAAGAGCCATCGCGCCCAACGAAGGCTGCGCGAGGCCTATTTCGTCGCCATCGTCACGCCCGCCACCAAACAACTTCGCAAGATGCTGGCGGAGTTCTGATGGCGCGTTCCGTTCACCCCGACTGCTAACCAACCACAACAGGAGAGGCCTGCCATGACGGACGTTCTGATTACTGCCAGCGATCTCGCCGAACTGATCAAGAAAGAACCTTGCGTGATCATCGACACGCGCAACCCGGACGCCTATGCGGCCGGCCACCTGCCGGGCGCGGTGAACGTGCATGAGATCTTCACCTATCTTGCAACCTCGACGCCGGAGGGCATGCACGAGCTGAAGACCAAGTTCGCCGATGCCTTCGGCGCGGCCGGCCTGTCCGGCAAGGAAACCGCGGTCATCTACGAGCAGTCGATGAACTCCGGCTTCGGCCAGTCCTGCCGCGGCTACTACCTGCTCACGATGCTCGGCTATCCCAAGGTAAAAGTGCTGCATGGCGGCTACGACGCCTGGGCGATGGCGGGCTTCCCGACCACCACGGATGTGCCGAGCCCGGTGAAGGCCTCGTTCTCGATCGTCCCCGAAGCCGGCGACATCCTGATCGACGCCAAGACCATGCTGGCGGCACTCGACAAGCCCAGCATCGCGCTGCTCGATGTCCGCGATGTCGATGAATGGATCGGCGAAAGCTCGTCTCCGTACGGCAAGGATTTCTGCCCGCGCAAGGGCCGTATCCCCGGCGCGGTGTGGCTGGAATGGTACCGCATGATGAAGCCGACTGCGGAAGGGCCGCGCTTCAAGTCGAAGGACGAAATCCTGGCCGAATGCGCCACCGTCGGCATCTCCCAGAACACCCCGGTCTATCTCTACTGCTTCAAGGGCGCGCGGGCTTCCAACACCTTCCTCGCGCTGAAGAACGCCGGGGTGAAGGATGTCCGGATGTATTTCGGCTCCTGGAACGAGTGGTCGCGCGACCCGTCGCTGCCGATCGACGAGGGTCTTCCGACTGCTGCCCGCGTAACAGGCAAAGCGGCATAAAACGGCACAGAACCTGCATGCTTGTCATCGCCCGGCGGCGCAAAAAGCGGCCGGGCGATGAAAAATTGTCCGGATGGGCGCGGAGCGAGCCTTTGCGAACCGTCCGGTGTGACAAAGGGGCGCAGCATGTCTACCTTCGATGATCCCTTCGATTCCGACCGGAAACTTTCCGCCGGCTGCGTCTGCGGCCAGCATCGCTCGGCGGCGGAGCATGAATATGCCGAACGGACGCTGCGTTGCGAGCCGGTGACGCCTGTCTCGAGCGAGGAAAAGCGCTACGAGGGCGTCGTCGCATCGGCGGTGATGCGTGCAGTGTTTCCCAAGGACGCGGCGCGCCGCGCCTTCCTGAAATCGGTCGGCGCCTCGACCGCGCTCGCCGCGCTGTCGCAATTCTTCCCGCTGAAGACCGCGACCGAGGTGTTTGCGCAATCCGGTGCGCCGGAGAAGAAGGATCTGAAAGTCGGCTTCATCCCGATCACCTGCGCGACGCCGATCATCATGGCGGCGCCGATGGGTTTTTACGCCAAGAACGGCCTCAATGTCGAAGTGGTGAAGACTGCCGGCTGGGCCGTGATCCGCGACAAGACCATCAACAAGGAATACGACGCCTCCCACATGCTGGCGCCGATGCCGATCGCGATCACGCTCGGCCTTGGCGCTAATGCGATTCCCTTCACCGTGCCCGCGATCGAGAACATCAACGGGCAGGGCATCACGCTTGCCATGAAGCACAAGGACAAGCGCGACCCGAAGGACTGGAAGGGCATGAAGTTCGCCATCCCCTTCGACTATTCCATGCACAATTACCTGCTGCGCTATTATCTCGCCGAGCACGGGCTCGACCCCGACACCGATGTGCAGTTGCGCTCGGTGCCGCCGCCGGAGATGGTCGCGAACCTCCGTGCCGACAACATCGACGGCTTCCTCGCGCCCGACAACATCTGCCAGCGCGCGATCTATGACGGCGTCGGCTTCATGCACATACTCTCCAAGGAGATCTGGGACGGCCATCCCTGCTGCACCTTTGCCGCCAGCCGAGAATTCATCACCACATCGCCTAATTCTTTTGCAGCGCTGACCCGCGCGATCGTCGATGCCACCGCCTTTGCTTCGAAAGCGGAGAACCGCAAGCAGATCGCGGAAGCCATCGCGCCGGCGAACTACATCAACGCGCCCGTCACGGTGCTGGAGCAGGTGCTGACCGGCACTTACGCCGACGGCCTGGGCGGCGTCAAAACCGATCCGAAGCGTGTCGATTTCGATCCGTTCCCCTGGCAGTCCTTTGCGGTGTGGATGCTGACCCAGATGAAGCGCTGGGGCCAGATCAAGGGCGATGTCGACTACAAGGCCGTCGCCGAGCAGGTGTATCTGGCCACCGACACCAAGAAGGTGATGGCCGAGATGGGATTGAGCCCGCCGGCGACGTCCTACAAATCGTTCTCGGTGATGGGCAAGACCTTCGATCCTGCCAAGCCAGACGATTATCTCGCGAGCTTCAAGATCAGGAAGTCGTCGTGAGTTCCAAGGCGCGTCTGCGCTCTCTGCCGTCGTCGTCCCGGCGAACGCCGGGACCCATACCGCGCAATCTTTCGATCGTGGGCGGTGGGAATACCGAACAACGAATCTTCGCCAAATTGCTCCCTGGGGTTATGGGCCCCGGCGTTCGCCGGGACGACGGGCTGAGGGAACGGGCGCGATGACCTTCTCTCTTCGCTTCCGCGCGGCCATCGTCTCGATCGTGCTGTTCGCCGCCTTCCTCGGCATCTGGCACATCGCAACGCGCAGCACGTCCGCCGTCGGCAATATGAGCCCGGAATATGCCAAGCTGATGGGCATCACCGCCACGCAAGGCAAGTCGGCGATGCCCGGCCCGCTCGATGTCGGCGCCAAACTGTGGGAGCACGTCAAGCGTCCCTTCTACGACAACGGGCCGAACGACAAGGGGCTCGGCATCCAGCTCGGCTATTCCATCGCCCGCGTCGGCCTCGGCTATCTCCTCGCCGTGCTGGTTGCAATCCCACTCGGCTTTCTGATCGGGATGTCGCCGCTGATCAGCAAGGCGCTCGATCCCTTCATCCAGGTGCTTAAACCGATCTCGCCACTGGCCTGGATGCCGCTCGCGCTCTACACCATCAAGGATTCCTCGATCTCGGCGATCTTCGTCATCTTCATCTGCTCGGTGTGGCCGATGCTGCTCAACACTGCGTTCGGCGTCGCCAGCGTGCGCAAGGAGTGGATCAACGTCGCGCGCACGCTGGAGGTTGGCACCATCCGGCGTGCTTTCACCGTGATCCTCCCCGCGGCGGCGCCGACCATCCTCACCGGCATGCGCATCTCCATCGGCATCGCCTGGCTGGTGATCGTCGCCGCCGAAATGCTGGTTGGCGGCACCGGCATCGGCTATTTCGTCTGGAACGAGTGGAACAATCTCTCGATCACCAACGTCATCATCGCCATTTTGCTGATCGGCATCGTCGGCATGCTGCTCGACCAGGTCCTCGCGCGTTGCGCACGTATGGTCACGTTTCCGGAGTAGAGCGGTGTGACCGAAAAATTCATCTCCATCGAAGGCATCGCCAAGCGCTATCCGGCGCCGGGCGGCACCACCACGGTGTTCGAAAACCTCTGGCTGTCGATGTCGCGCGGCGAGTTCGGCTGCGTGATCGGCCATTCCGGCTGCGGCAAGACCACGGTGCTGAATATTCTCGCGGGCCTCGATGAGCCGAGCGACGGCGCGGTGATCGTCGACGGCCAGGCGATCGAGGGCACGAGTCTGGACCGCGCCGTGATTTTTCAGAGCCACGCGCTACTGCCGTGGCGCACCGTCCTCGGCAACGTCGCCTATGCCGTCACCTCGAAATGGCGCAACTGGGATCGCGCCAAGGTCAAGGCGCACGCGCAAAAGTTTATCGATCTCGTGGGCCTGACCGGCTCCGAGCACAAGCGGCCGTCGGAACTGTCCGGCGGCATGAAGCAGCGGGTCGGCATCGCCCGCGCGCTGTCGATCACGCCAAAAATCATGCTGATGGACGAGCCGTTCTCGGCGCTGGATGCACTCACGCGCGGCACCTTACAGGACGAGGTGCGCCGCATTTGCCTCGAGACCGGCCAGACCGCGTTCATGATCACCCATGACGTGGACGAAGCGATTTATCTCGCCGACAAGATTTTCCTGATGACCAACGGCCCGGGCGCGGTGCTCGCCGAGATCGTCGAAAATCCGCTGCCCAAGGATCGCGGCCGCATCGATCTGCACCGCCATCCCTATTACTATGCGCTGCGCAACCACATCGTCGATTTCCTGGTAACGCGCAGCAAGACCTTTACATCGGGGAATCCTGGTCACGATCCGCGCGATGTACCGGTGGTGCGGCCGGGGAAGCCCGAACTGGTGATTGCGTCGGTGTCCGAAAGTTCACAACAGGCGTCATGGCCGGGCTTGTCCCGGCCATCCACGTCTTAACGCAATCCAAGACGTGGATGCCCGGCACAAGGCCGGGCATGACGAATAGAGGGAGACTGCAAATGAAAAGATCCGATCTCACGGAAAAGCTGCTCGACATCAAGCGCGAGAAGGGCTGGAGCTGGAAGTACATCTGCGAAAAAATCGGCGGTTATTCCGAGGTGCTGATCGTCGGCGCGATCATGGGTCAGATGAAACTGACGAAGCCGCAGGCCGCCAATGCCGGTGAATTGTTCGGGCTGTCGAAATCGGAAATCGCGATGCTCAACGAGATTCCGATGCGCGGCACCGGCACGCCGATGCCGCCGACCGATCCGCTGATCTACCGCTTTTATGAAATGGTGATGGTGAATGGCCCCGCCTGGAAGGCGCTGATCGAGGAAGAGTTTGGCGACGGCATCATGTCGGCGATCGACTTCGATTTTGTGATGGAGCGCCTGCCCAACCCGAAGGGCGACCGCGTCAAGATCACCATGTCCGGGAAATTCCTGCCGTACAAATATTACGGCGCCAGCGGCAACGTGCCGGAATATGGCTTCAAGGAGGAGTGATCTCTCCACCCGTCATTGCGAGCGAAGCGAAGCAATCCAGCTTGGCCACAAGCAAGGAAGCTGGATTGCTTCGTCGCTTCGCTCCTCGCAATGATGGAGGTTGCTTTTGACCTCATGGTGAGGAGGCGCGTCAGCGCCGTCTCGAACCATGAAAGCCCCCGCTGCGGCCATCCTTCGAGACGCGGCGCTGGCGCCGCTCCTCAGGATGAGGGCTGCACCTTCGCAAACGCCTCCCTGACTTCCTTCACCGGCGCCATCTCGCGGATATAGGTGAAGGCGCCCTTGTCCTTCATCTCATTTGCGCACCTCAGAAACGCCGCCAGCGCCACGCGCGCCATCGCACCGCCGACGCTGATGCGCTTGACGCCGGCGGCCGATAGCTGATCGATCGTCAGCGTCGGATCGGCAAAACCCATCACGTGGTTGAACGGCTTCCTGAGCGAGTCGCAGACGGTCTTGATGGTCGCAAGATCGTAGAGGCCCGGCGAATACAAGACGTCAGCGCCGGCGGCCTCGAATGCCTGAAGCCGCTTGATCGTGTCGTCGATATCCTTGCGGCCGTGCAGCAGGTTCTCTGCCCGCGCCGTCAGCATGAACGGGAAGGGCAGCGCGCGTGCGGCTTCGACCGCCGCATGCACGCGCTCGACTGCAAGCGCAAAATCGTAGATCGGATTTTTGGGATCGCCGGTGAAATCCTCGATCGATCCGCCGACGCAACCCGCCTCGGCGGCAAGCCGGATCGCCTTGGCGGCCTGCTTCGGGTCATGCGCCCCGCAATTTTCCAGGTCTGCGTTGACGGGCAGGTCGGTGGCCGCGGTGATCACCCGGCAGTTCGCGATGATCTCGTCCAGACTCACCGTCGCGCGGCCCAGCATGTTGGCAACCCCGAGGCTGGTCGTCGCCAGCGCCTCAAAGCCCATCGCCGCGAGCAGCTTTGCGGTGCCGGCCTCCCAGGGGTTGGGAATGATGAAGGCGCCGGGACGCTCATGCAGTTCACGAAACGCTTTTGCCTTGTCCATCTGGCTGCGCATGCCGGCTCCTGTTCGCAAGTGTCGCTGTCGCGCCGAACCTAGTGCGCTTTCCGATATCCACCAAATTTGTTATTTCTCTTCATTCCATCAGTTTTTTGCATGAGGAGAGCATGGACAGCGACGCCCTCAACACCTTCCTGATGGTGCATCACCGCGGCGGCATCTCGAATGCCGCAAAAGCCCTGCATCGGACGCAGCCGGCGATCTCGCGCCGCATTGCGCTGCTGGAGCAGGAGCTCGGCATGCCGCTGTTCGAGCGGGTCGCCGGCCAGATGGTGCTGAGCGATGCCGGCCGGGTGATGGTGCCCTATGCCGAGCGCGCGGTGGCGGCGGCGCAGGATGCGGAGAATGCGGTGAGGGCACTGGCGCGGCCGGACTCGG
Organism: Bradyrhizobium lablabi; assembly: GCF_018129385.1. GTDB lineage: Bacteria > Pseudomonadota > Alphaproteobacteria > Rhizobiales > Xanthobacteraceae > Bradyrhizobium > Bradyrhizobium lablabi_C. Next base: position 143,435 of record NZ_JAFCLN010000013.1, read on the forward strand.
GACCGGTGGCGCTCGCCGTGGTCGGCACGCTCGCGAGCCACAAGCTGGCGCGCATCATCAAGCGTTTCACGAAAGAGCATCCGAATGTCGATCTATCGCTGCGCACGGCCACCAGCGCCGAGGTCAGCGAACTGATCCGGCGCGGCGAAGCGACGATCGGGCTGCGCTTTCACCGCGATCCGTCTCCCGATCTCGATTGCGAAGTGCTGACCTCCGAGCGGCTTCAGGTCGTATGCGCCCCGGATCACCCGCGCGCCGGCCGGCGCGTGAAGAGGCTGGCCGATCTGCGCGGCGAACGCTGGGTCGCGTTTCCGCTGCTGCCGGAACGGCCCGAGATCATGGCGGCGCATGTGTTCGCGCTGTTCCAGGCGCACGGGCTGGGTGACATCGCCTGGACCCCGGTCGACAGCCTCACCGCGCAAAAGCGCCTGGTCGAGGCCGGCCTCGGCATTGCGCTGCTCTCACAGAGCAACGCCGCCGACGAATTGCAATCGTCGGCGCTGAAAACCATCGCGGTGGGTGATCTGGATGCGAGCCAGGACGTCGTCGCGGTCACGCGACGCGGCGGTTTTTTAAGCGCAGCGTCGCGGCGTTTGCTGGATGTGTTTCGTGCGCGCCTCGGCGGTTCTCGTCGTCGCCCGGCTTGACCGGGCGATCCAGTATTCCAGAGACGCCAACGATTGAGCCGAGAGGCCGCGGCGTACTGGATACCCGCATGCGCGGGTATGACGGGTGAGGGTGGGGCTGCGTCCGTGCCAGTTGCGGAGCGCCTACGACCCCGCCTTCACCTGCGCGACCGCGGCCGCCATCAGCTCGTCCATCTTGGCGCGAATTTGCGGCTCGCCGATCGCGACGCCCTTGGCCTTGAAGTCGCCGGCCACCTTGCGCAGCACATCGGTGTCGCCGGCTTCCTCGAAATCGGCCGCGACCACTTCCTTGGCGTAGGCGGTGGCGGCATCGCCGGTGATGCCGAGCTGCTCGGCGGCCCACAGCCCCAGCAGGCGGTTGCGGCGGGCTTCGGCCTTGAACTTCTGTTCCTCGTCGAGGGCGAACTTCTTCTCAAAGCCTTCTTCGCGCTTGTCGAAAGTGGTCATGTCCTGGGGTTCCAATCCTGCCAAATCGGTAAAGGCGGCGCTCGTTGCGGCAGCCCGGTCGCGCGCCTACATAAAGGGCCGATTCCGTCCAAACAACGGGCCTTTAAGCCGCAGCTAAATAGGCGGAATCGGGCCTTGAATCCAGCCCGGTATAACTGGGCCCAAACGGGCTGGATCGATTGTGCTTGGCGGGCCAATCGGATAGGTTGCCAACAGGCTTGGTTCTTGTTCTGTTTCGGGTCGATCGGTTCAAGTTCCTGGCCTTCACGGCAGCTCCGTCGTGGGTCGCATTCCCTTGTCATCCGGAGCACACCAATTCATGGATTTCAACAAAACACGGTACATCCCAATGAGCCGTCGACGCCGCATTTATGAAGGCAAGGCAAAGGTGCTTTATGAAGGCCCCGAGCCGGGAACCCTGATCCAGCACTTCAAGGACGACGCGACCGCGTTCAATGCCAAGAAACACCAGGTGATCGAGGGCAAGGGCGTCCTCAACAACCGGATTTCGGAGTACCTGTTTGCGCACCTCAACGACATCGGGGTGCCGACCCACTTCATCCGCCGTCTCAACATGCGCGAACAACTGATTCGCGAGGTGGAGATCGTGCCGCTGGAAGTGGTGGTGCGGAACGTCGCCGCCGGCTCGCTGTCGCAGCGCCTCGGCATCGAGGAGGGCACCCAGTTGCCGCGCTCGATCATCGAGTTCTATTACAAGAACGACCAGCTCAACGACCCCATGGTGTCGGAAGAGCACATCACCGCGTTCGGCTGGGCGACGCCCCAGGAGATCGACGACATCATGGCGCTCGCCATCCGCGTCAACGATTTCCTCACCGGCCTCTTCCTCGGCATCGGCATCCGCCTCGTCGACTTCAAGATGGAATGCGGCCGCCTGTTTGAAAATGAAATGATGCGGATCATCGTCGCCGACGAGATCTCGCCCGATTCGTGCCGGCTGTGGGACGTCAAGTCGAACGAGAAGCTCGACAAGGACCGCTTCCGCCGCGACCTCGGCGGCCTGCTGGAGGCCTATACGGAAGTCGCCAAGCGGCTGGGCATCCTGATCGAGAACGACCGGCCGTCCGGCACCGGGCCCGTGCTGGTGAAGAGCTAGAGCATGATCCCGACCCGAAGGGCCGCGTTAGCGCAAAGTGGGAACCGGTTTTCGGAAAAGATCATGCTCAAGTTAAAGAGGATTAAGACGTGAAGGCACGCGTTACCGTAACGTTGAAGACCGGCATTCTCGATCCGCAGGGCAAGGCCATCGAAGGCGCGCTGAAATCGCTCGGCGTCGACGGCGTCGCCAGCGTCCGCCAGGGCAAGGTGTTCGACATCGAACTGTCTGCGACCGACAAGGCCAAGGCGGAAGCGGCATTGAAAGAGGCCGCTGACAAGCTACTGGCGAATACCGTGATCGAGAATTACCGGGTCGAGCTGCTCTGAAATGAAATCCGCCGTCCTCGTTTTCCCCGGAATCAATCGCGAGCGCGACATGGCACGGGCGCTGAAACTGGCGTCGGGGCAGGAGGCCGCGATGGTCTGGCACGCCGAGACCTCGCTGCCCAAAGGCACCGATCTCGTCGTGGTGCCCGGCGGTTTTTCCTATGGCGATTATCTCCGCTGCGGCGCGATTGCGGCGCGAGCGCCGGTCATGGACGCGGTGCGGAAGTTCGCCGCCGACGGCGGCCTCGTGCTCGGCGTCTGCAACGGCTTTCAGATCCTGTGCGAAGCCGGCCTGCTTCCGGGCGTCTTGATGCGCAATGCGCGGCTGAAATTCATCTGCAAGGACGTGCATCTGCGCGTGGAGCGCTCCGACACGCCGTTCACGCGCGGCTACAATGCCGGCCAGGTGATCCGCGTGCCGGTTGCCCATGGCGAGGGCAATTATGCGGCGGATGAAGAGACGATAAGACGGCTCGAAGGCGAGGGGCGGGTGCTCTATCGCTACTGCTCGGCGGACGGCGAGGTCGGCGATACACACAACATCAACGGTGCTGCGGCGTCGATCGCCGGCATTGTCAGCGAGCGCGGCAATGTGCTCGGCATGATGCCGCATCCGGAAAACCACGTCGAAGACATCATGGGCTGCACCGACGGCCGCGGGCTGTTTGCCGGGCTGGTGCAGCATCTGGAACGCGCCGCCTGAGCATGCGGCGGCGATCGCTTTTCCCGGCGCTGCTGCTCCTGCTGTCGGCGACGCCTGTTCTCGCCGATGCCGTCCCTGACGCGCTGAAAAACAGGACGGTTACGATCGGCTGGACGGCCAACAACACCCTGCGTGCGGAATCCGGCAACGTCATATCGCGCTCGGTTCAGGTCAGGCGGCAGATTTACATCAGCTCGGCGGGGCGAACGTTTGTGAGGTTCGAAGCGAATTCCGGACCCATGTCGCGAACAAAAGAGTTCGGTCCAGGCGAAAGTGCCGGCGGCAGGGCTCGCGAACTGCGATTTTCAGGCGGCAAGCTTGTCGGTTCGACTGAATTCGCAAGTGGTGCGGCGCAACTCGTCATTTCGTTCGATGCCGGCTATTCCGGTTGCAGCGTCGATGTGACCTTCGGGCGCTCCGGGGGCGCCCCGATACGGCGCAGAGGGCTGAATGGAGTCATGTATGAGTTGCTCAAGTCGGAGATTTCGGGCCGGACTTGCGGCATCCGGGACGGCAATGTTTTTGCCCGCTAGGACGGCCCCGAATATGCCCCCCGCTTGAAAAATAGCCGTCGGCGCGGCTAGGCTCCTCCAGTTGTTCGGTCGGGGGAGGACGCCTCCATGCGAAGTTCGGCTGTTCTCGCGATTCCTGTCCTTTTGGTTCCTTCGTCTTCTGCTTTCGCGAACGCGCCGGCGGCCGCCTACAACAAGACCATCACGATTTCCTTCACCTCGAGCGGAACGCGTACCGACTCGCTCGGCAAGAGCGCCGGCTTCAGCTCGCAGGTGAGCCGGATTATCTATGTCAGCAGCAATGGGCGCCTGTTCATGCGGCATATCGTAACGTCTATGGGCAAGGGCCGCCGTGCGCGTGGCGGCGATTTCGAGCCCGGCAGTGGCCGCGGCGGCAGCTTTACGTTCCAGGGCAACCGTCTGGTCGGCACCATGACCTGGGCGGCGGGCGCGAGGCAAATCACCGTGACCTTCGATCCGGGCTTTACCAGTTGCACGGCGACGGTGGTCGACGGACGCATGGCGGGCGGCACGATCCGCCGCAGGGCGCCGAGTGGCGAAATGGTTGAAGTTACCTCCGTCAGCAATTCCGCGCCGAGCTGCTCGATCCAGAGCGGCAATGCATTCGCGCAATAGGCAAAGATGGAGCGGTAGAGCGTGAGATTCGCAGCGCTGATTTTTGTATCCCTGTTGTCCCTTTGTGAGGTGGCCCTTGCGCAAGGCTTTCCTTCGCGCCCCATCACCATGATCGTGCCGTTCGCGGCCGGCGGCACCTCGGACGTGATCGCGCGGGTGGTCGCCGAGCAGATGAGCGCGGCGCTCGGCCAGCCGATCGTGATCGAGAATGTCGCCGGCGCCGGCGGCTCGATCGCGCTGGCGCGGGCCGCGCGCGCCGCGCCCGACGGCTACACCATCGCGATCGGCAATGCCGGCACCAGCGCGGCGACCTACACCATCTACCCCAACCTGACCTTCACGCCGGACTCCTTCACGCCGATCGCCATGGTCGCAAAAACCTTCGGCATCATCGCGCTGCGCAAGGATTTTCCGGCGAAAAGCATGCAGGAATTTCTCAGCTACGCCAAAGGCAATCCGGGCAAGATCAATCTCGGACATGCCGGCGTCGGCTCGTCGAATTTCTTGATCTGCAAGAGTTTTGTGCAGGCCGCCGGTATCGACGTCACGCTGGTCGGCTATCGCGGCGCGGCGCCCGCGCTCACCGATGCGATCGGCGGCCAGATCGACGGCGTCTGCGACGCGGCCGCTTCCGTCGCGCAGCCGATCATCGAAAAGCTGGTGAAAGGCCTTGTCGTCGGCTCGACCGTGCGCCTTGCCAATTTGCAGGAATTGCCGACCTCGGCGGAAGCGGGCCTGCCGGAATTCGAGGCGCAGGGCTGGAACGGCCTGTTCGCGCCGAAGGGAACGCCGCCCGAGATCATCGCCAGGCTGAATGCCGCGGCGAAGACGGCGGTGGAAAGCGATGCGGTGAAAAAGCGTTTTGCCGATCTGTCGACGGTGGCGCCTGATACCAACGAGCACGCGCCCGAGGTGCTACAGCAACTCGTCACGCGCGATGTCGCGAAATACGGGAAGCTGCTGGAAGACGGCAAGAAGTAGTTTTGTGCCGTGAACCAGCCGAACGCGGCAGGATCTGGCTTAAGCGAAAGCGATCGCGTCAACGAGATAGTGCGCAAGTATCACCGGCCAAAGGGCGCCTGATCGCCGATACATCACCATTAATGGAATGCCGATTGTCGCGGCGAGCAGCACGTTTCCGACCCCGGCCCACCAGTGATAGACGCCGAATATGAGAGACGTGATTAGAACGGCAGAGGTCCCATCACCCGCATAAGGTTTCGAGGCGCTCCAAAGCAGCCGCCTGAAGACGATTTCTTCGCTGACCGCCACCAGCGCCATACCAAACACCAGATCAGAGACGTAGAGCCAGCCTGCTAAGTGCGGGTATCCACCGACGACAGTCGCCGGAAATGCTGCATTGATGAGGCGTTGCGGCCACTGGCATAGGCGGTACAGGAGCAAGATTCCTGCGATCCAGGCTCCGATCTCGAGAAGCGAAATCCGACATTGCTCCCTTCGAAAGGCGACAGATCGCGCTGCGGGAATGGCCGCAAGGACTGCCAGAGTCACTATTCGACCTGCATAGTCCCAAGCAAGCCAACTCGTTGCATAGTCTTGATGCAGTCGGATGACCTGCGATCCGAATAGCGGGATAAAAGCAACTGCAAGCCACCAGATTGCGGGTGCGCGACCGTCTCTCGGGTCGCCGGGAGCTTCCGGCGGACGACTTTCCATGCTGGGTCTCAAGAAAAGAACGCGCCACGACAGCTGGAGCTACAGCTGAACTATTATCGGCTTTCATAATCCTTTCACACTAGTTTTCTCGACAGAGCAACCGGGGATTGTCTGATGGCCCGCGGCCGTTTATCAAGGCGCGCCGGTCAATCATACCCGCTCGGATTTCCCATGCCCGTTGCTTTGGTCATTATATTGCTCGATATCACGCTGGTTTATCACGCTGCGAAGACCGGCCGCCTACAGCCCTGGGCGTTCATCATCCTGATGGTGCCGCTGATCGGCGCGCTTGCCTACATCGTCGTCGAACTGATCCCGGAATGGTTCGGCAGCCCGGGCGCACAGCAGGCGCGCCGCCGGGTCGCTGCAAAGCTCGATCCGGAAAAGCGCTATCGCGGAATTGTCCGATCGGCTGCTCGATGCCGACACCATTGCAAACCGCGCCGTGCTTGCCGCCGAATGCCTCGAGCTCGGGCGCTTCGACGAAGCGGAGCGTCACTACGACCACATCCTGTCGCTTCCGATGGGCGACGATCCAATCTACGCGCTGGGCAAGGCGAAGGGCAGTTCGGCGCCAAGCGTCCGAGCGACGCGGTAACGACGCTGGATGCCCTGAAGGCGAAATGGCCGGACTTCGAGTCGGGCGAGGGGCACCTGCTTTATGCGAGAGCGTTGGCCGAAGCCGGCCGCGTCGACGAGGCGCTCGAGGAATATTCTTCGGTCATCACCTATTTCTCCGGCGCCGAAGCGCGGGTGCGCTACGGCCTGCTGTTGAAGCTGGTCGGCCGCACCGCCGAGGCGAGGGTGATCTTCAACGAACTGTTGCTCCAGATGCGGCGCGCTCCCAAGCATGCGCAGAGCATGCAGGCCGAATGGCTCGCGATTGCCGAGAAGCAGTTATCGGCCTGACCAGGCGCCGCGCAAGCGCTGCATCGCGCGCTTGAACGCGTCGCCCGGCACCGTCATCGCCGCAACGCCTGCCATCACCAGCAGCAGCCCGAGCGCGAGGTTCGGCGGCACGGCCTCGCCGAGCAGCAGCACCGATAGTCCGACGCCGATCGGAATGCGCAAGTAGCCCTGCGCATTCGTTGTCAGCGTGCCGAGCCGCTGGAGGCACATGTAGAACAGCATCAGGCCGAGCGCGCTGGAGAAGATGCCCATCGTGGCGACCGCGGCCAGCGCCTGCGGCGTCGGCCGCAAGGTCCACGGCTGCTCGAAGATCATCGCGGGCGGCAGCAGGATGCAGCCGCCGAACAGCAGTGAGCCGGCGGCGACCACCATAGGATCGTAATCCGACAGCCGCAGGCCGAAGATGGTGGCGCAAGCGAAGGAGATGGTGGCGAGCAGGATCGCCGCTTCCGCGATGATGTCAGTGGAAAGGCCGCCGAGCGCATCGAGGCCGATGATCACGGCGGTGCCGGCAAGGCCAAGGATGGCGCCGGCGAGCTTGAGCAGCGTTGCCGGCTCGTGCCGCGTGATGGCCCATGTGATGAGGAAGGCGAAGATCGGCGTGGTGGAGGCCAGCACCACCGTCGGCGCCGCCGCCACATATTGCTGCGCCCAGGTTATCATCAGGAACGGAATCGTCGAATTGATGGTCTGTTGCTGGGCGAACAGCTTCCAGGCCCTGAAGTCGGACGGCAGGCGCAGCCCGCGGAAGTACAATACCGCAATGAGGAACGCCGCTGCGATCAGCGAGCGCGCCGAGATGAAGGTAACAGGCGGTATCGAGCCGAGCCCGATCTTCGTCAGCGGATAGGTCGAGCTCCAGCACACCGCGAGCGCCAGCAGCAGCGCGCAGTCGCGCCAGGATTGCTGACGGGGCGGATTGGGGGAAGGGGCAGGCTGCGGCGCAGGCGCCGCCTCGATCTCGCTGAGTACTGTGCTCTTCGGCAACTTGTTCTTCCCGGCGCTTCCCGCTCGTTTATGGCCTCATCCGGAGGGAGCGCACAAGCAGGCCGGGCGCATAGGCTACGTGCCGGCCGCGCCGGTCGCGGGCGGCTTTTTCCACTTCACCCGCTTGATGGTGCCGGAGAAGGTGAACAGCTTTCGCTCGCCCGAGCGCAGCGTGCCGCGCAGAAAAATCAGCGAACCGCCGGCCCGCGTCACCTCGCCGTCGCATTCGATCAGCTCGCCCTCGCGCGCCGCGTCGAGGAATTCGCAGGAGAAGCCGACGGTCACGCCCGGTCCCTGCAAATGCGAAGAGGCGATCGCGAACAGGCAATAATCGGCAAAGCTCATGAAGGCGCCGCCATGGACGTTGCGCTGGCCGTTGAGGTGCTTCTGCTCGACCCGGAAGACGCATTGCACGCGGCCGTTCTCGTCCATCCGGTGCCAGAACGGGCCGTTATGGGTCTCAAAATTGTCGCGGGTCCAGGTCCGCCAGCCCGCGAATTCGCCCTCGGTTTCGATATGGATATCGGGGCGGCGATGGAATGCGTCTTGGGGAAGCTCGTTCACTGAAAATGGGCCTTCAATTGCGGTTTGGCGCCCTTAAATCCGATCCTTCGGCAATGCGCAAACTCTGTTCCTGCGGCCAGCAGCCGCAAAGCTCTGGACAGGCGGGAAATGGGCCATAAAAGGCCTTTTCCAGCCCCTCCGGACTTCCTATTACGGGCCCCATGCAGACCAACGAACCCAAAATCACCCCTGAGCTCGTCGCCAGCCACGGGCTCAAGCCGGACGAGTATGAGCGCATCCTGAAGCTGATCGGGCGGGTCCCGAGCTTCACCGAGCTCGGCATCTTTTCCGCAATGTGGAACGAGCACTGCTCGTACAAGTCCTCGCGCATCCATCTGCGCGGCCTGCCTACCAAGGCGCCATGGGTGATCCAGGGCCCGGGCGAGAATGCCGGGGTGATCGACATCGGCGACGGACAGGCGGTGGTTTTCAAGATGGAGAGCCACAATCACCCGAGCTACATCGAGCCCTATCAGGGTGCGACCACCGGCGTCGGCGGCATTTTGCGCGACGTGTTCACGATGGGCGCGCGCCCGATCGCCTGCCTCAACGCGCTGAGCTTTGGCGCGCCAGAACATCCCAAGACGCGGCATCTGGTGTCGGGCGTGGTCGCCGGCGTCGGCGGCTACGGCAATTCCTTTGGAGTGCCGACGGTCGGCGGTCAGGTGCGTTTCCACACCCGCTATGACGGCAACATCCTCGTCAACGCGATGGCCGTTGGCCTCGCCGACGCCGACAAGATTTTCTATGCGGCGGCCTCCGGCGTGAACATGCCGATCGTGTATCTGGGCTCGAAGACCGGCCGCGACGGCATTCACGGCGCCTCGATGGCGTCAGCCGAGTTCGACGACGATTCCGAGGAGAAGCGCCCGACCGTGCAGGTCGGCGATCCCTTCGCCGAAAAGCTGCTGCTCGAAGCCTGCCTCGAGATCATGGAAAAGGGCTGCGTGATCGCGATCCAGGACATGGGCGCGGCCGGCCTGACGTGTTCCGCGGTGGAAATGGGCGCCAAGGGCGATCTCGGCGTCGATCTGATCCTGGATTCCGTGCCGACGCGCGAAACCGGCATGAGCGCCTATGAGATGATGCTCTCGGAAAGCCAGGAGCGCATGCTCATGGTGCTCAAGCCCGAGAAGGAGCAAGAAGCCGAGGCGATCTTCAAGAAGTGGGGCCTCGACTTTGCGGTGGTCGGCTACACCACGCCGAGCAAGCGCTTTGTGGTGAAGCACGGCGGCGACGTCATGGCCGATCTGCCGATCAAGGAGCTTGGCGATGAGGCGCCGGTGTATGACCGGCCGCATGTGGCCTCGCCCGCGCTGCCCGTCGTGCATGCGCGCGACGTGAAGCCGCCGATGAGTATTTCGGCCGCGCTGGAAAAACTGATCGGCACGCCGGAGCTTTGCTCAAAGCGTTGGGTGTGGGAGCAGTACGACCACGTCATCCTCGGCAATACCGTGCAGCGCCCCGGCGGCGATGCCGCCGTCGTGCGCGTGCAGGACGGGCCAAAAGGGCTTGCGCTCACCGTCGACGTCACGCCGCGTTATTGCGAGGCCGATCCGTTCGAGGGCGGCAAGCAGGCGGTCGCCGAAGCCTGGCGCAACATCACGGCGGTCGGCGGAAAACCGCTCGCCATCACCGACAATCTCAACTTTGGCAATCCGGAGCGGCCCGAGATCATGGGCCAGTTCGTCGGTTGCCTGAAGGGCATTTCGGAAGCCTGCCGTTCGCTCGATTTCCCGGTCGTGTCCGGCAACGTCTCGCTCTACAACGAGACCAACGGCCGCGGCATCCTGCCGACCCCGTCGATCGGCGGCGTCGGCGTGCTCGATGACTTTACAAAATCCGCTACGCTCGCCTTCAAGGCCGAGGGTGAAGCGATTCTCTTGATCGGCGACACGCAAGGCTGGCTCGGCCAGTCCGTATACCTGCGTGATATCTGCGGCCGCGAAGAGGGCGCGCCGCCGCCGGTCGATCTCGCAGCCGAAAAGCGCAACGGCGATGTGGTGCGCGGCATGATCCGCGCGGGTACGGCGACGGCGGTGCATGATGTCTCCGATGGCGGTCTTCTGATCGCGCTCGCCGAGATGGCGATATCGAGCGGCATCGGCGCGCAGCTACTTGCCGCGCCAAGCTCGCTCGTGCCGCATGCGTACTGGTTCGGCGAGGACCAGGCGCGCTACATCGTGACCGTGCCCGCGTCCGAAGCCGGCCTCGTGCTCGCCAAGATGAAGGGCGCCGGCGTGCCTTGCGCGCGGATCGGCACCACGGGCGGCGATGCAATTGCGGTGGCGGGTGAAGCCCCGGTATCGATCGCAGCGCTCAACACGGCATTCGAGTACTGGCTGCCGGCCTATATGAGCGGGAAGGCGTCCTAAAGTACGTTCTTCGCTCCCGGAATCATCCGCAGCGCCCGTGTCACTCCCCAGCTAAACGCGACAGTCAGCACGAATACGATCGGCACCTTTACTGTCGCCGGCATGTTGTAGTCGAACAGCCAATATTGCAGCCACAACGTGATCGGATAGTGCACGAGGAACATGCCGTAGGCGTCGCCTTGCATCGGATCCAGCACGCTCTTGCCTCCGCCGGCGAACCGCAGGAAATAGGCCAGGATCAGGAACAGGATCGCCACGCTGAAGACCGTAAAGCAGACGGCGTAGAGCGCCTCATACCAGTTGGGCAGCGGCGACGGGTTGCCCAGATTTTCGCGCTTGATGCCGATCAGCACCCACATAAGATAATACGGAACGATCGCCAGCAGCATCCAGTCCCAACTGACCTTCGCCATTCGGCCGTCCGGCGACAGCAGCCCGCGATCCATCTGCGCAAGGCCGACGCCAGCGCCGAAAAAGAAGTAGGTGGCGTAGAGCAGCACGCGGCCATGCTGGACCGAAAACGGCCCAAACTCGAACCAACTGGCTGGTCCGTAGCGCATCAACCCGGGCACGTAGAACGCGGCGGTGACAGCCAGCATCACCGCGAAGAACACGGCAGGCCGGCGGCGGCCGTACAGCGAGAGGCGGTTGATGGGGTCGAGCGCGTGAGGCGATAGCTTGTAGAGTGTGCACGCAGCAAGGTCGAAGGCTAGCAAGACCCAGAGGAACCAGATCGGTCCGCTTGGCCAAGGGCCTTTTGTGACTGTGGTCCACCAGAACTGCGAAAAGCCGATCTCGGGATGGTGCCGCAGCGAGATGGCGTAATAGGCGAGCGGGATGATCGTGAAGGCGCAGATCACGAACGGCAGGCCAAGTCGAAGCAGCCGATCCGCCAGATAGTTCACCACGCCCTTGCGGGCGATCCCCGGCCAGACGAACAGACCCGAGAGGAAAAAGAACATCGCCATGAAGAAGCTGTCGGTGGCGAGCACGATCATGTCGAAGCCGAAGAATTCCTTCGGATCGGTATGACCGTAATAGGTGTAGGGGATGACCGCGTGATGCAGCAGAACGATCAGCGTCAGGAAGGTGCGGGCGCGGTCGATCGAAAAATTGCGCGTCTTGGCTTTCGGCGCGGCATGAACTTCCGGTGCCACCGAGGTCGTGGAAATCGTCGTCATGTTATTCCGCCCCTGCAGGGTCGCTTATGTTGCAACCGGGAACCCGATTCAGCAAGGCCTATCGCAGCTTGTTTCCCTAAAGTCCAACTGGCTCGTCATGCATCGAGTGCTTGGCGTGTCTTCGGCATGACGTGCGTCGGCAGCCGACGCCGCAACCAGAAGCGGGATTTCGCAAGGCGTGTTGCGCGACCGGTCGGGCAAATGTGATCGCGCATCTGACGCATGTCCGGGAACGGCCGGAGTCCGCGGGACGTTGGCCCGGTCAATCATGCGGAGTGTTCAAATGCTACGAAAATCATCTCTTCTTGCGCTGCTGGCGGCTTCCGCGATGGCTGTTTCCACCCCGGTTTTTGCGCAGAACGCCGGCGCAGCCGCAGGTGCCGCACAGATGGCACCCGGCACAAACGGCATACCGCCGGTCGGTACGACGCCGAACCCGGGATCTGCCGGCATCTCGCCGGCGCCGGGTGGCCAATCCACCACCGGAACAGGAATCACGACCGGAACGGGGACGGGTCAAATCCCCGGTGGTGCCGGCGCCAATCAGCCCGGCGTGCCCAACACGTCGACGCCGGGCATGATCGGTACCGGCGGATCGCCGAGCGGCTTGCCGGGCGATGATCCCGTCCATCCCGGCTTCCCGGGCAAGGTCGGCAAGTGACGCCGATTCAGAAAGGGCGGCAGACGGTTGCCGCCCTTCTGCCCTGGAACCCGCGCCATCGCCTGAAGTTAGGTACGGCGGGCAACGACATCGGAAGGCTGAGGAGCGGGCGATGACAATCCTGAAATGGGCGCTGATCTTCCTGGTGATCTCCATCATCGCGGGCCTGCTCGGCTTTACCGGCGTGTCGATTGTCTCGGCCGATATCGCCCGCTTCCTGTTCTACGTATTCGTGGCGATCTTCCTGGTGCTGCTGATACTGGGGCTCACGATCTTCAGGGCATAGCGAAGGCCCGCGGCCCTCTCCGAGTCATTGCGAGGAGCGAAGCGACGAAGCAATCCAGCTTTCCTTGTTGCGACAAAGAAAAGCAGGATTGCTGCGCGGAGCCTGTCATCGGGCGCGCGTGACCCGTTGGCTCGCAAATGACGGTTGTGGAAGCAGCTATCCCACTTCCTCGATCGTCACCTTGTCGGGATAGAACGCCAGATGCCCCGTGATCTCGGCCATTGCCGGGAAGGGCGTCTCATAGGTCCAGATCGCATTCTCCAGCGACTTGCCGTCGGTTCTGATGCTGAAATAATTCGCATCCCCCTTGTACGGGCAGTGCGTGGTACGGGCGGTGCGCTCCAGCAGTGCCATATTGGCATCCTCGCGCGGCACATATTGCACCGCCGGATACTTCGCTTCCTTCAATGTCAGCGCGTGAGTGGTGTCGGCAATGACGATGTCGCCGGCAGTCACGCGGACGCGTTTCGGATTGGGTGAAATCGTGATCGGATGGTCGGGGCCCGGTAGTTTCATGTTATTGCGCCTTTTTCGGTCAGCCGGTTGTGATCCCTGCGGCGGATTTGGCCAATTTCAAACCCTCAGAGGTCTAATATAGTCCTGCCGGACGTGACCTAGAAGGCCGTCCGCGCTAGGTTTGGCGATCACGGCCGCGCGAGCGGGCGCTGATTCGAAACCTGTTCGATGGCCCAAGTTCGACGACCAAGGGAGGATATGCCGGATGCCGATGGACGCCCGCGATATCGAATCGATGATCAAGGCAGCGATCCCCGATGCCGTGGTGACGATCCGGGATCTCGCCGGCGACGGCGACCACTACGCAGCCACGGTGATCTCGGAATCGTTCCGCGGAAAATCCCGCGTGCAGCAGCACCAGATCGTCTACCAGTCGCTGAAGGGACAGATGGGCGGCGTGCTGCATGCGCTGGCGCTACAGACCGGGGTGCCTGAAGGCTAGAGCCGCGCCGGGGGCGAGGCGATGACCACGGAAAATCCCCACGGTACGCTGTTCCGCGTCATCGCGCCCGACAAGCACAGCCGGGTCACCAACGCCGAACTGTTCTTCGATCTCGTCTTCGTCTTCGCGGTCACCCAGCTCTCGCACACGCTGCTGCACCATTTCACGACGCACGGCGCGGTCCAGGTCACGCTGCTGTTCCTCGCGGTGTGGTGGGTGTGGGTCTACACCACCTGGGTCACCAACTGGCTCGATCCCGAACAGACGCCGGTCCGCATCCTTTTGTTTGCCCTGATGCTGGGCGGCCTTGTGCTGTCGACCTCGATTCCTTCGGCGTTCGAGGGGCGCGGTCTCTGGTTTGCCGTTGCCTATGTGGTGATGCAGGTCGGCCGCACGCTGTTCTGGCTGCTGGTGACGCCGCCGCACCGCACGGCCGTTCGCCACAATGCGACCCGCATCCTGATCTGGCTGTGCGTCTCGGGCGTGTTCTGGATCTCGGGCGGCCTCGCCGAGGGCGACAAGCGGCTCTATTTCTGGATCGCCGCGCTGGCGATCGAATACCTCTCCGCCGCGGCTCGCTTCTGGACGCCGGGACTCGGATTTTCCTCCGTCGAAGCCTGGCGGGTCGAAGGCGGCCACATGGCCGAACGCTGCTCGCTGTTCGTCATCATCGCGCTCGGCGAGTCCATCGTCGTCACCGGCTCGACCTTCGCGGAACTGACGTGGAGCGCGCAAAACATCGCAGCCTTCGTCTCCGCGCTGGTCGGCAGCATCGCGATGTGGTGGGTCTATTTCCACAAGGGCGCGGAAGCAGGCTCCGAGATGATCTCGAAGTCGGAGCAATCGGGCCGGGTGGCGCGCCTTGCTTATACCTATCTGCACATGCCGATCATCGCCGGCATCATTCTGGCGGCGGTGTCGGATGAACTGGTGCTGAAGCATCCGGATGGCCATGCCGATATCAAGACCGTGCTCAGCACGATCGGCGGGCCGATGGTGTTTCTGGTCGGCATGATCCTGTTCAAGCACGCGATCCGCGGCTTTCTCCAGCTATCGCACATCGCAGGCATTGTGGCGCTCGCGATCCTTGCATGGTTCGCGAGCGATCTGTCGCCATTGTGGCTGTCGATCCTGACCACCGCGATCATGATCGTGGTGGCGGCATGGGAATCGCTGTCGTTGCAATCAGGGCCGGAAGAATAGGTTAGTGGCCCCGCACACGTTGCGGTTAGCAATCAATCAATCCAGCTATTTCTGATCGACAACATTCTTCAGTACGAGGTCCGACAAACGGACCACGAGCGCCCGAAGCCGGGCGTTTTCCTCGAGCAGCGACACCAGTTCGTTGTCGATGTCGTTGTCCCAGCCGGTATCGTCGCCATCCCGATGAGAGGATGAGCGGACAGGCCGGTTCTGGTCGTCAAGTTGCGAATACGCATTCCCCATAACTGTACATCCCTTGGCGAACTCACCCCAGCCAAGCCGCTGGCGCCAACACTCATCCGAATCAGCGTCAAAATTTGGACGGATCGGAGGGGAAATGGCAGCGCGAGTGGAGCGATTTGCTGGCGCCGCCAACCGCACCAAATGCAATTGCGCGCACTGGCCAACAGGGTTAAGAAATGTTTAGGAGATATCTGCCAGTTTAGGGAGAAAGGTATCGAGGGCGCGGCGGCGCACACCTTCTCTCGCCACGAAAATTTGACCGGCGCGGTCAACTCATCCTCCACGGTTTCAGCCGTGGCTGGGAACACGCGCCGATGAAGCAAAAAATAGCCCGAGAGCAAATTCTTCAGCAATGGGACCGCTGGATCCGATCGCAGGCGATCGAGCCGGGCGGGCCCACCGGAAAAGATTCGTTGAAGTTTTTCATCGAGCTACAGGACGCCAAATCGCCGCTATTGGATTTTCCGTCCCGCGGCAGAGACAAATGGCGGATCATTCACACCTGGCTTCTGACCGCACAGCGCGTCACCGACCACTGGATCGTGCCCGCGCCGCCGATCGTGCCGCCCCGCAGGCCGAGGGCCGCCCGCCACCGGACCGGCTGCAAGACCTGAACGGGCGCTTTCGCCTTAGTCCGACGCCACCAGCGCATGGACCGAGAACATCCGCGCCTTGTCGGTCCAGGATTCCGTCACCTTCCAGCCCGCGCCGCGCGCCAGCTCCGCAAAACGCTCGAGCGAATATTTGTAGCTGTTCTCGGTGTGAATGCTCTCGCCGGGGCGGAACGAGAAGCTGTGCCCGAGCACGCGCACGTTCTGCGCCTTGCGGCTGATCAGGTGCATCTCGATGCGGTGCCGGTCCTTGTTGTAGATCGAGCGGTGCATGAAGCCCGAGAGATCGAAATTGCCGCCGAGCTCGCGATTGATGCGTTCCAGCACATTGAGGTTGAAGCGCGCGGTGACGCCCGCCTTGTCGTTATAGGCGTCGTAGAGCGTGCGCTCGTCCTTTTCGAGATCGACGCCGATGATCATCTGCGCGCCGTCGCCGAGGATTTTTCGCGCGGTGCGCAGGAAAGCCGCTGCCTCGTGCGGCTCGAAATTGCCGAGCGTCGATCCCGGAAAGAATCCGACTTTCGGCATGCCTGATATCGCCGCCGGCAATTCGAATGGCGCGGTGAAATCGGCGGCTACCGGATAGACGTCGAGGTCTGGAAAATCCTTGCGCAGGCCGTCCGCCTGCGCGTTGAGGAAGTCGCCCGAGATATCGACCGGCACATAGGCGCCGAACTGGCAGCGCTTGAGCAGCAGCCGCACTTTTGTGGTGGCGCCGGCGCCGAACTCGATCAGCGCCGCGCCGTGCGGGATGATCGCCGCGATCTCCTTGCCGCGGTCGCGCAGGATCGAAAGCTCGGTGCGGGTCGGATAATATTCGGGCAGCACCGTGATCTGCTCGAACAGCTCCGATCCCTTGGCGTCGTAAAAATATTTCGGCGAAAGCTTCTTCGGATGCTGCGCCAGATCCTCGATCACATCGCCGGCAAACACCGAGGTCGCATCATCGAGTTGATGCTCCGTGGCCAAAGCGGGGGCGTGCACATTCATGATACTCTCCTGAACGCGCTTACCGGCGCGCTTTTGATCCAGTGGTCGGGCATGGACCGCTCATGCCCAAGGAAAAGTCAGGCGAAAAGCCAGGCGAAAGTCAGTCGTAGTCGGCGAGGCGCAGTCCCGTGAATTGCCAGCGGTGATGCGGGTAGAAGAAGTTGCGATAGGTGATACGGCTGTGCCCGGCCGGAGTTGCAAGCGACGAGCCGCGCAGCACCAGTTGGTTGACCATGAATTTTCCGTTGTACTCGCCGAGCGCGCCCTCGATCGCCCGGTAGCCGGGGTAGGGCGAATAGGACGAGCGGGTCCACTGCCAGACGATGCCGAAGGCGTCGTTGAGTTGGCCGGCGCGCGCCGCCACTTCCCATTCCATCTCGGTCGGCAGGTGCTTGCCGCGCCAGCGCGCGAACGCGTCCGCCTCGTAATAGCTGACGTGGCAGACCGGCGCGTCGGGATCGATCGGCTGGAGTCCGCCGAGCGTCATGATCTTCCATTCGCCGCCGCTCTTGCGCCAGTGGCCCGGCGCTTCCCAGCCTTCGTTGCCGACGACGGCAAATCCGTCCATCAGCCACAGCGTCGCGGTCTGGTAGCCGCCGTCTTCCATGAAGGCGAGCCACTCGGCATTGGTGACGAGGTTGCGTGCGAGCTTGACCGGACCGACCAGCGCGCGATGCGCCGGCTTTTCATTGTCGAAATGAAAACTGTCGCCGGCATGCCCGACGGTGTGAATGCCTTCGTTGAGCACGGCCCACTCCTCGCCGTCGCGGTTCGAGGCCGGAAAAGTCCATGCCGGATCGTAGGCCGGCGGAATCGGATTTTGCGCAAAGGCATGCAGGATGTCGGTGAACATCAATTCCTGATGCTGCTGCTCGTGGTTGAGGCCGACCTCAACCAGCGGCGCCAGCTCTCTCAGCTTTTCTTCGCCGGCGGACTGGAAGAACTTGACCATGGCGGCATCGACATGCCGGCGATAGGCGGCGACCTCATCGGCGCCCGGGCGGGTCAGATGGCCGCGCTGATGGCGGGCGTGCCGCGGGCCGGCACTGACGTAATAGGAATTGAAGAGATAGGCGTAGTCCGGGTGGAAGACCCGATAGCCCTCGCAATGCTCGCCGAGCAGAAACTGCTCGAAGAACCAGGTGGTGTGGGCGCGGTGCCATTTCGCCGGGCTGGCGTCCGGCATCGACTGGATGAGCTGGTCCTCGGGCGAGAGGGGGGCGGCCCGGCGCTCGGTCTCTTCCCGCACCGCAAGATAGGCCTCAACCAGA
Source organism: Bradyrhizobium lablabi (assembly GCF_018129385.1). GTDB lineage: Bacteria > Pseudomonadota > Alphaproteobacteria > Rhizobiales > Xanthobacteraceae > Bradyrhizobium > Bradyrhizobium lablabi_C. The sequence goes on from NZ_JAFCLN010000013.1 coordinate 161,742, forward strand.
TTCTGGGCCGATGTCCCGGAATCGGAGAACAGTGACGGAGAGGCGGGAAGGGCGGCCGCGGCGGATACTGGTTTCGTCACTCTTGGTCTCCGGGTGGGGAGAGAACGTTGCTCGGGCGAACAGGTTCCTGACAGGTTCGTCCTAGATAGGGCGTTCGTTTCGCGAAAAAAGCCTCCGCCGGCGATGATATTGCGGCCGTCAGGCAATGGCCGTCCGGGCCGCCGGCAGGCCCATCCCTGCTGCCGTCTGCCGCCGCATGGCGGCTCCCCGCCATTTTACTTTGGACGAACAAGGGTTTGGGGTTACATATAGGGCAGTTCGGGATTACATCGGTCGGACCGGTCCCGCCGAAGCCATGCCGCAGGGGGCATGGCTTTCCAAAAGGAAATGAAGATGAGCATCGAGCAATTCATCGACAACGAAGTGAAGTCGAACGACGTCGTGCTGTTCATGAAGGGCACGCCGCAATTCCCGCAATGCGGTTTTTCGGGTCAGGTGGTGCAAATCCTCGACCACATCGGCGTCGGCTATAAGGGCCTCAACGTTCTCGAGTCCGCCGAACTGCGCAACGGCATCAAGACCTATTCGAACTGGCCGACCATTCCGCAGCTCTACGTCAAGGGCGAGTTCGTGGGCGGCTGCGACATCATCCGCGAGATGTTCCAGGCCGGCGAATTGCAGCAGCTTTTTGCCGACAAGGGCGTCGTAGCCAACGCTGCGGCGTGAGGCTGACGCTTGGCCGCGCGCCTGATCGGGACAGCGCGGCTCGAGGTCATCGTTGCCGACATCACGACATTAAGCGTTGACGCCATCGTCAACGCCGCCAACACGTCGCTCCTTGGCGGGGGCGGCGTCGATGGGGCAATCCATGATGCGGCGGGGCCTGAGTTGCTTGTCGAATGCCGCACCCTGAATGGATGCGCGACGGGCGATGCAAAAATCACCAAAGGCTATCAGCTGCCGGCGAAGCATGTGATCCATGCCGTCGGACCGGTATGGAATGGCGGCCAGCGCGGCGAAGCTGACCTGCTCGCCTCCTGCTATCGCCGCGCGATTGAATTGTGTCAGTCGCGTGACCTGGTCTCGATCGCGTTTCCCGCCATCTCGACCGGCGTCTATCGCTTTCCCGCCGACCGTGCTTCCCGGATTGCGGTGGCAACCACGGTGAAGGCGTTGCCGTCAGCCCCCTCGATGGAGCGCGTCATTTTCTGTTGCTTTTCAAGGGATAGCGGCCTGCTACACGAAGAGGCATTGGAAGCCTTTGGTAGCCCTTGCCCCGACTGACCCCTCCGCTAAACTCCCCCGATTAACCGGGAGGGGTTGATGAGTTTTAGAGCGTTGCTGCGCGCGCCGGTGTTCGGCGCGCTGCTGATGGTGTGCGTCGGCCCACAGGCTGCCGCTGAAGGTACCTTCGACATTCCGCCGGGTGCGAAGTTCAACCAGGAGAAGCTCGGCAAGATCACCGAGTTCTTCAAGAACGAGGTCGCGACTGGCAAGATATCAGGCGCCAACATCCTGATCCGGCAGCACGGCAAGGACGTCTATCACGAAACCTTCGGCGTGCAGGACGTGGTGTCGAAGAAGCCGATCGACGACAAGACCATCTTCCGCCTGTCGTCGCTGACCAAGGCGATCACGTCTGTCGTGGCGATGCAGTTGATCCAGGACGGCAAGTTCAAGCTCGACGATCCCGTCTCGAAATACATTCCCTCCTTTGCCGATGTGAAGGTCGGCGTCGAGAAGACAAAGGACGACGGCACCAAGACGCTCGAACTGGTGCCGCCGGTCCGGCCGATGACCGTTCTTGACCTGATGCGTCATACGTCGGGCATCACCTATGGCTTCTACGGCGACAGCCTGGTGCGCAAGGCGTATGCGGCGGCTAATCTTTACGCGGGCGAATTCGACCTTGCCGAATTCGCCGAGCGCATCGCCAAACTGCCGCTGCACAACCAGCCGGGCGCGCTCTGGCAATACGGCCATTCCACTGACATCCTGGCGCGGATCATGGAGATCACATCAGGAAAATCGCTGCTCGCGATCGAGAAGGAAAAGCTGCTCGATCCCATGGGAATGGTCGACACCAACTTCTTCGTCACCGAGCCGGAGCGGCAGGCGCGGCTCGCCCAGCCGGTGCCGAACGACAGCAATTTCCGCGTGGGGCGCGAGTACCGGACGGAAGTCCGCCAGAAGTGGGAATCCGCCAGCGGCGGCATGGTCTCGACCATGTCGGATTTTTCGAAATTCGCGCAGATGCTGCTCAATGGCGGCACGTATGACGGCAAGACCTATCTTAGCCCGAAGACGTTCGAGGAGATGGCATCGGACCACGCCAGCAAGGGTTCTGGCGTCGAGCGCGATTACTTCTATTTCCCCGGGGACGGCTTTGGCATGGGCCTTGGGCTTGCCGTCCGCACTGATCCCGGCAACGCCAAACCACCGCCGCCGGGCTCGCTCGGCGAGCTGAAATGGGATGGCGCCAGCGGCTGCTACATGGTGATCGACCGCAAGCAGGACATGTTCTTCGTGATCCTGGAGCAGACGCCCTCGGAGCGTCAGCGCGTCCAGCGCACCCTCAAGCAGCTCGTCTATGAAGCCATGGTCAACTGACAGGATGTTTGTGGCGCGCCGCCCTGTTCTGGCGGCGCTTTCGACTGCCCTGGTTTTCGGCTGGGTGCCGGAGCTGCATGCCGAAACCAGGGCGCCCGGAACTCTTTCACGCGCGGCGCTTGGCCGGCTAGGCGACACTATCCGCAACGAGGTGGCGACCGGCAAGATTCCCGGCGCGGTTTTCCTGATCTGCCAGCACGGCAAGCCGGTCTATTTCGAAAGTTTCGGCGTGCGCGACCCGGACACCGGGCAACCGATGACGCCGGACTCGCTTTTCCAGATCTATTCGATGTCGAAGGCCGTCACCTCGGTTGCCGCGATGATGCTGGTCGACGACGGCAAGCTGGCGCTCGATGATCCCGTATCGAAATACATTCGCGCTTTTGCGGATGCAAAAGTCGGCGTCGATCTATCCGATGAAGCAGGACAGCACGTTCTCAAGCTCGAGCCGCTGGAGCGTCCGATCACCATCAGGGACCTGCTGCGGCACACGTCGGGCATCACTTACGGCTTCTACGGCGAAGGTGTCATCAAGAAGCTCTATTCCGATCCCAAGCTGTATGCCGGAGATTTCGACAACGCCGAGTTTGCCGACCGGATCGCGACACTGCCGCTCGCCGATCAACCCGGCACGCGCTGGAACTACAGCCATTCCACCGACGTGCTCGGTCGCGTCGTCGAGGTGGCCTCGGGGCAGTCGCTATACCAATTCGAAAAGCAGAGGCTGTTCGATCCGCTCGGCATGTCCGAGACCGCGTACTACGTCGCGGACAAGGCAAAGTGGCCGCTCATCGCCAGGGCATATCCAATCGACCGCTTTCGGGTGGCCGGAATACGGGACCCGACGATACCGCGCCGCTGGGAATCCGGCGGGGCGGGCCTGATCTCGACGATCACCGATTACGCCCGCTTCCTGCAAATGCTGCTCAATAAAGGCGAGCTGGACGGCAAGCGCTACCTCAAGCCCGAGACGGTCGCGGCGATGACGTCAGATCAAATCGGGCCCGAGACCGGGATCATTCACGATCCCTTCTATTTTCCGGGCCCAACCAGCGGCTTCGGTCTGGGCTTTGCCGTGCGCACCTCGCCGCCGCCGGGCACGACCTGGCCGCTCGGCGAATATCGCTGGGACGGCGCCGGCGGCAGCTTCTATTTCGTCGATCCCGTGGATGACATGTTGGCGGTCTTCATGGTGATGGCACCCACGCAGGGCGGCCGGATCCAACTGAACCTGAAGACGATGATGTTTGAATCGATGGGCAAGGGTCTTCGGAAGGATTGACGCTTGCGGGACCGGCGCACGTACTCGACGGGCTCTGCAATCATGCAGCGAGACCTCTCGCGAAAGGAGGGACGGAAGCGCCCGCCATTTGATGACGTTACAACGCGGGGTGAAGGTTGCGGGCAGGGCTCACTTCCTCAAGCAGCGAGGCGACTTTAAGCACAGTCGATTCCGCCCACCAGGAGGAGACGATTTGCACGCCGATCGGAAGTCCGTCGCGGCTTGTTCCGAACCGCATCGACAGGGCGGGCATGCCGGTCAGGCTGAAGGGCGCGGTCGCACTCTGCACGTGGAACGGTGAAACCGTCTTGCCATCGACAACGAGGTCCTTGAGTCCGTGCTTGGTTGCCGGGAACGGAGTCACCGGACCGAGCAGCACATCGTAACGTTGGAAATAGTCGACGAAGCTGTCGCGGAGACGCTCCACCGCCTGCTCGGCGGCGACGAAGTCGCCTATCGGTGTGTCAGGTGTGTCAAGAATCAATTTGGCATGCCTGAAGATCTGGGCCGCGTGGCCGGCGGTGACCTTCTCGAACTCGGGCCGGCTTTCCATCTGTTGGAGCTGCCAGAGCACGCTGCTGGCATCGGTCTGTTCCAGCACGGGCAACCGGACCTCCTCGACGTGACAGCCGGCATTGCCAAGCGCATGAGCCGCTGCCTTCACGGTCGCGACCACCTCTGGATCGGTTGGTCCGAAGAAGCCTGGAGAGGCCAGCCAGCCCACACGAACCTGACGGGTCGATTTTTTCGTGCCCAGCCCCGTATCGAGGCCGGGCGAGCTGATTGAGAAGCCGTCGGCGCCGTCGGGTCCTGCCATCAAGGAATAAGCGAGCGCCACATCGCGAACCGAACGTGCCATCGGACCGATGTGCCAGAAACGACGTGGCACCCGCGGCCAGTGGCCTGTCATCGGCATTCGACCGTGAGTGGCCTTAAATCCAACGATACCGGTATGCGCGGCCGGGCCGCGCAATGAGATCGAGAGATCACTGCCCACGCCGAGTGGCGACATGCCAGCTGCGATGGCGGCGGATTCACCACCGCTGGATCCGCCCGGGGTGTAGTCGAGGTTCCAGGGGTTGTTCGTTTGGCCCGTCAGGAAATTGTCCGTTTCGATCGAGTAAGAGAATTCCGGCGGGTTCGTCTTTGCCATGAGGATGGCGCCGGCGGCCTTCAGCCTGGCTACGACGGTGGCATCGGTATCGGGCACGCGCCCTTTGAAAATTGGCGAACCGCGCTGTGTCAGCACGCCCGCCGTGTCGATTCCATCCTTGACGGTGAACGGAACGCCATGGAGAGGACCCAATCGAGCGTCCGGCTTGACGGCTGCCTCGGCTTTCTTGGCAGCGTCCAGTGCGCCATCGGCCAACGTCACAATGGCGTTTACCTTGGGATTGACCTCGGCAATACGATTGAGATGGGCCTGCATGATCTCGACCGGCGACAGCTCCCTCTTGGCAACGAGTCCCGCGATGCGGCTGGCGTCCATCTGAGTGATATTATCGGTCATGATCCTCATCCTGCCTCACTCGGTTCACTTAATTCACTTGCCGGCTGCGTTCCGTCTCTCGGCTGGATACCGATGGTCAATCGCCCGCCGGTTCGGTTGGAAAGCGGCGACGACGCTCGCTACGGCGAGGATGCCGACGGACAACCAGAGACCGGCACGAACGCCGTTCGGTCTGCCAGACAAGATTATGCTTTTGCGCCCGTCACGGCTTCGCCAAGCGCCATCATCTTCGCATCAAGCTTGTAGGCGGCGTCCTGGACCGCCACGTTCCGAAGCCCGCTCATGAGACTTGATGGCTTGTTGAACACCAACCTCGTCTTGCCGTCGGTATGCTCATAGATTGCCAGTCTGACCGGCACATCGAGGCCTGCCTCGATGTCATGCCGCATCATTGTGATCGCGATCAGCGGGTTGCCGATCGTATACATCAAAAACCGGGTAGGACGCTCGTGCTTGCTGACCCAGTCGCCGTGATCGATCGTCAGGAAACGTGTGAAGCCGCTGGGGCCCAGCACGTCACGAACTCGACGTTCGAAATCGTCCTGATCACGTGAAGCTGCCGGTATTGCCGGCCAACCTGTTTCTTCAAGCGTTCCGACTTGTTGCTCGAAGGCACGAACGACGGCCTCGAAGCTCCGGTCGCTGACAAAAGTGACATGGTCTACGGTGATTGGTTCGATCATTGCTCTCTCCTCGAGGCCATAGCGATCTATCGAAAAGTTTCAGGAAGTTGCGGGCTTTCGGCGATGCCGCGCAGCGTCTCGCGCAAGACGACCAATTGATCGTCTCCGAAGAAGCGCTCGAATTTTTCATGAGCGTCGGCCCAATAGCGCCGTCCGCGGACCACCTTATCTTTGCCGGCTCTTGTCAACTTGACGGGCCGACGGCGCCCGTCGCGCTCGTCGTGACCCAGGTCGATGAAACCGTCGCGTTCAAGCGGCCGAAGCGTTTGGCCAAGCGCGGATCGCTCCATAATCAGGATCTCAGCCAGCTCGCCGACGGTTGGAGGATCGGCTGATCGCCGTTCCAGCTCCGCAAGGACGTGAAATTGAGTGATGCGCAAGCCGGTTGGCGCCATCGCCTCATCATACAGCTGCGTCAGCCGACGAGTGGCAGCGCGCATCGCTGCCACGATGCACGAACTATCCGAGCGAAAGGACTGTTTCACGTAACGGTTCTCCGTCATGCATGCCGGGTTCACCCGAGCCGGTTTGCCGCATTTGGTCGATGTATGGGGGTATCCCCACATTAACCGGTGATGTAGGGGGATATCCCCATACTTCAAATCAACAATGTTTGAATAATGGAAACCGGTTGTAAGAAGCCTAGGCGACGGCGTTGCGCGCGATCGTTTCCCGATAGAATTCCGCGCTCAGCTTTGGCGTGCGGGCTTTGGTGGCAAAATCGACATGGTAGAGGCCGAAACGTTGCTCGTATCCGTCCGCCCATTCGAAATTGTCCATCAGGCTCCAGAGAAAATAGCCTTGCACCGGCACGCCCTCCGAAGTCGCGCGCTGTAGCTGCGTCAGGTAGTTCCGCAGGTACATGATGCGGTCTACGTCGTAAATCTTTCCGTCCGCGGCCGGCTGGTCGCTGCCCGATGTTCCGTTCTCGGTGATATAGATCGACTTGACGCCCCAGAGTTTCGCGACATGGCGCGGCACCCAGTAGATCGCCTCGGGACCGGGCCTGAGCCAGGCCGCATTCATGCGCGGAAACGATTTTGGAAACGGCAGCGACGTGAAGCCGAGCTCGTTGTCGGCGGCAATGACGTAATGGTCGGGCGTGTAAACGTTCAGCCCGACAAAATCGACCGGCGATGAAATGATGCGCAGATCCTCGGCGGTGTATTTCGGTGCGTCGTTGCCGGATGGCGCCAGGTAGGCGTCGGTATATTTTCCCTCCAGCATCACGGTCAGATAGCCCGCGTTGAATTCGCGCGTTGCGATCTCGGCGGCGCGAATGTTGGCAGGCGTTTCAATCGCGGGAATACAGCTCACGGCGTTTTCTGCCGGACCGACCTTGGTGCCACGCTTTCCGTGCGCCCGGATTGCCTGCACGGCAAGGCCATGTCCGAGCGCGACGTGATGGCGGACCTGGTTTTGTCCGGATCGCGGCAGTTTGAGGCCAGGCGCATCGGCGCCTTCGCCGTGCCCGAGGTGAACGTGCCTGGAGCATTCGTTGATGGTGAAGAAGTGCGAGATCCGGTCGCTCAGGCGCCTCGCGACATGGCCCGCATAGTCCGCAAACGCCTTTGAGGTATCGCGCGAGCTCCAGCCGCCATAGCGGTCCTGTAGGGACTGCGGCAGGTCCCAGTGATAGAGCGTTGCATAGGGTGCGATTCCGCTGCGCAACAACTCATCCAGCAGCCGGTCGTAGAAATCGAACCCCTTGGGATTTGGCTTGCCGGCGCCGTCCGGGAAGACCCGCGGCCAGGCAATCGAAAACCGATAGGCCTTCGTGCCCAGCGCCTTCATCAGCTCAACGTCTTCCTTGTACCGGTGATAGTGATCGGTCGCGGTGTCGCCGTTGCTGCGATCGGAGATGGTATCCGGCATATGTGCGAAGCGGTCCCAGATCGACGGGCCGCGGCCGTCTTCATTGACGGCGCCCTCGATCTGATAGGAGGAGGTCGCCGTCCCCCATACGAAGCCGCTGGGAAACGCGGCGGAGGCCTGTCGGCTATTCTGGTCGCCCCGGTGGGCCTGACTGGATGCGGCCGACGGGGCCGCCAGTCCAACAACGGTCCAGCCCGTGAGCGCAGCGAATCGGCGGCGGGAAAATCCGTAGGGTGCCATCACGTCTTGTCTCTGCGTTGGACGAATAGGGGACAGCCGCTGCGGGGCCTTGATACAGGTCGAAACCGGAAGGTACAAACCTCCGTCACATCGCGCAAACCGGGACAGGGACATCACCTTGCGCACGCCGCTGGCGCTCTTCTTCATTTCCCTTGGTATCGTCGCTTCGGTCTGGTGGTGGCTGGCTTTGCCGGTCACCCTGGCCCGTGCGCCGATCGACCCTGCGGCAAAACTTGAATGCGTATCCTACGCTCCGTTCAGGGGCGACCAGACGCCGCACGATCCGGATCTGGTCGTCAGCCCGGACCAGATCGCCGAGGATCTGGCGGAGCTGTCCAAAATAACGAGGTGCATCCGCACCTATTCGATCGACAATGGCCTGGACAAGGTGCCGGAGCTTGCTTCCAAAGTCGGATTGAAAGTCCTGCTTGGTGTCTGGATCGGACGCGACCGCGCAAAGAACGCTCTGCTTGCCGACACCGCGATCTCGCTGGTGCGCGATCACCCCGCCACGGTGACCGCGGTCATCGTCGGCAGCGAGGTTCTGTTGCGCGGCGAGATGATCGCATCCGACCTGCGGGAAATCATCCGCTCGGTCAAGCAGCGCGTGGCTGTCCCGGTGACGTATGCCGACGTCTGGGAATACTGGCTGCGCAACCGCGACGTCGGCGCCGACGTCGATTTTGTCACCGTGCACTTCCTGCCCTATTGGGAAGACGTTCCGCCCCGCGCCGAAGACGCTGCCGCCCATGTGGACCAGCTCCGGCTACAGATGGTGGCGGCGTTTCCGGGCAAGGAGATATTGATCGGCGAAACCGGCTGGCCGAGCTTTGGGCGGATGCGTAACGGTGCCTTGCCCTCTCGCATCAATCAGGCCCGCTTCATTTCGGAAATTCTCGACCGTGCCGAACGGCAAAAATTTCGCGTCAACCTGTTCGAAGCGTATGACGAGCCGTGGAAGCGGCGGTGGGAAGGCACGGTGGGCGGCTATTGGGGCGCGCTCGACGGGACCGATCGCAAGCTGAAATATCCCGATGGAGCTGACATCAGCAACTATCCGTTCTGGATACTGCAAATGACGTTCGGACTGGTGTTTTGCGCCTGCATATTCGGAGCAGCCCTCCTGACGCTGAGGCTTCGGCTGTCGTCGCCGTCATTGGCGTCATGGGTCGCGGTGGCGATATCGGCGACGGTCGGCGGTATCCTGCTTGGAATAGGCGCCGGCAAGATGCTCCATGAAAGTTTCGGGCTCGGCGGCTGGCTGATCCAGGGCCTGTTGCTGGCCGCCGGAATAGCCGCGCCGCTGCTGTCGGCCCATGCCTTGATGACGGGGCGTCCGCTTCCGACCTTTGCCGAAATACTCGGGCCGCCGGAGGGCAAGCGCCCGCCGTTGATGACGGCGATGTTGGGCGTTGTCCTGATCGTGACGACGGTGCTCGCGGCGCAGACGGCGTTGAGCCTCGTGTTCGATGCGCGCTGGCGCGATTTTCCGTTCGCCGGCCTGACCATGGCCGTCGTGCCGTTCTTTGCCGTTGCATTCCTCAACTCGGGAGAAGCCTATGCCCGGCCGTTGGCCGAGACGGTGTTCGCGGGATTGTTCGCCGTCACAGCGCCCTACATCGCGCTGAATGAAGGGATGGAGAACTGGCAATCGCTGTGGACTTGCGCCGCCTATCTCGCGCTTGGCATCACGCTATGGCGTCCGCGCACCGTTGCCATTGCTGAAACGGCGCTGGATGCCACGACCGCGGTCCTCGGCGAGGTTGGCGCGACGTCGCGCCGGGCGGAGGTGCGGCAGGCGAGTTGAGCCTGCGCCATACGCCGCCACCATCTTCTCGCCGGGGATACCGGCGCGGTGGATCGACACCGTTTTGGCCAAGTTGCTTTCCCAAGGCGCCATGATTTCTGCACTATTTGAGCAGCAAATACGTCAACGTAGCGCTTTGGAGGACAGGCAGTGCCGACGTCCCGGCTGGCGTGGTTGATCGTGGGGTTGCTCGGGCTTCTGCTCGGCGGTTGCATGCAATCGAGGCTCGCACCGTCCGATGCCAGGTTGAACCCAAGGGACCGGCAGTTGCTCGCGCACGCGCGTTATGCACAGGCGAGCATTCCAGAGAACTATCGCAGGCATATTGTCGACTACTCGCGCAGGGAGCAGCCCGGCACGATCCTGGTCGATACCAACGCGCGTTATCTCTATTATGTCCTGCCCGGAGGCAAGGCGATCCGCTACGGCGTGACGGTCGGCGAGGAAGCGCTGGCCTGGTACGGCGTGGCTACGGTAGGCCGCACGGCTGAATGGCCGGACTGGATTCCGACGGCGGAGATCCAGGCCCGGCTCGGTCCTTACCCGAAGCGCATTCCAGGTGGTCCCGATAACCCGCTCGGCGCGCGGGCGCTGTACCTTTATCAGGGCAACAAGGACACTCTCTACCGCATCCACGGTACCAACCAGCCCGAATATATCGGTCAGGCCATCTCGTCGGGCTGCATCCGCATGACCAACGAGGACGTCATCGACCTCGTTGATCGGGTGAAGCCCGGCGCGACCGTCGTCGTGCTCCCGCCGGGCCGGAGTGCATAGCGGACCAGGCTGCGCTGGTCGAGGTCGGCTGATGAGCTAGACTTGAGTGCGCACGATCTCGCGCACGTGGGTCACCATCTCCTCGATCATGGCGGCGGTAACGTCGAGATGCGCGCAGGCGCGGATGCGGCCGTCCATCATCGCAAGCAGCACGCCGCGCTTTCGCAGCGCCGCCACCATCTTCTCGCCGGAGATGCCCGCGCCGTCGGGCTTGAAGAACACCAGGTTGGTTTCGGGTTCCTGCACCTCGATGCCCTCGATCTGCGACAACCCGCGCGCCAGCGCGCGCGCATTGGCATGATCGTCCGCAAGACGGTCCACATTATGGTCGAGCGCGTAGAGGCAGGCGGCGGCGCAGACGCCGGCCTGCCGCATCGAGCCGCCGAGCCGCTGCTTCCAGCGCCAGACCTCGTCGATGAATTCGCGGGAGCCCGCGATGACGCCGCCGATCGGCGCGCCGAGACCTTTCGAGAAATCGATCCAGGCGGAATCCCAACCCGCCGTCATGTCGCGCGGGGAAATGCCGGTCGCGACGGTGGCATTGAGCAGCCGCGCGCCGTCCATGTGGGTGGCCATCCCGTTTTCCTTGGCGATCTTCACGACCGCATCGAGATCGGCCTTCTTCCAGATCGTGCCGCCGCCGATATTCGCGGTCTGCTCGACGCTGACGACGGTCTGCGGCGGCTGGTAGCGTGAGCGCGGATGCAGCGCGGCCTGAAACGTTTCCGGCGAGAATTTTCCGTCCGCGCCTTTCAGCGGCATGATCTGAAACCCGCCGAGCGCCGCATGTGCGCCGCCCTCGCGCGCGATGACGTGCGCGGTCTCGTGCGCCAAAATCTCGTCGCCCGGCCGGCAATGCACCAGCGTCGCCGCGACGTTGCACATCGTGCCCGACGGCATGAACACCGCCGCTTCCTTGCCGAGCAGATCGGCCACGCGCTCGCAGAGCAGGTTCACGCTCGGATCGTCGCCGATCTGCTCGTCGCCGACCTCCGCCTTCGCCATCGCCTCGCGCATGCCCGGCGTCGGCCGCGTCTGGGTGTCGGACAACAGGTTGATGCGGATGGGCGGCGCCTTGGGATCGCGCGGGGGAGGGGTGTAGTGCATGGCAAGTTCTCGTTCTTCGGAAAAGTTAGTCGAAAAGCTGCGGTCCAATGTCCTGTGCGCGATGATAAATCGCGCGGATCAACACGTGGGTGTCCTCATCGGTGTAGAAGATGGTGTGAGACTGGAAGTGGAAACGACGGTGTCGGGGCGCCAGTTCGTCCGCCAGTTGACCTATTCGAGGAAAATTTGCGAGCAAGTCGAAAGTCCGTTCGAGGCCTGCGAGATACGCTTCGGCCTGATACGTGCCGAACGTCGCGACGGAAAAATCATATATGTCGATGAGTTGCGACTGGGCACGAACGGTGAGCTGATATTCAGCCATTTGTGCGGGCAGCTACTCGCTTTCGGGCGGCCGCCAAAATGTCACTCATGCTGTCACTCGTGGGCGTGCTGCAATCGGGATGCGCAAGCGCTTCCTGATACCTGCGCACCTGTTCGTCGCGTGGCAAGGCGGCCCAAGCAGCAAGTTCCGCTTCAGTAGGAGTGGCGGACGGCATAACTCGGGCAGGCTTTTTGGTCGTCTGTGACATGAGCGCTGTATAGCACAAAAAAAGCCCCGGCAAAACCGGGGCCTTTGATACCGTTTTCACGCCAAAGCAATCAGCGCGAATAGAATTCAACGATCAGGTGCGGCTCCATCTGCACCGGGAACGGCACGTCGGAGAGGCCGGGGATGCGGACGAATTTTGCCGTCATCTTGGAGTGATCGACCTCGAGAAAATCCGGCACGTCGCGCTCGGGGAGCTGGATGGCTTCCAGCACCGGGGTGAGTTGCTTGGAGGATTCCTTGACCTCGATGGTGTCGCCGACCTTCAGCTTGTAGCTACCGATGTTGACGCGGCGGCCGTTCACCTTGACGTGGCCGTGGTTGATGAACTGGCGCGCGGCGAACATCGTGGACACGAACTTCGCGCGATAGATGACGGTGTCGAGACGGCGCTCCAGCAGGCCGATCAGGTTCTCACCGGTGTCGCCCTTGAGGCGGCCGGCCTCGACATAGATGCCGTGGAACTGGCGCTCGCTGATGTTGGCGTAATAGCCCTTGAGCTTCTGCTTGGCGCGGAGCTGCACGCCGAAGTCCGAAAGCTTGCCCTTGCGACGCTGGCCATGCTGGCCGGGGCCGTATTCCCTGCGGTTCACGGGGCTCTTCGGGCGGCCCCAGATGTTCTGGCCCATACGGCGATCGATCTTGTATTTCGCCTCACTGCGCTTTGTCATCGCGTCCTCTGCGTCTAGGTTTGGGTTTTGAGGAAACGCGCCCTCCTGTGCCCCAGGAATTCCCGGAGCCGACAGGTCCGCCTCGAAAGCTCGAAAGCGAACCACGGGTCGCGAAACGCAACGCGGGCCGAAAACCGGCCCGCGAGCAGGGCGGTTTCTAGCAGAAACGGCCCGGCTGTCAAACGAAAGACAAGGGACTTTGCGCCAAAAATCGGCGATTTCGCCCCCAAATCGCCCCCGGTTCGGAACCGTTTGGTTACGGCGCCGGCTTGGCCAGTGGCTCGCCGGCCTTCACGACGTAAATCCCCAGCACCTTGATGGGCTTATCCCCGGCCTTGGCGTCGTGAACGGCGCCCTCCGGGATCTGGTAGGATTCGCCGGCCTTGATCTTCATCGGCGGCTTGCCGTCGATCACGAGTTCAACCTCGCCCTCCAGCACATAACCGGTCTCGGCGCCGGGATGGGTATGCCGTCCGGCTGAGCCGCCGGCGGGCACTTCCGCAATCGCCGTGACGGTGTTGTAGCCGGGCGGGAAGTCGAGCTTTTGCAGCGGCGTGCGCTTGATGCCGCTCTGCTGGGCGACGGCCACGCCGGCGAATGCAATCGCAACAACGGAAAGTCCAAGTACAAGTTTCTTGTTCATGATTTTCTCCGTTAGGCGCGGGAGATTAGCCGCGCCGTCGGCGCTGACAACTCACCAGCGCTTGATCCCATCCAGGCTCGCCGCAATCCCGCGCTGAAACAGCGACCAGTCAAAGCCGAGCGCCAGCGCGACATAGCCGCGCGCGATCATCGCATTCGCCGCTTCCGCGGTGCGCGCCACCCCGCCGATCGGCACGCCGCTTTTCAAGATACCGGCTTCCGCGCGCTTCATCAGCTCGACCACCTCGGGGTCATCGGGCAGGCCGCGCTTGTTGATGGAGGTGGCAAGATCGCCGGGCCCGATCACGGCGAGATCGATGCCAGGGGTAGCCATGATCTCGTCGATGCGGTTGACCGCTTCGACATGTTCGATGGTGACGATGCAGACCATGTCGTCATCGGCGCTTGCCATGTAATCGGCCATCGAGACGCCCCAGCGGAACGGCGCGTGGAAGGGGCCCCACAGCCGCTCGCCCCTGGGCGGATAGCGCACGCTGCGCACCGCCTTCTCCGCATCCGCGCGGCTACAGATCATCGGAAAATTGATGCCGAGTGCGCCGATGTCCATCGGCGCCTTGGCCAGCCACGGCTCGTTGGCAGCGATCCGCACCATCGGCACGCACGGCGTTCCTGATGTCGCCACGATCATCGCATGTGCGCTGCCAAGATCGATCGGGCCGTGCTCGAGATCGACGATGATCCAGTCGAGCGACTGCGCCATGATCTGCACGGTCTGCACCGACGGGATGGTCGCGATCGCGCCGAACGTCGGACGTCCTTCCCGCCAGAGTTTTTTCAGGCGGTTGAGCGGGGCTTTTGCGGTCAAGGTTGAACTCCGGCACTTCGTGTCGCCCGGAAACTATCAGGTCACGCCGGGACGCGCCCGCCGAAAAACGGCATCAAGGCCTGGTTCAGCGTGTGCGCTCGCCTGGAAGTGAACACCATCTCTGCCCCGGCCTCATAGGCAGCGCCGCCGGCAGGGCCTAGCAAATCGACGACACGCCGCGCGATCGCGGGCGCCGGATCGATCCAGGCGACCGGCCAGGGCGCCAGCCGCACGAGGCGCTCCATCAGCAGCGGATAATGCGTGCAGGCCAGCACCACCGTATCGGTGCGCGCCTCGCCGTCTCCGACAAAGCACGGTGCGATCTCGGCTGCGATCTCGGCATCGTGAACGGCGCTGCCGTTGAGCGCAGCTTCCGCAAGCGAGGCCAGTTCGGGCGAGCCGACCAGCGTCACCTCGCAGCCCTGCGCAAAATCCTGGATCAGTTTTCTGGTGTATTCGCGCTTCACCGTGCCCCGGGTGCCGAGTACCGAGACGCGCTTTGTCTTCGAGCTGGCGCAGGCCGGCTTGATCGCTGGCACCGTCCCGACGAATGGCACTTTGTACCGCTCGCGCAGATGCGCCATCACAAGTGTCGAGGCCGTGTTGCAGGCGATGGTAACGAGAGCGGGCGCATGCGCCGCGATCAATTCCCCGATCAGCGGCACCACGCGGCCGATGATCGCCTCTTCGCTGTGCTGGCCGTAGGGAAAGAACGCATCGTCGGCGACATAGACAAAATGCGCGTCCGGCCGCGCGGCCACGATCTGGCGCAGCACGGTGAGCCCGCCGAGGCCGGAATCGAATACGAGAATCGTGGGAGGCGCTGCCACGGCGCCAGTCTAGCCGATTTGCAGGCCGCGATCAGTTGTTTTTGCCTGATACGCGGCCACCCGGCGCGCCTTACGCCTCGCCGAACACGCGCCGAAAGATCGTGTCGACGTGCTTGAAGTGATAGCCGAGGTCGAACTGCTCTGCGATCTCGGCATCGCTGAGATACTTTTTCACGTCCGCGTCTTTCTTCAGCAGCGTCTGGAAATCGCCTTCGCCGCGCCACACCGGCATGGCGTTGCGCTGCACGTATTTATAGGCGTCCTCGCGGCTGGCGCCCTTTTGCGTCAGCGCGATCAGGAGGCGCTGCGAATGCACGAGGCCGCCGAGCCGGTCGAGATTTTTTTGCATGTTCTGCGGATAGACCAGAAGCTTCTCGATCAAGCCGGCAAGGCGGATCAGCGCAAAATCGAGCGTCACGGTGGCGTCGGGGCCCATCATGCGCTCGGCGGAAGAATGCGAGATATCGCGCTCGTGCCAGAGCACGACGTTCTCCAGCGCCGGCGTCACATAGGCGCGCACCATGCGCGACAGGCCGGAGAGGTTTTCCGACAGCACCGGGTTGCGCTTGTGCGGCATCGCCGACGAGCCCTTTTGGCCTTCGGAGAAAAACTCTTCCGCCTCCAGCACCTCGGTGCGCTGGAGATGGCGGATTTCCACCGCGAGCCGCTCCACGGAAGCGGCCACCACGCCGAGCGTGGCAAAATACATCGCATGGCGGTCGCGCGGGATCACTTGCGTGGAGACCGGCTCCGGCGCCAGCCCCATCGCCTTGGCGACATGCTCTTCCACCCGCGGATCGATCTGCGCAAAGGTGCCGACCGCGCCCGAGATCGCGCAGGTCGCGACCTCTTTGCGCGCCGCAACGAGCCGTTCGCGCCCGCGCGAAAATTCCGCATAGGCATAGGCGAGCTTCAGGCCAAAGGTGACAGGCTCGGCATGGATGCCGTGCGAGCGGCCGATGGTCGGCGTCATCTTGTGCTCGAAGGCGCGCTTTTTCAGCGCCGCCAGCACCTTGTCGATGTCGGCGATCAGAAGATCCGCGGCGCGCGTCAACTGCACGTTCAGGCAGGTGTCGAGCACGTCGGACGAGGTCATGCCCTGATGCACGAACCGCGCCTCGGGGCCGACGATTTCGGCCAGGTGCGTCAGGAAGGCGATCACGTCATGCTTGGTCTCGCGCTCGATCTCGTCGATCCGCGCCACGTCGAAGACGGCGTCCTTGCCCTTGGCCCAGATCGTCTTGGCAGCCTCTTTCGGGATCGTGCCGAGTTCCGCCAACGCATCCGCTGCATGCGCTTCGATCTCGAACCAGATCTTGAAACGCGTCTGGGCCTCCCAGATGGAAGCCATCTCCGGGCGGGTATAGCGGGGGATCATCGATTTGCCTGACGTTGGGGGTTACGCCGTGATGTAGCAGAGCGGGGCAGGCGAGACAAACCGAGAAAGCGTATTTGGTGGGTCATTTCGGACGGCTAATGGCTTGAATACGAATTGCTTTTCCCGTCATGGCCGGGCGTGCCCCAGCCATCCACGTCTTTGTTTCATCGCCGGGGAAGGCGTGCCTGCCCAAGACAAGCCTGGGTACGCCGGCGGCGCTTGGAGTTGCCCTACAAGCCCAAAATCACAGAATATTGACTAACAGATATTGAAATCTGTCAGCGAGATAGGCTATATCCACTTCCGACAGCAGGCATGGCCCGTCGCCAGATTCGGGGCGGGATCATCACAAAAAACAAAAAGCCCGCTGTCCCGGTAGCTCGCCGGCCGTTCGAACGGCGAGACCGAAACTCGAAAGGACTTAAGATCATGACCATCGAAATCTTTTCCCTGGCCGCTCAGCTCCAGCACTGGCTCAATCAGCAGGTTGCCCGCCATCTTGAGACACAGGCCGCCCGGTTCAGCCGCTAACGCCGCAGCCGGTTCAACGAGACGCGGAGGGTATCTTCATGAATGAAGTCGTCGTCCTGACCCCCGAGCGGATTCTCGAAGCCACCGAAGACGTGTTGCGCCGCTTTGGCCTGGCCAAAGCCACCGTGGTTGACGTTGCCCGTGCGCTCGATGTGAGCCACGGCAGCGTCTACCGCCATTTTCCGAGCAAGGCCTCGCTTCGCCAGGCCGTCGCCAAGCGCTGGCTGGATCGCGCCAACGCACCGCTCGCCGAGATCGCGGAGGCCGATGGTCCCGCGCCGGAGCGGCTGGACAAGTGGCTGCGCACCATGATCGAGATCAAATACAGCAAGGTCTGCGAAGACCCCGAGATGTTCCGGACCTATCTGGCGCTGGCGCAGGACGCCTGCGAGGTGGTCAAGGCGCACAAGGAGCTCCTGGTCGAGCAGGTCGCCCACATCATCTCGGACGGCGTGAAGCAGGGCGTTTTCGAGGTCGCCGACGCGAAGGCAGCCGCCCGCGCGGTGTTCGACGCCACCGTCCGATATCACCACCCCGCCCATTCCGACGAATGGAACGATCCGGCAAAGCCTGCGCGGATCGACGCGCTGCTGGCGCTGCTGCTCAAGGGCCTGGAAGCCTGCAAGCGCTAGAGCATGATCCGGAAAAGTGGATACCGGTTTTCCGAAAAGATCATGCTCAAACAAAAAGATAGAGCGGGATGACGATTCGAAGAAAAGTCATCCTGCTCTAGGCCTGAAATTCATCGACCTGCCTAGACCGACCAGTACTGCGGGTGCGGGTACGACCGCGAGCGGTCGCCCCAGTCGAAGGCGTCGCCGTCGAATTCGGACGGGCCGGTGCGCAACTCCTCCAGTGTCAGCTCGGTCTGAAAGGCCTGGCGCCCGGTATCGTACCGCAACGCTCCCCATGGCACGGGATAGTGGTGGTGGCTGCCCAGCAGGCCGCCGGTCTTGATCACCGCGTAGGTGACCGTTCCGCTCGCCTTGTCGAGCATCAGCCGTTCGATGTTGCCGAGTTTCAAGCCGTCGCGTCCGTAGACGGCGACGTGCTCCACGCGATCACTGGGAACCATGGTATGATTCATGGTGTCCTCCCTGTTCTCTTGTTCTCCCGACATAATAGCATGAACAAGCCACGCGCGGGACGCCGGTTTCTGCCGGTTTGTTGACGTCGCAGCGGAGGAAACTTTTGCGGCTCGCCATCTTCGCCGACATCCATGCCAACCGGGAGGCCTTTACCGCCTGTCTCGATGCCGCGCGCGCGCAGGGCGCCGAGCGGATGATCTGCCTTGGCGACGTCGTCGGCTATGGCGCCGATCCCGAGTGGGCCGTCGACACCGTGATGAGCCTCGTCGAGGCCGGGGCCCTGATCGTGCGCGGCAATCATGACAACGCGATTTCCACCTCCGCCGAAAGCATGAACCCGGTAGCGCAGGCGGCGATCGAATGGACGCGCGGCCGGCTGGGCGAGGCGCAGCGTCGCTTTCTCGCGGAGTTGCCGTTCACGCGCTCGGAAGGGGATCACCTCTACGTGCATTCCGAAGCCTCCGACCCGCCACGATGGCGTTACGTTCATGATGCCTTCAGCGCCGGCCGCAGCATGCAGGCCGCTGACGCGCAAATCACGTTCTGCGGCCATATCCACCAGCCGGCGCTCTATTCGATGTCGGCGACGGAAAAGATCACGAGCTTCGTTCCCGTCACCGGCGTGCCGGTGCAGTTACTGCGCGGCCGGCGCTGGCTCGCAGTGCTTGGCTCGGTCGGCCAGCCGCGCGACGGCAATCCCGCGGCAGCCTTTGCGATGTACGAGACGGAGAAGCGGGAGATCACCTATCTTCGCGTGGCATACGATATCGCAACCGCTGCACGGAAAATCCGCGACAACGGCCTGCCGCCCTTTCTGGCCGATCGCCTGTCGGTGGGGCGCTAGGCGATGGCAGGCCCTCCGATCGCGCCCGGCGCCGTCATTGACGGCTTTACGATCGGCGAACAGGTTCATGCCGGCGGCATGGCAACGCTCTGGACCGCAACCTGTCCGGGCATCGATGTGCCGCTGCTGATCAAGGTGCCGCGGATCTCCGAGGGCGAGGATCCCGCCGCCATCGTCAGCTTCGAGATGGAGCAGATGATTTTGCCGCGGCTGTCGGGACCGCATGTGCCGCAATGTTTCGGCAGCGGCGATTTCGCGCGCCAGGCCTATGTCGCGATGGAACGCATCCCGGGCAAGACGCTGTACCACCGGCTCGACGATCTGCCGCTGCCTTACGAGGAGGCGAGGGTGCTCGGCGTCAGGATCGCCGCCGCACTGGCTGACCTGCACCGGCAGAACGTCATTCATCACGACCTCAAGCCGAGCAGCGTGATGTTCCGTGATACCGATAAAGCCGTGCTGATCGATTTCGGCCTGTCGCATCACAACCATCTGCCCGATCTGTTGCAGGAAGAATTCCGCTTGCCCTACGGCACCGCACCCTACATGGCGCCGGAACGCCTGCTCGGTGTGCGCGATGACCCGCGCAGCGATATTTTTTCGCTTGGCGTGCTGCTCTATTTCTTCACGACGGGCGAGCGTCCGTTCGGCGAGACCGAAACCTTGCGCGGCATGCGCCGCCGGCTGTGGCGCGATCCGCATCCTCCGCGAAAACTGCGCGCGGACTATCCGCCCTGGTTACAGGAGATCGTGCTGCACTGTCTGGAGATCGAGCCGGCATGGCGCTATCCGACGGCGGCGCAACTCGCCTTCGATCTCGGCAACCCGGATCAAGTCAAACTGACCGGACGGGCGGAACGTCTGAAGCGCGATCCGCTCACCACGGTCTGGCGCCGCCGCTTCAATCGCGGTGTGGCTATTCCGCGCGCCAAATCCGACGTCGCTGCGCAGCTTGCCGCCAGTCCGATCGTGATGGTGGCGCTGGATTTCACGGATGACTCGCAGTCATTGACCGATGCGATGCGGGTGATCGCCGAACAGGTGCTGGCAACCTTGCCGTCGGCCCGCCTTGCTTGCGTCAACGTGCTGAAGCTGGGCCGGGTCACCATCGACCGGACGCTGGATGAGGAAGGCAAGAACAAGCACATTGAGCGCATGATCGCGCTGCAGCACTGGGCACAGCCGCTCAAGCTCGACGAAGGCAGGCTGACCGTGCATGTGCTGGAGGCGATCGATCCCGCATCCGCGATCCTCGAATTCGCTGTCGTCAACCAGGTCGACCGCATCGTGATCGGCGCACGGCAGAACTCCTTCATGCGTTCGCTGCTCGGCAGCGTGTCGTCAAAAGTGGCGGGGGAGGCGCCATGCACCGTCACCGTGGTGCGGCCGCCGCGGGTGGCGGCGGGCAAGTGATGACGGGACGCCCCGCTCGCCGGAGGACTTCGTCGGCTTCGGCGGAAAATTACGGAAGGCGCTCCCACTCCCCAGCGCCTTGCTCGCTCGTTCGCTCGAAATGTTCAGCCAACCGGTCCGGGAATCCAATAGTCGCCGGCAAGCGGCGTAACAATTACGCCAGGGATTACGCCGCGCTCCATGCTCGGATCGAAATAACGCATCGTCCGCTCGTTGAGATCAATGATGCGGCCCGGCGTCAGCGGACCCACGTCATTGATCTTGACGATGACCTTCTTGCCGACAGCTTCGACGAGGGCGAATTTCGGCCTCGCGCCATACAGGACGCCACCGAATTTCTCGCGCAAGCTCGTCTTGATGGCAGCCGCCCAGACAGAGGGATCATAGCGTTCGCCGGAGGCGGTGTTCGGGCCGCCCTCCCGCCATCCGGGCTTGAACGGATTGTACGTGGATGCGGCGCCGACGATTGGATCCCCACAGGCTTCTTCGACAACGTCGCTTGAATGAACTGCAGCTTCTCTTCGGCCAACTTCACTTCGAGCAACCGTAACAGATATGGCAAGTGCCACCAGGGCGCCGCAAATTGCGACGCTCGAGCGAGACGACATCATAGCTCCTTGATTGATTTTCTGGACGCTCGGTTCCCGAGGCCGCAAACATGGTCAAGCGAACGCGGATGCGTTTACGAACTTGCGCCAATTTCTTGCGGACTCGCGCCAACGCTGGCAGCGGAACCGTTGTGGGGACCAGGGCGGTCCTCGCACCGTTCTTCGTTGTCGCCCGTTAAGACAGGAATTGCGTCAGCAACATGACCTCGCGCTCGTGCAAGGCGATGCCGAGTTCCGTACCTTCGTTAAAAAATATCTTGCATACGCGCAGGACCGGATGCAGCGGACTCTGTAGCGATTTCTTCAGGCGGATCAGGTTGTTTTCTCTGTCGGGCAAATCGGATTCTGATTATCGGAAGTCATGTCAAGCCCCTCGCGCAAAAATAATCCTCTTGCCAATTTCGGCAAATCAGAATTATAACAGCGGCACCTCATCCCCGAGGAGGGGCGTTGGCCATCGCCACCAAACGTTGGGATGGGATGCGGTGGACGCGCTTGTTCAG
>NZ_JAFCLN010000014.1 GCF_018129385.1 Bradyrhizobium lablabi
TGGACGCGCTTGTTCAGCAGACGACTGAGCAAGGGCGTACGGCGAAGTCGTGTGGTCCTGGCGCCGCGACGCTGGCGCTAAGTCGGCGGCATATGCTGCCGGCGATGGTGACAACAAGCCCGCTCACCAGGGAGAGCGCGATATAAGCCGTAAAGCCATTGCGCAGGGGATGTCGGAGTGTTCTCCGCTCACCTGTATGCTCGTGTGCATCTTTTTGTTGCGCAAGCAGCGCACACGAGACCGCGGGTGCAGCGCGCACCCGGCATTCCCTGCGCCCTCTATCTTCGGAGGCGCGACGAATTTTGAAAGACTCGGGCGCGAATGGCGTCGCGAGATCGCGAACGCACATTCAATCGTCATCCCCGCGAAGGCGGGGATCCAGTATTCCAGAGACACCAGTGATAGAACTGAAGCGCCGCGGCGTACTGGATGCCCCGCCGGAGCCTGTCATTCGGCCGGCCGGAGGCCGGACCGAGTGGCGGGGCATGACGACCGTGGTTGTCGCTTTGCTCCTGGCAATTACGGCGGTAGGCTTTGCGAAACCGCGCGCCAACGTTCGCGCCACGTCTTCGCCCGCCTCAAACCTTCAACTCACTCCCCGTCACCCGCCGATACGCTTCGAGATACCGCTTGCTGGTCGCATCCACCACGCTCTGCGGCAGCGGCGGTGGCGGGGCGTCGCCGTTCCAGCGGCCGGCTTTCCGCTCGGCGTCGAGATAGTCGCGCAGCGGCTGCTTGTCGAAACTCGGCTGCGGCTGGCCCGGCTTGTAGGCGTCGACGGCCCAGAAGCGCGAACTGTCGGGCGTCATCACCTCGTCGATCAGAATGATGCGGTCGTCGCCGGCGCGGCCGAACTCGAACTTGGTGTCGGCGATGATGATGCCCTGCTCGCGGGCGATTTTTTCGCCGAGCGTATAGACCGTGCGCGCCATCTGCTCGAGCTTGTGCCCGACCTCGTCTCCGACGATTTCACGCACGCGGTCGATCGTGATGTTCTCGTCATGGCCGGTCTCGGCCTTGGTAGCCGGGCTGAAGATGATGGGGTCGAGCTTTGCACTTTCCGTCAAGCCCGGTGCCAGCTCCTCCCCCGCCAGCGTCCCGCTCTCTGCATATTCCTTCCACGCCGAGCCGGAGATGTAGCCGCGGATCACGCATTCGATCGGAAACACGGTGGTGCGCTTGCACAGCATCGCGCGGCCAACGATGTCGTCGCGATGCTGCGCGAGATCCGGCACTTCGGCGATGATCGCATCCGCATCGGCGCTGATCATGTGATGCGGCACCACGCCTTCGAGCCGCTTGAACCACCAGGCCGAAATCTGCGTCAGCACCGCGCCCTTCATCGGGATGGTTTCCGCCATCACGACATCGAAGGCGCTGATGCGGTCGGTGGTGAGCAGCAGCACGCGGTCTTCGCCAACGGCGTAGATGTCGCGGACCTTGCCGCGTCCGATACGGGGCAAGGGCAAATCGCTGGCGAGCATCGCGTTCATCAGGTCATGCTTTCAACGGCTGTGCGCCCGCGGGCGCGCGCGACGGGGCAGGAGAGGGTGATTAGCTCACTCCGGCAGCGGAATGAACTCATGTTCCTGGGGAACCGCGGCAAAACGGCCGGTTTTCCAGTCCTGTTTGGCCTGTTCGATGCGTTCCTTGCTGGAGGAGACGAAATTCCACCAGATATGCCGCGGGCCCTCCAGCGCGTCGCCGCCCAGGAACATCATGCGCGTCGACCGAACCGCCTTCACGGTGATGCGGTCGCCCGGCCGGAAGATCAGCAGCTTTGGTCCCTCGTAACGCTCGTTCGCGATCTCGACTTCGCCGTCGACCAGGTAGATCGCGCGCTCTTCATGGTCCGCATCGAGCGGCACGCTGGTGCCCGCCTGCGCCGTCACTTCGGTGTAGAACCAGGGCGAAACCATGCTGACGGGCGATGTTACGCCGAAGGAGCTCCCTGCGATGATACGTGCCGTAAAGCCGCTCTCCTTCACCGTCGGAAGATTCTCGGCGGCATAGTGCTGGAACGACGGCGCGATCTCTTCCCTGCCGGCCGGCAGCGCGATCCAGCTTTGCAGCCCCAGCATTTTCTGGCCGTCGCGCCGCTGCACGTCGGGCGTCCGTTCCGAATGGGCGATGCCGCGGCCGGCCGTCATCAAATTCATCGCGCCGGGCTGGATCTCCTGGATGTTGCCTTCGCTGTCACGGTGCATGATGCTGCCGTCGAACAGATAGGTGACGGTGGCGAGCCCGATATGCGGATGCGGCCGCACGTCCATGCCCCTGCCGGCCAGAAACTGCACCGGGCCGAAATGATCGAAAAAGATGAACGGCCCGACCATCTGCCGCTTGCCATGCGGCAGCGCGCGCCGCACCGCAAATCCGTCGCCGAGGTCGCGCGTGCGCGGCACGATGACGAGATCGAGCGCGTCGCAGGACATGGGATCGCCGAGCACGGGATCGTTGGAGGGTTGCCAGCTCATGAGGAACTCCTTGCGTTTGGCCAGGATGATAGCAGAAATCGTCATTGCGAGCGACTTGTCCGCCGTAGCTCGAAGAGCGAAGGCGGAAGCGAAGCAATCCAGCTTTGCCGCACAAAGAAAGCTGGATTGCGTCGTCGCTCCAGCGCAAAATTGCTTCGCAATTTTTGTCGCGGGCTCCTCGCAATGACGGCGGTAAGCAAGTGCAGTCGGGATGAAGGGCGAAAAGCATGATCCCTCCATTGAAGAAGGGCGGCACGCTGCCGCAGCATGATTGGCCGGGGATCGAGACCGAACGTCTCATCCTCCGCCGATGGCGCGCCTCCGATATCGCCGCGAACACCGCGATGCTGTCAGATCCCGGCACCGCGCGCTTCATTGCCGCCGACGGCAAGCCGGTCGTCACCGAGCTCGCCGGATGGCGCAATGCCGCCGTGATGACGGGACACTGGGCGCTGCATGGCTTCGGCATGTTCGCGGTCGAGGAGAAGGCGAGCGGCAGATATGTCGGCCGCGTCGGGCCGTGGTCGCCGCCGGGCTGGCCCGATTTCGAGGTCGGCTGGGGCATCGCAAAAGAGTTTCGCGGCAAGGGTTATGCGCTGGAGGCTGCGGTCGCCTCGATCGACTGGGTGTTCGCCACCTTCGAAACCGATTACATGGTCCATTGCATCGAGGCGGAGAATGCGCCGTCGCAGAGCGTGGCGCGGCGGCTCGGGGCGAAGCTGGAAGGCGAGATCGATCTGTTCGGCCGTCTCGCCGGGCTATGGGTAACGCGGCGCGCGACGTGGAAGGGCAAAAACTGAAGCTATTGCCGTCCGAGCTGCGTGGCCTTCTCGACCCGGTCGAACCGTTCGAGCGACAGGATCGCATCGGCAAGCTGATCGGCGCGTCCGTTCAGCACCGGGCGGGCCAGCGTCAGAAATTTCTGCTGCATCGCTCGCGCGTCCGGGAACGAGTTCGGTTCGCCCGAGGGATCGGCATAGAGCCGCTCATGCACGCCGTCATCGGTGGTGATCGAGACGCGCGCGCCGAACGGATGGGTCCGGCCGATCTCGAGCCGGTCGTCCTGCACCACGTCGAACTTGTCGGCGAGCGCATCGACGGCCGCATCGCCAAGGCGCTCATAATCGTCCCAGCCAAAGCTGCCCTGGTCGAGCGCGACGGCGCCGGTGAAGAACATCGAGAACTGTCCGCCGACGATCGAGCTCGGATGGCGTTTGGTGGCGGCGTCGCCCGTCAGCGTGATGCCGTTGCGGTGCAGACCGACCTCGACCCGCTTGATCTGGTCCGGTGTCAGATTGTGCTCGCGCCGCATCGCGATCAGCGCATCGAGCGCGGCGTGGGTGTAGCGGCAGCTCGGATACGGCTTCACGCCGATCTTCATGGTCTCGTAGATCTTGCCGAGCCCGGCGGTCGCCTTGTCGGGATGCGCATCGTCGCTGTAGCCGACCAGCAGGCCGTGCTTGCCTTCGACGGATTGAGTCGAACCGATGAATTCATTGCGCGCCAGCGTTGCGGCGATCACGCCGTTCATGGCAGCGGCGCCGACCTGATAGCGCTTGTTCCAGGCGCCGTTGACCAAAAATTGCAGCGAGCCTGCGGCCTGGCTGCCGGAAACGCCGAACGCCGAGATGAGCTGCGCTTGCGAAAGCCCGAACAGTTTTCCGGCCGCCGCGGCGGCGCCATAGGTGCCCGCGGTCGCGGTCGGGTGAAATCCCTTTTTGTAATGCGAGGTCGGGTCGAGTGCGTTGCCGAGCCGGCAGCAGACTTCATAGCCTGCAACGATGGCGGTCAGCACCTCACGGCCGGAGGCGCCAACCATCTCGCCGACCGCGAATGCGGCAGGCACCACCGGCGCGCTCGGATGCAGCGAGGAATCCGCATGCGTGTCGTCGAAATCGAGGGAATGGCCGAGCGCGCCGTTGAGCAGCGCCGCCACCGCCGGCGTCCAGGTCTTGCTGTCGCCGAATACGGTGGATTCACCCTTGCCGTCGAGCGCCAGCGCTTCCAGCATTTTCAGCAACGAGGGAGTGGATTCCGCATCCCGCCTTGCCCGGATCGCGCTGCCGAGGAAGTCGAGCGTCAGCACCTTGGCGCGCTCCAGGACCTCCGGCGGAATGTCCTCGAATTTCAGGTCGGCGACATAGGCTGCGAGCGTTGCGGTTTCGTTGGCCATCGTGTTTCCTCGTTTGGCGCGCAAGTTAGGCGGCCTGATTTCTCCTTTCAAGCCGCCTCCCGGCCGCGGGTATCAGCTATGCTGGCCCTCACTTACCAAGCGCTTCGGTCGGCCAATTCTGGATGCGGCACATGATGGCTCTCTCCAAGCGCACGCTTGGCTCGCTCCGGGCCCGGAAGACGCAACTGGCGCTCGCGATCCGGATCGCCGTTGCGGCGGTCGCTGCCTATATGATCGCGGTCGCGCTGCATTTGATGCTGCCGCTATGGGCCGTGCTGACATCGCTGATCGTCACCCAGATGAGCGTCGGGCGTTCGCTGAAGGCGACCCGCGACTATATGCTCGGTACGATCGGTGGTGCGATCTACGGCGGCGCCATCGCGGTCCTGATCCCGCATTCCGGCGAGGGCGGTTTGCTGGCGCTGCTGGTGCTGGCGGTCACACCGCTGGCTTTCATCGCGGCCATCAATCCCAGCCTGAGTTCCGCCACCGTCACGGCCGTGATCGTGCTGCTGCTGCCGGCCATGCACCAGTCCAATCCGCTGGATTCAGCCATCGATCGGGTCATGGAGGTCACCGTCGGCGCGTTGACCGGGCTTGCCGTTTCCTTCCTGGTGCTGCCATCGCGGGCCGTCAGCCAGATCCGCGTCAATGCGGCGCGACTGCTGGAATTGATTGCGGACGCCTTTGTCGAATTGCTGGCGGGCCTGACGCGTGGCCGCGACAATGACGCCCTGCATCGTATCCAGGACGGTATCGGCACGGCGCTGGTCGGACTGAACGCAACCGGCGCTGAAGCGGAACGGGAACGCGCCGCGCATCTGTCGTCAGGACCGGACACCGGTCCATTGCTGCGGACGATCCTGCGCCTGCGCCACGACGTCGTGATGATCGGGCGTGCGACCGTGGTGCCGTTGCCCCTGGATGTGCAGGTGCGGCTTGCCGGTCCCTTGTCCGAGGTCAGCAAGGCGATCGCCCACTATATGCGCGCGGTGGCGGCTGCCTTGCGTGCGGGTGCCGGCGCGCCGGCAATTGCGCCGGTCCATGCGGCCCTGGAACGCTATGCCGGCGAGGTGGCGGCGGTGCGTAGCGAGGGCCTGATCCGCGGGCAGCCGGGCGAAGTAGCCGAGCGCTTCTTCGCGCTCGGATTCTCGCTCGAGCAGATGCGCCAGAATTTGTGCGATCTCGATCGCTGCGCCGTGGAATGGTCCGAAGTGCCACGGACCACAGCGGGTACAGAGGATCAATCGACGTAGACGGCGGGCAAGCTCAATATTGCCGCCCGCCGCCTCGATTTCAGGACAGGCCAACTGTCTTCACAGCTTGCGAATGTCGAGCCAGTAGACCGGTGCGGAATTCCTCCTGGCCTCCTCCATGAGATGCTTCGTTCCGCCGGGGCCGTCGCCGCCCTCGCCGTTCCAGAGGCAGATGAAGATCAACTTCGCGGGCCCGAAGCGCATGGCGCGCTC
Source organism: Bradyrhizobium lablabi (assembly GCF_018129385.1). Lineage (GTDB taxonomy): Bacteria > Pseudomonadota > Alphaproteobacteria > Rhizobiales > Xanthobacteraceae > Bradyrhizobium > Bradyrhizobium lablabi_C. Next base: position 6,120 of record NZ_JAFCLN010000014.1, read on the forward strand.
CAGCATCCAGAGATTATTGCGCTCGTACGGATCGGCGCCGGAAGGCAGCGGGCCGAGCTCATCGGGCGCAACATGCAATATGCTCCTGCTCCTGGCCTTGAGAAAACGGCTGCGCCAGCCGGCATTGGCGAAATCGACGGAATCAGCCAGAAAGGTGTTCTCGTCGAAACCAATATACATTTCGAGCGCCGTGCCGCGCGCGAGGCAAGCCTCGGCGAACAGCAGGTCGCCTCCGCAAGCCCCGCCGCAGATCGCCAGATCGTTCGGGCCGGCGGATACATCGGCGGTGTCGAGCAGCGCAGCAATTGCATCCGCCACGCTGCCTTCCTTGCCCGCCGGAAACCGCGGCTCCCTGCGATCGGCAGCATCGATCATGTGGCCGCTGAACAGCAGCACATGGCGGGGTGGGTTCGCCTTGTCCTTCGAACTCACATCAACCTCCAGCGGCTGTGCTGTTCCGCCCGTATCGTAGGCAGGCTAGATGAAATTTTGCTGCACGCCTAGGTTGGCGGCTTCCGGAATGGATCGCTTCTCGCGGCTATGCCGCGATCTGGCGCATCATGGCCCGGACGATCAGTCGGTGAAACGGCAGGATGATCGCCAGATAGGCTCGTCCAAGCCGGTTGTGGGTCAGCACCAGCGTGGTTGCGGTGATGGTCTGTAGGCTGCCCGCGCGCGCGACATCGACCACGACGCGAAAATCGAGGTGGCGGTCGTTGAAGCCGGCGACCAGACGCTGCGGCGTCTCGCTGACGACGGGAAAGATGCCGATCATGTCCCGTGTCGCCCCTGGTCCGGCCTCGCCCGCGCCCGATGTTTTCAGGCCGAACGGCGTGACCAGAATGTTTCGTAGTACCAACAGCGCGCGGGCCCAGCGCGGCTGCCGCCCGATCGTCCGCTCGGCGGCGCGGCGCGCATCGAACGCCGCGTGGTCGACGGCGATACGCCAGGCGTCGGCGAATTGCGCACCGGGTAGCAGTGCGCCCAAATCGATGTCGGGCTCGATCTCATCGACCTTCATGGATTGCCATTCGCTTCGACAGCAGATCGAACCGCCACACCAGCAGCGCGGCATAGACGGCGGTGCCGATGGAAAGACCGATCCAGACGCCGCGCGCGCCGAGCGGCGTCGAAAAGGCCAGCCACCAGGCGCTGGCAAATCCGATCAGCCAGTAGCTGACCACGGCGAACAGGAGCGGCACCCGCGTATCGTTCATGCCGCGCAGCGCACCGGCCGCGATGGTCTGGATTCCATCGGCGATGAAGAAGGTGGCGCCGATCACGAGCAGCGTCTCGACGAGGCTGATGGCCGCGCCCGCGCCGTCGGCAGCCGCACCGAAAAACAGATGCGCAATCCCGTCGCGGCTTGCGATCACCGCGAGTGTCAGCGCTGCCACCAGAGCAATGCCGAGCAGGATGGCGACAAATCCGGCGCGCCTGACGCCGTCGGCGTCGTTGCGTCCGACCGCGTGACCGACGCGCACCGTTGCCGCCATGCTGATGCCAAGCGGCACCATGAACAGGATGGCGGTGACCTGGAGCGCGATCTGGTGGGCGGCGAGCGCGGTGGTGCTGATCACGCCCATCAGCAGCCCGGCGGCGCCGAACAGGCCGTACTCCAGCAGGAGCGAGATCGAGATCGGCGCGCCGACGATGACGAGTTTTCGCATCAGGCTCCAGTCGATCCGCCAGATGCGGCCGAACGCGTGATATTTCCGGAACGGCCGCCGCCGGATCACGAACCACAGCGCCGCCAGCACCGAGCCGACATTGACGAGGGAGGTGGCGAGCCCTGCGCCGAACAGTTCGAGCCGCGGCAGACCCCACGCGCCGTGGATCAACAGATACACCAGCACGCCATTGGCCGGGATTGCCGCCAGCGTGATCCACAGGACAGGCTCCGGGCGATTGACCGCGCCCATGAAGCCGCGGATCGCAATGAACCACAGCGCCGGCGCGATGCCCCACGCCAGCCCGAACAGGTATTGCTGTGCCAGATGCACGCTGGCCGGCGCCTGGCCGAGCGCCAGCAGGATCTGCTCGCCGCGCAGCGGGAACGCCAGCATCGGCAGCGAGATCAAAAGTGCCGCCCACAATCCGACACGCAGCGCGCGCCGCACCATCCGCGGGTTGCGCGCGCCGAACGCCTGCGCCGCCAGCGGCGACACGGCCGAAACCAGCCCCATGCCGACCGTGAAACTGACGAAATACACCGTCGAGGCCAGCGCCGCAGCTGCCACCGCCTGATCGCCCAGCCGTCCGACCAGCGCAAGGTCGGTCGTCATCATCGCGATCTGCCCGAGCTGGGTAAGCGCCATCGGCAAAGCGAGCCGCAGCGTCTCGCGCAGCTCGATGGCAACATGATTGCCGGGTGTTGCCCTTGCGGACCGGTCGATCGACGCCGGTTCGACTTTGTCGAGAGAAGTCATGGAGGCACACTAGCATCGGCATAGGCCGAAAAGTTGGCTGTCGTCGCGACGCCTTCGCGCCTACTTCGTCCGTTCCGGCACCCGCTTGATCCTGGCGCCGAGCGCGTTCAGCCGCTCCTCGATGCGCTCGTAGCCGCGTTCGATCTGGTCGGCGTTGTTGATGGTCGACGTGCCCTCGGCGCAGACGGCGGCGAGCAGCATGGCCATGCCGGCGCGGATGTCGGGCGAGGTCATCACCGAGCCGCGCAGCCGGCTCGGACCTGCGACGATCGCGCGATGCGGGTCGCACAATACGATGCGGCCGCCCATCGCGATCAGCTTGTCGACGAAGAACATCCGGGATTCGAACATTTTCTCGAACATCAGGATCACGCCGTCGCACTGCGTGGCGGTGACGATGGCGATCGACATCAGGTCGGCCGGGAAGGCCGGCCAGGGCTGGTCTTCCAGTTTCGGCACGTGGCCGCCGAAATCGTCGTGGATCTTCATGGTCTGGTTGGAGGGCACGACGAGATCGTCGCCCTCGACGCCGCAGACGATGCCGAGACGCTCGAAGCCCATGCGGATCGAACGCAGATGTTCGACGCCGGCCTTCGCGATGCGGATCGGCGAGCGTGTCACCGCGGCAAGCCCGATCAGCGAGCCGACCTCGATGTGGTCGGGGCCGATCGTGTGATGCGCGGAACCTAGCGTCGAACCGCCCTCGATCACCATCGTGTTGGTGCCGATGCCGTCGATCCTGGCGCCGAGCGCGACCAGGAAGTGCGCGAGATCCTGCACATGCGGTTCGGAGGCGGCGTTGCGCAAATAGGTGGTGCCGCGCGCGGCGACCGCGGCGACCAGCGCGTTTTCGGTCGCGGTCACGCTGGGCTCGTCGAGGAACACGTCGGCGCCTTTGAGGCGGGAAGCGCGGAATTCGAGCCGATGGGTCGCGGTGACCGTGGCGCCAAGCTGCTCGAAGGCGAGAAAGTGAGTATCGAGACGTCGCCGGCCGATCACATCGCCGCCGGGCGGCGGCAACGCCACCTCGCCGCAACGGGCAAGCAGCGGTCCGGCCAGCAGGATCGAGGCGCGGATCCGCGCACACAGTTCGGGATCGAGATCGGCGGCGCGAATTTCCCTGGCGTGGATGGCCAGCGTATTGCGCGCCTGCCATTCCGCTGATGCGCCGACCGAGCGCACCAGTTCCACCAGCGTCTCGGTGTCGCGGATGCGCGGCACGTTCTCCAGCGTCACCGGATGTTCGGTGAGCAGCGCCGCCGCGATGATCGGCAGCGCCGAATTCTTGTTGCCGGACGGCTCGATCGTGCCCGAGAGGCGCCTGCCGCCCTCAACGATATACTGAATGGGCGGCACGGGATGTTCCTCTTACCTTATACGTCGACGTTGGCGGTCAGCGAGTTGTCCTGGATGAACTCGCGGCGCGGTTCTACCACATCGCCCATCAGTTTGGTGAAGATATCGTCGGCCTCGTCGACCTCCTTGACCTTCACCTGTAGCAGCGAGCGTTCGTTGGTATCGAGTGTGGTTTCCCAGAGCTGGTCCGGGTTCATCTCGCCGAGGCCTTTGTAGCGCTGCAACTGCACGCCCTTGCGGGCGGTCTCCGTCACCGCCTCGAACAGGCCTATCGGGCCGTGGATGACGGTCTCGCTGTCCTTGCGGCGGAGCGTGCCCGGCCGCGGATAGGCTTCCTGAAGCCTCGCCGCGTATTCGTCGAGCTTGCGCGCGTCGGCCGAGCCGAGCAGCGCCGCATCGATGATGGCGACGTCCTTTACGCCGCGCACGGTCCGCTCGAAGAAGAACCCTTCGCCCTCGGTGAAGCGGCCGGTCCAGCCGCGCTCGGCCTCATCGGCCTGCGAATCGAGGCGCTTTGCGATGTAGTCGGCAGCCGCGTTTGCGGTGTTGGTGTCGCTGGTGATCCTGGGGCTGAGCACGCCCGCGATCGCGGCCTGCTCGATCACCTTGCGGTTATAGCGGCTGTGCAAATTGTTCAGCACGTTGCGGATGACGCGCGCGTCGTCGACCAGCGACCTCAGGTCGCGGCCGGTGCGTTGATCGCCGGCGGCGAGGTGGAAGACGCAGTCATCGAGGCCGGTGTCGATCAGATAGTCTTCCAGCGCGCGCTCGTCCTTCAGATACTGCTCGGACTTGCCGCGCACCACCTTGTAGAGCGGCGGCTGCGCGATATAGAGGTAGCCGCCGTCGATCAGCTCCGGCATTTGCCGGAAGAAGAAGGTCAGCAGCAGTGTGCGGATATGCGCGCCGTCGACGTCGGCGTCGGTCATCAGGATGATCTTGTGATAGCGCAGCTTCGAGAGATCGAAATCCTCGCGGCCGATGCCGGTGCCGAGCGCGGTGATCAGCGTGCCGATCTGCTCGGAGCTCAGCATCTTGTCAAAGCGCGCGCGCTCGACATTGAGGATTTTTCCGCGCAGCGGCAGCACCGCCTGGAATTCGCGGTTGCGGCCCTGCTTCGCGCTGCCGCCGGCCGAGTCGCCCTCGACGATGAACAGTTCTGACTTCGCCGGGTCCTTTTCCTGGCAGTCGGCGAGCTTGCCGGGCAATGAAGCGTAGTCGAGCGCACCCTTGCGTCGCGTCAATTCGCGCGCCTTGCGCGCGGCTTCGCGAGCGGCGGCCGCCTCCACCACCTTGGTGACGATGGTCTTGGCTTCCGTCGGATGTTCCTCGAACCAGGCCGCGAGCGCCTCGTTGATGACGTTTTCGACCACGGGGCGTACTTCCGAGGACACCAGCTTGTCCTTGGTCTGCGACGAGAACTTTGGATCGGGCACCTTCACCGACAGCACGGCGGTGAGGCCTTCGCGGCAATCGTCGCCGGTCAGCGCGATCTTCTCGCGCTTGGCGTTGGCTTCGGCATAGCCGTTGACCTGGCGCGTCAACGCGCCGCGGAAGCCGGCGAGATGGGTGCCGCCGTCACGTTGCGGGATGTTGTTGGTGAAGCAGAGCACGTTTTCATGGTAGCTGTCGTTCCACCACAGCGCCGCCTCGACGGCGATGCCGTTGGCTTCCGAACGCACCATGATCGGCGCCGGCACGATCGCCTTCTTGTTGCGGTCGAGATATTTCACGAACTCCTCGACGCCGCCCTCATAGCGCATCGCCTCGCGCTTCTCGACCGCGTGGCGCTGGTCCGACAGCACGATGTTGACGCCGGAATTGAGGAAGGCGAGCTCGCGCAGCCGGTGTTCCAGCGTCGCGAAATCATATTCGACATTGGTGAAGGTTTCGGTGGAGGCGAGGAAGGTCACCTCCGTGCCGCGCTTGCCGTTGGCGTCGCCGACCACAGTCAGCGGCGCGACCGCATCGCCATGGGCGAACTCGATGAAATGCTCCTTGCCGTCGCGCCAGACCCGAAGCTGCAATTTGCTCGACAGCGCGTTGACGACGGAGACACCGACGCCGTGCAGGCCACCGGATACCTTGTAGGAATTCTGGTCGAATTTACCACCGGCGTGGAGCTGGGTCATGATGACCTCGGCCGCCGAGATGCCTTCGCCCTTGTGGATGCCGACGGGAATGCCGCGGCCGTCGTCGCGCACGGTGACGGAATTGTCGGCGTTGAGGATCACTTCCACCGCACTGGCGTGGCCTGCCAGCGCCTCGTCGATCGCATTGTCGACGACTTCATAGACCATGTGATGCAGGCCGGAACCGTCATCGGTATCGCCGATATACATGCCCGGCCGCTTGCGGACGGCATCCAGCCCCTTCAGAACCCGGATCGATTCCGCGCCATATTCAACAGGGATGGAATGGTCGGTGTCGGCAGGGGTTTGCCGCGCAGGTTCTGTCATGTGAGGCCTTCGAGGATGGTCCGAATCAGCGGCGCAAAACGAGGCGCTGATTCAGCTATTTGTGCCATGAAAGAAGCATTGCGCCTAGCGCAATCTATCGATCCACAACTTCTTGAATAAATAGGGTTTTTTGTCCCTGTTTCAAGGCCGCCGGAGGCCGATTCCGCGTCGCCAAAAAAGGGCGATTCGGCAAGCGAATCCATGTTCCTCCGGGGTCGAGTTTTGGGTGCCGGAGAGCCCGTGAATGGCAGAGCGCAAAAGACCTGCTAGAGAGGCGGCGCGGCGCCTTCCGTGCCGCCTCCCGCTCGCAGGATTGGCCGCTATTGTCCTTGCCGTCAGCTCAATACCGGCCCGATGTCGACGGCCTGCGCGCCATTGCCGTGATGCTGGTGCTGAACTTTCACGCCTTCCCGCCGGCGATGCCGGGCGGATTTGTCGGCGTCGACGTGTTCTTCGTCATCTCGGGTTTCCTGATCACCGGCATCATCGCGCGCGAACTGGAACAGCAGCGCTTTGGCCTGCTGACCTTCTACGTCAGGCGTGTCAGGCGGATTTTTCCGGCGCTGGTCGTGGTGCTTTGCGCCGTGCTGCTATTGGGCTGGCTGTGGATGCTGCCGGCGGCGTTTGCGCAACTGGGCAGCGATGTCTTTGCCAGCGCCGCGTTCCTTGCCAACATCGCGCTGCTGTTGCAGTCGGGTTACTTCGACGTCGAATCCGCGAAGAAGCCGCTGCTGCATCTGTGGTCGCTCGGCATCGAGGAGCAGTTTTACCTGTTCTGGCCGCCGATCCTGATGTTGGCCGCGCGGATGCGGCTGTCGGTTGTGACCGTCGCAGCCAGCCTTGGCGTTGCGTCCTTTGCGCTCAACGTCGCGCTGATCGGATCGAATCCGGTCGCTACCTTCTACCTGCCCTTCACCCGTGCCTTCGAGCTGTTGGCCGGTGCCGTGCTTGCCTGCCGGTGGGACAGTGTCAGCCAGAGCGTCACGGCCAGCAACTGGCGCGCCTGGCTCGGCGCGGCGATGGTCGCGGCGGCGGCGATGCTGCTCGACAGCCACAGCGCATTCCCCGGCTGGTGGGCGCTGCTGCCCGTGGTCGGTACGGCGCTATTGTTGTCGGCGCCGTCGTCGTGGCTTTGCCGAAAGCTATTGGCGAACCCGGCCTTCGTATGGATCGGATTGATCAGCTATCCGCTCTATCTGTGGCATTGGCCGCTTCTCGTATTCCTTGCCCAAATCAAATTCGCACCGCTGACCCTGATCGAGCGCGAATTGATCCTGCTGCTGACCGTGCCGCTGGCATGGGCCACTTACTACTTTGTCGAAAGGCCGATCCGCTTCGGCAAGCCGAGCACGCGCAAGATCGCTGGCCTCTGCGCAGCGATGGTGCTGGTTGGCGTGGCCGGCGGCGCCGTGGTCTGGGGCCGCGGCTTCGATTTCCGGCTGCCGGCGGAAATCCGCAGCCTCGCCGGCGTTCCTGCGCAACTGCCGGCCTGGCGATATCACCAGTGCCTGCTCGACCTCAGCCGCGAGACGTCGTTTGCCGAAAATTGCGCCGAGCGAAGCCGGCGGCCTCTTGTGCTCGTGTGGGGCGATTCGACGGCGGCCGCGCTGTTGCCGGGCCTGCGCAAGGCGCAGGAAACGAGAAGCTTTGGCATCGCGCAATTCACTGCAAGCTCCTGCATTCCCGCTGTCGGCGCCGACATCGCGGGCAATCCGAACTGCCGGACCGTCAACGACAAGGTGCTTGCGATCGCCCGCGACCTGAAGCCGGAAATCGTGCTGCTGCACGGCACCTGGCAGGAGCACATGGACGAGGTCGGCAAAACCGTCGCCCTGTTGAAGCAGACCGGCGCCCGCGTGGTCGTGCTGGGCGGCGTGCCATTCTGGCGGCGCGGACTGCCCAATGAAGTCTTGCGCTACTACATGCTGCGCCACACGCTGGTGCCCATGCACTTCAAGGGCGACATCGCGCCCGATGGATTTGAAGCCGTGTTGCGCGAAAAACTGGTTCCGTTGGGGGCTGAATTCATTTCGGCGCGCGAGGTGCTGTGCGACGCGGAAGGCTGCCTGACGCGAACGGGCGAGGGCGCCGCCAGTATCTCGACCAGCGATCAGATCCATCTCACGGAAGGCGGATCAACCTTTCTGGTCGAGGCGATCATCGAGCGGCTGCTTGGCAACAAGCCGTAAGCTGCTTCAGCCGCGCCGGCTGATCTTTCCCGACTCGACGTCGAAGATTTCGCCCGACGTGCCGATGTCGGCGAAGGCGGCAGGATCGGCGCCGGTCATCCAGACCTGCGCCCCAAGTTTTTGCAGTTCATCGAACAGCGCTCTTCTGCGGTTCGGATCAAGGTGGGCCACGACCTCGTCGAGCAACAGCAGCGGAACGATGCCGGTCATCTCGGCGACGAGGCTCGCATGGGCCAGCACGAGGCCGATCAGCAGCGCTTTTTGCTCGCCGGTCGAGGCGTCGCGCGCCGGCATGTTTTTCGGCGCGTAGGTCACCTTGAGATCGGTGGTATGCGGGCCATCCAGCGTGCGGCCCGCGGCGGCATCGCGCGCGCGGTTGCCGCGCAGGATATCGCGATAGCGGTCCTCGACCGCGGTCGCGGGCTCGGAAACAAGTGCGTTCTCCATCCAGCCGTCGAGCGCGATCTCGGCGGACGGGAATGCGGAGGCTTCGCCGCGCGTGCGCAGCATCGCGGCGAGCCTCGTCAGGGTCTGGCTGCGCGTTGCCGCTACCGCAACCGCAAGCTCCGCGGTCTCGCGCTCGATCGCATCGCACCAGTGGTCGTCGTAATTGCGCACTTCGAGCAGCCGGTTGCGCGAGCGCAAGGAGCGCTCCAGTGCGGAGACGCGGCCGGTATGATCGCTGTCGATCGCCAGCACCAGCCGGTCGAAGAACCGCCGCCGGTCGGATGCCGCGCCAAGGAACAGTCCGTCCATCGCCGGCGTCAGCCACACCATGCGCAAGTGATCGCCGAATGCGGTGGCCGAACCGACCGGCTCGCGGTCGATGCGGCAGCGGCGGCTGGTGCCGTTGGCCTCGCCCGCGGGCGCATCGATGCCTGTGCCGAGCGTCGCGAGCCCGAGCGCGCCCTCGACTTCGGCCGACACCGCCCAGGACCCGTTGCCCTGATTGTCGGCGACATCCTCCAGCGTCGCCCGCCGCAGCCCGCGCCCGGGCGAGAGAAACGAGATCGCCTCCAGGCAGTTGGTCTTGCCCGCACCATTCGGCCCGACCAGCGCCACCAGGTCGCCGTGCGCGTTCACGGTCCCCGCGCGATAATTGCGGAAATGCGTCAGCGACAGGCGGTGAATGCGGGAGGGGGTCATGCTAACTCGTCATTGCCGGGCTTTCTTCCCCTCTCCCCTTGTGGGAGAGGGTGGCGCCTCGCGAAGCGAGGCGACGGGTGAGGGGTTCTCACCGCTCGGCGAGCTTTGAGAGAATATCCTCCAGAACAGACGTGGGTTGCAGGACATCATTGTTCCAGTAACGCGCTATCTCGAAACCCTCGGCAATCAACGCGGTTTCCCTGACCATGTCTCGCCGGGAGTCGGCGTGCTGGCTGCCGTCGATCTCGACGACGAATCGCTTGGAGAAGCAGACGAAGTCGAGACTGTAATTCTGGAACGGGACTTGGCGACGAAACTTGAATGCCGCAAGGCGCCGGTCGCGGAGGAGACGCCACATTGCGGCTTCAGCATCCATTGGCTCGTGCCGCATCTTTTTTTGCGAACTTGCGGATGCGTTTTGCGACAGGCCGATGGTTTGGCGTTTGCGGCGCGAACCCCTCACCCGTCACCTCGCTTCGCGAGGCGCCACCCTCTCCCACAAGGGGAGAGGGAAGGTCTGCGCGTGTGTCGCGGTTTATCACACCCGCATCGGCATCAGCACGTAGAGTGCGCCCTTGCTGTCCTTGTCCTGCACCAGTGTCGGCGAGCCGGGATCGGCGAGCCGGAGCACGGCCACCTCGCCCTCGATCTGGGCGGCGATGTCGAGCAGATAGCGTGAGTTGAAGCCGATATCGAGCGCGTCGGAAGCGTATTCGACCTCGAGCTCTTCGGTGGCGCTGCCGGAATCCGGGTTGTTCACCGACAGCACAAGCTTGCCGCTCGACAGCGCCAGTTTTACCGCGCGGCCGCGCTCGCTGGAGATGGTGGAGACGCGGTCAACCGCGGCCTCGAAATCCTTCTTGTCGACGACCAGTTCCTTGTCGTTGTTCTGCGGAATGACCCGGCCATAGTCAGGAAAGGTGCCGTCGATCAGCTTTGAGGTCAAAACCACATTGCCGATGGTGAAGCGGATTTTTCCCTGCGACAGCTCGACCTGAACTTCCGCTTCATTGTCCTCGATCAGGCGCTGCACTTCGCCGACGGTCTTGCGCGGGACGATCACGCCGGGCATGCCGGTGGCGCCCTTCGGCAGGGCGAGGTCGATCTGGGCGAGGCGGTGGCCGTCGGTGGCAACACCGCGCAAGGTCGTCGTCTTGGCGCTGCCGGCCGAGTGCAGATAGATGCCGTTGAGATAATAGCGCGTCTCTTCGGTCGAGATCGCGAACTGCGTGCGGTCGATCAGCCGCTTGATGTCGGAGGCAGGCAGCGAAAACGAATGCGTCATGTCGCCGGCGGCAAGATCCGGAAAATCGCTTTCCGGCAAGGTCTGTAGCGTGAAGCGGGAGCGGCCGGCGCGGATCGCCATCACCGAGCGGTCGCCGTCGGCTTCCAGCACGATCTGCGAACCATCGGGCAATTTGCGGACGATATCGTAGAACATGTGCGCCGGCACGGTGGTCGAGCCGCCGGTTCCGGTCTCCGCGGCCAGCGTTTCCGTGACCTCAAGGTCGAGGTCCGTCGCCTTCAGGGACAGCTTTGCGCTCTCGGCGCGGATCAGCACGTTGCCGAGGATCGGGATAGTGTTGCGGCGTTCGACCACGCGGTGGACGTGGCCGAGCGATTTCAGGAGTTGCGCGCGCTCGACGGTAACCTTCATAGCAATATCCGCCCGATCCCCAGAGATGGAAAAGCCGGGGCGGCCGGAAGGCGCGCCGCGGCGTTTGAGACCCGAAAAGCCCGGTCAGTTACGGATTTGACCAAACCAGCGGGGGGACCGCAAGGTGGCGCGGATGGGGGCCAAGCGCAAGGGAGGGGAAACCCGTTCCCCACGTTTTACGGGAGATTTTGCCGGCCCTCCCGCGCAAGGAAAGGGCCGGAACAAGGTCATTCCTGCAACTGGCGCTTCAGCGATTCCACCTCTTCGGACAGCGCGGTGTCCTTGGCAACCAGTGCCTCGATCTTGCGCACGGCATGCAGCACCGTGGTGTGATCGCGGCCGCCAAAGCGCCGGCCGATCTCGGGCAGCGAGCGCAAGGTGAGCGTCTTGGCCAGATACATTGCGACCTGGCGCGGACGCACCACATTGGCCGTGCGGCGTGAGGACAGCAGGTCGGAGCGGCTGACATTGTATTGCCGTGCCACCACGCGCTGGATGTCCTCGATCTTGATCCGCTTCGGCTCCTGCGGACGGATCAGGTCACGCACTTCGCGCTCGGCCATTTCCAGCGTCACCGGCTGGTTGTTGAGCTTGGAATGCGCCAGCAGGCGATTGATCGCGCCTTCGAGGTCGCGGCCATTATGGGTGATGGCGCGCGCCAGATAATCCAGCACCTGGTCGGGCACGTCGAAGCTCGCGTGATGGGCGCGCGCCGCCGCGACGCGCGACTTCAAGATGCCGAGCCGCAGCTCCTCGCCGAGCGAACCCATCTCGACCACGAGGCCGCCCGCAAGGCGCGAGCGCACGCGGTCATCCAGGCTTTCCAGATCCGACGGCGGGCGGTCGGCCGCGATCACGACCTGACGGCCGGCATCGATCAGCGCGTTCAGCGTGTGGCAGAACTCGGCCTGCGTCGACTTGCCTTGCAGGAACTGCAAATCGTCGATCACGAGCACGTCGATGCCGCGCAGCGCTTCCTTGAAGGCGAGCGCCGTCTGCGTCTTCAGCGCGGCGACAAAGCCGTACATGAATTTTTCGGCCGTGAGATACAGCACCTTGCGCTCGCTGCCCGAGTTGCCGGCCCAGGTCACCGCCTGCAACAGATGCGTCTTGCCGAGGCCGACGCCGGCATGGATGTAGAGCGGATTGAACATCACGGGATCGCCGCGCCGTCCCTCGGCGACCTGGCGAGCCGCGGCATGGGCCAGCGTGTTGGAACGTCCGACGACAAAGCTGCCGAAGGTCAGGCGCGGGTCGAGCGGCGAGCCGCCGAGTGCGTCATGGCTGGCCGAGACCGGCGCGATCGCATTGGCGCGCAGTTCCGACGCCGGACGGCTGTCAGTCCGCTCGACACGGCGCGCTTCCAGCGGCGCCGCCGCCTCTTTCGCCGGCGTGGCGCAGCGCATTGCGGTGCGCACGGTGAGGTCGATACGATGGACTTCCGGCATCTCGGCCTGCCAGGCCGAGAGCACGCGCTCCACATAATGCGCCTGGATCCAGCTCTTGAGGAAACGGGTGGGAACCGAGAGACGTACGCTCTCGTCCTGCACGCCTTCCAGATCCATGCGCGCAAACCAGCTGGTGTAGACGTCTTCCCCCACGCTCGAACGAAGCCTGCCCTTTACCCGCGACCAACGATCCTGTTCCGTGTTTGTCATTGCTCGATAACTTTTCTCAAAGAGTAATGTTGCCAGCGAAATTGCCGTGCAGGTTTCCTGCCAAGCGCGACCTCCAACGAAGCTTCCTGTTCCGGGACGTGAGTCATCGTTCGGCGAAAACGCCGCGTCAGGTCACAAGCTCGGAAAAGAAGAAGCCTCGCGAGGTCAGCGCGTACTCGAAGGCGTGTCCGGAGACGGCGTGAAGAATTCAGTGGCGCTGGAGTCGTAGTTGTCCAATACGGCGTCGTTCGAAATTTGCATTTGGTTCAATGCAGTGCTGATTCCGTAAAGCATTACTACCTCCCCCTCCCGCCGCGACTGGTCGCGGCGGTTCTTCGTGTCGCTGCTGGTTCGAACCTCGATCCGCGCTTCCGAACACCTGAATGCTCGGGCCGCTACGCCGCGGACCTCGGTCAGTTCTCGTCAACCCGCTTGCAGGCTACGCGTTCCCCGCTGCTGATGTTGACCGGTGCCGGTTTTCCCCTTGTCCGGAGCGCGCGAAACCTTGCGCGTTACGTCTGAGAAATTTAGACACAGAACAACCGTTCTCATATTGCTATGAGTTACGAACTCAGCACCGCTTTTGAAAGCGTCGCTACGCGCACACCGCCGCCGATCTGCGCGTCCACCCTTGGTTCTCTAACCGCGCTGGTCTGGAGAGCTTGGGGCGCCGCGAGCCATGTAGTGATACAACATTGGTCATCGCTGACAATCCGTTGAATCGAACAGCGCGGCGACTCTTCGGTTAGTGTTGCGGCGTTGCAATGCGAAGCGCGAACTCAAGTTTTTGAATCACCGTACAGATTCGCGCACATGACAAACCTGAGCGCAGTCGCAAAAAATTTTCACAAAATCATCAAGGTTGCGGCAGCAAGAGGTGCTTTTCGAAATGCTTGCTGGCGCTATGTGGATAAGTGATTAGCGAGTCGAAGTTTTTCGCGATTGTTTTTGAGGGTAACCCTTGTCCCGCAAAACTACCGCCTGGCTCCAACTTATGCCTGCCGTACAATGGCTTTTCGCATCTGCTCAGAACGTCGGCGCAAAGCGAAAGCGCGTCGGAAAAATTCCGCTCGTGACGTTCCGGAAAAATACGGACGCAGGAAATATGACACGGCTTGCCTCGCCCAGCAATCGGACAAAGAGACACGCCGTGTCACAAAGCGACGTGTCACAAAAGAAAAAGGCCCGGACGATGCCGGGCCTTTGACGAATAACTTTTTCTGTCAGCCGACTTTCTCAGTCAGCTCACGCTTCAGTCAGCTCACTTGCATCTCACTTGGCGAGCTTGGCGATCTGGTGCGTCAGCCGCGAAACTTTCCGGCTCGCATTGTTCTTGTGAATGATGCGGCGCTGCGCGGCCTGCATCAGTTCGGGCTCGGCATTCTTCATCGCCTTCAGCGCCGCCTCGCGGTCGCCGCTCTTGATCGCTTCCTCGACGGTGCGGACGGCGCCGCGCAACTTGGTCCGGCGCGCCTTGTTGACGACGGTGCGGCGGGCAATCTTGCGGGTCGCCTTCTTGGCGGAACTCGTATTGGCCATCTTCTCAAATATCCTTCGGCAGTGACCGACCGCGGCTGGCCGGGCTCCCTCGCCCTGGCCGTTCAATCCAGTGATCGACGCTGATATGTTTCCGGGTGTTCTCTGGAGAATGCCATGGCCGGAGCAAATGGGCTCTCGGGGACGGCGCCGCTCAAAGAACAGCGGCGGCGGGATTGCGCCCGCCGCCATTGCCGGTCTTATAGAGGGCGAGCCCTGCACCGTCAACGCTTTCCGGACCCTCCCGGGGCCCCTTGGGGCCGACCGAATGGCCGCCATATAGGGCTGATAAACTGCTGATGAGGTTGAATTTCTGCGGTCCCCCCGGTAATGGCTGAGGCCGGCGCGGGGCGGGCGCATTATCAGGGTGGGACATGATCCGCGGTTTCTTCCGACTTGTGGGGCTATTGCTGCTGGCCGGCGGATTCATCTTCGTGGTCTATGACGGCGCCCGCTGGGTGGCCGACCAGAACCTGAAGTTCACCCGTTTCGGCCAGTTCTGGAACGATATCCATCAGAGCAGCCAGCAGGCATTCCGCGCCTGGGTCGAGGCCCATGTGCCCTGGCTCTGGGACAGCGTCGTCAAGGTGCTTCTGGACCAGCCGGTGTTCGCCGTCATGGGCGTACTGGGGATTTTGCTGATGATCCTGTTCCGGCCGAGCAAGCCGTTGATTGGCTATTCCCGCGACTGAACAGGCGCCGGCTTCACCGTAACGGCACTGCCATCGGCGGCGTAAAGACATATATAGATGTCATTCGCTGAGGCAGTTCCGGCCTCAGCCGATTTCCCGCCTGGAGGCAATCCATGTTGTTCATGCGAAAGTCCAACGCCATCCCGAGCGCGTCCGAGGCATTGCCGGGCCGCACCGCGCCGATCCCGACCGCCAAGCATCATTTCGTCAACGGCCGCCAGTTGCAGCCGCCTTATCCCGAAGGCCTCGAACAGGCTGTGTTCGCGCTCGGCTGTTTCTGGGGCGCCGAGCGAAAATTCTGGGAACTGGGCGACGGCATCTTCACGACTGCGGTCGGCTATGCCGGCGGTCACACGCCGAACCCGACCTATGAAGAGGTCTGCTCGGGCCGCACCGGTCACACTGAAGTAGTGCTGGTCGTGTTCGATCCGAAGAAAATCTCTTACGAAAAGCTGCTGAAGACGTTCTGGGAAAATCACGATCCGACGCAGGGCATGCGTCAGGGCAACGATATCGGCACGCAATATCGCTCGGCGATCTACACGTTCAGCGATGCGCAGGCGAAAGCCGCCGCGGAGTCGAAAGCGATGTACGAGAAGGCGCTCGCCGCGAAACGATACGGCGCCATCACCACCGAGATCGCGCCGGCGGGTCCATTCTACTTCGCCGAGGACTACCATCAGCAATACCTCGCCAAGAATCCGGCCGGCTATTGCGGACTTGGCGGCACCGGCGTGTCGTGCCCGATCGGCGTCGGCGTGAGTGCGTGACGACTCATCGTCATGGCCGGGCTTGACCCGGCCATCCACCTTCTTCCTTGCAGCGTGGCTCGCAAGACGTGGATGCCCGGCACAAGGCCGGGCATGACATGGTCCAGCCTCCCAAAAACCATTTGTTAACCATAACCGGTGCAAGACTAGGGCTGTCTCGCTTCAAGGGATGGCCCAGGTGCCGGTTTTGCGCGTGTTTCGACTGCCGATCGTTGCTGTTGCGGCTGCGCTCGCGCTGTCGGGCTGCATGCGCTCGGTCGCGCCAGTCGCCGTGGCTCCGCCCGCCGATCTCGATTCCATCGCCTATGGCCCGCCGGTTGCGCCGGCGCCCGTTGTCGTGGATTCCTCCGGCGGTGGCGCCATCAGCGCGCTTCGTGGCGCCTTTGCCTCACAATCCCGGCCGGTTGTTTACGCCGCCGCTCCGCCGCCGGTCGCTTACGCCGCGCCAGCACCGGTGCAATACGACTCCGCCTATCATCTCGACGCCGGCGACAGGCTGCGCGTGGTGGTCTACGGCCAGGAAGGCCTGACCAATACCTATGCCATCGATGCCGCAGGTTCGATCACCATGCCCTTGATCGGCTCGGTTCCCGCGCGCGGCCGCACGCCCGCAAGGCTCGCGGCGGAAATCGCCGCACGCCTGCGCAACGGCTTTATCCGCGAGCCTTCCGTGGCGGTGGAGGTCGAGGCGTACCGTCCGTTCTTCATCCTTGGTGAAGTGCAGGCGCCGGGCCAGTATCCATACGTTCCGAACATGACCGCCGAAAGCGCCATCGCGATCGCTGGCGGCTATTCTCCGCGCGCGCGGCGGGACAGCGTTACGGTGACGCACACCGATGCTTCCGGCACCGGCCGCTTTGTCGTGCCGCCGGGCACGCCGATCAGCCCGGGCGACACCGTGGTGGTCGGCGAGCGCTGGTTCTAAGCAACGCTCTCTCCGTCATTCCGGGACGCGCCTCTTGGCGCGGGCCCGGAATCCATAGCCACGATCGTGAGTATGGATTCCGGGCTCGTGCTTCGCGCGCCCCGGAATGACGAGGAGAGGGAGTTTGCCGCGGCCTATTTCTTCAAGTGTTTCGCAAAAAATTCCATGCTGCGCGGCCAGGCAATGTCGGCGCTCGCCTTGTCGTAGCTGGCGCGCTCGTCGCAGTGAAAGCCGTGCTGCGCGCCGGGATAGATGAACACCTCGACCTCCGGCCGCTTCGACTTGATGGTCTCGACATCGGTCAGGGGGATGCCGGCATCCTTCTCGCCGAAATGCAATTGCGTCGGCACGGTCGGCTTGTCGTCGGCAAAGCGCACGATCACGCCGCCGTAGTAGCCGACCGCGGCGGAAAGCCCGGATAGTTTGGTTGCCGCCGCATAGGCGATGCTGCCGCCCAGACAAAAGCCGATGATGCCGACCGGGCCCACGCCCTTGACGGCATCGATCGCGGCTTGGGTGTCGCGCAGCATCGCCGGAAAGTCGGGATTGGCGATGAATTTCCGCGCATTGGCGATTTCGTCGGGCGAATAGCCGGTCTGGAAATTCGGCTCGGTGCGGTCGAAGATCGACGGCGCGATCGCGACATAGCCTTCCTTCGCAAGCCGATCGGTGACCGAGCGGATGTGGTGATTGACGCCAAAAATTTCCTGGATCACCACGATGGCTCCTTTTGGGCTGCCCGTGGGATCGGCGCGATAGGCGCCCAGCTTGAATCCATCCGATGCAGTCAGCGTGATATCTTGTCCCACGGCTCATCCATTCCTTGTTGGGTGTTGCACGAATTGTCTAAGAGATGAGGAAGCTACTGCCACATCCAGTTGTGGCCCCAGTCGCCCTTCCAGCCGGCCAGGCGTCCTTTGCGGAATTGCAGATAGAGCCGGTCCTTCTTGAAGAACAGCCCGCTGCCGCCGACGTCGCGGAAGGCGAGAAAGATTTCGTCGCCCGGACGGCCGCGGACGTAATTCAGCGGCACGCCGAGCGCGGTGGCGGCTGCTTGCGCGTCCATGCCAAAGGACAGCGGAATGTTGTTTGACAGGGTTTCGGTGAATGGTGGCGGGTAGGGGCCGCCGATCGGCGGCAGGCCTTGCGCGCCCGCTTGTGTCGCCACGGCGGTCAGCAACAAGGAAACGGCGGCGATGATTTTCATGACGCCGCCTTCTGCTGCTGTCTCGTATCGAGTCTATCGAGGAACGACACCACTGCGTCGTTGAATGCCTTTGGCTGGTCGATATTGGCGGCGTGACCGGCCGCGGGGATCACGACCTTCTCCGCGCCAGGAATTTTCGCGGCCATGTAATCGGAAGCGGCGAGGAACGGCGTGTCGTCGGCGCCGACCACGACCAGCGACGGCACCTTGATGTGGGGCAATATCTCCATCACGCTGGCGTCGCGCTGGGTCAGCATGCCGCGCGCCGCCCGCGCCAGCCCGGTGGCGTCGCGATGGGTCACGCTGGCGCGCTCGGCGCTCAGCGACTTCAGCACCGCAAGCCCCTCGCGGTCGAACCGGTCGGCGGTCTCATGCGCGCGCTTGTTCCAGGCATCGCGCGCATCGTCCTTCTTGAAACCGGGGCCGGTATCGATGATCAGCAGCGCGCGCACGCGCTCGGGGTGCGTGCGATAAAACGCCAGCGACATGTAGCCGCCGAGCGAAAGCCCGCCGACGATCGCCTTGTCGGCGTCGGCCGCGTCGAGCAGCGCGGCGATGTCCGCGACCGTCAGCGCCTCGCTATAGAGCGCCGGATTTTCCGGATAATCGGATTGGCCATGGCCGCGCATGTCCCAAAGCACGAGCTTGTAATGCTTCGATAGCGCGGCGATCTGGCCCTGCCACATCGCAGAGGTCGACGAGTAGCCATGGGTCAGGATCAGCGGCGGTCCGCTGCCATGCACCTCATAGTAGATGTCGACCCCGTCACGATTGAGTTTTGGCATCGTGTTTCCCTTGGCCCTTCCTCGGCATTTTCAGCGGTTGCTTCGAGCATACCGCGATCCCTCGGCGGTTGGGAAATGCGCAAATGTAGGAGGCCGCCCACCCCAGAACATTGCATTGACACACCTGTGACAAGGGCTTGCCGCAACGCACAAGGTCAGCCGTCAAAATTTTATTCTCTTCGACCGATTCCAAATTGAATTGCCTCTAGTCGGAAACGGGATCATGCTCCGCGGCCAACTGGCCGCTTACCCGGTGGGCCGCCAGCCATCCCGAACGTGAGTTGCCGCCGTAAGCGGCATCCGACACCGGAAGGGGAGAGGAAATGCCCAACCTTAATATCAACGGGCGGAATATGTCCGTCGAAGCGGCCAACGATACGCCGCTGCTTTGGGTCATCCGGGAACAGTTACAGATGACCGGCACGAAGTTCGGTTGCGGTGCGGGCCTCTGCGGCGCCTGCACGGTCCATCTCAACGGCGAAGCGGTGCGCTCCTGTCAGACCTTGCTCGGCGATGCCGTCGGAAAAAAGATCACCACGATCGAAGGGCTCAGCCCCAAGGGCGATCATCCGCTGCAAAAGGCGTGGATCCTCGAGCAGGTGCCGCAATGCGGCTACTGCCAGTCCGGCCAGATCATGCAGGCAGCTTCCCTGCTTGCCAAGAATTCCAATCCGACCAAAGAAGAAGTGGTCGCGCATATGGACGGCAATCTCTGCCGCTGCATGACCTATTCGCGCATCCAGAAGGCGATCATGCGCGCCGCTGCCGACATGCGCACCGCGTCCAACGCCGGCACCGAGCGGAGGCCCACATGAACAAGCACGTGAAGCCAGCCGAAAATCAAGCCACCGATCTCAGCCGCCGCTCGTTTCTCGTCGGCACGTCCGCCGCCGCCGGTCTCGCGCTCGGCTATTCGGCCGTTCCCGGCCTGTTGGGAGCGGACCAGGCGCTCGCCGCGCCGTCCAAATTCGATCCCAGTGTCTGGTATTCGATCGCGCCGGATGGCCTCGTCACCGTGACCTGCGGCAAGGCCGACATGGGCCAGCACATCGCCTCCACCATGGCGCAGATCGTCTGCGAGGAGCTCGGCGCCAACTGGAAGGACATGCGGGTGCAGCTCGCCTCGAATGATCCGAAGTTCAACGACCCCGTGCTCGGTGCGCAGATCACCGGCGGAAGCTGGTCGACCATGATGAATTTCGATGCGATGAGCCGCGCCGGTGCTGCGGGACGCATTGCATTGACCGAGGCCGCCAGCGCCGCGATGGGCGTGCCGGCAGGCGAACTCGTGGTGCGCGATTCCACGATCTCGCATCCGAAGTCGAAGAAGCAGATGAGCTTTGCCGATGTCGTCAAGAGCGGCAAGGCGACCAAGACCTTCACGCCGGATGAGCTCAAGGCCATCAAGCTGAAGACGCCGGATCAATACACCATGATCGGCGTCTCGGTGCCGCAGCTCGACATCCCCTCCAAGACCAACGGCACGGCAAAATACGGCATCGACGTGATGCTGCCGGGCATGGCCTACGGCAAGGTGGTGACGCCGCCGGTGCGCTACGGCGCCACCGTGAAGTCGGTCGATGACAGCGCCGCGAAAAAAGTGCCGGGCTTCATCAAGGCGATCGCGCTGGACGACAAGACCGGCAGTACCACCGGCTGGGTGGTGGCGGTCGCCAACACCTATGCCAACGCGGCGAAAGCGGCGGAGGCGCTCAAGATCACCTACGACAACGGGCCGAACGCAAAGCTGTCGAGCGAGTCGCTGCTCGCCGAGGCGAAACGGCTACAGGCGCTCGACGATTCCGGCCAGTTCTTCGTCAAGGACGGCGATACGGCCGCCGCCCTCGGCACGGCCGCCAAGGTGATGGAGGCGGAATACACCACCAACATCAACATTCACGCGCCGCTCGAGCCGATGAACGCCACCGCGGAGTTCAAGGGCGACATCCTGCATATCTATTCCGGCAACCAGTTCGCGACCCGCACTGGCGCGATCGCGGCGGGTGCCGCCGGGATCGATCCGAAATTCGTGGTGATGCACCAGATGTGGCTGGGCGGCGGCTTCGGCCGGCGTCTGGACGCCGACATGATGGTGCCGGCGGTGCAGGCGGCAAAGGCCGTCGGCAAGCCGGTCAAGGTGATCTACAGCCGCGAAAACGACATGACCATGGATTATTCGCGCCCGCTCACCTATCAAAAGGTCAAGGCCGGGCTCGACGGCGACGGCAAGCTGGTCGCGCTCAACCATGACGTGGTCTCGGCCTGGCCGACCGCGCGCTGGGGGATTCCCGACTTCCTGTCGCCCTCGGTCGACAAGAAGGGCCCGCTCGACGCGTTCACCGTGAATGGCGCAGACTTCTTCTACTCCGTGCCCAATCACAATGTCCGCGCGATCAAGAACGAGATGGCGCACAACGCCACCCCGTCCGGCCAGTTGCGCTCGGTCGCGCCGGGCTGGACGTTCTGGGCGGTCGAAAGCATGATCGACGAGCTTGCTCATGCGTCCGGCAAGGATCCGGCGCTGTACCGGATTGCGATGCTGGACGGCAAGGGCAAGAACGACGGCGGCGCGCAAAAGCTGCGCAACACCCTGCTCGCCGCGATGGGCATGGCCGGCTACGGCACGGTCAAGCTGCCGAAGGGCGAGGGCATGGGCGTGGCCTGCGTCTCCTCACAGGAGCGTGCGACCGCGAGCTGGACCGCGTGTGTAGCCCATGTCGCGGTGGCGCCGTCCGGTGAAGTCAAGGTCAAGAAGCTGACGGTCGCCACCGATGTCGGCATGCAGGTGCATCCCGACAATATCCGCGCCCAGGTCGAGGGCGCGGCGCTGTGGGGCCTTTCGCTCGCCATGTATGAGAAGGCGACGCTGAAGGACGGCGGCATCGAGCAGACCAACTTCGACACCTACACGCCGCTGCGGATGAGCCAGATGCCGGAAGTCGCGGTCAACGTCATCGCCAATGGCGACAAGCCGACCGGCGTCGGCGAGCCGGCGGTGACGGTGGTCGCGCCGGCGATCGGCAATGCCATCTTCAACGCCTGCGGTGCCCGCGTGCGCGCGCTGCCGATCACGGCGGAAGCGGTGAAGGCGGGCATGAAGGCGTAGGGCGCCTCGAAGGCTGATAACAACGATCCGCCGGAGACGTTCTCCGGCGGATTTTTTTGTGCGGGGAGTGTCGCCCACACTCCTCGTCATGCCCCGCCAACGGGTCGCGCGAATGCGCGCCCGATGACAGGCTCCGGCGGGCATCCAGTACGCCGCGGCCTCTCGTTCAGGCAACAACGGCCTCTGGGATACTGGATCATCCGCCTTCGCGGATGATGACGGCCGTGTGTGTGGCGGCGGCGATCCTTAAAATTCTAACGACCGCGCTGCATCTCCGTTCATCATCTCCCTTAAGCACAAGGGAACACCTCCTCAGGTAGCGTCAGGCATCGCTCACGCCGTCGGCTACGCGCCCCGAGGATCCATGTCCGCTTCCGCCAACAACACTTCGACCAAACGCCGCCTGCTGCTGGCATCGGACCGCAGCGATCAGAGCGTCGAGCTCGCCAGCATCTTGCAGAACCTCGGCCAGGTCGAGACGGTCGCCACATCGGATATTCCCGATGCGCCCACCGGGCTGTCGGGCGTCGTGGTCGACATCAACCTGCGCTCGCCGGAGAGCGTGCAGCTCGTGCGCAACAAGCTGAGCAAGCAGGCCTATCGCGAGACGCCGCGGCTGTTCGTGCTGGCCGATGCACTGCATCACGCCACCATGCAGGCCTGGGCGCTCGGCGCCACCGACACGATCTCGCGCCCGTTCGACGCCAAGGCCATCATGCAGCGCGTCCGCGCGGCGTTCCCGGATTCCAGCGGCTATGACGAGACCGACCGCGGCAAGGCGCTGAACCGCGGCGTCGAGGCCGCGCACGCCGTGATGGTCAAGATTTTTGAAAAGCTGCCGGCCGGCGAGCCGCTGAAGTTCGACGACATCGTCGCCGCCGAGAACAAGATCCTGAAAGCGATCAGGCATTCTTCACTGCGGGAATGGCTGACCACGGTCGGCTGCCATCACAACGAAACCTATCGCCATTGCCTGTTCGTCACGGGTTTTGCCGTGTCGTTCGCCCAGCATCTCGGCATGCGCGAGGACGACCAGCGCCGGCTCGCGCGTGCGGCGCTGCTGCATGACGTCGGCAAGGCGTTCATGCCGGTCGAGATCCTCGACAAGCCGGGCGACCTAACCGAGGAGGAAAAAGCCGTCATTCGCGAGCATCCGCGCCGTGGCTATGACGCGCTCTCGGCCCAAGGCGGATTCCCGCCGGAAATGCTCGACGTCATCCTGCACCATCACGAATTCCTCGACGGCACCGGCTATCCGAACGGCCTCTCCGGCAGCCAGATCAGCGACATCGTACGCCTGACCACGATCGTCGATATCTACGCCGCTTTGGTGGAGAAGCGCGCCTACCGCCTGCAATTCACCCATGTGAAGGCGTTCTCCGAAATGGAGAAGATGGACGGCAAACTCGACAAGCACCTCCTACAGGCGTTTCGCCCGGTGGCCTTCGGGCATTATTAAGCGCAGGCCCCTCCGCCGTCATTGCGAGGAGCGAAGCGACGAAGCAATCCAGCTTTCTTGGTGCGGCAAAGCTGGATTGCTTCGCGGAGCCTGTCATCGGGCGCGCGTTCGCGCGACCCGTTGGCTCGCAATGACGGAGGAGAGATTGGCGCGAGCGCATCACCCCAGCATCTTCCGCAGCTCCGCCTTCGCCACCTTCTCCAGCGTGGAGCGCGGCATGTCGTCGACGAAGCGGATCTCGCGCGGCACCTTGAAGTCGGCGAGCGAGCTTTTGCAGGCGGCCATCACGGTGTCGTGCAGATTGGCCGGCAGCCTTGCGACGCCGTCCTGCGGGATGATGAAGACGACCGGCACCTCGTCCAGCATCGGATGCTTCTTGGCCACCACGGCGGCCTCGCGCACGCCGGGGACGACGGCGATCACCTGCTCGATCTCGGACGCCGCGACATTCTCGCCGCCGACCTTCAGCATGTCCTTGGCGCGGTCGCCGAACCTGATGAAGCCGTTCTCCAGCATCGTGACGCGGTCGCCGGTGATGAAATAGCCGTGCTCGTCAAAACTTTCGCGCGTCGCCTTTTCGTTGTGCAGATATTCGGCAAACAGCGACAGGCCGGGAATACCCTTGATCAGGAGATTGCCGGTGTCGCCGACGTTCGTCGGCGTGCCGTCGTCACCGGTGATGCGGATCGAATATTCCGGTGCGGCGCGGCCGACCGACATCGGGATGTTCGGCTGGTCGACCTCGCCGACGATGCCGTGGGTGATGGTCTCGGTCATGCCCCACCAGCCGATCATCTTGATGCCGAATGCAGCGAACGCCGGCGGCTCGTTGATGGCGGTGCCCCAGAGCCGGAATTGGTGGTGCCTCGGCACTTCGTGCTCGAGCAGCGCCTTCATGCAGAAGGGAATGGTCGAGGTCCAGGTCGAGCCGTGCTCCAGCGCCGTCGGCCAGAACCGGCTGGCGGAAAACCGCGGCTGGATCACGCAAGAAGCGCCGACCCATAGCGTCGCCAGCATCGAATAGGCCAGGGCGTTGGTGTGGAACAGCGGCAGATAGGTCTGGTGCACGTCGCCATGATGCAAATCCTCATGCGCGGCATTGATCTTGGCGCCCCACAGCGCGTTGGCATGCGTCCACAGCACCGCCTTCGGCCGCGACGTCGTGCCGGAAGTATATTGTACGCTGCACGGCGCGAAGGGATCGATCGCCCGCCGCGGCCGGTCGGCACTATCCGCAAACAGCGATTCAAAACTGTCGCCGCGCGAGGGCGCGCTCGCGGGTGCTGCGCCCGCGTCATGCGAAATCACCGCCATCCAGCGCAGGCCCTTGCAGCTCGCCGCGACCAGTTCGGCATAGGCCGGCTGCGTGATCGCAGCGACTGCGCCGCAATGTCCGGCAAAATACTCCATCTCGGCGGCGGCCGAGCGCGTGTTGGTGGTTACCGCGATGGCACCCAGCTCGACGCAGGCGAACCAGGCCAGCATCGCCTCGATGCAATTGTCGAGATGGATCAGCACATATTCGCCCGGCCTGATGCCGCGCTTCGCAAGCCCGGCGGCGAGCGCGCCCACCCGCTCATGGAATTCGCCATAAGACCATTTTCGCGAGGGCGCGTCGAACGGCGCCCAGATCAGGAACGGATGCTCCTTCCGCGTCTCGGCCCGCATCCGCAGCAGCCACGGCACGTCAAGCCCGGCAAACGGTCCGACGATGCCCGGCGCCGGCTGTGAATAGCTCATGTTTCCTCCCGCGCAGCCTTGCTGGCCGCTTTTGATCTTGTGGAAACAGTTTTGCCATTGGATCGCGCGGGGGGCAAATCCCTCGGCGTCATTGCGAGCGAAGCGAAGCAATCCAGCTTCCTGCGCCGCGACAAGAAAGCTGGATTGCTTCGTCGCTGCGCTCCTCGCAATGACGGAGGAGAGGCTACGCTTCCCCCTCATACGATGAAATCTCGATCAAACTTCCATCAGGGTCGCGGCAGTAGACCGAGCGCAGCGTGCCGCGGGCGCCCTGCTTGGCCGCCGGGCCTTCCTCGATCTTCACGCCATTCGCCCGAAGATGCGCCACCACCTGTTCCGGCGTGCTCGACGTGAGGAAGCACAGATCGTCGCTGCCGGGGGTCTCGTGGTCGGCGGTGAACCATTCCACCTTGTCGGCGTCACGCGGCCGCACATTGATCTTCTGGTTGCCGAATACGAGAGAAGTCCGCGGCGTCTTGCCCGGGCCGGGATCGAACACCCGGATCTCCATGCCCAAAATGGTTGCGTACCATTTTGCCGAACGCTCCACGTCCGCGACGTTGATCACGAGATGATCGAGCGCATTAACCTTCACGGACATGGCTTATCCTTTCGTCGTGGCCTTCGGCCGTTCTGTCGCACTGGCCGCCCCTAAGGAGGTTTGTTACAACGCCGCGCGTTGCGAATTCAACAGACAAGGGCCGGGCCTCGCATCCGGTTCGCAGGGAGAAAATTTCATGATTTCACGCCGTTCCGCCATTGGCCTGTTCGCGCTCTCGGTCGCGGCCGCAGCCCCGCTCGGCAGCGCGATGGCGCTGGATTATCCAACCCGGCCGGTGAAATGGGTGGTCGGCTATCCGCCCGGAGGCGCTACCGACATCATCGCGCGCCTGATCGGCCAGCGCCTGTCGGAAAGACTCGGCCAGCAATTCGTGATCGAGAACAAGCCCGGCGCCGGCAACAACATCGCCACCGAGTCGGTCATCAATGCCGAGCCCGACGGCTACACGCTGTTGCTGGTGAACCCGGCGAACTACATCAACACCTCGCTCTACGCCAACCTCAAGTTCAATGTCCCTCGCGACGTCGCGCCGGTTGCGGCGTTCAACCGCGTGCCGAACGTGATGACCGTCAACAAGGACGTGCCGGCAAAAACCGTTGCCGAGTTCATCGCCTATGTGAAGGCCAATCCCGGCAAGGTGAATCTCGCCTCGTCCGGTAATGGCACCTCGGTGCATCTGTCCGGCGAAATGTTCATGGCGATGTCGGGCGCCAAGATGCAGCATGTGCCCTACCGCGGCGCGGCGCCGGCGCTGACCGACCTGATCGCCGGCCAGGTCCAGGTGATCTTCGACAATATGCCCTCCGTGCTCCAGCACATCCGTTCCGGATCCCTGCGGGCGCTGGCGGTCACCTCGACGGCGAAGTCTCCGCTGCTGCCCGACGTGCCGGTGCTCGCCGACACCATTCCGGGCTACGAGGCAAGCGCGCTGTTCGGCATGGGCGCGCCGAAGAACACGCCTAAGGAAATCATCGAAAAGCTCAACAAGGAGGTCAACGCGGTGCTGGCCGAACCGGCGATCAAGGCGCGCCTGACCGAGCTCGGTGGCGAGCCGCTGATCGGCACGCCCGAGGCGTTCGGCGCCATGATCGTCGCGGAAACGGAAAAGTGGAAAAAAGTGATCGAGGGTGCCGGCATCCAGAAGGTAGAATAGACCGTGACCTAGCTCACGGAACCTTCTCATGCTGCGTGTTGTTTTGCGGTCAAGGCGACACGCTCTCAAAGGAGAAAAGGCATGCGCAAGATAATGTTCGCAATGATGACGCTGGCAGCAGCCGGCGTCGCAAGCGTGGCCGGCTCCGCGCCGGCCGCGGCTTATGACTATCCCTACTGCCTGCAAGGCCGCGGCATCGGCGTTCCCGGCGACTGTTCCTACCAGACCTATGCCCAATGCCAGGCGAGTGCTTCAGGACGCGCCCTCTACTGCAATATCAATCCGCGTGTCGCCTTTGCGCGGCAGCAGCCGCGCATCCGGTACCATAGAGACTATTGATCTGACGTTTCGCCGGGCCGGTCGCGATCGGCGCAACTGAAAAAGGCCCGTTGCCGAAAGGCGGCGGGCCTTCACGCATTTGTGGGCCTGTCGGCTTGACTCCAGGCCGGCCCTCTCTATACTAAACCACATGGTTAAGTATCAGGAAGACACGCTCGACCGCACCTTTGCCGCGCTTTCCGACCCGACCCGGCGTGCCTTGCTGGCGCGGCTCGGCGAGCGGAACGCCATTTCGGTGAGCGAACTGGCCAAACCCTTCGCGATGTCGCTGCCCGCGATCATGAAGCACCTCGACGTGCTGTCGGATGCGGGCCTTGTGACGCGTGAAAAAGCCGGCCGCGTGGTCTCCTGCCGGCTGACCGCACGACCGATGGAGCAGGCGATGGAATGGCTCAATCGCTACGCGCGCTTCTGGTCCGAAAACCTCGACCGCCTTGCCGCCTTTGTGGAGGAAAACCCATGGCCAACCCATCCCGCGCCGCAGCCGATACAGGCCTTGCCAACCGGCCAAGCCTCACCCTCACGCGCCGGTTCAACGCATCGATCGAAAAAGTCTACGCCGCCTGGGCGGAGCCGGAAAAACTAGTGCAGTGGTTCGGGCCGTCCAAAATCAAGCCCGGCACGCTCAAGGCCGAGATGGATGTGCGCGTCGGCGGCCGCTACCGCATCAGCTTTGTGCACGAGAGCGGTGAATATTCCGAGGTCGGCGGCGTCTACCGCGAGGTGGTGCCGAACCGGCGCCTCGAGTTCAGCTGGGCCTGGCATTCGACGCCCGAGCGCGAGTCGCTGGTCAGGATCGAGCTCAAGCCCGACGGCGCCGCGACGCTGCTCACCTTCCACCACGAGCAGTTCTTCGACCAGAGCGCGCGCGACAATCACGAGCGCGGCTGGATCCAGCTTTTCGGCAGCCTGGAAAACTATCTCGCCTGAGGGGAGGAGCCGCCCATGCAACCGCACAACGTCGTCTCGCGTGAGGAATGGCTCGCCGCCCGCAAAGCCCATCTGGCGCATGAGAAGGAATTCACCCGCGCCCGCGAACGGCTGAACGAGGAGCGCCGCGCGCTGCCATGGGTCAAGGTCGACAAGGACTATGTGTTCGATGGGCCGCGCGGCAAGGCCTCGCTCGCAGATCTGTTCAAGGGCCAGAGCCAGCTCGTGGTGCAGCATTTCATGTTCGCGCCCGACTGGGACGCCGCCTGCGAGAGCTGCTCGTTCTGGGCCGACGGGTTCGAGCGCATGATCCCGCATCTGGCCGCCCGCGACACCGCCATGGTCGCGGTCTCGCGTGCGCCGCTGGCAAAACTCGAGGCGTTCAAGCGTCGGATGGGCTGGACGTTCGACTGGTTCTCGTCGGGCGGAAGCGATTTCAACTATGACTTTGCGGTCTCGTTTACATCGGACGAGATCAAGGACGGCCATCAGCGCTACAATTTCGGCACCAGCGGTTTTGGCGGCGAGGAGGCGCCCGGCATCAGCGTGTTCTATCGCGACGGGCAGGGTGCGATCTTTCACACCTATTCGTGTTTCGCGCGCGGCCTCGACATGATGAACGCCGCTTATCACTATCTCGACCTGACGCCGCTCGGGCGTCATGAGGAGGGCCTGCCCTATCCGATGGATTGGGTGCGGCTACGTGACCAGTACCAACCTGCACCGGATCAGGCATCTTGCTGCCGCTCGCAATGACGGCAGAACAGCAAGAAGGATAAAGCATGGCCTATGTCGACGGCTTCATCGTCGCGGTTCCCAAGAAGAACATCGCCGCCTATCGCAAACTATCGACCGCTTGCGGAAAGATCTGGCGCGGATACGGCGCGCTGGATTATCGCGAATGGGTCGCCGATGACGTCAAGGTCGGCAAGCTCACCTCGTTTCCGCGTGCGGTCAAGCGCAAGCCGAACGAGACCGTGGTGTTCGCCTGGATCACCTACAAGTCGCGCGCCCAGCGCGACAAGATCAATGCCAAGGTGATGAAGGATCCGCGCCTCGCAAAGATGATGACCGGACAGAAGTCGCCGTTCGACTCCAAGCGGATGATCTACGGCGGCTTTACGAACCTGGTGAAGGTGTAAGCCCGCCGCGGCGTCACACCGTTGCACGCGCTGCCGCGCTTGCCGCGGCGGCTGCACAAGATCTGCAAGAAAATACCTGAAATTCTCGGCTTGCTTCGACTTTGCGTCTCCGTATGCTTTGCAATACAAAGCTAGGAGCGCCGATGCGCGATCTCGACAAGGCCCTGGACGATATCCTTGCTATCCGCAGCCAGATTGCGGCTGGCACCGCGTTTCGCGGCTACGGCCCGGCGACAGTTGCGGCGACCGGCGGCGTCGCTTTGCTGACCGCCGCCCTGCAATATCAGTGGCTCGCCGATCCGACCTCTGAACCTCTCACGTTCCTCGCGACCTGGGCTGCCGCGGCCCTGCTGTCCACGATCTTGATTTGGGTAGAGATGCGAGCGCGGTCGCAGCGGCATCATTCCGGCCTGGCCGACGCGATGGTCTATCAGGCGGTTGGGCAGTTCCTGCCCGCTGGCGTCGCGGGCGCCTTACTGGCCTTCATGCTCTGGAAAATCGCGCCGGAAACGCTGTGGATGCTGCCCGGCTTCTGGCAGCTTCTGGTCGGTCTCGGGATTTTCGCGTCGGTGCGCTCGCTGCCGCGGACGGTGGCGCTGGCCGGCGCCTGGTACTTTGTCGCGGGTTTCGTCGTGCTGCTGCTGGCGAGCCAGACTCATGCGCTGTCGCCGTGGACGATGGGCTTGCCGTTTGCGGTTGGACAATTGCTGATGGCGGCGCTTTTGCACTTTGCCTCGGGAGATGACGATGCCGAAGACTGAAAGCGGCAATGCGCCTTTCTCTTATGACGGGCTTGACCGCGTGATTCACGAGAAAGCACGGCTGGGACTGATGACCTCCCTGATGGCGCATCCAAAAGGCCTCAGCTTTGCCGACCTCAAGCAGCTCTGCGGCCTCACCGACGGCAATCTCAGTCGGCATTTGCAGGTGCTACAGGAAGCGGGCCTTGTCGACGTGATCAAAGGCTATGAAGGCAACCGTCCACACACCAGTTGCCGCCTGACCAAGGCTGGCCGCCGCCGGTTCCTGGATTATCTCGCCGTGCTCGAACGCCTTGTGCGCGACGCCGCCAAGGCTGCGGGCAAGGAAGACGCGCGGTCGGTACGCCTGGGCATCCTGCCGACCTGACCAACTCCTTTTTTGATCGGAGACTTTGCAATGCAAAGTAATCTATCTTCCAAACTGAACGCGCGCCTGCATGTCGGCATTATCATGGACGGTAACGGACGATGGGCGACGCGGCGGGGCCTGTCGCGCCTGCGCGGCCATGAGGCGGGCGTCGAGGCGATCCGCCGCGTCGTCGAGGCCGCGCCCGATCAAGGCGTCGGTACGCTGACGCTCTATGCGTTCTCCAGCGACAACTGGCGCCGGCCGCCGGCCGAAGTGAGCGGGCTGATGGCTCTGCTGCGCTCCTATCTCGACAAAGAGATCGACAGCCTCGCGCGTAACGGCGTGCGCCTGACCGTGATCGGCCGCCGCGACCGGCTTCCCGGCGGACTGGCGCAAGCGATCGGCGATGCCGAAACCACTACCGCCGCTGGCGACGCATTGCATCTTCGCATCGCGATCGACTATTCGGCGCGTGACGCAATCCTGAATGCTGCCGTCAAGGCCGCGGGCACGGCCGATCTCACCCGCGAGAAGCTCGCTCAACTCATCACCGGCGAGGCCGGCTTGCGCGACGTTGATCTCGTCATCCGGACCAGTGGCGAGAAACGGCTGTCGGACTTCCTGCTCTGGGAAAGCGCCTACGCCGAACTGCACTTCACCGACCGGATGTGGCCGGAATTTTGCGCGGACGATCTGGCTGAAGCGCTGAGCAGCTTCCATCGCCGCGAGCGCCGCTTTGGCGGTCTGCGGGCGATCGCCTCCGCCGACGTTCCGAGCCTGTAGCCGCGGGAGCATCCGTCGATGCGCATCCTCCTCATCAATGTGCCGCATCCTGCGATTGGCAGCCGCATTCCCGACGATCACCTGCCGCCGCTCGGATTGCTCGCGATCGGAGGTCCGTTGATCGACGACGGCCACGAAGTCCGGCTGATCGATGGCGAGTTCGGGCCGATGCCGAAGCAAGACATCGTCGCACAGACGATCGCGTTCCGCCCCGATGCCGTGCTGTTCGGCCATTCCGGCTCGACCTCCGGTCATCCCGTGATCGCCGAGATCGCCTCCGCCATCGCCGCAACGCTGCCGCAGACGCTGATCGTGTATGGAGGCGTGTTTCCCACCTATCATTGGCGCGAGATTCTCGCCGGTGAGCCCTACATCACCGCCATCGTGCGCGGAGAGGGCGAGGAAACCGCCCGCCGCCTGATGCGCGCCCTGGAGTTCGGTCACGGCCTCGCCGGCGTCGACGGTATCGCCTATCGCGACGCCAACGGGCCGCGCGCGACGCGGCCGGCGGCTGTCATCCGCGATCTCGACGCTTACCGGATCGGCTGGGAGCTGATCGATCATGGCAGATACAGCTACTGGGGCGGCCTGCGTGCGGCGGTGGTGCAGTTCTCGCGCGGCTGTCCGCATCTGTGCAACTATTGCGGCCAGCGCGGCTTCTGGACCCGGTGGCGGCACCGCGATCCTGTCCGCTTTGCCAAGGAGCTGGCGCGTCTTCACCGCGAGCACGGCGTCAAGGTAATCAATTTCGCCGACGAGAATCCGACTGTCTCGAAGAAGGCCTGGAAGGCCTTCCTCGAAGCGCTGATCGCGGAAAATGTCGACCTGATCCTGGTCGGCTCGACCCGCGCCGACGACATCGTGCGCGATGCCGATATCCTGCACCTCTACAAGAAAGCAGGCTGGCAGCGTTTCCTGCTCGGCATGGAAAGCACCGACGAGAAGACGCTGGAGCTGATCCGCAAGGGCGCCACCACCACGACCGACCGCGAGGCCATCCGCCTGATGCGCCAACACGGCATTCTCTCGATGGCGACCTGGGTGGTCGGCTTCGAGGAAGAAACCGACCGCGACCACTGGCGTGGATTGCGTCAGCTACTGTCGTATGACCCCGATCAGGTTCAACTGCTGTACGTCACGCCGCACCGCTGGACGCCGTATTTCAGGCTGGCCGCGCAGCGCCGGGTGATCCAGACCGACCGCCGGCGCTGGGACTACAAGCATCAGGTGCTGGCAACGCGGCACATGCCGCCCTGGCGCGTGCTGCTCTGGTTCAAGTTCACCGAGATGGTGCTGCAATGCCGGCCGAAGGCGATCTGGCGGGTGTTGTTCCAGCGCGATGCCGGCCTGCGTCACGCGATGCGCTGGTACACCCAGATGGGGCGCCGCGTCTGGCCGCACGAAATCCTCGGCTTCCTGCTCGATCGACTGACCGTGAACGGCCCGACCGTCGCCGAGTTCTGGGGCGCGCCGCAGGATGGCGAGGAGGAATCGATGTCGTCCTCCCGGCCGGAGCGGCCGGTCGGCACAAGACAGGCGGCGTGACAGGCCGTGGCCGATCCGCGACGCGGCGGCGTCAGCGCTTGGCGCTCGCGGTCTTCTCGGTCGCGGTGCAGGAAATGAGAAGCGTAAAGGCGCGCGCCGCGCCGGCGATTTCGGGCGTCTTCATCTCGCCCTTCGGTTCCGCGACCTGATAGGGAACGACGCTGTTGTCGAGGAAGTCGCGTATCGCGCCGGTCTTGATCGCGAAATTGATGTTTTCCGGAATATCGCCGGTGGCCCTGGCAATCTTCAGCGCGTTGATCTTTGCCGCGACCATGCCGACGACCTGACCGTTGGTGTCCAGCAGCGGCCCGCCGCTGTTGCCGGGCTGGACCGCGGCGCTGATCTGGAGGAAGCGGGTGTTGTTGAACAGGCCGCTCAGCGAACTCACGATGCCGGTCGTCACCGTAAAGTCCGACGTCAGCAGGCCGTGGTAGGGAAAGCCGATCGCGACGACGGAATCGCCGGAGCGGATCGAGCGTTCCCGGATCTTCGCAAACTCCTTGAACGAGCCTGCCGGCGCTTGCAGCAAGGCAAGATCATTGGTTTCATCGCCCGACACGAGCCGCAGGTTGATCGGCGCTTCGCCGGTCAGGTTGCCCTTGATGTCGCCGGTGCAGCCGTCGACCACGTGATGGTTGGTGACGACATGCCCGTTGGCGCTGATCGCGAAACCCGTGCCGGTCTTGCCATAAGTCTTCGGCTTTCCCGATCCCGCTGCATCAGGCGTATCGGCCGGCTTCGCTGCCACCGGTTTTGCGGCGCTGAAGTCGCCGGCCTTTGCGATGCCGTCAGCCTTGACCCTTGTGACGCAATTGGCGAGCGCCGCAAGCAATGGGGCCGTCGAAGTCAGGTTGAATTGCAAGGGCGTGCCGCCGGCCACCGCCACCATCAGGCTGGCTTTCTGAAAGTCACGCGCGACGTTCGGCGGCAGGATGGCGGTGGTGAGCGACGGCGAATTGGCGGTCGCAAACAGCCGCGCCTGCGACTGGCCGTCGAAGGTGACGTCGATCGGAGTGGTGCTGCCCTTGGTGAAATTGAACCGCGGGCTGCCAAAACCCAGCAGCCAGCCATTGTTCGCATTCCGCCCCACGATCAGCGATACGCCGCTGGCGTAATCGGAGCCGGCGGCGCAGTGCGAGAACGCTCCGTTGTCGTCGGTATAGGCCCCGCCAATCCAGTTTCCGACACGGATCGTGCCGAACGGTCCCGCCGCGTATGCAACCGTGACAATGGCGATCTGAAAAAGACACGATGCGACAATCGACTTGAACATGACCCGCCCTCAACCCTATGGCTGCATCTTACGGGTTTCTACCCTGCTGACGCAACCGGGAGTCGTTAACCGATCAGATGACGAATGCGCTCATGACGTGCCTCAGCGGTCACAAAAGGCAGGGTTGACACCAACGTCATCGCCACCAGACTAAGCAGCATGCGCATCACCCTGATCCACGCCCTGAAACATTCGATCATGCCGATCGAGGCCTCCTTCGCAAGACTGTGGCCCGACGCGCGCCTGATGAACCTGCTCGACGACAGCCTGTCGGCCGATCTGGCGCGCGATGGCGCGCTCACGGACGCGATGACCGGGCGCTTCCAAAAGCTCGGGCGCTATGCGGCCGGCACCGGCTCGGATGCGATCCTGTTCACCTGCTCGGCCTTCGGACCCTGCATCGAGGCCGTTGCCCGCGAACGGGCGCCGATGCTGGTGCTGAAGCCGAACGAGGCGATGATCGAGCAGGCTGCTGCAAAGGGCCGCAAGGTCGGCCTGCTCTCGACCTTCGCGCCGACCCTTGCGTCGATGCCGGGGGAATTTCCGGCGTTCATCGAGATCGTTCCGAAATTGGCCGAAGGTGCACTCGCCGCGCTCGATCGCGGCGACCGGGCGGAGCATGACCGCATTGTCATCGAGGCGTCGAAGGATTTGCGCGACTGCGACCTGATCGCGCTCGCCCAATACAGCATGGCGCCCGCGGCGGCACAGGTGGCTGAGGTGGCGGGAAGACCGGTGCTCACCACGCCGGACAGCGCGGTGATGAAGCTGAAGGAGTTGCTGTTGCGATAGAGCATGATCCGGAAAGTGGGAACCGGTTTTCCCTGTGTCAAACGCGAAGCGTTTGCGCGGAAATCATGCTCAAACAAGCGGGCCGAGGATCAATCCTCTTTCGCCTTGGCGGGCTTCTTGGCCGGCACGTCCAGCGCCTTCTTGACCGCCCGCGCATAACTGTCGGCGGCGTTTTCCGCCGAATTCCGCAATCGTTTTGCGGTTGCGGTTGCATGCTCCATGGTGCTTTTGGCCATCAGCTTGAACCGCGCCTTGGCTTCCTTGCTCTTGGCGGAAGCTGCCTTTGCCATCAACTGGCCGTGCTGCTTCCTGGCAGCCTCCATCAGGGTCTTGCTCTGAACCTTTGCGGTTTGACGGATCACGGTTACGAGGTCGGCGTCAGCCATTCAGGGTCACTCGATGCTGGAAGGAGAAGGTGATGTCGGAAGCGTATGGCCGGCGGCTGATCGATGGCGCACCCGACACGATTCGAACGTGTGACCTTTGCCTTCGGAGAGCAAAAGGACGCCACTCATGGATGTCCGGGATGACTATAACATATTGAAACGAAGCGCTTTCCTTTCACTGACATCCTGGTCATCATTGGCCTATGTGTGGGACCCTATGTGGGATGAGGGGACGCGTGTACAATATCGACACCGCGGCAAAACGTGCAAGGCTAAGCTCGCGTAAAAATCCCTTTTGGCAAGGTATCTCGGGCGGCCGCGGCGGCGTCAGTCTCGGCTATCGAAAGCCCGCGCGAGGCCCGGGCTCTTGGATTGCGAAGTTCGCGCTCGACGGCGTGCGGGTCGAAGAGCGTCTTGGTGTTGCAGATGATCGCGACGCGCCGTTTGGGGCGCTCTCATTTGCTGCTGCCTCCGCTGCCGCTCTGACGTGGGCGAAACAGCAGGCCGAAATCGCTGACAACAAAGATGGGACCGACCCGCTTGCAAAGGCGCCTACCGTCAAATCGGCGGTCATCAACTATATCTCGTACCGAGAGGCGCGTTCGAAGTCGACCGGCGGCAACGCAAAGAGCCGTCTCGATCTCCACGTTCTTGCAAATGAGAAGTTCAGCAGCATCCGTCTTTCCAAGCTACGCGTTGCGGATTTTGACGTTTGGCGAGAGGGCCTGCCTTGGGATCTTGCGAAGACTTCCATTAACCGATTGCAGAACGATCTTCGGGCGGCACTTAACCGCGCAGTCGAGAAACATCGACGCGAGTTGCCGGCCTCTCTGTCGCTTGAGATAAAACTCGGAACGCGAGCGGTCGAAATCGAAGAGGCCTCGGCCCCGAAGGTCCTGTTGACCGATCAACAGGTAAGGGCTGCCGTGAGTGCAGCGTTCGAAGTCGACGAGGACTTCGGGTATGTTGTCTTGCTCCTGGCCGTGACCGGAGCGCGCTATTCGCAGCTTGGCGCTATGAAAGTGCGAAGCGTGCAAAAAGCACAGTCGCGGATCATGGTGCCAGCTTCGAAGAAGGGACGAAGCAGGAAAGCAAAGCCTGATATCGCGGTACCTGTTGGGCGCGAAACGATAGGCGCCTTGATACGGATCTGTCGTCGATCGCCAGATGAGTTTTTGCTTCGGCGTTGGGCTTACAAGCGAAAGGGGCGGCTAGAATGGGAACGCGATCGGCTCCGGCCGCTGGGGCAGGCCTACGAGGCTGAAGAGCAGTGGGCGGCGGTGGTTCATAGAGCGCGCTTGCCGGCGGGCGCCGTGATGTATTCGCTGCGTCACAGCTCTATTGTTCGCGCCCTGAAAAAGAATCTTCCTGTACGGCTCGTGGCCGCTCTGCACGACACTTCGGTCGAGATGATCGAAAAGCATTACGCCGCGTATATCGTCGAAGTCACAGAGGACATTACGCGCCGTTCAATAATCGCGCTAACGTCCGTTAATTTGCAGGCCGCTGAGTAGCGGCAGTGTGCGCAAAGCGCTCAAGGATCAAAGGAAATTCGGCGCCGCAGTATGTCGTTTGTATGCCATTTCATCCAGTGTTTTCAACACGTTATTGACAATATAGAGATTCTAGAAGATAAGTTCGGGGTCGCGATTTGCCTGATTTGCCTGAGTTGATGTGTGCCTGAAGCGACAAGTCTTGTCTCCCTCTTCAGGAGTGCAAATCCCGTGACTCGTAACCAGGTTAGTGCAGTAAGCGCACCGTCTTCGTCCCACGAATACACGCCTTGGCGCGATCGGCCGATGCTCCAGCTCAAAATCGCCGCTGAGATCGCTGGCGTGTCGCCGGCAACGCTGTATCGCTTTGCAGACGAAGGCAAATTGACGTTGCGCGAGTTTGGCGGTCGAACGTTGGTTGCCACGGAAAGCTTGATCCTGCTGCTGAACACCGCGAAGGCTTGGACCCCGCGAAGGCGCGGCGAACAAGCGCGCGCTAGACGCAAAGAGATCGCACGAGCTTCGCACAGCTAAGCGGCCTCAGCAGTGAAGACCTCATTGCAGAATGACGCGTGTCGGCTGTCCAAGTTAACCGCTCCGAAGCGCACACCGGGCTCGATTGGAGGCCCAGGTCTGAGCGCCATTCGTACGGCTTGCGAACCTTACAGACAGCAGTTGGCTGGCTTGATGCCGGTGTTCGAGAAAATCGGACGGCATATCGATGCGACCATGGCTCAGCCACGGTATGACAAGCTATTTGCCGTCGACCGAGAGCGCGTCGTCATCGCAGTAGGCGACACGCAGTGGGGCGATCGAGTGTTGCTAACGGAGTTGCGCGTCGACGAGATCGCGCAGGCTTTGGTGGTATGCGCGTTGCCTGTCACCGAGAAGCAGCTTTCCGAAGCCGTCTGTCACGGCTGGGCTGAATGGAGTCGTCGAGCTCGCAAAAGCTTTCGACGTGGCGTTCCAGCATGGAATAACCAAGCAACCGCATCTGTTGGCGGCATTCTATTCCTCTGCCCGGAGTTCAGAGCCAAGCTGGCCCAACTCGCGGTTAGCGGTGAAGTACCCGTCATCGCTATCGCGATAGATTCCGCGGGCACCACGCGAAAGCGCCTGAAGTGTCGCGTCCGCGCCGCCGTTTTCCCATGGCCTGCTTGGGCTCGTGCGTCCGGCCACGTTGCCGGCTGCGCCTAGGAATTTGCAATGAACGCCCCAATCATAATGCCGCTCACTTTTGAGGCTCTGTGGCAACTTGGTTATCGCAACCTGCTTCCAATAATTCCGCCGAAGGTGGAGATCAGCGAGCACTCTACGTTATTCAAGCGGATCGACACGACGCAAGACGGTCGTGGCAAAACGCCAGGAGTTTGCGGCACTGACGGAAAGTGGAGATCATTCGATTGGATCAAGCACGAAACAACGCTCGATGATCTCGCGCGCTGGCAGCGCATGGGCGCAAGCATTGGAGTCAAGATGGGCTTCGGCCTCGCGTTTATCGACGCTGACACGCTCAACAAGACTCATGCCGGACTGATCCTCACAATCACCGCGCAGAAGCTAGGAAAGCTACCTTGTAGAATTGGAAACTATCCAAAGGCGGGCTATCTGTGCCGCATTACAGGCCCGATGAAGTATGTCAGGCTCGATTTCGGCGACAACGAACGCGTCGAGATCCTCACCGAAGGCCGCCAGGCAGTATTCGCCGGCCTGCACCCGAAAACCGACAAGATATACACTTGGCCTTTCCCGCTCGTTCCGTTCAACCAGCTTCCGGTCTTCACGCCGCAGCAACTCGTCGACCTACTGAACGAACTGCGCTCCATTTTGCCGGCGGCCAAGCCGATCGTCACCGAGGGGGCGACTACAACGGTCGATCAAAAATCTCTCAAGGGTGATCTCGAAACGGTTCGCAAGGCCGTGACGGCCACACCGAATACGAGCGAAGCATTTTCGACGCGCGAAAGCTGGCGCGACTTCGGCTATGCGATCAAAGGCGCGCTCCAGGACCACCCCGAAGAGGCGTTTGAAATCTTCTCCGAATGGTCGGCGCGCTGGACCGAAAACGGCAAGCCGGTCGAGCCAGGCAACACCCCGGATTACATCGAAGCGGAGTGGAAGAGGTTCAAGCCTCCGTTTCGCGTGGGCGCGTCAAAAATATACGAGCTGGCGGAGCAGCACGCGCCAAAAGATTTTCGCCGCGTCGACCTGTGGTTCGATGAAGTCCCTGACGAGCCTCAAAGCCTGTTCGCGCCACCGCTTGCCCCGGCGACCACCGCGCGGGAAGTTGAGCCGCTGATCATAATCGACCCCACCGCCTGGTCGGGGCAACAAGCGCGGCCGCGAGAATGGATCGTCGACGGCTGGATGCCAAAGGACGAAGTGACGTTGCTTTACGGCGACGGCGGTGTCGGCAAATCGCTGCTTGCGATGCAATTTGCCACATGTGCCGCAACGGGACGGCCGTGGCTGGGCCAGGCCACGCAACCGTCGCGGGTCATGGGCTTCTTCTGCGAAGATAGTGAAGATGAGTTGCTTCGCCGGCAGATCGACATCAACCGCGCGCTCGGCGTGGACTTTACTGAGCTGACCGGCCTCCGCTTCATTTGCCGCAAGCATTCTGACAACGTGTTCGCGTTGTGGGATCGTCAGACAGGCGCCCTAAAGCTGCAGCCCGTGTGGCATCAACTAGTCGCTGCGGCGAAGGAGTTTGACGCGGGTGTCGTCATCGTTGATACGATTGCGGATGTCTACGCCGGCTCCGAAATCGACCGGGTGCAAGTGAACGCCTTCGTGAAGGGCGTCTTGGGGCGCTTGGGAAAAGAGATCGGCGCCACGGTGCTCGCCCTCGGTCATCCTTCCGTAGCAGGAAAGCAGTCAGGCGAGGGCACGTCTGGGTCGACCGCGTGGAACAACGCCGTCAGGTCTCGACTGTACTTAAAGCACCCCAAAGGCGCCGAGGGCGGCAACACGCGCGTGCTCGAAGGTCGTAAGTCCAACTACGGGCCGAAGGGCTCGCAATTGATCGTGCGCTACAATCGTGGAGCGTTCGAAATGCTGGCCGGCTCGCAGCCGGCTGCTCAACGGGATGGTACAGCGGCCGCTCCGGAGGTCGTGAGCATAGGCGAGGCTGCCGAGCGGGCCGTCGTCTCGGTGTTAA
Source organism: Bradyrhizobium lablabi (assembly GCF_018129385.1). Classification (GTDB taxonomy): domain Bacteria; phylum Pseudomonadota; class Alphaproteobacteria; order Rhizobiales; family Xanthobacteraceae; genus Bradyrhizobium; species Bradyrhizobium lablabi_C. Next base: position 45,902 of record NZ_JAFCLN010000014.1, read on the forward strand.
TGGCGTACCCGAATGAGCGGCTGAGCATGGCGTCGAACAGTCAATACTACGCGGTCAAGGTCCTGCGCGGTCTCGACCCCGAAGGGTTCGCACCTTTTCCTGACGACAAGGTGGTGGCTGCGATACGCAACTTGGAACGCCGCGAGGCCATTCGAGAACAGCGTGTCGGCAGCACCGAGCACGGGCGGGCGGTCCACGGGTATGTCGTTGTGCCGGAGAAGATCGCTCCGCCGCCCACCGCTGAACAACCAGCCGCGGTTTTCGATTAGGAGCAATCAGGATGTATGCTGTTCAGACATACGCGGGCGCGACAGGCTCGAATTGCAAAGTCCCCTGCCGGCGCTTTGCAAAGTCCCCCATCCACTTTGCAATGACCCCAGATAAGTATCTGAATCCACGTTATTTTCGGTCGATTGCAAAGTCGTTGCAAAGCTCCAATCGGCAAAGTGTTGCAAAGCTCTGCAAAGTTCAATGTTTTCAGGCTTGCAAAGCTCTGCAAAGTCGAATTGCAAAGTCCCACCCCTACGGGGGAAGGCCCGGCGCACGCCGCCTTGTGGCTGCGGGCCTTCCTCCCTTGGTGTTTTGGGGTCGCGAGCGAGGCCGAAATCAAGGCTCGATCAGAGAAGCGCGCGGCATACTTTATCGGCCCCTATCGGCGGGGTGGTGCTGATGGCGCGCCGGCGCAAAACCTCGCAGCTCGATCAGTGGCGCAAGTCAGGCACGTTTCGTGAGATTGCCCGCCAGAGCGCAAAAGCCAACCTGCGCAAGTTCAGGAGCGCGCCGCGCTGCGGCGCCAAGCGTAAGCGTGACGGAAAGCCATGTGCGAATCCCGCCATGAAAAATGGCCGCTGCGGCATACATGGCGGTAAGACGCCGAGCGGCCGACAATGGCATGTCGTTCAATATCCCGCCGACGAGGCCAAATTCAATCGAAAGCTGCGCGACCTAGAACGACGCGCGGCGAAGCGGGCTGCAAGGCTGGCCAATCTGTCGCCGGAAGCTCGGGCCGCGTATGACGAGTGGCACCGAACGCATCGCTCTGGCCTTTCCAAGGCCGCGAGGAGCGCCGAACGCGAGAGGGCGCGCCAGAACGCGGATCTTCGCCGTTTAGTCGCTCAGGGGGCTTCTCAGGCGACGACAGACCCTGAAACGCTTCAGATCCGCGACGCGTTGAGCATTGCCAGGGCAAGGCTTGCCGAGTTGGAAGCCCGAATCGAGGCCGACAAAGGGGTATTTGGATGATCGACGACGAAGACGAAAACGACGAATTCGACGGGATGAACGAACTGGACATCCGTGAAGAGCTTCTGCATCGTTTGCGAACAACGGGCGCGGCAAAAGCGGTTAAAACCGCAATGAAGCTTTGCGACGATCCTAAAGCGCCTGCCGCGGCGAAAGCGTCAGCGGTGAACTCGCTGCTTCGCGCTGCGGGCTTTTTCGTGAATCACGATCCTGCCGGTGAGAAAGATCTCGCTCAAATGACACCCGCAGAACTGTCGCGTGCTTACGAAAAGGCCAAATCCGCCTTGGCGAACGCAGAACGAGGAGGGGAAACCGATATGTTGCCGGCCGAACGAAACATTTTCGATTAGCGCCTACTGGGTTCCATCAATTCGGTAAGTTGGTACGTGACGTTCAACGCGAGATTCCACAAATGCTTCCATCTAGGAACGCGCTCGCAGAACACCCCGCTGTTCGGGGCCACTCGATGAAAATCCTGTGCCAGCGATTCGCACTCTGGCTTGCTGAATGAGGCCGACATTCGAATGTGTTGGGGAAGCCTCGCGTACGTCGGGCCCCAAACAAAATAGTAGAGAGGAAAATTCAGCCAAGCTACGAAGCAAGCTATAAGGGCAAGGCAGATCAAAGTTCTCATGGAAAATTTCTTCAATAATAGAAAATTTGCCACGCCTTTTAGAAACTCATTTCTTGCGTGGCTTGCGCTTGGACAAGCCCCCAGGCTTGTACGTTCCAGCCGCCTTCCGGGCCGCGATGTCGCGCATAATTCCAGCCATGGATTGCCTCAGTCGTCTCAGACGGATCTTCTTCCGCGCCCGGGCTTCGATGAAAGCGCGGCCTTCCGGTGTATCGGCTGGCGGGGGCGTAAACTTCTCTCGAGCCTTGCGACGCGCTTCTAGGTAAGATGCTAGGTCGCTTTCGTCGATCAACGGCGGCCGGCCCAGGATGTAAGGAATGTGCCCAGCCATGCAAAGGTATCGGATCGCGCGCGGTTTGCGTTCAAATTTTTCGGCAGCTTCCTTGATTGTGAGAAGCTTGAAGGGGCGGACTGCCGCATTCTCCGGTGCATAGTAAAACTGAGGAGTTGGTCTCGTGGGCTCTACGTTGCGTTTGATCTCGACTTGCGGCAGCCGGAAGCGCCTGACCTTGGCGCTGGCAACAAATATTTGCAGATCTTTTTCGGAGATCGTCACCGGCCGGCCCTTGTAATACGATAACCGACGCTCGAGCCGCATGCGTTTGATGTACGACGGCGCGCGTCGCAACAGTTCAGCCGCTTCGCTCTCAAGCAAAACCTTTTGCAGCATAATTTGCCCTCGGGACTCAACGTCTGCCGCGCATGAAACGACGTTGAATGAGCGCTGTCAAAGCCAAAGTTGTATCATGTCGCGCATTACAACCTGTGCGTTGACATACACAAATAGCGCCCCGTATCGTCTTTGCGCGGGACTAGAAACCCCGTGCAACAGGAACGCAAACCTTTGATCCGGGGTCTCGGCGTGAATGTCCAGGGCAAATGCCTAAAGACGTGCGAGGACCAACTGTAGCTGGTGTTTCTAGCCCCGGGTTATATTTTGTCGCCTAGAACGCGACACAGAAAGGAAGCTACAGATGATCAACATTGATCGCCGCGCTCTCAACCTCGTTGACGCAATCGAGATCGACCTTAGGGCAGCTCGCGCCGAGTCCCGATTTGAAGACGTGCTCGAATGCTTGGACGAAATACTGGTGCATCACAAACATACGGAAAGCGGGCTGGTTCGATCGCGGTGTGAAGAAATACTCCGCGGCGCCTAAGTTCGACCGCGGCGAGGGGCAATGAAAGGGGCGCTTAACAAGCGCCCTTTTTCTTGCGGGAAGCCTCATGTCGACGTGATTGCGCCGCACAAATCGCGTGAAATGCGCAAGGCGCGCCCAAAGTTGTCGGCGAACGCAAGCAATATCAACGCCTGAAATGGCATAGTATATGCCATTCGGTCGTTTTAGCGCCGCCGCTGCCGCGGTGGGCTGGCGATCGGGCGCAAATCATTCGCGCATACCGGCCGGCATAATTGCAAGCTTTGGCCATGCATGCCTGGTTGCTGTTGCGCCTCCGAGCAGGGCGCAGTGTGCAGTTAAGGCGGAATGATTCGCGCGGCAGCTCGCACCCGATATGCTGAGATCCGCGGCGCTTGGCGCCAGCGGCGACGCGCCCGCCTGGTGGCTGGTCCGCGACCCGCCCCCCTGGGTACGGCCCGAACGTGTAAGCGGAAACGTCGCCGGACACCCATACAAAATTGTGCGTCAACCAAACTTTCGATGACATACATCCGGATATCGCGGAGCCACACAAACGTTTGCTTCTCGGCGGCTTAGCGATTTTTCCAACTCCCAGAGCCTATTGTACTTCATTACCCGTCAAGTGCGATCAGTCGGGCGCCGCCTTTCTGAGCGGCCAAAACGTGGGCGCTCGGCACAGCCTAATCGCGTCACCTTCGAGCACGATCGTAGCGAACCGATCTGACGGGTTGCGCGCCAGACCGCACGAAAGAAAATATTAGTCAAATCAGATTACGTTCTGCCTAGCGATATCTATTCGGCTCGCGACCGATCACCCCGAAAAACAAAACGAGCCGTTAGGCTCGCGGTGATCCCTCATGGCCGATCCTCCCCTGAATGTCCTCTCCTACAGCTGTGGCACCTTCCAAGCCAACAGCCCCTTATCGGCGATCCCTGCGGTGCCACTCGATCACGCGCTGGCGAGCATTCTTGGGGGCGGCGCGTGGCTTATCCGGTAATTTATACGCTCGACTACAGTTACACCGGCTTCCAGCAAGGCCAGGCCAACAATTCGTTTCCCGGCACCCAGCTCGACAACGATCTCGCCGGTTTGCGCGCGAGCCTGACGGAATGGACGACCTTCATCAAGGGCGCAATCCGTTCGGACGGCCGGCTCGTCGTCGCGCCGGACAACGCCATCAAGGCGACCGAAGAGGATGCGGTCACGGGTATCGACAACGAGCGCTACATGACCGCGCTCGGCACGATGCTGGCGATTGCGGCGCAGAACAACAATACGCTCGGCGCGACGCCCGACCAGTCACCGTTCAATGCGACGCGCAACGGCACGAGCAACGACACGGTTGCGATCGCAGCAGCGGCCGAATACGCGGCCGCCAACCGTTACGGCCTGCGCTTCCTTTCCGGCCCGGCGTATTCGGTCACGCCAATGCAATTCGGCGATCAGTATCGGACGAGCGGTATCGCGCACGGCGCGTCGATCTCCGGCAACACGTTGACGGTGCCGAATACGCCGACGATTCCGCTGGCGCGCGGCCAGACCATTACCGGCGTCGGGGTGACGGCCTGCAAGATCGTTGCGGACATCGGGAAGGCGGCGGGCGGCATCGGCCAGTATACCGTCGACGGGTCGCCACAGACGGTCGGGCCGGTCGACATGACCGTGACGTCGCCGGAGGTCACGGTTTCGATCTCAGACGACACCGCAGTCGTCACCGTTACGTCGGGCAAGGTCTATTTGCCTTCTGCGATCGTCGGCGCCGTGAACGGCACGACGCTGATCGAGCAACTGACGGGCACGGAAGGCGGCAGCGGCACGTATCGCGTCAGCCACGCGCAGGATCTCGCGTCGACAGCGACCTTCCTCTATCCGTACACCGTCTGCCCGCTGCCGCAGTTCCTGCTCGGCCCCTCCGGCGGTCAAACTCAGTGTGTCATCCGGTCGTTCGGCAGCAACGCCTCTCCGGAAGGGCTTATCAAGCTCGTCAATCCGCCAGCGCTCGGCGCCGTGCTCGGCTTCGAGATCGCCAATCTGCGGCTGAATGCCAATTCGCTATGCGGGAATGCGCTCAAGATCCACGGCTTCGGCGCGACATCGTCCGGCGGGATGCCGATCGTCCGCGACTTGACGATCTCGAATGCGACCGGCGAGACGGGCGGTCTGTGCGTGCAGGGCAACTGCCCTGGCGCTGGCGTGACGCCTTCGTGGGGCGTTATCGAGGCCGTCTTTGCGCGGCTGACGTTCAGCGGCAACGCGATCACCGACTATTCGTTCAACGGCAACGACGGAGACGGTTCGTACAACATCCAGTCAATGTCGCTTATCGACTGCAAGGCGAACTCGCTGTCGAGCGGCGATGGTGCGTGGTTCGATTACGCGAACGTCTATGCGCCAGGTTTGCTGTCGCAGAACCACGGCGGTGCCGCGGTGCGCATCGATCACTGCGAGTATTTTGAAGCGCCCGGCTACTATTCGGAGAACAACGGCGCGCCGTTTACCGGCACTGCGAACAGCCGCGGCGTTAGGATCACCGGCTCGGCCGCGGAGGGCATCAATTCGACGCTGCTCGTCAGCGACAGTTCGAACATCGATATCCGCACAACGGTTTCGAACCGCGTCAAATGGCAGGGAGCGTTCGTCGGCAAGACCGGGCAGTTCACCCGTGACGGCATCGGCGCCGCGGCTGTCGACGGCGCCGTTGTCGAGAACACCACGCCGGCGGCGCCCGGCGCTCAGCAATATTCGCCGCGAACGCGTTGGAGTGGTACGGGTTGGGCGACCAACAGCGGCGGATCGTCTCAGACGGTCGACTTTGCGGCTTACGTTCGGATTGTGCAGGGCGCGGCGAGCCCGACTGGCTTCCTTGAATGGTACTACCAAGTAAACGGGGGCGGTTACAGTTTCGCAGCCGGTTTGAGCCCGTCCGGCGTGTGGAATGTCACGACAGGCTTCCAGATCGCGGGTGCGGCCGCACTCAATCACTTCATCGTCGGTAACGGCACTAACTTCGTTGATGGCGGTGCGCCTGGCGGCGCGATGCTCGACAAGCTCACGGCTTTCTCGTCTAGCGGCATTTTGGCCCGCACAGCCGCGAGCACCTATGCGTTCCGCACGCTGACGGGGCCGGCGAACGGCATCGGTGTGACAAACGGTGGTGGCGTTGGCGGCGATCCGACGCTAGCGCTAACGAACGATCTCGCTGCGATCGAGGCGCTGAACAGCGCCGGGTGGATTAAGCGAACCGCCACAGATACGTGGACGGCTGTCGGGCTGCCGTCGCCGGTACATTTTTCGAGCACCAACTTCAACATCAACGGCGGCGATACCCGCTACGTCGGCCATGCCGCGGCAGCAACCGCAGAAAACACCGTTCAGTTCCCGATCTCGCAAGCCGGGACGCTGAAGAACTTCTACTTCGCAACGGCCGTCGCGCCGGGCGGCGCGCAGACGCTGACGATCACGCTGCGCAAGAACGGCGTGGCGACAGGCATTACCGCCACGATCACCGGGGCGGCCATCAGCGCCTCGGATCTCACGCACACCGTTTCGGTCGTGGCGGGCGATTTGCTGTCGTTGCAGGTAGTAGCGTCCGCTGCGGCCGCCACCACGAACGGGATCAACGCGGCGGGCACGCTCGAAGTCGCCTGATCGGGGGAAAATATGAAGCAATCAGCCACAACCTACGTCACGATCGAAGCCGGCGAGGGCGGAACGGAAAACACTTTGCGCGCGGTCTACGGCAGCCGCAACGAAGCGGCGCAGCGGCTCGGCGGCAGCGACGGGCTCGACATCGTGTCGAGCACGAAGTTCGACGACGGCCGCATTGGCGTGACGTGGCGGCGCGAATGGGAAGCAGCAGATCCTGCGCCCGAACCCGCGCCGCAACAGGAAGAGGCCGCACAGGAGTGACGCCCTCGACAGGCGCCCTCAGTTGGCCGCAGCGTTGGCCGCTGCGAAGGCTTCGAAGTGCAGCGTAGTTGTTGCCAAGCTTGATCGGTTATCGCGCGACGTAGCCTTTGTGGCGGGCCTGATGGCCCAGCGCGTGCCGTTCATGGTCGCCGAACTGGGAGGGATGCCGACCCGTTCATGCGGCATCTTTATGCGGCTCTGGCTGAGAAGGAGCGGCGGCTGATATCTGAGCGCACCAAGGCTGCATTGGCGGCAAAACGAGCTGCGGGGGCCGTGCTGGGTAATCCATGCAATCTGGCGGAAGGGGGTTCTATCGGCAGGGTCGCCCTAATCGAAAGTGCCGATGACCTGGCTATCACACTTGCGCCGCTTCTGCGTGCGGTCCGCTCGGAGGGGGCTACGACCCTCAGGTCGATCGCTCAGGCATTCAATCGACGAGGCATCAAGTCCCCTCGCGGAGGAGCATGGTATCCTTCCTCTATCGCTAACCTGCTCTCCAGAGCTGAAGGCTTTTTATGGTCGGGAATTTGGCTCTCCTGACGCGCACTCTCTTTTGACGTAGCAAAAGGCCCTACCGGGATTGCCCGGCAGGGCCCTTGCGGGTAGGCGGGATGACCCTGACCTGTGTTTAGGTGTCACGCCAAGAACCCGACATTCCAATACGGGTTATATACGCAAAAAGCAGAATCGCGTATCGGTTCTTCAGTTAGTAGTGCAGACCTTGACGGTTTTCATGCCGGTTTCGGCTTCAGCCCTGGTCTTGTAGACCGAGTCGCCACTGACGACGGTCACATCGGTCGAAGTCGGCTTCGTTTCGGTGACGGTGCACTTCTTGGTCTTGACGTCCTGCACCACGTAGAACGATTGCGCGAACGCAGGTGCGGCGACTGCAGCCATGGCTGCGGCGACGATAAGTGTCTTCAGCTTCATTCTATCCTCCTCCGATAGTGTCAGGCCGTTGCTGCCTGTCGTTTTGGAGAACCTGCAGAATTGCCACTTGTTCCCGAAAGGAACGTAAAACTACTGTCTGAGTTTTTCTTCGCTGGAAAGCCAATTGGAAGTGGACCGAATGGACGGACGGTACGAAGCTAGAATGGTTGGACTGAGTATGGCGGTTCTGTATGCGTGCATTCTTATCTCGCTGAGCGCTGCATAGGAGGGGCTGCATGCTTTTGCAGCCGGTCACCGTCCCCCTTCGTCGTGCTCTTGAAAGCTTCGGTGGACTATTCGACTAACTGACTACGCCGTTCGGTATCGTTTCGGGAAAAAGCGGAAACCTTCGTCACGGAGCCGAGTTTGACATCACAACACATCTTTCCGTGACCCGGAGTTCGAGATGGCCGGCGACGATTCCCTACGAAATGCGGTCGATACCGCTTGGTCCGTCTTCCGGGCCACCAATGATGGCATCGATGCCGCGGACAACCGTCGTTGTCTGCTTGAGCGTCATCTGTCCAGGAGGCCGGAAGCGCGCGAAGGTGACGTCCAAGAGCTTGCAAACTTCGGATTGGCTTACCTCGCGCGACTTTCGGGGGACGAACGTTGAGACGGCTGGAAGGGTTGCTCGAGCGGATTGTTGCCGCCAGCGCTGGACCTGATAGGACGCTCCTCGCGATTTCTTACCTCCTGTCCGCGGCTCTCGTGTTCGCCATGCGAACGGCATTTGGGATGATCGGATAGCTGCATGCGCGTTGCCCAGCTTGCTCCCCTGGCCGAAAGCGTCCCTCCGAAACTTTATGGCGGCACGGAGCGGGTGGTCGCTTGGCTGGTGGATGAGCTTATCGACAGGGGCCACCGCGTCTGCAGGAAAGGACGCGGCTTCCTCCGATGGCGCCGGTCAGGCCAAATCAGCAGTTGGCACCGAACTCGGCGATTGCTTTCATTTCAAAAATGGCGCCGACAATGCTTCTTCAGACGTTCTCCACGTACAGCAGCTGGGCCATGGAAGCGGGAAAGCACATGGAGATGGTCAGCATGCTGTCGGACACAAAGGACCGGTGCCAGTCCAGGATGCTGACGCTATTGATCTTTCAGCGCAGCACGATCACTCAGGGCACGCCAATAACCATGCGGTTCATGATTTGATTGTGTAGCCATATACTGATCGGTCAGTCATGCCGCCTCGTTTAGTTGCAAGCCGTTCGTGATACGCAGGGGACCTGCTAGCTGACGCGATCGCTACTCAACAAAAAAGGCTCCGCTGAACGCGGAGTCCCTTTTCGGTTGGTGTGCAACTTAGGCGGAATACTTGAACTGCAATCCCGGCAATCTCCGTATTCTATGCCAAAATGGGCTGTTCTGGTCGAGCCGCGTTGATCGAGAGTGCGGACGCGTTCGCTGAGCAACTGGCCCCCGTCGTTCGGGCCATACAAGCTGAAGGCGCCACGACGCTGCGAGCGATGGCGGAAGCACTAAACCGCCGAGCAATTAAGTCTGCGCGAGGTGGCAGGTGGCATCCCGCCGCGGTGTCTAATCTCTTGGTACGGTCCGAGCGCTTTTTATAGGCGAGAAAATAGTCGCCTTCAGGCGATGTCCGCTTCCGGCACAGCGAAGAAGATCAGACCCTTGAATGGCACGAGAAGGTTGCCACTCCATCGCAGGCTACCTGCCTTTCTGGATCCGCGTGATCGTGAAGCCGCCGTCGCCGCTCTCTGCCTCGAACTTGACGGTGTCGCCGACCTTGACCTGCTTGAGCATCGCGCGATCCCTGACGTCATAGATCAGGGTCATGTCTTCCTTGAAGCCAAGGCTCGGAGCAGGACCCTGTTTCAGCGTAATGCTGCCGCTGCTCTCGTCGATCTTCTTGACCTCGCCGATAATCGTTGCGTCCTGCGCAGCGGCACCAATTCCCAAAACGGCCACCAACAGCGCCCCACCAGCCACCCGCTTGAAAACCTTCAAAATGGACTCCTCTTCGTATCATCAGTCTCGTCCGAGGACTCCAATAGGCTGATCGCGCTGGATGGTATCTCGATTGCGAGTTCAGCTCGGCTACGCTCATACGGACCGCATCGCCATCAGTGGCGGTCGCGGCGAAACTATGACGGTGCAACAGAATCGGGTGCGTCTTTAATCATTGGCTCGTTCATTGCGCACGCATGCTGAAGCAATGCGCATCTTTCATAAGCACTCCTGATCGCTCGATCAATTTCATCAATCAGCAAACATTTGATTGCCGGCACACAAGGACCAGCGTTCGACCTCATGAAGCTCGGACGACCGCCCCACCTGTTCGTTTGTCGACAGCAAGTCGAACCGAACATGCTGTCGTACTTCGACATCGACAAGATCAAGAAGAACACGGATGGCAGCGTCACCATCCCATGTCATCGCTGCAAGGCAGGGCGTCTAGGGCCGGTGCCGGCCTGGGTCAGTGTCGGGGGCTAGTTCTTGGCCAGGCCCGAGAACGACGCTCCTTGTGGCCCGACAAAGGTGCCAGTTTCCATGCATCGAACACGGGCAGACTGACATTTGCCTGACGCACTGGGATTGTTCTTCAGACATGCATTCGCGTACACCGAGCAAGATTTCCCAACCTGTTTTGCATAACCGGTTCCCCCCATCTTGTCCGGAACACCTTGCTGACCTTGGGCCGTTCCAGTCAAAAACAGAGCCACTCCAAAAATCGCGCAAACCAACAATCTCATTGATGCCTCCGCCTCGCCAATTGATTCAAAATTTTATGCACCAGCCATCTTATCTTCTTTCTCCCCGCCGCGCATCACGATCTTCAACACGTCGTCGGGGCAATGGTCGCTGCAACGCCTTCGCTTCGTCCCAGGGCGCGCGCATCCAAACGTCGCGCTCTTCCTCGGTCGTCAGGATCACCGGCATCGCCTTCGGGTGGATCGGCTCGACGATGGCGTTCGGCGCGGTCGTCAGGAAACCATAGACGAGATGCGGTCCCGGAATAGGTTTGGACTTGGTGCCGCGATCACCATTGAATGTGGTCCAGATGCCGGCGAAGGCAAACAGCGGTCGGCTGTCATTGAGCGCAAACCACACCACGTCCTTCTTCTTCGTCGCCGGGTTCGTCTCAGGCCTATTCCGCGAAGCTGTTGGCGGGGACGAGGCAGCGGTGCTCCGGCTTCAGCCAGCCTCGCCAGTGCGGCGATGACGTGTTGCGGATGTTGGTGACTGGCGGGCCGCGAGCCGGGGACAGGCGCGATGAAGGACTACCAAGCCCAAATCGAAAAGCTGCGGAAGGACGCAGCGGAGTGCGCAATGATCCGCGAACTTGCAACCGACAAGGCCAAGCGCGACATGTTCGACCGCCTCGCCAGTCATCTCACCGTTTTAGCGGATCAGGTCGAAATGGTCATGCTTGAACGCAAGAGTAGCGCGAAATAAAGCCGCCTCAGCTGGCAGCCTCTTCATCGCCGCAACGTCTAGCGTGGGTCGGCCTGCGCCCCGAGAGGGCTTGGCCCGCTGCGGGTTTGCAAGCGCCGCGGAGTCAGCCCTCGTCGGAAGCACCCTGCGCGTGAGGAGTTCGATGGGAAGGCAGCGCAGGACGTGTGGAGTGTACAGCAGCCACGCGGGCGCCGTCGGTGCAATTGTAGACACAAGCCTCGCTGCTGCCGCTTGAAGACTAGCCCACCAGTTCCAGTTTCCCTGAAAGAAACAGCTTGGCACAAACTGCACTGTCAAAATCGTTGTGGTTGTGTTTTACTTAAGGTGCACGTCTGCCACTTCCACCCCCTGCGACACACCGGCGGCGCGTGCGGTCCCGGCGCAGCCCTCCTCTCACATCTGCGCCGGGGCCCCAAGCCGTCTGGGATAATGCGATGGACGCAGAGCGCGAACGTGGCTTGGAGGCAGGACGGCGCTGGGCCGAACATGCTTCGCCCCATGATCTTGCTGCACTGGCGAGAGGGTCGTTTGACGAAATCAGCCGCATCTTGCCCCGCGACGTATCGGATCATTTCGTCGGCGGCTTCCGCGAGGCGGTGCTGCACGTCTGGCGCGGGGCTTGAGCGACAAGGCGTTCAAGACGCGTAGCATTCTTGCGCGGCGGGTCAATGCCCAGTGATCTTGCGGGCTATCCGTCAGAGTGCGGGCTTGCGTCGGGGTAGACCATTTCCTCGTGAATCTTCCCGCTCGACCGATCGAGCACCACGATCACCAAACCCGGCTGACTGTTAAAATGTCTGTGCCTCAACATCGCCGCAAGTTCCTTGCTGTGCTGAACGGCTTCACCGTCATGGGCAAAGCGCACATTAAAGCGATTGAGCGTGTGCTCGCCGGCTTTCACATCGAGAAAATACGTCTTCAGCATTCCGGCAGGCTACGCGCATATTACGACGTTGCTCTGTCATAAGACACATTGAAGCGCAGTGGGAGTCCGGTGGCATTGGGGGACGCAGCGCGCGAGGGTGCCGACGCGACGGCACCGCAACAGATGTGCCAGCAGTCGGCGCGGTCGACATCGCGGCGGCGGGTAAGGTCAGCCAACAGGCAAGGGTTCCTTCACCTTGATCCATGCCATACCCGAACTGGTGTATGGCCGCGCATCGCCTCACGGGTAAACAATTAGACCGCCGCTGGGGCAAAAACGGAGATGTCCGATGGGTGTGGCGGGATGGCGCTTCATGCATTCAAAGAGAACTACCCGCGTCGCTGGCCAACCACGCCAGCCGGCGCAACGACGACAGGCATGCAGCAAATGCGGTTGCATCGCCGGGTACACGCCCGCACTCGAAACCCTCAACGGCAAAAACCATCGGCTGGTCCGGTGCGCCATCTGCCGGTCCCTGTCATGGTTCGATGAGCCGCCCCAATAAGGAGGTGATTGATCGTCGGGGCGATCATGATCGGCCGCGGGGGACGATCGCGAGCGCCCGTCAGTGCAATTGTAGGTTAGCCATCCAAACAAGGATTCCTTCACTTTGATCTATGGAACACCCGAACTGGCATATGGCCTGGCATCGTCAATCGGGAAAAATGAGATCGCCGCGCTGGGGGCCAACGGAGACGATCCGATGGGTGTGGCAGGTTATCGTTTCGCGCATGTAAAGAGAGCTTTTCGCTTTCGGGCGGTCGTTGTCGGCAAACTGGAAGAGTTGCCATTTGTCTTTCCTGCCGCGGTCGCAATCGGCTCGCTGATCATGATCGGGATCACGCTCTTCAAGGATTGGCCCCAGTGAGTGCCATCTAGTAATTAAAGGGCCCCGCGACCCCTGAGGTCAATCGCTGAGGCCCCTGGCGCGCGCGGGTCGCAGAATTCTATTCGAAGTACATGGCCACCGCGGCCGCCGGAGAGACGAGGGATTATTTTCCATTTGAGTGGTATGCGGAAGCCGCCGTATCCGCACCGAGCCGTCTAAACGTGGTCGGAAGAGGACGACAACCTTCTCCGGTCAATTTCTGGTCCATCAAGTCTCGTGCCGGAGATTTGAACATCAACATTCCCATCGCAAGCGCCGCAGCTGAACTGACCTTTCACGTTTCACTACGACCATCGAACGCTCCTCAGTCCGGGTTCTATTCTCTTGGCTGCGCTCGTCCGGAGGTGTGGTTTTCGACCTTCCCCTCCCTCTTGAGCTTTGCGGCTCTATCTTCGGTCTTCCTTGCGGAGTCTTCCTTGTCGCGTGAAGTAGCACATTCCGAACCAGCCTCAAGATGGCCCCTCACTTGAGCCTCGTCGGCCGAGTTCTGCTGGGATTTGTCCTGCTGGAGTTTGTCCGCGCATTGTTCGGCGGAGGCGGTGGCGGCGAAGCAGCCAAAGGTTATCGCGAGAGCAATCGTGATCGATCGAGGCATGGGGTGTCCTTTATACCAGCTACGGAAATTCTGGAAATCGTTTCCTTAAAGCAGACGATTTCAATCGGCTGAAACTCGTCAAAATCAAAGCTCAGCGGAGGGTGACCGTTTGAAGGGCCGGCCATTACCAGCGCGCGCGCTGCGCCGGTGGACAGGTCAATGCAACGTCCTTTCACGAATGGACCGCGGTCATTGATCCGCACGGTGACGCTTCGGCCGCTTGCGTGTGAGGTAACCGTGACAGAGAGCCAAATGACCTGGTGCGATGAGCGGCAGTCATCAGGCTGGGTTTCATCCGCTCACCTGAAGCGGTCCGACCGCCACTGTAGCCATAGTGAGAAGCGATGCAGGTCTCTGCAGATGCAGATGGAGATAAGGCACAGGCAAATGCCGCTGCGACCATGAACGGACGGGCCATCATTTTCTTCCTAGCTTCCCGCCCAGATGAGCAACTATTCTACATTCGCTTGGTTCCTTGAGATTGTTCCGCTGAACAATCCCCGGGTCGAAGACGACGTGTTGCAATGCGACGACAAACGTCGAACGAAGTGATGTCATGCCGTGCGCGTCTCCTCGCCAAGAGCACGTCTAGTTACAGGCACCTCCAGAGATCGATGCGGTGTTTGGCAGCTAGCGCGGTGCAGGGTCATGGGTTGGCCGGGGCGGTCGCCTCGGCGGGCCGCGTCGCTGAAGCGCTCGTCCTTCCATGAGGAAACATGACAACCTTTACGCAACCATCCTTCTTTTCCTGAAACGTTTCGTAGAGGTTCGGCCCATCCTCGAGATTGGCGGTGCGATGGCTGATGATCAGAGTCGGATCGACCTTGCCTTCCTCTATCAGCCGCATGAGCTTCTTGAGGTACCTGTGCACATGGGTTTGACCGGTTTTCATCGTCAGCCCTTTGTTCATGAAAGCGCCCATGGCTGTAGCGACGGCCGAGCCGATATAGACGCCGGGAACAGAGACGACCCCACCGGGCCGGCACGACATGATCGCCTGATTCAACGCATACGGGCGATCGGTAGCCGAGATCGTGGACTGAACGGCAGAGGCCACTGCTTGCATTGCCGTTTCGGAGCCCAAGCTTTCCATGCCAACAGCTTCAATAACCGCATCCGGACCTTGTCCCTTTGTGAGCCCAAGGATCTGTTCGTGCACATTGCCATCCTTGTAGTCGATCACTTCCGCGCCGAGCCTGCGCGCTAATTCTATGCGTTCCTTCACCGTATCAATGGCGATGACGCGTTCAGCTCCGAGCACGAAGGCGGACATGATCGAAAACAGACCAACAGGACCACAGCCCCAGACCGCAACGGTCTGACCCTTCTTGATGTCGCAATTTTCCGCCGCCATGTAGCCCGTCGGAAAAATATCTGAGAGGAAGAGCACCTGTTCGTCAGAGAAGTCCTGCGGAACAACGAAAGCGCCAAAATCCGCGAAGGGCACCCGCACGTATTCCGCCTGGCCCCCCGCATAGCCGCCGGTCATGTGCGAATAGCCGAGCGCGCCGGCGACCGGATAGCCAAGTGATTTTGCCTGGTCCGCGCCGTTTCGGTTCGACTTCTCGCAGCAGGAATAGAGCTCCATCTTGCACATGCGGCATTCGCCGCAAGCGAGGCAGAACGGGATGACTACCCGGTCGCCAATCTTCAGCCGCTTATTGTCACACCCTACCTCGACCACTTCGCCCATGCATTCGTGGCCCAAGAGGTCGCCGCTCTTCATCTCCGGCACGAAGCCGCCGATGAGATGGAGATCGGATCCGCATATCGCGCAAGCCGTCACCTTGATAATGGCGTCGCGGCCTTCTTCAATCATAGGATCAGGAACGGCTTCGCAGCGGACGTCTCCGCGACCATGGTAGACCAAAGCTTTCATGTGTTAATTCCAGTGCAATCGAGAAATCTCGCATGGACAAGCAGTTTGGAGCCATTCCGTTCCTACGGCGGAGCACTCGAAGCTGGGCCAGCTGCCGGTGGCGGACGGGCTCGCCGCGGGAGAACTAGCAAGGATAAGTACCTGGATATCTTCGAGCGGATGGGCTGCGATCTGGGGAGGCGAAACTCAGCAGGTGCCTTCTCAGCCCTAGAAAGCCAACGCCAAACGCCGAGGACGTCGATCACGAACAGATTTGCATTCTGGATCATGGAGTGAGGCTGTGCTCGCCAGCCAACATCGTCCCATGCATCGACGCGACAATCTGCACGTTTTGCTGTGCAGCGCCCTCCGATTGTGGCTTCGGTCATTACCGCACTGCTCGTTTTATCCGCAAGCGTTGACACCGCCTCAGCGCAACGATTACTCGAGGAGCGGCCGTAGTAACGTGAATCGAAATTGCGGGCGTCGCTCGTTTGCCAGCGTTTGCGTTTAACGGTTGCTACCTCCATCCCGCGACGAGACCGTCCTCAGTGGCCCTTCGGGCACATTTAGGCTGTCAACGACCTGCGCGATGTTACCACCGTCGGCATAAGTGACCATGTGTCCGGCATCATTCACGAGGTATAGGTTGGCGCGGCCGAGGACTTTGTGAAGCCGTCTCGCCTGCTCAGACTCAATAAGACGGTCTCCTGTTCCATGGAAAATATGGACTGGGCACCGAATGTCTGAATAGCGAGATTGCAGTCTCTTCGCTTCCGGGATGAGGAGCGCACTTTCCTCCGCGGCCGCTTTCAGTTGCTTCGGCCGGAGCGTCAGGGAGGCGGGAAAGTTCTCCTTGAAGCGTCCGGGAATGGAGCGGGGTGCAAATATCTTGCGAAGCAAGGCAGGCAGAATGGCCCATGAGATAACTGGTGCGAACGTATAGCGCATCATATCCCCGAGCCCCGGTATAGCTGGACCTGACATCATCCAAAAGTCCCAACGAGACGTCGGAAAATAATAGCCGGAGGCGACCACGAGGCCTCGGACGGAGAAGTTATCCTGCAACCCGAGGGCGAGAGCGACCAGTGCGCCCCAGGAATGACCCAACACCACAGGATCGCGCACAGCGAGATGATCTAAAGCTTTCGCGAATAGAGCCGCTTGCGACGTGGCAGTCCAGATGCAATCGCGGGGGCGTTGGCTGTATCCGAAGCCTGGCCGATCAAAACACAGAACACGATTGCGGCGAGCAAGACGATCCACAAGTCCGCTAATGATAAAATCCTGAATCAAGGAGCCGTTGCCGTGGAACAGGACGACGCTGGGCGCTAATGGATCGCCTTGCTGGAGGTAATGAAGTCGCACGCCCTCGCAATCGATGAAGCTTCCTATTGGGGGATTCTTCCGTTCAGCCAGGAATGAGAACACGATATTCCCGATTGCCAGCATAAGAAGAATGCCCACAACGATGAGGAACACGATTAGAGCGGAACTCATGCGCTAAGCCTCACGAAGTGATCACAATCGAAGTTGCAGGCGAGCAGGCCTGACTTCGGCATAACCGGGACATGTAGCTGCCCGTTCCTAAGTGACATCGAGGGCTGAGGATGAGGACGACAGAAAAGAGTGTGGGGCTCTGGAACGGTTTCACCACATGGCGTTTCCCGGCAAGGAGACTCGGGCGAGTCATCAACCCAAATCACCGGAGAACCAAGATGGCAAACCCAATTTTCCGCGATGGAAACCTCTCCCCAAGGCGACGCCAGACATAAGCTATGGCCAAAAGCCCGAGGGTAGCTGCCACGCTCCAGCGACCTAGTTCGGTTCGCCGAACATCGCCATTGTAGGTCATAGTCTCCTCCGTTGACTTCAATCGTCAGCGTATGGAGGAGTTGCTGCGCATTTCGGATGCCGAGGCGCCATCAAATGGGAACCGCTCAGCTCAGCGGTGTCGATAACCTCGCCTCCCAGACACGTTAATCATATCGGATAGCGCTGAATTGGCCATCGCCTTCCAAGCGAGCGAGCTTTACGTCTTCTACCTTTTCGATTTGATGCTGGCGAAGCTGAGATAGAAGCTCTTCCGTCAAGAGCAGTTCTTTTCGCATTGCCTCATCGACGATACGCCCATCCTTTATCACAGTAAGAGACGGTGGCCTCAATATCGGGCGCAAGACAGCATACCTATACGTCAGCCAATCGATGACATATTCCCAAGTTACGATGGTCGCGACCAACACAAGACCTTCGGTGACGGATTGGTATTCCTTTCCCAAGCCGTTCTGAGCTGCGTCGGCAATCAGCACGATCACCAAGAGATCTGCTGGCCCAAAATGGCCAGCTTGGCGGCGGGCCATAAAGCGCAGAACGAAGAAAAGGCCGAGGTACATGAGAGTGCCGCGCACAATTATTTCGGCGATCCCGAGGTTGGGTAAGAAGACGTCGCTCCAGCTGATTTGCATGGCGAGTTCCTCGTGTTTAATGACCAACGCGCTCGCCGGTGCGCAAAGGTGATGAGGCATTCCGGTCGTTTGCACTACCGCAAATAACCGAAGAAAGTCCGATCACGGCGCTTCCCGGAGATCGAGCCGCTCTCAGTTTCGCTCATCTGCCGAAAAGGGAAAGATAGGAACTCCTCGCCAGTTCTTCGGTTGTCGAAGTCCGCGATCAACTGGAGGACAAGATGAAACGCGCGTACTATTCATTGATCTCAGCAACTTTGCTTATTGCGGGCCCGGCCCTGGCGCAAAATCCCCCGGCAGCCGATCGGCCGAACAACAACGCCGTCAACAGCTCTGACCAGAACAACTCCAATCGACCTGTCGCCGGGGCGAACAGTTTCACCGAGGGCCAAGCCAGATCGAGAATCGAGGAAGCCGGTTACACCAACGTCACTTCGCTGAGGAAGGACGACAATGGTGTTTGGCGCGGCAAAGCGAGCAAGGGCGGCTCGACCACCGATGTCAGCCTCGATTTCCAAGGCAACGTCAACGCAGCGAAGTGAGCACAGGATTTGAATTATGACCGTTACGATTTCGCGGCTCTACGACAACTACTCTGACGCACAACGCGCCGTTTCAAGCCTCGAAGCAGCCGGAGTGCCGCATTCCGACCTCAGCATCGTCGCCAACAATTCGGACAACTGGTACAATTCGGACAGGAAGATCGATCGAGACCGCGACGGGACCGATGATCGTGCGGAAGGAGCGGCGACTGGTGCCGGTGTCGGCGCGGGCCTTGGCGGCGCCGCGGGCCTGCTGGCTGGGCTCGGATTGATGGCCATTCCAGGCCTCGGTCCCGTCGTCGCCGCGGGTTGGCTCGCCTCTACCGCGCTGGGTGCGGCCGCGGGAGCTGCGACGGGCGGAGTCGTGGGGGCTCTGACCCAGGCTGGGGTGTCTGAGGAAGAAGCTCCGCTTTATGCCGAAGGCATTCGGCGCGGCGGTACGCTGGTTTCGGCAAGGGTACCTGACGCCGACCGCGCGCGCTACGAAGCAATCCTCAACCAGTCCTCGGTCAACCTGACCGATCGTCGGGCAGCTTGGCAAAAAGATGGCTGGAACAGCTTCGACCCGTCCGCAAGGCCTTATGGAGCGGACGACGTTCGCCGCGAGCGCCAACTTTATGCTGGCGGCTTGAGGTAACGAGCGGACTGA
Organism: Bradyrhizobium lablabi; assembly: GCF_018129385.1. Classification (GTDB taxonomy): domain Bacteria; phylum Pseudomonadota; class Alphaproteobacteria; order Rhizobiales; family Xanthobacteraceae; genus Bradyrhizobium; species Bradyrhizobium lablabi_C. Next base: position 65,103 of record NZ_JAFCLN010000014.1, read on the forward strand.
ACAAACGCGATTGGCTGTCTTGTTCTCGCCGTACGCTTGTCTCTCAGCAACGATGGCAGGATGGAAAGCCGGCAAGGCCCAGCGTCTGACGAGGGCGCTGAGGCCAATGTTTTGTTCGATTGCAACGGTCTCGAACTCCGAAGGGAATCGACGCCTCCTTGATATGGTCGCCGCCAAGCGTGCCGGACGCTAATCGGCGAAGCGCCGCGCACAGGGATGCGTTGGGCGCTATCGCAATCGACGTCCTGGTCCCGGACGGAATGGTTGGAGAGTCCATCATCCTAATACGCGAAGATTTTTTACTGAGGACTGCGCGCTATATCCGACGATGGTGTGACTGCCGCATTAAAAGCAAGAAGGTTCGCAACAATGAAACGGCAGACAGTTGAGCCGGAGAGCGCGTGCGCCTCCGGCTTTTACTTATCAGCGACGGCCGCGTTTGAGCGCCTTCGTAACCTTCTTGCGGCTGTTGCCGACTTTCTTGACCGCCTTCTTAACAGCGGAAGCAGACTTCTTCGTCTTCTTCGCCGTATATCGAACCTCGTAATCCTGGCCGCCTGCGACGCGCGTTCGGTCCTGGTTGCGGCCGAACGTCGTGAGCTTCCTGGCTTTCTTCGCCATCCGTTAATCCTCCTCAGTGGACGCTAGGAACGCTCGGCATGTGTTCGGAGTTCCGTTCAGGCGAACTTAGAACTGCTTATGAGTTTCGGGGAGGGCGTTAGATGATCTATCGCGGGCTCGGATATTCGTCGAGACACCCGATAACACGACCTTCCTAACCGCGTTCGTCGCGAGGTGTTGGGGGAGGCGCTCCTATGCTCATTGGCTTGGCACGCTGGGGCTGGCTGAGCCTTCGCTCGTAGCTATTGGCGAGGTCGAGTAACCGGCGTTTGATGAAGGGGTCGGTGTTGGCCGCCAATTCGCGTATGTGCTCCACGCGCCCCTTGATGAATTCGTCCTCAGTAATCATCTGAACCTCGGTAAAAGAAAAGCGAAGGTGTAGAATTTCCCGACAGGGAAAGTAGCTTTTGATAAAGCTAGGTCGTTAGTCTCAAGTTTCATTAATGCGAGTTATGTTGTGAAGCGTTCAGCGGAGATGCCGGGGTTCATTAAACCTCAGCTTGCGACTCTCAGGTCAAAAGCCCCTAAAGGCGAGCAGTGGCTTCACGAAATCAAGTACGACGGCTACCGCATCCAGATTCACATCAACGGCGGACGTAAGAAGGCCTACACCCGCAACGGCCTGGATTGGACGAAGCGTTTCTCCACCATTGCTGGCGCATTCGATATTCCAGGCCAAGCCATCATCGACGGCGAAGTGGTGGTTGTTCACGAAGGCCGCACGAACTTCTCCGAGCTTCAAGCCGAACTTGCCGCCGGCCGACAAGGCAGGCTGGTCTACTACGCGTTCGATCTTCTATGGCGCGACGGAGATCTCCGAAAGCTGTCCCAGCTCCAGCGAAAGCAGGCTTTATCCGACCTCCTTGGTGAAAACGACATCGATCTGCCGGTTATCTACTCCGAACACCTCACCGGGGATGGACAGGTCCTGTTCAAGCACGCCAGCAAACTGAACTTTGAAGGCATCATCTCGAAACGCGCAGACTCCCCCTACAAATCCGAACGCGGTGAAGCCTGGGTAAAGGTGAAGGCCATCCAGCGTGAGAAGTTTCCCGTCGTTGGCTTCATCAAAGACCCCTCGGGCGTCGCTGCTCTCTATCTCGGGAAGCAGGAAGGCAAAGAGTTGCGTTACATGGGGAAGGTTGGCACCGGCTGGAATCGGACGACCTCGAGCCGGATACGCAAGCAGCTCGACACTGTGGTGAGCCCAAAGTCCAAACTCACCAAGCCTGTCAGGAAACCGAAGGCCACCTGGGTCGAACCGAAGTTCTTTGCCGATGTTGAATATCGAGACATCACCTCGGAGGGTTTGCTGCGCGCCAGCTCGTTCAAAGGGCTATCGAGGAATGACAAATCCTAGCTGCCCAGTATGTCTAGGTGTGGGTTGGGTCTGTGAAAATCATCCGAACCGCGCATGGGATGAGGATATTGGCTGCGTGTGCGGCGGCGGGATGCTCTGTGAGTGCAATAGGTCGGATGATATCAACGAAGGTATCGAGGAGCCCAACACGAGCGAAGTGATTGGCCCGAGGCCGACTCGCAGGCATTGACTCTGATGTGTGGTTAGCGCGACGGGAACGATTTTCGCAGCCGATCTTTTCCCTTTGGGTGCTACCGCCATGACCGAAACTGATGAGAACCGCTATCGCAGAGAAGCCGAGGAGTGTCGTCGCCTAGCGGCGAAGGCAGTCAGCCCGATTGATAGAGACAGACTGCATCGAATGGCCGACGAATGGCTGAAGCTCGCCCAGGGGCTTCAAGACAAATCGAAATAAGGGTCCTCTTTAGACAACCTACTCTTTTCTTCGTTTGGCTTGGCTTCCGGCCAGTGTTGATCATGCCAATCAGCTTGGGCTCCGTAATCGCGGGCCATTCGCTCTAGGACTTCCCGGGCACCGGCGTGGACGAGATCGCCGCCTGCTGGCGACAAAGCAATTCAAGGGCGCGGTAGGAAGGGCGATCCATCGGACGGAGTATTCCGCTTTGGCGCGCCGTCGCATTAAACCTGTGTTACAAAGTGAACTTATCTCCCGGTTGACAGGTAAGTTCGGCGTGAGTGTCAAAAGATAATTGTGGCGCGGTTCCGATTGAGGGAACATGGTGGGCCTGTCAGGAATTGGAGGTGGCCCATGCCAAAACGCCTTCGGATCAAACAAACCGATCAGCTTGAAGATCGCTTAGCCGAAACTGCAAAGCGCCTGCGCGAGGAGGCTGCAAAGCTGAAACCTGGTGCGGCGCGAGATGAGCTGCTTCGCAGAGCAAACCAAGCAGAGGTCGGCGCGCACATGAGCGAGTGGCTGCGGTCTGCGGGACTTCAGCCCCCGCGATGAAAGACTATCAGGCGCAGGTTGAGAAGCTACGGAAGGACGCGGCAGAATGCGCCATGATCCGCGATCTCGCGACTGACAAAGCCAAGCGCGATATGTTTGATCGACTGGCAAGCCATCTCACAGTGCTTGCGGATTAGGTTGAAATGGTAATGCTTGAGCGCAAGAGTAGTTGAAGAGTAAGGCGCCTTAGTTGGTGGCCCGGACCAGCAACTAGATCGACGAAGGCGGGGGTAAATTGTTTTGAAGGGCCGTGGCCTGGGCTGCCCGTCGGCGAGAGGCAGCAAAACGCTCCCTCTCACGGGAGCGTTCATCGCGGAGTTGTCGGGCCTCTTTGATCGCCGCGTCCGCACGACTAAGAAGCGAGTCCCGTGCCGATCTATGAATTGTGACCTGGTTGTCCTAAGCTTCACGAAGGCCGATGTTCTGCCACGCGAGCCCGGCTCTTGATCCTATAAGGAAGCCGTGCCTTTTGCGGCTTCTTCTCTGGTTTTGGATGCGAGCATGTCAAGCTGAGTGGCTAAACCTACGAAGCTTCGCGCGATGTTCCTCATGATGAAAGCGCAGTCTTTGGAAGTGTTGGGCACCTGAGACTTCAGTTTGAACTCGCTAGCCAAGGCGCGGGCCTGTTCAGGGGTCATCAATCCAACTCTCACTATGACTCGCAGGTTAATCGCGCCATCACGCGGCGGTTCCAATTTGCACCTAGTCGCCCCGAAGCGGTCTCAATTGGTAATCGCTTAGGAACGACTTCCAATCTGAGAGATTAAAACTCCGGTCTGTGGCGCGATCGTTCGTGCCATCCACCGGGAACGGCCCATCAGTTGAACGCGCGTCCAACGATGGGCCGGTTTTCGTTTAGCCGAAGAACAGCCAGAGCAGGACAGCAGCAGCGAAGGCGATCCAGGCTGAGGCGACAAATATCTTTCCCTTGTCGGCCGGCATCAGGCGAATAGCTCGGCACCGGCGGGCGCCAGTCTGACGAACGTTCCGCTCTCGTGCATCTCGAGCCAGCCGCGCTCGATGCACAGCTTCAGCCCTGCGCTGTATTCGGGAACGCTGCCCTTGTCCTCTGACAGAAACGGCCAATTGATCTTCTCAATGTAGATCCGGCCGTCTTGGATCGGCTCGAAGGCGTGAGCGTGCTCCATCAGGCGGCGCGCGGCTTTCTCGGGATTGGCGTAAGGGCGTTCTTGGGTCAACTTCATGCGACCTCTATGCCCGATTCGATCTGCTCCGAAATCGCTGAATTATCTTTCTCGCGGCCACCAGGTCGTCGCCGGATGCACCACCGAGATTTTCGTCGTCCGCAGCGCTACGAGATGGCTTCGCTTGTACGGGCGCCCCTGCAACTCTGAGCAGTTCTTACACCGCATGTAGCGCTCTAACTCGTGGATCGGCGTTGTCTCTTTCGGACGCCGGACGGAGCAACGGTCTGGTGGGTGTCGCAGCCCAAGCATCGGACTTCAAGATATCGATAGCCCGCGTTCAGCGCATCCCCTAGCATCGGCGAGGGCTGGGCAGGCCCTTATAACCTAGCATTCGATTGTTCCAAGCCTCGCATGCCAGCCTGTCGGCCTCCTTGCGCGCGTGAGCGGCGCGCTCGGCCGACATTTTGATCGTGGTGCCGAATAGATATTCGCGAGACTTGGTCGTCATGCCGCATGATTCCGCGGCAAAACAGACTTGGCAAATTCTTAAGCTGTTGTGGCTCGGAACGGTCGCTCGCTACTGTGGGTCGGTGATCACCGAAGGCCGGCAACAGGCCGCGCTCAATACGAACAGCAATAGCCCGTAGGGATACGGGACCAGCAACCAGCAGAACACCAGCCACGCAATCAGAGCCGTCCGGGCCGGCGGCACTCGCCTAGAGCTTTTCATGACAGAAACAAACTAGCGTAAGCAGATCCAAAGCACCCAGCCGAAGTAGGACGGCAGCTATCAAAATTCTATGCGGCGAGGGTTATGCATCCGAATTTCACCGACGCTACTTGCGCACCTCAAGTAAAGATTGTTGATCCCGCCCGGCGCGATCAACGCCAACTGCCCGTTCGAACAAAATTTTCAGGCGATGATATGCCAGTTGGTCGGCACCACGCCCAGCGAGGTGGCCTGGGCGATCGCGCCGTCGTTCATCTGCCACATCTGGGTGAGACCGGAATCGTTGCGCCAGATGATATCGCTCATGTGGTCGCCGTTGTAATCGCCGACCGCGCCGACCTTCCATTCGTTCGGGATCAGCCCGAGCGCGCGGGTGCTCTGGATGGTGGCGTCATTCATGTTCCAGACCTGCGCGACACCAGAATCGCTGCGCCACAGGATGTCGCTCATCCTGTCGCCGTTGAAATCGCCGATGCCGGCGATCTGCCAGGTGGTCGGGATCGCGCCGAGCGAATTGGCGCTCAGGACGTTGCCACCATCCATGTCCCAGATTTGTGCGACGCCGGAATCGTTGCGCCACAACAGGTCGGACTTGCCGTCGCCATTGAAGTCGCCGGTACCCGCGAGCTTCCATGCCGCGGGGATGACCCCGAGAGCGTGCGTGTCGATAATGGCGCCATCGTTCATGTCCCACATTTGCACGGAGCCGTTGTCGTGACGCCAGAGCAAATCCGTCGTGCCGTCACCGTTGAAGTCCCCGGTGCCCAGAAGCTTCCAGGCCGTCGGGATCGCGCCGAGCGCGTGGGTGCTGGCGATGGCGCCGTCGTCCATGTTCCAAATCTGTGCGACGCCGGCATCGTTGCGCCAGAGCAAATCCGCCTTGCCGTCAGCGTTAAAGTCGCCTGTCCCAGCGACATCCCAAGTGGTGGGTACCGCGCCCAGCGAGTTGGCGTCGAGAATGGTCGCGCCGTCCATGTCCCAAATTTGCCCGACGCCGGAATCGTGACGCCAGACGATGTCGCTCCTGCCATCGCCGTTGAAGTCATTGGGCGCGTCGTTGACGGGCGTGACCATTACGGTCTGGGTAAAGGAGCCCGTGTCCGCGCCGCCATTGGCGGTGCCCGAACCGTCGACAAGCGTAAAGGTCACGGTCCGGGCATCGACGGTTGGATCGTCGCTGGTCGAGGAGAAGCCGACTGCGCGCGCGAGCGCTCCGACCGCCACCGCGTCAGCATGGGCATTGAGCGCAATCGACAGGCTCGCCGTGCCGCTGCCGGACAGCGTTCCAATCGCCGTGCCGTAGTAGTTCACGGTTGCGCCGGAAAGTTCGATGCCGCTTCCCGCTGTTTGCGACACGATCAGCGTCAGGCTGTCTCCGGCATGGCTTCCCGCCGTCAGCGCTACCGTCAGCGAACCGCCGTCGAAGTCCGAATTGTCAATGTCGGTCACCGTGACCGGCTGGGTGGCGACGCGAACTGGTGCTGCGTTCTCCACATAGACGGCGGGGTCTTCAGGGTCGAACGTCGATCTCCCGAGGAATATGTCGCTGGTATGGTTGGTGTCGCCGGCCACCAAATTAGGGGCAAGGCTGAAGAACGCGATACTGCTGCCATCGGGCGAGAACACCAGCTGGAAGCTGTGGCCGTTACCCTCGGGACCCGCTGCGCCGATGGAGATGCGGCTGACCTCGCCGGTCGTCAGGTCCATGACGAAGATGTCGCGGCTGCCGTTGGTATCGCCGGCCACCAGATTGGAGGCGTCGCTGAAGAACGCGATCCTGCCGCCCTCGGGCGAGAACACCGGCTCGCCGCTGTGGCCGTTGGCCTGCACGCCCGCAGTGTTGACTGAGACGCGGGTAATCGCCCCTGTTGTCAGGTCCTTGACGAAGATGTCAAAGGAGTCATTGGTGTCTCCAGGAACCAGGTTAGAGGCGCCGCTTTGGAATGCGACCTTGTTGCCATCGGGCGAGAACACCGGTGTGCCGCTGGCGAGATTGCCCTGCGCACCGACGCCATTGACCGAGACGAGGGTGACTGTGCCAGTCGTGAGGTCCTTGACGAAGACGTCGGTGGCATTGTTGGTGTCGCCGGCAACCAGGTTCGAGGCGGAGCTTTGGAATGCGATCTTGTTGCCATCGGGCGAAAACACCGGAGTGTCGCTGTAGCCATCGCCCTCCGCGCCGGCAGCGTCAACCGAGACGCGGGTGACTGCGCCGGTCGTGAGGTCCTTGACGAAGATGTCGTAGGCGCCGTTGGTGTCGCCCGCCACCAGGTTCGTGGCCGGGCTCGCAAACGCGATCTTGCTGCCGTCGGGCGAGAATGTGAGATCGTAGCTGCCGCCATTCGCCGGCGTGCCCGCGGCACTTGTGGAGACCAGGGCAATCGCTCCGGTGACAATATCCTTGACGAAGATGCCGCTGCCGACCAAGCCAGAGCCGACGAATGCGATCTTACTACCATCCGGCGAGAACACGGGAGTGCTACCGCCGTAAATATCCGGCTCGCTGGAGACCAGATCGATCGCGCCGGTCGCGAGGTCCTTGATGAAGATATCGTAGTCGCCGATGGAGTCGCCCGCCACCAGGTTCGAGGCCATGCTCGAAAACGCAATCTTGCTGCCATCGGGCGAGAACACGGGCTCGGCCGCTTCGGAATTGCCCTGCGTACCCGCAGCGTCAGTCGAGACGCGCGTGAGGATGTAGGTAGGTTTGAAAGCACCGATCGACGGTGCGTTGTTGACTGGCGCCATTCCAATATTGATCAATAAACGATTGCGTTTTTGACCGTATTACAATTTTCGAAGGTGCGTCAAGCTGCGCTCAACCGCAGCGGGGCGTACAAAAAATTCTGAAAACCGGAAATTATGCTTGCGCTGTCGGGCAAATCAGTTTTAGAAGGAGCGTCTTCCGAAAAACAGAAATGGAGACGTGACGCCTATGTTGGAACCGACCGGTCAATCCTCAGAGCTGGTAGAAATCGCCAAGCGTAACGGCGACTTCCGGAGGAACTACGGACTAGTTATCGGCGCTTTTCTTTATCTGCGTTCTCTCAGCGCGGCGCGTAGCCGATCATTCACTTGCCTAGGGCTGATTTCCGCAGTGGTAGCAGCAGCGCTGTGGTTATCACGGTTCGCATGGAGCGGGCACTGATCGGGAGGGCCTCCTTGTCGCTATTTCTGCGTCTTCACTATTTCGAATCCGTTCGCGGTCAGCTCAGCCATGACTACCTTGGTCAGATGGATCGCTTCGTCCGGTTGTATCCAGTGGTCGTGAGAACCTGGATCATCCTCCTTGGGATACTTTACGAACGCAGAATGGATCGCCGCGTAAATTACGTCTCTCGGATCGGTCATCGAAATCTCCTGCCCGGAAGGAAGACTAGCACAATGACATAAGAGTTGCTCAAACAGTTGGGAGGCGCGAAATGACAAATTCGCTGATCGTTCGTGGCCCATCCGCTTTGGTGCCGCCAACCAGCGCTGGGCGCGCTGCCCAGTATGTCCGAATGTCCACCGACCATCAGCGGTACTCGAGCCAAAATCAGGCGGCTACGATAGCCGTTTACGCCGCACAGCATGGTCTGACAATTGTGCGAACCTACGCCGACGAAGGTCGAAGCGGCGTTGTGATAAAGCGGCGCGACGGCCTCATAGAATTGATCAACGACGTCCGCTTCGGACGAGCGGATTTTGACCACATCCTTGTCTACGACGTCAGCCGCTGGGGAAGGTTTCAGGACGTAGATGAAAGCGCATACTACGAATTCACCTGCCGACAAGCAGGCATCAAGGTCTGCTATTGCGCGGAGGAGTTTGACAACGACGGAAGCGTCATCGCGAGCATCGTGAAAAACCTCAAGAGGGTTATGGCGGCCGAGTTCAGCAGAGAGCTTTCTGTAAAGGTTCATGCGGGGGCATGCCGCGTCGCCGGCTTGGGATTCAAGCAAGGCGGCGCCGTCGGCTACGGACTCCGGCGAGAACTCGTCGACGAGGATAGAACGTCAAAGGGAATTCTCGAGAAGGGTCAGCGCAAACATCTGCAAACCGATCGGGTGCTGATCCGCCCTGGTTCTCAAGGTGAGCAAGAGATCGTCGCTCAGATCTTCCGTCAGTTCGTGGTTCATAGGAGATCGCAAGCGGCGATTGCTCGGCTGCTCAACAACGAGCGGGTCCCTAACCACCGCGGGACGCCTTGGTCTGACACGATGATCCGCAATATTCTCAGCAACGAAAACTACATCGGTAACAACATCTACAACCGGAAGTCATTTCGATTGAAACTGGAGAAGAAGAGGAACCCGCCTGAACTGTGGGTCAGGGCGGCCGGTCTTTTTGAGCCAATCGTTGACAGAAGCATTTTCCGAAAAGCGCAAGTCCTCTTGAAGGAGCAATATGTCAGGCTTTCGGACGAGGTATTGCTGAGCAAGCTCCGGAGCGCGCTACAGGAGAAAGGTAGGCTGAGCGCTTCGATCCTCCAGGCGATGGACGGTATGCCGAGCGCGGCTTTGTATGCCCATCGATTCGGCAGCTTACGAGAAGCTTTCCGCCTCGTGGGTTACGTGAATTCCGAGCGCGATTTCGACTACATCGACATGAGACAGCAATTGGATGCCGAACTGTTCAAACGAGCATCAGCCATTGCCATGCGCATTCGAGCTCTGGGCGCGGTGGCCGTCTTTGATGCCGAAACGAAGGTGATGAACGTCGAGGCCCGCCTGAGTATTTCGCTTCGCTTCGCGCGGTACTATCTATCCGCCACTCACGCTCCGGGTTGGCTGGTTAATCGTCGTGTGATCGAGCCGGCATCGCTTATTCTCGCGCTGAGGCTGGATGAGGAAAACAGGGAGGTCATGGACTATTTCCTGCTGCCGCTTTATCAGATGGCGAAGGACCGGATTTGTCTCACGGCGACGGATCGCTCCCGGTTTGCCAAATATCGCTGCGCTTCAATCCGTGAGGTTGTGCAGGCCATCATGAAGAAGGTCTGTCGTCGAACTGATGCGAACCGTGATCACTTCCATACAGCGCCTTCGTAGCGCGATCAGCCCAGAAATCCGTCACGCGCTCGACGGCTTCGGCTTGTTCTTCGCGATCACGTTGTTCTTTGTCTGAGGTGATCGTGGTGTTGCTGAACCCGTGCGTTCGGTCGAAAGTTAAGCTAGGCCGGTCGTCAGAAAGTGGGAGGGAGGGGATGTGGAAAAGAAAAAATGTCCAATACGCGGATCTCGTGCAAGTACCTGGCTCGGGCGACAGCTCCATAGCCTTACTGAGCAAGGCCTGAAGATGGGCATCGCTGGCAAATTGTGGGTAACCGTACCGGCCTTTGCCTTCTCTTGTGGGGCGAGGGGGTGAGTGTTAAGGCCGAGCGATGCACGCCCCGATCGTCTCGAAAACCTCAAGCGCCTACAGAGCGGACATTGATGGCCTGCGCGCCGTCGCTGTACTGGCAGTAGTGGTCTTCCATGCCTTCCCCGATGAGAAATGGCTCACTGGCGGCTTTATTGGCGTGGACGTGTTCTTTGTTATTTCGGGCTTCCTGATCTCGAAGCTCATCCTTGCGGAACTGGGCCAGCATCAATTCTCGGTTGTTGAGTTCTACCGACGTCGTATACGGCGCATTTTCCCGGCGCTGGCGGTAGTTCTCCTGGCTGTACTTGCCTACGGCTTCCTGGTGCTTATGCCTTCTGAGCTGGCGCTACTCGGTAAACACGCATTCTTTGGCGCGAGCTTCCTCTCCAACTTCGCGTTCTGGAGCGAGAGCGGCTATTTCGATAGTGCCGCAATTTCAAAGCCCTTGCTGCATCTTTGGTCTTTGGGAGTGGAGGAACAGTTCTATATCCTTTGGCCGCCGATCCTTATGCTGGCCTTTCGATCGAAAGTTAGGGTCGGATGGCTAATTTCCGTGCTGTTCGTTGGGTCGTTTGCCGTGAACGTCGCGCTGTCGCTCACCGACTTATCTGGTGACTTCTATCTACCAATCACGCGGTTTTGGGAATTATTAGCGGGCGCCGCGCTGGCGTGGCACGGCGAAATTACAATCCATCGAAACTTACGTCATTTGCTTTCACTGGCAGGCTGCGGAGCGATCCTAACATCGGCCATTCTGTTCACACCGGAAATGAGCTTTCCCGGCTGGATCGCGCTGCTGCCGGTAGCTGGCGCAGTAGCCGTGATCGCCGCCGGGCCGGCCGCCGCGGCAAATCGCGTCATCCTTTCGAACCGAGCTGCGGTCTCGATCGGTCTGATCAGCTATCCGCTCTATCTATGGCATTGGCCGCTGATCTCATTCAGCTACATCATTCGAGACAAGTTGCCGACATCGCTGATGGCCCTCGGCCTTGTGATTGCAAGCGCACTGCTTGCTTGGGCAACATATTGTCTCATCGAGCGCCCCGTCCGCTTCGGATCAAGCCGGGCGATGCTCACAAAATTTGCTGCGGTTGGGGTCGCTGCTGTCGGCGTTTGCGGCCTGGTCATCTGGATATCCGGCGGCTTACCCCAACGTTTTTCATCCAGCCTCGATCTCAAAAAAATCAATGACGCCATTTCCGATGAAACGTACGCGCCGACCAGCGGAATGAAGGTGTTGGAATTCAACACCGACCGCCGCTACGCCATGGTATCTCAAATCGGGCACGGTAATCGAACCGTGGTGTTCGCAGGCAACAGCGCGATTCTTCACTTTGGTCCTCGCGTACAACGGCTCGCTGACGAGGGCAGCCTGTCGTCTACAGTCTTCTTTGTCACCGGCCCAGGCTGCCAAGTCGTACCAAGCCTCGTAGATCCCAACGAATTCGTCAAATGCTCCAATGTGGTGAAAAGTCTGTCCGATCTCATCAAACGAGAGAGGGCGGACTCCGTCGTGCTCGGCGTTTCCTACATCCCAAACAAAGATTCTTTCATCACAAGGGACGGAAAACCAGTCCCGTTAGACGGAAAGAATGGACAGCGTGCCTTCTATGATAGCCTCGAAGCGTACGTCCGCGAGTTGCAACAAACCTCGACGGTCTACCTCTTGCGCGGAATTCCGAATTCCAAAGCGCGCTTAGATCCGAAGCATATGGTTGAGCGCCGGATCACTGGACTCCGAATCGATCCCAATATCGAAAGACCGATCTCGATTGACGAACTGCGGTCGGTGCACGCGATAAATGATGGAGAGCTGCGCGCAATAGCTGACCGAACCAGAGCCAAACTGCTAGACGCCTTCCCCGACGTCTGCGGCATGGGACACACATGCTCTCCGTTCTTTGGAGAAGGCGAGCCGAAATTCGCCGACGGCGCCCATTTGCGTCCGCGGTTCGTGAGCAATCATGTCTTGCTTTTTGACTTTTTGCTTACAGACCGTTGAAGCGATGTCCTCACGCAGAGCGGTTCGCCTGATGGGCGGTCACAATGGAGACGCGCGTCGACAGTGCGCCTCGCCGCTGAAACAGTGATGCCCGCCGGCGTCGACCGGCGGGCCCTTGCTATTCGTGGTAGCGAGCTTCAGACGCGACATGCGGCCCAATCAAGGCATGCTGGCAACCTTATCTTCCTTGTCCGGCCCACGCATGACTATCTTCAACGCGTTGGCGGCAAGGGGCCGTTGCAACGCTTTTGCTTCGTCCCACGGCGCGCGCATCCAGACGTCGTACTCGTCCTCGGTGGCCAGGATCACCGGCATCGCTTTGGGATGAATCGGCTCAACGATCGCATTCGGTTCAGTCGTCAGAAGTCCGTATACGTCATGCGGTCCGGGGATTGGTTTCGACTTCGTACCGCGATCGCCGCGGTATACGGTCCAAATCCCGGCAAATGCCGCGAGCGTCCGATCGTCATCGAGCGCGAACCAGACGACATCCTTCTTCTTCGTCTCAGGATTGGGCTCCGGCGCATATTCGGCAAAGCTGTTGAACGGCACTAGGCAGCGGTGCTCCGGCGCCAGCCAGCCTCGCCAATGCGGAGAGGAGGTGTTCCTGATGTTGGTGACCGGCGGCCCGCCGGTGCGCGGGGGAGGCGGCATTCCCCAGCGCATCATGGCGAGATCCCAAGTGTCGTCGGCGCCGGCGCGGATGACAGGCGCCGGAAAGTCCGGAAACACGCCGGTCATCGGCGCAAGGTTGCCGACATAGCGGTTCACCTTTCGAAATAGCCGACGCAGGGCTTCCTGGTTGGTAGTGATCGAATAGAGATTGCACATGACGGCCCGGGCTGTGGGGTGTTCCGCCAATAGAACACCAAGCGGTAGTGGCTTGCCAAGATGTTCTTAATTTGTTCTCATGCCCCGATCCAGTGGCAGGATATGGCAGGGTGAGACAAATGCCCGATCTCGAGCATTACCGCGCCGAAATTGAACGAATGCGCGTCCAAGTGGGGCGCCAGCGCAAGGAGATATTGCAGTTGCAGCGGGCCGGCGTGCGGACGGCCTCGGCAGAAGCCCTGCTGGAGCGCATGCTCAACACAATAGACGGCCTTTGCGAGCAGCGCGACAGGCTGAAGGCCGAGCAACCGACAGCGAGACCGCGCCAGGTGCTCGGAGGCCGGAAGTGGTGAACGAACTGGTTCGGTTGCAGGAGCCATGGAAGGTCATCAAGTACGACGATTGCTTTCAAGTCGTCGATGCCACGGGAAGGTTCATCCTGGCCGTCACGCACCGGCAGGACTTGCATAGGTCCCGCTACACGCACGCCAGCAACTACCTCACCGCCCGAGAGGCCGAGACGATCGCGAACGCCGTTGCAAAACTCAACCTCCTGCTTCGGAACAGTTGAAAGGACATCAGATGACTGACGTCTCCGCTGAAGCCGGGCAGATCGCCATCCAGACACTGCTCTCGCTCATAGTGAATCTCTACATCGGTGAGTGCGAAGATCGCGACATGGCACGGAACGAAATTTCAAACATGGCCGAAGAAATGGTCGACAAAGCGTTTATTCCCGATTTGCCGGCCGCGGACTCGAGGGTGACGCGGGACCAGGCTAAGCTGCTCGTTCGAAGGCTGATCGGCGGCCACCAAACGAATTGATTCGATTGAGGAAGCAACAAGAAGTTGACTCTCGTTCTACTGATCCTGCTATCAGCCTAGCGCCTGCATTTGCGTTCGCCTCAAAGGTAACATGGCTGGTGCGACCGTCCTTACGATCAACAGTCCGCAAACCATTCGTATTGTTTTCCCATCCCGCTAACGATTTGGAAGATTGTCCCGCGCAAAGTCGGCTCGCAAAGAAATGGGGAATCCTATGAGCGGGATAGCTATCCAAGAGACGGTGCGCCGATATCGAACCATCGCCTCTCTGTATCGGCAGACGGCAGCGTTCCGTCCCGCTCAAAAATGGTCGCTATTAGCTCAAGCCTATGATTATGAGCGCCTCGCGATCGCGGAGCTTGAGGCCCATTACATGGCCGCGGCCACGTGAGGCCAGCAAGTGGCAGCGGAAGCAGGGGCCGCAGCCGACAGATAAGGCGCGTGCTCAACAGGTCAGCCGGAACGATCGCGGCGATGATCCTATGACGCGGTCGGCAGCAACGCCGTGCTCGACGGCCCTGCGCTGTTCCGGATTCAGCCCATCCAGATAGGTCTCTTGAGTTCCGACAACCATCGAATCACCCCGCGTCATCGCGATGACGGTCGAGCAATTTGCGAAAGGTCGCAATGAAGAAAGGTAATGGCGGTGTATCTGCCGGCAGATGCCGGTCGTCAGATATGCTCAATACGTCGGCATTCGATGGGTTCTGCAATCAAACGGGCCGTCTGAACCGGTCCCCTTGATGCGCTGATTGTAGAATATTCCCATCGACGGTGCGGCCAGAAAAGCGCTGAACACCTCGGGCGGCAGCTCGCAGTAGTGGTAATAGGTCCCGCGAAGATTGATCAGCATGTAGCTCTGCAGTTTGTCGTAGCAGACCCGCTGGATGAAACTGCTGCGTGGCGTTTCGGTGCACGCAAATGGCCTTAGGTCGACAATGCCTCGGTACTTCACGTCGACCGCCTCGCAAATGGCCGGCGTCGCGAATAGCAGGGCGAAGGCGGCGACCATCATGCGGATCATGCGATCAGTATCCGCGGGCGCGTCGATTAAAGCTCGCGACAGCATCGTTGTAGGCCTCGACCCCTCTATCGGAGTCCCGCTTCAGGCAAGCGAGAAAAGTTTGCGTCTCAATTTGAAAGTCTTCCATCTCTCGCTTGCAACGCTCGAAGGCATCCTCGTCATCGAATGCGCCATATCGTTCCGCGCAATACGGTGCCGAAGGGGCCGAGCAGTACGCGCTTGCGGACCCGCCCGCGCCAATCGCAAGAACGCATCCTATGATCAATTGAGCTAAGCGCGTACTCACGACCCAACAGGCCCCTGACTGATCTCGACGACGTGCCGGTCGGGGCCAACCGTGATGACAAGCGTGTAGGACTTTTGCGCGCCGCCTTGGTCGGTCGGCGGCGACACGTGCAACTGACCACCATACCATTCTCCAGGCATCAGCGTGTTGTCTTTGATCACGGCTTGCTCGAGCGCCGCCATGTTGCGCTGGCCGGTTTCGACCGTTGCCGCGATCAAGGCTTCGTTCTGAGCGGCAGCGTTGCCTTGAGCGATCGCGTTAGCAGTTGGGCTATAGAACGTGCCGGTTCGTCCGCTGGGCGTCGTGTAGGTGCCGCGGCCAGCTTGCGAAGCCGCGGCAGCGTTCGCTCCAGCGGCCACGCCCGTGAGAATGGCGGCAACGACTTGCCGATTTTTCTCCTCTTGAACCAGCATCTCATACGTGACGATCGACATGGAGAAGTCGCTGCCGGCGACGTGCTGGATGGCCTCGACCTGGGCGACCCGGAAGTCGACCGGCTGTCGGCTGATATTGTTGATGCCGACGACGAAGACCGGCCGGCCATATGTCTGCTGTTGGCGGGCGGCCGGGCTCACCAGCACCAGCGAGTTCTTCTGGCGGGAGACGAGCGCCGGGCGCCCGTCACGGACCATCGCCTGCTGCTGTGGATTCGACGGCCGGAATGAAAGCGTTTCGCCAGCGGTCGTGCAGCCGCTTACAGTGGCGCAGAGCGCCAGCAATATAACTTTACGCATGAAAATACCCCAATACCCGCCGATATCGAAGCGCAACCTCCACGTGAGATCAAGGCGATTAAAGCCTACTGGGATGCAGGAATGCAGCTTCGTTGCATTCCAGCCACAGGCCGGCGTGGTGCGGCGGGCGCGGGGCAACGCTGGGCGCGCTTCGAACCACCTTCGAACACGGGGAGCAGGGCCAAATCACTCCAAGCCGAAATACCGTTCACAGCGCATGCATGAGCGTGCGGAGGAGAACATCGCCTGCCGCGTTCGCAAGAATGCATCCTATGATCAATTGAGCAAAGCGCGCACTCACGACCCAACCGGCCCCTGGCTAATCTCGACGACGTGGCCCCAATGAAGGCGGCCGAAAATCCGGGCGGTTCGCGCATTTGGACACGTGTCCGGCCTCAGACTTCAACCTAAGTTCGGTGGCAAATCGCCAAAATTCTCCGGTCCCATTTGGAAGCTCCCGCTTTGCAGAATATCGGCGTAGACCGGTGCGGTCACTATTTTGCGCGATTTGACGTAAAATACGGTGACAACCAGCCCCGGCCGAAGTGTTTTATCCTGCTGTCTTGGCGCCGGCTGATCGACTCAGGAGCCGATCCGGTCGATGACCGGACCGTCTTCGCCGATGGCGCGGAAGCGGTAGAAGCGAACGCTATCCTGCAGATAGTTGAATTTCTGGCGCGCGAGCTGGAAGAATTTTTCATCGCATGTCGAGATGATGAATTGCCGGGTGCCGAAGTCCGACTTCAGCAGACCCATGATTAGATCCAAAAGCGCATAGATGTTGAGATCGTCGAAATGCGTGACGGGGTCATCAAGAAAGACCGGTGCCAACGATGACCAGTTTTGTCCGCTGCACGCCGTCAGGAAGAGCCCGAGCTGCAGTGTTTGCTTTTGGGATTCGCTGAAATAGTCGACCGGCCGAAGCTCGACGCCGTGCCGCTTGACCATGACCGAAATCTCGGACCTGCGATTGACGATCTCGACGTCGTCGAAGCCGTAGACCGATCGAAGGCGGCGCTGAATGACCGAGGTCCGCGGGCCGTATTGGCGCGTGAAGTTGGCGATGGCCGCAGCCTGTTCGTCAGAAAGAATTCTCTCGATCGTAGCGAAGTAATCACGCCAGGGTTTTCGAGCGGCGCGCGACGCGTTCTTCTCAGCAATGAGCTTTTCTTTCGACGCTATGGTTGCTTCAAGCCGAGCGAGCGCGGCGGCGGTCGTCGCGGCATCAAGCCCGATCTCGGCACCTGCAACACGTTGGTGCAAGGCGTGCAGACGGGCGAGCGCTTGGGTCTCTTCACCCAACTTGTCGATCAATTCCTGCTCGTCGGAATCTTCGGGCAAATCAGCGTCGGCAAGCCGCGCGATGATGGACTTGCGTGCTTGTTCGTTCTCGTTCGCGCGCCTGCGAAGGACAGGGAGTTGGCCCGCGAGCTCCGCGATAATGCGCGACTCCGCATCGACCATTCCTTGAAGTCGTGCTTGTTCCTGTGTTGCGGCATCGTGAGATTGGCGAAGCTCATCGAGCTGCCTTGAGCGATCTTGCTCCGCTTCATTCAATGCATCATCGCTCGAATCCAACGTTACGCCACTCAAACGCGGGTCGCCACGTAACGTCGTGAGACCTTTGCGAATTCGTTCCAGTTCCGTATTCATCGCCGTCGCTGCCGACTCCTGCTGCGAAATCGACTTGGTGAGGGCATCAAGTGTGGCCTTAGCCGCATCGACGGCATTCGCGGCCGCCTTCACGGCAGCATTGCTGTCTTCGATCTCCTTGTGCGCTTCAGTGGAATTGTCCGTGATCTGTCGGGCCAATTCAGTCAAATCGGCAGATGCATTCAGACCGAGGACATTTGCAGCGTTCGCCAAGAGATTAATCTCGCGATCACGAGACATGCGATCGTTTGCGAGTTGGCTCAACTGGGCTTGAGCGGACATTTGCGCCTCACGATTTCCTGCCAGCTGGCGGGTAATTTTCTGGATACGCTGCCGCAACCCGGCAAGTTCGGTCCGTGCCGTCCCCGCACTGTCAAGCGTCATCTGCTGTTGGATTTTGTGGACCAGCTCATCCTGGCTTCCGTGATCGACGCCGCACAGCGGGCAGTTGCCGTCCGTGATATGTTTTTGCAGCTGGGAAAGTAACTGTCGAAGCTCGGATTGGCTGCGATCGGCATCAGCGATCACCCGCTCGAGGGCTGTCTGATGCGCGGCATTCGAATCCAGTTGCGCTTGAAGCGTTGGCGCTGCCGCGCGCAACTGCAGCCAGGTCTGGTTCAGGACCGCTTCCTGCTGCCTGATTTCGGCGAGACGGTCTGTACTTGCCTTCCACGGGCCCAAGGCAACACGAAGCGCTTCCAGATCGGCGGACCGTTTTCGCGCCGCAGCTTGCCATTCAACCGACATCGCGAGCTGATTGGATTTTTGCTGCAAGTCGGCCGAGTTGGTTGCTAACCGGTTGCGATCTGCGGCGATCGCCTCGGTCGCTCGATTAAGACGCTCGGTTTGGACCTTGAGCGAGTTGAGCGCGGTCGCGTAACCTGGGCGCTGATCGCGCACCCATTTGAGGTTGTCGAGTGTCGATTGAGCCTGCCGGATCTGGGCGGCGATCTCTGCAACGCGCTTGCGGGCGGCGTCCAGTTGCTGCTGAACGGATGCCTTCGTTTGCTCGGCAATCACCCTGCGGGCATCACCCGCTGCGAGCTGCGCGCGCAGGTCCTTCCCTTCCTGAATGAGAGGCGGCAGCCGGACGACTTCTTTCGCGAGCTCGGAAAGGAGGGCGATCCTGCCCTCGCATTCGGCGTTGCGAGCCTCCAACGCTGCCCGCCAACCACGCGCCGCCGTGGCATCGGTCGCACCGGAGCCGGCGTCGATGCCGATATCCTTCAACGCGGCGCGCAAATTGCGCAGCTCGGCATTGAGGGCGCCAATGTTCGACTTGTCCTTGATGGTACGACGAAGCCCGCCGAGCTCGGACTTGTCCGTTTTCAGGGAAGCCGTGGTTTCCGATATTTCGGAAGAAAGCGCATCGAGACTACTCTCGAGTATCGTCACGATGTTGGCGGACTTTTTCAATGCGTTTTCATAATCTTCGAACGCGAGCATGCGCGAGACGATCTCGCGCGGAAGTGTACAATGATCCTTGAAACTTTGCGTTAGCGCTTGATTGTCTTGGCTGAACAAGTGGGAGGCACGGAACAAGCTGATGAGATTGTCGACGCGCTCGGCAACGGCCTCACCGCTCTTGGTCAGCTGCTTGAGGACCGACTTGCGGTCGGCCGGCGATCCGTCCAAGGTCGCGCGCGCCGCATCAGCGACGGTCCTATTGATCGTGTGCGACGTCCCGTTAGATTGGTATATCAGGGCGACCCGGGCGTCTTCTGCGTCGCTATCGAGATGCTTCGCGACCTTGCGGAAGTGATCGTTGTCGGTGACTTTCAAGCGTCCGATCGAACCGGTAATGCCGAAGTCGATGGCGTCGAAGAATGAGGTCTTGCCGAACCCGTTAGGCCCATAGAGCACGGTGATCTCGCTGCCGATCTCGAATGTCATTGGAGCGCGGTACGCCCGGAAGTTCTCGATCGTGACGGATTCCAGCAAAACGGGCGCGCTGCTTTGCTCGCTGGTGACCGCGGACAGCGTGGCCACCCGTGTCGGCGGGTTCGGGCTTCCGTATTCGTTGTCAAGACAAGCTTCGACGATCCGCTCTGCGCTCCGTTCGTGCTGGACCACGATATGCCGGGCCAGCGCTGACGGTACGTCTGACTGCTGAAGGAATGTCTGGGCCGATGCGGGACGAAGGTCCGGGCCGTTAGGTTGTGTCAGTGGCAGGAAAGGAAGCCGCGCGAGCGCGTTTCCGACGGGCTCGGTCAGGGGCACCACGAATTTTCGGCAAAAATAGACGTCGGTTTCGATACGTGACGCCAGCTGGTCGAGCTTGTCGGTGTCGCTCGCAATGCAGAACACGTAGGACAGATCGAATTGATCCCACTCCTTCGATCGTTCAGCCTGGACCTTGAATGCCTCGTAAGTTTCCTCGAACGTTGCGAGAGGGTCCAAACCGGCAAAAACAAAGGCGGCAACAATCCGATCGATTTGCAGGATAGTGATTGGGACGCCCGTTCCTGCCTCCAACTCTGACAGGGTACCTCCCGGCACGTGACCCAGGCACGCCTTCACCGCCGCCGCATGACGTTCGTTAAGCGCCGACATGCGCGCCAACTTGTTGTGAGAATTCCTGAACGGTGGCCGCGTCGTTGAAGGCAGCTATCAATCCTTGATAGTCGACGTGGATGATCGCGCTTTCCGGATCCGTGATCTTGCGCTCGTCACCGAGTTTCGGCGTGCTGGTTTGGAGGATATTTCCGGATCGGCGTCTGCGCGGCAGATTATCCCGATCGCGTGTGACCAGGATTGCCTGCCGGCGTGCATTCGGCGTGAATTGGGCTTGCGCGTATTTGTGGCATTGCTCATGCGTCTTGCCCCGAACCGCGAGCAGATCAAGCGTCTTCCCGCCGACCGACACCGTCGCATGTCCGGCATCCTGATCGTTCGCAGTAACGCCGCCGCACACGCCAAATAGATCGAGCGTGTGCACCACGTGATCGAGAGCGCCGCGTTCATCGGCATCCCACTCATCGGCGTCTTGCGGCGCCGCTCGCCCGGTGGCTTGGCCCTCGTGCACGGTAGCCAACCGTATAACCCGGCTGCAGGAGGATGCGGACAGCGCGCGCAGTTTTGCGATCGACACCTCATGAGCGGCATCGGCACGGGTGCAAAGATCGCCTGGGGGCTGCATGTCGCTCAGGCTCGTTATATTATCGAGCTCATCGTTGATCCATTTGACGCAGGCCGGGACCAGATCGGATGGTGTGCGCGGATCGAGGGAATTGGCCAGTGGGAATACGAACGGTCGATCGATCGCGAAGGTGCGGTGTGCTGCTCCAGCACCCACAGAGTCGGGGTTGATCTGGACGAATGAATGAATGCATGCACCCTTCTCACGGAAATACGTATCGCGGAAGGCATTCAACAGCGTATGCCCCCTGAACCGTTGACCACCCTTGGCGACCGTAGGCCGTGAAGCGGCTTCCTGAAAGAGCGTTTTCGGTGAAAAAAGCACGCTGGTGCCGCCGTAGAGTTCGGATCGCCCGGGGACGGGTTTGCCTGCGCTATTGGCGAATACGAGGCATGTGCGGTCCCGACGGACGTTCTGCACGATCGTTCCATCGAAGAAGGACTCTACCTGGCCCATAAATGTTGGATGCGAAGGGCGCGGGTTGTGCTGGATAACGAACATCCATGAAAGCGCCAGCTCGCCTTCACCAGCTTGGACGCCAAGATCATCGAGAGCCCATCTCCAGGACGGCTTGGTGCCAATCGTGGCGATCCAGTCGAAGCAGATCAGCGATGAAAAGCGGTACTTCAGGCTATTCGACAAATTCCCTTTGAAGGAAAATATCGATTTGCCCCGGTACATATTCTGGTAGCTGATGTTTTGTTCATCCCATGCTGGCCAAAGCTTGGGCTGCAACCACCGTTCGACCGTTCCATCTGCAGCCTTCGTCCAGATGATCGCGCAATTGATCCATTCGCCGGCGCCGATTTGGCCCAGCCCGTTATGCTCGATGTCGAGGTGGCTACCTACGCGACCGGCCAGATCTTCGAAATCGGTCTTCGAAAGCGCATCCAACCCCCCGATGACGATTGTTCCGACGGGCCATTGCGGGTCCGCGAGAGCGGCGTCGACCAAGTCGACGCCCTCCAAACTGGGGATACTGTACTCCGGGAATATCGTGAAATGCGTTTTCTCGGCTTGATGCGGCCCGTCACGCGCGACAGCCAGCGTCGCGGTCAGATCGCTCAATAGCTCGGGTTTATGGACAGGCGCGGTCTTATAAGGCTCCTGCTGCGTCAATGTCAGATGTGGTTGGGCAATCACCATCCCCACTCGATCGTGTGGCAGCAGGATGCCCCGCTCGGTTAGGTCTACGCGTGAGATGTGGATCATGATGGGAGGAACGTCCGAGAGGAACGTCCATCTCTGGGGAAACTGGCGATACTAGAGGAGATGTTTGCACCCGATTGCTAAGAGGATGTAGGAGGGCATACAACTTGTAGGTTGGGAAGAGGCTTGATACCACAAAATTGGGCAGGCTTGCACCTGCAGTCGCCGGGGCGATGACTGGATTTAAGCGCGCAAGTGGCTTGTTTTCGAGACGTCCGCAGCTATCGGCGCCGTCGAAATCGCTTGCCAGTCTGTTGCAGCACCTGCTGATGCAAGGTCGGCTAGTCGATTGGGCCGTCGAACCACTTCCGAATGGATGGTACCGGCCGCAGGCGTCACCGGTACATGCACGGTTCTATCGAGCGCACCGTAATATGGTTAAACTCTAGTACGTCCGCGCCACGTAGATCGTATTTGAACTCCACGCGAGCATCCTCGTATGGTAGGGAGTTGCCTAACCAACCCTTCGAGAGCTTCCGGATTATCGATCTCTAAATCGAGCTCGAGCGTTCGTCACTAACAATCGACCAATGGCTTGACCTCACGCCCGACTTTACAACGGTTCGAGGCATCATCGTCCCTTGCTGTGAAAATTGAGAGTGGGCTCGGTGACATGCGCCTATTCTACTACAGTCGATTGTGTGGGACGGCAGTGTGGGACGGGCACCGGAAATAAACTAAATACTTGATCTTGTTGGCGCACCCGACACGATTCGAACGTGTGACCTTTGCCTTCGGAGGGCAACGCTCTATCCAGCTGAGCTACGGGTGCTGAGGGCCCCCATTTAGCCGATTGGCCGGGCAGGGGCAACGGCTCTTGTTGCACCGCTTCCTTGGTGACGCCGGCCGCGGCAGCCGCGCGTTAGCGCCTCATTGCCCTCGCAGCGGCGGCTGGGCGGGGCTAAAGTCAGATCGCGCCATCGAGCCGGGTTGCGTCAATGAGTCTAGGGAGCACCCCCTTTCCCTGGGGGAACGGGTTGGAGGATTTTGCACTGTTTCGAACGCTCAGTTCGGAGCAGCGGCTGCGGGCGTTCCATGCCCTGGTCCGGCAGGATCTGCTGCGCGGGGAGTTGCTGGTGGCACAAGGCGAGCCTTCGGATTCGCTCTATCTGGTGCTGCATGGCGCCCTCGCGGTGCGCCGGGCCGGCGAGGTCGAACCGATCGCCGAACTGCGCGGCGGCGAGATCGTCGGCGAGATCGGCTTTTTCGGAAATCTCCCGCGCACGGCCGATGTTGTCGCCATCCGCGACACCAGCATGCTGGTGCTGACGCGCGCGGCCTACCAGGAACTCGCACGGGATGCGCCGGCGATTGTCGAGGTGCTGCTCGCCGCGCTCGCACGCCGCTTCGCCAAGGAAACCGCGCGGCTGACGCCGCTGCGTGCCTCGCCCAAGGCGCGAACGGTCGCGCTGATCGAGGCCGGCACCGAACCGTCCCCTGGCCTGTTCGAGCGCCGCATGCGCGAGGGACTGGCGGCGACCGATGCCGAGATCGTCGATCCCGCGCGTCTGGCGGCCAGATTCCCCGGCTGCGAACTCGATACGCCCGAGGTCGCCGACTGGCTCAACAAGCTCGAACACACCGCGCCGCTCGTGGTCTATTTCGGCGGCCGCGAAGCCACGCCATGGGCGCGCAAGGCGATCCGCCAGGCCGACATGGTCGTGTTCCTGTGCCGGGGCGAAGCACCTGGCGGCGCGCGGACCGAGCTCGAAGCCTTTGCCTGTTCGGTTCATCCGGCATCAGTGCGGCGCCTCGTCCGCATTCACGACCGGCGAAGCAGCGAGGTCCGCGGCACCGCCGCCTGGCTCGCGCGGCTGCCGTCCTTCATGCACCATCATGTCGCGCTCGAAGACCAGATCGATATCGACAGCCTGATCCGCTTCCTCTCCGGCCGCGCGATCGGCTTCGTCGCCTCCGGCGGCGGCAGCTTTGGCACCGCACATGTCGGCCTCTACAAGGCGTTTCGCGAACGCGGCGTGATGTTCGACATCTTTGTCGGCACCAGCGTCGGCTCGGCGATGGCGGCGGGATTTGCCAAAAATCTCGAGGCCGAGGATCTCGAGCGCGGCACGCACGAGATATTCGTCAAGGGCCGCAGCTTTCGCCGGCCGACCTGGCCGCGTTATTCGCTGCTGGATCACAAGGTGTTCGATCGGGCGCTGGCCGAGCAATATGGCCGCGACTGCCGGATCGAGGATTGCTGGCGGCCGTTTGCGGCGGTGGCGACCAATCTTTCCACCCACAGCATCGAATTGATCCGCTCCGGCCTGCTCTGGCAGGCGGTGCGCGCTTCCAGCGCGATTCCCGGGCTGCTGCCGCCGTTCTACACGCCTGACGGCGCGATGCTGGTCGACGGCTGCCTGATCGACAACGTTCCGCTCGCCCCGATGCATCAGCTCAAAAGCGGCCCCAATCTGGTGGTGCATTTCGGCGAGCCGGCCACCGAAACATTCAATGTCGACTATGCCGCGCTGCCCGGACGTTTCGAGCTGTTCGCTTCGCTCCTGATGCCGTTCCGCAAAAAGCTGCTCCCCTCGGCGCCCAGCGCCGTCAACGTGCTGTGGCGAAGCCTCGTGGCGCACCAGCGCTACGACATCCTGCCCACCACGCCGTTCGATGTCGTGATGCGCCCGCCGATCCCGCCCGATATCGACGTCACCGATTTCGACCGCCACAGCGATATCTTCCGCGCCTCCTATCTCTGGGCGCAGGCCACGATTGCCGCTCTGGAGGCGGAAGGGAGCCCGGCGCTGGAGGCCATCCTGTCGAGCGGCAAATCACCGTCGCGGCGGCCGCGTCCCGCGGCCGTGTTCCAGAGCAAGGTGCTGACGAATTGATTTGCTCAGGCGCTCCGGCGCTGCCGGGATGTTCGTCCGGCCGTTGCCGGCCGGGCAGAAAGAGTGAGGCCCAGGGCGCGGACGACGCGCATCACTGTGCTGAATTCAGGATTTCCAGTCTCGCCAAGTGCCTTGTAAAGGCTCTCTCGATTCAGGCCCGCACTCTTCGCTATCTCGCTCATGCCGCGCGCGCGGGCGACGAGGCCGAGGGCATCACGAATAAAATCAGCATCGCCGGATTCGAGTGCGGCGGTTATGTAGGCAACCTGACGCTCCTTGGTATCGAGATAGTCTGCGGCATCAAATCGGGTCGTTTTGCTCATCATACGGTCTCTGCCAGAACTTGGGCCTGCTTAATGTCCTGTTGCTGCGTCCGCTTGTCACCGCCACAGAGAAGGATCACAATTTGCACGCCACGTTGCACGTAGTAGACGCGGTAGCCAGGTCCATAGTCGACACGCATTTCCAATATCCCTGCGCCGACACTTTTTGTGTCCCCGGGATTTCCCTTCTCCAAGCGGCGAATGCGGGCAACTATGCGCGCGACCGCATTGGCGTCTTTCAGCCGGTGCAGCCAGATTGAAAATTCCCTTGTCTGACGCACCTCTATCATGGCCCGCACCCAATGTAGCCTATGGGCGACATATGATCAAGTGGCGCTGAAGCAGCAACCGGCATCCTGCATTGTCCCGCCCGCTACAGCCTGTAAACTACGACGCAAATCGAGACTCACGCGCAAATCGACGTGCATCAGGAGACACAGGCATGCGTCCGCTCGAATTCGGCTGGTATCTCCCCACGCATGGCGACACCACGGCCTACGGCCTGATGGAAGCGCAGATCGCAGGCTCGCCGGAACTGTGCGAGCGTGTGGTAACCGCGGCCGAGGCCGCCGGCTTCGAATATCTGCTGATTCCGGTCGGCTCGACCTGCTGGGAGGCCTGGATATCAGGCGCGTTCATGGCGGCGCGCTCGCACAGGATCAAGCCGCTGATCGCGGCACGGCCGGGCTACATCAATCCGGTGCTGATGGCGAAAATGATCTCGACCTTCGACCAGATGTCGGGCGGGCGCATCTGCATCAACCTGATCGCGGGCCAGAACGAGAGCGAGGTCGAGAGCGAAGGCGTGCGCTACGCCAAGGAAGAGCGCTACGCGCTGATGGAGGAGGAAGTCTCGATCCTCAAGTCGCTCTGGACCACACGCGGCCCCGTGCATTTCGACGGCAAGTTCCACAAGATATCCGGCGCTTTCATCCGCCCGCGGCCGTTGCAGCAGCCATTTCCAAAATTCTATCTCGGCGGCGGCTCGCGCCAGGCCTGGGAGCTGTCGGCAAAGCATTCCGACGTGCACCTGTTCTGGGGTGATCTGCCGGAGAAGATCGCATCCAACATCGCCGAGATCCGCGAGATGGCGCGCGCGCACGACCGCCACCACGAGATCGGCTTTGGCATGCGGCTACAGGTGATCTGCCGCGAGAACGAGGCCGATGCGTGGGAGGCCGCCGACCAACTGGTGCGCCATGCCACCGAGCGGCAGAAGCAGGAGATGAAGACGCTCTACAACAAGTCAGAAGCCAATCAGCGGGTGCAGCAGCTCGCCCGCGAGCACGGCGATCTTCTCTTGCCGCATCTGTGGACCGGTATCACAAAAGTGCGGCCGGGCGCCGGCATCGCGGTGGTCGGCAATCCCGAGCAATGCGCGGCGACGCTACAGCAATTCATCGACGCCGGTTGCCACTCGTTCTGCCTGTCCGGCTATCTGCATGACGAGGAGGCCGAGCGCTTCGGCCGGCTGATCCGTCCGATCCTGGCTGAGAATAACCGCGGGCGATTGGCGGCGTGACAGCGAATTCGTTGGCTTACGGACACGTCAAGCGGTTGTCGCACAGATGTCAGACGGTATTGTTGGTCCGTGGCGAAGCTCGACGTCGCGCTGGCGCCCACCGAGGCAACACAGATGCACATCCCGCGTAATCTGAAGGAACTGACGGCGCTGTTTGCGAAATATGGCGCCAGGGAGCCAGAATCCTGGGCGAGATCCCAGCTTGATGAGGGAATTCCGCAACTTCAGAGGTTCCTGTTTCTCAGACAGGCTTGGAGCCAGGTCGTTCGCAATGGCGATGAGCAGTGGATACGGTCCTTGCTTCAAAACGCGGAGCGTTCTCCTGATGGGCCAGTCGCGCCCGCAGTCCGGAGATGCCTCGAGAAAGGTGTATCGGCTCAAGATCTCACCGACATCGTGCGTGGTGTGCAAGCCGAGTTCCTGTTCGGCCTCTGTTATCTATTGGACGACCCGATGTTTACCGAGGCGGAGCTACAGAATTTCTCATGGGGACTTTTTGAAGTCGACGAGGACGGCGATCCGATCGGCCCGCGTATTTTCGCATTGCACGAGTCCGTCTCCGAAACCGATCCGGAGAGGGAGCTATAGAGTGAGGCCAGGCGGGCAGGACCATCCTATGCCTTGCTCATCGCCACCTGCGCGGCCAGCATTTTTCGCGTGGCTTCGATATCGACCAGCGGATAGACGTCGAATTCGGCCGGAATGATATCGGCCCATTCGTTCAGAATGCGGTGCAGTTGATCGTTGCTCTCCACGTCGAAGACGGCGACCGCACCGCGGCCGACGCGGGCATAGACCTGCTTGCAGACACCTGCCGCTTCATACCTGCCGATCCATGGCCAAAAACTCTGCCGCCGTTCGGCCATGTCCGACGGCCGTTCCGGCCGCGGCGTCGAAATCACCAGAAACAGGGCGGGCACGTTAATTCTCCGCAGATCGCAGGGTGGGCAAAGACCACGGGGTTGGCAAAGCGTAGCGTGCCCGCCGTTCAAGGCAACGGTCTGGCCAGATGGTGGGCACGGCGCAGATGCGCCTTTGTCCACCCTACAACGTCATGCCGGCACGATCACCTTGCCGATCGGCCACAGCGCGATGCCCGCAAGCTTGAGATGCGCCCAGGCAAAGGGAATGCCGATGATGGTCACCGCGAGCAGCACCGCCGTGATGACGTGCCCGAGCGCCAGCCACCAGCCCGCGAGCACAAGCCAGATCAGGTTGCCGATCACGCCGAGCGGGCCGGTGCCGATATCCTCCATGCCCGTGACTTCGTCGCGCCGCACCGCGCGCGAACCGAACGGAAGCAGCGTGTAAACCGCGATATTGAACGCCGCCCGCGCCCAGGGGATGCCGATGATGGTGATCGCCATGATGATAGCGGCGACCAGCCAGCCGAACGCCATCCAGGCGCCGCCGATGAGGATCCAGAGGATGTTGAGGAGGATGGAAACCGGCTGCATGCGATAATCCCCGCTTCTGGCTTGATTGCCTACAGCGCATATAAGGGCGCGCCGGATGCACGGACAGGGCGGGTTCGAGCGTCCGGAGAAAAACTACCGCTTTGCGGCGCGCCGGAAATCGGAGACGGCGGCCGTGCCGGGATGCCGTCTTGCAAATTCGCCCAGCATGGCATCGGCGGAAACGACGCGATTCCGGCCGAGACGCTTTGCCGCATATACCGCCTGGTCGGCCTGTCCGAGCAGCCAGTCGGGCCCGGCCTCATTGCTGCCCGGGACATGGGAAGCGACGCCGATGCTCAGCGTCACGATCGAACCGGTGCTGACATCGCCGAGCGCGATATCGAGCTCGATGACCGCCTCGCGCAGCCGTTCGGCGACGCTGCAAGCCGCGGCCATGTCGGTGTCCGGCATGATGATGGCAAATTCCTCGCCGCCATAGCGGGTGGCGAGGTCGGTCGGCCGGATCGCGGTCTTGCCGATCACGCCCGCGATGGTGCGCAAGGCTTCATCGCCGCGCTGATGGCCGTGCCGGTCGTTGAACAGCTTGAAATGATCGACGTCGGCAAACAGCAGCGCCAGCGGCCGGCCGCTGCGCAGGCCGCGCGACCATTCCATCTGAAGCGCCTGGTCGAACGAGCGGCGGTTGGCGAGATCGGTAAGCGCGTCCTTGGCGGCCAGCGTCTTCAGCGCCATCTCGGCGCGCTTCTGGTCGGTCATGTCGCGCAGCGTTTCCACCACGGCGATCAGATTGCCGTCATCGTCGTGGATCGGGCCGGCGTCGATCGCCAGATAAAGATGATTGCCGAGTTTTGGCATATGGCACCAGTTTTCCGCACTGGCGCCGAAGCTGCCGTCGTTCGACAGGGAGTGATGGGCGTAGAGCTCGCCGATCCTGTGCTGTTCGCCCAGCGCCACCACGTCGGCGAGGCAATAGCGCTCGTTCTCGTAAAAGGCTTCCCAGTGCCGGCTGGTGCCGAGCACTTCGGCGGCGCTCATGCCGGTGAGCCGCTCGCAGGCGCGGTTCCAGACCACGACGCGCCGTCGCGGGTCGATCACGAAGGTCGGCACCACCAGATGCTGGAGCAGCCGCACCGCATAGGCATGCGCCAGCTCCGAGCTGCCGGCCAGCGAAGGCTTGTTGCGTTGCTGGCGCGGTCTGCGTGCCATCACGCCGCCACCACGGCCGCGCGGGCCGCGCTGAACAGTTTCCGCACCTCGGGACCGGGCCTGGCCGCGCTGAACAAAAAGCCCTGCATCTGCGTACAGCCGAGCGCGCGCAGCACGCCCTTCTGCTCGATCGTCTCGACGCCTTCGGCCACCGTCGTCATGTTGCGGGAAGCGGCGATGTTGACCACCGCCTGCACGATCGCGGCGGAAGAGTCCATTTCGGCGAGGTCGGTGACGAAGCAGCGATCGATCTTGATCTTGTCGAACGGGAAGCGCTTCAGGTAGCTCAGCGAGGAATAGCCGGTGCCGAAATCGTCGAGCGCGATGCGCACGCCGATGGCGCGCAACTGGTGCAGGATGGCCAGCGCCGCCTCGTCGTCATGGATCAGCACCGCCTCGGTGATCTCGAGCTCGAGCCGGTTGGCCGGCAGGCCGGACGATGCAAGCGCGCTGGCGATCTTCAGCGCCAGACCTTCGCATTTGAGCTGGACCGGGGAGACGTTGACCGCGAGGCGGACATGGTCCGGCCAGCCGGCGGCCTCGGTGCAGGCCGTTCTCAACACCCATTCGCCGAGCTCGTTGACGAGGCCGGTGTCTTCCAGCACGGGAATGAATTCGGCCGGCGAGATCATGCCGCGTTCGGCATGGCGCCAGCGCAACAGCGCCTCGCAGCCGGTCACAGAATCGGTCTTGAGACAGACCAGCGGCTGGTAGTGGATTTCGAACCCGCCTTCGCGGATCGCCTGGCGCAGATCCTGCTCCATGGCAAGCCGCGCCTTGGCGCTGGCGTCCATCTCGGGCTCGAAGAAGCGGTACGTGCGTCGGCCGTCGGCCTTGGCGCCATACATGGCGAGATCGGCATTCTTGATCAACTGATCGAGGTTGGTGCCGTCCTGCGGCGCCATTGCGATGCCGATCGACGCGTCGGTCGAAAGATGATGGCCGAGGCACTGATAGGGCTTTCGGATCGCCTCGTAGATGCGCGTGACGAATTCCAGCACGTCGGTGACGTTCTTCACCCCGGTCTGGATCACGGCAAATTCGTCGCCGCCCAGACGCGCGATCAGGTCGGTTTCGCGGATGCAGGCGCGCAGGCGGCCCGCCACCGCCTTCAGCAGCTCGTCGCCGACATGGTGACCGAGCGAGTCGTTGATGCCCTTGAATTCGTCGACGTCGATATATAGCAGGGCGAACTGCTCGCCGCGGCTGACCTTTTGCAGCTCGCGTTCGATCTGCTCGCAAAACAGCACCCGGTTTGGCAGGTCGGTGAGCGGATCGTAGTGCGCCAGATGCGCGATCCGCTCATGGGCACGGCGGCGCTCGGTGACGTCGTCGACGATGTTGATCAGGTAGCGGGCTTCGCCCTCCTTGTCGCGGATCGCAAGGCGCCGCGAGGTGATGAAGCGCTTGCCCACCGCCTGGCTCTCCCAGACGTGCTCATCCTTGAACATGCCTTCGGGCGATTGCAGCGTGGTTTCGTCATCCGCTGCGATGATCTCGGCGGATCGCGGCGGGAACAGGTCGGGCGCGGTCTTGCCCAGGATCGCCTCGCGCGGCACCCCGAAATGGGTTTCGGCCACGCGGTTGACCAGTACGTAGCGCCGCTCGCGGACATCCTTCACGGTGATCTGCGAGGGGATGTGATCGATGATCTCGCGCAGGAAAGCCTGGTTGCGGTCGCGCTCCTGTTCGAGTTTGCGCCGTTCGGTGATTTCCTCGATGGTCGCTACCCAGCCGCCTTGCGCCAGCGGCTGGTTGACGATCTGGAACCAGCGGCCACAGATTGAATTTGCGATGGTCGTGGTGACCTCGCCGTTGGCAAGGCTGCGCTGGATCTGGTTGTAGAACCCGTCGGGGTCGCCTTCGAACGATCCGGTCGCCACGCGGTGATGCATGATGGCGCGGGCATCGGCGCCGGGTTTGACGACGTCCCGCGACAGTCCGAACATGTCGATGAAGCGCTCGTTGCACAGCACCAGCCGCTCGGATCCGTCGTACAGCACGAGACCTTGCGTCATGTTGTTGAGCGCGGTGTCGAGCTGTTGCTTCTGGGTCCGCAGGCGTTCCTGCGATTCCCGGCCATGCCGGAGCATCTGGCGGATGATGACGAACAGGACGAGGGCGATGACCAATGCCGCCAGGCCCGCGGCGCCGACCATGAGCCGGGTTTGCGCGCGCCAATCGGCCAGCGCGGCCGACAGCGTATTGGTGGCGACGACCGCGCCGGGGAACTGGCTCAGCATCGCTGCGGAGCCAAGCCGCTCCTTGCCGTCGACCGGGCTTTGCACCCGCAGGGTCTGCGGGCCGCTGTTGTTCAGGACATGCTGGAGGAGCGGAGCGGTCGCAAAGTTCTGCCCGATCAGATGATCGACATGCGGGAAGCGCGCCATCAAGGTCCCATCGGCGTGGAACATGGAAATGGCCGCGCCCGATCCCGGTGCCACGGAGGCAAAGAATTTTTCATACTGCGCCGGCTCGATGCGCCGCGTCATTACGCCCAGGAAGATGCCGTTCTCGCCGGTCAGCCGGTGGGCGATCACGGTTTGCAGCTTGCCGCGGATGAGGCTGCGGACGGCCTCCGCCAGCACCGGCCTCGATTGCGGATCGGACTTGAACGTCCTGAAATAGTTGCGTTCGGAAATGTTGAGGGCGGGTGCCGGCAGAGCGCGCGACCAGGTGAGCAGGTCGCCTTCGGCGTCGAACACCGACACGTCGCCGAGATAGCTAAGGCCCTTGTATTTCAGGATCTCGTGCGTTTCCGCCAGCAACATCCGCTGCCGGAACGCTTCCGGCGATGCGATGCGGGAGACCTGCAACTGCGCGACGAGATCGCCTGCGATGGTCTTGGAGTCCTCGAATTGCTGGTCGAAGTGGCGCGTCAGCAGCAGCACGGTATTTTTCAGCTCGCGCTCGCTGTTGACCAGCGCGCGTTCGCGGAATTGGCCGACCATCATGATGGTGACGGCGAAGATCGCCGTGACCAGCAATCCGCCGCACAGGGTCAGCCATAATGCCGGACCGCGGACCGTGGTAGCGAAACTCCGTGCGATCGCCGCGGGCCGAGATGGTGTAGCCGACATGTCGTAAAACGTGTGCCGCATTCCCTACTCCCGGGGAACATGCGTACGCCGCACAAATGGCGTTGACGTTACGAAATCAAGTTAACGCTTGATTGATGCCGCATGTCGCCCGATGCGCAGGCTTATCGTTTAGCGTTCCTTTACCGGCTCGGCGAAACAAGCCGCTCAGCGGCGATAGCGGCCGGCGCGCGAATAGGCCGGACGGCTTTCCTGCGCCGGCCGGCTGGCAAGGCCGGCGCGGCTTTCGCTCGAACGCGGCACCGCCGGCTTCAGATCTTCCAGGAAAATCGGCCTGGAGAAGTAATAGCCCTGGGCGTAGCGGATGCGGGTCGCGGCCTGGAGATAAGCGAGCTCTTCGTACGTTTCGACGCCTTCGGCGATCACGGTCATGCCGAGCGCTTCGGAGAGCGATTCGATCGCGCGCAAAATGCCCTGGCTGCGCGGCCGCTTGTGGATGTCAGTGATGAAGGAACGGTCGATCTTGATCTCGTCGGCGGTGATGTCGGCCAGCGCCGACAGCGACGAATAGCCGATGCCGAAATCGTCGATCGAGATGCCGACGCCGATATTGCGAAGTATCGGCAGGATTTCGTCCTGGAACAGCGTCTTGGTGACGAACGCGTCCTCCGTCACCTCGATCATGAAGCGTTTTGGAAAGCCGGTCTGCTCGATCGCGTCGGCAAATGGCCGCATGAATTCCGCATTGCCGGCCTGCTTGGCCGCGACATTGATGCTGATGGTGGTATCGGGCCCGAATGTCTCGTTGATCGAGTCGATCGATTTGACGATCTCGGCCAGCACCAGATGGGTCAGCTCATCGATCAGGCCAAGCTCGACCGCGAGGTTGATGAAGGTCCCCGGGGCCTGAATCACGCCTTCGTCGTCGCGCAGACGCACCAGAGCCTCGATGCCCTTGACCTGGCTGGTGCGGATGTCGACTTTGGGCTGGAACACGCAGCAAAAGCGTTTTTCCAGGATCGCAAGCCGCAGCGACTGCTCGATCCTGGTGCGGGCCTGCGCCTCGCGCTCCATGCTGGCGTCGAAAAACACGGCCGTGCCCTTGCCGTTGTTCTTGACGCGATACATCGCGATGTCGGCGTTCTGGCGCAGCGCGTCGTAGCTTTGACCGTGCTCGGGATAGAGGCTGACGCCGACCGAGACGGATGCAAAGATCTCCGAACTGTCGATAAAGAGCGGCGCGCGAATCCGCTCCAGCATGAAATGCAGATATTCCGCGACCTCCTGCTGGCTCTGCACCGGATGCAGCAGCAGCAGGAATTCGTCGCCGCTGATACGCGAGAGCATGTCGGATTCGCGCAAGGTCATGCCGAGGCGCCGGGTCATCTCCACCAGCAGCGCATCGCCGATCGCATGTCCATAATAGTCGTTGATGTGCTTGAAATTGTCGATGTCGAGAAAGGCGAGCGCAAAGCCGGCTTGGCTGGCTTGGCCGCCTTGCGCGAGCAGCTTGTTGACGCGGTGCTCGATCACCCGCCGCGAGGGCAGGCCGGTCAATTCGTCGTAATAGGCCGAGCGGAACAGCGTGTCTTCGAATGCCTTTTGCTCGGTGATGTCGGCGGAGCTCGACAACAACAGATCGCGGCCGGCGATGCGGACCGGGCGGTGGCTGGTCAGGAAGACCTGCTTGCCAGCAACGCTTGCAGTGGATTCTTCTACAACTGCCGCGCGGCCCGCCCGCAACAGCTCGGTTGCCGCTTCGCGGCGCTGCCCCATTTCGCTGGAAGGCTCGGCTGCGCCGACCTGCAACTGCGCGGTCGCCGCGTCATTGGCCAGCAGGACATGCCCGTATTCGTCCTGCAAGGTCACCCCGCAGGGCAGCATCCTGAAGATATCCCTCAGGATATTCAGTTCGGAATCGTTTGCGCCTTCATTGACGGCCTCGGCGGCCGTGTGAAGGTCATATCGGTTGGGATCGTGCATGGGCGCAGAGCTTGGCAGCGTCCCTTGTAGTTTTGGTTAAGCGAACCTCTGAAAGGCCGCAGCAAATGTACAGGAGCGATACACCGCACCGGCGTTGCGGCAATCGTCATTAACAGAGTGTCAACGCGGAGGCGCGCCGCTTTCGCGGGCGCTTTCGCTTCGTTCGCGATCGGCGTTCAACCCGGCGGAATCCGGCACTGCATGGTGCAGTGAATGCCGCTCTTCAGAAAGCTGATCTCGGTCTTGCCGTGGAAGGCCAGTAGCGCCGAATTCAGCAGCTTTGTGCCGAAGCCGGGCTTGCCGATGGTCTCTACGGGCGGTCCTTCCGTCTCGTCCCACACGATGGTGAGCCGGTCGTCGTCGACGGTCCACGACACCTGCAAAAACCCTTTTGCCGAGGAGAACGCGCCGTATTTGCCGGCATTGGTGGCGAGTTCATGCAACATCAGCGCGAGGCTGACGGCCAGCTTGTCGGGAAGGAACAGCGCATCGCCGTTCAGGTTGAAGCGGACATGGCCGTAAGGCCCAAGCTCGGAACGAAGCAAGTCGCGGATGTCGCAGCCGCGGCCGTCGACCCGGGCAATCAAATCGTCGGTCGCCGACAACGCGCGGATGCGATGGTCGATCGTCGCCCAGACCTCCGGCTGGTCGTGCAGCACCTGATGCAGCACCGCATGCATGACCGACAGCTTGTTCTTGAGCCGGTGCTGCAACTCGTCGACCACCAGCTTGCGGTATTCCTCCTCCTGGATCAGGCGTTTGGAGATCTCGTGCTGCTGCGCGGCGATCGAGCGGTAATGCTCGACGCCCCAGATGGCAACCGCGCATACCGCCCAGAAGATCAGCAGCAGCACAATTCTGGCCGAATCCGTCGCCGTATCGCCGAAATTGATGATGACGCCGAGTGCGCCGGCGGCGGCCGCGGTCAGAATGCCGATCCGGACTCCGCTGAACACGGTGACGATCATCACAGCCGGAAAGTACGGCGTGAAGAACACATCGGGCCGGATGTGGGAGAGTCCCCACCGTCCCAATGTCCCCAATGCCAGGCAAAGGATCGCAAATCCGATGCTCAGCAGCAGCGGGGGATGGAAATCCCCCTGCCAGCCGCGCCGGAACTCGTCGATCAGTCTTGCCGTGGTCGATTTTGCCATAGGGATTTTTGACATGGGTTCGTCACTTCACGTGACCAGCAAATCCAAAATATGACGGCCCAGCAAGCAAAACGGGCATTTCCCGCCTTTATCGCCCGTCTCCGGCCCGGCATCGCTTGCCTTGTTTCCGGCCGGAAGGGATAGTGGTCCAAACAAAAAACGGGAGGAATGCCATGCTCCGCCGCGTCCAGGTCCTTTGCGCGCTGCTCCTGTTCGCTTTTGTGACAGCGGGAACCGTTCGGGCCGATTCTGTTCTGCCGATAGCGGCAACGCCCGAGGAAGTCGGCCTGTCGTCGGCACAGCTTGCGCGCATCGAAGCCGTCACGCAGCGGCATGTCGAAACCGGCCTCGTCCCCGGCGCGGTGATGCTGGTGGCCCGCAAGGGCAAGGTCGCCTGGACGAAAACTCTCGGCTTCCGCGACCGTGCGGCAAAGGATCCGATGCGGCCGGACTCGATTTTCCGCATCTATTCCATGACCAAGCCGATCGTCTCCGTTGCGATCATGATGCTGGTCGAGGAAGGCCGCCTACAGATCAACGACCCCGTCGCAAAATATCTGCCCGAGATCGGCAAGATGAAGGTCGGCGTCGAGACATCGGAGGACGGCAAGACCACGCTCCAGTTGGTCGATCCCGCGCGCGCAATGACAGTGCAGGGCCTGCTCCGGCACACCTCCGGCCTGATCTACGGCACGCGCGGCAAATCGCTGATCAATGCCGCCTATGTCGAGGCGAAGATCGGCAGCCGCGACGTCAGCAATGAAGAGTTCGTGGCAAAGCTTTCAAAGCTGCCGTTGCGCTTCTCGCCCGGCGAGCGCTGGGAATACGGCGTCTCGACCGACGTGCTCGGCCGCCTCGTCGAGGTCGTCTCGGGCAAGACGCTCGGCGAATTCCTCGGCGAACGGATTCTTGCGCCGCTCGGCATGACCGACACCGGCTTCTACGTGCCGGCCGACAAGCTCGCGCGCGCCGCGCAGCCCTGGCAGATGCCGGAGGCGCCGCCGATGACGCCCCGTTTCGACGTCGCACAGAAGCCGCGCTTTGAATCGGGCGGTGGCGGCCTCACCAGCACCATGGACGATTACCTGCGCTTTGCGGTGATGCTCGCCGACGGCGGCAAACTTGGGGGCAAGCGCCTGCTCGGCAGCAAGACGCTCGAATTCATGACGGCGGATCACACGGGCAGCAGCCGGCCGGGACGACCGCCCGGGCTCGGATTCGGCCTCGGCTTCGAGGTGCGCACCAGCGTCGGCGATTCTGCGCTGCCGGGCTCGCTCGGCGAATATGGCTGGGCCGGCAATGCCGGCACGCTGTTCTGGATCGATCCGAAGGAGCAACTGATCGCGATCTACATGGTGCAGGTCAGCGATGGCGACCGCATCATGTTGCGCAACCAGTTCCGGACCATGGTCCAGTCCGCGATCATCGATTAATTTTCACGACAACAGGGTGGGCGAAATGGGACGGCTGGACGGCAAGGTTGCGGTGATCACGGGCGCGACGAGCGGCATCGGGCTGCGCACGGCGGAGGTGTTCGTCGCGGAAGGTGCAAAGGTCGTGGTGGCCGGGCGCCGCATTCCCGAAGGCGAAGCGCTGGCGAAAAAGCTCGGCGCCGCTTGCGTTTTCCGCCAG
This sequence comes from Bradyrhizobium lablabi, assembly GCF_018129385.1. GTDB lineage: Bacteria > Pseudomonadota > Alphaproteobacteria > Rhizobiales > Xanthobacteraceae > Bradyrhizobium > Bradyrhizobium lablabi_C. The sequence goes on from NZ_JAFCLN010000014.1 coordinate 102,094, forward strand.
ACCGACGTCGCCGTCGAAGAGCAGATGAAAGCGCTGATCTCGCTGGCGGTCGACAAGTTCGGCAGGATCGACTGCCTGTTCAATAATGCCGGCGGTCCGGCGCAGGTAGGTGGCATCGAAGGGCTCGAAGTCGACCGCTTCGATGCGGCGATGGGAACGTTGCTGCGCAGCGTCATGCTCGGCATGAAGCACGCCGCGCCCCATATGAAGAAGCAGGGTTCCGGCAGCATCATCAACAATGGCAGCATCGCCGGGCACCTCGGCGGCTATTCCACCTCGCTGGTCTATGGCGCGGCCAAAGCCGCCGTCATCCATCTCACCAAATGCGTCGCCATGGAGCTTGGCGAAGCCGGCATCCGCGTCAACTCGATCTCGCCCGGCGTGATTGCGACCGGCATCTTCGGCAAGGCGCTCGGCCTGTCGGTGGAGGCGGCGGAGAAGACGCCCGAACTGATGCACGGGGTCTACAAGTCGGCCCAGCCGATCCCGCGCGCCGGCACGCCGGATGACATCGCTTACGCCGCGTTGTTCCTGGCCAGCGACGAGTCGACGTTCGTGAACGGCCATGATTTCGTTGTCGACGGCGCCATCACCGGCGGCCGCAACTGGACCCAGCAGCAGCAGGGCTACGTCACGCTGCGCAAGACGTTCGAGCAGGGGGCGTGAGGGGAGCGCGCGGCGCTTCCGCCGTCATTGCGAGCGAAGCGAAGCAATCCAGCTTTCCTTGCCACGACAAGAAAGCTGGATTGCTTCGTCCGCGGAGCCTGTCATCGGGCGCGCATTCGCGCGACCCGTTGGCTCCTCGCAATGACGGTGAGATCAGTTGAAGGGAGAAAACAATGTTCGCAACAGCTACACTCCGAATCCCCGAACCTCGCCCGCTCCATCTCGCCATCATCGCCGGCCTTGCCTGCGCGTTCATGATCGGAAATCACCTGCCGCTTACGCGCGACATCGCCGCCGTCCTCATCGATCCGCTCTGTATGACATCCGCGGCCAACTCGTCGGAAAATGTCGTCGAGCCGATCGCCTCGCATGCGCTGCCGAACGTCGCGGGCAAGCGCATCACCGTGGTGCGCGTGTTCTACGGCCCCGGCGGCTTCACGCCGCCGCATTATCATTCCGGCTCTGTGACAGCCTACATCACCAAGGGCGAGATCCGCTCGCAGCTCGGCGGCGGCCCGGTCGAGACCTTCAAGGTCGGCCAGTCCTTCTTCGAGCCGCCGGGCTCGACGCACCTGGTCTCGGCCAACGCCAGCAGCACCGAGCCCGCGGAATTGATCGCGGTGTTCGTGGCCGATGAAGGCGCGCAGCTCACGACGCTGCTGAAGCAGTGAGATCGCGCTGCGCCTTCCTTTACCTCGCCCCGCTTGCGGGGAGAGGTCGGATTGCATCAAGGATGCAATCCGGGTGAGGGGGACTCTCCGCGAGCCCATCTCTCACCGTCGTTGCGGAAGCACCCCTCACCCCGACCCTCTCCCCGCAAGAGCGGGGCGAGGGAGAAGAAATCACACCGCCTTCACCCTCACCCGCAAGCCATCGCGCGGCTTGGGGATCGGCCACATCTGCCATTTCGGCTGATAGCCAGGCTCCAGCGACACCTCGAGATTCTGCAAAAAGTGCCGCGCAAAAGTCTTTGCCTGCATGTAGGCAAAATGCAGCCCGAGGCACATATGCGCGCCGCCGCTGAACGGCACCCAGGCAAAGCGGTGGCGGCCCCGCTGGGCGTCCTCGGTGAAGCGCAGCGGATCGAATTTTTCCGGATCGGGCCAGATATCCGGCATGTGATGCGTGTAGAGCGGATTGACGCCGAACATGGTGCCGGCCGGAATATCGAACCCCTTGAAGGTGAAGTCGCGCACCGCGCGGCGCGGGATCGAGGGCACCGGCGGCTTCTTGCGCAGCGCTTCCTTGAACGCCATTTCCGACAACGGCATCTTTTCCAGCATGTCGAAGCTGGTCGGATCGCCGGCGTCGATGCCGAGGCCGGTGACTTCGGCGCGCAGCCTTTGCTGCCACTCCGGATGTGCCGCGAGCTCGCCGATGAAGTTGGTCAGCGACGAGGTCAGCGTGTCGTGCGCGGCGAGCATCAGGAAGCTCATGTGATCGATGACGTCTGGCGTCGAGAGCAGCGCGCCGTCCTCGAGGGTCGCCTGGCATAGTTGCGAGAACAGGTCGTCCCCGCCGCCGCGGGCGCGGCGGATCGGGATCTGCTCGGAGAAATAGGCGACGATGCGCTTGCGGCCCTTCACGCCGCGCGCCATCTGCGTGCCGGGCAGGGGCGTGCGGATCGGGGCGACGGAAGCCGCCACCATATCGATGAATGCCTGGGTGAGCTCGTCCATTTGCGGGCCGAGACCGGTGCCGAGGAACGAGGTCGCCGCAAGGTCGAGCGTGAGCTGCTTCATGGCCGGATACAGCAGCATCTCGCCCGGTTTCGCCTTCCACTGCCTGACGCGTGCGGAGATGCCGCGGTCCATATCGGCCAGATAGGACTTCATCGGTCCCGACTTGAATGCCACCGACAGCGCGCGGCGGTGCAGGCGGTGCTCGTCGAAATCGAGCAGCATCAAGCCGCGTGGAAACAGCAGGTCCAGGATGCTGCCCCAGCCGTGCTTCGAGGAGAACAGCTTTTGCTGGTCGAACAGCACCAGCTCGTTGGCTTCCGGGCCGAGCGCGCTGACACTGGTTTCGCCGAGCACGCGGCTGCGATAGACCGGTCCGTACTTCGCGGCCATCCGCTCGACCTCGCCCTTGGGGTCGGCCAGAACCTGAAGCGTGCGGCCGATGAACGGCCAGCCCTCATCGCCGGGGATATGCCGCAGTGAGCTGGGCTTGGGAGGAAAGGCGAAAGCGGGAGAAGCGACATTCTGCATCGACATCGCGATTTGCTCCGTCCGTAGCCGAAAGCGGAAAAATAGCGCGCCGCGTCGCCGCTGCAAAGAGTCCGCGGGCGGAGCAAATCGCGCCACAAAGTCGCGCGGCCATGCTACGTTCGCGCAAAGGCACGACATGCAGTAGAAGCCGACAGGGACTGAATTACGGCAAAATACCCGGCTCCTGCCTGCTTTCGAGACCGCGAAGCTGTTGCACTTCTCGTTTCCTCAAGCGCTGCCGGCGCTGGCCGACGAGGTGACCGAATGAGGCGGCGTGAATTCATTGCCGGGTTAGGGGCGGCCATCGCGCTGCCGGTTGCGGTGAAGGCGCAACAATCTGCCGGCGTCATGCGCATCGGTGTCCTCATGGGGATTGCGGATGACGCGGTGGGCCAGAGCCGAACGGCGTCGCTGCGCGAGGGGATGCAAACGCTCGGCTGGAAGGAAGGAGTCAACACGGAATATCACGTACGCTGGGCCGAAGGCGATGTCGACCGCGCAAAACGGTTTGCCGCGGAACTGGTCGCGCTTAGACCCTTGGTCATCGTCGCGAACAGCGCGCCGGCAACATTGGCTCTGAAAGAGGCGACCAAATCCATTCCCATCGTGTTCGTTCAGGTCAACGATCCGGTGGGACAAGGTCTCGTGGAAAGCCTGGCCAATCCCGGAGGGAACGTGACCGGTTTCCTGAATTTCGAGCCGGCGATCGCCGGAAAATGGCTCGAGCTGTTGAAGGAAATTGCACCTCGCCTCACCAGGGTCGGCGTGTTGTACAGTCAAGCCTCGGCTTCGCGAGGCGGAGGCGGAAGAGTCCATCTCTCGGTCCTGCAAGAGGCTTCTCCGCGCCTTGGCATCGAGCTGATGCCGATCGCGCTGACCGATGCTTCAGACATCGCTCCCGCTATCGGTCGATTCACAACCGACTTCAGCGGGCTGATCGTCCTTCCCGACGTCTTCAACACGGTCAACCGGGCCGTGATCATCGAGGCCGCGGCTGCGCATCGTATCCCGACGATCTACCCATACCGCTACTTTGTCGCGGATGGCGGCTTCGTCTCCTATGGAGTCGAGATCAACGATCTTTACCGAAGGGCCGCAAGCTATGTCGATCGGCTGCTCAGAGGCGAGAAACCTGATCGGCTGCCGGTGCAAGCTCCAACCAAGTTACAACTGGTGTTGAACGCGAAGACTTTGAAAGCACTCGGCCTCGATCTGCCGCCCATGCTGTTCAGCCGCGCGGATGAAGTGATCGAATGAGGCGGCGCGGCAATCCGGGCCGCCTCATTCGTTACGCCTTCCGCTTCGCGGCTTCCTTCTGTAGATCCGGCGCATTCACCGCGGGGATCGCGATACGGCCGGGGCCGGTCTGCTGAAGCGCGGCGGCGGCCTTTTCGTTCTCCATGATCTTGGCCATCACGGCCTGGCCCGCGCGCTCGAACACCGCGCGGTTCTCGATCACGAACTTCTGCGACTCGCGCAGTTTTGTGATGTAGCCGTTAATCTCGGGGATCACGTAGCGCGCTACCATGTCCCAGCTCCGGCGGGTGTTTTCCGGATTGGCCCAGTCATGCACGAAGCCGACGATGGTGCCGACGCCGCCGGACACATCCACCAGGTTCTTGATCGTTTTCACGAGATCATCCGGCGTACCGATGGTGGAGGCGGCGCCCTCGACAAACGCGGTCTTGTCCACGGCATCATCTGGCGAGGAGAAGGCCGCCAGCCCCGGCCGCTGCAAGGTGCCGACATTATATTCGTTGTGCCAGCGCATCAGCCCGGCGCCGGCCTCGCGCCGCGCCTGCTCGCGGGTCTCGGCGATGTGCCAGGACAGCAGCACGCGCCAGTTGGAACGGCTCACGGTGGTGCCGGCCTTTTTCGCGGCGTCCTCGGCGAACTGCCATTGCTGCGGCAGCGCCATCAGGCCCTGCGTCGACATCGAGCCGAGCGAGATGATGCCGATGCCGTATTTGCCGGCCAGCGTCATGCCCGACGGCGAGATCTGCGAGGCCACCACGAACGGCATGTCTTCCTGAAGGGGAAGGATTTGCAAGGCCGCATCGTTCATCACGAACCAGTCGCTCTTGGCGGTGACGCGCTCACCGTTGAACAGGCGGCGGATGATCGCGATCGCCTCGTCCTGGCGGTCGCGCTGCGTCATCGGGTCGATGCCGAGCGTATGCGCGTCGGACGCGAGCGCGCCGGGACCGGAGCCGAAAATCGCCCGGCCGCCGGTCATGTGGTCGAGCTGCACCATGCGCTGGGCGACGTTGAAGGGATGGTGATAGGGCAGCGAGATCACGCCGGTGCCGAGCTTGATGCGCTTGGTGCGCTCGCCGGCGGCGGCCAGAAACATCTCCGGCGAGGCGATCATTTCCCAGCCCGAGGAATGATGCTCGCCGCACCAGAATTCGTCATAGCCGAGGTCATCGATCTGCTGGACGAAGTCGAGGTCCCTGCGGAATTGCAGCATCGGATGCTCGCCGATCGGGTGATGCGGGGCGAGGAAGGCTCCGAACTTCAGGCGCGCCATTGTGTTTTTCTCCCGAATTCTCTTGTTTCTCGGATCACGCCGAGCTTTTCGGAGCCCAAGCTACGGGGCGGCGCACGCCATGGCAATCGCGCAAAACCGCCGATGCCGCATGTTTGTCGTGCAAGACGGCCGGCATGCCGTCTCCCGGAAATCTTGCAATGAGCGGTCCCGCGCTTGCGCGCCGGAGCGGGTTCATCTCTTTATGGTTGGAGACGCGTCAGATCTTCCTTCTCCGTCCGTGCGGCGCATGAAAAGCAGCGTTTGAACCCGGTTGGCGCATGCGGTAGACGACGCCATGAAATATTTTCCGGATCAAGACGCCGACGGGATATGGGCAAGATATGGCGTGGCGGTGCTCCCGCTGGCCTATCTCGCCATCGCGCTGGTCCATTCGGCGAATTCGGCGCCGTGGGGCCTCCAGGTCGACCCTGAATCCGCTTACATGATGAACGGCATCGCCTGGGCGGCGGGCTACGGCATGATGCTTAATGCTCACCCCGGCACGACCACGATCCTGCTGAGCGGTCTGGTCACCAAGATCGGCGCGTTTCTCGCTGGCCAACCTGATGTCGCCGAGTTCGGACTGCGGCATTACGATGCGCTGATTTATGCCTCGCGTGCGGCTCAAATCGTCCTGATGGCCGGTGCGCTGCTCGCCGGCGGCATCATCGTTCGGCGGGCGACGCGAAGCACGATCGCGGCTGCGTTCTTCCAGTGCGCGCCGTTTGTCAGTTCGGATGCCCTGCATCTCGGCGCCATGCTGACGACGGAAAGCCTGCTTGTGACGTCCGCGGTGTTCGGCATGGCGCTGGTGCTCAAGGCCGCGCTCGACAAAGAGCCGCCTACGGCTGCGCTCGGTCTGGCGCAGGGCTTGGTATTCGCGGTCGGCCTTTCGTCAAAATACCTGTACGCGCCGATGGCGCTTCTCAGTGTGGCGCTGCTGCGCAACTGGCGTGCCTATGCGGCGGCAACTATTGTCGGCGTATTCGCGTTCTTTGCGATCAATCGAATTTTCAATCCACTGGTCTTCACCAGCGGGTTCCGCTGGCTCGTCAGCCTCGCGACCCACAAGGGAATTTACGGAGACGGCGAGGCGGGCTTCATCGACTTCAGCCTGTTCTGGCCGAATATGGCCGAGATCATCGTTTCGGGCCCGGTGGTTTTCGCGGCGTTCGCCGCGGGTGCGTGCCTCGGATTGCTGCGGATATGGCGCACGCGCCATTACCTCGATCCGGTCAGCCTCACGCTTCTGGCCTTGTTCGCCGCCTACGGCGCTCAAGCCGTGGCAACGGCGAAGCATTTTCATCTGTACTATATGCTCGCCTCCTGGGTGCTGACCGGCGGCGTGCTCGTGCTCGCCGTCATCCAATCCAGGCGGCTGTGGCCGGCCCGTTCACCGTACCTCGCCTCCGGCATCGCCGGGCTCGCCTGTATCGTGATGGTCGCGAGCACGCTGAACACTGTCCGGCGTCAGGCGATCAACGTGATCGCGGCCAACCAGGTTGGAGCCCGGTTGTCGAAAGCGATTGTTGCGGCCGGCCCCACTTGCGCCAACGTCTCGCGACTGTTCGTGCGCGCCCCGGAAAACCTGCTCAACTTCGGCGGCGACTTTACATTTGGCACGAAGGAGCTCGTGGACCGCTTCTCCAATGCCTATCAGCGCATCTACACGACGCCGCTGCTGGACCACAATTTCTACCGCAACGAGCTTCTCAAGAATTTCCGGGTTACGGACTACCAAAAGCTGGCGGCAGAGTATCCTTGCATCGTGGTACGGACTCTCGCCGAGTTCGACGCCAAGACATCGATTGGCCTGTTCGAACTGAAGCCCGAGCATTGCAAGGTCGGGGATATCAACGTCTATACGGTCGGCATCGCCTGCGAAAAGATCAAGGCGAGCTACGCGAGCACGGCTCCGGAGTAGGAGCCGCGTTGCGACCGGCCGGTTCACCGGCTAAGAAGGCCTCCGGCAGGCCTTTGCGGCTTCGCGGGAGAGACCGGGTTTGGGGACACTTCGCTTTCTGTTTGCATTCGCCGTGGTCGGGGCCCATGTCGGCCATCTCCCCTGGGCAATTCCGCTCGGCGGCGACACGGCGGTGCAGTCGTTCTACATCATCTCGGGCTTTCTGATCGCGCTGGTCTGGGACAACAAATATGCGGACCAGCCCAACGGTCTGTACCTGTTCTACACCAACCGCGCGGCGCGAATTTACTACCTCTATTGGATCGTGCTGGTGATCTCCATCCTGGTTGCGCTGGTCACCAAATACCTGACCAGGGATTACCCGGGGTTCTTCAGCACTCCTCCGCGCGGATTGCTGGCCTATTCGATTTTCACCAACTTCTTCATCTTCGGATCGGCCGAAGCGCTGTGGCTGGGCTATGACGGCTCGCTGTACTTCACGATGGACTACAAGTCCTCGCCCTATCCGGTCTGGCGAACGATGACGCTCAGCCCGGCGTGGACGCTGGAACTCGAACTGCTTTTCTATCTTATCGCGCCGTTCCTGATACGCCGCAGCCTGCGCCTCCTGGTCGCGATCATTGCAGTATCGCTTGCCGCGCGGTTTGCCTGGTATGCGATCGGCTACGACACCGATCCGTGGACCTACCGGTTCTTTCCCTTCGAGATCGCCATGTTCCTTCTGGGCGTCGTGACCTATCGGGTCTCGCGGCTCATCGCGTGGAAACCGAACAGAGCGACCCTCTATGCGATGTTCGCGGCAGTGCTGGCAGCGGTTCTGTTTTATCCGTTGGGCGGATCGACGCGGCTGGTTTTTGTCTATCTGTTCGCATTCGCGGCGCTGCTCCCTTACATTTTCTCCCTGACCAGGACATGGAAGGTCGATCGCTTCCTCGCCGACATGTCGTTTCCGCTGTATCTGGTGCATTGGCCGGTGTGGCTTTTCATTCGCGACGTCACGCCGGCACCATGGCCGCAATATCCGGGGATCGTCCCGGCCGTCGCCTCGGTTGCTGCGGCGGCGCTGCTGGTTGTTTACGTCGAGCGCCCGATCGAGCGCTGGCGGCAGGCCAGAATCACTTCCACTGCGAATGCGCCGGTGCCGGCGGGCGCCGTCGGCTGATGCGAGCTTGACTGCACGATCGCCTGGGCCCGGACGACGGAACGTTCGACCAGGCGAAATTCGCAGGGATGCAGCCATGTAATACCGAATAGCCACGGCCCTACCTGCTCATCCTGTTCCACGCATCGAGGCCGGCGATCTTGTAGGCTTCCGCCAGCGTCGGATAGTTGAACGTGTTCTGGATGAAATAGTCGATCGTGCCTTTCAGGTTCAGCACGGCTTGGCCGATATGGATCAATTCGGTGGCGCCTTCGCCTAGAATATGCACGCCGAGCAGCCGCCGCGTCTTGGTCGAAAAGATCATCTTCATCATGCCGCTGTTCAGTCCCATGATGTGGCCGCGCGAGGTCTCGCGGAATCGCGCCACGCCGACTTCATAGGGAATACCGCGGCTGCGCACTTCCTCTTCGGTGAGGCCCGTGGTCGAAATTTCCGGCACCGAGTAGATCCCGTACGGATAGAATTCCGGCGGCGCCAGGTGTTCGATCCCGAGCGCATGGCACGCCGCCACGCGGCCCTGCTCCATCGAGGTGGAAGCAAGGCTCGGGTGTCCGATCACGTCGCCCGCGGCATAGATATGCGGCACGCAGGTTTGCAGCGTCACCGGATCGACCGTGATGCGTCCGCGGTGATCGACCGTGATGCCGGCCGCATCGAGGTTGAGCCGGTCGGTGGCGCCGACACGGCCGGCGGCGAATAGCAGTATCTCCGTCACCACCACGCGGCCGTCCGCGAGCCTGATCTGGATCGCTCCGCTGGCGGTGTGCTCGATCGACGTGACCGCGGAGCCGAGCCGCACCGCGACGTTGCGGTCGCGCAGCTCATGCATGAACTCCTCGATCAGTTCCTTGTCGATGAAGTCGAGGAAGCTCGGCCGCGGCTCGATCAGGGTCACGGCGACATCGAGCGCGGAGAAGATGGTGGCGTATTCGACGCCGATCACGCCCGCGCCGATCACGGCGAGGCTGCGCGGCAGCTTCGGCAGGTCGATGATCTCGTCGCTGTCGAACACCGTCTTGCCGTCGAACGGGACATAGCCGGGGCGGAACGGCTTTGTGCCGCAAGCGATCAGAATGTTCGCTGCGGTGACCAGCTTGGTCTCGCCGGGCGCCGAGGTGATTTCGATCTGGTTCGGCCCGGCAAAGCGCGCTTCGCCAGCGGCGGTGCGCACCAGGTTGCGGCTGAACTGATGCTCCAGCACCTCGACCTCGTGGTCGAGCGTCTTTTGCAGCCGCATCATCAGGTCCGTGGCTGCGATCTCCTGCTTCACCCGGTAGGAGCGGCCGTAAAAGCCGCGTTCGCGCCAGCCCGACAGGTTGAGCACGGTTTCGCGCAGCGTCTTGGAGGGGATGGTGCCGGTGTGGACTGACACGCCGCCGACCCGCCGGCCTTTCTCCACCACCAGCACCGATTTGCCGAGCTTTGCGAATTGTATCGCGGCCCGGCGCCCCGAAGGGCCGGAGCCGATCACCAGCATGTCGTAGTCGTACATGGATAGTCCCGAACGCTCGAAGGTTCTGAAAATCAAGCTGCAAACCGGCCCGGATTGCCATGCAGCAATCGGGCCACAATACCGCGATCGCTTACCTCCGAGGTAATCGCCGGGATGACCGAAATTCTTAAAGGTCGGATGCAACAGATTTCCGACAAGGCGCGCCCATGCACCAGATCGTCAAGCCCGAAGCCAACGCCATCAGCCGCTGGTGGGTGCTGGCGACCGTCGTTGCCGCGCAGTTCATGTTCGGGGTCGATGCCTTCATCGTCAACGTCGCGATCCCGACCATTGCGGCTGAACTGCGCGCGAGCGCCGCGCAGATCGAAGCCGTGATCGCGATCTATCTGATCGCCTATGCCACGTTGGTCGTCTCCGGCGGCCGGCTCGGCGACATCTACGGCACCAAAAATGTCTTCATCGCCGGCGTGCTCGGCTTCACCGCTACTTCGCTGTGGTGTGGCCTTGCGCAATCCGGCCCCGAGCTCATCGTTGCACGGCTGGCGCAAGGCGCGACGGCGGCGCTGATGGTGCCGCAGGTGCTCGCGACACTGCATCTGTTGTTTTCGGACTCCTCGCGCGCCCGCGCCTTTGCGATCTATGGCGTCGTACTCGGCCTTGCCGGCGCTGCGGGCTTTGCACTCGGCGGCGTGCTGGTGACGCTCGATCCCGGCGGCTTCGGCTGGCGCACGGTGTTTTTCGTCAACGTCCCGTTCGGACTTCTGATCGTGGCGTGTGCGCTTCGCATCATGCCGCAGGCCGTCCGTCGATCGGGCACGCGGCTCGATATTCCCGGGGCCGTCGTGCTGTTTGCGGGCTTGTTGTGCCTGATCGGGCCGCTGCTGTTCGGCCACGATTTGCACTGGGCGCCATGGGTCTGGCTGGTGATGGGTTTGGGCGTTGCGATCCTTGCCGCCTTCCTGCGGCTCGAGCACGCGGTCGCGATGCGCGGCGGCATGCCGCTGATCGATCTTGCATTGCTGTCGGATGAAACCTTCATGCGCGGGCTCGGTGCGGCATTCTTTTTCTTCTTCGCCAATCTCTCGTTCTATCTCGTCATGACCATGTTCATGCAGAAGGCGCTCAATATTCCGCCGCTACAGGCGGGGCTGGTGTTCCTGCCGCTCGCGCTCGCCTTTGTCGTCGCCTCGCGCCACAGCGGTATCAGGGCAAAACATCGCGGCATGCTGGTGCTGCTCGAAGGCTGCGTGTTGCAGCTCGTTGGTCTTGCGGTATTGATTGCCGCGATCGCGTGCATCGAAGCGCCGTCTGCAACCCTGCTCGCGTTGGTGCTCATCGTATTCGGCTATGGTCAGGGTCTCGTGATGGCGCCGCTGTCGAGCGCGGTGCTCGCCACTGTAAAGCCTGCAAATGCAGGCTCGGCGTCTGGCATGTACGGCACAACAGCGCAGATCGCCAATGCTGCCGGCGTCGCCGCGATCGGCGCGGCATTCTTCGCGGCCGAAGCTGTATTTTCGGCAAGGTTTGCGCTGTTCGTTGCCGCATCACTGTTTGCACTCGCGATTGTTACATCAATCGCATTTCTGTCATGGATGCGTCGCGCATCCGCCTGATGCGAGATTAACGCGCCGTGCGACAATTCCCTGGGGATCGACAGCACACGGCCTTTTTATTTTGCGCTGCAGCAACTATCTGTTCTGGGTGGCGTTGTGTTAACTGCGCCTTCAGGAGCTGCCGTGTCTCTCGCCAGGAATGTCGACTTTCTGCGCCAGGTTTCGAAGCTGAGCCATCTCAATGGTTTCGGAATCTATGGTCGCAGCCACAGGCACGCGCCGCGCAGCCCGCTGGTGCGCGTGAAGGAGTTCGGCGAAAATCCCGGCGCGCTGAAAATGTTCACCTATGTGCCGGCGAACCTGCCGCGCAGGCCCGCGCTGGTCGTCGTGTTGCATGGCTGCGGTCAGACCGCTGCGGGCTACGACATCGGCGCCGGCTGGTCGACGCTGGCAAAGCGCTACGGTTTTGCTCTGCTGATGCCGGAGCAGCGCTCCGCCAACAACGCCAACACCTGTTTCAACTGGTTCAATCCGGAAGACATTGCGCGCGACAGCGGCGAGGCGGCTTCGATCCGGCAGATGGTCGCAAAGATGGTCGCCGATCACGGCATCAGTCCACGTCGCATCTTCGTCACCGGCCTTTCTGCCGGCGGCGCGATGACGGCGGTGATGTTGGCTGCCTATCCGGAAGTGTTTGCCGCCGGCGCCGTCATCGCCGGCCTGCCGTTCGGCGTCGCCGGCAATGTGCGCGAGGCGCTCTCGGGCATGATGCAGTCGCAGCCGCGCCCCGCGCGCGAACTCGGCGATCTCGTGCGTGGCGCTACACAGCACCGGGGGCCGTGGCCAAAACTGTCGGTGTGGCACGGCAGTGCCGACCGTACCGTGCATCCTTCCAACGCCAATGAGATCGTCAAGCAATGGCTCGACCTGCACGGTCTCGACGAAGCGCCGATGTCGGAGACCACCGTGGACGGCTATCCGCGCCAGGTCTGGTGGAACGACAATGGCGAGACCGTGATCGAATCCTACACCATCACCGACATGGCCCATGGCACGCCGCTCGGACTTGCCGGCGCGGGTGAACGCTACGGCGCCGAGGGCGCGTTCCTGATCGAGGCGGGCATCTCGTCCTCGTATCACATCGCCGACTTCTTCGGCCTGACCCGGCGGCTGCGTCAGAAGCCCGATGCCAAGGACGTGATGGCCGCGGTCGCAAGGGAGCGCGCAAAACCGTTTCCGGCTGTCGCCCCGGTGACGCTGACGGGGCCGGACATTTCCGCCACGCTCTGGCCACGCACGACGTTGACCGATCGCGCCGCACCTCCGCCAAAACCGCCCCGCACGAGCGTCCGCGACGTCATCAACCGCGCGCTGACCGCCGCCGGATTGAGGAAGTAGTTCCTAGTTTCCGATCTCGCCCGTCAGGAACGGATTGGTCATGCGCTCATGGCCGATGGTCGAGCCTGCGCCGTGGCCGCAGATAAAGCCGACGTCGTCGCCGAGCGGCAGCAATTTCGTCGTGATCGAGTTGATCAGCTCGCGATGGCTGCCGCCGGGCAGGTCGGTGCGTCCGACCGAGCCGTTGAACAGCACGTCGCCGACATGGGCAAAACGCAGTTCGTTGTTGAAGAATACGATGCTGCCCGGCGAATGGCCGGGGCAATGGTAGATGTCGAAGGTGAGATTTCCGATTGTGACCTGCTCGCCCTCGTCGAGCCAGCGGTCCGGACCAAAATTGCGCACGCCGGTCATGCCGAAGCGCTCGCCGCTGGAGACGACATTGTCGAGCAGATGTTTGTCGGCGATATGCGGACCCTCGATCTTGACGCCGAGCGCATCGCGCAATTCGGCGGCGCCGCCGACATGGTCGATATGGCCGTGCGTGATCCAGATCTTTTCGACCGTGACGCCGGTCTGCTTGATCGCTTCCAAAATCCTGGGCACGTCCCCGCCGGGATCGATCACCACGGCCTTTTTGGTCGCCTCGCACCAGATGATGGTGCAGTTCTGCTCGAACAGCGTCACCGGCACGATGATCGCGCCGGCCTTCGCCTTGGTCTCGGTTTTTTCATCCATGGCGGGCACCTTATTCTACCCTGTGAAGCGGTCAACACGCCGCGGGAACCGGTGTGGAGCCCGGGCATGATCCGGAAAAGTGGGCACCGGTTTTTCCGAAGAGATCATGCCCAAACAAAAAAGCAACGGTTCATGATAGGTTTGCGTTGACCGGCATCTAATGGCGGAAACCGGAAATCGCATCAGGCCAACTGCCGTTTTTGCAACGGAATGCACCTTTCATGAACCAGGCCTCCAAATCGCCGCTCGGCGGGACCAAGACCACGGCGCGCGCGTTCTTCGTCGCCGACCGCATCAACACGTCGGGCCTCGAGCGCGGCGACGTGCTGGCCACCACGCCGCTGACCTTTCGGGTCAACGACAATGGCGTTGCGGTCCTGTTCCGTTACGGCGTCGTCGTTTTGATCGGCCTCAACGCGCTGGAGGAGGATGAATTCCTGCGCAGCCTGGAATCGCGCCTGACGCGGCCGTTCGCGCGGCGCGACGAGGAAAGCGCAGCCATCGAGCTTGCCACGGACAAGGACGAGCAGATCCCGCCGGGCGGTCCGGTCTGCCTGCAAAGCCTGTCGCCGGAGCGGCTGATCCTGATATCAGAGGTGCTGGCCAAGAGCGTCGTGCTGGCCCGGCACGAGCGCGAGGTCACGGCCGTGTTCGACACCACCGAGCCGTTCGCGCGCGAACTGGCGCAGAGCGGCCGGATGAGCGGCGGGCGAATTGCGATCCTCAAGAACATCGGCAATGCGCTGTCGGTGCGACATCGCGTGACCGGCCCGGTCGAGGTGTCGGACAAGCCCGATATTCTCTGGGACAAGCCGCATCTCGAACGGCTCTATGCGCGCCTGGAAGACGAGTACGAGATCAAGGAGCGCGCCGAATCCCTCAATGCCAAGCTCGGCGTGATCGCTGATAGCGCGCAGGTCATGACCGACATCATCGACACGAAGCGCTCGCTGCGGCTCGAGCTGATCATCGTCTTCCTGATCCTGTTCGAGGTGATCATCACGGTGTACCAGCTCGCCTCCGGCGCCCGGCACTGACAATGCCGTCGTCCCGGCGAACGCCGGGACCCATACGCCGCGGCCTTTCCGTGATGCGCTGGAGCGAGTTGCCTTTGCAACAATTGATATCAGTGGTTATGGGTCCCGGCGTTCGCCGGGACGACGTAGGGAGAGAACTCACCGCAACGCTAATCTTCGGAAGCGCCGCGGCCTTTCTCGGACGGCCGCGCCGCGAGCCGCCGCAGTGCCACGAGTTCGCGCTGCCATTGCTTTCTCGGCTTGGCGGGAAAGCCGCCCCAGAACTGGCCCGCGGGGATATCCTCGTAGATGGTCGACCGCGACGCCGTGATCGCCCCTTTGCCGATGGTGATATGCGGAATGATTCCGGTGCGCGGGCCGAGCACGACGCCGTCTTCCAGCGTCACGCTGCCGCTCAGGCCGCATTGCGCCACGATGATGCAGTGACGGCCGACCACGCAGTTGTGGCCGATCTGGCAGAGGTTGTCGATCTTGGTGCCTTCGCCGATGATGGTGTCGCGAATGCCGCCGCGGTCGATGCGGGTCCCCGAGCCGATCTCGACGTCGCTGTGAATGACCACCCGTCCGACCTGCGGAATCTTGGTATGGCGCTCGGCGGTCATGACATAGCCATAGCCGTCCTGCCCGATACCGCATCCCGCGTGAATGATGACGCGGTCGCCGAGATGGGCGTGCGTCACCGAGCAGTGGGGACCGATGGCGCAATCCTCGCCGGTCTGCACGCCCGGCCCGATCACGGCATGGGCGCAGATCACCGTGCCGGCGCCGATTCTGGCTGACGGTCCGACCACCGCGAACGGATCGATCGTGACATTGCTGCCGACTTGCGCCGTGGGATGCACCATGGCGCCCGGCGAAACACCGGTCTCGCCGAATACCGAGGCCGGCCGCAGCGCGCCGCTGTAGATCAGGCGCGCGACCGCAACAAAGGCGTCATACGGCTTGCGGGTCCGCAGCACCGCAACGCCCTTGGGGGCAAGCGGCGCATAGCGCTCGCTGGTCAACACGGCCGCCGCGCGCGTGGATTTGAGCGAAAGCACGAACTTGTTCTCGGAGACAAAGCTGAGGTCGCCGGCGCCAGCCTGGTCGATGGGCGCGATGTTGGTCACCCGGCGCGCGAGGTCGGCTCCCTCGCAAGGCTCGGCTCCGGTCAAGGCTGCAATGTCGGCCACGCTGAAATTTATGGCGCGCGGGAAAAATATGAACTCGCTCACAACGGCCGCCCCCACAGGCAAGTCCACGATAACCTGCCGGCAGCCGTTTCCCAAGCTGAATCGGGCAACGATTGGATGGAAGTGCCGTTGCGATGTGTGTTTGAATCGAACCGATCGGCCGCTTCCGCGTTGCCTTGCGGTTCCAGATCGGAGGGGGTGAAGGCATGGATCAGAGCAGCGGCGCCTGGTGGCGCAACGGCATCTTTTATCAGGTCTATCCGCGCTCCTTTCAGGATTCCAACGGCGATGGCGTCGGGGACATCCAGGGCATCATCCGGCGGCTGCCTTATCTGGAATCGCTCGGCGTCGACGCCGTCTGGCTGTCTCCGATCTTTCCCTCGCCGATGGCGGATTTCGGCTACGACATTTCGGACTATACCGGCATCGATCCGTTGTTCGGCTCGATGGAGGATTTCGACGCGCTGATCGAGGCCGTGCATGGGCGCGGCCTGAAGCTGATCCTCGACCTCGTGCCGAACCACACCTCCGACCAGCACCCCTGGTTCGCCGAGAGCCGCGCCTCGCGCGATAACGGCAAGCGCGACTGGTACCTCTGGCGCGATGCGAAAGAGGATGGCGGTGCGCCCAACAACTGGCTGTCGGAATTTGGTGGCAGCGCCTGGCAGCGCGACGATGCCACCGGGCAGTATTACTACCACGCCTTCCTGAAGGAGCAGCCGGACCTCAACTGGCGCAATCCTGACGTCCGCAAGGCGATCTACGACGTGATGCGGTTCTGGCTTCGCAAAGGTGTCGACGGATTTCGCGTCGACGTGATCTGGCACCTGATCAAGGATGCCGAATTTCGCGACAATCCGCCGAATCCGCATTACGTCGAGGGCCGGCCGCCGCACGAAAAGATCCTGACGCAATATTCCACCGACCAGGACGAGGTGCATGAGGTGATCGCCGAAATGCGCGCTGTGATCGACGAATTCCCCGATCGCGTGCTGATCGGCGAGGTCTATCTGCCGTTGCAGCGCCTCGTCGCCTATTACGGCAACGACCTCGGCGGTGCGCATCTGCCGTTCAATTTCGCGCTGCTCTCGACGCTGTGGAGCGCGCGCTCGATTGAAAAGATCATCCACGATTACGAGGCCGTGCTTCCCGCCGGCGCCTGGCCGAACTGGGTGCTCGGCAACCACGACCGGCCGCGGGTTGCCGGCCGGGTCGGGCGCGAGCAGGCGCCCGTCGCCGCCATGCTGTTACTCACCCTGCGCGGCACGCCGACGCTTTATTATGGCGATGAGATCGGCATGCATCAGGTGCCGATTGCGCCCGAGCAGGTGCAGGATCCCTTCGAGAAGAACGTACCCGGCATCGGCGTCGGCCGCGACGGCTGCCGTACCCCGATGCAGTGGGATGCTTCTGACAATGCCGGCTTCTCGACCGCGCGGCCCTGGCTGCCGCTGGCGAGCGATTCGGCGCAGGAGAACGTCGTCAATCTCGAAGCCGATTCCAAATCGATCCTCAGCCTCTACAAGGCGCTGATCGCGTTGCGCAAGAAGATGCCGGCGCTGGTGACGGGCGCCTACGAGCCGGTCTCGGCGCAAGGGGACTTGCTGCTATATCGGCGCAGGGACGACGAAGCATCATTGACCATCGCCCTCAATCTCGCGGCGGAGCCGGTCTCCGTCACCTCGAGCTCGATCGGCTTCCGCAAGGAAATCCTGCTGTCGACTTATCTGGATCGCACTGGCGAAAGCATCGAAGGCGTGCTCGATCTGCGCGGCAATGAGGGTGTGATTATCGGTTAGCGCTGCAAAAGAAAGATCCATCGTCGTCCCGGGCAAGCGAAGCGCGACCCGGGACCCATACGCCGCGGCGGAAATTATTTGGCAAGCCGGTCGACGGCTTTGCTTCAACAACAAGCGCGGGTGGTTATGGGTCCCTGCTTTCGCCGGGACGACGCGCGGAGAGAGCTACGCCAAACTACCGCTTGATCTGCGCCTTCAGCGTATCCTCCACCACGCGATCGAACGACGACACTTTCGGCGGCGCCTTTTCGCGCTGCTCGGCGATGTACTTGTCGCGCTTGGCGACCAGCGCGGCGAGTTTTTCGTTCAGCGCCTTGCGGTTCGCCATCTGCTTCTCGATCTCGTCCATGCGCTGCTCGGGCTTCATCGCGCGCAGTCTGGCCGGCAGGTCTTCGTCCTTGATCGCGGAAAAGCTGGTGCGGCCGGCCTTCACGTCGGCGACGAGATCGCCGTCGCCGGTCACCGCCTCGGATGAAATCCTCGAACGCTTGTTGAAATAGCTCGCCATTTCGGAGGCCTGCGTGGGTGCCGCGGCGGCGACCTGAGCAAGCTGCCTGGTCTTGTCCTCGGTGCGCTTTTGCAGGGCGCCTGGACCATAGGGGATCACGGTGCCGTTGATCTCCCGTTGCAGGATGATGATGTCCTCGTCATAAGGCGTCTCGATGATGACGACCTGTCCGCCATCCTGCGGGATCGGGATGAAACGGCCGTTGCCGTTCTGGGCGATGTCGCGCCACACCCGTTCGGTGTCGCGCGCGCCGCCGGCCAGCACGGCATTGACGATGATGTCTTTCTGTTTGGCGACCTTCAGCGTGACCGGGTACTTGGTGTCCTGTTCATAATCCATATGCGGCGGCGCATCGCCAACCAGGAAGACGATGCGTCGGATATCGCTGCCCTCGCTCCACTTCATCTTGTTGACGGCGACGTCGAGCGCCTCGTTGACGCTTTCCGGCCAGTCGCCGCCGCCCCGCGCCTTCAACTCCAGCAGGCTGGCATAGAGGTCCTGGATATCTGACGTGAGTTCGAATTTCCGCGTGACGTACTCATCGCCGATGTCGCGATAGGCGATCAGGCCCATGCGGATGTCGGCGTCCGGATTGGCATCGACGATCGCGGTCGCGATCGACCAGATTTTTCGCTTGGCGCCCTCGATCAGGCCGCCCATCGAGCCCGTGGTATCGAGCACGAAGGCGACTTCGACAGCGGGCTTGGCGAGGGCAGGGACGGCGAAAACGGGCAGGGCGGTGAGAGCAAGGGCAAAAGCATGGGTGACGATGCGTGGCATCGTGATCTCCTCCAGCGGTTTTGTCCCTCGGAACCAAGGTTCCCGCAGCTTCGCGGTAGCCTGAGGTCCAAATCGTGGCGGGCCATGTACCAATTTGCGGCTCGCCCGGCCTAAAGATGAACGGCGGTGAGCGATGTGCGTCAGGACGGAAATCGGCTAGGCTTGCACGGCATGGAATCACCCGCCCGCCAGATCAGCCTGGTCCCCCCGCCGGACCGCCGCCAGTCCGAGACGGCGCTGGCGATCGCCCGCGGCACGGCGCGGCTTTTGCGCTCGCTCGGCTTTTCCTGCATCAGCGAACTGCCGCTGCCCTCCGGCCGCCGCGCCGATCTGGTGGCGCTGAACGAGAAGGGCGAGATCTGGATCGTCGAGATCAAGTCCTCGCTGGAGGATCTTCGTGCCGACCAGAAATGGCAGGACTACCGGCTGCATTGCGACCGGCTGTTCTTTGCCTTCACGCAGGATTTGCCTTGCGAGATTTTTCCCGAAGGCACCGGCCTGATCGTGGCGGACGCCTATGGCGCGCACATGCATTGCGAGGCGCCCGAGCATCGCCTGCCGGCGGCGACCCGCAAGTCCATGACCGTTCGTTTTGCGATGGCCGCGGCGCAGCGGATCAACCGCCTGCACGATCCGCAGGGGCATGCGGTGGAGTTTTAGGACCGGTCCGGTATTTGCGGGAACTCTTCAGGTGAAAGCCCGCCGCGTGGGGGAGACGCGACGGGCTCCTTCATATCGAAGCCTCCGGCGGCGAAGGCTTCGTTCAAACAAACCGGTGCGGGATCGCGCAGTTCCGCCTTTCCTTGCAAAAAACCGTCGATGAAACCTTCCTCGGCAGGAACCAAAAAGAGCGAGGAACAGCGTCGGTGATCGCGCGTTGAATCGGTGAGCAGGTAGCTAAGGAAGGAGAAATCCACCGGAAATATCAGCTCAAAAGCCCCGTCAGTTATTGCGATAGCTGGCGGGGTTTTGATTTCGGAGGACGCCCATGCCCTACGCGCTGTTCGATCGCGACCGGCAGATCGGCGAAAGCTGGCCGAGCGAGACAGAGGTCTGGAAGCGCGCGCTCGAGCGCGGCTTGATCTCCGATGTTCCGGTCGCGGACGTCTCCGGCGAGCGTGTCCTTCCGACCGGCTATCACGTGCGGGAATTGCGCGAGCAGCGCTGCGAACCCGATCCCGCCTGGAAGCTCCCGAACGAGATATCCTGACGCTTACCTCTCGTCCGGCCATATCCATGTCTTTCTTGCAACGGCGGCAAAGACACGGATGCCCGGGACAAGCCCGGGCATGACGAGTTCAGAGAGTGGAACCCCTACGCTTGCTTGACGAACGCCATGCCGCTGACGGCGAGGCGTTCTTCACTGGTCTCGCCATCGGCCACCAAGGCCTCCAGATGGGTTTCCAGCGCGGGCAGCTTGCGTTCGAAGTCGGCGGCAAGGCCCATCAACTCGCAGGCCTTCTTGATGCGTTCGATCGGCTTCTCGAAAATATCGATCCTGACATTCATCGGCGTCACCGGTCCTGCCTGGTGAGAGCCGCTTCGCCTTCCTCGCGGCCGGGCACGCTCAGGTGAACCTCATGACCCTGGCGTATCGCCAGCGAAGCCGCTGCTGCCGCCGATTCAAATGCCGACTCCTTGGTGGCGTAATCGCCGTGGACATTGCCGTCGTGCAGCACGCTCCACTGCTTGCCGACCGGAACGATCGAGTATTGCGCCAGTCCCATCATCGCCCTCCGTTGTTGCCGTTTGTTCCCGGCTTTTCGAAACCGGCTGGACAAAGCGGACAGTAGGTAAAAGGTTCCTAAGTGAAACCTTGCTCGTGGAGAGGGGACGCTATCGCCGACAGTTCCCTGAGATCAGGAACATCGTGTTGCGCGCGACGCTTTTCAGAAAGCGTCGTTCGCAACACGGAGCGAGCCATGACCGACTATCGCGACAACCAGCATGGCGTGAACGATCCCGTCAGGGGCGCCGACGTGAAGCGCCGGTTTGACGACAACAAGACCCCGCACGAGCGTGCTCAGACGGCGGCCGACGTTCGCGCAGAACCGGTGCCATCAGCGGATGAGGAGTTCTTGCCCGAAGCCTTGCGGCGAGCGCCCACGCCGCCGCTCAACAAGCGGACCGGACGAAATCCGACGGGCTAGCTGTTTGCTCGTAAGCCTGAGCTCTCGTTGCACGCTCAGGCGTCATCACCCGCGAAGGCGGGTGATCCAGTATTCCAGAGGCCGCAGTGATAGAGTCGAAAGGCCGCGGCATACTGGATACCCCGCTTTCGCGGGGTATGACGACCATTGATGGGGCCGAGACTTTACCTCGGCGCGCGCTTCGCCAGAATCCGCTGCAAGGTGCGGCGATGCATGTTCAGCCGCCGCGCGGTTTCCGAGACGTTGCGGTTGCACATCTCGTAGATGCGCTGGATGTGCTCCCAGCGCACGCGGTCGGCCGACATCGGGTTCGACGGCAATTCGGATTTTTCCGTGCCGGTCGCCAGCAGCGCGGCCACCACATCATCGGCATCCGCGGGCTTCGACAGATAGTCGACCGCGCCCATCTTCACCGCGGTGACGGCGGTGGCAATGTTGCCGTAGCCGGTCAGCACGATCGCGCGCGCATCGGGGCGCTTGCGCTTCAGTGCCGAGACCACGTCGAGGCCGTTGCCGTCGCCGAGCCGCAAATCGACCACCGCAAATGCCGGCGCGGCGCGTCCGATCTGCGCCAGCCCGTCGGAGACGGTGTCGCAGGAGGTGACGGTGAAACCGCGGGTCTCCATCGCGCGCGACAGGCGCTCCAGAAACGGCTTGTCGTCCTCGACGATCAGAAGCGAGCGGTCGGCTTGATCGGTCAGTTCAACGGCGGCGGCGGTCAATGGTTTTGGTCCTCTGTGGCGCTTCCCTAACATATGGCGCGGCAAAGCGGCGCTGCCAAGGCCGCACAAAGTTGGCGGGCCGCGACGAAATACCGCTTTGGAAAAGCCTTAAGTGGTTGGCTCTTCTTGACTTTCGACCGTTTCGAAGCGATGGCGCGGCCACACGATCTGAACCACGGCGCCGTGATCGGGGAAGGTCCGGTTGGTAAACGAGACCTTCGCGCCGGTGCGTTCCAGCAGGGTGCGGGCGATGAAGATGCCAAGGCCGAGGCCGTTATGCGCGCCGTCATCGGCGCTCGGCCGCCGCGACAGATAGGGTTCTCCGATCCGCTTCAGCATGTCGGGCGCAATCCCGGGGCCGTCGTCCGAAATCACGATCTCCACGCTGTCGTTGTTCCACCAGGCGTTCACCTCGACCGTCTTGCGCGCGAAATCGACCGCGTTTTCCAGGATGTTGCTGACGCCATAGAGAATCGCCGGATTGCGCGCCCCGACCGGCTCGTGGCTGGCGGCCACCGCGATCCTGACCTTGATGTCGACGTCGAAATCGCGGTGCGGCGCCACCACTTCCTCGATCAGCGTCGACAGTGGCATGCGGTCGAACGGCGCGCCGCTGGAGGAGAGCTGGGCGATCTTTGCCAGAATGTCGCGGCAGCGCTGCGACTGCTCGCGCAGGGTCTTGATGTCGGCGGCGAGCGGGCCGTCCTTCACCGTCTTTTCCAGTTCACGCGAGATCAGGAAGATGGTCGACAGCGGCGTGCCGAGTTCGTGCGCGGCGGCGGCGGCAAGGCCGTCGAGCTGGGTCAGGTGCTGCTCGCGCGTCAGCACCAGTTCGGTGGCGGCGAGCGCGTCGGACAGTTTTCGCGATTCCTCGGTGACTTGAAAGGCGTAGAGGCTGGTGACGCCGATCGCGAGCAGGATCGAGAGCCAGACGCCGAGCAGATAGATCGGTGGCAGCACCAGCGGGTCGTCGCGGTCCCATGGCAGCGGCAGATGAAAGAACACCAGCGCGGAAGCGCAGGCGACTGCGAGCAGGCCGAGTGCGATGGTGAAGCGGACCGGCAGCGCGGTCGACGAGATCAGCACCGGCGCCAGGAACAGGAAGGAGAACGGGTTTTGCAGACCGCCCGTGAAGAACAGGAGCGCCGCCAGTTCGACGATGTTGAGCGCCAAGAGGCCCGCGGCATAGGGCGGCTCCATCCGCTGCATCGGGTTGAAGGCAACCTGTAGCGCCAGATTGAGCAGTGCGGACAATGCGACGATCACAAGGCAGGGGATCACCGCAACGTCGAATTCGAGCCCCTGGGCGACGATGAAGATGGCGCAGAGCTGCCCGAGCGCGGCCAGCCAGCGCAGCCGCAAGATCGTATCCAGACGGACATAGCGGCTCGGGTGGCGGAATTCGGAGGCAGCAACGTCGGTCATTTCAGTAGTTTAGCGATGCCGCGTTCCGACTACAAATCCACGTGGCTGTCGTCCCGGCGAAAGCCGGGACCCATACGCCGCGGCGGAGTGGTTTGGGAAAACTGGCTGACGCCGTCGCTAGAGCAACTCAACCCTGTGGTTATGGGTCCCGGCGTTCGCCGGGACGACACATAACTGGCCATGACGACGCCTTGCGCCCGCCGCCGCAATGTTTCAATGAACGGTCTCCATGGCGATCACAGAAGAAACGCGAGCGCAGTTTCCCGCCACCGACCCCCCGGGATCGGCGGCCATTGCCGTCGAGCATCTCTCCAAATCCTACAAGACCACCCGCGCGGTGGACGATGTGTCGTTCCGCATCGCGCGCGGCAGCATCACCGGCCTGCTCGGCGGCAACGGCGCCGGCAAGACCACCACCATCGCCATGATCATGGGCCTCGTGCTGCCGACCTCGGGCCGTATCGATGTGCTCGGCCATCCCATTCCCGGCGAGAGCGATGCGGTGCGGGAGCGGATGAATTTTGAAAGCCCCTATGTCGATATGCCGATGCGGCTGACGGTGCGGCAGAATCTCACCATCTTCGGCCGCCTCTATGCGGTGCCGCATCTGAAGGAGCGTATCGCGCAGCTCGCGTCCGATCTTGATCTTGGCGATTTCCTCGACCGCGCCAACGGAAAGCTTTCCGCCGGCCAGAAGACCCGCGTGGCGCTGGCGAAGGCGCTGATCAACGATCCGGAATTGCTGCTGCTCGACGAGCCGACCGCCTCGCTCGACCCCGATACCGCCGACTGGGTTCGCCAGCACCTGCTTCGCTATTGCAAGGCGCGCGGCGCCACCATCCTGCTCGCCTCGCACAACATGCTCGAGGTCGAGCGCCTCTGCGACCGCGTCATCATCATGAAGCGCGGCCGCATCGAGGATGACGACACCCCCGGGCAGATCCTTAAGCATTACAACCGCGATACGCTGGAAGAAGTGTTTCTGGACGTCGCGCGCGGCCGCAACCGGGAGAATGCGCGATGAGCGAACTCGCGATCCGGGGAAGCGGCATCGCGCTTCATCGCATCAACGCGATGGTGCTGCGCTACTGGTACCTCCTGATGTCGTCCTGGCCGCGGCTCTTGGAACTGATCTATTGGCCGGCGCTACAGATCATCACCTGGGGCTTTTTGCAGAGCTACATCGCGCAAAACGACAGCTTTTTCGCCCGCGCCGGCGGCACGCTGATCGGCGCCGTGATCCTGTGGGACATCCTGTTCCGCGGCCAGCTCGGCTTTTCGATCTCGTTCCTGGAAGAGATGTGGTCGCGCAATCTCGGCAACCTGATGATGAGCCCGCTGAAGCCGATCGAATTCCTGATGGCGATGATGGTGATGAGCCTCATCCGCCTCGCCATCGGCGTCATCCCGATGACCGCGCTGGCCTACTTCTTCTTCGGATTCAATTTCTATAGCATCGGCCTGCCGCTGATCGCCTTCTTCTGCAATCTGATCTTCACGAGCTGGGCGATCGGGATCGTCGTCTCGGGCCTGGTGCTCCGGAACGGGCTGGGCGCGGAGAGCGTGGTCTGGACGCTGATGTTCGTGATGCTGCCGATCGCCTGCATCTATTACCCCGTCAGCGTGCTGCCGCCCTGGCTGCAATATGTCGCCTGGGCGCTGCCGCCGACCTACGTGTTCGAGGGCATGCGCGCGCTGCTGATCGACCACGTCTTCCGGACCGATTTGATGATTCAGGCGCTGGCCATCAACGCGGTCTTGTTCGCTGCCTCTTTTGCGATCTTTCTTGCCTTTCTGCGCAGCGCCAAGCGGCTCGGCTCGCTGCTCGGGGGTGGCGAATAAGTCACAATTTCCCGTGAATCTCTATGGTTACCGCATTTCGCTGCGTACATGTACGGGGCGGTGCATTGACGCTTTCTTACGCATCTTGCACTATGTTGCGTTGCAAAACAGGGCCCCGAGGAACGTAAATGCCGATTGGTGAGTTTGGCGGCGCACCGCCGCTGGTAAGCGAAGGCAGTCCGGCATTAACGACGCCGATGTACTGGATGTACGAGATGGGCCAGGCCTCTCTCAATCCGGCACGCGCCGTCACCGACGCCACCAAGATCCTGTTCCAGAATCCGCTCAATCCCTGGTCCCACACCCAGTTCGGCAAATCGGTCGCCGCCGCCTGCGAATTGTTCGAGCGCACCACCCGCCGTTACGGCAAGCCGGAATGGCGGCTCGACACCACTGAAGTCAACGGCATGCGCACGCCGGTCGAGGTTCGCTCGATCTGGGAGAAGCCGTTCTGCCGTCTCCTGTACTTCGATCGCAAGATCGCCCGTCCGCTGCGTACCCCGCAGCCGCGCGTGCTGATCGTGGCGCCGATGTCGGGCCATTACGCAACGCTGCTGCGTGGCACGGTCGAGGCCTTCCTGCCGACCCATGAGGTCTACATCACCGATTGGGCCGATGCCCGCATGGTGCCGGTCACCGAAGGCCGCTTCGACCTCGAAGACTATGTCGATTACGTCATCGAGATGCTGCATGTGCTGGGCGGCAACATGCATGTGATCGCGGTGTGCCAGCCGTCGGTGCCGGTGGTGGCGGCGGTCTCCGTCATGGAAGCCAACCGCAATCCCTTTGTGCCGCTGTCGATGACGCTGATGGGCGGCCCGATCGATACAAGGCGCAATCCGACCGCGGTGAACAACCTCGCGGCCGAGCGCGGCATCGAGTGGTTCCGCAACAACGTCATCACCAAGGTGCCGTTCCCGCATCCCGGCGTCATGCGCGATGTCTATCCGGGCTTTTTGCAGCTCTCGGGCTTCATCAGCATGAACCTCGACCGTCATACCGACGCGCACAAGCGCCTGTTCGCCAATCTGGTGAAGGGCGACGGCGACCTCGTCGACAAGCACCGCGAATTCTACGACGAATATCTGGCGGTGATGGATCTGGCGGCCGAGTATTACCTACAGACCGTCGATCTCGTGTTCGTGAAGCATGCGCTGCCGAAGGGCGAGATGACCCATCGCGGCCAGCCGGTCGATCCCACGAAGATCTCCCGCGTGGCGCTGATGACGGTCGAAGGCGAGAAGGACGACATCTCCGGCCTCGGTCAGACCGAAGCAACACATGCGCTGTGCCCCAACATCCCGCCGCATCGGCGCGTGCATTACGTGCAAAAGGGCGTCGGACACTACGGCGTGTTCAACGGTTCGCGCTTCCGCTCCGAGATCGTGCCGCGCATCAACGATTTCATGCTGTCGGCGGCGAACAAGAAGCCGATGTTGGTCGCTTCGAGCGCTGCAGCGGCCGAGTAAAGCGTTTTCAAGCGAGCCCTGTCCCGCACTTGATGCGGGATGGAGCCCGGTTCGCGTGAAGAAAACGCGTCCAAATAGAAAGATTCGAAAATCCTGATTCGGAAAGGCCGATCCGGTAAGTCACTGAATCGGCGGCTGGAATTAAGATTCGCCGGGTTCCCAAGGAGTGAGTTCGGCCTCAGTCCTTTAGGGTGCCGATCAGGCCAATCTGGCCCCAAATTTTTCGGTTCCAGCCCCTGCCGGTAGGGGCCGGAAGGCGCCAAGGCCCTGTATATTGGGCAAATGATTTGTTTTTGCGCCGAGCGCTTCCACTGGCGGCGGATATGGCAGAATCCGGGCGAACTCCTGCTCCCCGGACTTTCAGACATGGCCACTCGCGCGCTCCTCTATCGGCGGCCCGCCGAACCCTCGACTCTCGTCGTCAACCACGGCTCGCAATTCTTCTCGATCAAGCTGCGGCGGCACCGGCGCGCGCGCCGCTACACCTTGCGCATCCACCCGACCGACCGCGCGGCGATCCTCACCATGCCCCCGCGCGGCACGATCGTGGAGGCGCGCGAGTTCGCCAAGATGCATGGCGGCTGGATCGCCGCCCGTCTCGGGCGCTTGCCGAAGGCCGCGCCGTTCCAGTCTGGCACAGTGATCCCCCTGCGCGGCGTGCCGCACCGGATCGTGCATCGCGCCGGCGAGCGCGGCACGGTGTGGAGCGAGACGCGCGACAGCGGCGAGAAGATTCTCTGCGTCGCGGGCGATCCGGATTTCACCGACCGCCGCGTGCACGACTTCCTCAAGCGCGAGGCGCGCAAGGATTTGCAGAAGGCTTCGCTCGAATACGCGCAAATGCTCGGCGTTAAGGTGCGGCGTGTCTCGATCCGCGACCAGTCGAGCCGCTGGGGTTCCTGCACCTCAGCCGGTTCGCTGTCGTTCTCCTGGCGGCTGATCCTCGCGCCGCCGTTCGTGCTGGATTATCTCGCCGCTCACGAGGTCGCGCATCTGGTCGAGATGAACCACTCGCCGCGGTTCTGGCGCGTGGTGGATCGCATCTGCCCCTCGGTCGAGCGCGCCAAGCGCTGGCTCGACACCTACGGCAACGACCTGCACCGCTACGGCATCGAGGATTAGGCAGGCCTCCGCTCCACCAAGACTGTCGTCCTCCGCGAAGGCGGGGGACCCAGTATTCCAGAGACGCCAGTTGTTGACTCGATAAGCCGCGGCGTACTGGATGCCCGGCCGGAGCCTGTCATCGGGCTCGCCGAAGGCGAGACCCGGTGGCGGGCATGACGACCGTAGCTGTGGCAGCGTTTACTGCCCCCCAATAACCGATCCACCCACCATCCATCGAGCCCGGCGGCTGGCTCCGACCGCGCGTTCGGATTCAGCGGCACTGCGCAGCGTCCGGGGAACGCCAGACGCAGCACGCCTGCGGAATCGGGGGCTCATCCTACTGTGCATGGGGTTGTTTTCGAGATTTTGGGTACGGAAGCGTAAACGGCCTTACCGAAACAACCGATCCACCAACCAGCCATCAAGACCGGCAGCCGGCTCCGGCCGCGCGTTCGGATTCGGCGGTGGCGCGGAGGTGCGGGTCGGCGGCGGACGATAGCCGTTATCCGGCCGGATCGGCATCGGCGGTTGCGACGGCGGCGGGGCGTTCGAAACCTGCGACGCGGTCTGGAACAGGTTCGACAGGAATCCGCCGGGCCCGCCGGCGCGCGAATTCGGCAGCGCCGCCACCGCCACGCCCTGATGCGCCGTGCGCATGAAGCGCGTCCAGACTTCCACCGGCAGGCCGCCGCCGGTCGCCTTCTTGGTCGGCGAGTTGTCGTCATTGCCGAGCCAGACGCCGGTGACGAGATTGGCGGTATAGCCGATGAACCAGGCGTCGCGGAAATCCTGGCTGGTGCCGGTCTTGCCGGCCGCAGGCCAGCCGGGAATCTCCGCCTTGCGCGCGGTGCCTGAGATCAGCGTCTCCTGCATCATGGTGTTCATCATCGCGACATAACGCGGCTCGATCACCTGACCGACCGGGTCTGCCTGGCGCACATACAGCACCTTGTTGCCTTCCACGGTGCGGATCTTTGTCACCACATGCGGCGAAGCGCCTTGGCCGCCATTGGCGAACGGTGCATAGGCCCCGACCAGTTCGGTCAGCGAGACCTCGGACGTGCCGAGCGCGATCGAAGGGTTGGCCTCTAACTTGGAGGAAATGCCGAGCCGGTGCGCGGTGCGCACCACGTTCTTCGGTCCGACCTCGATGCCGAGCCGCACCGCCACCGTGTTGAGCGACATCGCCAGCGCCTGCGTCAGCGTCACCGAGCCGAAATATTCGTGGGTGTAGTTCTCCGGCCGCCAGCCCTTCAGGTCGAGCGGGGCGTCCTGCCGGATCGTCTCCGGCGTCAGCCCGGCCTCGACCGCGGTCAGGTACACGAACGGCTTGAACGCGGAACCCGGCTGGCGTTTGGCGGTGACCGCGCGGTTATACTGGCTCTCGGCATAGTTGCGCCCGCCGACCATGGCGCGCACCGCGCCCTCGGGCGTCATCGCCACCAGCGCGCCCTGCGTGACGTTGAATTTCACGCTCTTGGCCGCGAGTTCGTCGATGATGGCCGCCTCGGCAACGCTTTGCAGTTTCGGATCGATCGTGGTCTCGACCACGATGCTGCGGTCGATCTGGCCAACCAGATCGTCCAGCACTTCGCCGATCCAGTCGGCGACGTAGTTGACCGTGCCGGCGCCGGCCGGCTTCACATGATAGGAGGGATGGCCGATCGAGGCCTGCGCCTGCGCATCCGTGATGAACTTGGCATCCGCCATCGCCGCCAGCACGATTTGCGCGCGCTGCTCGGCGCCTTCCGGGTTGCGGTTGGGAGCCAGGCGCGACGGCGATTTGACGAGGCCGGCGAGCATTGCGGCCTCCGCCAGCGTGACGCTCTTGGCCGACTTGCCGAAATATTTTTGCGCAGCGGCTTCGACGCCGTAGGCGCCGGAACCGAAATAGACGCGGTTGAGGTAGAGCTCCAGAATCTCGTTCTTGGAATGCTTGCGCTCCAGCCACAGCGCGAGCTCGACCTCCTGTAGTTTGCGCTGGAAGGTGCGCTCCTGGGTCAGGAACAGATTCTTCGCAAGCTGCTGGGTCAGCGTCGAGCCACCCTGCGAGACGCCGCGGTGCAGGATGTTGGTGACGGCCGCGCGCGCGATGCCGACGGGGTCGACGCCGTAATGCGAATAGAAGCGGCGGTCCTCGATCGCGATGAACGCCTTCGGCAAATAAGGCGGTAGATCCTTCAGCGCAACATTGCTGCCGGCCATTTCGCCGCGCGTTGCCAAGACGCTGCCGTCGAGGCCGACGATCTGGATGGTCGGTGGGCGCTTGGGGATTTCCAGCGACTGGATCGCCGGCAGATGCGCGCCGACCCAGACGATGACGCCGACGATGCCGATCGCCGCCCACAGGCCGAGCACCACGGTCCAGTAGAACAGCCGCCCCCAGCGGAACCGCCCGCGCGATTTGGCGCGCCGGCTGGCGCCGCTCTTGCTGCCGCGCGGTTTGCGCTCGGGCGGCGGATCGTCGTCGTTGTCGGGTTTGCGTTTGGCCACGGATTTTTTCGGCTTGTCCTCGGCAGCGGCGGGAATGCGGTCCTCAGGCGACAGGCGTAAGCTGGCGAGCGAGGCGCCGAGCCCGAATTGCGGCTCCTTGCGGACGCCGCTCTTTTTCCGTCCCCACGCCATACAAACACTGCCTGCACCAGCCCCAGCGGCACGCTAGCGTTCCCGGTTTAAGGGGCGGTTACGGAGAGGTTAATGCGGGATTAGGAGGTGCGGCGGCGCGTGCTAGAAAGCCTCACAAAATCAAAGGAGAGCCGCATGGGCCATGTCGATCCGACCAAGGAAATCTTTGCGCAATTCCGGGACAGCGACCGGCCGGGTCCAATTCATATGCTCAACCTCGTCCGCTTGCGCGCGGTCGCCGCCTATCCCGACGGCCGCAAGGCCACCGGCGCGGAAGCCTATGCGGCTTACGGCCGCGAAAGCGGGCCGGTGTTCGAGCGGCTCGGCGGCCGGATCGTATGGCAGGGCCGGTTCGAACTGATGCTGATCGGGCCGCAGGAAGAGCGCTGGGATCACTGCTTCATCGCCGAATATCCAAGCGTCGCCGCCTTCGTCGAGATGATCCGCGATCCCGTCTACCGCGAGGCGGTGAAGCACCGTCAGGCGGCGGTGGAGGATTCGCGGCTGATCCGGCACGCGGTGCTGCCGTTGGGGAAGGCGTTCGGGGAGATACCGGGGTGACGCCATCAGCCGTTGACCGAGGTCGTCATGCGCGGGCTTGACCCGCGCATCCATCAATAAGAAATGCGTTTCGATTGATGGATTGCCGGGTCAAGCCTGGCAATGACGAGCCAAAAAAATCGGCGGCCCGAAGGCCGCCGATCGCATTCCATCTTCCGTCGGACTAACCCGCGGGACCTGCGTCTTCCATGATCGGGCCGAACAGTTCCCAGCGCTCGCCGTTGAACTTCATCATCTGAAGCTGCTTGTTGACGCGGTAGTCGTTGGGGCCGGTGTTGATCTTCATGCCGGGCAGGCTGAGATCGAGCACGACATCCTTCAGATTGGCGGCCTGCTTCATCACATTCTCACGCGTCAGGTTGTCGCCGCACTGCTTGAGCACCTGCACCAGGAGCTGCGCGGTCGAATAGCCGTAGGTATTGACCGTGTTCATCTTGTCGCCTTCCGGGAAGTACTTCGTCATGAAGTCGAGATACTTCTGGAGGCCCGGATCGCCCTTCCAGGTCGGATCGGCCGGATCCTTGCCGTACTGGACGCTGATCACGCCCTTCGACGCCTCGAGGCCTGCCGGCTGAAGCGTGGCGCTCACCGGGCTCGCGTTGATGTCGACGATGTGCACCGGCTTCCAGCCGAGCTCGTGGATCTTGCGGATGGCCTGCGCCGCCTGCTTCGGCGTCGAGGCGCTGTAGAACAGGTCCGCGCCGGCATCCTTGATCTTCAGCACCTGCGAATCGATGGTCGGGTCGGAGACCTCGTAGGAAGCTTCCGCCACGATCATCTTCGCGGCCTTGTCGCCAAGGCCGGCCTTCAGCCCGTTTATGTAGTCCTTACCCAGATCGTCGTTCTGGTAGAGAATGCCGATCTTGGCGTTCGGATGCTCTTTTAGAATGTACTGGCCGTAGATGCGGCCCTCGACGAAGTAGTTCGGGTTGTAGCCCATGGTCCAGGGGAAGTTCTTCGGGTCGGTGAACTTCGAGGCGCCGGTGGCGGCGAACAGCTGCGGCACCTTCTTGCCGTTGAGATATTTTTGCACGGCGGCGTTGGCCGCGGTGCCGATAACCTGGAAGGTGAGGAGGACTTCGTCGCCTTCCACGAGCTTGCGGATCTGCTCGACCGTCTTGGGCGGCGAATAGGCATCGTCATACTGGATCAGGTTGATCTTGCGGCCGTTGATGCCGCCCTGGTCGTTGATCATCTTCATGTAGGCAGCCTGGGTCTTGCCGATATTGGCATAGACGGAATAGGCGCCCGAGAACGGCACGGTCTGGCCGACTTTGATCTCGGTATCGGACGCGCCGGTGTCGTATTTCTTCTGCGCGTAGGCCGACGAAGCCGACAGTGCGACGGCGACCGCCGTTGCCGTGGCCAGGTGGAAAATCCCGTTCCTCATAGTGCTGCTTTCCTCAGTTGTGATTGTGCCGATGATCTTGGCCGTGCGTTTTGCGGCGGCTGCCATCGCTGGTAGCGATTGTGGCGGAAGCCATGCTGCATTGCAAGACGACGCAAGATTAAAAGGTGAGCGCCCTCAGGCCAGCCAGAGCGCGATCAAGGCGAGGGCAGCAGGTGCAGCCTGCACAAAGAGAATCCGCTTGCTGACGCTGACCGCTCCATAAATGCCGGCGACGATCACGCAGAGTAGAAAGAACACCTTGATCTGGAACGCAAAGGCGGGCGCGCTGTGGAGCAATCCCCAGATCAGCCCGGCGGCGAGAAACCCGTTATAGAGTCCCTGATTGGCGGCGAGCACCGCGGAATCGTTCGCCTTCTCCTGGGTATTGCGAAAGGTCTTCAGGCCCAGCGGCTTGGTCCAGAGAAACATCTCCAACACCAGGAAATAGACGTGCAGCGCGGCGACCAGCGCCACCAGCAGATTGGCAATCCAGATCATGTTGTCCCCCGGTCCGGAATTCGGGTGGACGCTAGCATGGACCGCGTGAAAAGTGCGGTGACACGGCCGTCTTTTCGCTGAAATGACCATGTCCGGAAACCGCGAGACAAGACCGCCGCCATTGCCGAAGATGTTTTCGAGCGATCGCGCCCGCGGGGGCCAGCAAAGCAGCCAGGAAACGATGCCAATGTCGAACCGTATCGCCGCCAGAACTTATGGCACCGTCAGCGCCGAACGGCGAAAGGAGCTGAGCGGCCTTCAGTTTGTTCAGGGGCTGGCCGACGCCACGCTGCCGCTCAATACGATCGCCAGGACCCTGGGCTATGACGTGACTGAAGCGGCGAACGGGCGTGTCGTCGTGACCGCAGAGCCCGGCGATATTCACCTCAACCCGGCGGGCACGGTGCATGGCGGGTTTGCCGCCACGCTGCTCGATAGCTGCATGGGATTGGCGGTGCAGTCGACGCTGGAGAAGGGCGTCGGCCAGACGACGCTCGAGTTCAAGATTTCGCTGGTGCGGCCCATCACGCCGGAGACCGGAGAGATCAGGGCGGAAGGCATCGTGCTCAGCCGTGGCCGGCGGGTTGGTACGGCGGAAGGGCGCATCACGGATCGTGCAGGGCGGCTGCTGGCCCATGGCACCACCACCTGTCTGATCTTCGAGAGCTGACCGATGGATATGGACACCACTGCCTGCTACCGCGCGATTTCGACCCGCGATGCGCGCTTCGACGGACGGCTGTTCGTCGGCGTCAGGACCACCGGCATCTACTGCCGGCCGATCTGTCCGGCACGCACGCCGAAATTCGAGAACGTGTCGTTCTATGCGTCCGCCGCGGCGGCGCAGGAGGCCGGCTTTCGGCCCTGCCTGCGCTGCCGGCCGGAGGTCTCGCCGGAACTCGCGTTCTGGCGCGGCACCTCCAACACGGTGTCGCGCGCGCTGGCGCTGATCGAAGCCGGAGCGCTCGATGACGACGATGTCGAAGGCCTGAGCTGCCGGCTCGGCGTCGGCGCGCGGCAGTTGCGGCGGCTGTTCCGCCAGCACGTCGGGGCCTCCCCGATCGCGGTGGCGCAGACGCGCCGGGTGCTGCTGGCAAAACAATTGATCCACGAGACCCGGCTGCCGATGGCAGAGGTCGCGCTCGCCTCCGGCTTCGGCAGCGTCCGCCGTTTCAACGAAACGTTCTTGCAATTATTCGGTCGCCCGCCCGCCACGCTGCGGCGGACGCGCGAGCATCTAAGGCACGAGGCCGGCACGCTGTCGGTGCGCCTGCCTTACCGGCCGCCCTATGACTGGGACGCGATGCTGTCATTCCTCGCGGTGCGCGCCATTCCCGGCGTCGAATGCGTGTCGGGAAATCGCTACCGGCGAACCATTGCCATCGGCCGCCATTGCGGCGTGATCGGCGTGGCGCCCGCGGACAAGCACCGCGTCGACGTAACAGTGCGCTTTCCCGACATGGCGGCGCTGCCGCAGATCATCGCGCGGGTGCGGCGGGTGTTCGATCTCGCCGCCGATCCCGACACCGTCGGAGCGCATCTTGCGCTCGATCCCGCGCTGGCGCCGCTGGTCAAGGCGCGCCCCGGGCTGCGCGTGCCTGGTGCATGGGACGGCTTCGAACTTGCCATGCGCGCGGTGTTCGGCCAGCAGATCACGGTGCCAGCGGCGACCAAACTGTTGGGCAAGCTTGTCCAGACGTTTGGCGATCCGCTGCCGGCGGTGGAGAGCGACAGCGAAGGCCTCACGCATCTGTTCCCCGTGCCCGCGCAGATCGCCGGTGCCGATCTGGCCACGCTCGGCATGCCCGGCGCCCGCGCGAAATCGGCGAGCGCGCTGGCCCAAATCATTGCCGACGATCCCCTGATCTTCAGCCGCGGCGCCAGCCTCGAGGATGCCATTGCAAAATTGCGGGCGCCGCCGGGCATCGGCGAATGGACCGCGCAATACATCGCCATGCGCGAACTGCGCGAGCCCGATGCCTTCCCCGCCGCCGACATCGGCCTGTTGCGTGCGATGGCTGCGCCGGATGGCAGCAGGCCATCGCCTGCCGGCTTGCTCGCCCGCGCCGAAGGCTGGCGGCCGTGGCGCGCCTATGCGGCGCTGCATTTATGGGCTGCGGGCAGCATCGCCCTACCGGAGCAAACCGATGCGCGCGAAGCCGCCTGAAACATTCCATCTCGACCGGCTGTCGACGCCGATCGGCATCGCGCTGCTGGTGACCGATACGGACGGCGTGCTGCGCGCGCTGGATTGGGAAGAATATGAGCCGCGCATGAACGAACTGCTGCGGCTGCAATATGGTGCGGTAAGCCTGGCGGACGCGCCGGCGCCCGAGGCGATCACGAAGGCGCTGACCTGCTATTTCAAAGGCGATCTCGACCGCCTCGGCACGATCCCGTGGCGCGTGGCCGGCACGCCCTTCCAGCGCAGGGTCTGGACAACGCTGCCGGACATTCCGGCCGGCAAGACCATGAGCTACGGCGCGCTGGCGGCCAAGCTTGGCGCGCCAAAGGCGATGCGTGCGGTCGGCCATGCCAACGGCTCCAATCCGCTCAGCGTCGTCCTGCCCTGTCATCGCCTGATCGGCGCCGGCGGGTCGCTGGTCAAATATGGCGGCGGCCTCGAACGCAAGCGCTGGCTGCTGGCGCATGAGGGCGTGGTGCTGCCGACCTAACTCTGCCGTCATTGCGAGGAGCGAAGCGACGAAGCAATCCAGAGTCACGCGTGCAGCTTTGGATTGCTTCGCGGAGCCTGTCATCGGGCGCGCGTTCGCGCGACCCGTTGGCTCGCAATGACGGCTCTGGGCACGTCAGGTCCGTAAACCGCCAGACCGGAGCATGTGACTTCACTAGCGTCTCCTCATCGAAATCATGGAGACCATCGATGACGGACGCGGAAGTACAGGAATTCGTCACCCGCTTTGCCGCCGCCTGGGCGGCGCGCGACGGCAATGCCTTTCTCGAGCTGTGGCATTCCGACGGCGTGCTGGACACGCCGCTGGTGAATCGTCGCGTCAAAGGCAGCGAGCTCGGCCGCCTGATGGAGGTGCAGAAATCGGCGGCGCCGGATTTCGTCTGGCAACTGCTGGACTGGACTTCCCGCGGTGATGTCGTGATCATCGAGTGGCAGACCACGCGCAACGTCGGCGGCGCCCGCTTCGAATGGCGCGGCGTCGACAAGTTCCGCATCCGGGAAGGCAGGATCATCGAGGAGCGCGTCTACAGCGACACCGCCCCGCTACGCGCCTTCCGCAAGGGCGAGACGCTGGAGCCGATCATGACGCTGCCGTAAGGGGCGCGCACTCCAATCACCGCCGCCGTCATTCCGGGGCGCGCGCAGCGCGAGCCCGGAATCCATAACCACAGGCCGATATTGGGTTAAAGAAAGCCGTCGACCAGTCTTCGAAACAACTCCTGCTGCGGCGTATGGATTCCGGGCCTGCGCCTTCGGCGCATCCCGGAATGACGAGCGGAGAGGGCGTCGACCTCACGCCGCCGGCTGCGCCGCTTTCTCCTCCTGCGCCAGCAGATGGATCAGCGCGCTCTTGATCGCGGCCTGGCGCGTCGGCGCGGTGATCTGGGCGCCGAGCAAATCGGTGACGTAGAACACGTCGCGGGCCCGCTCACCGAAGGTGGCGACATGGGCCGACGCAATATTGAGGTTTAGCTTCGAGATCGCGGTGGTCAGCTCATAGAGCAGGCCCGGCCGGTCGAGGCCGGACACCTCGATCACGGTGTAGCGGTCGGACCACTGGTTGTTGATGGTGACTTCCGGCTCCACCACGAAGGCGCGCACCTTGCTGTTGCTCTTGGTGGTGCGGCGCGCCACCACTTCGGGCAGGCGGAGCTTGCCTTCCAGCACCTGCTCGATCATCTCTCCGATCCGGGTGGCCCTGCGGCCCTCGTCCTCGTCGCGGTCGTATTCCCTCGATATCGCGATGGTGTCGAGCGCGCGGCCGTCGGTGGTCGTGTAGATCTGTGCGTCGACGATGTTGGCGCCGGCGGAAGCGCAGGCGCCTGCGATGATCGACAGCAGCCAGGGATGGTCGGTGGCGAGGATGGTGAGCTCGGTGACGCCGCGCGCCTCGTCGAAGCCGACATTGATCGCCAGCTTGTGGCCAGCCTCTTCGCTGGCGCGCAGGAAGCGCGCGTGGCGGATTTTTCGCGGCAGCTCGACCTTGAGCCAGTAGGCGGGATAGTGCCTGCCGATATAGGCGTTGAGCTCGGCTTCCGGCCATTCGGTGAAGGCGGCGCGGAATTCGGCCTGCGCCACCGCGATGCGCTGCGCGCGGTTCACTTCCGAGAAGCCGCCGGTCAGCACCGGCTCGGTCTCGTAATACAGCGTGCGGATGAGCTGCGCCTTCCAGCCGTTCCATACGCCGGGGCCGACGCCGCGGATGTCGGCGGTGGTAAGGATCGTGAGCAGCTTCATCTGCTCGACCGACTGCACCACCGCGGCGAAATTCTCGATGGTCTTGCGGTCGGAGAGGTCGCGCGACTGCGCCACCGTCGACATCGTCAGGTGCTCCTCGATCAGCCAGGCCACCAGCTCGGTATCGGCCGCGGAAAAGCCGAGCCGCGGGCACAGCCGCCGCGCCACCTTGGCGCCGGCGATGGAATGATCCTCGGGGCGGCCCTTGGCGATGTCGTGCAGCAGCGTGGTGATGTAGATCACCGGGCGATGCTCGGGACGGATCTTTCGGAACAGGTCGCTCGCCAGCACGAACTCGTCATTGCCGCCGCGCTCGATCTCCTGAAGCCAGCCGACGCAGCGGATCAGGTGCTCGTCCACCGTGTAGTGATGATACATGTTGAACTGCATCATCGAGACGATCTTGCCGAAGGCGCGGATGAAATGACCGAGCACGCCGGTCTCGTTCATCCGCCGCAGCACGATCTCGGCGTTGTTGGAGGTCAGGATCTCCATGAACAGCCGGTTGGCTTCCGGATTTTCCCTGAGCTGCGTGTTGATCAGCTTGAGCGAGCGCGTCACCGTGCGCATCGCGTCGGGATGGAAGGCGAGGTCGTTCTTCTGCGCCAGCCGGAAAATGCGGATCAGATTGACCGGATCGTGCTTGAAGATATCGGGCGCGGCGAGGTTGATGCGGTTGTTGTCGATGATGAAATCATCGCTCTCGGGCACCCGCCGCCGCTTGGTGCTCGGCCGCAGCCGCGCCACCATGCGGCTCAGCACCGGCGCGGGCTTGGCCTGCTCGTCCTCCAGCTTTGCGCACAGGATCGCCGTGAGGTCGCCGACGTCCTTGGCCACCAGGAAGTAGTGCTTCATGAAGCGCTCGACGTCCTGCATGCCGGGATGGCTGGTGTAGCCGAGCCGGATCGCGATCTCGCGCTGCATGTCGAATGACAGCCGCTCCTCGGCGCGCCCCGCAAAGAAATGCAGGTTGCAGCGCACCGACCACAGGAAATCGGCGCAGCGGCGGAAGGTGCGGTATTCCTGCGCGTCGAACACGCCGCGTTCCAGCAGCTCGTCGGTCTCGCGCACGCGGTAGACGTATTTGGCGATCCAGAACAGCGTGTGCAGGTCGCGCAGGCCGCCCTTGCCGTCCTTTACATTGGGCTCGACCAGATAGCGGGACTGCCCGCCGCGGCGATGCCGCTCCTCGCGCTCGGCAAGCTTGGCGGTGACGAATTCGGCCGCGGTGCCCTGCACGACGTCCTTGTCGAAGCGCGCGACCAACTCTTCATAGAGCGGCTTGTCGCCGGTCAAAAAGCGCGTCTCGAGGATGGCGGTGCGGATTGTCATGTCGCCGCGCGCCTGCCGGATCGATTCATCGACCGAGCGGGTGGCGTGACCGACCTTCAGCCCCATGTCCCACAGGCAATAGAGGATGGCTTCGGCCACCTGCTCGCCCCAGGCGGTCTGCTTGTAGGGCAGCACGAACAACAGATCGATGTCGGATTCCGGCGCCATCAGCCCGCGGCCATAGCCGCCGGTCGCGACCACAGCCATACGCTCCTCACCTGAACGAAGGTGGGAGCGATAGAGGTGCCTGGTGGCGGCGGCGTAGAGGATGCGGATGATCTCGTCCTGCACGAATGAAAGCCGCTCGGCGCAGCGCCTGCCGTGGCGGTCCTTCAACAGCACGGCCTGCGCGGCAGCGCGCGCCGCCATCATTTCCGCCTTCAGGAGCTGCGCCAGCGACGAGCGGAAAACATCCTCGCGGCCGGCGTGCTTTTCCGCGAGCGCATCGACCGCGGCGGTGATCCGCGCGGTGTCGAAGCGATCGTCGGCGTCGGTGCGGGAAGGGGTCACGAGGCTGTCCATTGCCTTATCCGGATATCGGACGGCGGGTGCGCTGTCACGGGACTTGTGCGGCAACAGTAGCTCCATGCTGCCGTCAATGTGATTTGGGCAATGCTGTT
The DNA here is from genome assembly GCF_018129385.1 of Bradyrhizobium lablabi. Lineage (GTDB taxonomy): Bacteria > Pseudomonadota > Alphaproteobacteria > Rhizobiales > Xanthobacteraceae > Bradyrhizobium > Bradyrhizobium lablabi_C. The sequence continues at coordinate 141,134 of NZ_JAFCLN010000014.1, forward strand.
CTCATCCGAACCGATCGGCGATGGCTATTTTCTGGTTGACCTTATGTCATAACTATTTGAAAAAACAGGCCGTTTTCGAGACAAGCTCCGAGGGGATCTTCATGTCCGCACTTTCGCGCCGCGCGGCTGTCGCGCTGATCGCAGCATCCACCCTGTTTTCCGGCGCGGCCTTCGCCGCCGATCCGCTGAAGGAAATCCGCATCGACTGGGCGACCTACAACCCGGTCTCGATGATCCTCAAGCAGAAGGGTCTGCTGGAAAAGGAATTCGCCAAGGACGGCATCAGCGTCGTCTGGGTGCAGTCGGCCGGCTCCAACAAGGCGCTCGAATTCCTCAACGCCGGCTCGATCGATTTTGGTTCGAGCGCGGGCTCGGCGGCGCTGGTCGCCAAGATCAACGGCAACCCGATCAAGTCGGTCTACGTCTATTCGCGGCCCGAATGGACCGCGCTGGTGACGGGCAAGGATTCGAAGATCGCGTCGGTCGCGGACCTCAAGGGCAAGCGCGTCGCGGTCACCCGCGGCACCGATCCGCACATCTTCCTGGTGCGCGCGCTGCTCGGCGCAGGTCTTTCCGAAAAGGACATCACGCCGGTGCTGCTCCAGCACGCCGACGGCAAGACCGCGTTGATCCGCGGCGACGTCGACGCCTGGGCCGGCCTCGATCCGATGATGGCGCAGGCCGAAGTCGAGGATGGCGCAAAACTGTTCTTCCGCAAGGCCGACGCCAACACCTGGGGCATCCTCAATGTGCGCGAGCAGTTCTTGAAGGATCATCCCGAGGCCGTCCGCCGCGTGCTGGCGGTGTATGAAGAGGCGCGAAAATATTCGCTCGCCAATTACGACGAGCTCAAGAAGACGTTCATCGCGGTGACCAAGCTGCCTGAAGCGGTGGTCGACAAGCAGCTCAAGGAACGCACCGAGCTGACCCACAACAAGATCGGCGCCGCCCAGCGCGAGTCGATCCTCGCCGCGGGCCTCGCCTTGCAGCAGGCCGGCGTCGTCGACGCCAAGGTCGACGTCAAGGCAACGCTGGATGCCCTGATCGACGACCAGGTCCCGCTGCCGACGAATTAAGAGATAGGCGGATCGTCGCGCTTCCCTTCTCCCCTTGTGGGAGAAGGTGGCGCGAAGCGCCGGATGAGGGGTTCTATCCGCGCGGCAGAATGTTCAATGAGCGGTGCTCGCGGAGACAGACCCCTCATCCGTCGCGGACTGCGTCCGCGCCACCTTCTCCCACAAGGGGAGAAGGGAAGGCGGCGCCGCGCTGAACATCGTCCCATTCGCCAGCTTGCAATCCCCGACGAGACGCGGTCTTTGCTATGGCCATGACTATTGAAGCCCCCGCGCTGGAACAGGCCGCCCCGCCGCAACGGCGCTCGGCATGGCTGCGGCTGCGCGGATGGAGCCGGCCCGCGCTCGGCCTCCTGCTGCCGCTCACCCTCGCGCTCGGCTGGGAGATTTACGTCGCGCTCGGCTATTCCAACGGACGGCTGGTGCCGCCGCCGACCAAAGTCTTCTCCACCATCATGGAACTCGCCCGGAGCGGCGAACTCAGCCGCCATGTCAGCGCGACCTTGATGCGCGTCGGCCTCGGCTTCGGTGTCGGTGTTGTCGCCGGCACCATCCTCGGCGCGATCTCGGGCTATTGGGGTCTGGCCCGACGATTGCTCGATCCGACCGTGCAAGCGCTGCGCGCGATCCCCTCGCTGGCCTGGGTGCCGCTCTTCATCCTGTGGCTCGGCATCTTTGAGACCTCGAAAATCGCGCTGATCGCGGTCGGCGTGTTTTTCCCGGTCTATCTCGGCGTGATGGGCGGCATCCTGTCGGTCGACCGCAAGATCGTCGAGGTCGGCCGCACGTTTCGCCTGTCGGGTCCGGCGATGATCCGTCGCATTCTGTTGCCCGCCGTGCTGCCGTCTTACGTGGTGGCGTTGCGCGTCGGCTTGGGGCTGGGCTGGATGTTCGTGGTCGCCGCCGAACTGATGGGCGCCTCCGAAGGGCTCGGCTATCTGCTGCTCGACGGCCAGCAGCTCGGCAAGCCTGCGCAGATCCTCGCCGCCATCGTGATCTTCGCCATCATCGGAAAGTTCACCGACTGGCTGATCGAGGTCGCGACCGCGCCGCTCTTGCGCTGGCAGGACGCGTTCGGCGGTTCGAAGGGAGCGGCCTGATGCTGGCGCTCGACCGGGTCGGAAAGACCTATCCCAACGGCGTCAACGCGCTGGAGCGCTTTTCCGCCGAGATCAATCTCGGTGAGATCGTCGCCATCATCGGCGGCTCGGGTTGCGGCAAGTCGACGCTGCTGCGCGCCATCGCCGGGCTTGATCCTGCCAGCACCGGCAGCGTGACGCTGGACGACATCCGGATCTCGGCGCCGCACGAAAAGATCGGCATCATCTTCCAGGAGCCGCGGCTGCTGCCCTGGCTGTCCGTCGCCGACAATATCGGTTTTGGCCTGTCACATCTGCCTGCCAATGTCAGGCGGGAAAAGGTCGCCCGCGCGCTCGCCCGCGTCGGCCTTGCCGACAAGGCAACCGCCTGGCCGCGCGAACTTTCCGGCGGGCAGGCGCAGCGGGTCGCGATCGCACGCGCGCTGGTGCCGCAGCCGGAAGTGCTGCTGCTGGACGAGCCGTTCTCCGCGCTCGATGCCTTCACGCGGCGTGACCTGCAAGATCACCTGCTCGACCTCTGGGCCGATACGCGGCCGACGCTGATCCTGGTGACGCATGACGTCGATGAAGCCGTGGTGCTGGCGGATCGCGTACTTGTGATGCGGCCGCGGCCGGGCCGGCTGTTCGAGGAAATCCGCGTCAATCTGGCGCGGCCGCGCGACCGCAACACACCGCATTTCGACAATTTCAAGCGGCGCGTGCTGACCGCGCTGGACCGCTCGCTTGACCGCAGCGTGCCCGACGAGGCGGGCAAGGCCGGCGCGGGCGAAGCGATGTGGTGGTGACAGCGGGGCGTTTTTTCTCTACATCCGGCCTCGCAAAATCCGGGAGAAGAAGATGGACGCCGCCGAACTCCGCGCCATGCAGGCTCCGATCAAGGAGCGCTACAAGACCGATCCCTCCGCCGCTGTCATCACCCTGAAAGCCAAAGGCTCGATCGATAACGAAGGCATAGCCTGCAAGGTCGAGACCGGCCGGGCGCTCGCGGTCGCCGGTCTGCACCCGGCAACCGGCGGCTCCGGACTTGAGCTGTGCTCCGGCGACATGCTGCTGGAAGCGCTGGTTGCCTGCGCCGGCGTTACGCTGAAATCGGTCGCCACCGCCGTCGAGGTGCCGCTGCGCGCCGGCAACGTCATTGCCGAAGGCGATCTCGATTTCCGCGGCACCCTCGGCGTCGACAAGGAAGCCCCGGTCGGCTTTGCCGAAATCCGCCTGCGCTTCGAGGTCGGCACCGACGCGCCGCAGGACAAGCTGGATCTCCTGCTGAAGCTCACCGAGCGCTATTGCGTGGTGTATCAGACCATCAAGAACGGCCCGAAGGTTTCGGTGTCGATGAAGCGGGTGTGATCCTCTCCCGTCGTCCCGGGCAAGCCACCGGGTCGCGCGAATGCGCGCCCGATGACAGGCTCCGCGGCGACCCGGGACCCATACGCCGCAGCGGGTGTTGGCTTGCGCTCGTGTCCGCCACCTTTTTTCAACCGAGAGCACAACGCGGTATGGGTCCCTGCGCCGGGAGCGCAATTGCGCCCCTAGGCAGGGACGACGAATAGATGTCCCCCGAACTCGCCTTCATCCTGTCACTACTGCTCCGCATGGCGATCGCCGCCGCCTTCGTGGTGTCGGCTTCCGTCATCACCGAACGCTCCGGTCCCGTGATCGGAGCGCTGATCGCGACCTTGCCGATCTCGGCCGGTCCGTCCTACGTCTTCCTCGCGCTCGACCATGACGCGGCCTTCATCGCCGAAGGCGCGCTCGCAAGCCTGCCGATCAACGCCGCGACGATCTATCTCGCACTGACCTATACCTTGCTGGCGCAGCGTTACAGCGTGTGGGTAAGTGTCGGCGCGGCGATTGCCGTGTGGCTCACGCTTGCCACCATCATCCGCCAGTTTCAGTGGACCCTGCTCGCCGGCCTGATCGCCAACGCGATCACCTTTGCGGTCTGCGTGCCGCTGCTGCGGCCCTACATGCATGTGAAGAAAATGCCTGTCATCGCGCGGCGCTGGTACGACATCCCGCTGCGCGCCGGCCTCGTCGCGACGCTGGTTGCAACCGTGGTCGCGACCTCGAGCTGGGTCGGCCCGCGCATCTCCGGCATCATCGCGCTATTCCCTATCGTGTTCACCAGCCTGATGCTGGTGCTGCATCCCCGTATCGGCGGCAGGCCGACCGCGGCGGCGATCTCCAACGGCGCCTGGGGCCTGATGGGATTTGGCCTTGCCATTGCCGTGCTGCATGTCGCCGTGCTGCAATTCGGCTCAGCCATCGGCCTCAGCCTCGCGCTCGCAACCTGCATCGGCTGGAATCTGGCGCTGTGGTGGAACGGCAGGCGCAGGGCGGCGCGCTGACCCCGTTGGCTCGCAATGACGGCTGAGACCCGCTAAATTGCCGTCAGACCAAGATCGAGGCGCGCGGTGGAGGGGCTGTACAAGGTCGAATATGACATCAACGACGGCTCCGGCCGCAGCGTGCTGTACGCGCATGCCGGGAAAATGCTCGGCGGCAACACGGCATTCGCGCATTTCGGCACGTACGAGACTGTCGACGGTGAAATCGTCGCCAGGCTCCGAACCAAGCGCCACAGCCGCTCGCCGCAGCGCCGTTCGCTGGTCAGCGCCGACCAGGTCACCATCAGCATTCGCGGCCGGCCGCAGGGCAAGCTCTGGCGCTTCGAGGGCGAAGTGGTCGAGGACGCCTCGCTGTTTCGCGCCATCATGACGCCGCTCGGTGATGACGACGTTCCGCCGCCCGGCGCGGTCGGCGAGGGCGGCATCGTCAGCGGGCTCTATTCCATCAACATCCGCATGCTTGACGGCATCGCCGGCGGCCAGACCGGCGTGATGCTGCTGCGCGACGGCCGCATCCTCGGCGGCGATGCGTTCTTCTACTACATGGGCGCCTACTCATCTGCGAACGGCCGCTGGAAGGGCGAGTTCATCAACCAGGAACACACGCCGGCGAAGAGCGAGCACCCGCTGTTCGGCGGCTACGAAGTCGGCATCGGCTTCTCCGGCCGCTGCGATCCCAGCGGCGCCGAAATGGAGGCCACAGCGCTGGCCGGCAAGCTCAGCATCCGTTTTGCTGCGACATTGAAGCTGATCGAGCCGTTCGCGCGGGCGGGCGGGTGAGTGGTTCAGCCGTTTCTCCTCGTCATTGCGAGGAGCAAAGCGACGAAGCAATCCAGCTTTCTTGCTGTAGCGAAGGAAGCTGGATAGCTTCGCTTCGCTCGCAATGACAGATTATGACTTCGGCAGCTTCGCCTTCAGCGCATACAGCGCTTCCAGCGCCTCGCGCGGGGTCATCTCGTCGGGATGCAGCACCTTCACCGCTTCCATCAACTGCTCGGCTTCGCTCGGTGGCGCTGCTTCCGCGGCGGCGCGCGAGGGGACGGCGAACAGCGGCAGATCGTCGACCAGTGCCCGCGCGGTCTGGCCGCGGTCCTGCGCTTCGAGCTTTGCCAGCACCGATTTCGCGCGCGCGATCACGGCCGGTGGCAGGCCGGCGAGCTTCGCCACCTGGATGCCATAGGAGCGATCGGCCGATCCCGGCAGAACCTCGTGCAGGAATACGACGTCGCCCTGCCACTCCTTGACCCGCACCGTGGCGTTGAACATCCGCGGCAGCTTTGCGGAGAGCGCGGTCAGCTCGTGATAATGCGTGGCGAACAGCGTGCGGCAGCGGTTGTTCTCGTGCAGATGTTCGATCGCGGCCCAGGCGATCGAGAGGCCGTCGAAGGTGGCGGTGCCGCGGCCGATCTCGTCGAGGATGACAAGCGAACGCTCGCTGGCCTGGTTCAAAATCACCGCCGTCTCCACCATCTCCACCATGAAGGTGGAGCGGCCGCGCGCCAGATCGTCGGCGGCGCCGACGCGCGAGAACAGCCGGTCGACGATGCCAATCCGTGCGCGCGTCGCAGGCACGAACGAGCCGATCTGCGCCATCAGCGCGATCAGCGCGTTCTGGCGCAGGAAGGTCGATTTGCCGGCCATGTTAGGGCCGGTGATCAGCCAGAGCTGCCCGGATTTTTGTGACGGCGTGGGCGAAAGGTCGCAAGAATTGGCGATGAACGGCTGGCCGTCGCGCTTGAGCGCCTGCTCCACCACCGGATGCCGGCCGCCTTCGACCGCAAAACCGAGGGATTGATCGACCTCGGGCCGCACGTAATTGTCGTCGACTGCGAGCTTTGCCAGTGCGGTCGCGACATCGAGCACCGCAAAGGCATGGGCAGCGGCGCGCAGATCGTCGCCCGCTTCCAGCGTCATCGCGCAGAGCTTTTCAAAGATCTCCAGTTCCAGCCCGAGCGCGCGGTCGCCGGCATTGGCGATCTTGGCTTCGATCTCGCCGAGTTCCGATGTGGTGAAGCGGACCTGCCCGGCCAGCGTCTGACGGTGGATGAAAGTGGCATTCAGCGGCGGCGACATCAGACGCTCGCCGTGCTGTGCCGTCACTTCGACGAAATATCCCAGCACATTGTTGTGCCGGATTTTCAGCGCCTTGACGCCGGTGTCGTCGGCGTAACGCGCCTGCATCGCAGCGACGACAAGGCGGGAGGCGTCGCGCAGGCTGCGGGTTTCGTCCAGCGCCGGCTCATATTGCTCGCGCACAAAGCCGCCGTCGCGTTTGATCAGCGGCAATTGCTCGGCGAGCGCGCGGGCGAATTCGTGTGCGAGATCGCGCGAGGGCCGGCGCAGCGCGTCCATGATGGCGACGATTTCGGGCGGCGGATCGCTCAAGCCGGCCAGCCGCGCCAGCGCGGCGTCGGCGGCCAGGATGCCGTCGCGCAGGCCTGCGAGATCGCGCGGGCCACCGCGGCCGACCGAGAGTCGCGCCAGCGCGCGCGACATGTCGGGCGCACTGCGCAGCACGCTGCGAACATTGTCTTGCGCGGCGCTATCAGCCACGAAAGCAGAAATCGCGTCCAGCCGGCGCGCGATCGTGGCTGCATCGGTCAGCGGCGCGGCAAGTCGCTGCGCCAGCAGCCGCGATCCGGCCGGGGTCACCGTGCAGTCGATGGCATCCAGCAGCGAGCCGCTGCGTTCGCCCGAAAGCGTGCGCGTCAGTTCGAGATTGGCGCGGGTTGCCGGATCGATCGCCATGGTGGTGCCGGCCGCCTCGCGCGAGGGCGGCGACAGCGGCAGACGTTTGCCCACTTGCGTGCGGTCGATATAGGTGACGGCAGCGGCGGCCGCGGTGGCTTCCAGCCGCGACATCGCGGAGAGGCCGTCCATGGTGGCGACGGCAAAATAGTCGCATAGCCGCCGCTCGGCGGTGGCGCCATCGAACACGTCGCGCGTCAGCGGCGTCACCGCCGGCAGTTCGCGCAGCAGCGGGCCCAGCTCCACATCGCTGTAGAGCGCATCGGTGACGATCGCTTCATTCGGATTGATGCGCGCCAGCGTCGCGGCGAGTTCGCCAAGCGAACATTCCGTCACCATGAATTCGGAAGTCGAGATGTCGATCCAGGCTAGTCCAATTCGATCGCCGCCGGACGAGCCGCGCGCGCGGGCGATCGCCAGCAAATAATTGTTGGTGCGGGCATCCAGCAGCGTGTCTTCGGTCAGCGTGCCCGGGGTGATGTGCCGCACCACGTCGCGGCGCACCACGCTCTTGTTGCCGCGGGCGCGCGCCGCGGCCGGGTCTTCCGTCTGCTCGCAGACCGCGACGCGAAAACCCTTTTCGATCAGCCGGTGCAGATAATCTTCGGAGCGCTCGACCGGCACGCCGCACATCGGAATGTCCTGGCCCTGATGCTTGCCGCGCTTGGTCAGCGTGATGCCGAGCGCTTTCGAAGCGATCTCGGCATCCTCGAAGAACAGCTCGTAGAAATCGCCCATCCGGTAGAACAGCAGCAGGCCGGGATTGGCGGCCTTGATCTCGAGGTATTGTTCCATCATCGGCGTGACGCGCGCGGGCGCTTCCGCCGGCGCAGGTTCAGGCGGTGCGGGAGCGGGGATGGATTGCTGGATCGTCATGGGCGGCGGAAATTACAAAATTTCTTGCGGCCGTCCTATGGCTTTGCCGCCATGAAGCGCGTTTTCCACCTGATCCACGCTTGACCTATCCTTGGTCCGCATGGCGGACCTCACGCGAAAGCGCGCATTTGGGACATTGCGCTCGATTGACCTGCCGCAGGCGCACTCCTACAACTCGCGGTCAATTCCGCTCCAAACAGCGCCACACCACGGCATTCAGGGAGAGATTCAATGCGTGATGTCTTTATTTGCGATGCCGTGCGTACCCCGATCGGCCGTTTCGGCGGTTCGCTCGCCAAAGTGCGGGCCGACGATCTGGCGGCCACTCCGATCAAGGCGCTGATGGCAAAACATCCCAATCTCGACTGGTCGCAGGTCGATGAAGTCTTCTTCGGCTGCGCCAACCAGGCCGGCGAGGACAACCGCAACGTCGCGCGCATGGCGCTGTTGCTTGCGGGCATCCCCGAGTCGGTTCCCGGCCAGACGCTCAACCGCCTCTGCGCCTCCGGCCTCGATGCCGTCGGCGCCGCAGGCCGCGCGATCCGCGCCGGCGAGATCGATTTTGCGATTGCCGGCGGCGTCGAGTCGATGACGCGGGCGCCGTTCGTGATGGGCAAGGCGCCGGAAGCCTTTGCGCGTTCGGCCGACATCTACGACACCACCATCGGCTGGCGTTTCATCAATCCCCTGATGAAGGCGCAATACGGCGTCGATGCGATGCCGGAGACCGGCGAGAACGTCGCGGAAGAGTTTCAGGTCTCGCGCGCCGACCAGGACGCGATGGCGATCCGCTCGCAGCAGCGCGCGGGCGCGGCGATCGCGGCCGGCTATTTCGCCGAGGAGATTACGCCGGTGTCGGTGCCCGGCGGCAAGGCCGGTCCGATCACCGTCGACAAGGACGAGCATCCGCGTCCCGAGACGACACTCGAGGGCCTCGCAAAGCTGAAGCCGATCGTGCGCAATCCCGGCACGGTCACCGCCGGCAATGCGTCGGGCGTCAATGACGGCGCTGCCGCGATGATCCTCGCCTCGGAAGCGGCGGTGAAGAAGCACGGCCTGACCCCGCGCGCAAAAATTCTCGGTCTTGCCTCGGCCGCGGTGCCGCCGCGCATCATGGGCATCGGCCCGGTGCCGGCGACGAAGAAGCTGATGGAGCGGCTCGGCATCAAGATTTCCGATTTCGATTTGATCGAGCTCAACGAAGCCTTCGCCTCGCAAGGCATCGCCTGCCTGCGGCAACTGGGCGTCAAGGACGATGCCGACTTCGTCAACCCGCATGGCGGCGCGATCGCGCTCGGCCATCCGCTCGGCATGAGCGGTGCGCGGCTGGCGCTGACGGCGGTGCACGGCATGGAGGAGCGCGGCGGCAAGCTCGCCCTCGCGACGATGTGCGTCGGCGTCGGCCAGGGCGTCGCGGTCGCGATCGAAAAGGTGAACTGACCGTCAATCCTCATGGTGAGGAGCGCGTCTTCGCGCGTCTCGAACCATGAGAGCCCGCGGCCCATCCTTCGAGACGCGCGCTTTGCGCGCTCCTCAGGATGAGGTCGGTGGGTGTGGTGGCAATTGTCGCCGTCATCAGGTCGGGCCGCCCTTGACCGAACCCGTGCGCAGGTGCGCTGTCGCGCGGCGCAGGATGCCGTGCAGCCATTCCTGGGAGGCGTCGCCCTCATGGCGCTCGTGCCACAATGACCGGACTTCCAGACGGGTCGTGGGGTAGGGCAGCTCGCAGATCGAAATGGCATGCTCGCGGGCAAAAGCCTCGGCCAAAGGCCGCGGTACGATGGCTACGAGATCGGGCCCCTCGAGCAGCGCCGGGACAGCCAGAAAATGCGGCAGCGACACCGCGATTCGCGGGACGCGCTCCGCTGCCGAAAATGCCCGTTCGAACGCGCTGCGGTCGTACATCTCCGATCGCCGGGCGAGGCCGCGTTCCGAAATGAAGCCGTCGACGGCGCCTTCCTGCTCGCCTCCGAACGACACCACCACGATCGAGAGCCGGGACAGCTTCTCGATCGTCATGGTGCCCAGGCTCCGCGACGCCGGCGCGATCAGCACATCATCGTATTCGAACAACAGGCTCGACTTGAACCGTTGAGGCGCAGGCGAAAACGTGCCGATGGCGGCGTCGATGCGGCCGAGGTCGATCTGCTCGGCAAGGTCAATCCGGGTGACCGGCCTGATGACGATGTCGATGTGAGGCGCCTCCGCCCCGAGAATCCCGAGCAGATGCGGCGCAACGATCGTGGTCGTGAAATCGTTCGCGGCGATGGTGAATTTCTTGGTCGAGCTGCCCGGATCGAATTTCGGCGGCCCTACCGCCGCTTCCAGTGTTTTCAGGGCATCGCGGACCAGCGGCGCCATGGCGAGCGCGCGGGCGGTCGGCTGCATGCCGGCGGCGGTGCGGACGAACAATTCGTCGTCGAGCATCTCCCTCAGGCGTGCCAGCGAATGGCTGACGGCGGATTGGCTGAGAAAGACCCTTTGGCTCGCGCGCAGAACGCTGCGCTCCTCCATGATCGCATCGAAGACGCGAAGCAGGTTCAGATCGAGGGTGCTGAACGACACGGTCATGGAGCAGGATCGCGCGAGCCGTCACCTTGCAGCGTCCGGAGGGAAGCCGCGCGGCAAGGCATAGAGCTACATCGGGGCGGGTCGAATGTCATGCCCGAGGCGGCGCGCTTCGGGCGGATTCGGGCGAACTGAACCGCGCTCATTTTGACCCTGAAGTAGTTTCACTTCCGCATCGAGCGGAATGGGGAAACACTAACCGCCGGTAACGGAGGAAATTCTATGTTGGCGGGAGCATGGGAAGCAAGAACGGCCGGCGCGCTTGCGGCGCTCATCATGGTCGTCTCGTTCGGCGCTTCGGGGCAGGCGAATGCGCAAGGCGGGCCTCTCAAGATCGGCGTGCTGACCGACATGTCCTCGCTTTATTCGGACAATGGCGGTCCGGGCTCGGTGGTGGCCGCCCAGATGGCGATCGAGGATTTCGGAGGCACCGTCCTCGGACGGAAGATCGAACTGGTTTCGGGCGATCATCAGAACAAGGCCGACGTCGGCGGCGCGCTCGTGAAGCGGTGGATCGACAATGAAAATGTCGAGATGATTCTCGACGTGCCCAATTCGGCGGTGGCGTTGGCGGTCCAGGGTATCACCCGCGACAGGAAGAAGCTGTTTTTGGCGACCGGCGCCGCAACGTCGCGCCTCACGAGCGAGGAATGCTCTCCGACGGGAATCCATTGGACCTACGACACCTATGCCCTTTCGCAGGGAACGGCTAAGGCCGTCTCCAAGCTCGGCGTGAAAAGCTGGTTCTTCCTGACCGCGGACTACGCTTTCGGCGCCCAGCTCGAGGCCGATAGCCGCAAGGTGATCGGGGCTGATGGCGGCCGGGTGGCCGGCGCGGTCAAGCATCCGATCAACACGCCGGACTTCTCGTCCTTCCTGTTGCAGGCCCAGTCCTCGAAAGCGGATGCCATTGCCCTGGCCAATGCCGGCGGTGACTTCATCAATGCGGTCAAGCAGGCCGGCGAATTCGCGATAACCAGGGATCAGAAGCTGGTGGGCCTTCTGGTGTTCATCGCCGACATTCACAGCCTCGGCCTGCCGAGCGCCCAGGGCCTGATCCTCAGTTCGGCATTCTACTGGGATTTGAACGATGAGACGCGAGCCTGGTCGGCGCGCTTCATCGCGAGGACCCAGAAGGTGCCGACCATGATTCATGCCGGCACTTACGGCGCCGTGATGCACTATTTGAAGGCGGTCCAGAGCGCCAACACGATCGACGGGCCGGCAGTGGCGAAGAGGATGAGGGAGCTGCCGGTCAACGATTTCATGACGAAGAACGGCAAGATCCGTGAAGACGGCCGTCTGGTCCGGGATATGTATCTGTTCAAGGTCAAGTCGCCGAAGGAGTCGAAGTACAAGTTTGACTACTACCACTACCTGGCGACGATTCCGGGCGAGGAAGCCTTCAAACCTCAGGAGGAGGGCGGATGTCCTCTGTTGGCCAGGAAGTAGCCGTTCCGGCGGCATTACACGGCGACGACGACGAGCGCCGTGACTCTGTCGATTGCGTCATCAGGCAGCGGTTTGCGAGCCGGGCATTTTCAAAACGCACGGTGTCGAAGCAGACGGTGGAGAACATTCTCGACGTTGCGAGGTTTACACCGAGCGGGGCGAACATTCAGCCGTGGCGTGTTTACGTGCTTGCCGGTGAGGAAAAGGACAAGGTTTCGCGCGCTCTTCTGAAAGCGCATCGTGAAGCCCGCGACCGATATCAGTCGGAGTACCAGTACTACTCCCCGCTGTTGCCGGAGCCCTATCGGTCACGGCGCGAACAGTTCGGCCGCCTGTTCTATGGCGCGCTCGGCATTGCGCAATCGGACCACGAGGCGCGCGCCGGGCAGACAGCGAAGAACTACGACTTCTTTGGCGCTCCGATCGGCCTGATCGTCACCATCGACCGGCGCCTGCAAATCGGTAGCTGGCTCGATCTCGGCATGTTCATGCAGAACGTGATGATCGCCGCCGGCGCGCGCGGTCTACAGACCTGTCCGCAGGAGACGTTCTCGAAATATCACGTATTGCTCCGCCAGTTCCTGCCGATAGCGGACGAAGAAATGGTGGTCTGCGGCATGTCGCTCGGCTTCGCCGAGCCGGCAAACGCAGCCAGCCTGATGCCGAAGGCACAGGTGAACGAGTTCGCGAAATTCATCGGCTTCGACGCCTAGCGCAGGATCTGGCCGGATCGAAATCCAACCGTGAGTGGATCGACAGGAGATTGACGATGGGACATCGCGAGGAACTGATTGAGCGGAGCATCCCGTTTCTGCGGGAGGTCAAGGACATGACTCCCGGCGCGGAGATGGAGAAATGGCTGAACGAGCGATACGGCGAGGATAGCGACCTCTACAGGGAATTATCGCGCCTGATCAGGCTGGGCGTAGCGGAAGGCTGGGCGGCCAACCAGGAAGTGGAGGGGCCGAATTATCGGCGCAGCAGGATCCTGGAGCCTTCGCCCGATACGTTCCATTTCAGCATTACCGCCGTCTTCATGGACAGCAATGATCCCCGCGCCTTCAAGGATGAAGACGAAGACGAGGTTCTGCGCGGCGAATATCACGGCCATCCGTATGGCGAATTGAACCTGGTGGTTCCGGTCGATGCCGGTGCCCAACTGAAAGGGCTTCAGGGTTGGCAGGGACCGGGATGGACCGCTCCGGATCCGGGCAGTCGCCATTTCCCCGAAGTGAGGGGCGGGGCCGTGATCGCCTTGTTCTACCTTCCCGCCGGTCGCATTTCCTACGATTTCGATCCGCCGTCCTGATGCCTGCGGCCCGCCGATGCTCGGGTCGCGAGCGTCGCGTCGGCCGTGGACGACGGAATGGATTGATATGCCGCCGCAGGGGCCGCGCCGAGCTAAAACAGACCTTCCGCCGGTTAGTTATATCCTATAATGAACGGGGCTGACGCGGTGCACGGCATGGGGCGGAAAGCTTGCCTTGGCAACTATGTGCATCGGCGGAAGCGTTGCGGTCACCATCGAAAGGTCAACTGAAACAACTATTTGGGAAGGCGAAAAACAACACTTTCCCGGATTAGTTATATCCAATAATGATCGGCTCAAGGTTTAACGGGCGGGGACACGCCCGGGAGGAATTCGTCATGACACTCGCTTATCCCATTTCCAGCCTGAAGGCGCATCCGGCGCGATTGTCGCCGGATTACAAGAGCACGGTGAAGCGCTCGCCGCAGAAGCCGCTGATCATCATGCGGCACACGCTGTCGGAACTGACCGGGCCGGTCTACGGCCACGAGACCGTGCGCGAAAACGACAACGATCTCACCATCCAGCACAAGGGCGAGCCGTTAGGGGAGCGCATCATCGTGCACGGCCATGTGCTCGATGAGGACGGCCGCGGCGTGCCGAACACGCTGGTCGAGCTGTGGCAGGCCAATGCCTGCGGCCGCTACATCCATGTCGTCGACCAGCATCCCGCGCCGCTCGATCCCAACTTCACCGGCGCCGGCCGCACCACGAGCGACGCGTCAGGCTATTACAAGTTCATCACCATCAAGCCCGGCGCCTATCCCTGGGGCAATCACCACAACGCCTGGCGTCCGGCGCATATCCACTTCTCGGTGTTCGGACACTCGTTTGTCTCGCGCCTCGTCACGCAGATGTACTTTCCGGGCGATCCGCTGTTTCCGTTCGACCCGATCTTCAATTCGGTGACGGACGCGGCCGCGCGCGAGCGGATGATCTCGTCGTTTGACCTCGAAAACACCAAGCCGGAATGGGCGCTGGCCTACCGCTTCAACATTGTCCTGCGCGGCAAGAACGCCACGCCGATGGAGACCAAGTAAGTGTCCGGAATTACCCCTTCGCAAACCGTCGGTCCCTATTTCAAATACGGCCTGACGCCGAACGGCGAATACGAATGGAACGACGCCTTCGACGGCAACCTTGTCACGCCCGATACGTCGGGTGAACGTATCCGCGTCGAGGGCACGGTGTATGACGGCGACGGCAAGATCGTGCCGGACTGCATGCTGGAGATCTGGCAGGCCGACTCGCAGGGCCGCTTCTCCGATCCGCAGGACAAGCGCGCATTGCCGAACACTTCCTTCAGGGGATTTGGCCGCGTCGGCACCAGCAAGGACGGCACCTACGCCTTCGACACCATCAAGCCGGGGCAGGTAGCCGATCCCGACGGCAAGCCGCAGGCGCCGCATATTTTGATGGCGGTATTCGCGCGCGGCATGCTGCTGCATCTCTACACCCGGATCTATTTCGGCGGCGAAGCCGCCAATGCCGCCGATCCCGTGCTGGCGCTGGTGCCGGCCGACCGCCGCGCCACGCTGATCGCCCAGCAGGCGAATTGCACCGGCAACGCCGTCTACCGGTTCGATATCCATCTCCAGGGTGACAACGAGACGGTGTTCTTCGAGGTGTAAGGCATCTTGCCATCGTGCCCCGGACGCAGCGCAGCGCGAAGCGGTGCGCTGCAGAGCCGGGGCCCATACAAGCTCGCAATAGTGGGTCCCGGCTCTGCGGAGCGGCACTACGCGCCGCACCACGTCCGGGACACGAGAGCGTCGAAGCCACGGGTGCATATATCAACGAACCCTCAAAAATTTCTGGCAAGACTCGGGAAATTCTCGGCCTCGCCGGCTTCCTTGTGCTGGCGACCGCACAGGTCTCCAACATGATTCTCGCGCGCGGCGTCGCCGGCTCGGTGCCGCCGTTCTCCATTGCCTTCTTCCGCTGGTCGATCGTCGCAATCGGCCTGTCGCCTTTGATAGTAGCAGCCCTTCGCGAGCATCCGGGCCTGCTGCGCAAGGAAGGGCTCGGCATCGCCGTGGCCGGCTTCCTCGGCATGTTCGTCTGCGGCGGACCGGTTTACCTCGCGGGCACCACGACCTCGGCGATCAATCTGGCGCTGATCATGGCGATGGCACCGCTGGCGGTGCTGCTGTTCTCGCTGGTGAGCGGGCTCGAGACGGTCAACCGGTGGCAGATCGTCGGCATGGCGATTGCGCTCTGCGGCGCATTGCTCGTCATCATCAAGGGAAACACGGCCGGCACGCATGGGCTCGCGATGGGCGACGTTCTGGTATTTTGCGCGATGCTGGCATGGGCGGCCTACACCATGGTGCAGAACCGCATCGGCGCCGGCATCGGCTTTCTTGCAAGGATCGGCATGTTCGCCGCCGCCGGGGCGCTGTTCTCGCTGCCGCTTGCACTGCACGAGATGTGGCTGGAGCCGGCGTCGGTCCTCAGCCTGAAGGCAGCGAAAGTCTATCTCTTCGCAGGCCTTGTGCCGGGCTTGTTTGCCTATGGCGCCTATTCCTATCTCGGCTCGGCATTCGGCCCGCTGTCGACCTCGCTCAGCATGTATCTCGGACCCGTGGTCGGCGTGGTGCTGTCGGTCATCTTCCTCGGTGAGGCGCCGACGATGGTTCACTTCATCGGCGGTATCCTGTCGCTCGGGGGAATGTGGCTGAGCCTGCGCCACAAGAGCAAGAGCTAGTCCCCTCCGATCGCTGCGTGCGACGCGGTGTCGATCTTGCGTAGATTGCGTTTCGGCGACAACAATGCCGCGCAAATGCCGCCTGGTTCGGAGCCGCCGCGCATGAATGGACCGTCGTTCTACCGATACACCAATCTTGCAGCGACGATCCATATGCTGCGCACCAGGAACATTACGCTCCTGAATCCAGGAACGTGGGACGACACCAACGATTCCTATTTCATGTCCGAGTACAAGCGTCTCAAGAACGCAAAGTCCGTGCTGGCGCTGTGCTTCGCGGAAAGCGAGGAGTCGTATCACCACTGGCGCGTATTCTCGTCCGGCGCCGACGGCGTCCGGGTCGAGTTCGACAAGCAGGCGCTGCTCGCCGCCTTGACCGGCGATGGCGACGTCAGGGCGGGGCTGGTCAACTACACGAAGCTGGAGGATCTGAAGCAGAAGCAGGCCGTCGCCTGTGATGAGTTGCCGTTTCTGAAGCGATGGCCATATGGCGATGAGCGCGAATTCCGGGTGGTCTACACCAGCCTTTCGGAAGCGGTGGCGTTCAAGAACTATCCCATCGCACTCAGCAGCATCCGGCGCATCACCCTCAGTCCGTGGCTGCCAAAAGCCTTGTCGGATTCGGTGAAAGCCGCGCTCAAGTCGATCGACGGATGCTCCAGGCTCAAGGTGTTCCAGTCCACTCTGATTTCGAACGAGGCCTGGAAGAAGTTCACCGAGAGGGCGCAATAGAGCATGATCCGGAAAAAGCCTGCCCCGCACTTGATGCGGGGTGGGCACCGGTTTTCCGAAAAGATCATGCTCAAACGATCGGCAAGCTACTCCATCACCGCATGTTCCGGCCCGGCCGCTTGCTTGCGCAGCGCGGCCTTGGTCGAGCCGATCATGATCGCCAGCGGGATCACCAGGGCCGTGAAGATCATCACCATCTGGTAGTCCTGCGAGAAGGCGATGATCTGCGCCTGCGTGGTGACGATCAGGTCCGCCATGGCGCGGCCCTTGTCGGTCGCCATGTCGAGCATGCTGCGGACCTGTGGCATCTGCATGGCGTGGTTGAACGGGTTGATGTGCTCGTTCAGGATGGCGTGGTTGTAGCGCGTGCCCTGCGTCAGTTGCGCGATCACCAGCGAGATGCCGACCGAGCTCGCAACGTTGCGCAGCAGAGTCAGCATCGAGGTGCCGTCGGTGCGCAGGTGGTTCGGCAGCGTCAGGAACGCCACCGTCGACAGCGGCACGAACACCAGGCCAAAACCAAAGCCCTGGACAATGCTGACGGTCACGATCTCCGGCACGCCGGTCTGGTCGGTCCAGAACGTCATGTAGTACAGCGAGGCGCAGGTGAGGCTGAGGCCGGCGATGATCAGCGTGCGCGCCTCGATGTAGCGCATCATGCGGCCGACCAGCATCATGGCGACGAACGTGCCGCAGCCGCGGCTCGCGAGCAACAAGCCTGCGGTGATGATGGGATAGCCGATCACGTTCTGTAGGAACGGCGAGGACAGCGCCATGGTCGAGAACAGCACCAGTCCCATCACCGTCATGAACACGCAGCCGCCGACGAAATTCTTGTCCTTGAACAGCGCGAACTGGATGAACGGCTGTGACGTCGTCAGCGAATGCGCGAGGAAGTAGTAGAAGCCGATCGCAGAGATGATGAACTCGGCGATGATCTCGTTGGATTCGAGCCAGCCAAGCTGCTCGCCGCGGTCGAGCGCAAGCTGAAGGGAGCCGATGGCGACCGCGAGCGCGGTGAAGCCGAACCAGTCGAAGCGCAGGGCCGTGTTCTGCCTGGTTTCGTCCATGAAGATAACGAGCCCGAGCACGGTGATGATGCCGAACGGCAGGTTGACGAAGAACACCCAGTGCCAGGAATAGGTCTCGGTCAGCCACGCCCCGAGCGACGGCCCCATGATCGGGCCCATCATCACGCCCATGCCCCAGATCGACATCGCTTTGGCGCGTTCCTGGAGCGTGTAGGAATCCAGCATCACGGCCTGCGACAGCGGCACCAGCGCGGCGCCGAACACGCCCTGCATCAGGCGGAACAGCACCATCTGGTTGATGTCCTGGGCGAGGCCGCACAGCACCGAGGCGACGGTGAATCCGGCCGAGCAGATGATGAAGATGCGCTTGCGGCCAAAACGATTCGCGATCCAGCCCACCGGCGCGGTCATGATCGCAGCCGCAACGATATAGGAGGTCAGCACCCAGTTGATCTGGTCTTGCGAGGCCGACAGCGTGCCCTGCATGTAGGGCAGCGCGACATTGGCGATGGTGGTGTCCAGCGCCTGCATGATGGTTGCCGTCATGGCGCAGATCGTCACCATGGTCCGGCGCAGGCCGGGAACCATGCTGGACGGTGGCGCCGTGGCGTTCATGTGCGATCAGTCCTGCTCGTGCGCGGCCACTGCGGGCCTCATGCCAAGCAGCCCGGCGAGCGAACGCTGGTGCTTGGTGTCGATGGTGGCATAGACGCTCATGCCCGCCTTCAGCTTTTTCACCATCGGATCGTCCTTGTCGAAATAGATCCGCACCGGCACGCGCTGCACCACCTTGACGAAATTGCCCATGGCGTTCTGCGGCGGCAGGATTGCGAACTGCGCGCCGGTGCCGGGAGAGAGCGAGCCGACCGTGCCCTTGAAGACGTGGCTGGGGAAGGCATCGACCTCGAGCGTGACGCTCTGGCCGACGGCGACATAGGTGAAATCGCTTTCCTTCGGATTGGCGTCGACCCAGGGATTGGCGACATCGATCACCGAGAACACCGGCGTGCCGGCGGTGACGAAGCGGCCGAGCTGGATCTGCTCGACCTGTGTCGCGGTGCCGTTCATCGATGCGCGCACCGTGGAGAGGTCGAGGTTGCGCTGCGCGTCGTCGAGCGCGGCCTTGGCCTGGATGTAGGCCGGGAACTGCTCGAGCGGCAGATCGGGGTTGCCGAGCAACTGGGTCAGCGCATTCGATTGCTGCTGCCTGACGAGCTGCTGCTGCGCCTGCGCCGTCACCAGATCGGTCGAGGATTTGTCGAGGTCGAGCTGCGAGCCTACGTTGTTCTTCACCAGCGACGATTTACGCTCGACGTCGCGCTGTTTGATCGTAATGCCGGCGCCCACGATCTCCAGCGTCTGCGAATAGAGTTTTACGTTGGCGACGAGATTGGCGTGGCTGGTCTTGGCATCTTCGAGCTTGCCGCGCGCCTGCGCCAGCGCGAGCTGGTAGGGTACCGGGTCGATCTGGAACAGCGGATCGCCGGTCTTGACCTTCTGGCCTTCCTTCACCGCGACGCTGATGATCTTGCCGGAGACATCGGGCGTGACCAGCACCTTTTGTGCGCCGACATAGGCGTCGTCGGTGGTCACGTAGCGGCCGCCGTTCAGATAGAACGTCACGCCGGCAACCAGCGCCACCAGCGGCAGCACCACCAGCAGCAGGAAGCGGCGATAGCGCCGCAACCCCGCCAGCAGGCGGCGGCGCGGCTCGGCGGCGAGCTTGGGCCGCGAAGTGGGAGCGCCCTTCTGTTCGGGCGGGAATTTGAGGGGGACGGGATCAGCCATAGCGCTGTTCCTTTCGCGAAGGTTCGCCCGACGGGTTCTGGACCGCGTTGCGGACGTTTTCCTTGATGGTTTCCAGTTGTGCGAGCAGGCGGTGCGCATCGGTGGGATTGATGCCTTCCAGCGCGGTCGCGGTGAGTTCGGAGCGGAGGCCTGCGAGCTTGCCGAGCAACGGGCGGGCGGCCTTCTTCAGATGGAGGCGGTTGACGCGGCGGTCGGTTTCGTCGCCGCGGCGCTCGATAAGACCGTTGTCGCAGAGCTTGTCGATCAGGCGCGTCAGCGTGATCGGCTGCATCTCCATCTGCTCGGCGAGCTCCGACTGCTTCATGCCTTCGTTGCGCTCGACCTTGGCCAGCACGGCCCATTGCGCACGGGTAATGCCGTAACGCGCCGCCTCCTTGTCGGCCCAGGCGCGCACCATGCGCTGCACCTCGCCGAGCGTAAAAAGGAAGTTCATGTCCACGGAACCGCGCATGGGTCGCCTCGCTCCTCTCGATAAGCCTGGGATATAATAAGCTAGCTCATGAATTCCGCACGGCTTCTTAACAGGGGGCAGACCTGACCGAAGCACATGGCTGAAGCGCGCCTCGCCGGACCGCTTTGGGATTGCTGACGAAAATGCTACACATCGAACCGAGATGACCCCGGCAAAACCCGCCTTTCCCGCACCTGACCACGATCACGGCCGCTGTGCCGCGGACGCGATCGCGCATGCGGAACAGGTCTGCGCCAGGCGGGGGCAAAAATTCACCCCGATCCGCCGCCAGGTGCTGGAGGCCTTGCTCTCCAGCCACCGCCCGTTAGGGGCCTATGAGGTGATCGATGAGCTTGCCAAATCGATGCCGCGACCGGCGCCGATCACGGTCTATCGCGCGCTCGATTTCCTGATGGAGAACGGCCTCGTGCACCGCATCGAGAGCCGCAACGCCTATCTCGCCTGTGCGCACGACCATGACGCCACCTCGATGGTGGCTTTCCTGATCTGCGATCAGTGCGGCTCGGTCGGCGAAATCCCGGCGGCGCCGGTGGCGCAAAGCGTCAACGCCGCCGCCCGCGCCTCCGGATTTGCGCCAAAGATGTCGGTGGTCGAGATATCGGGCACCTGCGCACACTGCCAGAAATAGACAAGAACACGGCGACCAAGCCGGCCAACGAGGATCGATGTCTGCCACATCAATCACACCTTCTGCCGCCCGCGCGCTGAGCCCGGGCGCCATCGCGCTCATGCTGATGCTCTGCCTGAGCTGGGGTTTCAACCAGATCGCGGTCAAGTTGGTATTGCCGGACGTGCCTCCGATGCTCCAGGCGCTGGCGCGTTCTTCCGGCGCACTGCCGGTGCTGCTGATCATCGGCTGGGCGCGCGGCGTCAAGTTCTTCGAGCGCGATGGCACGCTGTGGGCAGGCGTCGCCAACGGCATCATCTTCGGCGTCGAATTCGTGCTGATCTATCAGGGCCTGCTGTACACTTCGGCCTCCCGCGCGGTGGTGTTTCTCTATATCGCGCCGTTCTTCGTCGCGCTCGGCTCCTACGCTTTCCTCGGCGAGCGATTGCGGGCGTCGCAATGGGCAGGTCTCGCCCTGAGCTTTGCCGGCGTCGCGCTCGCCATCGGCGTGCCGCAGGCCGACGTCGATGCGAAAGTGCTGCTCGGCGATCTCCTGATCGTCGCCGGCGGTGCGCTGTGGGCGGCGACCACGCTGATCGTGAAGGCAACGCCGTTGATCCGCGCACCCGCGGAAAAGGGGCTCGGCTACCAGGTCGCGATTTCGATTCCGATTTTTGTGATGGCGGCCTGGTTCAGCGGCGAGACGCTCACGCATATGCCGAGCGCGCTGTCGCTGTCCCTTTTGGCCTATCAGGCGTTCTGGGTGGTCGGGCTGACATTCCTGCTGTGGTTTGCGCTGGTGAAGGCCTATTCGGCCAGCAAGCTCTCCGCCTTCACCTTCATCACCCCGCTGTTCGGCGTGGCCGCCAGCTATTTCATCATGCACGACAAGCTGACGCTCGCCTTCGCTGCCGCGGCGCTGCTGGTGATCGCAGGGCTGTATCTGGTCAACCGGCCGGAATCGGCGCGGGCGGAAGTGGCGCCTGATCCGAACGTTTAGCCCGGCACAAGCTCTGCGGCGCAATTACGCCGCAGAGCAAAGGCGTTGTCCTGACTCAAAACACCTTGTCCACCGGCAGGCCCAGCGCCATCGAGCCGGCATATTGCGCCTGCGGACCGGCCTGTAGCGGGTGGTAGCGGGCGGCCTGGATGTCGCGGAAGCGCCGCTCCAGTCCGGTCGAACGGTAGAAGCCGGCGCCGCCGGCAAGCTCCATCGCAAGCTCGACGGTGGCAATGGCATGCCGCGCCACGAGCGTGCGGCCCATCATCACCTGGTTGATGGTCTCGGCCGAGGGTGCATCCAGCCGTACCGCCGCCAGCATGAATTCGCGGGCGAGGCGTGCGGCGGCAAGCTCCGTGTCCATACGGCCGGCGAGCTGGATCATGTGCTGATCTGCCTTCTTCCGCTTGGAAGTCGCGATCGCGATGTCGCGGGCGCTCTCGGCGACACCAAGATAGACCGAGTAGACAAGCGGGAACGCAATGGTCGCGATGATCTGGAACAGCGGATGCCATTCGCCGGCCTTGCGCTTCACGGCGACCGCCGCCTCCGGCACCACATGGCCGTCGATCATGACGTCGTTGGAGCCGGTGCCGCGCATGCCGAGCGTGCGCCAGTTGTCCATCACCTTCACTGCGGGCGAATTCATGGGGACGCCGAAGTGCAGCACCTGCGGGCCCTCGCCTTCGCCCTCCAGGACAGCGGTTGTCATGAAGAGGTTGGCAGCCGGCGAGCCGGAGGCAAACACTTTTCGCGCCGTGATGCGGTAGCCGCCGTCGACCTTCTCGGCCTTGCCGGATCCGCCGATCCAGTCGCTGCCGCCGCTCGAAAGCAAAAAGATTCGCTCGGCCGCGATGCGCTTGAGCAGGGGCTCTACCGGAGCCGCCGTCTGAACCCGCCAGCGCCAGGCGGGAATTGCGACCTGGTGGGTGTGCATGGAAAACGCCAGCGCGGTGGAGCCGCAATGCCGGGCGAGAATGCGCAGCATTTCGGCCAGCTCGTCGATGCTGGCGCCGCCGCCGCCGAGCTCAGTGGGCACGCCGGCCTCGACGAGGCCGGCCTCCTTCAGCGCGGCGAAATTGTCGGCGACGAACTGGTCCTCGTCGGCGGCGGATGCGGCGCGTTCGGCGAAGACGGGGCCGAGTTCGCGGGCGATGTCGGCAGGTGTGCGGTGAGTTGCCGCATCGATGCGGCGTGCTGCATTGCTGGTCATGATGCTCCCTCCAATGGGACATCTTGCGGGGGCCAGATGTCGATGCCGCGCAGACTAGGCACGGCCCAAAACGCCCTCCAGTTCAGGAACTGTACTGCCACGGCGGCAAGGCGCCGCATGTGAACCAGCTCACTGCAATTGCAGCAATATTCGCAGCAATGTGGCGGCCGGGGGGGCCGACCGGTATAGTATCTGTACTTCCCCTTCGCGTGCATAAGGAGCCCCTTCTTGCCCGACAGAAGCGACCGCGGAAGCTATGGGCAGTTCTGCCCCGTCGCGATGGCGGCGGAAATCTTTTGCAACCGGTGGACCGCCCTGGTGCTGCGCGAACTGCTCTGCGGCACCACGCGCTTCAACGATCTGCGCCGCGGCGTGCCGCGGATGTCGCCGACGCTGTTGTCGAAGCGGCTGAAGGAGCTGGAAGAGGCCGGCGTAATCGCGGCGACGCCGACCGGCCAGCCCGGCGTGATGGACTACAAGCCAACCGCAGCGGGCGAGGATCTTCGGCCCGTCATCATGTCGCTCGGCTTCTGGGGGCAGCGCTGGGTCGAATCGACGCTGTCGCTGAAAAATCTCGATCCGGCACTGCTGATGTGGGACATGCGGCGCAACCTACAGCCGATGCCGCTGCCGCCGCGCCGCACCACCATCAATTTCATCTATCCGGAGATGCGGCCCGATCGCAAATCATGGTGGCTGGTGGTCGACGGCGAAAAGGTCGATCTCTGCCTCACCGATCCCGGCTACGACGTCGATCTCTATGTCACTTGTCCGCTGCGCGCCATGACAGCGGTGTGGATGGGCATCGCAAAACTCGGCAGCGAGGTCGAGGCCGGCCGCATCAAGGTCACCGGCGACAAGTCGATCGCCAGATCGATGCAGCAATGGCTGGGCCTCAGCCCCTTCGCCCAGGGCGAGCGCGCAGTGCCGTAGCTTCAACGATCTTCCGCGAGCGTCACTAGCCCGTCTCGATCGGCAGCGACTCATCCTTCGCCCATTCGCCCATCGAGCCGTCATAGAGCGTGAGGTTTTGGTAGCCGAGCCGGTGGAGCTGGAGCAAATCCATCGTCGCGGAGATGCCGCCGCCGCAATAGGCGACCACGCGTTTGTTCTTTGTGACGCCGGCGCTGGCGAATTTCTTCTCGGCTTCCGTGAGCGGCAGGAAGGTTTTTTCTTCCGGATCGACCAGCGTCGCCGCCGACACGTTCACGCTGCCGGGAATGCGTCCCGGTCGGCCGTAGCGGCTCGGCTCCAGGCCCTTGTGGAATTGCGGCCCGAGCGCGTTGACGACGACGCTGCCGGCCTCGCTGCTGGCCTTCAGCGTTTGCCGGCTGTCGACGAAATATCCTGCGCGCGGCTTTGCGGTAAATGCCGCCGGCGGATAGCCCTTCGCCGGTCCGGTCTCGATCGCGCGGCCTTCGGCCTTCCATTTATCGAAACCGCCATCGAGCACGAGCGCGTCGAAGCCGAGCGATTGCAGCATCCACCAGAACCGCGTCGACCACATCATGTTGCCGATCGAGTAGAGCACGGCGCGGCTGTCATTGCCGAGGCCATGGCGGCCGAATGCGGCTTCGAGTTGCGCGGTTGGCGCCATCATGAAGTGCAGCGCGCTGCTTTTGTCCGAGAACTCGCCCTGTAGATCGAGAAAGTCGGCTCCGGGAATATGGCCCTCCTCGAAGGTGCGCGTGCCGGGCCTGGCGATATAGGGGACGGGGCTGCCTTCCGGTTGATAGTCGAGATAGGTGGTGCAGTCGTAGATGCGCAGGTTGCCCTGGTTGATGAGGCCGGCAAGTTCCTCGGTCGAGATCAGCCCGCCACGCTCCGGCATCTGTCGCTCCCTTGATGTTGTGGCGGCAATGCTAGGCCTCCGCTTGTGTCGCTGGAAAGACGGTGCGGCCCTTTAATCTCACCATTTCAGCCCCGATATAGGCCTCACGCAGGGGGGCCGCTAATCCCGAAACGGTGACATAAGTCACTGAACAGGCGAAGGAAATCTTCATTTCTGGCGGTTATGGTTCCGCATCCCGCGCAAGGCTCATCCGCTGAACCGCCCCCTTGGTGAATGTCACCAAAACCTGATATTCGAGACCGCATGAACAAGCCCGAAACCATCATCCCATCCGATGTCGCCGGCCCGGCGCCGCGGCACCAAACCACGCAAGTCATGGTCGGCAATGTCGCCGTCGGCGGGGGCGCGCCGATTGTCGTGCAGTCGATGACCAATACCGACACCGCCGACGTCGAGGGCACGATCGCGCAAGTGGCGGCGCTGTCGCGCGCCGGTTCGGAAATGGTGCGCATCACGGTGGACCGCGAGGAAGCCGCCGCCGCCGTGCCGCATATCCGCGACGGCCTGCGCAAGCGCGGCATCACCACGCCCCTGATCGGCGATTTCCATTATATCGGCCACAAGCTGCTGGCCGAATATCCGGCCTGCGCGGAAGCGCTCGACAAATACCGCATCAATCCCGGCAATGTCGGCTTCAAGAACAAGCGCGACACGCAATTTGCCGACATCATCGAGATCGCCAACAAGAACAACAAGCCGGTGCGCATCGGCGCCAATTGGGGCTCGCTCGACCAGGAACTGCTCACAAAACTGATGGACGAGAACACCGCTTCGCCCAATCCGCGCGATGCCCGCGCGGTTACGCGCGAGGCCATGGTGCAGTCGGCGCTGCTGTCGGCCGCCCGCGCGCAGGAACTCGGCATGCCGAAGAACCGCATGATCCTGTCGGCAAAGGTTTCCGCCGTGCAGGATCTGATCGCGGTCTATCAGGAGCTGGCGCGCCGCTCGGATTACGCGATCCATCTTGGCCTTACCGAGGCCGGCATGGGCTCGAAGGGCATCGTCGCCTCCTCCGCCGCGCTCGGCATTTTGCTCCAGCAGGGCATTGGCGATACCATCCGCATTTCGCTGACGCCCGAGCCCGGCGGTGACCGCACCCTCGAAGTGCAGGTCGCGCAGGAACTGTTGCAGACCATGGGTTTCCGCACCTTTGTGCCGCTGGTTGCGGCCTGTCCCGGCTGCGGCCGCACCACCTCGACCACGTTCCAGGAACTGGCGCGCTCGATCCAGGATTTCATCCGCGATGAGATGCCGAGCTGGAAGACGAAATATCCGGGCGTCGAGCAGCTCAACGTCGCGGTCATGGGCTGCATCGTCAACGGCCCCGGCGAATCCAAGCATGCCAATATCGGCATCTCCCTGCCGGGCACCGGCGAGGCGCCCGCGGCACCGGTGTTCGTCGACGGCAAGAAATTCCGCACCCTGCGCGGCGCGACGATTGCCGCCGACTTCAAGGCGCTCGTCATCGACTACATCGACCAGCGCTACGGCAATGGCGCCAAGCTGCCGGAGACCACGGCAGCTGAGTGACGCAAGGCGTCATCCCGGGGCGATGCGTCAGCATCGAACCCGGGATATCGAAGTTTCAGGCATGGTGTCGTAGGGCGGGTTAGCGCAAGCGTAATCCGCTTTTTTGTGCGCGTGAGCGTCAGGTTAACCCGCCGTACACTGCTGCCGCGTCTACAGCCGACGAGCTAACGCTGCGCGGGTGAAATTGCTTTTCTTTCCGCGATGTCGGCCCATTCGGGATCGGCTGGCTCCGTAAGATCCACTCCCGGCGGAATGAATACGGTACCCCTCAATGCGCCGAGTATCGGATGGGCTTTTCCATCTTTGGTCTGTGCGGGCGTCTTAGATTCATCGGAGCGGCCTTGTTCAACCATTTCCGCCTCCCGTTCGCCAATGCAGCGCAAGCGTATCAGATTTTCGCCGGTCTGGATTGCTCTTCATGTCATCCCGGCTACGATGGCAAGAAATAATAATCATTGGGAGGATCGCATGAGCTCGCTGTCCGGCAAACAAGGCCCGCGCTACCGTCACATCGCCGGTGAGGCCGACCCCTACGAAACCATCGCAGTCGAAAAGCTCACGCCGATCATCGGCGCTGAGATCACCGGCGTCGACATCGGCAAGCTCGTCTCGGACGAATCGCGCTCCAACCGGCAGATGGATGAGATCCACCGCGCGCTTGCCGAAAACCTCGTGATCTTCTTCCGCGACCAGCACATCACGCCACAGCAACATCTCGCCTTCGGCCGAAAATTCGGCGAGCTGCATGTGCATCCCGCAGCGCCCAACGAAGGCGATCCGGCCTTGATGAAAATCTATGCCGACAAGGATTCACCGCGCGCCAATGGCGAGGGCTGGCATTCGGACGTGTCCTGCGATCTCGAGCCGCCGATGGGCTCGATCCTCTACATCAAGCAGTGCCCGCCGCGCGGCGGCGACACGCTGTTTGCCAACATGTACGCCGCCTATGACGCATTGTCGGACCGCATGAAAACCTATCTCGACGGGCTGACCGCGCTGCATGACGGCGAGCAGGCCTATCGCGGGCTCTACGCCAATTACGGCGTCGCCGACCGACCCAGCTATCCGAGCGCCGAGCATCCGGTGATTCGCACCCATCCGGTGACGGCCAGGAAGGCGCTCTATGTCAACCGCGGCTTCACCCGCCACATCATCGGCATCCCCCGCGACGAGAGCGACGCCATGCTGGCCTATCTCTACCAGCATGCGGAAAACCCGTTGTTCCAGTGCCGCTTCCGCTGGACCGAGAATGCCATCGCGTTCTGGGACAACCGCTGCGCCCAGCATCGCGCCATGTGGGATTACTGGCCGCACACGAGGTCGGGCACCCGCGTGACGGTGAAGGGCGAGCGGCCGGCGTAGGCACTGAGCGTCAGCGCAAAGAAAAGCCCCGGACGATGCCGGGGCTTTATTTGTCGGGAGAAGCGTCGATCAGTACCTGGCGACGACCGGGCCGCCGAACTTGTAGTTCACACCGACGCGCCCAACGTGATCCGTGAACTTGTGATTGACGGTGATGTCCGCGCCCGGAAGGCAATTTGCGCACCCGGGAATGCTTGTCGCGTACGATCCGAGGTCGACGTAGAGATACTCAGCCTTGACCGTCCAGTTTCCAGCAACGTGATACTCGATGCCGCCGCCAACCGTCCAGCCGGCACGGGTCACTGAAGAGTTCACGACGCCAAGATCGCCGGGATCAATGCAAGGGGCACCGAACGAGCAAAATGTATCGGTCGTCTTCAGGTTTCCTACAGCCAAACCGCCAGTGACATAAAAGAGTGCGTCAGCCGCCGCCAAGCCCAACCTTCCGCGGACTGTTCCCAGGAATGTTTGCTTGCTCGAATTGGTCATTACGTCGAGGGGATTGATGACCTGAAATCCGACCGGAGGGACCTGAACCCGGGTCGCCGTGCCATCGACCCAGTTGGCATCGGCCTCAACGCCGACAACAAAGTTGCCGGTTTGCCAATTGTAGCCGGCCTGCACACCTGCAATCACCCCTTGAGGGTGCAAATTGGTCCGGGTGAAAGCGTTCAAATCGGCGGCCCCCGCAACTCCCCAAGCAACCGGATTCGCAGCGGGAGTGATTCGGTCGTCTCCCCAGTGACCGCCGACGTTGCCTCCCACATAGAACCCGGTCCAACTCCAAACGGCAATGACCGGTGCCGGAGCCTTGGTGTAGGGACGGGCAGCGAGGTCGGCGGCCGAAGCGGCGCCGGTGAACAGGATGGAGACGGCAGCTGCTGCCAGCGCGAGTTTCTTCACCACGAAAATTCCTTCATTCCAAAAAAGGCGCGATAGCGGGCCTTGGCTTTAGCTATCAACTGACACCCGCCTTCGTCTGTCACCGGGCGGCAACAATAGCGGACAATTGCCCCG
The DNA here is from genome assembly GCF_018129385.1 of Bradyrhizobium lablabi. Lineage (GTDB taxonomy): Bacteria > Pseudomonadota > Alphaproteobacteria > Rhizobiales > Xanthobacteraceae > Bradyrhizobium > Bradyrhizobium lablabi_C. The sequence continues at coordinate 169,940 of NZ_JAFCLN010000014.1, forward strand.
CTTGGCGGGAATGACGGTGAGATGCAAGGAGTGGTTGCGGCCGCTGGTCGTCAAAATAGTGAGCGCGCAACTCGCCTCGTGCTGAAGCAACAAAAAAGCCCCGGCCGATGCCGGGGCTTTTGAGTTTGTCAGGGAGGAGAAGGCACTCAATACTTGGCGACCGCGCCAGCGCCGCCGAAGCGGTAGTTGACGCCGACGCGCACAACGTCCTCGCGGAAATTATACGTATGGTTCATTGCGAAAACAGGAGCGGGGACGTTCTGGAAGGCAAGTACCGGCCGGCAACAGGCGTGGACAATTGAGACGAGGAGGCCTCGCCTGTTTTGTGCGCCTCCCGCCCCCGCGAGGCGCATTCCAGCAAAAGAAAAAGCCCCGGACGATGCCGGGGCTTTTGATTGGTTCGGGAGGAGAAGCGATCAGTACTTCGCGACGATCGGACCACCGAAGCGGTAGTTGATGCGAGCGGTGACGATGTCGACGTCCTGACGGATCGTTTCGCCGCGCGAGAGCACGCCCGGAGCGGCCACGAAGGTCAGGTTGATGTCGCGGTGACCCATGAAGAGGTGATTGTATTCGATGCCGAGCGACCAGCCCGGGCCGAAGCCGTACTCGATGCCGGTGCCGACCGCAGCGCCCCAGCGGGTTTCCTCAGCACGGTCGAACACGATGCCGGTGCCGCCGATGATGCCTTCGTACTTGTCGTTGGTGACGGCAGCGCCGCCCTTCACGTACCAAAGGAAGTTGTTCCAAGCATAGCCAACCTGACCGGTGAACAGGCCGAACGCATCAACCTTGGTGCGGTTGATGGCAGCGCCGGGAGCGAAGAACAGGCTGGCATTGGAACCCTTGAAATCGGCCCAGTTGCCCTGAGCTTCGAGACCGAACACCCATTGCGCAGCCTGCCAGCGATAGCCGATCTGACCACCGACTGTGCCGCCGCTGGCGGTGTGGCAGCCCTCACGGAAGGGAGCGATGGGAAAGCCGACATCGTTGAAGATATCCCAGCACTTGTCGGCCCAGCCGCCACCGCCGTTGATACCGATGTAGAAGCCGGTCCAGTTGTAGATGGGGGCGACCACCGGCGGCGGAGCCTTGGTGTAACGCGGCGCCATGTCAGCCGCGGAAGCGGCGCCTGTGAGCAGCAGAGAAGCAGCAGCAGCGGCCAGTGCGATCTTTTTCATTAGGGGTCCCCCTTTTTCTGCACAACAAACGAAGCGAAAGCGTGCAGGCAACTTACAGTAGTAGGACCCGAAATCCCGTCACCGGTTTGCAACACTGCGCGACAATCGACGCGGATGGAACCCGTTGGCTTCGCTCGCGAGTTCCCGATCGAAGCCGGGGGCATGCGGCTTGAAACAGGCATCAGATGATGGATCGCCTTGATTTTAGGGAGCAATCGGCGATTTCGTGAGGTCGGCACCTTGGTTTCGTCCTGCCGACATGGAACCCGCGACTGGCATAATGGCTAATTTGTGTCAAGGTTGATCGAAGGTAAATGGAAGCTCCGCCGATGCACCCGCAATGCACGCAGGGGCAGCGAGTCGCCGGTCGAGCAAGGCTGACCGGCGAATGACGGTACGGCTCGCGCCGTTTCGTTGCACACCGGTATTGCCCGCGTTGACGCCCCGGTGCCCCTGCGTCAAGCTTGATCAACAGCAAAAACCACGCTCTCCCGGAGACCGCCGATGCTCCGAGCTGAAGACAACAAATTCCTCACCGAGAGCGGCCCGGGCACCGGCATGGGCGAATTGCTCCGCCGATTCTGGCTGCCGGTGCTGCTATCGGAAGAGCTGCCCGAAGCTGACGGCCCGCCGAAGAAGATCATGGTGATGGGCGAAGAGCTGCTCGCCTTCCGCGACACGCGCGGAGTGGTCGGCATCGTCGATCAATACTGCCCGCACCGCGGCGCCAATCTCTGGCTCGGCCGCAACGAAGAATGCGGCATCCGCTGCGTCTATCACGGCTGGAAGTTCGATACCGACGGTCGATGCGTCGACATGCCGACCTCCTATCCCGACCTCAACGCAAAAGATCTCATCCGCATCAAATCCTATCCGGTGCGCGAGTGGGGCGACATGATCTGGGCCTATATGGGCCCGGCCGATCAGGTGCCGGAATTGCCCGATCTAGAAATGGCGCTGGTGCCGGCCGCGCACCGCTACGTCACCAAGAAATGGCAGGACTGCAACTGGGTGCAGGCGCTGGAAGGCTCGATCGACACCGCGCATTTCACCTTCGCACATCTGTCTTTCGACAAGGAAGAGAACGAGATCCTCGACATCAAGAAGCATTTTGTGAATCCGCTTGTACGCGTCGCCACCGAGCACATGCGCTGGATCGCGGAAGACCCGCGCCCGGTGATCAAGATCAATCCGCACGAGGCCGGCCTCACGGTTGCGGGTGGACGGCTCACCGGCAGCGACAACATCTACTGGCGCATCGCGCAGTATTTGATGCCGGTGCATTCCTATGCGCCGAGCTCGATGCCGGGCGAGAACATCTTTGGCCAGAGTTTCATTCCGGTGACCGACACCAGTTGCTGGATCTATACCTATGTGTGGAATCCGGAGCGCCCGCTGACGCAGGCCGAGCGCGATGGCTATGCCCGCGGCAACGGCGTGATGTCGGAGGTCGATGAGAACTACATGCCGTTGCGCAACAAGGCGAACGACTATCTGATCGACCGCAAGCTTCAGAAGACCAGGAGCTACACCGGGATCAAGGGCGTGTCCGAGCAGGACGCCGCCGTGCAGGACAGCCAGGGCCCGATCGCCGACCGCACCCGCGAGCATCTCGGCCCCACCGATCTCGGCATCATGCATTTCCGAAAGCTGGTGATGGATGCCGCGCGCGCCTTGCAACAGGGCACCGCGCCGCCGCATCTTGCGCATCAGGATCGCTACGCCGTGCGATCCGGCGCCTGTGTGACCGGCAAGGCCAAGGATTTGACGGCGGTGATGATCGAGCGGTTTGGCGACGCTGCCGGCTATGTCGGCCGGCCGCGGATTGCAGCGGCGGAGTAGGGATTGCTGTCAGAAGGCACCAGCGCCGGGTCTTGCCGTGGCTTGCGTGTCGGCCGCATCCTCGGCGCCTCGATCGTCGCGGCGTCGCTCGCGGCGGCCGGCGCCGGATATGCCGCGCCCGCGGAGGTCACGGCGGCCACTCCCGCTACCGCCACGGCCGCCGTCGCATCCCAGCCTTCACCTTCAAAATGCGACCGATCCAAATTCCGGATCATCCTGGACGTCGGACACACCGCCGAATCCTACGGCGCCATGAGCGCGCGCAAGGTGCCGGAATTCGAGTTCAACCTGAAGCTCGCCAGGCGGATCGAGGAGAAGCTGAAAGCGGACGGCTTCACGGAGACGCTTCTGCTGATCACCGAGGGCAAGGCGCGGCCAAGCCTGATGAAGCGCGTGGCGGTCGCCAACAGGAAGGGCGCCGATCTCTTTCTGTCGATCCACCACGATTCCGTGCCCGACATCTACGTGGAGAGGTGGGATTTCGACGGCAAGAAGAGCACCTTCAACGATTTGTTCGGCGGCTACTCCGTGTTCGTCTCCCGGCAGAATCCGCACTATGAGGCGAGCCTGAGATTCGCAAAACTGGTCGGCAACCAGATGGCGGCGCGGGAATTGCAGTTCGCCCGCCAGTACGACCAATGGTTCATGGGCAAGTACCAGCGGCAATTGCTCGATATCGATGCCGGCGTCTATCGCTACGACGAGCTGATCGTCCTGCGGATGACGACGATGCCGGCCGTGCTGCTGGAATCCGGCTCGATCATCAACCGCGACGAAGAGCTGGTGATGGCCTCCGATACGCACAAGAACAAGGTCGCGGCGGCAGTGACATCGGCTGCGATCGAATATTGCGAAACCCGCGGGACCGCGCCGGCGCTTGCTTCAAAACCTGCGCCGCAGGTTTCAAAGCCGCCGCCCAGGAGGGTGGCGGAGCCACAGCCGCGTAGTGCGCCGCGTCACGCGCGCAAGCGGTGACGGCTCGCCGCTTGCCGGAGCGATTTCCATCGGCCGTCATTGCGAGCGAAGCGAAGCAATCCATAGTGCCGCACGAAGAATGGATTGCTTCGTCGCTCCGTTCCTCGCAACGGCGGTGGCAGGCATTCTTCTAAAGCGGGATCACCTGGTATTCCCGGTTCTCCAGACTTGCTTCCTCCAGATCGAGGTCGCGTTCGATGTGCCGCCTCGTCTCGTCGGTGATCTTGCCGTCGCGCAGCAGCGCATGGATGAACTTGCGCTCGATCCCGATCAGTTCACGCGTCAGATCGATCCCGACGGCGGTGACGTCGGGTGTATCGGGGTCGGGGTCCAGTGCCGCGGGGAGCTGGTTGGTGCGCGTTTCGTGCCGCGCGCGCAAGAGCTTGATGACCTCCTCGGACAACTCGCGGTCGTCGGTCATGGCATCGAGCGAGGCCAGCGCGGCCGCGAGCGCTTCCCGCCGGGCGGCGAGCTCGGCTTCGTGCTCGGCGACATGCTCGCTGCGGCCGTTCTTCGCAACGCCGAGCCATCGCACCACCGGCGGCAGCGTCAGCCCGGTACCGACCAGCGTGACGAAGATGACGCCGAAGGCGACGAACAGGATCAGGTCGCGATAGGGAAAGCCTTCGCCGCCCGGCAGCGTCAGCGGCAATGCCAGCGCCGCCGCCAGCGACACGGCGCCGCGCACGCCGGTGAACGCGATCACGAACACGTTTTGCCAGGGCGGATAGGGATCGCGCTCGCGCAGGCGCTTGTTGAAAAAGCGCGGGCCGTAGGTTGCCGGATAGACCCAGGCAAAGCGCGCCACCACGATGATGGTGAGCACCAGCGCCGTCGCCATCAGGATCTCGTCGAGCGGAAACATCTTTGATTTTTCCACCAGCGAGCGCATCTGGAAGCCGGTCAGCAGGAACAGCATGCCCTCGATCAGGTAGATGACGAGGTCCCAGAAGAAGATGCCCTGCAACCGCGTTGCGGCGGAAATCAGCAGCGGTCCGTTCCAGCTCATGTAAAGGCCGCACGCGACCGTCGCGATCACCCCGGAGCCGCCGAAATGATGCGGGATCCAGAACGCGATATAGGGTGTGATCAGCGACAGCGTGATCTCGATCTGCGGGTCGCGGGCATGATGCCGCGCCCGCAAGGACAGCCACCCGACCGCGAGGCCGAATACGACTTCACTTGCGACGATGGCGCTGAACGTGCCGGCTGCCTGCGGCAGCGAGAACAGTCCGGTCGTGATCGCGGCGACCGCGAACTTGTAAAGGATCAGCGCGGTGGCGTCGTTGGCCAAGCCCTCGCCCTCGAGCACGACAAGTATTCGCCGCGGCAGGCCGAGCTTGCGCGCGATCGCGAGCGGCGCCACCACGTCGGGCGGTGCGACGATCGCGCCCAGCAGGAAGCCGACGCTCCAGGGCAGCCCGATCAGGTAATGCGTGGCGGCCGCGACCATGAAGGCGGTGAAAATCACGCAGCCGACCGCGAGCAGGCCGATCAGGCGCAGGTTGAAGCGGAATTCGCGCCAGCTCATCGCAACGCCGGCGGAATAGATCAGCGGCGGCAACACCAGCAGCAGCACCAGGTCCGGCGGCAGCTCCACCGCCGGCATGCCCGGCACGAAGGCAAGCGCGGTGCCGGCGAGCATCAGAAGGATCGCGGGTGCGGTGTTGGTTCGCCTGGCGAGCAGCGCCGCGCCCGCCAGCACAGCGAGCAGGATCAAGAAGATCAGAAATTTGGCTTCCATAATATCTTCCATTCGCGCGGAAGTCCGGCGAGGTCAATGGAGCGGCGAGGCGATCCGCGGCTCAGGCCATGCCTGCCAATTTTGTGACCGCCGGTTCGGACGCTCCGCAGATCGCTCCATGTCAAGTTCCGTACCAAACGGCGCAGGAAGGAGGCGGGAAAGCAAGGAATGGATACCGCCATAAAAAATCGGCGCACGTGCCGTCGTGATGGCACTGACGCGGCGGGCCTCCGGCTCCACCAATGTGTGGCGGGTGATCTGCGGCAATCTTTCGCGGCGCGGGCGGATGCGGGATCGTGTAGGGCAGGCCGGCGATCCGTCCGCCGTTGCAGGAACAAAGGCGGAGGCATAGAGATCACCATATTGCTCACCAGAGATTTGATGATGGCGACCGACAACAAGAAGATCGATGACGCCGTTCTGGCGCTGCTCCATCTCACGCTTCACGATCAATCCCACGCTTCCGCCGGCTTTGCGCCGGAGGTCCTGCGCCGCCTGCACGAAAGCGGGATGATCGAGGATCCTGAGGATGCAGATTCGATTGAGCTGACGCCTGACGGATTGCAGCGCTCGAAGACGCTGTTCAGCGCGATGTTCACGGCGCCTGCCACCGATGCGCCCGCCTCCGGACCGGCAAAATATCCGGCCGTCAGCGTCGATCTGGCAGACCTGGGCGGCGAGATGTGGCCGATCCTGCGGCGCGTCAGCTACGCCATGAGCGATGCCGATGTCGATGACGCCGAGATCGAGCGGTACAAGGACGAGGTGAGGGAGAGCAGCGATCCGGTCGCCGTCAGCCGGCGCTGGGTGAATGTGCAGGGGTAGCTGCCCCACATACCACTGTCATCGTCCGCGAAGGCGCACGATCCAGATGTAGGATGGGTAGAGCGAAGCGAAACCCATCGCTTCGGGATGCTACGGATTCAGCCGTCATTGCGAGCGAAGCGAAGCAATCCATCTATCCCCTGGCCGCACGATGGATTGCTTCGTCGCTGACGCTCCTCGCAATGACGGCTTGGCAACGATCTGTGATAAATTCAACACGACGGGCAAATCACTTCTGATTTGCGGAAATCATGTCAAGCCCCGAAATCTAAAATATTCCGCTTGTCAATTTCGGCAAATCAGAATTATAACGGCGCCACCTCATCCCCGAGGAGGGGCGTTGGCCATCGCCACCAAACGTTGGGATGGGAGGCGGTGGACGCGCTTGTTCAGCAGACGACTGGGCAAGGGCGTACGGCGAAGTCGTGTGGTCCTGGCGCCGCGACGCTGGCGCTAAGCTTGCGGAGAGATCCGCAGGCGACGGTGACAACAAGCCCGCTCACCGGGGAGAGCGCGATATAAGCCGTAAAGCCATTGCGCAGGGGATGTCGGA
>NZ_JAFCLN010000015.1 GCF_018129385.1 Bradyrhizobium lablabi
CCCGCGAGCGGCAGGGCTATCGCATATGGCCCATTGAGCGTGTGAGCGAGCCCGGCCTTCATGGTTCGAGACGCGCCGCAGGCGGCGCTCCTCACCATGAGGGTTCTAGGATTTTGCCACGAAACAAGACCTCATCCTGAGGAGCCCGCCAAAGGCGGGCGTCTCGAAGGATGGCCACAACGAAGTCGCCTCATCGAGTCCTCGCTCATATGCGATAGCCCTGCCGCAAGCGGGGAGAGGTGAGCGTCCTCCTAAAACGGATTCGTCACGATGCCACCGTCCACCCGCAGCGCCGCGCCGTTGGTGGCGCTGGCGGCTTTTGAGCAGAGGTAGCAGATCAGGTTTGCCACTTCCTCCGGCTGGGCGTAGCGCTGTAGCAGCGAGGCCGGACGACGCTCGGTAAAGGTGCGCGTGACGAGGTCGTCGACCGTCGTGCCTGCGGCTTTCGCGCGCGCGGCAAGCCGCGTCGGCGCCATCTCGACCCAGGTCGGGCCGGGCAGCACCGAGTTGACGGTGATGTTGGTGCCCCTGGTCTGCTCGGCCGCGCCGCGCGCGATGTAGAGCTGGGCGGCTTTGGAAAAACCGTAATGCACCATCTCCTTTGGCACGTAGATGCCGGATTCGCTGGAGATGAAGACGACGCGGCCCCAGTCCTTGTTGTCCAGCATCCGCTTCAGGTAATGCCGCGTCAGGCGAACGCCGCTCATCACATTGACCTCGAACATCCTGGCCCAATCCGCATCCTCGATCTCGAAGAACGTCTTGGGCTCGTAGATGCCGAGATTGTTGACGAGGATATCGACGTCGGGGAATTGCGCGGTCAGGCGCGCACAGCCCTCGGCGCCGCCGAGATCGAGCACCGCTCCGTGCAGCGTGGCCGAAGGCGATGACTGTTTGATCTTTGCAATGGCTTCATCGACGGCCGCCTGCTGGCGGCCGTTGACGATGACCTCCGCGCCCATCTGCGCAAGCCCCATCGCGGTCGCCAGGCCAATGCCGCGCGTCGAGCCGGTGACAAGCGCGCGCTTGCCGGTGAGATCGAGATCCATGTTTCCCCCAATTGTTCTTTGTTTGATGGTACGGCAATCACTTCGCCGGCGGCACGATAAAGACCTTCCAGGTAATGGCGGGGCCGGGATGGCCCTGGAAAAAGCGCTGCGTGGTGATCGTCAGTTGCTCGAGATCCTTGCCGCCGTTCTCCTTCATCCAGGCTTCGCAAGTCGGCAGCCGCCCGTCGGTGGTATCGCACACGCCGATGAAGCCGAGACGCTTTGCTTCTTCCAGCGACGTGAGGCCCGACGACCAGAGTTCGCCCGGCGTATACGGCGCCGGATGATCGGGGCTGTAGAAGGCGAGCGGCTCGCCCATTTCGGTGGTGCCGGCGACCACCGCCCAGCGCGTGCCGAAGCGCGAGCGCCAGGCCTGCGTCAGCTCGCGCGCCAGCTCGGAGCGCGCGCTAAGGGTTGGCGATCCATTTGGGCTGCGCGCGATCTCGCGCTCGGCGATCCAGCGCGAGGCCGGCAGCATCAGCAGCGTGATAACGAGCCAGATCGCAGTGATGTTGAACAGCGCGCGGGCCGGGACGCGCAGCGCGGGGATCGCCACCAGCGCCAGCGGCGTCAGGAAGAACAGCGATATCCCCCAATCGGTCTTCATGTAGACCATGAAAGCGAGGGCGCCGAGCGGCGGGCCGACCGCGACGATGATCTGGATCAGCCAGATATTGAGCGCCTGGGAATAATTGACAGCGGCGTTGGGGCCGCGCGACCAGTTGCGCGCGACCGCGGCGACCGGCCACATCCATCGCCGCGAATTCCACGCCAACGCGAGAATCGCCAGCAGCACCGGGATCGCAAGCAATCCGACATTATGCAGAATGTAGCCGATCACGAGATGGATGTTTTGCGCACGGGTCAGTTGGCCATAGACGTCGCCGGCATAGGTCAACGGGACAAAATCGACCTGCTTCAGCCAGATCAGATGCGGGACCATCAGGATGAAGAGCACCACAATGGCCGCCCACGGCGCCGGCGATTTCAGGAACCGCCATCGGTCGGGATGGATCAGCGCGGCGAGCCCGATGGCGCCGATCATGGTCAGCACCCAGTATTTGGTCATCAGCGCCGCGGCGCCCGCGATGCCGAGCCAACGGCCGGATCGCGCATCACATTTTTCGAACGCGTTCAGATAGGCCAGCACCACCAGCGGCAGCGTCACGAGCTGGAGCAGGTCCGGATTGTACTTGAAACCCTTGAAATTGAAGATCGGGTAGAGCGCGAGCATCACCACGACGAGGAAAGCACGACGACGGTCCACCACGCGCAGCGCCGTGAACCATGAGATCACCATGCCGGTGCTGACGACCGTCATCGCGAGCAGATAGGTCGCCCAGTTCGCCGCCGGGAACAATTTGAACCAGAGGCCGGCGACCCATCCGGACAGCGGCGGATGCTTGCCATAGCCGAGCTGGAATTTCTGGCCCCAGGCGAAGGCTTCGGCGACGTCCATGTGAACGTCCTGCGCGGCCTTGAGGTTGACCAGGATCACCGTCCACAGCAGGGCATGCGCGACGGCAAAGCCGATCACGAGCCAGAGGCTGCCCTTGGGATCGCTGGCCGTCGCCGCCAGCCACGCGGCGAGCTGCCGCACGGAAAACCGTCTCATTTGGCGCGAACGGGCGGGCAAGGATGATGCAGTCGACATGCGTGTTTCCGTAGCGCGTTTTCCGCATGCTTGGAATCAGCTTGGCGTGAAGAAATGCCTTCAAAACGGCCATAATGGTTGCCCGGTGGGAACACGAATGCTATCCCGCGCCCCATGACGACCGCCCCCATTTCCAACATCCGAAACTTCTCCATCGTCGCCCATATCGACCATGGCAAATCGACGCTGGCCGACCGCCTGATCCAGATGACCGGCGGCCTTTCCGATCGCGAAATGGCGGGCAAGGAACAGGTGCTCGATTCCATGGATATCGAGCGCGAGCGCGGCATCACCATCAAGGCGCAGACGGTGCGGCTGCATTACCGCGCCAAGGACGGCAAGGACTACATCTTCAACCTGATGGACACGCCGGGCCATGTCGACTTCGCCTACGAAGTCTCGCGCTCGCTGGCGGCATGCGAAGGTTCCCTGCTGGTGGTCGACGCCAGCCAGGGCGTGGAAGCGCAGACGCTGGCCAACGTCTACCAGGCGCTCGACAACAACCACGAGATCGTCCCGGTCCTCAACAAGGTCGATCTGCCCGCCGCCGAGCCGGAGAAGGTGAAGCAGCAGATCGAGGACGTGATCGGCATCGACGCTTCTGATGCGGTGATGATCTCCGCCAAGACGGGACTCGGCGTGCCCGATGTGCTGGAGGCGATCGTCACTCGCCTGCCGCCGCCAAAGGGCGACCGCGACGCCACGCTGAAGGCGCTGCTGGTCGACAGCTGGTATGACGTCTATCTCGGCGTGGTCGTGCTGGTGCGCATCGTCGACGGCGTGATGAAGAAGGGCCAGCGCGTGCGCATGATGGGCACCAATGCGGCCTATGACGTCGAACGTGTCGGCTTCTTCACGCCGAAGATGGAGCAAGTGGAAGAGCTCGGCCCCGGCGAGATCGGGTTCATCACCGCCGCGATCAAGGAAGTGGCCGACACCCGCGTCGGCGATACCATCACCGACGACAAGAAGCCGATCCATGAGATGTTACCCGGCTTCAAGCCGGCGATCCCCGTGGTGTTCTGCGGCCTGTTCCCGGTCGACGCCAATGATTTCGAGACGCTGCGTGCGGCGATGGGCAAGCTGCGGCTGAACGACGCCAGCTTCTCCTACGAGATGGAAACTTCCGCCGCGCTCGGCTTCGGCTTCCGCTGCGGCTTCCTCGGCCTGTTGCATCTGGAGATCATCCAGGAGCGGCTGTCGCGCGAGTTCGATCTCAACCTGATCGCGACCGCGCCGAGCGTGATCTACAAGATGCACCTCACCGACGGGCAGGAGATCGAGATCCACAACCCCGTCGACATGCCCGACGTGGTCAAGATCGCCGAGATCGAGGAGCCGTGGATCGAGGCCACCATCCTCACTCCCGACGAATATCTCGGCAGCGTGCTCAAGCTTTGCCAGGACCGCCGCGGCTCGCAAAAGGAGCTGACCTACGTCGGCAGCCGCGCGATGGTGAAATACGATCTGCCGCTCAACGAAGTGGTGTTCGATTTCTACGACCGCCTGAAGTCGGTGTCGAAGGGCTACGCCTCGTTCGACTATCACCTCACCGACTACAAGCCGGCAGACCTCGTGAAGATGCAGATACTCGTCAATGGCGAGCCGGTCGATGCGCTGTCGATGCTGGTGCATCGCACCCGCGCCGAAGGCCGTGGCCGCGCCATGGTCGAGAAGATGAAGGAACTGATCCCGCCGCACATGTTCCAGATTCCGATCCAGGCCGCGATCGGCGGCAAGGTGATCGCCCGCGAAACCGTGCGCGCGCTGCGCAAGGACGTCACCGCCAAATGCTACGGCGGCGACATCACGCGCAAACGCAAACTTCTGGAGAAGCAGAAGGAAGGCAAGAAGAAGATGCGGCAGTTCGGCAAGGTCGACATCCCGCAGGAAGCCTTTATTGCCGCGTTGAAGGTGGATAGCTGAAACTCACCGGATTTCGATGCTGTCGAGTTCATGACTGAATCTTAGTTTGTCGATATTTTTACCCGTCAAGGCACTGATCTGGCGGTCGAGAACTATCGCCGCCGGCCCGCCACTGTACGCCCCGAGATAGTCCTGTAGTGGAGCGCAGACGGAAGCAGCCGGCAGCCGATTGTTGCGACCTCGGTAGTAGAGATTTATCACCGGCGTGTCTGGCGGAATTCCTTCGACCTTGCCTGGGTAATAGCTTGTCATAATGATACCCGCGATTCGCGCGCCTTCACCTGTGGAAATGCGCCAGATGGCGGGTTCGTAGGTATTGAGAACGAGAAGCACGGCGCCGCGCTTGCCGACATGGATTTCCACCGGCGACGACGAGGCCCGAGGCTTATAGATCGAGACGGCCTCGACGGTCGCATCATCGGGGGCGTCGAAGAGCCGGCAAGCCTTTGCCGCCTCGTCATCCGGCAATTTCCTCAGACGCTGAATGGCTTCCCGGTCATCCCCCAGGCAACTGAGTTCGTCCGCCCGGAAACCGTCCATGAATGCGAGACATCCGTGCCCGGCGTTGCCGCGCGGAGCGGGCACGCCGGGGAGCACGAGGAAGCTCTTGGCATGACCACCACCAAGACCCCCCACCGGAAACATCAGGTCGCGCAACACCACATAGCTGAAGCCCACGCGAAGCCGATATGTCGGGTCGAGCTTCGAGCGAAACTGCTTACTGTAACCCTCTACGAACCGGTCGACTTCCTCGCGGAGCGCCGGCCGGATGGCGCCCGCGCGTTCGAGTTGGATCAGACCGGCTTGGTTGGGAAAGGTCTCCGGCGTAAACACCTGTGCCGGCGAAAGAAGTGAGTTCGGTTCGACGATACGGAAGCCGCCCGGATAGTATAAGGCCAGGTCTTTCTCGGCTTGGGTCTGTCCGGTTCGCGGCGCACTTTTTGGTGCCTCCGCCGCCTTCAGTTCCGGCAGACGGATCGAATTCGGTTCGCTCGCAAACGCCATACGATCCGGCAGACGACCGAACAACCCCCGCAGAATCTCGTCGCGTTCATTCTTGGGATCGTTCTTGAGCGGTATGGATTGTGCCGGACAACGGGCCAGTTTCAGAAAATCCACCCGTTCCGCCGGCAAACCTCGCATCGCGACACGGTTGCGGTAACCCGGCACGACGATCGCGCGGGCGATCCGCTCGACCGCGCCTTCGAAATCCCAAATCACGGGGTCGCCGGACTGCAACAATATGGTGATCGGCCTGGCGCCCGCATCAACCACAACGCGGACCATTGTCGTTTTGATCGCCGGGTTGTCGAGTTGAATATTGGTCAACGCATCGCCATGATCGACCGCGACGGCGACAAAGAGGTGCTCGGAATTTGGTTGAGCAATCTCGCAGTCCGGGCCGACCGCAGCAAAGCGCGACGGTTGCGGCGATGCAGAACGGCCAGCTTGCGAAATCGTGTTTTCGGTTGCGAAGAGTGCGGAAGCGTTGCCGAAAATCAGCATGACTCCGCTGAGCGCCGCCGCGATCAAATGAGTATTGAGGTTCATCCAGTAGTGCTCCAGAACGAAGCTAAACCTCCAGATACAGTACAACATCGGATAAACCTCCGCGCACATCCCCGATTCTGTCGTTAATTTGCTCCTAATCGGATGTTTACCTGCTCGCAGTGGAATGAGAGGCATTCCCGTCCTAGCCTTGCCCCACGTTGCTGGATGGGTCACCATTTACCCGGCGCAAAGTGCAAGAACCAAAAGCGCCGGGGAAACGCATGACCAAGACCTCACGGTTCGACTATGGCTGGGTCATCGTCGCGGCGGGCGCGCTGATGACGTGCGTCGGCTTCGGTACGATGCTGTCGCTCGCGGTGTTCCTTCAGCCCATTTCGAAAGCCATGGGCTGGTCGACCGCCGGCGTGTCGGCGGCGGCGACGCTGGACTTCCTGTTCATGGGCGTTGCCGCCTTCGCCTGGGGCACACTGTCCGACAAGTACGGCACGCGCATCGTGGTGCTGGCCGGCAGCGTGCTGCTCGGCCTTGGCCTCGTCACCGCGAGCCAGGCGCAGGAGCTGTGGCAGTTTCAGGCTAGCTTCGGCGTTCTCATCGGTATTGCCGCCGGCAGCTTCTATGCGCCGATGATGGCGCTGGCGAGCGCGTGGATCGACAAGCATCGCAGCCTTGCGGTCGCGCTGGTCTCTGCCGGCATGGGCGTGGCGCCGGTAACGGTGGCGCCGACCGCCAGCATGCTGATCACCGCCTATGACTGGCGCACGGCGATGTTGGTAATCGGCATCGCCGCATGGGCGCTGCTCATTCCCGCCTGCTTCCTGATTCGACGCCCGCCGCAGAGCGCAGGCACCGCAGCAGCGAGTGCAGGCGGCACGCCGGAAATCGAATGGACTGCGTCGCAGGCGCTGAAGACGCCGCAATTCATCACGCTGGCGCTGGCGCATTTCGCCTGCTGCGCGGCGCATTCCGGCCCGATCTTCCACATGGTGAGCTATGCCATGGTCTGCGGCATCGCGCCGCTAACGGCCGTCACCGTCTACAGCGTGGCCGGCTTTTCCGGGCTCGGCGGCCGCCTGATGCTCGGCGCGCTGGCCGATCGCCTCGGCGCAAAGCCCGTGCTGGTCAGCGGCCTGTTCGTGCAGGCGCTGTGCATCGCGACGTATCTCGCCGTGTTCCGGCTCGGCGAATTCTATGCGCTGTCGGTTGTATTCGGCCTCGCCTATGGCGGGGTGATGCCGCTCTATGCCGTGCTGGTGCGCGAATTCTTCGGTGCAAAGATCATGGGCACGGTGTTCGGCGCGGTCTCCGCCTTTGCCAGCCTCGGCATGGCGCTGGGACCATGGGCGGGCGGCCTCGTATTCGATACGTTCCATCAATACACATGGCTGCATGCCGGCTCGTTTGCCATTGGGCTTGCGGCGGTGGCGGTGGCACTGAGCTTTCCGTCGAAACGCAAGCCCGCGCAGCCTTCGCTCGATCTGGGACGGGCAGCGGCATAGGATACCGTTCGATCGCGGCTTACGTAGAATTACGGGTTCGCAGTCGAGACGTTTCCTAAACGAATTATTGCGAGTTTCCGAAAGCCTTCGTCCCCTGGAGTCTTTCGGAAATTTCCATGTTCAAGCTTCGCTCGATCGCTGCCCGGCTGATCCTCGCCATTTCGCTCACCGTCGCCGTTGCCTGCGGAATCCTCGGGACGTTCTCGATCCTCCAGCAGCGGGCGCTGACAAGGCTTGCGCTCGAACAGCAGCTCAAGCTGCAATATGACAGCGTGATGGCTGCCGTCGAATATGAAGGACGCGCCGCGCTCGCCATCAGTTCGGTCGTCGCCGCCCTGCCGCCGGTCGGCGATGCCATCGCCAGGGGCGACCGCGACGGTCTCGCCGGCCTGCTCGGCGGCGCCATGAAAACGCTGACGGCGCAAGGCATCAACCTGATCACCTTTCAGACCGCGCCGGCGCAGGTGTTTTACCGGGTGCACGCACCGAAGGTGTTTGGCGACGATATCTCCGGCCGCCGCTCGACGGTGGTGGAAGCCATCAAGACCGGCAAACCGATCGTCGGGGTTGAACCCGGCCGGGAAGCGCTCAGCATCTTCGGCATGACGCCGATCATGCGTGACGGCAAGACGCTGGCGAACACCGACGTCGGCGTCGCCTTCGGCAAGGAATTCGTCGATCGCGCCAAGCAACGCTTTGGCATCGACATTGCCGTGCATTCCTACGACGGCAAGGAGTTCAAAAAGCTGTCCTCGACCTTCGGCGACGCCGTGGCCGCCACGCCGGAAGAACTGAAGCGTGTGTTCGAGGGTGGGCCGTTGAATCGCGACGCCACCATCGGCGGCCATGGCGCTGCGCTTTACGTCGGGCAGGTGAAAAACTACGCCGGCCAGCCGGTCGCTGTCATCGAGATCCTCAAGGACACCACCGAGTACGAAGCTGCCGCGTCGCGGGCGCAGCTTCATCTCCTGCTTGCCACCATCGGCATTCTGGCCGGTGCGGCGCTGCTTGCCTTCCTGCTGGGACGCGGCATGTCGCGCCCGCTGACGGCGATCACCGCGGTCATGAACCGCCTGTCCAGCGGCGATATCGACGTTGCGATTCCCGGCGGCGACCGCAAGGACGAACTCGGCACCATGGCCGGCGCCGTCGACGTGTTCCGCCGCAACATGATCGAGGCCAATTCGCTGCGCGCCGCGCAGGATGCCGCCAAGCAGCAGACCGAGGCCGAAAAGAAGGCGCTACAGCGACAGATGGCCGACCGCTTCGAGGCCGACGTGAAAAGCGTCGTCGGCGCGGTGGCAAAGGCAACGAGGGACATGCAGCGCGTGGCCGGCGAGATCACCACAAGCGTCAGCGGCACGTCCGAACGCGCCACCGCCGCGGCCGCCGCGTCCGAGGAAGCCTCCACCAGCGTCAGCACCGTTGCCGCCGCCACGGAAGAGCTCGCCTCCTCTGTTGCCGAGATCGGTCGGCAGGTCACGCATTCCAGCAACGTCGCCGACGGCGCCGTCACCAAGGCCGGCCAGACCACCGAGATGGTGACCAGCCTTGCCGCTGCCGCCGAAAAGATCGGCGACGTGCTGCGCCTGATCGACGCCATCGCGAGTCAGACCAACCTGCTGGCGCTCAATGCGACGATCGAAGCTGCACGCGCGGGCGAAGCCGGCCGCGGCTTCGCCGTGGTCGCCGCCGAGGTCAAGGAACTCGCCAGCCAGACTGCCAGGGCGACGGAGGAGATAGCGGGCCAGGTCAGCGCCATTCAGGCCGCCACCGGCGATTGCGTGACCGCGATCGGCGGCATCAGCGACACGATCCGCGAGATCAGCGGCATCGCCACCACGATCGCTGCGGCCGTCGAGGAGCAAGGTTCGGCGACCCGGGAGATCGCGCGCAGCGTGCAGCAGGCCGCGGCGGGCACAACCGAAGTGACGGTCAACGTAACCGGCGCCAGCGACGCTGCCGGCCGCTCCCGTGCACTGGCCGGCGACGTGCTGGCCGCCTCCGGCGAACTCAGCCAGCATGCCGACGCGCTGTTCGAGCGGGTCGACAGCTTCCTCGCGGGGTTGCGCGACGCCGCATAGGGCATCGGCAGCATTGCATCAAATCTCCTCAGCGTCTTGATCGGGCGCGACGGATGGGCCACCATCCGCGCGCCCGAACATTAATTGAGCATGATCTTCTCGGAAAACCGCTTCACACTTTTTCCGGATCATGCTCCGCAATCAAGAAGGGCACGGGGAGAAGCATGAACAAGGCTACCGCAATCGACCTCGTCGAACGCGCGCGGGCGCTCGCGCCGCTGATCAGACAGGAAGCCGATGAAATCGAGCGCACGCGCCGGTTGACGGAACCCGTCGTCTCCGCGCTGATCGAAAACGGCTTGTATCGCTCGCTTTTGCCCAAAAGCCTCGGCGGCGCCGAGGCGCCGCTCGCGACCTTCATGCAGATGCAGGAGGAAATCGCCAAGGCCGATGCGTCGACCGCCTGGTGCCTTGGCCAGTGCAGCGTCTGCGCCGTCATCTCGGCCTATCTCGACCACGATGCGGCGGATGAAATCTTCAACACCGCCCAGGGCATTTTGGCCTGGGGCGCCGTCAACCACGACGTTCGCACCGAGCCCGGCGGCTACCGCGCCAATGCGCGCTGGGAATTTGCCTCGGGCGTGCGCCAGGCGAGCTGGCTGGGGGCGCATGTGCGCATCACCGAGGCCGACGGCACGCCGCGCAAGAAACCGGATGGATCGCCGGAAATCCGCACCATCCTGTTTCCGCTGTCGAGCGCCACCCTGTACGACGTCTGGGATGTGATCGGGCTGCGCGGCACCGGCACCGACTCCTATTCGGTCGACAACCTCTTCATTCCCGAAAAATTTGCAGCGTTGCGGGACGAACCGTCCGCCTTGCGCGAGAAAGGACCACTCTACAAAATTCCCACCAACACGATCTACAGCATGGGCTTTGCCGCGACTTCGCTTGGCGTCGCCCGCGCGCAGTTCGATGCCGCGATCGACCTGTCGCGCAAGAAGACACCGCAAGGCCTCTCCGCCATGAAAGAGAACAGCGCGGTGCAGGCCCTGATCGGCCGCACCGAGGCCAGCCTGCGGCGCGCACGCGCCTATCTGTTTGCGACCGCCGCCGAGGTCTGGGACGACCTGACGCGCGGCGCGGCCCTGACCGAAGCCCACCGCGTCGCGATGCGGCTGGCGGCGACCTCGACCATCCATCAATCGACCGAGATCGTGAACACCGCCTATCACATGGCCGGCGCCACCGCGGTGTTCCGCGCCAACGGCTTTGAGCGCCGCCTGCGCGACATGCACGCGATCAACCAGCAGCTCCAGGCCCGCGATAATCATTACGAGGAGATCGGCAAGGCGATCCTGTCGGGCAATCTCGCCGGGCCGCCGACGACGCGATGAAGCGGCCAGCAAAGAACAAGGCCACGGCCAAGCCGCCGCCGGGTGCGGCGGTCGATGCCATGTTCGAGACCTATCCAAAATCGGTGA
This sequence comes from Bradyrhizobium lablabi, assembly GCF_018129385.1. Classification (GTDB taxonomy): domain Bacteria; phylum Pseudomonadota; class Alphaproteobacteria; order Rhizobiales; family Xanthobacteraceae; genus Bradyrhizobium; species Bradyrhizobium lablabi_C. Next base: position 11,146 of record NZ_JAFCLN010000015.1, read on the forward strand.
AGGCAAAGCTACAGGCGCTGCGGAAACTGATCTTCGCTACCGCCAAATCCACCAGCGGCGTCGGCGCGCTGGAAGAGGCGCTGAAATGGGGCCAGCCGAGCTATCTGACGCCGGAAACCAAAGCCGGCAGCACGATACGGATCGACCAGGTGAAAACCTCGCCCGGCCAGTACGCGATCTATTTCCATTGCCAGACCGACCTGGTCGAGACCTTTCGCGAGCTTTATCCAAAGCTCAGCTATAGCGGCAACCGCGCGATCCTGCTGGATGCCGCGGAGAAATTGCCCGAGGCAGAGCTGCGCCACTGCGTGGCGCTGGCGCTGACGTATCATTTGCGGAAGCGGAAGGACGCTGGCGTGAAGTAGCCACCCTCGTCATTGCGAGGAGCGACAGCGACGAAGCAATCCACACTTCCTTCGTGGCACGATGGATTGCTTCGCTTCGCTCGCAATGACGGTGGTGGCTTAAGCCGCCTCTATCGCTGCGGCCACGCCGCGCTGTGCGCTCAGCAGCGCGACGATTTCCGCGTTGGGCCGGGCGCGGCTGAACAGAAATCCCTGGCCCTCGTGGCAGCCTTCGGTGCGCAGGCAGCTCAGCTCGGCCTCGCTCTCGACGCCCTCGGCAGTGATGGTCACGCCGAGGCCCTTGCCGAGGCTGATGATCGAGCGGACGATCGCTTGCGCATCGCGGTTGGAACCGAGGTCGCGGACAAACGACTGATCGATCTTGATCTTGTCGAACGGAAAACTGCGCAGATAGCTGAGGCTGGAATAGCCGGTGCCGAAATCGTCCATCGAGATGCGCACGCCGAGCGCGCGCAGCGCATGCAGCGTCGCCAGCACCTGGCTGCTCTTTTCCAGCAGCAGCGTTTCGGTGATCTCGAGCTCGAGCCGCCGCGCCGGCAATCCGGACTGTTTTAGCGCATCCATCACCTGCGCCAGCAGATTACCGACCCGGAATTGCAGCGGCGACAGATTGACGGCGACACGGACGTCGTCCGGCCATTGCGCGGCATCCGCGCAGGCCCGCCGCAGCATCAGGGCGCCGAGCGGATTGATCAGGCCGGTCTCTTCCGCGACCGGAATGAATTCACCGGGCGAGACCATGCCGCGCTCCGCATGCGGCCAGCGCACCAGCGCCTCGAAGCCGGTGATGCGGCCGGTCGAGAGATCGACCAGCGGCTGGTAATAGGGCTGTAGCCGGTTGTTCTGGATCGCATCGCGCAGGTCGATCTCGATCTTGCGGCGGCTCTGCGCCCGCGCATCCATCTCCGCCTCGAAGAAGGAGAACGTGCCGCGGAAATCGGTCTTGGCGCGCGACAGCGCCATGTCGGCGCTCTTCAACAGCTTTTCCGACTCGTCGCCGTCGCCGGGCGACATCGCAATGCCGATGCTGGCGCCGATCACGACCGAATGACCATCGAGCAGATAAGGGTCGGCAATCGCCTCCAGCAGGCGCTTTGCCAGCAGCACGGCATCTTCCGGCCGAACGACGCCGCTCTGGAGAATCGCGAACTCGTCGGAGTTGAGCCGCGCCACCGCGTCTTCCTCGCGCAGCGTCGAGCGCAGGCGCTTTGCCACGCCACGCAGCAGCTTGTCGCCGACGCCATGGCCGAGCGTGTCGTTGACAATCTTGAAATTATCGAGCCCGAGCACCAGCACCGCGAGCTTTTCCGAACTGCGCCGCGTGTGCAGCAGCATGTCGTCCATCTGCTGCCGCAACAGGCTGCGGTTTGGCAGACCGGTGAGCCCGTCATGCTGGGCCATGAAGGCGAGCCGTGCCTCGGCGCGCTTGCGTTCGGTGATGTCCATCAGCGCCAGCAGCACTGCGGGCTGATCGCCGTAAACGAGCTGGCGGAAATAGATCGCAAGATCGATCAGCGAGCCGTCGGCGCGGACATGCTTCCAGGTGTGCGCGGCCTGCTCGTCGCTGGAGCGGTCGCCGGTCCACGGCAGTTCGGTGTCGAACGCCTGAAGGCCGCGGATGGTCAGTTTCTCGAACTCGGCGCGGCTATAGCCGTAGTGCTCGACGGCGGCATCGTTGACGCCGAGGATGCGTTCGCCATCCAGCGCGCAGACGATCATCGGAACGGGGTTGCTGTCGAACAGCAGGCGGAACGAGGCTTCACGCTCTTTCAGCTCGGTGATGTCGACCCGCAGGCCAATGACGCCGCCATCCTCGGTGAGCCGCTCCTCGATCAGGATGACACGGCCGTCGGCCAGCGTCTGCTCGTGGCGTTCGCCGGGCTGATAGAGTCTTGTGAGCCGCTCGGCGATCCATTCTTCCTCGCGGCCGATCGCTTCCGGATAGTCGCCGCGCTCGACACCGATGCGGATGGTGTCGGCCAGCCGCGCGCCGGGCTCGAACAGGTCGGAGCTGCGGCTGTAGATCTCGGCGTATTTTTTGTTCCAGAGGATGTAGCGGCCGTCGGCGTCGAGAAACACGATGCCTTGCGGCAGGATCTCGATCGCCTCGCGCAGCCGCTCATGGGATTTGCGCGCTTCCGCGATCGCGGCTTCCGCCTCGGCGCGCTTGCGCACGATCTCGCCGATCTCGGCCGCCACCTGCCGGCTGTTGCGCACGAGTTTTGGACTGGGTCTTGCCGGCCTGCCCTGAATCCGCGGGATCGCAGCGTGCTTTCCCTGTTTTGTTTTCCTTGGCCGAAACTTCGGCATCGCTTACGCCCCACACACACCCGCATTCTGCGTGGGGTCAGTTCTGCGATAAGTGTCTGAAAAAATGGTATCTCTTGCCGTTCAGGCCTCGATCCCGCCTGCCTTTTCGACAGGCGCTGCACACGCAGCAATTGGCAGGCATTCAACTTTCGATTGAGACGAAGCCGTCACCGGCAGAGAAAGCCGCCGTCAACATATGACAGGCATGCGAAAAGCCGCGCGGTTGCACAACGAATGCACGCGCGCGCAAAAATATGCGCCACTGCGCAACAGGGTTATCGAATGGTTAAGTTCTCAGGCTACTTTTTGTTTGAGCATGATCTCCGCGCAAACGCTTCGCGTTTGTCGCAGGGAAAACCGGTGTCCACTTTGCGCTAACGCGGCCCTTCGGGTCCGGATCATGCTCTAGAAAATCTCGATCCGCGTATTGCCGCGCCCGTTGCGCTCGACCAGCGCATACAGCGTCGCCGCATGCGAGGGATGCAGCCGGACACAGCCATGCGATGCCGGACCGCCGAGGCGGCCGAGGTCGGTGGTGCCGTGAATGGCATAGCCGTAATAGAAGAAGATCGAGTGCGGCATCGGCGAATTGTAATATTTCTTCGAGTACCAGCGCCGCGCCATCATCTGCGGATGAAACGTGCCGCTCGGCGTGCCGTAGCCGCGGCGGCCGGTCGATACCGGCCAGGAGTAGCGCGGCGCTCCGTCGACGCTCACCGACATGCGCTGGGACGATTTGCTGATCTGGACCACAACGCCGGCATGCGCCGGTGCCGCTAACAACGAAATAAAAGCGGCTGCCAATGCCAGCCGCACGCCCGACAATAACTTCATGATATGCCTTGCCCTGCAATATTTTTGCCGGGATGATTCCGTCCGCTGACATCGCTTGTAAAGGGCGCATTCGGGCGCAGCGCGGGTTAATCTTAATCCAGTGCTTTGCCGAACACTACGATTGGGGGAAATCAGGTGATGGTGACCGCTGCACATGTCCCCTTCCGGCCATTCCGTGTTACGTTCTGACGACAGAGCGAGCCGAATGACATCCCGCCGATTTCTGATCCCCCTCCTGATATGTTTTGCCGCCAGCGCCGCTCCGGCACTGGCGCAGGACAAGGGCACGGTGAATGCAAAGCCGCTGCCGCCGCTTGCCAATCCCAACGATCCCAAACTCGGCGCCAAGGAATTGTTCGCCCGCAAATATCTGCCGGCGGCAGCCAGCAAGCCGCGCGTGATCGGCTTCTACGCCCATGGCTGCATCGCGGGCGCGGAGGGATTGCCGATCAACGGCGAGGCCTGGCAGGTGATGCGGCTGTCGCGCAATCGCTTCTGGGCCCATCCCGACATGGTCGCGCTGGTGAAGCGCGTTGCCGTGAAGGCGAAAAAGGACGCGGGTTGGCCCGGCATCCTGGTCGGCGACATGTCCCAGCCGCGCGGCGGGCCGATGTTGACCGGGCATGCCAGCCACCAGGTGGGGCTGGATGCCGACATCTGGCTAACGCCTGCGCCCAGTCGCCAGCTTTCGCGCAACGAGCGCGAGGAGATGTCGGCGACCATGATGGTGCGCGAGGATCGTCTCGATATCGATCCGCGCGTGTTCACGCCGGATCATCTGGTTGTCATTCGCGCGGCGGCGCAGGAGCCGAAGGTGCAGCGCATCTTCGTCAACGCCGCGATCAAGAAGGCGCTATGCCGCGAGGCCAAGGGTGACCGAAGCTGGCTGCACAAGGTGCGACCGATGTACGGCCACGACTACCACTTCCACATCCGCATCGGATGCCCGCCGGGCGCCAGCGAATGCGAGAGCCAGCCCGATCCCGGTGAAGGCGAAGGATGCAGCGCCGGCGATCTCGCCTTCTGGTTCAAGGATTCGGTGCTCCATCCAAAGCCGCCAAAAATACCTCCGAAGCCGAAGCCACCGATGACGATGGCGCAATTGCCGCCGGCCTGCCGGGCCGTGCTGAGCATGCCGGATGCGAAGCAATGACGAAATCACATAGGCACCAACCGGAGAACAGCGATGAAGATTTGGCCTCTGCTTGTTTCCTTGACCCTGGTCACCAGCGCGAACGCACAAACGCCCTATGCCGGGATGCAGGGGCGATCGATCAAGGCGCTGTCGGAGCAGCAGGTCGCCGACCTCACGGCCGGGCGAGGCATGGGATTGGCGCTGGCGGCCGAACTGAATGGCTATCCGGGCCCGATGCACGTCCTTGAGCTCGCCGACAAGCTCGATCTGTCGGCGGAGCAGCGCGCCAGTGTGCAGCGCCTGTTCGACTCGATGAAGGCCGAGGCCATGCCGCTGGGATCGCGGCTGATCGAGCAGGAGGCCGAACTCGACAGGGCATTCGCCAGCAAAACGGTTACGCCGGAAAGCCTGAAAGCATCCACCGCGGCGGTGGCCGCGACGCAGGGCGAGTTGCGGGAAACGCATCTGAAGTACCACCTGTCGACCAGCGCAATTCTCAGTCCGTCGCAGATGGTCAAATATGCCGAATTGCGCGGCTATAGCGGCGGGCATCGCCGTCATCACTGATTACCGGTGAGCGGACAGGCTTTACCTCACCCGCCAGACTGATATTCTGCTTCCAGCGATGTCCCGGCCGGCTGCGCGCCTGCCGGGATTGCCGGAACGGCGCTTCCGCCTGTCGCACCCTTTTCCAAACCACGCCAGATTTGCGCGCGTGAAAGCGCGATTGCGAATACGCACGGAGCGCCACGATGCACCGACTTGCCGGACTTTTTACTGCTTTCATTATCCTGCTTGCCGGCGCTCACGCGCCGGCCGCTGCGCAGGACAAGACCATCACCGTGTTCGCTGCGGCCTCGATGAAGAACGCGCTCGACGACATCAATGCCGCCTATACCGCCAAGACCGGCCTCAAGGTGACGGCGAGCTATGCCGCCAGCTCTGCGCTCGCCAAGCAGATCGAACAGGGCGCGCCGGCCGATGTCTTCATCTCCGCCGACACCGACTGGATGGATTATGCGATCGGCAAGAAGAACATCAACGAGCCCACGCGGATGAACCTGCTCGGCAACTCGATCGTGCTGATCGCACCGAAGGACTCCAAGATCGACAATGTCGCGATTGCGCAGGGCTTCGATCTCGCAAAACTTGCCGGCGACGGCAAGATCGCGACCGGCGACGTGAAAGCCGTGCCAGTCGGCAAATACGCCAGGGCTGCCCTGGAAAAGCTCGGATCGTGGCAAGCGGCCGAGCCGAAATTTGCGATGGCGGACAGCGTGCGCGCCGCACTGACGCTGGTGGCCCGCGGCGAAGCCGTGCTCGGCATCGTCTATTCGACCGATGCCAAGGTCGAGCCCGGCGTCAAGATCGTCGGCACGTTCCCGGCCGATTCGCATCCGGCGATCATCTATCCCGTCGCGGCGACCACGACGGCGAAGCCGGAGACGACCGATTACCTCGCCTTCCTGCGCTCCACCGCCGCGAAGAACATTTTGGAAAAATACGGCTTCAAGTTCCTGCTCAGCCCGACCACCTGATGTCGGAGATCACGCCTGCTGAATGGACTGCGATCCTGCTTTCGCTCAGGGTCGCCGTGGTTGCGACGCTGGTCGCAACGCCGTTCGGCATTGCGCTGGCATGGCTGCTGGCGCGCACCAATTTCTGGGGCAAGGCAGTACTGGACGCGCTGGTGCACCTGCCGCTGGTGTTGCCGCCCGTCGTCACCGGCTATCTGCTGCTGTTGACGCTCGGACGGCGCGGGCTGGTCGGCGCCTGGCTTGCGGACAATCTCGGCATCGTGTTCGCCTTCCGCTGGACCGGCGCCGCGCTCGCCTGCGGCGTGATGTCGTTTCCGCTGCTGGTGCGTCCCATCCGCCTGTCGATCGAGGCAATCGACCGGCGGCTGGAGCAGGCCGCGAGCACGCTCGGCGCCGCGCCCTGGAAGGTGTTTGCTACCGTGACCTTGCCGCTGGCGCTGCCCGGCATTCTGGCCGGCATGGTGCTCGGTTTTGCGAAAGCAATCGGCGAGTTCGGCGCGACCATCACTTTCGTCTCCAACATTCCCGGCGAGACGCAGACGATTTCTTCCGCCATCTATTCGCTGATCCAGACACCGGACGGCGATACCGCTGCGGCGCGGCTCGTGATCATCTCCATCGTGCTCGCGACCGGCGCGCTGGTGGCGTCGGAATGGTTCGCGCGGCGGGCGACCGCGCGCCTGCATGGAAACTGACCATGCTGCGCGTCGAGGTCACCAAACAGCTTGGCGAATTTTCACTGGAGGCGTCCTTCAGCAGCGAGGGCCGCGTCACCGGCCTGTTCGGCGCATCCGGCGCCGGCAAATCATCGCTGATCAACATGATCGCGGGACTGCTCAAGCCCGACCGCGGCAATATTTCGCTCGACGGTGAGGTGCTCGACGACACCGCCAAGGGCGTGCATGTGCCGCCGCACCGCCGCCGCATCGGTTATGTGTTCCAGGACGCGCGGCTTTTTCCGCATCTCGATGTGGGCCAGAACCTCGACTATGGCCGGCGGATGAACCGGCTTGCCGACGATCCTGCGCAAAAGAAGCGCGTCACCGACCTGCTCGACATCGGCCATCTGCTCGACCGGCGTCCCGGAAAATTATCAGGCGGCGAGCGCCAGCGCGTCGCGCTCGGCCGTGCGCTGTTGTCAAAACCGCGCTTGCTGCTGCTCGATGAGCCCCTGGGCTCGCTCGACGCGGGCCGCAAGATCGAAATCCTGCCCTATCTCGTGCGCCTGCGGGATGAGGCCAATGTACCGATGGTCTATGTCAGCCACGACCCCGCCGAACTGCGCCAGCTTGCGACCCAGATCGTGATGCTGAAGGACGGACGGGTTACCGCGCTGGGCGGCGTCAAGGTGCTGACGGGAACAACGGCATAGCCCAAACGGTTCTTCTCCGATGCACCGGATTTGAGGTGCAAGGAACGGAGATTGGCCATGGCCGCTACGACTGGAACGAGCGATCACATCTACAAAATACTCGAGCTCGTGGGCTCTTCCGAGAAGAGCATCGAGGACGCCATCCAGAACGCGATCTCGCGCGCCTCTAAGACGATACGCGAGATGAAATGGTTTGAGGTCGTGCAGACCCGCGGCCACGTCGAGAATGGTGCGGTCGGCCACTACCAGGTGACCTTGCGGGTGGGATTCACCCTGGAGGAGTGATCCTCGCGTCCTCTCTCCGCACATTCCGGTCTAGCAAGAGAAACACATCGCCGAGTGGACCGTACATCCACCGCGCGAGCAGCCCACCTGAATCCGCTATGCCAAGAAGGTCCATGATTTCCTTGAGATAGCGCAGCAGCTGTTCACGATCTTCTGTATCGATGGCGTCAAACTGATCCAATGTCTCGGCAAACTGCTTCATCGCGAATTTCTTGGAAGGGTTAGACGGCAGTTGATCCAGCAGCCGATCCAACAACCGATTGAGCTGCTCTTCCGCCTGCAACCGAGCGGCTTCTGGTCGCATTCCGTTGTAGATGGTACCGAAAACCTCCACGTATTTCGTTCTGCCGCGCAATTCGGTGAGCCCGGAAATAGTTGCCGGAGATACGTCTAGTTTCTGATCCGGACGCGGAATCCGTCGGCCAACTGCGAAAATCGCCGCAAGAAAAATTGCGGCGCCAAAGCGCATGATGTTCAGCAGTTTATTGCGGCGGCGAGGCATGTGACTCACACCCCCGCGACCGACGACCAGATCTCCGCGAGCTTTTTCCTGAACGCCTGCGCGCGGGTCAATTGCGGGACCTTTTCATCGTCCTCCGGCAGGCGCAGGCCGATGACATTGACCCGCCCGCCGCCGATGTTGCGCGCCACCAGCACGATGGTGTCGAGTGTCAGCTCCGCGCCCTCCTTTGGCGCGTGATGAAGATGAATGTCGAAATAATCCGCCAGCGTCAGCTTGGCCTGATCCCCGTCGACCGTCACGCCGTAGATCTCGGCGAGCTCACCCAGCGTATGCTCGCCCGACACCATGAAATCGCCGAGCAGATGCGGATCGGGCGCCGTGCTCGGTGGCATGTCGACAAAGAACCGGTCCAGCGCCTCCGCCCGTTCCGGCGGCGCCAGCAGATAGAGGTAGTCGCCAGGTGCGATCGGGTCGGCTTCAATCGGCGAAAGAATGCGCTCGTCGCGGATCACCAGGGTCGGCTTCGACCAGGACGGGATCAGCCCGCGCCGGAAGAACAGGCTGTTCGAGCGCACGGGATAGCCGACGAGCTGCTGCTCGAGCTGGCCCGGCAGATCCAGCTCGACACGGCGCGGGCCGCGGTCGACGCGGGGAAGCGCGACATGCAGCCGCCGCGCGGCCGGCCCCAGCGTCCAGCCCTGGAGCAGCAGCGAGATAATGACGACGACAAAGGCGACGTCGAAATAGAGATAGGCTTTTGACAGGCCCACCAGCATCGGGATCGACGCCAGGAAGATCGCCACCGCGCCGCGCAGGCCCGTCCAGGCGATAAAGACCTTTTCGCGCCAGTTGAAGCGGAACGGCGCCAGGCACAGGAACACCGCGATCGGCCGCGCCAGCAGCATCAGGCTCAGGGCTACGACCACCGCCGGGCCGATGCTGCCGAGCAGGCGGTTGGGCGACACCAATAGCCCGAGCAGCACGAACATCACGATCTGCGCCAGCCAGGTCGCGGCATCGAGGAAGGTCACCACAGAATTGTGCGCCCGCGTCGGCCGGTTGCCGATGATGATGCCGGCGAGATAGACGGCGAGAAAGCCCGATGCGTGCACGATCTGGGCCGCGCCGAAAATCACCAGCGCGGCGGTGGTGACGAACGGCGCGTGCAGGCCTTGCGGCAGCGCGACCTGGTTGAGCGCGATCACCACCAGCCGTCCACCGATCACGCCCATGATGGTACCGAGCACGGCTTCCTGGAAAAATTCCATGGCAACATGCCCGGCCGTGGTCTGGCCGATCGAAATGAACTCGACCAGCATCAAGGTGAGGAAGATCGCAAACGGATCGTTGGTGCCGGATTCGGCTTCCAGCGTGGCGCCGACGCGGGGACGGAGCCGCAGCCCCTGGGTATGCACCAGCAAAAATACCGCCGCCGCATCGGTCGACGCCACCACGGCGCCGACCAGCAGCGACTCGGCCCAGTTCAGATCGAGCGCGTATTTGGCGACCGGCGCGGTGACGAGCGCGGTCAGGAGGACGCCGATGGTCGCCAGCACCATCGAGGGCGCCAGCACGGCGCGGATGCTCTGAAACCTGGTCTTCAGTCCGCCATCGAACAGGATCAGGGCCAGCGCCACCGATCCCACCAGATAGGTGGTGCGGACGTCATCGAACTGGATTCCGCCCGGGCCGGAATCGCCGGCCAGCATGCCGACGATCAGAAACACCAGCAGCAAGGGGGCGCCGAAGCGCAGCGCCAACAGGCTCGAGAGGATGCCGGCCATCACCAGCACCGCCCCCAGAAGAATTGCCAGACTGACCCCGTCGAGTAGCGCCATCCCGCCTACAAAATCATTGCAAATACTTGCAATTGCATCCTTATCGTCGCCACACTCGGACGCCAACCCATTTTCTGTCCATCGCGGCAAAGTGCGCGGTTTTCCGCACCTAACCCGCATCCGCGATGTGGAGTATCGATGGCCCGGGCGCTGCCGGTGTGGGATTCTGCGCGGGTTTCGAATCACGGTTTGCTGAGCCGCCTGCTCAGCCGAAAAGAGATTGCCGATGGAGAACGATCTGAAGGACGTCACCGAGTGGGTGGTGTCAGCAACGCGCTCGGTCGGCGCCGAGATCACTTCGCCGTGGTTCTATCTACAGTTCGGGCTGATCCTGGCCGCCGCCGGCATCGCCTACGCCACCGATACGGCCATCCGAGCCAAGGTCGACGCGGGCTCGCTTGCCATGCGCTGGCCGCTGCCGCTGCGACACTTCGTTCGCGTGATGGTAGCGAGCGCGTCCACGGCGGTGTTCGCGATCCTGATGATCGTGGATCGCGTCATCATGTGGCACGTGACCTGGCCGAGCCGCAGCTACCTGATCATGGTGTCTGCCAAGCTGGCGCTGGCCTGGCTGGCGATCCGCCTGATCACCTCGGTGATCCGCAACGCCTTCATCGTGAAGGTGGTGTCGCTGTCGGCCTGGACGATTGCGGCGCTCAGCATCATCGGCCAGCTCGATCCGGCGATCGAGGCGCTGGACGGGATTGCGATCGAGATCGGCGGACTGCGGCTGACGCCACTCTTACTGCTCAAGCTCGGCGCGCTGCTGATTTTGGCGCTGTGGCTGACCAACATCGCGGCCAATTTCGCCGAAAACCGCATCAACCGCTCGGCGGACCTGACGCCCTCGATCCAGGTGCTGCTGGTCAAGATGATCCGCATGGGCCTGATGGTGGTGGCGATCGCCATCGCGCTCGGTGCGGTCGGCATCAACCTGTCGGCGCTGGCGGTCTTCACCGGTGCGGCTGGCGTCGGCATCGGCCTCGGCCTGCAAAAAATCGTCGCCAACTTCATCAGCGGCCTGATCCTGCTGGTCGACAAATCGGTCAAGCCCGGCGATCTCATCACCATCGGCGACAGTTCCGGACGCATCAGCACCATGAAGACGCGCTACATTTCGGTTGCCGCCGGCGACGGTCGCGAATTCCTGATCCCGAACGAGGATCTCGTGACGCAAAAGGTCGTCAACTGGACCTATACCGACAAGAACACGCTGGTGAAGGTCGCCTTCGGCACCAATTACGACGCCGATCCGCGCCTGGTGTGCAAGCTCGCCGCCGAGATTGCGGCAGCCCATCCGCGCGCCACCAAGGGCAAGACACCGAACTGCATCCTGACCGAATTCGCCGAGGCCGGCATGAAGTTTTCCCTGACCTTCTGGATTGCCGACCCTGACGGCATGGACGGCGTCAAGAGCGACGTCATGCTGTCGCTGTGGGACGCCTTCAAGCGCGAGGGCATCCGTGTGCCCTATCCGGTACGCGAGCTTCGCATCCGCGGCGGGGCGCTGCCGGTCGAGACCGTGGTCGAGGTTCCGGGCCGATGACGGCGAATTTGCGGGCCATGGAAGCTCAACCGCGGCTTGCACCGGCCGCGCCGATCATTAAATTAGGACGTTAAATCATCCCTCCCCTACAGGCCCCGATCCGCCCATGAATTACGTCGAAGCTACCGATACCTCGCTGCGCAAGACCGGTCAGATCAAGCTGCATGGCGCGAGCGGGTTTGCCGGCATGCGCAAGGCAGGCAGCCTGGTGTCGAAGTGCCTGGACGAGCTGACCGACATCGTGAAGGCGGGCGTGCCGACCTCGCGGATCGACGAATTCGTGCGCGACTTCGCCTTCAGCCATGACGCTTATCCCGCCACGCTGATGTATCGCGGCTACCGCTATTCGACCTGCACCTCGATCAACCACGTGGTCTGCCACGGCATGCCGGGCGACCGCGCGCTGAAGGAAGGCGACATCGTCAATATCGACGTCACCTTCATCGTCGACGGCTGGTATGGCGATTCCAGCCGTATGTATGCGATCGCGCCGATCGCGCGGAAGGCCGAGCGACTGATCGAAGTCACCTATGAGGCGATGATGCGCGGCATTGCCGCCGTAAAACCCGGCGCCACCACCGGCGACATCGGCCATGCCATCCAGAGCTTTGTCGAGCCGCAAGGCATGAGCGTGGTGCGCGATTTCTGCGGCCATGGCCTCGGCCGCCTGTTCCACGACGAGCCGAACATCATCCATATCGGCCGCCCCGGCGAGGGCGTGCCGCTGAGGCCCGGCATGTTCTTCACCATCGAGCCGATGATCAATCTCGGCAAGCCGCATGTGAAGATCCTGTCCGACGGCTGGACCGCCGTCACACGCGATCGCTCGCTGTCGGCGCAGTTCGAGCACTCGGTCGGCGTCACCGCCGACGGCGTCGAGATTTTTACGCTGTCCGAGCGCCACGGCGAGAAGCCGTTCGTGATTGTCTGATTTTCATCGAACGCAAGCGCTCCAGACTGCATCGATGACGTAGCGGCACAGCGCTATTGCAACTCGTTCTTAACAAGTTACCTGCCTGCGGCAACTTGTCTTTCCTCCGATCGGAATCCCGCGGAATAGCCCGAACGCAGGGGTGTAGGACTCGGCGCGGGGTGCTCTCCGTCAGTGAGAGCCTCCCGGCAAGGGATCAACCCAGGGAGGAAGGCCAATGTTCGAGATTTCTCGTCGCGATCTGGTTCTCGGCAGCACCGGGGCCGCGCTCGTTTTCGGCCTCAAGGCACCGGTTTCGTTCATCGGCGCGGCGCATGCCCAGCGCGCCGCCGACAGCCTCAAATACAAGGTCGGCGACATCGAGGTGTTCAGCCTGCATGATGGCACCATCGAGCGCGCGGTCGCCGAAGGAATGGTCAAGAATGCCTCGCTCGATGACGTCAAGAAGGCCCTGACTGCGGCCGGCATCGGTCCCGACAAGATCGAGAATCCCTTCACGGTCACGGCGATCAGGACCGGCGGCAAGGTCATCCTGTTCGACACCGGCTTCGGCGGCAACGGACCGGCAACCGTCGGCAAGATGGCCGACAACATGAAGGCGGCCGGCCTCGATCCCGCTTCCGTCTCGACGGTCGTGATCTCGCATTTCCATCCCGACCACATCTCGGGCCTGTGGGTGAAGGAGACCAACGCCCAGGTATTCCCAAACGCAGAAATCATGATGCCGGAGGTCGAGTACAAATTCTTTACCGATCCGGCACTGGTGGAGAAGTTGCCGGAAGCCGCCCGCCCCAACGTGAAGCGCATCCAGGCGACATTCCCGACCTGGAAGAATATCAAGCAATTCAATGATGGCGCCGACATCGCGCCCGGCGTCAAGGCGATCGCCACGCCCGGCCACACCATCGGACACATGTCCTTCCTCGTGGCCTCCGGCGGACAGCAGCTCTACATCCAGGGCGACGTTACCGGCATTCACCAGCTCTTCGTCAGAAATCCCGGCTGGTTCTCGGGCTTCGATGCCGACGGGCCGAAGGCGGAAGCCACGCGCCGCGCCTTCTTCGACCGCGTGATCGCGGAAAAGGGCATGATCGCCGGCTATCATTTCGGTTTCCCCAATGTCGGCACGCTGACGAAGGACGGCAACGGCTATGCCTTCGCGGCCGTGAAGGCCTGAGCGCATACGGCCGGTTCGAGCGAACCCAAGGCGTCGCGCCGCGCGCGGCGCCTTTTTCTCGAGGCAAGCGGTTGCAAAAGCTGCCGGGCACGGCATCCTTGCCGCCGATGCCCGGCAAGACCCCCGATCCCCCGAAAGACTCCGCCGAGACGCCGCACTACCACGGCCATCGCGAGCGGCTGCGCGAACGCTTCTTCAGCGCCGGGCCCGATGCGCTGACCGACTACGAACTGCTCGAGATGGCGCTGTTTGCCGCGATCCCGCGGCGCGACACCAAGCCGCTGGCAAAGGAGCTCCTCAGAAAATTCGGCTCCTTCACCGAGGTCATCCACGCGCCAGTGGCGCGGCTTCGCGAGGTCAAGGGCATCAAGGATGCCTCGATCAGCCAGCTCAAGTTGCTCGCCGCAGCGTCCGGCCGTGCCGCGAAGCGCGAGATCGAACGCAAGGTCGCGTTGTCGTCCTGGAACGACGTGATCGACTATTGCCGCAGCAGCATGGCCTTTGCCGACAAGGAGCAGTTCCGGCTGCTGTTCCTCGACAAGAAGAACCAGTTGATCGCCGACGAGATCCAGCAGACCGGCACCGTCGACCACACCCCGGTCTATCCGCGCGAGGTGATCAAGCGCGCGCTGGAATTATCCGCCACCGCCCTCATCCTCGTGCACAACCACCCCTCCGGCGACCCGACGCCGTCGCAGGCCGATATCCAGATGACCAAGGCGATCATCGGCATCGCCTCCCCGCTCGGCATTTCCGTGCATGATCACATCATCGTCGGCAAGAACGGCCATGCGAGCCTGAAGGGGATGCGGCTGATCTGAATGCCGTCGACTCTTGGAGCTAACTAAAGCAAGCCTTACCGTGAACCTCGCAGAACGACGCGATTGGGTAGAGTCCCTCAACAACAGGGCGTTGGAGCGAGGACTGGCCTACCTCGCAAGACATCAGAAGCCTTTTCCGCGATCATTATAACTGCTGCGTTGATGTTACCGCCAATCATGTCTGGCATTACCGATGCGTCGACAACGCAAAGGTTCTCAACCCCATGAACGCGCAACTCGCTGTCAACAACGGCCATTCCATCGCTTTCCGGTCCCATGCGGCACGTGCCGAGCGGATGATGGATGGTGATACCCGTGGCCGCGATATGGGCGTCGAGCCCGGAGTCCGACCAGTTGTCCGGGCCCGGCGCCAGTTCGGCGGCAATGAACGGTTTCAGCGCAAGCTGATGCCCGACGTCGCGCGCCAGCCGCAGGCCCTCGCGAAGGACGATGCGGTCGTGATCAGTCGCGAGATAGTTGCCGACGATCCGTGGGGCGGTTGATGGATCGCGCGAAGCGAGTTCCAGATGCCCCCGACTCTCCGGTCTGAGCAGGGCGACCCGGCAGGCGAAGCCATCGGCATAGGGCTTCACGACCGGGCTGAAGTAGGGGCCGGCCGTCATGGGAAGCGCGACGAACAGGAACTGCACATCCGGCACGTTGCCGCCGACCCCAGTGTTCAGGAACGCCATGGCGGCCGCGGGCAGGTCGCTCGCGATGCCGGTGCCGAACAGCTGTTGCCGCACGAGATCGATCGCGATGCGGTCGGCGCGCATGCGTCTATGCAACGGACCGGCGCCGCGTCGAGCATAGGCGACCGGGGCGGAGATGTGGTCCTGCAAGTTCTGTCCGACGCCGCGCAGCGCCATGCGGACCGGAATGTCGTGGCACTGAAGAACGCCGGGATCGCCAATGCCCGACAGCATCAACAGATGCGGCGAACCGATGACGCCGGCGGCAAGGATGATCTCGCGATCGGCATGTGCTGTCTGCGTCCTGCCGCCGTGCAGGTACTCGACGCCGACCGCGCGTCGGCCCTCGAGGATAATGGAGCTTGCCCGGGCACCCGTGACGACGTCGATCCGGCCGCGCCGCAGCGCCGGTCGCAGATAGGCAACGGCCGCGCTGCATCTCCGTCCACCGCGGATGGTCGACTGCCAGCGACCGAAGCCTTCCTGTTGTGCGCCGTTGTAGTCCGGTGTGGCCGGATGGCCGGCTGCTTCTCCCGCTGCCATGAAGGCATCCACGAGAGGGTCCTGGTAGCGGCTGAAGCGCGTGGTGAGCGGGCCGTCGCCGCCGCGCCAGGCGTCGGCACCTCCTTCCCATGACTCCTGCCGCCGGAAATAGGGAAGGACGTGCGCATAGGACCAGTCGGGAATCCCGGCCGACGCCCAGCGGTCATAATCGCTGCGATGGCCACGCACGTAGGCCATGGCGTTGGTCGAAGATGAACCCCCGATGACCTTGCCGCGCGCGAATTCGATGTGCCGGCCGCCCATGCTCGCTTCAGGCTCGGTGAAGAAGCCCCAGTCGTTCCGCTGCTTGAGAAACATCCGCGGCCACAGAAGCGGGATGTGGATATGCAGATCACGATCCCAGCCACCGGCTTCCAGCAGAAGCACGCGAGTGTTGGGGTCCTCTGTCAGGCGGCTGGCCAGTGTGCAGCCAGCGGACCCGGCCCCGATAATGATGTGGCTGTGTGTAACCATCTCGTTCTTCCTCGATATGCATGACCACTGCACGTTGGGCGACGCCACTGCCAATCTATTCGTGTCCCTACGCCAATGTAGGGACCGCCACCGGGCAGATCAGTGCTGCAGTGTGGTCTCCGTGAGAATGCCTTCCTACCGGAGCGCAATCACCACCTGCACGGGCCAATCGTCTCGTCGTCAGGACGCTCCGTCGCGCACTGTTTTGCTGCGCTGTCAGCTGCAGCGTCTGACCGCACGAGCGGCTTTAGTCCTTTGAGGTGAGAGCTGAAGTCGGCTGATGATCACTCGTGAGCGAAATGGCTTATACAGGTGCCTTCATGTGCTAACGTGATGATCACGATCGATCACTTCTTACAGTCCCCTGTCCACGTCCCCTGCTATTACCAGCACTTAAAAATCGATCGTGTGTTCAAGGTGATGCACGAAGGCATTTCGTGCACAACCACCCCTCCGGCGACCCGACGCCGTCGCAGGCCGACATCCAGATGACCAAGGCGATCATCGGCATCGCCTCCCCGCTCGGCATTTCCGTGCACGACCACATCATCGTCGGCAAAAACGGCCACGCGAGTTTGAAGGGGATGCGGCTGATCTAGTCATCACCTGCATTTACCATTTATTAACTCTCCGCTTCGCGCTTTGGCGAATGAGTGAGAGAGTGGTTCATCGAATGAGAGGGGGTAGCTCATTTTCGAATGCGAGGGGATCGATGATGAATCAGCTGGCAGAGCGGATGAGGGGCGCGGCTCTTTTGATGAGCCCGGAGTACCTGATCGACAAATTTCTGGACTGGCTCGAGGAACTGAGGGGCGCGCTCGAGCTTGCCGAGATCGACGGATCGGCCCGCAGCGAGGCGCGAGCCAAGATGCTGTTCGATTGATCCGGCGAACAAAGCTCGATGCACGGTCGAACCGCCATGCGCTGGATGGTTGGCCGGGTTCGACGGCACAAGGCTATTGAAACAAATCAGCACAAGCCCATCCGGGCACAAAGGGCCGCCTCAAATGAGGCGGCCCTTTGCTCGTGAGAAGCAACTTCGCTCACTCGGTGTGCGGCGGACGCTCGATGGCCCAGTGCGCATCGGCGCCGAACGGATGGTCCATGAAAAAGTACCAAGGTGCCATCCGCGCATCAGGGGCCGCTCGCCACGAGCGCTGACCTTGTTCCGAGAGCCCGAAGCACCTAGATCATTACTGCCCAAGGCCGCCCGCACCCGGCTATTAAGTTTTCGGTATGAATCGAAAGGCAACGATGAAGGATCCCACCTCTGAGCTTTCGTGGGAGGATTTGCGGGTCGTAAAGGCAATCAGTGAGCATACCGGATTGAGCGGCGCTGCGACATCGCTCGGTGTCAACCATTCGACGGTCGCGCGCCGCCTTGCCGCGATCGAGGAGGTTCTCGGTGTCTCATTGTTCGATCGGCGACGAACCGGCTACCAGCCCACCGGAGCAGGCGTTGAAATCATCTCGCTGAGCGAACGCGTTGAGCAAGAAATCTTCAGCGTCGCTCGCCGTGTCGCTGTCAATGCTCAGAGGCACACAGGTGAGCTCCGCATCGCCACCAGCGACGCGCTGCTCCACGATTTCCTCACCCCGATCATCGCAGATTTTCAGCGCAGCAATCCCGAGATACGCGTCGAGGTCATCGTCGGGAACTCGCCGCTGAATCTCTCGCGTGGAGAATCTGACATTGCGTTCCGCGCCACGCTTGCGCCCCCTGAAAACCTGTTCGGTCGCAAGCTCGCGCGGGTGGCGTGGGCGGTGTACGGCCGCCGGGACGACTATCCAGGACTGCAGCCGCGCCTCGAGGAGCTGTATGAGAGGAAATGGGTCACATACGGTGCGAGCCTGGAAGGACTGCTCGGCTTCAAATTTGTCGAGGAGAGGGTGCCGACCAAAAACATCGTTTATCGCGCGGACTCGGTGCTCGGCGTCGCCGCCGCTGTGTGCGCAGGAACAGGAATCGGTTTCCTGCCGTGCATGCACGGTGACTTGGTGCCGAGCCTGGTGAGGATCAGCGCTGTGCAGCCCGAAGTCTACGACGAACTATGGATCCTCACGCATCCCGACATTCGGAAGTCGGGTCGCGTCTGTGCGTTCATGACGCATTGCGCCGAAGCGAGCTCGAAGCGTCGCTCCTTCATCGAAGGACGCGAGGTGTAACCGAGCCGCCATACGCGAACATCTACGGCGTTCTTAGCAGACCTGGTCTTCCACCTTCCTATTTGGTCATTAGTGCTGACCGTGGTTTGACGCCCGATCGCCCCAATTTCGCACGCGCTTGAATCACGCCTCGGGCGCCCCCTGAGTGTTTGCGAACATTCGGCTGGGGCGTGTGCGAACCGACTGCCTGCAAAGGTTCGGGCATGCACGCTGCATTTTTGCACAGATGAATCCGCGGAAATCGCGACTTTTCAACGCAATACGTCACCCTACGTCTGTGTCGTGCGATCGATGCAGAAGCACTTCGCATTTCGGTTGCGAGGCGCGCCATCGGCATCGGGAAGCACGCTTTCGGAGGCTCAATGAGAGACCACGCTAGCGGTACGGAGGCGACGATTTCGATGACCGAGACATCATCGCCGGCCACGCGCCGCACCTACTCCCCTGCCGACCTTGAACAAATGAACGTCAACCTCTCCGGCGGCGATCCCTACGGCGGCCTCTGCGGGCTAGACCAGTCCTTCATCTGGCGTCCGTTTAAATCCAGCATCAACCACCACACCCACCCGCTCGAACAAGCGGACAGTAATAAGGAGACGACGCGCATGACGACCGAACAACAGCCCATACCGGCGATCATGGACCTGGTAACGGGGCAGTGGCGCAGCCAGGTGCTGCAGGCCGGCGTCGCACTCGGCATCTACGATGCTCTGTCCGCATCGCAATCCTCGGCCGCGACGGCGGTCGCCGCGCAGATCGGTGTGGACGAGGCGCTGCTCTATCGGCTGATGCGCGCATCGGCAGGGATTGGCCTGCTCGTCGAGGAGGAAGGCGCCCGGTTCCGGCTCAGCGGCACCGGCCAATTCCTGAGCGCCGATCATCCGCAAACGCTGCGCGACATGGTTCTCCTGAATATAGGGCCTGAGCTTTATGCTGCCTGGGCTCACCTGCCGGCCCTGATCCGCGACGGGGAGCATGACGGCTTCCGGCGCGAATTCGGTCACATCGTCTTCGACCATGCGCGCGAGCATCCTGCCTTCGCGGAGGTGGTTCAGGGCGCGATGACCTGCCTCTCGACGATGGAAGCGGAAGCGGTGCGCGCGACGCTGGACAGGCGACACGCCGCGCAGGAGCTTTTCTGCGATGTCGGCGGCGGCCACGGCTATCTGCTGGCGGCGCTGTTGCGCGACCGTCCCCAGGCAAAAGGCATCGTCTTTGAGCTACCGGAGGTGGCGGTCGCCGGCGACGCCGGGATCACGGCGAAGGCCGGGCTGGTCGGCCGCATCAGCCGTCAGGGTGGCGACATGTTCGAAGCCGTGCCCGAGGCCGATATCTATCTCATGAAGCATGTTCTGCACGACTGGAACGATGACGAATGCCGGCAGATTTTGCGCGTCATTCGAAAGTCGGTGCGGGAAGGTGGGCGCCTGTTGATCGTCGAATGGGTGGTGCCGGGTCCGAACGAGCCGCATTTCGCCACGCTGGTCGATATTCATATGCTCTGCGCGAGCAGCGGGCGCGAACGGACGCGGGCCGAGTTCGAGGCGATCGGCGCGGACAGCGGTTGGCACGTTACCAACGTCTGGGATGTGCCGCAGACGCCGCTAGCGATCGTCGAGTTCGACCCCGTTTAGGGGCACCGTCGAGTTGTTGGGATGGTGGTCCTGGCAGAGCCGAACCTGCCGTGCCGGCCGGTGATCACCTTGCCAAGCGATCACTCGCCGTTCTTCTCGATGCCCGACCGGCTCGCAGCCGCACTGATCCGGATTGCTGAGGACTTCGCGCGGCACTGGGTGTGATGGCTCCGCACCGGCGCTATCTCATCGTGGTGATAGGCGTGTGAAATCGCGGTTTCTTAATGAAAGAGTTCTCTCTACTTCTGCGTCGTCCGTGGCCCTCACTCGGTATGCGGGGGGCGCTCGATCGCCCAGTGCGCATCGGCGCCGAACGGATGGTCCATGAAGAAATACCAGGTGCCGTCAGCGCCCTTGCGGTGCACCTCCATGCCGTGATGATGGACCTCGACCGGCTTGCCGTTCCTGTCCTTGCCGGTGATCAGCCATTGCGAGCGGGTCATCGCGAAGTCGCCGGCAACCGTCACATGGTGGGTCACCACATCCATGTGCGGCTTCATGCCGATATAGGCGGCCATGGTGGCACGGATGCCGTCGGCGCCGCGGGCAATGGTGGTGCCGCCGTGCACCTCGTCGACCTGCACGATGGCGGCGTCCGGATGATAGAGCGCGGCAGCGGCTTCGACATCCTGCGCATTGAAGGCGCGCGCGAGCCACAGATTGGAAAGGTCTGGTGAGGGAGCACCCATGTTTCGCCTCCGTCGTGTTTGATGCGTGGGAAGATGAGTGCATGTCCGCGTGCCCGGGAGAGCGCAAATTTGCGTTTTGAGTTTGCGCAAACGCACAGGGCTCCGAAGACCGCGGGGACGGCCGTGCAGCGCAAGCTATTTGCCGGCCGCGCGCGGGCGGGATTCGGCCCCTTCGAGCAACGGGCGGCGGCGGCTCAATGCCGCGGCCGCAAACTCGATGAAGGCGCGGATGCGCGCGGTATGACGCAGGTCCTCATGCGTCAAAATCCACAGCGCCGTCTGCATCGCCGCTATCGGGGCATGCACGCAAACGAGCCCCGGCGACATGTCGCCGAGATAGCAGGGCAGCGCTGCAAGGCCGAGACCGGCCTCGGCCGCCTGCCGCAGCGCCAGCAGCGAACCGGCCCGCAGCGCGATCTCGCTGCCGCGCAGCTCGGATCGCATCCATGCCGCGACCGATGTCTCCGCAAGACTGTCGTCGGGAGCCACCCATCGATGCGCGGCGAGACCGCCTGCGCTGTCGTGCTTCGCCAGATAGTCAGGGCTGCCATAGACGGCGAATGCGACGTTTGCGACCTGGCGGCCAATCAACGATTCCGGCGGATCTTTTGCCGGGCGGATCGCAACGTCCGCATCGCGCTTGCTGAGATTGAACATGGAGTTGGACAGCGCGATCTCGAGCTGGATGCCCGGATGCGCGGTCCGGAACGCCGCAAGGATCTCGGGCAGGATCGAGCCCATCAGCGTGTCGGTGGTGGTGACGCGCACCACACCGGACAACCGCAGGTCCTGCCCCGTCAGCTTGCGCCCGAGCGTCGCCACGGTGTCGTCGATCCGGCGGGCCGCCGCGATCAGCTCCTCGCCGCCGGCGGTCAGCACGTAGCCGGTCGGCAACCGCTCGAACAGGCGCACGCCGAGCTGGTCCTCGAATGCGCCGAGCCGCCTGAGCACGGTCGTATGATTGACGCCAAGCAGCCGGGCCGCGCCCGCCAGCGAACCGGCGTCGGCCACCGCGAGAACGTAGCGAAGGTTGTCCCAGTCAAATCCGGCCATCTTCCCGTCCCTGTGCGCCGATGCAGGGCGATAACGCATAAGAGGCCGCGAGGGTTGGCTCGAACGCACACCCGGGACGCACGCTCAGTTGATCGGCAAATTCTTTGACTTATTTGTTTGTATAACATACAACTATCGTGGCGTCCCGGAGTGACCGGATTTTCCATGTCGCGAGGCCGTATGAAGAGCACAGCCACCGACGACCGTGCATCCGATCCAAGGCACAGCGTGCGCGCCACGCGCACCGCCGGCCGCCAGATGCGCTCGCGCCTGCTCGATGCGGCTAGCCGCCTGTTCCGGGAAAAAGGTCTGGCCGGCGTTTCGATCGCCGACATCGCGGAAGCCGCCGACGCGTTTCCGAGCCAGATCACCTATTACTTCCGTACCAAGGAAGCCCTCTTCGTCGAGGCGGCCTGCCGCGACGTGCTCTATGTCGGCCGCGCCGCTGAACAGCATGCGGGAAGGCAGCTCTCGCCGTCCGACTACACGCGCGCGCTGGTCGAGAGCGTGAGGGGCACGGACGCGGTCGGCTTTTTTGTCGAGGCGATGACGCTGACCCGCCGCCGCCAGGATCTGGCGCCGCTGGTCGAGCGGACGGTGGAGCGGCTGCATGCCGAGGGCCTGCGCGCCTACGCCGCCGAGGTAGCGGCGCGCGGCTGGCAATCGCGGCTCGATCCCGCCACCAGCGCCCGGCGCTTCTGGGCAATTGCGATCGGCGTCACGATCGAAGGACAGTCGATGGGCCGCTCAGGCGAACAGCTCACCGCCGAGATGCTGCGCCTGCTCGGCACCCAAGCCGATGCACCCGCCGACGCGGCACGGCTGCGGCTGGTCGGCGCAACGGAATCCGAGATGCCCTGCACCGGCAAGGAGAAACTGCGATGACTGCACTTCGCATGCGCGCCCGCGCCATTCTGAGCGAGCAGGAACTGGTCGAGGTGCGCACCCGCGTCACCTGGAAGAGCATCGCACTGATCGTCCATGCATGGGCGCTCATTCTCGGCTCGATCGCCGTGGTCGCGATCTGGCCCAATCCCCTCACCTTCCTTCTGGCGGTAGCGATCATCGGCTCGCGTCAGTTGGGCCTCGCGATCCTGATGCATGACGGCGCCCACGGGTGCCTGGCGAGCAATGAAAGGCTGAACATGTTCCTCAGCCAGTGGTTCTGCGCCTATCCGGTATTCGCCGAGACCGGCGCCTACCGCCGCTATCATTTGCAGCACCATGCGCGCACGCAGCAGGAGGACGATCCCGATCTGATCCTGTCGGCGCCGTTTCCGATCACCCGGATGAGCTATCGGAGAAAATTCTGGCGCGACATCTCCGGGCAAACCGGCTACGCGCAGCGCAAGGCCCAGTTCCTCAATGCACTCGGCGATCCGTCATGGCCGCTCAAACAGCGCGCCGCGCATTTCTGGGAAAAACTCGGGCCGCAATGCATCGTCAACGCATTGTTCTTCGCTGCGCTCGCCGCCGCTGGCGTGTGGTGGGCCTATCCGCTGCTGTGGCTGTTGCCGCTGCTCACCTGGCAGATGGTGATCACCCGCATCCGCAACATCGCCGAACACGCCGTCGTGCCCGACAGCAACGATCCCCTGCGCAACACCCGCACCACCCGCGCCGGCTTCCTTGAGCGGCTGTTCATCGCGCCCTATTACGTCAACTATCACCTCGAACATCATCTGCTGTTCTACGTGCCCTGCTACAACCTGCCGCGCGTGCACAAGATCCTGTCCCGCAGCGAGCACGCCGCGCGCATGGAGGTGCAGCCGAATTATCTGGCGGTGCTGCGGCTTGCGACGGCAAAGCCGGCCAATGAAGACCGGCCCGGCGCGCTGGTGAGCAATGTCCGCCGTTCGCGCGCGGGCGCGGACGTGGACAACAACCAGATCGCATCGGGATTCTAGACAAGCCCGCCCGGCTCGCTGCGCACGGCGCGACGCCATCAGCATTTCTGATCTCAGCCATGTCGCAAGAGCGGATTTTACTTGATCGGCGGCGCACCCAGCTAACAGGATAGCCCGGCGCATCATGGCAAGTCCGGGCACCCAAAGGAGCCCGCACATGCCGCTCGCACGCATCGATCTTGTCCGGGGCAAGCCCGCCGCCTTTCGCAAGGCGCTTGGTGAAATCGTCTACAAGGCGATGACTGAGACCATCAACGTCCCCGCCAACGACAAATTCCAGATCATCACCGAACATGCACCGGAAGAATTCAACATCGCCGAAAGCTATCTTGGCAACGACTACACGCAGGACGTCATCCTGATCCAGGTCACGCTCAACGCCGGCCGCACCGTCGAGATGAAGAAGGCCTTCTTCGTGAGGGTTCGCCGCGAAGACGTCGTCATCAATCTCGTCGAAGTGGCGAAGGAGAACTGGTCGTTCGGCGGTGGCATCGCGCAATATGCGACCTGACCAGCCCGCATGGCGGCTCCGCTCCATCTTGCCGGCATCCGGATGAAAGCCTAACAATTGGCGGTCAGTATTCCTCCATTCGGAAGAATAGATGGACCGCATCGACGCGATGAAGGTGTTTGTCGCCGCGGTCGACGAGGGCAGCCTCGCCGGCGCGGGCCGGCGCCTTCGTAAGTCCCCGGCCGCTGTCAGCCGTGCCATCGCCTTCCTCGAACATCACGTCGGCACGGAGCTGCTCCATCGCACCACGCGTTCGCTCAAGCTGAGCGAAGCAGGCGAGCGCTACGCCGCCGCATGCCGCCGTGTCCTCGTCGATCTCGAGGAGGCCGACATCGTTGCAGCCGGCGAACGCTCGGCGCCGCGCGGCACGCTGACCATTACGGCGCCCATCGTTGCGGGCGAGGACGTGCTGAGGCCGGTGCTCGACGCCTTCATGAACGAATATCCGATGGTCTCCGTCCGGCTCTATCTGTTCGACCGGCAGGTCAATTTGATCGATGAAGGCATCGATGTCGCACTGCGCATCGCGCATCTGGACGACTCGACCTTTGTTGCGATCCGCCTCGGCGAGGTTCGCCGCGTGATCGCCGCGTCTCCGGCCTACCTGGCGCAGCATCCGGTCATCAACGAGCCGGCCGATCTGGCAAAGCACCGCATCATTGCCATGACGCATTTCGGAATCGATTCCTGGAGTTTCCCGCCGCTCGCCGGCTCGTCTGTTCCGAGAGCGGTCCAGTTCGTGCCGCGGATGGTCGTCAACACGGTGCACGCGGCAGTCGCTTCCGCGACGGAAGGACATGGCGTCACGCGCCTGTTCTCCTATCACATCGCGGAAGAAATCCGGGACGGACGGTTGCAAATCCTGCTTGGCAAAGAGGAGCATCCGCCGCTTCCCGCCCATCTGCTCGCCCCGCAAGGACGCTTCTCGGTACCCAAGGTGCGCGCCTTTGCCGACTTTGCCGTGCCGCGCCTCAAGCGCTATTTCGCGCAATTGACGACCGAGGCAAGCCGCAACGAAGCCGCCATTCGTTCGCCACGCGGAAGAGTGCCTACCGAATAACGGGCATTCGCCCGTTTCGTGGACAGGTCTAATTGATCTGCACCGGCAACCAAGCCGCCTACAGATCAAGGAGACCTACCATGGGTGCAGAGAGGAAAGTCGCTATCATCACCGGCGCGTCGCAGGGTATCGGCGAAGGACTGGTCAAGGCCTATCGCGACCGCAACTATCGCATCGTCGCCAACTCCCGTTCGATCAAGCCGTCGAGCGATCCCGATGTCGTGACGGTTGCCGGCGATATCGCCGACCCGAAGACCGCCGAGCGCATCGTCCAGGCTGCGATCGAACGCTTCGGCCGCGTCGACACGCTGGTCAACAATGCCGGCATTTTCGTCGCCAAGCCCTTTACCGACTACACCGACGACGATTTTGCTGCGGTGCTGTCGGTCAATGTCGGCAGCTTCTTCCAGGTGACAAGGCGTGCTGCGGCCGAAATGCTCAAGCAGGGTTCCGGCCATATCGTGCAGATCACCACCAGCCTGGTCGATCACGCCAACAGCAGCGTGCCTTCGGTGCTGGCTTCGCTGACCAAGGGTGGACTGAACGCCGCGACGAAATCGCTTGCGATCGAGTACGCCGCCAAGGGTATCCGCGTGAACGCGGTCTCGCCGGGCGTGATCAAGACGCCGATGCATGCGCCCGAAACGCACGAATTCCTCGCCAATCTGCATCCGGTCCGCCGCATGGGCGAGACGAAAGACATCGTCGATGCCGTGCTCTACCTGGAGAACGCGCCGTTCGTCACGGGCGAGATTCTGCACGTCGATGGCGGCCAGAGCGCCGGCCACTGATCACACGCGGCTGATAGCGCCATCGCGGGCGGCGATGGCAGCTATCAGAACTCATCATTTTTCAAGATGCGATCAGGGTTCTAACCCATGTCCATGTCGAGCACCCACATCAGGCATCATCATGCGATCGTAACCCATCATCGCAACGCGGGTGGGCCGGCCTGGCTGCCTGCGCTGGCCGGGCTTTGCGCGTCGCTGGTGGGACTCGGACTGGCGCGCTTTGCCTACACGCCGCTGATCCCTGCATTGATCGCGGCAAAATGGTTTGGCCCGTCTGACGCCGTCTATCTCGGCGCCGCCAATCTCGCCGGCTACCTTGCCGGCGCGCTGATCGCGCGCGAACTCGGGGCGCGCGCCGGGTCGGTCCGCACGCTCCGCGTCATGATGATGCTTGCCGCGTTGTGCTGCTTTGCCTGCTCGGTGCCGGTGTCGTTTGCCTGGTTCTTTGCCTGGCGATTCCTGGCCGGCCTCTCAGGCGGCGTGATCATGGTGCTGGCGGCCTCGACGATCCTGCCGCACGTGACGGCGAGCAAGCGAGGCCTCGTCGGCGGCGTGATCTTTGCAGGCGTCGGCCTCGGCGTCGCCGCATCGGGCACGCTGGTGCCGTTGCTGCTGGAGCAGGGACTGAAGGCGAGCTGGATTGGCCTCGGGCTTTTGTCGACGCTGCTCACGCTGGTGAGCTGGAGAGCCTGGCCGGTCGATGCGGCTGCGGAACGCAAATCAGCCGATGCGCCTCGGCTTGGCCGACAATCGATCGCGGTCCGCACGCTGAGCGTGGAATACGGCTTCAATGCGCTGGCACTGGTGCCGCACATGGTGTTCCTGGTCGACTTCGTCGCCCGCGGTCTTGGCCAGGGCATCTCGGCCGGCTCGAACTACTGGGTGCTCTACGGCATCGGCGCCACAGTGGGCCCGTTGCTGACCGGACATCTCGCCGATCGTGCCGGCTTCGGCCCGGCGCTGCGCGTCGCATTCCTGATCGAGGCGATCGCCATCCTGATTCCTGCGGTAACGACGACGCCACCGGCGATGATCGCGTCCAGCGTGATTGTCGGCGGATTTACCCCCGGCATCGTTCCGCTGGTGCTCGGCCGGATCCACGAGCTCCTTCCGCACGATGCCGCGCGCCAACGCGCCGCATGGGCACACGCCACCACCATGTTCGCGATCTTCCAGGCCGCCAGCGCCTATGGTCTGTCCTACCTGTTCGACCGCACCGGCGGCGATTATGCGATCCTGTTCGCCATCGGGGCCGCCGCCGTGATCGCATCGCTGGCGATCGATCTTGTCACGGCGCTGACGAAGGGCGGCAAGGCAGATTGATGCGCCTCTGACTTATGCGGGCGAAATCGCCGCCGAGCGGGCCTCGGCGGCGCGGCGCTGCATCAGGCCGCGCTCGCGTGCATTGTTCGTCAGCTCTGCTGCCGCTTCGAACGCGGCGCGGGCCTCTTGGTGCCGGCCGAGCTTTTGCAGGAGGTCGCCGCGGACGCTGCCCAGCAGATGATAGTTCTTCAGCGCCGGCTCCCGCGCGATCCGGTCTACGATCTCCAGCGCCGCTTTCGGCCCTTCGGCCATGCCGACCGCGACCGCGCGGTTGAGTTCGATCACGGGCGAGCGCACCAGTTTTGACAGTTCGGCATAGAGCGCGGAGATACGCGGCCAGTCGGTCGCGTCGGCCGTAGCCGCTCCGGTGTGGCAGGCGATGATCGCCGCCTGCAATGCATAGAATCCTCCGGCACCGCCGAGCCCGCGCGCCCTCTCGAGCGCCAGCATGCCGCGGCGGATTTGCAGGCGATCCCACCGCGCGCGGTTCTGCTCCAGCAGCAGGATGGGCTCACCCGCGGCATCCGTGCGCGCTGCGCTGCGCGAGGCGTTGAGCTCCATCAACGCCAATAGCCCGTGCGCTTCCGGCTCGCCCGGCGCGATCGATGTCAGGATGCGGCCGATGCGCAGCGCCTCGTTGCAGAGCTGCGGCCGCTGCCAGTCGTCGCCGCGCGAGGCGGTAAAGCCCTCGTTGAAGATGAGGTAGACGATCTCGAGCACGGAAGCGAGCCGTTCGGACAGCGCTTCGCCGCGCGGCGTCTCATAGGCAAGGCCGGATTCCGACAGCGTCCGCTTGGCGCGGACGATGCGCTGGCCGATCGTAGTCTCCGGCACCAGGAAGGCGCGGGCGATCTCGTCGGTGGTCAGGCCGCAGATCATCCGCAGCGCCAGCGCGGCGCGCGCCTCGCGCGACAGCAGCGGATGGCAAGCGGTGAAGATCAGCCGCAGCATCTCGTCGCCGATGTCGTCGTCGAGCGCGGAATCGAGATCGGGCATCGCTTGCTCGTCTTGCTCCATGTCGCGCGCGACGATGTCGTGCTTGCGCGCCAGCATCTTGCCGCGCCTGAGATGATCAAGCGCGCGCCGTTTTGCAGCCGCCATCAGCCACGCACCGGGCTTGTCGGGGATCCCGGACGAAGGCCAATGCTCGATCGCCGCCAGCAGCACTTCCTGGGTGAGGTCCTCGGCCAGCGGCACGTCGCGCAGCATCCGCGACAGGCTGGTGATAAGCCGCGGCTGTTCGACTCGCCAGACCGCGAGAATGGTGCTGTTGATGTCGGCGGCGCTCATCGCCGCCGACTCCTGTAGCGCAGCCCGCTCATCAGGCGCGGGCGAGCGCGTCGACGATCTTTGGGGCCTGGCACCCGGTCTCTTCCGGCGTGGCAAACGCGCGAACCTCGCAGGTCCCTTCCCAACCCGGCATATGCTCGATGTGCAGTTGCATGAACTCCTTGGCCGAGGCCAGCGCCTCCTCCTTGTTCCGGAATTCGAAGATCGCGTAACCGCCGATCACTTCCTTGGCCTCGACGAACGGCCCGTCGATCACCTTGAGTTCGCCATCCTTGATCCGGACCTGCACGCCGGTTTCGATCGGCATCAGCCCGCCCATGTCGATCATTCGGCCGGCCTTGATCTCGCGGTCGGCAAGCTTGCCCATTGCCTCCATCAGGGAAGCCGTCGGCTGCACGGGGAACTGGGACGAGAGGATGATCGACATGAAGCGCATCGGGAAACTCCTGTTGAGGCGAGCCGCGGCCATCGTAGCTGCGAAACTGTCTCGCTATGGAATCGACGATCCGGCCGCCGCTGGATCGACATCGCCTTGAGAATAATTTGCGTCAGATCGGGGTATTAAAATACCGAACCACAGGTCTATTGCCCGCGCAGCATGATCAAGGGATCGGCCGTGTCGGGGACCCGCCGCCATTGCGCGTTGTCGTCGGCCTCGAACTGCCAGGTCTGACCGCTCCTGGACATCAGGATGATCTGGCCGCGGTCAAGCCGCCACTGCGTCGGCGCGAACGCCGCGACGGCCGGATCGCATTTCGGCTTGAGGAAGACCTGGAAATTATCGGCGTCCGCTTCGGTGTTTGTCAGCGTCAGGCCGCAGATGGTCTGGCCGTTGCCGCGCACCATCGACCAGTCGCCGATCATCTGGTCCATCGACTTGGCGAGCGAGCGGGCGGCGGCGAGGTTTTGCAGGATGTAGACGCCCTCGCCCTGACGCAGGCCCTCGAAAATGCCGCTCTCGACTTCGGTGAAATCGATCACCGGCTGGCCGGCGGCGTCCTGGAGCCGCACGATGTCGAGGCCCCGCACGTTCCAGGCCGTGATGTCCTTGGTGAAGGGCAACGCCGCTGCGCAATTCGGCTCCAGCTCGAGCTTCAAGCCTTGCGGCGTTGCATCGTTCTTCATCGTCACCACGCAGGTCTTGCTGCGTTCGGTGGTGGAAAGCTCCCACTGGCCGATCATCGACTTCTTCAAGCTCGCCGCGTCCTGCGCAAAGACCGGCGCCGCTGCGAGCAGCGCCGCCAGCACGAGGCCGGTGTGACGAGCAGAAGACATCAGCGCCCCTTCACCGGCGTTTCCGCAACCGGCGTCAGCGGCGGCTTGCCGGCGAACCAGTTCTTGAGATTGTCGACGACGAGCTGATCCATGGCGTTACGCGTTACCACGGAAGCCGAACCAATATGTGGCAGCAACACGACATTTTGCATGCTCTTCAGTTCGTCCGGCACGCTCGGCTCTTTTTCGAACACGTCGAGGCCGGCGGCCAGAATGGTGCCGGATTTCAGCGCGGCGACCAAAGCGGCCTCGTCGACGACCGAGCCGCGCGCCACGTTGATCACCACGCCACGCGGGCCGAGCGCCTTGAACACGTCGGCATTGATCATCTTCGCGGTCGAGGCGCCGCCCGGGACGATGATGATCAGCGTATCCACGGCCTTCGCCATCTCGATCAGGTCGGGATAGTGCTGATAGGAGACGCCTGAAGCGGGCTTTCGCGAGTGATAGAACACGGGCACGCGCGAGGCCTCGAGCCGTCGCCCGATCGCCTGGCCGATGCGGCCCATGCCGACGATGCCGATCTTGCGGTCGCGCAGCGAGCCGACGCTGAGCGGATAGTTTTGCGTCTGCCACAGGCCCGAGCGCAGATATTTGTCGGCCTTGACGAACTCGCGCAGCGTCGCGATCAAGAGCCCCATCGCGACGTCGGCGACTTCTTCGGTCAGCACATCGGGCGTGTTGGTGACGACGATGTTGTGCTCACGTGCATAGGCGGAATCGACGTGGTCATAGCCGACGCCGAAGCTGGCAACAATTTCGAGTTTCGGAAATTGTGCCAGCGCGGTCTTGTCGGCCGGTACGGTGTGATAGGTCACCGCCATGCCGCGCAGCTTGGCCACCACGTCCGGGCTCAGCCGCTCGAGGTCGGCCCGGTTCTCGGCCTTGTGCAGCACATACTGGTCGGGGAAGCCGTTTTCCAGGATCGGCCGGATCGGTCCGTAAATCAGCAGATCGATCTTTTCAGAAGAGATATTTCCGGCCATCAGCTTTCCTTTCCAAGCGCACTCTCGTGCCAGCGCCGCAAAACGAGGTGCGAAACTAGCGCCAGCAACCCATAGATGACAATCCCGGCCACCGACAGCAAAAGCAACGCGGCGAACATGCGGGGTATGTTGAGACGGTAGCCGGACTCCGCGATCCGGTAAGCAAGCCCGGAGCCGGCGCCGGCCGAGCCTGCGGCGATCTCGGCGACCACGGCGCCGATCAGCGACAGCCCGCCGGCGATCCGCAATCCACCGAGAATATAGGGCAATGCCGACGGCAGTTTCAGATAGCACAGCGTCTGCAAGGGCGAGGCCTGGTAGAGCTGAAACAGCCCCGCCAGATTGCGATCGACCGAGTTCAGGCCGAGCGTGGTGTTCGACAGCACCGGGAAAAATGCAACGATCCAGGCGCAGACCACCACAGCCGCCTCCTGCGGCAGATAAATCAGCAGCAGCGGCGCGATTGCGATCACCGGCGTCACCTGTAGCACCACCGCATAGGGAAACAGCGAATATTCCAGCAGTTTCGACTGGTTGAACAGCAGCGCCAGCGCGATGCCGCCGATCGCGGCCGCAACAAAGCCTTCCAGCGTTGTGATCAGCGTCGTCGCCAGGGACGCCGACAGGATGCCCCAGTCCTCGATCAGCGTCCTGAAAATCAGCGACGGCGCCGGCAGCACATAAGGCTGGATGTCATAGAAGCGGACGACGAATTCCCAGAGGCCAAGGCCTGCCGCCAGCACGACGATGGGCAGCACAAGGCGCATCGCGCGGGGAGCCTGCCCACTACCAGCACCAGATCTTGCCGGCGCGGCACTCATGCGCCGACCCTTCCTTCATAGGAAGGCGCCAGCGCGTTCGAGACGGTGCGGCAAAAGCCGGCATAGTCGGCGGAGGTGCGAAACTCCTCGCCGCGCGGCTCGCCCGCATCGATACGGAATTCGCTGCCGATGCGGCCCGGCCGCGCCGTCATGACAACGACGCGCTGCGACAGATAGACCGACTCGAACACCGAATGGGTGACGAAGATGACGGTCTTGCCAAGGTTGCGCCACAGTGCCAGCAAATCGTTGTTGAGGCGAAAGCGGGTGATCTCGTCGAGCGCCGCGAACGGCTCGTCCATCAAGAGGATGTCGGGATCGGTGACCAGCGCGCGCGCCAGCGACACCCGCATCTTCATGCCGCCGGACAATTCGCGCGGATAGCTTTGCACGAATTCCGACAGGCCAACTTGCGCCAGCGCCTTGCCAATGCGCTCGTCGGCGTCCGCAACCGGCATATGCGCAAGCTTCAGCGGCAGGCGGACGTTCTCCCACACATTGGCCCACGGCATCAGCGTCGGCTCCTGAAACACGAAGCCGATGGAATGTGTCCCACGCGCTTCCGCGGAGGAGCGCGCAACCTCGACCGTGCCCGAACTCGGCGCGGCGAGGCCCGCGATCAGCCGCAGCGCCGTCGACTTGCCGCAGCCGGATGGCCCGAGCAGCGAGATGAATTCGCCGCGAGCAACGTCCAGATCGAGCGGCCCCAGCGCCGTCACGCCACTGTCATAGGTCTTCGTGACGCCGCGCAGCCGCACGGCCATGCCGGCTTCAACATCAGGGGCGGCAGCAGGAGCCATGACGTCAGTTCTTCGGCCGCAGATCGAGACCGATGCCCTTGTTGACGAAGCGCAGCGTGTAGGCCTTGCGGAAATCGATATCGCGCTTCACGACACCTGCCCGCACCATCTTGTCGAAGAAGCTTGCGACCCGCGCATCGCTCATCGCACCGATGCCGTCCTTCAGCGTGTCGCCGGAATCGACGATGCCGTGCTCCTTCATCTTGGCGACGGAATAGGCGAGCAATTCGTCGGTCATTTCCGGGTTGAGCTTCTTGATGTCGGCATTGGCCGCATTGTTGTCGCCGTAGAGATAATTGTACCAGCCGATAATGGAGGCATCGACGAAGCGCTGCACGAGGTCCGGCTTCTTGTCGATGATCTCCAGCCGCGTCTCGATCAGGGTCGAGTAAGCGGTAAATCCGTAATCGGCGAGCAGGATCACGTTCGGCTTGAAGCCGGCCGCTTTTTCAATTGCGTACGGCTCTGAGGTGACATAGCCCTGCATCGCGCTTTGCTTGTTGGCGAGGAACGGTTGCGCGTTGAACGTGTAGGGCCGAACTTTCTTCTCGTCGAATTTGTATTCAGACTTCAGCCACTGGAAATAGCTTGCCATTCCCTCTTTTCCGACGAACAGCGTCAGCGGTTTCAAGTCCTCGAGCTTTGCGATCTTGACCTCCGGATGCGTCAGCATCACCAGCGGATCCTTCTGGAACATGGCGGCGACTGCCGTCACCGGCACGTTGTTGGTGACCGCATCGAAGGATTGCAGCGTATTCGCCGTCATATAGAAATCGAGCTTGCCGGCGATCAGCAGCGTCCGGTTGTTGGTGTTGGGACCGCCCGGCACGATGGTGACGTCGAGGCCGTATTTCCTGTAGGTGCCATCGACAACCGCCTGATAGAAGCCGCCATGCTCGGCTTGCGGCACCCAGTTGGTTCCGAACGAAACCTTGTCCAGCGTCTGCCCGCGCGCCGGCACAACGGCCGCGAAGGCCATGAGGGCTACGGTTAACGCTCGCGGCAAAAAGGCCGGGTTCATGGTTGGACTCCGTCGCTCGTTCTGGCCCATGATGGAAGATGACGGAACGCGCGAATGCGTTCCCGAGATGAGCCGCGAGATTACCTTGCAAATTCGTTCAATGAAACGCTTGCCGCGATGATCCCGAGCGTCCCTCCCCGCGACTGGGCCGACATCCATTGGCCAGATGTCCCGGCCGCCGATGCGGCGCGGTGGATTGCGGTGCTGCCGTTGGCGGCGACCGAGCAACATGGCCCGCATCTGCCGTTTGAGACCGACGTCATGATTGCGCAGGCTTATCTGGCGCGCGTGCGCGAGATATTGCCGGCCACCGTTCCCGCCACCTTCCTGCCGGTGCAACCGGTCGGCATTTCGACCGAGCATACGGATTTTCCGGGCACGCAAACACTGTCCACCGAGGCCGCGCTGAGGAGATGGATGGCGCTCGGCGAAAGCGTTGCGCGCGCAGGCTTGCGGAAGATCGTGATCGTGACCAGCCATGGCGGCAACAGCGCCGCGATGATGCTGGTCGCACAGGATTTGCGCGCACAACACGGCATGCTGGCGGTGACGACAAGCTGGTCGCGCTTCGGCGCACCGGACGGATTGTTTTCCGCGGAGGAATTGCGCCACGGCATTCATGGCGGCGCGGTCGAAACCTCGATCATGCTGGCGCGCTACCGCGAGCAGGTGCGCGCAGAAGCGATCGCCAATTTCCGCTCCAGCGCGATCGCGATGGAAAGGGATTTTCGCTGGCTGTCGACGCAGCGGCCGGCGCCGTTCGCCTGGCAAGCGCAGGATCTGCATCCGAGCGGCGCGGTCGGCGACGCAACGCAGGCTTCCGCAGAGAAGGGCGAGCGGCTGATCGAGCACGGCGCCCGCGCCTTCTGCGAACTGCTCACCGATGTCGATAACTTCGACGTGAAGAGGCTCGCCGCCGGGCCCGGCGCAGCATCCAAGTGATTGGATTATCTCTCTAATTATCAACTTCCTTAGACGCCCCAGCGCGTTTCGAACCGCTTTCGCGGAGCCTCCGTCCAAGGGGCATGCGGGCCATTCCGGTCCCGCCCTCAACAGGATGGAGTTTTCCATGTCGCTCAAGACCAAGCTTGCCGCTCTTGCTCTTACTGCCGTTGCCGTCACGGGCGCGCTCGCTTCCACCTCGACCCAAGCCCATGCCGGTCCTAAGTGGGTCGGACCTGCCATCGTCGGTGCCGCGATCGTCGGTACCGCCGTCGCCGCCTCTGCCGCCAATGACGGCTATTACTACGGCTATCGCCGCTGCGGCTGGGCTCCCCGTTACAACGCGTTCGGCCACTACGTCGGCAGCGTCCGCGTCTGCAACTACTGATCCAATCGACATTTTGTTTGACGCGTTTTCTTCACGCGAACCGGTGCCCACTTCGCTTGAGAACGCTTTGATTCGAAGTGGTCTTGAGCTCCGTCCGGCACGGGCGCCTCATCCACCCCGTGTCGTACCCGACCCGCCCAGTTGTCCCCCTGGGCGGGTCACTTTTTGTCGCAGCACCTGTTGCACAGCCGTCACATCCCGCTGGCCTTCTGCTCCCGAGATATCGACCCCAGTTGCTATTGCGAATTAATCGCAATAAGAACTTTATGTCGGACTTGGGAAGAATTGCGCCTTCTGTCGACTCTCGTTCTGCGGAGATTCGGCAACAGCGCCCCAAGACACGACGCCGGACGCGTGTTGCCTGATGACAGCGTGCCGGCAAATCGGATGTGTTGGGGTGCGCGTGGTGGAAGCATCGTTGGGGATGATCGGGACCAGCCGATACAGGAAATGCCTGCTCGCGGGCATCGCGCTCGGCGCGTTCGGAGCGGATGCGCCCGTGCGCGCCGCTGATATCAAGCTGCCGGTCAAGGCGCCGTATTCGCATCCCCTGTTCGACTGGACCGGGTTCTATATCGGCGGCCACACCGGCTACAGCCGCGGCTCGTCGAATGCGGTGCTATCGGACCCCGTCCCCTCTGCCGCGGTCAATGACAGCATTTTCAGTGGCGTGATCGGCGGCGTTCAGGGCGGCTACAATTGGCGCGCGCCATCGGGGCTGCTGCTTGGCGTCGAGGCCGATCTGACCTTTCCGAATTACCTCCCCTCGAACTCGATCATCTCGCGGCTGGTCTCGCCCAACTCCGATGTCTTCCACTCGCTGGACTATGTCGGCACCGTGCGCGGCCGCCTCGGCTATGCCCCCGGCAACTGGCTGTTCTACGTCACCGGCGGCTTTGCATTCGCCGGCGAGCGCTTCATCAACACGCCGGCCGCCGGCAGCGACGAGAAGATCATCAACGTGCGGCCGGGCTGGGCTGCCGGCGCCGGCATCGAATATGGCTTTGCGCCGCATTGGAGTGTGCGGCTGGAATATCTCTACAGCCAGTTCCAGCACGCCGATATCGGCTTTCCGCAAGGCGCGCAGCATTCCTCCTCGCTCGATTTCCAGCAGATCCGCATCGGGCTGAACCGCAAGGTCGACTGGCCGAGCGCGCCGACCTGGACGCAGACCAGGGACATCACCGACCCCGAATCTCCGCGTTGGGAAATCCACGGCCAAACCACCTACCTGCCGCAGGGCTACCCGGCCTTCCGCGCACCCTACTCCGGCGAGAACAGCCTGACGCCGGCGCGGCAGGCGCAAGCGACCTGGAGCAACAGCCTGTTCCTCAACATGCGGCTGTGGGAAGGCGGCGAGGTCTATTACAATCCCGAACTGCTCCAGGGCTTTGGCCTCAACGACACCGTCGGCGTTGCCGGCTTCACCAACGGCGAAGCGCAGAAGTCCAACTTCCCCTATCCGCATTACAACGCCTCGCGCCTGTTCTACCGCCACACCTTCGGCTTCGGTGGCGGGCAGGAAGAACTGGCGAGCAGCGGCACGCAGCTCGCCGGCAAGGTCGACGTCAACCGCCTGACGGTGCAGGTCGGCAAATTCCCCGTCATGGATATTTTCGACGGCAACGCCTATGCCAAGGACACGCGCAGGGATTTCATCAACTGGTCGATCTGGGCGCCGGGCGCCTTCGACTATGCTGCCGACAAGGTCGGCCTGACCTATGGCGCGACCGCGGAATTCAACACCAAGAACTGGGCGCTGCGCGGCGGCTATTTCCTGATACCGGCGGTTTCCAACGTCAACAGTTTTGACACCAGGATACCCGAGCGCGGCACCTACGCGCTGGAGTTCGAGACGCGCTACCAACTGTTCTCGCAGCCCGGCAAGCTGCGCACCATCGGCTGGTTCAACAGCGCCAATTCCGGCAGCTATCGCGAGACGCTGGATAATCCGGCGTTCGGCGTCGACATCGCCCTGACCCGCCGCGGCCGCATCAAATACGGCTATGTCATTAATCTCGAACAGGCGATCGCCGACGATCTCGGCGTATTCGCCCGCTGGAGCTGGAACGACGGCAAGACCGAGATCATGGCCTTCACCGACATCGACGCCTCGCTGTCGCTGGGCACTTCGCTCAAGGGCGCGCGGTGGGGCCGGCCCGACGACACGATCGGCATCGCCGGCGCCATCAACGCGATCTCGCGCGACCACCGCGACTTCATTGCGGCCGGCGGCCTCGGCCCGCTGATCGGCGACGGCGCGCTCAATTACCGGCGCGAGCGCATCCTGGAGACCTACTATTCCTACGCGCTCAGCAAGGGCATCTGGCTGACGGGGGATTATCAGTTCATCACCAATCCCGCGTACAACGCGGATCGCGGCCCGGTGCATGTGTTCTCGGGACGGCTGCACGGGGAGTTTTAGTTTTTCAGTCGTCCTGGCCGTCATTGCGAGCGAAGCGAAGCAATCCAGCTTTGCCGCAACGGAAGCTGGATTGCTTCGTCGCTTCGCTCCTCGCAATGACGGCGGATATAGGTTCGCGTTCTCGCGACATCCGGTGTCCGAGCTATCCAAATTCTTTCGCGCCTCTAAACAGAGGGCGCAGGGAATGCCGGGTGCACGCTGCACCCGAGGTCTCGTGCGCCTGATGCGCAAGCAAAAAAAGGCGCACACGAGCATACAGGTGAGCGGAGGCATTCCGACATCCCCTGCGCAATGGCTTTACGGCTTACTTCGTGCTCATCCCGGCGGAGCGGGCTTGTTGTCACCGTCACCCGCAGGACACCTCCCGCAAGCTTGACGCCAGCATCGCGGCGTCAGATCCACACGACTTCGCCGTACGCGTCTGGCGCCATTCGTCAAAGGCGCATCCGCGTCCACCGCATCCCGTCCCGCGCTTGTGACGATCGCGAAACGCCCCTCGTACCCGGGTCGGGACGAAGCCGCTATACCGCTGATTTGGGGTCGCCGTCAAGTAAAATTCTGAAAATCGGAAATCGATCGAGTCGGATTTGTTCCGCGGCCCCGTTGCCAAGGCGCAACCAAAACCGATAGGGTGTTGCCGGGGACGTCGCAGCCTCCCCGTGAAGTGGGTGACCCCATGCAAGCGCTGCTCGCTTTCCTGTGGAGCGAGCATCATGGATGGAAACCTCTTCGTTCTTTTTGTCTTAGCGACATTTCTCGGCGGCTTTGTCAGCGGCTTCTCCGGATTCGCGATGGGCATCGTCGTATCAGGCATATGGCTGCACATCATCACGCCGATCCAGACCGCCGCCCTGATTGCCGGATACGGCCTGCTCACGCAGGGTTACGGCATTGCAAAACTGCGTCATGAGTTGAGCTGGCAAAGCATTTGGCCGCTCACGCTGGGTACAGCGATCGGAATCCCGATCGGGGTGGTGCTGCTGACCCACATCAATCCGACCTATCTGCGTTGCGGGGTCGGCGTGCTGCTCGTGCTCTACGCAACTTATAGCCTCTTACGCCCGCCCGTGAAGCCGATGAAGATCGCCGCACCGGCCGACATTGCCATCGGCATATCGAACGGCTTGCTCGGAGGCCTCACCGGACTCGGCGGGATCATCTCGACCATCTCCTGCCAGTGGCGCGGATGGTCACGGGACAAGCAACGCTCGGTGTTTCAACCGGCGCTGTTTGCGGCATTCGTTATCATCTCGATCTCGCAACTCATCGCGGGATCGTACACGGCCGAAACCTTGAAGCTTTACGGCATCGGCCTTCCGTTCATGGTCGCCGGCATATGGATCGGCTTCAAGTTGTACGGAACGATCAACGACGAAATCTTTCGCAAGACGGTGCTGATCCTGGTCCTGCTGGTCGGCGCGTCGCTGATCGTTTCGGCATCGGGCCTCGTGCCCGCCTTCCAGGCGCGAAGCTGAGGGAGGTGGCGCATGGACAAGCGAAATCAGCCTCAAATCACATCTGAAAGCGACGACACGAGCCATCCGAAGCCGGCCGCCGCCGGATCGACTATCGTTTTCTACGGTGACCCGGCACAAGTCAGCGCAGGCTTTGCGCTGGCGCTGCAACTGATGGGAATGGATGCAGAGATGCCGGATGCCGGCGAACACGATCTGCGCAGGAAGGGAAAATCGTAGTGACCGGCCATTCCATCGCACCTCTATCGCCGCAGGAGGATTCCCTCATCCCTCTGCTCTACACTGCGCGCGGCCTGCGCGGGTTCGGCGACGGTTTTGCCATCATCATCCTGCCGGCCTACATGACGGCGCTCGGCTTTGACGCAATCGCCGTCGGCATCATCGCCACCGCCTCGCTGCTGGGAACGGCGCTGCTCACCCTGATCGTCGGCTGGATCGCACCGCGCTTCGACCTTCGCGCCCTCATGATGGCGGGCGCGGCCCTCACCGCGCTCACCGGCCTCGCATTTCCTCATGTCGAGCATTTCCTGCTGATCGCGCTGGTCGCCTTCATCGGCACGATCAACCCGTCCGGCGGCGATCTCGGCGTTCTCGTCCCGCTGGAGCATTCGGTGCTGGCGCGCAGCGCGGCCGCTGAGCGGCGCACGCAGGTGTTCGCGCGCTACAGCCTGATCGGCGCGCTGGCGGCCGCGGCAGGCTCGCTCGCGGCATCGCTGCCGGACTTTCTCGTATCCGCCGGCACGACCCAGCTCGCGGCGTTCCGGCTGATGTTCTATGCCTATGCTGCGCTCGGCATCATCTGCGCCGCGCTTTACCGGAAAGTTCCGCACGCCCGCGCCGAGGGTGAGGCCGCGCACGCACCGCTCGGGCCGTCGCGGGGCACGGTCTACAAGCTCGCCGCGCTGTTTTCCATCGACGCCTTTGCCGGCGGCTTCGTCCCGCAATCGCTGCTGCTGCTCTGGCTGTTTCAGCGCTTCGATCTGTCGCTTTCCGCGGCCGGCGTGTTTTTCTTCTGGGCCAGCACGCTCAGCGCTTTCTCTTATCCGGTCGCGGCCTGGCTCGCCAAACGGATCGGGCTCGTGAACACCATGGTGTTCACCCATATCCCTTCCAGCGTGTTCCTGATCCTGGCGGCGTTTGCGCCGAACCTCTATCTGGCGCTCGGCCTGTTGCTGCTGCGCTCGGCACTGTCGCAAATGGACGTGCCGACCCGCACCTCCTACGTGATGGCGGTCGTGACCCCGGCGGAACGGCCGGCGGCCGCCGGCGTCACCGCCGTGCCGCGCAGCCTTGCCTCCGCCATCAGCCCGGCGATTGCCGGCGCACTGCTGACGACGAGCTTTGCCGGCTTGCCGCTGGTCGTATGCGGCGCGCTGAAGATCGCCTACGACCTCGCGCTGTTATTCTCCTTCCGCCACATCAAGCCGCCGGAGGAGACCTGACGACAGCCCGCTACTCCGCCGCGATCAAGCCGCCACCACGGCCAACCTCATCCGCGGGCTGAAACGAATCCGCGCGTGCCATCGCCCAGCCGTCGCGAAAGCGCGGGTCATTGGTGCCCTCGAGCAGTTCGCCCGGGCGCAGCGGCGGATAGAGCTTTGCGAACGACCAGACTTCCGTGCTCGAGGTCCGCTTCGAGAAGTGGATCGGCCGCAACTGGCTCGGATGCTCGAGGCCGGCGGCGCCGAGCAGTTCCGACAGCGCGTGCAGCGTGGCATGGTGATAATTGTAGACCCGCTCGATCTTGTGCGGCACCCAGAGTGCGCGGGCTCGCGAAGGATCCTGGGTGCTGACACCGGTCGGGCAGCGGTCGGTATGGCATGACAGCGACTGGATGCAGCCGAGCGCGAACATGAACCCACGCGCGGAGTTGCACCAGTCGGCGCCGATCGCCATTGCGCGCGCCATGTCGAAGGCGGTGGCGATCTTGCCGGCCGCGCCGATCTTGATGCGGTCGCGCGCGTTAATGCCGATCAGCGCGTTGTGGACGAAGCTGACGCCCTCACGCATCGGCATGCCCAGATGATCCATGAATTCCAGCGGCGCAGCGCCAGTGCCGCCTTCATTGCCGTCAACCACGATGAAGTCGGGATAGATGCCGGTCTCCAGCATCGCCTTGCAGATCGCCAGGAATTCCCAGGGATGGCCGATGCACATCTTGAAGCCGGCCGGCTTGCCGCCGGACAGCCGGCGCATCTCGGCGATGAATTTCATCATCTCGACCGGCGTCGAGAACGCGCGGTGCGTCGCGGGCGAAATGCAGTCCTCGCCCATCGGCACACCGCGGATCATGGAGATTTCTTCCGACACTTTCGCCGCCGGCAGCACGCCACCATGACCGGGCTTGGCGCCCTGGCTGATCTTCAGCTCGACCATCTTGATCTGGTCGTCGGAGGCGACCTTGGCGAACAATTCGGGATTGAAGCTGCCGTCGCGGTTGCGGCAGCCGAAATAGCCGGAGCCGATCTCCCAGATGATGTCGCCGCCGTTTTCGCGGTGGTAGGGGCTGACGCCGCCCTCGCCGGTGTCATGGGCGAATTCGCCCCGCTTTGCACCGGCATTGAGCGCACGCACGGCCTGCGGGCTGAGTGCGCCAAAGCTCATCGCCGAAATGTTGAAGACCGAGGCCGAATAGGGTTTGGCGCAATCGGGGCCGCCGACGGTGATGCGGAATTTCTCACCCGTGCTGACCTTGGGGGAGACCGAATGATGCATCCATTCGTAGCCTTCCCTGTAGACGTCCTCCTGGGTGCCGAACGGCCGTTTGTCGAGCTGCATCTTGGCGCGCTGATAGACCAGCGCGCGGGTATCGCGGGAGAACGGCATGCCGTCCTTCTCGCTCTCGAAGAAATACTGCCGCATCTCGGGGCGGATCTCTTCGAGCAGGAAACGGATGTGCGCCGAAATCGGATAGTTGCGCAACACCGCGTGGCCCTTCTGAGTGAGGTCGCGGATGCCGAGGAGGGTCAGGGCGCCAAAGATCACAATCGG
Source organism: Bradyrhizobium lablabi (assembly GCF_018129385.1). Taxonomy (GTDB): domain Bacteria; phylum Pseudomonadota; class Alphaproteobacteria; order Rhizobiales; family Xanthobacteraceae; genus Bradyrhizobium; species Bradyrhizobium lablabi_C. The sequence continues at coordinate 53,018 of NZ_JAFCLN010000015.1, forward strand.
GATCGCGAGAATTTCCCAGACCTTGATGCTGTGATCGACAATTCCGATCGCGATCAGCAGCGCCGTGACCACGGCGCAGATCGTCAGGATGATGTAGCGTGGCGAGAACGGAAGCAGCAGCGTTTCCATGTGACCCTCGGGCAAATTCCGCCGAATTTTTTCGAACCGCAGTCTGGATTAAGGCGCTCCCAAACGCTTGGTGAGGATATCCGGCTTGGGGGATCGTGGATATGACAAGGATGTGTACGTACGGGCACAGGCTAACGTTTCCGCCCAGGAACAATCAATCGGCGGATAGTGCGAGGGCGCGCGCTCTTTTGCGGTGCAACGTAACCCGACCCAGACCTAGAGCGGGATGACTTTTCTTCGAATCGTTACCCCACTCTATCTTTTTGTTTGAGCATGATCTTTTCGGAAAACCGGTACCCACTTTTCCGGATCATGCTCTAATGCTCGTGGGGCCGTAACTCGTGCGGGATTTCGCGTTTCTCCAGGCCGCCCTGGGCCAGCCATTCGTCCGTGACCTGAACGGCGCGACTGATGTGATCGTCGGTCCGCGAAAAATCGTAGGGCGAGCCGACCAGCGGGCATAGCGGCGGCACCACGTAATATTCGACGTCGGGGCCGAGGTTTTCGAGCTCGTTGACGAGTTGCCGCGCGATCAGCAGCGTCAGCGCATGCAGCGCATTGGCGACCGCTCCGACCGGCGGATCGTCGTTGGCGCAGGCATGTCCGGTCGGCAGCACGATCAGCCGCCTGGCGCCCTTCCTCACGGCAACCCGGACCGGGGTGTTGCTGGAGATCGCCCCGTCGGCGAGGAACCGATCCCTGTAGCGGATGGGCGAGAACGCGCCGGGGATCGAGGTCGAGGCCAGGATGGCCGCGGCGGTCGAGCCTTCCGACATCACAACGGCATCGCCGGTGATGATGTCGGTCGCCACGATATGCACGGGAAGCGGCGCATCCTCGAGATTGCGAAACGGGATATGGTCGTCGACCAATTTGCGCACGCCGTCATGCGGGATCAGGAAATCCCGCCGCCACAGAAAACCCAGCATGGTTTTCCAACTGATCGGAAACACGTCGTGCCGCGTGAGCCCGCGCCAGATCGCGGCAAGCCGGTCGACGCCTTTGGGAGTGGGATCGCTGGCATAGAACGTCCCGTTCAGCGCGCCGACGCTGGAGCCCACCACCATGTCGGCGCAAACGCCGTGACCGGCCAGCGACTGGAGCATGCCGACCTGGATCGCGCCAAAGCTGCCGCCGCCGGCGAACACGAAGGCGGTTTTGGTGGCGGAGTTGGCGTCGGATGCGGGCACGGGTTCCTCCCTCGCCGCGTCGAGAGATCGCGCGGCGTTGGGAGAGTTTATATCAGGGGGCTGAGAAGCGGCACTATCCCCTCGTCATTCCGGGGCGCGCGCAGCGCGAGCCCGGAATCCATACTCCCGATCGTGGTTATGGATTCCGGGCCTGCGCCCAAGAGGGGGCATCCCGGAATGACGATGGGGAGAGAGCGAGCGATCAGCGCTCGACGAACGCCTTCTCGATCACGAAGTGACCCGGCTTGTGGTTGGCGCCTTCGGCGAAGCTGCGCGTTTCGAAAAGCTGCTTCAGATCTTCCAGCATCGCCGGGCTGCCGCACATCATGATGCGGTCGGTTTCGATGTCGAGCGGGCCCTGATGCAGGTCGTCGAAGAGCTGGTTGGAGGTGATGAGGTCGGTGATGCGGCCGCGGTTTCGGAACGGCTCGCGCGTCACGGTCGGATAATAGAGCAGTTTTTCCTGCAACAGCGGTCCGAACAATTCGTCGTCGCGCAGCTTCGCGACGAGTTCTTCACCGTAAGCGAGTTCGGAAACCTGGCGGCAGCCATGAACCAGCACGATGGATTCGAACCGCTCGTAGACGTCGGGATCCTTGATCAGGCTCGCGAACGGCGCAAGCCCCGTGCCGGTCGAGAGCAGCAGCAAACGCTTGCCCGGCAGCAGATTGTCGGTGACGAGCGTGCCCGTCGCCTTGCGGCCGACCAGGATGGTGTCGCCCTCGCGGATCTTTTGTAGCTTTGAGGTGAGCGGGCCGTCGGCCACCTTGATCGAGAAGAACTCGAGCTCTTCCTCGTGATTGGCGCTCGCCATGCTGTAGGCGCGCAGCAACGGCCGGCCCTCGACCTCGAGGCCGATCATGGCGAACTGCCCGTTCTGGAAACGGAAGCCGGCATCGCGGGTGGCCCGGAAGCTGAAGAGGGTGTCGGTCCAGTGCTGAACGGAAAGAACCTTCTCTCGGTAGAACGCGCTCATGTGTTTTCGTTTTCCGAATGGTCAGGACGTGGAATGTTTCGATTGTCTTGCAGACGGTCCGGCCCTTGAGGCAGGAAAACCCTGCAAATGAAGGCGAATTGACGTGTACATCGCGTCGATTGGAGCGTTAGTCAACCTCATCTGGTGCGCCGGGAAGAGCGCACAATGGCAGTCGGTTTATAAGGCCATAAGGTTCGAGGCGGCGTGATCGGCGTCACGCAATTAACTTGCCGAATCCAATGCGCAGGCAGAAATAAATTGCCGCAAGCCGTGTGAATTGGACAAAATTTCCCGCGCCCCGCGGCACGGAATAGTTGCCATGCGCGCGCAATCTTTTTTCAGATTAACTCTAATTATTGCCGCCGGGTGAATCGTCCATCGCCCTGAAGGCTTCCTCGAGCTGCGGCGAGATCGCCACCCCGAGCTTTTCGCCGGTCGGCAGCCGCGACACGAACCATTTGTTGTAGAGCGGGATCAGGTCACGTCCCGAGCCCAGCTTGCGGAAGGTGCGCTCGACCACGGCCGTGAGTTGCGGTTCACCCTTGCGGAACATGATGCCGTAGGGGTCGTAGGACAGGTAGTCGCCGACCACCTTGAATTGCGCCTGCGCCTTGTGCCGCGCGATCAGGCCGTAGAGCAGGATGTCGTCGGTTGCGAACGCGTCGGCCTTACCGTCCACCAGCGTCTGATAGGACTGCTCGTGGTCGGGCGAAGTGACGATGTTGAGGCCAAGCGAAAACTTCTTGTCGGCGACATGCATGGCCTGCTCGTTGGTCGTGCCCTTGGTCACGACCACGGTCTTGCCTTTCATGTCCGTCACCGCGGAAACGTTGGAAGCTTTCGGCACCATCAGCTTGGTGCCGGCGACGAACATCAGCGGCGAGAACGCCACGCGCTTGCCGCGCTCGGCATTGGCGGTGGTCGAGCCGCACTCCAGATCGATCTTGTTGTCCAGCACCGCCTGGATGCGGTCGTCGGACGTCACCTTGACGTATTCGACCATGAGATTGCCGTCGTCGACCTCGGTGCCGATCTCCTCGACGATCGCCTCACAGAGTTCCAGACTGTAGCCGATCGGCCGGTTGGAGTGATCGAGGAACGAGAACGGCGGCGAGCTCTCGCGATAGCCGAGCCGCACGACGTGGCTCTTCTTGATATTGGCGAGCGTCGGGCTAAGCCCTTCGCTCGCCGTCTGGGCGGACGCGACTGTTGCCGGTAGCTGCGCTGCCAGCATCAGGACGCCCGCCGCCATGAGAAGCATGCGGGTCATGGATTGCTCCCATCAAGCCGGAATGGGATCGCCGGGCACGGTGTCGCCGGGAACGATATCGTCGGGCCCGAGCTCGTGCTCGGCCTTGAGCTCGCCTTCCCACTTCGCCACCACGGCGGTCGCCAGCGAGTTGCCGATCACGTTGGTAGCGGAGCGTCCCATGTCGAGGAAGGTGTCGATGCCCATGATCATCAACAGACCCGCCTCGGGAATGCCGAACTGCGACAGCGTCGAGGCGATCACCACCAGCGAGGCGCGCGGCACGCCGGCAACGCCCTTGGAGGTGATCATCAGCGTCGCCAGCATGGCGAGCTGCGTCGCGAGCGGCATGTCGATGTGATAGGTCTGCGCGATGAAGACGGCGGCAAAGGTGCAGTACATCATCGTGCCGTCGAGATTGAAGGAATAGCCGAGCGGCAGCACGAAGCTGGAGATCCGCGAGGAGGCGCCGAAGCGATTCAGGCCCTCCAGCGTCTTGGGATAGGCGGCCTCCGAGCTCGCGGTCGAGAATGCGAGCATCAAAGGTTCGCGCATCAGCTTCAGGAGATGGCTGTAGCGCGGGCCGATCACGATGAAACCGACCGCGATCAGGATGACCCACAGGAGCGCCAGCGCCAGATAGAAGCCGCCCATGAACACGATGAGCTTCCACAGCACGCCGAGGCCGTTCTTCGCGACCGTGGCGGTGATCGCCGCCCACACCGCGACCGGCGCGAACAGCATCACATAGCCGGTGATCTTCAGCATGATATGCGCGAGATCGTCGATCAGCCCCATGATCGCTTTCGACCGTTCCGGCATGGCGCCGAGCGCCACGGCAAAGAACACGGCGAACACCACGATCTGCAGGATCTCGTTCTGCGCCATCGCATCCGCAATCGAGGTCGGGATCAGGTGGACGAGGAATTTCTCGAGCGAGAACGCCGACACCGGCAAGCCCGTGGACTGCCCCCTCTCCGGCAGCGTGCCGGGGAAATTGGCGCCGGGCTGTAGCAGGTTGACCATGACGAGGCCGAGCAGCAGCGAGATGAAGGAGGCGGAAACGAACCAGCCCAGCGTTTTCGCAAAGACGCGGCCGAGTTTCGAACCGGTGCCCATGTGGGCGATACCGCCGACGAGGGTTGCGAACACCAGCGGCGCGATGATCATCTTGATCAGGCGCAGGAACAGCATCGCGATCAGGTTGACGCTGGAAGCGATCTCGACGCGGCTGTCGGGGAGGAAGTTGAAGATCGCCGCTCCCATCACGATGCCAAGCACCATCGCGAACAGGATGTACTGCGTGAACCTGTTGGACATTGTTCTTACCCCCGTCAGCGTTTTGGTTGCTCCGCATCGTCTCCCGGCAACCCAAAGTGTGTCAGATTTGTAAAGCCACGCAATACGAATGCGACGATACGCACCCTTGCAAAAATGTTTCCGTTGTGAATCCGCCACACGGCCGCTAGCGTTCCGTGCAGCGCACAATGCGTGCAGTTGGTTGCCTCAACGCGCGCCAACTGCTTCAAGAACGATCACGCCGAGGGGAGACAACGCCATGAACGCATCAGTCAATCGCCAGATCCTGCTGGTCGAGAAGCCGAGCGGCAAGCTTGGACCAGAGCATTTCAAACTCACCAACGGTGCTGTGCCGGAACCGAAAGACGGCGAAGCGCTGGTGCGCTCGCGCTACATCTCGCTCGACGCCGCCAACCGCGCCTGGATGCATGGCGCGACCTATCGCGCCGCTGTGGAGGCCAACACCGTGATGGCAGGCGGCAGCATCGCCGAGGTCGTGTCGTCGAAAGCGCCGGAGCTGAAGCCGGGCGACATCGTGTTCGGCGACACCGGCTGGCAGGACTATGCGGCGGTGCCGGCGAGACACCTCAACAAGATGCCGAAGCTGGAGCCGATGACGCATCTGCTCAGCGTCTATGGCGTTGCCGGCCTCACGGCCTATTTCGGCCTGCTGCATGTCGGCAAGCCCAAAGAAGGTGAGACCGTCGTGGTGTCGGCCGCGGCCGGATCGGTCGGCTCGATTGTCGGCCAGATCGCCAGGATCAAGGGATGCCGCGTCATCGGCATCGCCGGCGGCAAGGACAAGTGCCAGTGGCTGACGAGCGAGCTCGGCTTCGATGCCGCGGTTGATTACAAGGACGGCGCTACCTTCAAGGCGCTGCGGGCGGCGGCGCCAAAAGGCATCGACGTCTATCTCGACAATGTCGGCGGCGACATCCTGGAAGCCTGCCTGCCGCTGATGAACAATCGCGGCCGCATCGCCTGCTGCGGCGCGATCTCGCAATATGACGGCGCACCCTCCGCACACGGCCCGCGCGGCGTGCCCGGCCTGATCGTGGTGAAGCGCCTCATCATGCAAGGTTTCATCGTGATGGATTACATGAACGAGAGCGACGCGGCGTTGCGCGATTTGCAGTCATGGGTGGCGTCGGGGAAATTAAAGGTGCAGGAAGACGTCATCGACGGCCTGGAGAACACGCCGAAAGCGCTGATCGGCCTGCTGGCGGGCGAGAACCGCGGCAAAAGGATGGTGCGGGTGTAGTCACGCTCTATCCACGCGTCGTCCCGGCGAACGCCGGGACCCATACGCCGCGGCGGTCGTTGTCGAAACAAGTCGACAACCAGCGCATTCCAACAACTTCCGCCGCGGCGTATGGGTCCCGGATCAGCGCTCGCTTACGCTCGCTTGTCCGGGACGACGGCAACTGGCTAATGCGCCGGCGCGCCTCACGTCCTGCCGGGGGGACGCCCGGCTCCGGGCGGACCCGCGGGCGGCCGTGGGCGCTGCGCTCCCGGCCGGCCAGGTCCGGGCGGACGAGCCACCGGCGGCCGGCCAGATCCGGGCGGGCGAGCTACCGGCGGCCGCCCAGGTCCGGGCGGGCGAGCCACCGGCGGTCGAGGCCGCGGCGGGCGCGCCACCGGGCGGCCTGGATGCCGCCATCCGTGCCAGCCGGCCGGGCCACCCCAGCCAAAGCCGCGCCGCCAATTAAAGCCGCACCGATACCAGCCGGGGCCGCGCCAGCCGCGGCTGTACCAACAGTAACGGTGGCCTCTCCATCGGAATTGCACAGTCTCCGCGAGACCATGTTGATCGATGGCGTCATGCAAGCCCAGCGGTCCTCCGACAAGCGCGGCCTGCGAGCGCCCGCCAGTCGTCGTCACCAAAGCCGCAGCCGCGGCAAGGGCAAGCAACCACAAACACGATTTACGCATAATTTCCTCCTCGCTCTTCTGCCCGGGAGAGACCGGCTGAATGAACGCAGCCCCAGCGCCGCAGCCGACCTTCCTGCGCAGGCGATTCCGCTCAACTGAGCGCGATCGTCCGCAAGAAGGTCGGACGCGCTGCGGCAGGGTAGACGGCTGCCGTTGCCGGCGTTGGTTCAGCTCAACCCTGGACTTTGCCCCGATCTGTCAGGCGGCCTTAGCCTGGCTTGCGGCTGCGAGGGTGTCGCGCAGATGCTGCTCTTTCTTTTCATCGAGCGAGGTCCTCAGGACCGTCCCGCCCGCATCCTTGATCTCGTTGAGGACCTTGTCCGCCGTCATGCTCCGGATCAGCAGGAACAGGACCGCGTCTCCCGATTTCACCTTCGAGGAGAGATCTTTCATGAATTGATCCCTGATGCCGAAATCGGTCAGCGCGCCGCCCAATGCGCCGGCGCCGGCACCAATGGCGACGCCGATCAGAGGATTGAGGAACACCAGGCCGAAAAGCAGACCCCAGAAGCTTCCGCCCGCGGCGCCCGCCATGGTGGTGTTCACGAGTTGATTGAGTTTTACCGTCTCGCCGGTCTTGACCGCGATCACGGCGTCACTGATCGCGATCAGATATTCTTTCTGGAGCTTGAGGATTTTCTGCCGAACTTCTTCTGCCTTGGCTTCGGATGGATACACAATCGCGACTAGATCCGACATTGAATGCTCCCGCAACGAGTGGTTTCCGCCCCATATGCGCGCCTGATGCGTGCGCACGAAACCTAGCACAGAACCGGAAATCGCCTGTCGGCCAAACAATTTTCCCGTTCACAATTTTGAGATGCGCGAACGCTTCCATGCAATTGCGTAAGCGTGGTTGTCGTATTTTGTCTCCGGGTGAGACAGCTTGCGAGTTGGCGGACGATGGCGCGCGAGAGCGCTAATGCGTCGGCGCGCCCGCTTCCGGCATCTTCTGCACGCCAACCTTCTTGCCGCTGCGCTCCGCGCGCCAGTTCTCAAAGCGCTGGATCACGACAAAGAACGTCGGCACGAATAGCACCGCAAAACAGGTCGAGGCGAGCATGCCCGAGAACACGGTGATGCCGATCGACTTTCGCGCATTGGCGCCGGCGCCGGTGGCGAGCACCAGCGGCAGCACGCCGAGGATGAAGGCGAACGACGTCATCAGGATCGGCCGGAACCGCGCCCGCGCCGCGTTGACGGCGGATTCCAGCAGCGGCTTGCCGTCGCGCACATGCAGCTCCAGCGCCACTTCGACGATGAGAATGGCGTTCTTGGCCGACAGCGCAATCAGCAGGATAATGCCGATCTGGGTGTAGAGGTTGTTCTCGATGCGCAGGATGTTGAGCACCGCCATCGGACCGAGCAGCGACAGCGGCACCGCCAGGATGACGGAGATCGGCGCGTACCAGCTCTCATACTGGCCGGCGAGCACGAGATAAACCAGCAGCAGCGCCAGCGCGAAAGCGAAGTAGATCTGCCCGCCGACCACCTTTTCCTGGTACGACATCGCCGTCCATTCATAGCCGGTGCCGCGCGGCAGCGTCCTGTCCGCGATCTGCTCCATCAGTTGCATCGACTGGCCCGAGCTGTAGCCGGTGGCCGGCAGGCCGATGACCGTCGAGGACGGATAGAGGTTGTAGAGACTGATCAAGGGCGGGCCGACCGCCGGCGTGATCTTTGCCACCGTACCGATCGGAATCATGTCCCCGTTCGAGTTGCGCACCATCAGGTTCGCGATGTCGCGCGTGGTGACGCGGAACTGCGAGTCGGCCTGGGCGTAGACTTGGAAGGTGCGGCCGAACTTGTTGAACTGGTTGACGTAGGCGCCGCCCATGAAGGCCGACAATGTCTGGAAGATCTGGTCGGTGGTGACGTGCAGCGTTTGCGTCTTGACCCGGTCGATCTCGATGTCGAATTGCGGCACCGTGGAGCGGAATGTGGACGAGACACGTTGCAGCGCGCTCTGTGACTGGGCGTTTGCGACCAACGCATTGGTCACGGCCTGTAGCTTGTTGTAATCGGAACTGCCATCGCGCAGTTCGACCTGCATGGCAAAGCCCGCGGCATTGCCGATGCCCTGGATCGGCGGCGGCGGAATTACCAGCACGCGGGCCTCCGAGATCGCCGACAGCTTCTCGTTCAAGCCTTTGTACAGCGAGAGCAGGTCCTGTCCCGCGCCGCGCGCGCTCCATTCCTTCAGCACGATGTAGGCCACGCCCGCATTGGCGAGGCTGGAGTTGCCGTCGAGCACGGAAATGCCGGCGATGGTCATGATCTGGTCGACGCCCGCCTGCTTGCTGGCGATCTCCTGGACCTGGTCCAGCACCGTCTGCGTCCGCCCGAGCGCGGCGCCGTCGGGCAGTTGCACCGCCGCCAGCAGGTAGCCCTGGTCCTCGATCGGGATGAAACCGGTCGGGACGCGCGAGATGCCATAGCCGCCGGCGCCAATCAGGATGAGAGCGAGGACGACCGAGATATTGGCGTGCGCGACCATAAAGCCGATCAGTCGGGCATAGCCGCGCTCTATCCGGTCATAGACGGCGTTGAAACCGCGATAGAACCAGTTGCGCTGCTCGGGCGGCACCGGCCGGCGCAGCCACAGCGCGCATTGCGTCGGCTTCAGTGTCGCGGCGTTGATGGCCGACAATAGCGCGGTGGCCGCGATCACCAGCGCGAACTGCGCATACATCCGTCCGGTGAGACCCGGCAGGAAGGCCGCCGGCAGGAACACCGAGATCAGTACCAGCGTGATGCCGATGATCGGCCCGAACAATGCATCCATCGCCTTGATCGCGGCGTCGTGGCCGTTCATGCCCTGCTCGATGTTGTGAGCAGCGCCCTCCACCACGACGATGGCATCGTCGACCACGATGCCGATGGCGAGCACAATGGCAAAGAGAGTCGAGAGGTTGACGGTAAAGCCGAGCGCGGCCATCGCGGCGAACGCGCCGATGATGGTCACCGGCACGGTCGTGGCCGGCACCAGCATGGCGCGCCAGTCCTGGAGGAACACCAGGATCACGACCAGCACGAGCAGGCCGGCCTCGAACAGGGTCTTGTAGACCTCATTGATCGACTCGTTGACGAACTTGGTGGTGTCGAACGGCGTCTCGTATATGATGTCCTGCGGAAACGCCTTTGCCAGCTCCGCCATCTTCTTCTCGACGGCCTTCTCGACCTCGAGCGCATTGGCGCCCGGCGACTGGAACACGCCGATGCCGGCGGCCGGCTTCCTGTTGAGCGAGAATAGCTGGCTGTAGGTCTGCGCGCCGAGCTCGACCCAGCCGACGTCGCGCACGCGAACGACCTCGCCACTGCTGCCGGTCTTGACGATGATGTCCTCGAACTGTGTCTTGTCTTCAAGCCGGCCGGCGATGTTGAGCGTGTACTGAAAGGCCTGCTCCGCCGGTACGGGCGGCGCGCCGACCTGACCGGCGGTCACCTGCTGGTTCTGCTGCTGAATCGCCTGAATGACATCCTGCGGCATCAGCGAGCGCGCCTGTAGCTTGTTCGGGTCGAGCCAGACCCGCATCGAGTATTGTCCGGCGCCGAACACCGTGACGTTGCCGACACCGGGCAGGCGGGACAGCTCGTCGCGCAGATTGATCGTGGCGTAGTTGGACAGGAACAGGCTGTCGTAGGTGGCGTTCGGCGAAGTGAGCGTCACGAACAGCAGGATCGACGTCGACTTCTTCTGCACCGTGACACCCTGGCTCTGCACCGAGCTCGGCAACTGCGAAAGCGCCGCCGAGACGCGGTTCTGTACCAGAACCTGCGCGAAGTTGAGGTCGGTGCCGATCTTGAAGGTGACCGTCAGGGTGTAGGTGCCGTCGGAGGCGCTGTAGGACTGCATGTAGAGCATGTCCTCGACGCCGTTGACCTGCTGCTCGATCGGCAATGCCACCGTATCGATCACGGTTTTGGCGCTGGCGCCGGGATAGCGGGTGGTGACCTGCACGGTCGGCGGCACCACGTCGGGATATTGCGCGACCGCGAGGCTATACAGCGACACGCCGCCGATCAGGATCATCAGCATGGCGATGACGTTGGAAAGAACCGGCCGCTCGATGAAGAATTTGGAGATCATGGCCGTCTCCTATTTCGCCGCAGTGTCGGACTCGATCTTCTTCGTTTGCGGATCGACCTTCTGGCCGGGGATCGCGCGCAGCAATCCACCCACGACCACCTTGTCGTCCGGCTTGAGTCCCGTTTCGATGACGCGCAGCCCGCCCTCGAGCTGCCCGGTCGTCACCTTGCGCTGCTCGACCACGTTTTCGCCGTTGACGACCAGCAAGTAGCGCCCGGCCTGGTCGGCGCCGAGCGCCACGTCAGGCACCAGCAACGCGTTTTCTTCTTGCTGGAACGGGACCCGGACGCGCACAAAGAAGCCCGGCAGCAGCACACGATCCGGATTGTCCAGAATGCCGCGAACCGAGATCGTGCCGGTGGACTGGTTGAGGGTCGGCGAAACGTAGTCGAGATGGCCCTTGTGGGGAAATCCTGTGTCGGTCTGAAGCGCAACCTCGATCGGCAATTGTCGCAGTTGGTCCACGGTCATGCCGCGTCGCCGGGCCTCCTCCCGCACGCGCAGAACGTCCCGCTCGTTGACATTGAAGTTTACCCAGATCGGGTTGAGCGCCACGATGCTGGCGAGCTGCGTCGGCGAGGAAACGCCGACAAGTTCGCCGACCGAAACGAGGTGCGCGGTGACGACGCCATCGAACGGCGCAGAAACGGTGGTATAGCCGTAATTGACTTTCGCGATCTGGGTGTTGGCCTGCGCCTGCTGTAGGTTGGCCTGCGCATTGTCGCGGTTGGCGGTCGAGGTATCGAGCGTTGCCTGGGAAACCGCCTGGCGCTGCACGAGGTCCACTTGCCGCTTATAGTCGGCTTCTGCCTGCTTCAGCGAAGCCTGCGCGCCCGCTTCCGCGGCCTGCGCCTGTTCTAGCTTGAGCCTGTAGGTCTCCGGCTCGATCGTGAAAAGTGTCTGGCCTTGCTTGACGCCGGTACCGTCCTGGTAGTCGATCGATTGCAGAAAGCCCTGCACGCGCGCGACCAGATCGACCGATTTTACCGCCGCGGTATTGCCGGTGGCATCGATGAAGCGCGTAACATTCCTTTGAACGGGTGCGGCGACGTCCACCTTGGGCGGCGGAGGCGGTACATACGTATTTTGCTCGCAGGCGGATAATCCGATGCCCGCCGACGCGACCGCCACGATACGCAACAGCGCGCTGGTTCGCAGGCGCAAAAAGCTGTTCATATTCAAAGATGCAGGCGTACGCGCATGCTTCATTTCAGGGCCCCAATTACTTTTGTTCTAGTCAAGGCTTCTTCATCAGGAAGCCGTCGTCCGCCATCCCATAAAAATAGCAACAATCCGCTTGCAGTGGAACCTGAAACCGAAAATGATGCCGCCGTTCAGGTTGCTCAGACAAAAATCTTTCAAAATTCACTTCGGTTGAAGCGGCGGCTCAAACGAATAGCGACAAGGGATTTATTCAATGTTCAGTGCGTTGACGCGTGATGCGGCGTTTTGTGCGTTGGCGGGCGCAGCCCTGCTTTTAGCTGCGACGCCGGCGCTCTCGCAAGGGCCGAGCGAAGCACAGCGCGAAGCCGTCAAGTCGCAGTGCCGCTCCGATTATATGGCGCATTGCTCCAGCATTCCGCCGGGCGGCGAAGCCTCGCTGCAATGCCTTGCGAAAAACATGTCGAGCCTGTCGGCCGGATGCGCCGGCGCGGTGCGCGCGGTGCAAGCCGCTGCCGCGCCCAAGACCGAACCCGCTCCCGCCGCGGCAGCGCCGGCCAAGGAGACCGCGCCGGCTGCCGCGGCGAAGCCTGCCACGGACACCGCGGCGCCCAAGGAAGCCACCAAGGAAGCGGCCAAGCCTGCGGCAGTTCCCGCGGCGAAGCAGCCGAGCAGCGCGCAGATCAACGCGATCAAGAGCGCCTGCCGCTCCGACTATCCCAAGGTGTGTGCGGGCGTTCCGCCCGGCGGCGCACCGGCGCTGGAATGCCTGGAAAAGAACAAGGCAAGGCTCTCGGCCGGCTGCGGCAAGGCCGTCGCTGCCGCCACCGGCGGCGCAGCGCCCGCGGCAGGCGCGGCGCCGGCGGCGGCCCCCGCGGCAGGTGCAGCTCCGGCGGCAGCGCCGACCGTGATCGTGCTGCGGCCGATGCTGCCGCGCGAAGAACTGTTCGTGTTGCGCTCGGCTTGCAGCGCTGACATCCGCACCCTGTGTGCGGGCGTGGCGCCCGGCGGCGGCCGCATCATGCAGTGCATCGCCAATCGGGCTGCCGACCTTTCGCCGGCCTGCCGCGACGTGCTGGCGCCATTCGCCGCGCGATAATCGCGGGACCATTCGCCGCGCGGTCCCTGCATCGGGACCGCCGGCTGCTCTTATCATTGCGCTTTCTTGCAGCCCGGTCCGCGATCAAGTTGACCGGCCGTTGCCCGACCTTCGAGAAGATCAGCAGCGACGAAAGGGATGCAACTCATGCTCCGTGCGATCCTGATTACGACAGCCATTCTGTGCGCCGCGCCGGCCGCGTTCGCGCAGGACCAGATCGCCGCGCGGCGCGAAGCCTGCATGAGCGATTACGAGAAGTTCTGCAACGGCGTGACGCCGGGCGGCGGACGGATCATCGCCTGCCTCAGCAAGGAAGCCGACAAGCTCACGCCGGCCTGCAAGAAGGCGATGGCCGAGGCCGAGGCGGAGAAGAAGGCCGAGGCCGAAAAGAAATAGGTTCGCATCCGCAGAACATTCGTTGTTCAACAACCACCACAGCCGGGAGAACGACATGCGCTCAATCCTGCTCGCTGCCATTGCTGCCCTCGCCTTCGCCGCAACGCTGGCCTTCGAATCCACCAGCGCCCATGCCGTGGTGTGCGCCGACGGCGTCGTTCGCGCCGCCTGCGCCGGCCCGCGCGGCGCGGTGGTGGTGCGCAAGCCGGTCGCTCGGGTTTGCCGCACGGTGGTGGTGAACGGCGTCAGGGTGCGCAAGTGCACCTGACCGGATCCGGTTCCTGAAGCAAATTTACCCTAGCGTCCCGCCCCGGCGGGCGCTAGGGTAGCCCTCAAATTGTAAGTATACTGTCAATCTGGGAGGGAAGACCTTGCGCATCGCCGTGATCGGCGGAGGGCCCGGCGGGCTCTACTTCGCCTATCTCTGGAAGAAGCGTCACCCGGACGCGGAGATCGAGCTGTTCGAGCAGAACCCCGAAGGCGCGACCTGGGGATTTGGCGTGGTGTTCTCCGAACAGGCGCTGGAATTTTTGCGCGCGGACGATCCGGATACGGTCGATGCCATCGCGCCGAGGATGGAGAGCTGGAAGAACATCACGCTCAATCTGCGCGGCGAAAGCGTGGAGATCGACGGCGTCGGCTTCTCCTCGATCGGACGGCTGGAACTATTGACACTGCTACAGGCGCGCGCGCGCGGCGCCGGTGTCACACCGCGCTATGAAACGCAGATCGAAACGCTCGATGCCTTTGCGGGCTACGACCTTGTCGTTGCCGCTGACGGCTTGAACTCGCTGGTGCGCCGTACCTTCGAAAAGCAATTCGGCGCCTCGGTGTCGCACTCCTCCAACAAGTTCGCATGGTACGGCACCACAAAACGCTTTGCGACGCTGTCGCAGACCTTTGTGAAAACCGGTCTCGGAACCTTCAACGCGCATCACTACCGCTATTCGCCCAACATGAGCACGTTCCTTGTCGAATGCGATGCGGCGACGTGGCAGGCTTACGGCTTTGCCGGCAAGAGCATCGAGCAATCGCAGGCGATCTGCGAACAGGTTTTTGCCGATACGCTCGACGGCCATCCGCTCATTTCCAACAAATCGGTGTGGCGCAATTTTCCCTGGATCTGGAACGAGCGCTGGTCGCACGGCAACATGGTGCTGATCGGCGATGCCCTGCACTCGGCGCATTTTTCCATCGGCTCCGGCACGCGCCTCGCCATCGAGGATGCCATCGCGCTGACCAAGGCGCTGGAGGCGGAAGAGACAATTCCCGCCGCGCTCGCCCGCTACGAGACCGAGCGCAAGCCGATCGTCAAGAAGCTGGTGACCGCCGCGCGCACCAGCGCCGACTGGTACGAGCATTTCCCTGAGCACATGAAACTCGGCCTGATGGATTTCGCCTACAGCTACATCACCCGCTCGGGACGGATCGACGACGCGCGGCTGCGCGTGATGTCGCCCGCCTTCATGGCGCGGTATGAGGCGAGGAGGAAATCGGCATGACGCAGCAGATCATTGATCAGGTTCCGCAGGACAGCGCCGGCGCCCGTGAGATCGGCTTCACCATTCCGCAAGCCTATAACGCCAGCCGCGTGCTGTTCGACAACCTCGCCCGCGGCCATGGCGAGCGCCTGGCGCTGACCGGCCCCGGCGGAACACGCACCTACGCGCAGCTTTGCGCCGAGGCCGCGCAATGGGGTCACGGCTTCCTGTCGCTGGGCCTTGCGCGCGGCGACCGTATCCTGATGTTCCTCGATGACACCCCTGCTTATCCGGCCGCCTTCTTCGGCGCCGTGCGCGCCGGCTTCGTGCCGCTGCTGATCAACACGCTGACGCCGCCGGACCTCCTGCAATTCTATCTGTCCGATTCCGGCGCTTCGGTCGCCGTGACGGATGCGGAGTTTTCATCGCGCTTCAATGCCGAAGCCTGCAAGGACACGCCGCTGCGCACGCTGATCGTGACCAACGGCGCGGCAGGTGAGCATGCGGTGGCCAATGCGCTGATCGCAGAGCAATGGCTGCGCGGCTTCGCAACCGAGATTGCGGAAGCCGACACCGACCGCGACGAGATGGCGTTCTGGATGTACTCTTCCGGCTCCACCGGCCGCCCCAAGGGTATCGTCCACCTCCAGCACGACATGGCCTATAGCGAGGCGGCGTTTTCGCAAAACGTGCTGAAGCTGAAACCCGACGACATCTGCTTCTCGGTGCCAAAGATCTTCTTTGCCTACGGCTTCGGCAATTCCGTCACCTTCCCCTTCTCGGTCGGCGCCACGGCGCTGCTGCTGCCCGGCCAGCCAAAGCCGGCGGCGATCTTTGACGCCATCGGCCAATACAAACCGACCGTCTTCTTCGGTCTGCCGACGCTCTATACGACGCTGACCAAGGCCGAAGGTGCAGATCGCGCCGATTTCTCCTCGCTGCGCATGTCGCTTTCCGCTGCCGAAGTTCTGTCGGCCGACGTCTTCAACGGCTGGAAGCGCCTGACAGGGCTGGAGATCGTCGAAGGCCTCGGCTCCACCGAAGCGCTGCACATCTACCTTTCCAACCGGCCCGAGCGGAAAAAACTCGGCGCCGCCGGCCTGCGCGTGCCCGGCTACGAAATCCTGCTGCGCGACAAGGACGGCCGCGATGTCGGCGACAACGAAGAGGGCATCATGTGGGTGCGCGGCGATTCCAACACGCCGCTGTACTGGAACCGTCCCGACAAGACCGCCGAGACGATCCGCGAGGCGGGGTGGATCTACACCGGCGACCGTTTTGTGCGCGACAGCGACGGCTTCCACTTCTTCCGCGGCCGCGCCGACGATCTCGTGAAAATCTCCGGGCAGTGGGTCTACCCGCTCGAGGTCGAGCTGTGCCTCGCCGATCACCCCGACGTGCGCGAATGCGCCGTGTTTGCCGCCGAGCTGCCGGATCGCCGCATGACGCTGAAGGCGGTGGTGGTGATGAACGCGGTGGGTTTCGATGAGAGCGATACCACGAGACGGCTACAGGATTACGTCAAGGCAAAGCTGCTGCCGTACAAATATCCGCGCGAGGTGAAATTCATCGACGAGCTGCCGAAGACCGGCACGGGCAAGATCGACCGGCAGTCGTTGATGCGGATGTAGCCTTTACCGCCGCTACACACTCGATGTCGTCCCGGCGAACGCCGGGACCCATACGCCGCGGCAGTCGTGGGGCGGACAGTGTGGGTTGCCTTCTGCCCGCACGATGCATCGACTCAGATTTGTGGTTATGGGTCCCCGCATTCGCGGGGACGACGAAAGAGCTTACGTCCCCAACCCCGTCCCGCCATACAGCCACGCCAGATCGTCGCACCATTCCGCTTGCGTCTTCGCGCCCATGATAGCGTTGCGCAGACGGGCGTGCTCGCCGGCGGGGTGATAGATGTGCTCGCCGATGGCGCGGGACATCAGTTGCACGCGCGCGGTGCGCGGAAAACGCTGGGCGCGATAGCGCTCCAGCGCGGTGGCAAAGTCGTGCTGCGCCAGCATGTGCGAGAGACACACCGCGTCTTCCATCGCCTGGCAGGCGCCTTGCGCGAAATACTGCAGCATCGGGTGGGCGGCATCGCCGAGCAGCGCGACGCGGCCGTCGACCCAGCGCTCGGCCGGATCGCGGTCGCACAGCACCCAGAGCCGCCAGTTCTTGCCGTGGCGGATGATCTCCCTGGCTCGCTCGTGCACGTGCCCAAAACCCTGCATCACCTCATCATCCGACACCGGCTTGCCGGCGACCGGCTCCGGTGCGTCGTTGTGATAGGTGACGACGAGGTTGAAGACCTTCCAGCCCGACAAAGGATAATGCACGATGTGGCACTTCGGGCCGGCCCACAGCGTCGCAGCATTCCAGCGCAGATCTTCCGGCATCTGCTCGGTCGGAATCACCGAACGATAGGTGGTGTGGCCCGACACCCGCGGCGCCCCATCACCGATCACCTGCTTGCGGACGTTGGACCACAGCCCATCCGCGCCGATCAGCAGCGATCCCGTGACGCGCTCGCCATTGGCAAGGCGCGCTGTCACCGACGAGCCGTCCTGATCGTAGCCGACCACTTCCGAGCTGACGCGCAGCTCGACCAGCGCATGCTCCTGGCAGGCGCGCAAAAATACGCCATGAAGATCGCCGCGATGCACGACCGCGTAGGGATTGCCGAACCGCTTGCGAAAATCCTCGCGCAGATCGATATGGGTGATCTCTTCGGCCGTCAGTGCATCCATCAACCGGAGCTGGTCGACATAGACGGCCATGTTGCGCGCGGCCTCGCCGACGCCGAGATAGTCGAAGGCATGGAATGCGTTCGGCCCGAGCTGGATGCCCGCGCCGATCTCGCCGAGGCTCGATGCCTTTTCCAGCAGGATCGAGGGGATACCCTTTTGCGCGAGGCCCATGGCGGTGGCGAGGCCGCCGATGCCGCCGCCCGCAATCAGGACCGGATGGCCGACGCCGCAGCCCATCGCTCACGACTTTCCGAGATGTTCGAGCGCGTCCTCGGCGCGCAACGGCACGCGCGAGGCCTCGTTGTTGAGATCGACGAGCTGTGTAAGCAATGACATGAGCATCTTGCGGTCGGCCGCCTTCAGCGGCTGTAGCATTCGCGCCTGCGCGCGTTCGACCGACGGCATGATGTCGCGCAGCACCGCCGCGCCTGATCTTGTGAGGTAGAGCAGCTTGACGCGCTTGTCCTCGCCCGACGGCTTCCGGTCGATCAGCTTCTTGGCTTCAAGCCTTTCGATCACGCTGCCGAGCGTCGAGCGGTCGAACGCGATCACGGCCGAAAGCCGCGTCGCATCGATGCCGGGATGGGTGTGGATCGCGACCAGCGAGGCATATTGCACTGGCGTCAGATCGAACGCCTTGCACTCCTCCACGAACAGCGCGACCGCGATCTGCTGCATGCGGCGGAACAGATAGCCGGGTGCGGTGTACACCGCGTCCATGGTGATGGCGGCGGGCTTACTCGGCATCGGGCTGCTTGTCGGGGGCGGCATCGGCAAACGCCTTCATTTCTTTTGCCGCAGCTTCAGCCTCGAGCAGCCGCGGAAAGGCGGAGACATCGACGCCGAAGCGGCGCGCATTGCCGAGTTGCGGCACGAGGCACAGGTCGGCCATGGTCGGCGTCGCGCCGAAGCAGAACGGCCCGGCCTCGCCCGCGACCAGGGTCTCGCAGGCGGCAAGCCCCTCGCGATTGGCCCAGGCGGCCCATTCCATCACCTGCTCCTCCGGCAGTTTGAGCTGCCGCAGACGCGCCAGCACTTTCAAATTCTGCACCGGGTGGGTATCGCAAGCGAGCGCCATCGAGAACGCCCGCACCTTGGCGCGGCGCAGCGGGTCCTTTGGCAGCAGCGGCGGCTCGGGATGGGTCTCGTCCAGCCACTCGATGATGGCGAGCGACTGGGTGAGGATCGCCCCGGCATCGCTTTCCAGCGTCGGCACCAGCCCCTGCGGGTTGATCGCGAGATAGCCGGGCGCGCATTGTTCGCCCTTGCGGAGGTGATGCGGCAGATGTTCGGCGGAAAGATTCTTGAGGTTCAGCGCGATCCTGACCCGGTATGCCGCGCTGCTGCGGAAATAGCCGTGCAGCTTCATCGGAACCTCCCCGTCCATTGATTGTTGCTTGGTTGACGCGTGCCATATTGGCAGTATACTGTCAATCAAATTAGAACCGACGGGAGGCCGACCATGGAAGCCGTGCAAAAGACTCCGGAACGCGAGGCGTTCTACAAGAAGATCGACGGCCAGAATCTTTCCGCGCTGTGGAACGTGATGAACGATCTGATCACGCCGGAGCCGAAGAGCGCCTGCCGGCCGCACTTATGGAAATTCGACGACATCCGCGCCTACATGAACGAGGCGGGAAAGCTCATCACCGCCAAGGAAGCCGAGCGGCGCGTGCTGGTACTGGAAAACCCCGGCCTGCGCGGCCAGTCGAAGATCACGACATCGCTATTCGCTGGCGTGCAGATGGTGGTGCCCGGCGATATCGCGCCCGCGCATCGCCACAGCCAGTCGGCGCTGCGCTTCGTGCTCGAAGGCAAGGGCGCGGCGACCGCGGTCGACGGCGAGCGCACGCTGATGGAGCCCGGCGATTTCGTCATCACGCCGTCGATGACCTGGCACGACCATTCCAACGAGACCTCCGAGCCGATGTTCTGGCTCGACGGCCTCGATATTCCGATGGTGCAGTTCTTCGATGCATCCTTTGCGGAAGGCTCGAAGGAAGACCAGCAGCAGATTTCAAAACCTGCCGGCGACAGTTTTGCGCGCTACGGCCACAATCTGCTGCCGGTCGACACCAAGCGCACCTCGAAGACGTCGCCGATCTTCAACTATCCGTACAGCCACACCCGCGAGGCGCTGGAGCAGGCCAAGAACAGCAATGAATGGGACGCCTGCCACGGGCTGAAGCTGAAATTCTCCAACCCCGAGACCGGCGATTTTGCGATGCCGACCATCGGCACCTTCATCCAGCTCCTGCCGAAGGGTTTCAAGACCGCGCGCTATCGCTCCACCGACGGCACGGTGTTCGCCGCGATCGAAGGCAAGGGTCGCACAAGGATCGGCGAGCAGACCTTTGAATGGGGCCCGCGCGATCTCTTCGTGGTGCCGAGCTGGCAGTGGGTCACACACGAGGCGGATGTGGATTCGGTACTGTTCAGCTTTTCGGACCGGCCGGTGCAGCAGAAGCTGGATTTGTTTCGCGAGGACAGAGGCAACGCGTAGCCGTCGTCCCGGCGAAAGCCGGGACCCATACGCCGCGGCCGTGATGGCTTACGGGCGGTACTGGTGGCCTTTTCCAATCGAGAGCACAACGCGGTATGGGTCCCGGCTTTCGCCGGGACGACGCTGGGGCTACCGCCAGTGCAAGAGCCGCGCCTCGAGCATGTTGATCAGCTTCCCCACCGCAAGGCCGAACAGCGACAGGATTACCACGCCAGCCAAAAGCTGATCGGTCTGCATCAAATTACCCGCCTGTAGCACGAAGGCGCCGATGCCCCATTGCGCGCCGATCATCTCGGCGCTCACCACCAGCAGCAGCGCCACCGAGGCGGTGATGCGAAAACCTGCCAGGATCGAGGGCAGCGCGCCCGGCCAGATCACGCGGCGGACGATGGCGTGGAATGGCACGTTGAAACTCTGCGCCATCCGGATCAGGTTGCGCGGCACCGCATCGACGCCGCTATAGACCGAGATCGCGGTGGAGAAGAACACGCCGAGCGCAATGGTCGCGATCTTCGGCTCCTCGCCGATCCCGAGCCAGAGGATCAGCAGCGGCAGCAGCGCGATCTTCGGAATCGGAAACAGCGCGGAGATGAAGGTGATGCCGACGCTGCGCGCCAGCGTCGACAGCCCGATGGCGAAGCCGACGATGATCCCGGCGATGGTGCCGATGATCCAGCCCGATCCGATCCGCATCACCGACCAGTACACGTGCTGCCACAGCGCACCTGACGTCGCGAGCTTCCACATCGCCATCGCAATCGCCGAAGGCGGCGGCAGGAACAGCGGATTGATCCATCCGGCGCTGTCGGCCAGTTGCCACAGCGCGATCACCGCCGCCAGCGCGATCCAGCCCGAATGGCGGCCGGCGCGCGGCGTGAATCCTTCGCCACGGAAGGCGACCGGCCGCGGCGCCTCGCTCGCGTCGCTGCGGGTGTCCTGCGCCGGGCGTTCAAGCATGAAGAACCTCGCGCTCGGCATCGATCGCCTCCTCGCGGATCAGCGACCAGAGATCGTTCTGCAGCGAAAACAATTTGCCGCGCGCATCGACCGCGCCGCGCTCGCCGCGTGTCATCGGGATCGTGACGGTCTCGCGCACCCGACCCGGCCGCCGCGACAGCACGACGATGCGATCCGCCAGCCGCACCGCTTCTTCCAGATTATGCGTGACATACACCGCGCCCATCGCGCCGTCGGCGAGCAGGCGGACGAAATCCTCCATCAGCAGCTCGCGGGTCTGCGAATCCAGCGCCGACAGCGGCTCGTCCATCAGCAGGATCGCCGGCCGCACCGCGAGCGCACGCGCAATGCCGACACGCTGTCGCATGCCGCCGGAGAGCTGCTTTGGCCAGGCGCCGCGAAAATCTACAAGACCCGTACGGCGCAGCGCATCGTCGATGATGGCGCGGCGTTCGCCTTGGCTCATTGCGACGTGTTCAAGCGGGAACGCGACGTTCTCCTCGACACTGCACCATGGCAGCAACGCAAAATCCTGGAACACAAAGGTCAGCGGATTGAGGCTGTCGGCCGGCGGAGCGCCGCGCAGCTTGGCTGCGCCTTGCGTCGGCCGCAGCAGCCCGCCGAGGATCGAGAGCAGCGTGCTCTTGCCGCAACCGGACGGACCGACGATCGCCACCACCTCGCCGGACGCGACCTGGAACGAGACGTCGTCGAGCACGTCGAGCGCGCCGAAGCGGTGGCTGATATGGTCGGCGATCAGGTGCATTTAACATTCCGACGTACTGCCGGCTCATCCGTCATTGCGAGCGAAGCGAAGCAATCCAGCTTCCTTTGTTGCGGCAAGAAAAGCTGGATTGCTTCGTCGCTCCGCTCCTCGCAATGACGGTTGATGCAGCATTGCCTCAATCCGCCTTCACATATTCCTTCGCGAGGATCGCATCGACCGAAAATCCCTTGTCGACAAAACCCTGCTCCTGTAGCCATTCTATCTGGTTGCCGACGTTCTTCACGTCCAGCTTGCCGTCGGGATCGATATAGGCGCAGTTGCCGACCACCTGCTCGACCGGCAGGTTGGTGTATTTGGCGATGATCTCGAGCAGCGGTTTTGTCCTGTCATTGATCTCGGCCTTGCCGTCCTTCACCGACGCCAGGATCACGTCGTGATATTCGCGGTCGGCGCGCACCAGCGCAGCCAACAGTTTCGTGACCAGCGGCGCATTCGTCAGCGTCTTCGGCGAGGCAAATACCGCCCCTAACTGCCATGGCGTCTCGTCGCCGACCCAGCCCAGAAATTTTGCACCACCGGTTTCCATCAGCGGGCGCGCGGTCGAGACCGGCAGCAGCGCAGCATCGACCGTCTCGCCCTTCAGCGCGGCGGCGGCGTTCGACAGCGATTGCAGCGGCAGCACTTTGACGTCCGCCAGCTTGAACTTGTATTTGTCGGCGAGCAACCCGAGCGAATAGTGAAAGCTGGAGCCGACCTGCGTCACCGCCACGCGTTTGCCCGCGAGATCCTTTGGCGTCTTCAGGCCGCTCGCATAGGCATTGTTGCTGGCAAAATAGCCGATCAGGGGATAGCCGGCCTTTTCGCGACTCATGCCCCCGATCACCTTCAGCGTGCCCTTGCCGGCGAGATTGTAGAGCCCGGCGGTGAACGCCGTGATGCCGAAATCGACATCGCCCGACGTCACGGCCACGGCGATCGGCTGCGCCGCATCGAAGAATTTCAGCTCGATATCGAGGCCAGCCTCTTTGAAATAGCCCTTGTCCTGCGCAATGAACACCGGCGCCGAGGACGACAGCCGCAACACGCCGATTTTTGCCTTCAGCGCATCATTGGCCTGTGTGGTCCCACCCGCCGCCAGCGCCAGCAGGCCCGCGAGCGCGAGCCGCAACATTCCCTTCATCCCGCTTCCTCCGTCCATTTCTTTCGTAGGGCGGATTAGCGCCAGCGTAATCCGCCATCTAGTAGCGCGGCGGGTTACGCTTCGCTAACCCGCCCTACAATCCTTCCGGCACCTTCTGGTCCCGCCCGATAAAGGCGCCCTGCTCTTTCAACGCTTGTTGCAACTTTTCGACCGCGATGTCTCGCGGAATCGTGTTGCCAGCCAGCGCCAGCGCCGCGGCCGAGCCGGCCGCCTCGCCCATCGCAAAGCAGGCGCCGGACACCCGCGCCGCGGACTGGCCCTCATGGGTCATCGACGCGCAGCGCCCGGCCATCAGCAGGTTATCGACGCACTCGGGCACCAGCATGCGATAGGGCAGTTCGTTGAAGCCGCGTGAGGCGGGGATCGGCGGGAACCTGAAAACGACGTCGCCCGCGACGTGCTGCTCCATCGGCCAGCCGTTAACGCCGATGGAATCCTCGAATGACGCGCAGCCGAGCACGTCCTCGCCGCTCAGTGCGTAGCCGCCGACCACGCGCCGAGTCTCGCGGATGCCGAGCTGCGGCGGCAGGTCAACGATGTAAGATTTTTCGAAGCCGGGCACCGTGCGCAAGAATTCGAACGCGGCTGCCGCCTGTTGCCGCCCCTCGATCTCGCCGCGGGTGAGTTCGTCCGGCTCGAGCCCGTTGACTGCGCTGCCGTCCTTGCGGGCTAGCTGCGTGAAATTCACCCGCCATTCGATCTGCGACTTTTGCGGCCGCACGATCGCGCCCTTGCGCGGAAATCTGTGCGTGCCGGCCGCCTCGGCCTGCGTCATCAGCGCCGGGATGGTCCGCCAGGCATCTCCCGCCTTCTCCGGATCGATGCCGTTGAGGCGGAACATCATCGAGGGATAGAGCATGTGGCCATTGGCGTCGCCGACCTCGAACGGCGCGCCGGCCCAGGCCGCAAGATCGCCGTCGCCGGAGCAGTCGATAAAAATATCGGCGCGCACCGCCTGCCGGCCGGCTTTCGTTTCCACCATCAGCGCATCGATGCGCCGCGCGTCATCCATGACGACGCCGGCGCCGAGCGCGTGAAAGAGGATATCGACCTTGTGGCTTGCCAGGAGATCGTCCGCCGCGATCTTGTAGGCCGCGGTGTCATAGGCCTGCGCAAAAATCTTGCCGAGGATCAGATGCGGCGCGTTCAGCCCGCCGAGCCGGTCGATCCGTGCAAGCAGGTCGGAGGCAATCCCCTGCACCACCCGGTGCATCTCGCCAAACACATTGGCGTGCAGTCCGCAGAAATTCGTGACACCCGCCGCGGTGCCCATGCCGCCGAGAAAGCCGTAGCGCTCGATCAGCAGCGTCCGCCGCCCGGCGCGCGCGGCCGCCACCGCCGCCGCGATTCCCGCAGGCCCGCCGCCGAGTACGGCGACTTCATATTCGCCATAGAGGGGAACTTTTCGCGCGGGCTCTTCGATCGTCTTCATTCGCGCTCGCGGTCCTGCGCCCCGTGAAATACACCGAGGATCAACACCTCGTCGGGATCGGTGACACCAGTCTCATATACGATAATGTAGGGCAATCCACGGACCACCCATTCATATGTGCCGGCGACCCGGCCAGCGTGCCCCATGCGAGGAAACTCGGATAACCGATTGGCTGCCAGCCTGATTCGTGCGACGACTTGCGTCGCCGCTACCGGATTGCGCTGACTGATGTAGCCGTGGATCGCGGCGATGTGCTGCCGCGCCTCTGTAGTGTAGCGCAGCCTCACAGGCCGCATGATTTCCAGAGATCAGCCATCTGCTCGTCAGTCGCGAAAGTCGCCCTTCCCTCGCGAATATCGCGCTGGATACGCCGGACCTCTTCCGCCTGAGCCTCGGTCAGCCGGTAATCGCTGGCATCCTGTCGCTCCATTTCGCGCAGTACTTCAGCAGCGTCCTCCTGGCGCTCTTTCGGCCAGCGACGTACGCGTTCCATCAGCTCTTCGAGATCGTTCATTTTCATACTTCCATTATAGCGAATAATTCTGGCTTCGCCACGTGTCCGGTCGGCCAGAATCTCGTACATTGAGGGCATATAGTTCGCCCTGACGCAGGACGACATGCTAGGAATTGATGGCAAAGACGAGGACGCCACCTTGAACTTCCTCCTGTCGCTTCTGTTGGCTCTCGCAACCATCTCTCCCGCCCTCGCGGAGATCGAGCAGAATTGCCGCTTCATCCAGGCAAGGCCCGAGCGCGAGGCCTGCTACAAGCGGCAGGAGGCGGCGCTGGCCGAAAAGCGCAAGCAGGCCGCCGCGCGTGAGGCGATGCCGCCTTATTCGCCGGAGCAGATGAGCCAGGAAGATGCCGCGCTCAAGTCGACGTTGCGCAGCATCTGCCGCGGCTGCTGACTGGACTCTTTTGACGCGTTTTCTTTACGCGAACCGGGTTCCATCCCGCATCAAGTGCGGGACAGGCCCCGCTTGAAAACGCTATTGCTTGCCCCAATTGCCGGCGCGCTTTTCGGCGAATGAAGCCAGGCCTTCGGAAGCTTCCGCGGTCTGGCGCCGCGCCGAATGCATCCTGACGAGGCGCGTGTAGGCGGCATCGTCCACCGCCATGCCGCCGAATGAGCTCTCCATCGCCAGCGCCTTGGTCTCGGCCATCGCTTCGGGGCCGTTGGCGAGCAACTGCTCGACCATCTTGGCGCCCGCTGCTTCCAGCCCGGCGAGCGGCACGACGTCGTGCACGAGGCCGATGCGCCGCGCCTCCTCAGCGCCGAAGCGCTCGCCGGTCAGCGCGTAGCGGCGCACCTGGCGCACGCCGATGGCGTCGCACAGTTGCGGGATGATGATCGCAGCCGTCAGCCCCCACCGCACTTCGGTGATCGAGAACAGCGCATTGTCGGCGGCGATGACGACGTCGCAGGCCGAGATCACGCCGGTGCCACCGCCAAAGCAGCCGCCCTGCACCAGCGCCACCGTCGGGATCGGCAGACGGTTCAGCCGCTGCACGGCCTCGAACGTCGCGCGCGATACCGCCTCGTTTTCCGCTGACGATTTCGGCCGTACGCCGTTGATCCATTTCAGATCGGCGCCGGCCTGGAAATGCTTGCCATTGCCCTTCAGCACGACGACGCGAAGATTCGGCTTCCTGCCGAGTTCATCCATCGCCGCCAGCACGCCGTTGATCAGGCCGGCGTCATAGGCGTTGTTCACCTCCGGGCGGTTGAGCGTCACGGTGGCGACCCCGCGCGCATCGAGATCCCACAGGACAGGGTTTTCGGACATCAGGCATTCCCTCGTTCAGGTCTTTTGCGGCCGGACAATAAGCCCAACGCGACCGGATTGATCCATCAATTTCTGCGGGGCCTGTGCCGCAAACCGCGTGGTTGCATCGCGAGCCAAGCTTGTGGAAACTGGCCTCCCGCCACCGATCCCGATTGGGAAATCTCCATGCGCATTTGCATTTTCGGCGCAGGCGCCGTCGGTAGCCATCTTGCGGTACGGCTTGCGCTGGCCGGGAACGACGTGTCCTGCGTGATGCGCGGACCGCATCTGGCAGCCGTCAAGGCGAACGGCCTGACGCTTCGTGTCGGCGACGCCGAATTCAAGGCCAAGGTGAATGTGTCCGACGATCCCGCCGCACTGGGTGCGCAGGATTTTGTCATCAGCACCTTGAAGGCGACCGGCGTTGCCGCGCTCGCCACCGGCCTCCGGCCGCTGCTGCACGAAGAGACCGCCGTGGTGTTCGCGCAAAACGGCATTCCCTGGTGGTACGACATCGGGCTGCCAAAGGACCATCCGCCGACGCCCGACCTCGGCTTTCTCGATCCGGGCGGCGCATTGCGCGCGGCAGTTCCGAAGCAGCGCATCATCGGCGGCGTGATTTTTTCCTCGAACGAAGTCGTCGCACCCGGCATCGTCGCCAATCTTTCGCCGGAAAGAAACATGCTCCTGGCCGGCGAATGCGATGATGGCGGGGGCGAGCGCATTGCGCACCTGCGCGCCATACTCGAGGCAGCGCAGATCGCTTCCGCCGCGGTGGCGCGGATCAGGGAAACCATCTGGTCAAAGCTACTCACCAATATGTCGATGTCGGTGCTGTGCCTGCTCACCGGACAGACCGCGCGCGGCGTGCGCGACGATCCTTCGCTGGCCGATGTCATCCCGCGCATGCTCGATGAAGCCAACGCGGTGGCACAGAGCTGCTGTCCCGGCGTCAGGCGCGTGACGCGCTCGGGCCCGGCGCCCAACCATAAGCCCTCCATTTTGCAGGACTATGAACTCGGCCGCGTCATGGAGATCGACACGCTGGTCCGCGCCCCCGCCGCCTTTGCACGCGCCGTCGATCTGTCGACGCCGATGCTCGATTTCATGGCCGCGCTGGCGATCCAGAAGGCACGCGAGAAAGGCCTGTACCCACCCTAGCAGCAAACTTTTCGTCATCGCCGGGATCGGATACATCGATGGTGACGATGTCCGGCAAGGTTTGACGAATGAAGAAAGCGAAGAAGGCGCCACAGCCCGGGGCTCCGGCACTCGAAAAGGGTCTGGACCTGCTGGAGGCGCTGGCCGCGGAGTCGCGCGGCCTGAGCCAGAAACAGCTCGCCGAGCGCGTCGGGCGTTCCGTCGGTGAAATCTTCCGGATGCTGGGCGCGCTGGAGCGCCGCGGCTATGTCAGCCGTGATCCCGCCACTTCGGAATATACGCTGACGCTGAAACTGTTCCGGATCGCCTCGCAATTCCCGCCGACCGAGCGGCTGCTACAGGCGGCGCTGCCCGTCATGGAGCAACTGGCGAGCCGGGTGAAGCTGTCGTGCCATCTCACGGTGCTGCATGGCGAGCAGTTCATGGTGATCGCGCGCATCGAGCCGGAATGGCTGATGGGCTGGTCGGTCAAGGTCGGCGCGGTGTTTCCGCTGACGCAGCAATATGCCTCCGCCAAAGTGCTGGCAGCCTACCAGCTCGAAGGGCGGCGCAACGAGCTTGCCGAAGTGATCGCCGCCCATGATCGCATCAGCGGCAAGAAGGCGCTGGCGGCACTCGACCGCATTTCGGCCGAGGGCGGCAACTTCTCCAACGACGACGGCTATACCCGCATTCTCGCCTATAGCTGCCCGATCGTCGAAGCATCCGGCCGGGCGGTTGCGGCATTGACGGTGCCGCTGGTGCGGCAGGACAAAATCCCGGCGAACGAAGCGGCCGCCATCGCGAGCGAACTGAAGGCCGCGGCGAAGACGGTGTCGGAGAAGATCGGCGCCAGTATGTAGCTGGCAAGGCCCATCACCCGTCATTGCGAGGAGCGTCAGCGACGAAGCAATCCAGCTTTGATGCAAAGGAAGCTGGATTGCTTCGCTTCGCTCGCAATCACGGAAGAGAGACTCTCCGCGCTAGGCCACCGTCATTCCGGCGTCGACGACCCAGGCTGCGCCGTTGACATGCGCGGCCTCGTCGGAGGCGAGAAACGCGACGACGTCGGCGATGTTTTCCGGCTTGCCGTAGGGGGCAGAACCCGCCCGCCGCGCGCCGGATGAGCGGCGGCGCGCCTGCTCATCCAGCTCGCGGATCATCCGTGACTCGATCGGGCCGGGAAGGATGGCGTTGACGCGAATTCCTTTTCCGGTGACTTCGAGCGCCGCCGTGCGCGTCAGCCCCAGCACAGCGTGCTTCGACGCCACATAGCCTGCAATCCCGGCCCTTCCCCGGATCGCCGAGGTCGAGGCGGTGTTGACGATCGCGCCCCGCCCGCGCGGCAGCATTCTCGCCAGCACGTGCTTCAGGCCGAGGAAGACGCCCTTCACGTTGACCTGAAACAGGCGATCGAACATCTCGTCCGGATATTCGTGCAACGGCGCCACCACGCCCTCGATACCGGCATTGTTGGCGAAGATGCCGATCGGTCCCAGCCGGTCTTCGACGGCCTCGACATACGCCGCCGTCTCCAACGCGCTGGAGACATCGGCGCGAACCGCCATGGCCTTGCAGCCGGCGGCCTCAACCAATCCGGCGGTGGCACGCGCCGCCGCCTCGTCGATATCGACGAGCGCGACCGCACTGCTCATCCGCGCGAGCCGCAGCGCGATCGCCCGGCCGATATCACCGCCACCGCCGGTGACGAGCGCCACCGGCCGGGTCGTCTCCAGCCCGCTCACGACTTCAGGAAGTCACAGCCGCCCCCTTCCAGGGGACGCCAGGCTTCTTCGGGCGGGATGGTCTTGATCAGCTTGTAGTAGTCCCAGGGATATTTGGACTCCTCTGGCTTCTTCACCTCGAACAGATACATGTTGTGCAGCTTGCGGCCGTCGGCGCGGATGGTGCCCTTGCCGAACAGCGGATCGTCGGTTGGCAGCTTCTTCATTTCCTGCACCACGGCTTTGCCGTCGTTCGACGCACCGAGCGCGTCGACCGCCTTGAGATAGTGCAGGGTCGCAGCGTACACGCCGGCCTGAAGCGCGGTCGGGTAACGGTTGTTGTTGCGGGGCGCAAAACGCTTGGCCCAGGCGCGAGTGCCCTCGTTCAAATCCCAATAGAAGGACTCGGTGAATTGCAGGTTCTGCGCGACTTTCAGGCCGAGCGAATGGACGTCGCTAAGATACAGGACGGTCGCGACGACGCGCTGTCCGCCTTGCGGAATGCCAAACTCCACGGATTGCTTGATGGAGGTGATGGTGTCGCCGCCGGCATTGATCAGAGCAACGATCTGCGCCTTCGAGGCCTGCGCCTGGAGCAGGAACGAGGAAAAATCCTGGCTGTTGATCGGGGTGCGAACGCCGCCCGCGACGGTGCCGCCGAGCTTCTGCACCACGTTCTTGACTTCCGCCTCCATGGCGTGGCCGAAGGCATAGTCGGCCGTCAGCGTGAACCAGCTCTTGCCCCCCGCGGCGAACACCGCCCGCGCCGTTCCGGTCGAGAGGGCGTAGGTGTCGTAGGTCCAGTGCACCAGGTTCGGCGAGCACGACTTGCCGGTCAGATCGGACGATGACGCACCCGAAACCAGCAGAACCTTGTTGTTCTGCTGGACGAGGTTGCGCACGGCGAGCGCGACCGCTGAGTTGGGCACATCGACGATGGCATCGACGCCGCTGCGGTCCATCCATTCGCGGGCGATGTTGGCGCCGAGATCGGCCTTGTTCATATGATCGCCGCTGACCACCTCGATCGGCCGCTTCATCTTGTGCGGCCCGGCCTGAAAATCCTCCACCGCCATCTTCGCGGCGGCAACCGATCCCGGTCCGGTGGTGTCGGCATAGAGGCTCGACATGTCCGTGAGCACGCCGATTTTCAGCGGCTTGGTGTCGTCGGCCCGTGCAGCGAAACTGCACAGGCCCAAAGCCAGTCCGCCAACACCGGCCAGCAGCCGGCGGCGGCTCAACGGATAAAGCCATCTCATGGTTCAACCTCCTTTTGTCTGGCATGAGACCTCATGGTCCCCGCCAATGGCGTCCCGCGCGTGCATCGCGCGCGGAATCGTTTCGCTTACGGAATCAGGCGCTCGATCAGGCGCCGGTCTTCAACCTCAAAGCCCCCGCCATAGACGTCTGACACCATGAAATGTGCGCCGAGGATTTCCGGCTCGAGATCGGCGATCGGATCGTACTCGCAGGGATACAGTTTCATGGACGCGCGGCCCGGCACCGGCGCGGAATATTTCAGCGGCGTGCGGCGGTAGGCGATGTCGGCATAGGCGGTTTCGAGGCGCTCGGGATGCGGCACGCGGCGCACGTGGATTTCACCGGCCGGCAGTTCCGCGCCATCGACGATGCGGATGACCGGCGCACCGGCGTCGGGTGTGAAGGAGAAATCGGCCAGAGGAATGCCGCGCCGCCTGACCCAGCCCGAGATCGAACCGTCCGGCCGCTCGTCGAAAGCGTAATGGGTATCCTTCTTGGTGTAGCCGAAGACTTCGCGACCGGCGCAGATGCCCATGGGGTCGCTGCAATACATGTAGATGTGTGTCTCCGTGAACAGCCCCTTGTGACGAACCGGCACCGTGATCATCAGGTCGAACATCTGTCCGGCATGCACCGCCAGCGTATGGCCGGGCGAGAGCATGAAGCGGAAGGCGACGCGATCGCTGGCGATCTCGAACGGCGTGTTTGAGAGCAACGTCTTCACCTTGGCTGGCGCGACACGCGTCATGATCTCGAGCGTGCGCAGCGTGCAGCCCCATTCCACCGGGTAGGCCGGGGCGTAGGGCGGATTGACGCCGCTGTTCGGCTTCAACTGGTAGGCGCCAAACATGCGGCGCTTCGCGTCGTCGAGGTCAGTCATCATGCTTCCTTGAAATTTTTCCGGAACTCGCGATCACCGGATCGCGGCGATTTTCGCGTTGTTCATCAGCACTTTCTGCTGATCGCCCATGACGGCGGCGTGGAATGCAACGGCGGCTTCCGACAAGTCCGCGTCCGGCGCGCGCTCGGGTGCAAAATTGTTGAAGCGATCCACCCCGCGAACCAGCGTCGCGCTGTCGTTGGTCCCGACCGTTTGCCGGACATGCGTTGGCAGATAGCGGACCGCAAAGCCGATCCGGCGCTTGGCCGACGGATTTGGATCGGAACCATGGATCAGCCGGACATGATGCAGCGACATCTCACCCGGCTGTAGTTCCATCATCACGGCCTGGCGCTCATCGACATCCACGGCGATTTCCTGGCCGCGCGTCAGCAGATTGTCGGAGGCATAGGTGTCGCGGTGTGCGATCTGCTCGAGCGTCTGGGTCGAGGGAATGACACGCATCGCCCCGTTCTCGGCCGTGCTCTCCGACAGCGCCACCCACGCCGTCACGATGTCGGCGGGTTCGAGGCCCCAATAGGTCGAGTCCTGGTGCCACGACACGAAGCCGGGGTCGCGCGGCTCCTTGATGAAGAAGGTGCTGCTCCAGCAGAGGATATCGGGCCCGATCACGCTTTCGACGGCATCGAGGATTCCGGGATGCCGGATCAGGCCGTCAAGCCAGGTGAACAGCAGATGGCTCTTGTGCCGCATCGAGCCCTTGAGGGGCCCCTGTGTTGCTTCATGGGTTTCGAGTTTCCGGCGGATACCGGCGGCCTCCTCGGCCGAGAACGCCCGGATCGGGGCGTAGTATCCGTACTGGCGGTAATGCGTGACGGCAGCTTCGGGGAGATGGCCCATTGCGTTCCCTTAATTTCATATATGATTTTATTATTACATATATGAAATAGATTTTCCCGACGAGTCAAGCCGCAGCCTTCGACAGGTTCCAGGGCGGGCCAAAATCCCGGTTGTCAGCCCGCAGCGTCGCCGCCTAGATGAGATTCAAATCATTTAAAGAAAATCGGGAGACTCGCTGATGCACGTCAAAGGTAAAGTCTGCGTCGTTACCGGCGGCGCCAGCGGCATCGGCGAAGCGGTAGCGCGCGCCTGGGCGGAGGCCGGCGCGCGCGGCGTCGTGGTCGCCGATCTCAAGACCTCGCGCGAGCGGCTCGCGGCGGTTGCGGGCGACATCGACGGGCTCGCGGTGACCTGCGACGTCGGCCTGGAGGAAGACATCAAGGCGCTGATCGCGGCGGCGGAGGACAAATACGGGCCGGTCGACGTCTTCTTCTCCAACGCCGGCCTGTCGCGCAAGGGACAGGAAACGGCGTCGGATGCCGACTGGGACGTGAGCTGGCGCGTGCATGTGATGAGCCATGTGTTCGCGGCACGTGCGCTGGTCCCTGGCATGCTCGCGCGCGGCTCCGGCTATCTGCTCAGCACTGCGTCTGCCGCGGGGCTGCTCGCCTCGCTCAACTCGATGCCGTACGGCGTAACCAAGAGCGCCGCGGTGGCGCTCGCCGAACATCTTGCCATCCAGTATGGCGACCGCGGCATCTGCGTTTCCGTGTTGTGCCCGCAATCGGTGCAGACCGGGATGACCACGCCCGGCCCGAGCGCTGCGCGCGTCGACGGCGTGCTACAGCCGCCGGAAGTGGCGCGCATGGTGATCGAGGCGATGGCGGAAGAGCGTTTCCTCATCCTCTCGCACCCCACCGTGCAGGAATACATGCAGCGCAAGGCCACCAACCGCGACCGCTGGCTCTCCGGCATGCGCCGCCTGCGCGACAAGATCTATGGCGCGCCGCAGTCGGCGTGAAGGAAAGAGCTAGCGGACGACCCTGTCCGCCCAGGTCGAAAACGCATCGAAAATCTCAGTCAGCACTTCGCGGTCATTCCGTCCCGAACTCTTCAGCACATGGAAGGAATGATCGGCGGCATCGGCCAGATGCAGCGTCGCCCGTCCCCCAAGCCCTTTGACAACAGGCCTGAGCAGCGACAACTCCGCAAGCGCATCGCGAGTGCCCTGTAGAAACAGCATCGGAATATCGATGTCGGAAAGATGTTTCGCCCGCTCGTTCGAGGGCTTTCCGGCCGGATGCAGCGGAAAGCCGAAGAAGGCAAGTCCCGCAACGCCGTCGAGCGGCGCAGCTGCCTGCGCCTGCGACGTCATCCGTCCGCCGAACGATTTTCCGCCTGCAATCAGTTTCAGCCCGGCACAACATCGCCCCGCTTCCGCCACGGCCGCGCGCGCCGTGGCGTGCGCCACAGCCGGCGGATCGGGCCGCTTGCCGCCCTTCTCCATATAGGGAAACTGATAGCGCAGCGTCGCGATGCCCCGCTCGGCGAGGCCAGTCGCGATCGCTTCCATCGAAGCATGGCGCATCCCGGCGCCGGCGCCATGGGCGAAGACGTAACAGGCGCGCGCGCTTTCCGGCCGCATCAGCAGCGCGGAGACGGAGCCGCTCTTCCCGACCTCGATCGTCCGTTCGGTGGATTTCATCGCGTCGCCCTACGGGCCGTCGGCGCAAAGGAGAGATGGCGATCCCGGCATGACTCGAACATGCGACCTACGGTTTAGGAAACCGCCGCTCTATCCAGCTGAGCTACGGGACCGCGAACCCGCGTGGGGTATTGGCAGCCTCATACCAGAGCGGGCAGGCCATCGCCAGCCGGGCAAAACGTCATAATCCGGAAAGTTGCGCGCTCGGGCCTTGCGGCCGATGACGTCAGGCCAGGAACCGCAGATCGGGCTTGGCAAACTGGTCGCCGTCGCCATTACCGACCCGGCCCCGCGTCTGCGCCGGCTTCACCTCGGAGACGAGTCCCAGGCACTTTCGCAAGGCCGCATCGGCCTGCTTCATCTGGTTGCGCAATTCGCGCCGGTCGTAGCGGGTCAGCGCGGGATCGTTCAGCCGCCGCCATGCCGAATCCAGCCACCTCTGCAAGGTGGCGATATGGTTGCGGAGTTCCGGTTCGGTCATCCCAGCGCCCAAGGTTCTTTGATTGCGCAAAGTGTAATGCTGATTCGGCTCACAACCCAACGGAGTATTGGTCCGTACTTGCCCGGATATCGGCCGCCCAGCTTGCCGTTCGCTCCGCCATTAACGAAAGGTTAACGGCGCCCTGCCGGTCCGCCACGTAAACCCACTCTTAGCTGCTCTCGGATAGCCTGAAACGCCTTTGGTGACAGCGTGCGGCTTCATGAAATTGCGGCTTCCGAGCGTCGTTCAGATATCGATGGTTGCCGCGAGCGTGGTCGCCTTCGTGGCCGGCGGGCATTTCGCCGCCGGGCTCGTCATCCAGGGGCAGCAATCACGACAGCTCAAGGAACTGACCGACGTCGCGTTGCGGCGATCGGAGGCCGCCGTCGATTTCGGGGCGGCAACCCTGAAAGAACTCGTCCGACAGGGAGCGCCGGGCTGCGATCCCGCATCGCTACAGGCCGTGCGCCTCCGCGTCTATCTGCGTTCCGCGGTCAAGGACATTCGCCTCGTCAATCGCGACGGATCGGTGGTCTGCTCGGCCTACTCCGAGACGCTGGAATTCGACAATGGCTGGGCCGAGCGGTCCGACATGCTGCCTTCGCGGGACGGGCGCGTCCTGCTGTTCCATGTCGATCAGATCAACGGCATTGCGCTCGGCGTGCTCTTTGACATCGACGACAAGACCTCGCTGGTCGCTATCCTCGGCATCGATTCCAGTATGTTCGACATCATGCCGGCCGAGCTGCGCGCCCACAGCGAAGTGTCCCTCCGACTGAATAATGGTTCCGAGGTCGGACAATTCTCGCAAAAGCCGCGCGGCGAATTTGCGCAAGCCATCAGCTTCACGAGCTCTTCCCCGCGCTACCCGATCACGGCGACGGTGCGCGTGGAACGGAACGCTCTCGCCCGCTGGCACACCGACTCCTATTGGCCGACCATGCTGATCGCCGCGGGACTGGGGCTGGCGTTCGGTCTGCTCCTGGTACGCGCGGCAGCGAAGACCGAAGGCCCGATTGCCGATATCGACAAGGGCCTCGCGCGGCGTGAGTTCAAGCCCTACTACCAGCCGACCTTCGACCTCCGCACGGGAGCCGTTCGCGGCTGCGAGGTCCTGGCGCGATGGATTCGCGCGGACGGCAGCATCGTCCCTCCCCTGAGCTTCATTCCGCTCGCCGAAACCAGCGGGCGGATCGAGCCGATGACGTGGCAGATCATGGAAACGGCGCTCGGTGAACTGCATCCGCGTCTTCGGGATGACAAATACTTCAAGGTGTCCTTCAATATCGTGCCGCGTCATCTCATGAGCGAGGGCTTTGTCGAAACCCTGCGGCGCGTGGTTGCCGGATCGAAAGTTTCAGCCCGCCAGGTCGTGCTGGAGGTGACCGAGCGTGCCGAGCTGCCCGATCTCGAAAAGGCCGCCGCCGTCGTAAAGCAACTGCGCGAGCTCGGCTTTCGCGTCGCCATGGACGATGTCGGCGTCGGGCACAGCGGGCTGTCCCAGATGAAGGGGCTTGGCGCCAACACCATCAAGATCGACAAGTTCTTCGTCGACACCATCACGCAGGATGGCGCCGCGGCGACCATTGTCGGAATGCTTGTGCGCCTTGCCAGGGACTTGCAGATGACAGTGATCGCCGAAGGCATCGAAACCACCGAGCAGCTTCAGGCGCTCGTAGCTTGCGGTGTCGAGGAAGGCCAGGGGTACCTGGTCTCGCCGCCACTGTCCTTTGCCGCATTCAACGAATTTTTGGCAAGGCGCGAATACCGCGCGCTCACCGAGGACGCGGTTGGGTCGGCCGCCCGGGTAGCCTGAGCGTGCCGATTCCTACTTGACGAGATTGCCGCGCAGCTCACCGCCGGGATTGGCCGCGGTGTGGATGTTGGCGTACCACTTGCCTGCCAGCAGATCGGCGACCTGCGCGTCCGACAGGGTTGCGTTGCCTTCGATGGGGCTTTGCGGACTCTTGAACGGCAGCACGATGCCCGCGTTCTTGCCGGGCTCGCTCGGGCCGTGGAAATGAGCGGCAACGGCAGGTCCCGACAAATCCTTATAGGTGATCGTCCAGGTCAGGACCTTGGTCTGGGTGTCGAGCTTGGCCTGTGCCGTGCCCGAGCCGGCGCTCGAATTGGGCGGAACCTCGTTCGACCCCTTCAAATCGGCCTTCAGGGTGACGGTTTCGGCGACGGCTGACGTAACGCCAAGTCCGATCAGCAAGGCAACGGTCGCAAGTAAGTCCGCAGGCTTGGTCATGACATCCTCCCGGTCAGTCCTGATTGCAGCAACCCCGGCGCTGGGCAGAAATTTCAGGCCGTGAAATGATCACAACCATTTTGCCGACTGTAAAGGCGGCCCGCCGCATCATCTAATTGATTTCTTCCCTGACCGGTTCCTGGTGCTGTGGGCAGCGTCCTCCAAACAATCGGCCGTAACCGCCTGTTGCAGCGCGGAAGCGATCACCTCGGGTGCGATCAGCGTTTGGGCGTGACAAGTCGGCAAATGTTGGCGACAATCTCCGCGATAAAAATGTGTGACGCCAACAGCCACACGACTCTGCCGGGACAACGGCGGGACATCACAGGGAGAGGGTACCCATGAAGCGCAGGACAGTACTCACCGGCCTGGCTGCTGCCGCCGGGACTTTTGCAATGCCGTCGATCCTCCGGGCGCAGGCCGCTGTCTCGCTCAACGGCGCGGTGCAGTTCAACGACGATCACGCCTTCACCAAGGCGCTGGTCCGTTTCGAAGAGCTGGTGAAGCAGTATTACGGCAAGCCGGTCAATTTCACGCTGCACAAGAATTCATCGCTCGGCCTCGAGAAGCAGTATTTCGAGTACATGTCGCAGGGCAAGGCGGTCGACTACGGCATCGTCTCGCCGGCGCATATGTCGACCTTCGCCAAGGCGGCGCCGTTCATCGACGCGCCCTTCGTGTTCAAGGGCATCGACCACATGAACAAGGTGGTCGAGGCCAACATCCTCAAGCCGGTCGCCGACGAAATCGCGACCAAGGCCGAAGTCGTGCTGATCGGCTATGCCGGCGGCGGCGTCCGCAACATCTTCGCCAACAAGCCGCTGAAGAATCTGGCCGACCTCAAGGGCCTGAAGGTGCGCGTGCAGGGCGCGCCGATCTGGTCGAAGACCTTTGCCGCCGTCGGCATGAGCCCAACCGTGATCGCCTACAATGAAGTCTACAACGCGATCCAGAACGGCGTGATCTCGGCCGGCGAGAACGAGGCCGCCGGCGTCGAGGCGATGAAGTTCTACGAGGTCGCCCCGCATCTCAACCTGACGCAGCACGCGGTCTCGATCCGGCCGATCTGCTTCTCGGTGAAGACGTTGAAGACGCTGCCCAAGGATTTGCAGGACGCGATCATGAAGGCCGGCAAGGAAGCCGGCGATTTCGGCCGCAAGCTGGAGTCGAGCGAGGAAGTCGTCAAGCTCGATACGCTGGAAAAGGCGGGCAAGCTCAAGCGCGTGCCGTTCGAGGAGCGCGACGCCATGAAGAAGCTCGCCGATCCCGTGATGGCGGCTTACGCCAAGGAAATCGGCGCCGAAGGCATTTTTGAGAAGATCAACGTCGCCTAGAGCAGGATGACTTTTCTTCGAATCGTCATCCCGCTCTATCTTTTTGTTTTGAGCATGATCTTTCTCGGAAAACCGGTACCCACTTTTCCGGATCATGCTCTAAGGCCATGCGCGACGTAACGCATACTGAAAACGGAAGCGGCGCGCCTTGTGGCCGCCGCTCTCAAGCTGCCCGCCCGGAGTGCCAATGACCGACATCCCGACGCCGTCAAGCCCGTCGCTCTGGCGACGAGTAACGGCCCTCTATGCCAGGCTGCTGGAATTCCTGCTTGCCGCGTGCCTGGCCAGTCTGATCTTCCCCGTCACCCTACAGATCGTTTCGCGCTACACGGCGCTGATCCCGTCCTACATCTGGACCGAGGAAATGGCGCGCTTCCTGTTCGTCTGGACCATCATGATCGGCGCGATGGTGGGCGTGCGCGAAGCCCTGCATTTCGAGGTCGACGTCTGGCCCGACCTGTCGCGCCGTGCCGAAGCCGCGGTGCGTATCGCGGCGCGGCTCGGCATCCTCGCGCTGGCGCTGGTGTTCGTGATCGCCGGCATCGAGTTCACCCGCTTCGCCTGGTACCGGACCTCCGAGCTGGCGGAATTGCCGCTATGGCTGATCCACGTCGCCTGGCCAGTGGCGGGCTTCACCTGGATCATATTCGCGGGCGAGCAGATCATCGATGAAGCCAAAGTCCTGCTCGGGAGGGCGCCATGAGCGGCACCGTGCTCTCCGCCGGTCAGGCTGCGGCCGTCCTGTTCGGCACCTTCGCCGCGCTGTTGATTGCGCGGGTGCCGGTCGCCTTCGCGTTGGGGCTGGCCTGCCTGCCGATCCTTTTGATCGAGCCGCGGCTGTCGATGATGATGCTCGCGCAGGAGACCTTCAACGCCTACAATTCCTTCATCCTGCTCGCTGTGCCGTTCTTCCTGCTGACGGCGAACCTGATGAGCATCGGCGGCATTACCGACCGCCTGGTGGCGCTGTCGCGCTCGATGGTCGGGAGTTGGCCAGGCTCGCTGGCGCAGATCAACGTCGTGCTGTCGGTGTTCTTCGCCGGCATTTCCGGCTCGTCGACGGCGGACGCAGCCAGCCAGTCGAAGATCTTTATCGATGCGCAGACCAAGGAAGGCTACGACCTTTCCTTCTCCATTGCGATCACGGCAGTCTCCGCGGTGCTCGCCGTCATCATCCCACCCTCGATCCTGATGATCGTGTGGGGCGGGCTGATCTCGACCTCGATCGCCGCGATGTATCTGGCCGGCATCGTGCCGGGCCTGTTGATCGCCGGCGCGCAGATGGCGACCGTGCATGCCTACGCGGTCAAGCGCGGCTATCCCACTTACAAGCGCGAGAGCTGGCGCGAGATGTTGTGCGCGGCCTGGCGCTCGCTGCCGGCCATGATGACGCCGTTCATCATCGTCGGTGGCATCCTGCTCGGCTGGTTCACCGCGACCGAGTCCGCCTGCATCGCCGTGCTCTATTCGATCGTGCTGTCGACCTTCTTCTACCGCGAGACCGGCTGGCGCGAATTGTACAAGGCGCTGCTCGACACCGGCCGGCTCGCCGCGGTGGCGCTGTTCTGCGTCGGCACCGCCAGCGCGTTCGGCTGGCTGCTGGCCTACTACAAGATCCCGCAGGAACTGCTCGCCAACGTCTCGACCTGGGGCATGGGACCGATCGCGGCGGGCTTCTTCATCGCCTTCTGCTTCCTGGTGGTCGGCTGCTTCCTCGACGCCATCCCCGCCATCATCATCGTCGGCACAGTGCTGGAGCCGCTGGCGAGATCGGTCGACCTGCACCCCGTGCAGTTCGCCATCATCTCCATCGTCTCGCTGGCCTTCGGCCTCGTCACGCCACCCTACGGCCTCTGCCTGATGATCGCCTGCGCGGTCGCCGGCGTGCGATTGCGCTATGCGCTGAAGGACACCGTGATCATGCTGGTGCCGATGATGCTGGTGCTGGCGGCGCTGATCGTCTGGCCGGAAGTCTCGCTGTTCCTGCCGCGCCTGATCGTGCCGGAGATGCTGAAATAGCCGCGAGCCGTTGGCGATATCTCCTACTGCGCCTCGCTCGGCTTGGCGCCGGAGCTTTCCACCAGCTTGGCCACGCGCGGCAAATCCGCCGCGAACAGCTTTGCGTGCGCTTCCGGCGACATCTCCTTGTCCGGGAACGGCACCGAGCCGAGCTGCTTCAGCTTGGCAACGATTTCGGGATCGGCGACCGCCTTGCGCAGCGCCTCGTTGATCGAAGCAACGATCTCCTTCGGCGTGCCCTTCACCACATAGAGACCGTGCCACATGGTGTAATTGATCTCGGGCATGCCGAGCTCCGCCGTGGTCGGCACGTCCTTCAGTTCGGGCAGGCGCTCGGTCGAGGTGATGGCGATGCCATGCAGCGATCCGGCCTCGACCTGCGGCAACGCATTGGTCACCTGGTCCCACAACAGGTCGATCTGTCCTGCCAACAGGTCGGTGATCGCCGGGTTCGATCCACGATAGGCAACGAAGGTCGGTTTGAAGCCGAGCACATTGCCCATCATCACACCGCACAGATGGCTGTTGGTGCCGACGCCGCCATGCGCGAAATTGGCAGCCGACCCCTTCGACTTGATCCAGTCGACGAAATCCTTCGGCTTTGCACCGGGGATCGACTTACGGCCGACCAGCAACATCGGCGCATTGTTGACGAGGCCGACCGCTTCAAAATCCTTCACCGTGTCGTAGCGCAGGTTGATGAACAGGCTCGGCGCGGCGAGCAGCGCCACGTGGTTGATCAGCACGGTCGTGCCGTTCGGCTCCGAGCGGGCGACCCGCTCGTTCGCGCGCGTGCCGCCGGCGCCGACCACGTTCTCGATTACGATGGGCTGGCCCAGCGTGCGCGACATATGGTTGCCGATCAGGCGCGCCACGGTGTCGGTTCCGCCGCCGGCCGAATACGGCACCACCAGCGTGATCTGCCGCGCGATGCCTTGCGCGTTCGCATGGCCTACCGGCGCGACCGCGAACAAACCCGCGGCCAACAGCCCGATGGCGATGATCCTGGCGATCATGCCCGCCTCCCTCTTTTGTTTTTCTTGCGCGGACAGCCGACGCCACCGCCTTGTGATGCCGACAGCATAGCCGCGGCGAAGCGCGCGCCGCAATCGGGCGGGGGCGCGAATCATGGCGGCGATCTGCGGTCCAGAGTCGCGCCGCGCTTATCCCCGATATCCCCGGCAACCGGGCGCCGTTTTCATAAGTAGATGATTTTCAAGGCGTATCCGTCTTGCCCTGGCCGTAGCTAAACTGACATTTGCCGGTCCGAAAAATGCCCGGTTCCGGGGTGACAAGGTAGCCGGGAATGGGCGACAATCTGGGGAAATTGTGGTGCTGAGATTCGCGTTGGCGGAAAGGTTTTCCGTGTCACCTTCGTCGCTACTGCAAATTGCTGCGATTGCGGGATGCATCGTGCTGATGCACGGACCTGCGCAGGCGCAATGGTGGCGCAGTACGCCGGCCGATTTCGAGGAATGCGCCGACATCGCGGAGAAGGCGGCGACCAAGGAAGAGAAGGCGTCGAAACTTTCCGAATGCAATGCGAAATTCGCCGGACGGCGCAAGCCGGGTGGCGGCTACACCTATTTCGACTTCATGCAGAACCGGAATTTCGACATCGCGGGCCCGAATCCGACGGCGGAAGAGCAGAAGAAGATCGACGAGGAATACATCGCCTATCTGGAGAACGAACGTCGCAGCAGCATCGCCGCCGCGTTCGCCGCCAAACAGCAACAGGCCCCATCGCCGCCGAAGATCGAACCAGCCTCGCTGATGGGCGCGGCCGCGGCCAAAGTGCCGGTGCCGGTGGCGAGCCCCGTCAAGCAGGCGGCAGCAGGCGAGACGCGGCCAAGAATGAGGGGCCATTGCGTAAAGGGCAAGTTCTCCTGCGACTGGCCACGCCTTTCCGAAGGCCTCAACGGTCTAAAAAAGCTGTTCGGCACCACGCAGGCCAAGGACAAGGCCAAGCGAAGCTGACGGCACGGCGCCAGGCGTCATCCCTTCCGTCGTCACGTTCGACGCCGAAGCGCAAAGCGAAAGCCGTCTCGCGGCTACTGCACGCGCTTCTTGCGCGGCACCTTCGGCGGCTTTGGAGCCGGCGTATAGATCGTGCGCGCCGAGCGGCTCTCCTGCAACCGCGCGTCATATCCCGGCGATGGCGTTACCGTCGGCGGCACGGCATGAGCAGGCGCGATAAGCGCTTCGCCCACAATTGCCAAAGTCGCGGCCAGCACTGATAGCTTCATGTCGATCCTCCGCAGACGCAGACTTGCTCCGTATCGGCACTATTTCAAGGCAAGCACGATGTTTGATCCGTCATCCTGAGGCGCGAGCGTAGCGAGCCTCGAAGGACGACGGAGGAAGAGCGAACGCGCGGCAAGACGCTACCCCCGGATGTACGTCACCCCCGGATCTGCTCCGGCGTCAGCCCGGGCGAGCCCTTGCCGTCGGCCTCGGCTTTCCGGATCAGCTCGACGATCCGGCGCGAGAGGGGCGCTGCCAGCCCGCGCCGGTCGGCGATTTCAGTGATGACGCCCTGGAGATAATCGATCTCGGTGCGGCGGCCGCGCTGAAGATCTTCCCACATCGAGGAGCGCGCCTCCGGATCGATCTTCATCGTCCGGCCCAGCACCACTTCAAACAACGCATCGGGCAAGCGCAGCAGCGGCGGCATCCAGCTCACCGGCAGCGGCGCCGTCGACACCGGCTTGATGCCTTCGGCCTCGATCGCGGCCAGAGCCTCCGCCACCTGATCGGCATACAAGCGGCGCCATGAGCGCTGCGCCAGTTGCCGGCGCAGCGGCAAGTTCGCCAGCGCATTGAGCGCGTTGTTCAGATTGAACAGCAGCTTGCCCCACTGCACGCCCGTGATGTTGTCCGTCGCACGCAGCTTCAGGCCCGGCACCGAAAGCTTTGCGGCGGTGTCCGCGTCGTCCCGCTCGATCACGATGTCGCCGGACGTGGCGCGGTGAAACCGCCCCGCGCCGAGCGCGATCACATTGTAGGGCACCATACCGCCGAGCACGCGCCGCCCCGGCAATTTCTCGCGCAATAGGGCAAGATTGCTGACGCCGTTTTGCAAGGAGACGATCACGGCATCCTCGGGCGCATGCCCGGCGATGATCTCGGCCATTGCGGCGGTATCGGCGCTCTTCACCGTTACCAGCACAACGGCGGCGTCGGCAAAAGCAACGGGATTTTCAGACAATGCGAGCTTGTTTGCAGAAAGCCGGTGGTCGGCGCCGTCAAAGCTCGTCAGCCGCAGGCCATTTTCCGCGATCTCGGCAATCACCCGCGGCCGGGCCAACAGGGTGACGCGCTTGCCGCCGGTCGCCAGCATGCCGCCGACGAAGCAGCCGATGCTGCCGGCGCCCGCAATGCCGACCGGCCGGTCTGACGTCATTCCCTCGCCTCCGTATGCCAGCGCTTCGATAGCAGAAGCGGCGCGCGGTGCCTATCGAGACGCGCCGCATCGCCCCTGCTGCCTTGTAACCGTCATGGGCCACCGCTATGTTTTTGCATCGGGGGCAGCAGCACGCGGTAGGAGAACAACCATGGGTCTACTCGACGTCCTCAACGGTATGCAGAACGGCCCGCGCGGTCCCGGCAAGCCGAGCTCCCAAGCCGAAAGCGGCGGCGGCATGTCGCCGATAACGATGGCGATCCTCGCATTGCTCGCCTGGAAAGCGGTCAAGCATTTTGGCGGCAGCGGCCAGCCTGGCGCGACGCCCAAGACCGCGCCCCCCTCGCCGACGCCGAACACCGTCAATGCCGGCCTGCCCGGCGGCGCCGCCGGCGGCGGGCTCAGCGATTTGATGAAGGGCGGGTTGGGCGGCCTGCTCGCGGGCGGCGCTGCGGGGAGCATCTTATCC
Organism: Bradyrhizobium lablabi; assembly: GCF_018129385.1. GTDB lineage: Bacteria > Pseudomonadota > Alphaproteobacteria > Rhizobiales > Xanthobacteraceae > Bradyrhizobium > Bradyrhizobium lablabi_C. The sequence continues at coordinate 96,820 of NZ_JAFCLN010000015.1, forward strand.
GGCGGCCTCGGCGATCTGCTCGGTCAATTGCAGAAGGGCGGCCAGGGCGAGGTGGCGGATTCCTGGGTCGGCAAGGGCGAGAACAAGGCGATTGCGCCCGGCGATCTCGCCAACGCGCTCGGCTCCGATCAGATCGATGCCATCGCCTCGCAAGCCGGCCTGTCGCGCGACGACTTGCTGCAAGGTCTCAGCCAGTACCTGCCCGGCGTGATCGACCATCTGACGCCGGACGGCCGGCTGCCGAACGAAAACGAATTGTCCAGCCGGATTTGAGGCAAGCTATCCGTTTCGCTTCGAACGACCCTCGAAAGGACGACTGACATGGGCGGCATCATCTGGATCATCATCGTCGGCTTTGTCGCCGGCATCATCGCGCGGATGCTTTCGCCGGGCCCGAACAACCCGAGCGGCTTCATCCTGACCACGGTGCTCGGCATCGCCGGCGCTTTTCTCGCCACCTGGATCGGCCAGTTGATCGGCTATTACGACACCGGCGCGAACGCGCAAGGAGCCGGCTTCATCATGGCCACCATCGGCGCGCTGGTGGTGCTGTTCATCTGGAACCGGCTGGTCGCCCGCGGCGCGATTCCGGACTGGAACAAGTGACGGCGTGACGCGGTCACGCCGTCATCCCGGGGCGATGCGAAGCATCGAACCTCAGGTGCGCAATTGCGCACCGTAGATCTCGAGATTCCGGGTCTGGTGCTAACGCACCATCCCGGAATGACGCTTCGTCACTGAATCAAATGCATCCCTGCGTCCATGCGGACGAACTCGCCGGTCATCTGCCCGGACTGCGGCAGCGCAAGGAAACAGACGAGCTGCGCGATATCGTCGGCCGTCGACGCCGACTTCAGCGGCACCCGTGCGATCACGGCATCGCGCACCTTCTTGGCCCCCTCTTCGCCGCGGCCCTTGGTGAACCAGGGCGTATCGATATAGCCGGGACATACCGTGTTGACGCGGATCAGCGGCGCCAGCGCGCGCGCCAGTGATTGAGTCATGGTGTTGAGCGCGCCCTTGCTCGCCGCGTAAGCCACCGACGAGCCGCCGCCGGAAATGCCGGCTACCGAAGAGATGTTCACCACCGCCGACGGCCGGCCTGACGCCTTCGCGCCCGCCTCGAGCTGCGCGCGGGCGGCACGGATCATCTGGAACGGCCCGATCGTATTGACCGCATAGATGCGCTGAAAATCCTCCGCGGAAAGATCGTCCATCTTGTCGTGCGGCACGTGCTTGGTGGTGCCGGCATTATTGATGAGGATGTGGAGTCCGCCCCAGGACGCGGCGGCAGCGGCGATCTTCCTGCAATCCTCATCGCGCGAGACGTCGCCCTGCACGACCACCACCTCCGCACCCGCCTTGCGGCAGAGGTCGGCGGTCTCTTCGGCTTCCTTCTTGCTGTTGGAATAATTGACCACGATGTTCGCGCCACCGCCGGCCAGGATGGCCGCGGTCGCAGCCCCAAGCCCGGACGCAGACCCCGTTACAATCGCGCACAAACCTTCCTTGGACATCCGTTTCCTCTTGTTGCTCTCGTTGGTTCAAATCCGGCGCTGGCATACCATAACGCGCGGCAAAGTCGCGGCAAATCCAAACTCCGCTCCGTGGAATTCAACGTCTCCCCGCCTTCATGCCTCCGTCGAATGCAGCCCTGCTTCGGGCGCTTGTCAGGCCTATGGCTTTTCCTCATCATAAAGCGCAAGAAACCAGCGCACCTCTCGCCGGCCCGCCGGACGAAAGGGAGCCAATCAACATTCGGGGAACGCTGTGGCGGAGAGTGAGAACATCGTCGTCGAGACCGCGGAAAAGATTTTTTCCGATCTCGCCGACGCCCAGACCATCAATCACGACAAAAAGGGCGAATGGAAAGCCCCGCTCTGGCAGGCGCTGACCGAAGCCGGCCTGCCGCTCGCCTGGGTGCCCGAAGATTGCGGCGGCTCCGGCGCAAGCCTTGCCGAAGGATTTGCCGTGCTGAGCGCCGCCGGCCGCCACGCGATCGCCGTGCCGCTGGCCGAAACCATGCTCGCGGGCTGGCTGCTGGCGCAGGCAAAGATCTCCTCGCCCGCAGGCGAGATGACGGTGATCCCCGCCGCTCCGAAGGACCGCATCACGGTTGGCGCCGACGGCACCCTCTCCGGCCGCGCCCGCAGCGTGCCCTTTGCGAAAGCCGCAAAGCACTTTGCCGTGCTGGCCGGCAATTCGATCGCGCTGGTCGACGCATCAAAATGCCGGATCGAAGCCGGCATCGGTCTCGGCGGCGACAACAGCGACATCGTCGTGCTCGACAAAGTCGAACCAACAGCGACCAAGCCGGCGCCGAAAGGTTTTGACCAGACCCAATTGATGCTGATGGGCGGCGTGGTGCGCTCCTTGCAAATTGCCGGTGCGCTGGAAGCGATGCTCGACATCAGCGTGCGCTATTCCAATGAACGTGTCGCGTTCGAGAAGAAGATTTCGAAATTCCAGGCGGTGCAGCACAACCTCGCAAAGCTCGCCGGCGAATCCGCCGCGGCGCTCGCCGCCGCCACCTCCGCCGCCGATGCCATCGCCAACGCAAAGTCCTTTGACGATGCCGTCTTTCTCGAAGCAGCCTCGGCAAAAATCCGCTGCTCGGAAGCGGCCGAAAAGGGCGGCGGCATTGCCCATCAGGTGCACGGCGCGATCGGCTTCACCATCGAGCACATCCTGCACCGCTTCTCGCTGCGGGCGCTCGCCTGGCGCGATGATTTCGGCTCGGAGAGCTACTGGGCCGTGGAGCTCGGCAAGATGGTCGCCAACCGCGGCGCTGATGAATTGTGGCCCCTGGTGGCCTCGCGCTGATACGAACGAGAAACACACGATGACCGCAGCCCTCCGTTTCGATCCGATCCGCCTGCCGCCCGAATGCGAGCAGTTGCGCAAGGAAGTGCGCGCCTTCCTCGCCGACGAAATTGCCGCCGGTACCTTTGATCCGCACAAGCCCAACCGCGAAGACACCGACGCGCCGGAATTTTCGCGCCGCGTCGGCGCCAAGGGCTGGCTCGGTATGACATGGCCGAAGAAATATGGCGGCCAGGAGCGCTCCTTCCTCGAACGCTATGTGGTGACCGAGGAGATGCGGGTAGCGAACGCGCCGACCCGGCGCTTCTTCGTCGCCGACCGCCAGAGCGGACCGGTGCTGCTGAAATATGCGCCCGAGCACATCAAGCTGGATATCCTGCCGCGTATCTGCCGCGGCGAGATCTGCTTTGCCATCGGCATGAGCGAGCCGAATTCCGGCTCGGATCTTTTCGCGGCCAAGACGCGCGCGACCAAGACCGATGGCGGTTATCTCATCAACGGCACCAAGATCTGGACATCGTCGGCGCATATCGCCGACTATATGATTGCGATCTTCCGGACGTCGCCGCCGACCAAGGAGAACCGCCGCCACGGCCTGACCCAGTTCCTGGTCAAGATGAAGCAGCCGGGCATCCAGGTGAATCCGATCGGCCAGATCACCGGCCAGTATGAATTCAACGAAGTCGTCTTCACCGACTATTTCGTCCCCGACGATCACGTGCTCGGCGAGATCGACGGCGCCTGGAAGCAGGCGACGAGCGAACTCGCCTATGAGCGAAGCGGCCCGGAGCGCTTTCTCGAAACCTATTATGTGCTGACCGAGCTGGTTCGCGCCGTCGGCAAGAACCCGGACACCCGCAGCGCCGAGGGCATCGGCCGGCTGGTGGCGCAGGTTCACACCATGCGCCGCATGTCGGTGTCAGTGGCCGGCATGTTGCAGGCCGGCAAGGAGCCGGTGGTGGAAGCCTCCATCGTCAAGGACATCGGCACGGTGTGGGAACAGCAATTGCCGCACCGCGTGCGCGACCTTGCAGCTTTCGTCGAAGAGACCGCCACCAACCGCGAGACGCTGGAGCGGCAATTGTCATTCGCGATCAAGACCGCGCCAAAGCTAACCATTCAGGGCGGCACCACCGAAGTGCTGCGCGGCATCATCGCCCGCGGGCTCGGTCTGCGCTAGGCACGCGCGGCCCGGCCTACGCTAATTCAACGAGGAAACAACATGAGCAAGTACACCGATATCGGCGTCGAAAAACACGGCCACGTCGGCCTGATCGAAATCAGAAAGCCGCCGCTGAACTTCTTCGACGTTTCGCTGATCAACCAGATCGCCGACGCGCTGGAAGAATTCGACAACGATGTCGAAATCCGCGCCTCGGTGCTGGCCGCACAAGGCAAGGCCTTCTGCGCCGGCGCCGATTTCTCAGACCCGAAGCGCAAGGAACAGGAAGAGCAGGCGGAGAAAGATCCGGCCGCCAACCTGCCGATCAATCATCTCTACGTCCAGGCCGTGCGAATCTTCCGCAACAAGAAGCCGATCGTCGCCGCCGTGCATGGCGCCGCCATCGGCGGCGGCCTCGGCCTTGCGGTCTCCGCGGACTTCCGCGTCACCTGCCCGGAGGCGCGCTTTGCCGCCAATTTCACCAAACTCGGCTTCCACCCCGGCTTCGGCCTGACCGCGACGCTTCCCGACCTCGTCGGCAAGAACAACGCCGAGCTGATTTTCTACACCAGCCGCCGCGTCACCGGCGAAGACGCCACCAAGATGGGCCTCGCCAACATCTGCGTGCCGCAGGACGAGGTGCGATCGGAGGCCATGAAGCTCGCCAGCGAAATCGCCGAATGCTCCCCGCTCGGCCTGATCTCCACCCGCGCCACCATGCGCGCCGGCCTCGCCGACCGCGTGCTGGCGGCGACCAATCACGAACTGGTCGAGCAGAACAAGCTGCGCGCCACGGAAGATTTCAAGGAAGGCGTGAAGGCCACGGCCGAGCGCCGCGTCGCGAATTTCAAGGGACGGTAGCGCATCTTCCTTCCCCCCTTGTGGGAGAAGGTGGCGCGAAGCGCCGGATGAGGGGTTGCCTCCTCAAACACTGCCGTTGCGGAAACAACCCCTCACCCGTCCGCGATGCCAAGGCATCGCGTCCACCCTCTCCCACAAGGGGAGAGGGTAAGAACTTACGGCGTTAGCACGAACCTCACCCCGCAAAGATCGAAGCTGTCGCCCTCGACCTTGCAGCCCTTCGCCCGCGCCGCTTCCCTAACCTGCGCAACATCGGCGACGCGGAACGACAGACCCGTCATCAGATCGACCGGGCCCTTCACAAAATGGAACGTCGCGTTCGGCAGCTTCAGCGCCGGATTGCCGTCCGCGCCCTTCGTCGCGGCCACCCCGATGATCTTCCCCCAATGCTCCGCCAGCGCCTGCGGCTCCGGGCTCTGCATCTCCACGCCCGTCAGCGCCAGCGTCGTGTCCTTGCGGATCGATTGTTGCCAATCCGGCCCGGCTGGCGGATACAACCCCAGCACATCGTCGCTGCCGTCGGTATGGTTGAACTCGATGAAGGCGGCGCGGCAGTCGCGCGGATGCAGTTGCACGCCGTGATAGGGCGCGTGCGTGATGACGTTCGCGGTGCGCACGCCCATGGCGTTGGCCTTCGCACCCCGCGCGTCCGGGTTTTCGCAGCAGAAGATCGCCATGTAGCCGCCGCGGTTGCCGGTCTTTTCGAGGAAGCGGCCGGCCGCGGTGCCTGCCTGCGTCGGCGCCACGACTTCCAGCAAAATCGTGTCGACCGGCAGCAGCGCGTTCTCCAGCCCGTATTTCGCGACATTGCCGTCGCGGTAGCAGACGTCGAGCCCCATGATGCCGGCGATGTCGGAGATGACAGGCTCGAGCTGCGGCGCGACGAGGCAAATCTGCCGCAGGCGCATGTATTCCGCCATGGTCAGGCTCCCTGGAAGGCAGGCTTGCGCTTCTCGACAAACGCCTTGGCCGCTTCCTTGTGGTCGGCGGTTTCTCCAGCGCGCGTGTGATGGATCGCCTCGCCGTCGAAGCAGGCTTCCAACGACATCGTCTCGGCATTGTTGATGTTGCGCTTGATGAAGCCGAGCGCAATCGATGGCCCGTGCGCCAGCGACATCGCCAACTCGCGCGCGGCTCCCTCGACCTCCGCGTCGGGCACCACCTTGGTCACCATGCCGAGATTGTAGGCCTCCTGCGCGGTCAGCACCGGCGACAGAAGATAGAGCTCGCGCGCCTTGGCGCTGCCGAGGAGCTGGGTGAGGAAATAGGTGCCGCCGTAATCGCCGGAGAAGCCGACCTTCGCGAAGGCAGTCGTGATCTTGCAGGACGCGCTCGCTACCCGCAGGTCGCAGGACAGCGCAATCGAAAGACCCGCGCCCGCCGCCGCGCCGTCGAGCTGCGCCACCACGGGCTTTGGCATCTGGTGCAGGATGCGCGAGACTTCCATGCCCTTGCGTAGGTTCGCCATCTTGGCCTCGAACGGCAGCGGCGCGCGTCCCTCCGCCATCGATTTCACGTCGCCGCCGACGCAGAACGTGCCGCCCGCGCCCTTGATCAGCACGGCGCGGACCTCGTGGTCCTCCTGCGCGCGGCGCGCGGCGTCCACCAGTCCGCGCGTCATGTCGGGATTGAGCGCATTGCGCCGGTCCGGGCGATTCATGGTGATGGTGAGGAGGCCCTGGTCGAGGTTTTGCAGGACCATTTCGTTTGCGCTCATGTTTTTTGCTTTCGTTGCTTGTTATTGATTCCGTCATTCCGGGATGGTGCGTAAGCACCAGACCCGGAATCTCGAGATCCCGGGTTCGATGCTTCGCATCGCCCCGGGATGACGGCGCGACTTCGTCACGCCGTCACTTCTTCACCAGCGGGCAGCGCGACTGCTCCAGCGGCTGGAAGGCATCGTTACCGGCAACCGTGCCGATCAGCTTGTAATAATCCCAGCGCCCTTTTGACTCCGACGGCTTCTTGACCTCGAACAGGTACATATCGTGCACCATGCGGCCATCCGGGCGGATCTTGCCGTTCTTGGCGAACATGTCGTTGACCGGCGTCTCCTTCATCACCTTGATGACGGCGGCCGCATCGGTGGTGCCGGCGGCCTTCACGGATTTCAGGTAATGCAGCACCGAGGAATAAACGCCGGCTTGCGCGGTCGTCGGCGGCCGCTGCCTGTTGCGTTCCATGAAGCGTTTTGAGAAAGCGCGCGTCTCGTCATTGAGGTCCCAGTAAAAGCCCTCCGACAGCAGCAGGTTCTGCGCCGTCTCAAGACCAATGCTGTCGATATCGCTGATGAAGACAAGCAGCGGCGAGGCCTTCTGGCCGCCCTTCATCAACCCGAACTCGGCGGCCTGCTTGATCGCATTGATGGTGTCGCCGCCGGCATTGGCCAGCCCGATCACCTTGGCCTTCGAGGCCTGCGCCTGTAGCAGGAAGGACGAGAAATCCGATGTATTGAGCGGATGCCGCACGCTGCCCAGCACCTTGCCGCCGTTCTTGAGCACCACATTGGTGGTGTCCTTTTCCAGCGCCAGTCCGAAGGCATAGTCGGCGGTCAGGAAGAACCAGGTGTCGAGGCCGGACTTGACGGCCGCAAGCCCCGTGACATTGGCCTGCCCGTAGGTGTCGTAGGTGTAGTGCACGGTGTAGGGCCCGCACGCCTCGTTGGTGAGCGCGATGGTGGCCGGTCCGTTGAAGATGATCAGCTTGTTGCGCGCTTTGGCGATCTCGCCCGCGGCCAGCGCAGTGGCGGATGCGGCGACGTCAAAAATCATCTCGACGCCCTGGTTGTCGAGCATATCGCGCGCGATGTTGGCCGAGACGTCGGCCTTGTTGAGATGGTCGGCCACGACGATCTCGACCTTGCGTCCCAGCACCTCGCCGCCGAAATCCTCCACCGCCATCTTCGCCGCCGCCTCGCTGCCGGGGCCGGTGATATCTGCATAAAGGCCGGACATGTCGAGAATGCCGCCGAGCTTGAGCGGCTTGTTCTGCGCCAGCGCCGGCGTTGCAGACAAGGCAAACGCGCAGGCGAAAGCGCCCGCAAATATCCGCTTCATGAAATCCTCCCTGGTATTTTCTTGCCCGGCCGGGCTTTGAGTTGGCGCGATCATGCCGCATGGCCAATGGGGCAGCAAGCCACGCCGCGACGCAGGCCGTCTTGCGCGGCGGCGCTATTTCCGCTTAGCGGAATGGCCTTGCGACGATTCCTATCGCGCCAATTCCAGCAGCCGACGACAGTCCGCCGGCAGCCGCCGTTCATTGAGATTGGTCACGCAGAGCAGCAATCCCTGCTGCCGGGGACGCTGCATGCACCACGGCGACAGGGGACTGGGCGCCAGGCCGAACTGTAGGGCGCGTGAAGCGATGTCCACGTCTGATGCGGACTTCGGAAGCAGGATCACCACTGCAAGACCGGCGGTTGCTCGTAGCTTTATCGAGTTTGGCGCCTTTTCTTCCAGACAACGCAGCAGGCTCTCCCGTCGGTCGGCGTAAAGCCGCTTCATGCGACGCAGATGGCGAAGATAGTGACCGTCGCGCAGGAATTCCGCCACACCGCGCTGCACGGCCGCAGCCGGCGCCGGCGCAAGACACGCAGCGAATTCACCGAACCGGCGACTCAGTTCCGGCGGTACGACGATAAAGCCCAGTCGCAGCGCCGGGCTGATCGTTTTGCTGAAACTGCCGATATGCAACACCCGCCCTCCATGATCGAGAGACGCAAGCGCCGGTGCTGCGCGTCCCGTCAACTGCAGTTCGCTCAGGTAATCGTCCTCGATGATCCAGGCGTCGTTGCGCCGAGCCCAGGTGAGCAGCGCAAGCCGCCGCGGCAGCGACATCGTCAGCCCCAGCGGCGCTTGCTGCCCTGGGGTCACAACTGCCAGTGTCGCTTTGGGGGCAAGCCGGACACCGGCGGCAACATCCAGACCCTCTTCATCGACCGGTACGGCCGTCACAGTCAGGCCCGCCAGGCCGAGCGCAGTGCGCGTGAGCGGAAAGCCCGGATCCTCGATCCAGGCTCCCGTCTTTCCAAGCTCAAGCCCCCGGATCGCGAGACCAAGCGCGCCGGAGAATCCGCCTGTTACAAACACCTGGGACGGGCTGCACCTGACGCCGCGGGCCAACCCCAGATAGGCCGCGATCTCTTCTCGCAATTCCGGATCGCCACGCGGATCCGGATACGTCACCGGCGCCGCCGCAACATGCCGGGTCTGACGAGTCAGGATGCGTGACCACAGCTTGAACGGGAAGGCGTCCTGAGCGGGCACGCCCATCTGAAATGGCAGCGGCGCGTTTCCGAACTTGTAGAAGAGGTCCGGCAGAAGCGGAGCTTCCGGCGACCAATCAGATATTGAGGATCGGGACCGCCCCTCAGCCACATGAGTGCCTGCCGGCCCGAGACCGATCGCGAATTGCTCCGCGATGAGACGCTCGTAAGCCACGCGCACGGTGCCGCGGGAGACGCCGAGTTGAGCGGCGAGATCCTGCCAGGAGGGCAACCGCGCGCCCGAGCCAAGCCGTCCGTTCTCGATGCCCTCGCGAATCGCCAAATAGATCTGGGCAGCAAGCGGAGTCCTTCTGGCACGATCGAGCTGGATGGGAAGGGCAGCCATCGCGCGATGGTACAGCCAGAATTGGCAGTCTTGGTACTGTTTTATGACCAGGCGCAACGGCATCTATCCGCCAACACCAGCGACCGCAGCGCTCCCGATCCACCAAGCCTGGTGGAACCCCAGTCAACGCAGACAGCGCAGATCGCGGATACGGAGACGGGAGCTCAACGACGGCCGGCATCTTGTGAATAGCCGGCGCGTCCACGCTCCAGCATTTCCACCAAGAGAAAAATGATCGAGGAGAATTTATCATGAAGGCGATCGTTGTGACGGACCAGGCGGCCGGAACTGCCGGGATGAAGCTGGTGGAGCGGCCCGAGCCGCAGCCCGCGATAAACGACGTCATCGTTCAGGTTCATGCGTCGGGATTCGTCCCGACCGAGCTGGAGTGGCCGTCGACCTGGACCGATCGCCTCGACCGTGATCGCACGCCGTCGATCCCCGGCCACGAACTGGCCGGCGTGGTCACCGCTCTCGGCTACGGCACGACGGGGCTGTCAGTGGGACAGCGCGTGTTCGGCCTCGCCGACTGGTATCGCGACGGAACCCTGGCGGAGTATGTAGCCATGGAGGCACGCAACCTCGCGCCGCTCCCGGGCGACGTCAGCTTCACGATGGGCGGGAGTCTGCCGATTTCGGGCCTCACCGCATGGCAGGGACTGTTCCAGCACGGCCGCCTTCAGGCGGGACAGAGCGTCGTCGTGCATGGTGCGGCCGGCGCAGTCGGTTCGATGGTGGCGCAACTCGCGCGAGATGCCGGCGCCTACGTCATCGGCACCGGACGCGCCGCCGACCGTCAGACGGCGCTCGACTTCGGTGCGAACGAGTTCGTCGACCTCAACAATGACATCCTGGAAGACGTCGGCAGAGTCGATCTGGTGTTCGATGGCATCGGCGGCGCCATCGGGAAGCGGTCCGCGGGCCTGATCCGAGCCGGAGGAACGCTGGTGTCCGTCGTTGGGCCGGCCGAGGCACGGCCCGCTGAGGGCCGCGCAGTCGACTTCGTCGTCGAGTCCGATCGCGCCCAGCTAAGCGAGATCGTCCAGCGGCTGCGGGACGGACGACTGCGGACGCACATCGGCAGCGTCTCGTCCCTCGATGATGCCGTCGCCGCCTTGAACCCGACCGAGCGACGCAAGGGGAAGACGATCATCCGCGTTCGTCCCTGAGCGACGCACGCCCATTGATCCGTTCAGCCGGACGATTGCAGTCCAGGTGGGCTGGCTGCGTCCCATCAGCCCCGGCGACCGAGAGGCTTGCATGGTTTTCACGTTAAAGATCAACGGCGCACCTCATGAGGTCGATGTTGACGGCGACACTCCGCTTTTGTGGGTGTTACGCGACGTGCTCGGCATGACCGGGACCAAGTTCGGCTGCGGCCAGGCGCTGTGCGGCGCCTGCACCGTGCATCTCGACGGCCAGGCGGTCCGTTCCTGCCAGACGCCGGTCGACAGCGTCGGCGACAGCGCGGTCACCACCATCGAGGCGATCGGCCAGACGCCGCAAGGCGCGGCCTTGCAGAAGGCGTGGCTGGAGCTGGAGGTGGTGCAGTGCGGCTACTGCCAGTCCGGCCAGATTATGTCGGCGGCGGCGCTCCTGAAGGACACGCCGAAGCCGACGGATAGCGACATCGACGCGGCCATGTCGGGCAATGTGTGCCGATGCGGCACCTACCACCGCATCCGCGCCGCGATCAAACACGCTGCGGGAGTTTGAGATGATGGATGGTCCTATCCCAAGAGAGCAGATTACCGACAAAGCAGCGGTGTCGCGGCGCGCCGTTCTTCAGGGCGCAGGTTTACTGCTTGGTTTTGCGCTGACGGATGCAAGCACGGAGCCCATCTTCGCAGCGCCAGCTTCGCGGGTGGTCGAAAACGAGGTCGCGGCTACCTTCGCACCGAACGGATTTATTCGCATCAATCCAACCGGCGCCGTGACCCTGGTCATGCCGATGGTCGAGATGGGACAAGGCGTTTACACGTCGCTCTCGATGCTTCTCGCTGAAGAACTGGAGGTAAAGCTTGACCAGATTCAGGTTCAGCATGCGCCGCCAAATCATGCGCTTTACGCCAATTCGATCATAGGCATTCAAAATACCGGTGGTTCCGCCTCTGTCCGCGCCTTCTGGACACCGCTGCGTCAGGCAGGGGCCGTGGGTCGTAATCTGCTGATTGCGGCAGCCGCAAAACGCTGGAATGTCGATCCAGTAACTTGCCGCGCCAAGGACGGCGTCGTGTTCGATGCGACAGGCTCGAAGCATCTGAGCTACGGTGAACTTGTGAACGCCGCAGCGAAATTGCCCGTGCCGTCTTCAGCAAACGTCAAACTGAAGGATCCGAAGGATTTCACCCTCATCGGCACGCGCGCCAAGCGCGTGGATTCAGCAATAAAGGTCGATGGCCGCGCGCTCTACGGCATCGACGCACGACTGCCGGGTATGAAGCTTGCGGCGGTTGCTATTTCGCCCGTGCTCGGTGGCAAGGCGAAAACGGTGGACGAGAAAGCCGCGCTTGCAGTGAAGGGCGTCCGGCAGGTGGTCAATATCGATGAAGCTGTTGCCGTGATAGCGGATCACACGGGTGCGGCGAAGAAGGGGCTTGAGGCTGCCGCCATCACGTGGGATGACGGACCGAACGGCAAGGTCAATAGCGCCGATATCGTCAAGCAATTGGAGGAGGAATCCACAAAGCCAGGCGCGGTTGCCCGTAACGAAGGCGATGCGGGGAAGGCTCTTGCGGAGGCCGCGCAACGGGTTGCAGCCATCTATCAGGTGCCCTTCCTGGCCCATGCAACGATGGAGCCGATGAACTGCACCGTTCATCTCCAGAAGGATCGTTGCGACATCTGGGTCGGGACACAAGCGCCCACGATTACGCAGTCTGTGGTGGCCGAACTCACCGGCCTGCCAAAGGACGCGATCAAAATTCACAATCATCTGATTGGCGGTGGCTTCGGCCGAAGGCTGGAAGCCGATGGCACAGTGCTGGCCGTCAAGATCGCCAGGCACGTCGATGGCCCGGTGAAGGTGATCTGGAGCCGCGAGGAGGACATCCAGCACGATATGTATCGGCCGTACTATCTCGATCGGCTGTCGGCCGGCCTTGACGCGGCTGGCAATCCGGTTGCCTGGACGCATCGGATCGCCGGCTCCTCAGTCATGGCTCGCTATTATCCCCCTTACGTCAAGGACGGATTGGACCCCGATGCCGTAGAAGCTGCGGCTGAGCCGCCCTATGCACTGCCCAATATCCACGTCGACTTTGTCCGGGTCGAGCCCCCTGGTGTCCGGACGTCCTGGTGGCGCGGCGTCGGGCCGACTCACAATGTTTTTGTGGTCGAGAGCTTCATAGATGAGCTCGCGTATGCAGCGAAGCAGGATCCCGTCGCTTATCGCAAGGGATTGCTTGGCCACAATCCGCGAGCGCTTGCTGTTCTGTCCCTTGCCGCAGAAAAAGCAGAATGGGGATCGCCGCTTCCCGCGCGGCATGGCCGCGGGATTTCGGTACAATTCGCATACGGAAGCTACACGTCGCAGGTCGCCGAGGTCGAAGTGGCGGCCGATGGCTCTGTCAAAGTAAAGCGAATCGTCTGTGCGATTGATTGCGGCATGTACGTCAATCCCGATACGATCGAAGCACAGGTTCAGGGTGGAACGCTTTTCGGGCTGACGGCTGCGCGCCATGGCTCGATCACCTTCAAGGATGGACGCGTCGAGCAGGGCAATTTCGACACTTATCTGCCGATGCGTATCGACGAGGTGCCGCTGGTGGAGACGCACGTTATTAGGAATGCGGAGGCTCCGGGTGGCGTTGGTGAAGCTCCGACGGCCATAGTCAGTGCCGCAGTGACCAATGCGATCTTCGCCGCGACCGGCAAGCGCGTGCGCAAACTGCCGATCGATAGCGATTCGCTGAAGTCGTCGTCATAGTCCTTGCCCGCCATCCCGCGCGCGTGCAGCAAAGGAGAACCCCCATGAAATTATCGAAAGCCGTCAGACTGTCTGTCGCCGTCTCGCTCGTCGCTGCCGCCGTGGCGACGCGCATCCAGATCAGCGGAGCGGCGCCGGCCGACTCGACCGCGAATGTGGTGGACGCCGCCGGGCACCTGCGCGTGCCGGCAGACTATCGAACCCTCTACCAGGCACTCGGGACCTGGGCGATTGCCGCCGATAGCGGCCAGGGCTCGAAGGAAATGCACGCCGTCTACGCATCCCCGGGAGCGATCGACGGCTACCGGAAGACCGGACACTTTCCGGACGGCGCCGTTCTGGTGAAAGAAGTCTTCGCGACATCGACCGACGATATGACGACCGGCACCGTGAGCCACGCCGACAAGCTCAAGGGCTGGTTTGTCATGGTGAGAGACAGCAAGGGAACGCACCCTGGCAATCCCCTGTGGGGCGACGGGTGGGGATGGTCATGGTTCGACGCGGACAAACCGCTCAAGACCACCTCGACGGATTACAAATCCGATTGCCAGGGGTGCCACGTGCCCGCAACGGCCACCGACTGGATCTACGTCAACGGATATCCCGTCCTGCGCCGCTAGGCGGCCGCAGTTCACGGAGTGCTTGCCAGCAGAGGGCGACGTGATCGTCGTCCTCCTGGGTGGATGCACTCCGTGTCGCAAGGACCTTCTCGAACAAACAAGCACACAGGAGTCATCGATGTCGCTTCGCTTCATCACCAAGTCTATCCACGCCTACCTGATCGATTATCCCGTCGCGATCTTATTGATCGCAGCGCCGTTCGTGCTGAAGCTCGGCCAGAGCGGACCGGTCGCGATGTGGCTTTCGGTTGGCTCCGGTATAGCGGCGCTGCTGCTGGCCGCCCTAACCGATCATCCCACCGGGCTCGTCCGCATCATTCCCTATTGGCTACACCTTTGGGTCGATCGCGCGGTCGGCGTGGTGTTTATCGTCGCCCCGTTTGCCTTCAAGTTCGCCGGGCTCGACGCCTGGTACTACTGGGCCCTCGCCGCCGCTGTCCTGCTCACGACATCAGTTCTGAACGCGCCTGAGGTGTCAGCCGCGAGACCTTTGGGATTGGACAGGCGCATAGCGAGCTAAAGGCCGCGACGGCCTCGTCGAGGGTCGTTAATCGAGCAATGCTGAGGGCAATCGTTTCAACCAACACAAGCAGGAGACCCCTGATGTCCGAGAATTTTCCACTCCCGACCAAACCCGAAGGCGTTATCCCGTCTCTGGTCGAGCGATTTAACTCCGGAAAGATCGAGGCAATGATGGCCTTGTACGCGCCGGAGGCGGTATTCGTCGCGAACGACGGGCGAACCATCACGGATCGCGCCGAGTTCACGGCCATACTCGAGCACGACATCAAGCTCGGCCTGCCGCTGAGCGCAAATGTGCGCCATGTCTTCGTCAGCGGCGACACCGCCCAGATCGTGCTGGACTGGTCAATCGACGGAACGGGTCGTGACGGCAAGGTCGTGCACATGCACGGCACAGCGAGCGACATCATGCGGCGCGGCGCCGATGGGTTCTGGCGGTACATCATCGACAACAATCAAGGCACGGCGGTGCGACATCCAGCTTGATGTGCGCCACGGCAGCTCTCCGCGATGAAGCCGCTCGCCCGACTGGCGTCTCGAACTGACCTGAGGAGTTAGATCGTGAGCAGCGCGTCCCTGATCCTGACCGACGGCAGCCTTGCGCTCTCCGAGCCCAAGGCCGCCGGCGCACAGGGCAGCACGAAGGTGCTCGCCGCGTCGAGCCTGGGCAGCTGCCTCGTGTTCACCAGCAGCGCCGTCGTCACGGTCGCGCTCGCGGCGATTGGCCGAGACATGCACCTGTCGCCGCTCGATTTGCAGTGGGTGATGAACGCCGAGCTGCTGCCGCTCGCGGCCCTGACCCTGGTCGCCGGCGCTCTGGGTGACCGGTTCGGACAGAAGCGAATCTTCCTCGCGGGGATCGCTCTGTTTGGCCTGAGCGCGACCGCGATTGGTTTCGCGCCGAGTTTCGCCGCGCTCATCGCCGGCCGGTTCCTGCAAGGCCTGGGCGAAGCCTTGATCCTGCCCAACGGCCTTTCCGTGCTCGGGCAGGCCTTCCCCGCCGACAAGAAAGCCCATGCGGTCGGCATCTGGTCCGCCGCCGCGGCTGTCGCCAGCGGCATCGCGCCCGCGATCGCTGGCGCGATTCTCGATCACGGCTCCTGGCGGACGACCTTTCTGATGCTCCTGCCCGTCGTCGCCGGCGCGCTGGCCGTCGGCACCGTGTGGATACCCAGGGATTCCTCGACGAGCGACGCCCGGGGGGTCGACGTTGGTGGTGCGGTCTTTTCGACAGTCGGATTCGGCGGGCTGGGTGCGGGGCTGACCAGCCTGACCAACGGCGCCGATCTGAACCTTTGGGTGCTCGTCACCCTGATCGTCGGTCTCGGCGGCTTGGCCGGCCTCATCGTGACCGAACGGCGATTGGGCGACAACGCCATGCTGCCTCCGTCCCTTTTCGCCTCGCGGTCGGTCGTCGGCGCGAACCTGTTCACCGCGCTGCTCTACGGCGCGTTCACGGTCATGCTGACCCTGATCCCGTTCGTGATGATCCGGGGCGCACACCTGCCGACCCTGGTGGCGGGCCTGGCCTTCATTCCCCTGCAAGTGATGATCACGGTCGTCTCGCCGCTTGCCGGCATGCTCTGCCGCGGGTTCGGCCGGCGCTTTCCGTTGTTCGCCGGCGGAGCCGTCGTCGCCTTGGGATGCGCCATGACGCTCCGTATCGGTCCGCATGCAACCTATTGGGCGGACGTCTTCCCCGCCGTCCTGTTGCTGTCGCTGGGCATGAGCCTGGCGGTTGCGCCATTGACGACTCTCGTCCTCACCTCCGTCGAGCCCGATCGCGCCGGAACGGCGTCTGGTGTCAACGGCGCGGTCTCGCGCGCCGGGTCCCTCTTCGCCATCGCCCTGCTCGGCGGCGTCCTGCAACAGGGCGGTCCTCAGCTGTTCGCCGGATTCCACATGGCGATGGTTGCCGCGGCGGTCGCGTGCCTTCTCGCGGCGCTCGCGGTGTTCATTATCGAGCCGGGGCCTCACGTCGACTTCATCCCGCGAGACTGAGCCGTTCGGTGTCCGTAATCAGCAGGCCGGCAACGCCGGCCAAGGCCGACGTCATTGCGAGGACTGAAGCGACCCCAGCAACCCCTTCCCCGGCACATGATTGAGCTCGAGCCGGATGCCGTCGGGATCCTCGAACAGGATCGAGTAGTAGCCGGGCGCCCATGGATCCTCGCGCGGTGCGCGGATGATGTTCGTGCCGATCGTAACGAGGAAATTGTGCAGTTCGTCGACATCGCCGCGCTCGCGGGCGCGGAAGCAGAGGTGATGCAGGCCGATGCGGTTCTGGTCGAACGCGGCGCCTTCGTTTTCCGGCGACGGCGCGCGGATCGCGATCCCGGTGCGGCCGCCGACGGCATAATAGACGCCGTCGGAATCGATCATCGGCTTCAGCCCAAGGAAGGGCAGCAGTTTTCGGTAGAACTCGCGCGAGCGTTCGAAATTCGACGCGGTCAGGAACACATGCGCGATGCCGTTGATCTCCATCGTCTCCCCCTGCGCTGCCATTTCAGCTAGCCTGCCGGGCAGCATACAGGAACAGGCCGCACCTCGTGTCCCGAATCCGAAGCGCGCTGCCGCGCGCCGCACTCGCCCTCAGCCTCTGGCCGATCGTTGCGGCCGGCAACGCTATGGCTGCGCCCTGCTCGTTCGAACCGCAAGGCGAAGGCCGCGTCGCCGCCATCGTCGATGCACGCAGCTTTCGTCTCACCGACGGCCGCGAAATAAAACTTGCCGGCATCGAGCCGGCCGCGAGCGATGCGATCAGCCGCAGCGCCGCGTTGTCGGCGCTCATTCTCGGACGCGACGTCACGCTGCGCGGGGCGGACGATGCGCCGGACCGCTACGGCCGCCAGCCGGCCTTTGTGTTCCTCGATGGCGCCGATAATTCAGTGCAGGCCGCGCTTCTTTCGCAGGGCGAGGCGCTGGTTTCCGCCGAGATCGCCGACAAGGACTGCGCGGCCAGCCTGCTGGCGGCCGAGGCCGCCGCCCGCGCCGCAAAAAGGGGCATTTGGGCCGGTTCGGCCGTCATAAAAAACGCCGAAAGTCCGGGCGATATCTTGGCCGGGAATGGGCGTTTCATGCTGGTCGAAGGCAGGGTCTTGTCGGTAAGACAGGCCGGGGCAACCACTTATCTGAATTTCGGCCGGAACTGGACACGGGACTTTGCTGTGACTATTTCGAGGCGCGTGCTACCGTCGCTGGAGGCGGCCGGCGTCGCGCCCAAGTCCTTGGAAAATCGGCGGATTCGGATTCGCGGTTTCATCGAAACGCGAACCGGACCGCGGATCGATCTGGTTCGGGCCGGACAGGTAGAACTGCTGGGCAACTAGCGCTGGGCTCCCAATGGCGGGCGCCGGTTTTCGGACAAGGTCATGCGCGATAAGGCGCTCAAATTGAGTGGCTGAGGTGACTGGGATTTTGGGAGGGCACGCAAGGCAGGAAGGCCGTCGCCTCTGGGCGGCGCCCGTGCTGCTGTGCGCTGCATTCGCCCTGTCCGCCTGCGGCGGTCTTGGCGGTCTCGGCCGCTTCGAGACATCGGCGCCGACGCTGTCCGGCACGCCCGCAAAACCAAACCGCACCATTGCGCATACGCCGGCGAGCGAGCGCGAGCATGAGCGCATCCTCGCCTCCTATGGCGGCGCCTATGACGATCCAAAACTGGAAGCGCTGATCGGCAAGACCGTCGATCGCCTGGTTGCGGTATCCGACAGGCCGGAGCAGGCCTACAAGGTCACCATCCTCAATTCCGGCGCGGTCAACGCCTTCGCGCTGCCGACAGGCCAGCTCTATGTCACGCGCGGCCTGGTCGCGCTCGCCAGCGACACCTCAGAGCTTTCTTCCGTGCTGAGCCATGAGATGGCGCATGTGCTGGCCAAGCACGCCTCGATCCGCGAGGACCAGGCGCGCCAGGCCGCCGTCGTCACCCGCGTCGTCACCGACATGAGCAACGATCCCGACCTCACCGCGCTGGCGCTGGCAAAAACAAAACTGACGATGGCGAGCTTCTCGCGGGCGCAGGAGTTCGAGGCCGACGGCATCGGCGTCGGCATTTCCGCAAAAGCAAAGTTCGATCCCTATGGCGCTTCGCGCTTCCTGTCCGCGATGGAACGCAACGCTGCGCTGAAGGCCGGCAAGACCTCGCTCGACCCGCGCGCGCAGGACTTTTTGTCGTCGCATCCGGCGACGCCCGAGCGCGTGCAGAATGCACGCAACACCGCGCGGCAATATACCTCGCCGGAAGGCGGCGAGCGCGACCGCGAGACGTATCTCGCCGCGATCGACAACATCGTCTATGGCGAAGACCCCAGCGAAGGCTTTGTGCGCGGCCGCCGCTTCCTGCATCCCAAGCTCGGCTTCACTTTCGCCGCGCCGGAAACTTTTACGCTCGACAACACCGCGCAGGCGGTGATCGGCGTGCGCGAGGGCGGCACGCAGGCGATGCGCTTCGACGTGGTGCGCGTGCCGGCGGAGCAGTCGCTGACCGACTATCTCAATTCCGGTTGGATGGAGAATGTCGACAAGGTCTCGACCGAGGAAGTCAGCATCAACGGTTTTCCCGGCGCCTCCGCCACCGCCAGCGGCGACCAGTGGCAGTTCAAGGTCTATGTGCTGCGCTTCGGCAGCGACGTCTATCGCTTCATCTTTGCCTCCAAGCAGCGGACCACCGAGAGCGATCGCAACGCGCGCGAGACCGTCAACTCGTTCCGCCGCCTGACGCTCGAGGAAATCCAGGCCGCGCGTCCCCTGCGCATCAAGGTGATCACCGTGCAGCCCGGCGACACCGTGGAATCGCTGTCCCACCGCATGGCCGGCGTCGACCGTCCCGCCGAGCGGTTCCGCATCCTGAACGGCCTCGAGCCGCACCAGCAGGTCAAGGTGCGCGACCGCGTGAAGATCGTGGTGGATTGAGGTTCACCGTCGTCCCGGCCAAGCGAAGCGCGAGCCGGGACCCCTACTCACAGCACCCTATTGTCATGCTTCGCTGGAGCGCCAGCGAGTTTCACCACACCCACCTGTGGTTATGGGTCCCCGCTTCCGCCGGGACGACGGATGAGGCTGTGGCCTCTGCACGCTTCCATGATATATGATCGATATATGCTTGGGTTGGGCGGTGATCCGCCTGTTCGCAAGCCGCAATGAGGGGCGTCTTGAAAGCAAAAACTTCGACAAAGCGGCGAGCCCGCAACGGCGAGGCCGAGGACGGCACTCTCACCGACCGGGCCTATCGCGAGCTTGAGGAGATGATCGTCACCCTGCAATTGTCGCCCGGCACGATTCTATCGGAACAGGCGCTGGCGCAACGGCTGAAGATCGGGCGCACCCCGATCCGCGAAGCGCTACAGCGGCTGGCGCGCGACGGCCTCGTCGTGATCATGCCGAGGCGCGGCATCATGGTCTCCGAGATCAATCTGCGCCTGCAATTGCGGCTGCTGGAGGTCCGGCGCGAGCTGGAGCGGCTGATGGCCTCGCTCGCCGCCGAGCGCGCCACGCCGGAAGAGCGCGCCGAATTCGCCGAAGTGGCGCAGGCCATGATGGAAGCCGCGGAAAAGTCCGACGACATCGCCTTCATGCGGCTCGACCAGCGCTTCAACATGCTGATCGCCACCGCGGCGCGCAACGAATTCGCCCGGCGCTCGATGGGACTGATGAACGCGCTGTCGCGCCGGTTCTGGTACCAGCACTATCAGGAGGTCGCCGACCTGCCGCTGGCTGCAAAGCTGCACGCCGCAGTCGCCGAAGCCGTGTCGCAGAAAAAGGCCAAGGCCGCCGCGATCGCCTCCGACAAGTTGATCGACTACATCGAGGATTTCGCGCGAAAGACGCTGGATACTTGAGCGGGCGGCCCGCGCCGCCGCCGTAGGGTGGGTAGAGCGCAGCGAAACCCATCAATTCTCGCACAACCAGATGATGGGTTTCGCTTCGCTCTACCCATCCTACAGGCAAATTATTCAAACATAATCACGCTGCGGATGGTCTCGCCGCGCTTCAGCGCCGCAAAGCCCTCGTTGATTTCCTCCAGCGCAATGCGGCGCGAGATCAATTCATCCAGCATCAAGGCGCCGTCGAGATAGGCCCGCGCCAGCAGGGGAAAATCGCGGCGTGGGCGCGCGTTGCCGTAGCTGGAGCGGCGGATCCGCTTCTCCTGCATCAGCGAGCCCCAGCGGAACGACACGTCCTTTTCGACATCGACCTTGCCGAGCCAGATCACATGGCCACCGGGCCGCACCGCCTCGGTGGTAGAGCGGAATGCCGCCGCGCTGCCGGCCGCCTCGATCACCACATCGACGCCGCGGCCGCCGGTCGCGCGTTTCCCAAAGGCAACCGCATCTTCCTTCGATGCGTTGACACCCTCCGTCGCGCCCATTTTGGCAGCAAGCGCCAGCTTGGCCGGGTCGAGATCGACCGCGATGATGGCGCCGGCGCCGGCCAGCCGCGCGCCCTGCACCGCAGACAATCCCACCGCGCCGCAGCCGATCACCATCACGGTGTCGCCATGCGCGATGGCGCCGAGATTGAGCGCGCCACCGGCGCCGGTCATCACGCCGCAGCCGATCAGGCAGGCGCGGTCGAACGGGATTTCCTTCGGCACCGGGATCGCCTGCTGATCGGAGACGATGCAATATTCGCCGAACGAGCCCAGAAACATCAGTTGCCGGACCTCGTTGCCATCGGCCAGCGCCGCGCGGCTGCCGCCGTCGAACGCGCGCGCCTTCGGGCCTTCGCCGAGATACTGTTCGCACAGGATCGGCGCGTCGCGGTCGCAATAGAAGCAATGCCCGCAATGCGGATTCCAGGACAGCACGACGTGGTCGCCCACCTTGACGCCGCGCACCGCTGCGCCGGTCTGCTCGACCACGCCCGCCGCTTCATGGCCGAGCACGATCGGCATGGGATAGCGCAGCGAGCCGTCGATCACTTCGAGATCGGTATGGCAGAGGCCGGCGGCGCGGATCCGCACCAGTACGTCCGTCGGCTGCAATTCAGCAGCGGTGACTTTCTCGATAGACAGCGGCGTCTGCGCCGCATGCAGCACGGCGGCCCGGTATTGCAGCGACATTCAGGCGACCGCCTTGCCGGGAAGCGCCGTCAGCGCCAGATCGATGTCATCGGACGTCATTTCCCACTCATTGCCGAAATTGGCGACCACCGCCTGCATAAAGCCCTCGACCGCCGCTTTGGCGGCATTTTGGTCACCGAGATGATCGACCAATAGCGCCAGCGCAAGCTGGCGCGGCTCCGGGCCCTCATAGCTCCACTCAAAACCGTTTTTGGTGTACTCGGCCACGCCGGTGGCGGGATCGAGCGGCGCGCCGTCGACAGTCACCTTGACGCCATCGATGGTGCGGTCTCCGATATAGTGTTTCATGCTGCTCTCCTATCTTTTATGAGGCAGTCTCGACCTGGCCTGCGATCACCCGCATGACATTGCGATCGCGAT
The DNA here is from genome assembly GCF_018129385.1 of Bradyrhizobium lablabi. GTDB lineage: Bacteria > Pseudomonadota > Alphaproteobacteria > Rhizobiales > Xanthobacteraceae > Bradyrhizobium > Bradyrhizobium lablabi_C. The sequence continues at coordinate 118,784 of NZ_JAFCLN010000015.1, forward strand.
GGGCTTGCGCCAGCGTACCCGAAAACATCACCTCGCCGCGCTCCAATACATAGATGCGGTCGGCATATTCGGGAATGTGGTGCACGTTGGATTCGGCCATCAGCACGCCCTTGCCCATGGCGCGGATCGAGGCGACCCCTTCCGCGATCAGCGGAATGATCGCCGGCGACAATCCTTCGAACGGCTCGTCCAGCAGCAGCAACTTCGGATCGAGCGTCAGCGCGCGGGCGATCGACACCATCTTGCGCTCGCCGCCCGACAATTGCGCGCCGCCGCGCGCCAGATATTGCCGCAGCTTTGGAAACACCGTGTAGGCTTCTTCGGTGCGGACATTGGCCGCCCGGCCGGTCGGCCGCGTCCAGGTCGAGAGTTCGATATTCTCCGCGACCGTCAGATCGGCATAGACCTCGGACTCCTCGGGCGAAAAGCCGATGCCGGCTTGCGCGATCTGCCAGGTCGCAAGCTTCGTGAGATCGGTGCCCTCGAAGGTGATGCTGCCCGCTAGCGGACGGCGATAGCCCATGATGCTGCGAAACGTCGTGGTCTTGCCGGCGCCGTTGCGCCCCACAAGGCAAACGAGTTCGCCCGCGCCCACCGTCAGGCTGATGCCGTTGAGGATGCGGCTGCCCTCGATATCGACCTTGAGGTTCGACAGGTCCAGCATCAATGCGCCTTCTTGCTTTGCGGACGGGTTCCGACCACGGCCGCGATCATCGCCGGGTCCTTGAAGAACGCGTCGGGCGGCATGTCGGCGAGCATGGCGCCGCCCTGTAGCGCGACGATACGGTGTGAATAGCGCTCGACCAGGTCCATGTCGTGCTCGACCTGCACGATGGCGCGGACGCCGGCCGCCTTCGCGGCGGTGACCAGCACCTCCATGATGGCATGCTTGTCGCCGGTCGAGACGCCGCTGGTCGGCTCGTCGAGCAGGATCACGGTCGGATTGAGCGCAAAAGCGCTAGCGATGTCGAGCAGCTTCTTTTCACCTTGGGAAAGCGTCGAAGCGACGGTATCGAGTTTGCCGCGCAGGCCCAGCACCTCGGCGACGCGCTCGATATCGGCTTGCAGGACGCTGTCCCGCCACAGCGAGCGGAACGGATTGGCGATGCGCCGCAGCCGTGACGCCACCGCGACCGCCAGCGTTTCGCGCACCGTGAGCGCCGGAAAGATATTCACCAGTTGAAAAGCGCGCGACATGCCGCGGCGCGCCAGCTCCACCGGGCCGACGCCGGCGATGTCCTGGCCGAGAAAGCGCACTTCTCCGACCGTCGGCCGCAACAGGCCGGTGACGACATTGACCAGCGTGGTCTTGCCGGCGCCGTTCGGCCCGACGATCGAGACGAATTCGCCGTCGCTGACAGCAAAGGAAATGTCGCGCAGCGCCGTAAACGGGCCGTAGCTCTTGGTGACGTTGATCGTCTCGAACAAGGGTTCGGCGTTGGGAGCGGCGGCGCGATTGGGCTGCATCTCATCGCCCTCCGTTGCGCCGATTGAACAGGAGGCTGACGGCCCCCGACAGGCCTTGCGGCAGGAACACGACCAGCAGGACCAGCACGCCGCCCATCACGAAGCGCCAGTATTGCGTCAGCGACATCACGAAATCCTGTAGCAGCACGAACACCAGCGCGCCGATCGCGGGTCCCGCAAAGGTGCCGCTGCCGCCGAGCACCGCCATGAACACGAGATTGCCGGAATGGGTCCAGTATGCCAGTTCGGGATCGGCGAGGCCCGTGGTGACGGCCAAAATCGTGCCGCCGATGCCGCCATAAACCGCCGAGATCACGAAGGCCGCAAGCCGCATGCGAAATATCTGCACGCCGACATAGGCGGCCTTGCCGGCGTTCTCGCGGATCGCCTTCAGATGCAGGCCGAACGGCGATTGCGTGATGCGCCACATCGCAAGGCCCAGCAGGGCGAACAGCACCAGCGAGTAGTAGTAGAACGGCCCGGTCAGGAACGCGGTCTTGCCGCCGCGCCACTCCATGCCGAGCAGCAGCGGCCGCAGCACGCGCATGCCCTGATCGCCGCCGGTGACGGCGTAGAACTTGAACAGGAAGGAGTGGAACAGCATGCCGAACGCCAGCGTCAGCATGCCGAAGAAGATTCTTGTGTAGCGCACGCACAGCAGGCCGGTGACGATCGAGACCAGACCTGAGCCCAGCGCAGCCGCCAGCAGCAGCAGCTCAAAGCTCTTCACGCCGAATTTCGAGGTCAGCGCCGCGGCCGTATAGGCGCCGATGCCGAGAAACATCGCATGGCCGAACGACAGCAATCCGGTCGTACCGAACAGCAGATTGAAACCCAATAGCGCGATGCCATAGCCCATGAACGGCAGCATCAAGAGCAGCACATAGGGCGAGGCGACAAACGGCAGCAGCGCCATGATCGCAAGCAGGGCGAGCAGCACCCATAGCCCGCTGACCCGCGGCATCGCGCGCGGCACGGCAGGCGAAGCAATGTCGACCGACGGCATGCTCACGCGGTGGCCTTTCCAAACAAGCCGGCCGGCCGGACGATCAGCACGAGCACCACCACCAGATAGACCGAGAGCATCTCCATCTCCGGCATCAGCGAGATCGACGCCGCGCGCATCAGGCCGACGATCAGCGCGCCGACGATCGCCCCGCGCATGCTGCCGAGCCCGCCGATGACGACCACCGCAAAGGATTCCACGACCAGTTCGACCGCCATGTCGAGCGAGGCGGCGCCCGACGGCACCACCAGCGCGCCGCCGACCGTGCCCAGCATGCAGCCGACGGTGAACACCAGCGCAAAAATCTTCGAGGCGTTGACGCCGAGCCCCTCGGCCATGTCGCGGTTCTCGGCGGTGGCGCGCACGATGCGCCCGGTCTTCGTCCGCTCCAGGAAGTATCCGAGCCCGACCGCGATGGCGATGCTGGCGGCAATCACCAGCAGATTATAGGTCGGCACCCGCACGCCCAGCACGTTCGCGGTGCCGTAGACGAGATAGACGTTATCCATGGTGCGCGGCGTCGCGCCCCAGATATAGCGGAACACGTCCTGAAACATCAGCAGGAAGCCGAAGGTGAGCAGCAGTTGATAGCTCTCGTCGCGCCGGTAGATCGTGCGCAGCACCCGCTCGATCGGCAGTCCGACGAGGCCGATGGCAAGGCCCGCCAGGATCAGCACCGGAAAGAACAGCAGCGGCGGCAGGCCGAGCTTGAGCGCAAGGCCGACCGCCGTAATGCCGAAATAGGCGCCCAGCGCATAGAACGAGCCGCACGCCAGATTGACAAGCTTTTGCACGCCGAACACGAGCTGCAAGCCCGCGGCGACCAGGAACAGCACGGCGGCGTGGAACGTTCCGCCGAGGATGACGTCCACAAGCTCCGTCATGCCTCAGACCGGCATTTTGGCGGTCTTGATCCACTCCCAGAAATCCGCGCCGGGCGGCTTCTGAAGTTGCGAAGCCTCGAACACGTCGACCGAGGCCAGCGTCGGGAAATCGTACTTGTTGGTGTTGGTGGATGGGCCCTGGTAAAACACCTGCTCGGCGATCTTGTCCTTGCGGAAGCGGCCCTTGCCGCCGAGGCTTTCCACCTCGAGGCCGGGGATCGCTTCGGCCACCTGCTCCTGGGTCGGCCATTTGCCGGCGGCCTTTTGCGCGGCCTCGACACCGGCCTTGTAGGTCGCCATCGCGAAATAGGCACGGTCGGCTTCCCAGTGCGGCGCTTCCTTGTACTTGTCCATGTAGTCCTGCACGAAGGCCTTCTGTAGCGGCGAGGCCTGCGGAAGGTCGAAGTACAGCGTGTTGTGGCCGAAGATGATGCCTTCCGGCGTAAATTCCTTCTTGAGCTGGTTGATCTGCCAGCCGGCCGCCGGCAGCACCATCTTGACGCCGTCGAACAGGCCTGCGGCGTGTCCCTGCTTCATGAACACAGGCAGGTCGGCGAACAGCATAGAGGAGAAGATCAGGTCGGGCTTGGCCGCCTTCAGCGCGGCGATGTGCGAGGTCAGGTCCATGGTGCCGACCTTCGGCCATTGCTCGGCGACGTATTCCGCCTCGATGCCGTAGCGCGTCAGGATTTGCCGGAACGCTTCCCAATTATTGCGGCCGTAGGAATAGTCCGGGTTGATGCCGGCCACGCGCTTGAACTTGCCCTTGAAGTGCTTGACCGCCAGCAGCGATCCCATCACCGCTTCGCATTCATTGTCGGTGGAGCGGAACACGTATTTCGGATTGGGCAGCATTTCCTTGACGCCGTCCTGCGTGGTGCCGTCCCACATCACCACAAGCGCCTGCTCCTCCTCGGCCACCGGCGCGACACCGAGGCTGACGCCGGTCGAGATCAGGCCCTGAATGGCATCGACCTTCTCTTGCAGGATCAAACGCCGGAGCCGCTCGATCGTGTCCTTTGGATTGGTTTCTTCCTCGATCACCAGATCGATCTTGCGCCCGGCAATGCCGCTGTCCTTGTTCAGGCGTTCCACCGCCCACTGCACCGCGCGGATGCCGCACTCGCCGGCGGTTCCGGCGGCGCCCGATCGCGGTGCGATGATGCCGATCCGAAGCGGCTTGTTCTGCGCCAGTGCCGGCGCAAAGATCCCCGGCGCGGCGGCGGCCAGAATTCCGGTTCCTGCCAGCTTGGAAAAGTCGCGGCGCGTCAGCTTCATGGAAATCCCTCCCGAGGGTAGCGGCGCGTCTATCGCGCGCCTGTTGCCATACCATAAATATATCAGCGACATTGCATCAAGCGATTTTTCGGGGAAACGCGGCAAAACAGCGCCATTGCCCGGCTAATAGATTGGTGATATATCAGACGCGAACGACGGGAATTGCAGGCATAGCGACGGAGGCGAGCGATGGAACTGACATCAAGCCCGATGACCGAGCGGCAGCGCAATTACCGGGCAAATTACCGATATCGCATCGCCGGCTGGTACAATGGCTGGGTGCATGTCTTCGTCATCTATGTGATCGGATTCACGGCGCTGTCGGTCTATTTCGCCAACATCAGCAATCTGCGCTGGTGGGAATTGCTGATCGTGCCGGTGACGTTCCTGTTCGCCAATTTCTTCGAGTGGTGGATCCACCGCTACGTCATGCACCGGCCGTCGCAGATCAAGGCGTTCCGGGCGATCTACAACCGCCACACCCTGATGCATCACCAGTTCTTCACCGAGCAGGAGATGCGCTTTGCCGACCATCACGACTGGCGCGTGACGTTCTTTCCGCCCTACGCGCTGGTGACATTCACGATGATGTCGATCCCGCCGGCGCTGGTGCTCGGCTTTCTGGTCTCGCCCAATGTCGGCTGGCTGCTGATCGCGACGACGACGTCGATGTACCTGATCTACGAGTTCATGCACTTCTGCTGCCATGTCGACGAGGGCTGGTTCGTCCGCAACGCTCCCTTCGTCAACACGATCCGCCGCCACCATACCGCCCATCACAACCAGTCGATCATGATGGAGCGCAACATGAACCTGACCTTCCCGGTCATGGACTGGGTGTTCGGCACCTCCGACCTGAACCGCGGCCTGCTCGGTCATCTCTTCAACGGCTATGACACCCGCTACGTGAAGACCGACATGCGCAAGACTTCGCGCACGCCGAAGCCGGCCATGACGTCGCCGCCGACGGGATATGCGACGCCGGCCGAATAGGCCTCGTGCTTCGAAGGGCAAGGCGATGGACGCCATCGAGCCGAACTGGGTTTCCTCGCTGTATTTCGCCGTCTTTGCGACCGGTTGCGCGCTGGCCTTCCTGATCCTGGCCGGGATGTTTCCGCTGCGCGCGCGGCCTGACACGGCAAGATCGAGCCTCGCCGCGCTGCTGGTGGCGGGCAATGCGGTGCTGCTGGTCCTGCTGCTGACCGGGACCGGTTTTTTCGGCTACACCGAGCTCCGATGGAGCACGCTGATCGTCGTTGGTGGTCTTGTGGTGCTGTTCGCGCCTGGCCTGTTCGAGGCCCTGCCTGCATCGCTGCGCGATGGCCGCACGGGACTGCTCGTGCTCGCTGGCGTGCAGGCGATCGCCCTCGCGGTGCTCGCGAAGGTCGGTGGTCTTTCATGGGTCGCCATGTCGTAATCGGGAGATCGAGCCATGCCTGTCAGAATCAAACTCGCACTGTCGCTGGTCGTCGTCCTGGTGACGGCGATTGCCGCCTATTGGCAGAACACGCTCGGCCACGACCGCATCCAGTATGTGGTCGCCTTCCTCGGCGCCTTCATGATCTTTGCGATGTGGCTGTTCCCCGAGGTCAAGCGCGAGGAATCCGCTGGCGGGCTGCGGCGGGATACTGTGCGCTAGGCTTTGCTGGCGGAGCCGTTTCAGAATCCTTGGCGGGCTTTCGAATGCCCGGCATGATCGTGGGGAAGCCGAGACCCGCACCGGCCGCGGGTCATGGCGCGATTTGTTCTGTCTTTCGAAGGTCGAGGCAATGCGGCAGAAAATTTAAGACGTTCCAGCGTCCGTAAGATAGGCTCCCGCGCATTCGGCAGTGGAGCGCGAACATGAGCGTGAAAGCCGCTTTCTTCGACCTGAGCGACGAGCCCGGCATCCTGAGAACATCCATCGCCGTCACGCTCTTCGTAGCATCACTGGGAATCGGCTTTGGCCTTGCTTCGGGCTCGTTTTCCATTGTGTTCGACGGCGTTTTTTCGCTGATCGATGCGAGCGTGAGTCTCTTGTCGCTCCTCGTCGTGAATCTCATCGCCTCCTATGCGACGTCGGAGCAGCTTTCCCGCAAGCTTCGGGAGCGCTTCTCCATGGGATTCTGGCATCTGGAGCCCATGGTGCTGGCGGTGAAGGGCACGCTGCTGATCGGGCTCTCCCTCTACGCGCTCGTCAATGCCGTCGGCAGTCTGCTGAGAGGCGGACGCGACCTGGAATTCGGCCTGGCGATCGTCTACGCGGTCGTGACCGTGGTTGTCTGCGCGGCGACGGCTTTCGTTGAGGTCCGTGCCAACCGCCGGATCGGCTCGGACTTCGTCCGGCTCGATATCAAGGGCTGGATCATGTCCGTCGGGATCACCGCCGCCCTCCTGATCGCCTTCTGCCTCGGCTATGCGGTTCAGGGCACCTCATGGCAGTGGATCTCACCCTATATCGATCCGGCCATTCTTGCGATCGTGTGCGCGATCATCATCCCGCTGCCGATATCGGACGTCAGGCAAGCCTTTTCGGATATCTTCCTTGTTACCCCGGCGGATCTTAAACAGCATGTCGACTCCGCCGCGCGGGCCTTTGTGGCAAAGCACGGCTTCGCCTCATACCGCGCCTATGTCGCGAAAGTCGGCCGGTTAAGACAGATCGAACTCTATTTCATTGTTCCCGCAGACATCCCGCCGAAGGCCATTGCCGGTTGGGATGCGCTTCGCGACGAGATCGGCGAAACGATCGGCGACGAAGGGCCCGACCGCTGGCTGACCATCGTCTTCACGGGCGACCCGGCGTGGGCGGACTGAGCCATCGATACGCCCGCCTGGCGCCTCGATGGCGCAACGCAATGCCCGCAATTGCCGCTGATGGCATGTCCGAACATTGCTGACATGGTGCCGCGCGGAAACCAGCATGGTTCCGGGGAACGGGTGGCGCGAGAAATTTGTTGAGCCGGCGCTGGGGGCGCGGGAGACGTGCGCCGCATCCTGTTCCACTTCTATCGGCGCACCCATCAACAAAAGGGCAGCCGCCATGGAGATCAACAATTTCAGGGACATGTTCCTTGCAGAGCTACAGGAACTCGCGAGCGTCGAAGGGCAACTGGCCGATGCGCTGTTGCGCCTGGCGGGCGCCGCTTCGCATCCGGAACTCAAGCGGGTTCTGATCCATCATCGCGCCGAGACGGAAACGCAGGCCGACCGGCTGATCACCATACTGAAGAAGCACGGCGCCGACCCGATGGCGCATATCGACCAGGCCATGGAGGCGCTGATCAGGGAAACCGCCAAGATGCTCATCATGCTGAAAGCGGACGACCTGCGCGATGCCGGCCTGATCGCATCGGTGCAAAAACTGAAGCATTACGAGATCGCCGCCTATGGCACCGCTGCGGCACTCGCCGGCCAGCTCGATCTGCGCGACGAGCAGAAGATGCTCCACCTCAGCCTCGAGGAAGAGAGGCGGTTCGACGAGGCGCTGACCAAGCTCGCCAAGCGCGAAGTCAACCGCGACGCGCTGGCGGCGTGAAGAGATCGCGACACGCAAACAGCCGTCATTGCGAACGAAGCGAAGCAATCCATCGTGCTGCAAGGAAGTATGGATTGCTTCGTCGCTCCTTCGCAAAATTGCTTTGCAATTTTGTCGCGGGCTCCTCGCAATGACGGGTGAGAGAGCGCGTCAAACCAATCCCCCAAACAAAAAGCCCGGCATCGCTGCCGGGCTTTTCTCTCAATCCGTCGAACCCTTTCAGGCTGCCTCGTCCTCGACCGCGGCATCGTCGCCTTCGGAATCGAGGTCGTCGCCTTCTTCGCCCTCGCCTTCAGCCACCGCATCGGCTTCGGTCTTGGCGCCGCGGCGCGGGCTCTTGGCGAGCTGGCTCTCGATTTCCTTGACCGCCTCGGTCTCGGTCGAGTGCTGCACGACCGCGATTTCGCGCGACAGGCGATCGAGCGCGGCTTCATAGAGCTGGCGCTCCGAGTAGGACTGCTCGGGCTGCGATTCCGAACGATAGAGGTCGCGCACGACTTCCGCGATCGCGACGATATCGCCCGAGTTGATCTTCGCTTCGTATTCCTGGGCGCGGCGCGACCACATCGTGCGCTTGACGCGGGCACGGCCCTTCAGCGTCTCCAGCGCCTTCTTGACCAGCGCCGGCTCGGACAGCTTGCGCATGCCGACATTGGCGACCTTCGCGGTCGGCACGCGGAGCGTCATCTTGTCCTTCATGAAATTGATGACGAACAGCTCGAGCTTGGCGCCCGCAATTTCCTGTTCCTCGATCGCGAGGATCTGGCCGACGCCGTGGGCGGGATAGACCACGAACTCGTTGGCCTTAAAACCCTGGCGCTGGGTCACGACCTTCTTCTCCTCCGGGCGCGGCGGGGCGGCCGGCTTCACGGCAGCCTTCGGCGCAGAAGCCGCGGCCTTGACGGCAGCGGTCTTGACGACAGGAGCCTTGGGAGCAGTCTTCGCGGCGACCTTCGAAGCAGTGGTCTTCGAACCGGCCGCTTTCGCGACAGTTTTTGCAGTCTTGTTAGGCATTGCGCTTCTTTTGTTCTTGGAGGACTTTGCAGCCGCAGCCTTCTTGACGTCCTTCACGGACGCCTTGGCACGACCCTTGGATGCGCTGCGGCTGGCCGAAGCGGCTTTCTTGGTATTCTTGGAAGCACTCGTTTTACGCGTTTTCTGTGACACAGCCTGCGCGCGGAACTGCCACGCCCCTGTTGCAAGGTTTTTGACGGGAACCCATAGGGGCCTTTAAGCGCGGGCTGACGGGTTCGGCTCGAATGTGCCCAATATAGCACATTTTCCGCAAAAATCAATGATTTACGCCCGATTCCGGGCATAAACGGGGCTAAATTGCCGATCTCTACGCGATTAGGGTTAAACCGGCGGACTTTATAGGGCCGGAACCGGCCCCATCCCGTTGTTTCCGGGTAACGGGCGAATCAGTCGCCTGTTCCGGGGTTGGGGGAAAAATACTTCTCGAACTTGCCCTCGACACCCTCCATTTCTTTCGCATCGGGCGGCGAATCCTTCTTCTGGGTGATGTTGGGCCAGCTCTTGGCGTACTCGCTGTTGACCTCGAGCCACTTCTCCAGGCCCGGCTCGGTGTCCGGCTTGATGGCGTCGGCCGGACATTCCGGCTCGCACACGCCGCAATCGATACATTCGTCCGGATGGATCACCAGCATGTTCTCGCCCTCGTAGAAGCAGTCGACGGGGCAGACCTCAACGCAATCGGTGTATTTGCATTTGATGCAGGCTTCAGTGACGACGTAAGTCATCCAAAACTCCGGGACGGACGGAACGGGCGGCTGAAGGGGTTGCCTAGCGCAGGATGTGCGCTGCCGCAAGGGAAGCTGAACGGGAAGCTGACCGGCCGAAACAGCGGTTTCGCAGCAATCCTGCCGGCCCATTGCAGATAGCTATTCGTCGGCTTTCTGCAAATCCTCAAAGAGCACGCGCGCGGCAGCCGCATCGCCGCGCCGCTCGGAAAAACCGGTCACCTTCAAGACGCGCACGGCGCGATCGAGCGCGATGGTGACGACGTCGCCGGCCTTCACGGCGTGCCCGGGCGATTTCTCGCGCACGCCATTGACGCGGACATGGCCTGACGCCACCAGCTCGGCGGCAGAAGTGCGCGCCTTCACCACCCGCGCATGCCACAGCCATTTATCGAGACGCTGGCGATCCAAACAGATCCCACTCGGTGAGTGTTATTCCTTGCGCGCGAGTTGCTCTTTCAGCGCTGCGAGTTTGGCGAAGGGCGAATTCGGATCGGCCTGGCGATCGCGCTCGCGCGGGTTGGCGCTGCTCGCGTAGGGCCGGTGCGACGGACCGCTCTCGCGCTTGTCGCGGCCGCCCTTGTCGCGCCCGCCGAAATCGCGGTCGCGCCCGCCGCGATCGCGCTCGCCCTTGTCGCGATCGCCGCCCTTGCGGTCGAACTTTTCGCGGCGTCCCTCGCGGTCACGATCCCTGCCTTCGCGGCGGCCTCTGTCGTCGCGGCGTTCTGGCGCGGGCGCACCCGCAGCATCCGCTGGAGCAGCGGCCTCTGCCGGCGCGCCTTCCTGCGGCTTCTGGAAATTGCGATGGCGATGACGCCGGCTGCCATGACGTTCCTGCCGGGCGCCCTCACCGCCCTCGGCGCTAGCCGCGCCTTCCGGCTTCTGATGACGACGGCGGCCATGATCATGGCGCGGACGGCGCTCTTCGGAGCGGCCGCCGGGGCGCCAGACTTCGACCAGCTCGGGCTCGGCCGGCGTTTCGGGCGTGGCGGCGGCAGCTTCGGATGCGGCTTCCGTAGCGGCGGCTTCCGCCGGTACAGCAGCAGCCTCGGCGTCAACGGGCGAGGCTTCGCTTGCAACGGCCTCTGTTTGAGTTTCAGCCGACGGCACGTCGGCAGCTTCGACCGACGGCGCTTCGGCCGCTTCTTTTGCAGACACCTCAGCAGGCGTTTCCGGCGCAGGCGTCTCGGCCACGGGCGCTTCGACCGCGCCCTCGGCCGCCACTTCAGCCGCAACGGCAGCGGGCGGCGTATTGTCGTTGGCGGCGGCCGGCAGGATCGCGGCTGATGGCGCGGGATCGCCTGATACCGCAAGCGCATCGCCCGCGCCCTCCACAGGCGGCGCATCTGTTGAGACCGTCGTCACCGTCTCGGCCGGCTTCGGCGCCAGCGGCGGCTTGCGGTCCATGCGATAGCCGAGCGCGCGCAGGATCGAGGCGAAGTCCTCGCCAGCCGAGCCGGTGAGCGACGTCATTGCCTGAGTCACCACAAAGCCGCGGCCGTCGAATGCACCGGCCGGCTTCTCGCCCGGCGAGTTCTCGCGCCAGGCCAGCGCCGGACGGATCAGGTCCGCCAAGCGCTCCAGAATGTCGACGCGCACGGCGCGCTCGCCGCACTGGCGATAGCCGAGCACGCGATAGGCATCGCGCGGCAGCGTCTTGTCCACGGGGAACGAGGTGCGGCCCGAGCCTGCGAGATGCTGCGCGCCGGAGAGAGCGGAGAGATCGACATTGCTCTCCTTCTCCGCCCACAGCAGCGACGCCAGCGCGCGCGCCGCCGGCTTGAGCAGCGCCGGGAAATAGATGTGATAGGCGCCGAACCGCACGCCGTATTTGCGCAGCAGCGCGCGCGAAGGCTGGTCGAGATCCTTCATCTCGGCCGCGATCTTGTTGCGCTCGATCACGCCCAGCGCTTCCACCAGCTGGAACGCAATGCCGCGGGCAATGCCGGTGATGTCTTCCGCCTTCTGCAGGCCGAACAGCGGCCCCAGCAGCTTTTCGATATGCGTCTTCAGCCACAGATCGAGCCGCGCCTGCACGGCCTCGCGCGGCGCGCCATTCAGCCGCTCATCCGAAATGATGCGGATGCGCGGATGCAGCGCAGTCTCGGCCGCGACCAGTTTCGCCACGGCATCGCCGGTCCAGCGGATGGTGCCGTCGGAGGTCAGGATGAACTGCTCATCGGGCGCTGCCGCAAGCTTTTCCGCGCGCGCGTCGATCTCGCGAGCCAGCACCTGTTGCGCGGCCGCCTGCAATGCCTTGGCGTCGCCCCCGGCTTCCGCCGCGTCGGGCGCAAAGGTAAAGCCGTCGAGCCGGCCGATGGTGTGGCCCTCGACGATCACCTCGCCGGTCTTGCCGATTTCCGTAGTCAAAACTGTGTTCTCCCGCAGGCGCCGCATCAATACACTGGTACGCCGGTCAACGAAACGCTCCGTAAGCCGTTCATGCAGCGCATCGGATAATTTATTTTCGATCTCGCGCGTGATCCCCTGCCAATGTTCGGGGTCGGCCAGCCAGTCCGGCCGGTTGGCCACGAAAGTCCAGGTGCGGATCTGGGCGATCCGGCCCGACAGCGTGTCGATATCGCCGTCGGTGCGGTCGGCCTGATCGACCTGGGTGGCGTACCAGGCATCCGGTATACGCCCTTGTCGCATCAGAAAACCGTAGATCGTGGTCACGAGCTCGGCATGCGCCGCCGGCGCGATCTTTCGATAGTCCGGAATGGCGCAGGCATCCCATAGCCGTTCCACCGCGGCTTTGCCATGCGCCATGTCGCGCACCTCGCCGTCACGCGCGGCGTGATCGAGCACGCGCTGGTCCTCCGCGACCGGCGCACGGGTCAGTGCCTCGTGATTGGGCGGCAGCGCGAGCGAAACCTGCAATGCGCCGAGCGAGGAAAAATCCAGTTTTGAATTGCGCCATTGCAGCGTCTTGACGCTGTCGAACTGGTGGTTCTGCAGCGCGTTCACCAGTTCCGGCTCGAACGGCGCGCAGCGCCCTGTCGTGCCGAAGGTGCCGTTGCGGGTGGCGCGCCCGGCGCGGCCGGCGATCTGCGCGAACTCGGCCGGATTGAGCCTGCGGAACTGATAGCCATCATATTTGCGGTCGGACGCAAAGGCGACGTGATCGACGTCGAGATTGAGTCCCATGCCGACGGCGTCGGTGGCGACGAGATAGTCGACGTCGCCATTCTGGAACATCGCCACTTGCGCATTGCGCGTGCGCGGCGAGAGCGAGCCCAGCACGACAGCGGCGCCGCCATGCTGGCGACGGATCAGTTCGGCGATCGCATAGACTTCATCGGCCGAGAACGCGACGATCGCAGTCCTGCGCGGCTGCCGCGTGATCTTGCGGTCGCCGGCAAATTCCAGTGTCGACAGCCGCGGCCGCGTGACGATGGACGCGCCCGGCAGCAGCTTTTCAATGATGGGGCGCATCGTCGCAGCGCCAAGCAGCAGCGTCTCGTCGCGCCCGCGCCGGTGCAGGATGCGGTCGGTGAAGACATGCCCGCGCTCGAGATCGGCCGCGATCTGGATCTCGTCGACCGCCAGGAACGACACGTCGATATCGCGCGGCATCGCTTCCACCGTCGACACCCAGAAGCGCGGCGACTTCGGCTTGATCTTCTCCTCGCCGGTGACGAGCGCGACGGCCTCGACGCCCACGCGGTCCACGATCTTGTTGTAGACCTCGCGCGCGAGCAGGCGCAGCGGCAGGCCGATCAGCCCCGACGAATGCGCCACCATCCGCTCGATGGCGAGGTGCGTCTTGCCGGTGTTGGTCGGCCCGAGCACCGCGGTAACGCCGGCGCCGGGAGCGCGTTCATTGGCGAACGCTGCCGAGGAAGGTGAGAAAGCCATTAGATGTGGGTATCTTTACTTGATGTCGGCGCCTGCCGTCATTGCGAGCGCAGCGAAGCAATCCATGCAGCTACAAGGTAAGTATGGATTGCTTCGTCGCTTCGCTCCTCGCAATGACGGAATAGTTCTGGCCAGGGGCAAAACCCTTGATTCTGTTTCGTTTTGCGACGCTGTCCGCATCGCGCATTAAGCCTTGGAACGAGTCTAGAACGAATCGCGCCCGAATCGCTGACTCTTCCCGGCTTCCGGCTTCGTTCACCGCAACATCTCGCGTTGGCCTTTCGTGGCGGCACTAGATCAAGTTTGGCGCGGTCGAACAAGCCTCGGATTTCCAGCGAATTTCTTAAAATTTTCGCATGCCCTGAGTCGAATCAGAACGGGCAAAGAGTCAACACAGATTCCGGGGTCCTTTCGATCTCGGGGCGGCGCCCTTCCCTTCTCCCCTTGTGGGAGAAGGTGGCGCGCGCAGCGCGACGGATGAGGGGTCTGTCTCCGAGCGCACCGATGCTCATGAACATTATTCCGCGCGGATAGAACCCCTCATCCGGCGCTTCGCGCCACCTTCTCCCACAAGGGGAGAAGGGAAGAGCCTACTGCGTCTTCGCCACCCGCGGCGGCGTGGCGACGGTGTGGAAATGGGTGGCCTCCAGCACGGCGGGGCCGAACGGCGTCGGGATGGTGGTGCGGAACGGCACCAGGACGCGGGTTCCCGCGATCGGCACGAAGGAGATCTCCATGCGGCGCTCGGCCTGCAGATATTTGATCACCGGCCTGTCGGGGATATAGCCCGCGACCGGCGTGAAATAGACGGCGCAGACTAGCGCCGGGCCGTGATAGCCCTTTTCCGCCTTCACGATCTCCATGCGCTTGTAGTCGAGCTTCAGATCGTAGCGGAGGCGCCCGTCAAAGACGCTGGTCGCGGCGCGGCAGCTTTCCGGCGCCAGCAGGTCGCCGGTGCCGGGCACGCGCAGCAGGGTGCCGGTCATGGGATCGAGCACGTTTTTCTTGTGCGCCTCGGTGACGACGATGCGGTCGGGATCGACCGGCGGCTCCGGCTCGATCACGCTTTCCTTGATGTTGCCGTTTGCCAGCACCATCCGGATGGTTTCGGATTTCTTCGAGGAGATGGTGGCGGTGTAGGAGGTCGGGACCAGCACGCCGTTGACGATGCGCCCCTGCGAACTGCCCGAGCCGGTGCCGCCGGAAAATGCCTTCAAAAGCCCGGCGGTGGCGCCCTGCGCCGAGGCCGAAAAGGAATCCTCGTTGATCTCGATCCCCCAGGTCCCGCGCCCGACCGGAATGCCGGAGAGCGAGGCCTCATACTGCGCCTCCAGCCGCCCCTGCGCGGAGGCCGCCTGCGGCGCCAGCGCCCAAAGCGCGCCCGCGCACAGGCCGGCCAGCCAGAAGGCAGCCTGCCGGGACAAGGGAGCGCGGGATGTCGTCACTGACGAATGGTCCTCAAA
The DNA here is from genome assembly GCF_018129385.1 of Bradyrhizobium lablabi. Lineage (GTDB taxonomy): Bacteria > Pseudomonadota > Alphaproteobacteria > Rhizobiales > Xanthobacteraceae > Bradyrhizobium > Bradyrhizobium lablabi_C. The sequence goes on from NZ_JAFCLN010000015.1 coordinate 134,017, forward strand.
CAGGCTGTAATCGTTGATCTATGCAAAAAACGCGGCCAAACAACGAGCTACAGGCCTTTGCCATCTGGAACCATGCTTTCAGCGCCGATTGCGCCGTTTATGTGGTCCCTAACTCCCTGATACGCCTTTCAAACTAGCACTTTTGGTATATCAGCCGGGCCGAAAACGTTGACGTATAGGGCCTTTAGCCCTATACGTCCGCCGTTCCTGCAAATGGACGAGATTTTGGACCCCCGCCTACCCGCGCACGATGCGCTTTGAGGGGCGGGGATGGAAGAGGATTTTGCTATGTCGCGGCGCTGTGAACTGACGGCCAAGGGCCCGCAGGTGGGCCACAAGGTGAGCCACTCGAACATCAAGACCAAGCGGCGTTTCCTGCCGAACCTGTGCAACGTGACGTTCATCTCGGACGCGCTCGGCCGCAACGTGCGCCTGCGCGTCTCGACCAACGCGCTCAAGAGCGTCGACCACAATGGCGGCCTGGATGCCTACCTCCTGAAGGCCCGCGCCGCCAACCTCTCGCCCCGCGCCCTGGAGATCAAGCGCGCGATCGAGAAGAAGGTCGGCAAGCCCGCGCCGGTGGCGAAGGCGAGCTGAAGGATTTCAGAGCTGGGGCTGGGGACGCGTTAGTCGCGTACGCTTTGGTTCAGTTGAGTTAGTAGCGGCCGGGTCGGAAACGATCCGGCCGTTTTTTGTTTTGGAGAAGGTCCACCTATTGAGACTTGCGCAACTCAGCAATTAGCGAAACGTACATGTTACGAACGTCAATGTTTGTTGGGCTTTCCGAAAGAATATCTTCCGCCTGCCGTACGTGTATAAAGCGTGCGTCAGTTCCGGACGCTTGCCGCTGTTCAACTCGCAGCAAATGATTTTGCGCAAGCGCGTTCTCGATAATAGGCCAATATGGATTATCCAGAATTCGCGTTGCGTACATGTCGTCCCCTCGCCGAAGCCAGTACTGGCGCAGACGGCAAGCCTTGAAAAGGACTTTGATGGCCTCGTGGTCCTTAAATTCAACAGGTATCAGGCCCGCCTCTTCCTCTGGCGGATTTCTGAGATGCTCAGCTACCCATCGCTGAACATCTTCCGGCACAGTAAGCGTCTTCACACTCATTGTGACGTCTTGAACGCGCATTGGAAGCGGAATGGAATCGGGCAGAAGCGTCTCGCGGTCAGCGATAAGAGTCAGAATAGTCAAATCCTTGAATTCCGTAGAGGAAAGATCGCCGCCACGACAGTCCAGTTGATTTATGACCAGCGAATCAAGCTGACCTCCAGAGGCTGTACCTGAGAAGCGACATTCATCTATGTCGACCATTGAAATCTTGAAGTCGTCGACCAAGTCCGCCGTAGAAAGCGATGCTATAGCTAGAGCGGCCAAGTTCTTCCGAGTCCGATCAATTGGCGGGTAATTGCGGATTAGGTCGATCGAACTGTCGAGAAACCTTCTTATGACCTCTGTTCGGGTCGAGCCGGCTACCACGTCACCAAAGGTTTCTAGCAAACTCGATCCGAAGATATTTCTTGCTAGGAGCTTACCCGTTTCTCGTCTGCCGACGATGTCGATCAAGGTGACTGAGAGAAAGTATTCGTAAAATTTATCGTGGAAAAAGCGTCGATGCCCCTTTCGATCATCGTTCGTGAAAAATGCAATCGCCTGGCTCCTCGCCTTAAGAATGCGCGTAACATCACTGGACACCTCCTTGGGTAAGGCTACTTCCACGAGCCACGAAAGTGTCGCATCGCTAATTGACGTAGAGCCGTTCTCGGCCATGTCGCGAGCTGTCTCTCCAACGAACGATCGAAGATAGACGCGACGTTCCGCCTCGCTTAGTTCTCGATCTACGGCTTCCCCGAATTTATCTATTTCTCGCTCAATCATTGCCTCCATGAGGATGGACAGGATGCTCGTTGAGGAAGATTCGACTAGCCGCGTCGCCACCTCCCGGTCCGACAAAGTCTTTAGGAAGAACGGACGAAGGGCCAAGGAAGATGGCTCCAAGAATTCTTCAATCGCATCCACCTGTTCGGCAGTCCACCCCTGGTGCTCCAGCCATCTTATCGCTGCTCCCTTCGATGGCGGCTGAAGAGTAAGCACTGACACTTCGTCAACGCCTTCACGCAGCGATGCGATGTCCCTCAGAACGCGATCGCGACCTATGAATGTCTCGCGCCCGGCTAGGATAAGGCTGCCTGAGCCCCTCAGCAATTCAACGAGATCATTAACTTGAGACCACGCCAGATCGTAACCGTCAGGATCGGCGAGTTCGTCAAATCCGTCTATTGCGACCGTAATCAGTCCATGCTTCGCCAGAACGGGTACTTGATCGTATGTGACTTCAAGCCGGAGGCGTTGAAGGCTAAACGCTATTAAATCGTATAGATATGAAAGAGTACGACCGCGACTTTGAACGTGAAGGATCAGCGGACGACGCTCGACCGAATATCGCTGCGCGCGGGCTCCTGCCAAACCAACGATAAATTGCGTCTTTCCAATACCGGCCGGGCCGTCGATGAGAAGAACACGCGTTGAATCTTCCCGCTGGCGGGAGGACAACAGTTGATCCACCTGAGCAAGATCTACCTCCTGACCGCCGTTTATGAGTCCCCACAGGTCGATCAAGCTGCCAGCTGAAGCTAATTCGCCTTCAAGATACGCTCGTTGCTTATTGGACCAATCCCGTAGCTTGCCATATCGGTCAGAGGCGAGAAGCGCGCGAAAATTTGCGTGCTTGAGCGTCTGCTCACCAAACGTTTCCAAGATGCTTCCATCTTCCGCGACAGCAAGCTCGGTGGACTCGCCATATCGAATTAGACGAACTACGATTTCTCCCTTCAATTGCTCAAAAGAAGGTGGATCGGTGCCGATGTCTGCAAAGACCGCCACATCCGCGACGATTCGTTCCACACTTGTCGAGTTCGTAGTCAAAGGAGTAAGCCCTCCAGCACGAGATAGCGGCTATCACCGCGAGCGTTCGAACGAACCAAATAGACCTCACCGCCGAAAGGTTTCATCCAAGCCTCGGCCACGAGGACGGCAGGCACCGCATCATCGTCATTAGAAAACACCACGGCGATTGAAGTCGGATCGCTTCTCGCCCAACTCAGGAGATCGGAGGCCAATGCCGTATCGACCATTTTTTCTGCCGGTTCGGCGTCACCTCGTTGACGCCGGTATGTGTTAGGCAGATGAATCTGAAGACCGCGTTTCAATCGGCGAGGTAGAGCGTCAATTAGTCGGTCACCAAATTCGACATCGGAGAGCGCCAGAACCCGAGTCGATGGAAAAATTTCGTCGAGGTTCTCGACCTCCGCAATACTATCGAACGCTCGCCTATTCGGCGTTTGGGTCACCCCTGCCGTCCAGCCGTGATAGAGACGGATCTGCACTCTAAATACGGAAGATGCATCCAAGTTGCAAAGATGCTTCGTCACGATTTTGCCAACCCTCGTAAGGGCGAGCTTACACTTGTCGATGGGGCGATCCGCAAATTCGAGCGGCACTTCCCTAAGTTGGCTATTCCAGTCCACGAACAGGCCAACATGCCGAAACCGCGGACCGTTCATTTTGAACATGCGCCCATTTTGTCGGAAGTCATAGGGAATTTCGCGCCCGTCGGCGACACTCAATCACTCGCCAAAGCCGATATTTCTGATTTTCAGAATCAATGTCAAGCCCCCAAATCAAAAATATTCCGCTGTCCTTCAACCCCAAATCACTGGCACATCTAGCGCGTTCCGGCCCGAGAAGAGGGCGTATCGCGATCGTCACTTTACGTGGGCCTGGAATGTGGTGGACGCGACCATGCCGGGCGCGGCTTGCTTCAATGCAGGGCGGGATGAACCCCGTGAGCGATGAAGCGCGCGCGAGATGACTGGCATGGGTTTTCGTCTTCGTTGGCGCGAGGCGGCTTGTCCCGCCGAAGCCTCGGCGAAGGCGGAAAAAAATCGCGTACGGTGAAGCCGTGTGGTCCTGACGTCCGATGCCGGCGTCAAGTCCGCGGAGGCGCTGCCTCGTCCGACCGGGCGGGGTCCGCGCCTTCAATCCGCTGACGACGGTGACGAGAGATAATCACCGCCGGGGAGAGCGCGGTATAAGCCGTAAAGCCATTGCGCAGGGGATGCCGGAATGCCTCCGCTTCACCTGTATGCTCGTGTGCGCCTTCTTGCTTGCGCAACTTGGTACACGAGACCGCGGGTGCAGCGTGCACCCGGCATTCCCTGCTCCCTCTTCATATTGGAGGGACACGGCAGATGCATCACCCCGGGCGGAATGCGCCGCGGGAATGCCTTTACTTGTCATCGTCCGGCTCGACCGGACGATCCAGTATTCCAGAGGCGCTGATGATTGAACCGAGAAGCGGTGTACTGGATACCCCGCATGCGCGGGGTATGACGGCCGTTGCTGTTTGAAAAAGTGGATCGGAATGAATGTCGTCCCGGCCTTGAGCCGGGACCCATACCGCGTTGTGCTCTCGGCTCCAGCAAGGTGGCAGACGCCGGTGCAAGACAATATCCGCCGCGGCGTATGGGTCCCGGGTCAGCGCTCGCGATGCTCGCTTGCCCGGGACGACGGTGGAGAGACTACGCGCCCTTCTCCAGCATCGCCCTGAAATCGGCGCGGGCGCGCTGGGCTTCGGCTTTTGCCGTCTCGGATGCTTCGCCGAGGCCGAAATAGCCGTGAATCAATCCCTCGCCCGGATGATATTTCACCGGCACGCCGGCATTGACCAGTGCGTCGGCATAGGCGGCGCCCTCGTCGCGCAAGGGATCGAACCAGGCGGTGGTGACGACGGCGGGCGCGACGCCGGAAAGATTCTTCGCGCGCAGCGGCGAGGCGCGCCAGTCGGCACCGTGGGCGGTCTCGGCAAGGTAATGGCCGCAGAACCACTGCATGCTCGCGCGGGTCAGAAAATAGCCGTCGGCGTTTTCGGCGCGCGAGGGATATTTTGCGTTCTCGGCGCTGTCGAGGAAGCCGCCGAAGGCGTCGGTGACGGGATAGACGAGGAGCTGCGCGGCGAGCTTGATGCCGGCGTCGCGGCAGGCGATCGCGACGCTTGCTGCAAGATTGCCGCCGGCGCTGTCGCCGGCCACGCCAATGCGGTTCGGATCGCCGCCGAATTCGGCGATGCGCGCGACCACATCGCGCACCGCGGCAAAGGCATCCTCGAACGCGCCGGGAAAGCGCGCCTCGGGCGGCCGGCGGTAATCGACGGAGACCACCACCGCGCCGGTCTCGAGGCTGAGGAATCGCGCCTGGCGGTCATGCGTCTCCAGATCGCCCGCCACCCAGCCGCCGCCATGGAAGAAAATCACCGTCGGCGATGTGCCGCTGCCCATGCGATAGACCCGCGCGGCGAGATCGCCGGCAGCGCCCTTCACCTTGATATCCGCAGCGCTTGCCACCGGCGGCGGCGGCACCGCGGCGCGCGCGGCGGCCAGCGCCCTGAGCTGCTCGCGCGCGCTCTGCGGTGTCATGGTATCGGGGTCGCGCAGCGGCAGCAGCGGAATGATTTGTGCGACGACGGGATCGAGCGGAGCGGGCATCTGATGTCCTCGGGCTTTTCTTGTTATGGAGGCGTGACTGTAAGTTCAGCTTGCCGCGCGGGCAACCTCTCTCCTCCCGTCATTCCGGGGCTCGCGCAGCGAGAGCCCGGAATCCATAACCACAGGCCGCCATTGCTTTAAAGAAAGTCGTTGACCATCTCGCAAAACAATCACCGTCACGGCGTATGGATTCCGGGCCTGCGCCTTCGGCGCATCCCGGAATGACGACCGTGGAAAGGTTCGCTATTGACCCGGGCATCCACGCCTTGGTTAGTAAACGAAAGACACGCACGCCTGCGCAACAAAATCCCGCAGCGAAGAATAACAGGGGCAAGGGAATGGAATTCGAGACACTCGTGCAGACCCGCAAGAGCGTGCGCGGCTTTCGGAAGCAGCACGTCGCCCGCGCGGTGATCGAGGAAATCCTGGAGGTCGCCAAACGCGCGCCGTCGTCGATGAACACCCAGCCCTGGCATGTGCATGTGCTGACCGGCGAGCCGCTGGAAGAGGTGCGCCGCCGCAACATGGAGGAGATGGTCGCCGGCGCCAGGGCCAAGCGCGACATCGTCAGCCATGGCGAATACCAGGGCAAGCATCGCACCCGGCAGGTCGACATCGCCAAAAAACTGTTCGGCGCGATGGGGATCGCGCGCGAGACAAGCCGATGCGGCAGGATTGGGTGCTGCGCGGCTTTCGCCAGTTCGACGCGCCGGTGTCGCTGGTGCTGGCCTATGATCGCGAGCTCGATCCCGGCGCGGTCGTGCATTTCGATCTCGGGGCGCTCTGCTACGGCATCGTGCTCGCCGCCTGGGACCGCGGCCTCGGCAGCGTCATCAACGGCCAGGGCATCATGCGCTCGGACATCGTGCGCGAGGTGGCGAGGATTCCGGAAAGCCAGGTGATCATGACCTGCGTCGCGATGGGCTATCCCGACGACAGCTTTGCCGCGAACACCGTCCGCTCCGACCGCGAAGCCAACGGCGACTTCGTGCGCTATGTGGGGTTTGGGGATTGATCGTCATTCCGGGGCGCCGCAACGCGGCGAGCCCGGAATCCATAACCACAGGCCGTTGTTGTTACGAAGAAAGTCGTTGACCATCTTGCAAGACAACAACCGTCACGGCGTATGGATTCCGGGCCCGCGCCTTCGGCGCGTCCCGGAATGACGAGTGGAGAGAGTGAAAGCCAATGAAAATCGTCGACCTCAGCCGCGAGCTGTACCACGGCTCGCCGACCTATCCCGGCCATCCGCCGATCATCCATGGCGTGTGGAAGACGCACGAGGACTCGTTCCGCGATTCCGGCAACGTGCACGGGCTGTCCTCGATGTTCATCTCGATGCCCGACCATGCCGGCACCCACATCGATGCTTTCAGGCACTTCAACAGGGGCGGCCAGCCGATCAATGAATATCCGCTGGAGAACTGCATCGTGCCGGGCATCTGCATCGACCTTCGCCATATCGCACCGCGCGCCGAGATCACGCCGGATGATCTGGCTGAGGCCGTGAAGCAAAGCGGCCACGCCGTGCCGAAGGGCGGCACCGTGCTGCTCTGCACCGGCCATCACGAGCGCACGTTTCCGCGGAAAGAGTATGCGAGCGAGAATTCCGGCGTGAACGTCGCCGCCACGGAATGGCTGGCGAAGCAAGGCGTCGTGCATTTCGGCATCGACTCGATGCGGCCGGGGCCGGAGGGCAAGGTCAACTCGCTGGTTCACAAGGCCTGCGGCGAGCTCGGCATCACCCACATCGAGAGCCTGTGCAATCTGGAGGCGCTGCTGGGCGAAGGCCCCTTCACCTTCATCGGCCTGCCGATGAAATGGCGCGACGGCACCGGCTCGCCAATCCGCGCCGTGGCGGTGTTCGGGTTGTGAGGAAAGGCGCACTCCTCGTCATGCCCGGGCTTGCCGCCTTCGCCAAGGCTTCGGCGGCCGAGTGAGATCGTGGGCCCGGCGAAGCTTTAGCGGAGACGGGACCCGGGCATCCACGACTTCCCGGCAGGAAAGACGTGGATGGCCGGGTCAAGCCCGGCCATGACGACACTGGAGGGAAGCCCTACGCCGCCTTGCCGAGGCCCGCGTCGAGATGCTTCAGGCGCGGCATCACTTCGTGCCGAAGCAGCGAGAGCGAATGCTCCCAGGCTTCCGGCTTGTGCTTGTAGTCGAAGCCGAACACCAGGAGCGTGCCGAAGCCGCCGACCTCGTGGTAGATGGTCTCGAGCTTCTCGGCCACCGTCGACGGCGAGCCGATCACCCAGTTGCGCTTGGCGCAATAGTCGACGGTGACGTCGGTGTCGGGCACGTCGGGCGTGTGCTTGAGGTAGTCCTTGAAGCCGAAATGGCCGAGCAAGGGGAGGAAATACTCGCCCATCATCCGGCCCATCATGTCGCCGGCCGACAGCCGCCAGGCCTCCTCGTCGGTATCGGCCACGAACACCTCGCGCACCAGCCGCCAGTCGGCGCGGTTCGGCTTGCGGCCGGTCTTGGCCGCGCCGATCTCCACGGACTCCCAGTGGCTGCCGACATAGGCCGGGTTGAGGTTGAGGCTCATCGGAATGAAGCCGCGCTCGCCCGCCAGCTTGAGCGTGTCGGAATTCTTGGAGAGGCCCGCAACGCCGATCGGCGGATGCGGCGCCTGCTTCGGCTTGATGTGGGGCTTGAGGAAATCGAACATCGTGTCCGGCTTGTTCACCGTCCAGTACTTGCCCTGGTAGGTCCAGGGCGCGTCCTCGGTCCACAGCTTCAGGATGATCTCCAGCGCCTCGCGCGTCATGTCGCGGTTCTGGCCGGACATGCCGTCGACATTGAACATCGCCCAGTCGCTCGGCAGGCCGGATGCAGCCACGCCAAAATTCAGGCGGCCATCGGAGAGATGATCAAGCATCGCGACGCGGTTGGCGAGCTCCGCCGGGTGGTGATAGGGCAAGAGGAAGCCGCCGGGGCCGATGCGGATGTTCCTGGTCTCCCGCAATGCCTGCGCCACCAGAAGATCCGGCGAGGGATGCGGCTCCCACGGCGCGGTGTGGTGCTCGCCGATCCAGCACTCCTGATAGCCGAGCTCATCCAGCCACCGCAGCACCTCCAGATCCCAGTCGTGGCCCTCCTTCAGTCCGCACTCCGGCGGATGGGACGGCATCGTGAAGTATCCGATCTCCATGGGGGTTCCTCTCGCTGTTGTCTTGTTCCGGCGCGTCTTATGCGCGCAAGCGTGAGTACCCGCCCCAGGTGCGGCGGAATGATGGCTGTGTGTACTTCGTCATGCCCGGGCTTGTCCCGGGCATCCACGTCTGGGCTGCAAAGGAAGTGCGTGGATGGCCGGGCATGCGCGAGCGGAAGCGACGCCGTCCTTCAGACGGCTATGCCCGGCCATGACGAAAGATTACCGCGTCCCGAAGGTGGTCGCGCCGAACAGCGCCTTTTGCGTCGAGGGCTGCGAGCGCCAGTATTGCGGCGGCGCGGAAACTTCGCCGCCGAGTTCGGCGGCGGCATGCCAGCCCCAGCGCGGGTCGTAGAGCATGCCGCGGGCGAGCGTGATCATGTCGGCCTTGCCGGAGGCGACGATCTCCTCGGCCTGCTTCGCTTCCGTGATCAGGCCGACCGCCATGGTGGTGACGCCGGTGGCCTCCTTCACCGCCTGCGCCAGCGGCACCTGGTAGCCCGGGCCGAGCGGAATCTTTTGCAGCGGCGAAACGCCGCCGGAGGAGACATCGATCCAGTCGACGTCGCGCTTCTGCAATTCCCTCGCATATTCGATGGTCTGCCGGATGTCCCAGCCGCCCTCGACCCAGTCGGTCGCGGAGACGCGGACGCCGACCGGCTTGTCCTTCGGGAAGGCCGCGCGCACCGCATCGAACACTTCGAGCGGATAGCGCATGCGGTTCTCGAGGCTGCCGCCATACTGGTCGGTCCGCCGGTTCGCGATCGGCGACAGGAACTGATGCAGGAGATAGCCGTGCGCGCTGTGCACCTCGAGCGCGTCGATCCCGAGCCGATTCGCGCGCTGCGCGGCGGCGACGAAGGCGTCCTTGATGCGCTTGAGGCCAGCCGCATCAAGCGCCCGCGGCGGGACTTCGCTCTCCTTGTGCGGCACCGCGGACGGCCCTTCCGGCAGCCAGCCGCCCTCGGAAATCGGGATCAACTGTCCGCCTTCCCACGGCCGCTGGCTCGATGCCTTGCGGCCGGCATGGGCAAGCTGCATCGCGACCGCGGCCTTCGAGTTCTTGCGCACGGAGGCAAGGATCGGCTTGAGCGCCGCCTCGTTGGCGTCGCTGTAGAGGCCGAGGCAGCCCGGCGTGATGCGGCCGATGGCCTCGACATGGGTGGCCTCGATGCAGAACATCGCGGCGCCCGACAGCGCCAGCGAGTTGATATGCGTAAAGTGCCAGTCGGTGGCCGAGCCGTCCTCGGCCGAATACTGGCACATCGGCGAGACCATGATGCGATTGGGCAATTTCAGGCCGCGCAGCTCGATCGGGGAAAACAGGGCGCTCATGCTGGGGATTTCCGGCGGGAGGAAGGGCAACATCATATGTAACGAGCCATGCCCTGCCCCTCAACCTGCCGCCGCCGCAACCCTCCCCCGACGCCTGCCCCACCCGGCCTGTGCAACCCCGGTCCGCCCAGCCCCGGTCTGCTCAAGGCCGAAACACAGCTGTGGTCATCGCGTTAAGTTGAAAGCCGACTTGTGGGCCGGGCGCTGGCCCGCCGGCCGGTTTGCCAGCACACTCGCGTGATCAACGTCCACGATTCTTGCCGGGATTGCCGATGACGTCGAAGCACCTTGCCTTTGTCCTTTTCCTGCTGTTGCTGCCGGCACCAGCCGCCGCCGACATTACCGGCGTTCCAAAAATCCGCGAGGCAGACCAGATTACGATCGGCAACACGCGGATCCGGCTTGGCGGGATCGACGCGCCGTCGGTGGACCAGCTCTGCCTCAACACCAAGGGCGAGCGCTGGACCTGCGGCGTTGCGGCGCGCGACGAACTGATCAAGCATTCCGGCGGCAGGAGCTGGACCTGCCGGGCCCGCGCGGTCGACCGCCGCGGCCGCACTGTGGCGCGCTGCGATGTCGACGGCGAGGACATCCAGAAATGGCTGGTGTCGAACGGCTGGGCGGTGGCTTACGTGCGGCTCTCCAGGGACTATGAGGCGGACGAAAAGGCTGCGCGGGAAGCGAAGGCCGGCATGTGGCAGGGCGCGTTCATCGCGCCATGGGACTGGCGCATCCGCAACAAGAAGACCCACATCCTCGGGGCGACCAAGCCGCCGGAGAGCGCCAAGGCGATCCTGCTGGCGTCGGCGTCCGGCCCGGTCGCGCCCTCGCCCGACTGCACCATCAAGGGTAACGTCAACCGTTCCGGCGAGTGCATCTTCCACCAGCCGACCAGCCGCTGGTACGCCAAGATCGAGATGAAGATCAGCAAGGGCACGCGCTGGTTTTGCTCGGTCGAAGAGGCCGAGGCCGCCGGCTGCCGCGAGACCAGGCGATGATCCCTTACTGTCGTCCCGGCCTCCGCCGGGACGACGAGATGATGTGCTAGGCTTACCGCGATAGCCGAGAGCGCATTGCCATGACTGACATTCCAGCGGATGAACCATCGCGCAAGCGCCGGCGCTGGCGGCATGCGGCCAAGCTCGCGCTGGTGTTTCTGATCGCCTACGGCGCACTCGCCTATTTGCTCCTGCCGGCGCTCTGGACCCATCACGAGCATCAAAAGGGTCTTGCCAGCCTGCCGATGGTGACGCGCACCGGGCAGGGCATTCCCGGCGATCCCATCAATGTCGGGCTGATCGGCGACCAGAAGGACGTGGTGTGTTCGATGCACGCCGCGGGGTGGTTTCCGGCCGATCCGATCACGCTGAAATCCTCGATCGAGATCGTCGGCAGCGTGCTGCTCGACCGGCCCTACAAGGATGCGCCGGTCAGTAATCTCTATTACCTCGACCGCCGCGAGGACCTTGCCTTCGAAAAGCCAGTCGGCCGAAGCGCCGACCGCCGCAATCACGTGCGGTTCTGGAAGGTGCTGGACGAAGGACAGGAGAAGCGCCCGGTGTGGCTTGGTGCGGCGACGATGGATCGCGGCGTCGGCGTGAGCCACTACACCGGCGCCATCACCCACCATATCGATGCCGACATCGACCGCGAGCGCAAGACGCTGACCGACGATCTTGAGTCAGCCGGCATGGTGACTGCAAAGTATCAGGTCACCGGCATCGGGCCGACCTTGGCGGGCCGCAATGGCGGCGGCGACCTCTACTACACCGACGGCGAGGTATGGATTTTGCGGCTGGTCGAGGCCTGCCGCAAAAACACAGCGCCGGTGGACATCCTTCCCAGCCCGCTGGCGACCGAAATCAAGGACGAAATCTGGCAACAGATTGCATCAACCATCCGGAATTAGACCGCTCGAAATCGTTACAATTCTGCATGAATGCACCGCCCAAGAGCCCTTTGAAATTGCGCCCCGCCATGCCAGCATGGCGGCAAATCCAGACAAGGGAAACCGACAATGACCGTTCGCGCGGGCCGGGAATTTCTGGCCATCCCCGGACCCACCACGATGCCCGACGAGGTGCTACAGGCCATGCACCGCCCGGCGCTCGATATTTATTCGAAAGAGATGGTGGAACTGACGGAAAGCCTGCTCGCCGATCTCAGCAAATTGTTCGCCACCAAGGGCCAGTCCTACATCCACATCGCCAATGGCCACGGCGCCTGGGAAAGCACGCTAAGCAACGTGCTGTCGCGCGGCGACAAGGTGCTGGTGCTGGAAAGCGGCCGCTTTGCGATCGGTTGGGGCCAGGCAGCGGCCGCGATGGGCGCCGAGGTCGAGGTGCTGAAGGGCGACTGGCGCCGCGCGATCCGGCTCACTGATGTAGAGGAGCGGCTGCGGCAGGATAAGGAGCACAAGATCAAGGCGATCCTTGCCGTGCAGGTCGACACCGCATCAGGCGCGTATAACGATATCGAGGCGATCGGCAAGGCGATCAAGGCGAGCGGCCATCCCGCGCTGTTCATGGTCGACACCGTAGCTTCGCTGGGCTGCATGCCGTTCGAGATGGATGCCTGGGGTGTCGATGTCGCTATGTCGGGCTCGCAAAAGGGCCTGATGACGCCGCCCGGCCTTGGCTTCGTCGCGGCCAACGACCGCGCCCGCGAGGTGCACAAGAAGGCCGGCCTGCGCACGCCCTATTGGGACTGGAGCGAGCGCGAAGGCAGCGAGCACTATCGCAAATATGCCGGCACCGCGCCGGTGCATCTGTTGTTCGCGCTGCGCCGGGCAATCGACATGCTGCACGAGGAAGGGCTTGAAAACGCATTCCAGCGCCACCGCCTGCTGGGCGAGGCTGTGCGCCGCGCGGTTTCGGTCTGGGCCGAGGGGCAGGTGATCGGCTTCAACATCGCCGAGCCGCAGGAACGCTCCAACACGGTCACGACCGTCCTGATGAACGGTCACGATCCCGTCGCGCTGCACCGCTATTGCAAGGAAAAATGCGGCGTGGTGCTCGGCGTCGGCATCGGCGAACTGCACGGCCAGGCCTTTCGCATCGCGCATATGGGTCATGTCAACGCGCCGATGATCCTCGGCACGCTCGGCGTGGTCGAGGTCGCACTGAACGCGCTCGATATTCCACACGGCAAGGGCGGAACCGAGGCAGCGATCGAATGGCTTGGTGAAAGTGTGAGCGCCTGAGAGGCTTTTCGAGGCCGCGATTTTAGTGCTTCGGTCTCTCGTTTGACGCGTTTTCTTCACGCGAACCGGTACCCACTTCGCTCGAAAACGCTATAACCATGCCAGACGCGAGCACAGACTCGCGCAGGAAGCTACCGGGAGGCATTGATTGGCGTCCGTTGATTTGCGCGGCCTGACCAAGCGATTTGGATCGCAGGCTGTCGTCGATGATGTCTCCTTGCGGATCGACCACGGGCAGCTCGTCTGCCTGCTGGGTCCGTCCGGTTGCGGCAAGACCACGACGCTGCGGCTGATCGCCGGTTTCCTCGAACCGTCGGAAGGCGAAATCCACGTCGGCGATCGCCTCGTTTCCTCAAAGACGCGCACGCTGCCGCCCGAGCAGCGCAACATGTCGATGATCTTCCAGAGCTACGCGCTGTGGCCTCACATGACGGTGACCGAAAACATCGTCTATGGCCTGCGCCTGCGGAAGGTGAACCGTGACACCATCGCAAAAAAGCTGGCGGCGATCCTCGCCACGACAAAGCTCGAGCCGCTGGCGCAGCGTTATCCAGGCGAGCTGTCCGGGGGACAGCAGCAGCGCGTGGCGCTGGCGCGCGCGCTGATCGTCGAGCCCGAGACGCTCTTGCTGGACGAGCCGCTGTCGAACCTCGACGCGAATTTGCGCGAGGAGATGCGGTTCGAAATCCGCCGGCTGCATGACGAATACCGCTACACCACAGTTTACGTCACCCACGACCAGTCCGAGGCGATGACGACGGCCGACCTGATCGCCGTGATGAACGGCGGCAAGATCGATCAGCTCGGCACGCCCGAAGACATCTACGCCCGGCCGCAATCGGAATTCGTCGCCCGCTTCATCGGCGCCAGCAATGTGATCAGGGGCACCGCCCGCGATGCCGATCACATCTCCTTCGCTGGCGCGACCCTACAGGTGACCGGCGCAAAGCTCGTACCCGGCCGCGAGGCCGCGGTAGCGATCCGCCAGCATGACATCCAGCTTTCGACGCATGCGCCGATGTCGCGCGGCAATGCGATCAAGGCCACCGTGACGCGCCAGGTCTATCTCGGCGCCAGCCGCGACTATGTGGTTGAAACCGCCGACGGCACCGCGCTGCGCGTCGTGACGCCGACGGGCACCGCAGTGAACAAGGGCGCCGAGGTCTGGCTTTATTTGCCTCCCGACCGCTGCCGGGCGCTCAGCCGATAAGAGAAGCGGAGGATGCCATGAGCATTTCAAGACGCGATCTTCTCAAGGGCTCCACCGCGCTGGCGCTCGGCACCGTGTTCGCCTCCCCTGCCCGCGCCGAGGCGCCGCCGCCGACGGCGATCACCCCGGCGCTGATCGACGCTGCGAAGAAAGAAGGCAAGCTGATCTTCTATTCGTCGATGGACCTGCCGGTCGGCGAAAAGCTCGGCAAGGCGTTCGAGGCCGCTTATCCCGGCATCAGCATCCAGATCGAGCGCTCCGGCTCCGAGCGGCTGTTCCAGCGCGTCGACCAGGAGTTTGCCAGCAATATCCGAGCGGCCGACGTGATCAACAGCTCGGATGCCTCGCATTTCATTTCCTGGAAGAAGAAGGATTGGCTGGCGCCGTTCGTGCCGGAGGACGTCGCAAAGTATTTTCCAGAAGGTTATCGCGACCCCGACGGCATGCTTGCTGTGACCCGAATCTATCTGTCGTCGATCGCCTACAACACCAATCTGGTGAAGCCCGAAGACGCGCCAAAAAGCTTTGCCGACCTGCTCGATTCGAAATGGGCGGGCAAGATGGTGAAGGGACATCCGGCCTATAGCGGCACCATCATGACCGCGACGTTCCAGATGGTACGCGCGTTGGGGTGGGAATATTTCGAAAAACTGGCCAGGCAGCGCGTGATGCAGGTGCAATCCTCGACCGATCCGCCGAAAAAACTATCGCTCGGCGAGCGCGCCATCATGGCCGACGGCAACGAATATGGAATCGTGCTGCTGAAGGAGGCCGGACAGCCGGTGGAGCCGGTCTATCCGGCCGAGGGCACGCCGACGATTTCCGGTCCGACCGGCATCTTCGCCAGCGCGCCGCATCCCAACGCTGCGCGGCTGTTCCAGGCCTGGCTGCACACGCGCGAGACCCAGCAATTCTTCATCGACTTCACCGCGCAGTATTCGGTGCATGCACAGGTGCAGTCGAAGCCGGGACGGCGAAAGATTTCCGACATCAAGCTGATGAAGGAGGATGCGGCAGGCGTTGAGGCGATGGCGGAAGAGATCAAGACGCGCTATGCGCGGCTGTTTCGGGTGTGAATTCTCGACCCTCATGGTGAGGAGGCGCGTAGCGCCGCCTCGAACCATGAGGCCACAACGGGGCCTTCATCCTTCGAGACGCGGCGAAGATGCCGCTCCTCAGGATGAGGGGAAACATATGGTTTGCGGATAAATGACCGTTACCGGCACGATCGAAAGCACAAGGGCGAAGGTGGACCCGACAAAGCCGGTGCTGTGGCTGGTCGCGGCGTGCCTCGTTGTCCTGATCCTGCTGCCGCTGGGCTGGCTCGCGCTCTATGCCTTCACCGACAAGGCGCGCAATCCGACGCTACAGAATTTCATCACCCTGTTCACCGATCGCGACTTCCTCGATCCGCTGCTGACCACGGCGATCATCGCCACGACATCCGCCATCGCCTGCTGCATCGTCGCCGCTCCCATCAGTTGGCTGGTGTCGCGGACCGATCTGCCGGGCCGGCAGATCATCCGCGCGCTGGTGACGGCGTCGTTCGTGACGCCGCCGTTCCTCGGCGCGGTGGCATGGGAGCTGCTGGCGGCGCCGAACAGCGGCCTGCTCAACAAGCTCTATCGCTACCTCACCGGCGCCGAATCGGATGCCTATCTCTTCAATATCTACTCGCTCACCGGCGTCATCTTCGTCATCTCCTGCTACACTTTTCCGTTTGTGTTCGTGCTGGTCGCCAACGCGCTCGACAACATGCCGGGCGAACTGGAGGATGCTTCCGCCATCCTCGGCGGCAAGGCCTGGACCACGGCGCGGCGCGTCACCATTCCATTAGCGCTGCCAGCGCTGGTGGCCGGCGCGCTGATCGCGTTCCTACAGGCAATGACGCTGTTCGGCTCGCCCGCGATCCTGGCGCTGCCGGCCGGCTTCCACACCATGACGACGAAAATCTGGAGCCTGTTCCAGTATCCGCCAAAGCTCGAGCTCGCCGCCGCGGCTGCGGTCCCGCTGCTGCTGCTCACGATCTTGCTGCTACAGGCCCAGAAGACGATCTTGGGCCGCCGCGGCTTTTCCGTGGTCGGCGGCAAATATGGCGCGCCGCGCCGGGTCGAGATGAAGGGATGGCGCTGGGCGGCGCTGGCGTTTTGCCTCGTGATCCTGCTGAACCCGGTGTTTCTGCCCTACTTCGCGCTGTTCAACGCCGCGTTCTCGCCGAACGCTACCACGCTGGTGACGCCGGCGACCTTCACGCTGCACAACATCGTCTTCGTGTTCACTGAACTGTCGTCGACAAAGCTCGCGCTGAAGAACACCGTGATTCTGGGCACGGCGACCGCCACGGTCGGCACGATCCTCGCGCTCGTCATCGCCTATGTCACGACGCGCCGCGTCATCACCGGATCGCGCGTGCTCGGCTTCCTCGCGACCGCGCCCGTCGCGGTGCCCGGCATCGTGCTCGGCGTCGGCCTGTTCCTGAGCTACACCCGGCCGCCCTTCGTGCTGTACGGCACGCTGTGGATCCTGCTGATCGCCTTCCTGACCATCAACCTGCCTTCCGCCTATCAGCAATTGCAGGCGGCATTTGCGACCATTCACCCCGAACTGGAGGACGCTAGCCGCATCCTCGGCGCGACGCGGCTCCAGTCGCTGTGGAGGATCACCGCGCCCCTGCTGCGCACCGGCGTGATCGCAACCTGGTGCTTCATCTTCATCGGCGTAATGCGCGAGCTCTCGGCCGCCATCATCCTGTTCACCTCGCAGACCAAGGTGCTCTCCGTCCTGATCTACGACCTCAACGAAAGCGGCGACCTCGCCGCGATCGCGGTGCTGGGCATTGCGATGCTGGTGATCACCTTCACGGTGGTGTTGGCGGTCAACCGCATCCCGATGTTCGGCGGCAGCGCCGGCGCGCGCCTCCGCAACAGCTAGGGCTCGAGCCGGTACGCCTCGACCTGCGCCTTCAATTGCTCCAGTGAAGCCAGTGGCGCCTTGGGATCGACGACGTATTGCCGCTCGGCCAGCCACGACAGGATTTTCAGGTCGACCGCCGGCGAGTGATGAACGACGTCGCCGTAATTGCCGAGATCGTGGGTGATTTCCCTGACCGCACGGAAATCATGCAGCCGCACATTTGGAAACTGAAGCAACCTCGAAGCGACATGGGCGGAGAACGCATACGCAGTCTCCAGCGTAGCCGGAGACGCATCGCGCATCGCGACGAATTGCAGGACGGAATAGGGCGGGAAGTAGATATCGAATGTGACACCGGGATACTTCGCGATCAAACCGATCGCATCCCGCTCAAAGCACCGGACCATCGCCTGGTAATCATAGCCGTCCCCGATCGATCCACTACGCGCGGGATCGATGGCGCGCCGGAAGGCGGCAATCGCGTTCTGCCTGTTATAGAAGCCCGCGACATCGAAATCCGGTCGCAGCGCATTGATGTCATCGACGCGGGGGATCGAGAATTTGAAGACGAGCCCCGTGGTCAGCCGCGCAACCAGCGGCTCCAGCGGCGGCACCGACCGGGCTAGGATCCACAGCGACTCCCGCGCCATGGCGCCGCTGAAAAGATAGCCGGCAATGCCGGCGAGGTTTCGGCGATAGAGATCGGCCGGAAGGTAGATGTCCTTGTCGATCCCCGGTCCATCACGAAAGATCCAGTCGTCCATCTGCCAGATCACGCGCTTCGGGTGGCGTTCCATCGCCGCAGCCAGCACGAAGTTTTGTTCGACCGAGTTCGAGCCATTCATCGACAGCTTCAGCGACCGCACGCCCAGCGCCCTGTCGATGTCGCTCTGCCGGAAATGGATTCCGAGCGAGGTGCCCATGAACACCGTATCGAACGGCTAGCTGCGGATCAGGCCTGCGTCCTGCATGCGGCTGTCCGACGAGTACATCGCCGCGAACAGCCGCGCAGGTCGGAAAAGCTGTAAGGGATCGACGGTGAAATTGAGCAACGCCGCCGACAAT
Organism: Bradyrhizobium lablabi; assembly: GCF_018129385.1. Taxonomy (GTDB): domain Bacteria; phylum Pseudomonadota; class Alphaproteobacteria; order Rhizobiales; family Xanthobacteraceae; genus Bradyrhizobium; species Bradyrhizobium lablabi_C. The sequence continues at coordinate 152,446 of NZ_JAFCLN010000015.1, forward strand.
ATAATGGCCGCGGTAGCGACAAGGAGCCGGATGACGTTGCGTGCGGCGATGCTCATCAGAACCTGAAATAGATGAATTCGCTGTGCTGCTGGATTCCGAGGATGCCGAACGCCAGCACGGCAGCGCCTGCATAGAGGAACAGGGGCCGCATCCTCGCTCCGTCGAGATGTTCGCCGACCCGCCGATTCTGGTGATCGTAGCCCATGATTTGCTGCGTATTCGGCGCAAACCACGCGATCACGGCATAGCCGGCAATGAACAGCGCGTACACAATTTCAGCGCGTCCGAATGCAACGACGGTGGGGTCGGCCATCTTCGACAACACGCTAAGGGCCGCCTGCATGTTGTCGGCGCGGAAGAACACCCAGGCGATGACCACGGCGAGAAAGGTCAGGATGAACGAAGCCACATTGGCAGCGCGCTGGTATCGCGGCGCGACCGCGGGCCCAAATCTGTTCCAGGCGTGATTGACGCAGAGATAGCCGCCATGCAGCGCGCCCCACACCACAAATGTCCAGGCGGCGCCGTGCCAGAGGCCGCCGAGCAGCATGGTGATCATCAGATTGACATAGCGCAGTGCCGGGCCGCGGCGGTTGCCGCCGAGCGGAATGTAGAGATAGTCGCGCAGGAATTGCGACAACGTCATGTGCCAGCGCCGCCAGAAGTCGATGATCGAGATCGCCTTGTAAGGCGAGTTGAAATTGAGCGGCAGGAAGATGCCGAACATCAGCGACATGCCGATCGCCATGTCGGAATAGCCGGAGAAATCGAAATAGAGCTGGAAGGTATAGGCCAGCACGCCGATCCACGCCTGGTCGAAAGTCGGCGTAGCAGGGCCAAAGGCTTGCGCAACCAGCGGCTGGATGCCGTCGGCGAGGCAGGTCTTCTTGAACAGGCCGATGGCAAAGATGATCAGGCCGCAGAGGATCAGGTGGGCATGCGGCTGCTTGGATTCTTCCCGTTCGAACTGCGGGATCATGTCCTTGTGGTGGAGAATCGGTCCGGCGATCAGGTGGGGAAAGTAGGTGACGAACAGGGCGTAGTGAGGCACCGCGTAGCGCGCGACGTTGCCCCTGTAGGCATCCACCAGGAACGCGATCTGCGTAAAGGTATAGAAGGAAATGCCGACCGGCAGCAGGATATCGATCACAAGATGCGTGGCGAACAGCGCATTGATGTTGGCGGCGAAGAAGCCGGCATATTTGAAGATGCCGAGCAGCAGGAGATCGCCGGCGACGCCCGCCGTCAGCGCAGCGAAGCGCGCGCGCGAGAACAGCTTTTTCGCGATCAGCAGATAGCCGACAAAATAATTGAAGGCGATCGAGCCCGCGAGCAGCGCCACAAACTGCCAGTTGCTGACGGAGTAGAACACGAAAGAGGCCAGCGCCAGCCAGACCACGGGGGCCAGATTGCTGCGCCGCCCCAGCCAGAAATAGCCGGCCAGCACGACCGGCAGGAACAGGAAGATGAATTGGTAGGAATTGAAGAGCATCAGGCCCGATCTTGCGGAGGCGGCCAAGCCTAAGCATACCGACAATCCCCGCGCAACGGCGCCCCGCGGCTGGTAATCCCAGCGTTTGCACCGATATAACGGTGAGTATTCGCAGGACCGAAACGAGGAATTACGTGACGCTAGCCAGAAAAGCCGCGAAATCGCAGGCAGCCCCTATCGCGCCGCGCCGGGCGCATTCCTTCACGACCCACGGCATCACCGTGACGGACGACTATGCCTGGCTGAAAGACGCCAAATGGCAGGAGGTGCTGCGCGACCCGTCGATCCTCGATGCCGACATCCGGAAATATCTGGAAGCGGAGAACGACTATACCGAGAGCCTGCTCGGCCACACGGATGCCCTCCAGAAAAAGCTGGTCGCAGAGATGCGCGGGCGGATCAAGGAGGACGATTCCTCCGTGCCCTCGCCCGACGGTCCCTACGCCTATTTACGAAAATTTCGCGAGGGCGGGCAGCATGAGCTGTTCGGCCGCATGCCGCGCGAAGGCGGCGAGGTTGATATCGTGCTCGACGGCGATGCGCTCGCCGCCGACCATAAATACTTCAAGTTCGGCGGCAGCCGGCACTCGCCTGACCACAAGCTGCACGCCTGGAGCGCCGACACAAAGGGTTCGGAATATTTTTCGATCCGCGTGCGCGACTGGGCGACGGGCAAGGATCTCGACGACCTCGTCGAGGAGACCGACGGCGCGGCCGTCTGGAGCAAGGACGGCAAGAGTTTTTTCTACGTCAAGCTCGACGACAATCACCGGCCAATGCAGGTGTGGCGGCATCGGCTCGGTACCAAACAGGCCGACGACATCCTGGTCTATGAGGAGCAGGATTCCGGCTGGTTCACCCATCTGCACGAGAGCTCATCCGGCCGGTACTGCGTGATCGCCGGCGGCGATCACGAGACGTCCGAGCAGCGGCTGATCGACCTCGCCAATCCCGATGCAGCGCCGCGGCTGGTCGCCGCGCGCCAGGAAGGCGTGCAGTATGGGGTCAACGACCGCGGCGAGCAGCTCTACATTCTCACCAACGCCGACGGCGCGATCGATTTCAAGATCGCCACAGCGCCGCTCGCCTCACCTGAGCGCGCCAACTGGCGCGATCTCATTCCGCATCGCGAGGGCATCTACGTGCTCGATGTCGAGCTCTATGCCGGGCACATGGTGCGGCTGGAGCGCGCCAATGCACTGCCGGCGATCGTGATCCGCGACCTCGACAGCGGCGAGGAGCACGCAATCGCCTTCGATGAAGCCGCCTATTCGCTCGACACCATGGGCGGCTACGAATTCGAAACGACGAATCTGCGCTTCTCCTATTCCTCGATGACGACACCGTCGGAAGTCTACGACTACGATATGGCGAAGCGGACGCGCGTCTTGCGCAAGCGCCAGGAAATTCCGTCCGGACATAACCCGGCCGATTACGTCACCACCCGCATCATGTCGACCTCGCATGACGGGGCGCTGGTGCCGGTGTCGATCCTGCACCGCAAGGACTTTGTCCTCGATGGAAGCGCGCCGCTGCTGCTGTACGGCTACGGCTCCTACGGCATGGCGATGCCGGCTTCATTCAACACCAACCGCCTGTCGCTGGTCGACCGCGGCTTTGTCTATGCGATTGCGCATATCCGCGGCGGCGCCGACAAGGGCTGGGGCTGGTATCTCGACGGCAAGCGCGAGAAGAAGACCAACAGCTTTGACGATTTCCCGGCCGCCGGCCGCGCGCTGTGTGATGCAAAATACACCAGTGCGAAGCAGATCGTCGGCCATGGCGGCAGCGCCGGCGGCATGCTGATGGGCGCGGTCGCCAACCGCGCCGGCGAACTGTTCGCCGGCATCGTCGCGGAGGTGCCGTTCGTCGACGTGCTCAACACCATGCTCGACGACAGCCTGCCGCTGACGCCGCCGGAATGGCCGGAATGGGGCAATCCGATCGAAAGCGAGAAGGACTTTCGCACCATCCTGTCCTATTCGCCCTATGACAATGTTGCGGCCAGGGACTATCCGGCGATCCTCGCGATGGGCGGCCTCACCGACCCGCGCGTCACCTATTGGGAGCCGGCCAAATGGATCGCACGGCTGCGCGCGACCATGACCGGCGGCGGCCCGGTGCTGCTGCGCACCAACATGGGCGCCGGCCATGGCGGCGCCTCCGGCCGCTTCAACCGGCTGGACGAGATCGCGATCGTCTATGCGTTTGCACTGTGGGCGGTGGGATTGGCGGACAAGGCGGAGGTGTAGGCAGCATGCGGCGGTACAGGAAGCAGGATTTTCCCACTCACAATGTCCGCCGCTTCCTCGAGCCGGGACCGATCGTGCTGGTCAGCTCCGCGCACAAGGACCAGACCAATATCATGACCATGGGCTGGCACATGGTGCTGGAGTTTTCGCCTGCCCTGATCGGCTGCCTGATCTCGGGCGGAAACCACAGCTTTGATCTGATCCGCGACAGCAAGCAATGCGTCGTCAACATCCCGACCGTCGATATCGCCGAAACGGTCGTGAAGATCGGCAACACCTCGGGGCGCTACATCGACAAGTTTGCCGAGTTCGGCCTCACGCCAAAGCCCGGCACCCATGTCCGCGCGCCGCTGATCGACGAATGCTACGCCAGTTTCGAGTGCACGCTGGCCGATGCGGGCTGGGTGAACAAATACAACATGTTCGTGTTCGAGGTGGTGAAGGCGCATGTCGCGACTTCGCCGAAGGTGCCGAAAACGATCCACTATCGCGGCGATGGCGAATTCATGATCTCCGGCGAGGAGACAGCGAGATTTCGCAAGCTGTTCAGGCCGGGAATGTTGTGAGTTCACGGCGAGCGTTGCGCCTGCCCGGTAACGGCATTGTCAGCGGGTTGATATTGCGCAGCAATGATCGCCTCCCGAAATGGTGGACGGGGCGCGAAGGAATAAGCCATGAACAGAAGCATCTGCGTGGCAGCCGCGCTGCTGATACTGGCGACTCCGCTGTCGGCAAATGCCGATGCGGTCAAAGCCGACGCGACTAGCGCGGTTAAAGTGAGCCCGCTGCTCACCACCACCGTCACCACGAGCGGCCAGCCAATCGTGCTGCCGCAAGGCAACGTCCAGCTTATCACCTCGATCTACGAAGTTCCGCCCGGCGCGAAGTTGCCCGAACACGAGCATAACTCGCAGCGCTATGGCTATGTGCTGTCCGGCAGGTTGCGGATCACCAATACCGAGACGGGCAAGAGCGATGAATTCAAGCCCGGCGATTTCATCGTGGAGTCGCGCGGACAGTGGCACAAGGCCGAGAATATCGGCGCCGAGCCGGTCAAGCTGCTCGTGATCGATCAGGTCAAGCCCGGCGAAAAGACCACCGTGCTGCGGCAGACGAACGCCTCGGCAGGCCGCAATTAGGGCGCACCGCTCGCTTGCGGGAGAGGCGCTTTCGTAGCCCGGAATTATTTAGATCCATCCGGGCTACGTTCTTCAAGGTCCAGCGCCATCACACCGCGCCGTGCGACTCCACATACAGCGCGTACACGGAATGACATGCCGTCATGTAGACGCGGTTGTTCTTCGGCCCGCCGAAGCAGAGATTGGCGCAGCGCTCCGGCAGGCGAATGAACGCAAGCGGCTTGCCCTCGGGATTGAACACCATCACGCCGTCCAGATCTTCCGACTTGCCCCTGAGCTGAAATACCTTGCGGTTGCCGACCTCGGTCGGCTCGCTTTGCAGCGCGCCATTGCTGCCCCAGCCGCACCACAGATTGCCGTCGCGATCGACACGGAAACCATCGAGCGCGCCCTGGTCGGCGGCATCGATGATCTTGGTCCGGCTGCCGAGCGTGCCGTCGGCGTTGACGTCGTAACCCCAGATGCTGCGGTTGGGCGTGCCCTTCCACTCGACGACGTAGAGCTTCTTCTCGTCCGGCGAGAAGGCAAGGCCGTTGGGATTGACGATGTCCGTGATGACGGCAGTGAGCTTGCCATCCTTCGACAGGCGATAGACGTTGGTGGTCGCCTGCTCCGGCTTTTCCTTCTTGCCTTCCCACTCGCCATTGATGCCGAACAGCGGATCGGTGAACCAGATCGAGTCGTCGGATTTCATGACGATGTCGTTCGGCGCATTCAGCCGCTTGCCCTCGAACTTGTCGGCCAGCACCGTGACCTTGCCGTCCTTCTCGGTGCGGGTAATGCGTCGGGTGACCGAGTGCTCGCAGGTGACGAGGCGGCCCTGACGGTCGCGCGCGTTGCCGTTGGCATAGTTCGCCGGATTGCGGAACACCGTGGTCTGGCCGGTCTTCTCGTCGAACTTCATGATCCGGTTGTTGGGGATGTCGGAGAACAGCAGGTAACCGCCTTCCGGGAAATACACCGGCCCTTCGGCCCAGCGAAAGCCGGTCGCGACCTGCTCCAGCGTGCTGGAATAGATCCGGTATTTTGCAAAGCCCGGGTCGAGAATCTGAACCGCCGGATCGGGATAGCGCTGGTTCGGCGTGAACGGGAAGGACTGCGCGGCAGCGGAACGAGAAGCAAGTGCCGTGGCCGTGGCCGCAGCGGCCCCGGTGCCGGCAAGCAGATGGCGTCGTGTGATGCTCATGGTCGTTCTCCCTGGGTTTTACGATGCACGCCGGCTCTGTCGGCCGGCTGTGTTTGTTGTCGCGGCAGGCGCTATCGTCCGTTTGCCTTTCGCCAAGCCGCGAAATCGGTCAGCGTCTTTTCATCCGTCGCCGGATACAGTCCGAAAATGCCGCGGCCCCTCTGGACTTCCTCGGTGACGAAATCCTCGAACGCCGTCATTTCGAATGTTTCGTCTGCGATCTCGTCGGCGAGATGCGCGGGAATCACGATCACGCCGTCGGCATCGCCGAGGATGACGTCGCCGGGGAACACCGGCGCGTCGCCGCAGCCGATCGGCACGTTGATCTCGATCGCCTGATGCAGCGTCAGATTGGTCGGCGCGCTCGGGCGGTGGTGGTAGGCAGGAAAGCCGAGTTTTGCGATCTCGGCCGAATCGCGAAAGCCGCCGTCGGTGACGACGCCGGCGCAGCCGCGCTTCATCAGCCGCGTCACCAGAATGGCGCCGGCGGAAGCGGCGCGGGCGTCCTTGCGGCTGTCCATGACAAGCACCGCGCCGGGCGGGCAATCCTCGATCGCCTTGCGCTGGGGATGCGAGCGGTCGCGGAACACGTCGATCTTGTTGAGGTCCTCGCGCGCCGGCATGTAGCGCAGCGTGAAGGCTTCGCCAACCAGCGTCGGCTGGTCGGGACTGAGCGGACGGACGTCCTGAATCATCTGGATGCGGAGGCCGCGCTTGAACAGCGCGGTTGCGACGGTAGCGGTGGAGATGCTCTTGAGTTTGTTACGGGTGGCGTCGCTTAGTTTGCTCATGTTCATCCATCCTCTTGTCGTCATTCCGGGGCGATGCGCGAGCATCGAACTATGGGGCGCACTTGCGCCCCTGAGAATCTCGAGATTCCGGGTTCGCTTCGCGCCCCGGAACGACAGCGCTAATAAATCGACGGCTCGCCGACTGGCGCGCCGAAGCCTGTTTCAAGGAAATCGAAGTCGCAGCCCTCGTTGGCCTGCTTGATGTGCTTCGAGAACATCCAGCCATAGCCGCGCTCGAAGCGGCGCTCGGGCTGCTTCCACTCGGCGCGGCGTTTTGCGAGTTCCGCTTCCGGCACTTCAAGATTGATGGTGCGCGCGGCGACGTCGAGCGTGATCTTGTCGCCATTCCGCACCAGCGCGAGCGGGCCGCCGATATAGGATTCCGGCGAGACATGCAGGATGCAGGCGCCGTAGCTGGTGCCGCTCATGCGCGCGTCCGACAGGCGTACCATGTCGCGCACGCCCTGCTTCACGAGTTTTGTCGGAATCGGCAGCATGCCCCATTCCGGCATGCCTGGCCCGCCCTGCGGCCCTGCATTGCGCAGGATCAGCACATGATCGGCAGTGACATCGAGGTTGGGATCATCGACCGCCTTCTTCATCGAGGGATAATCGTCGAATACCAGCGCCGTGCCGGTGTGCTTGAGAAAGCGCGGTTCGCAAGCGCTCGGCTTGATGACACAGCCATCGGGCGCGAGGTTGCCCTTCAGCACCGCCAATGCGCCTTCCTTGTAGATCGGATTCTCGACGGTGCGGATGACGTCGTCATTATAGACTTCGGCGCCCGCGATGTTCTCCCCGAGCGTCTTGCCGGTCACGGTCACGCAATCGAGATGCAGATGATCCCTGATGCGGCTCATCAAACCCGGCAGACCGCCGGCGTAGAAGAAGTCCTCCATCAGATAGGTGTCGCCGCTGGGCCGCACGTTGGCGATCACGGGCACCTTGCGGCTCGCCTTCTCGAAATCATCTAGGCCGATGTCCTGGCCGGCGCGGCGGGCCTGCGCGATCAGATGGATGATCGCATTGGTCGAGCAGCCCATCGCCATCGCCACCGTGATGGCGTTCTCGAACGCCTTGCGGGTCTGGATTTTTTGTGGCGTGAGATCTTCCCATACCATCTCGACGATGCGGCGGCCGCATTCGGAAGCCATGCGAATGTGACCCGCATCCGCAGCGGGGATCGACGATGCGCCGGGCAAGGTCATGCCGATCGATTCCGCGATCGCCGTCATGGTCGAGGCCGTGCCCATGGTCATGCAGGTGCCGTAGCTGCGGGCGATACCGGCCTCGACATCGACCCAGTCCTTGTCGGAAATTTTTCCGGCGCGCCGCTCGTCCCAATACTTCCAGGCATCCGAGCCCGAACCGAGCGTCTTGCCTTTCCAGTTGCCGCGCAGCATCGGGCCGGCCGGCAGATAGATGGTGGGGATGTTCATGCTGGTGGCGCCGAGCAGCAGGCCCGGCGTGGTCTTGTCGCAGCCGCCCATCAGCACCGTGCCGTCGACGGGGTGGCCGCGCAGCAATTCCTCGGCATCCATCGCCAGCAGATTGCGATAGAGCATGGTGGTCGGCTTCTGTAGCGATTCCGACAACGACAGCGCCGGCAGTTCCACTGGAAAGCCGCCGGCCATGAAGATGCCGCGCTTGACGTCGTCGACCCGGCTCTTGAAATGCATGTGGCAGGGCTGCACATCCGACCAGGTGTTGAGGATCGCGATAACGGGACGACCCTTCCACTCCTCCGGCGCGTAGCCCATCTGCATCGCGCGCGAGCGGTGGCCGAAAGCACGCAGATCGTCGGGCGCGAACCAGCGGGCGCTGCGGAGCTGATCGGGGGTCTTCTTTCTTGTTGTCATGTTTGTGTGCCCCATTTCTGGACCGTGTTGCGCTCGATGGTGCGGAAGATCAGGTTTTCGACCACGAGGCCGATCACGATGACAGTCAATAGCCCGGCGAACACGGCCGGAATATCCAGGAGATTTCGGTTCTCGAAGATGAACCAGCCGAGCCCGCCCTGCCCTGAGGAGACGCCGAACACGAGCTCGGCCGCGATCAGCGTGCGCCAGGCGAACGCCCAGCCGATCTTCAGGCCGGTGAGGATCGGGCCGAACGCGGCGGGAATTAATATGCGCGCGACATAGGGCAAGCCGCGCAGGCCGTAATTGCGGCCGACCATGCGCAGCGTGTTGGACACGCTCTTGAAGCCGGAATGTGTGTTGAGCGCCACCGGCCACAGCACCGAATGCACCAGCACGAAGACGAGGCTGCCATTGCCGAGTCCGAACCAGATCAGCGCCAGCGGCAACAGCGCGATCGCCGGCAAGGGAGCGAACATCGCCGTAACAGTTTCGAGGAAATCGGTACCGATGCGGGTCGAGATGGCGAGGATGGTGAAGATAGCAGCCAGCACTATGCCGACCACATACCCCATGAACAGCACCTTTAGCGAAGCCCAGGCCCGCAACGGAATGGTGCCGTCTTTGATCCGCTCGTACATGGAGATGACGGTGTCATGGAATGACGGGAACAGCAGCGGATTGTCGAGCAGGACGCCATAAATCTCCCAAGCTGCGGCCAGGAGAATCACAATCACGGTCTTGCGGACAAAGCCGTCATTCCACAGCAATTCGGCGACGCCGAGCTTGCGCTCGACATCGGCAGGCGCGGCTGCCGCGGACGAAGCGTCGCGCAACAGGATTCTTGCTTCGCCCATCGCGTCCTCCCTAGCGCGCCGTCGCGTTGGCCGCGAACAGCAGATCGTGAATCTGCTTTTCGAGCTTTGCGGCACTGCCATCTTCGGCGGAGACCCGGTCGACATCGACGATCTCGGCTTTCACCCGGCCGGGATGCGGCGACAGCAGCAGAATGCGGTTGCCGATCTTGATGGCTTCGGCGATCGAGTGGGTCACGAACAGCACGGTGAATTTGGTTTCCGACCAGAGCTGCAGCAATTCGTCCTGGCAGGTGCGGCGGGTCAGCGCATCGAGCGCGGCGAACGGTTCGTCCATCAGCAGAATGTCCGGCTCCATCGCCATGCCGCGGGCGATCGCCACGCGCTGCTTCATGCCGCCGGACAGCGTGTGCGGATAGCTGTCGACCACGCGGGTGAGGCCGACCTTCTCGATATAGGCGCGGGCGCGCGGCTCGGCCTCCTTGCGCGGCAGTTTGCGCGCCATCAGCAGCGGAAACATCACGTTTTCCAGCACCGTCTTCCACGGCAATAGCTGGTCGAATTCCTGGAAGATCATCATCCGGTCGGCGCCGGGCTCGCTGATCTCGCGGCCGTTGATCCGCATCGTGCCTTCGCTCGGCTTCATGTAGCCGCCGACCGCCTTCAGCAAGGTCGACTTGCCGCAACCGGAGGGTCCGAGCAGCACAAAGCGGTCGGAACGGTCGACGCTGAAATCGACCCGCTCCGTCGCGGTGACGACCGCGCTTGAAGTCTTGTAGCGCAGCGTCACGCCGCTGACGTCGAGAAGCGCCGCCATCTGGGCTAGTTGCCCTTCAGATCGTGCGCGACCGGCAGGTAATAGTCGGTCCAGGCCTTCGGCATGCTCTTCAGGGTGCCGACCTTGTGCAGATGGGCGGCGAATTTCATCGTGCCCTGCGGCTGCAGGTTCCACTCCATCATGCCGGGCTCTTTCAGCCATGCCAGCAGATCCTCGGCGCTAGTCTTGTCGCCGGTGATTTCCTTGTAGATCTCGACTGCCGTCCTGGTGTCGCTGCGGATCAGATCCTGCGCTTCCTTGGTGGCGTCGCGCACGGCCTGAATGATCTTTGGATTGGCGTCGGCAAATTTCGTGGTGGTGAAGAATTGCGCCTGGCTCAGCGGCCCGCCCATCACGTCGGGCGAGCGCAGCACGACATGGGCGCCGGGCACGTTCTTCAGTTCGAGGAAGGTGAAGGGCGGAATCGCAAAATGATTGCGAACCTCGTGCTGCGAATTGCTCATTGCCACATAGGCATCGGGATGGCCGAGTTGCACGGTGTTGGCGTCGAGCTTCGACCATTGATCGGCGCCGAACAGTTCGGCGGCCGCGATCTGTAGCACGATCGCCTGCGTGGAGACCTTGACGGTCGGCACCGCGATCTTGTCGCTCGGACCAATATCCTTCAGCGACTTGATGTTGGCATCGCGGCTGATCAGCGTCATCGGCTGCGCCGAAGTGGCGACGATGCCCTTGACGCCGCCGCGGGTGCGATCCCACAGCAGCAGCAGATTGCCGGTGCCGGTGTTGAGAATATCGACGCCGCCCGCCAGCAGCGCATCGGTCTGCGCGCCGCCGCCGCTGAGCGTGAGCCATTTGGTGGTGATCCCGGGCACGCCGAGCGAGGCGGCATGCTTTTCGATCAGCTTGTTCTTCTCCATGATGTGGGACGGCATGTAGAAGATGCCGGGCTGTCGCGAGAGCAGGATTTCGCTCTTTTGCTGGGCCGACGCCGGCGAGGCCGCTCCAAGTGCGGCAACTGCCGCGATGGCGGCCGCACAGGCCCGCCACATCATCCTGATCATCACGCTTTCCTCCCGGCTGGACGTCGTTTGACGATTGGTTGGAGATGCACTAATATATTAGTGCATTTGAGGCAAGCCTCTTCGGGCATACCGGGCATTCGATGGGTTCACCTGAAATCGTCACGCGCCGCACGGCCCCGCGTTCCACCGAACGGCTCGATCGCGACCGGCAGGCCGCGCCGCAGGTGTTCGACCGGCTGCGCGGCATGATCATCTCGCTCGAGCTGCCGCCAGGATCGGCGCTGTCGCGCGCTGCACTTGCCGAGCAGTTCGGGATCAGCTCGACGCCGGTCCGTGACGCCTTGATGAAGCTCGACGAGGAAGGCCTGGTCGAAGTATTCCCGCAATACGCCACCGTCGTGAGCCGCGTCGACGTGCGCCGCGCTCAGCAAGCCCATTTCCTGCGGCAGGCGCTGGAGTTGGAAATCGTGCGCGGCCTTGCCATCCAGCATGACGCGGCGCTGCTCGCCGAGCTCAACGCCACGATCGCGCGGCAGCAACAGTTCGCCAGGGCCGGCGACTTCGAAAAGTTCATGGCCGCGGACAACGAATTCCATACGCGGCTTTATGAAGCCGCCGACAAGCAGGACCTCTGGACGCTGGTACGCAGCCGCAGCGGCCATATCGACCGGCTGCGCCGCCTGCATCTGCCTTCGGCCGGCAAGGCACAGGATATCGTCCGCCATCACAAGCTGATCGCGAAGGCGATCGCCGACGGCAAGCCCGACGAGGCGCAGGAGCATCTGCGCACCCATCTGTCCGGGACACTCAGCGAAGTCGCCCGGATACGCGCGCGATACCCGGAATATCTCAGCGATTGAAGCCGCGGACCAGATGGTTGCGGCTTGTCTTGAGGCCGCGAAGCAGTCATCGTCCTCCCGGGCAGCCGGAAATATTGCTTCCGGTTCCTGACACTGGGGCGTCGTTATTGTGCCCGGCGCCGTGTCGGGACAAGGGGAAAGCGCGAAGCGCGGGATGACTCTTTCTACCAGACTGGCCATCGCGATGATCCTGCTGGTCGCGATCGCGGTATCCGCGGTCGGCTGGCTGAGCTATCGCAACCTCGAGCAGGCCCTGCTGCCGCGCGTGCTGGACCGCATCGAGACGCATTCGCGATTCGTCGCCGGCGATCTGGCGTCCGAAGTCCGCTCCGGGCCCGGCGATATCACGACCTTCCTGGGTCTGGCTTCGGTCACGGGCTTGATGCGCGCGCTCACCAATGGCGGCGTCGATCCGGTCGATGGCACGACGGAAGCGCTCTGGCGAGAGCGGCTGGAAGGCCGGCTGGCCGCGCAGATGGCGCTGAAGCCTGCCCACTCGCTGCGCTTCATCGGAATCGCGGATGGCCATCGCGAGATCGTGCGTGTCGATCGCTCGGGGCCGAACGGCGCCGTCCGTATCGTTCCCGAAGCCGAATTGAGGCGGGTTGGCGATGCGCCATACTTTGCGGACACGATCAAGCTGGCGCCGGGCGAGGTATACGTATCTCCAATCAGCCTGAATGAGGAGAACGGTGTCATCGAGACGCCCCCGGTTCCGACGATGCGGATCGCCAAACCGGTCATGGCTCCGGATGGCAAGCCGTTCGGAATCGTCATCGTCAACGTCGACATGCGCGCGGCGCTCGATCGCGTCAGGACATCGGGACGGCCGGGCGAGAATATCTACCTTGTCGATCGCAAGGGCGATTATCTCATCCATCCTGATCGCACGCTCGAATTCGGCTCGCAAACCGGCAAGCCCGGCGGCTGGTGGCGCGACTTGCCCTACCTCGCGGCGTCCGCCGGAGCCACGCAGGGTTTTGGACGTCTCGTCCCGGACGGAGCCGGCCGGTCCGATGGGGTAGCCTTCGCACCCACCATGTTGGCCGGCAGCCAATGGGTAGCCGTCGTCGAGCTGACGCCAAACGCCGTGTTCATGGCGCCGGCGTCGACGATCCAGAACAGCACGATCCTGGTCGGACTGATCGCCGTGCTGTGCGCGGCGGTGCTCGCGCTGCTGATCGCACGGTCGCTCACCGGACCGATCACGCGACTGACGGAGGCCGTCGAAGGCGCCGCGGATGGCCGCACCGCCCGCATTCCCGTCGATGCCCCCGGCGAGACCGGCGTGCTGGCGCGCGCGTTCGTGCGGGTGATGGACGAGGCGAACGCAAAGACCATCGCGCTGGAGCGCGAGGTCGAGGAACATCGCCGCACCGAGGCCGCGCGCGAGCGCCATGCCGAGCGCGAGCACCTGTTCAGCGCCGCGGTCGAATCCTCCAACGATGCCATCATCACGCTGGCGCTCGACGGCACCATCACGGGGTGGAACCTGGCCGCCGAGCGGCTGTACGGCTACAGCGCGGCTGAAGCCGTGGGCAAGAACGTCGCCATGATCGTACCGCCCGAACGACTCTCGGAAGTGGAGGATACGAGGCGCAGGATCGGCTGGGGCGAGCGGATCGAGCAGAACGAGACCGTGCGCATTCGCAAGAACGGCACGCCCGTCGACGTTGCGCTCAGCATCTCGCCGATCAAGTCGCCGTCGGGCGAAACCATCGGCATCTCGAAAGTTGCCCGCGACATCACCGAAGCCAACAGGACGCGGGCGACGCTGCGGCAGCAGACCGAAGAGCGCCGCCGGATTTTCGAGACCTCGCAGGATCTGATCCTGGTGATGGATTCCAGGGGCATCCTGGTGCAGGTCAGCCCCAGCTCCAAGATGATCCTCGGCTACCTGCCCGAGGAGCTGATCGGCAAGGATCCCACCGAATTCGTGGTCCCCGACTACCTCGAGAACTCCCGCAAGGAAATGCGGGCCACGCGGCGCGGGCAGCGCTTCAGGATGTCGGACACGCAGGTGTTCCACAAGGATGGGCGCGCGGTGTGGCTGTCCTGGCTCGGAACGTGGTCCGAACCGGTCCAGCGCTACTTCTTCGTCGGCCGCGACATGACTGAGAGCCGGCTTGCACAGGAGAGCCTGCGCGAGAGCGAGCAGCTCGCGCGCGGCATCATCGATACCGCGCTCGATGCCTTCGTGCAGATGGACGAGACCGGCACCATCATCGACTGGAATTCTCAAGCCGAGAAGATCTTTGGCTGGCCGCGCGCCGAGGCGCTCGGCCGGAAACTCGGCGCACTGATCGTCCCGCCGGATCACCGTGAGGCGCACCGGGCCGGCCTCGAGCATTTCCTGCGCACCGGCGAGAACCGGATCCTGGGCCGGCGTCTCGAGATCGAGGCGCTGCGGCGCGACGGCAGGGAGATCAAGGTCGAGCTCAGCATCACCGAGCTGCGTCGGCGCGGCGGCGTCGTGTTCAACGGCTTCATCCGCGACCTCACCGACAAGATCGCGGCGGAAGACCGCATCCGGCATGCCGAGAAAATGGAAGCGATCGGCCAGCTCACCGGCGGCATCGCCCACGACTTCAACAACATCCTGACGGTCATCACCGGCACGATCGAGATTCTGGGCGAGGCGGTCGCGGACCAGCCGCAGCTTTCGGTCATCACCAGGATGATCGACGAGGCGGCTTCGCGCGGTGCCGAGCTCACCCAGCATCTCTTGGCATTCGCCCGCAAGCAGCCGCTACAGCCGCGCGAAGTCGACATCAACACGCTGATCATCGACACCGCAAAGCTGCTGCGGCCGGCGCTGGGCGAGCCGATCGAGGTCGAATCGGTGTTCGAGGACGAGGCCTGCTTTGCGACCGTCGATCCCAATCAGCTCGCCACCGCCATCCTCAATCTCGCGCTCAACGCCCGCGACGCCATGCCTGACGGCGGCAAGCTCATCATCGAGACGGGCTCGGTGTACCTCGACGAGAACTACGCCAGGACGAACGAGGACGTCAGGCCCGGCCGCTATGCGATGATCGCGGTGAGCGACACCGGGGCCGGCATCCCGGCCGCCATCCTCGACCGGGTGTTCGACCCGTTCTTCACCTCGAAGGGGCCGGGCAAGGGCACCGGTCTCGGGCTCAGCATGGTCTACGGCTTCGTCAAGCAATCAGCCGGCCACATCAAGATCTACAGCGAGGAAGGCCACGGCACCACGATCAGGATGTATCTGCCGCCGGGCACCGGCTCGGCCATTGCGCCGGAGATACAAGCACCGGCCGTGCAGGGCGGCAGCGAAACCATCCTCGTCGTCGAGGACGACAAGCTGGTGCGGGACTACGTGCTGGCGCAACTGCGCTCGCTCGGCTACGTCACGCTGGATGCCGGCAACGCCGTGCAGGCGCTCGCCATCGTCGATGCCGGGCACCCGTTCGACCTGCTGTTCACCGACGTGATCATGCCAGGCAGCATGAACGGCCGTCAGCTTGCCGACGAGATCGAGAAGCGCAGGCCCGGACTGAAGGTGCTGTTCACGTCAGGTTACACCGAGAACGCGATCATCCATCACGGCCGGCTCGACGCCGGCGTGCTGCTGTTGCCAAAGCCCTATCGCAAGTCGGATCTGGCGAGCATGATCCGGACCGCGCTCGGCGGCTGAGCGATGACGTAGGCGGGGGTCGGGCCTAAGCTCGATCCAGTCGTCGGCATCCCCAACACAAGGACTCATAAAGACCGTCATCCCCGCGAAGGCGGGGATCCAGTACGCCGCGGCTTCTCGGTTCTATCACTGGCGTCTCTGGAATACTGGATCCCCGCTTTCGCGGGGATGACGGATGAGTGTGTGTCGGCGTTCTCGCGACACACTGTGCCCGAGTCTTCGCAATCTCGTTGTCCCTCTCAAAAACAGAGGGCGCAGGGAATGCCGGGTGCGCGCTGCACCCGCGGTCTCGTGTGCCAATTGCGCAAGCAAAGAAGGCGCACACGAGCATACAGGTGAAGCGGTGAACACGCCGGCATCCCCTGCGCAATGGCTTTACGGCTTATAACGTGATCTCCCCGGTGAGCGGGCTTGTTGTCACCATCGCCTCGCGGAAGTTCCGCAAGGCTTGACGCCAGCGTCGCGGCGCCAGGACCACACGACTTCGCCGTACGCGATCAGCGTTTCGTCAAGCACGCCGACCGCGTCCATCGCATCTCATCCCAACGTTTGGTGGCGATGGCCAACGCCCCTCCTCGGGGATGAGGTGCCCCGTTATAATTCTGATTTGCCGAAATTGACAAGCGAAATATTTTTGATTTCGGGGCTTGACATAGCTTCTGAAAATCGGAAGTTGATTTGCCCGACGAGGCTGAGCAAAGTGTGCCAGGCTCATTTTAGGATGACTTGTCGCGGCCCCGCGAATTAAGCAAGCGTAGGGCGGGTTAGCGAAGCGTAACCCGCCGATGGCTGAACAACGAATGGCGGATTACGCTTCGCTAATCCGCCCTTGTAATAGCGTAGCATACCTCACCATCTTCGCGTCACCGTCCTCACGACCTCGCCGCCGTCATCACGATCCTCACCAGATCCGCCGCATTCCGCGCGCCCAGTTTCTTCATGATGTTCGCGCGATGGTCCTCGATGGTGCGCGGGCTGATGCCGAGGCTGCGGCCGGCTTCCTTGTTGGAGGCGCCGGCGGTGAATTGCTCCAGCACTTCGCGCTCGCGCCGCGTCAGCGGCTCGCGGCCGGGGAAATGCAGCTTCTCGATCTTCGAGCCGGAGTCCACCGTCTTGCGGCGGACATAGGCCTCGATGGCTTCGTTCAATCGCGCGACCAGTTCGCTGCCGCGGAACGGCTTTTCGATGAAATCGAGCGCGCCATTCTTGATCGCGCTCACCGCCATGGCGATGTCGCCCTTGCCCGAGATCATGAAGATCGGCGCCGGGTATTCCTCGCCGTGAAGTTCTTTCAGGATATCGAGGCCGGATTTTCCGGGGATGTGCACGTCGAGCAGGATGGCCGCCGGCGTCCTCGTTCGCGCCACCGCCAGCAGTGCGGCGCCATCGGCAAAGCAGATCACCTGATAACCGCCGGCCGACAACACCATGGAAAGCGTGTCGCGGACGGCCGGATCGTCGTCCACTACGAATATCTCGCCCCGGGCATCGGGCTTATCGGACATGTGCCATCGTCCCCGCATCGTGAAAAAAGATCACGCGCACTCGCCGAACGGTACTACGCGAGCACCGGATTCGAACGCACCCGTATTTGTACGGGACGATCACTTAACCCACAAGTAGCAGGGCTCCCCCTAAAAGTAGGAGGCAGGAGAGCAGTCATGCATAATGGAACAGGCAGCAGCGTGCCGGCGCAGTCCGATGACCGGGATGTCGTCTATGAAGCTGTGGTCGCCGACCTCACTTCGCTTGTCGCGCGCATCCAGGCGAGCCTGACCATGATTGAATTGGCCGTCGCGCAGGAAGCATCGGCCGCCCTTCAGGACCTGCCCGCCGCCAATGTCGTCGTGCTGGACGATGTCACGCCCCGCTACCTGAAAGCCGGCGCGGCGCTGAAAGCCTGCGATGCCGGCCTCGGGGTGGCCTTGCATTTCCTTCGTGAACCGATGGTATCCGGAACTGGCCTACATGATGCCACCGGGAGCCGTTGTGTGACGGCGCACTGACTGGAATCTTTCCACAGTTTCGATCGAGAGTCGGCTCTGACGCAACGCGGCCGCCGGCCAGGCTTGAAGACCTTGTGCGTCACATGGCCGCTGATCCGGCGGGCTCAGGCCATCATCATGTCCACGCCGGCCCCGCCGCCGGGCCGCTTCTTGCCGTTCTTCCCCTTCAGGAAGGCGACATCCATCTCCGTTCCATTGACGCGGACCAGTTCGCAGCGGCGATAGGCAAGTCCGGTCGAGGACAGCAGCAGAAAAAATTCCTTCAGGTTGAGGCCCTGGATGGAGCCTTCAACGGTGAGCGCGGCGTCGGTGTCCGAAATGGCATTGAGGACGCAATTGCGGCGCCAGGTGCCGTCGATCGCCATGATGCAGACGTCGTAGCCCCGGCTGAACGCAACGCGCTCGGTTCCCTTTTTTTCCTCGGGCATCTTACATCCCCGCTGCCGCCGCAAGCCTCGGCGCCATGGAAGCGGACGTCTTCGCCGCGCGCTGTTCGTTGGGGCGGTAAAGGCCGCGGCGCTCCGGATAAGGCTTGAAGGTTTCGGTCAGGCCGACCACCGTCTCCGCCGCGCCCAGCACGAGGAAGCCATCCGGCTCGGTCGCTCGCTGGAGACGGTTGAAGATGTTGATCTTGGTGTCCTGATCGAAATAGATCAGCACGTTGCGGCAGAAGATCACGTCAAACGTGCCGAGCTGGGAGAAGTCGTGCAGCAGGTTGAGCTGCCGGTGCTGCACCATGCCGCGAAGCTCGGGATTGATCTGCCAGAACTCGCCAGTTTGCTTGAAATATTTCACCAGCATCTGGATCGGCAGGCCGCGCTGCACCTCGAACTGGCTGTAGATGCCGGCCTTCGATTTTTCCAGAACCTCCTGCGACAGGTCGGTGGCGATGATCTCGGTCCGCCAGCCGGCGAGCGAAGCGCTCATCTCCTTCAGGCACATCGCCAGCGAATAAGGCTCCTGCCCGGTCGAGCCGGCGGCACACCAGATCCGGACGCTCTTGCGGGCCGCGCGCGTCTTGATGATCTCCGGCATGATCATGTCGCGGAAATGCTCGAACGGCACCTTGTCGCGGAAGAAGAATGTCTCGTTGGTGGTCATGGCTTCCACCACCTGGGTGAGAAGCGATGCCGATCCGCCCTTCATCTTCTGAACGATGTCGGGGATGCCTGACAGGCCGCATTTGCGCGCCAGCGGCAGCAGGCGGCTTTCGATCAGATATTGCTTGTCGGCGGACAGATCGAGACCGGACTGGTCCTTCAGCAGCTTACGCAGGTACTCATAGTCTGGCGGGGTCACGGGCGGCCTCTCGAAAACAAACGCAACACAACACGGGGGAACCGGCTCTTACACCGGTTGCGCGATCAGTCCGACTTCCTGGAATTTGGCCGCGACGATGTCCTTGTCGAACGGCTTCATGATGTACTCGTTGGCGCCGGCATGCAGCGCGCGCGAGATATGATCGATGCCGTTCTCGGTGGTGCAGAACACCACCTTCGGCTGGTCGCCGCCGGGCAAGCGGCGCAGATTGATCAGGAAGTCAAATCCGTCCATCACGGGCATGTTCCAGTCGAGCAGCACCGCGTCGGGCAGTTGCTGCTTGCAGGCCTCCAGCGCCTGTGCGCCGTCCTCTGCCTCGATGATCCGGAAATTCATCTCTTCCAGGATCCGGCTTGCGATTTTCCGGATGACGCTGGAGTCATCGACAACAAGGCATGTTTTCATTTTTTCAAACCTCCCAACTGGGGCACTTTCAATCTTGTTTGAGCATGACCTTTTCGGAAAACCGGTTCCCACTTTTCGCTAACGCGGCCCTTCGGGTCCGGATCATGCTCTAGGCAGCCATCGCCGCCTTGGGCGCGAGTTCGAGCACGCGATCGACGTCGAGGACGACCATGAGCTGGCCGTCGAGGCGGTGGACGCCGCCGGCGAGTTTGGCCATGCGCGGATCGAGATTGACGGGGTTCTCCTCGCAGCTCGCTTCCGGCAGGCGCAGCACCTCGCCGATCTGGTCGATCAGCAGGCCATAGGATTCGCCGCGCAGGTCGACGCCGACCGCCATCGGCGTCTTGCCGTCCTCGTTTCGGGGCAGGCCCAGGCGGGCGCGCATGTCGATGACGGTGACGATACGGCCGCGCAGATTGAGCACGCCGGCGATCTCGGAGGACGCCAACGGCACCCGCGTCAGCCGCTCCGGCATGAACACGTCCTGCACGCGCGAGATCGGCAGGCCGAACAGCTGCCCGCCGATCACGGCGGTGACGTATTCGGCAACGGCGCCCTCGATGGTCTCGGTCTTGGTTGTCATATGAATGGTTTCCTTTAGGCAGCCTGCCGCACCACTTCGGCGGTCTGTTCCTTCAGCGCCGCGATCAGGCCGGGCCGGTCGAACTTGGCGACATAGTCGTGGAAGCCGGCCTGCCGGCCGCGCTCGATCGCCGCCGGCGAGACCATGGCGGAGAGCGCGATGATCGGCATCCGGCCGAGGTTGTGGTCGGCGCGAATGCTTTCGGCGAACTCAAAGCCGTTCATGTCGGGCATCTCGATGTCGGTCAGCACGACGTCGAAGGATTGGCCCGAGCGCAGCGCGGCAAGCCCTTCCTGCGCATTCGGCGCGGTGCGGACCTTGTAGCCGGCGGCTTTCAGCACCGGGGCCAGCATGTTGCGGAAGAAGGCGCTATCGTCGACCAGCAGCACGGACTGGGCGCTGGAGGAGGGGCGCATCTCCTTGCGGGAGAACCAGTCGGCAAACGCCATCGGGAGGAAGTGACCGACATCGATCACCTCGGTGGCCTGGCCCTTGATCACGGCCGAGCCCAAAATGCCGTCCTGGCTGCCGGCCACCTCGATGTGGAGGCGCTCCTCGACGATGTCGATGATCTCGTCGACCACGAGGCCCATCGAGCGGCCGTCATCGGCGAACACCAGGATCGGCTGGGAACCCTGAGTCTGCACCGAGACCCCGGCCATCTGCACCAGCGGCATCAACTGCTCGCGGTACTGCACCATGTAGCGGCCGTTGGACAGTTCGATCTTGTCGGTGGCGATCTCCTCGAGGCGGGTGACGAGGCCGAGCGGCACCGCCTTGGGCTGGCTGTTGCCGGCGCGGAACACCAAAAGCGAAGTGAGCTGTTCGCCGGTCACATGGGCCGCCGCATTCTCTTCCGCCATGTTGTGGGCGGCCGAGCCGGAGGCGCCCAAGGCTTTGGCGATGCCGTTGGGGTCGATGATCATGATGACGGCGCCATCGCCCAAAATGGTGTTGCCGGAGAACATGTCGATGTGGCGCAGCTTGGTCGACATCGGCTTGACCACGATTTCTTCGGTGTGGAACACGCCGTCGACCACGATGCCAAAGGTCTGGCTGCCAACTTGCGTCACCACGATAAAACCGTTCTCGGGATCGGAGGTGGCGCCGTCGTCGATCTTCAAAAGCTTCTTGAGGTGGATCAGCGGCAGCAGCTTGTTGCGCAGCCGCAAGACCGCGGTGTCCTTGATGCGCTCGATGCGGTGCTCCGAGTTGGCCCGGGCGCGGACCAGTTCGACCACCGACAATTGCGGGATGGCAAAGCGGTCGCCGCCAGCTTCCACGATCAGGGCCGAGACGATGGCGAGGGTCAGCGGGATCTTGATGGTGACGCTGGTGCCTTCGCCGGCCACACTCTTGATGTCGATGGTGCCGCCGATCTGGTCGATATTGGTGCGGACCACGTCCATGCCGACGCCACGGCCGGACACCGAGGTCACTTGCGCGGCGGTGGAGAAGCCGGGCGCGAAGATGAACTTGTGAACTTGCGCTTCCGACATTTTTTCCAGGTCAGCCTCGGTGACGAGACCATTGGCCAGCGCCTTGGCCTTGATCCGCTCGGTGTTGAGGCCGCGGCCGTTGTCGGCGATGCAGATGATGATGTGGCCGCCCTCGTGATAGGCGGACAGTCTTATGGTGCCCTGCTCGCCCTT
>NZ_JAFCLN010000016.1 GCF_018129385.1 Bradyrhizobium lablabi
GTCGGTATCGGTGCCGTCGGGAGAGCCGGCACGCAAGTCGGTCACGGTGAGGCTGCCGTCGGGGTTTTGCACGAAGCTGTAATTGCCTGTCGTTCCCGAATAGACCGCGGTATTGGTGCCGCCGCCGCCATTGAGGGCGTCGTTGCCGGCGCCTCCAGCCATTTCGTCGTTGGAAGTCCCGCCAAAGATCCAGTCATTGCCGGCGGAGGTGACTGCGGTTGCGCCGTGCGAGATCACCACATTGTGCTGGACGGCCAGCCCCTGCGGGCCGTTGGGATCGATCGCCAGGGCGCCATCGTTGAAGATCAGGGAGAGATCGTCGCCGCTCAACGTAGCGGTCGGCGCGCCCTGGACAGACACGACGTTCGCGCCCGGTGCCTTGAGGTCGACGCCGACGACGCCGTCGCCACGCATCGCAAAGGACAAATTCGACCCGTCGCCGGTCACGGACAACAGATCGGCGCGCATCGGCAGCTCGTCGATATGGGTGAGGTCGTCCTGGGTGGTGCCGAGGGTGACAGCGAACGTGCCGCCACCAGAGGGTAAAAAGATGCTGTCGGTGTCGTAGGCGTACCAGGTGCCCGCGTTCCGGATCACCTCACCGGTGGCGGCGTTGGTCACGTTCAGCGCCATCCCGCCGAGATTTGGCGCTGTGACATCCGGCGTGATCGTCGCGGTGATCACGTTACCGCTGGTGGTCTCGGTGAGCGTCGCCTTCTGCTGCGCGGCGATGCGCTCGGCGAGATCCGCCATGGTCACGAATTCATAGCCTTGAGCGTAGGCATAGGCGATGAAGTCCGTGAACATCTGCGTGGTGTAGCCCTGATCTGCGCCCGTGCCGCTGGTGTCCCAGTTCGTCACGCCATAGTCGTGCCACGGCCAGACGATGATCGGCGCCTCCGAATTCGCCGAAAGCTGGCCGAACAGCGTCTGCCAGTCGGCCAGCGCCTGTTCGGGGGTCTTTTGCTGAAAACCGATCTCGGTGAAATCGAACGTGACGTTCGGCGCGATATAGACCGAGCCGGTGTTGTTCGGATCGATGTAGCCGAAAGCGTTGGGATAGCCCGCCCCCACACCGGTCCAGCCGCCGGTGACGTAGCCGGTGAGCCCGCCGGCGGACTGGTAATATTGCAGGATCTGCTGCGAGGTCGTGATCGAGTCGTTGGCGCCCGGCACCGCCGCGCCGGCCAGCGTGATGCCAAGCTGCTGCTCCAGGATCGCGTTCGACAGCCCGAACTCGTAGGCGAACGTCCAGTTCGGCGCATTGCCAGGCGGCGTGACAAAGAGCGTGTTGGTGTTCTCGGCCCAGGCGGGGTCTGGCGGATCGATCAGATGGGTATAGGAGTGGCTGCCGATCTCGTTGCCCATCGCCATGAGCGCGTTGTAATAGGCGGCGGACACGGCCCAGTTGGTGAAGTTCTCGTTGGCCGGATTGGCGTTGTCGCCGATATTGACGTAGTAACTGCCGACGAAATTGTACTGCTGCTTCCACTGCTGCAGGATCGGGATCATCTGATCGTAGATGCCCGGCGCGCCGTTCTCGGGCGAGACGTCGGCCGGGAACTGCGACTGATCCAGATCGGTGCGCGAGACGAACACGCCCTCCATGCGCGAGACGTCCAGCGTCAGGCTCGGCGTCGTGCCGAAGACGGCGTTCTGGATGGCGTGTTGCAGCAGGTTGCTGTCGCCGAGCAGGCCCGTGGTCGAAAATACGGTGTTCGTGCCGCCCGTGGTTGTCTGCACCACGCCGGCCACCGTGCCTCCGCCCTGGATATTGATGTCCGCCAGCACCGTGGCGGGTTGGGTCACGCCGGAAAAGCTGAGGTAGCCGGTGTTGGTGTAAAGGCCGGCCGGTTGCCCGGCGAACTCGCCGCTGGCGCCGCCGATCAGTTCGCCCGGCGCGTAGCCCGAAATGACCGGATTGCCGGCGGCGAGCGCGGCCGGATCCGCCGTCACGGAATAGGTGGCCGTGCCGAACGTGTTCAGCGTGACGTTCAGCAACTCCTGCATGTTGGCGTAGGAGTTGCCGGGCAGCGGCGCGCCGGTCTGGTCGTTGGTCAGGAAATTGCCGGCGGTGATGATCGGCACGTGATAGTCGTAGACCACCTCTCGCAGCGCGCTGACGATCGCGGACACCTCGCTCGACTGCACATTCTCCATGCTCGGGAAGATCAGCGCGCTGTACTGCGAGAGCTTGGCGACGTCGGTCAGGTCGGCCTCGGTCAGGAGATCATAGGAAACACCGGCTGCCGCCGCCTGATGCTGCGCCGCCATGAACAGGTCGGCATAGGCGGTCTCGCCTGCCGCTCCGCCGCCGAAATACAGGGCGGCCGTCGTCGCCGAATAGACGATGGCGACCTTCTTGACCGTGTGATCCACCGGGACCAGCGTTGACGGATCGGTGATGCTGTAGATCGGATTGGCGAAAAAGCCCGGCAGCGTCACGCTGTTGTTGATCAGCGCGCCGAAATCGATCGAGGTGGGCGCGGCACCGCCGGCGGGCGTCAGCAGGGCCTGGGGGATCGCGACTTCGACACTGTCGCCATCGCCGGAAACGCCGAAGTCGAGCGGCGCGCCGTTGTTGAGCAGGGTCCCTGCGCTGTCATACAGATAGGGCCGAAGCACGCTGTCCGTATCGAGGATGAACTGCACGGAATACTCGGCGCCCACGCTGCTGCCGAACACCTGGGTGCCGGTTGCGGTGTTTTGATCCGTATTGAGAAAGATGTACGTACTGGCGGCGAGGGCCGGATCGGTCGCGACGGCCGCCTCGATGCCGATCACATAGGTCTTGCCTGATGCATCGTCGAGGAGCGCACCGTAGACCTGATAGTCCGTCACGCTGTTGAGCGGTCGCTCAACCAGATCGGCCGATGACCAGTCGCTGAAATCGCCGTCGAGCGTGATCCGGTTCCCAATCGTTGTCGGCATGGGCGTGAATCCTCAAACTGATCATCGCGCCGCAGCTATGGTCCCGCGACACCGCGTCACGCGGCGCGACGCATTTGCAAGACGCCTGAATGGATCGAAAATGCGAAATGCTGCGATGCTGACGGTCCGGCAGTCCGTCTCCCGGCTAACGGCGTCACTACAATGCAAGAGGAGCCGGCCTGTCCAACGCGAAACCCTGTTGCGCGTCAGAGTTCTTTTGATGACAGCGAGACGCTTCCAGGCAGTCGCCAACCGCCCTGCGGGCTCAGGCAGTTCGTGGGCGGATTAGCGTCTGCGTAATCCGCCACTCCAGTTCTGCTCCCCTCGGTACCGGGAATGTCTAGGCGATGATATGCCAGGTCTGCGGCACCAGGCCTAGCGAACCGCTGCCAACAATCGTGTTGTCGTTCATTTCCCAGATCGTGGCCACACCGGCATCGTTGCGCAACAGGATATCGCTCTTGCTGTCGCCGTTGTAGTCGCCGGTATTTTCGATATGCCAGTTGCTCGGCAGGGCTGCCACAGGCTTGCTGGCGACCAGACTGCTGTTGTCGAGGTCCCAGAGCGCGACGACGCCCGTAGCATTGTTGTGCCAGAGGATGTCGGCGTTACTGTCGCCGTTAAAATCGCCCGTGCCGGCGACCTCCCAATTGGTTGGGACCACGCCCAGGTTGTGAACCGCCTGCATGGCGCCGTCGTGCATGTCCCATATCTGGGTGGCGCCGGAATCGTGGCGCCAGAGCAAGTCCGTGGTGCCATCGCCGTTGAAGTCTCCGGAGCCGGCAAGGTTCCAGGCCGCCGGGATCACGCCGAGCGAATGGGTGGCGACAATGGCGCCGTCGTTCATGTCCCAGATCTGCGTGAAGCCGGAGTCGTGGCGCCAGAGCAAATCCGTCTTGCCGTCACCGTTGAAGTCGCCGGTGTCCGCGAGTTGCCAGGCTGTGGGGGTCGATCCCAGCGCATGCGTGCCGGCAATGGCGCCGTTGTCCATGTCCCAGATCTGCGCGGCGCCGGAGTCGTGGCGCCAGAGCAAATCTGCCTTGCCGTCGCCGCCGAAGTCGCCGGTGCCGGCGATACTCCAGGCGGCAGGCACTGCGCCCACCGAGTTGGCGCTGAGAAGCGTGGCGCCGCCCATATCCCAGATCTGCACGAAGCCGGAATCGTGGCGCCACACGATGTCGCTCATGCCGTCGCCGTTGAAGTCGTTGGGCGCGCGCGGGGGGCTGGTGAGGTTAGTGATCGAAACGACATCAACGTCGCTCATCGTGCCGCCGCTTCCGGTACCACCGCCATCACTGCTGGTGATCGTCAAGGTATCGGCTCCGGCAAAACCCACCGCGCCGTGATAGACAACGTGGTTCGCCGCGGCGAGCGTTGCATTGATCTGGGCCGCAGTGCCGGTGAGCGTCACCGTTCCAGTGCCATTGCCGGAGACGGCGGCATTTCCGGTGGCAACCGTCAGCGTGCCATGATCGACGCGCAGTATGGTCGTCAAGGCTGTCGCATCGACGTCGCTGAGGGCCAATCCGGATATCGAGAGGTTGGTGTTGCCGGGCGTTGTCAACGACCCCGCGGGGACGGTATTTACCGGCGCGTCGTTCACCGCATTGATGGTGAGGCTGACGGTTGCAACATTGCCATCCGCCGTGCCGTCGTTGGCCTTGAAGGTAAAGCTGTCGCTGCCGTTGTAATCCGCGGCCGGCGTATAGGTGTAGCTGCCATCCGGGTTGACCACCACCGTGCCATGGGCGGCACCGTCCACGACGCTGTAGGTCAGGACATTGCCGGCATCGACGTCCGTCGCCACCAGTTGTCCGGTGATGTCGGCGTCCTCGTTACCCGAACCGGTCCCGGCCTGCGCCACCGGCGGATTGTTGGCGCCGTTCAGCAACTGGGCCTGAGTGAATGTCACCCCGTTGCCGAACCGATAGAACTGGATGTTGAGGTCGGTATCGGTGCCGTCGGGAGAGCCGGCACGCAAGTCGGTCACGGTGAGGCTGCCGTCGGGGTTTTGCACGAAGCTGTAATTGCCTGTCGTTCCCGAATAGACCGCGGTATTGGTGCCGCCGCCGCCATTGAGGGCGTCGTTGCCGGCGCCTCCAGCCATTTCGTCGTTGGAAGTCCCGCCAAAGATCCAGTCATTGCCGGCGGAGGTGACTGCGGTTGCGCCGTGCGAGATCACCACATTGTGCTGGACGGCCAGCCCCTGCGGGCCGTTGGGATCGATCGCCAGGGCGCCATCGTTGAAGATCAGGGAGAGATCGTCGCCGCTCAACGTAGCGGTCGGCGCGCCCTGGACAGACACGACGTTCGCGCCCGGTGCCTTGAGGTCGACGCCGACGACGCCGTCGCCACGCATCGCAAAGGACAAATTCGACCCGTCGCCGGTCACGGACAACAGATCGGCGCGCATCGGCAGCTCGTCGATATGGGTGAGGTCGTCCTGGGTGGTGCCGAGGGTGACAGCGAACGTGCCGCCACCAGAGGGTAAAAAGATGCTGTCGGTGTCGTAGGCGTACCAGGTGCCCGCGTTCCGGATCACCTCACCGGTGGCGGCGTTGGTCACGTTCAGCGCCATCCCGCCGAGATTTGGCGCTGTGACATCCGGCGTGATCGTCGCGGTGATCACGTTACCGCTGGTGGTCTCGGTGAGCGTCGCCTTCTGCTGCGCGGCGATGCGCTCGGCGAGATCCGCCATGGTCACGAATTCATAGCCTTGAGCGTAGGCATAGGCGATGAAGTCCGTGAACATCTGCGTGGTGTAGCCCTGATCTGCGCCCGTGCCGCTGGTGTCCCAGTTCGTCACGCCATAGTCGTGCCACGGCCAGACGATGATCGGCGCCTCCGAATTCGCCGAAAGCTGGCCGAACAGCGTCTGCCAGTCGGCCAGCGCCTGTTCGGGGGTCTTTTGCTGAAAACCGATCTCGGTGAAATCGAACGTGACGTTCGGCGCGATATAGACCGAGCCGGTGTTGTTCGGATCGATGTAGCCGAAAGCGTTGGGATAGCCCGCCCCCACACCGGTCCAGCCGCCGGTGACGTAGCCGGTGAGCCCGCCGGCGGACTGGTAATATTGCAGGATCTGCTGCGAGGTCGTGATCGAGTCGTTGGCGCCCGGCACCGCCGCGCCGGCCAGCGTGATGCCAAGCTGCTGCTCCAGGATCGCGTTCGACAGCCCGAACTCGTAGGCGAACGTCCAGTTCGGCGCATTGCCAGGCGGCGTGACAAAGAGCGTGTTGGTGTTCTCGGCCCAGGCGGGGTCTGGCGGATCGATCAGATGGGTATAGGAGTGGCTGCCGATCTCGTTGCCCATCGCCATGAGCGCGTTGTAATAGGCGGCGGACACGGCCCAGTTGGTGAAGTTCTCGTTGGCCGGATTGGCGTTGTCGCCGATATTGACGTAGTAACTGCCGACGAAATTGTACTGCTGCTTCCACTGCTGCAGGATCGGGATCATCTGATCGTAGATGCCCGGCGCGCCGTTCTCGGGCGAGACGTCGGCCGGGAACTGCGACTGATCCAGATCGGTGCGCGAGACGAACACGCCCTCCATGCGCGAGACGTCCAGCGTCAGGCTCGGCGTCGTGCCGAAGACGGCGTTCTGGATGGCGTGTTGCAGCAGGTTGCTGTCGCCGAGCAGGCCCGTGGTCGAAAATACGGTGTTCGTGCCGCCCGTGGTTGTCTGCACCACGCCGGCCACCGTGCCTCCGCCCTGGATATTGATGTCCGCCAGCACCGTGGCGGGTTGGGTCACGCCGGAAAAGCTGAGGTAGCCGGTGTTGGTGTAAAGGCCGGCCGGTTGCCCGGCGAACTCGCCGCTGGCGCCGCCGATCAGTTCGCCCGGCGCGTAGCCCGAAATGACCGGATTGCCGGCGGCGAGCGCGGCCGGATCCGCCGTCACGGAATAGGTGGCCGTGCCGAACGTGTTCAGCGTGACGTTCAGCAACTCCTGCATGTTGGCGTAGGAGTTGCCGGGCAGCGGCGCGCCGGTCTGGTCGTTGGTCAGGAAATTGCCGGCGGTGATGATCGGCACGTGATAGTCGTAGACCACCTCTCGCAGCGCGCTGACGATCGCGGACACCTCGCTCGACTGCACATTCTCCATGCTCGGGAAGATCAGCGCGCTGTACTGCGAGAGCTTGGCGACGTCGGTCAGGTCGGCCTCGGTCAGGAGATCATAGGAAACACCGGCTGCCGCCGCCTGATGCTGCGCCGCCATGAACAGGTCGGCATAGGCGGTCTCGCCTGCCGCTCCGCCGCCGAAATACAGGGCGGCCGTCGTCGCCGAATAGACGATGGCGACCTTCTTGACCGTGTGATCCACCGGGACCAGCGTTGACGGATCGGTGATGCTGTAGATCGGATTGGCGAAAAAGCCCGGCAGCGTCACGCTGTTGTTGATCAGCGCGCCGAAATCGATCGAGGTGGGCGCGGCACCGCCGGCGGGCGTCAGCAGGGCCTGGGGGATCGCGACTTCGACACTGTCGCCATCGCCGGAAACGCCGAAGTCGAGCGGCGCGCCGTTGTTGAGCAGGGTCCCTGCGCTGTCATACAGATAGGGCCGAAGCACGCTGTCCGTATCGAGGATGAACTGCACGGAATACTCGGCGCCCACGCTGCTGCCGAACACCTGGGTGCCGGTTGCGGTGTTTTGATCCGTATTGAGAAAGATGTACGTACTGGCGGCGAGGGCCGGATCGGTCGCGACGGCCGCCTCGATGCCGATCACATAGGTCTTGCCTGATGCATCGTCGAGGAGCGCACCGTAGACCTGATAGTCCGTCACGCTGTTGAGCGGTCGCTCAACCAGATCGGCCGATGACCAGTCGCTGAAATCGCCGTCGAGCGTGATCCGGTTCCCAATCGTTGTCGGCATGGGCGTGAATCCTCAAACTGATCATCGCGCCGCAGCTATGGTCCCGCGACACCGCGTCACGCGGCGCGGCACATTTGCAAGACGCCTGAATGGATCGAGATGCCAAATGCTGCGATGCGACGTGCCGTAGATCGCCTCCCAGTTGACGCCGCCACTACAATGCAAAACGAGCCGGCGTGTCCAACGCGAAACCCTGTTGCGCGTCAGAGTTCTTTTGATGACAAGCAAGATGCATCCAAGCATCGCCCTGCGAGTCATTGCACAACCAGGATGTCACCCGACACGATGTCGGTTCTCACCGAGAGTGTCAGGCATTCTTCGCCCTGACGCTGAATAACAGTCCCCACCCACCGTGACAGTCACGGCACGCATTGGTCCAATCACCTACGACAAAATCGCAATCGTCGAGCAGCGGGAGTTTTCAAGACTTCACTGCGATCGTGACACGGGGGTTAGGCTCGCCGAACAGATCAGAGGCTGTCGGGATTCACGACACGTTGTTCGGAACAACGACGCGGCGCCTCACGTCACATCAAATTCCGTAGAATTTTCAATGGGCGTTTTATGGCACGCGCCTTGCGCTAAAGGCGGTCTCTACACCCATCAAGAGGCCGCGACCATGAAAGAGCAGGCATCCGTCGGATGGCCGACGCGCTGGATGCAGGTTCGGCCTCAGCTTAGCGAAGCTACTAACACCGAACGCACGGGCTGTTGTTAGCCTTGGCTCGCATGCGTGCATTTGCCCAAGCCCGACCTGCGTTCGCCTAAGCCAACAGCGACGTACGTTCGCATATTGATCGACGTGAGACGGCGCGAGTCATGAGTTCCTACAATCGATCCGCCGTACGCATCGCTGGCCGCATTCTGCTCGCTGCACCAAACTTGCCTGGCTTCGTCTTCGCCTGACCGCATGTGGCACGCTTCCGCCGATCGAGTTTCGTCTCGCGGCGGTGAGCAAACAGCCCCACAGCCACAGCCTCCGCGCGCCCGATTTGAAGACACCGTGCCTGTGATCTGATCGGCCGTTGCCCCTTGTTTTGGCACGTCGACCCTTGACACTATTAATTTCGAATAGTGAAATTAAATTCTGAAATGGAGGCTCCATGGCCAGACTTACCGCCGTCGAGCGAAAGACCAGTACGGCCACGTTGGAGGCGTCCTCCGACGACGTGCGACTCGTCCAGGCCGTGGCGCGCGGCCTGTCGGTGCTTCGGGCTTTCAAGCCCGGCGAAAGTTCCCTGAGCAACAGTGAGTTGGCGGAGCGCACAGGCCTGTCGAAGCCGACTATCTCGCGGTTGAGCCAGACGCTTGCCGCGCTTGGCTACCTGACGATTGTTCCACGCACCGGGCACTACCAGCTAGGGGCCGGAATCGTTGCCTTATGCCATTCGCTGCTCGCCGGCATGCCTCACCGCATCGCCGCCCGTCCCGTCCTTCAGGAAATCGCGGATTTCTCGCGCCTGCCTGCATCGGTCGGCATGCGCGACCAATTGGTCATGCTCACCATCGAGACGGCGCATCATCCGCAAATGCGTCCGGCAAGGTTCGACCTGGGCTCGCGACTTCCGATCGAGACTTCGGCCATGGGCCGCGCCTATCTCTTCGCCCTGGCAGAGGGCGAGCGCGAGGCATTGTTGCAGCGGATCCGGCTACAGTGGCCGCGCAGCGAATGGCGCGGCGTGCGCGCGCGCGTCGACGCGGCCTTCGAGTCGATCGCCAAGCGCGGCTTTTGTGTGTCTCTCGGTGACCGCCAGCCAGATGTCTATGCGGTCGGCGCTCCGGTCGTGACCGCGGACGGTGCGGTTCTGGCGTTCAATTGCGGTGGAATGCCGTCTGAGGTCACCGCCGCGCAGCTCGAGAACGAGATCGGGCCGCGCCTTGCGCGCGCCGCCCGGCAAATTTCGGCGGAGGTTTCAAGCCGTGCGTGACTTCACAAAGCAAGGCCGATCGATGGCGGTTGGCGAGAACGGCATGATCTGCACGTCGCATCCGGCTGCCTCCATGGCCGGCCTCGATATGCTGCGATCCGGCGGCAACGCCGTCGACGCGGCCCTCGCCGCCATCGCCGTGCTGGGCGTCGTCGAGCCGCATATGACCGGCATAGGCGGCGATTGCTTCGCACTGTTCTCCATGGGTGGCGCGGCACCGATTGCGCTTGACGGCTCGGGGCGTGCGCCTGGCGCGGCAAGGGCCGAATGGTATGTCGATCGTGACATCCGTGAAATTCCTCCGACTTCCGCGCATGCAGTGACGATACCCGGTGCGATCTCGGCGTGGTGCACGCTGAACCGTGACCACGGATCAAAACCTCTTTCAGAGGTTCTTGCGCCCGCGGTCCGCCTCGCCGAGGAAGGCATGCGCGTGACGCCTCGCGTCGCCTGGGATTGGGGCCGGCAAACCGAGAAGCTCTCGGTGGATCCGGCAACCCGCGCCGCCTATCTCCCCGGCGGTCGCGCGCCGGACATCGGCGACCTCTTCCGCAACCGTGCGCTTGCCGAGACGCTGCGGTGCGTCGGTCGCGAGGGTGCCGCCGGATTCTACTCCGGCAAAGTGGCCAAGGCCCTGACCGCCAAACTGCGCGAGGCTGGCGGGCTGCATCAGGAGGAAGATTTCGCCCGGCATCGTTGCGATTACGTGGAGCCGGTCGAGACCCGCTATCGCGGATACGAGGTCTACGAGTGTCCGCCGCCCGGACAGGGTCTGGCCGCCCTCATGATCCTGCGCGTCGTCGAAAACCTGTCGTTTGGGAACGACCGGCATAGCGAGGCGGATCGTATCCATCTTCTTGCCGAGGCCACCAAGGCGGCGTATCGCGTCCGCGATTCCTACTTCTGCGACCCGACGCAAGGCGACGTGCCAGTTGCGCGGTTTCTTTCGGATGCTTTTACCGCCCGGACCACAGATGGCATCGACCCCGGCAAGGCCTCGCTGCCCGAACACTGGGACCTGACCGAACACAAGGACACCGTATATGTTTGCGCTGTTGATCGCGACCTCAACGCGGTATCGCTGATCAATTCGCTGTTCGCGCCTTTCGGAAGCGGCATTTTCGAACCGACGACGGGCGTTCTCCTGCACAATCGGGGAAGCGGATTTCGGACGGACCCCAAGCACCCCTGCGTCATCGCGCCCCATAAGCGGCCGCTGCACACGATCATTCCCGGGCTGGTTTTCCGCGACGGCAAGCCGATCATGCCGTTTGGGGTGATGGGAGGCCACTACCAGGCCGCGGGCCATGCGCACTTTCTCTCGCAGATTTTCGATCGCGGGCTCGACATTCAGGCAGCCAGCGACGAGCCGCGTTCATTTGCCTTCGACGGAAAGCTATCGCTCGAGAGGACAATCCCGCAGGCTACCTTCGACGAACTTGCCCGCCGCGGACACGCGGTTGTCTGGTCCGATCTTCCGATCGGGGGCGCGCAGGCAATCTGGGTCGATCACCACCGCGGAATCATGTTCGGAGCGTCCGACCATCGCAAGGATGGAATGTCCTTGGCTCTTTAGTTGGAAGGAAGTCAGCAATGACGCTGTTGAAAGGTGCATCCACTGCGGAAGCGTATCCCAAGCATCGCGCGCCCGTCGCATCGAGCACGCGCGACTTCATCCGCATCAACGAGGTCGGCAAGCTGTTCGGCGGGCGCGGGCCGGTCGTAACCGCGCTTCAGGATATCAAGCTCGACATCGGCCTCGGCGAATTCGTCGCGGTTGTGGGCCCGTCAGGCTGCGGGAAATCGACGTTGCTTCGTATTCTCGCAGGATTGATCCCGACCAGCACGGGAACTGTCTGGTTCGGCAACCGCAAGCTGGAGGGGCCGCGGCACGACATCGGCGTCGTGTTCCAGTCGCCCGTGCTGTTTCCCTGGCGCACCGTTCTCGACAACGTGCTGGTCCCAATCGACGTCCAGAAGCTTGATCGAAAGAAGTATCTGTCGCGGGCGCGTGAGCTCATCGAGCTCGTTGGATTGAGTGAATTCGAACAGCGCTATCCCGCCGAGCTCTCCGGCGGCATGCAGCAGCGCGTCGGCATTGCGCGCGCCCTGGTGCATGATCCGGCGATGCTGCTCATGGACGAGCCGTTCGGGGCGCTCGACGCCATGACGCGCGAGCACATGAACGTCGAATTGCAGCGCTTCTGGCTGGCCCAGAGCAAGACCATCCTGTTCATCACCCATTCGATCTCCGAGGCCGTGTTTCTCGCCGACAGGGTCGTTGTGATGACGCCTCGGCCGGGCCGCATCGCGGAGGTGCTCGACATCGACCTTCCCCGGGAACGGACGCTCGACATGATGGCCACGCCGCCATTTGGCGAGTACGTCCGCCGCGTCCGCGCCCATTTCGGCACAGCTGGAGTCATGGACTGATGCCCGACCTCTCCTCCCTCGACACCCCCAGGAATCGAATTCTGAGTATCCTGCTGCTGTGCCTCGTGCTCGTCATCTGGCAAGTAAGCCCGGCTCTCTTCAAAATTCCCGCGTTCATCCTGCCGACCGCATCCGCGGTCGCCGAAGGGCTGTGGCGCGGCTTGACCGGCGGGCTCTATCTCTATCATGGCGCGGTGACGTTGTTCGAGGTGCTTGCCGGTTTTGCGCTTGGCGGATCGCTCGGCCTCGCACTTGGAGTAGCCGTCGCACTCAACCGGCGTTTCGCCTACTTCATCTACCCATACATCATCATGTTCCAGTCGATGCCGAAGGTCGCGCTCGCGCCGTTGTTCGTTCTCTGGTTCGGGCTCGGCGTAACTTCGAAGATCGTGACAGCGGCGCTGGTGGCCTTCTTTCCGGTGATGATCAACACGATCTCCGGACTGAACTCGGCCGACAAGGACCGCATCGATCTCATCCTCTCGCTCGGCGGCAGCGAACGACAGGTATTCACCATGCTGCGGTTTCCGAGCGCGCTGCCCTTCATCATGGCGGGCCTCGAGATCGCCATGGCCCTGTCGCTGATCGGCACCGTTGTCACCGAGTTCCTCGGCGCGGACGCCGGGCTCGGCATGCTGATGCAAAGCATGAATTTCATGATGGACGTCGCCGGATCGTTTTCCGTCCTGATCATCCTGGCGGTCGTCGGGCTCGTACTCAACCAAACCCTGATCATGATCCGCCACCGCGTGCTGTTCTGGGAACGTCTCGGGCGGGTTGACCCCGAAGCCGCCGCCGAGACGACCGCCGCCGAGCCGAAGACGCGCCAGGCCGACGGCGCGCTCCCGGCGTCGCAGCAGTGAACTTGCCATGAACGTCTATTATTCGAATCGTCAGCTTGAGCATCGTCCCCAGCAGATCATGCTACTCGGCAAGCTCACCCCGCCCGTCGAGAACCCCGATCGGCTGGAAGCACTGGCCCGCAGGCTAACCAAGGCCGGCCTGAAGGAAGTAGCACCTGCCGACCATGGCCGCGACTCCATCGAAGCCGTGCACAGCAGCGACTATGTGGACTTTCTCGCCTCCAGCTACGCGCGTTGGGCAGCCAATCCCAAGGCGGGACCGGAGGTCCTGCCGAACACGCATCCGTATCGCGGGAAGGGATCGGTGCGGCGCCCTTCGTCCGGACCGCCCTGCAGCGTGGTCAACGCGCAGGCAGGCTGGTACATCGGCGACCTCAATTGCGCGATCGGCGCCGGCACCTGGAGCGCGGTCTACGAATCGGCGCAGGCTGCGCTTTCGGCGGCGCACGCAGTTATCGATGGTGCTGCCTCTGCATTCGCGCTTTGCCGCCCACCGGGACATCATGCATTCGCCGAGCGCGCCTCCGGCTTCTGCTTCCTCAATAACGCTGCGATTGCCGCCGATCTCATCGGCAAACGGGTAGGCCAAGTGGCCATCCTTGATTTCGACACGCATCACGGAGACGGCACGCAGGCGATCTTTTATGATCGCAAGGACGTGCTGTTCGCATCCGTGCACACCGACCCGACAACCTACTATCCCTACTTCTCCGGTTACGCCGACGAACACGGCGAGGGAGAGGGATACGGCGCCAACGTCAACGTGCCGCTTGCTCCCGGCAGCGGCGACCAGACCTTTCTCGACGCCTGCCGAAATCTCGTCGAAGCCGTGCGCGCGCACAAGAGCGAGGTGCTCGTGGTGTCGGCCGGCTGGGACGCCCACCGTGACGACCCGCTATCCCTGCTCGATGTCTCGACGGATGCCTTTGCACGAGTCGGCGAATTGCTGGCCGATCTACAGCTTCCGACACTCATCGTGCAGGAGGGCGGCTATTCGCTGGAGGCCTCCGAGAACGCCGCGGCAGCTTTCGTCGGTGGGTTCTGCTCACGGCACAAACGGACCTGACTGGATGTCACTTCAACCCACGTGCAACAGAACTGGAGAGTAACATGCGTCATACCTACCTGGGTGCCAGCCTCGCCCTTTGCTCGGTGATCGCCGTTGCAGGCACGACCTCGCCCGCACTCGCACTGGATAAAGTGCGCATTGGCTGGTGCACGAGCGTGATAACGCACGGGGTCGCTCCGATCGCCGTTGCCACGAAGCTTGGCTGGTTCAAACAGCAGGACATCGAAGTCGAACTGGTGAATTTTCCGGGATCTTCGGACTGCGTCCGCAACGTTGCGACAGGCGAGGTGCTGGCCGCCGTCGCCACCCCGGAACCGGTCGCGATCCTACAGCAGACTGGCGTGAAGACGCAGGTCTTCTACACCGCCTACCGCCGCAACATTTTTGGCGTCGCAGTGCCGATGGACAGCCCCATCAAGAAATATGCGGATCTAAAGGACAAGAAAATCGGGGTGACCTCGATGGCCTCGGCAGGCGTCGTGCTGGCCCGGTCGGCAGCCACCGATGCCGGTCTCGACGCCGATCGCGACATCCGCATCGTCGTATCGGGGCAGCCGGCACAAAGCGTTGTCCTGCTCCAGCGCAAGGAGATCGATGCCGTCAGCCAGTGGGACACGCAGTACACGCTGATGGGCCTTGCCGGCGTTCCCATGCGCATGCTCAAGGATCCACTGATCGACTCTTTTCCGGCCAACAGCCTCGTGGCGAGCGCTGACTCGGTCAAGAACAAGCGCGATCTGCTGGTACGCCTGGCGCGCGCATACACGCTGGGCGTGGCATATACTCTGAAAAATACGCGCCAGGCCGCCGCCATCTTCCAGGAGGTCTATCCGCAGGTCGTGCCGACAGGACTGACTCCGGACGCTGCACTCGACAGGACCACGACCTTGCTCAAGACCGTCTCCGAGAAGTGGACGCTCGACAAGCCAGGCGAGCAGTGGGGTGAGAGCGATCTCAAGATCTACCAAAGCTACGTCGACTGGCTGGTGCGGGCGAAGATACTCAAGCAGCCCATGGATGCGAAGGAGATCGCGACGAACGACCTGGTCGGAGACATCAACAGGAACCTCGACATCAAGTCGGCCGAGCAAGCTTCGGCGCGCTGACGCCGGGTCACCGTCCACGGCAAACAAGGACTGGAGTAACGCAAATGCAGCAAGCGAACCTCGACATTCCTCCGAACGACCTTGGCGCCTACTGGATGCCAATGACCCCGAACCGGCGCTTCAAGTCGGCACCGGAGTTCTTTGTCGAGGCCAAGGGGATGCACTACAGGACCCCTGACGGCCGGCAGGTGCTCGATGCCATCGCCGGCCTCTGGTGCGTCAACGCCGGGCATTGCCATCCCAAGATCATCGAGGCCATTCGCCACCAGGCGGGCAAGCTCGATTACGCATCAAGCTTCTCGCTCGGCCATCCGCTCGCGTTCCACTACACCAATCGCGTGATGGAGATCGCGCCGAAGGGATTTGACCACATCTTCCTTGCCGGATCCGGCTCCGAGGCGGTCGATACCGCCCTGAAGATGGCGCTGGCCTATCACCGGGCGCGCGGTGAAGGTCATCGCCAGCGCCTGATCGGGCGGCAGCGCAGTTACCACGGAATGGGATTCGGCGGGCTCTCGGTCTCAGGCATCGGATGGCAGCGGGCGCAGTTCGGCGTCATGCTTCCGGGCGTGTCACACCTTCCACACACACATGATCTCACCCGCAATGCGTTCAGCAAGGGAGAGCCCGAGCACGGTGTCGACTTTGCGGATGCGCTGGAAGGCTTGCTAACCGCGATGGATCCCTCGACGGTCGCAGCCGTCATCGTCGAGCCCGTCGCCGGAGCCGGCGGCGTGCTGCCGCCGCCCAAAGGCTATCTCAAGCGACTGCGCGAGATCACCAGCAAGTACGGCATCCTGCTGATCTTCGACGAGGTTGTTACCGGCTTCGGCAGACTGGGAGCGCCCTTTGCCGCGCAGGCTCTGGACGTCACGCCGGATCTCATCACCTGCGCCAAGGGAATGACCAACGGCGCCGTTCCCATGGGCGGCGTGCTGGTCCATCACCATGTGCATGACGCCATGTCACAAGGACCGGAGGCTACGGTCGAGTTCGCCCATGGCTACACCTACTCCGGCCACCCGCTTGCCTGCGCCGCCGCGCTGGCCACCCTCGATGTCTATCAGGAGGAAGGCATCTTCGAGAAAGTCGCGCGCATCGCCGGAAAATGGCAAGCCGCCATTCACGACATCAGGAGCTCCGGCGGCGTGGTCCGCGATATTCGTAACCTTGGCCTGCTTGGAGCTGTAGAGATCGAAGCTGCGCCGAACGCTCCCGGTCAACGGGCGCGAGCCGTGGCGAACCATTGTCTCGAAAACGGCATCTTCGTTCGCGCCCTTGGCGATACCCTGATCCTGTCGCCGCCTCTCATCATCAACGAGCAGCAGATCGATCAGATCGCCGAGGGCATCAAGAACGGCGTTCGGACATTGTGAGATACCGCGGGGCGGACGTCGCAAGACTCTGAGGCGATCCTTTGGGGTCGCCTGACAAATACTTCAGCTTCGCCAGACGTCGGATGTGCACCAATTCATGGGACGGCGGCCTGAAGGCGCTCCGCCTCCTGACGTTCTGCGGCCTTTGCAGCGATCACGCTGGCGCGCGACCCGATGCGCTGGAGGGATACGATGACGAGGTTCTGAAGCCGCAGATAGCGGGGCGCAAATCTCGTCATTCACAGATTTCTCTGGTCAATGCCGAACTTGTCGGCAAGCCAGTCGATCATCAATTCCTGCCCGAGCGTCGGGTTGTCGTGCTGACAGTGCTCCGCCCCGGTCATGTCCGCTTCGACAAGCATGAAGGTGACATCGACGCCGGCCTTTCTGGCGTATTCATAGCCTTCGCGGGCCGCCTGGACACCGAGCACGTCATGTCCGCCATGCAGGATCAGGTAAGGGCATTTCATGTTCTCGAAGACGCCGCGCATGTCGAACGGCATGGTCTTCTCCGCAACGCCCTTCATCGAGCCCGCGCCGAACACCCACTTCATGTGGCTGGCGAGACCATGATTCTCCGGCCGGTCCTTGTATCGGTCATAAAGGCTGAGCACGCCGCCATGCGAAATCGCCGCCGCCAGGCGCGGCTCCATCGCGCCGGCGCGTGCGGCGTAGTAGCCGCCGAGCGACGAGCCCGACACGGCGATCCGGCTCATGTCGACGTCGCTGCGGGTGGCAAGCCAGTCGATACATTTGCCGACGGGCACCTCGTAGTCGAACCGCGTGGTCAGGCCGTGCCGGCGCAAGGTCGCGCCCTGCCCGGGCCCGTCCATCAGCAGGACGGAAAGACCGCGCTGCAGGGCACCGCGTCCGGTCATGAACCACAGCTCGTCCTTGAATGAATCGAGCCCGCCGAAGGAGATCAGAACCGGCTGCTTGCCGCGGCCGAACGGAGAACGGATGAAATAGCCAGCCATCGGCTTGCCGGACTCGTAGGGGATTTGCACGACCTCGCCCTGCGGACACGTCCAGCGCAAAAAGCTGTGCGTGGCTTTCTCGCATTTGTCGAACGTCGGTATCCGCCGCGGATCATCCGGCTCGAGCCAGAACTCGGCCGAGCGGTACATGTCGGCCGCGCGCAGATAGCAATTCATGGCCGTCTGGATATGCCCCTTGGCCTCCTCGGCCTCGCCGCGCCGCATATTATTGTCGGCAACGACCATCCACTCCTGGTGCCAACTGTCGTAGTCGCCGGGGATCATCCTGCTGGCGGCCAGGAAACTCTCGGATACCGTCCCCCCTCCTTCCTGCGTCTCTCCCAGCGCCCGACGGAACTGGTAGGACGGCCATGCGAAATCCGGCCAATGATGCCAGCCATAGGGCTCGTAATGTGGATGGGTGTCGACAACTTCGGCGTCGATGAGCTTCTTCTCGCCCACAGTCATGGCGGCTCCTTCCCGTTCGAGCCCGCTGCCGCGGGCTTTCCGATGATGTCAGGATGGTGAGGTGGATCAGGCGGTCCGCATACCCCAACGCACAAGGGTCTTCTCTTCCACCCAATCAAAGAACCAGTTCTCCGATACCCAACCGATCATCGCGATCGTGATCATGCCACAGATCATGATGTCGGGACGCAGCTGCCAGCGGGCATCGTCGATGAGAAAGCCGAGGCCGGTGATCGACGAAATCATCTCCGCGCCGACGATGACACGCCAGCCGACTCCGTAGGTCAG
This sequence comes from Bradyrhizobium lablabi, assembly GCF_018129385.1. Classification (GTDB taxonomy): domain Bacteria; phylum Pseudomonadota; class Alphaproteobacteria; order Rhizobiales; family Xanthobacteraceae; genus Bradyrhizobium; species Bradyrhizobium lablabi_C. Next base: position 18,316 of record NZ_JAFCLN010000016.1, read on the forward strand.
CCGCATGCCGGTGATGATGTAGGGCAGCGAGCCCGGAATCAGGATACGGCGGGTGTAGAGACTGCGGGATGCGAGATAGACCTTGGCCACGTCGGTGTATTGCCCGGAGAGGGTCTGCACGCCCGTCATCGTGTTGAACATGATCGACCAGATTCCGGAGAAGAAGATCACGAACACGGTCGAGGTGAAGCCCACGCCGAACCACAGGATCGCCAATGGAATCCAGGCAATGCCGGGGATCGGATAGAGCAGCCGGCAGAGCGGCAGGAACGCGGCGCGCGCGGTTGGCGACGCGCCGAGCGCAAGGCCCGCCGGGATACCGACCAGCGCGGCGAGAAACACGCCGGTGATCTGACGGCCGACGCTGGCGGCCGTGTTGGTGAAGAGTTTGCCGTTCGCAATCAACTCCTGAAAGGCGAGAACCACCTTCCACGGCGACGGGAAGGCCCAAGTCGGCATCAGCCCGAGCCGATAGACGATTTCCCAAATGGCAATGAACGCAACGATAGTCGCGATGCCAAGCCAACGTTCGCGGCCGGGCATCCATCGCCGAGACGATCTGACTGCCGCTTCCCTTGCAGCACCTTCCTCGACGACATTCTTCGAATAGGACACATCCGCCATGATCAGGCTCCCGCCATCAGGTCGGCTTCTTCGAGGGCCGCCGCGCGCGCGATCTCCTCAGCCAGCACTGCCCGCACCTCGCGTTGACGCTGGTTCATGTCGATGCTCGCCATGTCGCGTGGACGCGCCTCCGGCACCATCATGATCTGCTTGACGCGGCCCGGACGCGCCGTCATCACGACGACGCGGTCCGACAGATAGATCGCCTCCTCGATCGAATGCGTCACGAAGATCACCGTCTTGCGATATTGTCGCCAGATGCGCAGCAGCTCGTCCTGCAGCAACTGACGGGTCTGCGCATCGAGCGCTCCGAACGGCTCGTCCATCAGAAGCAAGGACGGATCGACCGCGAGCGCCCGGGCGATCGATACACGCTGCTTCATTCCGCCCGAAAGCTGATGCGGAAAGCGTTCGGCGAAGTCGGACAGCCCAACCACCTTCAGGAGCCGGCTCGATACCTCACGCCGTTCGGTCACCGGAAGCCTGCGCGCTTCAAGTCCGAATTCGACGTTGTCGCGCACGGTCATCCATGGAAACAGCGCATAATCCTGGAACACCACCGCGCGTTCCGGACCGGGTCCGCTCACCGGCTGGCCATTGATCGCAATCCGGCCCGAGGTCGCCGGGATCAGGCCGGCAATGATCTTGAGCAGGGTCGACTTCCCGCAGCCCGATGGACCGAGCAGGCAGACGAACTCGCCCTCCTCGATCCGCAGGTTGATGTCGACGAGCGCCGGCGTCTCCGAGCCATGCGAAATGTACGTCTTGTTGAGATTCTCGACCGTCAACATCGGCTGCCGCTCACTTCAGCTTTTCATAGCCGGGATAGCCGGGATAGCCGTCCGCCAGACTCGTATCGACGGCGTCTTCGTAGGCCACCGGCTTCTGAAGCAGACCGTCCTCTTTCATCCAGCCGATCAGGGCATCGATCCAGGGACGCGGCGGCTTGTCGTACTGCCAGCCGCAGTTGTCGTATGACTTCTCCAGAAGGGACGTATCGATATTCGGAGTGTAGTGCTTCAGCACCTCCAGCCCGGCCTTCTTGTCGGTCTTCATCAGATGAACCGCGTCGAGATGCGCCCAAACGAGCCGCTTGGCGAGCTCCGGATGCGCCTTCATGAACTTGCGGCTCATGACCATTCCGTTGCGCAGCATGTCCGAATTGAGCTTACTCTTGTCGATCAGGTCATTCGGCGCGAGCAGGAGCTTTGCGCCCTTGTCGACGGCATTGGTGCCGTAAGGCTCGAACGGAAATGCCGCTGCGATGTCGCCCGTCACCAATGCGGCCGCAACCTCCGGCACGGGAACCTGTGCAAGCTGAACATCCTTCTCGGAGAGCCCGAAGCGCGGCAGGATCTGCTTTGTCAAGGTCAAATACTGCACGTCGAACTTGGTCACGATGCCGATGCGTTTGCCCTTGATGTCGGCCCACGACTTGACGTTCGGAGCGGCCACGATCATCGCACAATTCGCAGATGATGCTGCCACGATCACATTGTCGATGCCGGCGGAGAGATACCGGATCGCCGACGCGTATTGATTGTAGCCGACGTCGAAATCGCCGATCGACATCATCTGGTTGGATCGCTGGTAATTGCCTCCCATGAAGTCGACATTGACGCCGTATTTCTCCCACAGCTTGGTGTATTGGGCCAGGAACGGCTGAATGTGATCATATCCAGGGGCGCCTGCCACCAGGCGCACCTTGTAACTGTCGGGCTGCTGCGCCAATGACGCGTTTGCCACGGCGATGCTTGCGCATAGTCCGGCGATCAGAGCCTTCATCTTCATGCGATATACCTCGATCCACAGTTGCCCGGACTAATCTGCAAGGGATTATGCAAGATGCGCGCCGCTATTCTGCGGCTATGGGGTTCACCATCGGAGCACGTTCGGTGATGAGCTTGACGTCGGCCCAAGCCTTCGTCATGTCGTCGAGCGCGGCCACCTCGTGCGCTGCAATCTGTTCGAGCACGGTGCCGGCCTTTGCCAGATCCGCCTCGTAGCGCAGCACCTTGAAGAGCTCCGACGAAGCCTGCATGTGCTCGGCCGCGGACGCGGCAGCCGCGATCTCGAGCCCGCGCGCGCCAAGCTCCTTTGTGACGCGGCGGAGATAGCCGGCCGCGCCGGCACGGCCAAGCACGCCATGATTGGGAATGTTTCCGCGTACGAACAGCGGAATCGGATCGCCCTTCGGGCTGACCGTATCCTTGACCTTGCCGGCCTTGATCAGCGCCGCAAACGCGGCCATGCCGGGCGCGCCCGTTTCGAAGCGGGGAATCTGCCACTGATTGCCGAACAGAGCATATGGCCTGGGATATTCGCCGGACAGTATCTTCAGATTGCGGCGGAACGAATGGCGGATCGACTTGGCGATATCCCAATCGAGATCCCGCTCGGGCTCGACCCACACCATGAGGTAGGGGCCATAGCCGTCATGAAGGCTCCATTCGCCGCCGAACGGGTGATGATGCTCCCATGGTTCGTAGCCGTTCGGGCCGCGTTGTGACGATTGCTCCCACGCCTTGCGGAAGACATCGATCGGCGCCTCGTAGCGCGAATGCGGCATCACGTCGTTCGGTTCGAAAATCGTGACAGTGCCGCGGTCGAGATCGTAGCCCGCGATCACCACATGATGGCCGAACCCGCTCTTGCCCATCGTTTCGTGCTGGAATTTCAGCCGCGGCGAGGTCTTGGCGCCGTAGGGCAGCAGCAGCGAATAATGCAGGCCGACCTGCACCGGAATGCCGCGATCGACGAGTCCACGAAGCTTCGCGAAAGCTTCCTCGAAGCCGCCTTCATGATCCTGTTCCCAGTATCCCCGGTAGCCGAGCGCGCGTGGCGTATATTCCCAGATCTCGTGGAAGGCACCCGCTCCACCGTTGAAGGCGGGTGCGCCCCAGACCGGCGACCAGCGGAATGAGAAGCCGTCGCCCGAGGTGCCGTCGGCAAACAACACATCGCTTTCGCCGTGCAGACGGAACATGCCGAGCAATCCAGTGAAGTAACAGCGGCCGGAATTGCCGTTCTCGGGATAGCCCTTCGGCCCCATCCACGTCATCGAATAGTAGGCTTCATCATACGGCTTGATCGCAGACATAGGCGTTGTCCTGTTTTTGGTTTTGTGGAGCTCAGATCAGCGGGTTCATGGCCTTCTTGCGCAGCTCGCGCTCGTCGATTGCGAACACGTCGACGAGCCAGTCAGCCATCAGTTCCTGACCGATGGTTGGATTGTCATGCTGGCAGTGATCCGCGCCGGTTTCCTCCTCGGTCACGAAGCGCAGCGTGACATCGACGCCCTTTGACTTGGCGTAATCGGCGACCTTGCGCGCCGAGGCGACGCCGAGCACGTCGTGACCGCCATGGACGATGAGATAGGGACATTTCATGTGATCGAGATGGCCTTCGAGCACGAAAGGCTTGGCCTTCTCCATCGCCTCCTTCATCGAGCCGGCGCCGAACACGGTCTTGATGTGGTCGGCAAGACCATGATCTTCCCTCGCGCCAGCCCACAGTTCCGGGATCGACCAGATCGCGCCGTGCGAGATGGCCGCCGCGAGCCGATGCTCGTAGCAGCCGGCACGCGCCGCGTAATATCCGCCGAGCGACGAGCCGCAGACCGCGATCTTCGCGGGATCGATATCCTTGCGCGTCAGCAGATAATCGATGCACTTCCCGATCGGCACCTCATAGTCCGGCCGGGTCGGAATCTTGTGACGGCGTAGCGTGCCGCCCTGGCCCGGTCCGTCGATCATGAGCACCGAGATGCCGCGCTGAAGCGCGCCGTGCGCCTGCATGAACCACATCTCGTCCTTGATCGAGTCCAGGCCTCCCATGCAGATCAGGACCGGCTGCTTGCCGGTATCGAACGGCGCCCGGACGAAATAGGCGAACAGCGTCTTGCCGTTCTCATAGGGGATCTGAAGCACCTCACCCGCGGGCTTGAGGTTCTGGATGAACTTCCGCGAGCATTCCTCCATATCGGTGAACGCTTCGAGCCGGCGCGGATCGGAATATTCAAGCCAGAACTCGGTGTGGCGATAATAGTTGGCCGCGCGCAGCCAGCAGTTCATCGCGGTGCGGACATGACCCTTGCCGAACTCTTCGTCACCGCGGGCCTGGTTGAAATCCGCGATCCGCTTCCATTCCCGATGCCAGCTTTCCTTGTCCCCAGGGATCATCCGGCTCGCGGCGAGGAAACATTCGGAGACGGCGCCGCCGCCCTCCTGCGTTTCACCCAGTGCGCGGCGGAACTGGTAGCTCATCCACGGATATTTCGGCCAATGGTGCCAGCCGTAAGGCTGATAGACGCCGTGCGTCACGTCCGTGACCTGATCGATCAGAAGCTCTTCCGCCATAACTGCCGCAACTCCCTTTTCTCTTTTTTCGCGCGCGTCGATGGGGTCGCCGGCACGCGCCCGGGGAGACGCTAGCAGGTTTTCTCATCCATTCAAGTCGCTTGAATTCTGTTCACTATTGCTTTCATTTTGGGCAACCAGGCCTTTCGCCTCGCGCTATCGTTCGCTAAGACGCTGGCGCTGCGACTCGAAGGCTTGCCAAGCGCCGCTGAGTTGTGAGGTTCGAGAGGCCGCTGGCAGATATGGACCAAAGATGCTCAAGAAGATGAACCGCGCCGAGAAGAAGGCAGTCGATCTGCCGAGCGGCCAAAATCAGTATCTCGGCGTAAAACTGCGCCATACGCGCATGACCAAGGGATTGCGTCTGCGCGACCTCGCGGAAAAGGCGGAATGCTCCGAGAGCATGCTGTCGAAGATCGAGAACGGTCGTGCCGTTCCCTCGTTGAAGGCGCTGTACCGCATTGCCGAAGCGATGGGCCTGACCGTCGGGCAGCTGTTTGCGCAGCCAGCCGAGGCGAATGGCCTGGTATCGCGCCACGGTGAACGCCCCATCGTGCATGCCGACCCGCTGCGCAATGGCCCAGGACTGACGCTCGAGCGGCTGATCCCCTATCATCAGTCCCACCTTCTTCAGGGCAGCATCCACAATATCGCGCCGGGCGGCAGCGGTGGCGGCCTCGTCGCTCACGAGGGCGAGGAAGTCGCTTACATTCTCGAGGGGCAGGTCGAGTTCATCGTCGGTGACGAGCGTTTCCTGCTGAAGACCGGCGACTCGATCTGTTATCGATCCGAGCAACCGCACGGATATCGCAACGGCGGCGATGGCCATGCAAAGCTGATCATCGTCAACACACCGCCGAGCTTCTGAATCCGATACAGGCACTGATTTCCTACAATTCAAACCACTTGAATTTTCGAGCCTCCGCAGCGCCTATGCGGGCACTTGCGTCCGATACCAATCGAGAATCTCTGCACCCGTCCACATGACGACGCCGTCGTGCCCGAGAATGTAGTCGTACAGCATCTCGAGATATTTGATCCGGTGCGGCACGCCCGTCAGGTACGGATGAATGGAAATCGCCATCACGCGCGGCGCCTTGGCGCCATCGATGTAAAGCCGGTCGAAATGATCGCGGCCACGGCGCAGGATCTCGTCCGATGGCTGTTGTTGGACAGCGCTGATCACAACATCATTGATCTCGACTGTGTAGGGAACGGAGACAATGTCGCGGTGGCGCGTCTTCAAGGTGACCGGTTGCTCGTCGAGCACCCAGTCGGCAACATATTCGATGCCGGCCTCGGCCAGGAAGTCGAGCGTCTCGTCGGTCTCGGTCAGCCCCGGACTCTCCCAGCCGCGCGGCGACTTGCCGGTGAATGTCTTGATCGCAGCAATCGTATCGGCGATCGCCGCCTTCTGGTCCTCGACCCTGTGCATCGGCATCTGCACGTAGCCATGGCCCATGAAATCCCAGCCGGCGTCGCGGGCGGCCTCGCATGCTTCGGGATAAAGCTCACAGACCGTACCGTTGAGAGCAAAGGTCGCCTTCAGATTCCGGCTGCCGAGCGTCTCTATGAAACGCCAATAGCCGACGCGCATTCCATATTCGTGCCAGGCCCAGTTCGGAACGTCCGGAAGCAGCGGCTGTCCCATCGGCGGTGGCAGCACCGCGCGCGGCATCGCGCTGGTCGGGCTCCAGTTCTCGACATTGACGATGGTCCACACCGCCACCCGCGCATTGTTGGGGAGTTTGAGCGCAGGCCTGCGATGGATCGGGGTGTAGGGCAACCGGCCGCGGACACTCTTGCCGACCAATTCGGTCATCGTCTTTCCCTCCCTTGTTCAACCCTCGCACAACAGCTTGAGCGCGGTCCCGCAGCAGACACATTGACGCTCCAGCGGCGTCATTCCGGGCACAGCATCGATCGTGGCCTTGGGATCATTATCGGCCATGTCGAACGGCGCATCGGTCCCAATGCAGACGTGATCCGCGCCGACGAGATCGATCAAATAGCGCAGCGCCTGGGGCTCGAAAACGAGGCTATCGAAATAGATCCGCTTCAGCAGGTCCTTCGGTGAAGATTTGCTGATAGCATTGGTCTCGCTGCGCACCGCATGCCCATGGACCAGCCGCCCGATCTGGTAGGGAATGAAGCCGCCGCCATGCGCCAGCACGATCTTCAAGTCCGGCAACTCGTCGAGACGGCCGGAAAACATGAGGTTGGCGAGCATCACCGTGGTGTCGAGCGGATTGCCGATCAGATTGGTGAGGTAATAGTTTTCGAGGCCCGCCTTGGCGCCCACGTAATACGGATGCGCGAACACGAACACGTTGAGCTCGGAGGCCCGCCGGAGCAGCGGACGAAAACGCTCCTCGGCAAGCTGCGCGCCTTCGATGGAGGTACCGATCTCGACCGCCTTGAAGCCAAAATTGCGGACCACGCGTTCCAGCTCGGCCACAGCGGCATCGGGATGCTGCATCGGCACCGTCGCCATGCCGCGCAACCGTTCGGGCCGGGCGCCGACCATGTCGGCAACACCGTCATTGACGAGGCCCGCGACTTCGAGCGCCAGATCGGCGTCGGCCCAGTAATAGAACATCGGCGGCGCCGGCGAGATCACGGATATATCGATACCCTTGCGATCCATGGAATCGAGCTTGGCTTCGACCTGGCGAAACTCCTCGAACAGCGGATAAACATATCCCTGATCGTGAATGATCTTGCGTGCGGAGCCCTCTCCTTCGACGCGCGCCCGGAAGCGCTTGGGATTGGCCGCAATTGCCGCAACAATGCGATCGGGAATGACGTGGCTATGAATGTCTATCTGCATGGACGGTTACGCCTCAATCGGCATCGTTACGGAAATCAAGATCGAAAGAGGGCGATCAGGCGGACGCGGACACGACTCCATCGCGGCTTCCTAGGCAGCGCTCTTGTCTGCCGACGTGAAGACGCCGAGCGACATGATCTCGGCCGTATTAAGAACAAAGCCGAACGCGGTCTTGATGCAGAGCAGGCCAGCCTCGTGCAGCGCCGCTCCGTCCATCGTCTCAACGCAATCCTGCACGACAATCACGGCGTAGTCGCGCACGTTGGCCGCGGCCGTCGTCGCGAGCACGCAGGAATTGGTGTTTACCCCGGTGATCAACAGCGTGTTGACGCCGTGCGCCCGCAACGTGAACTCGAGGTCGGTTCCGAGGAAGCAGTCATAGCGCTTCTTGGTATCGACGACGAAGTCGCGTTGCCGATCATAAAGCTCCGGGATGATCGCAACGCCCGGCATGCCCGCGATGTTGTGGCGCAGGACGTTCTTGCGCGTGGCTGTGGGGTCTTCGGCGCGCGTGCGCCAGAACGGATTGGAGGCGATTTCCGTGACGTCGCGATACTGCGTCAACAGATGAATGACCGGTATGCTCACGCCGCGCGCCCAGTCGAACAGGCGCTTGTTGGCTGCGATCACTTGTCTCGCAATCTCCGGCGAGGTCGGCATGGTCGCGACTTCCATGTCGAGATGGCCACGATGCAGATCGATCGCGACGATGGCGGCCCTGGGATGATTGACACCGAGATTCATGCAGACACGTCCTTTCGACTCATGGAGGTGCGGGTGATCCATCAGGTCGGTCCGTCGGCGGGGGTGCGGGCTACCCCGCCGACGTTCCCGATCGACCGCTGGTCGACGACAGTTTGCAATACATTTGCCGCGAGAGTCAAAATAATGTATACATTTATTGGAACACAAAAAGACAATGACGATATTCCTCGCTGTAACAACTGATGGAATGGCCTTACCCGTCCCAAGATGTATACAATTATTTGAAGCCGAGCTAAAATGACCAAGCTGCGTCTATCGGAGGCTCCCTCCTCGACCCGGTTCGAATCCGTGGTCGAAAGGTTGCGTGCGGCGGTTCTTGCGGGCGAATTTCAGGCGGGCGAACGCCTGCATGAGGTGAAATTGACCTCGCGATTGGGGGTCTCGCGCACCCCGGTTCGCGCAGCCCTCCAGAAATTGGCATCCGAAGGCCTGCTCGATTACACGCCGAACCGAGGCTACACGCTGCGGGAATTCTCGATCAGCGAGGTGATCAGTGCCTATGAGGTTCGTGCCGTGCTGGAGGGGCTGGCGGCGCGGCTGAGCGCCGAGCGCGGGCTGAACGTCAGCGAGATCGCAACCCTTCAACAGGCGCTGCGCGACGGCGACGATCTGCTTCGCAACGGTCAGATCACGGACGACCATCGCGCGCAATATAGTCGCATCAATGCTTGCTTCCACGAAACGATCCACGGATCGGCCGGATCGCGGCTCCTCAACGAAACGGTCTATCTATGCCAGCAGGTGCCAGTGTCGTCACCGCGGTACATCGTGGCGTTCGAGGAACGCGACGTTCGTCGCCGTCACGACGATCACCACCGCATCTTCGAGGCGATCTTTGGCCGCGAGCCCTGGCGAGCGGAAATGCTGATGCGTGATCACGTAGCCAGCGTCAAATCATCCCTGGTACGCTCCCTTTCGTCGCCTGCTGCGATCGACGAAGAGCTGCAACTCCAACAAGGCCGCGGCTGACTGAGCTTGCCCGAATGGCGCTATGGACGCACTTTGCCGGCGCTTGATTTTAGCTGAGTGATGATAGAACGCGGCAATGCGAGTCTCATTGGCGATATACGTCAGCCACGATGCGCCTCAGATAGGAAGCTGCGGTCTAGAGCATGATCCGGAAAAGTGGGTACCGGTTTTCCGAAAAAGATCATGCTCAAAACAAAAAAGATAGATCGGGATGACGATTCGAAGAAAAGTCATCCCGCTCTAGATGTGGAGCCTCAGGAGGTTGTTCCCGGCCAAGCCGAGCCTGCTGATCGGTGGCTTTGAATCTAGACTGCCATGAGGGCGATGCCAATTGTAGCGATGCAGCCATCTTGGCAACTCGGCGGCGCGTTCTTTTGAGGTGTTGTAGGCCTGCGCATAGGCCCACTCGCGCAGACTGGTCTGAATGAAGCGCTCAGCCTTGCCGTTGGTCTTGGGCGTGTACGGCTTGGTGCGGATTTGCTTGAGGCCAAGACGCTTGCAGGCCTTCTGGAAGGCGAAGGATTTGTAACACGAGCCGTTGTCGGTCATGACACGCTCGACCGTCACGCCGAGGCTTGCATAGTAGGCAACGGCCGCCTTGAGGAAGGCGATGGCGCATCCCCTTTTCTCGTTCCTCATGACCTGGCTGAAGGCGATGCGGGAAGCATCGTCGATACAGACATGCACGTATTCCCAGCCCGGTCCTTTGCCGCGAGAACGCAGATTGCTCTGGCCGGTTCGATCGCCGGTGATGCGATGGCCGATCCGGTTGAACTTGCCGAGCTTTTTGATGTCGATGTGGATCAGCTCGTCCGCCTTTTCGCGCTGATACCGCCGGATCGGCTCGGCTGGCTCCAGCGCTGACAGCTTGTTGAGGCCCAACCGCCGCAGGATCCGGCTGACGGTCGCCGCCGACACCCCAACCTGAGCAGCAATATGCTTGCCGGTGTGGCGCTGCCGGCGCAACGCCTCGACCTCCGCGCACGTGGCAGGCGGGGTTTGGCTCGGCAATGAATGAGGTTTTGAGGAGCGATCCCGCAATCCATCCACACCTTCCGCGCGGAAGCGTTCGACCCATTTGGCGACCGTCTTCGCCGTGGTGTTGAACTGGCGGGCGGCGGCGGCCTTCGTCATGCCGCTCTCGATCACAATCCGCACCATCGCCTCTCGACCTTTCGGCGTCAGAGGCGCATTCTTATGGGTGTCCATTCGGTTCTCCCCGGAATCTGAAGCTTCAGCAACCTCAGCTTCCTCGGTCAGGACCGAATGGACAACCTCCTGAAAGCTCACATCTAGATAAGAGCCTCGTCCTTTCTAATGGCCCATGCCGCACGCCGGTGGGCGACCACGTTAACATTGTCGCCTATGGCATAGTTACAGGAGGCCGCTGCATCGACGGTCAGCCTGCCGTTCTCCGTCTGGACCACGACCGATCGGATTGCTCCGCGGTAGGTCGTGTGAGCGATATGTCCGGACCATTTGAGTTCCTGCTCGCCGGCGCCGGAATCGGCCATGACGATACGAGTATCCTCAGGACGCACCATGACCGTGACCACTTCTCCAGGTCTTGCCTCATCGGCCGCTTCGCACGACCCGCGCCAGCCCTTTCCGACGACATCGAGCCGCACGCGCCTCCCGTCCAGCCGCTCACAGCCTTCGACTTCGGCGTCGAGCAGATTGGGTGTTCCAAAGAACGCGGCCACCGTTCTCTTGGTTGGAAATCGATAGATTTCCTCCGGAGCGCCGATCTGCTGGATCTTGCCCCGCTCCATCACGACCACACGATCCGACAACGCCATCGCCTCGGACTGGTCGTGGGTTACGTAGATCGTCGTCATACCGAGCCGCTTCTGGATCGCGCGAAACTCCTCGCCCATTTGCAGACGGAGTTTTGCGTCCAGATTGCTCAACGGTTCGTCGAGCAACAAAACCTTGGGCTCGGAAACGAGCGCGCGCGCGATCGCCACACGCTGCTGCTGGCCCCCGGACAGCGCAGGCGCAGGCCGCTGGGCAAAACCTTCCATCTCGACAAGCAGCAAGGCTTTCGAAACGCGCTCTCCTATTTCCGCTGAAGGGCGGCGACGAACGCGCAACGGATATGCCACATTCTCGAACACCGTCAGGTGCGGCCAGATGGCATAGGACTGGAACACCATTCCGAGTTGCCGCCGCTCTGAAGGGACAAAGAGCCCGCGAGCGGCGTCGCTCACGACGTCGCTGCCGATGCTGATGCGTCCCCCCGTATTCTGCTCGAGCCCGGCGACCATACGCAGGGTGGTCGTCTTTCCGCAGCCCGAGGGCCCCAGCAAGGTCACGAATTCGCCTTCGCTGACCCGAAGATCGACGCCGCTTACCGCGTTGAAGTCGCCAAAACTCTTGCTGATGTTTTCGAGGGTAACGCTGGACATCACGGCATCCCCTTAAGCTCTCAACGTGCCGAGTTGAGATTTCATGATTTTCAATTGCACCCAACGGAAGATCAGCACGAGCGCCATCATGATCAATCCGATGACACTCACCTGCTCGGCGTTTCCGTTCGCCCACAGCTTCAGCAACACCACGGAAAGCACTTCCGATCCGACCGAGTAGAGCAGGACCGAGGCGCTGAGCTCTCGCATGATCCCGAAGAAGATGAGGACCCATCCGATCGCGAAGGACGGCCATGCCAGTGCGATCACGACGCGCCACATGGTTTGCAGCCAGTTCGCACCGTGGACGCGAGAGCATTCCTCGAGATCGTACGACAGCTGCGCATAAGAGCTTGACATGACACGAACGGACAGAGGGGTGCCAAGCGAGATATAGGCGAGCAGGAGAGCCCAGATCGTGCCGTAAATCGGAATCGCATGAGGCAGCAGCGCGAAGCCCCACAGGAATCCGACACCGAGCACGATGCCCGGCATCATCCAGGGCAACCACGCCATTGCATCGATCAGCAGACGACCGCGCCACTTCGTCCGCACCGACACATAGGCGACGACACCGCCCAGGACCATCGTCAGGGACGCACCAGCCAAACCCAGATACATCGTGTTGCCGAGCCCCCGCCAGAACTCGCTACTACCGAATACGGCGCGATAATGATCCAGCGTCAGCATGTCCCACTGATAGAATCCGAAGAATTTGAAGAATGACCCTATGAAGAGCTGTCCGATGGGAAGGACGACCGTCAGGAAGAAGAAGCTCACGCAAAAGGCGAAGGTCGCCCAGCGCCACTTTCCGAGTTTGATGACTCCCGGAGAGTATCCCTTGCCTGTTACCGTCGTGAAGCTGCGGCCGCGAAGCAACTTCCACTGCAACAGCACGATGAGGAACAACAGCACCATGATGACAAAGCTGGCTGCGGTCGCATATTGATATTGCGGCGGCGAACGTTGATTGATCGAATCGTAAATGTCCGTCGTGATGACCCGGATGCCGGCCGGCGACCCAAAGAAGAGTGGTGACTCGAAATTTTCGATGCCTCGGATAAAGCTGAGGATCGCTGCGCCCGTCAGCGCAGGCAGCATGAGCTGGAGGGTTATGGTGCGGAAGGTCCGCCAGCGCGCCGCGCCGCACATCCGGGCAGCCTCTTCCAGGCTCGGGTCCATCGCCCTGAACGCATCGACGATCAGCAGGAAGAGAAATGGCACCGAGTACTGCATCATGTGCCAGACCACACCCCCGTACGAATAGACATTGATCGGCGCGCTGCTCGACCCGGTCGCCCATTGAAAGAGCTGATTGAGCAGCCCGACCTGTGGGTTGCCCAGCATACCCCAGGCCATCGCGGTCAGGATTGGAGGAATGAAGAATGGCAGCGTGATCAGGACTTCCAGCGTGCCGCGAAACGGCGTGTCCGTCCGCGCCAGGATCCAGGCGAGCACAACCGCGATCACCACGGACGGAATGGTCTTGGCGAGCGATATTCCGACCGTATTGAGCAGCGTGATCAGGTTTTGCCGGGTCATTACCTCCTGATATCCGTCCAGATTGAACGTACCCGCCATGCCCGGCGGCGTCGAATGCAGGCTGCCGTAGAGCAGCATGGACAGCGGATAGACCGAAAGAAAGCCGAGGATGACGACGAGTGCGATGACGGCAATCGCCGGGCCGCGCAGAATCGGAGGCCGAGATCGCCGCCACGTCGAAGCGCGGACGGGCATTCCGGCCTTGTTGAATCGGTCTATGCGTTCTTCGGCTGAGACGGTCATGATCTGCTTACGGATAAAGCTTCTTGGCCAGCGACATCATTGAAGGCCTCTCGGCGAGTTTGGCCGGACCGATCAACTTGGCATTCGCGAACGGCTGCGCGTCGGGATTTGCCTGCTCGGCCACCCCTTTAACGACAGGCAGCATCCATGCATTGGCGTAGATGAGCTGCGCTTCCGTGGACAGGAAATGCTGGATGAAGAGACGAGCCGCGTTGGGATGCGGCGCGTTTTTCAAGACGGCAAAATCCATCTCGGCATAAGGCGCGCCCTCTTCCGGTATGACGACCTTGACCGGAAGACCCTTGAGATCGGACGCGAAGGCAAAGATCTGCGGCACGTAGATCGGGTACTCGCCCCGCGCGACGCGGCGGGCATCATTCCGCATGTCACGGCTGAAGACGGGCTTCTGCTCGGCCAGCTTTTCGTTGAATTCGGGACCTATATGCTTCTGTAGAATCGCGAACATGGTGTTGCCGCTGCCAAGCGGTCTCATGTCGTCGGAAAGGATTTTGCCCTTCCACTTCGGATCGTTGAGGTCGTTCCAGCTCTTCGGCAGGTCCTTCTCGGAGACCATCCGGGTATTGATCAGTATCCCCATCGGCTGCACGAAGGCAGGCACCGCGAATTCGCTGGCTCGAAACGGCGGACGAAGGTTCGCCGCGTTCGGGATCGGAGGCAGCTTTTGAATGTAGTCGCCGTTCTGGAGTTGCTCCTCGATCATCGTCGTCGCGATCATCTCGACGTCGCCGAGGTAACGCCCGGCCGATTGCTCGGTCCGGATCCGTTCCGCCAGTTCGCTTGCCCGCAGGTCGAGGCTCTCGACCGAGATGCCATATTTGGCTTCGAAGGACTTGATGACCGCGACGAAGTAAGGCGCGCCCAAGGTCATGTTGTAGACCACGACCTTGCCTTCCTTCTTGGCGGCTTCGACCACGGCATTCCAAGGCTCTTCCGCATGCGCCGGGCTCATAACCCATACGGCGCAAACCAGAGCCAGCGCCTTGAACGCCTTGATCATCGAAAATCCCTCCCTACAAATTCTTGTTTCCTGGCCGCGCTACAATTCGAGCACGACGTATTCTTTTTCGACGGATACCGGGAACGTCTCGGCCCGCAGATCCCCCTCGACCAAAGTTTCTCCCGCCTCGACTTTCAATTCGTAGCTTCGCACCTTCGTGCGGTCAGGCTCACACCATGACTTTCCGGTGCGCAGGTCGAACTCCCAGCCGTGCCATGGACAGCGCAGGAACTCGCCCTTGCGGCTGAACTGGTACGAACCCGGCTGGCTGGCCTCGACCAGGCCGACGATCCTTCCCTTGCACAGCGATGCGCCGTTGTGCGGACATCGATTGCCGACGGCAAAAAATTCGCCGTCGATATTGAATATGCCGATTTCGCGGCCTGCGACCGTCACGAGAAGCCGCTGTCCGGGTGGCACCTGATCGACGGTGGCAACGACGTGACGGGTCACTTGTCGAACCCGTAGAAACGGCGCGCATTGCCGTACAGAATCTGCTGGCGCTGCGCCTCGGTCAGATTTGCTTTGAAGGAATAGCGGGGATCATCATAATCCCAGTGGGGATAGTCCGTTGCGAACAGCAGTCGATCCCAGCCTATCCGATCGAACAAGTCGAGCAGGGCCGCAGCACTTCCCGGCTCCTCCATCGGCTGGGTTGTGAACCAGACATGCTGCCGCACGTATTCGGACGGCGGCCGCTTCACGTGTGGGACCTCGCTTCGGAGCCTGTTCCAATGCTTGTCCATTCGGGCACTCAGTGAGGGTATCCAGCCAAGGCCGCCTTCCATGATCACGACGCGCAACTGCGGAAACCGTTCGAACACACCCTCAAAAACGAGGCTTGCCATCACGGCCTGCATGGCCTGGGCGACCATGTGGTGCTCCTCCATGTAATAGGAGCCCCAGCCGCCGCCTGTAGAAGGATGGCCGTTCGTGCCCCCGACATGGACAGTGATCGGAAGATTATTGCGGACAGCGGCTTCAAAAATCGGCCAGTAACGTCGCCGTCCCAGCGGCTCGTCGGTCCGCGGCAGCAGCAGGATCTGCGTGAAATTCGGATCGCCCCCACGCGCGTCGATTTCGGCAACCGAGGCATCAGTATCTTCCTGCGCAACGAGCACGGAGGCGCGAAGCCGCGGGTCCTGCTTCACCCAGCGTTCCACCTGCCAGGTGTTCATGGCCCTCGTCAGCGCGGCCCCGAAGTCGAGATTTCTCTGGCTGCCGGGATTCCAGCGGAGAGGAATCAGCATCCCGACCTCGACACCGTTCGGATCGAGATGCTGTTTCCTCATCAGATCGAGGCTCGAACCCGGCGGCCCGCCCTCTTCCGGATACGCATCAACCCTGGCAGCGTCCGGCGACATGCGCGGATGCGACAGCGCTTCGGAAAATGCATGCCGCAAATGGCTGCCGTAGACCGCAAGATGATCGATCCAGCGCTTTTCGAGGTAGGGATGGATTTCCTTCCAGGACGTCATCGCGGGATGAATGTCGCAGTCGATGACCTGAAGTCTGTGCTTCGCCGGACTCTTCCGATCCAGATCCATGATGCTCATCGGGCAACCTCCATGGGCTGATCTGCCTTCGACAGCCGCGGGTATGTGGCCAGCGCATTGTCGAATAGGATGTTCCGGGCCAAGGCGTCAGGCAGACCAGCCGGCAACGCGTTATCCTCGTCGAATTGCCAGTGCGGATAGTCGGTGGAAAACAGGAACAACCTGTCCGACTTGAGATGGTCGACCAGCCGCAAGATGGCTTCGCGCTCGTCGGCTGCGTCGATAGGTTGTGCCGTAAGCCGAACGTGATCTCTTAATATCTCCGACGGCGCCCTCGTTACCCAGGGGACCTCGGCCCGAACGCCTTTCCAGGTCTTATCGGCCCGCCAGATAAATCCGCTCAGCCATGTCAGACCGGATTCGATCGCCACAACCTTCAGGTCAGGAAATTTGGCGAAGACGCCTTCGGAGATCATGCTCTGGAGTTGGTTCTCGAAGGCAGCGGATTGGGCGATGTAGTCTTCAACATAATAGGACGGCCAGCCGACAGCGGTCGGCGCGTAACGGTAAGCGCTGCCGGCGTGGATGCCGATGGGAAGCTTCAGCTGTTCGGCCAGCCTGTAGATCGGCCAAAGCTGCCGCCGGCCCAGCGTCACCTCGCCGGACACCAGCATCAACACCTGAACAAAGCGGAAATCATTGGCGCGGCGCTCGATCTCCTGCACCGCAAGTTCCGTATTGTGGGCGGGAATCACGATCGACGCCCGCAGCCGCGCGTCGCGACCAAGCCATTCGTCCCTGATCCAATCGTTGGTGGCGCGACAGAACGCAGCTGCCATATCCTCGCTGTGAAAGACCTGCGCACCGTAAAGGCAGTTGAGGATGCCGAAGCGGAGTTTGTATCGGTCGATCACATGGCGCTGCATCATCGCGAGCGACGCGCCGGCCTTCGTCCCGTCCGCCGGCATCCAGTCCGGCCGGCAGGAAAGAGGAGCGTTTTGCGGGTAACTCGTGAGGCTCAGGTTGAGACGGTCCAACGCGCGGACGGAAACCATCTCGCGCCAATATTCGTCCAGATAGGGAAGCAGCACTGCCATTGACGGCACGGCAGGGTGCAGATCGCAATCGATTGCGTTCTGTAATCCGATTGACGGACCTGCCGCTTGCGGGTCTTGCATTGCGAACTCTCCACGCGGATCTTGCATCTGTGCGGGGCGCCACCCAGGCAACCCACGCCAGACGGCAACTTAAGGATACATCTCGCGCGCAAGCACGAGCATCTTGTCCATTTTCGCGGCATCGGTCGTACCGAGCAGCTTGCCCTTTTCAAGTTCAGCCATGGCCGGATCGACCCCAGGCAATTCCCTGGACGTCACAGGCAGCAGGCCGAGATCCGCGAAGCTCTTTTGCATCTTCTGGCCCAGATAATATTCCATGAGCAGACGCGCCGCATTCGGATGCGGGGCATTCTTGAGCAGCGCCAGATCGTAGCCGATATAGGGCAACCCTTCACTCGGCGTCAGGAACTTGACGGGAAGCCCCTTGAGATCGCGTATCGAAGTCAGGTTCTGCGGGATATAGAGCGGATACTCTCCACGCGCGAGCCGCCGCTCGTTTGCAGGAATCTCGCGGCTGAACTTCAGGTCCTGCTTGGCGAGCTTCTCCATGAAGTCGCGTCCAAACTTCTCCTGGAGTACATAAAACAGCACGCCTCCGCCGCCCAGCGCACGGAAGTCGTCGCTCAATATCTTGCCCTTCCAGCGTGGATCGGCGAGATCAAGCCAACTCTTCGGTTCTTCGCCAGCCTTGACGAGTTGCGTGTTGGCGAGAATGCCGTAGACGATGGCAAACACCGGAAGCCGGATGTCGTCGCCGCGAAATTCCGGCTTGAAATGCCCAAGGCTCGGAAGCGGCCCATAGGGATCGAAGACACGATCCTGTTCCATCTGAAGGGTCGTCGTCGTGCGCCCGTTTTCGGACACGTCTGCCGCAAACCGCCCTGCCGCTTGCTCGATGCGGATCCGCTCCCGCACCTCGCTTGCCCTGGCTTCCAATATATCGACCGTTATGCCGTAGGATGCCTCGAATTCCTTCTTGAGGGCCTGGTGCGTGGCAAGGCCGACGAACGCGCTGTAGAGAACAACACGCCCCTCCTTCCTGGCCGCCGCAACGAGCTTGCCCCACTCGTCTTCCGCGCGCGCCGACCGCGAGGCTGACAGCGCCGCCGTTCCGGCGGCCAGCCCCAGCAGGGCGGCCCGTCGCGTGATAAGCGCCGTCTTGACCGGGAGATCCGAGGACATGGCCCCTACTCCGCGGCTTGCTGGCCCGACGCGGGCCAGCGGATGGCGCTCTTGAGTTGCTGATCGTAGGCCTCCAGCCAGTCAATCTTGCCGTCGGCATAAAACGATCCGGCGCGGGCATTCCAGAACACTTCCGTATCGTCAACGCCGGGAGGCACAATCCCTTTCTCGGCGAACCCACGCGCAACCGTCAACAAACGCCGCCTCGTGCGCGAGATCATGATGTCGCTCGGAGCGAGATGCTCCATCGTATGGTCGACGATCGGACCCATGCTTTCGGTGACCGCTTGATCCTGCATCACGATGTTGCGAATGCCGGTATAGACGCGATTTGTGCGCTGCGCCTCGCGATCGATCTCCCAATCGTTGCGGAGGTTCTGCACGGGCCTCCAGCGCCCGAACCAGTCCGTCGTATTGGGCAGGTAGACCAGCGGATCCGCGCCACTGATGCCCGAGCCCGACTTCAGCTTCGAAGACGAATAGGTCGCCCCCTTGGCCTTGCCGCCGTAAATCGAGATCAGCATCGTATGTGTGTCGTCCATCGGCACCCACGCTTTCGCCACGACATGGTCGGCAAAATCCGCGTTGGGAGTCTGCGTCCAGAACGGCAGGCAGAAATGCGCCATGCGCCAATGCATGCGCCCGTCCGATTCGGGCCGATAAGCTCCGTACATCGTGCCCCATTCGGTATCGCCGACCTTATATTCCGGCGCGCGGTTCGCCACCGTGTGGCGGGCCGGATGCCCTTCCTCGAAATCTTCGGCTTTGACGTGACCTGCGTGCAGGAAGCCGAAGTGCGAGGTATCGATATCGCCCTCCAGCCCCTGGAGCCAATTGGCTTCCCGTTGCAGCAGCGTAAAGGTCAGATCCTGTTCGGGAACGTACAAGGCTTCCAACATGGGCATTGGAGGCGGTTCGGCCCTGGCTCCCATGTAAACCCAGATGAGCCCGGCCTGCTCCCGCACCTTGTAGCTCTTGGCCCGAACCTTCTCCTTGAAGTCCTGCGGTGGAGGCACGTTCGGCATTTCAAGGCAGCGGCCGTCCACGTCGAACTTCCAGCCGTGGTAAACACAACGGATGCCGTTTTCCTCGTTCCGGCCCAGGAACAGCGACGCGCAGCGGTGAGGACAGCGATGGTCGAGCACCCCCACCCGACCAGAACTGTCGCGAAACGCAATCAGGGCTTCGCCAAGCAGCATGAGCCGCATCGGATCGCCGTCCGGCTTCAATTCGGATGAGGCTGCGGCCGGAATCCAGTATTGCCGCATCATTTCGCCCATCACCGTACCAGGACCGACGCGTGTGAGATCATGGCCATCCGTTGCCTTGGACATGAACATCTCCCTGCTTTTATCGTGCGCTGCACAATTTAGAATTAGTTTCATTATGCAAGTATTATTGAGATAGGTCAATGCGCAACGCGACCAACCGTGCCGTTCGTTGAGTCACCTTATGGAGAGCTCTATAGTTCCGACGACTCTTTGCTGAGATATTTCTCTCCATGAAAAGCAAACATTCGCCGCCGCCGCTCGAGCACTGGATCGGCTATCGCTTCAGCCGCATCGCGGCCCATTTGGGCAATTACATCGCGCAGATGTACGTGAGCCGCCACGATCTGACGATGCCGGCATGGCGAAGTCTTGCGGTGATCGCCCGGCATCAGCCACTCACCGCAGCACAGCTCGGCGCACTAACGTCGTCGGATCCCTCGAAGGTTGCCCGCGCCATCGAACTGCTTGTCCGCCGCGGCCTTATCCGTCGTGGCGTCGACAAGGCCGACCGCCGTCGCGCAAGCCTCGGCCTCACCCGGGAAGGCCGAAAGATTTACAAGGATATCGAGAAATTTTCTGTTCGGGTCGAACGGGAGATTACCAATGGGCTCAGCGCGACCGAGCTCGCCGGGCTTCGGCATCTCCTCGACAAGCTGGACCACCGGCTCGAGGATCGCGTCAGGAGCCGGAGCTGGAAGGAATTTATCGACAACTGAATTGTCGAAGCCGAAGGCAGCCGATCGGCGGGATCAAATCCGATCTGAGGCAAGGTGCTCTAGCCCAGGCGCTCAGTCACCCATCAAATCCTGCCACTTGAAACGATCCATGAGCTCCGCCACTCGCCCGTCCAGAATATCTATGGTCTTTTCCAGCCGTCGCAGGTCGTCGGGATGGAGCGTTTCTCTCAAATAGAGTTCGACGCGCTGTGACAAACGCTCGACGTCGCGATAGACGACCCAGCCCTTCCTGGTCAGCCTGAGGCGAGCCTTGCGCCGGTCGCTTGGATCGGCATCGCGCTCGATCAGCCCCTGTGTGGTCAGCGCTTCGAGCGCGCGCGCGACCTTGAACGGGTCAGACGACGTGCGCCCCGCAAGCTCCTTCGCCGAGAGTGGCTCATAGCGGGCAATGACGGCAAGCGATCGCCAGGCCGGCTGGCTCAACTGATGTTTGGTTCTGTACATATCGGCCGTGAACTTGCCGACGCGACTTAAAATCAGACCGAAGCGATAAGATATCCATCGCTCAAGCGGCAACGAAGGATCGTAGCCTGCTTCAGTCTTCATCTTTTTCGGCTCGATGTTTTCGTGAGCCTTTCTCTCGCGTTTCCTGACCTTTGTCACGCGTAGCTGTCCCCCCCAAAGGCATCTTTAAGAGCCCCACGAAGGGGCGAGCATAACGCACGCGGAATCGTCAACTGTGCGCGACGCCATTCTACATACACGCCCTTGACAGCGATTTCAAAACTTGCGAAACGCAACTAAATCACGTTTATAATAATCGTAAGGGAGACGCATATGGGCGAGCGGTTGGACGTCACTGCGTGCAGATCTCGCGCGCGTTGGAGATGGATCGCTTCGTCCATCGCCGTCTTGGTCATCGCTGCAACCGCCGTTTCGAAGCCCGCACAATCGCAGACCCCTGACTGGGATGCAGTCGTCGCCAATGCCAAGAAAGAAGGCTCGGTCACGATCTACAGCGCGGCGCCGGGCGCCCCGCCAGTCACCGAGATCAACAACCTGTTCAAGCAGCGCTACGGAATCCGCATTGATGTCCTTGAAGGACGCGCCAGCGAAATCCTCGAACGCATCCGCGTCGAGCAGAGCGCAGGACGGGCCGTGGGTGACGTGCATTACAACGGCAGCACGCCGACCGAACGGATGGCTGCGGAGGGCGCCTTTCAGCCCTATGGCGACATTCCGAATGCAAAGAATGTCGTGCCCCCGTATGTCGCCGACGGGACGCGCCTTAGTTCGAACACGCTGAGCTACGGCATCCTGGTGAATAACAACCTCGTCAAACCCGGCGACGAGCCAAAGAGCTGGCGCGACCTTCTTGATCCGAAATGGCAGAACAAGATCCTGGCCGACGACATGCGTGCGTTGGGCGGCGGCTCGATCCTTTTTTTCGTGCTTACCGACAAGCTGGGGGCGGATTTTCATCGGGAGTTTGCCAAGCAGAAGCCTGCCTTTGTTCGGGACATCCGCAATGCCGAGCGGCGCGTAACGCACGGCGAATACCCGCTGCTTGTTCCCGAGGTTCTCCCCTACTACGTCGCCATCAAAGGGCTTCCCGTGAGGTTCGTCGCGCCCGAGGAAGGCTGCCCCTACGTCCGCTTCGATCTGACAATGCTGAAGGATGCGCCACATCCCAACGCGGCGCGCCTGTTGATGAATTTTTACCTCAGCGATGAGGCCCAGCAGATCTTTGCCCGCGGCGGCTACACAACGGTGAACGGCAAGCCGATGCCGGAAGTGGCCGGTTTGGCGGCGCCTTGCTCAAAACCTCTCGGCACTTCGAGCGCAGATCGGCAAGACGAGATGCTGCGCCTGGCGCGCGAGATCTATCAATAGTGACTTGAGACAAGCATTTCTCGTGCGGCCAAACTCAGGCCGCAGAGCCTTCTGGAGATGAGCATGAGCATGACGACCGCGAAACCTTCCGGGCGGCAGATCGACGGCGGAGGATACGGCAAGCCACCAGGCACGTTCGATGAATCGCTCACCCGTGTCGGCCCAGGCACGCCGGGCGGCGAGTTTCTGCGCCGTTACTGGCATCCGGTCGGCGTATCGGACACGGTGACGGCGGTGCCCCAGCGCGTGCGGGTGCTGGGCGAGGACCTCATCCTGTTCCGCGACGGCAAAGGACGCGCCGGCCTGTTGCATGCCCGTTGCTGCCATCGCGGCACCACGCTCTATTACGGCAAGGTCGAAGAGTCCGGAATTCGCTGCTGCTATCACGGCTGGCTCTTCGACGTGGAAGGGCACTGTCTTGAACAGCCGTGCGAGCCTGAAGGTGGCCTTCACCGCGACAAGGCGCGCCAGCCCTGGTACCCCGTCGAGGAACGTTACGGCCTCGTGTTCGCCTATATGGGGCCACTCGACCGCAAGCCGCCGCTTCCGCGTTACGACACGCTCGAAAATCTTGGCGACGACGAACACCTCGAACAGGATCGCGACAGCTTCTATGTCGGCGGCGGGCGCAACGCCGCCAATCCGAATGTCCCCTACAACTGGCTCCAGAATTACGAGAACGTCATGGATCCGTTCCATGTCGTGATCCTGCACGCACGCTTCAGCGGCGTTCAGTTTCGCGAGGAGCTGGGCGTGCTGCCCAAAGTCGATTGGGATTACCTCGACCACGGCGTCGCGACCAATTCGATCCGCGATATCAACGGACGGACATTTCGAAGGATCACGCAGGTCTTGCTGCCCAACGTCCGCATCGTGCCGTCCATCGAGATGACATCGGGCAAGGGGCGCGAAGTGGCCTGGCTGGTGCCGGCCGACGACACGTCGCATCGCTCGCTCGGCGTCGCGCGGGTGCCGAACGGCGCTGAGCCGCTCTATACAAGGCGATCCCGGCTCGTGAACCACGATGGCAAGCTGTGGACCGAGATGACGGACGAAGAACACCGCCTGTTCCCGGACGATTTTGAAGCCCAGTTTGGTCAGGGTCCCATCACCTTCCATTCTGAAGAGCGGCTCGGCACGACCGACAAGGGAATTGTGATGCTGCGGCGGCTGCTCTCGCGGCAGATCAAGGCGGTTGAAGAAGGCAAGGATCCGATCGGCGCGGGGACAAATGGAGCGGAAATGATAGAGGTCAAGGCCGGCAACTTCTTCCTTGAGGAGACTGATGCCCCTTGAAGTAAGGGTCGACGCGATTCGTTATCTGGCCGAAGACACGCACGCCTATGAGTTTGTCTCCCGGTCCGGCATCGCGTTGCCCACGGCGAGCCCGGGCGATCACGTCGACGTCCATCTGCCGAACGGCCTTGTACGGCAATACTCGTTGTGGGAGCTGCGGCCGGACCGCTACGTCATTGCGGTCAAGCGCGATCCCGCAAGCCGTGGTGGCTCACGCTTCCTGCACGAAGAGATCCGCGTCGGCACGCGTCTGTTGGTGGGCGAACCCCGAAACCATTTTTCGTTCGACCTCGGCGCAACTCACTCGGTGTTCGTCGCTGGCGGGATCGGCATCACGCCGATCATGACCATGGTGGACCATGCCGCAGCCAATGGCATGTCCTGGGAACTGCATTATGCAACGCGGTCGAACCATACCGGTTTTACGGAAGCCCTTGCCCGTCACGGCGATCGGGTTCGATTCTGGGGCAGCCGAACAGCCAGCCAGCCGCTGGACATCGCAGCTTTGATCGGGTCGTCCGATCCCGCAGCCCACTTTTATTGTTGCGGTCCGGAATCGATGATTGCGGCGTTTCGGGAAGCTGCACAGGCCATCCCGGAAGAGCGCGTTCGTTTCGAACGGTTCGGTGCGATGCCCGTCGAAAGCAACCATAATGGCTTCACGGTCGTGCTGGCCCGAAGCGGGCGTGCGGTTCCGGTGCCGCCGGGGACAACTATTCTCGATGCGCTGCTCGCGGAGGGCCTTGATCTACCCTTCTCGTGTCAGCAGGGTGTCTGCGGGCAATGCGAGACCAAGGTTCTGGCAGGTGCGCCCGATCATCACGATCAGATCCTGACGGACGACGAGCGCGCTTCAGGCGAAACGATGATGATTTGTTGCTCGGGGTCGAAAGAAGGCCGCCTTGTTCTCGACCTTTGAACCGGTGATCTCGCGCCGCCCTGAATTCATCACGTCGGGATGGCAGAACAGCGCTTCCATCGTGATGAATCAGTTCGCCTTGATGCCGGCCTCGCTAATGAGCTTGCCCCATTTCGCGCTTTCGCTCTGAATGAAGCGGCCGAACTGCTCCGGCGACGTCGGCGCGGGCTCTGCGCCGAGGGTCCGGATCTTCTCGACCACCGATGGATCCTTCAGGGCTTTCACGAAGGCTTCGTTCAGCCTGGCGACGATGTCGGCAGGCGCCCCGGGCGGAGCAACGAGTCCGAACCAACCCACGGATTCGAAGCCCGCAAGGCCGCTCTCGGCAAGAGTCGGTACGTCGGGCAATGATGCAAGGCGGCGCGCCGAGGAAACGCCGATCGGATTGAGCTTGCCCTCGAGGATCAGCTGTCTTGACGCGGGGATATCCAGCACCGCGAAGGGGACATGCCCCGCAAGGACGTCGACCGTCGCCGGTGCGGTCCCGCGATACGGGACCAGCTCCATGGTGATCCCGGCCCTCTGCGTGAACAGCGCCGCCGTCAGATGCATCGCCGTCGAATTGCCGCCATGTCCGATCGACAGCCCACCCGGCTTTGCCTTGGCGAGCGCGATCGTCTCCGCCGCTGTGCGCGCAGGCACGTCCGCCGACGACACCAGCACAAAGGGAATTTCCGCAAGCAGGGTGATGGGTGCGAGCCCCTTCGGATCGAACGGCATCGACGGATTGACGTGCGGATTCACCGTCAGCGCGCCGGCAGGCGCGACGCCAAGCGTGTAGCCGTCCGGCTTCGCCTGCGCGACTGCGGCCATACCGATGTTGCCCCCGGCCCCGGCACGGTTCTCGATCACCAGGCTCTGCTTGAGTTCGGCAGTGACCACCGGCTCGAGGGCCCGGATGACGGTATCGGCGCTGCCGCCGGGTGGGAACGTGACGATGATTTTGATCAACTGCTCCGGATAGGCCGCTTCGGCTGCCTTCAGCGGCCACGCGGCAAAAGTCGCGGCGGTCAGCACGGCCAGAATGCGGCGCCTTGCAATATGAAACACGTTCTCCTCCTCAATGCGTTTTTATATTTGCGGCCAACGGCCATCAGGCCGGCGGTTCGATGTCCGGTTATGCCGCCGCGCCAGTGATGCGCGCCAGCAAGGCTTGGGGATTTTCAGGCGCGATCTGTCCGCGCCAGGCGATGTGCTGGTCGGGCCGCGCAAGCAAGAGCTTCTCGGCATAAGCACCATTTGCCTCGTCCGGCGCGATGTCGACAAGCGCGAGCGGCATGCCGCGCTCTTCCGCGGCGGACAGCAATCGTGTCACGTCGATCGTTCGGTCGAGCCGCAACAATGTGTAGCCGGCTCCGAACGCGTCGTAAAGCGATCGTCCGTCGCGCAGGAACAGATGCGGCGCACGCGCGCCAGGGACGGTGGAAGCCGTGAAGCTCCCCATCGTATAGGGCGGAGGGGCTTCGCCGTCATAGGCAATGATCGGCGAGGCATCGTAGTAATAGCCAAAATTCAGTCCGGCACAGCAGTATTGCTGCACATTGAGATCGTAGGCCGCCCTCGCCAGCGCTGCGCGCGCCGCGTGGCCGCGCGGCGTGTCATCCTCGATCTCCGCAGACACTCCGCCACGCTGCGCCATCATCTTCATCGCATGGTCCATCGCAAAGCGCGATACCTGTTCCGTGATGGGCTGACGCTCCGCCTCGTAGGCATCGAGAATCGAAGCCGGCGCCCACCCGTTCAGATGCGCCGCCAATTGCCAACACAGATCGACGGCATCGGCAATGCCCGCATTCATGCCGTAGCCCGCATAGGGCATCCACAAATGCGCTGCGTCGCCGCAGATGAAGACCCTGCGGTCGCGGAAGCGATCGGCCACCAGCCGGCGTCCGACCCAGTCCTCCTTGCTGAGAACGCGATATTCGAAGGTCTCATCAACGCCGAGGATGGCGCGGATGGCCCAATCGCGATCGACCGAGTCGAACTCCGGCTCCTCGGGCCTCAGATGATTGTGGACCAGCCAGCGGTCCTGACCGTCGATCGCAACCGTCGTGCCCGAGCGTCGCGGGTTGAGCGAGAGCACCATCCAGGCGGGCGTGTGCGACCCCATCAGCTCCTTGAGTCGCGGGGCTTCGATATAGGTCGATTGCACGCGCTGAATCACCGGCGTTCCGGACAGGCTCGCACCGATCGATTTGCGAACGAGAGAACGGCTGCCGTCACACCCGATCACAAAGCTGGCCTCGATGCGGAGCGAGCTCCCGCTATCGAGATCGCGGGCCAATGCGATCACGCCGTCTTCACCCTGTTCGATCGCCACGATTTCCGTACGCGCCAGAATGGTGATGCGCGGCTGGGCCGCGGCGTGGCTGAACAGGATCGGCTCGAGATAGATCTGGTTGATCCGGTGTGGCGGCTCGGGCGTCGGCCACCAGGTATCGGGACCGCCGGTTGCGCTGTAGCGGAGCGAGCGGGAGGGAATATCGATGCGGCAGAGCTCGATGCCGGTCGCCGTGGTCCGATAGGAGCAATCATTCGGGAAGTCCGCGGGCAACCCTGCCTCGCGCAGCTTTGCGGCCACGCCCAGCCGGCGGAAGATTTCCATCGAGCGCGCCGAAACGTGGTTGCACTTAACGCTGGGCGGATCGCCGGCGTGGCGGAGCTCCGCGACGACGACGTCGATCCCGCGCGAGGCCAGATCCATAGCCGCGGTCAATCCCACGGGGCCCGCGCCCACGACCAATACCTGAGTCCTCATGCTCGTTCCCCATCCCCTTGCATGGCCGCTGACATCGCGCCTCCGCAGCGTGCACTTTATTGCAGGGTTGCTTATAAGATAAGCCAGAAAGAATTCATCAATTCATGAGCTTTTCCTATGAATATCACGTTGCGACAGTTACGAGCCTTCACCGGCGTGTATCGCACGCGCAGCATCACGCGGGCCGCACGCGAGCTGGGGATCACCCAATCGGCGGCAAGCCTGCTGATCCAGCAGCTCGAAGTGCAGCTCGGCGTAAAGCTGTTCGATCGCTCCACGCGTTCGGTGCAGCCGACGCTGGCGGCCAATGAGGCTTTTCATGCCGCCGAACGCATGCTGAGCGACGCATCAGGACTATCGCGGCGCATGCGCGACCTTGCGGCGGCTCGCGCCGGCCGCGTCGCGTTTGTCGCTTCAGCCGGCGCCGCATCGGCGCTGCTGCCGGCGGTTCTCGCGAAATTCCATGCAGCTTATCCTGATATCGAAATCGACATGCGGGACGTCGCAGCCGACGATCTCGTGCCGCGCATGATCGCAACCGATGCGGAGTTCGCGATCGGCAGCGTGGAAGGCGAGATCGCCGAGATGACGATCGAGACGCTGACCCGCGGGCGGCTGAGCGCGATCGGCCGCCGTACCCCCGACTTCGTGGCGCGGCGTTCGCTGACATGGGACGAACTGGCGCAGTTGCCGACGATCGCGATGCGACGCGAGACACGGATCCGCATGCAGATCGATCAGGTACTGGGCGCGCAGGGCAAGCGCCTGGCTCCAACCTATGAAGTGACGCTATTCAACACGGCGCTCGCCATGACGGCGCAGGGACTGGGACTTGCCATTCTTCCCACAACGATGCTGCCGGCCGACGAGTTTCCGACGCTGATCGCAAAACCTCTGGTGCGGCCGGCCATCACGCGCCCAGTGTCGCTACTACAGCATCAGGGCCGGACCCTGTCGCCGGCCGCACAAGCCTTCGTCACGGCAGCGCGGGCGATCCTCGCGCAGCAATCCGGGCGAGCGGAAAAGTAAAAGGGCGGCCGGGCTCACCATTTCTCCAAATAGTCACTTACAGTCGACCGTGCTCCGCGAACGTCGCGGCCGGGCAGGATTACTGTCTTTCCGGCGCCGGCGCTCGGGCCACAGCGAAAGCCCAAGCGCCGTCACCAGGAAGGCAGCGGCGATGATGTCCTGCACGGCCAGGCGCTCGCCGAGGATCACGAGCGAGGCCACGAGGCCGAAGAAGATCGAGCCATAGGACGTCAATGCGACCACCATCGCCACATCGAGCGCACGAAGCGCCATGCTTTGCAGAAGCTGGCCGCCGAGCGACAGCAACAGCACCAGCTCGAGATCGAACCACAACACTGTTTGCAGATCGAAATGCTGCATCGGAATGAGAACGGAGTCGAAGCGTCCCGCGACAGCGCCGATTGCACCGAGAGCAAGGCATCCGATGGTGCCGAACACACCGACCACGAACAGCGCCGGATAGATTTTGTCGAGCTGGCGAATGCCTAGTGTCAGGATCGCCCAGGTCAGTATGAAGGCTGCAATGAGGAGATCGCCGCCCGTCGTGGCGCCGCCGGAGGATCTCGACAGAGTCAGCGTGGACGCGCCCATGACACCGACGACGATCGCAATCATCTTCAACGTCGAAAGCCGTTCGCGCAGGAAGACGGCCGCAAGTCCGGCTGCCAACGGAGGAAACAGGCTGAGCAACAATACCGCATGTGAAGCACTGGTGACGTGTGCGCCGAGCGCGGATAGCGCGTTGGTCCCGGGTCCATAGGCGATGCCGCAAAACAGGAAGAGTGCCGCGTTCTTGATCGTCAGCGCGGGAAACTGTCGCGGCCTGGTTGCGACCGCGAGCAGCACGAACAGCGGCAGCGACCATACGCCGCGCGCAACAAAAAGGCCGACCGCATCGAAGCCGGTGGCCGCTTCGGAAGCATAAAGCAGCTTCGGCGCCACTGCGTTGACGCCAAAGAAAACTGCGGAGACCAGCGCTGCGCTTGCGGCAAGCGAACGGGCTCCTCCGTGATTTGCGCCTGCCCACGCGGGACCGTCTTCGATCGGCTTCTTCATGATATCGACGCGGCAACCCGCTCTGTCAGCGCGCAGTAGTTCGGCAGGTCTCGCCTGCATCGTGGCTATCGCCGGACGGGCTTTGCCCCGATTGCGATCGAGTAAAGCCTGACGGGCCAATCCACCGCATCCTTGCCCTGATTGAGGCCGGCAGTTCGGTTGAGCTGAGCGGCCGGCATCCACAGCTTGCCGTCATCGTCGATCCACATGGCGTCCACCCACACAAGGCGAGGATCGGCGATCAGGGTCGATATCTCGCCGGCAGCGGAAACCCGCAGAATTCGCGAACGATCGGTGTCGCTGATGTAGATTGTTCCAGCAGCGTCGATGGCCGTGCCGCCGGTCGAAGGCGTATCGGCAAATGGCTCGACATGAGCGGACAGTGTCGCTTCGTCGAGCGACGGATCATCAAGGAAGCGCGTCTCGATCCGGGACATCGGCCCTGAGCACGGCTGATAGTAGAGCCAACGCCCATCGCCGGAGACTTCGAGTTGGTCGGCGTGGACGACAACCGGGCGGCCCTTTGCGTCGACGAGTTGCCGTCCCTCCCCCATCAGAGGCCGCGCTGCTACCGTCGAGGGATGATTCTCCAGCACGCGACGGGCCTTCCCGGTGGTCAAGTCGAGGACGATCAAGGCGGGACGACCTGCATCGGTCAGGTAGGCAAGACCGCCATTGAATCGAACGTCATCGACGAAGCTCGCACCTTGCGCAACCGATGCCAGATCGTAGACCCGGGTCACCCGATTGGCGCCGAGATCGATGCGGACAAGTTTTGGCCCACCCTCCACCAACGGCGCGCCGATACCCGCAGCTCCGCGATCGACAACCCACAGCGCGCCATCCGGACCGACCCGCAGCGAATTCGCGCCGACGAACGCGTTGCGTCCATTCTGACTGCGCCGCCTTCCATTCCACTCTGCATCCGGAAAGGGCTTTGCCGATCCGCCGGAGATCTCGGCGATTTGGGGCTGATCCGGCCCTTGCGGTTGGACGACCACGAAGCGCCGGCCCTCGGACGTCGTCGTCACTCCGTTGATGATCAGCGTCTCCGACGCGAACTCAGGGACGAGCCTGTCCACCGGCGCCGCCATCGCAGATGAACCCGCAAGAACAAGAACGGCAAGCAAGCAACGCATGAGACCTATCCCGTTGTTCGCGAATCACTTCAGCAAGACCGGTCCAGCATCCATCCTGACGCGGAAAAGCGTGTAGGGCTTCACGCGCTGGTCCTGTCCTTCATGGAATTGGGCCTGCCGATGAAGCTGGTTGGCCGTAAAGTACAAATAGCTATCCGCCGCAACCGACAAGGTGTCTGGCCACAATATCCTGGGATCGTGCGCGATGGTCTTCCATTCGCCGTCGGTTTCACGCTGACGGACGCTGTTGCGTTCGTAGTCTCCGGCGTAGATGCGGCCCTTGTCATCGGCCTCAAGACCATCCGAGGCTCCCTTTTCGCCGAGATCGGCGACGGCGTTCGCAACGGCCGCCTCCGACGCCGACCGATCGAGCAGAAGCGCGGTCGGTACCGAGTACAGATGCCGGCTGGACAACGGGCAGTAATAGAGCGTCGCGCCATCCGCGGAAATGGCGATGCCGTCGGATGCAACGTTGAAGGGCGTAGGAGGTTTTCCTTTTTCGCGGACCGCCAGTCGCTGCCCTTCCACGACTGGGATGAATGCCGGGTCCGGGGAAGTCGACTTGTGCCCTGTCAGTTTTCTCCAGCTTTCTCCGCTATCGAGATCGACAACAATGATGCCGCCCGGTCCGCTGATCGAAGAGTCGGTGATGAAGGCAACGCCGGCCTTACCCCGGCGCAGGTCGAAACGAACGTCGTTGACATAGGTTGTCGGCAAGACAGTCGAGGAAGGCAGCACGATCGTCTTCACCACCTTGTCGGTCGTCAGATCTACTGCGACCAGTTTGGCACCACCCGCCACCGGCGTCGAAAAGCCCGGTGCCGCCGTGTCGAGGATCCAGAGCCGGTTGGCCGCGTCGACGACGACGCTCTGGACGCTGCCGAGCGTTTCCCCGGGCCGCGCGGGATCGAACCTGTTGATCGTCGCGTCGGGATAGGGAACGACCTTGCCTTTGCGGATCTCACCGACGGTGAAGGGAACGTCATCGCCCCAACGAGGGAAGTTAACGAAGATGCGCCCGTCGGAAGCAACCGACACGCCGGTGGGCATCGCATCGCGGAACTCGAAAACGGGTTCGATATTCCCGATCGGACGATCGCTGGCGAGGTGTTTGGCGGCCCCGGATGCCGCTGACGCCTTCGTGGCCATGGCCATTTCTTCCTCGTTTGGCGCAAGCGCAACCATCGCCAAACCGAGGAGCACGGTGAGACAGGCCATCATCGCTGCGTTGTTAAGATTCACGATCCGATCGTCCGCTACGTCAACTCGCCCGGACGCGATCTGAAGCGGCAGCGCCAAGCGCCGCCAATACGGCGTCACGTCCGGCTTCGGCGACAGCGACATCCTGTTCGGTAGTCCCGGATCCGACACCGATCGCCCCGACTATTACGCCGCGAAAGACGATAGGAAAACCTCCGCCGAGATTTGCTATTCCGCCGCGACTCGCGAGTCCCAGATTCGCGCCGAACTCGAAAGGGATCGCTCCGGTTGGCGCGCCGATCGATGCACTGGTTGCAGCCTTGGCAATCGCAGGATCGCGGGCAAGAACGGCGGCTCCTTCGATCCGCGCGAACGCCAGGAGATTGCCGCCGGCATCCACCACGGCGATGCATTCCGGCGCCCCGATCTCTCTGGATTTCGCGACGGCGGCCTCAACCGCGATCGCAGCCGCCGCGTAGGTGAGTTGTTGATTGCTGTGGGTGAGAGACTGGCTGGGCATGATGTGAACTCCTGAATAAATTTCGGCGAACGAGGGAACCACGTGTCCTGGCTGATCGGGCGTCGATCTCACCGGGACCTACCCGCGATCGAAGGAACTCCATCGATCCAGTCCTGGCGCTGGGGAGCGAAGAAATCGATATCGACCGTGTCTTCCGTGCAAACGAATTCATGCGGCGTGTTCGGTGGAATGACCATAACCGTGCCCGCCGTCATGATGAACTTCTTGCCCTGCGAGGTAACCTCGCACCGCCCTTCGGTAATCCAGGTGATCTGCTCGCTGGCGTGATGGTGCAGGGGGAAGACGCCGCCCTTCTTCACCGTCCATTTCACGAATGTCGACTGCGCGCCGACCAGATACTGCCGTTGCACCAGCGGAGATATCTGCTCGACCGGTTGTTGGTCGAGCACATACAGATCCGGCAGGCGGGACGAATGGCTGCTGACGCCGGGTTGGATGCCCTTGCCCGGCGCATCGGTCACGACAGGCGCTGCCGACAGCGAGGGTGCAGCTCGTTCCTGGGCCATCGCCGACACGGAGTTCGAAAGCAGCAAGGCAACAGCCGCGAGGCAAAACCGCATACGGTTTTTCCATGAATGATGATCGATGGTGGATGAGATCGGCCAGAACATGAATTCAAAATCCCGAGAGAACCATTTTACCAATGCTTCGATGGCTTTCGAGCAGCGCGTGCACACGCTTAAGATCGCAGGCATTGATTGGCCCGGCCTCTTCCGTGAGCGTTGTGCGTAGCAGCCCGGCGTCGACAAGAGCCGCAACCTCATTGAGCAGATTGTGCTGCATGATCATGTCGCGTGTCTGGTACAGAGTGGGCGTGAACATCAGCTCCCAGTGCACCGACACGCTCTTGCGTTTGAGGCTGACGATATCGAGAACGCCGGGGTCGTCGATCAGCGCCAGCCGGCCGCGCGGTGCGATGGCTTCCACGATGGCCGGCAGGTGCTTGTCGGTCGCCGTAAGGCCTGCAACATATTGAACCTGATCGATGCCGATCTGCTTCAATCCCTGATCGAGGGGATGATGGTGATTGACGACGTAATGGGCGCCCATCGTGCGGCACCACGCCTCGGTTTCCGGGCGCGAC
Source organism: Bradyrhizobium lablabi (assembly GCF_018129385.1). Lineage (GTDB taxonomy): Bacteria > Pseudomonadota > Alphaproteobacteria > Rhizobiales > Xanthobacteraceae > Bradyrhizobium > Bradyrhizobium lablabi_C. The sequence goes on from NZ_JAFCLN010000016.1 coordinate 51,732, forward strand.
GCGGTCGCGATGATCGTCAGGCCCGTCAGCCGCCTGGCAAGTTGGGTCAGGATAGACCCGACACCGCCAGCGCCATTGATGATCAGCAGCGCACCGGCCTGGCTCTTCACTCCATAGGGAATGGCAAGACGCTCAAACAGCAGTTCCCATGCCGCGATCGAGGTCAGCGGGAGCGCTGCCGCTTCACCGAAGCTCAATGTCTTCGGCTTGTGGCCGACAACGCGTTCGTCGACCAGATGAAGCTCGCTGTTGCTACCCGGCCGATCCATCGCGCCGGCGTAGAACACCTCATCTCCCGGCTCGAAGAGCGTTACGTCCGAGCCGACGGAGTCGACGACGCCGGCAGCGTCGAAACCGAGAATCCGCACCTCGCCGTTGCGCGGCGACACTCTCGCCCTCATCTGCACGTCCGCGGGATTGACCGAGACCGCCTTGACGGCGACGCGCAGGTCGCGCGCGCCGGGCCGCGGGACCGGCAGCTCCAGATCGACAAGAGAGTCATCCGCCGAAACAGGACCCGCCACGCGATAGCCAACTGCCTTCATTGCAGGTTCCTCTTGAGGTCTCTCACGTCCGTATCGCGCGGCAATGTGGGATCTCTCTCGATCTCTATCAAACGCGAACACCTATCGCCGCGCAGCTGAGAAACGCCTCGGTCAACCACCATCCGCAGGGGCCGCAATTTCCTTGACGCGATCTATGCCCGCTTGGCGCTGAGAAGAAAAACGCATAGTTTGAATGGGTCCAGTAGCAAACCTAATGGTGAAATGTGCGCGACCTCGATCTTGATTTGCTGCGCGCCTTTGTTGCGGTCGCTGATGCCGGGAGCTTCACCGCGGCAGCCGACATGGTCAGCCGCTCACAATCTGCGGTAAGTCAGAAGATCCGGAGGCTCGAGGACCTCGTTGGATATCCCCTCTTTGACCGGACCAGCCGAGCGCTGGCGCTGACGGGCGCAGGAGGCCAATTGCTGATCGGAGCGCGGCGACTGCTCGACTTGAATGACGACGTCATACGTTCGCTTCGGGCCCCGCAGGCGACAGGCCGGCTGCGGGTAGGAATCTGCGAGGATTTCGTTCCGCTACAGCTCTCCAGACTGCTTGCACGTTTTCTCCGGCTGCACCCGGGTGTCCAACTTGACATAAACACGAGCCTGACCCACGGCCTGCTTCGGGAGTTTGAAGCAGGGAATCTGGACCTCGTTATCGCGACGCGAGAATTCAAGGAGCGCGGCCGCGTCATATGGCGTGAGCCGATGGTATGGTTTGCCGCCTCCGACTTCCGGCTCGATCTGGACCGGCCGTTGCCACTTGTTCTTCTCCAGCCGCCTTGTAGTTATCGGGAGCTCATGTTCACGACACTCGATGCAGCGCGGCAGGCATGGGTGACAGCATGCACCGTGAGCAGCCTTACGGGTGTTCAGTCCGCGGTTGCCGGCGGACTAGGTATCACACTGTTGGGTCGCTCCTTCGTTCAGGAAGGAATGCAGATCATCGATGTGCCGAAACACTGGCCACCTTTACCGATGACGGAGATCGTCGTGCTCGGGGATGACACAGCCGAAAAATCCCTCGTTCAGCCTTTGCTGGAATTCCTTGTAGAGGGCATGCGTATGCCCTCGGCAATCGAAGACGAACGTAATCAGATTGCCCGGAAAACGTCGGGTAAAGTCGCCCCTATTTGAAGAAAAAGAAAGCCAACCCGGAGCTGATGGTGAGCAACAGCAACAGCGACAGCGTCACCGCGGCAGTCACCCTGCCCCCAACGTTGGCAAGAACACGAACGTCCACACCGAGCCCGAGGGCGGCCATCGAGATGACTGTTAGAAAGCTCGTAATGCTCGTCAACGGGCCGATCACCATGGCCGGCACGACGTTGAATGATCGCAGAGCCGCGAGCGCAAGGAAGCCAGAGATGAACCACGGCACGAGGCGGAAAAAGCTGATACTGGCCTGCCCCTCTGCCCCGCCGTGCCGGCGCGCGGCGAACAGCGAGAGCCCGATCGCGACTGGCCCCAGCATCAGTACGCGCACCAGCTTTACAAGCGTACCGATCTGCGTGCTGACCAGCCCCGCAGGCACGGTGGCGGCCAGGACTTGCGGCACGGCATACACGGTGAGCCCCGCCAGAATGCCATATTGCGTCGCCGACAATTGCAGGAGCGGGATCAGGAGCGGAAGCCCAAGCACCATGATCACGCCAAGGATCGCGGTGAACGAGATCGAGGAGGCAATCTCGTCGTGATCGGCGCCGATGATCGGCGCCACGGTCGCAATAGCTGAATTGCCACAGATGGAATTGCCGCAGGCAATCAGGATCGACAACCTGGTCGACAGGCCGAGCATGCGGCTGATGCCAAAACTAAAACCCAGGGCGGCCACGACGACCACGGCAATCGTGGCGAGCAGTGCGGCGCCGGACGCGGCAATCACGGCAAAACTGACAGAGGCTCCGAGCAGCATCACCGCGACCTCAAGCAGTTGCTTGGCGCTGAAGGCGATGCCGGCTTGCCAGCGCTCGGGCGGCTTCCAGAAGCTCCGCACGGTCATGCCGAGCAGGATGGCGAGGACCAGCGCCTCGACGTACGGGTGCGCGAACAGAAACCGTTCCGCCGCTTCGAGAGCGGCCGACAGACCAGCCACGCCGACACAAAGGAGGATGCCGGGAATGAGCGCCGAGACGCGGCCGGCGCGGCGGGTTTGACGATCGCCGACGCGCGCTTGGCGATCTTGAGGCGCTTTTTTCATGAACGGAACTGAGTCACCGCGCTGGGCTGAATGACATCATTTCCAATGGATCGTGCGCAGATCATAGAACGCGTAGCCTTGTTGAGGCACCCATTCGATCTGGCTGTCCATCGCAAAAACGGAGAACAGCTCCGAAATCAAAACGGCATGCCCGTCATCGCGCATGATCCGCGCGATCTTGCGGAACAGCTTGTCGCGCTCGGCGGGATTCTCAACCGAGTTCGTCTGGTCGATCAGCGCATCGACTTCGGGATTACTGTAGTCTGACCAGGTACCCTTCCTGGCTGCGGTGCCGAAGATCGCAGTGATCGGATCATAGATCGCGTTCGAGTACTGCATGACGGTCATCGGCCCGGACGCGTGCGTATTGTTAAGCCGATTCCACGCCGGATATTCCAGTATCCTGGTCTTCGCGCGCACGCCAACGGCCTGCCAGTAGCCGGCGACCGCATCGGTGACATCCTTCGGGTAGGAGTTCGGGCTCAGAAGGTCGGTTTCGAAACCGCGCGGATAGCCCGCATCGGCAAGAAGCTTTCGCGCCAGCTTCGGATCGTATGGGTACGGCTTCAGATCCGGATCGACGCCCACCGGATAGTAGGCCGAGATGAAGGACGTCAGAGGTTTGCCGATGCCATGCTGCACATGCCTGATGATGGCGTCGACATCGATCGCGTAGTTCAATGCAAGGCGCACTCGCTTGTCGGCGAGCGGCGTGTTCGGCACGTTCGAATAGAGACGAACGTGCAGCGGGCTCCCCGCCGGGACGAGGACCACCGAGAGGCCGGCCGTGCTCTTGATCTGCTTCACATCGCTCGGTGCGATCATATCGGCCACATCGACCTCGCCGGTGCGCAGCGCGTTCAGCCGGCTCGATGCGTCAGGGATGTACCGAAAAACCAGATGCTTGATCGCCGGCTTGGCGCCGTAATACGCGTCGTGGCGCTCGAGTTCGAGGGACTGTCCGATCTTGTGCGAGACAAGCTTGTAGGGACCGGCGCCGACAGGCGCCCTGGCGAAAGCCTCGACCGACGGCAGCGACTCCACATACGCCTTCGGCACCAGAGCCACGAACGCCGCCACCTTGTTCAGGAAGACAACGTCGCGTTCCCTCAGCTTGACGCTGACGGTCGCGGGATCGATCACATCGACCCGGTCGACCAAATCGGCAAAATAAGGCCGGCGCGTACTCTTGGTTGCCGGGTCCAGGATTCTCTCGAAGGAGAATTTCACGTCTTCGGCGGTCAGTTTGGCGCCGTTGTGAAAGACGACGTCCTGACGAATGGTGAACCTGTAGTCGAGACCGTCGGCGGAAACCTTCACATCGCTCGCGACCTGAGGGATCAGTTTGCCCTGCTTGTCGAACGTGTAGAGATTGTCGAACATCTGCCAGGCATAACGATCGGAATTTCCGGTATTGTCGACCTGCGCATCGAGCATCGCGATATCGCGGCCGATAGCGATGACAATCGTATCCTTGTCGACCGCCGGTTTCCCGCTAATCGCCATGGACGGCGCACCGCCGAGCAGAACACCGAAAAAAGCAAGAGCAGCGATCGCGACGCGCGATCCACGTTTATTCACCCGCATCGTCGTTCCTCCCGATATTGTCGCTGGTTGAATTCTCGGCCGGCAAAATGATTATGCGTTCTTCTCCCGCAGCAGCGGCAACACCATGCGGCCAAAGCGCTCCGCCTCCTCGTCGTGGAGATAGCCCGACAGACAGAAGGAATGGCAGCCGATGTCGATGAACTTCTGGAGCGTGTCGGCGCACTGGCGGGGATCGCCAACGATTGTGATGCCCGCGCCGGGACGCACTTTGGTGATGCCGGTCCACAGATGGGGAATGATGAGGTCCTGGCTGGAAAGCTCCTGCATCCGGCGGTTGGCCACCGAATTCTGGAAACGCCCGGCGACATCCTTACGGAAGTCGGCATCCGCGTGGCGAATGAGTTTGTCGGCAGCCTCCCATGCATCTTCCTCACGCTCGCGGCAGATGATTTGCAGGCGCATGCCGAAACCGATCTCGTCAGCCCGCCCATATTTTTCCGCGAGCTTTCGAATCTGACTCATGTTCTCGGCCACCCGATCCGGATGATCGCCCCAGAAGAGATGAACGTCGGCGTGCTTGGCCGAGATCTCCCACGCCTCCTTCGAGCCGCCGCCCAGATAGAATTTCGGATGCGGCTTCTGATGGACCGGCGGAATGACCTGAACGCCCTTGAGCTTGTAGAACTTGCCGTCATAGTCGATCGGCGCGTCGGCCTTCCACAGGGCCTTAAGGATGCTGACTTCCTCATCCATCAACAGATAGCGGTCGTTTTTGCTGTAGGGCAGCCCGTCGGCGGCGTATTGCTCATCGCTCAGGCCGGCGATCAGATTGATGCAGATCCGTCCGCCGGTGAGCTGATCGAATGTCGAGATCATCTTGGCCAGCAACACCGGATTGATGTAGCCGGGACGGGCCGCGATAAGCGGCTTTATCGATCTGGTTCGGGCCGCCATCATCGCGCCCGTGATCCAGGCTTCCCAGCAGTGGACGTTGACTGGAATCAGCAGGTACTCGAAACCAGCGCGCTCCGCACTGAGCGACACGCGGTCGAAAGCGTCGATCGATGGCGGTACGGATGCGCCGGGATCTCCGTAGGCCGTCGTATCGCCTTGCGTGGGAATGAACCAGCCCAGTTCGAGTTTTCGCATCGCAAGCCCCCTTCTTTTGACCACTCGGTGAATCCGCTCGGTCGTCGCGGCACCGAGGCCACTACCCGCGGCGGATGTTGCGGAGGCGGCGTCATCCGCCTCCGCTGTGCGCATCAACGTTGCAGGGTCGAATCGAAGCTTTCTCCCAGCTCCGACTGCCCGATGATCTGCGCCGTCCGGTCATGGCCGGCATGCAGCACGTGGGTTTCGAGATCGCGCAGGTAACGGCTGAGCGGGAACTCGTCGAACAGAGCGGTCGATCCGGCTGCGTGGATAATCTTGTGGGAGAGTTCGAAGGCGACATGCGCGATCGTCGACTTGGCCGCCATGGATGCGAGCTCCGCCTCAACGACGGATTTCGTTTTCCAGCACGTGATGGCGTGATGAAAGATCGCCCGTGCCGCCTCGAGTTGGATCTTCATTTCGCCGGTTCGCATCTGGATGATGCCGTCCCGGCCGCGGCCGCGCTTGCGAACGTAATCGAGGTACCAGTCGTACATGCCCTCGGTCGCGCCAAGATAGGTAGCCGCGAATCCGAGGTGGAATTTTCCCTGCCAGCGCTGGCGCGGATACGCACCCGGCTCGCCGAGGAGTTGGTCTTCCGTCACGAATACGTTGTCGAGCGTGATGATCGAGGACGGAGTAGCCCGCATTCCATTCGGCCGATACCAGGTGTGATCCATCGAGACGCCCTTCATGCCGGGCTCGATGATGATCATCTGGTGATTCTGGTTGTAATCCTCGGCGCCTTCGAGGGCGACGAAGATGATTGCGAAGCCCATCGTCGGCGCATTGGTGGCGTAGTTCTTCTCGCCGTTGACGACCCATCCGCCATCGACCTTCCTGGCGGTGGTATTCATCATATACATGTGCTTGCGCTTGGCTTCGCTGCCGACGAACGAACCAAGGAACGAGCGCTTGCGCATCGGCTCGAGATAACGCTCTTTCTGGTCCTTGGTGCCGATCGCCTCCAGACACCAGGCGGTGTGATTGGTCACCTGGACGCAATGTGCGGTGCCGGGGCAGCCCTGCGCAATGGTGCGCTGGGCCTGAAGATAGGTCGCCGGATCATCCGTATCGAGATTGCTGCCGCGACCGCCGAGTTCCTTTGACAGCGTGGTGCGCAGCCAACCGGCCCGGTGAAGCTCCTCGATGTTCTCGACCGGCATGTCGCAATTGGCGTCGTAGCCGCGCCCGCGCTCGCGAAACCTGGTGATCGCGAGTTCGCGCAGCGCCTTCATCTCTGCGGTATGCAGCGCTGCCTCCGGATCAAGCGGGCGTTCCATTAGTCGATTCCTTTCAAGCATTATTGGTCTCCAAGCGAATCGTTTCCGCGAAATGGCAGGCAACGAGGTGGTTGGGCTTCAGCTGGCGCAGGGATGGTGGCTCCTGGCGACAGCGGTCGCGGGCGAAGGGACAGCGGGTGTGGAAGACGCAGCCCGATGGCGGGGACAGAGGCGAAGGTATCTCCCCGGAAACCGGAGCCGCGTTGACGTCGGGCGAGGCGGAGGCGATCAGGGCCAGGCTGTAGGGATGCCGCGCGTCGGAGAGGATTGTCTCTTTCGATCCCACCTCGACGAAGCGTCCCAGATAGAGCACGCCAACCTGCGTGCTCATGAAGCCGATGACGGCGAGATCGTGCGAGATCAGGAGATAGGTCAGACCGAGCCGATCCTGCAAGTCGCGAAGCAGGTTCAGGATCTGAGCCTGAATCGACACGTCGAGCGCCGAAACCGGCTCGTCCAGGACGAGGAGGCGCGGCTCGAGCGCAAGAGCACGCGCGATCGCAACGCGCTGGCGCTGCCCGCCCGACATCTCGTTCGGATAGCGCTGCGCGGCGCTCGGCGGCAGGCCGACTGCGTCGAGAAGGTAGGCCACCCGCTCCGCCCGTGCCTTCGTGCTCGGATAGATGCGATGGATTCGAAGCGGCTCGTCGATGATGCGATCGACCCGCATGCGCGGACTGAGAGCGCTGTAGGGATCCTGGAGCACGGGCTGCAACAGACGCCGGAAGGCGAAACGTTCGGTCTTGTCGTGCCTGGCGATGTCACGCCCGTCGATGACGATCTCGCCCGATGTCGGCTCGTCGGCTCCCATGACCATCTTCGCGGTCGTGGTCTTGCCGGAGCCTGATTCTCCGACGAGGCCGAAGGTCGTTCCGGCGGGCACGTCGAAGGAAATCCCGGCAACGGCGTGCAGAAGCTCCGCCTTCTGCAACAGGCCGCGGGAGACCGGAAACGTCTTTCGCAAATCGCGGACCGAGAGGAAAGCGCTCATCCGAGCACCTCGTCGGCGTACCAGCAGGCCGAGCGGCGTGTCTCGCCGCTCGTTGCCATCCAGTCGGGGTACTCTGTCCTGCACAAATCGGTCGCGCGCGGACAGCGAGGTGCGAACCTGCATCCGGGAGGAAGCGACGAAAGGGACGGAGGCTGGCCGGGGATGAGCGGAAGACGTTCTTCCTGGCTCCCGAGCTGCGGCAGCGCTCGCAGCAGCCCTTGCGTATAGGGGTGCGCCGGCCGGGCGAAGATTTCGGACACCGGCCCCTGCTCGACGATCCGACCCGCATACATGATCGCGACCTCGTCGCAGAAGCGCTGGACCGTGTGCAGATCGTGCGTGACGAGAATGATCGCCATCCCGGTCCCGCGCTGGAGTTCGCGGAGCAGGGCGAGGATCTGCTGCTGCACCGTCACGTCGAGCGCCGTCGTCGGCTCGTCCGCGATCAGGAGCTTCGGTGCACAGGCGATGTTGAGCGCGATCGCGACGCGCTGGCGCATGCCACCCGAAAACTCGTGCGGATAGGAGCCGAGGCGCTTCTCCGCGGCCGGAATGTGTACGCGGGACAGGACGTCCACGACCTTCGGCCGTCGCAGGCGGCGCGAGCGGTCACCGAGGTGATATTTGAAGACCTCTCCAACCTGATCCTCGACATCGAGGAGCGGGTTGAGAGAGGTCATCGGATCCTGCACGATCATGCCTATCTTGCGGCCGCGAATGGCCTCCATTCCGGCCGGGCTCTTGGCCAGGAGATCCTCTCCCTCGAACAGCACCCGGCCGCCCGCGATACGCCCATTGCCGGGCAGAAGACGCATGATGGAAGAGCACGTCATGCTCTTGCCGGAGCCGGATTCGCCGACGAGGGCGAGCGTGCGGCCGGCCCGAACGGAGAAGCTCACATCGTCGACGGCGGTGACGATGCCGGATTCCGTGGCTAGCCAGGTGGTCAGATTCTCGACGCGGAGGAGATCGCTCATTCCTACCATCTCCGCCTTTGAATGGGATTGAGCCTGTCACGCAGCGTATCGCCGAGCAGATTGCCGGACAGCACGGTCGCCATGAGCGCGAGGCCGGGGCAGACGGAAATCCACCAGGCTCTTTCGAGATAGCCGCGACCGTCTGCGATCATCGTGCCCCAGGAAGGATCGGGAGGCTGCACGCCAAGCCCGAGGAAAGACAGCGTGGCTTCCAGGATGATGATCAAGCCGACATCGAGCGTCGCGAGGACGATGAAGGTACCGAGCACGTTCGGCAGGATGTGATGGGCGATGATTCTGAGCGGCGATGCCCCTCCAAGCTTCGCCAACAGCACGAAATCCCGGCTCTTGAGCGACAGTGCTTCCGAGCGAATGACGCGTGCGAACCGCGCCCAGTTGGCGAGCGTAAGAACGATAACGATGTTTGCGAAACTCGGACCGACGGCACCGACCAGGACGAGCGCAAGAATGACGGCCGGCAGTGAAAACTGCACGTCGGCGATCCACATTACCGCTCTGTCGACGGCGCCGCCGAAATAACCCGCGACGAGGCCAAGAAGCGTGCCGAAGGCGCCCGCCAGCGCCACGGCGCAGGCGGCAATGAGCAGCGAGACCTGCCCACCCCAGATCACGCGCGACAGCACATCGCGCCCGAGTTGGTCGGTCCCGAACCAATGCTGCACGGAGGGAGCTTGAAGAGCCTTGTCGAGGCCAATCTCGTTTGGATCGTAAGGCGCCACGAAGGCGGCCAGCAGCGCCGAGCCGAAGACGATGACAAGCAGAATGACGGCGACCCAGACCTGCAACGAAGTGAGCCAGCGCGAGGAGCGCTGCGCCGCGCTGGTCGCAAGCGTGCGATCCTTTGCGCCCGTCCGTCGCAGCACGGGTCCATCTGGCGAGGGAGCCTCAAGCATAGCGGATGCGCGGGTCGATATAGGCGTAGAGGAGGTCAACCGTGAGATTGATCGCGGTGAACATCAGGGCGGAAAGGGTCACGGCGGCCTGAACGACCGCGTAGTCGAGGTTCGCGATCGAATCGAGGATGAGCTTGCCCATTCCGGGCCAGGCGAAAACCGACTCGATCGATACCGCGCCGCCCATCAGAATGCCGAACTGGAGCGAGGCAAAGGTGAGAACCGGAAGCGCTGCGTTCTTGAGCGCGTGCTTGTAGACGACGGCCCGCTCGGGCACCCCCTTGATCCGCGCCATCTTGACGTATTCGGAGGTCAGAACCTCCATCATGTTGGAGCGCGTCAGCCGCATCAGACCGGCGGCGGAGTACCATCCGAGGGCGATGGACGGCATAATGAGATATTGCGGGCCGCCATAGCCGCTCGTCGGCAACCAGCCGAGCTGGACGGAGAAGACAAGCACGAATATCAGCCCGAAGAAGAAGGGCGGCGCCGCCTGACCGAACAGGGCGATGCCCTTGGCCAGAAAGTCGATCCAGCCGTCCGGGCGAACGGCCGAGGCAACACCCAGCGGCACTCCGACAAGGATTCCGATCGCGAGCGAGGTGCATGTGAGCAGAAGCGTCGGACCTATCCGCCCCAGCACGACATCGAGAGCCGGCAAGCTGAAGCGATATGACATCCCCATATCGCCATGGAGCAATTGCAGCAGATAGCGCCAGTACTGGACCACGACCGGATCCGACAGACCCATCTGCTGGCGCAGCAACTCGCGATCCGCCTCCGTTGCCTCGGGAGGCAGCATCAGGTGGGTCGGATCGCCGATCAGGCGGATGATCACGAAGATGATCATGGTGACGAGCAGCACCGTCACGATCGACTGCGCGATCCGGATGGTCAGGTAGCGGAGCATTGCCGCATCTTGCCTCGTGCCCGTTATTTCCAGCGGATCGTGCGCAGGTCGTACCAGGCGATGCCCGGCTGTGGCGTCCAATCCAACTCGCTGTCGGCGCCGTAGACGTAGAAGATCTCGGTGATCAGCACGGCCTGCGCATCATCGTGCAGGATCGAGCCGATCCGCTTGAAGATGCGATCGCGTTCGGACCGATCGGCGTTCTTGTTCGCCTCGAGGATCAGATCTTCGATCTCGGGATTCGAGTAGTCGGACCAGGTGCCGGTCTTGCTCGCCGCCCCCGTCACCGGATGGATCGGATCGAAGATGGCGTTCGACATCTGCATCAAGGTCATCGGCCCGCTCTTGTGGGTGTTGTTGAGCCGGCTCCAGGCCGCGTAGTCGATCCTTTGAATCTTCGCCTTGATGCCGACCTGCGACCAATAGGCGGCCAGTGTCTCGGCGATCTCCTTTGGCCAATCGCTCGACGAATAGATCGATATCTCGAAGCCGTTGGGATAGCCGGCCTCTTTCAGAAGTTGTTTCGCCTTGGCGGGATTGTAGCCGTAGGGCTTGAGATCGCGGTTCACGCCGTAAGAATAGTAGGACGAGATGTAGCTCGTGAGCGGCGCCCCGGCGCCGTGCAGCACGTTCTTGATCAATGCGTTGACGTCGATGGCGTAGTTGAGGGCAAGCCGCACTTTCGCTTTCGAAATCGGCGACGACTCATCGTTGGCGTAGAGCCGAACCCCGAGCGGGCTTCCGATCGGGACGGAGTGAACCTTGAGCCCGGGCGTCTTCTTGAGGCGTTCGATCTCGGCGGAGGGAATGCCGTCGCTCAGATCGACCTCGCCTGTCAGGAGCGCGTTCACCCGGCTCGAGGGCTCTTCGATCAGACGCATGATAAGACGCTTGATGCCGGGTTTCGGACCGAAATAGTCGTCAAAGCGCTCGAAGGTGACGGACTGGCCGATCTTCTGTTCGACGAAGCGATACGGCCCGGTTCCGATGGGGGCGCGCGCAAAGGCCTCGGGGCTTCCGAGCGATTGCGCATAGGCCTTGGGCACGATGAAGAGATAGCCGGCGATCTTGTTGAGGAACGCGCCGTCCGGTTCCTTGAGCGTGAAGACGACCGTCTTCGCATCCTTGGCCTCGGATTTGGCGACGACGGGTGCGAAGGCCGGACGGCGCGTGCTCTTCACGGCCGGATCGAGAATGCGGTCCATCGAATAGGCCACGTCTTCGGCCGTCATGAGCTGTCCGTTGTGAAACTTCACGTCGGTCCGCAGCGTGAACGTGTAGCTGAGACCGTCCGCGGATCGGGTCATGCCGGTCGCCAGGCTCGGCACGATGTCGCCCTTGCGGTCGAGCGCGTAGAGCGTGTCGTAGAGTTGCCAGCCGTAGCGCTGGGAATCGCCGCTCGCGGTGACCTGCCCGTCCAGATTGAATATCTCCTTGCTCACCGCCATGACGACCGTGTCGCGGTCGACGGCCGGCTTGCCGCCGATCGCGGCGGCCGGAACAGGCGCGAGAAGCACCGTCAGGCAGGAGAGCATCCGAAGATGCGGCGCAATGCCAGTTTTCATGGTGCCCTCCCTCAGCCGCCCCGGCGGGTTTCCGGCCCGCCGCTGACATAGATGACCTGGCCGGAAACGTAGGAGGCCTCGTCGTCGGCGAGGAAAGCGACTACGGCGGCGACGTCGGCCGGAACCCCAACACGTCCGACCGCGATACCCTTTGCGCGCTCCGCCTTGTAGGCCTCCGGATCCTTCCCGATCCTGACAGCGGTTTTGCGCGTCATTTCGGTATCGATGAAACCCGGCGCGACACAGTTCACTGTGACGCCGAAGCGGCCCAGTTCAAGCGCGAGCGACCGCGTAAAGCCCTGCAAGCCTGCCTTGGCCGTCGAATAGTTAACCTGGCCGCGATTGCCGAGCGCGGATGTCGACGACAAATTGACGATCCGCCCCCAGCCGCGTTCGACCATGACCCGCTGCGCGGTGCGGCTGCACAGGAATGCGCCGCGCAGATGGACGAACATGATGTCGTCCCAGTTCTCCAGACTCATCTTGTGAACGAGGTTGTCGCGGGTGACCCCCGCATTGTTCACGAGGATGTCGAGCGAGCCGAGCTCCCGCACCACTTCCGCCATGAGTTGCTCGACCGCATCGGGATCGCCGACATTTGTCTGATAGCCCCGCGCCGGCACACCATGGCCTGCATTGATCCGGGCGGCGGCATCCTGCGCCGCTGCGCCGTCGAGATCACAAATCGCGATTGCGGCGCCGTCGCGCGCGAGCCGCTCGGCTGTCGCGAAACCGATGCCCCCCGCGCCGCCGGTGATGAGCGCAACGCGCCCCTGTTTCCGCCCTGACATTGTTTTCATCCATTGGAGAGCCATTGCGGCTCCCTGATTGTGTTAATTGTATCTATATTGTTGTCACAATACTAGTGACAATTTGGCGCAAAATGTATCACGACCAGGACACTTGCCGGAGGTTCAGGAATCCGGACCCCTCCTGCATGCTCCACCGCAGCCCGTTCTTGTGGCTGAACAGGTGAAACAGTTCGGTGATAAAGACCGCGGCGGCATCGTCATGAAGAAGCCGTCCGATCTGGCGGAAAACGGCTCCGCGGTTCTCGGCGCCAACGGTGGAATCAAGCTTCGCGATCAGCGCTTCGACATCCGGATTGAAATAGTTGGACCAGGTCCCGTTCTTCGAGAACGAACCGGCCACCGGGTGGATCGGGTCGTAGATGGCGTTGGTGAATTGCGTGATCGTTGCCGGGCCGCTCTTGTGGGTGTTGTTGAGCCGGCTCCAGGCGGCGTAGTCGATGCGCAGAATTTCGGTCTTCACGCCGACCTGGCTCCAATAGGCGGCGATAGCTTCCGCCAATTCCTTGGGATGGTCGTTGGCGCTGTAGAGCTTGAGCGCAAATCCATCCGGGTAGCCCGCCTTCTTGAGAAGCTCGCGGGCCTTCTTGGGATCATAGGCGAAGGGCTTGATGTCGGGATCTGCCCCATAAGGGTAAAATGCCGAGATGAACGTTCCCATCGGCTGACCGACCCCGTAATAGACCGACCGGATGATCGCCTTGCTGTCGAGGGCGTGATTCAGGGCGAGGCGCACGTCTCGCTTGGAGATCGGCAGGGAAGCATCGTCGGAATAGAGCCTGACATGCATGGGGGCGGAGACGGGGTTGGTCAGCGTCTTCAAGCTCGGCGTCTTGTCGAGCCGTTGCTTTTCGTTGAGTGGCGCCTGCACGACGAGATCGACCTCCCCCGTCAACAGCGCGTTCACGCGTGTCGATCCCTCGGGGATCATCTTCATGATGAGGGTTTTGACGCCGGGCTTCTCGCCATAGAAATCCTCGAACCGCTCCAGCTCCAGCGTTTGACCGATATCGTGGCGCTTCAACCTGTAGGGACCCGAGCCGATGGGAGCCGAGGCGAAGGCTTCCGAACTGGGCAGCCCGCTCGTATAGGCCTTGGGGACGATGAACAGAAAGCCCGCGATCTTGTTGAGGAAGGCACCGTCGGACTGCTTGAGCTTGAAGACAACAGTCAACGGGTCGGGCGTCTCGACTCCGGCGATGATCGGCGCGAAGAAGGGCCGGCGCGTGCTCTTGGCGGCGGGATCGATCACCCGCTCCATCGTGAACTTGACGTCTTCGGAGGTCAGCGGATCGCCATTGTGAAAGCGAATGCCGGGACGAAGCTTGTAGGTATAGCTGAGCCCGTCGTCGGAGACCTTCACCTCCGTCGCCATGCGGGGGACCATCCGGCCCTTGAAATCAAATCCGTAGAGCGAATCGAACAACTGGAGCGCATAGCGCTGTGAATCGCCGCTGGCGGTAACGAGAGCGTCGAGGCTCTGAATCTCCTTCTCCAGCGCGATGACAAGAGTGTCCTTGTCGACGGCAGGCTTGGGGCTGGATTGCGCGTTGGCTTTCCCGATCGTTCCAAGAACGGCGGCCGCACCGATCGCAGCTCCGAAATCACGTCGACTGAACATTCTTTTCCTCCTTGCGAGCGTTACGGCTCCCGTTTGATTTTCTCGACGCTGCGGTCGATTCAGTTGAATTCGGCCTTCTCTTGCTATCCAGACGCCGCGGCCAGCCGGCCGGCGAGCAGACGCTCTCCCTCGGCACGCAACACGAATTTCTGGACCTTTCCGGTCCCGGCCGTCAGCGGCAACTCGGAAACGCGCTCGATCAATTCGGGCAGTTTGAACGACGACAGACGCGGCTTCAGATACTTGGCCAGTTCCGCCGGATTCGCCGCGCGGCCTTCGGCCGGAACCACAAATGCGATGCCCACCTGCCCCCAACGCGGATGCGCGACGCCCACAACGGCAGCCGCTTCGACGTCGGGGTGCGCCATCAGGGCGGCCTCGATTTCGGCCGGCGAGACGTTGAAACCCCGGCTCTTGTAGCCGTCGCCAATGCGTCCACTAAACGTCAGGCGCCCCGTCTTATCCAGCGAGCCGCCATCTCCCGTCCTGAACCATCCATCCGGCGTCAGCGCCTTGCTGCTCTCTTCCGGCTTCCTGAAATAGCCGGGCGTGATGCAATAGCCGCGGGCCCAGATCTCCCCGGTCTCGCCCGTCGCGACGTCGCGGGCCGTTTCGGGATCGACGACTCGCAGTTCGACGTCCGGCAGCGCATAACCCTGCGTGGTGATCCGTGTCTCGAGCGGATCGTCCCACCGGTTGCGCGTCAGCACGGTCGTCGTTTCCGTGAGGCCATATCCGGTCATCATGCCGGGAACGGCGAGATCATGCGCGACCATTTCGAGAATTCGGCGCTCATTGCTGAGCACCCAGCCAATTCGCAGGCGTGACAGATCGAACTCGGCCCGCTCGGACGAGGCGACGAGCGACTCGACCATGGGCGGCAGGAAATGCGTTGCCGTGCAGCGCTCGCTCGAAATGTCGCGCAGGAATTCGCGCACCTCGAACCGTTCCGCGAGGATAACCGACGCGCCGCGCGCCCAGAACGGCAGGACGCCGTTCATCATCGCCATCGAGCCGAACAGCGGGATGCAGAGATAAAGCCGATCTTCACAGGTCAGATCGACGCGCTCACCGATGTCGAAGGCCTTGCGCCAGACGCAGTGCGTGATCAATGCCCCCTTTGGAAGCGCCGTGGTCCCGGAGCTGTAGGAAATCAGGGCGGGCTCGTCGGGATCGCTCGCATAGGCAGGGGACGCCGCCGCATCCGCCTCGCGGCCGAATGGCGGCCATTCGGTCAGTCCTGGCCAATCGGGCCCGGCATCAAGCGTCACGATGTGCCGCAGTCCGGGCAATTCGGCCGTCGTAAGCTCGCCCGCCGGTTGCACCCGCACCTCCGGGCACAATTGCGCAATTTCCGCGGGGAAATCGCGAAATGAACCGCGACCCGGAATGATCAGCGCAATACTATCGGATTGCGCGAGCTGATAGCGGACTTCCGGCAGCTTAAGCCGCGTGTTGAGGACGACGGTGATCAAGCCGATTTGCGATGCGCCTAGCCAGCACCAGAGGAATTCCGGCCGATTGGGCAGCCACAACGCCACGCGATCGCCGGGCCGCAAGCCAAGCGCTTCAAACCGGCGGGAGGCTTCATCGACCCGGCGCTTCACGTCGGCGAACGTATATCGCTCGCCTCCGAAGACCAGCGCCTCCCTCGAGCCGTATTCATCCGCGAGCCACCTCAAGGCCGAGCCATAGGTCGCGCCGACGAAAGGATTTCCTGGTGCCGCCATCCTCAATCCGCCGTACTGTCCCTCCCAGCCCTCCCTTGGCTGGATCGATACATCGAAGATTAGGTCATCGATACAATCGACGTCAATGTCATTATATACTAAGATGCATTCCTATTGCGCCATACCTTTCTCCAAGAAGCACGGCGACGGACATAACCTATGTGGACACCTGACATCCGCGGTCTCGAAGGCCCCCGCTACATCGTGATCGCAACGGCGATCGCACAGGCGATCGACAGTGGCGAATTACCTCCCGGCACGCAGTTGCCCCCTCAACGAGACCTCGCCGAAAGTCTTGGTGTCACGGTCGGAACGGTGACGCGCGCCTATGCGCTGGCCAGCGAGAAGAACCTCGTCACGGGCGAGGTCGGCCGCGGCACCTTCGTTAGAGCGGGACGGAATGTCGGGCAGCGGTTGGAATTCCGGCCTACCGCGCCGGAGCGCACGGTCGATTTTTCCTGTTATCGCGCGCCGATCGCGGGCCTTGGCGATCTCGTCTCGGCGTCGTTGGCGACCCTGGCCCAGCGCGCTGCCCTTCTGCCGCTCCAAAAATATCCGCCCGCGGCCGGACTCCCCGCCCATCGCGCCATCGCGGCCGAATGGCTTGGCCGGATCGGACTTTCGGCGCGCGCGGAAGACGTCTTGATCTGCGCCGGAGTACAGCAGGCGATCCACCTCGCCCTCGCGACACTCGCCGGGCCCGGCGACGTCATCCTGACGGATGAGCTGACCTATCCGGGTCTGAAGGCTCTTGCCGGGATCCAGGGACTACGCCTCGTCGGCGTCGGAATGGACGAGGAAGGCATGCGTCCTGAGGCATTGCGCGAAGCCGTCGCGCGAACCGGTGCCAGCGTCGTCGCACTCCAGACAACCCTGCACAACCCCACGATCGCAACGATGAGCCTCGACCGGCGCAAGGCGATCGCGGCTATCGCGGAAGAGCTCAGGCTCACGCTATTCGAAGACGACGCCCAGGCAGCGATCCTGGCGGAGCGCCCGGTGCCCCTTGCTGCTCTCGCGCCCGACCGAACGGTTTATTCGACCGGCCTCGCCAAGGGGCTGAGCCCGGTTTTCCGCACCGGGTTTGTCGTCTGCCCGCCCTCTCTCAACGAGGCCCTGTCGAACACGCTTCATGCGATGACACTCGGCCCCTCCCCGTTCGTTGGCGAGATGGTATCGAGTATCCTCAGCCATCCCGACCTTGACCAGGTAATCGAGCGGATGCGCAAGATCATAGCTGAACGTGTCGCCTTCGCGGTCGACCTTCTCGGACCCGATCGCGTCCGCTCTCATCCGGCTTCGGTCCATATGTGGCTGAGTCTGCCGCCGGAATGGCGGCCGCTGGATTTCGAGGCGGCCGCGCGCCGCAAGGGAGTGGCGGTCGTCGCCGCCGACAATTTCGCCACCGACGGCGTACGCCCACCCGGCGCCGTGCGGCTCTCCCTTAGTCCGGGAGCCGGGGATAACCTGCTTCATCGGGGCCTGGTCACACTGAAGGGCATGCTCGATAGCCGGCCGATCCTGTCGGCAACCATCATCTGAGTTCGAGCTTATCGCAGGGGCATGATTGCGAGTCGGAGGTCCGGGTAACGTACTGCTCCTCTGATCCGGATCGGACTATGCTCCCGACTCCGTCAGAGCGATCTCCCAGGCGATATAGGCCCGCATCCCTGCCTCTCCCTTGAGGTAGGGTGGATCGACGACATCCTGCGGCAGATCGAGAGGAAGATTTTCGGTCGACTCGAGCTTTCCACCCTGCGCGACCCAACCGGCATTTCCGCCCGCGAGCCACTTGGCGCGGTGTCCGAGCCGGAGCAGCGTCGCGGTCGCCAAGATAGCTTGCTCTTCGTCCGCGGCCGTCACGACTATCTCCTGGCTGAGCTCGCCCAGCCGCGCCTCAAGCCATCCACGCGGCAACCAGCGCGCGCCGGGAACGTGGCCCCTTTTGAAGTCGCGGCTCGTGCCGACATCCAGCACGGTGTGGGACAACGCATCCAAGCGGCTCGGCGCAATCGAAGGGATGGTATCACGCAGCTTGGCGAGCCATGCCGGGACCGCGGCCGGGCCGCTCGCGAGCGGGAGGCCCGCAGCGCGCCAGGCCGGAATACCCCCATCAAGTAGCGCGACCTCCGGAAACCTCATCCGACGCAACCAATAGGCGGCCATGGCCGCGCGCCCATTGCCGTCGTCAATGAGGATGACAGGTACCGCCTCGACGGCGAGAACTTCGTCCGTGCACTGAATGAGCTGCCCGCCAGGCCGCGAGCAGGAGGACGTGACATGCCCTGCCAAATAGGCTTCCTCGCTTCGTACATCCACGAGGATGACAGGTTCCGACGCTCGCCGGCTGACCCGACGATCGACCTCCGCCGGCGTCAGGCGCAAGACACCACTCACATCCGCCAGGACATCGGCGCCCGCTCCATCGCCTGACGACACCTCGACCCGATCTCCCGGGACGAGCGTGCGGCCTGAAAGGCGCCAGCCCATCGTGCCGTTCTCCAGCGCGACGACCCGTTCAACTCCAAGCAACGCAAGGGTGCGTGCGGCGATGATGCTGCGTGTCCGCCCGGCGCAGTGAACCACGACCAGCCGGCCCTCGCGCGCCGCCTCCGCCGCCCGGCCGGCGATCTCGACGCCGGGAACGTTGCTGCTGCCGGGCAGAGTGGCGCGGCCGAACTCGGCCGGTGTGCGCACATCCCATTGCTCGAAGGTCTCGCCGGCAGCTTGCATCTGCGCGAGCCGATCGGCATCGATCGACCTCACGCCATCATGTTCGAGAACCTCTTCCCCGAAGCGCTTGCTGGGAACGTTCACGCCGGTCGCGACGGGACGGCCTGTAGCTCTCCAGGCGCCGAGGCCGCCCGTCAGGATACGGACAGCCCGATAGCCGAATTCCGCGAGCGTTGCGGCGGCCAACGCCGCTCGTCCGTCCCCCGCGCCCTCATCATAGACGACGATGTCCTGTGCGATGGACGGAACGAGTTCTCCGATCCGCAATTCGATCAGCCTGCGGGGCAGGAAGGTCGCATACGGCAGGTGTCCCTGCTCCGCTTCGCCTGCTTCACGTATGTCGAAAAGGGCGAGCGAGCGCGGTCGCTGCGCCATCAGCTCCGCGAGCGCATCGGCATCGATATCGCCAGCCACGGCGTCAGCCCGCCTTCTCGGCGCGCTTCCATTGATTGTTTGAACGCCCCAGCAGATCGCCGGCGATCATGTTCTTGTGGATCTGGATCGTGCCGCCATAGATCGATCCTCCGCGAACTTCGGCGTAGCGTTGGGCGAGCGGGAATTCCTTCATGTAGCCATTGGCGCCATGGATCTGGAGCGCATCGTCGCAGATCTCGCGCGCCGCCTGCGCGGTATAGACCTTGGCGACGGATACCTCGCTGCGGCTCGGCAGGCCATGGCCGGCATTCGATGCCGCCCTGTAGGTCAGGAGCTGGGCGGCCTCGAGCTTCACCTTCATGTCGGCCAGCATCCATTGCAGGCCCTGGAACTCCGCGATCTCGCGGCCGAACTGACGCCTTTCCTTCGCGTAAGCTACCGCGAGTTCGAACGAAGCCTGCGCCGATCCGAGCATACGGGCGATGCTCCCAAGCCGTTCAGCGTTATAGACGCTGATGAGCCGCCCGAATGCGTTGCCGTCCAGCAGCACATTCTGCGCAGGCACGCGGCAGTCGTCGAAGAAGAGCTCGAACAGCCTCTCATCTGCCATGTTGGTTCCACCCTTGCTGTGAGAGAAACCCGGCGCGTCATGCGGCACGATCACTGCTCCGATATCGGAAGGCTTTCCCGTGCTGCCGAAGCGGCAATAGGTGAGCGTGTAGCTGTTGTGGTCGACGAAACTGACAAACTGCTTCTTGCCGTTCAACACGACGGCGTCTTTACCGTCGTGACGGGCAGCGGTTTTCATCGCCGTCGCAGCCGATCCGGCCTCCGGCTCCGTGATGCCGATGCTCACTCCGAACTCGCCGCGACAGACGCCACCGACGAAGAACGACTTTTGCTGCGGTGTCCCGAGTTCGAGGATGGCCCCAATGGCGCCGGTCGAGCTGCGATGCGCCAGCGCGCCGACGATGGAGGCGCAGGATTGCAGCTTCTGGATGACGAGAAGCGTGTCGAGCAGGGGCAGGCCGGCTCCGCCATACTCCTCCGGCATGTTGAGGCCGAGGAGTCCCGCCTCGGCCATCTTCCTCCGCAACCGCGCAATGCCTTCGCGGCTGTGATCAGAAGCCAGTTGCCTGAGCGATCGTTGATAATGCTCGCCAGCGTGATCGATGAGCTCGCGCTGCCGATCGGTCAGTTGAAAGTCCATGGATCACTCCTTGATCCTCGCCAGAACCTGGCCGACGGCGATAACATCGCCGGCGGAGACGCAAAGCTCGGCGAGCACTCCCTCACCCGTGCTATCAACCGGGATTTCCATCTTCATCGATTCGATCACCAGGATCGTCTCGCCAGCCGAGACCCGAGCCCCCTGCTCGACCAGAATCTCGAACACAACACCGGCGATCTCCGTCTTGATCTCTATCGACACAATTTCCCCCGGGGGTAACACTGTCTGCATCAGTAGCTGACAATTTTGATCTTTGTCTAGATCATATTCCCCATATTGTTCCCCTTGATATACATACAATGTCGTTGTATTGCACCCACAATGAGAGGATCGCATGGATAAAGCGACCGAGGAGGAGCTTGCGGAGAGGCGACGGGTTGCCCGGCTCATGGGCGGCCCGGAGGCTCTTGAGCGTCTGCACGCCGCGGGAAAGCGGAGCGCGCGCGAACGTATAGACCTGCTGCTCGACGAAGGGAGTTTCCAGGAGATCGGAATCCAGGGCCGCAGCCAGCATCCCGGCCTGCGCGATCGGACCCCGGCGGACGGTCTTGTGGCGGGGTCGGGGCGGATCGACGGGCGCATCGTCTACGTGGTGTCCGAAGATGCGACGGTTCTCGCCGGCACCCGCGGGCGGGTAGCGGAGGCAAAGATCGCGCGAATTCGCGAGCTCGCCCTTGCGCATCGCAAACCCTTCATCGCCTTGCAGGAGGCTGGCGCCGGGCGTTTCCAGGAGAGCAACGGTGCGGTCGCCGCGGGTATGGGCGTGCGCTTTCGCGAGCACTTTCTGCTCTCGGGGGTGGTGCCACAGGTGGCGGGCCTGATGGGCGCCTGTTTCGGAGGACCGTCCTTCACGGCCGCGCAATCCGATTTCGTCACCATCACACGAACCGGCTTCATGGGGATGTCGGGCCCGGCCGTGGTGCGGGTCGGCATTGGCCTCGACGTCAGCGCCGAGGAGATCGGCGGCGCCGACAAGGTGGCGACAGAGCGCGGCCTCGCCGACCATCTCGGCGAGACGGATGCCGACAGCATCGCCGCGATCCGCGAGGTGCTGTCCTATTTTCCGTCGAGCAGCGACGAGTATCCGCCGGTCCGCCCGCCGAGCCCCGCGCCCGGCGACACCGAAGAGGGGCAGCGCGAGATCACGGCCCTCGTGTCCGACAATCATCGGCGCGCCTATGACATGCGCAAGCTGCTGCGCCTCATCGTCGATGACGGCAAGCTCACGCCGTACAAGGAGAGCTATGGCCCGAATCTGATCACAGCGTGGGCGCGGATCGGGGGGCGTGCGGTCGGCCTCGTAGCGAACCAGCCGATGCAGCTCGCCGGCGCGCTCGACGAGAAGGCGGCCGTCAAGGCGCGGCGGTTCATCGACGTCTGCGACGCCTTCCACATCCCGATTGTTTCGTTGATCGACTGTCCCGGCTTCCTGGTTGGCCCGGATATCGAGGATCGGCGCATGGTCGTGCTGGCTTCGCAATTGCTGAATTCGATCGTCAGCGCAACCGTCCCAAAAGTCACCATCATCCTGCGTAAGGCGATCGGGCTTGCCTATATCGCGCTCGGCGGCAAGTCGACCAAGCCGGACCGTATCGTGGCCTGGCCGACGGCGCGGTTCGACGTGATGGGCACCGCAGCCGGCGTCGAACTCGTCCACGGCAAGGAAATTGCCAAGGCGTCCGATCCGGTGGCGAAGCGGGCGGAGATCCTCAAGAAGGTCGAAGCGGAATCCTCTGCTTATCTCGCTGCCGAGATGGCACTGATCGACGACGTCATCCATCCGACCGAAACGCGCCAAGTCATCATTCATGCCCTGGACTGCACAGCCGATCGCGTCGTGCCCGGCTTCAAGCGGCGGATCATGCCGTGATGGACAGGGCAAAGGACGCGCTGGAAGTCGATGTCGTCGTGGTCGGCCTCGGTGCCGCGGGAGCCGCCGCGGCCATCGCGGCGCACGATGCCGGAGCCCAAGTCGCCGTCTTCGAGAAGATGCCCGATCCGGGCGGCCTCTCAATCGTATCGGCAGGCGGGATTCGTATCGCCTTCGATGCCGATGCCGCCTTCGACTATCTCAAGGCGACCTGCGGCGGACGGACTCCGCATGACCTTCTGCGCGTGCTTGCCGACGGCATGACGCAGGTCTCCGACTGGGTGCGCGCTCTCGCCGACGTGAGCAGAGCCACCGTGAAGGTCACGCCGGCAAGAGGGAATTATCCGCTGCCAGGTTCCGAGGCGCTCGGTTACTGCGAGGTGGCGGAAGTCCCGGCGATCGAAGGTGCCGCTTCCTTCCACGCGGTGCGTGGGATTCGGCCGGGATGCCGGCTGTTCAAGGTCTTGGAAGACAATCTACGGGCTCGCCACATTGCCGTCCGCCTGGGACATCCGGTCCGGCGCTTGATTCGCGAGGGATCCACGGTCAGTGGGGTCGTGGTCGAGGCGGACGGACAGGAGCGTCGTGTTCGCGCGCGACGCGGCGTCATTCTCGCCTGTGGCGGCTTCGAGGCGAATTCCGAAATGAAGCGGAACTTCTTTCAGGCCGATCCCGTGATCCCCGCTTCGTTCCTCGGGAATACGGGTGACGGCATCGCCATGGCTCAGGAGGTCGGGGCCGCGCTCTGGCATATGTGGCACTATCACGGACCCTACGGCTTCCGTCATCCGGACCCTTCCTATCCGTACGGTCTGTATCTCAAGGCGATACCGATGTGGCATCCGGGACATCCGGAGAGCACTTCGGATCTCGGGGTCGTCGACCAGCAGGGACGTCCCGCCGGGGGCAAGCAACTCCCGCGGCTCGCCTGGATTCTCCTCGACAAGACCGGGCGCCGCTTCATGGACGAATATCCGCCCTATCCCGGCGATTTCGGCGTTCGTCCGCTCGATCTCTACGATTCGAAAGCCCAGGACTTTCCCCGCATCCCTGCGCATATTGTCTTCGACGAGAACGGCCGCCGGATGTATCCACTAGGGCGCTGTGCGATCAACGGGCGCGACGGCTGGTACGAATGGAGCGCCGACAATTACCGGGAAATCGAACTCGGCTTCTTCCGGCGGTTCGATAGTTGGGATGCCCTCGCACAAGGAATCGGAGTCGATCCCGGCATCCTGAAGGAAGAGATCGCGACCTGGAACCGTGCCTGCGCAGCCGGCGACGATGAGGCCTTCGGCCGGCGCTCCGACACAATGGTCCCGCTCGATACGCCGCCCTTCTATGTCGGACAGGTCTGGCCGCTGGTCATCAACACGCAAGGCGGCCCGGTCCACAATGTCCGGCAGGAAGTCCTCAACCCCTTCGGCGAGGCGATCCCCGGCCTCTATGCCGCCGGTGAATTGGGATCGGTGTTCGGCCATCTCTATCTCAGCGGCGGCAACCTGGCCGAGTGCATGATCGGCGGACGCATTGCCGGCCGCGAGGCCGCAAAGCGGGAGCCGATCCGTGCCTGAGGTCCTCGTCGATGATAGCGGCGCGGTGCGCCGATTGGTGCTGAACCGGCCGGACAAACGGAACGCGCTGGATCACCGTACGATCGAAGCCCTGCTTTCCGAATTCGAGCAAGCTGAAAGGGACGAGACGGTCAACGTTGTCGTGCTTGCAGGCTCGGGTGCCGGCTTCTCGGCCGGAGCCGACTTGCGCGAAGCGAGCGGTCTCAAGGATGCGAGGGCGATCGCCCATCATGCGGAGTTGATGTCGCGCCTTCTGCTTGCGCCCTGGCAACTCAGCAAGCCCGTCATCGCCGAAGTCCATGGTTTCGCGTTCGGGGCAGGCTTCGGCCTGACGCTCTCTTGCGACATGGCATTGTGCTCGGACGACGCGATCCTGTCCTTCCCCGAAATCCGCCACGGCATGCTGCCGGCTCTCGTAGCTCCTCCTCTGCTGCGCCGCGTCGGTTACGCGCGCGCCTTCGAGATCCTCGCCACGGCCAAGCCGGTCTCGGCAGAAGCCGCGATGAGGCTCGGCCTCGTGAAGGCAGTGCCGCAGGCCACGCTCCGCGCCGAGACGACTGCCTTGGCCGATACGCTCGCCGCCTCCGGGACGGTCCTGCGGTCACTGAAGGAGCTACTGCGTGCCATCTCGGACGCCGACATGCTCGCCGCGGCCGCGATCGCGAAGGACGCCAACGTCACCGGAAAGCTACGGCGTCTTGCGGAAGAGACAGCATGAAACGACCATTCCACAAGGTACTGGTCGCCAATCGCGGCGCCGCCGCATCCCGGATCATTCGCGCGCTCGGCGAGTTCGACATTGCATCCGTCGCGATATTCTCGGAAGCCGACGCGAAAGCGCCGTATCTGGAGGCGGCGACCGAGGCTTTCTGCATCGGCGCTGCACCCGCGCGCGAAAGCTATTTGCGGGCCGACAAGATCATCGCCATCGCCCGCGAAAGGGGAGCGGATGCCATCCATCCCGGCTATGGCTTCCTGTCAGAGAACGCCGCCTTCGCCCATGCGGTCACGGCCGCCGGAATGACTTTCATCGGTCCGTCGCCGCGATGGATCGAGGCGATGGGCCACAAGACCGAGGCTCGCGATCTGATGCGCCACCACGGGATGCCCGTGGCCGCCGGCTCGGAGCTGCTGCGTGAGGGAGGCGACATCGCCGCCGCCGCTCGACAGATCGGTTATCCCGTCCTCGTCAAGCCCGCCCTCGGCGGTGGCGGCATCGGGATGATCGTCGCCGAGGACGAGGCCAGTCTGTCCCGCGGCGTCGAACGTGCGCGCTCGCTCGCCACCCGCAGCTTCGGCAACGGCCAGGTTTATCTCGAGCGCTATCTCGCGCGGCCGCGTCACATCGAGTTCCAGCTCCTGGCCGATAAATACGGGACCGCGCGTCATCTCTTCGAGCGAGATTGCTCGCTCCAGCGCCGGCATCAGAAGGTCGTCGAGGAGGCACCCGCTCCGGCGCTTCCCCGCAATCCGCTCCGCGCCGTCGCCGATGTCGCGACGGGCATCCTGGCTCGGCTCGGCTACGACAATATCGGCACGGTCGAGATGCTGCGGGCCGATGACGGCAGCTTCTCCTTCCTCGAGATGAATACCCGTCTTCAGGTCGAGCATGCCGTCACCGAGATGGTCACCGGCATCGACATCGTGAAGGCGCAGATCCGCCTCGCTGCCGGCACGGCGATCTCCGATGTCCTGCCGAGGGAGATCGCCCTCGACGGCCATGCCGTCGAGGCACGCATCTACGCCGAAGATCCGCAAAGCTTCATGCCCTCGCCCGGGCGGCTCGAGCATTTCCGGCCCTGCTCGCCGAAATCAGGATTGAGGATCGAGACCGGCTATGCGACGGGCTGCGAGGTTACGCCCTTCTACGACCCGATGCTGGCCAAGGTCATCGCGCATGGCGCCACCCGCGACGAGGCGCTCGACACTCTCGCGAAGGCTCTTGCGGATTTCGAGGTCCAGGGCGTGAAGACCAATATCCCGTTCATCCTGCGCGCGCTTCGCCACAGTCCTTTCCGCGCGGGCGCGGTTCATACCGGTCTTGCGGCCGAAATCGCCAACTGAGGAGGCACCGATGACGAGAGAAAGCCAATTGGAGGATCGCGAGCCCGTTATCGTGGAGGCCGTCAGGACGGCGGTCGGACGGCGCGGCGGAGCATTGCGGGAATGGCATGCGGCTGCCCTGCTTGCGGAGACCCTGAAAGCGATCGTGGCCCGTAGCGGAGTGCCGGCCACGCGGATCGACGATGTCGTGGCAGGTTGCGCGACGCAGGTCGGTGAGCAAGCCGGAAATGTCGGGCGCACGGCGCTTCTCATGGCCGGCTTTCCGGTCACCGTGCCGGGCATGACCGTGCAGCGCGCCTGCGGCTCCTCTCAACAAGCCGTGCATGTCGCCGACAACATGATCCGGAGCGGCGTCGCGGAAATCGTGATCGCCTGCGGCGTCGAGTTGATGTCGAAGACGCAAGGCGGGAACGAAGACACCAAATATGGTCGCCGTCATCCCGAAGAGCTGGTGCGCCGCTTCTCGATGCCCTCCATGGGCGAGGCAGCCGAGCGGATCGCTGACCGCTGGCAGCTTGATCGGGCCTACCTGGACGATCTGGCGCTGCGCAGTCACGCGCTCGCGGCCGAGGCGACGCGAGAGGGTCGTTTCGACCGGCAGATCGTTCCCGTCGCCGCGGCCGACGGATCCACCCTCACGCGGGATGAGGGCATCCGGGCCGATGCCTCGCGCGAAAAGCTCGCCTCCCTGAAGACGGCCTTTCGCGAGAACGGCCGCGTCACGGCCGGAAATGCAAGCCAGGTTTCGGACGGGGCATCGGCAATTCTCGTCATGAGCGCGAGAGCGGCGCGTGAGTTCTCGCTCCGGCCCCGCGCCAGGCTCAAGGCGCAGGTGGTCGTCGGGGTCGATCCCGAACTGATGCTGACCGGCCCGATTCCGGCGACGCAGGAGATCCTGAAGCGTTCAGGCCTCCTGCTGTCCGACATCGACCTGTTCGAGATCAACGAAGCCTTCGCGCCTATCCTCGGCTCCTGGCTCAAGGAGATCGAGCCGGATATCGAGCGTGTCAACGTGAATGGCGGCTCGATGGCGATCGGCCACCCGCTCGGATCGACCGGCGCGAGGTTGATGACGATCATGATCGACGAACTGGAACGCCGCGGCGGCCGCTACGGGCTGCAATCGATGTGCTGCGGCGGCGGTCTCGGCACCGCGACCATTGTTGAGGCGTTGCAGTGAGCGGGGTCGGCCACAGCGTGGCCGTGATGACGTCAACGGGGATTGGAGGACGGCATGGGTAACAACAAGCGACCGCTTATCCTCGGGGTCGGCGGCACACCGCGCAACGGGTCGTCGACGGAACGCGCGCTCGCCGTATGTCTGGCGGCCGCTGCCGCGGAAGGCGCCGACACCGTCATGATCAGCGGCCCCGACTTGATGCTGCCGATGTACAATCCCGGTCAGGCGCCGAATACGCCCGCGGCGGAACGGCTGATCGACCTCTATCGCCGTTGCGACGGCATCGTGATCGCGTCTCCCGCCTATCATGGTTCGCTGTCCGGCCTCGTGAAGAACGCACTCGATTACGCGGAGGAATTGCGCTCGTCCGAGCGCGTCTATTTCGACGGCGTCGCGATCGGGCTGATCGCCACCGCGGCCGGATGGCAGGCGACCGGACAGACGCTCGCGGCCCTGCGATCCATCGCACATGCGCTGCGGGGCTGGCCCACACCGATGGGCGCGGCACTCAACACCGCGACGAAACTTTTCGACGATGCCGGCCAGTGCACCGATTTGTCCTCGCGCTTCCAGCTCGAAACGGTAGGCCAGCAGGTCGTGCGTTTTTCGCGGATGAGCGAGGCGGTGCTCCGCCTCGAGCAAGAAATCGTCCGATAGGGCGTGGGCGGAACGTCGATTTTTCGATCGCACGATGCTCGATCGGCCAAGCCATGATATTCGTCAATCATCGGCTTGCCCGATGCGGACTGAGAGGAGAGAGCCATGTTCCTTCGTCTATACTGGAGCCGCCTGCAACCGGGCGCCTGGGAGGCCGTGCACGATCTCTACCGGCGCGACTTCAGCAGGACGAACGTCCCGGGCCGTCTCGGCCGTTGGGTCACGCAGGACACCAACGATCCCGACTGCATCATCACGGTGACGCTGTGGGAGGACCAGGCCGCGATCCAGGCCTGGGAATCCTCCGAGCAATACGCGCGCTCGATCGTCGCGATCCGCCCGCATCTTCTGGGGTCGCAGACCGTATCGCTTTGCGAAGTGAAGCTGGAATATCCGTCCGGCCTGCTCCAGGCCCTACAGCAAGCCGCCGAACGATTTCCCCTTTCGCCGGCGTGAAGGCGGTAACCATGGTGGCTATCTGCAATCGTGACGCGATCGCTCCGGCAAATTGCCGAACAGAGGGCCCAAACCTTCGGCGATCGTGAGGTGCGCGATCACGGCGTCACGCAGCCTCGTGTACGGAAGCTCGGCGAGCATCGCGGTCTGTATCGCGGCCATGACCTCGCCCGCCTCGGAACCGATCATGGTGAAGCCAACGATACGATCGTCGTTGGCGTTGACTACCGCCTTCATGAAGCCTTGAGTCTCGTCGGTCGCCTCGGTGCGTAAGACATTGCTCATCGGAAGCCTGGCAACGCGCACCGGGATCCCCTTGCGCTGCGCTTCGTCCTCCGAAAGGCCCACGCGCGCGAGGGGCGGATCGGTGAACATGACGTAGGGAACCAGCCGATCGTCGGTTCTGCGATTGCCGCCGGCCATGTTGTCCCTGACGATCCTGAAGTCGTCCACGGAAACGTGCGTAAACTGCGGGCTGCCGGCGCATTCGCCGATGGCCCACACGCCGGGCACCGTCGTCTCCAGACGTTCGTTGACCCGGACGAATCCGCGAGCATCGAGCGCAATCCCGGCAATGTCGAGACCGATATCTGCGGTGTTTGCGATGCGTCCCACGGCCACGAGCAGATCGCTGCCCTCGACCTTCCGCTCACCCGTCGCCGTCCGCAGCGTAACCGCGATCTCGTCTCCGGAGAGGCCGTGAACGCTGACCGGCTGGGAATCGAGCAGGACCTCAATGCCCTCGGCGGTCAGGATGCCCAGCATCTCTTTTGCGACATCGGCATCCTCGCGGCCCATCAATTGCCGGCCGGGCTCGACGATCGTCACCCGGCTGCCGAAGCGGCGATAGGCCTGCGCCATTTCGATGCCGACATAGCCGCCACCCAGCACGATCAGGTGCGACGGTAGATAGTCGAGTTCCAACGCCTCGATGTGCGTGAGTGCACGGGCCGCTTCAAGGCCTGGAATGTCCGGGATCGCAGCGTGCGTGCCGACATTGACGACGGCCTCATTGCCGGTAAGCAAACGGGTGCCGCCACCGTTCAGGACGACCTCGATCGTCTTCGGGCCCACGAAACGGCCGTGGCCCATGATGAGTTCAGCACCGCTGCTCTTGTAGGCGCCCAGGTGGAATTCGACCTCGCGGTCGATCATGTCCTGCTTGCGGCTGCGCACCTTGCGCATGTCGACCTTGACGGCGCCCGCCAGCGTGCCAAACCGCGCGGCGTTCCGGACAAGATGGGCGACCCGCGCGCTCCAGATTTCATTCTTGGACGGCAGGCAGGCGACGGCGGGACACGAGCCGCCGACCCAGCGGCGTTCGACGACGGCTACCTTCTTGCCGGAACGCCCCAGATGCCATGCGAGCAGCTTTCCACCCTGGCCGCTGCCGAGGATGATGACATCGACATTTTCAGTCTGTGGCATGACTATTCAGTCTCATCAGTTCATCGTTGAGTTTTTCGCACTCGCACGGAATTTTCCGACTGGCACGCGGGCGGATGGCACGCAGCTTGTTTTCGTGGCTGATCCAGCTTTGGTTACAGGCAGTCGAACGACGCAAGGAAAATTCATCGCTCCTCTGCCTGAAGATCGCTGGTTTGAATCCCGCGCGCTTGCTGCGGGAATTTTCTCCGAGCGATCTTGTAACCAAGGCCCTCATTATTCCGAACTAGCTGTTGAATGGTCCCGCGCGCGGCCTGGCTTTTCGTAAAAGCACGCAGGAGTGAGCCCATGCCGGAACTCATTCGAAATCGACCGGTTCTCGATCGAAAGGCGGGCCTGCATGTGGCCATCATCGAATGTTGACGAACTTCGCCTGTCAGGACGGCGAGAATCCGATGGATAAGAACCGCGACGATCGTCTGCGCTTTCACCGACGCGAGCTGCTGGTCGGCGCCGCCTATCTGACGCTGGGCATGTCGAAAGCCCACGCGACCATGATCGTGGGCCACCTGCCATGGACGCCAAACGCAGGTAATCCGCCGACGGCCGCCCTGCCCGGACCCTGGATGTTCTTTACCGGCGAAGAAGGCAGAGCGATCGAAGCGCTGGCCGATTGCATCATTCCACCCGATCCGCAGACGCCCGGCGGCAAGGATTCCGGATCGGCGATTTTCATCGATCGCCAACTGGCCGGGCCCTACGGCCGGCAGGAGGGCCTCTATGTCCGCCCTCCCTTCATGAAGGGTACAAGGAGCCAGGGTCATCAATCCGAGCAGGGACCGGCACAGGAGTATCGCGAAGGCCTCGCGGCTCTGGATCGCTCCTGCAAGGCGAGATTCGAAGGCAAGGCGTTCGCCATGCTGTCGGACTCGGACAAGGATGCAGTGCTGAAGGGACTGGAGTGCGGCGAGTTCACGCTCGACGGAGCCGATGGCAAGGCGTTCTTCGCCATGGTTATCAGGGACGTCCAGATGGGTTTCTTCGCCGATCCGATCTACGGCGGCAATCGCGACATGGCCGGCTGGAAAATGATCGGATATCCGGGATCCCGCTACAACTACCTGGATTGGGTGAACCGGCACAACGAGCGCTTCCCGCTGCCGCCTGTCAGCATGACGGGCCGGGCAGAATGGACACCGCAAACGCGCTGAGGACCGCTGATGGCGAAGATACTTCCGAAGAAGGACGTGGTGATCATCGGGCTTGGATGGACCGGGTCCATCATGGCCAACGAGCTCACGGACGAAGGCCTCGAAGTGATGGCGATCGAGCGTGGACCGTGGCGCGACGCGCCGACGGATTTTCCACCCGACTACATGCAGGACGAGCTGCGCTACCGCGTACGTCACGAACTTTTCCTGAGGCCGGACCAGCTCACCTTCAGCTTCCGCAACAGGATTGATCAGACCGCGCTGCCGATCCGAAGCTGGGGCGCCTTCAT
The DNA here is from genome assembly GCF_018129385.1 of Bradyrhizobium lablabi. Lineage (GTDB taxonomy): Bacteria > Pseudomonadota > Alphaproteobacteria > Rhizobiales > Xanthobacteraceae > Bradyrhizobium > Bradyrhizobium lablabi_C. The sequence goes on from NZ_JAFCLN010000016.1 coordinate 83,006, forward strand.
GCCGCCAAACGGCGTTGGTGGCGGCGGTGTGCACTGGAACGGCGAGATGTGGCGATTCCTGCCGTCGGACTTCGTCCTGAAAACTCATCTTACCGAACGGTACGGCGCCGCCTTCCTGCCCGAAGACATGACGATCCAGGACTGGGGCATCACCTATGACGAACTCGAACCTTTCTATGATCGATTCGAGTACCTCTGCGGCACGTCAGGAACGGCCGGTAATCTGCGTGGCCGGATCATGGAAGGCGGCAATCCTTTCGAAGGTTCGCGCTCCCGGCCCTATCCGACCCCGGCGCAAGCGCAGCCGTTCAGTCACACACTGTTCGGCAAGGCCGCGCGGGAGCTCGGCTACAAGCCCTTTCCCCAACCTTCCGGCAACCTCTCGCAAGCCTACACGAATCCGCACGGACTGCGGATGGGGCCCTGCACCTACTGCGGATTTTGCGAATGGTTCGGATGCAGCAATTATTCCAAGGCCAGTCCGCAAACCACGATCCTTCCCTATCTCGTTCGCAAGCCAAATTTCTCGGCGCGCGACCACTCGGAAGTAACCAGGATCAACGTCGACAAATCCGGAAGGCGAGCAACCGGCGTGACTTTCGTCGACTCGAGCAACGTCGAATGGGAGCAGCCCGCCGACCTCGTCATCCTTGCGGCCTATACAATGTTCAACGTGCATCTTCTGCTGCACTCGCAGATCGGCAAACCGTACGATCCGATCGCCAATACGGGTGTCGTCGGCCGCAACTACACGCATCAAACCATTTCGAGCGTGAATGGCTTCTTCGATAACAAGAAGTACAACTTCAACCCGTTCATCGGGTCGGGCTCGATCGGCATGTGCATCGATGAGTTCAACGGCGATAACTTCGATCACGGACCACACGGCTTTGTCGGCGGAGGTTACATGGGCCAGGTGCAAACCGGCGCCCGCCCCATCGAAAGCACGCTCGTCCCACCCGGCACGCCGAAGTGGGGAGCGGCCTGGAAGACTGCCGTGAAGGAGAATTACCTCAGCACGGTAAAGCCCGGTACCGGAGTCCACGGCAGCTTCTATGCCTACCGTGACATCTATCTCGATCTCGATCCCACCTACTCGGATCGCTTCGGCCGGCCCTTGATGCGGATCACAATGGACCTGAAGGAAAACGAGGTCAAACAGAACAAGTTTCTGACAGACAAGTTCGCCGAGATCATCAAGACGATGGGTGCGGACAAGCTCGCCATTCAGTATCGGACGGCGCCGTACGACATCTCGACCTATCAGACGACGCATCTCAACGGCGGGGCGATCATGGGGACCGACCCCACGACCAGCGCGCTCAACCGATATCTCCAGAGCTGGGACGTCTCCAACCTGTTCGTGCTGGGCGCCAGCGCGTTCCCGCAGAACGCCGGCTACAACCCGACGCTGACGGTGGGCGCGCTCGCATACTGGGCGGCCGCGGCGATCCGCGACAAATATCTGAAGAACCCCGGGAGGCTGGTGGATGCCTAGCAATCGATCCACGCTTGCGGGCATCGGCCTGGCGGTGCTCTTGGCCGGATCGGCCCATGCCGGCGATTCGGATCCGCAGGAGTTCAGCCAGATCGAGCGCGGGCGGTATCTTGCGGTCCTGTCCGATTGCGCAAGTTGCCATACCGTGCCCGGCAGCAACCAGCCGTTTGCCGGCGGACGCGCGATCGAGACGCCGTTCGGCAACATCGTGGCGCCGAACATCACGCCTGATCTGGAGACGGGAATCGGAAGCTGGAGCGACGAGGCGTTCGACGCCGCGGTTCGCAAGGGTTTGCGACGGAATGGTTCGCGGCTCTATCCGGCGATGCCCTACACCGCATACACGAAAATGTCGCGCGACGATGTGCTGGCGATTCGCGCTTACCTCAACACGGTAACGCCGGTCAGGAACGCCGTCGACGCGAACACCTTGCCGTTTCCGTTCAACATCCGCGCATCGATGCGGGTGTGGAATGCGCTGTACTTCAACCACGGCGACTTCAAGCCAGATCCGGCGAAATCCGCCGAATGGAATCGCGGCGCGTACCTCGTGGACGGTCCCGGCCACTGCGGCGCCTGCCACACGCCCAAGACCTTTCTCGGAGGCGACAGAACCGACCAATACCTGCGCGGGAGCTTCCTGCAAGGATGGTCGGCTCCGGATATCACCGGCGATACCCGCGTCGGCGTGGGCGCCTGGTCGACAGAAGACCTCGTCGCCTACCTGAAAACAGGTCACAACCGTGTGTCGGCCGCTACCGGACCGATGGCCGAAGTCGTGTCGCTCTCGACGGAGCAGATGACCCATTCCGATCTGAATGCCATTGCGACTTACCTGAAATCCCTTCCTGGCAAACAAGACCATCCGCAAACGCTGCCAAAGGAGGAGCCCGCAATGGTCGCCGGGGCCGCGATCTACCGCGACCAGTGTTCGGCCTGCCACGGCATCGAAGGCAAGGGCATCGCCAAGCTTTTTCCGTCCATCGCAGACTCCTCGATGGTGAGGTCCGACGATCCCACGACGTCGATACGGATCGTGCTGCGGGGCGCCCGAAGCGTCGGTACCCAGGCCGAGCCGACCGCGCCCGGCATGCCATCCTATCGCCAACTCGACGATGCGCAGATCGCGGCCGTGCTCACCTACATGCGCAATAGCTGGGGCGCCGCAGCCGTACCAGTCAGGCCGGCTGACGTCGCGCGCGTGCGTTCGGATACGGCATTACGGCCGGATTGAATGGTACTCGCGCCAAACATCGATCGCCCCATTCAGATAAGACATACTGACCCAGCGTATCGAGCATTCGTCATTGGCCTGCACGCAGGCACAGTCGCTCCTGCCGGTACGGCAATTTCAGAGGCGGCTATGCTTTCCTAATCGCCGTCGCCGGCCTCGGTGGCCAAAATGCGATCAACAACAACGGCAGCCTGTGACGAGAATGGCGAAGCTGCTCGAGCCTCGAGCCGCGCGTTCCCGCCGCTGCGAAGAGTAGCCCCGATGGTGAAACCTGCCGTCATTGTCCCAGAGGATCAGCCTTTAACCCTTGCCAACTTGCCACCCGGCCGGCCACAGAAGCGGCTTGCCCTTGCGGTCGCCCTCGCCTTCCTGGGTGTCTTGCTCGTTTCGGCCGGAGAATTCTCGAACGTCCAGCTCGGACGGGTCGACGCCTTTGTTCCGGCCTATGCCACCGCGATCATCGTGAATGACTTGATCACCGCAGTCCTGCTGTTCAACCAGTTCGCGATTTTTCGTTCGCGTGCCCTTCTTGCCATCTCGACCGGATATCTCTTCACAGCGTTCATGGTCATTCCATGGGTACTTACCTTTCCGGGAGTGTTCTCACCGGGTGGCCTGCTTGGCGCAGGGCTGCAAAGCACGAACTGGCTCTACGTTCTGCGATACGCCGCTTTTCCCACGTTCGTCATTGCATACACCCTCTTGAAGGACGCCGATCGGCCCAAGCGATTGTGGGAAAGCGCCGTTGGCACGACCATCCTTTCGAGTGTCGCGATATCCGCTGTCATTGTGTGTGCCGTCACAATTCTTGTTACCGCAGGCGACGCGTATCTGCCCCGTATCTCGATCGATCCGGTCCATTTTTCTTCTCTGTGGCTTTATTTGGCCGGTTGTCTGATCCTGTGGAACGCAGTTGCGCTCATTCTGCTCTGGATGCGCCAGCGTTCGGTGCTCGATCTGTGGCTGATGGTGGTTGTTTGCTCGTATGCCATTGAGATCTATCTGGTCTCGTTTCCCGGTCTGGCCCGGTTCAGCGCCGGCTGGTACGCCGGCCGGACCTTCGGATTCGTATCCAGTATTCTCGTGCTTTTTGTCCTGTTGCATGAGATAGCAACGCTTTATGCACGGCTGCTCAGCGCGGTCCTGGCGCAGCGTCGCGAGCGTGAGGCGCGGCTGATGACCGGCGATGCCGTGTCAGCCTCTATCGTCCACGAAGTCAAACAGCCGTTGACGGGGATCATAGCCAGCGCGAACGCAGGGTTGAACTGGCTCGATCGTGTCGAGCCCGAGCTCGATAACGCCAGGAATGCGTTGCGACGCGTCGTGTCTATCGGACACCGCACAAGCGCCATGATCGAGGATATCCGGGCGCACTTCAAGGCCGATGCGCGGACGCGCATTTCGCTTGATATCGACAATATCATCCTGGAAGCGCTGGCCGTCGTTCGCGACAAGCTCCAGACATCCGGAATCATCGTTCAACTCCAGCTTGGCGAACGGCTCCCGCGGATAATGGGTGAACGAATCCAGCTCCAGCAGGTGCTGGTCAATTTGATCACGAACGCAATTGAGTCCATGGCCGCAACGAGCGGGAAACGGATGCTGTCCATAAAATCTGAAGTCCATACCTCCGGATACGTGATGGTGTCGGTGGAAGACACAGGGAGCGGCCTCGAGGCCGGTGCCGCGGACCGCATATTCAGCCCAATGTTCACGACCAAAACGGACGGTATGGGCATGGGGTTATCGATCTGCCGGACGATCATCGAGGCGCATGAAGGGCGATTGTGGGCGACCGCCAGGGATCGCGGCGCCATTTTTCACTTCACGGTGCCCGTCGATTCCGGCGTTTCATCCTGATCGTGCCGGTCCATCGCTGCCCTCCAACGGGAATTTCGAATACCGGCAGGCCAGCAGCACGCTAGCAGCGGCGGCAAATCGTCAGCTTCTCGTCGAGCATCTTGTCCAGCTTCTGTTGCGCTGCATTGAAGCTCTCGATCTTTCGCTGGACATCGGCATCCTCGGCCGAGCCTGGCACGAAGCTCCGTCCCCGCGGCTGCACACGCACGGCAGCGGCCGCTTCGCTTCGATCTTCGGACGGCGTTCGCAAGTCTTGGGCGATCGCAGCACCTGTCGCCAGTACGAAGACGAATAGCGGCGCGCCTGGAAGGAATGATCTCATGGTGACCTCCTGGAGCGGCATCGGTGTCCCACGGCCGGTGCGCGTCAAACGGGCTGGGATGCCTGGACGCCCGCCGAGCGCATCCCGGACGCCATTTCGCCTTGCTTGTTGGCAGCCAACAGTCTCACAAGGTCCTGCTTCAGCAGATAGATCGATACCGCGAGAAGGACGACGTCCTTCAGCAGGAATGGCACCACGCCGGCCATTGCTGGAAAGCCGGCTGCCGGATCCCAGCCATCCGGTACGAACGGGATGATCGTGATGGTCGTTAGGAATGTACCGGTTGCGCCGAGGGCCCCGAGAACTCCGAACCGCTTGTCCCAGAAGCCGGCATACAGAAGCGCGAACATCGTCCAGTCCGACGCGCCCAGGAACCGGGTGGCTCCGCGCAGGCCGAAGGCCGGGTACAGCCAGGAGATGAACGGGCCGTTGCTGATGAAGGGCATCATGAGCGGCGCCGCATATTGGTGCCATTTCGTGTATCCAAAGAACGCGAAGATGATCACCATGGAGGCGCGCAGCAGGTGGTATTCGACCTCCTCGCTGAGGAGGCCGAGGCCCGCCATGATCTTCGCAAGACCCCTGGTCAGGTAATCCGCTGTGCCGCTGCGCATCGCTCTGACCACATCCTGCCTGAGCAGGTAGAACGACGCAGCAAGAAGCGCGACATCCTTTATAAGAAAAGGAATGTTGCCGGTCATCGCCGGAAAGCCGCCGGCGACCTCGTCCCATCCGCCCGGCATGAACGGGATGATGGTAACGGTCGCCACGAATGTGCCGCACGAGCCGAGAGCGCCAAGAATACCGGCTTTCCTGCTCCAAAACCCGCCGACCAGAAGCAGGCCAATCAACCATTCCATAACACCCAGGAACCAACTGGCGCCGCGAATGCCGAAAGCCGGGTACATCCAGGAAATCAGAGGTCCGTTGCTGATGTAGGGAATCAAAACCTGAGCTTCGTACTCGAACCATTTCTGATACCCGAACAACAGAAACACGATCACCATCGATGCCCGGATCAGGTGATAGTCCAGGTCTCCCTTGAGAAAACCGGATTTGTTCAATGCGGCCGTGAGATAGTTCATTGTCGCCTCGCTTGTCTGCTACGGGACCATCAACGGATTCTCATCCGCACTTCGGCAGGAATCCGCGGATCATCGCGGCGATTTCCCCGCAATGGGTTTCGAGCGCAAAATGGCCGGTATCGAGAAAACGGACTTCCGCGCCTGGAATGTCGCGCTTGAACGCCTCTGCGCCCGCAGGCAGGAAGAAGGGATCGTGCTTGCCCCAAACCGCCAAAAGCGGCGGCTTCCACTGGCGGAAATAGGCTTGAAAGTCGGGATACATCGCGACGTTGCTCTTGTAGTCGCCGAACAGGTCAAGCTGGACCTCATCGGCGCCTGTCCGGGCCAGATAGAAGTTGTCGAGCGAATAGCCGTCCGGAGATACGTGGCTCGTGTCAGAAACGCCGTGGGTGTATTGCCAAATCGTCGTTGCGGGCGCGAGGAAGGACCGCAGCGCGTTACGATTGGCCTGCGATGGATCCTGCCAATACGCACGGACCGGATTCCAGCCATCGCTCAACCCGTCCTCATAGGCGTTTCCATTTTGAGAAATGATTGCGACGATGCGCTCGGGATGGCGCACCGCCAGCCGAAAGCCGGTCGGCGCACCATAGTCAAAGGCGTAGATCGCGAAGCGAGCGAGCCCGATCACCTCGGTGAAGCGTTCGATCACGCCGGCCAGCCTGGCGAAAGTGTAGGAAAACCTGTCGCGAGGCGGCATGTCGGACTGGCCGAAGCCAGGCAGGTCCGGCGCTACGACGCGAAAGCGGTCCGACAAGGCCGGGATCAATTCGCGAAACATGTGGCCGGCGCTTGGAAAGCCGTGAAGCAGCAGCAGTGCCGTCGCACCGACCGGCCCTGCCTCGCGGTAGAATACTCTGAGCCCGTCGACGTCGGCCTTGCGGTAGCAAATGCTGGTCATGAGCGCTCCTGCCTTGTTCGAAGCCCTGTAACTTTTGAAGTGATGTCATACCGGTTACTGCGCCGTTGCGGCTCTTCCCATCGCGTCCAGCTCGATTTCAAGTGACCGTTTTTCATTCGCGGACTCGCGCGGCCTGGTTACACGGCACACGCCGATGCGATGCGCTGCTCCTGCATCAGGCCGACAGGAAGGTCTTGAGAATCCTCGTCGTGTCGGTGGGATTCTCCTCGGGAAAAAAGTGACCTCCCTTCGTGGCCTGTCCTTGCACGTTGTCAGCCCAGTTCCGCCAGATTCCCAATGCACCGCCGTACTGTTCGTAGAAGGTATCGAGTGGTCCTCCGGCAGACCAAAGATGGAGCATCGGGCAGCCAATACGCCGGGATGCTTCCCGATCTTTCCTGTCGTGCTCGATATCCACGCTCGCCGCCGCGCGGTACTCCTCGCAGATCGCGTGTACCCGGGCGGGATCGCGATACGTTTTCCGTGTATTCAGTTCTCACCTCGGGGCCGAACGAGCCTTCGCCAAACGGGTTGTCGAATACCGCGCCCGGAGCACCCAGGAGGTATTTTTCCGGGAGCGGCGTCTTCTGCGAGAGAAGGATCCACGGCCAGTATGTCATGGCGAACTTTGCGTCGGCGTGGCCCCACCCCTCCGAGATCGGAATGACATCAAAAACTGCGAGGCGACGCACTCGCTCGGGATGATCGAGCGCAAGGCGGTAAGAAACGCGGCCGCCGCGATCGTGTCCCACGAGATCGAACCTGGGAAACCCGAGCCGGTCCATCACCGCCACGAGTTCGTTCGCCATCGCCCGTTTTGAATAGGGGTAGTGATCTTCGGCGGAAGCGACGACGCCGCTGCGACCATAGCCGCGGAGGTCGACGCAAATCACGGTGTGGTCGTTCGCGAACTGCGGCGCCATGTGACGCCACATCAGGCTGGTGCGTGGAAATCCATGCACCATGAGCAGCGGCGATCCGTTTCCGTAGCGTCTGATGAAAATCGTATTGTCATCAACCTTGATCTCCCTCGTCTCGAAGTGATCGGAAGCAGCCGATGTGGCTTTCCCCGCGGGCTGAGCGCCGACCTGCTGCGCGAGCAGCGCCGATGACAGAGCGGTGCCGGAAACTGCGCCAATTGCGCGGAGCAGGATGCGGCGTTCGACGTCCGTATTGTCTGTCATTTGCTGAACCTCCTTTAAGACGACGCCGCGGCAGAATGCCTTTTGAAGCCGTCGACGTTTGCGCTCCAATAGCCGGTGGTCGCCGCTGCGGGGTTCACCCTTTCACGCGATTGCCCGGTTATCAAAACGCACGACGTAACACCTGGACCCGGGGCGCAGTAACTTGCGGCGCCGAACCAGACAGGTTACGCTCGCCTTCGATGCGGCTTCGGATCATCCAGCGTGATTTCACGAGACTACTTTCGTGGGCAGGACTGGTTTGGTTACAGGCCGCGCTGCCCCGTCAGGAAGTGTCCGCGACCCCATCGCGGATTCGCTGAGGGAAATGCGGATGCGATGCAGAGGCATCCGCATCCTCGGCCCGGAAGCACGGCTCCGCCAATCCGTACGGATGTCCGGGAGTAATTGAGAATGTCGTCGTCGGGTTTTGTTCACATCGTGGACGATGATGGGGCGATTCGTGAGTCGCTCGGAGACCTGCTCCGCTCCATGGATTATGAAGTCACTCTCTATGGATCCGCCCTGGAGTTTCTCAGGGTTGAGCTGCCCGATGTTCCGGGATGTCTGGTGCTGGACGTTCGGCTGCCGGGCACGAGTGGCCTGGAGCTTCAGGAATACCTGACAGGCATCGACGTCCGGTTGCCTGTCATTTTGATGAGTGGCCACGGCGACATTCCCATGTCCGTGAAAGGCATGAAGGCCGGCGCGGTCGACTTCCTCACCAAACCGATACGGGAGCAGGATCTGATCGATGCTGTTGCCACGGCGATTCGAATTGACAGGGACCGCCGTCGGGACAGCATACAAATTGCCCAATTACGGGAGCTGTACGCGCTTTTGACATCCCGTGAACGGCAAGTGATGGCGCTCGTGGCATCCGGACTCATGAACAAGCAGGTTGCGAACGAACTATCGATCAGCGAAGTCACCGTGAAGATGCATCGCGGCAGTGTCATGCGAAAGATGCGAGTAAAATCCGTTGCCATGCTCGCTCGCATAGCCGAGGCCCTCGACATCCAGCAATGATGCTGCCGTCCATAATGTAAGCTTGGGTCGAGAACACGACCGGCGATTGCCGTATCCGGGAAACCCATACGAAGGTATGGGCCGAGACCGCACAACCGAGAGATTGTGACCGTGCGCCGTCGAACGCAAGGTTCGACTGTATTGTGCTGCCACCGGCACCAGGCAGTCCAACCTCCCAGGAGATAATGCCATGCAAAAACCTTCCCGGTTGAACCACGGCACTCCTCGCTTTGAACACCCGGCCTCGTCGGCGAGAGCATGTTCCTCTCATGGTCTTTCCAGCTCGCTTGCCTTGCAAAGCCAGGTTCTGTGACAAGTCCGCTGGTCTCAATCATCGACGACGACGAAGCGCTGTGCCTTTCCCTTGTGGATCTGTTGCACTCCGTCGGCTATCGCGTCGAGCAGTATGGCTCGGCCGAGGCGTTCCTGGCGTCGTCCAACCTGCTCAGCCTGGACTGCATCCTCTCCGACATTCATATGCCCGGCATGAGCGGACTTGATCTGCTCCAAACGCTTCGCGAACGCGGCGTCGCGACGCCAGTAATCCTCATCACGGCCCTGCCCGATAAACATCTGGATAATGAAGCGATCGCGCACGGCGCGCGATACCTTCTCAGAAAGCCATTCAAGGCAAATTGCCTGCTCGAGTGCGTCCGGAGGAGTCTCCAATGAGCGCCCTGCACCACGACATCGCCAATTCCTCGGCATTCGGCTCACCCCCACGGGCCGGCGATACCGCCCCAGGCCCATCCTCGTCCGACCTCGCAGCTCATCGACGACAAAGGGGCCGATCCGAGAATTGGGAGACTCGTTCCGATCGATGGGGCTGTCTCATGGCCGCGGCGCAAGCTGGCAACAGCCAGGCCTATGAGCAATTGCTCCGGGAACTGGACGCATGGCTGCGCCGCTTCTATGCGCGCCGGCTTCCGAATGCCGCAGCCGATGATGCAAGGCAAGACGCGCTTCTTGCGGTTCATGCCAAACGGCACACCTACGCACCCTCACGTGCATTCGGGGCATGGGTCATGGCGATCGCGCGCTACAAATGGATCGACCACATTCGAAACGCATCGCGAAACGCCGCACTCGCGCTCGATGACGAGATAGCGGTCGAAGATCACGGAGAACCTGCGATCAACGCCGCAGCGGTGGACGAACTCCTTGGCCAGCTCAATCCGGCGCAAGCCAGCGTGATCCGCCTGGTGAAACTAAAGGGTCTCAGCGTCGCTCGCGCATCCGGCGCAACCGGCCAATCGGTAGCGCTCGTCAAGGTCAACATCCATCGAGGCCTGAAGAAGCTGGCTGCGCTGGTGGCCTGCGATGTCCTTTCCCGCAACGAACGTTCGCCGGCCCTTCCCGCCTCCGCGACGCAAGTCGCTCAACAGTCGAAATCCAGTCGGTGAAGAAAGGGCGTGATGATGAGCGCTTCCGGGACAATGGCGAGCGTCGTTCTGGTTCACGGCGCGTGGGCGGACGGCTCGAGCTGGGCACGCGTGATCGAGCCGTTGCAGTCAAGGGGACTAAGGGTCCTTGCCGCTCCGATTCCGCTCACGTCACTCTCCGATGATGTCGCGGCGCTTGAACGTACGCTGGAGCGGACCGAAGGGCCCGTCATTCTCGCGGCGCATGCCTACGCCGGAGCTGCGATAGCCGCGAGCACAAACGAAAGAATCCGATCGCTAGTCTTCATTACAGCCCTGACACCGGACGAAGGCGAAACCGTCGGCGAGGTCTTCTATCGCGAAAAGCCGCATCCGGAGGCACCTCACCTGGCTCCCGACAAGCATGGCCTCCTCTGGATGCCCGACGATCGATTTGCGGCCGCCTTCTGTCAGAACGCTTCACCCGAGCAGGCCGCGCTCCTTGCGGCGACGCAGCGTCCGATCGCCCTCGCATGTATTCAGGAAAAGGCGCCGAGGCCGGCGTGGCGGGTAAGACCTTCCTGGTATCTCGTTGCGCTGGAGGATCGGATGATCAACCCGGCCACGCAGCAATTCCTGGCGCGACGCATGGGTGCCCGGACCAGATCGGAACGAATAGACCATACACCCCTGGTTAGCGCACCGGGATTGGTCGTCGAATTCATCCTCCAGGCTGTAACCGATTTGGCCCGCCATCCGAACAGTTAGGCGAAAGGCTGCCGCCAGGCGGAAGATGCGTGGCCGACGAACAGGAGGAAGGCCGACATGAGTGATGAAGGTCTGGACGTTGAGGGTCGCCGCAAACTGCTTGCAGGCCTTGGTATTGCCGCGATCGGCGCCGCGGCAACCCCGGTTAGACGCGCTGCGCTGGCAGATGAGGACAGGACCAAAATGGACACTCGGGCTCCATCGATATGCGTCTTCGACGTCAATGAGACGCTGCTCGATATCGAATTCATCGCGCCGCTGTTTCAGCGGCTGTTTGGCGATCCGAACACCTTGCGCGAATGGTTTGGACAGCTCGTCCTCTATTCGAACGCAATAAGCTTGTCGGGGCCCTACACGACATTCTTCACGTTGGGACAGGGCGTTCTGAAGATGCTGGGCACGATCCACAAAGTCTCGATCAGCGAAGCGGACGCTGACGAGCTCAGAACGCGAATGCTAACGATGCCGGCGCACCCCGATGTCCCGGCAGGGTTGAAGCAGCTAAAGGACGCGAGGTTCCGTCTCGTGACATGCACCAATTCGCCGCCCGATCCGCACGCCAGCCCGCTCAAGCACGCCGGCATTGATGGCTGGTTCGAACGATCGTTCAGCGTCGATCGCGTTCGTCGCTTCAAACCTGCCCTGCAAGTGTATCATATGGTCGCCGAGGAGCTGGATGTACCGCCGTCCGCGATCTGCATGGTAGCGGCGCACGTGTGGGACACGATCGGTGCGCAAAGCGCCGGCTGCTCGGGCGCGTTGATTGCAAGACCCGGCAATGCTCCCCTGCCTGTGCATGGGCTGCCCCAGCCTCAGGTCGTCGCTGCGGATCTACCGGGAGTCGCCAGCCAGATGACACGGCTTTGGCGCTGACCGGCTACGGCCGCGCTCCCGCGGGAGCCGTCGCCGGGCAGGTTGCGTTACTGCCGCTATAAAGGTTTGCCGTCTTTACCGCCGCGTACCCGCGGTGCCTTCAGGCCCAAATTGTTCGCGCAATCTGTTCAGGCTTGATTGGCGTCGAGTTGAACTCGACCTTGAGGTGGGACAGCGCGTCGCACACGGCATTGGCAATAACAACCGGCGGAGCAATCGCGCTTCCTTCTCCGACACCTTTTACGCCGAACGGGTTCAAAGGAGATGGATAATGCATATGCTTCAGCTCCAGATGCGGAACGTCGCTCGCACCGGGCACCAAATAGTCCATGAAAGATCCAACGAGCAGTTGTCCCTCCGAATCGTAGCTCAGTTCCTCGAGCAAAGCACCGCCCAGCCCCTGCACGGCGCCGCCGTGAATTTGCCCGTCAACCAGCATCGGATTAACGACCACGCCGCAATCGTGCACGATCACGTATCTCTCGATCTCGATACGTCCCAGCTCGACATCGACTTCGAGGATTGCTGCATGGGTCGCATAAGCCCAGGTCACCGTCGGCGGCTGGAAATAGGCCGTCTCTTCGAGACCGGCAGAGACCCCCTCGGGTCGCATGTTTTCCCAGCCAGGCATCGCCGCCTTGGCGATCCGGGCCAGAGGCAACTCCTTTCCGGGCACGCCGATCAGTCCGACCGTGCCGTTGCGCAGCTCAAGATCGCCCGGTGAGCACTCGAACAAGTTCGCGGCAATCGCAAACACCTTCTTTTGCAATGTCTGGCTTGCATTGTAGATCGCGCCCGAAAGGTTGACGGTGCTGCGGCTCGCGATCGTGCCGAAGCCGATCGAGATCGCGCTCGTGTCCGCGAGCGCAACGACGACGTCTTTCGGATCGACTTTCCAGGCATCCGCTACGATCTGCGAGAAGATCGTTTCCATGCCTTGCCCCTGCGGACATGCCCCGCCGGCGAGATAGATCTTTCCGCTTGGATCGATGCGGACCGTCGCGCTTTCGAACGGCCCGACGCCCGTGCCTTCCACGTAGCAGCCGAGCCCAAGACCGAGAAAGCGGCCTTGCGCGCGGGCGGCGCGTTGCCTTTCACGGAACGCTTCAAGTCCGCCGAGCGCCGCCAGGGCTTGCCGCAGCGATTCCGGATAATCGCCGCTGTCATAGACGATCGGCTCGCCGTCGCGATAAGGAATGCCCAGATGATAGGGCATTTCCGAGTGCGGGATCATGTTTCTCATCCGGACGACCGCCGGATCGAGGCCTAACTCGCCGGCGATCAGATCCATCACGCGCTCCATCGCGAACGTGGCTTCCGGGCGTCCGGCGCCGCGATAGGGCGCATTCGGCACCTTGTTCGTCACCACGATCCGCGATCGTACCGCGAAGTGATCGAACTTGTAGGGCCCGGGCAGATGCACCGCGGTATTGTAGGCGATGCCGGAGCCGATCGGATTCCATGCGCCGCAGTCCACGATGAACTCGTCCCGGAAGGCCAGCAGATGGCCCTCATCGTCGAATCCGAACTCGACGTCATGGGTCTGGTCGCGCGAATGACAGGCGCTCATGAAATGCTCGTGCCTGTCTTCGACCCATTTGACCGGACGTCCAATCTCCCGCGCCAGGAACGGGATCAAGAGATCCTCGGGATAAACATGTCCCTTGACCCCGAAGCCGCCGCCGACGTCGAGCGCAACGCAGCGAATGCGGGCCTCCGGCATCTTGAGGACGGTCGATGCTTCGCGACGAAGCCAATGAATGACCTGGCAGGCTGACCAGACGGTGACCGTATCCGTTCTCTCGTCATGCGCGGCCGCAACGCCACGACACTCCATTGGAATCGCTGCATAGCGGTGATGGTAGAACCGGCGCTTCAGGCGGTGCGGCGCTTTCGCAAGCGACGCCTCCACGTCGCCCTTCGCCACCTCAAAATCGCCGATCACGTTCGTGTCGTATTGTTCATGCAAAATGCCGGAGTCACGGCTCAATCCCAACTCCGGATCGACCACGGCGGGTAACGGCTCGATATCCACCGTCACCAGTTCGGCCGCATCTTCCGCCAGGTACCGGCTCTCCGCGAGAACGACGGCGACGGCCTCGCCGACATGCCGGACCTTGTCGTGGGCCAGCAGCGGCTGCTGCGGATTGAGAAACTTGTGCTGAACGCGCGTTGTCCATTTCCGGGGCAGCGACAATTGCGTGTCCGGAACGGGCGGAAGCAATTTTGCAAGGTCCGGCCCGGCAATCGCATAGACCACACCCGGACTCGCCAGAGACCGCGAAAGGTCGACGGATTTGATCCGCCCATGAGCAACCTGGCTGCGTACGAACGCCGCGTGCAACATGCCCGGCAGCTTGAGATCGGCGATGAACTCGCCCTTCCCGGTCAGCAGACGTCGATCTTCTTTCCTCGGAACCGACTTGCCGATGTATCCGTTCGCTTCAGACATTCGCCAGCGCTCCGACCTTCCTCTCGCCGCGCATATCCGCCGCCGCTTCCATGACCGCCTTGACGATATTCTGATAACCGGTGCAGCGGCATAACACCGCCGAAAGCGCTTCCTTCACCTCGGGCTCGGTCGGCGACGAGTTGGTCTTCAGGAAGTCGATGACGGTCGCCAGCATTCCAGGCGTACAGAATCCGCACTGCAGCGCATGATTTTCGTGAAATGCTTTCTGGACGGGATGATATTGTCCTGCCGCCGACAACCCTTCGATTGTCACGATCTCGGCGCCGTTCGCCTGCACGGCCAGCATGATGCACGACCTTACCGCTTCACCGTTGACGAAGATGGTGCAGACGCCACACACACCGTGCTCACATCCGGTGTGCGTCCCCGTCAAATTCAGATGATCGCGCAGGAAGTCGGCCAGCAAGGTGCGGGCCTCGCAATGCCCCACATGGTCCTTGCCATTCACTTTGAGATGAATCTCGACTGATTTTGCCATCGCTTGCTTTTTCGGCTTGCTTTTTCTCACGCAGCCGCTCAGCGCGGCTTTGCGGATTCTGCGGCTCGTTTCAGAACACGCGTGGTAAGTACCCTCGTCAGGTGACGCCGATACTCCTCGCTCGCATTGCGGTCGGATAGCGGTTCGACGGCAGCGGCCGCCGCCTCGGCGGCTTCCTTGATTGCGTCAGCATCGACGGGACGACCTGCAAGCGCCTCCTCCGCCGCCATCAAGCGGCTCGAGAACGGCGAAACGCCGGCTGTCGCAATCCTCGCCGTTTCGCAAACGCCATCTTTCATCACCAGCATCGCCGCGACCGCCGCGATGGCAAAGTCCCCGTGCCGGCGGGAAAATTCCTCGATGGCGAACAACGCTCCTTGAGGCATCACGGGAAAGCGTACCTCCGTGAGCACTTCATCTTCCGCCAGGCTGGTCGTCATCGCGTCGAGAACAAGCTCCGCCGCGGGGATGGTGCGCTCGCCATTCGGGCTCCGCACCAGCACCTCGCCCTCCAGCACCTGGAGGATCATCGGGATTTCGGCGGCGGAATCGGCGTTCGCGAGCGAGCCGCCGATCGTTCCGCGGGAGCGCGTCGGCAGATGTCCCACCATCTTGATGGCTTCATGCAGGAGAGGCAGGTCTTTGGCGACGACAGGCGAAAATTCAAGCGCACGTTGTCTCGTCATTGCGCCGATATGCACTTTACTATGGACGCGCTTGATGTACGCCAGTTCCGGAATTTGGTTCAGATCGATGATGACGTCGGGCGCTGCGAGGCGGAAGTTCATCATGGGAACCAAAGTCTGACCACCCGCCAACAGCCGGGCGTCGCTCCCGTAACGCTTCAGGAGCGCCATTACGTCTTCGATCGTGGCTGGCGCGTAGTAATCGAATGCGGCGGGCTTCATGTCGGCTCCCGCAGCAGCGGGCATCGGCTGCTCAACATCAATCACCGCCCCTTCTGAGAGCGCTGCGAGACATGCCAGGGCAGCATCCAGCGTTCAACCGCCTCGATCATGAAGAACATGATGGTGCCGAGAACGCCGAGCACCAGGATCGCCGCAAACGCGCGCGTGCTGTTGAAGGTCGCCTGGCTGGTCAGGATGACATAACCAAGCCCCTGCTCGCCGGCGACGAACTCTCCGACGATCGCGCCGATCAGGGCAAACGAGATGCCGATCTTTGCACCCGCGAACACACTCGGCAAGGCGTTCGGGAAGCGAACCTTCATCATGACGTCCCAGCGCGGCGCCCGCGCCGAACGCGCGAGGTCGATCATGTCGTTGTCGATCGCCCGCAGGCCGACCGTCGTGTTGATCACGATCGGGAAAATGGCGATGATGGCGGCAATCGCAATCTTCGGCGCGCCGCCGGTTCCGAGCCAGATCACGAACAGCGGCGCCAGAGCAACCTTCGGTATGGAGTTGGTCGCCACCAACAGGGTGTAGAAGGTCCGATCGATGAAGCTCGAGGACACGATGGCGATGGCCGCAAGCACGCCGCCGACCAGTGCGATAAAAAAGCCGACGCTCGTGACGTACACCGTATAGAGCGATTGCCTGGCGAAGAACGCCGGATGATCGATGATGTCCGAGATCACGATCGTCGGCGCCGGCAGCAGGAAGCTCCGGATGCCGAAGATGCGAACGGACATTTCCCAGACGACGACGAGAACCGCCAGGACAACGAGGATTGTGCGGGCCTGCTCCGTCTTGCGCCAGTAGCTCATGAGGTCATTCTGCTTTGAGAAGCCCCATCGACGCGAAGAGATGACGGATGTGCTGGACATATTTTCCGAATTCCTCAGTTTGACGAATGCTGAGCGGACGAGGCCTTGGAATGTCGATCGGAACGATCTCGGCAATCCGGCCGGGATTGCGCGCCATCACCACGACCCGGTCGGCCAGATAGACGGCCTCATCGATGCCGTGGGTGATGAAGATGACCGTCTTGCGCGTCTCGTACCACAGCCGCTCCAGCTCCGCGTTGAGGTCGTCACGGGTCATGGCATCGAGCGCACCGAACGGCTCGTCCATCAGGAGAAGATCGGGGTCGACGATCAACGCGCGGCAGATTGCGACACGCTGGCGCATGCCGCCTGACAATTCCCACGGGAAGCGGTGCGCGTAACCGTCCAGCCCGTAATCCTTGAGCAGCTCGAGCGCGCGCTGTTCATAGTCCTGGCGACGCAGTCCCCTGAACTCGACCAGGATCAGCACATTGTCGAGGACCGTTCTCCAGTCAAACAGGACATCGCGCTGAAAAACGATCGCCATGTTGTCCGGCGGCGCCTTGACTTGCTGCTGCCGGATCGAAATCGATCCGGAGCTGACGCCCTGAAGGCCCGCCACACACTTGAGCAGCGTGCTTTTGCCGCAACCGGACGGTCCGACGATGCTGACGAATTCTCCGGCCGCGATGTCCAGGTTGATGCCCTTCAGCGCAGGAATCGGACTCTCATCGGCCGCGTACGTTTTTTCGACATCGTTGATCGAAATATAGGCAGGATCGCTGGATCGGACGACCGACTCAGACTCCATTGGCCGGCTCCTGACGAGCTGCAACGTCATGATTTAACGAGGTCGTTGGTGAAGAAGTCATTGATGTTGGCATCGGCCTTGGCTTGGCCCGCCTCCACCATCATGGCGAGCGTTTTCTTCCAGTCATCCGGGGACTGCCAGCCCAGCGGCTTGCCCTTGGTGTTTTCCGTATCGAAGAACTCCTTGCAGAGCGCAGTCTGCCCCCTGAGGATGTCGAAATTGAGCTGCTTGTCCGGGCGGTTCGCCATGATGGCTTTCGCGCCCTCGTCGATGTGAGCCGGATCGGCGAAGATGTATTGCCAGGCGCGGCTTTGATTGGCGACCAGCTTCGCCAGCAGATCCTTGCGCTTCTTCAACGTCTCGTCCGTCGCGATCAGTCCATAGCTTGGGAAGGCAATCCCGACATCGGCGGCCAGGATCGAACGAGCCGGCCGCTCCTTCGCCACATAAGGCTCGCCGAATTCCTTCAGCGACATGAAGCCATCCGCGCCGCCGGAAGCATAGGTCGGCACCATTGCCGCCGGCGAGACCATCACCACGTTGACCTTGTCGGGTCCTTCGCCGCGCGAAAAACCGATGCGTTTCAGATACACGTCGACGAACGGCGCCCAGGGACTGTTGGCGAAGCAGACGATCTTCTTGCCGGCAAGTTCCTTCGGCGTCTTCGGACCGGTCTTGGCGTCGACCAATGTCGCCAGATCGCCCTTGCGCAGGAAGCCGGCGAACGAGGTAACCGGAAGCCCCTGCGACCGGGCGATCGCCAGCATGCCGAGCTGGACGAGCCCGACATCGACGTTGCCGGCAGCGACCAGATTGATCGTATTGAGAGTTCCGGTGCCATCTTGCAGGTCTATTCTCAACCCGTCTTCCTTGAACCACCCTTTTGCCATGGACAAATGCAGGGCCGATTGAACGCCCCAAGGCGCAAAGTCGACACGAACCGAAAGCGCTTCATCCGCGAGGGCGCGTCCGCTGCGGAGCACGAACGGAGCAGCTATAGCGCCTCCGAGAATCGTGCGGCGTGTCAGGCCTGATGCGTTCTTACCGGAAATGACAGGCACGGCTCCCTCCTCAAGGAAATTTCTTGTCGGCGAATTTGTCGATCTCGACATCAGATCACCCTTGCATCTATCCTATGCGTTAACTGTCTAGTCAGTCAACTGACCGACCCGCGGCGTTTTCAAGCAACAACCATGCCATGGGCGCCGGCATGTCCGGTCCAATTGAAGCCGCCTCGGCGCTCATCACACTCGCCCCGATGTGATGCGGCTCGCGATGTCACGGACTGCGATATACGCAAAAACAATCGCAGGCCCCAGGGTGATGCCCGGTCCGGGATAGTTCCCTCCCATGATCGAATGCATGTCGTTGCCGCAGGCATAGAGCTTCTCGATCCGGCTGCCGTCCCGACGCAGCGCGCAGGCGGATTCATCCGTGACAAATCCCGTGGCAGCGCCGATATCGCCGGGAAAAAGCCGGACGGCGTAGAACGGCGGCGTCTCGAGCGGGCCAAGACACGGGTTTGGCGCATGATTCATGTCGCCCGCCGTAATACGCTGGTAGTCGGTCGAGCCGCGGGCGAAGTCCTCATCGATTCCTGTTTTCGCGAACTGATTGAAGCGCGTCACCGTCGCCGCAAGATTGGACTGATCGATGCCGAGCTTGGTCGCAAGCCCGGCAAGGCTTTCAGCCTGCGTCAGATAGCCGTCCTTGAGAAATGGCGTGCGTCCCCACCGGCCCGGCCTCACCATTCCGAGCCCGTATTTCCGGAGCGCCGTTTCGTCCGCGATCAAGTAAGCCGGGATCGACGGTGATTTCGCATCGGCTTCGAACATGGCCTGCGTAAAGGGATGATATGAAAGCGCTTCGTTGACGAAGCGCTGCCCGCGCTGGTTGACCGTGATCGTTCCCGGACGGCCGCGATCGAAAATGAAATGCGGAAATACAGCGGTCTCTCCATTGGACCGCTTGCGCACCGAGACCGGAGCCCAAAACGCGCTGTCGCGGCCGTCATCGCCATAACGCGCGCCCAATCCGGACAGCAGTTCGTGAAGCCCGCCGGTGTGGCCCGGCGCGCCGGGGCAATATTCGGCCACCGGCTGGCGCAACATCCTGGACCGCAATTGCGGATGCCGGTTGAAGCCGCCGGTCGCTGAAACGAAGCCGCCACGGCAGGAAAACCGGCGGGTGACGCCATCCTGCACAATCGAAACCGATGAAGGACTGCCGTTGTCGGCTTCTATCGCCGTAACCGTCGCCTTCAGCAGGACCGGCACGTTTCGATCGCGCAGCGAGATCAACAGCCGCGCGGCCAGCGCATTCCCCATCATCAAGCGGGTGCCGCGAGGGTGCGACAACCGGTCGGCCGCATGCCGCGCCAGCAATCCCGCCGAGTGGCGAAACGCCCGCCATGAGCGGCCAGCCGAGAGGAAGTTCAGCACATCCTCCTGATTGACCATCATGCCGCCGAGGACGGTGAATTCCGGGATCGGCTCGCGCACCAGCCCGAACATCGATCCCAATGCCCGCCCATCGAACGGCGCAGCCTCCAGGACTCGTCCCTTGAGCGTCGAACCCGGCAGGCTGCTGTTGTAGTCAGGGTGCAGCCGACGGGCCCTGAACTGAACCTGGGATTTCTGCTCGAGTTCGGCGACTGCGTCCGGGCCGCTGGACAGGAACGCCATTCGCATCGTTTCCGGCGACTCGTTGCCGACCGAATGCCGCAAATAGAGCGCCGCCTTTTCGAGGCTGTCGTCCGCATCGACGAGCGCCGCGTGGCGGGTGTTGGGAATCCAGGCGCTTCCGGCTGAATAGGCGCTGGTGCCGCCGACGCGATCTGTGTGCTCGACGAGCAGCGGCTTCAGGCCTGATATCGCTGCGAACAACGCGGCCGACATGCCGGCGGCGCCGGCTCCGACGACGATGACGTCGAAGGATTGACCGTCGGGGATATCGGTCAGCCTGACGGGTATCATGAGTTTCCGACCTACCAATCTCGAATTAATCCAGTTGAACGTTCATTCAACATCAGTTTATTATCGAATACAATCTCGACTTTGGCGGCGGCAGCACGGTAAAATTGTAAGTCGCGCAGCAAGATTGATATGATGAGCCCAGAATCGGTTCGTCAGATTTTCCTGGAGATATCCTTGGCACGCCGCCACAACGATCCTGCCCGAACCCGCGAGCAAATACTTATCAGGGCAACCGAAGAATTTGCCCGCTTGGGCTTCGAGGGCGGTCGGGTCGACCGGATTGCGGCGCGATGCAATCTCAGCAAGAACATGCTGTATTATTATTTCCAATCCAAGGAACGGCTGTTCGTCGCGGTGCTCGAGCGGATGTACGAACGCATGCGCGACCAGCAGAAGGACCTTGCCCTCAGGACGAGCGATCCCGTCGTCGCGCTGGAACAACTGGTCCGGCATACCTTTGCGGCGCTGCGCGGGGACCCGACGATCATCAGGTTGATGAACGAGGAAAACAAGCACAAAGGAAGGTATTTGAAGAAGTCGCAGCGTGTTCGCGAACTCTACGATCCCCTGCTCGAGACGATTGCCTTCATCCTGGAGCGCGGCAGCAAGGATGGCGTTTTCCGCAAGGGTCTTGATGCCGCGCTGATCTACCTGACCTTTTGCTCGCTCTGCTACCATTATCTGTCGAACCAGTTCACGCTGGAGATTGCGCTCGGTCGCGACATGTCGTCTGAAGCTGCGCACAGTGAATGGCTGGCGCACGCCGTCGAGACCATCATGCGCGAATGCTGCTCGGATACCGAGCGCACTTCGCTGCGCAAGAGTGCATAATTCCCTGCCCGCAGGCCCGACCGACTTCTTTGCCGGCGAGACCTGCACGAACCTTGATTATGCAATCAATCAGCATGCGCTGTGGATGTTCGACATAACGCGCAAATGAGCTGCCCTGCTCTTGCTTCCGCTATGTCGCGTCCCCGAGACGACGCCATGCCGTCCTCTTGACTAGATGGTCAAGATAGATATGATCGTGGCCATCGAGACGTGAAGGAGCAATGCGATGGGCGTCGCCAGACATCCGCTACCGGCTGAACTTGTCGGAGTTTCCCTGGAAGACATCATGAAGCGCTACACCGCGCGCTTCGCGGACCGGAAGGCCGACTGGGCCGCGTTCGAAGATGCCAAGATCGAAGGCTTCAAGCGGGCGCAACATCGCTTCATCGGCGCGGGCGGTTCCGGCAAGCACGGCGACACCAGCGTGATTCCGGCAAAGAACTTCACGCTCTCCATCATGTTCGTGCCCCCGGGCCAGGGCAACGCCGCCCATACTCACGAGGTCGAAGAAGTTTTCTTCGTCCTCCAGGGACACCTCGACGTGTTCGTCGAAGACGAGAAGGGCAACCGCGTCACCAAGCGCCTCGGCCCCTGGGAATGCATTTCCTGTCCCGCCGGCGTCATCCATGGCTACCAAAATGACAGTCTTGAGCCGGTGTATTTCCAGGTCATGCTGGGTCGCGGCCAGCCCGAGACCATGGGATATGCGGACGACGAGCTCTACAAGCGTCGCGACGCGCATCTAAAAGCCGTTTGACCGGCTTGCGGCGCGAAGGATGTCCACGGGCGCGCGCCGAATAGGGCTTGTCGGCTTTGGAGCAATCGGAAAGGACGTTGCGACGAGGCTGCTGTCGGCGTCCGACCCGCCGCACCTGACCATCCTGACGCGCAAGCCGATACCGGCAACAGCCGGTATCGACTGGGTCGGCAGCGTGTTCGACCTGATCGACAAGGCGCCGGACATCGTGATTGAAGCGGCCGGCCACGCCGCCGTCAGGGAGTGCGTGCCTCCCCTGCTCGAGGACGGGATACCGGTCGTGCTGACCTCGGTCGGCGCTCTCGCCGACGACGCCCTGGAAGCAAGCGTAAGGCACGCAGAGAAACGCGGACAGTCCGGTCTTATTCTGCCCGGCGGCGCGATCGGCGGAATTGATTATCTCCGTTCTGTTGCGCAACTGCCTGATGTTGCCGCGCGATACTGTTCGCGAAAGCCTGTAGCAGCGTGGCGACAGGAGATTGCCGCGCTTGGCCTCGACCCCGATGCCGCAACCTCGGAGATCGTGTTGTTCGAGGGAAGCGCGCGCAAGGCTGCCCTTCTCTTTCCCCAAAATTTGAACGTAGCCCTGACGATTGCGCTGGCGGTCGGCGGCATGAACGCGTTGCAAGTCCGGGTCGTTGCGGATCCACGCGTCAAACGCAATTCCCACGAAATCGAGATCGAAAGCTCCGCCGGGCGCGCCAGCTTTGTCTTCGAGAATACGCCTTCCGCCGCGAACCCGAAGACCTCCGCGGTAACTGCACTCAGTATCGTTCAAGCCGTCAAGGAACGGCTCGACGTCATTCGTCCACGAAAGGGCATGGAGTAACCGATGTCGATTGCCGAAATTCGTTCCTACATCGGGGGACGTTCCCGGATCGGGTCCGTCATGTTCGACCATGTCCGCCCCGTCGACGGCAAGGTGATCGGACACATCTTCGAAGCCGGCGTGGAGGGCGTCGAGGCCGCGGCGAAGCTTGCTTTCTCGGTGTTTCAGGCCAATCGCAAGACGCCGGTCCATCAACGTGTCGCCTGGCTACAGGCCGCCGCAACCGCGCTTGCCGCGAACGCCGAGGAAATTGCCGGACTGATCTCTGAGGACGTCGGCAAGCCGATCCGCAATTGCCGGTTCGAGGTCCGGCGCGGCGCGGAATTTCTTCAGGGATGCGCATCCGCGCTGCCTCAGTTGAACGGCGATGTCCTGCCGCTCGACAGCACTGCGACGGGCGAAGGACGTTTCGGCTTTACACGGCGCATTCCCTACGGCGTGGTCGCCGGCATCACGCCGTTCAATGCGCCGGTCAATCTTCTGGTGCAGAAGGTCGGCCCGGCAATCGCGGCCGGAAATGCCGTCATCGTCAAGCCCGCTCCCGCCGGAACGCGCACCGCGCTCAAGCTCGCCCAGCTCTTTGAGGAAGCCGGTTGGCCCGCGGGCCTCTTCACAGTCCTGACTGGAGATCGCGCGACCGCGGGCGCACTGGTCGCTCATCCGCTCGTTAGCGCGGTGTCGTTCACCGGCGGCACGGCCGGCGGCGACGCGCTCGCCCGTGCTGCGGGCGCCAAGAAATTCGTGGCCGAACTCGGATCGAACGCCGCCAATATCGTTATGGCCGACGCCGATATAGTCGATGCCGCGAAGCGGATTGCAGCGGCGGCATTCGAAGCCAGCGGGCAACAATGCATCTCCGCCCAGCGTATCCTGGTCCAGAGCTCGGTCCTTGAACAGTTCCTCGAACAATTCGTGGCGGCGGCCAAAAACATGAAGTGCGGCCAGCCCGATGATCCCGCAACCGATGTCGGACCCATGGTGAGTAAATCCTCGGCGGACCGAGTGATGGCCATGTGCGCAGACGCAATCGAACACGGCGCCCGCTATGCGCTGCCGCCCACCCAGGACAACGCGCTTGTCACCCCTGGCATCGTTTGCCACGTGGCGACGACCGCGCGTCTCTGGAAGGAAGAGGTCTTTGGCCCGATCGCGCTGGTCGCGCCATTCGATACGATCGACGAAGCCCTTCGCCTCGCCAACGATTCCCCCTTTGGCCTGCAAGGATCGGTCTTCACCCGCGATCTCGGCGCGGCTTTCCGTTTCGCGGATGACTTCGACGTCGGCGCGCTGTGGATCAATGAAGCCAGCCGCTTCCGCCTCGATCTCTATCCCTTTGGCGGCGTGAAGCAAAGCGGAGTCGGCCGGGAAGGAATCCGCTATGCTATTGACGAGCTGTCCCAGATCAAATTCATCGGCGTGAGGCCGTGAAGACAGCGGCCCAAAAGCGAGTGCGCGAACATGGTCCGACCTCCGGAGATCCCGCCCGAACTGCGCAGCCTCATGTCGGAGATCGGTCCGCGCTGGAGCGTCAATCGCCCGCAGAACATCGAGACCATGATCGAGCGGTTCAGCGACGTGTTGAAGCTGTCCCCGCGCGACGATATCGAAGCGAAGCGCAACTTGCCCTATGGACCTCATCCGCGGCAGGAGCTCGACGTCTATCGATCCGGCCGAACAACCGGGAAGCATGCCGCCGTCCTGTTCGTCCATGGTGGAGCGTTCATGGATGGACACCGCAACCGGACCGACATGGTCTATTCGAACGTGCCGGTATTTTTCGCGCGTCACGGTCTCGTCGGCATCAATGTCGGCTACCGGCTGGGTGATGAGGTCGGATATCCCGGCGCAACGGAGGACGTTGCAAGCGCGCTTCGCTGGACGCAAGCACATGCCGACGAGCTGAGCATAGATCTCAACCGCATCTTTCTGATGGGCCATTCCGCCGGCGCCGCCCACACGGGGAGCTACGCTTACGACAAGAGGCGGCAGCCCGCAAACGGCCCTGGCCTCGCCGGCCATATCGTGCTGAGCGGCCGGGTGCGCGCGGAAAACCTGCCCGAAAATCCGAACGGCGAAAAAGTCGTGCGGTACTACGGGACGAGTGATGCACGGCAGTTGGATGATTTCTCACCCGTTACGCATGTCGATGCCGACAGCGTTCCCACGCTCGTGGCATGGGGCGAATATGAAAACCCGCTCCTCGACCTGCACTGCGCAGAACTTGTCTTTCGCCTCTCGCAGGCCAAGCGGCGCAGCCCTCCAACGGTCTGGCTACGCGGCCACAACCACACCTCGACAATGGCGCATATCGGCACGGCCGACGAATTGCTGGGGCTTGCGATGCTGGATTTTATCGACCATCCCCGGTGATGCCGCGCTGACCGCCGATATCTTGTGGCAAGGCCCGTGTCTGAGGATCGAATGGTCAGAACCGGATAATGCATGAACCGCCCCGTATCACATCGCGCTGCGGTCCTGGTGCTTGTCTCCGTCGTTCTCATGTGGGGGCTGACCTGGGTTGCGACCAAGCTCATCGTGCAACACGTCGCGCCGTTCTGGGTCACGGGAATCCGCTGCGCCCTTGCGAGCGTCGTGCTTCTCGGAATGCTCGTCTTTAGCCGGCAACTTGTCCTGCCGCGACGGGGCGACATTTCCGTCATCCTTAGTATCACGCTGCTGCACCTCGTCGGATTTTCGACACTCGTCAACTTTGGACTACAGCTCGTGCCGCTCGGCCGGTCCATCGTGCTGGGCTATACCGTTCCGCTATGGGTGGCGCCTGGCGCCGCACTTTTTCTCGGCGAGCGCATGTCCAGGGGACAGAGCATCGGTGTCGCGCTGGGTCTTGCGGGCCTTGGCGTGATGTTCAATCCGTCATCGTTCGATTGGCACGACAAGAACGCGCTTCTCGGCAACGGGTGCCTGTTGCTGGCCGCTATCTCCTGGGCCGCAAATATCATCTATGTCCGGGCACACCGATGGATTTCGACACCGTTCCAGCTCACGTTCTGGCAGACGCTGCTGGCCGCCATCATCTCGTCGATCATCGCTTTGGGCGTCGAGGGCGTGCCCACAATAGAGTGGACACCGCTATTGATCGGCGCATTCGCCTTCGCGGGGATTTTCGGAACGGCTTTCGCCTACTGGGCAATGGCTGTAGCAAATCGCAGCCTGCCGGCGGTGACCACCTCGCTGGTCTTGCTGGCGACACCCGTCGTGGGCGTCGTTTGTTCAAACGTGCTCTTTGACGAAGCCGTTACACCATCGCTCATAGTGGCCATGACGATGATCCTGGGCGGAATAGCTACCGGTGTGTTCAGTGCGGCACGATCCAGTTCATCATGACCATTTTGAGCGGAGCGGCCATCGCAGCAGGTAGCGGCCAGTATGGCGTTTTCACTCAGCCAGCTACCCGAAGCGACGGCTTTTGAAATTTCCTAAATCGGATCGACCATCTCTCCGATCAAGGTGCAATCACTGAAGGAAGCACCCGTGTCGGATTTTTCAAGTTCGACGAATGGAAACCTTCCCTGACCCACCAGCCATTGGGTCTCGACATCCACGGTCGCGTGAAAAAATGTATTCGGGGAGACGGCCGGATCTTTGATCATGGTCAATGGAAGATGGCGGCTGATCGCGGAACCACCACCGGATGTCGCTGCAATATTGAGGGCCGCTCTTAGCATCGGCTTTGCACTGATAAATGTGCAATGCACCTTGCGGATCATAACGAGCTTGTTTGCCGGCAACTGGGAGAAATACATTCGGCAGAAGGTTGGGTTGCATGCGAGGGCATCCTGCACAACCGTTTCGTCGTAGTACTTGCCATACTGGAGCGCCACCGAGTGCGCCTGGCTTCCGGCGACAAGGCCGATTGCAACGGCAGCGAATGGAAGAAAACGTGTAAAGTTCATTTCGGGCTCCATTGTTAAAGTAGAGGTACATTCCAATCGGAATGCCAGATCGCGTCAATCTGAGCGGATGCGAAATAAAGCCACGGGGCAGCGATCCATCTCACGACCATGCCGGTCGTCCGACCACCGGCGAAGCGCGATGTCTGGATGCGAAGGAGCTGCACCGGCCGTGGACGATGTACGGGGATGATGCTGGCGCTGGAAAAGATTGTGGCGCAGAGTTTCAGGGGCGGCGCTTAAGGCCTCGCACCGCGACTGGCCGTACCGACATGCCCCTTCTGTGATTGCTGCGAGGGCCTCTCACCCTTAGCTGCTTGAACGCATGAATGGCCCGGTCAGCGCACCAGGCTTCGAACCCGGGACCCGCTGATCAAGATTCAGCAGGTCCAAAGATAGCGATCCGGTGCTTGATTCGTATGCGTCTCGAAAAATTACCGTCGCTCAAAAACCTCGCAATGCCTTCTCATGCGCGATCGCCTGCTCCAGGGAATTCAGCAGGCTTTGAACGTCCGCAATGTCCTGCGCGCGCCCGAGAAACACCACGGGATAGGTCATCACGTCCTGCGCCAGGTATCGACGCTTGTCGATTAACATCTGGCGCAGCTTCTCGAGGTTCTCGATCGGATCGCCGAACGTCGCCTCGCCGAAATCGTCGGTCGGCCGCGCGTAACCGGATGTATCCGCCAATGTGTCATATTGCTCGGGCGCCGGTGGCTTCTGGAACATGATTTGACCTTTCTCAGGTGGATGCCGTCACACGGCATTGGAAAGTGGAAGCTTCAGCGCCCTGAAATCGGGCATGTCGAAGTGCATGTTGGGAATGTCGGCGCTCAGCAGGGGGCGCAGCGCCGGATCGCTGAAGAAGATATCGTTCTTGGGATCCAGCCGCCCCTCGGTGATCCCTTCGGCGAACTTCTGGGTGAAATGAACCAGCGGCCGGATTTTGGTTTCCCAGGCCGTGAGCGCGTCCGATAGCGGACCGCTCAACAGATCGGTGGCGCCCAGCGAATAGGCCGTCATCATCGCCGAGTTCGCCCCCTGGCCCAGCGCCGGGGTCATGCCATGCGCGGCATCGCCGATCAGGACGCATTTTCCGTAATGCCAGGCAGGCGGAAAGATCGAGTGATACTCGTCATAATGCCCGCTCGAACCGACCCGGTCGATATACCGCCCGAGTGTCGGAAACGTAGCTTTCCACAGCGCCGGATCGATCGGCATTTGCAGCGCTTCCGGATCCGACAACAACGCTACCAGGATCATGTACATCGTATGCGACGAGCAGGGCAGAAGCCCGATACGGCGTCCGCTTGGATCGTTGTACTCCGTCGCGACGCGGTCATTTCCATCGGGGAAGTCGCCGGGATGGATTGGAATGAGCAACCTGATCGCACCCTTGCGATGCTTGCCCAGTGGAAGCGAGCCCGCGACCGACTTCCTGACGACCGAATGGATGCCGTCGGCGGCAACGATGAGGTCGGCTTCAAGCCGGCGCCCGCCCTCGAGATGCAGAACGCCTTCACGCTCGGCGCCGACAGCCCTGGAGCCGGTTTCGATTTTCACGCCGGCCTTGGCCGCCGCCTCCGCCAGCGGATCGACCAGCGCCTGACGCTGGAACATCACGATGCGGCCACCGGTTGCCGTAAAGGGCTCGTATTCGTGCGTCTGCTGGCCGGAGCTCAGCCTAATGATCCATTTGTTGAGCTGGTGTCCGCGCTTCTGGATGGCGTCCCCGAGCCCGAGCGCTTCAAGGATGCGCAGTCCATTCTCGAATATCGGCAGTCCGTTGCCACCCGCCCGCAGCGCGTCGCTTCGCTCGTGCAGCCTGACCGACCATCCACGTTTGGCGAGTTGAATGCTTGCGACAAGGCCCGCAACGCCGCCGCCGACGATTTCCGCAGCAGGCATTATTGCACGCCTCCGAGCGCATCGTGCCATATTTGCGGAAGAGATCCGGCCGCGCCTTCGACGGGATCGAACACCGGAATGGGCACGCGCCGGGAGCGTTCGACCATCCGGCCGTACTCCTCGACATAGCCCAGCCGGAAGTCGTGGATGGCGTGGCCAAGCGGGAATGCGCCGGTCAGGCGCAAATCTTCGGTGATGGATTCGCCGAAATGTCCGACGCCGGCGGGGATCACCACGAAGTCCCCCATTGTCATGGTGATCTGCACGCCCTCGGGACCGCCGAACCGCCCTACCAGCGTGCCGCGCGTGACCGCGATCAATTCGTGCGTATCGCTGTGGAAATGGTGGCGCGGATACATTCCAAAGGAGCTGTGCCAGTCCGTCGGCCACTCGTTCTGCCGAAAATGGTCTTCCAGCTCGAGCGGCCGCATCTCGAAGGCCTGCCGGTAGATCAGGACCGGCAGACGCGAATTCGGAATCCGTCCATTGCCTTTCAGCACGTAGGTTTCGATGTCCATCAAAAGCTCCTCCCAAAGCATCTGCCTCCGCCGGAGCGGAAGCGCGACGGCGTTACCGCGCGGTGGCCGGCCCTATCAGCTCAGCCGGAACTGCGCATCGTGAGACCGTCGAGAAAGATGTCGATGCCGTCTGCATAAACCTGCTCGATCGTCCGCTCGTAGATCGTCGTCCGGCCCGCCACCGCGAGGTACGCGTTGCCCATCCATTGCCCCCACAGGGAGAGCGTGGCGGCGCGCGCGTCGATCGGCCGGGCCTCCCCCCGCGCAATTCCCAGCTTGATCGCCTCCTCGATCGTCAGGATGCCGTCGTTGAGCCGCTCGCTGATCTTGGCGGCGGCATCGGGCGGCAAGGTCTCCTTGCGGCCGGGCATGAAGAAGAACGACAGCGTCGTGAAGTACTCGGGATGGACGCGGAAGAAATTCATGTAGGACGTCGACATCCGGAACAGGTTGTTGCGCACCGAGTCGTTGCGGTCGAACGATGTCGTCAGCATCGTGATCATCGCATCGAGGTCGCGCAGCAGCAGCTCCGTGTACACCTCCTGCTTGCTCTTGAAATACAGATAGATCGTCGCCCGCGAGATGCCGGCGGTATCCGCGATGTCGTCCATCGTGACCGAAGCATATTCGCCCGCGAGAAAGATCTGCTTCGCAGCATCCAGTATCTCCGCGCGCCGGCGCACGATCCGCTTCGAGCGGCGGCGTTCTCTCGTCGCCTCCGGATTTCGCTTGCGATCAGATTCCAAGATAGGCACGCCTCAATCCATCGTCCTGAAGAAGAGTAGCGCCGAGACCCTGCATGGCGCTCCGTCCGCTTTCCAGCACATACGCGTAATCGGCCGTTTCGAGCGCGTGCACGACCTGCTGCTCGACGAGCAGGATCGGCACGCCCTGGTCCCGAATCGTCTTCACCAGCTTGAATACTTCTTCGACCAGCATCGGCGCCAGCCCGAGCGTCGGCTCATCCAGCATCAACAGGCGCGGACACGACATCAGCCCGCGCCCGATGGCGCACATCTGCTGCTCGCCTCCGGACAAGGTGCCGGCCAGTTGGTCGCGCCGTTCCGCCAGGCGCGGCAACAGGTCGAAGATGAACTCGAGCTGCTGCTTGCGCCGGCCGCGCGCGGCCTTGCCGTACGCGCCGATTTCCAGGTTTTCCAGCACGCTCATGAATGGAAACAGCCGGCGTCCCTCCGGGACGTGGATCAGGCCCTGCTCGACGATCTGGTGCGGCGCCAGCCGCGAAATGTCCTTGCCGTCGAACTCGATGCTGCCGTCCCGGTTTTTGACCAGCGCCGAGATCGCGGAAAGAGTGGTCGTCTTCCCTGCCCCGTTGCCGCCGACCAGGCCGACGATCTGCCCCGCCCCGACATCGAGCGAGAGCTGCTCGACGGCCCGGACGTCACCAAAATTCACATTGAGGTCGCGAACGCGCAGCATCGCCTAGCTCCCGATCGCCGCGAAGTTGGGACCAAGATACGCCGACAGCACGACGGGATCGCGCGTGACCTCGGCAGGCGTTCCCGTCGCGATCGGCCGGCCGTTTTGCAGCACCAGAATGTGATCCGAAAGCTGCATCACCGCGCTCATGTGATGCTCGATGACCACGAGCGCGATCCCTCGTTCCCGCAGCCGCCGGATGAAGCCGATCATCTTCTTGACTTCGATCGGGATCAGGCCGCCCATGACCTCGTCGAGCAAGAGCGCGCGAGGCGACGTCGCGAGAACCTTGGCCATCTCCAGCCGCTTGCGGTCGCCGATCGGCAATTGCCCGGCATACACGTCGCAAAGCGCGGACATGTCGAGTTCATCCAGCACCTGCCGGGCAATCTCACGCGCGGCGTCGATCGACCGGGCACGAAGCATCGCTCCCATCACGACATTGTCGAGCACGCTCAGGCCGCGAAACGGTTGCACGATCTGGAATGTCCGTGCGAGGCCGGTCCGGCATCGGCTCTCCGGCGACATGCTTCCCAAATCGTGGTCGTCGAGCGACACCGAGCCGATGTCCGGCTTGATAAAGCCGGTCAGCAGATTGAATACCGTGGTCTTGCCCGCGCCGTTCGGCCCGATAATGGAGAGAATCTCGCCGGGACGCGCCTCGAAGCTGACATCCTTGACCGCCGTCAAGCCGCCGAAGCGCTTCGTCAAATCCTTTGCCTTCAGGACCGCCACGCTGCTCTCCTTTTCAGGAACGCGTGCGTCAAGGGTCCAAGCCCGTTCGGGGCGGCCATCAACACCAGGATGACGATCGCGGCATAGGCAAGTTGCGTCAGGCCGGAGATTTGATCGCCAAGATAGACCTGCATGACGACCGACACGATCGACACCAGAAGCGCGCCGACGATCGGGCCGTATGCCGTGCCCAGCCCTCCGACGATCGCCATCAGCGCAAAGTTGAGCGAGAGGTTCAGGCCCATCACGCTATCGGGATCGACATACAGGTAATACTGCGCATGCACCGTCCCGCAGATGCTGATCAGCCCGGCGGAGAGCGCGAATACCCCGATGCGGAGCGGCAAGGTACGAATGCCGAGCGCGCGGGCAGCGTCATGGTTTTCCCGGAACGCGACCAGCCCATAGCCGACCTTGCTGGCGGCGATCAGGCGCGTAATGACGTAGAACACGATCACGAGTGCCAGCGCGATGTAGGTGTAGACCATCTTGTCGGCGAAGATCAGGTTCGCCGGGTTCGGCCGAAGCGGTATCGCCAGGCCCGACGCCCCGCCGGTGAAATCGCGCAAATTGATGGCGCTTATGTGCACGACGGCGCCGAAGGCAAGCGTCG
This sequence comes from Bradyrhizobium lablabi, assembly GCF_018129385.1. Lineage (GTDB taxonomy): Bacteria > Pseudomonadota > Alphaproteobacteria > Rhizobiales > Xanthobacteraceae > Bradyrhizobium > Bradyrhizobium lablabi_C. Next base: position 115,126 of record NZ_JAFCLN010000016.1, read on the forward strand.
ACATCACGAAGAACGAGCCCTTCAGCCGCATGGTGACGGCACCCAGGAACACCGCGCAGATCGCGCTGACAATTGCGCCGAGCCACATTCCAATGAGCGGGCTGATCCCCGCCTTCAGGAAGAGAATCGTCGAGACATAGGCGCCAATGCCGTAGAAGGCCGCATGGCCCAGCGAGAGCTGGCCCGCATATCCCCCGCTCAAATTCCAGGCGAGCGATGCGGCGGCGCTCAGAAACGCCAGGGTCAGGGCCGCCACAAGGAATGCGTCGGAAAAGACCAGCGGCAAGGCGGCCAGCGCGGCGAAGCCGGCAATGGGCGGCAGGAGCGCGGAGAGCGGAGAATTCGTCACGTGACATCCATGACTTCGGCGCCCTTGCGGCCGAGCAAGCCGTTGGGACGCAAGGCAAGCACGACCATGAAGAGCACGAAGTAAACGAGCTGCTTCAGTTCTCCTCCTGCAAAATATCCCGTGAAAGACTCCACGACGCCGATCAGAAGGCCGGCGATGACAGCGCCTGCTATGCTTCCCATCCCGCCGAGCACAACGATGACGAATGAAATGAGGATCATGTCGGCGCCGGTATAGGGATTTACCGGATACAACGGGGAGAGAAGAACGCCCGCCGCGCCGACCAACGCACAACCGAGCGCGAATGTGACCGCGTAGATCCAGTCGACATTGATGCCGACCAGGCGCGCCGAACGGCGGTCTTGCGCCGTGGCGCGTATCGCACTCCCCATGTAGGTGTACTTCAGGAAAGCGGCGAGGCCGCCGGCCAGCGCCAGCGCCACCACAAAGACCGCGACACGCAGCCAGGACACGTAGAGCGGCCCGATCTGGAACGCGGCGGTCGCGTAAGACGTCCGGACGGTTCGAAAGTCGGACGTGAACAGCGTCAGCAGCAGGTTCTGCAGGAACAGCGACAGGGCGAAGGTCACAAACACCTGGACGACATGAGGCGCCTCGAGCGTCGGACGGATCAACAGGCGCTCGGTCAGGAGCCCGAGGACGAACAGCAGGGGTACGACCGCGATACTGGCGACAAAGGGATCGATGCCGACGCGCTGGAACATGAAGTAGGTCAGGTACATCGCGATCGTCAGGTACTCGCCATGGGCAAAGTTCACGACGCGCAGGACGCCGAAGACCAGCGTCAAGCCGACGCTGATCAACGCGTACACTCCGCCGATAAACAGGCCGGACAGAGCGAGCTGAACGTAAATGTCCATGCGCGTACCTGGGGTCGCTGCCTTGGTCGCGCGTTACCGCGCGTTCCAGGCGGGCAGCGGCACCATGACGGGATCCTGAACCTTGTTGGCCGCCGGATAGACCGAAATCATCTTCTGGTTCTGCCATTGCACGACGCTGCCGAACGCGCGCTGGTTCTGGCCCTTCTCGTCGAACTTCAATCCCCAGCCGTTGATGTACGAGCCGGCCGGCACGTCGGCCTTCAACGCTGCCTCACGAAGGTCGGCGGCGCCATCCGATGCAGCCTTGCCCAGGATGTCGCGCGCAAGTGCGAGACCCACGACAAATCCGAGCGACTCCTGAACCGCCGGCATCACCTTGTACTTCGCCTCATAGCGCTTCACGAATTCTTCGCGATCCGCACGCGCTTCCGGTGCCAGGGAATTTACGTTTGCCTCGAGCGGAAACGACGATGAGAAAATCCCGTTGACATCCTTGCCGATTGCCTCGGCCAGCGACAGCGTGGAATGGCCGGCGCTGGTGCCGACGAACGCCTTCGGACTGTAGTTCATCTCCTTCATCTGACGCTGGAGAAGAATGGCGTCGTTGATGAATTGCGTAGCGATGATCACGTCCGGATCCAGCGCGCGCAACTTCAACACCAATGCCGACAGATCGGTGGTCTTGGCGGAATAGAGCTCGCGCAATCCGATCTTGATGCCGAGCTTGTCGGCCTGATCGATAGCGGCCTTGGATACGTCGACGCCGAATGCGGAATCTTCCGCGACGACCGCCACCTTGAGGTTTTTCGGCTCGATTTTCAGCATCGGCGCAAGGACTTCCGCCACATAGAGAGGCGCGGGCTGCCCGAGACCCGCGGCGCTCAAACCCATGCGAAACACGCTCTTGAAATCGCGCTCCGTATAGTTGTTGGCAACCGCCATCCCTTCCCAGTAGAAGGCTCCGTTGCGCTCCGCCTCCTGGCTCGCCACCATGCCGACGGCGCTCGTCGAACTGCCGACGAAAATCTTCACGCCCTCGCGCGAGGCAAGGCGGTTGGTCTCGCTGATCGCCGCTTGCGGGCTGTTTCCGTCGCCCTTGAACAGTTGAATCTTGCGGCCCTTCACACCGCCGCGATCGTTGATGAGATCGATCGCCGTCTCGACGCCCTGAAAATTCTGGTTGCCGAAGACGGAATTGCCGCCGGTGAGCGGAAAGATGCCGCCGATCTTGATCGGCTCCTGCGCGAACGAAGGCCGCACTGCGAGAACGACGGGCGCTGCTGCAAGGAAGCCGAGAACCTTTCGGCGCGGAAGACGATGCTTGGACTGAGACATGCTTTACCCCCTTGTGAAGCCTCGATCCCAAGTCGACCGACAAGAACAATTCAGAAGGCTGGTCGTCAGACCAACATGCATTCAGCAGCCGCGCCGGAATGGCACGTCCACGAATCCCCCGAGCAATGAAGGTCAACCGGCCGCGTTTTGCTCAGCACGCCGGCAACTAACCCGCCTTCAACCTGAACGCCATTCCTGTCCATCAATTTGAGTATTGTAATGTTATCGTACAAAAATTAGACATGTAAAGGCATACTGTCTAATTTTTGTTGCACGCATCGTCGCACCCCCGCATCTGGCAACCTCCACGAGACGGATCGAATCGACAAAGCTGGGCAATATTCTCCCGCTCATAGCGGTCTGGTGGCAGGTTCGAGTCGTGCCGGGCCCATCAATGGACTCAGGCCATGCCCATGCACCACATGAAGCGCGCCATTCCATGGATCGTCGCCGCTATTGCGGTCCTCGGGCTTGCGGCCTCGTTTTTCGAACTTCAGCGTGAGCGCGGCCGCCAGCGGCGCCACCACGCGCTCTTTCGGGAATTCGTCATCCGCTCCGAACTGGCGGAAGCGAAGGCGCCGATCCTTGTGATCGGAGACAGCATCACCGAAGGCGCGAAACTCCCACGGGAAATCGGCGGCCGCGCCGTCATCAACGCGGGCATCAGCGGCGCGACGGTCGAGGACTTTGAGCGGATCGCGCCAGGGCTGGTCGCGGGCAAGCCGTCTTTCGTGGTGATTGCACTCGGGACCAACGGCACCGCAGAGAGCCTGCGCGTGTCATATCCGGCCTTGCTGCACCGGCTCAAGGCGCTGTCTCCGCACATGATGGTCGTTGGCGTGACGCAGCAGATCGATGCGGACGCAAAGAACGCAGCCATCAAAGCCGCGGCCGATCGCGAGGGCATCCACTTTTTTGCGGTGCCACTGCCCGCCGGATCGACGCGCCTCGATGGCGTCCACTTGAACGATGCCGGCTATCGGATTTACACGCCTGCCCTGGCGGCAGAAATCGCGGACCGGATCGGCCGCTAGGATGCGGGTGCTGAATAAACTGGACCGCGCCCCCCGGACGAGGAGCGCGGTCCAGGCAATTCAATTTGCGTCGCGGTTACGCGCGGTAGGCCGTCTTGTCGGTGCCGCGATAGAGCACACGCACCTGCTCCTCCGTGACGGCCTTGTGGAAGGCCAGCGCCTCGGGCTCGAGATCGCGCTTCGGCACATGCTCCGGCTCGAAGTGATGATACGTGTCCTTGCCGCGCACCAGCGTGGCCCAGTCCCTTTGGCCGACCGCCTGCTTCAGCCGGGTCGGGATATAGCGGACAGCCAGGCCGATGCGCCGGTCATCGGAACGATTGGGCTCCGATCCATGGAACAGCAGCACGTGATGCAGCGAGGCCTGACCGGGCTTGAGCTCGACAAAAACCGCCTTCGACTCGTCGACATCGACGGCGATCTCCTGTCCGCGGGTCAGAAGGTTGTTCTGGTCGAACGTATCCTCGTGCTGGACCTGCTGCTTGTGGGTGCCCGCCACGAATTTCATGCAGCCGGACACCTTGTTGGCCGGCGACATCGCGATCCAGGCGGTCGCCACATCGGAGGAGTCGAGCCCCCAATAAGTGGCGTCCTGATGCCAGGAGACGAAGCCGGGATCGTGCGGCTCCTTGATAAAGAAACTGGTGTTCCAGCAGAGGATGTCCGGACCCAAGAGGTCCTCGATTGCATCGAGGATTTTCGGATGACGGATCATCTCGTTGATCCAGGGAAACAGCACGTGGCTGCGGTGGCGCATCTCGCCCTTGATTGGTCCACCGATCTTTGCCTCGTAATCCTCGAGCTTGCCGCGAAACTCGGCAACTTCGCTCTCGCTCAGCGCGTTGACTGGAAAATGATAGCCGCGCTCGCGATAGCCGGCGACTTCATCCTCGCTCAGCAATTTTGTCATGAATTTCCTCCGGTCTCTTTTCTTGTTTTGTCGGCAGAGCTTAACCAAAAGTGACCCTGCCGTCCGGTCCTGTCAAGAAGCGCCGCATGCACGGCAGCATCGCGCGGCCTGCGTTCAGCGCACGCGGCCGGCCAGGAATTCAGCGATCGCATCGCGGATTTCCTCAAGCTGCGGCGATGCGTCCGCCGCGACCGCGTGTCCCGAGCGACCCGCGAGGCGAACCAGCGTGGCATCCGCAATGAGCTGCGCGGCCTCAACAGCATCTTCCACCGGATTGTAGAGATCCAGTTCCGGAACAAGCAGCAGCGTGGGTGCCTTGATCGATCGGAGCGCGGCCGACGTATCGCCGTCAAATCCGCTCGTCGTGCCGACATCATGCGCATCGTAGGCCCAGCTCTGATAGACCCAGTCGAGCGGATCGGATGCCATGCTGCGCGCGCTCTCAATCGCCTGATCCACCAGGCTTGGGATCGCAGCCGGCGCGACGCCTTCCAAGGCCCCCGGTTCGCGGTTGGTAATGACGCGCGTCAGCGCGGCCCAGGCATCGAAGCCGGCGCCGTAGGGACCGGACGGAAAGCCCGGATCGGCCCGCAATATCCGGCGAGCAACATCGTTCATCGCAACCGACCATGAGCGAGTTCGCGCCATCGGCACAAGCGCCACGATGCTTCGCATGCGATCGGGATGGCTCACGCCCCATTGCAGCGCCTGCATGCCGCCCATCGATGCTCCGACAACCGATGCAAGCTGCTTCACCTCCAGCGCGTCCAGCAATTTACGCTGGCTTGCGACCATGTCGCGGATGGAAAAGCGCGGGAATGAGAGATCGGGCTGCGCCTGGCTGTTGCTCGGGGAAGTGCTCAGCCCGTTGCCGATCGCGTCGGCGCAGATGACGAAGTAGCGCTCGGGATCGAGCGGCCGCCCGGGCCCGATCAGAAAATCCAGCCGGTGATGGGTCGAGCCGATCGCGGTCAGGACAAGGACGACATTATCGCCGGCGCGAGAGCGGGTCCCATGCGTGACATAGCTGATCTCGAAATCGCGTATAGCTTCGCCGCTTTCGAGCGGCAGATCGCCCAAGGCAAGCGTTTGATGCGGTCGATCGATCCAGCCGGGCTGTAGTTCCGGATGCCGCCAACGTGGCTTGTGCAGTGGCACGCTTCCTCCTGACTGGCGCGAAAACACTTCAACGCAAGCTACAGGATGCGAATGCAGGAAGTCCAAGTTTCATTTTGCGGCTTCATTTTTGCGCGCGGTTTCCCAGTGACCGGCGCGCAACCTGCCGAGGATATTGCGACGCAATAGTTGCGGATGCGCGAACTCATCGACGCCTTCACGCGCAAACATCTTGTTCTCGCCAGCCTCAATCTCTTGTGCCAGACTTGTTGGCGCAGAAGGCCGCAATAGACAGGCCGGCAACAGGGGAAGGGAACACAATGGACCTTTGGACAGGCATTGCGCTGCTCGTTGCATTTCTCGCCATCGTTATATTGATCATTCGCGGGCAGAGCCCGATCATCATGCTGCTGATACTGGCCGTGCTTTGGGCGGCGATCGCAGGCATCGGCATCGACGATATCCAGAAGAAGGTCATCCAGGCCGGCGGCGTTCAGTATGCGAGCGCGGTGATCATCATCGTGTTCGGCGCATGGTTCGCCCAGGTGCTGATCCAGACCGGGATCGCGGAAAGCGTGATCCGCTCGGCGGTCGAGCTCGCGGGCGACCGGCCGCTCGTCACTGCCATGACCATCACGCTGGTCACGGCGCTGTTGTTCACGTCGATGTATGGCGTCGGCGCCGCGATCGCGATCGGCGTCATCGCGCTGCCGATCATGATGAGCCAGGGCATTCCGCCGTATGTCGCGGCTCCCGTGTTCACCATGGGAATAGGCGCCGGCACCTTCATCAACCTCGTGCAGTTCGGCACGTTCCAGAAACTGTTTCCCGGCCTGAAATACGAAGCGCCCTATCTGACCTACTGGGTGGTCGGAATGTGCGTGTACATCCTGGCGGCATGGGCGTTGGCGTTCTTCTATCTGCGTAACGGCGCGACCCGCCGGCTGGCCTCGGTCGACGTCGCCGGCGAAGGCGCAGCGCCAGTCCGCAAGCGAACCCCCTACTACACCTATATCGTGCCGATCTTCCCCGTGATCATGATCCTGGTGCTCAAATGGGAGATCATTCCAACCTTCATCGTCTCGATCCTGCTGGCGCTCGCGCTGACCTGGCCGGATCGCACACTGCAAGGACATCTCAACCTCTTCAACAAGACCTTCTCCGATGCCTTCCCCGACATCGCGACCATCGCCGCGCTCTGGACCATCTGCGGTATGATCATCGTGGCGGGGCAGACGCCTGAGGTTGCTGGAGCGTTGAAACCGATCTTCGCGCCGATCCTGCCGCATACGCCATTGCAGGCAGCGGTATTCTTCGGATTGCTCGGTGGCATTGCCAGCATCTATCGCGGGCCGATGGTCGTCATCGGCACCGGCGCGGCCCTGCTTGCGATCATCCTCGCCAACAAGGAGATACCGATCCCCTATCTCTATTCGATCTGGCTGGCGCCGACCGTGCTGCAAGGGAGCATGGACCCGACCAACTCATGGACGTTGTGGACGATCGGGCACACCAAGGTCAGCCACGGTCAGTTCCTCAAGACGGCCCTGCCCTTCGGCTGCGCGATGGTCGCGGTCAATTCGCTGATCTGCTACCTGATGCTGGGCTCGCTGCAATAGACTGGGAATGTGAGTGATGACTGAATCCTCGGTAGCGGGCCGCGCCTATCGCATTGGTATCGACGTCGGAGGCACCTTCACCAAGGCGGTGCTGATCGACAATGCGACACATGAGGTGGTCGGGCGGTTCTCCGTGCTGACCACCCACTCCGATCCGCGCGGCGTCGCCAAAGGCGTGGTCGACGTATTCCGCAATGTGCTGGAGCAATCGAACGTCGATCCGAAAGAGGTCATCTTCCTCGCCCATTCGACGACGCAGGCCACCAACGCGCTGCTGGAGGGCGACGTCGCCAGCGTCGGCGTGATCGGAATGTCGACGCGCATGGAATCGCTGCTGGCCAAGGGCCAGAGCGCCATGAAGCCGATCGAGCTGGCGCCGGGACGCCATCTCACGCCGGCCAACCGTTTCCTGATGAAGGAAACGCTGACGGACGAGACCATCGGCAAGGCCGTTGCCGAACTCAGGGCGGAAGGCGCAAGAGTCATCGTCGCAAGTTCGGCCTTCGGCGTCGACGACAATGAGGCCGAAGAAGCCGTGCGCCGTCTGGTGGTCGAGGCTGGCCTGGCCGCAACCTGCGGCAACGAGATCACCAAGCTCTATGGCCTGACCACGCGGACGCGCACTGCCGTGATTAACGCCAGCATTTTGCCGAAGATGATCGACACCGCCACCATGACGGAAGCGAGCGTGCGCGAGGCCGGCATCCAGGCGCCGCTGATGATCATGCGCGGCGACGGCGGCGTGATGGACATCAAGGAGATGCGCCGCCGCCCCGTCATGACAATGCTCTCCGGCCCGGCCGCGAGCGTGGCCGGCGCGCTGATGTATCTGCGTGTATCCGACGGCATCTATTTCGAGGTCGGCGGCACCAGCACCAATATCGGCGTGATCCGCAACGGACGGCCGACCGTCAAATATGCCCGCGTTGGCGGCCATGAGACCTATGTCTCTTCGCTCGACGTGCGCGTGATCGGCATCGCCGGCGGCAGCATGGTCCGGGCCCGCGGCGGCAAGCTGGTCGACGTCGGGCCGCGCAGCGCCCACATCGCCGGCCTTCCCTACGCCGCCTTCGCCAAACCAGAGGACATCATCGAGCCCAAGATCGAATTCTTCCAGCCGAAGACCGACGATCCCGCCGATTACGTCGCGGTGCGTTCGGCCAATGGCACGCGCTATGCCATCACCAACACCTGCGCCGCCAACATTCTCGGCTACGCCAAGCCGGGACTGCACGCCAGTGGCAACGTCGAGTCGGCGAGGCGCGCGATGGCCGTGCTCGCCGAGTTCATCGGAAAATCGATTGAGGACACTGCGCGTGCGATCCTCGATGTCGCCACCGACAAGGTGATTCCCGTCGTCGACGATCTGATCGCCGAATACAAGCTCGATCGCGACCAGGCCGTGCTGGTCGGCGAAGGCGGCGGCGCCGCCGCGCTGATCCCGCATGCGTCGAGCCGCACCGACCTTCACCACGAGATTTCAAAAGACGCCGAAGTCATTTCCTCGATCGGTGTCGCGCTTGCCCTGGTGCGCGACGTCGTCGAGCGCGTCATTCCCAACGCACAGCCCGACGATCTCAAGCGGATTCGCCGCGAAGCGTTCGAAGCCGTGGTCAAGCTCGGCGCTGCGCCTGATAATGTCGAAGTGACGATCGAGGTCGATCAAAGCACCCATCGGATCCGCGCGACCGCGATGGGCGCCTCGGAGATGCGCGCCCGCCAGCGCCGCGACGAGGTCGGCGAGACCGAAGCGCGGGAAATCGCGGCAAAGGCTATGGGCGTCAGCCTCGAGCGCGTCGCGCTTGCTGCGGCCACGCCGCGCATGCGGGTGTTCCAGGGCGAAGTCGAGGAGCGGAGCTGGGGAATCTTCAAGAAGCGCCGCAACCCGGTTCGCGCGGTGGACCTCGACGGCGTCATTCGCGTGCAGCGCAGTCACAGCGTCGTCCGCCCGGTTTCCGCGCAAACTGCGCTCGACGGCCTGCGGCGGCTGTGGGAAGACACCACGATCTATAATGGCGACAGCACCATCACACCGGATATTTTCGTCATCGTCGGCGGCCAGCTCATCGACCTGTCGGGGGTCAATTCGATCGACCAGGCGATGACCGTGACCCGCAGCGAGCTGGACGGGCTCACCGCCGACGCCTCGATCGCGCTCATCGGCATTCCGCCTTCGCGGGGGCTTTGACGGATGGCTCTCGCGGCAGCAGATGCGGAGCGGTTCACGGAGTTCGAGCGCGCCTCACCCGAAGCGCTCGGGCTTCTCATGCTGCAAGCCGATCCGCATGCAGGGCGACTGGACCGCGCGACACAGCTCGCGGCTGTTTCCGACGCGCTCGCCGACGGAATTGCCGCCGCCGGCAATTTACGCGCCCGCTTTCCCGCCTCGGGGCCGGAACAGATCGCTCGCGAGCTTGGCCTGCCGGTCGAGACGACGGACGACGATCCCATGGTCGGATCGATCTGGCGGTTCGCCGAGTACCGGCCACGGCCGCCGCGCATCGTGCTCTATCGCCGCGGATTGAGCCCGCTCGAACGCGTGCTCACCGGCAGCCGTGCCGTGCAACTGCTCGGCGAGGCAACGCCGCGCGACATCTTCATCGCCCACGAATTGTACCATCACATCGAATCCACCAGACCGGACGTGCCGATCGCGCGGCGCTACCAGCCCACGCTTTTCCGGATCGGCAACTGGCATTGGCGCACCGGCATCGCGGCATTGGCCGAGATCGCCGCCGGCGCCTTTGCGCAGGCGCTGCTTGAACTGCCCTGTCACCCGAAGGCGTTGGATTTCGTTGTTTTGCATGCCATCGCCGTAACGTAAGAACTGCCCTTGGGCCCGGCGTCTCTCGGGCTAAGCTCTCTTCGGCTGTAACTTCAAAACCGAGCGCGCATATGCCTCTGCGCGCATCGCCTCTTCAATCGCAGCCACGAGCGTCGCCTGGTCGAACGGCTTCGAGATGCGCGGCAAATGAGGTCGCGTGGTGTCCAGAAGCTCGGCATATCCTGAGCAAAGCACCACAGGCGTGCCTGGACGCGCGGCGGCGACTGCGTCGGCGAGCTGCAGCCCGTTCATTCCCGGCATGGCGTAATCGGTCACCACGATGTCGATCTTCGGCGTCCGGTGCAGCAACTGTACCGCCTCCTCGCCTGAGCGCGCCTCGATCACGGCATGGCCGAGATCATCGAGCATCGCAGCGACATTTTCGAGAACAAGAACATCATCGTCGACAACCAGTGCGGAGATGGGCCGATTGCTCCGGGGCGCCGAACGCGACGGCTCCGCCACATGCGGCATCGGCACCGATTCGTCCTGCGAGGCGGGCAGCCAGATTTCGGCGGTGGTCCCTTCGCCGACGCGGCTCTTCAGCAGCAGCGTGCCTCCGGACTGCTCGGCCAACCCCTTCACCATCGAGAGTCCGAGTCCGGTTCCCTTGCCGACACCCTTGGTCGTGAAGAACGGCTCCTGCGCATGCTTTAGTGTCTTCTCGTCCATTCCGCAGCCGGTGTCGCTCACCGACAGCGCGACGTATCGTCCCGCTGCGAGGCCATCGATGGCATCTTCTTCGCGTGCGGCGATGCTGATTGCCCCGCCTCCCGCCGCTATCGCATCACGCGCATTGACGGCGAGGTTGAGGACCGCGAGCTCAAGTTGGTTGGCATCGACCTTCACCTTCGCGAGTTCGATCGGAAAATGGGTCTCGACCCGAATGCCCGGATCAAACTTCAGCAGAGTGGCCATTCCGCGCACCAGCTTCGGGACATCCACGACGACGGGCTTGAGGTCCTGCTTGCGCGCGAACGCAAGCATGCGCTGCGTCAGCGAGGCACCGCGCAGCGCTCCCTGGATCGCGTTGTCGAGCAGTCGGTGGATCCTGGCATCTTCCGTCTGGAGGCGCTTCTTCGCGATTTCGAGGCTGCCCAGGATCACAGCGAGTATATTGTTGAAGTCGTGGGCTACGCCGCCGGTAAGCTGTCCGATGGTCTCCATCTTCTGCGATATCGCGAGCGCGTCGCGCGTGCGCTCCAGCGCTTCCTGGGCGAGGCGGCGTTCGGTGACGTCTCGAACGATCTTGGCGAAGCCTATGACCTCGCCACGCTCGTTCCGCACCGCTCGAATGGTCACCTCGGCCCAAAAGCGGCTACCGTCCCCGCGAACGCGCAAGCCTTCGCCTGCCGACTTGCCTTCCCGCTTTGCGTCCACGAGCAAGCCGTCAGGAACTCCGGAGTCGCGGTCCTCGTCCGTGTGAAGGATGGAGTAGTGCGTCCCGACGATCTCGTCGCCGTAGCCGATCAGCCGGCGAGCGCCGAGATTCCAGTTCGCTACCCGCCCCTCCGGGTCGAGCATGAAGATGGCGTGATCGGCCACGCCTTCCACCAGCAGCCGGAATCTCTCCTCGCTTCGCTTCAGCGCCTCGGCTTCGCGACCGGCACGTTCCGCCGAGGAGCGGTCGTACACGGCCGCGGCAAGCCCAATGACAAGAACCACAATCGTGGTGGCGGCGATCAGGAACGCGAGCGGTGCTTGTCCAACCGCGACGTGTCCCGTGCGGTGAAGGACGACATCCGTCGGAACGAAGGAGGAGCCCTGCATGGCAGCGTAGTGCATCCCGGAAATCGCCACGCCCATGACGGCTCCCGACGATACGCGCTCGAGGATGCTCGTCATGTGAAAGGCGAGCCGCAGCGCTATGATGGACGCGCCGATCGCGATAGCGACGGAAAGCGCGACCCAGACGAGTTCGTACTGGATGGAAGCCGCCATCCGCATGGCGCTCATTCCGGTGTAGTGCATGCCGGAGATCGCCAGACCCATTGCAATGCCGGCAACGACCAGCGCGTCGGGCTGCCGACTTACGACGACGAAGGCGGCTGCGGCCACCACAATGGGAATGGCAAGAGAGAGCAGCGTGAGAAGCGGATCGTAAGTGATATCCACGCCGGGCAGGCTAAAGGCCAGCATGGCCACGAAATGCATCGACCAGATGCCGCCGCCCATGGCGACCGCCGCAGCCGCGAGCCAGCCCAGACTGGCCGGACCGGAAGCCGCCCGCATACGGGTCGCGAGATCCAGCGCTGTATAGGAGGAAAGCGCGGCGATCAGAATTGATAGCGCGACGAGGACGGGGTCATGGGAACCTGAATGGTGGTGCATTCCGACGACCATACAATAAACGAATCATAGCACCGTTTTTGCCACGGTGCATGCTTCGTTGCCGGAAGAGCAAGGCGTGAAGAAGGCCGGGAGCGGCTCTCTCACGGCGACGCACATCAACCTCGTACGCGCTCTCGAACGACAAGGGCGGGCAGTTCGCGGCGCATCGAGTTCAGCGGAAACCGATCTGATCAACGGTCGCGCGAAATCCCCGAGTTTTCAATGCAACGTTGCATCGGTGATGTGCGAATCGCACCGCAGCATTGGTGAATCATCGACCAAAGCCGTGCGTTAAAGGGCCACAACAGGCCAAATGAGACGATGACGGCGATATTGGCGGCGGTTCCACCCGTCCGCGTCAGCGAGGCACATGGCGCCCTTGCAACCGGACAGATGTGTTGGGACCCGTCCAATCAATCGATACGCTCGCCGGCTTGCCTGTTGGCCACGTCAGAATATGCTGACAAAAAGCGAATTCGGGGGGCGATAGATGGCGAGGCATTTGGCGGCAGCAGCTGCCGCCATGATGGCAATAGCGGGAATCAATGGCGTACAGGCTCAGGATTATCCCGCCAGAACGGTCACAGTCATCGTTCCCTTTGCCGCCGGCGGGCCCGCCGATATCACGGGCAGGATCGTCGCCGATATCTTCAGCCGCCATCTTGGCCAGAAATTTGTAGTGGAGAACGTCGGAGGCGCCGGCGGCACCACGGGCACGATACGCGCCGCGCGCGCGGCGCCGGATGGATACACGATCCTGTCCGGCCACCTCGGCACCAATGCGTTGGCGCCCGCGTTCTATCCGAACCTCGGCTACGATCCGCTGAAGGATTTCGAGGCAATCGGCCTGACGGCCGAATATCCGGAATTGCTGGTCGCCCGGAAGGATTTCCCCGCCAACAATCTGAAGGAATTCATTGCCTACGCAAAGGCCAATCCGGAAAAGCTCAATGTCGGGCACGCCGGGCTCGGCTCGGTGTCCTATATCGGATGCCTGCTGCTTCACTCGGCGATCGGCATCAAGCCGACGATGATTCCGTTCACCGGCACCGCGCCGGTGCTGAACGCCATGCTGTCAGGCCAGGTCGACTATGAATGCGATCCCGTGCTGGGAACACTGAGCCAGATCCAGGCCGGCAACGTCAAGGCGCTGGCGGTTGCCGCGAAGAAGCGCAGCCCGTTGCTGCCGGATGTGCCGACCTCGCACGAGCAGGGTCTGCCGGAATTCGACATTGCGCCGTTCTACGCGGTGTTCGTGCCGGCGGGCACGCCGCAGGCGATCGTCGACAAGCTTGCCGACGCCCTGAGCAAGGGCCTCAACGAGGAAGCCGTGCAGAAGCGGCTCGCCGATCTCGGCGCCGAGAGCATCGAGCAAGGCCGCCGCGGACCGAAGGCTCTCGGGGAGTTCGTCAAGAGCGAAACCGCGCGGCTGATGCCGATCCTGAAAGCTGCGGCAGCGAAATAATCGCCTACCTAATGCCCTGACAGGAAATCGGCACGGACTGGCACTGCTCCCGATGGCGGCACGTCGAGGCGGACGGCAATGCCTTCGAGTTCCGTACTTGGAGCCGGATACAGCTTCATGACCAGCGGATCGTGACCGGGAACGATGTGGCTCTCGTCCGGCGCCAACGCTAGCAGCCGTTCGAATCCCTCCAGCATTTCACCGATGTGAAACGCGGTCGTGAACGGACGCTCGCTCGCCATGTTCTCGTAGAAATGGCTGACGTCGGAGGCCAGCACGACAAAGCCGCGGCGGGTCCGGACGCGAACGAACTGAAGCCCGGCCGAATGGCCGCTCGCCGCGTGTATCGTGATGCCGGGCGCAAGCTCGGCGTCGCCATTGTAGAACAGCACGCGCCGCGCGTAATTGAGCCGCACGATGCCGCAGATATCCTCGACCTCGAACGAATGCGATAGCCGCGGATAGCGCATGTAGCGCCCCGTGGCGTAGGCAAGCTCGCGCTCCTGGAGATGAAAGCGCGCTTTGGGAAAGCCGTCGAAATTCCCGACGTGATCGTAATGCAGATGCGTCAGGATGACGTCCTCGACATCGGCAGGATCGATGCCGAAGGCGCGAAGCGTCTCCACCGGACAGCGCAGGAACGTTCGCTTCCGCTTGCTTGCGACTTCCGCGTTGAAGCCGGTATCGATCACGAAGGTGCGGCCCCCTCCCCTCGCCAGCCACATGAAATAATCCATCGGCATCGGGCCATCGTGCGGATCGCCGCCGATAAAATGATCGCTGCGCCGCGCTTCGCGGGTGGCATAGCGGATCGCAAAAAGTTCGTATTCCTGATCGGCCATGCAATCCCCTCTTCAGGCAGGCGGCTGGCCAGGGCAGCCATCCGCATGCGCCATCAGAAAGCAGCGCAATGCCGGTCTTGTCAATTTGCGATCAGATCGCGTCCAGAAATGCCTTCAGTATCCGCTCAATGCTTTTTATTTCGCCTCCTCCGGGAAGCGCCGCGTAGATGTCACCGCCCAGATCGGCGGGCAATTTCGATCCGGCTTCCCGGATGATCAGGACGTTGTTCTTGCCCTTCAGTCCGATGAAATAGCCGGCTTCGAAGACGACATTGTCACGGGGAACGGCTTGAGCGTCAGGCGTTGGATCGGCAAGGTCATCATCTTTCGTGAAAAGAAATATGCCTCCAACCGACCTTGCCGCCGCCTGCTCGATCTGGTTCAGGATCGTACGGCCTGGAATGAAGTCGGTTTGCCAATCCAGCACGCTCGCACCAAGGCTTTGCAGATAGGTCTTGATCGCCAGCGCCGTTGGACTGGAGCGTCCGGCATAGCCGAGGAAGACGTCCCGCCGGTCGTTCAGTTTTTCCAGCCAGTATTTGAACGGCACTTGAAAATCTTCGGTATGCAGCCAGTCGACGGTTGCGTTGGCATCGAACCCGCCGACAAAGCCGGCAAAATTCAGATCGAAAACCACGCGCCGCCTGATCTCCCATTGCACAAGAACAAGCGTCGGCAGCCCCAAGGTTCGCGTGAGCGCGCCCTCATAGTGGTTGAACTCGGTGGGTAGCAGTACGGCTTGTCCGTCTGCGTCCTGAAATTTCCAGCGTCCGATCCCGAGTACGGCGGCACCGACGCAGCGTCGGGCAATTTCATCCGCGTCGCGCGGATGCCAGGATTTCGAGGAGGCCAAGCCCGGCCTGCCTCTCGGATTGGTAAATATCTCGGGGAGGAAACCACGCTTTTCGATCTCCTCGACAATGCCCCATTTCAGCCGGTTCAAATTCTCCGGCAAATGAGAATCAGCAGGCAAACTGACGTAAATGCGACGCGTGATCGGCATGAGGTAATCCTCGATCAACTCTACAAGTATGAACTCGGCAACAACAAACGGCCCGCGATCCTATGCCGGTCACGATGCAAGTTAAAGTAGCATTGCAGCCGTGAAGGTCGGCGGCGCCCGCGGAGAACCGCCTTGGCGCACTCGCCTCGCCATGGCCAAAGGACGGTGTGCACTCTCGCCGCCCCGCCTTGACTGTCCGAGGCAGGTTCGGAAACCTGTACTCCTCGGGGACTGACTTCAGCGCTCGCTCGCGGCGGGGCAACGTCGATTGGCCTATCTACCAACAGAGAACGGTTGCCTGAAATGGTACGTCTATTGCTTCCGGGGCAATGGACATGCAAGGGGACAGGGTCATAATGCGTGTGTTTCTGGATCGGCTCTACCTTTTTTCCGGCTATCTGGCCGGGCTCTTCCTCATTGCGATCTTCGTGCTGATGATGGTGCTGTCGGCCGGACGGCCGGTCGGCATCAACGTTCCCGCAGGCGATGATTTCATCTCCTGGTGCATGGCGGCCACCGCCTTCCTTGGGCTGGCGCACACGTTCAGGCATGGCGAGATGATCCGCGTCGGCCTCCTGATCGACCGCCTCAGCGACAAGGCCCGCCATTACGTCGAGATCGCAGCCCTGCTCATCGGTGCCGGCTTCATCGGTTTCTTTGCCTGGCACGCCTCGGTCATGACCTGGCAGTCGTTCAAGTTTCACGACATCTCGCAGGGCGTGATCGCCGTGCCGCTGTGGATTCCGCAGCTCGGCTACAGCGGCGGCCTCGTGATCCTCTTCATCGCCTTTGCCGACGAGCTGATCCATGTGCTGCGCGGCAACCCGCCGCGCTACGAATTGCCGAAGCCGCAGAGCGCCGAGGAAGTGATCGAGCGCGCCATGCAGAGCGGGGTCTGACATGGAGCTGCTCTCGATCGCGGCGATCCTGCTCGGATTTCTCACGCTGCTGCTGGGCGCGGGCGTCTGGATCGCGGTCGCGCTGATGGCGACCGGATGGGCCGGCATGCAGTTCGCCGGCACCGCCATTCCGGCCGGCAGCGTGCTGGCGACCACCGTGTGGGGCAACAGCGCCTCGTGGTCGCTCGCGGCCTTGCCGCTCTTCATCTGGATGGGCGAGATTCTTTTCCGCACGCGCCTGTCGGAAGAGATGTTCCGCGGCTTTGCGCCGTGGCTGAACTGGCTGCCGGGCCGGCTGATGCACGTCAACGTGCTCGCCTGCGGCGTGTTCGGATCGGTGTCGGGCTCGTCGGCTGCGACCTGCGCCACGGTTGCAAAGATCGCGCTGCCGGAACTGAAGAAGCGTGGCTATAACGAGAATCTTAGCCTCGGCTCGCTGGCCGGCGCCGGCACGCTCGGCATCCTGATCCCGCCGTCGATCACCATGGTGGTCTACGCCGTGCAGGCGAACGTCTCCATCATCCAGGTTTTCCTCGCCGGCTTCCTGCCGGGCCTGCTCGTGATGGCGCTCTATTCCGGTTACATCGCGCTCTGGTCGCTCGCGAACCCGAAGAAGTCGCCCCCGCCGGAACCGGCGATGAGCTTTTCCCGGCGCATCAAGGAATCGCTCAATCTCATTCCCGTCTGCCTGCTCATCGTCTTCGTCTTCCTGTCGCTGCTGATGGGCTGGGCGACTGCGACGGAATGCGCAGCCTGGGGCGTGCTCGGCTCGCTCGCGATCGCGTGGTGGCAGGGCTCGTTGAGCTGGGAATCGTTCTGGGCGAGCGTGATGGGCGCAACGCGCGTCAACTGCATGATCCTCTTGATCCTCGCGGGCGCGTCCTACATGGGGACGTCGATGGCCTATACCGGCATCCCGGCGGCGCTCGCGAGCTGGGTGAACAGTCTTCAACTGAGTCCCTATGCGCTGATCGCCGCGCTCACCGTCATGTATATCGTGCTCGGCACCGCGCTCGACGGCATCTCCATGATCGTGCTGACCACCGCCATCGTGATTCCGATGGTCAAGCAGGCCGGCTTCGATCTCGTCTGGTTCGGCATCTTCCTGGTGCTGGTGGTGGAGATGGCGGAAGTCTCCCCGCCGGTCGGCTTCAACCTGTTCGTGTTGCAGACCATGAGCGGCAAGGATTCGAATTTCGTGGCCAAGGCGGCCCTGCCGTTCTTCTTTTTGCTGGTTCTGGCGGTTGCCATCATCACGGTCTTTCCTGCTATCGTGATGGTGCTGCCGCAGATGGCGTTCCCCGGGTAGGGCATGATCCGGCTTTTTTTCGAAATGATCAGGCTCAAACAAGAGAGAGGTATTTGATGTTCAGGCTTATCAAGACGTTTGCACTGGCCGCCTGCGTCGCGGCGCTTGCCGCTCCCGCAATGGCGCAGACCAAATGGAATCTTCCGGCGGCCTATCCGGCGGACAATCCGCATTCGGTGAATCTGATCGCCTTTGCCAAGGACGTCGGCGACGCCACCGGCGGCAAATTGCAGATCACCGTGCATCCCGCCGCATCGCTGTTCAAGGCGCCGGAAATCAAGCGGGCAGTCGCAACCGGCCAGGCGCAGGCCGGCGAGGTGCTGATCTCGCTGCACGAGAACGAGGATCCGTTGTTCGGCATCGACGTGATCCCGTTCCTGGCGACCAGCTATCCGGCCGCCAAGAAGCTGTGGCTGGCGTCAAAGCCCGCGATCGAGAAGAAGCTGGCCTCGCAGGGCCTCATGCTGCTGTTCGCGGTGCCGTGGGGACCGCAGGGCATCTATGCCAAGAAGGACATCAACAGCGTCGAGGACATGAAGGGCCTGAAGTGGCGCGCCTACAATGTCGGCACCTCGCGTATCGCTGAACTCGTCGGCGCGCAGCCCGTCACCATCCAGGCCGCCGAATTGCCGCAGGCGCTGGCGACCGGCGTGGTGAATGCGTTCATGACCTCGGGCTCGACCGGCTATGACAGCAAGTCCTGGGAAACCATGTCGCACTTCTACGATACGCAGGCCTGGATTCCGAAGAATGTCACCTTCGTGAACAAGGCGGCCTTCGATGCGCTCGACAAGCCGACCCAGGAAGCGATCCTCAAGGCCGCGGTCGTCGCCGAGGAACGCGGCTGGAAGCTCGCGGAGGAAAAGGCCAAGTGGTATCTCGAACAGCTCCAGGCCAACAAGATGAAGGTGCTGCCGCCATCTCCGGCGCTGAAGTCGGGCCTCGAGAAAATCGGCGAGCAGTTGACGGCCGACTGGTCGAAAAAGGCCGGCGCCGACGGCGAAGCTGTCATCGCCGCCTACAAGAAGTAAGACTGTCTCGACAACGTTGCAGGGTCCGGCATTCGATCGCCGGACTCTGCTATAGTCACACTGGCACCAGGAGTTCGTGAGCGGCCATCGACGCATCGCCACTCCAGGGCGCGGTACGAAGCATCGGCGTCACGGCCGCCACGAGCAACAGGCTGGCCAGCGCCGCCAGGTTTTCCGGCTGCGCCGCCAGCGCAATCATCGAGCCGAACGCCGGACCCGCCGCCTGCGTGCGCAGCACACTCAGCGCGGGTCCAACAAGGCTGCCGTCCTCGCCTGAACCCGCACGCCGGACGACACTATCGGCGATCCAGAGCAGGCTGCTCCCGGCAGGTGCAAAGTTGATCCCGATCATCGGGATTTCCCGTGATGGACGCCGATGCCGCTTTCGCGCGCAGCATAGGCCTGGAGCGCCGCGGGGTTATCCTTCAGCCTGTACGCAGGGGTCGGCGCACCGCCGTTGAGGACATCCAGATAGGGATGGTTGAAGGCAAACAGGCCCGGCTCCTGGATGGCGGCCTGCGCGAATACCGGGGTGGCGGTGAGGGCCGACAGCAAGGCCGCTGCGGCGAGGGTTTTCCGGATGGTCACGGCACATCTCCTTATTTATATCGGATACGATCTATTCGGATACGCCTCATAAAGGAATGGAACCGCCGAATGTCAACACTTCCGATTTAATCGGATACGATATATATGGATGCGAGACTTCACATGTCCGTGTCGGAAAGGATGATCCCATGAGGCAAAAAGACGGTTCCCGGGCCGATTCCGGAAAGAATTCAGACGGCAGGCAAAAGCCGGCCGCAGGCGACCGGCTGCTGTCCGATTACCTCTGCTTTGCGGTCTATTCGGCCAACCTCGCCTACGGGCGGGCCTACAAGGAAGGCCTCGAGCAACTCGGCCTCACCTATCCGCAATGGATCGTGATCGTACTGCTCGGCGAAAAAGGCGAGCAGACCGTCAGCGAGATCGGCGAAACCATGTTTCTGGAATCCAACACGCTGACGCCGGTGCTGAAGAAACTGGAGGCGATGGGCTATCTGCGCCGGCAGCGCGATCCCGCTGACGAGCGCCAGGTGCGCGTCAGCCTGACCGATGCCGGCCGAAAACTGCGCGAGAAGGGCATGCAGACGCAACTGGTGAAATCGGGCGGACTGAAGCCGGATGAATTCACACGGCTGCAAAAGAGCATCGTGACGCTGCGCGACAATCTGATCAAGGCGACGCGGGGAGAGTGAGGCCGCACGTGCGGTTCGATCTGCACGACGCGGCAGCTCTGACATTTGTGGTGACGTCAGGTCATGCTGCCCGGCAGGAAGCAGCGGATCGTCGTCCCGTACGCGCCCTTGATCGGCCAGACCATGGTCCGGCCCGCCCGGTTCGGCACGGTGATGACAGCATCATCGGGCACCACGATCCACTCGCCATCGAGGCGAACGCGATAGTGTCCTTGCCAGGAGTCCCAATCCGGATCCGACACCGCAAATCCGTCGGCGTCCGAACAGCACGGACCTTTGCCGCTTCTGAGGCTGTCGAACCACGGCTTGAGCGGCGAGTTGGCATAGCGGCCATCGTCACGCGCCACGGCGTTTCCGAACAGAAGCCCGGACAGCACCACCGCCAACAGCGAAACTTCGAACGAACCGAGCCGGCTCATGGTCGTCACCGACGACGTGGGAACGTTTCTTGACGCAGCGATAAATCGCTGGACCCAGCCAAGGTTCCTAACTGCGCGCTGAGGCCGGTCACACCACCGGCAACGGAGCCCGCGCGGAACGTCGCCCCAGCGCATTAGTTACTCCAATCATGCCGAAATCATGAAGCCTCGATGATCATTCGCTTTCTTGCCGTCATCGTGACCGGACTGGCCGTCATCGCGCCGGCGGCGCATCTGTTTGAACTGTCCGGCAAAATTCAGATGTCCGAGCAGGACTATTTTGTCGTCCAGCGCATCTATCTCGGCTGGTGGATGGCGGGGCTGTTGCTGCCGGCCGCCTTGATTCTGAATGTCGTGCTTGCGCTTGCGGTCCGCGCCGATCGGTTGGCGCTCATCCTGGCGTGCGCCGCGGCTGCGCTGATTGTGATCAATCTTGCCATCTTTGTGATCTGGACCCAGCCGGTGAACACGGTCACGGAAAATTGGTCGGCACGGCCGGAGAACTGGCGGGCGCTACGCCGGCAATGGGAATACTCCCATGCCGTCAATGCCGGCGTGACGTTGCTCGCCTTTTGCACCGCGACGCTGGCGGCGTTGCGGCCGGCAACTTGACCTGCGCGATCATCAACAGCCGCTTCTATTCGCCCTTGAGGCCGGCCTCGCGGATCAAGGCGCTCCATTTGGTGGTTTCATCGTCGATGAACTTGCCGAACTCGGCGGCAGTGCCGAAACGCGCCTCCAGCCCCTGCACCAACAGCTTCTGCTTCACCTCGGAATCGGCGAGCGCGCGGCCGGCCTCGGCCTGCATGCGCGCGATGATCGGCGCTGGCGTAGCGGCCGGCGCCATAAAGCCGTACCAGCCGGCCGCGATCACCTTGGACAAGCCCTGCTCGCGCAAGGTCGGCGCGTCAGGATAGATCGGACTGCGGGCGGCGGATGCAACGCCGAGCACGCGCAGCAGTCCAGCCTGGATGTGCGGCAGCGCCGAGCTGATCGCCGTCAGCGTGGCGTCGACGCGGCCGGCAAGCAATTCCGTATAGGCTGGCGCATCGCCTCGGAATGGGACGTTAAGACCTTTGACGCCCGCGTCCCTGAACAGGAGTTCGGCCGCGAGATGCGGCTGCGAGCCCGGCCCCGGCGAGGCGATCGTCAGACCCTCGGGCTTCGACTTCCCATAGGCGATCAACTCCCCGAGATTCTTGTAAGGCGCGTTCGCGTTGATGATCAGGAACAGCGGCGCGGCCACCGCCATCGCCACCGGCTGAAGATCCTTTCGCTCGTAGCCGAGCTTGCCGAACAAGGCTTCGGCGGTCGCATACGGCGCGGCCACATAGAGAAACGTGTAACCGTCAGGCGCTGATCGCGCGACCAGCTCGTTGGCGATGCGCGTCCCCGCGCCCGGCTTGTTCTCGACGATGAACTGCTGATTGAGATTGCGGCCGAAATGCTCGGCCAGAATCCGTAGCGAGATATCGCTCGCGCCGCCCGCCGCATAAGGCGACACCAGCCGCACGACACGCGTCGGCCAGGCCTCCCGCGCCAATGCATCGGCGCCGGCAAAAAGCACTGCGGCGCTACCAAGCAGAGTCCGGCGCGTGACGATCATCCTTGCCTCCCTGGCGATCCCCGCGGAATTGGACGCAACCTTTCGCGCCCGCTCCGCCTGGTTTTGCGCCGACGATAGGTACGCATCCCCTATCGGACAATGTGTATTTTTTGACCCATTTATCGGCTATTCTTATGAATGACGGGCATGGCAGGAGGCCGGGGCATGGCAATGGATGTGACACTGCGGCAGCTTCGCGCCTATGTTGCCGTGCTCGACACGGCCAGCTTTTCCGAAGCCGCGAAGATCATGCATCTGTCGCAGGCCGCGCTCTCCGGCCTGATCAAGGAGCTCGAGACCCGCGTCGGTGTCCGCCTGCTCGACCGCTCCACGCGCAGCGTGTCACGCTCGGCCGTGGGTGAAGCCTTCGAACCGATGGCGCGGCGCGTGCTCGCCAGCCTCGACGAAGCGCTGGAGAGTCTGACCAATCTCAAGGAGCTGCGCCGCGGTCTGGTGCGCGTGGCCGCGCCCGAGCCGTTGTCGTGCACGCTGTTGCCGGAGCTGATCGCCGGATACAATGAAAGCCATCCCGGCGTGGAGGTGCGGTTCGACGACGTGCCGATCCAGGACGTGCTGGCGGGCCTGCATAACAGCAACACCGATATCGGCTTTGGGCCGGCCGGCGTCGTCACCGACGAAGCGGTGGAAATCCACACGATCTGCGCCGACCCGCTCTGGGTGGCGCTGCGCAGCGACGACGCGCTGGCGCGCGGCAACTCGGCAAGCTGGAAGGATTTGCGCGAGCGCTCGCTGCTCAACTACATGCCCAATATCGCCGTCAATGTCCTCAGCCACGTGCCGCCGCGGCATCACCCCAGGAAGCTTCTGCCGGTAAACCGCGTCAACACGGCGCTGTCGATGTTGCGTGTGAGGCAGGGCGCGGTGATCTGTCCGGCGATGGCTGCGCCGCTCGTTCAGGGTTTTGGACTGAAATTCCTGCCGCTCAAACAACCCACGGTCAAATGGCGGATCGCCGCGTTCGCGCGGCGGCGAACATCGCTCTCGCCCGCCGTCGAGAGCTTTTTGAACTTTACGCTGAAGTTCGTTCCCGGCCGGATGGCGCAATGATGGCGCAGCCACGCGAACCGGCGTATTGTCTTTCGCATCAGGAACCGTGCTGCCCGTCCACTCACGCCGAGCACGCGATCAGTCGCCGCCATCGCGGGCAGCCTCTTTGCGAAGGGAGGTCTCCATGTACGCCGCCATCCGCCAGGCCAAGGCAAAGACCGGCAAGGCCGAGGAACTGGCGCGCCGGATCAAGGAAGGCGCCATCCCGATCATCAGCGACGTCGAAGGTTTCATGGCCTATTACGTGGTCTATGCCCCCGACGACACCGTGACCGCGATCAGCGTCTTCAACAGTTTTGCCGGCGCCGAGGAAGCCAACCGGCGCGCGATCGCCTGGATCGAGCAGGACCTTGCACCGCTGCTGACCGGTCCCGCTACCGCGGTGGCCGGTCCGGTGATTGTGCACACGCTGGCGTAATGACGCGAGCGGACCCGCCAGGGCGTTTTGCCGGCATCATCCTTCGAGACGCATCGCTCTGCGATGCTCCTCAGGATGAGGTCCTGGACCCTCATGGTGAGGAGCGCGCCTTCGTGCGTCTCGAAACATGAAGGCCATGGTGGCACGCTACGGGGCCTTATCGCCCTGAAAACTGCGCCTTGCGCTTTTCAACGAACGCGTTGCGGCCCTCCAGCGCATCCGCGCTCTGGCGTAGCTCGGCCTGCGTCTCGATCTCCTTGCGGAACTGCGCGGCGTAGCTCGCGTGCTCGCTCTCCTCGATCAGCGCGCGGGTGGCGACCAGCGCCCGCGTCGGCCCCTGCGCCAGGCGCTGCGCCAGCTTGACCGCCTCCTCCAGCAACTGCGCATCGTCGACGACCTGCCGCACCAGCCCCCATTCCATTGCGCGCTCGGCGGACAGTGGCTCGTTGAACAGCATCAATTCGAGCGCGCGCTGGCGGCCGATCAGGCGCGGCAGCAGCCAGGTCGAGCCGAGATCGGGCACGAGGCCAATGCGGCTGAACACCTGGATAAAGCTCGCCGAGCGCGCCGCAAGGATGATGTCGCCGGCCATTGCGAGGCTGAACCCGCCGCCGGCCGCTACGCCGTTGACCGCAACCACGATCGGCACGCGGCACTCGCGCATCGCCTTGAAAGCCGGCCAGTAGAATTTCATCACGCCTGCTGCGATATCGCTGCCGAGCGCTTCGGATGCTTTCAAATTCTGGCCCGAGCAGAAGCCGCGCCCCTCGCCGGTCAGCACCAGCGCGCGGATGGCGGGATCAGCGGTCATGTCGCCGATGGCGCCGGCGAGCGCGCCCAGTAAATCCGGCGTCATCGCATTCAGACTCGCGGGCTCGTTCAGCGTCAGGATCCCGACCGCGCCGTCCCTTGTTTGCTTTACTCCGGCCATTTTTGTCTCTCCCTGAAACGCCGCTTTCCGTACTGTGCCATTCCCGGCGCGCAAACGCCAATGCGCGATTTCGGCACGGGCTTTGACTTCGCTGCCGTCCATACTAGTGTTCAGCCAAACACAAGCCGAGCTCCATGGGGAGGAGCCGATCGGAGCAAATGCCGGATGCTTCTGCTGAGCGAAAACCTGGCCGCGCCGCCACCGCCCGGCCCAGCCTTTCCGAAAATATATCCCGAGATCGACCAGGACGTTCTCACCGAATCCGAGAAATTCACGCAAGGGCAGCCCTATGAGCTGTTCGCACGGCTGCGCGCCCAGGCGCCGGTGTCGTGGCAGCGCGAAGGCAATAACGGGCCCGGCTTCTGGGCGCTCACGCGCTATGACGACGTGATGCGGGTGGATGGCGACCCAAAGACGTTCTCCTCGCAAAAGGGCGGCATCCTGATGGCTTACGGCCCGCCGGAGACGCGCCATCCGCTGCTGTTCCGCGCCTCCGTCGATGCCATGATCAACATGGACGCGCCGTGGCATTTGCAGCTCCGCAAGGAGCACATGCCCTATTTCACCCCAGGCTATCTTGCCGACATCAGAAAGAAGGTGACGGCCGAGACCACGCGGCTGATCGACGGCATGGCGGGCCTTGGCGAATGCGACCTGGTCGAAAAGCTGTCCGCGCAACTGCCGTTGTTCACGCTGTGCGAAATTCTCGGCGTGCCGCAGTCCGACCAGCCGAAATTCATCAAATGGATGCACTATCTGGAGATCGCCGGCTACATCACCGCGAAGAAGGGCAAGGACCTGGAGCCGACGCCGGAGCTCTTGAAATTCGTTCAGGCCCTCAACGAGAACGTCGCCGAGATGTTCGAATACGGCCAGCACATGCTACAGAAGCGCCGCGCCGACCCAAAACCCGACCTGATGAGCGCGATCGCGCGCGCCACGCTGGACGGCACGCTCTTGCGCGACGAATATCTCGACGGCTCGTGGCTCCTGATCGTGTTCGCCGGCAACGACACCACGCGCAACACCATTTCCGGCTCGATGAAGCTGCTCACCGAATTCCCGGATCAGCGACGCGCACTGATGGCTGATTTGTCGCTGCTGCCGAACGCGGTGGACGAGCTGATCCGCATGGTCAGCCCGGTCATCTATATGCGGCGCACCGCGACCTCTGACACGGAAGTCCGTGGGCAAAAAATTGCGGCCGGCGAAAAAGTCATCATGTATTTCTCTGCGGCCAACCGCGATCCCGCAATCTTCCCCGACCCTGATCGTCTCGACATCCGCCGCGCCAATGCGTCGAAGAATATCGCCTTCGGCTTCGGCCCGCATGTCTGCATCGGCAAGCGCGTCGCGCAATTGCAGCTCGAGGAAGTCTATCGCCAGTTGCTGACGCGGCTGCCCGATATCGAATATGCCGGCGGCATCGACATCGCGCCCAACAATTTTGTGCACGCGATTCGCAAATTGCCGGTGCGATTCACGCCGGAGCGTCGGACGGCGCAATAGCAAGAAG
Source organism: Bradyrhizobium lablabi (assembly GCF_018129385.1). GTDB lineage: Bacteria > Pseudomonadota > Alphaproteobacteria > Rhizobiales > Xanthobacteraceae > Bradyrhizobium > Bradyrhizobium lablabi_C. The sequence goes on from NZ_JAFCLN010000016.1 coordinate 141,231, forward strand.
CCAAAAGGGGGTCCAATGGCCGATCAATTTTCCAGCCACCAGCACATTCGCAAACCGGCCGTCAGTTCGAAGGGCGGCATCGTCGCCTCGCAATCGCGGCGCGCGGCCGAGATCGGCGCCGAGGTGCTGGCGGCCGGCGGCGATTGCGTCGATGCCGTGGTCGCCACCACCTTCGCGCTCGGCGTGCTGGAGCCCTGGATGAGCGGCGCAGGCGGCGGCGGCGCGATGGTGCTCTATCGTGCGCGTGAGAACCGCTACGAGGTGATCGACTACGGCATGCGCTCGCCGGACAGCCTGCGCGTTGAGGATTATCCGCTGACGTCAGGCGCGGCCTCTGACATCTTTCCCTGGCCGCGTGTAAGGGACGATCGCAACCTGCAAGGCCCCGGCTCGATCGCGGTGCCCGGCGTGGTCGCCGGCATGGAAGAAGCGCATCGCCGCCACGCCAAAATGCCGTGGCAGGAGTTGCTGGCGCCCAGCGTCAAACTCGCCGGCGAAGGTCTGCTGGTGGACTGGTGGACCACGCTGATGATCGCGAGCTCCGCGGCGGACTTGCGGCGCTATCCGGCGAGCGCCGCCGCCTATCTGAAGGACGGCCTGCCGCCCAATGCGGAATGGGGCATCAAGTCGGTGGTGCGGATGCCACAGGACAGGCTGAAGGCGACGATGGCGCATCTGGCCGCGCAAGGCCCGCGCGATTTCTACCAGGGCGACCTCGCCCAAAGCATCGCCTCCGATATCCAGGCCGCCGGCGGCGCGCTCTCGGCAAGTGACCTCGCCGCCTTCCGCGCACATCTGCGCGAGCCGCTGAAAATTCCCTATCGCGGCGGCAATGTGTTTGCGACGCCCGAACTCACCGCCGGACCGACACTGGCGCACACCTTGCGCCTGTTGCAGCAGAAGCTGAAGCCCGGCGGCGGCAGGCCGGATGCCACCGCCTACACCGAATATGCGCTGGCGCTGCAATCGGCCTATCGCGAGCGGCTCTCGGACATGGGCGATGCCGACGGCCGCCGCGCGCTCGGCGCCGAGCATCTGGCGCCGGCCTGCACCACGCATTTCTCCGTCGTGGACGGGGACGGCAACATGGCGGCGGTGACGCAGACGCTGCTCTCGACCTTCGGCTCGAAGTTCGTGACGCCGCAGACCGGCCTCACCATGAACAACGGCATCATGTGGTTCGACCCGACACAGGGTGTGCCGAATTCACTGGCGCCCGGCAAACGCTGCCTCACCAATTACACGCCGGTGGTGGCGCAAGCTGCCGACGGCCGGCGCCTTGCGGTCGGCGCGTCCGGCGGCCGCCGCATCCTGCCCGCGGTGGCGCAGCTTCTCTCGTTTGTGATGGATTTCGGCATGGACCTCGACACCGCGATCCACACGCCGCGGATCGATGCCAGCGAAGGCGCGATCGTGATCGGCGATCTGCGCCTGCCTTCATCGGTGCGCGACAGCTTGCGCAAACAGTTCGATTACGAAGAGGCGCGCATCCAGACCTTTCCGATGAAGTTCGCCTGCCCCAGCGTCACGCTGCGCGACGGGACGACGAACTTCGGCGCGAACGAAGCTGCGCACGCCTGGGGAGATGCGGTAGCAGAAGGCTAAAGGCATTGCCGCCCGTCATGGCCGGGCATAGCCGTCTGAAGGACGGCGTCGCTTCCGCTCGCCTATGCCCGGCCATCCACGTCTTTCTTGCTTCACTGAAGCAAAGGCGTGGAAGCCAAGGCATGACAAGTTTCACTTGAACTGCGGAATCGCCGGAACGCTGATGTTCGGCGGTGGCAGTTGAGGCACCCTGGAAGCGTTTCCGATACCGCTCGGGTCGGTCACAGTACCTTCCGCCGCGCCGATCAGGCCAGCGTTGGGCCGGAACCCTCCTGCACTTCCTATGGCCGAGCCCATGTGTCCTCCTCCAACCGAGCCGCCTCCGCCGCGTGCAAATGAGGCAGCCGGGGCGGCCAAGATCAGGAGCGATGCTATCGCCAGTTTTATCGTGATGTTCGACATTGGAAGCTCCGTTTGTCGGATCGCCCCCCAATGCAGAGCTAATGCTAGTCCGACGAAACAGCGAGGCTACTAAATTATGTTTTAGGCTCGCCGTGCGTCCGCGCGGATCAAGTCCGCGTGCTAGTCGAAGAACCCCATCACGATGCTCATGTCGGATGCGGCAGGCTCGGCGCCGCGAAAGGTTGCATCGATGACGCGCCGGCAGGCCTCGACGGTCGCCGCGTCGCTGACGTCATTGGCCGCTTCCAGAATGCTCCAGGCCGTATCCAGCAAGGGATTGGCTGCCCCCGCTCCTTCCGGTTGACCGACGAACATGGTGATGCTCTCCCAGCTACAGGATCAAGCATAGGCACTAAATCCTAAAGCCGGGGTCGGCGGCCGCGGCGACAATTGAACTGTTACGTTAACCATTCGTGCAGACATCGGCGGTCTTTGATCGGCGAGCCGATCAGCCCGGAATCGCCGCCGCCAGCACCTGCTCGAGCTCCTGCCTGACATCTTCGAGCGGCTGTACACTTCGCGCGGCGCGGCACATCGCGACCGTTCCTTCCACCGAAGCGATCACCAGCGCCGCCAGCCGGCGCGCGCGGGCGGCCGGAACACCCTCGCTTCTGAGTGCGCCGACCATGATGCGCTGCCAGTCGGCAAACACGCCGTCCGCAAGATCGAGCAAGCGTCGCTGCGCCGCCTCATCCGTGCCGTCGCCATCAGCGGCATCGTTGACGAACCGCTCCACCGCCACCGCGAGCACCGGGCAGCCGGCCTGGAATTTCGATTTTTCCAGCGCCTTTCGCCACAGCGAGATGAACTCGCGCAAGCCTGCGATGGCGCCGCGCGAGCGCGTCAGGTGGCCGAGCGGGCCGGAGACCTGCGCGCCCGCGAACACGATGGCGTCCTCGATCAGTTGCTGCTTGCCCCGCGGAAAATGATGGCCGATCGAGCCGCGCGGCGTGCCGGTATGACGCACCACGTCGCGCATGCTGGTGCCATTGACGCCGCGCCGGCTCATCAGATCGGCCGCGCCCGCCACCATCCTTGCCCTGGTCTCTGAAGTCATGGCCCCTCCCGCGAATCTGCGATGAATATAGAATATGACAGTTGACATAGCCAGCCCGCCATGGACTATGCCATCTGTCATAGCGCGCTGCACAGCCGGGAAGGACCGCCGATGACCTTCATTCACGTGATGATGCCGCAGGGCCGGCTCGACACAGGCCAACGGCGCGTGCTGGCGAAGACGCTGACTGACGCCGTACTGGAGCCGGAGGTCGGCCGGCTCGTGCCGGACGCGCGCCGCGGCTATCAGGTGCATTTCCTCGAACGGCCGCTCGACATGATCGCCCACGGCGGCGAACTGCTCTGCGACAGGCCAAGCGACGTGATGGTGCTCGACGTCGCGGTGATGGACTGCTGCTGGACGAGACAGGACCGCGAAGCCGTCATCCGCAACATCTTTGCCGCGCTCACCGAAGCACTCGGCATGAAGGCGCCCTCCCCGGGTTGGTGGATCAACTTCCGCATCATCGAGGAAGGCTGCTGGGGCTCACGCGGCGGCGTGCTGTCGTTCAACGACCTGCTCGATCAGGGCGCGGCGGCATTTCCGCCGGAGCGCGCGGCAGCGATCCGCACCGCACTGTCAGTCAAATACGACCGCTAGGGAGGCCTGCATGACAGCCGAAGGCAAGATCCGCACCGAGACGCACGATCACATCTTCAAGATCATCATCGACAACCCCGCGAAGAAGAACGCCTTCTCGCCGCAGATGATGGAGCAATTGTCGGATGCGCTGACCGAACTACACAACAACGAGAACTACTGGGTCGGCGTCGTCTGCGCCGAAGGCAAGAATTTTACCGCCGGCCTCGACATGCCGAAATTCTTCGGCCCCACCGCCGAGAAGCGCAACTTCAAGGAAGGCAATGTCGACGCGTTTGCCCTTCAGAAGCGCTGCAAGAAGCCTGTCGTCACCGCCGTGCAGGGCATCGTGTTCACCATCGGCATCGAGCTGATGCTGGCCGGCGACATCGTGGTCGCCGCCGACGACAGCCGGTTCTGCCAGATGGAATCAAAGCGCGGCATCGCGCCGCTCGGCGGCGCGCATTTCCGTTTCCTGTCCCGCGCCGGCTGGGGCGATGCGATGTATCACTTGTTCTTGTGCGACGAGTTCAATGCGTCACGCGCGCGTGAGATCGGGCTAGTGCAAGAGGTCGTACCGGCCGGGCAGCAGGTCGATCGCGCCATGGAACTGGCCGCGATCATTGCGCGCAACGCCCCGCTCGGCATCCAGGTCACCAAGGAAGCAGCGCTGAAATATATCGAGGGTGGCGAGGCTGCGGCGATTGCCTATATCCCGGTGATCCGCGACCGGGTGCTGAACTCGGCCGATGCGCGCGAAGGCATCCAGTCCTTTATCGAACGGCGCGCCGCGGTGTTTCATGGACGATAAGCGAGGTGCGCGTGACAAAACTGTCCGTCAAGCAGCAGGCGCTTGCTGACCTCTTGTTCGAAGCCCGCCGCGACGCGCGGCAATTGGACTCGGTGGCCGGCGAACTCGTACCGGAGACGATGGAGCAAGCCTACGCGATCAACCGCGCGGTCGCGGAACGGCTGGACTGGAAACCGCTCGGCTGGAAGATCGCCGGCACCGCCGACGCGGTGCGCGCCAAGCTAGCCCTGGACGGCCCGATCTACGGGCGCACGTTCCGCCGTTTCGAATGCAAATCGCCCGTAACTTTCAAATGGGCCGAGCTACTCGATCCACTGGTCGAGTGCGAATTCTTCGTCACGCTCGCGCGCGACCTGCCGCCGCGGCGTGAACCGTGGACGATGCCCGAGGTGATCGATGCGATCGCCGAGGTTCATGCCGGCATCGAGGTTGCCGAGTGCCGCTATCCCCGCGGTGCGCTGCCGCCGCTGCCGGCGATCCTCGCCGACGGCAGCGCGTCGGGCCGCTATGTCTTCGGCGGCAAGATAGAGAACTGGCGCGACGGGCTCGCTGCGGTGAAGGTGGCGCTCGAGGTCGACGGCGTGGTTCGCCGCGAGGGCAGCGGCGCCGACGTGATGGGCGATCCCTTGCAGGCGCTGCTGTGGTTGGCCAACGAGCGGCGCCATTGGGGCGATGGGCTTTTCGCCGGCGAAACCATCAGCACGGGCTCGATGACCGGCATGCTGCCGATCCGCGCCGGCCAGCTCGTCCGCGCGCTCTTCGGCGATGTCGCCACAGTCGAGATCGCGTTCGAGGCGTGATCAGGCCGACACGCGCGACCGCGCCGCTCCAGATTCCGGCCGCGCCTGCGAGGACAGCACCAATCCCTCATAGCCGTTCGCCGCAACGTCGTTGATGATCCCGACATATTTCGGCGTGCCGCCATTGTAGACGAAGTAGCGCGGCCTGCCTTCTTCGTGGCCGGGGACGTTGGAATTGTAGCCGGTGAACCAGCCCTTGGCTTTGCGCATCAGCATGATCTCGTACATTTTTGTCACATGCGCCGTCCATCGCTCCTCCGACTCGCGGGTCGGATCGGCGCGGGTCAGGCCGCGATCCCACATGTATTGCAGCAAGTCCGTGCACCAGTTGACGCCGTTCTCGATGCCGCGCGGAAAATTCGTGGTGGCGGACGCACTTTGCGGTCCGGTCGGCATCAAGAGGTTCGGAAAGCCGTGGGTGAGCATGCCGAGGAAGGTCGATGGCGCATCCTTCCACTTGTCGTACAGCTTCTCGCCGTCGATGCCCGTGATGTCCATCCGGTCATAGGCGCCGGTGATGGCGTCGAAACCGGTGGCATAGACAATGATGTCGAACTCGTAGTCGCGCGCCGCGGTGCGCAGGCCCTTTTCGGTGACCCGTTCGATCGGCGTCTTGCTGATGTCGACGAGATGCACATTGTCGCGATTATACGCCTCGAGATAGTTGGTCTCGAGCGGCACGCGCTGCACGCCAAAGCCATGGTCGCGCGGGATCAGCGTCTCGGCGGTCTGCGGGTCCTTTACCCGCCGCCGAATCCGGTTCGCGATATATTCCGAGAACTCGGCATTGGCCGCTTCATCCATGAAAATCTCGCGGAAGTTGGCGAGCCAGATGCCGAAGCCGGGCTCGTCATAAAGCCTGTCCCACAGCTTCAGCCGCTCCTCGCGCGTCACCTCGTAAAAGCCGCGGCGGTCGGGCGCATGCTCGAAACCACCGGGCGAGACCTTGCAGGCCGCAAAAATCTCGTCGTAACGCGCGCGGATGTCGGCCATCTCCGCTTCGGAAATCCGGCTGTTGTTGAGCGGCGCGCTCCAGTTCGGCCGCCGCTGGAACACGGTGAGCTCGGAAACCTTGTCGGCGATCTCGCCGATGATCTGGATCGCGGTAGCGCCGGTGCCGATCACCGCGACCTTCTTGCCCGTCAGTTCCACCGGCTCATGCGGCCAGTAATAGGTGTGGAACGAGCGGCCCCCGAAATCGTCCATGCCCTCCAGCCGCGGCAGCGTCGGCGCCGACAACAGGCCGATCGCCAGCACGACAAAGCGGCTGGTCAGCTCGCGCCCGTCACTGATCTTCAGCCGCCACTCATCGCGCGTCTCGTCGAACTGCATCGCCTCCACATTGCGGTTGAACTGCATGTATTTTCGAAGATCGAACTTGTCGGCGACATAGTTGAGATAGCGAAGATTTTCGGGCTGGCTCGAAAACCGTTCCTTCCAGTGCCACTCGTTGAGCAATTCCTTCGAGAACGAGAAACCATAGGTGTAGCTCTCTGAATCGAAGCGGCAGCCGGGATAGCGGTTCCAGTACCAGGTTCCGCCGAGGTCGGGCGCCGAGTCGAGCACAGTGGCATCGATGCCGAGATCGGCGAGGCGCTTGATCTGATAGATTCCGGCGACGCCCGCGCCGACCACGATGACTTCGTAGTGCGACTTGGCGCCGTGTGAATTGGTGCCCTCGGTCATGCTTCACTCCGGTCTTGCTCTGGTCGGCGTTTGCTCGACCATACAATAACATCGGCGCGCGACTTGCGTCAGCATGCCAGCAATGCGTCGCCCCGATCGGGTGCTCAAACTTTGTTTGAACATGATGGCAACGTCCGGTTGATCTGGTTTAGAGTGACTTCAACAATGATGGGAGGCAGGGACCATGAGCAGGATCGGCTATGTCACGATCGGGGCCGTCGACGGCGAGAAATCGGGCGAATTTTACGACGCGGTATTTTCCGCGCTCGGCAGCGAGCGCAAGGTCAACGAAGGCGGCTGGCTCGGCTACGGCAAGATCGGCCCGGGCAAGTCCATCATGGATTGCCACACCACGATATGCCCGCCCTATGACGGCAAGGAAGCGCGCGCCGGCAACGGCATCATGATCGCCTATCAGGGCAAGTCGCCGGACGAGATCAAGGCCGCTTACGAGGGCGGCATGAAGAATGGCGGCAGCGACGAGGGGCCGCCCGGCTTTCGGCCGCCGGAAGCCGACAAGGGCTTTTACGCCGCTTACCTGCGCGATCCCACCGGCAACAAACTCTGCGTGTTCTGCGTGGTGTGACGATCCGCGCTTGTCGCATGCAGCGGCAGGCGTAAGATGCGGACAACCCGACAACAAGACTGACAGGGAGCACGGCCATGGCGAGCGCAGCGGCGCAGACGACGGCATGGTTCAACGGCCGCAGTTTTGAATCGTACCGCGACGAGTTCGACCACCGCGGCTACCTGATCTTCAAGCGCGTGCTTTCGCCGGATACGATCGCCGCCATCCGCGCCGCGCTCGCGCCGCATCTGGCGCGCGACCTCAAAGGCCGCAACGATTTCGAGGGCGAAAAGACCAATCGCGTCTATGCGTTGATGGCAAAGTCGCCGGTTTTTGCAGAACTTGCTACCCATCCGCTGGCGCTCGCCTTTGCCGAGGCCGAGCTCGGTGAAAGCTGCCTGTTGTCGGCGCTGCTCGCCATCAACCTGCATCCCGGCGAGACCGTGCAGCCCTGGCACACCGACGACGGCGGAGCAAAGATCCCGCGGCCGCGGCCCGCGCTCGGCATCAGCACATTCTGGGCGATCGACGACACCACCGAACAGAACGGCGCCACCGAGATCATCCCGGGCAGCCATGTCTGGGATGACGAGCGCATCGCGGGCGCGCTGACGCCGTCCGATTTTACCCACAAGGGCGCCGATCGCGTCACCGGCGAGCGCACGGATTCAGTCAAGCTGGTGATGCCGTCGGGCTCGCTCGCCATCACCAAGGGCACGCTGTGGCACCGCGGCGGCGCCAACCGCTCGGACCAGGCGCGCCTGATCATCACGCCGCAATATTGCGCCGGCTGGGTGCGCCAGCTCGAGAACATGGCGCTCGCCATTCCCCCTGAGATCGCGGAAAAGCTGCCGGAGCGGGCGCGGGAACTGATCGGCTATTCGATCCACCCGCCCTTCATGGGCCATGTCGACGGCCGCCATCCCGCAAAATTGCTGCGCCCGCGTGCGCCGTGATGGCACCGGCCTGAACCGAAAGGCGCAACACTGCGACATAACGCCCAAGGGTCGCATCCCGCCCGAGGGTCATTCATCCATGTCCATCCCGCACCGCATCGCCGCGCTCGCCGTCGCGGCCTCCGTCTTTACGCCCGTCACGGCCGACGCGATGGAAGACTATCTGCGCGCCTCGAGCGCCGGTCCCACCGAGCTCAGCCTGTGCGGACCGGACAGCGATCTCCTCAAATCAGGTGCCTGCAAGCAAAACGATTTCGACGCGCTGACGAAGAGAAACGAAAAATCGCTCCAGGCGGCGCTCGCCAAAGCCCCGGCCAACGTCAAGCCGCTGCTCAAGCGCGACCAGTCCTGGTTCAACGAGATGATGCTTTCCGCATCGGAGACGGTGTTCGACGATGGCGATGACGAGCAGAAGCAGGCCTTTGTGGAACGGCTGCGCCAGCGCGCCACGACGCTGGACGGCATCGCGCAAGGTTTTGGCCGCGCCGGCATCGCTGGGCGCTGGGTCAGCGCCTTCGGCAGTGCGACTGTAACGCCAGGCCAAGGCGGCTATCGCGTCGCGATCGAGACCAGCGCGGTCTATGGCGCCGGCAGCGAGACTCGCCGCGACTGCAAGGTCACGGCCGAAGTCAAATCCACCTCCGGCCCAATGTCCACATCATGGCTCGCAGGCCTTGTCCTCCCCGACCCGGACGCGCCGGCGAAGGCCGCCGACGACAAATCGGAACCACCGAAGCCGGCCACCATCAAGCTGCGCCGGCAAGGCGAGACACTTCGCATCGTCGTCGGCAACGAGGAATATTTCGGCGAGCAGCGGCCGAATTGCTCCTACATGACGCAGCTCACCGCCAACTATTTTGCCGACGGCAAGGCGGAAGGCGCCGCCGCGATCGACAAGGCCGAGGTGAGCTTCACCATGCCGACCTTCGATTGCGCGCGGCCTTCCACCGCGAGCGACGAGGAGATTTGCGCCGATCCGGATCTGGCCGAGAACGACCAGCGGCTGAACCGGGCCTGGAAGGCGCTGCTGCCGCGTCTCGACGAAACGACGCGCCGCGCGCTCACCGAGGACCAGCGAAACTGGGTGCGTTCGCAAATCAACCAGTATCCGCAATTCCTGCATCCGGCGTGGGACAAGCGGGCCTATTTCACGCACTACACCATTGACGGCCGCGACAAGCTCGACCGCCTTCAGAAGGAGCGCATCGCACTGCTCGAAGGCTTTGACGAAAAGCGCAGCGGCCTTTCCGGCATCTGGCTCAGCCACACCGCGATCCTGAAAGTGACGTTGGCGGCCGACGGCAGCCTGAAGGCGGCAGGGTGGAAGTGGGACCAGGGCGACTGGAAGGGCGGCTGTGATTTCGACATCAAGGGCAAGGTCGCAGGCGGCGTTTTCCGCTCCGACGAGAAGCGCAAGAATCCCGATACGCTGGAACGCGATCACGCCACCTTGATCGTCAACCGCCAGGACGATGTGTTCGCGACGAAACGCGGCGAGGACGACGCCGACGAGCCGAAATGCAGGCGCAACGCCAGCTTCTCGTCGACCGCGCGGCTGTTCCCGGCAAAACCCTCCGCCGATATCGACAATCTCGGCGGATCGATCCGGTAAGTCGCAAGGAGTTGCTGGCGACAGTGCATAAATTGCACAGGGCGGAAACCGGCTTTTGGTGTAGACCGTAGCTATCTGGCACCGGCACCGGAGCCACTATTATGCGCGTCATCGCCCTGCTTCTTGCGCTTCTGCTCGGCCTCTCCTCCCCTGCCCGCGCCGACGACATCGCCGATGCGCAAAAAATCATCCGCGCGCAGGAGCAGGCCTTCGCCCGCGACGACGCGGCGGCCGCCTGGTCCTATGCCGCGCCCGCCATTCAGGAAATTTTCCAGCAGCCCGAGATCTTCATGCAGATGGTCCAGCAGGGCTATCCCCCGGTCTACCGCCACCGCAGCTTTGAATTCGGCGAGGCCAAGGCCGAAGGCGGCCACATCGCCCAGCGCGTCAACATCGTCGACGACAACGGCGAAGCCTGGGAAGCGCTCTACACGCTGGAGCGACAGGCGGACGGCAGCTACAGGATCACTGGATGCAGCCTGTTGAAGGCGGGACAGGCGGCGTAGCGGGCGATGGCGGGCCAGACACCTATATTGCGGCAGAAGCGAAACGAAGCTCGATTAACGGTTCGTTCATCGTAGTTGTTAGACTGAGATTCAAATCTTCCGTTCATGATTGCCTTGCTTCTGCGCGGCTTCGTTGCAAACGGCGGCCATAGCCTGCCTCGCCTTGAATCGGATAATCAGTATGGCGATCGCGCACCCAGCGCATGATGCAGATGGTCGCTGCGAACTGGCGATATCGCAATTGCGGCGGACCGGCCTGCTGTCGTTGCCCCCAAGGTTGCTGACAATATCTGTTGTTGTCCTTGCGACGGGGATGGGCGGATGCGCGCGCAACGCGGATTACCGCGACGCCGATCCGGTTCAACGGAAGATCAAAACAACCCAGATGCGCTCGCCGCCGCGCGCCCGTGCTCACGCAGCAACACCGAAACCGGCCGAATTGCGCGTCCGTCGGCCCAACCCGGCGCTGCTTGCAGCCCAGCCGGCGCCCAACTGCGAATTCAAGAGAGCCGATATCAAGGCGGTCGACCCGGATGAATGGGCTCGCTTGAAAACCGAGTACGAGCGGCAGTGTTATCAGGATGCCGAAAAGGCGGCGCGGGACCGCCTGAGCCAGTTGCAGGCGTCCAGCGCGTGCGAGATCGAGCGCGCTCCGCAACAACGGCCCGTTCGATAGCGAACGCCCGGTTGCGATAAGGGTTCGAGAATATCAACCTCTGCTTGCTCGGTACTTTGTGTCTCCTCGATGGCAATGCGGTGATCGCCGCTCTGATTCAGCCGTCTTCCCGCCATACGACGGCACGTTTTTGTCGCGAGACCTTAATGCATCGTCGTCATTCATACGTGGCGAGCAGGGAATTGCTGGGAAGGGGGAAATTCTGAGGAGTTTTTAGATACGGAGACACATTGTGCAAACTCTTTACGAGTTACTCGGTGCGCTTCCTGACGATGACGCTGACAAGCTCAGAGCGGCATTCCGCGATGCCGCCAAGTCGAGTCATCCCGATAACAATGCGAACGACGGCGATGCGGCGCAACGGTTCAGACAGGTCGTCCGCGCCTATGCCATTCTCCGCGACGAACGGCAGCGAGTGACCTATGACTCGCTGCTCATCAGAGCCGGCCAGCAGCGGGCCCTGAGTTCAAGGCGCAAGCGCTCCTCCCAAATAGGCAACCTGGTCCCGGACGCCATCTCGGCTGCCGTGATCGCGTTCTTGTCCATCGGAGCATTCGTTCTGTTCGAAAGGGTTTCGAAAACGCCCGGCGTTATGGCGAAAGTGCAGGCATCTGCGCTGACTGCTGCGGCGCCGGCGACGCGGCCATCCGATACGGTCGGCCGAACTGTCGAGCGCAACACGCTTGATCGGACACCGGTCTCCGAAACGCCGGAAATTCCCGGCGCCGTCGAGAAGATGACGGCACCAGATGCCGTGGCAGCGGCGGACAACACGGGCTCCATTCCGGCGATTTCCAGCGTCGAGATAAAGGACGCCAGATACTATCGGCACCGGGGCCACCTTGCGTATCGCATCGGAGATCTGGCCCTTGCACTCATCGATTTCGATATGGCGATCAATCTCGATCCGGATTTCTCCGACGCCTATATCGATCGTGCCATTGTCTTCCGCCGGATAGGCAATCTGAAGCACGCATTCGCCGACATCGCGGAGGCCAAGCGCATCGATGAGTTGAAGCCGCCGCAAGCAACACCGCTGCCTGGGCAATAGCCGAATCCGCGCTGGACACCGGCAGTCGGAGATGGCGATGCCGTAGGCACTGCTAAAAGAAATCGCCCAGGAAGCCGGCCACCCTGTCCGAAATGCCGACGACCTTGTTGGTGGCCTGCCGATAGAACTTGAAATTGAGCTCGGTCTCGGGCCGGCCGTCCTTCCAGTCGCTGAACGGCTTGAGCTCCTTCCGGCCCAGCGGCCGCCTCGCCGGCGCGGTCCGCCTGACGACAAGACTCACACGCGGCGTTTGCCGGGCGATGCCGCGCTTCTTCGCGACAGCCGCCACTGAAGTGACGACGCCGCGCGCGATCAGGCCCTGCCCGCCTTCATTCTCGCTGGCAAACAGGAAAATCTCGTCGCCTTCGGCAATGTGCTTGCCGCCATACATGGTCTTTTGCGCGGTGAACGAAAAAGTCTTCGCCCGGGGATCGTCAATCGCGGCCTTGATCGCGAACGCCATCGCGCCGGGCTCGCAAGCGGCGCCTACGCCATCGCCAGCCGCTGCCGGCCGCGGAGCAGCAGCATCAGCACGATGACGACGTTGAGCAGATTCCACGCAAAGCCGTTGGCAAAGGCCGCGGCGTAGGAGCCGGTGAGATCGAAGATCACGCCGGAGATCCACCCGCCAAAGGACATGCCCACGACGGAGGCGAAGATCACGATGCCGACGCGGGTGGCGGCTTCGCCCGCCGGCATGGTCTCGCGCACGATGATGGCGTAGCTCGGCACGATGCCGCCCTGGAACAGGCCGAACATCGCCGAGATCAGATAGAGCGACGGCAGGCTGGTGAAGAACAGATAGAAGAACAGCGCGAAGGCCTGGGCCACCGATCCGATCATCAGCGTGACGATGCCGCCGAACTTGTCGGCGAGGAATCCCGAGCCGATGCGGCTGACGATGCCGAACGCCATCATCAGCGACAGCATTTCCGCACCGCGCGCCGGGCCATAGCCGAGATCGCCGCAATAGGAGACGATATGGACCTGCGGCATCGCCATCGCCACGCAGCAGGCGATGGCGGCGAGGCTGAGCAACACCGTCAGCGTATTGGCGGAGAGATTGAGGTCGAGCCGCGGCGGCGGCGCGTTGGCGTGATCGTGCGCCTCGCTGCCGCCCATGATCTGGCGCAGCACCAGCAGCAGGATCGTCATCAACGCGCCACAGACGATGGCGATCGCAACGTGGGTGGCGCGCCAGCCATAAGCCTGCGTGCCCCAGTTGACCAGCGGCGGCCAGAACGTGCCGGCGACGTAATTGCCGCTGGCGACGATGGTCACCGCGAGGCCCCGATAGCGCTCGAACCAGTGCGAGGCTTCCGCCATCAGGGGTGCAAACGTCGCTGACGTGCCGAGCCCCATCAGGAAAGAAATGATGATGAACTGCCACAGCGCGGTCGATAGCGCGGCCAGCACATAGGAGCCCGCCAGGAAGGCGATGCTGACCGCCATCGCCGGCACGATGCCGACGCGGTCGGTGATCCTGCCCATGATGACGCCACCGAGGCCAAAGCCAAAAAAGATCATGGTGGCCGAGAGCGAAACCGCGCCGCGCGTGGCTGCAAATTCCTGCTGCACCACCGGCATGACGACCACGACCGACCACATGCCGACCGCGCCGACGGACGCAATCAGCACCGCCACGACAAGCCGCATCCAAGCCTGACGCGAGTCGGGAACGAAGGGAAGGGATTCTGCGGAAAAGTGAGAAGAAATTACCACGGCGTGAGTAACTTCCGCCGCAAATTGCCTGCGGTCAACCCACTATGCCGCGATATTGGGCATGCAGATGTGGAACAGCCGGGCAAATTGCACCGAGTACAATCACTCATGCGGCCGATCGGCGACAGCTCCTGCCAGTACGCTATACCTGCAGTCGCTGTGGCGACCGGCGCTATTCAACCTTGATGCCGGCGAACTTGATCACCTTCGCCCATTTTTCGGTGGCTTCCGAAATGATCGCCCCGAATTCCGCAGGCGTGCCGCCAAGCACCGTGCCGCCGAGTTCAACGATCCGGGTCTTGACCTTGGCATCGGCGAGGCCGGCATTGAGCTCCTTGTTCAGGAGATCGATGATTTCAGCCGGCGTATTTCTGGGGACGCCAATGCCGGCAAAGCCGCTGGCCTCATAACCGGGCACGAAGTCCGCCATTGGGGGAACGTCCGGCAACACGTCCAATCGCTTCGTCGTCGTCACCGCCAGGGCACGCAACTGGCCGGCCTTGATCTGCTGGATCGATTCCGACAGCGGAGCGAAAATCACCTGGATCTGGCCGCCGATCAGATCGGTGACCGCAGGCGCGCCGCCGCGATAGGGGACGTGCACCAGATTGACGGAGGCCATCATCTTGAAGAGTTCGCAGGCGATGTTTTGCGGGGTGCCTGGCCCGGCCGAGCCGTAATTGATCTTGCCGGGGTTGGCCTTGGCATAGGCGATGAACTCGGGGATCGTCGTGGCAGGGACCGACGGGTGCACCACGACGACGTAGGCCAGCCGCGCGGCGCAAACCACCGGCGCGATGTCGCGGATGAAGTCGAAACTGAGATTGGAGTAGAGCGCGGCATTGATCGCGTGCGGCGTCACGATTTGCAGCAGCGTATAGCCATCCGCCGGCGCCCTTGCGACCGCCTCGGTCCCGATGTTACCGCTGGCGCCGGAGCGGTTCTCGACGATGAATTGCTGGCCGAGGCGATCGGACAGCCATTGGCCCATCAGGCGCGCCTGGATGTCGGTGGCGCCGCCGGCGGGAAAGCCGACGATGATGCGCACCGGCCGTGACGGATAGGCTTGCGCTTGCGCGATGCGGGGCACAGCCGGTAACGCAGCCGCACACGCGGCGAGACGCAGAAATGCGCGACGGGGAAAATCCATGATGCGCCCTCCCCAGTGCGCCACACCGCGGACTTGTTGTCCGTCTGGACGCCCTGCCGGAACAGGCTACACCCGTTTTGTCAGGAGGTGGAAGGGGCTAATCTCCGCTTGCCCCCTGGGCGGACCCAACGCTCGCGGCCGGCGACGTGAGCTACTGGCCCAAATCGGATGCGCCACGATCGACAACAGGTCAGGATTGCGCGACTGATCGGCTTGCATCGGGCCGCCACGCCGATCGACTGACCATCAACAGGATGCCGCCTATTTGCGGCAGTAAGGCCAGCAAGACAAGACGAAGCATGGCAAAGTCGTCGCCCGACGGCCGCAGCATTCCATAGCTGAGCCAGGCAACGATCTTGATAGCCGCTTCCGTTTGCGGGTCTGCCGTTTGTCGGATCGGGACCATGGCGGCGTCGAGAATCTGGCGACGTTCGGCGACCATCGCTTCACGCTCGCGGCAGAACTTGCCAATCCCATGTCCGCATTCCCGGTCCCGCGCCGACATCGCATCGCTCAACGCAGATTGAGCTGCCGTCACCGCAGGCGTTGAACGGGACGCCCGCGCAGTCGTAACATCGGCAATGTTGACGGACGCAAATCCAATCCCGGCGATGACCGCGAAGGCAAAAGTCATCGCCCAGACAGACCATGCCGCAATCGACACAGCGCGTTGGCCAGTATGCCAAAGCCTGGCAGCACATATCGGCAAAACCAGCGCGGCGAGATCGGCCGCCACCCCAATGGCGAGGAATAGCCATCCAGCCATGTCGCTTGATCCGAGCGATCGGGCAAACCAGCCATTGGTGGCGACCCCGACCACGGCGAGCATGAACGCCGCGGCCGCTAGGACGAGCGAAGCGACCGACCATCCTGCTGGTCTCGCCTCGGATAAGGGTGGCGCAACGACGGATTGCGCCGGCGTCGAATCCAGCGGCAAGAACTCTACCGGAATCAGTGACTCGGAAGATTGGGATTTGGCGACCTTGGCCTTTCGACGCTTGCGCGCCCGGTTCACCCGGGGCTGCTGAGTGCCGGTCCTGGCCCTTTTGGGTTGATGCAGGGCGATAACGGAAGCAATAGTGTCATCAGCCATTGGAACCGCTCCATTCGGTTACGATGGTCAGGCGCGGCGGCGTGGTGCAAACACGGCGTCGCGCCAATTCGATTCACGATCATTCTCTGGAGAACGCTGACACTGTTGGAGCCTGCGATCAAATCGCAGGGGACAAGTTCATGGGGATAACGGCTGCCGCGATTTTGACCTAAGCAGAAGTCCTCGCGCGGACTGGCCAGCGCGACAAAACGCTTATTTGGCCCGCAACGCGAAGCAGCTAGCGTGAGTCGCGCAGGTCTGCTGTCACGCCGGACGGACCCCGTGAGTTCACGCGAGGAGCTTTTCCGGTGCTCGCCTGCACAAGATGGTCGAACTTTTCTTTCAGAGTGTTGCCGTTCTGCCTTCCAAGCAAAATGAGTTCGCGTTGGCGCCCGTCTCGTAGTTGGAGAACCAATCGGCCGGAGTGAGGCACGTTGCCCATGCCCCACTTCTTGCCTGCCCGATATTCAGTTTGAGCGATATCATTCCAATGAACCTGGAAGTTAGCCGAATGCATTTGAAGAAGCTTTGCTGATGTCGGATCGATGCGCTCGTACCGTTTCGCTGTTTGAGTCCGCACCCAGAATTCCTGGTTCAACATCGATGAACTCACGACAGGAGGACTGATCACCAACCCCCTTACTGTAGCTCCGACAAGCATTTGGTCCGTCACGAATACTTTGTAAGTTCGGTTTAGTATAAAAGCGTAATACTCCATCGCCGCGAACCAGGCTGGATCATCCGTGGCGTTTCCGGTTGGGACATCATGCCGTGATTCTGGAGTGTTCGTCCCTTCACTCGACGCACGTGGCCTCATCAGCGACAGGATCTGCGTTCGGCCGAACAAGAACCACGCGGCCACGAACAAGACGAACGGCCACCACGAAAGCAGAGCCGACAACAAATCGCCATTCATGCCGGGGCTCCTCTGATTCCGGTCTAAAAAAGCAAGCACCGGCACCACGCAGGAATGGTGGTCAATCGTTAAAAAATGCACGCTCGCCCTCAGTTAAATATATATGCAATATCTACATCTTCAGGCTGTGAGCGGCGTCTACAACAGTCTGCGGCTCCCTTTCATTTCGAATGTCGCCTTCTCGCCCTTAGCGGACTGTTAATGTTTGATGCGTTCGATCGTCAGCGGCCGGAGAAGCGCCGGTGATCCCGCCAACCTTGGACCACAGACCGCCACTGGCCTCACGGATTATTTTTGACAAGCTTCGGTCGAGCGCCTGCTTTTGCACCCATAGCGGATGCGGCGCGATGACGCGATGAAGTGAGAAAGTTCTCGACGAGCGAGGCGCCCGGCAAACGCTAGGCCACCAAGGCCTGAAGGGTCTCGGCCTGCTCCAGGTTCTGCACGGCGATGGCGGCATGGGTGTAGTCGCCGGTCTCGTTGGAATTTGCGATCTGGCGCAACAGGTCGCCGCCCTTGATGACATACAATCCGACGCCTTGCATCGCGGGGAAAATGCCCAGGACCACGTCGTGTCCGGCGACGATTGCTCGGAGTGCAAGCGCCTTGTCGTCGGACTTTTGAATGAAGGCACGGGCTTGTTCTGCGAGATCGCGCAGTTCGTCAAAATCAATCACACGCATACTCCACGCTACCGATCAGATTCTAGCAAGAACACGATTACCGAAGCGTGAATGCCGGAAACCTTCGCTCGGCAAATTATGCAGTGATGATGCAGTGAGCTGGGGCAATCGGCTGATTCTCGGCAGGCAGCGCTGACCGCGTGAGGACATAAAATGTCGTTGATGATCTGGCCCGCGATGATGATCTGGTCCACGAAAGTGCGGCCGCTTCACCGGCGGAGCAAGCACCGAGCAGCCATATTGTTGAGGATACGCAAGCTCTTGAGGACGCGTAAGAGCCCGTTCCAAATTCGCCCGCTGCTTTCAAATCCGCCCGATGCTTTTCGCGGGAACCATATTCGGCGAACGACGTTTGTGGCAAAGCGTTCCTGCGGGGCATCTCAATCGTCAGTGGCTTGCTGATGAATCTGCTTGATCCACAAGGACCTGTGGCGGCCGCGAACGCGACGATCCTGGTCGACTCGGTCTTCATCATGCTCGTGATCGTCGTGCCGACGATCATCGCGATCCTGGCCTTTGCCTGGTGGTTTCGCGCGTCAAGCCAGCAAGCCCGCTATCAGCCGAACTTCGTCTATTCCGGGCGCGTCGAGATGGTGGTGTGGTCGATTCCGGCGCTCACCGTCATCCTGCTCGGCGGTGTCGCCTGGATCGGCTCGCACAAGCTCGATCCCGCCGCGCCCGTGCCGGGCACCGGCGCTCCCATCCGGATCCAGGCGGTCTCGCTCGACTGGAAATGGCTGTTCATCTATCCGGACCAGCGTATCGCAACCGTCAACACGCTGACGGTGCCGGCGGGCGCGGAGCTGAAATTTCAACTGACGTCGTCAAGCGTGATGAACGTCTTCTACATCCCGCAGCTCGGCAGCATGATCTACACCATGAACGGCATGGTGACGAAGCTGAACCTTCGCGCCGACAATGAAGGCAAGCTTTTGGGCCTGTCTGCGCATTTTTCCGGCGACGGCTTTCCGGACATGATGTTCGACGTCAACGTGGTCTCGCCCGTCGCCTTCCCCGACTGGGTCGCCGCGACGGCGCGATCCGATTCAGTGCTCGATCAGGAAACCTACACGAAGCTGATGGAGCAGTCCGTCGAGAAGGGGCGGCCGACCTACCGGCTGGAGGATCCGCGCCTCTTCGACCTGATCGCGACCCAGCATATTCCGCCGGGTCCGGGACCACAGATCAGCTCGAATGCCGGGCGACAGGGCAGCGGAGCGCAGGATGCTCGGTAAGCTTGATTGGTCGGCGATCCCGTTCGGACAGCCGATTCCGCTGGTCGCCGGCGCGGTGGTGCTGGTCGCGATCCTCGCGGTGCTGGCCTGGGTCGTTATCAGGGGCCACCTGCCCTATCTCTGGAGCGAGTGGATCACCAGCGTCGACCACAAGCGGATCGGCGTCATGTATATCCTGCTCGCCTCGGTGATGCTGCTGCGCGGCGGCAGCGACGCCATCATGATGCGCATTCAGCAGGCGATCGCCTATCAATCGGCCGGCTACCTGCCGCCCGAGCACTACAACCAGATTTTCTCCGCGCACGGCACGATCATGATCTTCTTCGTGGCGATGCCGTTCGTGATCGGATTGATGAATCTCGTCGTCCCGCTTCAGCTTGGCGTACGCGATGTCGCCTTCCCGACGCTGAATTCGGTCGGCTTCTGGCTCACCGCGACCGGCGCGCTGCTGGTGAACCTCTCGCTCGTGATCGGCGAGTTCGCGCGCACCGGCTGGCTCGCCTTTCCGCCGCTGTCGGGGCTGACCTATTCGCCGGGCGTCGGGGTCGACTATTACGCCTGGGCGCTACAGATCTCGGGCGTGGGGACGCTGGTCGCCGGCATCAATCTCGTCACCACGGTGCTGAAGCTGCGCACGAAGGGCATGAGCTATCTGCGCATGCCGATGTTCTGCTGGACCACGCTCGCTTCGAACCTGCTGATCGTCGCGGCGTTCCCGATCCTTACCGCGACGCTCGCGATGCTGCTGCTGGACCGCTATCTCGGCTTCCACTTCTTCACCAACGAGGCCGGCGGCAATGTCATGATGTTCATGAACCTGATCTGGGCGTGGGGTCATCCCGAGGTCTACATCCTCGTGCTGCCAGCCTTCGGCATCTACTCGGAAGTGGTGTCGACCTTTTCGGGCAAGCCGCTGTTCGGCTACCGCTCCATGGTGCTGGCCACGATGGCGATTTGCGTCGTCTCCTTCATGGTGTGGCTGCACCACTTCTTCACCATGGGCGCCGGGCCCGACGTCAACGCCATCTTCGGCATCGCCAGCATGATCATCGCGATACCGACGGGCGTGAAGATCTACAACTGGCTGTTCACGATGTACGGCGGCCGCATCCGCTTCGCTACGCCCATGCTGTGGTCGATCGGCTTCATGGTGACGTTCATCATCGGCGGCCTGACCGGCGTCCTCCTCGCGGTGCCGCCGGCCGATTTCCAGTTGCACAACAGCATGTTCCTCGTTGCGCATTTTCACAACGTCATCATCGGCGGGGTGCTGTTCGGCGCCTTCGCCGGCTTCGAATACTGGTTTCCCAAGGCCTTCGGCTTCCGCCTCAGCGAGCGCTGGGGCAAGGTGGCGTTCTGGTTCACCTTTACCGGCTTCTTCGTCACCTTCATGCCGCTTTATATCGTCGGCATGCTGGGCATGACCCGTCGCATGCAGCACTACGATGTCGCGGCCTGGCGGCCCTGGATGATCGTTGCCGCCTTCGGCATGCTGTTGCTATGCATCGGCGTCATCAGCCAGATCGTGCAGCTCGTCGTCAGCATTCGCAACCGCGAAGCGTTGCGCGACCGCACCGGCGATCCCTGGGATGGCCGGTCGCTGGAATGGGCGACATCGTCGCCGCCGCCGGTGTTCAACTTCGCTTTTTACCCCGATGTGCGCGGCGAGGACGCCTATTGGGCGATGAAGCAGCACGCCAAGGAACAGCTCGAGCGCCGGGAGCCCGAGTACCGGGACATCGAGATGCCCCGCAATTCGCCGACCGGCTTTATCTGCGCCTTTTTCGCCACCGTGATGGGCTTTTCGCTGATCTGGCATATCTGGTGGCTGGTGATCGTTGGAGGACTCGGCGCGTTCACCACCTTCGTCGTGTTCGCCTGGCGCGACCATGATGAATACGTCATCCCGGCGGCAGAGGTAGCGAAGATCGATCGCGCCAACATCGAAGAGCGCCGCAATCTCGTCAGCATGGCGGGAGGCGTCTGATGGCGATGACCGCGACTGTCGAGCACGCCGACCCGCATCATCTCGGGCGTGCCGTCGAGCATGCCGGGCCAGCCCCGAAGCACATCGTGACGGCCTACGGCTTCTGGATCTTCCTGCTCTCCGACATCGTGATGTTCTCGTGCTTCTTCGCGGCCTATGCGGTGCTGGTGCATCAGGTCGCCGATGGACCCAAGGGCGCGGAGATATTCGACCTGCGGAACGTGGCCGTCGAGACCATCTGCCTGCTGCTGTCGAGCTTTGCCTGCGGCATGGCCAGCATCGCCGCCGACCTGCGCAACAGGCTGTGGTTTTACCTGTCGATGACGGTCACCTGCGTGCTGGGCCTGGCGTTCCTCGCGATGGAATTCCGCGAATTCGCCGATCTGGTCTCTCGCGGCTACGGTCCTTCGCGCAGCGCGTTTCTGACCGCGTTCTTTTCGCTGGTCGGATGCCACGGCCTGCACGTCTCCGCCGGGGTGCTGTGGCTGCTCACCATGATGGCCCAGGTGTTCGCAAAGGGCTTTCGCGCCGATATCATGCGGCGCATGACGTGCTTTGCGCTGTTCTGGCATGCTCTCGACATCATCTGGGTCGCCGTCTTTTCCGTCGTCTATCTGCTCGGAGGTGCAGCATGAGCGAGTCATCAGGGCATTTTGACGAGCGGGCCGATATTGCACCGGGCGCTGAAGAAGAACACAGCCTGCGCGCCAGAGTGCTCGGATATGTCGTCGGCCTCGTTCTGGCGCTGCTGCTGACGGCGACGTCGTTCTTCATCGCCGGCACCGACCTGGTCTGGCAGCCGAGCATTCCGGTCGCCATCGTCGTGCTCGCGATCGCGCAGATGGGCGTCCATCTGGTGTTCTTCCTGCACATCACGACGGGACCCGACAACACCAATAACGTGCTGGCGCTGGCATTCGGCCTTCTGATCGTGTTCCTGGTGGTCGGCGGCTCGATCTGGATCATGGGCCACCTGAATCAGAACATGCCGCCGATGGAGCAGATCATGAAGATGCAGTGACGGGCTGCGGCCACTCACCGCTGGCTCGTCCGAGGCGCCTCGGAGCGTGCGCCGCCCGTGGGCTTCCGGTCGCGAGAATTTAACCAATTGCTAACCATAATCCGCCCTGATGCGCTTCGGGTTTCTCGGAGCAATTCATGAATCGCCATCAGCGCCGCGCCCTCACCAGGAGCAAGGATCCGCAAGACCTCGCGCGCATTGCCGCCCATCACAAGAACGGCGGCCGAATCGACAAGGCCGAGGCGGCCTACCGGGAAGCGATCGCGCGCGATCCGCACCGCTGCGAGGCGCACAACGATCTCGGCGGTCTCCTTGTGCGGGCCGGGCGCTTTTCGGAAGCGACAACGCATTTTGCCCACGCGTTCCGGATCAATCCCAGGGACGCGATGACGGCCTTCAACCTTGCCCTCGGCTTGTCGGCGCAGCACCGTTTCAAGGAAGCCGCCGACGTCTATCGCGAAGCCATCGCGCTCGACCCGGCCAATGCCGACCTCCAGTCCACCTTCGCCTTCACCCTTACGCAACTCGGCGAATATGACGACGCCGAACGTCACTATATGGAGGCGTTGAAGATCGATCCGCTGCATTTCGAGGCGCGGGTCAACCTCGGTCTTGCGCTGGTCGATCAGGGCAAGGTGGTGGAGGCTTTCGAACACGCGCAAATCCTGTCGCGCGCCGAAACCGCGAGCGGATTTCCGCACAAATCGTTCGGCATCCTGTTGGCGCGGGCCGGCTGTCCGGATGGCGCAAAACTATGTTTTGAAAACCATCTTGCGCGGCATCCCGGTGATCGGGATGAAATCGCAATGCTGCTCGCCTCCGTCGGCGGCGCCGTGCCGGCTCGCGCAAGCGACGGGCAGATTGCAAAGCTCTACGATGAGCGGGCCAACCGGTGGGACAACGGCGCCACCGGCGCGACCGGCTATCAGGGCCACCGGCTGGTCGCCGGCGCACTCGCGCTGCTGAATGCGCAGCGCGCCGGCACCGTCGTCGATGCCGGCTGTGGCACCGGCCTCGTCGGAGAATTGCTCCGGGCGGAAACCCGTCATCTCGTGGGCGTCGACATGTCGGAACCGATGCTGGCCCAGGCCCGGCAGAAGAACGTCTACGACGAACTGCACCGTGGTGATCTGATCGCATTCCTGAACGATCGCCCGCGCAGTTGCGATGTCATCGCCAGCGCCGCGACCCTGATCCATTTCGGCGACCTCGACGCCGTCTTCCGAGCGGCCGCGCGGTGCCTTCGCGAAGGCGGACACTTCGTCTTCACGGTCTTCCCCAACGACGATGACCCGGGCGCCATCGCCGTTGCTGCGCTGAACGGCTTTGCGCAAGGCGGCTGCTTCCGCCACGGCCACGATTACATCGCGGGCCTTGCAGCGAAGCATGGCTTCACAGTCGTGCTGATGCAGCGCGAGGTGCACGAATATGCCCGCAAGGTGCCGATCTTTGCGCTGGTGGTGGCGCTGCGGCTGGCGGGCTAGCCGCCGACCGCGAAGACCTGCATGAGGGATTGACGCAGCTCCGACGCGTAGTCTACACCGATGATAGCCAGAGGTAGCCAGCGGAATACTGTACGAAGGCGCTAGAACATCCCGTCTAGCCATTTGTCTGAGAACATTGCCCGCCCATGTTCCAGCCGCCGGATAGCTTGATCCAAGCCGTAAGAGACCGAACCCTCATTCCGTTCGTCGGAGCCGGGATCAGCGTCGGCACCGTCATTTCGCTGCCGAGAGAGCAGCGGTTTCCGGACTGGCTGGGCCTCATCGAGCTGCTCGCGGCGCGTCTCGATCGCGAGGATCCGGCGGCGGCCGCGAGGGTGAGAGCGGCTCTGCCCGATACCATGATGGCCGCACAACTCGCTGTAGACGGGCTGGGCCGGCGGCTCTTTCTCGACGAGATCAGGAAGGCGTTCGAGCGGTCGCGAGCGCCGGTCGGCGCCAACTTGTCGGCGGTGCAGGCGATCTGGCGGCTGCAAGCGCCGTTCATCATCACCACCAACTACGACAAGGTGCTCGAGTGGCCGTGGGGACCCGGCGAAGTCGAGAAAATACACAACGATGACCCGACGCCGCTGGGCAATTTGAACACCCCGTCCGGGCGCCGACGCGTCTGGCACCTGCATGGGTCGATCGACCGCGTCGACACGATCATCCTGACGTCAGAGCAGTACCTCAGGCTCTACCCGAACGAGAACGATCCCAAGCGCATCGTGTATCAGAATGCGTTCGAGCAGTTCAAAGGCCTGCTGAAGACGAACCCGTTCCTCTTCGTCGGTTTCAGCCTGACGGAGCCCGTGCTGCGAAAAAAACTCGACGAAGTGATGGAGCTTACCGAGCGGACGGCACCGACCAAGTACCTCCTGCTGCGCGCCGGAGAGGCGGACGATGCGAAGAAGCAGGATTTCATGGATCGGTACAACGTCCAGGTGGTGGAGTTCGCCGACTTCGGGGACCCGATGGTCGCCGCCATCGATGCGATAGGGCCGGGTGCCGAGCGTGCCAGGCGGGTCGTGGCCGGCGCGGAACTGACGCCTGACATGAGAGCGCTGGTGTCGACGCTCTTCGACCAGATCGATGGTCTTGCGATGGCGCCCCAGACCATCGCGCGGATCTACAACATGACGAAGCCGCAGGCCTGGACGTTCGCGCTTACCGGCGGCGACGGCATGGCGCTGCTGCGAGACGCCATCGTGCAACTGGGAGGCGCGATCGGTCGCTCTGGCGACGGCGTGCCCCCTTTGCTCGACTTCGTCCATCGGCTGAAGCACGAAGTCGGCGAGCCATGGCTGACGCGCTTGCGGGACTGGCTCGACGAGGCCGTGACGCAGTTGGCTCCGACGGAAGCAGCGCGCGCCGTGCTGGTGCAGTGGCTGTCGGAACGGGCGGCGCCGGGCGCCCGCGAGCGCGTGCACGTGCTGGTGCGCATTCGGACCGATCCCAAGGGCACAGACGATTGGATCGTGCATGCCTGGTGCTGGACCGGCACGCGTGTTCCGGAATCGCTTTTTGGCGTCGAGGGCCGGCGATTCAAGGACAAGGCCTCGGGTGACATTGTGTACGACCTCGTGGAAGAACTCGAGGCGCGCCGTACCGATCCGGACGTCACCAGCATCTCCTTCATCGTACCGAGCGTGATCGCCTGCGAGGCGATCCATTCATGGCTACCTGCGAACATCGCCAGCGACCCGCCGATCGGTGCAACCTACATCGTGACCGTGCGCCCGCTGGAGCGGCTCGAGCGCGTGCCGTTGCTCCGGCGCCGGTTCAAACGGGCGTGGGACGAATTCAAGCTACGCGCGGCCGAGATGCTGGCGGTGCTCGACGAGAATGAAGCGGCGCCCCTGGGCAGGATCCCGGCGCTGTTGCTCGACACGCCCGCGGCACTGAATCGCAATCTCGCCGCGACGCTCGCAAAACGAGGCACTCGCTGTGTCGTGCTGCGAGAGGCTCCAACCGCAACGAAGATCGGGCAGTTGGATGCCGTCCTCGACACGCCGACGCCACTCATCGTCTGGTGGCAGGCCGGCCGCGGGCCCGGGGGCATCGACGATACGATGCTGAGGCTGCTGCAATCGGTTTCGATCTCCGATCTTCCCCGCCGCGTACGCGAGGAGCGCGCTGCCGCTCACCGCGACGAAAGCGGACTCCATCCCGGGATGAACCTGACACTCGTCTGGGACGATACGGATTTCCTGCCGCCCGAGAACGACCCACAGGCAAAAGCCAGACTCGAAACGACGTGAGCACCTCCATGACCGACCCAACCGATTGGCGCATCTACCAAGGCACCGGAGTTCCCGACCCGAAGAAGCTCGCCGATCGGCCGGCGGCTCCGGAATGGCGACAGTTCGACCGCATCGCCGTGAGGCGTGGTGAGACGTTCAAGCCGCCGCCGGGAGTCGTCGAGGCCGTCAACGCCGCCCTGTATCTGCGGCGTCCGGTGCTCGTCACCGGCGACCCCGGAACGGGCAAGTCGTCGCTGGCCTTTGCCGTGGCGCGCGAACTCGGACTGGGAGACGTCCTGCAATGGAACATCAACTCGCGATCGACGCGAACGGAGGGGCTTTACGACTATGACGCGCTGGCGCGGCTGCGTGCGGCCAACCTTCACCGCATGCGGACTGCGGGGACGGCCGCGCCCTCCGATGGCAAGGTCGCTGCCGAAGAGCCGTCGCGCGAGGACATCGGCATCTACATCACCCTCGGCGCCATCGGAACAGCGTTCATGGCGCCGCCGGACAAGCCTCGTGTGGTGCTGATCGACGAAATCGACAAGAGTGACGTGGACCTTCCGAACGATCTCCTCCACGTCTTCGAGAATGGAACGTTCGAGATTGCCGAACTGGTAAGGATCGCAGGTGAGACACCGCAGATTGAGGTGAGAACGCTTGACGGGGAGATGGTTTCGATCCCACGCGGCGTGGTGAGATGTCGCGAGTTTCCGATCGTGATCATTACCAGCAACGGCGAGCGCGATCTCCCGCCGGCATTTCTGCGGCGGTGTCTGCGGATCGATTTGCCAAAGCCGACTCCCGACATGCTGCGCGAGATCGCCCTGCGGCACCTTCCCGGCGGCGACAAGGACGTCCTTGAAGGTCTTCTCAAGAAGTTCGACGAGAAGCGCGCAAACGCGATGCTGGCGACCGACCAGCTTCTGAACGCATTCTACCTGGTGACGCGCGGCCGGTCGCTGACTGCCGAGGACCGCCAGGCGATCGAGAACATCGTACTGAGAGAGCTCGACTCCCGGTGAGCGAAACGCCGACACCGCCACTCCCATCGCTCCCACTGCTGCTCCGCTCGCTACAGCGGGCGGGCATCGACCTCGACGCCGAGGGCACGCTCGACAGTCTCTGGCTTGCGCTGCGCATGCAGGAGCGCGCGCCGCCCGCACACACAGGCGCCTCGCCGTTGGAGTCAACGACGACTTCCGGGACGGCCCCGGCGGTCGGAGCGGACGTTCGGAGCAGCGACGCCGAGCAGCGTCGCGACAGCCTGCCCGCCCTTATGGGCAAGTCCGCCCGTACGGGTCAGTCCGCCGGACCACCGGGACCGGCGGCGCCATCGCGCGCAATCGCGCTGCCGCGCGCCACGGCGTTGCCGGAAAGCCGTTCGCTCATCAATGCACTGCGTCCCCTCAGGCGTCGGGTGCCGTCGCCCGGAACCGCGGTGATCGACATCGAGACAACTGTGCAGCGGGCGGCAGAGGAAGACCTCTGGATCCCGAGTTTCGAGCCGGCGCGCGAGCGCTGGCTCGACCTGCTTCTCGTCGCCGATCACGGCCTGTCGATGGTGATCTGGAAGGAAACGATCGACGAGTTCGAGCGCGTACTTCGCCACAGCGGCGCGTTCCGGAGCGTGCGCTCGTGGTGGCTGGAGTCAGATGCGGCGCGCGTCGCAGTCAATCCGCGGGGAAGAGCACCGAGTCCGGCAACGGCAGAGCGACTCACCCGCCTCGTTCGCGGCCAGGCACGCTCGATCGTTGTCGTGATCTCCGATTGCGTCGGACCGCGTTGGCACGACGGCGAGGTGCCGCGGCTGCTGGCGAAATGGGCGAGTGAGCTGCCGGTGGCGCTGACCCAGGTGACCCCTGAGTGGTTTTGGGCACGCACCGCGTTGGGCGATACGATCAGTTGCCGGTTCCGCAGCGTCACGCCCGCGGCAGTCAACCGTCGGTTTCAACTCGATGGGCTTCCCACCGGGCTCGACGATCTCTCCCTGGCCGACCCGCAGCTCTTCCGCCTTCCCGCAGCGCCGCTGACCGCAGCGGCGATGGGGCGCATCGCCGGCCTCATCGCCGGCGCAAGCCGCGAGTGGGCTCCGGGCGCGATGTTTGATCTCACCTGGCAGGGCGAAGAGGTAGCGGCGCCAGCCGTTTCGGCCAGCGAGCGGGCGACACGATTCCGGACGCTTGCGTCCAGGGAGGCCCAGCGGCTCGCCGCCTGCTTCGCAGCATCGCCGGTGCGAACGCTCGGCGTGCTTCGTCTGTTGCGCCGCGACCTCCTTCCGGAGGCCGGCCCGTTTATCGAGGCCGAAGTATTGCTCGGCGGCATCTTGCGCGTGCAGAAGGAGAATGCGCGCTGGGACCTTGGGGCCAGCCTTCCGCTTGAATTTTATCCCGACGTGCAGACGCTTTTGCTCGACAACGCGGCCGCCGCCGACGTGTTACGCGCTCTCGCGCACGCGGCCCGGGTTGCGCAGTCGGGCGTCGTGCCTACGTTCACGTCCTGGCTGGAGGATCCGTCGGCGGGCGTGGCTCAGCTCGACCCCGGTCAAAGCGAGTTCGCCAAGGCGGCAGCCGCGTCGCTGGCACGTCTCGGCGGCTCGTTCGCAAGGCTGGTCAAGCCGGGCGAGATCACTTCGACCGACGCGACATCGCTCGAAGCAGCGGCGCAAACAACAGTCGTCGACTCGCCGACCGCCGCGCCCGACGAAGCAGCACCGTCGAGCCAGCCCGCGGCGTCCCCTCAAGCAACGGATCAGCCGGAGCGCCGGGAGTACCTGATCAGCGGTCGAGTGCAGGGCGTCGGATTTCGCGCTTTCGTCCAGCAGCACCTTTCCGAACTCGGACTCGAGGGCGCCGTCGAAAATCTGCGCGACGGCCGCGTGCACGTCACGGCAGCCGGTCCGATGGCGCAACTCGATCAATTGGAGCCCTGGTTGCGCAAGGGGCCGCCTGCCTCGAAGGTCGATGACCTAGTCGTTCGACGCGGGGATGACGTCGGGAAGGAAATCGATGCCCCACCGCGGTCGACGTCGCAGCGTGCGGCATCACCGCGCGGCGGCGCCCGGGCCGTGATCGCAATCGGGGTCAACCGCGTCGACAGCCTACCCTCCCTAAGAGGGGCGGCGTTCGCCGCGCAGCGATTTGCTCGATGGTCGACCGAGAACCAGGGAATCCCTTATGAACGAGTGTGGCTCTTCACCGACGACGAAAAACGCGTGAGCGTCGACGAGATTTACAGAGCCATTGCGAGCTGTATTCAGAGCAACGATCTTGACCAACTCATCGTGTACTTCGCCGGTCACGGCGCCGCATACGGACCTGGACAGGACATGTGGCTTTTGTCCGACGCATTGTCCAACGCTAATGCCGTCATCAACGTCTCGCAGAACGTGCAGCAGGCACGCGAGTCGGGCATCCCGCACGTCGTCTTTATTTCAGATACATCCCGTGAGATCGGTGGAGCGACGCTCAGACGCGTGACGGGCTCGTTCATCTTTCCGAACGCTTCCGAGCTGACACGGGTGCGCAGCTCAGTCGACTGCTTTTTCGCCGCCCGCGTTGGCCAGAAAGCATACGAGTTGGATGGCGAAGCGGTGTTTACGAGCGTCCTGCTGTCAGCACTGTCGGGGATCGAGTCGTCTGCGCTAACAGAATACGACGGCCTTCAGGTGGTTACCTCTCGGTCGCTCTATCGCTTTCTCCAAAAAGCTGTCCCCGAGCGGCTGGCGCAGTTCGCGATCTCGGCGCAGCAGACCCCCCATATGAGCGTTGAGTCGTTGGACGATACCTGGCTCGCCAGCTTCCCACGCAGTGAGCCCCCGACCGCCTGAAGAAGCTGCGTTGTGGATCGCACGCCAGCCGAAGCCGCAGCATGGGTTGGGCGCGGCGAACCCATCATCTCCCGGCAACAATCGACAGGTTTCGCTTCGCTCTCGCGTTCTCGCGACCCGCGGCCGCCCGTAAATCAAATTCTGATTTCCAGAATCAATGTCAAGCCCCTCGCGTAAAAATATTCCGCTTGTAAATTTCGGCAAATCAGAATTATAACGGTGCCCACCTCATCCCCGAGGAGGGGCGTTGGCCATCGCCACCAAACGTTGGGATGGGATGCGGTGGACGTGGGCGGCGTGCTTGACGAAGCGCTGTCCGCGTACGGCGAAGTCGTGTGGTCCTGGCGCCGCGACGCTGGCGCTAAACCTTGCGGAACTTTCCGCGAGGCGATGGTGACAACAAGCCCGCTCACCAGGGAGAGCGCGATATAAGCCGTAAAGCCATTGCGCAGGGGATGTCGGAGTGTTCTCCGCTCACCTGTATGCTCGTGTGCATTTTTTTGTTGCGCAAGCAGCGCACACGGGACCGCGGGTGCAGCGCGCACCCGGCA
>NZ_JAFCLN010000017.1 GCF_018129385.1 Bradyrhizobium lablabi
GCCAACGGCGAGGATACCCGCCGCTGAGCCGAGAATAAGGCTCTTAACCATCTTCATGTTAAACCTCCAAGTTGCTCTAAAGGGAAGGTTCCGGATCCGCCGGGCTGACGCCCTAGGTTGGTTCCCTTGTCCCCTGTAACCACCGCCTAGCCGCTTCGCGCTTTCGGACACTCCCGCAAAAAACGCGAGGGACTTAAGCGAACCACCTAAAACGGGACGACCTCGGGATGCCCCCCTCCGTCGCGCAGTCAGAATTACCGATGCACCCTGCACACGCAACAAAGGAACCGCTTCGAAACCCCTGACTCGGACCGTTTTTGGAATTGTGTTGCACAAATAGCACGCGTCCGTGATCGAGCCGTCCTCGCAAGTATTTGTTTTGTAAAAGATTTTTCTGACGGTTCCATTTGATGTCCGGATCGGCATCGAGATGCCCGTCGCGCCGCTATCCACCGCGCAGACCACTCGTCACCTCGAATCGGCAACGAGATTCGATGCCGTTCCTGGAAAGATATGAAGACCGCGCCTGCGCGATGCGACGACGCTGTATTCTCGCGTGGCCGCGCAGCGCAAAGCCCGCGCCCGCAATCCAGGAAATGCAAGAAACCCTTATTTCTTCGGCACAACTTGCATCGTCGATGTGGGGTGCAATGAAGCTGCCAGGCGAATCGCGCGAAGCTCACGCCAGCCGCCAAAATCAAACAGCGGCACGCGACTCGATAAGAAGCGGCATGCACCACTCTTTATTAGTGCGAGAAGCTCGTCCTCTCCGGGGGCGTTCGAACCGCCGCCGGATTTCCGCCCTTGTCGCATTTCTGACACGCGCCATGAATCGGGCGTTTTCGGCATCCCGGCTGCCGCAAGGCCGCTCCGGCGCCCTTCGGATAAATCATTTGAATCTGTCGCTTGCGGCTCGCCCTCACGTCGGGCATATCGGCCTCAACGGAGACGTGGCCGAGTGGCTGAAGGCGGCGGTTTGCTAAACCGTTATAGGCTTGTAAAGGCCTATCGAGGGTTCGAATCCCTCCGTCTCCGCCATGATAGAGAAATAAGACATTGATTTGGTTCGGTTTATTTTGACTACCGGCCCACTGTCCCCACCGGATTCTCCACCTGATGGTTCGGCTTAATTCGCGAAAAACGTCGCCCCTGAAAGCATGTCGACTTAGCCAGACGGACTTGGGCTGACGTCGCCATACCGGAGCACATCAATCCAATTGCGCGTATCGATATCCGCTCCCCAACGCGAACATGCTTCGCGTGATGCCGTCGCTAGGCGTATCGCTCCGAATCGTTGGAGCCGACGTTTGATGAACTGGCGCGCTGTCATGAGAGCGGAAGCGGTTTTTGATTTGCCTCATGCAAATGCCGATCACGACGCACTCCGTCGCGACCTCGCTATACGCGCACTGTCCTGGCAGCAGCTTTACGATCCACTGTTGCCCGACATTTTCCTTGCCTGCATTGCCTCCGGGCCCGAGGTGCGATCGATAGGTTGAACTTCTACTTCGTCACTCTGGGCCGGCTTGGCGTAGCGGTGCTTGCAGGCGGCGCGGCAGAAATCGCAAACGTCAGCCACGTATTCCAGCCTGAGGGCCGATTTGCCGCATCGAATTCCCCGTATCCCTTCAGGTTCAGGTATCCCTGCAGGCCATCACCCATTGGAAAAATATAGCCTGCCTGCGGGCCAATACCGAGAACGCGCGACCTGAAACCTCCGAGTATCGGAGATCCGCCCTGATCATCGGTAATCTGCTGATAGGCGTATCCCACCAGACCAACAAAGACCTGCTTCGAGAGAAACTTCGACGCCCCCCAGTCGAAATGGAAATCGACACCGCTTTGAACCTGCGTAGCAGGATTCTTGAAGTTGTACGTGAAGCCCGCAACGGCCGACAATTCGTGTCCCGTCACGGGATTCAGGTAGGTGTAGCCGCCGCCCGCATCGATGGCTCCGTGGCCGATGCCAATATTGGAAAGGCGGCTGGGATCATAAGCGCCTACCGGAATATCGCCGGTCGCGTAGGTCATGTAGTTGTGGACGCCGTCATTCCACTTCAGCGTAACCATCGGATAGAGGTCGCCGAACCCAACGAGCGAGTCTGATATGCTTCCCGTACGGGTGACCGCAAATGGTCCAAATCCCGCCGTCAGCGTGCCGTCGAGTGTCGTGCTGTTTCGACCGAATACTCCGATGACCCCCATGGCCAGCTGACCGCCGAGCACCGGTGTCGCGAAAGTGTATGTCGGAGCCAGGAAGACCAGGTCCGGAGGCGCACTCAAATTGACGTTCAGGCTGACGTTGACGTTCGGGGCAAACCGGCCGACCTGAATTTCTCTTGCAGCCGCAGCCGCACCTGAGGCCTCAACGCTGGTATGGTAATAGATGGCCCCAAGCGACCAGCCAGGGGCGGTAGGCACTGCCGCCAGACTGCCGAATCGACCGGGCACCCAATAGGATATGCCGCTCTCGTCAGCTTGAGCGACGCTGGCGCCAAAGGTCGCAACGAGCATGATTCCGAGTGCGGAAACTGCTTTCATTTACGCCTCCTCTGCCTCGCTCGATCGGAGCAACAGTCTATCTAAACCACTCTCACGCGTCCGTTGCGGATGGGTCACATCCTGCGGTTTAGCTGGCGCCGTTCGGCTATTCCTGCAATCGTACACATGCTGGGATCCATGGTGATATTGGACCAAAGGGAAGTTTCGTCAGAATGGCAGGCGAACTCGGGCTTGCGGGGCCAAGCGGGCATCTCAGGGTGAATTGCTTCCAGCGGTGCCGAGCAGCTTTAAGCGAGGGCGTCGAACTGCCGATAAATCACATAGGACAACGCGAGTAGCTCAAGGTGAATTCCGGCATTCCCGGGAAAATTCGTGCAATTGTGTTGTCGTCGATGATTTTCGCGCTGAGTTGAACGTTCGATGTCATGATGTCATCCGCACATCTGGCAAGCATGTGGACGACATCACCCTGCTCCTTCCGCCTTGTGATCGTGCACGTTTGCATTTGGCCTCGCACTCTATCCCCCTCCAGGATAAATCCTCCGCCGTACTGATCGGAATCCTGCCGAAAGGAGATTGCGCCATCCTTCTTTATGAAAACCTTGCTGCAAGCGGAGGGAGCGGTAGCCCACGAACCGGTTAAATCGACGGCCTTCACCGTGGCGGCAAACCCGATCCAGCCGGATATCAATGCGCAAAGCGCGGCGAGGCTTCTCAATTTCATCTGTCTCTCCTTGTAGGCCTGCTTCATTTTATTGGGCGAATTTGACGATCGCGATGACTCCTAGTCGAAGGGAAAGACGCGCTTCCAGTCTCGCTTCATGTCGACTACGGTCCACTTGTTCTCCGCGGCGGCATCCAGGGCGACGTTGAGTTTGCCGAAATGCGACTGGCGGTCGTAGGCATACTCACGCTCCGCATCGGTGTGATGGACGATCAGGCCAAAGCGCGCGCCGCCGGCGCCGAGCGTCGCCCATTGCAGCATTTCGAGATCGCCGTCGGAGTTGCCGAAAGCGGCGATAGGACGGCGACCGATATGCTCGTTGATACCGATTGGCTTTCCCGTCTTATCGTCGATGAAGTTGATTTCGGGCAGCCGGAAAAGTGTTGGCGCACCGTCTTTCATCTCAAATCGGGTCTTGATCGACGACCCGACAACCTGCTCCGGCGGTACGCCGTAGATTCGCTCGGTCCACGGCCGCATGAATTCGATGCCGCCGCCTGAGACGATGAAGGTCTTGAACCCATTTGCCCGAAGGTGGGCCAGCAATTCCAGCATCGGCTGGTAGACCAGCTCGGTATAGGGTCGCTTGAAGCGGTGATCACGCGCGGTCGCGAGCCAGTCGGTGACGATCTTCTCAAACTGTGCCGTGGTCATGCCGGCATGCGTCACAGCGATGATTTCGACCAAGCCTTTTTCACCGGAAGCCGCCAGCGCTTTCGGGTCGCCGTCCAGCACCGCTGCGAACGGCTGCTTGGTCTTCCAGTCCGGATGCATGGGCGCAAGGGCCTTCACCCGGTCAAGCGCAAAAGCCAGTTGCACATACATCGGCTGCTCAATCCAGAGGGTGCCGTCATTGTCGAAGGTCGCGATGCGTTGCTCCGCCGGCACGAAGTAAGGTCCGCCTTGCGTCGTGACCCGCGCGACAAAGTCGAGAATGGACGATTTCGTCGCGCCGTCGTTCCAGGATGGCAGCGGGTCGCGCTGCGCCTGCGCCACTCCAGTGGTAGAATGCAGTGCCGCGGACAGCACCGGAAGCATCGCCAGGGACGAGAGCAGAACGCGGCGGTCGAGAACAGGAGATCGTATGATGCGTTTCATGGACACCCTCCCGATTGCAATCAGTCAGCCTAAAACCGTGTCATGTTTGCGCTTGGCGCGTTCGGGCTTTTTACCAGGCTTGCCTTGTATTGTTCCACCGCGCCGAGAAGTGGCCCGAGCACCCAATTGTACATCTCGCCGATATTGTGCTCCTCGCGCGGGTCGGCTTCGATGTTGAAGACCCTGGGATAGCCGTTCATCGGCGCGGCGCTGGAGCCGATCCCACCCATCAGAGTTGCACCCCCCTCGCCGCTTCTGCCTGGCGCGACATCGACGAAATAAGCGCGGAATTGCTTCCAGCGCGCCGCGACGAGGTCGGGACCGACGAAGGTCAGCAAATGCTCGCGACGTCCCGTGTCATTGTGACCAAGCAGCAAGTCGCTCTGGTCGATACCGTCGATCGGCCGGTCGTCCGGCATCCTGCCGCCGGCAAGCCGTGCGAAGGTTGGGAAGAAATCCATAATTGAGAACATGGCATTGGATGATCGCGGCCGGATATGGTCCGGCCAGCGGATGATGGCGGCGGTGCGGATCGCACCTTCGCTCACGTCACCGAGCGCTCCCCGGTAGGGTCCGGGCGATCCGATGTCCGGCATGTCGCCGCCGAATGCACGCGCCCCAGGTCCGTCGGGGCCATTGTCGGATGCGAAGACCGCGATAGTGTCCTTCGCCAAGCCGAGATCGTCGAGTGCATCGAGCATTTTCCCGACGATGGCATCGCCTTCCATCAGGGAATCGCCGAACTGGCCGATGCGCGACGCTCCCTCGAATCGTTTCGACGGCAGGTTCGGAAAGTGCGTCCGGGAGATCGGTAGATACAGAAAGAATGGTCTACCCGCCTGCTTCTGGCGCTTCATGAAATCGACGCCGCGATCCACCAGCTCCCAGTCGATCTCGCGTCGCACTTCCTCAGTGTAGGGCTTGACCGCCTTGAGCGGTTCGCCTCGCTTCGCTTCGACGATTTGCGGACCCTTGTCGAGCGGAACGTCGAGCGTCTTGGTCAGGCGGGTCTGACGGATCATTCCGAACGCATCCCAGGTGTCGGCCGGCGGAATGCCATAGTATTCGTCGAAACCCTTGTTTTGTGGCTGGCTGTATGGCTGCGCACCGAGGTGCCACTTGCCGAAGATTGCGGTGGCATAGCCGGTTTCGCGCAGCATCTCGGCCATGGTCACTTCCTTCGCCGGGAGCGAAAAAGTCGATCCGTCGACCGCAACCAGCGACAGGCCGGAGCGGATGGAATAGCGCCCCGTCATCAGCGCCGCGCGCGACGGCGTGCAGGCCGGCTCGACCAGGAACTGTGTCAGCCGCAAGCCTTCGGCGGCGAGTTGATCGAGGCGCGGTGTTGGTGCACCGCGCAATTCACCACCGCCATAGACGCCGATGTCGCCGTACCCGGTATTGTCGGCAAGAATGACAAGGATGTTGGGCTTCTGCTGCTGTGCAATGGCTGGCGCAACGGCGGTCAACGCCGTCGCCGCCAGGAAAAGAAGAGCTCTGGGCCAGATAGTCGTAGCAACGGCGGTCATCCGCGCCTCTGGATACCAAGATAGTTGAAACCTGCTTCCGACCGATTTCCTGTACAACGACTCGAAACGAGCCGAAGCAATCGAATGTGCGTTTGAGGAGCGACCGATCCTTACGGACCGGCCGCTGCCCATCCTGTTTGGCTATCGCACTTGACGTTGCAACTAGTCGCTGCGGCCGGCCGTCTTCATATTCTGAACTTGCCGCATGACCTGTTCCAGGTTGTAGCTGGCCGGGTCCTGTAGCGGCGGGAACTTGATGTAGGACTCGAGGTGCATCAACCAAAGCTGCTGGCCGATGGGCAGCAAGTTCCAGTCATAGACGTAGGCGGTCGACGGAGCAGCAATCGCGCCGCCCATGCCGAACAGTGTCTTCTGTTGCGCACCCACCGAGGTCTCGAAGGGATCGCGCTTGATGTTGACGACCTGGGTCCAGGAGTAGGGCTGCACACCCGAAACGAAGCCCGCCGGGTCGTCGGACACCATTGCGAAATACATCTTCCAGTTCTTGTAGCGAACCGCCGACGGCGTCGTGCTGGAGTAGTACAGGAAGTGGTCGCGTGCCGACTTCTCGGACTTGCCGCTCAGGTAGTCGATCTGGTTGATGCCATCGAGCGTGGTCTTGACGATGCCGGGATATTCACCAGCCTCGATCCGTCGCTTCAGTGCGTCGCTTTTCGGGCCGCCGGCGATCTCGACGAGAGTCGGAAGCCAGTCAAGGGCGGCAAACATTTCGTTCTTCACCGTGCCGGGCTTGATGACGCCTGGCCACCGGATCACCATCGGGGCGCGCATCCCGCCCTCCCAGGTACTCAACTTGCCGCCCTTGAACGGCGTGACGCCGCCGTCCGGGAAGGTAATTGTCTCGGCGCCGTTGTCGGTGGTGAAGACCACGATCGTGTTGTTGAGTTGGCCGATGTCTTCCAGCTTCTTGAGCACCACGCCGATGTTGTCGTCCATCTGCTTCATGCCGGCTTCATTGATGCCCCAATCCTTGCCGCCGGTCTCGCCCAACATCCCCAGATATTTGTCATTCAGCACAGTCGTGATGTGCATGCGCGCCGGATTGTACCAGACGAAGAACGGCTTGTTGGTGCGGCGAGGATCGTTGCGATCGAGGAAGTCGACGACCTTGGCCGAGATTTCCTCGTCGATCCCCTTCGATCGCTCAAGCGTAAGCGGGCCCTCGTCCTTGCATGTTTGTTTAGCGGGACTGCCGTCGGATGACGTGCACGCGAGCATCGGACGCGGTGGCGTCAAGCAGACCGTGGTCTTGGGATCCACCGCGCCGGCAACCTCGGGCACACCGGGGATCGGCGTGTTCCTGCATGGCGGCGCGACGGTCTGCTGGGTTGCGGTCTTGTTGATGTCTGGGAAGCTCACCCCCTGCATGGCATCGAGGTGATAGAGGTAGCCCCAGAATTCCTGGAAACCATGCGCGGTCGGCAGCGAGTCGGTGTGGTCGCCGAGATGGTTCTTGCCGAACTCTCCGGTGTTGTAGCCGAGATCGAGCAAGAACCTGGCAAGGTGCGGCGTGCCGGTCCGCAGATAGGACGGGCTGCCGGGAATTTCCGGCAAGGTCATGCCGACGCGAACCGGCTGCATGCCCGTGATGAAGGCCGTACGCCCGGCCGTGCAGCTTTGCTCGGCGTAATAGTGCGTGAACATCGCGCCTTCGTTGCCGATGCGATCGATGTTGGGCGTCTCCCCAACCATCAATCCGCGGTGGTAGATGCTCGGCTGCATCCAGCCGATGTCGTCACCCATGATGAAAAGGATGTTTGGTTTTTGCTGGTTTTGCGCCACGGCCGGTGTGCTGACCGGTCCGGACAGCGACATCAGCATGGTTGCGCCGAGTAACGCGGCGCAGCGCTTGTGCCAACCTGCCTTCTCTGGCGGCGCAGTTAAGCCATGAGGTGGATTGTCGTTCAGCCTGCGGTTAGACATGGCGTCGCTCCCTTGGTTGATCGCTGATGATGTGTCAGTACCGTGATCGCCGGATGCACCGGAATCCAAGATGGCTCGTTGAGGTGTCGACCGGTTCAGCATGTCGCGCTGCCGGCCGGTAGCGCCGGCAGTAGTTCGGCGCGCACAGATGCGAGCCGCCTTTGATGACTTTCCTGGGAATCTTCACGTTGGTCGTTCTGGGATCGTAGCTGTCCGCCTCGCCAGCGCCGCGCGGATTCTGCGGAATGCAGCAGGCCTTCGCCGCATCAGCCTGATGCTTCGGCGAATACCAATCGGCCGTCCATTCCCAGACGTTGCCGATCATGTCGTGCAATCCGTAACCGTTCGGCGGAAAGGCGGTCACCGGCGACGTGCGCTCGAAACCGTCGGCCTTGGTGTTCTGGCGCGGAAATTCACCCTGCCAGGTGTTGGCCATGTGACGGCCGCCCGGCGTGAGCTCGTTGCCCCACGCAAACTCTGTGTCTTCGAGGCCGCCGCGCGCGGCAAATTCCCATTCCGCTTCGGTCGGCATTTCCTTGCCGGCCCATTTTGCATAGGCGAGCACGTCGTTGAACGCCACATGCACGACGGGATGTTCGTCGAGAGCGTCGATGTTGCTATTCGGCCCATACGGATGCCGCCAGTCCGCGCCCTTGGCGAAGGCCCACCACTGGCTGAAGTCGCGCAGGCTGACCGCATGCCTGGGCGGCGAGAACATCAGCGAACCGGCATAGATCATGTGCGGCAGGATGCCCGGATAGTCTTTCGGGTCGGGCGGAATTTCAGCGAATGTGACGTGACCTGTGGCCTTGACGAATTCCGTGAACTGCCGGTTCGTCACCGGGTGCCGGTCCATCCAGAAGCCATCCACGGTGACGCGATGTGCAGGCGCTTCTTCCGGATAATGCTTGTCCGACCCCATGCGAAACGTGCCGCCGGGTATCCAGATCATTGCATCGACGTCTGGAGAATTGTCACAAACGGCGTCGGGAGTGAGCTTGGTTGCAGGGCGCAATATCATCAAAGCGTTACCTTCCCTGCGATGGTCGACATGCTTCTGAGCAGGGGCACGCTACGAAGGAGAATGATCGAACGCTATTGGACCGTGGTCCAACATCGGGCGCTGACGTAGGACGGCCCTGCCCTCAAGGCCAATGTCGCACCGTTCGTTTTGCTGGCAGAATCGTGCGGCGTGTCGGCACCATCGCCGGATTATGAAACAGTCGGGCTCCGGCTCGCACTTCGAAGAGGTCGGAACATGATCAGCCTGTCCATCCGGCGGAAGATCATGGGGATCGCGGTCGTATTGATCGTGCTGATGGCCGTGACCGCCCTGCTTTCGATGGCGTCGGCCATCCAGGTCGGCAACCAGTTGAATGAGCTCGCACGAAGCTACGTTCCTGCCTATGGCCACCTTGCGCGCGCCAACATTCGCTCGGTGGAACGCGCGCTCGAACTGCGGCGAATCGTGATCGAGAAAATCCGATCGCCGTCGAATGACGTCGCCGCCATTCGCGCCAGGTTTGACGCAAAGGGTGGTGAATTTGAGAACGAAATCGGATCGGCCCGCAAGCTTATCGGCGCCCTCGTGGAAAAGCAGGTTGCGGCGGGCGATACCGTGGCGCTGGTGCGGCTCCAAACCCGCATCGATGCGGCCGTCGACGATTCCCGGCGCCATCTCAACGATGAGATCGGCCGCTTACTGAACCTGCTCGATACGGGCAACACAGCGACGGTTGACGAAAGCCTTACCCGCGTCGATGCCCTCCGCAACGAACTCAACGACAAGCTGGACGCAATCCGGGCCGACATGCTGACGTTGCTGCGCGCCGACGCGGATCTCGTCACCCAAACGCAGCATCGTGTGACAATGATAGCCGCGTTCCTGACGCTGCTTGCCGCGATCCTGGGACTGGTATTTTCGCTGATGGTTAGCGCCGGAGTCACGCGGCCTGTCCGGCGCCTTCTGGAGGGCGCCCAGGCCGTGGAGGCCGGCAATTTGAGCGGCAAGGTGCCCATTACGTCGAAGGACGAAATCGGGAGCTTGACGACCGCATTCAATCAAATGGTGGAGCAACTGCGTCTCAAGGAGCGGATACGCGAGACGTTTGGCAAGTATGTCGATCCTCGCATTGTGGAAGGACTGATCGATCGGCCGGTGCTTGCGGCTGAGGGAGAGCGGCGCGTCATGACTGTGCTGTTCTGCGATCTCCGGGGATTTACCAGCACCAGCGAGGGGATGACGCCACAAGGGCTCGTGAAGGTCATGAACCGCTACTTCTCGACCATGTCCGCGCCGATCCGCGAACATGATGGGATCATCGACAAATATATCGGCGATGCCATCATGGCCTATTGGGGCCCTCCCTTTACGGACCACGCCAGCCAGGCGCGGCTGGCAAGCCTGGCCGCCCTGAGAATGCTCGAACTCGTACCGCAGCTCCGAACTGAACTTCCTGAACTGCTCGGCGTTCGCAGCCTTCCCACATCCTTCGATCTGCGCATCGGCATCGCCACCGGAGAGGTGCTGGTGGGCAGCATCGGCTCGGAGCTGATGATGAATTACACGGTGATGGGCGACACGGTTAACCTGGCTTCCCGCCTGGAGGGAGCCAACAAGGAATATGGCGGCCGCATCCTGGTATCGGAGGCGACCATCGCCGGCGCCTCCGATGCAGTGGAG
This sequence comes from Bradyrhizobium lablabi, assembly GCF_018129385.1. GTDB lineage: Bacteria > Pseudomonadota > Alphaproteobacteria > Rhizobiales > Xanthobacteraceae > Bradyrhizobium > Bradyrhizobium lablabi_C. Next base: position 10,481 of record NZ_JAFCLN010000017.1, read on the forward strand.
CCGCGCGAGATCGATCGGGTTGCCGTGCTCGGACAAAGCCAGCCACAGCCGGTATTCGAGATCATGGGGCGCAAGGGTGAACTGACGCCGGCACAGCTCGCCCTGCGCGACCGGTTCGCGCAGGGACTGGCCTGTTACAGGAGCCGGCGATGGGAGGAAGCGCGTCGTGCTTTCGAGGCGGGTCTCGCTGTCGTTCCTGGCGACGGACCGTCGAAAACCTTCATCGCCCGGTTGAACAAGCTGGCCGCGACCCCGCCTCCGGAAGAATGGGATGGTTCCTGGCGCCTGGCGGAGAAGTAGGGCCGAACTTTGAGCGCGACCGAACAAGCAGGATTGCTGACAGGATCGGACGAACAACATGAAACTCATTCCATCCGCGATCCTCTGCCTCTTCCTGATTTCGATTCCGGCACTGGCCCAGCAGCCGTCCGGATCGCCATCTGCTGAATCCGCTTTTGGTGCCCTGCCCGGCCGCTGGGTGCGGCTACAGGGCGGTTATGTGATCACCATCAGGGCCGTGGATGCCGACGGCAAACTTGATGCGAGTTACGCAAATCCAAGGCCGCTGCCCTTTCACACGGCCGTCGCCAGCAAGGACGGCAATGTGCTCAAGCTATCGTTCGAGTTGCGTGCCGCCGGCTACAATGGTTCCACCTACAAACTCCGCTACGACGCGGCGAACGACCGCCTGACCGGCGTCTACGATCAGGTCGTCGCCAGGCAGACATTCGAGGTCGTATTCGTCCGCGACAAACCGTGAGGCCTTTACGTTCGGCTGCGTCTGATGTGCAACCAGTATTGCCGCGGGCGTGGCGGCCACTTGTGGTAGCTTGAGCGACCACATCATCAATCGCTCGTCCAGATTGCCAAGAATTTGAACCTTTGCGCTGGCTACCGCACCCTTGCCGGAAATGCCGGGGGCACGTGCGAGAAAATGACAACATTGTTGCCATTATTGCCCGACCCAGCGTGAAGCTCAGAAGAGACTGCGGCAAAACAAGGTATTCCCGCAGGAGTTGAATGCGGAGGTGATGACGCCGCCGTGGAATCGACCCGATTCAGCGCCAAAATCCCGACTCACGGCCGAATATGGGATTGATTCCCCTCCTTGTCGGCAAAAGCGTTGGCAATTGTTCCAGGCCATAGAACCAAAAGGATTACTCCTGCAACTTGCCCTTCGACCAAATTTTCCCGCTTTCCGCGAGAGGAAACCCCGCCGCGGCCGCCAAGCGTGCTAGGCTTGGCGGCCGGCAGCGAGGAGGCCGCGCAATCAAGCTTTCACTGTTAGTGAATTTGTACTGCATTTGTTGGAAACGGCGGCCTTTTCGAGAATGGCTAGGACGCGCATCACGACTGCCTGGAGCTTTGCGCTCCTTGTATTGCTGGCGTTGGAAGCCCGTTGCGCGGAGCCGAAACGCGTACTTATGCTGCACGCCTTCAACTACACATTTCCGGCAACCAGTTTGATTGCCGACGCGGCACGCAAGCGGCTGCTCGAGCACTCCCCCAATTCAATTGAGATCGACGCGGAATTTCTCGACCTGGCACGAAATACCGATACGCCGCACAAGTTGCGAGCGGCCGCGTTTATCCGCGACAAGTATGGGCAACGTCCTCCCGATCTGGTGATGACTCTCGGCAGTGCAGCACTACCGTTTCTGGTCGCATATCGGGATATGCTTTTCCCAAATGTGCCGGTCGTTTTTACATCGATATCGCCGCAGTCCTATGATGCATTGCAGCCACCACCCGACGTAACCGGGATCGTCACACAGTTCGATCTCGCGAAAACTCTTTCACTTGCGGAGCGGCTCCAACCGGAGGCGCAGCGTCTGGTTGTCGTCGCCGGTAGTGGCGAGACGGATCGCCGCTGGCACCCTGTCGCCCGCGAGGTGGTTGAAAACTACCAGCGCAAGTTCGAAACAACGTACTTGTTCGGACTTCCGTATTCCGAGATCGCCGACAGATTGTCAAATCTGTCCCGCGATACGATTGTCATTGTCCTGACCGTGTTTGCCGACAGCGAAGGCAAGACTTTCATTCCCGCGCAGGTGGCGGCAGATCTATCGGCGCTGTCTGCTGCCCCGGTGTACGGGCCCTACGATACGTTTATCGGAAAGGGTGCCGTCGGCGGTTTCGTCGAGACATTCGAGTCGGTCGGCGTTGCTGCGGCCGACCTGGCGATCGAACTTCTGAAGGAGACATCGCCGACCATGCTTCCGCCCCGCACGAATCCGGGCCAACACTACCGGGTCGATTACCGGGCGATGCAGCGATGGGGCCTGAAAGAACGGGATTTGCCTCCTGGTACTGCTGTTATGTTCAAGCAGCCAACGATCTGGGATGAGCATCGCGGCATCGCTCTTGCGGGACTCTTTGTCGTCGGCTTGCAAGCGGTGCTCTTGAGCGCGCTGCTAATTCAGCGGCGTCGAAAAATGCGTTTCGAGAATCTACTTTTGGCCAGCGAAGAGCGAATGACCTTTGCCGCCGCCGCTACCAATATCGGGCTCTGGCAGCTTGACCGGGATACGAACAAATTGTGGGCCACAGAGCACTGTAGGACGCTGTTCGGAATCTCGAAGGATGTGCCACTCACGCGAGAGGCGTTGCTGGCGACTGTTCACCCCGACGATGCGGAAATCGCCGGCCGTTCGATGCAACGATCGCTTGAGACGGAACAGGCTTCCAGCAGCGACGTGCGAATTGTCCTGCCGGACAATGGAGTGCGGTGGATACGCATGCGTGCCCGCCGCTATCCCAGGCATAACGGCCGGTCACGTCATCTGGGCGGAATTTTCGTCGATGTTACGGATCAAAAGCTGGCCGAGGCGGAGGCTGCCCTTCAGCGGCAGGAAATTGCGCATCTGATGCGTGTATCTGTCCTGGGCGAACTTTCCGGCTCGATAGCCCACGAAATCAACCAGCCGCTCACCGCCATACTGTCAAACGCCCAGGCGGCACTGCACCTGTTGGGCCAGAAATCGCCAGATCTCGAAGAAATCAGGGATGCCCTCCAGGACATCGTTCATGAAGACAACCGCGCGGGCGAGGTCATTCACCGCCTTCGCCACCTCCTGAAAAAGGGCGAGCGGAAGCTTGAATCTGTCAATATCAATGACCTTGTCACGTCGACGGCCGCCCTGCTCCACAGTGAACTGATTGGCCGCGAAATCGGCATCAGGCTCGACCTGGAGAACAGGCTGTTCCTGACATCGGGGGATTCCGTTCAATTGCAGCAAGTTCTGCTTAATCTTGTCATGAATGGAATGGATGCCATGGCCTCGACCCCCGTCGATCAACGGCATATTCTGATCTCAACGCGCGGGATGGAGAGTGGATCGGTGGAGGTGCGCGTGATCGACCGAGGGCATGGCATTCGCCCTCTGGAAAATGGACGTCTGTTTGAACCGTTTTATACCACAAAGGAGCACGGTCTCGGTCTTGGACTGGCGATCTGCTCGACCATCATACAGGCACATGGTGGACGGCTCACTCTCGTGAACCACCGGGACGGCGGCGTGATCGCGATGTTTTCGTTACCGAGCCGGGAGGCCAGAGCATCGTGACAGATGAATTTACTGTCTATCTGGTTGATGACGACGCGGGCGTGCGGAAAGGGCTGTCGCGATTGCTTCGCGCCAGGGGCTACGATGTTCGGCCTTACTCCTCTCCAACGGAATTTCTCCAGCAGCATGATCCTGCGGCGCCGGGCTGCGCCGTGCTGGACGTTGCGATGCCGGGCCTCAACGGTCTTGAGCTTCAGCAGGCGCTCACGGCGGGGGGATCGCACCGACCCATCATATTCATCACCGGAAAGGGCGACATTCCTACGAGCGTGCGGGCCATGAAAGCCGGCGCACTGGATTTTCTGACCAAGCCGGTTCGCGAGCCGGACTTGCTCGAAGCGATCTTGCGCGCCAAAACCCGGGATGCCGAACACCGTCGCGTCAACTCCGAACTGGACTTGATCCGGGCTAAGATGAACACGCTGACACCGCGCGAACGCGAGGTGCTCGTGCATGTGGTAGCCGGCCGATTGAACAAGCAGATTGCCGCCGATTTGGGTACCGTCGAAAAGACCATCAAGGTTCATCGCAGCCGGATGATGGAAAAGTTGGGCATACGCGGCGTCGCCGATCTGGTCCGGATGGCTGAAAAGGCCCATATCTCGAAATAACGATCAGGCCTCTATTGGACCAACGGTCAACTCGACTGACAATCAAACCTGACGTCATTATCACTCATGGCGAACGATCTTCCCTCGATCGCTCTGGTCGACGATGATCCGGCCGTGCTCAGAGCATTGAGCAGGCTGCTGCGATCCCATACCTTCCTTGTCCGAACATATGAATCGGGCCAGGAGTTTCTCGCGTCGCTGCCTGGTGGGCTTCCCGATTGCCTGATTGTCGATCTTCAAATGCCGACCATGAGCGGGTACGAGTTGCAACAGCATCTGGTACGAAGCAGCTTCAATATCCCGACGATCATGATCACGGCTAACCGCCAGGCTGGCCTTCATCAGGAAAACCCTGGATTGGTGGCCTTTCTGTTGAAGCCCCTACAGGAAAGCACCTTGCTTGCCGCTATCAATCGAGCAATCGATGTTTCACGCGAGTGTCGTTAGCAACGAGGTCAAAATCAGTTTCTTTATGTACCGCCGGGTATCCAGATCATTTTTGATGGACCATCGCAAATGGCGATATCGCGCGCTCGCTTAGGCTTCGCTCTCAAGGCGTCACGCCCCGGTCGATGCGTGCCACGCTAGGTGACGAAACCCTCGCGCAGTAGCTGATCGGGTGCCGACATTCGGTATCGCGAGGGATGCGGCTGGATGAGAAAATGCAGAACGGCTAAGGGCCTATCGGTTGGTTGTCGGATCATGTTAGACGTCGCCGGACGCCAATTTGGCGGACTCCGTCTCCGCCAGATTTCGCTGTTCTCAGCCGACGGACGCACAGCAAGGCCATGTCGAAGCGCCTGCCTTCATCTCCTGAACGGTCCGGTGCGAGCCATCCGGCGCTCGAACGGGCGATTCTGGCGCTCCAGATCGGCCGCCCCGATGAAGCCGAGCGCCTGGCCTCCGAGGTGCTGAAGGCCAGCCGCAGCAACATCGCAGCGGCGCAAATTCTCGGTCGCGCCCTGCTGATGCAGAACAAGATCGCCGAGGCGATCGTGCCGTTGGAAAAAGCGGCGCGGCGAAGCGAAGATCCCGCCATCGAAACGCTGCTCGGCAGTGCATTGGCGTCGGCCGGACGATCGAGCGAGGCCATCGAGCAATTGCGTCTGGCAATCGCGCGGCGTCCGCCCTACCCGCCGGCTTTTGCCGAACTCGGCGGCCAGCTCAGCAAGCTTGGACGCATCGAAGAGAGCATCGCGATGTTCGAAAGCGGGCTCGCGCTCACGCCTGGCGCCAGATCTTCTCATGGGGCTTGGCTATCTTCATCTGAAGACCAATGACCGCGCCAAGGCGCGCTCCCTGTTCTTGCAGGTGCAGGCCGCAGAGCCACACCGGCTCGATGTCTTGAGCGCACTCGCCAGCGTGATGGCGCTGGACGGCGAACATGCCGCGGCGGCCGATCTATATCGGCGCGTGCTGGGCCAGCGGCCCGCGGATGCCTTGATGCGTTATTATCTCGGCAAATGCCTGCTCGAGCTCGGCAATCGCGATGCCGGAGAAGCGGCGCTGCGCGCCTCGGCAAGCGCCGGCCTGCAAGCGACCGGCGCCGCGGTAGCAGCGCTCAGCGCGGCCCCGCACGGCCGTTTCTTCCTGCGGCCAAGCGCGGTCGCCAACTTCCTGCGCGTCAAACAGAACTAGACGTCATGCTCTACCTTTTTGTTTGAGCATGATCTCCGCGCAAACGCGTTCGCGTTTGTCGCGAGGGAAAACCGGTATCCACTTTTCCGGATCATGCTCTAGGCGCGGAACTGCCGGCGATAGACCCCGCGCTCGCCATAGACCGCATTGGTGGTGTCATGCACGCGCTGCGTCTCTTCATCGGTGAAGGCAGCGGTGCGCGCGGACCATTTGTCCCGCTTGATCGGAAAACATTGCGCGACCGGCGTCCCCTTCGGCAGCACGCCATTGAAATCCGCATCGTGCCAGAAGGCCGGAAAGTGAATCCAGCCGTCGTGATAGAGGTCGCAATCGACCATGCCGGTAATGGTGGTGAACGGCAGATCGAAACGATTGACCGGGTGGGTGAACAGCAGTGAAAAACCTGCGGGCGCCTCGATCGTCCAGACGTTGTGGAATTTGATCATGAAGCGGTCGGCATCGAACAGCGGCGTGCCGGTGACCTGGCTGGGGTCATGGAATCCGATCGGCGAGCGCACGAAGCCGACCGACCCGCCGGGCGGCAGCTCGTAGTCCCACGAGAACTCGCCGTTCTCGACTTTCACGTCGCAGAGCAAGGGGATCAAAAATCCGCTCGTCATGGCATCGACGAAAGGCGGACAGCGCTTGACCGTATCGGTTTCTTTGGCAAGGGACGCGTTGAACGCCTGCTGCGGCATCGCCTTGAACCATGCCGGCAGACCAAGTCCGGCCGGCACGGGCGGCGGCGCTATGCCGTCCAATTCCCTGGGGCAGCGGAACGTCAGCGTCATTTCTTGTTCGGACATCGGGCCTGCCAGCGTTGATGGGAGCGTGGAGCCGCCAGCCTTATCATTTGGCGGATGCGCGTGACCAGACAATAGCAGTACTGGCCTCTTGCCGTTCTGGTCTGAGCAACCTGTTCCACCAGCCGATGCAGCCGTGGTATCGATAGGGCAATGATCACGAGACTTGCGATCTCCGGCTATCGATCCCTGCGCGACGTCAGGGTGGCATTGGGTCCCCTCAATGTCGTGACCGGCGCCAACGGCAGCGGTAAATCGAGCCTCTATCGCGCCTTGAAACTGCTGGCGGACATCGCGCAGGGAAGGATCATTCAGTCGCTTGCGGCCGAGGGCGGACTGCAATCGACCCTGTGGGCCGGACCGGAACAGTTCTCACGCGCCATGAAGGCCGGCACGCAACCGGTTCAGGGCACGGTGCGCAAAAATTCCATCAGCCTGAAGCTCGGCTTTGGGGGCACCGACTATGGCTACGCCATCGATCTCGGCCTTCCCCTGCCCGGTGACACCGTATTTTTCAGCGATCCCGTGATCAAGGTCGAAAGTCTGTGGACTGGCGAGCAGATCCGCCGCGCCAACGTGTTCGCAAGCCGTAACGGTCCCGGGGTCCGGATTCGAAACGACGGCGGCGAATGGCAGCAGGTCTACACGCACCTCGCACCGTTCGACAGCATGATGACGCATTGCGGCGATCCCCGCGACGCGATCGAACTGCTGGTGTTGCGCGAGCGGATGCGGGACTGGCGGTTCTACGATCACTTCCGCACCGATCGTGACGCGCCTTCGCGCAAGCCGCAGATCGGCACCTATACGCCGGTCCTCGCCGGCGAAGGCTCGGATTTCGCCGCCGCCATCCAGACCATCCGCGAAATCGGTGCCAGGGACGAGATGGATGCCGCGATCGCCGACGCCTTTCCGGGTGCGCATGTCAGGGTGGTCGGAGCCGATGGGTATTTCGAACTCGAGATGCACCAGCACGGCCTGCTTCGACCGCTGAAGGCTGCCGAGTTGTCCGACGGCACCCTGCGCTATCTTCTGCTGGTTGCCGCGCTGCTCTCGCCGCGGCCTCCGGAACTCATGGTGCTCAACGAACCCGAAACCAGCCTGCATCCGGACTTGCTGCCGCCGTTGGCACGGCTGATCGTCCAGGCGTCAAAACGCTCGCAGGTGGTTGTCGTTTCTCATGCCGAAGCGTTGGTCGACGCGCTCGACGCTGACGCCAGTTGCAGGCGGATCGTGCTGGAAAAGCAACTTGGCGAGACCACGGTCAGGGACGGCGACACGCCGGCCTGGGCCTGGCCCTCGCGGTAGCGAAGCAGTCTAGTTGGCGCTGATCCAGGCGCGGGCTTCGCGCTGGGCGGTGGCGATCTCGACCTCGCTCATCAGCTCGGCGACCTCCTGACGGAGCATGATCGCATCCCGGCGGCCCTTCAGCGCGGCGAGATTGAACCATTTGTGCGCGGCGACCAGATTGACGACGCCGGAACGGCCGCTCGCCCAGTAAAGTCCGCGCTCGAAAAGCACGTCCGGGATCGCGGTTTCCGCGATCGGCATCGCCGTATCCAGATCGATATGCCCCTGAAACATCCGTAGCTCCCCTATTATCGTTGGCCGCCTTTTTCCGAGTGCGGCCCCTGCCCAATTTGTTTGAAACGTCCCGCTATTCCCCACGCCGTTTGCCGGCTTGTTGAAGCAGATATGACCGCTAAACTTTGAAGGGCAGTTTAAGTATCGCGATGAACGGGGTGTAAACGCGGGCGCGAAACGTCTTGATAAGAAATTCAAGAAGTGCCTGTGCCGCAGCGGTTTCCTTGCATTCGTGAAGATCGATTCACCGTCGTATTTGGCGAACCGATAACCATTGCCGCAACGTCGGCGTTTTCAATTGCAGATGGACGACGGGTCGCGCGGACCGCAACAACAGCCCATCGCGGACGTCCGGGAACGATTGTTGGACGGCTTCGCGCAGCAAGCGGCGAGCGATCGGACGCCAAACGCCCCAAGGGCTCACAGCGGCGATGCCGTGAACGGTCAGAACAGCCATGTGAGGAAATGAAAAAGCCGGGCACATCCCCCGGCAGGTGGAACGAGGGCGTCGGCGAACACGTCAGGACCAGATCTCGACCAGGCGGTGGGCCCGGTGAAATTGCGGAGCCGTGAAGCATCCGCACCGAACGAAGAAACCTAGTTTCTTCTGCCGGACCGGTTTTCGAGAAACGAAAATTCGATCCAGCCGTTTGACCTGATGTCTCGCCGACACCCTCTTCGTCGACCAGAGCTCTCAGATAGATCGAGAGCCCGAGTGACGCGCCGACGTCAAGCCGCCGGCATCCTCTCAAAGAGCGAGAGTTACTTCTTCTTCTTGGCGACCTTGCGGGTCTTCTTCGCAGTCTTCTTCACTGCGCTCTTCGCCTTCTTCGCCTTCTTTGCCTTCTTAGCCATGTTGCCCTCCTGATGTAGTGAGATGGCTTGATCGCTGCGCGCATTCGGGAATCGAGATGCGCTACATCCCGAATACACCAACAAAATCAAAAAAACAGCGTCCCACTTAAGGAAGTGTTGACGCAGCAAGCCACGAGCGCGCGCTGCGCATTGCGCGACACGTCAGCGATGCGTGTGCGCATCGATGCAAAAAACCCGCGCCGCTTCTGCATCGGCATTTGTCAAGATTGCAGGAAACGCCTGTGCCGCAGGCGTTTCTTTGATTCACGTTCGACGCGTTCGAAGCGCGATCATGTTGTGCGTGAGTCGGCCAACGTAGTTAACATCGCGATGCGCGGACTCTGAGTCGTGATTTTTGGCAATGAAAATATTTTCATCCCCACCGGCTTCGAGTCTCGCCAGCGCTGTCCGGGGACGGTCGTTCTTGCGAATCGTCGCACACCGATTCGCAACAGGCCGATCGCCTCGCACGCGTCGTTTGACGATCGATCGACTGCTCGAGGGGTGGGTAAGCGCACCGAATGCGCCGCGCGACGGCGCTCGATGCCGCCGCGGACGCAAAGGATTCAGATGCCGAGTTTGGATTTCAGGAGATCGTTGACCGCCTGCGGGTTCGCCTTGCCGCCGGACGACTTCATCACCTGGCCGACGAACCAGCCGAGCGCCTGCGGCTTCGCTTTCGCCTGCTCAACCTTGTCCGGATTGGCCGCGACGATCTCGTCGACCACCTTTTCGATCGCCGAGAGGTCGGTGACCTGCTTCATGCCGCGCGCTTCGACGATGGCGCGGGGATCGCCCCCCTCCTGCCAAACGATCTCGAACAGATCCTTGGCGATCTTGCCGGAGATGGTGCCCTCGCCGATCAGGCCGACGATGGCGCCAAGCTGCTCGGCGGAGACGGGCGAGCCCGAAATGTCCTTGCCTTCCTTGTTCAGCCGGCCGAACAGCTCGTTGATCACCCAGTTGGCGGCCACCTTGCCGTCCCGCTTCTTGTCGGAGAGCTTCGACAGCACCGCCTCGTAGAACTCGGCGCTCTCGCGCTCGGCGACCAGCACGCCGGCGTCATAGGCGGACAACGCAAAGTCGGCAACGAAGCGCGCCTTCTTCTGGTCCGGCAGCTCCGGCAGATGCGCCTTGAGGTCATCCACGAAGGCCTGGCTGAATTCCAGCGGCAAGAGGTCCGGATCGGGGAAGTAACGGTAGTCGTGCGCCTCTTCCTTGGAGCGGAGCGAGCGTGTCTCACCCTTGTTGGGATCGAACAGGCGGGTCTCCTGCTCGATCTGCCCGCCGTCCTCGATGATCTCGATCTGGCGCCGCGCCTCAACCTCGACCGCCTGGCCGATGAAGTTGATCGAGTTCAGGTTCTTGATTTCGCAGCGGGTACCGAGCGGCCCGCCGGGCTCGCGCACGGAGACGTTGACGTCGGCACGCAGGTTGCCCTTTTCCATGTCGCCGTCGCAGGTGCCGAGATAGCGCAGGATCGAGCGCAGCTTGGTCACGTATGCTTTGGCCTGTTCGGCATCGCGGATGTCCGGTTTTGAGACAATCTCCATCAGCGCGACGCCGGAACGGTTGAGATCGATCAGGGACTGCGACGGCAACTTGTCATGCTGCATTTTTGCCGGGTCCTGCTCCAGATGCAGCCGCTCGATGCCGACGGTAGCGGTCCTGCCGCCCTCGAGCTCGACGATCACTTCGCCCTCGCCGACAACAGGCGATTTGTACTGGCTGATCTGATAGCCCTGCGGCAGGTCCGGATAGAAATAGTTTTTGCGGTCAAACACCGAGCGCAGATTGATCTTTGCGTTGAGCCCGAGCCCGGTGCGCACCGCCTGCCGCACGCACTCTTCGTTGATGACAGGCAGCATGCCCGGCATCCCCGCATCGACCAGCGAGACCTGGCTGTTGGGATCGCCGCCGAAGGCGGTCGACGCACCGGAGAAGAGCTTCGACTTCGAGGTGACCTGCGCATGGATCTCCATGCCGATGACGACTTCCCAGTCGCCTGTCGAACCCTTGATCAGCTTGCCACTGGTTGCCGTCATGCCCTTTCTCCTCCGCTCAGCGCGGCAACAATCCGATCCCACTCAACTTCCAGCTCGTCCTTTGCGGCGGGCTGGCCAGCCTGGCGATACCAATAGCCGGCATTGCCGAGATCGCCCTCGACGCGGTGCAGATAGGCATGCACCCAAGCCGAATCCTTGTCCGATTCATCCTGGACGATCTTGTGCGCCCGATCCCAATCGCCCTTGGCGGCCCACCACAAGGCAGCCAGCGGCGGGCTCAGCGTCGATGCCGGAGCTGCATCTGAAAGACTGGCTCTAAAATCCGCCATGTCACCACCATTTCGGTGCGGTGAAGTGTCCGGCTGCTTGCTCGATCACCTCGCCAAGCGAGAACAGCGTCTCCTCGTCAAACGGACGGCCGATCAGTTGCAGCCCGAGCGGCAGGCCCTGCGCATCCTTGCCGGCCGGAACGGCGATGCCCGGCAGGCCCGCCATGTTCACCGTCACCGTGAAGATGTCATTGAGGTACATCTCGATCGGATCGGCGCCGCCCTTCTCGCCGACGCCGAACGCGGCCGACGGTGTCGCCGGCGTCAGGATCGCGGTGACGCCCTTGGCGAAGCAATCCTCAAAGTCCTTCTTGATCAGCGTGCGTACTTTTTGGGCACGCAGATAATAGGCGTCGTAATAGCCGGCGGAGAGCACATAGGTGCCGATCATGACGCGACGACGCACTTCCGCGCCAAAGCCGCTCGCGCGCGTCTTCTCGTACATGTCGATGATGTTGCGGCCCGGCTCACGCAGGCCATAGCGGACGCCGTCATAGCGCGCGAGGTTGGACGAGGCTTCCGCGGGCGCCACGATGTAATAGGCCGGCAGCGCGTACTTGGTGTGCGGCAGCGACACCTCGACCAGCTCGGCGCCCGCGGCCTTCAGCCAGGCCGCGCCCTCGCTCCAGAGCTTTTCGATCTCGGCCGGCATGCCGTCGAGGCGATATTCCTTGGGGATGCCGATCTTCATGCCTTTCACCGACTTGCCGATGGCGGCCTCGTAATCAGGCACGGCGATATCGACCGACGTCGTGTCCTTCGGATCATGACCGGCCATCGAGCGCAGCAGGATCGCCGCGTCGCGGTTGCTGCGCGCGATCGGCCCGGCCTGATCGAGCGAGGAGGCAAAGGCGACGATGCCCCAGCGCGAGCAGCGGCCATAGGTCGGCTTCACGCCGACGGTGGCGGTGAAGGCGGCGGGCTGGCGGATCGAGCCGCCGGTGTCGGTCGCGGTCGCGCCCATGCAGAGCAGCGCAGCCACCGCGGAGGCCGATCCGCCGGACGAGCCGCCCGGCACCAGCGCGGTGTTGGAGCCCTCGCGCCGCCACGGATTGACCACGGGACCGAAGCACGACGTTTCGTTCGACGAGCCCATCGCGAACTCGTCATTGTTGAGCTTGCCGAGCATCACGGCGCCGTCGCGCCAGAGCTGCGAGGTGACTGTCGATTCATACGGCGGCACGAAATTGCCGAGGATCTTCGAGCACGCGGTGGTGCGGACGTCCCGCGTGGCGAACAGGTCCTTGATGCCGAGCGGAATGCCGGCGAGCGGGCCGCCCTCGCCCTTGGCGATCTTTTCGTCGACCGCGCGCGCCATTGCGCGCGCCTTGTCCGGCGTTTCGAGAATGAAGGCATTGAGCGAGCGCGCGGCTTCCATCGCGGCAAGATGCGCGTCGGTCAGTTCGAGCGAGGTGAAAGACTTACTCGCGAGGCCGTCGCGGGCCTCGGCGATGGTCAGCGATGTCAAATCGGTCATTTATTGATCGGGCTACAGAAGAACGGAGAGAGCGTCTTGTCGTTGGCGGGATCGTCCTGCTTCGGGCGCGTCAGCTCGCTGGCCTCGAGCGCGTCGAGAACGGCGTCGATCGCCTTGTCGGGATCGGCCTGTTTGCCCTGCTTCTCCATGGCATCCAGGAAATCCATATAGGCCTTGTAGGCCTTCTCATCGTCGCAGAGCATGCACATCTCTTCGACCTCGCTTATTCGACCACTTTCGGCACCAGGAAGAAGTGATTCTCCGTGGCCGGCGCGTTCCGCATGATGTCGTCGGCGATGTCGCCGTCATTGACCACGTCGGCGCGCTTCTTCATTTCCATCGGCGTCACCGAGGTCATCGGCTCGACACCGTCGATATTCACCTCCGACAATTGCTCGACGAAGGCCAGCATCGCGTTCAGCTCACCCTGCAAATGGGGAACTTCGGCGTCGGTGACGGCAATCCGCGCCAGATGCGCGATACGGCGAACGGTCGTGGCGTCCACGGACATTATATAGGGCCTCAAACGGGGGAACTAAGTCCCGCCGTATAGCAGAGGCCGGTTTTGCGCCGCAACCGCGCGGACGGGCTCCTAGCCCGCCATTTGGGCGAAACGAGCAAGCGCGCCGCCGGCCAGCGCCCTTGTCAGCTCGGCCGCCGGCATCTCGCGGCCCATCCGTACCCCCTGCCCGGCCCACAGGCTGGTGAAATCGACCTTGCCGAGCTTCTCGGCGGCCGCTTTCAACGGGCCGAGCGCCGTGGCGGCATGGGGGAACGCCGGGGCATGCTCCGAGATCGGCCCGATCTCGCGCATGACGCGATTGGCGACCCCGCGCGCCGGGCGGCCGGTCATGACGTTGGTGATGACGGTGGTCTCGTCCGTCGCCTGCGCCAGCGCGACCCGCGCCGGAGCGCTGACCTTCGATTCCGGACAACGCAAGTAGGCGGTGCCGATCTGCACGCCGGATGCGCCCAGCGCGAACGCCGCCGCAATCCCGCGTCCGTCAGCGATGCCGCCCGCCGCGATGACCGGGATCTTCACGGCATCGACGACCTGTGGCACCAGGGCAAAGGTGCCGGGCTGTTCGGCGATATTTTCGGTCAGGAACATGCCGCGATGGCCGCCGGCCTCCGCGCCCTGTGCGATGATGACGTCGGCACCGTTCTCTTCCAGCCAGATCGCTTCCCTGACGGTGGTCGCCGACGACATCACGATGCAGCCGGCCGCCTTGACGCGGTTGAGCAGCGAGTCCTCTGGCAGGCCGAAATGGAAACTGACGATCTCGGGCTTCAGCTCCTCGACCACGGCGCAGAAGGCGGCATCGAACGGTGCGCGATTGGCGGCATTGATCGGTGCGGACGCATCGATCCCGAATTCCCTGTAGTAGGATCCGAGCCGCTGCTTCCATCCGGCTTCACGTTCAGGATGGGCGTCCACCGGCTGGTGGGTGAAGAAATTGAGGTTGACCGGCGCCGAGACGCGCTGACGGACGATGTTGACCTGCTCGCGCGCTTTTTCCGCCGAGAGCATCGCGCAAGGCAGCGAGGCGAGCCCGCCGCCTTGCGCCACCGCAATCGCCAGGTCCGCATCCATCGCGCCGGCCATCGGCGCCAGTACAATGGGGAATTCGGTCTTGAAGAGATCGATCAGTCGGCGGTCCGGCCACATGGCGTTTCTCTCTTGCTTGGGGTTGGCGCGGTGTCAGGCGGCGCTGACAAAATTGCGGCGGCCGAGCAAGATCTGCTCGGCTTCGGTGACGATACGGCCGATGATTTCGGCCGCGGGCGGAATATCATGGATCAGCCCAACGGCCTCGCCAGCGATGACGGCGGCGATGTCGAAATTGCCCGCGGCCCTCGCCGCTGCATATTCCGCGGCAACCGCCTTCACATTCTGCATCAGCTCGACCTCGCGGCCGATCCAGCGCCTGGCGTGATCGTTGATCAGGCAGCGCCCGGTGAACGGGGCCGGCCAGACATTGTTCCGCGACAGGTCGAAGATGATACCGCGTACGGAATTGCCTGAGCTGGCCGCGCAAATCCGTCGCTTGGCTTCGTCCGCACCATCGCACTCGACGCTGGCATAAAAGCGCGTGCCGAGCAGCACGCCCGAAGCTCCCAGCGTCAGCATCGCCGCCAGACCGCGTCCGTCCGCGATACCACCGGCGGCAGCGACGGGCACGCGTCCGGCGACGAGATCGATGATCGCGGGCACAACGTCGATCGTGGTGCGGGAAGCGCCGTGGCCGCCCGCCTCGGTGCCCTGCGCAACCAGAATATCCGCGCCGGCATCGAGTGCCTGCTCGGCCATCTCCTCGTTCTGCACCTGGCAAATGAGCAGCGTATCAGCCGCTTTCACCCGCGGCGCGAATGGTCGTGGATCGCCAAAGGACAGCATGATCGCGCGCGGCTTTGCGGCGAGCGCGACGTCGAGCAATTCGGGCTGTCTTGCCATACTCCATGTGATGAAGCCAATGCCGAACGCGCCGGAGAACTTTTTCAGCTTTGCGGTTTCGGCCTCGAGCCACGACCGTTCGCCGTAGCCGCCGCCCAAAATGCCAAAGCCGCCGGCCTCACTCACCGCCATGGTCAAGCGGGCGCCGGCGATCACGTCCATCGGTGCCGACAGGATCGGATGCTCGACGCGCAAGCGCGCGGTCAGCGGCGTGCTGATGGGCATGAATTCCTCCCTGATCTGGACAGCAAGAATAAGCAGGACTACCATTCTCTAGAAATGAATACTTGCGAACGCTTTCATCTCGAAAATGAAACGGAGCTTTTGCCGTGGAATTGACCGATCTCATGACCTTCTCGGCAGTAGCGCGCACCGGCGGCATCACCCGCGCCGCCGAAGAGCTCAACACGGTGCAATCGAACGTGACGCAGCGGGTGAAGGCGCTGGAAGCCGAGATCGGCACCACGCTGTTCGAGCGGCACAGCCGCGGCATGACACTGACCGGCGCAGGGCGCCGCCTGCTTCCCTATGCGCAGCGGATGGCCGCGCTGTCGCGCGAAGCCATGCTTGCCGCGCGCGACGATGGCGAGCCGAAGGGTCCGCTCGCGATCGGCTCGATGGAGACGACCGCCGCGGTGCGCCTGCCGCCGCTACTGGCCGGTTTTCATCGCCGCTTTCCAAAGGTCGCGCTCAGCCTGCGCACGGCGACGACGGCGGATCTCGTGGCGGGCGTGCTTGACGGCACGTTCGACGGCGCCTTCGTTGCCGGCCCGATCGAGCATGCCGAGCTTGCCTCAACGATCGCGTTCCGGGAAGAACTCGTGCTGGTCAGCGCGCGGCGCTGGAAGACCCTTGCGGACTTGCGCGCCGGCACATCGCAGTCCGGCCCCACCGCCCTGGTATTCCGTACCGGATGTACCTACCGTCAGCGCCTCGAACAGGTCCTCACCGAATTCGGCTGGCCCTCGGCGACGCGGTTCGAGCTCGGCACGCTCGACGGCATGATCGGCTGCGTCGCCGCCGACATGGGGGTGACGCTACTGCCCCGCGCCGTGGTCGCGCGCAACGAGACGGTCAACATGCACAAGCTTGCGCCGGCCCTGTCGCGGGTCGATACGCTCTTCATCCGGCGCCGCACCGCGCATCAATACAGCGCGCTCGAAGGCTTTGTGTCCTGCCTGAATGCCGATGAAATGATCGCCGCCTGACGCGGCCCGGGCCTTGTCATTCCGCGCAGCGAAATCGCTCGCCATATTTTGGTTATAAACCAGCTTCGCGTTTGCGAATTCTTCCAGCGCGCCCGCTGACAAAAACTTTTGAAACGCGCACCATTACTACGTTAGGATGAGTGCGCGACCAACAACCATAATTTTCAACATCTGGGAGGGAACTGCGATGCGCCACGCATTCGTGCTGTGCTGTTCTATTGCCATGTTTGGATCGATCGGGACGGCAAGCGCTCAGGACTGGACCAAGTCGAAATGGGGGCCGAATGACGAGATCGGCGCCGCCAACTACATGACGCCGGAGCTGGTGGTCAAAGCGGCGCAACTGGTGAAAACCGGCAAGACCTACGCGCTCGGCATTCCCGTCGATTCCAAGACGCCCGCCTACCCGCCCCGCGCCTTCAAGGTCACGATCGTGCAGCCCGGCCAGGCCGGCATCCCCGGCCTCGGGCCCAACAAGGCAACCTACAATGACGACATCATCGAAGGCTGGGTCGGGGTCGGCAGCCAACTTGACGGCCTCGGCCATCTCGGCATCGAGCACGTCTATTACAACGGCAACAAGCTTGCCGACTTCGCCGATCCAACAGGTCTGAAGAAGCTCGGCGTCGAAAAGATCCCGCCGATGGTGGCGCGCGGCGTGCTGCTCGACATGGCCGCCTATTACAAGACTGATGTCGTGAAGGAAGGCACCGCCTTCAACGTCAAGGAAATCGAGGAGGCCGCCAAGAACCAGGGCGTCGAAATTCGCCAGGGCGACGTCGTGATCTTCCATACCGGCTGGCTGAGCCTGATCGGCAAGGACGACAAGCGCTTTGGCGCCGCCGAGCCCGGCCTCGGCGTCGAAGGCGCCAAATATCTCACCGGCAAGGGCGTCGTCGCCGTGGGTGCCGATACCTGGGGGCTCGAGGTCCTTCCGTTCGAGGGCAAGACCGTCTTCGAGGTGCACCAGATCCTGCTGGCGATGAACGGGACCTATATCCTCGAGAACATGGACACGGCCGCGCTCGCAGCGGACAAGGGCTATGAGTTCCTGTTCGTGCTCGGCCATCCCCGCTTCAAGGGCGGCGTGCAGAGCATGATCAACCCGGTCGCGATCCGGTAATCCACTGAGTCCGCTTCACCTCTCCCATCCAGGAGAGGTGAAGCGCTTTGCGTGCCCGGCGGCGCGCATGCTATGCGCATGCCATGCCTGCCCTCATTCTCCCGCTGATCGAAGCCGCTGCGTACTGGCCTGCGCGCGGTGCGTTAATCGGCCTTGACCTCGGCACCAAGACCATCGGCGTTGCCGTATCCGATCCGGACCGACGCCTTGCGACCGGCGTCGAGACGATTGCGCGAAAAGCCTTCAAGGCTGATGCGGCGCGGCTATTGGCCCTTGCCGGCGAGCGCAACGTCTCCGGCTTCGTGCTGGGCCTGCCCATCAACATGGACGGCAGCGAGGGACCGCGCGCGCAATCGACCCGCGCCTTTGCCCGCAATTTCTCCGCCCTCACCGACCTTGCCATCGGCTTGTGGGACGAGCGGCTGTCGACCGCGGCGGTCGAGCGCGAACTGATTGGCATGGACGTCAGCCGCGCCAAGCGTGCCGAGGTGATCGACCAGCACGCCGCGATCTTCATCCTGCAAGGTGCGCTCGATCGTCTGGCACGACTGCGGGAGAATCGCTGACCATGGCGGTGGTGATCTCTGCGCTGCTGCCGGTGTTTCTGCTGATCGTACTCGGCTTCATCCTCAAGCGCAGCCTGATGCGGCTGGACACGCAATGGCATGGGCTCGAACGGCTGACCTTTTACGTCCTGTTTCCGACGCTGCTGATCCAGACGCTGGTGCAGGCCGACCTTTCGAGCGTCCCGGTCGCAGGCGTCGGCGGCGCGCTGCTGCTCTCGGCGCTGGCGATCTCGCTGTTGTGCCTGGCGCTGCGGCCGCTGTTCGCGCGCATGGCGATCGATGGTCCGGCCTTCACCTCCATCTTCCAGGGCGCGACGCGCTGGCAAACCTATGTGGCGCTGGCCGTCGCCAGCAATCTGTTTGGCCAGACCGGACTGGCCCTGGCGTCGGTCGCCATGGTTGCCATCATTCCGCTGGTCAACGTGTTGAGCGTCTGGGTGCTCGCGCAATATGCCTCGCCCGAAAAGCAATCGGTCCGCGCGATCGTCATGACGGTCGTGCAGAACCCGCTGATCCTGGCATGCGTTATCGGAATTGCGGTCAATGTCATGCATCTGCCGCTGCCAAAGATCTGGCACGACGTCGCCGACGCGCTCGGCCGCTCCTCCCTCGGTATCGGCCTGCTCGTCACCGGCGCGGGACTGCAGCTTCAGGGCCTCTTGCGCCCGAGCTTGGCCGCATCGGTCGCGGTCTTCCTCAAGCTGCTGCTGATGCCGGTGCTCGCCATCGCGCTGGCGTTATGCTTCGGGATATCAGGCTCCAGCCTTGTGATCGTTGCCGTTTGCGCGGCGGTGCCCACGTCATCGTCCGCCTATGTGATGGCGCGCCAGATGGGCGGTGATGCGCCGCTGCTGGCGCAGATCATCACGCTACAGACGATACTGGCGGCGGTGACGATGCCGATCGTGATCGCGCTGGTAACGGTAGGACCTTAGACATACGGCCCTGATAAGAAGAAAAGGAAGATGTTGACGGCTGAATGAACAACGACAGTCAGCCAAGTTGAATTGCTGCGCCATCGAATGGTGCACATCGCGAGCCCGAACAGGAAAATCCAGAAGCGTCCAAGCCAATCGTATTGGGTGTGATACATTCCAAACAATATCGAGGTCAGCACGATGGCTCCGACCGGTCCAAGGAAGGATTCCGACCACCCGCGGAACATGAAGCCTCGGAAGACAAATTCTTCCATGATCGGCGCGGCTAGGCAGCCGCCAAGCAACAGTACGAACAGGCCGCCGGCTGCTCCGCCGACCACAACAGACGAACTACTCGGCGGCTCGTAAGGCGAGAGCGCGATTGACGCCACGATCCAGCCAAATGCGACCGCAAAAGCAATTAGCAGCTCCTTGTGACTCGGCCAGTTCAGCGCCAGATATTCGGAGAAATCTCGGTCTGCCATGCGGATCGCCGCCCACACCACACCAATCGTGGACGGACAAGCAATGATCAAGCCTACGCCGTACCAGCGCCACTGCATCGCCAGTTCTTGAAATTCCGCAGGGTTCGACCATTGCAGACCACCTTGCGTTATTGAAAGAATGATGCCGGCACCATATCCCCCCGTCAGCGTAAAGGCAGCGTAGGCAATAAGAGCGAAAAACGTCGTCTCCATGAAGTCCCATGTCTTGGGCGTGCTTGCTTTTGCCGTAACCGGCGGATCACTATCCTGGGACTCTAACATGTCAATTCTGCAAACAATCTCTGCGTGAATTTACGCAGCATACACAGCTATCAGCCCGTCAGCCAGATGCTCTGCACCGTCGCGGCAAGATTGTTCAGCCCGTGCAGCACGATCGTGAGCCAGGTCGAGCCGGTGCGATAGCGCAGATAGCCGAACAGCAGGCCGATCGAAAACACCTCGCCGAAGAAGAACCAGTCATATTGCAGGTGCAGCGAAGTCCAGGCCAGCGACGACAGGACGATGGCGCCCGCCGGCCGCAGGAACGATTCCGACCAGCCGCGATAGAGAAAACCGCGCGCGAAAAACTCTTCCGACATCGGCGCGGCGATGCAGAACGCGATCACCAGCAGCCAAAGCGCGCCTTCGGCCTGCGCCGATTTCAGCACGTCGCCCATGAAGCCGGGCGTGATTTCGCGGCCGAGCGCGCGGGAGGTCAAATCCCAGGCGGTGACCAGCACCACCAGCGAACCGACGCCGATCGCCACGTTCTTCCACGAGGTCCACCGCAGCGCCAGATAGTCGGCGTACGGCGTGCGGGAGAAGCGGATCGCAACCCAGCAGGCGGCGGCGACCGCCGGCAAGCCCATGATCACCGAAAGCGAGACGGTCAGCCCGGCGCCGACCGTGCGGATCAGCGCCGCCATGTCGACGGGACCATCGTGCCGGAGCACGAACCAGCCGATGACGGCGATCTGGCCGACGAACATCGCGGTGAAGATGAAGAAGCCCCAGAGCGTCGTGCCCCAGAACTTCCAGACCCGCGGCGGGAGCGCCGGCGGCGTGGCGGCGACGAGCGGGATTTCGGGCGCGGCAGAGTCCATCGAATGGCCTTTAGCGGTCTGTTCCTATTCTCGTCCTGCCCCAAGCAAAAGCGCGAAGCGCGTCTTCGCACCAGACGACCCGGGCAGCCACGTCTTTCTCGCGACGTGGTAACCAAGACATGGACGGCCGGACTTTTGCGGGAGGACGCGCTCCGCGCTTTTGCCAGCCATAACGGTCAGTGCGGCAGTGCCCGTTCCAGCAATCCGCGGACGCTGTCGTTGTCGATATCCACCGCGCCGTACATCCCGCCGTGATCGCCGGCAAGACGGGTAGCCGCGAACAATTCGGCGTTGCGCGGCGAGACCGCATGGAGCGCCGCGGCGGCGGCCAACAGCGCCAGCTTTTCCACCGCAAGCCGCGCCACGCGTTCGCCGTCCGGACGGCGAAATGCCTTGGCGACAAACGTCACCGCGTCAGTAGCGCCGGAAAGGCCCCCACACTCGCCGGCAAGCTGCTGCAATACGGCTGCCGCCGCATCGGGCTCGCGCGACAGCGCGCGAAGCACGTCGAGACACATCACGTTGCCCGACCCTTCCCAGATCGCATTGACCGGGGACTCCCGGTAATGCCGCGCCAAAATACCCTCCTCGACATAGCCATTGCCGCCGAGGCACTCCATCGCCTCGTAGAGGAAACCCGGCGCGCTCTTGCACACCCAGTATTTGATGGCGGGCGTCAGCAGCCGCATGTAGGCGGCATCGGCCGCGTCACTGCCCGCCCGGTCGAAGGAGCGGCAGAGCCGCATCACCAGCGCAATAGATGCCTCGACATGCAGCGCCATGTCCGACAGCACGGCCTGCATCAGCGGCTGATCGGCAAGATGCCTTTGGAACACGCTGCGGCCCCTGGCGTGATGCAGCGCATGCGCAAGGCCCGAACGCATCAGGCCGGCGGAGGCGATCGCGCAGTCCTGCCGCGTTAGCTGCACCATCTGGATGATGGTGCGGATGCCCTTGCCTTCCTCGCCGACACGCTCGGCATAGGCGCCGTGGAATTCCACTTCGGAGGATGCATTGGAGCGGTTGCCGAGCTTGTCCTTCAGCCGCTGGAAATGGATCGCATTGATCGAGCCGTCGGGGCGGAAGCGCGGCATGAAAAAACAACTCAAGCCTTCATCGGCCTGCGCCAGCACCAGGAAGGCATCGCACATCGGCGCCGACATGAACCATTTGTGTCCGGTGATGCGGTAGGCGCCGCCGCCGCGCTCCGCCCGCGTCATGTTGGAGCGCACATCCGTGCCGCCCTGTTTTTCGGTCATGCCCATGCCGAGCGTCATGCCGCGCTTTGCCGGCCATGGCGCAAAGGTGGGATCGTAGGCGCGCGTGGCGATCACGGGCATTACCTTGGCCAGCAAATCCGGCTGCATCGCCAATGCCGCGACGGAGGCGCGCGTCATGGTGATCGGACAGAGATGCCCGGTCTCGACCTGCGAGGCCATGTAAAATCTCGCTGCGCGCACCACTTCCGAAGCGCCGCCGGCCGGCCGGCCCTGTGCGTCCCAGGTCGAGTTGTGCACGCCGGCATGCGCCGAGTGCGCCATCAATTCGTGGTAGGCCGGATGAAACTCGACCTCGTCGCGCCGGTTGCCGCGCGAGTCAAACGTGCGGAGCTTTGGCGTGTTCTCGTTCGCAATACGGCCACGCTCGGCCATCGCGGCCGAGCCCCAGTGTTTGCCGAATTCGGAAAGCTCCTTTTCCGCGGCGGCGCCGCCATTGGCGGCGACCGCCTCAACCAAGGGACGGTCTACCGCATAGAGATCGACATCCACAAAGGGCGACGACTGGTTGAAGACCTCGTGGGTAGCAAATGAAGCCTTTGTCATTGGCGATGCCTCGAGAAACTAGTTGCGCCGCTTGATCGGGAAATCATAGGCCTGCCCGCCGGCGCCCGGCAGGGAAAAATGCCACCATTCCCTGAAGTAGTTCGAAAAGCCTTGCTTCGCCATCGCCGC
Source organism: Bradyrhizobium lablabi (assembly GCF_018129385.1). GTDB lineage: Bacteria > Pseudomonadota > Alphaproteobacteria > Rhizobiales > Xanthobacteraceae > Bradyrhizobium > Bradyrhizobium lablabi_C. The sequence continues at coordinate 33,159 of NZ_JAFCLN010000017.1, forward strand.
CACCAGCGTGTTGCGCCATTTGCGCTGCTCGGCCGTGATCGCCGACGATCTGGTGTTGGCCTTGACGTCGGAGCAGTCATAGCCGGTGCCCATATCGATGCTGCCTTCGGGGGCGCGGGCACCTGCCGGCGCGGTACAATCGGCATAGGTCTTCCTGGGGTCGAACGTCGCGGAATTGTCGGCGACGAGATCCACCAGCGTCAGGTCGAGTGCCGCGCCGGTCGAGTGGCCGGAATAGGCCGCGATATAGCCGAGGCGGAACAGCTCAGCCTTGGCGAGCGATGGATTGTAGCGGCGCTGGCTCGCCGTTTCCCTGCCGTCCCGCGACCACCGCACCATGTCCATCGACGCCCGGGCCGGCCGGTAGCAGTCGAACATCTTTAGCGACAGTTTTTGTTTGGCCAGCTCCTGCTGGACGGCTTTCAGCCGCAGGCCTACCTCGCGCTTGACCACACACTCGCCTGCCTCATAGCCGGCGAGCGGCTTTCCGACAAAATTGTTCGAGGTGGCGTAGCGGATGTCCTGGATGATGCTGGGATCGACGTCGCGCAGGTAGACGAAGCCGCCGGGCAAGGCCTGGGCAGCCGCCATGCGGGGAGCGACGGCCAGTCCGGTTAATGCGATCATCCCAATCAGTTTCAATTGCCGCATTAACCCCTCATTCGCCTGCCGAACGCGGCAGCGCTGCGGCACCTTCTTTACCCTGCCGGGCACAGACCCGGGGATAACTCAATCGTGCGGGATTCGCGCTTGCCCTGCCAGCCGTCCGCGCCTATAGCTCTGGCTTTAATGACCCCTGCATCGAAATCGACCTTCGTCCTCGGGCACCGGCATCTGCTGGGAATCGAGGGGCTTTCCGCTGCCGATATTTCCGGCCTGCTCGACCTTTCCGAAGAGTATGTCGAGCTCAACCGCCAGGTCGACAAGAAGCGCACCTCGCTGCGCGGGCGGACCCAGATCAATCTGTTCTTCGAAGCCTCCACCCGCACGCAGTCATCGTTCGAACTGGCCGGAAAGCGCCTCGGCGCCGACGTCATGAACATGTCGGTGTCCTCGTCCTCGATCCGCAAGGGCGAGACGCTGATGGACACCGCGGTGACGCTGAATGCCATGCATCCGGACATCCTGGTGGTGCGTCATCATGCCTCCGGCGCGGTCGAGCTTTTGGCGCGCAAGGTCGACGGTTCCGTGATCAATGCGGGCGACGGTTCCCACGAGCATCCGACGCAGGCGCTGCTCGATGCGCTGACCATCCGCCGCAACAAGGGCCGGATCGAAGGGCTGGTGATTGCGATCTGCGGCGATGTCCTGCATTCGCGCGTCGCCCGCTCCAACATCATCCTGCTCAACACCATGGGCGCGCGCGTGCGCGTGGTGGCGCCCTCCACGCTGCTGCCGGCCGGGATCGAGCGGATGGGCGTGGAAGTTGCCCGCGACATGCGCCAGGGGCTCGACGGCGCGGATATCGTCATGATGCTGCGGCTACAGCGAGAGCGCATGAACGGCTCGTTCGTGCCTTCTTCAGGCGAGTATTTTCACTACTTTGGCCTTGACCAGAAGAAGCTGGCTTACGCCAAACCCGACGCGCTGGTGATGCATCCGGGCCCGATGAACCGTGGCGTCGAGATCGACTCAGCCGTCGCCGACGGCGCACAGTCGCTGATCCGGGAACAGGTGGAAATGGGAGTGGCGGTGCGGATGGCGGTGCTGGAAGCGCTCGCCCGCAACCTGCCGAATGCGTGAGACATGCTGACCGACCGTCGTCCGATCCTGCTTGCGAATGCGCGCCTCGTCGATCCCGGCAGGGATTTTGACGGGCCCGGCGATGTGCTGATCGCCGACGGCGTGATCCGCGATTCCCGGCGTGGCATTGGCGCGGCCGGCGTGCCCGAAGGCACCGACATCATCAATTGCTCCGGCAAGATTATCGCTCCCGGCCTGATCGACATGCGTGCCTTTGTCGGCGAGCCCGGCGCCAGTCACCGCGAGACCTTTGCCTCCGCGAGCCAGGCGGCGGCCGCCGGCGGCATCACCACCATCGTCTGCCAACCCGATACCTCGCCCGTCATCGACAATTCGGCCACCGTCGATTTCGTGCTGCGCCGCGCCCGCGACACCGCGATCGTCAATATTCATCCGATGGCGGCGCTGACCAAAGGCATGCGCGGCGAGGAGATGACCGAGATCGGCCTGCTCAAGGCGGCCGGCGCGGTCGCCTTCACCGACGGCGACAAGAGCGTCACCAACGCGCAGGTGATGCGCCGGGCGCTCACCTATGCTCGCGATTTCGACGCGCTGATCGTGCATCACACCGAAGATCCGAACCTCGTCGGCGAAGGCGTGATGAACGAAGGTGAGTTCGCCGCGCGCCTTGGCCTTGCCGGCATTCCCAATGCCGCCGAATCCGTCATGCTGGAACGCGACATGCGGCTGGTAGCGCTGACCGGCGGCCGCTATCACGCGGCCTCGCTGACCTCGATCGAGTCGCTGGAAATCCTCAAACGCGCCCGCGATGCCGGCGTAGCGGTCAGCGCATCGGTTTCGATCAACCATGTGACGCTGAACGAAAACGATATCGGCCCCTATCGGACATTTTTGAAACTATCGCCGCCGCTGCGCACCGAGGATGACCGGCGGGCGCTGGTCGAGGCGCTCGCCTCGGGCCTCGTCGACGTCATCATGTCCGACCACAATCCGCAGGACGTCGAGGTGAAACGGCTACCGTTCGCCGAAGCCGCCTTCGGCGCGATCGGCCTGCAGACCATGCTGCCGGCCGCCTTGCGGCTGATCCACAATGGCGAGATGGATTTCAAGACGCTGATCCGCGCGATGTCGACGCGGCCCGCGGAACTTCTGGGCTTGCCCGGCGGATCGCTGCGCGCGGGCGCACCGGCTGATGTGATCGTGATCGATGCCGACACGCCCTGGGTGCTCGATCCCGCCGACCTCAAATCGGCGTGCAAGAACACGCCGTTCGACGATGCCCGCTTCTCCGGCCGCGTCGTTCGCACTATTGTCGGCGGACGAACGGTGTATGAGCACGTCTGAACGTTGCCTGGGGAGTGCCGCCGATGGGACCTGAAGTCTTTCTGCCGCTCGCCCTCATCGTCGGTTATCTCTGCGGCTCGGTTCCGTTCGGCGTGATCCTGACAAGGCTCGCCGGCACGCAGGACCTGCGCTCGATCGGTTCCGGCAGTATCGGCGCCACCAATGTGCTGCGCACCGGCAACAAGAGTCTCGCCGCCGGGACGCTGCTCGGCGACCTGCTCAAGGGCACCGTTGCGGTCATCATTGCGGGATATCTGTGGGGACCTGACGCCGCGATGATCGCCGGCCTCGGCGCCTTCCTCGGCCACCTCTTCCCGGTGTGGCTCAAGTTCAAGGGCGGCAAAGGCGTTGCGACCTATATCGGCGTGCTGCTCGGCCTGTTCTGGCCGGCGGCGGCGATGTTCGGCGCGGTCTGGCTCGCGATGGCCTTCAGTTTCCGCTACTCCTCGCTGTCAGCCTTGGTCGCAAGTTTCGTGATACCGATCTTCCTGTGGTGGTTCGGCCATCCCGCACTGTCATCGCTGTTTGCCGTGATGACGCTGCTGCTCTTCTGGGCCCACCGCGAAAACATCAAGCGCCTACAGGCCGGCACCGAAAGCCGGATCGGGCAGAAGTGACGACGTAGTCGTCATTCGGGGGCTCGCGAAGCGAGAACCCGGAATCTCGAGGTTCCCTGGTGCGCAATTGCGCACCTGAGGTCTGGTCCTTTGGACCATCCCGGAATGACGGTCCTACTTCTTCAGCGCCTGCTCGAGGAAGCGGGCGGCAGCCAGCGCCTTTCCGTCCTCGCCAAACGGCGCGGTGACCTGCACGCCAACGGGCAAATTGCCTTCCGCCACATAGGCCGGCACGTTGACGCAGGGCACGCCCATCAGAGTCCACAGCCGGTTGATACGGGGATCGCCGGTCGAGTCCAATCCCTTGGGCGGCGCGCCGGGAGCCGAGTACGTCAAGAGGACATCGACCTCCTTGAATATCGCGGCGAGCTCCGCCCGCGCCCTTGCCGCAATCGCCTGCGCTTCGTCATATTCGGCCGGCGGAATGTCGCGGCTCTCATCGAGCCGGCCGCGCAATAGCGGCGCCATCTCGTCGTAGCGCTCACGATATTCCCATGCGAGCGCCTGATGCGCTTCGAATTGCTGCACCGTGGTATGGATATGCCAGGCCTCGGCAAAAATCTTGGACAGCGTGAGCGTGCGAACGGTAGCCCCCGCGCGTTCCGCGGCGCGCGCCGCCAGTTGCAAAGCCTCGACGCTGGCGGCTTCAATTTCGCCGGCGAAATCCTGGGTCACCACCGCGATGCGCGGCGCCGCAATCGAAGCCGGCAACAGCAATTCCGCCCGCCCCGTCATCGCCGACAGCCCGCAGGCGAGGTCCTCGACGCCGGCGGCAAACAGGCCGACGGTGTCGAGCGTCCACGAAAAGCATTTGACGCCGACGGCCGGCAGCAGCCGGTAGGTCGGCTTGATCGCCGCCGCGCCGCAGAACGAGGCTGGCCGGATCACCGAGCCGCCGGTCTGCGTCCCCAGCGCCAGCGGTATCATGCCGGCGCCAACCGCCGCCGCCGAACCCGAGGACGAGCCGCCCGGCGTGTGGGCGTGATTGTGCGGATTGACGGTCGCGGTCGGATCGTTCGCCGCAAACGCCGTCGTCGTGGTCTTTCCGATGATGGTGGCTCCCGCCCGTTTCAGCGCGGCCACCACAGGGGCATCCGCGCGTGGACGAAATCCCTTGTAGATCGACGAGCCCATCTCGGTCGGAAAGTCCGCGGTGTCGATGATGTCCTTGATGCCGACCGCGATGCCGCGCAGCGGCCCGGCGTTTTGGGCGCGCGCGTTCTGATCTCGGCAAACGAACGCACCGAGGTCCTTGTCATGTGCGGTGATCGCCTCCTGCGACTGCGCGAGCGCGGCGTCAGCAGAGAGAGCGCCCGAGGCGATGCGGCGCTGGAGGTCGGCTAGCGAGATCATGGGCTGTGCTCCGTCAAGACGGGCTGGTTTTAGGGACACGAGCGGGATCGGGCAAGCAGGCCGGAAAGGCTTGATCGCACCTTGCGGTTGAGGGAAGCTTGTTCCGGCAGGAATAACATGCACGATCGATCAACCAGCAAGCCCGACATCACCGACGCCGAGCGGATCGCCCGGCTGCGTCTGATCCGCAGCGACAATGTCGGTCCCCGCACGTTCTATTCCCTGCTTCGTCATTTCGGCGATGCGGGCACCGCACTGGAGCAGTTGCCCGATCTGGCGCGGCGTGGCGGTGCTGCGCGTCCGGGCCGCATCTGCACTGAAGATCAGGCGCGGGCTGAACTCGCCGCGTGCAAGAAGATCGGCGTCAGCCTGATAGCGCCAGGCGAAGCCAATTACCCGCCGCGGCTTGCCATGATCGACGATGCGCCTCCCCTGCTCGGCGTGCGCGGCACGGTCGAGACCCTGATGCGGCCCATGATCGCGATCGTCGGCTCGCGCAATGCATCGGGCGCCGGACTGAAATTCGCAGGCTCGCTGGCGCGCGACCTCGGCGAAGCAGGTTTTGTCGTCATCTCGGGACTGGCGCGCGGCATCGATCAGGCGGCGCATCGCGCCAGCATCGACAGCGGCACCGTTGCGGTGCTGGCGGGCGGCCATGACAGGATTTATCCGCCGGAGCACGAGGACTTACTCGCCGCCCTGCTCCAGCAGGGCGCGGCGATTTCCGAGATGCCGCTCGGCCACGTGCCGCGTGCGCATGATTTTCCCCGCCGCAATCGCCTGATCTCGGGCGCATCGCTCGGCGTCGTGGTGGTCGAGGCCGCGCATCGCTCGGGCTCGCTGATCACTGCGCGGATGGCCAACGAACAAGGCCGCGAGGTCTTTGCCGTGCCGGGCTCGCCGCTCGATCCGCGCGCGGCCGGCGCCAACGACCTGATCAAGCAAGGGGCAACGCTCGTCACCGAAGCCGGCGATGTCATCAACGCGGTTCAGCCGATCCTGGCGCGGCCGGTCATGCTGAAAGAGCCCGACGACGAATATTCGGAAGCCGAACCCGATTCCGGCGAACGCGCGCGCATCGTGGCGCTGCTGGGACCTACTCCGATCGGCCTCGACGATCTGATCCGGATGGCCAACACTTCGCCCGCGATCGTGCGCACCGTGCTGCTGGAGCTCGAACTCGCCGGCCGGCTGGAGCGCCATGGCGGCGGCCTGGTGTCGCTGATCTAGACGCTGGCCGGTGAGGCCCGACAGCAAAAAGCGGGGCCGGACCAAAAATCGCGAAAACAACCCCATGCACAGTAGAAAGGGCCCGCCACGGCCCTTTTCCCGTCCTCGCCAGAGTCAGTCCTTGTCGTTCCGCTCGTCGAACTTGTCGCGCGCGCCCTGAATTTGCGGCTGGTGCTCGAACGCCCATTGCCCCAGCGCCTTCACCGGTTGCGCCAGCCCGCGGCCCAGATCCGTCAACTCATAATCGACGCGCGGCGGGATGGTCGGAAACACCGTGCGCGTGACGAGGCCGTCGCGCTCCAATCCGCGCAAGGTCAGCGTCAGCATCCGCTGCGAGATGCCGCCGACCATTCGCTTCAACTCGTTGAAGCGCCGCGGCCCGTCGATCAGCAGCATGATGATCAGAACGCTCCATTTGTCGCCGACCCGCGACAGGACGGAGGCGACGGCGCGGCAGTCCGCCCCTTCATGCGCGAGGGGCTGGATGGCAGGCACACGGGTGTGCTCGGGTTTCATGACTGTGCTCGGGTTTCAAAAATGTGCGTTCTTGCGGGGTTTTGCCACGGTCACTCATATAGCGCCAGTTACAATCCTATACCAATGAGGTGACCTCCCATGAAACTCCTGCATCTCGACTCCAGCGTGCTCGGCCCCCACTCCGTCAGTCGGCAGGTTTCCGCCGCCATCGTCGATCGCCTGCGCCAGGCGACACCGGGCCTCGATGTCAGCTACCGCGACCTCACGGCGACGCCGCTGGCGCATCTCTCCGGCCTGCATCTGGCGGCGAGCCAAGGCGCCACGCCCGACGCGGCTCTTCAGCCTGATATCGCCGCCGGTCAGGCCGTGCTGGAAGAGTTTTTGGCCGCCGACGTCGTGGTGGTCGGCGCGCCCATGTACAATTTCACGATCCCGAGCCAGCTCAAGGCGTGGATCGACCGCATCCTGGTCGCCGGCAAGACCTTCAAATACGGCCCCGAGGGTGTGCAGGGATTGGCGGGCAACAAACGCGTCATCGTCGCGATCTCACGCGGCGGCTTTTACGGCACCGGCACGCCGATGGCGGCGCTCGAACATCTGGAAACCTATCTGCGCTCCGTGTTCGGCTTCATCGGCGTCACCAACCTGGAATTCATTTCCGCCGACGGAATTCAAGTTGGACCAGAGCATCGTGAAAAGGCCGTCACCGATGCACTGAAGGCCGCAGGCAGCCTTGCGGCGTAAACGATGCAGCCGGTCCCGCCGTTGCCTTGCGACGGCGGGCGGAAAGGCGGGCACAACTCACCAGCGCGTCGTAAGCGGCGTCTTCCCACGATGCGAAGGACCGCGGCCGGCCCGAAATGCGTTGAGACCTTGTTCCACGGATCGCCCTGCGCCGAACTCTGGTCCTTTGTGACTTTGGCTCTTGCCCAGCGCTTCTCGTTCGCTGCCTTCGGGGGCGCGGTATCGACCATGGTCTGTTCTCTTGTGGGTTCCGTGGGTGGGGTGTTAGGCAGGCCCGGCAATGAACAGCCGGGCAATCAACGTCGAGATTGAATACCTGCGCGCGGTCGCGGTGCTGTTGGTGATCCTCGCGCACCTTCCGGCGCTCTTTCCGGGCGTGAACTTCTACGGCCAATGGACCGGCGTTGATCTGTTCTTCTGCATTTCCGGCTTTGTGATCAGCCGGGCTTACGAGCAACTGTTCGATCAGAGCATCAGAGACGGCAGATGGTGGGCCGCCGCGAAAGCTTTCTGGGTTCGCCGCATCTTCCGGTTGACGCCCTCGGCCTGGCTCTGGCTTTCAATCACCATCCTCTGTGCGTGGACGTTCAACCAGTCCGGATGGTTCGTGTCGCTCGATCGCGCGGTCACTACCGCACTTTACTTCGTGACGCTGACCACCAATTTCGCGCTCAGCCGCGAGAGCCTGCGCCCCAACGGATATTTCTGGTCACTGACGCTGGAGGACCAGTTCTATTTTCTGTTCCCGATCTTTCTGCTGATCGTTCGCGGCAAGTGGCGCTACTTCGCGCTGCTCGCATTCATCGTCTTGCAGGCGATCCCGGACCGTTCATTGCCGCTCGCGGGACAGCCCTCGCTGCTCTGGGTGACCCGCCTGGATGCGCTGATGTGGGGCATCCTGATCCAGCGCTTCTCCCGATCGGATGTTTACTGGAAGCTCGCGCCGACGATGTTGCGTTACCGAGTGCTTGCGCTGGCTGTCAGTGCCTGCCTGATCTTCGTTCTGATCAAAACACCGGTCGGCTACTTCTATCCCTGGATCGGCTTCCGCATCGAGGCCTTCGTTGCGCTCGCGTCCGCCGGGCTCGTGCTGCTCGCGTCCTACGATCGCGGTTACGCCCTGCCGCTGCCGTGGCCTTTGGACAAGGCCTTCAGATGGATCGGCGAGCGGTCCTATGCGATTTACCTCATCCACCTTCCGGCCTTCGGAATCTGCCAAGAGATTTGGTTTCGCTGGCTCTCGACATGGGGACTGACTGAGCCGCGATACTGGTACGCTATCGGGGCGCCTGTTTTGACCGCAGTGCTGGCCGACCTGAATTTCAGGCTGGTTGAGAATCCGCTCCGGGCTTACGGCGTCAGGCTTTCGAGGCGGATTCTGGGAGCTGATCCGCATCAACTGTCATCTCCTGTATTCGCGCCGCAGAAAATCGCCGGGGGATAAGGCGAGCCGGATGGCCGTACCGGGCGCGCCGACCGCCTGATTCTCCGCAGCCCGGACGCGATGCCGGCTGTGGGCGTTGATTCCCGCCAGAGTCCCACTGTCGCCGGCCCGATGCGAGCGCTACAGCAGCCCGTTCATTCTTATCAGAACGATGACGAGCGAGACGAGCAAGCCTGCGCCGCCAAACAGCGCAACCGAAACCAGCTCATAGGAGTCCGGCCGCCGCGAAACGGATGAAGCAGGGGTCGATCGCTGCTTCCGAGAGGCCTTGGGCATTCGACTGTCCTCGACAAGCGCCGAGGCAATTCTGCCAGAAATCCTCTCGTCGCATCTGCGACAAAGATTCACGCGCGGTGGATAAGCGGCCGGCGCGCGGCCAAAATTCGGCCAACGCACCGGCCGCTTCCGATCGGCTCTAGGCGGCCCGATAGATCGGCGCACCGGCAGGCGAACCGGTGCCACCGCCGTCGACAAAGATCTCCGCGCTCTGAACGTTTGAGGAATCGTCAGAGGCAAGGAACAGCACGGTCTTGGCGACTTCCTCGGCTTCACCGAGCCGTCCGAGCGGGATCGAGCGCGAAATCCGCTGGTCCAGCGCCGCGAATGCTTCGGCGGTCGGAGCCGCGCCGTTCCAGATCGGGGTTTTCGCTGCGCCAGGCGACACCACGTTGACCCTGATGCCGCGCGGCGAAAGTTCCGACGCCATCACGCGCGACATTGCGCGCACACCTGCCTTGGTCGCGGCATAGGCCGAGTAGCCGGGATTGCCGAGCACCGAAATGACCGAGCCGTTGAGGATGATCGATGCGCGGTCGTTCAGATGAGGCACTGCCGACTGCACGGTGAAGAACACCGACGTGAGGTTGGTCCGGATCACCGATTCGAACGCCTCGAGCGTCGTGCCGCCGATCGGCGTATTGCCGGGGATGCCGGCATTGGCGAACACGATGTCGTATTTGCCGAATTTTTCCGCGCCCTTCCTGATCGCAGATTCCGTCGCCGCCACGTCGTTGGTATCGGCCACGAACGCGAGCGCGTTCGGACCTAATATCTGCGCGGCCGCATCCAGCGTCTTCTGATTGCGCCCGGTGATCACCACCTTCGCGCCTTCCGCAACGAACAGTTTTGCGGTCGCAAGACCGATGCCGCTGTTGCCCCCCGTAATCAACGCCGTCTTGTTCGCCAGTCTCACGATCGCCTCCAAGTGGTTGCATTATTAAACGACATTGCCTACGTAGGGCATGTGGTTTAATATTGCAACCACACAAGCGCGTGATCACGCGTGCTACGAAATCGCGGAGGTGCCGATGGTGAAACGAACGAGCCTCGAAGACGCCGGATGCCCGATCGCGCGCTCGCTCGATGCACTCGGCGACTGGTGGTCGCTGCTGATCATCCGGGATGCCCTGCTGGGCAAGCGCCGCTTCGGCGAATTCCAGAAGAACCTGGGGCTCGCCAAGAACATTCTGACCGTCCGGCTGCGCACGCTGGTCGACCGCGGCATTCTCGCGTTGGCCCCCGCCTCCGACGGCAGCGCCTATCAGGAATATGTGCTGACGCCGAAAGGCCGAGGGGTGTTCCCGATCATGGTCGCCTTACGGCAGTGGTCGGAGGAATTCGACGAACGGCCGGACGAGCTTGATACGATCCTCGTCGACCGGGAAAACGGCAAGCCGGTGCGCAAGCTGGAACTGCGCGCGCAGGATGGGCGCTTGCTCAGCCAGACCGACATCGCGATGAAGCCGACGCCGGTGAAGCGTGGCAGACGGTCTGCCGCGTCGCCGTGAACAAAGGGGAAATATCCGCCCGTAAACGCAACCCAAAAGCGGTATTTTACAACTTTTATGATACTAACCAGTAGCGCCTTGGTTTCGCTTCATTATCTGTCGATTTGACAGGGACCGCCTCACCACCCATGTTCGGGTCGCAACGGCCGGCCGCGAGTCTCGCGGGACCGGCCCGTTGTTTTTCGCGTAAGCTATTGGAATGACATGAATATCGTCATTGTGGAGTCGCCGGCGAAAGCCAAGACGATCAACAAATATCTGGGGCCTTCCTACGAGGTCCTGGCGTCGTTCGGCCATGTCCGCGACCTCCCCGCCAAGAACGGATCGGTCGATCCCGAGGCCAATTTCCAGATGATCTGGGAGGTCGATCCGAAGGCCAATAGCCGTCTCAACGACATCGCCAAGGCGCTCAAGGGCGCTGACCGCCTGATCCTCGCCACCGACCCTGATCGCGAGGGCGAAGCGATCTCCTGGCACGTGCTGGAGGTCATGAAGGAGAAGCGCGCGCTCAAGGACCAGAAGATCGAGCGCGTGGTGTTCAATGCCATCACCAAGCAGGCGGTCTCGGAAGCCATGAAGGCGCCGCGGCAGATCGACGGCGCGCTGGTCGACGCCTATATGGCGCGCCGCGCGCTGGACTATCTGGTCGGCTTCACCCTCTCCCCCGTGCTGTGGCGAAAACTGCCGGGCGCGCGCTCGGCCGGCCGCGTGCAGTCGGTCGCGCTGCGGCTGGTGTGCGACCGCGAGCTCGAGATCGAGAAATTCGTCCCCCGGGAATACTGGTCGCTGGTGGCGACCCTGACCACGCCGCGCGGCGATGCGTTCGAGGCGCGTCTCGTCGGCGCCGACGGCAAGAAGATTGCGCGGCTCGACATCGGCTCGGGTGCGGAAGCCGAAGACTTCAAGAAGGCGATCGAGGCCGCCAACTTCACGGTCACGACCGTCGAAGCAAAGCCGGCCCGCCGCAATCCGCAGGCGCCCTTCACCACCTCCACCCTGCAACAGGAAGCCAGCCGCAAGCTCGGCTTTGCGCCGGCGCACACCATGCGGATCGCCCAGCGGCTGTATGAAGGCATCGACATCGGCGGCGAGACCACCGGTCTCATTACTTATATGCGTACCGACGGCGTGCAGATCGACCCGTCCGCGATCACGCAGGCGCGCAAGGTGATCGGCGAGGATTATGGCAACGCTTACGTGCCGGATGCCCCGCGCCAGTACCAGACCAAGGCCAAGAACGCGCAGGAAGCGCACGAAGCGATCCGCCCGACGGACCTGTCGCGCCGCCCCTCCGAGATGCGCCGCAAGCTCGATAACGACCAGGCCCGGCTCTATGAGCTGATCTGGACCCGCACCATCGCGAGCCAGATGGAATCGGCCGAGTTGGAACGCACCACCGTGGATATCGCGGCGAAAGCCGGTTCCCGTGTTCTGGAGCTGCGCGCTTCCGGCCAGGTCGTGAAATTCGACGGCTTCCTTGCGCTCTATCAGGAAGGCCGCGACGACGAGGAGGATGAAGACTCCCGCCGCCTGCCCGCCATGAGCGAAGGCGAAGCGCTGAAGCGTCAGGCGCTGGCCGTCACCCAGCATTTTACCGAGCCGCCGCCGCGCTTTTCGGAAGCTTCGCTGGTCAAGCGGATGGAAGAGCTCGGCATCGGCCGGCCCTCGACCTACGCCTCGATCCTGCAAGTCCTAAAGGATCGCGGCTACGTCAAGCTCGAGAAGAAGCGCCTGCATGGCGAGGACAAGGGCCGCGTCGTGGTCGCGTTCCTGGAAAACTTCTTCGCGCGCTATGTGGAATATGACTTCACCGCTTCGCTGGAAGAGCAGCTCGACCGCATCTCGAACAACGAGATTTCCTGGCAGCAGGTGCTGAAGGATTTTTGGCGCGATTTCATCGGCGCGGTCGACGACATCAAGGATCTGCGCGTCGCCGAGGTGCTCGATGCGCTCGACGATATGCTGGGTCCGCACATCTATCCGCCGCGCGCGGATGGCGGCGACGTCAGGCAGTGCCCGACCTGCGGCACCGGCCGTCTCAACCTCAAGGCCGGCAAGTTCGGCGCCTTTGTCGGCTGCTCGAATTATCCGGAATGCCGCTACACCCGCCCGCTCGCCGCCGACTCGGAGGCCAGCGCCGACCGCGTGCTGGGCAAGGACCCGGAGACCGACCGCGACGTGGTCGTGAAGGCCGGCCGGTTCGGACCCTACATCCAGCTCGGCGAGCAGAAGGATTACGCTGAAGGCGAAAAACCCAAGCGCGCGGGTATTCCGAAGAACATGTCGCCTTCCGACATGGAACTCGAGCTGGCGCTGAAGCTGCTGTCGCTACCGCGCGAGATCGGAAAGCATCCTGAGACCGGCCAGCCGATCACGGCGGGCATCGGCCGCTTCGGCCCGTTCGTGAAGCATGAAAAGACCTATGCCAGCCTGGAAGCCGGCGACGAGGTCTTCGACATCGGCCTCAACCGCGCGGTGACGCTGATCGCGGAGAAAGTCGCAAAAGGTCCGAGCGGCCGCCGCTTCGGCGCCGATCCCGGCAAGCCGCTGGGCGACCATCCGACGCTTGGCGGCGTCGCCGTCAAGAACGGCCGCTATGGCGCCTATGTCACGGCCGGCGGCGTCAACGCCACCATTCCGAGCGACAAGACGCCCGACACCATCACGCTGGCGGAAGCCATCGCCTTGATCGACGAGCGTGCGGCCAAGGGCGGCGGTAAGACCAAGCGCGCGGCCAAGAAGGCTGCGCCGAAGAAGGCCGCCAAGGAAACTGCGAAGGCGGCTACCGCGGCCGAGGGCGACGAGGCCGAGAAAAAGCCGGCCAAGAAGGCCGTCGCCAAGAAAGCCGCAAGCAAGACGAAGTCGGACGCTGCCAGCAAGGCGCGCGCGCCGGTTGCGCCGGCCGCAAAAACGTCAGCGGCAAAGCCTGCGCCTGCGGCGAAAGCGCCGGCGAAGAAAAGCGCCGGCAAGGCACGCGGATAAGTGAAACGGAAGCACGAGACCTTTCCATCCCGTGACGCCATCGTCGCCTATATCCGTGCCCATCCGGGCAAAATCGGCACCAAGGAGATCGCGCGCGAGTTCGGGCTGAAAAATGCCGACCGTGCCGAGTTGAAGCAGATTTTGCGCGATCTTGCCGACGAAGGCACGATCGCAAAGCGCGGTCGCAAGATTCACGAACCGGCGACGTTGCCGCCAACCGTGATGGCCGACATCGTCAGCCGCGATACCGACGGCGAACTGATCGCCTCGCCTACCGAATGGGACGAGGAAGAAAGCGGCACCGCGCCAAAGATCCGCGTCCAGTTTCCCCGCCGGCTACAGGCGGGCACCACCGCCGGCGTCGGCGACCGCGCCCTGCTGAGAATCGAGAAGACGGACGAGACCGACGGCACGCCCTATATCGGGCGGGTCATCAAGATCATCGATCACGCCAGAACCCGCGTGCTCGGCATTTTCCGTGCCCTTCCGCAAGGCGGCGGGCGTCTCATTCCCGTCGACAAGAAACAGGCCGGGCGCGAACTGAATATCGCCCGGAACGACAGCCTCGGCGCGGAGGACGGTGACCTCGTCAGCGTCGATCTCGTGCGCTCGCGCGGCTATGGCCTTGCATCAGGCAAGGTGAAGGAACGGCTCGGATCGCTGGCCACCGAAAAGGCCGTCAGCCTGATCGCGATCCACGCCCACGACATTCCGCAGAATTTTTCACCCTCGGCGCTGCGCGAGGCGGAAGCGGCAAAACCCGCGACGCTGGAAGGGCGCGAGGATTGGCGCAACATCCCGCTCGTCACCATCGATCCGCCCGACGCCAAGGATCACGACGACGCGGTGCATGCCGAGCCTGATTCCGATCCAAACAACAAAGGCGGCTACATCGTTCATGTCGCGATCGCCGATGTCGCCTACTATGTACGGCCCGGCTCGGCGCTCGATCGCGATGCGCTGGTGCGCGGCAACTCGGTGTATTTCCCCGACCGCGTCGTGCCGATGCTGCCGGAGCGCATCTCCAACAATCTCTGCTCGCTGGTGCCGGGCGAGCCGCGCGGCGCGCTCGCCGTGCGCCTCGTGATCGGTAATGACGGCCGCAAGCGCTCGCACAGTTTTCATCGCGTGCTGATGCGCTCGGCCGCCAAACTGGCTTACGCGCAGGCGCAGGCCGCGATCGACGGCAGGCCTGACGACACCACCGGCCCCCTGCTCGATCCGATCCTGAAGCCCCTTTGGACCGCCTATGAGTTGGTCAAAAAGGCGCGAGACGAGCGTGATCCGCTCGACCTCGATCTGCCCGAACGAAAGATCCTTTTGAAGTCCGACGGCACGGTCGATCGCGTGATCGTCCCTGACAGGCTCGACGCGCACAAGCTGATCGAGGAGTTCATGATCCTCGCCAACGTGGCGGCGGCGGAGATGCTCGAGAAAAAGGGCCTGCCGCTGATCTACCGCGTGCACGACGAGCCGACCCAGGAAAAAGTTCACAACCTCCAGGAATTCCTGAAGACGCTCGACATGAACTTCGCCAAGGCCGGCGCGTTGCGGCCGGCGGTGTTCAACCGCGTGCTGGCGCAGGTCAAGGGCGAAGACCACGAACCGCTGGTGAACGAGGTGGTGTTGCGCTCGCAGGCGCAGGCGGAATATTCCGCCGAGAATTACGGCCATTTCGGCCTGAACTTACGGCGCTATGCGCATTTCACCTCGCCGATCCGGCGCTATGCCGATCTCGTCGTGCACCGCGCGCTGATCCGCGCGCTTGGGCTCGGCGACGGCGCGCTGCCGCAGGACGAAACACTGGAACAACTCGCCGAGGTCGCCGCGCAGATATCGATGACCGAGCGCCGCGCCATGAAGGCCGAGCGCGAGACCACCGACCGGCTGATCGCGCATTTCCTCGCCGACAAGATCGGCGCCAGCTTCCAGGGCCGCATCTCCGGCGTCACGCGCGCCGGGCTGTTCGTAAAACTGGAAGATACCGGCGCCGACGGGCTGGTGCCGATCCGCACCCTCGGCACCGAATATTTCAACTATGACGAGACGCGCCACGCGCTGGTCGGCTCGCGCAGCGGTGCCATGCACCGGTTGGGTGACGTCGTCGACGTGCGTCTGGTAGAAGCAGCTCCAGTGGCCGGCGCGCTGCGGTTCGAACTCCTGTCCGAAGGCACGGTCGAGCGGCGCGGCCACAAGCGCGACAGCAAACGCAAGATGCTGCGGTCGGAGCGTGACAGGAAGGCGCGCGCCGACAAGAAGCCACGCAAGAAAGATCGCAAGCCGCCCAAGCCAAGGCGCGGCAAGTCAAAGAAGGGCCAGCCATGGAAAGGGTGAACCCCAAAACAGTCGTCTGGACGCGCGAAACCGGCGCGGTCGAGAAACGCGACCTCTGGACCGCGATGAAGCGCGGCTTTCGCTGCCGCTGCCCGCGCTGCGGCGAGGGAAAACTGTTTCGCGCCTTCCTGAAGGTCGACAACAATTGCTCGGTGTGCGGGCTCGACTTCACCCCGCACCGCGCCGACGATTTGCCCGCCTATCTCGTGATCGTGATCGTCGGCCACATCGTGGTGCCGCTGGCGCTATCGATCGAGACCAATTTTGCGCCGCCGGTCTGGCTACAGCTTGCCATCTATCTGCCACTCACGCTCGTGCTGTCGCTGTTGCTGCTGCAACCGGTCAAGGGCGCGGTGGTCGGCCTGCAATGGGCGCTGCGCATGCACGGCTTTGACGAAAATCCGCCGGACGGCGTCCCGCCGGTATAGGAACAAGATATATAAAAACGGGGATGGAAATGACGGAAGATGCCGCGGTCGCCAAGCAAGAAGTGAAAGAAGAAAAGGAAGCCGACCACCATCCCTATTTCCGGCCGAAGGATGCCGCGACGCTGATCCTGATCGATCGCTCCGGAGAAAAGCCGAAGGTTCTGGTCGGCAAGCGCCACGACAAGGTGGTGTTCATGCCGGGCAAGTACGTCTTCCCGGGCGGCCGCGTCGATACGTCGGACAATCGCGTGCCGGTCGCAGCTCCCATCAGCAAGGAGCTGGAAGCAAACCTGCTCAAGGGCAGCCCGAAGATCACGCCGGGCCGCGCCCGCGCGCTGGCGAACGCCGCGATCCGCGAAGCCTGCGAGGAAACCGGCCTGTGCCTTGGCCGCAAGGTGGAAAAACCGGGCAAGCTCGAAGGAGCCTGGAAGCCGTTTGCCGATGCGGGCCTGTTGCCCGACCCCTCCAGCCTGTTCCTGATCGCGCGTGCGATCACCCCGCCCGGCCGCGTGCGCCGCTTCGATACCCGCTTCTTCACGGCAGATGCTTCCGCCATCGCCCATCGCGTCGAGGGCGTGGTGCATGCCGATGCCGAACTGGTCGAATTGGTCTGGGTCGAAATCGGCTCACAACCGCTGGCGGACGCGCATGCCATGACGAAGAACGTTCTCGCCGAACTCGACCGCCGCCTCGCCACCGGCCCTTTGCGCCATGATGCGCCGGTGCCGTTCTTCCACTTCTACGGCGGCAAGATGCAGAAGGACGTGCTCGGGGCGTAAGTGATGCGCTGCCGCGCGGGCGCGACTGTTCCCTCGCCTTGTCTCGTCTGATCGACAATCCGGCCGAGGTCGTGGTAGCCTGGTCCATCCCTTTCAACCGATCGGTGCAACCCATGTGCATCAATCGTCTGACGCTTCGCGATCGGGCCGCACGATTTGCCGGCATCGCGTTGTTCTTCGCGGCCCTGACAATCCCACTCGCGGCAAGAGCCCAGACGTCCGGTCCGGTCAAACTCGCCATATTCGAGTTCGAGCTCGAGGATTTCAGCGGCGGAAGCGGGATCGTCGAGGAAACGCCTGTTGATACCGCCGAATTGAAGCGCGCGACCAGCGAGGCCCGGCAGTTGATTGCTCAATCCGGTCGCTATGACCTTGTCGATGTCAGCACCGCCGATGCCGACCCCGTCAAGCGACGGTCGCTGCGGAATTGCAACGGCTGCGACGCCGGCATCGCCCTGACGCTTGGCGCGGATCAGTCCCTGACCGGAATCATCAAGCGCATCAGCAGAACCGAATACGCCGTCGGCGTTCAGGTCCGCAGCGCGCGCGACGGCGCGGTGATTTTCAATAAGCAGACGGACCTTCAGATAGGTGCGAACTATTCCTGGAACCGCGGCGTCAACCGGTTGATCCAGAAGACGCTACTGGCCGGTCAGGCCCCGCAATAGGCACCGCCCTCTCCCCGTCATCGCGAGGAAGCCAAGCGACGAAGCAATCCAGCTTTCCGGCTGGGGCAAAGCTGGATTGCTTCGCTTCGCTCGCAATGACGGCGAAAATCCTCCGCACGCCCAATAAATTGCAAAATCCTTCCCGCTTCGCCCCAATGGCGGGACCGCGGTCGCCTCCCTATCTCTTCGCCAACAACATCAACCACGGAAAACGGGGCAATGGAAAAGCGTCAACTCAAACTCGGCGCATTCATGCGGCCGGTCTCGATCCATACCGGCGCATGGCGCTATCCCGGGGCGTGGCCTGACGCCAACTTCAACTTTTCGCGTCTGAAACAACTGATCCGGAAACTCGAGGCCGGAAAATTCGACGCCTTCTTCATGGCCGATCACCTGGCCGTGCTGAACATGCCGGTCAATGCGCTCAAGCGCAGCCACACCGTGACCTCGTTCGAGCCGTTCACGCTGCTGTCGGCACTGGCAGGCGCCACCGAACACATCGGCCTGATCGCGACCGGATCGACCACCTTCGACGAGCCCTATCACGTCGCTCGCCGCTTTGCCTCGCTCGACCATATCTCTGATGGACGCGCCGGCTGGAACATCGTCACCACGTCCAATCCGGATGCCGCGCTGAATTTCGGCCTCGACGATCACATGGAGCACGCCGAGCGCTACAGACGAGCCCGCGAGTTCTACGACGTCGTCACGGGTCTCTGGGATTCCTTCGCCGACGATGCGTTCGTGCGCGACGTCGAGGCGGGCCTGTATTTCGATCCGGCGAAGATGCACGTGCTCAACCACAAGGGCAAATACTTGTCCGTGCGTGGGCCGCTGAATATCGCCCGCCCCGTCCAGGGCTGGCCGGTGATCGTGCAGGCCGGCGCGTCCGACGACGGCAGGCAGCTCGCGGCGGAAACCGCGGAAGCGGTGTTTACCGGCGGCGGCAGCCTCGCCGATGCCCAAAAACTCTATGCCGACATCAAGGGCCGCGCGGAAAAGGCCGGCCGCAACCCCGAGCATCTGAAAATCCTGCCGGGCGCGTTCGTGGTGGTCGGCGACAGCGTCGAGGAAGCCAAAGAGAAGCGCGCAAAGCTCGACAGCATGGTGCACTACGACTCGGCGATCGCCTCGCTGTCGGTGCAGCTCGGCACCGACGCCTCCGGCTTCGATCCGGATGGCCAGTTGCCGCCGATCCCCGAGACCAATGCCAGCAAGAGCGGCCGCCAGCGCCTCGTCGATGTCGCCGCACGCGACAAGCTCACCGTGCGCCAGCTCGCCCAGCGCGTCGGCGGCTATGGCGGGCTCGCCTTTGTCGGCACGCCAAAAACCATCGCCGACCAGATGGAGGAATGGCTGATGAGCCGCGGCAGCGACGGCTTTAACATCATGTTCCCGTTCCTGCCGCAGGGGCTGGATGATTTTGTCGACAAGGTCGTACCGGAGCTGCAACGGCGCGGGATTTTCCGCACCGAATATGAAGGCAAGACACTGCGCGAAAATCTCGGCCTGCCGCGGCCAAAGAACCGCTTCTTCGAGGCCTGACCTTAAAGCCGGAACAATCGATCGGACGTCACGTTGCCCTTCCGGAGTGAGGACAAATCCTGGAGAGCATCGTGACCTATCGCCTCGCAGCCGCGATTGCAGCGGCCTGTCTGATGTCGACTGCTTCGCTGGCGCAGCCGTCCGGCCCGTCGAGCGAAAAGCCGGAGACAAGCTGCACGACCGGCTCGGCCGCGACGTCCGGCCAGGGCGAAGAAAAGACCCACAACTCGATGGATGTTGGCAAGAGCGCCATCCTGCCGGACGCCGGCGGGTCCAACTCGGCGGCGCCGACGGTGCAGAGCGGTGACAAGCCGATGGTCGTCCGCAAGGAATGCCCGCCGGATTCCAGGCCGAGATCATAGCTCCGGCGCGAAAAAAACGCCGGTTTCAGGCTTAATTGGTGGCAATTGAGCCGGTTTTAGCCTCGAAAACCTTGACTTTGGGCTGTCAGACGCTAGGTTGCCGGCCAAATGCGGGCCGATTGGCCGGCTACGGATTCCCTACATTTCGAGGTTTTTACCATGGCCAAAGCGGTCACCATCAAGGTCAAGCTCGTTTCCTCGGCGGACACCGGCTTCTATTACGTCGCCAAGAAGAATTCGCGCACCATGACCGACAAGCTCGTCAAGAAGAAGTACGACCCGGTCGCGCGCAAGCACGTCGAATTCCGCGAAGCCAAGATCAAGTAAGATAGCGGAAATACTACTGACTGCGACGGGGCCTTAGGGCCCCGTTCTTGTTTTGGCGGTCACACTGGCGGGCGTAATACCTTCCGCGCCGAGGCCTACCCTTTCGGTAGTGCACTCCCCCCAAGCCTGCGCGCACAGAGCTAGTCCCGAGGGGCTAGTCAACAAGCTCCGGCGAAAAGACGCATTTCCACCCGCTTCGCCACGATCAATCCAGCGCAACGCAATCCTGGCTGGAGGCGCGCTGGTGGTGGTGGCAAGCCATGATCGAAATCGGCCGACTCACGAACGACCCGCTCACCTGCAATGGGCGGCGTCGCTGCCCGCATTGTACGGCGCTCTCCCGCCTGATTTTTTCGTTTCTCGACCCCCGGCGCGGCAACACCGTTCAGGTGTACCAATGTCTTGGGTGCGGCAAGCGCATTTGGGACGAGATCCCAAAATTGCGCGCGGGGTCGCGATGACCCGTGAAGCGGCGCACCTGACAGCTTCAGCTAGCGGTTTTCGGCCAAGTGGAAGGGAGCACATTCCAGACTTGTCAGGCTGAAATGCGTCTCAAGCCCGAGATGTATGGCCTGACAACTGGCCGGCAATTTATGCCCAATCTCAAAGCCATCTTTCATTAGGAGAGTAAAATCATGCGAACACAACAGAACGGTGTGGTGAAACCCTTCGATGCCAGCCGGCTCGAAGGCGAGGTTCGGGACGCGGTTCAGCAGAGTCAGCCGCGCGTTCAGGCGCTGGATTTCCTGCCGCGGACGGCCCTTGCGCCGCGGGTCCCGGACTATGTCAGCCATCGCGACGACGTCACCGAGATCGGCAAACTCTCGGCTGAGGCGATCGTCAAGGAATATGAGGAGACTGCCAAGGAAATCGAGACGATGGGAGACGTCGTGAGAGAGATGGTGCAGCGCACCGAGCAGCTCACGGCGTCTGCCTCCGCCATGCTCGCGGACATCAAGGCCACGGCGGCGCGCTACCGCAAGGAAGGCAAGCGCATGTTCACCGAGATCGAATCCTGCTCGAGCGCGACCGACGAGGTGCGCCGGCTCTGCGAGTCCTTCCGTGACAAGCTCGCGGCCAGGGAAGCCGAGCCACCGAAATGATCGTGTACCGGGCGGTGCCGTACCTCGTACTTGCGGCGCCGCCCGCCATCATGTTGCTCACCATCCTGATCGGCGGCTGTACGATGACAAGGACCGCCGGCGAGCCTGTCCAACAGGCAGGGTTTTATTCCGACCCAAACAGCAGGGCTGGCGAGGCGCTGGCCCGTGAACTCGACCGGCGCGAAGCGCGCGCGGCGCTGCGCCGCGTCATTGACGAGGTTCAGCCATGATGCGCCGGCCCCCGGCACCCGCAGCGGGATCCGGCGTCCTCTAGCGGTCCGTGTTGTTGTCCACCAGCAACGGCAGGCTCGACGCGCCATACTGATTTTCGAACAGCCCCTGATTCACCGCCCACATCGCTGCCTGGGTGCGATTGCTGGCACCTATCTTTCTCAGGATGGCCTTGACGTGCGCCTTCACGGTCGGCTCTGCGATGTTGAAGAAGCGCGCGACATGCTTGTTGGAATCTCCCCGGACGATCCGCTCCAGTATGGCGACCTCTCGCGACGACAATTGCCTGCCTCCCTGGGGTTCGCTGGCAGGCATCAACAGGATTTCATTCGGGAGCGAAGGCGCCAGCCGCTCCTCGGCCTTGGGCTGGATCTCGAGCGACCACAGGCGTGCATCAATCAGCACGAGCCCTTCATTGATGACCGCCCGAAGCGTGTTGAGGAATGCGTCCGGGCTGACGGAACTGAACAGCGCGGCGCTTGCCCCATCGTCCAGTGCATTGGCGAGCAATTCGGGATTGCTTTCATCGGCCACCGCGACGACGACAGCCAACGGATACTGGTCGCGGATCCTGCTGCAAATCGTCTCTTCGTTCTCACCCAGGCCGACGATGAACAGAGCCGGCCTGTCGCAGGGAACGTCAGCAAGGTTGTTCAATTCGGTTGCACAACCTTGCGGGCTGAAACGTGTATTGGATAGTATTAAGCGCAGGCCTTCGCGGAAAAGGCCGCCTTTTTCCAGGATATAAGTCGGTACAGCAGGCTCACACGACATACTACAGCAGCCGCTCCGATGAATACTTCGCGCATTCTCAAGCGAGCCCCCTCTGCCAAACCCCACCTGAAACATACAGCAACAAAGGTTGCTTGTCTTTACAATGGGATAACTCGCCGGGCCTTGGCAGACAGTCTTGCATCAGCGATGTCCCGGTCGGGACTTCGCGTTATTCCGAAAGCCGGATTCACAAATAGGCCGCTGCACCGCTCGGGACGCCCAGGACGGCACGTAACACTCTGAAATTACGGCGAAAAAAGAGTAGTCCATCCAAGCGCCAGCGCCACGGGCGCAAAATCAGGCAGACCGACCGCGTCGCCCGAACTTACCCACATGGCGTCCCGCTACACCCCTATGGATTAGTTCCTATGAACTAAAGAGCTCGCCGGCGGGCGGGAGCTCCGTTGAGCGGGGCTTCAAGCCGGCCGCAACATCGGCGGCTGACTTGGCCGGATCAGCGCGAAAGCGACCTGGATGATGCCGCCGGCAAGGCCCAGCGCGACGCCGATCCGCCATGCCATCGTATAGGAGCCGAGCGAGTCGTAGATCAGCCCGCCGCCATAGGCGCCGAGGAAGCTTCCGACCTGATGGCTCATGAAGGCGAGGCCCTGGATCATGGCCTGCCACTTCAATCCGAACATTTCGGCGACCGCGCCCGCGACCAGCGGCCCGACCCCCATCCAGAGGAAGCCCATGATCGCGCCGAACAGCAGCGTGGTGGCGGGTGTTGCCGGCAGCATGAAATACCAGGCAAGCGCGATCGAGCGCAGGATGTAGATCATCCCGAGCAGCGCAAGCTTGTTCCAGCGCTGGCCGGCCCAGCCGAAGAACAGGCTGCCGATCACGTTGAAGCCGCCGATCATGCCGAGCGTCTGCGCGCTCAGCATCGGATCGAGGCCGCAGATCTGTAGGTAAGACGGCAGATGCGTGGTGAGGAAGACGAGCTGCATGCCGCAGACGAAATAGGCCAGCGTCATCACCACGAAGGACGCATTCGAAAACGCGATCTTCGTCGCCACAGCCGCCGAGGTGTCCCCGATGTCATCGGCGGACTTGGGCGGCAGTGGAATCCTGTCGACGCGGCCCGCGTACCAGGCCGCCGGAAGCATCGCCACCGAAAGGACTACAAAGCCGGCGAGCCCGATCCGCCAGCCATAGCCTTCGTTGAGCATCTGGCCGATCGGCGCCGACAACAGTGCGCCCAGCGATCCCGCCCCCGAGACGATGCCGAGCACCGTGCTCCGCACCGTGTCGGGCACTGCTCGCGCCGCCACCGACATCGCGATCGCGGCAGCGGTACAGGCGAGCGAGATCCCGATCAGCACGCCGCCACCGATCATCACGCTGAGCATCCCCTGCGCGCTTGCCATCAGCGCAAGGCCCGCAATGTACATCAGCGAGCCGACCAGCATGATCGGGCGAAAGCCGTAGCGAACAGTCATGGCGCCAGCGAGCGGCTGCAAAAACCCCCAGGCAAGGTTTTGCACCGCGAGCGCCAGCGTGAAGTCGGAGACCGATATCCTGATGTCGTGAGTCAGCGGCTGTAGAAATATGCCAAGCGACTGCCGCAGACCCATGCTCAGGGTGAGCATGATGGAGGCGCCGATCAGAATGGGGAGCGTGGGACGCAGGACTTGCAGCAAGGGCATTGTTGTTGTTCTCCCGATTGCCGCACATCGAAAAATTCGACCTGCGCTTTTTGAATATTTAGATTACACAGACCTGTGTAATTGGGCTATGCTGTTGCGTCAAGGCAAACTCATCCCGTTCAGCGCATGGCATCCGTGCAGAAAAAGCCCGATATGAAGGAGCGGATCCTCGAGACCGCCGACAAGCTGTTCTATTTGCAAGGCATTCGCGCCATCGGCGTGGACACGATCGCAGCCGAAGTCGGCATCTCCAAGCGCACGCTCTACAACCACTTTCCTTCCAAGGACGCGCTGATATCGGCCTATCTCGGACGCCGCTTCGTGCAGCCCGGTTCTTCCGACAAGCCGCCCGCCGAGCAAATTCTCGGTACCTTCGACCGGCTGGAGCGCGGCTTTGCCAGCAAGGGTTTTCGCGGCTGCCCGTTCGTCAATGCGGTCGCCGAACTCGGCGCCGAGGACAAGTCCGTCAAGAAGATCGCCGTCGCCTTCAAGGAAAGCCGCAGGCTGTGGTTTCGCGATCTCCTGAACCAGCTTGGCGTCGCCGATCCCGAGGGTCTTGCTACGCAGCTAGCGCTTCTGGTCGACGGTTCGATCGCCCAGAACCTGGTGCGCGACGATCCGGCGATGGCGCGCGCAGCCAGGGAGGCCGCTCGCGTGCTATTGAAGAATGCCGGTGTAACGGTGAGCGGCTGACGCCCTTCCCTGCGGCGGTCCAAAGCTGCTAGTCAGAATCCAAACAGAGTAACCGTATTCCGTCCGGCGGCATTGTCGCGGCGGCACGAGGGAAACGAACATGGAAGACTTGACGGTGACCGCTGCCGGTTACGATTTCAAACCGGCACGAGCAGCTATGCAGCGCTACATCGATAACGACCTGCACTCCGGCATCTCCTGGGCCGTCCTCGCCGGCCGCGATCTCGTCGACGTCAATTGTGTCGGCTGGGCCGACAAGGAAGCGAAAATACCGCTGCGCGCCGATCACATCTTCCGCATTTTCTCCAACACCAAGCTGGTGACCTCCTGCGCGGCCCTGCTGCTGCACGAGGAAGGCAAGCTCGGCCTCGACGATCCGATCGAGAAATTCATCCCGCAGCTTGGAAACCGGAAGGTGTTGCGTTCGGGCGCAACCTCGATCGACGACGTTGAGCCGGCGAAAAGTTCGATCACCATTCGCCAGTTGCTGAGCCACAGCGCGGGGCTCAGCTACGGCGTCTTCGACCCCGGCACCGCCATCTTCAAGGCGCTCAACGAGCGCGGCGTGCACAATCCCAACGCGACGCTGGCGCAGATGGTCGACGTGCTGGCCGACCTGCCGCTGATCTATCATCCCGGCACGTCCTGGGAATATTCGCTCGCGATCGACGTGGTCGCGCGGCTGATTGAAGTCATCAGCGGACAGCGCTTCGACGCCTTCATCAAGGCACGCATCTTCGACCCGCTCGGAATGGTCGATACCGGCTTTGTGGTGCCGGAAAAGGATCAGACCCGCTTCGTTGCGTATTACGCCGGCGCCGACCTGATGGAGCCGATGAAGCCGGGCCTCACCCGCACGGACAACGCACCGTTCCCCGGCGCCTATTTGCGCCCGATCGCGCGGCTCAACGGCGGTGGTGGCCTTGTCTCGACCATGCCCGACATGGTGGCGCTGATTCGCAGCCTGCTGCCCGGCGGTCCGACGCTGCTCAAGCCCGAGACGATCGCGCAGATGATGAGCAACCAACTGCCGGACGGCCAATGGATCCGCTTTGCGCTGCTCGGTGAACAGCCCGGCCGGGCGCATGGACTTGCCGGCGGTCTGATCCTCAAGCCCGGACCGTTCGACCATCCCGACGCAGCCGGCGAGTTCTATTGGGGCGGCGTCGCCGGCACCCAATGGTGGATTTCACTGCGGCACAACATGGCAGGCGTGATGATGGCGCAGCGGCAGATGGCGTTCACCCACCCGTTCGGATTCGAGTTCAAGCGAATGGCGTATGATGCGGTGAAGCAGCGCGGAGAAATGCGAGCGTCCGCATAAAAGCCGTCATCGCCCGCGAAGGCGGGCGATCCAGTATTCCAGAGAAGTCCGTGACTAATCGAGAGGCCGCGGCGTACTGGATTCCCCGCCTTCGCGGGGAATGACGACAAACTATTTCACCCTATGCCGCCGCCGATACCACGCGGTTGCGGCCGTCGCGCTTGGCGCGGTAGAGCGCGGTGTCAGCGCGCTTGAGCACATCGGCGACCGGCTCGCCCTTGCGGTCGAGCGTCGAAAGACCGATCGAGATCGTGACCTCGATGCGACTGGCGCCCTTGTGGACGGCAAAAGGCTCGCTCGCGATCGAGCGGCGCAGCCGTTCGGCGACCATGCCGGCGACATGCAGGTCGGTTTCCGGCATCACGATCACGAATTCCTCGCCGCCATAGCGGCAGGCCAGATCGATGCCGCGGATCGATTTGCGGATGCGCACGGCGAACTCGCGCAGCACGTCGTCGCCGGCATCGTGGCCGTAATTGTCGTTGATCTTCTTGAAGTAGTCGACGTCGAGCAACATCAGCGCGAGCGGCTTGCCGCGGGCGGAAGCCTGCTCGGCCAGCGTCGTCAGATGGCTTTCCATGTAACGGCGGTTATGCAGTCCGGTGAGCGCATCCGTGATCGCCATCTCGATCGAGTTCTGCACATTGTCGCGCAGATGATCGGTGTAGCGGCGTTTCCTGATCTGCGTGCGCGCCCGCGCCAAAAGTTCATTCCTGTCGACGGGACGCAGCAGATAGTCGTTGACGCCGATCTCGAGCCCGCGCAGCAGCCGCGCATTGTTGTCGGCATCGGAAATCGCCAGGATCGGCACCTGCCGCGTGCGTTCCAGCGAGCGCGCCTGGCTGCACAGCCGAAGGCCATCGAAATTGTCGAGGCTGAGCGAGACGATCAGCAGATCGTAATTGCCCTCGGCGGCCTGGAACAGCGCCTGCGCCGGGTCGGTCTCGACATCGACATGGTGTTCGGCCGCCAGCATCGGCGCCAGCCGCTCATAGGACGACGGCCTGTCGTCGACCAGCAGGATGCGGCCGCTCTTGCCGGTGTCATTGACCGCGCTGCGCTCGGGGGCTTCCATGCCGATCTCGAGCGAGGTGATGGCGCGCATGCGCAATTCGTCGGTCATCATCTTCAGCCGCGTCAGCGAACGCACGCGCGCGATCAGGACGACGTCGGAGACGGGTTTGGTGAGAAAATCGTCGGCGCCGGCTTCCAGGCCGCGCACGCGATCGGCCGGGCTGTCGAGCGCGGTGACCATCACGACGGGAATGAAGTGGGTCGCCGGATTGGACTTCAGCCGGCGGCAAACCTCGAAGCCGTCCATGTCGGGCATCATGACGTCGAGCAGGACGATGTCGCATTCGGCGCGCGCGCAAATTTGCAGCGCCTCGGCGCCGTTGCTGGCGGTCAGCACGTCGAAATATTCCGCCGACAGGCGTGCTTCCAATAGCTTTACGTTGGCGGGAATATCATCGACGACCAGAATACGCGCAGACATCGAAACGCAACTCCTACCCGATAAAACGCCTTACCGTTTCGATGAACTTTCCGACCGAAATCGGTTTGGACAAATAAGCTTCGCAGCCGCCTTCCCGAATCCGCTCCTCGTCGCCCTTCATCGCAAAAGCGGTGACGGCGACCACGGGGATGGCGCGCAGCTCCGGATCGTCCTTGATCCAGCGCGTGACTTCGAGACCGGAAACCTGCGGCAACTGGATATCCATCAGCACGAGATCGGGCCGCAGCTTGCGCACGAGGTCGAGCGCCTCGACACCGTTGCTGGTGCCCGAGGTCTGATAGCCGTGCGCTTCCAACAGGTCGCGAAACAGCTTCATGTTGAGCTCGTTGTCCTCCACGATCAGGACGGTTTTAGCCATCCCGTCCCTCCCTCGCCTTAAGGAAACAGGCCCGGACCACGATGCCTCCGCACCGCCGCCGGACTGTCGAAATGTGAATTCAAACTAGCGCCAGATTCGCTCTAACCCGTTAAACCCGAGTACCGTCTTTCTGCGGTGTGGTTTCCACTTGCTTGAACAGTTTTGCGAGACTCGGGCATGATGGTTCGCAAAGTAGAGCCCAGAAGTTAACGGAAAGGCAAATCGTCTGTTGAAAAAGCCTGTTCACAACCCCCGCGAAGTTGCTGAAATCGTTGCGATTCAGGCATTGTCCTTCATCGCTGGCGACCCCGAGCGGCTGGGCCTCTTCCTGGCCGAAACCGGCATCGGGCCGGACACGCTGCGCAAGTCCGCGTCCGATCCCAAGTTCCTCGCCAGCGTGCTGGATTTCGTGATGCGCGATGACGCAACCGTGAAGGCCTTTTCGGACGCTGCAAAGCTGCATCCGACCAATGTGGCGGCCGCCCATCAGGTGCTCTGCGATCCCGCCTGGGAACGCGACGTGCCGTGAGTGCGGCGCTGCCAGCGGTGGACGGTCCGCGCTGCTTTTGCCGGGATTGCCTCGCTGATCTCGATATCAAGGTGAAGCGATGCAGCCATTGCGGCTCCCCTCGCCTTGTCCGCCATCGTGCGCTGCCGCAGCTCACGCTCGCGCACATCGATTGCGACGCGTTCTACGCCACCGTCGAAAAGCGCGACAATCCGGAGCTTGCCGACAAGCCCGTGATCATCGGCGGCGGCAAGCGCGGCGTGGTGTCGGCGGCCTGCTATATCTCGCGCACCTACGGCGTGCGCTCGGCGATGCCGATGTTCAAGGCGCTCGCGCTCTGCCCCCATGCGGCCGTGATCCCGCCGAACATGGCCAAATACGTTCGCGTCGGCCGCGAGGTGCGCCATGCCATGCAGGCGTTGACGCCGCTGGTCGAGCCGCTCTCGATCGACGAGGCCTTCCTCGATCTTGCCGGCACCCAGCGCGTGCACGGCATGATCCCCGCCAAAGTGCTGGCGAAATTTGCTCGCGACGTCGAGCGCAATGTCGGCATCACCGTCTCCGTCGGCCTGTCCTGCAACAAATTTCTGGCAAAGATCGCCTCCGACCTCGACAAGCCCCGCGGCTTTGCCGCGCTCGACCAGGACGAGGCGCGCGAGATGCTGGCGGAAAAGCCGGTCGGGTTCATCTTTGGCGTCGGACCCGCGACGCAGGAAAAGCTGATCCAGCGCGGCTTCCGCATCATCGCCGACCTTCAGCGCGCCGACGAGAACGAACTGATGAAGCAGTTCGGCGGCGAAGGCCGCCGGCTGTGGCGGCTGGCGCGCGGCATCGACGACCGCCTCGTGGTGGCCGACCGCGGCGCCAAGACGATTTCCGCGGAGACTACCTTTGAGACCGACATCCGCGATTTCGCGACCCTCGAAAGGCTGCTGTGGAAGCTGTCGGAAAAGGTTTCGGCACGGCTCAAGAACGGCGAGCTTTCGGGGACGACGATCACGCTCAAGCTGAAGACCGCCGATTTCCGCCAGCGCACGCGTTCGCAATCGATCCAGTCGCCGACCCAATTGGCGGCAAAGATCTTTGCCATCTCCCGTGAACTGCTGGCGAAGGAAATCGACGGCACCGCCTTCCGCCTGATGGGCACCGGCGTCAGCGCGCTCAAGCCGGGCTCGCAAGCTGATGATTCCGACATGCTCGACCGCCGTTCGGCCTATGCCGAACGCGCGATGGATGATCTGCGGAAGAAGTTCGGGAATGCCGCCGTGATCCGCGGGATTTCCTACGAGGGACCGTCGAAGGCGAACGAGGAGTCCGTGCCGGATTAAGCCCCGACCGTCATTGCGAGGAGCGCAGCGACGAAGCAATCCATCTATCCCAGCGTGGCGCTATGGATTGCTTCGCTTCGCTCGCAATGACGGAGGAAAGCGCTCTCGGCCTGCCTGCCCTACTCCCTCACATATTTCTGCACGCGCCAGTTCAGCGTATCCGCGACAAAAATCTCGTCGCGCGGGCTGATCGCGATGTAGTGGGCCTCGCCGTATTTTCCGAGCGTCTTGCCGACGCCGCCGCCTTCGATGATCCCCACGACCTTGCCGTGGAGATCGAGCTTCATGATCTCTCCGGTGTGGCCGTGCGCGAGCCAGATGTGCTGGTCGGTGCCCATGAACAGCCCGCACGGCGGGCCGGGATGCTGCGACTCGCGGATGTAGGTGCCGTCGGCATCGAACACCTGGATGCGCGCGTTGTTGCGGTCGGCGATGTAGAGCAGCCCTTGCGCGTCGAACACCAGCGAGTGCGGCAGATCGAACTCGCCCGGCCCCCTGCCCTTGCCGCCCCAGGTCTTGATGAACGTGCCGTCCTTGTCGAACTTCAGGACGCGCGAGTCGCCCTTGCCGTGCCCCTGAAGCACGAAGATATCGCCTGATGGCCCGACCACGGCTTCGTTGGGTTCGTGGAACAGCCGCAGATGCCGGAACGGGTGCCACTCGCCGGTGTGGCCCTTGACGCCAAGCACCATCTCAATCCGCCCCGACGGATTGAATTTGTAGACGAGATTGGCCGCGACGTCGGTCGCCCAGATGTTGTCCTGGGCGTCGATCCGCAGGCCGTGCGGCCGGTCAAACATGCCGTCGCCGAAGCCGCGGATGAAATGACCATCAGGATCGAATTCCATCAGCGGCATCGGTCCGCGATGGATGACGAAGATGTTGCCCCTGGAATTGAAGGCGACGCCCGCGGTGCCGCCAAAGTTCTTGCCAGGCGGCAATTTGAAGGATTCGGGAACCGCGACGTAGGGAAGCGATGGGACTGCCATTTGCGGGTCCCGCGCCGTCATTTACACGGCTTGGAATCCTTCACATCGAACTTTCCGAGCGCGCCTGAAATCACAAAGTCATTGTAGTCCAGCACCAGCGCCCGCGACACGCCGTTCTCGAACAGCTCGAATGACATTGCATAGACCGGCGTCTGCTCGCCGTCCTTGGCTTGCGCGTCGCGGTCGTAATAGCTCACCGTCACCGGCCAGCGCGTCAGCGCCTTCATCCGGTCGTTGGCAGTGGAGGGATCGGGCGAGGCAATGCTGCGGTCGCCGGGGATCGGCTGGCCGATTACGGACAGCGTGTTGTAGACTTTTTCGCCATTGTCCGAGCCGTCATAGACGGTGAGCTCGAGCAGCGACTTTCCGGCGCGCGCCGCATCGATGATCTTGTGGATCTGCTCGGTCGGGAAAACGATATTGCCTTCGAGGTTGAAGGTCTTTGCCACCGGCTGCTTCAGCTTGACCGTGATGTGGTCGCCGGAGCGCTCGGCCGTGCCGTCGACCGGCGGCGCGTTGGAATCGTTCATCCGCGTATCGATCTTGAAGCGGTAGCTTTTTCCCGCGCCGTCTTCCCACGAGGTCGAGCGCAGGTCGCTCAGCGTCATCTTGCCCTCGCCGCTGTTCAGCTCGGACACCTGGCGAAATTCCGACGTGTAGCCTTCGCAGGCGCTACCGTAAAAATTGTAGAGGATGCGCCCGCGCGCGGCATTGATGGCATTGGCGCCGCGCGATCTGACCAGGCTCAGCTCATACAGCGCCTGATGCGAGAGAAAGGTACCGCTCGCCGCCGCAACGGCTGGTCCGCCCGCAAAGCCCGATCCGACCGCAATGGTGGCAATTGTCAGCAGCAAACCGCGAGAGGCGCGCAGGCGAACCATGTGTTTTCCCTGAATGTGGAAGATTCGTTACAATACTGGCCGCCCTATTGCGCCGCAACTGGGGCGGCTTCACGAAAATGCGTTAATTCATCGTCCAAGGGCCGCTCTCTTCGCAGCCCCGCCCTCGCTTGCATGTAACGTTGCGATGCGCGAAACAATATGCGCTACCTCACATGAACGGTAGCGAAACAGTGAAATTCACATGGGGACGGAACATGGCGGGTACGGTCGAACAAAAACTGACGGAACAGGGCATTTCGCTGCCCGAGCCGCGCGCCGCCATCGCGAATTACGTCGGGTTCGTCCGGTCCGGCAACTTGCTGTTCGTTTCGGGCCAGGTTTGCGCCAATGCCGAAGGCAAGCTGATCGCCAAAGGCAAACTGGGCGCCGGCGTCACCACCGAGCAAGGCTATGAGGCGGCAAAGGGTTGCGCGGTGAATCTGCTGGCGCAGATCAAGGCCGCGCTTGGCGACCTCGACAAGGTCGTGCGCGTGGTCCGGCTCGGCGGCTTCGTCAATTCCGCGCCGGACTTCCTCGACGGGCCCAAGGTGCTGAACGGCGCTTCCGACCTGATGGTTGCGGCCTTCGGCGACAAGGGCCGCCACGCCCGTACCACCGTCGGCGTCGCCTCGCTGCCGGCCGATGCGGCGGTCGAGGTCGAAGGCGTGTTTGAAGTTTCCTGATCCATGCGCGCGCCCGCCTGGCTGACGGCGCGGCCGGTCGCCCATCGCGGCCTGCACGACATTTCGCGCGGCATCGTCGAGAACATGCCGGGCGCGGTGCAGGCGGCGATCGCGGGCAATTTCGCCATTGAGGTCGATATCCAGTTGACATCAGATGGCGAGGCCATGGTGCATCACGACGATGCGCTCGGCCGCCTGACCGAAGGTTCCGGCGCCCTGCTCGAAAAAACGGCGGCGGAGCTGAAGGCGGTCAACTTCAAGAACACGGGCGAGCGCATGATGTCGCTTGGCGACCTCTGCACCCTCGTCGCCGGCCGGGTGCCGTTGGTAGTCGAGGTCAAGAGCCATTTTGACGGCGACCGCAAGCTGGTGCGGCGGATGGCGGAGGTGCTCGCCTCCTATTCCGGCCCGGTCGTCGGCATGTCCTTCGACCCCGACCAGGTGCTGGCGCTGCGCGAAATCGCGCCAAAGCTGCCGCGCGGCATCGTCGCCCAGCGCACCTATGACGACGACTACTGGGCAAAGCTGACGAAAGAACAGCGCGACAGCATGCTCTATCTGCGCCACGGCTTTCGCACCGAGCCGCATTTCGTGGCCTTCTGGGTCAATGAATTGCCCGCGCCGGCGCCGTGGATCGCCCGCAACATTTTTGGCTGCCCGCTGCTGGCCTGGACGGTGCGCACGCCGGAGCAGCGCGAAAAAGCGGCCCGTTACGCCGATCAAATGATTTTTGAGGGCTTTGTACCGGGAACCTGATCCGCGCCCGCCGGCCTTGAAGTCGCCTGTGCAATGCACGATCTTGGCCCTAGATGGCCTCGTCCGAAATCACCCTCGAAGCGGTTCCTTCCGTCAGCGACATCCCCGCTGCCGATTGGGATGCCTGCGCCAATCCGAAGGGCGATGCGGCCGGACTTGAGAATCTGGATACGCTGGCGCCTGCCGGCGATTCCTGCACCGCTTCAAAGGCCTACTACAACCCTTTCGTCTCCCACGCGTTTTTTGCCGCCGCCGAAGCCTCCGGCTCGGCCACGGCGCGCACCGGCTGGAGCGCGCGGCATCTGATCGCCAAGCTCGACGGCAGGATCGCCGGCATCGTGCCCTGTTACCTCAAGAATCATTCGCAAGGCGAATACGTGTTCGACCGCGGCTGGGCCGATGCCTATGAGCGCGCCGGCGGACGGTATTATCCAAAGCTACAGACCTCGGTGCCGTTCACGCCGGCGACCGGCCCTCGCCTGCTGATCCGCGACGGTGTCGACCGCGACCGCATCGGCGAGGCGCTCGCGGCCGGGCTGATGGCGCTGTGCAACGCGACCAATGCCTCCTCGGTGCACGTCACCTTTGCGCGCGAGGCGGAAGCGAAATTCCTGGCCGGCCACGGTTTCCTGATCCGCAACGACCAGCAATTCCATTGGCAGAATGACGGCTACAAAACCTTCGACGATTTCCTCGCCACGCTGAATTCGCGTCACCGCAAGGCGATCAAGCGCGAGCGTCGTGAGGCGCTCGCGGCCGGGATCACCATTCACTGGCTGACCGGCAGCGAGCTCAACGAGGAAGCCTGGGATGCCTTCTTCGCCTTCTACATGGAGACCGGTTCGCGCAAATGGGGCCGGCCGTATTTGACGCGAAAATTCTTCTCGCTGATCGGCGAGAGCATGGCCGATGACGTGCTGCTGGTGATGGCCAGACGCAACGGCCGCTGGATCGCGGGGGCGATCAATTTCGTCGGTTCGGACACGCTGTTCGGCCGCAACTGGGGCGCGATCGAGCACCATCCGTTTCTGCATTTCGAGGTCTGCTATTACCAGGCGATCGATTTCGCGATCCAGCGCGGGTTGAAGACGGTCGAGGCCGGCGCGCAAGGCGAGCACAAGCTGGCGCGCGGATACCTGCCGCAGACCACCTGGTCCGCACATTTCATTGCCGATCCCGATCTGCGCCGGGCCATCGCCGATTACCTCAAGCGCGAGCGCGCCTATGTCGCGGAAGCCGGCCGCGAACTCGCCGCCGCCGGCCCGTTCCGCAAAAGCGCTGATGACGCGCCTTAAGCGTTTCGGCTAAACATCTCAAAACAGTTCGATTTCAGGAGACGCCGCGATGCCCGCCTATGATCCGCAAAACCCCTTCGCAAAAATCCTGCGCGGCGAATTCCCCTGTTACAAGGTCTTTGAGGACGAGCATGTGCTTGCCTTCCTCGACATCATGCCGCGCTCGCCCGGCCACACGCTGGTGATCCCGAAACGCCCTGCCCGCAACATCCTCGACATCACGCCCGACGATTACGCGCACGTCGCCCGCGCCGCGCACCGGATCTCGGCCGCCGCGATGAAGGCGTTCAAGGCCGACGGCATCACCATCCAGCAATTCAACGAGCCTGCCGGCGGACAGGTCGTCTTCCACTTGCACATGCACGTGATGCCGCGCCACGACGGCGTGCAGCTGCTGCCGCCCGCCAGCCGCAAGGAAGACGCGAAAGTGCTGGAGGACAATGCGACGAAACTGATCGCGGCGCTGGGATAGTACACCTCGTCATTCCGGGACGCGCCGCTTGGCGCGGGCCCGGAATCCATACTCCCGATCGTGGTTATGGATTCCGGGCTCATCGCTTCGCGATGCCCCGGAATGACGGCTACTCCGTCTGAAAATCCCCGGGCTGCGGCGGGGCCAGCGGGGTGAATTCGCAGCGGTCCGGCTTGATGTCCAAAAGCGGCGTGTCGTCGAGGCAGTCGAGCCCGCGCACCAGGATGACATTGCCCTCGATGGCGACGAACTTGACGATCGAGGTCGCGATCGGGTTGGGCCGCACCGGCGAGCGCAGCGAGAAGGTGCCGCGGGTCTTCTGGTTGTTCTTCGGGCTTTGCAGCACGAGGTCGCGGCGCGACTGGTGCAGCCAGTAGATCACCTCGAGATTTTCGTAGAAATCGACGCCCTTGATGGCAGCCACCCAGGGCTCGAAGATCTCCAGCCGGCATACCGGGCCGTCCTGCCGTCCCTGCCGCGGCGTCTCCAGCCGCGAGGTCCAGGGCGTACGGATGCGGCCGATGAAGACGAGTCCGGCATCGCGCGGTGCGGGCATATCGACGGCGACTTCGCCCTCGCGCAGTTCACTTTCTCGAACCATGTTCTAATCCAGCGATATGTTGAGACTCTTGACCACGCCCGTCCAGCGCGCGCGATCCTCGTTGACGAATGCGTCGATCTCGGTTTGTGTCTTCGGGCGCAGCGGCGGGAAGCCGACCTTTTCCAGCGACGCACGGAATACGTCGTCGTTCAGCGCGCGGCTAAGACTCACGGTGATCTTCTGCGAGACATCGTCGGGCATCTTCGCCGGCGCGGCGATGCCGTACCAAACACCGACTGAATAGTCGGGATAGCCGCTCTCCGCAATGGTCGGCACCTCAGGCAGATCGGAGATGCGTTGCTTGGAGCTGACCGCCAGCGGACGCAGCATGCCGGCCTTGACCGGCGGTAACGCAGTGCCGAGCGTGTCGAACATCAACTGGATGTTGCCGGACAACAAATCCTGGAGCGCCGGCCCGGCGCCCTTGTAGGGCACATGCACGATGTCGACGCCAGCCATCTGCTTGAACATCTCGCCCGCCAGATGAATGGTGCCGCCGGTGCCGGCCGATCCAAAGTTCAGCTTGCCCGGGTTCTGCTTGGCGTAGGCGACGAATTCGGCGACGGTCTTTGCCGGGACCGACGGATTGACCTCCATCACCACGGGCAAATCGGTAATCAGCGCCAGCATCCGGAAATCTCTGACGGGATCGTAAGACAGTTTCTTGTACAGCACCGGGTTGAGCACGAACAGCGAGGCTGCCGTGAACAGCAGCGTGTAACCATCGGGGTCGGAACGCGCCACTGCCTCGGCGCCGATCGCTCCCTGCGCACCCGCCTTGTTCTCGACCACCACGGACTGCTTGAGATCGCGGCCGAGATATTCGCCGACCAGTCGGCCGAGTACGTCGGTCGGTCCGCCCGCGGCGTAGGGCACCACGAGCTTGATGGGACGCGTCGGGTAGTCGGCCGCAAAACCCTGCGGCGCTGTCAGAAGCGCCGCGACGAAGCCGATTACCAGTGCCGAGCCCTTGTGCCAGTTCATGTCGTCTCCCCGCGCGTTCTTCTTTTATGGTCCGACACTAGCCGATTGCGCGTTCGCCGCAATCAACCCAGCCACCATTTGCCCGCCAGCAGCACGATTTCACCGCAGGCAACGCCGGCAAAGGTCGACCGCCGTGCCAGCATGAACGCGGCAAAGCCGGCCGCGACCGCGCCGTAGCGCAGCAACTCCGGCACGGTGGCGAGTGCGCCCGGCGGCTGCACCAGAATTTGCGAGATCACACCGGCGAGGATGGCGGTCGCCACCGCCCTCACCCACACCAGCACCTCCGAGCCTTCGTCGACGCCGCTGCCGAACCACAGCCCGGCCCAGCGCCAGACTTCGTTGGGCAGAAAGCCCGCGACCACCAGGATCAGCAGCGCATGCCAGTCGCCGATAAAGCCGCTCATGCGCTGCGCCTCCGCCACCGATGCACGCCATAGGCAATGCTGCCCGCCGCCATGCCGCTGATCAGCACGTCGACGCCGGTATGAAACATCGCCACGACGGGATAGAGCGCGAGCCCGAGCACGAGCGCGAGAACGTCGGAAATCTCCTTGCAGTTGCGCGCGGTCGACAACAGGAACGCCAGCGGCGTCAGCATCAGGATCGCCGCCGCGAACAGAGGCGGCAGATTGGCGGCGAGCTGATAACCAAGCGTCGTGGCGATCATGCAGACGATGACGAGGCCGCAGCCGAGCCCGTGCACAAAGGCGATGCGGCTCCCGCGCGGCACCCGCGGCAGCAGGCGGTAGCATTCGACCCACAGGGTGACCGCGATGAAATGGGTCGCGAGGATGAGATGGCGCCGTTTGGTCTGCGGCGTGCGCAGCATCGGCAGCACCGACACCACCATCGGAAACAGCCGGATCGCGCTCAGGGTGACCGCTACCGCCGCCTGCACCACGGTGGCGCCGGAGCCGAGCGTCGAGATCAGGATGATCTGCGCCGGCCCGGCCCAGATCAGCAGCGTGCTCGCCAGCGCCCACCCCAGGCTGAAATGCGTGTCATGGGCGAGCGCGCCGATGCCCAGATAGGTCGCAAACAGCACCAGCGCGAGCACGGTCGTGCCGACGGCGCTCATCCCCCACGCGAAGGCGCGGAAGCGATTTTTCCATTGCGGGGACTCGAGCGGCGGCAGCGGCATGGCGATGCTTAACGCCGATGGCGGAACCGGCGTCAAGCGAGGGCGGTCTCAGGGCTGGCATGCAGCCGCGTACCTCAATGCGCCGCCACCTGCCGAACCGCATCCTCATACGGGCCCAGCGCGCGCTCCAGCAGATCGGTGTCGCCATATTCGACGATCTCGGCGATCTTGCCGTCACGAAATCTGAACACGAAGCAATACTCGTTGTTGTAGCGCTGACCGCTTTTGGTCTGCACATCACCGCGGATTTCGGCCACCACGAAATCGCCTTCGGCCACCAGATTGATGGCGCGCGCCCGGTACTCGGTGGCGAACAACGCGAACAGCGGCTTCAGCAAATTGGTCCGGACATCTTCCTGTCCCGCAAACCGCTTTGACCAACTGCTCTGGCCGGCCAGCCGCCAGACATAGTCCGGCTGCACGGACGCGCCGAACACGCTGCGGTCGCCGTTCTCCAACGCCGCATAGATCCGCCTGATCGTTTCCTTGTTCTCGATCGTTCCCATCTCGACTCTCCTTGCGAACCCGCAAAGCAAGGCGGGAGCGCAACGGTGATGCCTGACGGGCTGGAAAACTGCCAATCGATCGATGGCATATTCGCCATTCACGGTGCGAATGTCGGGAGCGCCCTAACCCGGCACGCCCCTGTTCTTCAGCACAAAGCAGGCGCCGCCGGCCTTGCGGATACGGTTGCAGAGGTTGTCGGCCTCTGCCCGCGTGTCCGCGCCGATGCGCACCTGATAGAACGTCGCCGAGCCTCGCGTGCGCAATCGCGAGCCGAGCAGGCTTGGATCCTGGTCGCCGATCACGGCGGAAAGATTCTTGATGGCGCGCGAATACATCGCGAGCGCCTTCTCGCGGGAGAAGCCGGCGGCGAGCTGCACGCCCCACACCTTGGCGGCGGAAACCGTCACGTGCTCTTCAAGCTGCGTGATGAACGGATTGGGCGCCTGTTTGAGCAGGACCATCAACTGGCGGCAGCTTGACGTTGGCGCACGCGCCGGCATCTTCTCGGTTCGCCCCGCCTTCGCCCATTCCTCCACCGTCGAGCCGGTGATGGCGGAGACGTAGTTGCGCGTCTCCATTGGCATCGGCCCCGTGCCGGCGAGCCATTCCCGCACGCGGCGGGGACCGGCATTGTAGGCAGCCGCGGCAAGGCCGAGATTGCCGAATTCGTTGCGCAGCTCGGCGAGAAACTCCGCGGATTTCGGCAGCGCCTGCACCGGACTGAAGGGATCGAGCAGGCCGCGCTCGCTTGCGGTGCCCGGCATGAACTGCGCGATCCCCTGCGCGCGCTCGCCGCTCCGCGTCACCGGCCCGACGGCGTTGGCCTGGAAACGGCTTTCCTGCCAGATCACGCGCGCGAAAAATTCCAGCGGCAGGCCTTCCGCCCTTGCCGCGGATTCGATCATCAGGCACATCGCCTCGCGGGTGTCGCTCTCGCGCCCCTGATCGGCGGTCTTTTGACCCAGTAGCGATCGCGCAGCACTGGAGCGCGTCGCCTCTCCGGCATCTTCGGCCAGCGCCGGCGCGAACACGCACAGCAGCGCCGCCAATCCCAATACCGCGCGCACTGGCTGATACAATTGCATTGCTGTTCCCGCGCGACCTCGCTTGACAGAGGGAACCCGTGGTCTAGCTATTGTGATAACAATGATGGCGCGCATATGGGAGCGCAAGATGACCGCACCGTCCGACGAGCAGCCCGGCTTTGCGCCCGACGACGACGCGCCGATCGGCTACATGCAGCGCACGCGCGATTACTATGAAGCGATCGGTTATGAGACCCCCTATCGCTGGGCGCATTACACCACAGCCCCGTTCCAGCCGCTGAAGAAGCCGCTCAACGAGGCCCGCGTCGCCATCATCACCACGGCCGCGCCTTACGATGCCGCCAAGGGCGATCAGGGCCCCGGCGCGGCCTATAATGGCGGCGCGAAGTTTTACACCGTCTATGACGGGGACACCTCGAAAGCCCACGACCTTCGGATTTCCCACATCGCCTATGACCGCACGCACACCTCGGCCGAGGACAGCGGCACCTGGTTTCCGCTGCCGCAGCTTCTGCGTCTTGCGCGCGAGAAGCGGATCGGCGGCGTTGCCCCGCGCTTCTTCGGCGCGCCGACCAACCGCAGCCATCGCGTCACGATCGAGACCGACGCGCCTGAAATCTTGAAGCGTTGCCGCGAGGACAAGGTCGATGCCGCGGTGCTGGTGCCGAACTGCCCGGTCTGCCACCAGACGGTCAGCCTGGTGGCCCGGCATCTGGAAGCGGGCGGCATTTCCACCGTCGTGATGGGCTGCGCCAAGGACATTGTCGAGCACGCGGCGGTGCCGCGCTTCCTGTTCTCCGACTTCCCGCTCGGCAACTCCGCGGGCAAGCCGCACGATGTCGCCTCGCAAGCCTTCACGTTCGAGCTGGCGCTGCGGGTGCTGGAGACCGCGCCGGCCGCGCAGACCACGGTGCAGTCGCCGCTGCGCTGGAGCGCGGACCATTCCTGGAAGCGCGACTACAGCAATGCGGCCATGCTGAGCGCGGAAGAGCTCGCCCGGCGCCGCCGCGAATTCGATGCCCAGAAGCAGATCGCCCGCGGCATTCGCGAAAGCGCGGCGTAGACCAGAGCATGATCCGGAAAAGTGGATACCGGTTTTCCCTCGCGACAAACGCGAAGCGTTTGCGCGGAGATCATGCTCAAACAAAAAGAGCCCCGCATTTTCGGTAAATCCGTCCGGGATCGGTTTACGTTAACGCGACATACTTTCCCGGCCTCATCTTCTATTCCGGCGGAAGGCGCGTAGTGTGACCTCCCTATTTGGGAGGTTTCCATGCTGGATCGGCGCCAAAGCCCGCGCGACAAGGTGCTCTACGGCGGCGTGGCCGAAATCAACGAGCGCGGCTCGACCGTGGACTGCGTCGTTCGCAATGTCAGCGAGACCGGCGCCTGCGTCGAATTCAACCAGGCCGCAAAACTGCCCGAGGAGATGCGGCTGACCATTCCGCGCAAGGGCCGCTCGTTCCTCGCCAGGATGATCTGGCGGCAGGCCGATCGCGTGGGCCTCGCCTTCCGCACCATGGTGACGGACCCGCCGACCAGCGATCTCGAAGAGCGGCTTCGCATCAGCCAGATCAAGCAGCGCCAGCTCAAGCGCCGCATCAAGGAGCTGATCGGCCAAGACTGACGGCGGGCTTCCCCGCCCTAACTCAATCCGGTAAATTACCCCTTGCCCTCGCCTTCTGGTTGCGCTTAGTTTCGTGCAACTTGGGGGAGAGGCAAGTAATGCGTATCGTGGGGATTGCGGCGCTGTGCGCCGTCGTGGGCGGCTGTGCGTCGGTCTCGCGCGGAACAACCGAAAACATCAGCATCGCGTCGACACCGTCCGGCGCCGAGGCCACCATCACCGGATTAGATGTGCCGACAGCCTGCGTGACGCCGTGTGCGGTCGTCGTCAAACGCAATGCGGATATTTCCGTCGCCTTCCAGAAGGAAGGATATGCGCCGCAGATTGTTCAGCTGACCAAAGAAGTGCCCGGAACCGGCGCTGCCGGTTTCGCCGGCAATCTTCTGCTCGGCGGCATTGTGGGCATGGGCGTCGACGCCTACACGGGCGCTGCGACCGACCACAAGCCAAATCCCGTTACCGTCACGCTCGAACCGCTCGCCCCGCCTGCGCCTGCGCGCCCGCCGCGCAAGCCGCGCCCGCCGGCAGCGCCACAGGCGGGAACGTAAATTCGTCAAAAGAAAAAGGCCGGCTTTACCGCCGGCCTTTGTCGTCAAATCCGCATCACGCCTTCACCAGCGGTCCCCGCGAGGGCGGGACACTAGGCCGCCCACCGCCGCCATTGGGGCCGCCCGGCGGCTTCGGCTTGCGCGGCTTGCGCGCGCCCGGCAGCTTTTCCGGCTTTGGCGTGACCGGGCCTTCGACGAATTCGAAGCCGATCTTGTCCTTGGCCGTCGCCTCGTCCTTGACCAGCACGACGCGGACGTGGCCGCCACCCTTGAGCTGGCCGAACAGCACCTCGTCGGCCAGCGGCTTCTTGATGTGCTCCTGGATCACGCGGGCCATCGGCCGCGCGCCCATCTGCTCGTCGTAACCATGTTCGATCAGCCAGGCCTTTGCGGGCTCCGACAGTTCGATGGTGACGTCGCGGTCGGCAAGCTGCGCCTCGAGCTGGAGGACGAACTTTTCGACCACCATGCCGATCACGTCGGCATTGAGATGCGCGAACGAGACAATGGCATCGAGGCGGTTGCGGAATTCCGGCGCGAACTGCCGGCTGATCGCCTCGTGGTCGTCGCCTTCCCGCTTGTTGCGGGTGAAGCCGAAAGCCTGCCGTGCCAGATCGGCGGCGCCCGCATTCGTGGTCATGATCAGGATCACGTTGCGGAAGTTGACCTGCTTGCCGTTATGGTCGGTCAGCCGGCCATGATCCATGATCTGTAGCAGCACGTTGTACAGGTCCGGATGCGCCTTCTCGATTTCGTCGAGCAGCACCACGCAATGCGGATGCTGGTCGACGCCGTCGGTGAGCAGGCCGCCCTGGTCGAAGCCGACATAGCCCGGAGGCGCGCCGATCAGGCGCGACACCGTGTGCCGCTCCATGTATTCGGACATGTCGAAGCGCAAGAGCTCCACGCCGAGCGAGGCCGCGAGCTGCTTTGCCACCTCGGTCTTGCCGACGCCGGTCGGGCCCGAGAACAGATAGCTGCCGATCGGCTTTTCCGGCTCGCGCAGGCCGGCGCGCGCCAGCTTGATCGAGGCCGAGAGCGATTCGATCGCCTTGTCCTGGCCGAACACTACGCGCTTTAAGGTCTGCTCGAGATGCTTGAGCACCTCGGCATCGTTCTTCGACACGCTCTTGGGCGGGATCCGCGCCATGGTCGCGATCGTGGTTTCGATTTCCTTGATGCCGATCGTCTTCTTGCGCTTGTTCTCCGAGACCAGCATCTGCGCCGCGCCGGATTCGTCGATCACGTCGATCGCCTTGTCAGGCAGCTTGCGGTCGTGGATGTAGCGCGAGGAGAGCTGCACCGCAGCCTCGATCGCCTCGTTGGTGTATTTCAGCCGGTGATAGTCCTCGAAATACGGCTTCAGGCCTTTCAGGATCGCAATCGCATCCTCGACCGTCGGCTCGTTGATGTCGATCTTCTGGAAGCGCCGCACCAGCGCGCGGTCCTTTTCGAAATGCTGGCGGTATTCCTTGTAGGTGGTCGAGCCCATGCAGCGGATGGTGCCCGAAGCCAGCGCAGGCTTGAGCAGATTGGAGGCATCCATGGCGCCGCCGGAAGTGGCCCCTGCCCCGATCACCGTATGAATCTCGTCGATGAACAGGATGGCGTTGGGGTGCGCTTCCAGCTCTTTCAGGACCTGCTTAAGCCGCTCCTCGAAATCGCCGCGGTAGCGCGTGCCCGCCAGCAGCGTGCCCATGTCGAGCGAGAACACGGTGGCGGCCGCCAGCACTTCCGGCACCTCGCTGTCGACGATGCGCTTGGCCAATCCTTCCGCGATCGCGGTCTTGCCGACGCCGGCCTCGCCCACGAACAGCGGGTTGTTCTTCTGCCGGCGGCACAGCACCTGGATGGCGCGGTTGATCTCGCTGTTGCGCCCGATCACCGGATCGATCTTGCCGTCGCGCGCCTTCTTGTTGAGGTTGACGCAATAGGTCTCGAGCGCCTCGCCCTTCTTCTTCGAGTCCTCATTGCCCTTGGTCTCGGTCTCCTCATCGACGCCGCGCACCGGGCGCGCTTCGGAGACACCGGGCCGTTTGGCGATGCCGTGGCTGATGTAGTTGACCGCGTCGTAGCGCGTCATGTCCTGCTCTTGCAGGAAATACGCGGCATGGCTCTCGCGCTCGGCGAAGATCGCGATCAGCACGTTGGCGCCGGTCACTTCCTCGCGGCCGGAGGACTGGACGTGAATCACCGCGCGCTGGATCACGCGCTGGAACCCCGCCGTCGGCTTGGCGTCATCGGCGCCGTCAGTGACGAGATTTTCGAATTCGGTCTCGAGATAGTTGACGAGGCTGGTGCGCAGCTTGTCGAGATCGACGCTACAGGCGCGCATCACCGCAGCCGCATCGGAATCGTCGATCAGCGAGAGCAGCAGATGCTCGAGCGTCGCATACTGGTGATGGCGCTCGTTGGCGATCGCCAGCGCACGATGCAGGGATTGTTCCAGGCTTTGAGAAAAAGTCGGCATTCGCGTCCTCTGTGCCCCCAGGGCATCATGATCGCCATTACCCGGTCAGGCAACAACAACCTTTGTCATCTTTTAGCTCATATAGTTACGCTCGATCATGGCGAAAGGCCGGTCCCGCAGCGGTAGTTTTCCTCTAAAATCTTCGTGCGGACACAGCGCCGCCTCCGCAAATCAACGGGGATGCGGCGTTTCCGTTGCAAAAAAGAATGCAAAAGCCGTTCCGCCTGCGGCGGGCGACGGACCGGCGCTACTTCTTTTCCATCACGCATTGCAGGGGATGCTGGTGCTTGCGCGCAAAATCCATCACCTGCGTCACTTTGGTCTCGGCGATCTCGTAGGTGAACACGCCGCACTCTCCGATACCGTGGTGATGGACATGCAGCATGATC
Source organism: Bradyrhizobium lablabi (assembly GCF_018129385.1). GTDB lineage: Bacteria > Pseudomonadota > Alphaproteobacteria > Rhizobiales > Xanthobacteraceae > Bradyrhizobium > Bradyrhizobium lablabi_C. The sequence goes on from NZ_JAFCLN010000017.1 coordinate 77,160, forward strand.
TTGGTCGCGGCCTCGACGTCCTTCTGGAAAAACTTTTCCAGCACATGAACGACGAACTCCATCGGAGTGTAGTCGTCGTTCAGGATCAGCACCCGATAGAGGTTCGGCCGCTTGGTCTTCGGCTTGACCTTGGTGATGACCGAGGTCGAGGGACCGCCAGTACCATTGGTGCGGTTGTCATCGTTGCTCATTTCCGGAGCAAACGTGACGGCGACGGACGGATCAGGTCTGGAAGCTGATTGCAACATGGCGCAGACGTTCGAAAACTCCCCACGGAAGCCGGACAACGCTCTGGCGTCCCCCGGGTTTCTCCAACTGGAGCCGCCCGACGGGTTCCCGCAACGCTTTCCAGATCGCCGCTGCCGGCCGGAACGGACCCCGTCGAGGCCGGCTCGGTGACACAAATATGGGTCCAGAGCCGGTCTGCCGCAAGCGTCGTTCGCCGCCCGCGGCAAGGGCCGATTCCCGGTTCGGCGATCCGGACAAGGTTAATCAATCCTGCCCGATTTGACAAAAAAATGGAGGGTCCGTTTAGCGGCCATTGACGATAGGCCGGGCTTTTCCGCCCAATTCGTGGCTTGCGCGGCAATTGACCCACATTTCGCCGGACCGGTTTACCACCTGTTTAGCCGCCTAACCCGAAATGGCGGGCATAAAACCCCAATTTCGGTGACAACCATGTCTGGTGCATCCATTTTTAGTCGCGTTCGTACGGCCGCCAGCCGGTTTGCAGGCGCAGATCAGGGCAACATCGCGGTACTCTTCGCGATCGCCTCCGTACCGATCATCAGCTTCGTCGGTGCCGCCATCGACTATAGCCGCGCCAATGCCGCCCGCACGGCGATGCAGGCCGCGCTCGATTCCACCTCGCTGATGCTCGCAAAGGATCTTTCGGAAGGCCTGATCAAGGAGGCGGACGTCAACTCCAAGGCGCAAACCTATTTCAACGCGCTATTCCACAACAACGACGCCCAGTCGGTCACGGTCAACGCGTCCTACACCCCCCAGACCAGCATGGGTTCGACCATCGTCGTCAACGGCTCGGGAAACATAAAGACCGACTTCATGAAGGTCGCCGGCTTTCCCAAGCTCGATTTCAACACCAGTTCGACCTCGGCATGGGGCAACGTGCGCATGCGCGTCGCCATGGCGCTCGACAACACGGGCTCGATGGCTGACGACGGCAAGATGCCGGCGATGCAGAAGGCCGCGAAGAGTCTGATCGATCAGTTGAGCGGTCTCTCCAAGACCACCGGCGACGTCTACATTTCGATCGTTCCCTTCGCCAAGGACGTCAACGTCGGCTCCAGCTTCGTCAACGCCAACTGGATCGACTGGTCCGAGTGGAACGGCGACAACGGTACCAGCACCTGCAACACCCGGGATTGGCGCGGCAACTGCACGAGCTCCACCTGGACACCGGACGACCACAGCAAGTGGACCGGCTGCGTCATGGACCGCGCGCAGCCCTACGACACCCTGAACACGACGCCGACCTCGGATACCAACACCAAGTTCCCGGCCGAGCAGTATTCCTACTGCAAGCCAGGCTCCAGCGCCTATCTCCAGCCGATGCTGGGGTTGAGCGCAGACTGGACAACCCTGAAGAAAAAGATCGACGACATGAAGCCGACCGGCAATACCAACCAGAGCATTGGTCTTGCCTGGGCCTGGATGACGCTCGGCACCAGCGATCCGTTCCCTGCGCCTCCCAAGGATTCGAACTACCAGTACAAGGACGCGATCGTGCTGTTGTCGGACGGCAAGAACACCCAGAACCGCTTCAGCAGCAACCAGGGCCAGATCGATGCGCGTCAGAAGATCCTGTGCGACAACGCCAAGGCCCCGCCCAACAACATCATCATCTATACCGTTCAGATCGACACCGGCGGGGATGGCCAGCAGGATGTCATGAAGTATTGCGCCAGCTCGTCGGACAAATACTTCTACATCACCTCCCCCACGCAGACCGTGGACGCGTTCAACAACATCGGCACGTCGCTCTCGAAACTGCGCGTCGCCAAGTAGGATAACGGCAGACACGTAAAAGCCCGGCCTTGCGGCCGGGCTTTTTGATTCCAGTTGATTCCAGCGGTGCCGAAGCGGCGATTAGTGCGCCGGCGCGAACTTCGCGGCCAGGCCTTCGAGCGGCTTGAAGGACTGCTTGGCGAGATCGGCGTAGAGACCGGCGATCTTCTGCGATTCCGCGACGAAGGTCTCGTAGGCCGTCTTGGCGTATTCGCTCTGCGCTTCCAGCGCCTTGTCGAGCGACTTCACGCCCGAGAGCTTTTCCGCGAACGACTTGGTGTCCTCGTAGGACTTCTTGGCGTATTCGCCATAGGCGGTCACGATCGCCTGCACGCCGCTCTGATAGTTGGTGGCGTTGGCGACGGCCTGCTCGTATTGCTCCTTGCCGTACTTCTGAATGTCTTCAATCTTGACCATCAACGAAGTCCTTTCCCAGACTGATTGGATTCAAGCTGCCGGGAGTCCCGGCTCCTCGGACGCGCCGATACCATACTGCATCGCACAATAAAGTCAATGAATCTTGTGCGACGCACAATCGTTCGCACAAACTCCGCAAATTGCCCGAAATCCCGCAGTGCTACGCAACGGTTCGTTAATCTTTTGGAAACTCGCGCCCCCTAACCTGATTCCCGGACTTGTTCGCCTTCCGGCAGACAGCCAGAAAGCTGTTTGTCAACAGCACCTTAGCTAGAACAGCGGCTTGACCGGCGTCCCGGATCAACAGCATTGTCCGGCTCACCGGGTTGAGCATGGGTAACGGCGCCGGCCGTTGGGCACAATTTTGCCTCACGAACCGGTGATCAAGACAGAAAATGGGGACGGGGAAGTTTATGCTTCGTACAACCTGGGCTTCCTCGCGCGTGCTGCGGCTCTGCGTTCTTGGGCTCGCCACCGCCACATCAGCCATCATTTTCACGACCGATAGCGCGGACGCGCGACGCTACCGCCGTCACGTGCGCCACCAGGAGGCGCGGGCGAGCTACAGCCCCGCCTTTGCATCGATCATCGTGGATGCCAATTCCGGCGCGACGCTACAGTCGAACAATCCGGACGCTCTCCGCCGCCCCGCTTCGCTGACCAAGATCATGACGCTCTATCTGCTGTTCGAGCGTCTCGAAGCCGGCAAGATGACCCTCGACACCCAAATGGACGTGTCGGAGCACGCTTCCGAACAGGCGCCGACCAAGCTCGGTCTCAAGCCCGGCCAGACCTTGCGCGTCGAGGACGCCATCAAGGGTCTCGTCACCCGCTCCGCCAACGACGCTGCCGTCGTGATCGCCGAGGCGATCGGCGGCGACGAGGAGAGCTTTGCCAAGCTGATGACGCGCAAGGCGCGCGCGCTCGGCATGAGCAAGACGACCTATCGCAATGCCTCCGGCCTGCCCGACGACGAGCAGCTCACGACCGCGCGCGATCAGGCGACGCTCGGCCGCGCCATCCAGGATCGCTTCCCGCGCTATTACCGCTATTTTGCGACATCGGTGTTCGTCTATCGCGGTCATTCCATCCGCAACCACAATCGCCTGCTCGGCAATGTCGAGGGTGTCGACGGCATCAAGACTGGCTACACCCGCGCGTCCGGCTTCAATCTCGTGACCTCGATGCGGCGCGGCAACCGCCATCTGGTCGGCGTCGTGATGGGCGGCCGCAGCGGCGGTTCGCGCGATGCCACCATGCGCAATCTGCTTGCTGAAAATCTCGAGAAGGCCTCGGCCAAGCGCACCGTTGCCGCCATCAGCGAGCGCAATCCTGCCGAAGCCAATACCGAGGTCGCCGAAGCGGATACGTCGCGGTCGCAGGCAACCGTTCAGGTCCAGGGCACCGCCCAGGCGGCGGCCGAGCCCGGCATCGATGCGATGCAGCAGACCCGGTCGGCCGCACCGGCCAAACCATCGATCATGGCGGCGGCCGCGGCGGCCTTGCCACCGTTGCCCGCAAAACCCCAAGCCAAAGCCGAGACGGCCAAGCCTGAGCCGGCGCCGCTCACCAGCGGCGTGATCCAGACGCAGCAGATCGCGGCGATCCCCGGCTCCGCCGAGCCGATGAAGCCGGTCCGGGTCAAGACCGTTCAGGTCAAGGCCGGGCCGATGAAGCTCGCCGCCGCAGGTCCCTCGCAAACCACCCCATCCGTCACCCACGCGATCCCGCCCGCACGCGGCGACGTCGCGGAGACCTCCAACGCCGTCGTCGCCAAAGCGGAAGTCGCCAAGCCTGAGCAACCGGCAAGGATCGAGCCGGCACGGACCGAGCTGCCGCCGCAGCCGCCGGGCCACGGCACCGGCCAGGGTGTGCTCGGCGTGCTGCCCGCCTCCAGCGTCGCCCCTGCCCCGTCGCAGGCGATGGCCTATGCCGATCCGCAAAAGGCCCAGGCCGTGCAGCAGAACGCCGCCCTCAAGCCGGCCGCCGCTGCTGCGCCCGCCCCTGCTCCGACGGTGCGCAGCGGATGGATCATCCAGGTCGGCGCGCTCGAGAGCGAGGGCGAAGCCCGTTCGCGCATCGAGGCGGCCCGCAGCCATTCAAAAGGCCTGCTCAACAAGGCCGACCCCTTCACCGAGCCGGTCGTAGCCAAGGATAACCGAAAACTGTTCCGCGCCCGCTTCGCAGGCCTTGAGCGCGATCAGGCGGAAGCTGTGTGCCGCACGCTCAAGCGCGCCGACATTCCCTGCATCACCGCGCGCAACTGACCTCGACGCTTCGTTCGACTGCAAAAGCCGGCGCTTGCGCCGGCTTTTTCATTTGCAGCGGCACTCGGCGCAGCGCGCCTGCGCAAACTTCTCGTCAACAATTTACGGTTAAATTTATCGAAAGGGCGATCCGACCATGCCGGGCAACGGCGGGCGGAATGGGGCGTCGATCAGGGCAGATACGAGCAGCTCTCGGCTTGTAGCGTTTGGTAGCGTTGCCGGAGTTAGCTGTGATGCGTTCGAAGCAAGGTATCCTTGGCCTCGTTTACACGGGCGGCGAGATACGTCGACCCCCCTTGGTCGGGATGGAGTTTCTTCATCAGGGTGCGATGCGCTCGTCCGATTTCGTCGCGGCTCGCCCCCGCCTCCAGGCCAAGGATCTGATAGGCCTCCTCCGCCGTCATTTTGCCGCTCGCCGCCGCGCGGCTCTGCCGCCCTGCCCCGTTGCCCTGCGCGTTCTGACGCCAGGCGGGAAACCGGCGGTCCAGATAGCTTTCAAGTAACGACACGCTCTCGGCGTCGAACGCCGGCATCATCGCCAGCAGTTCCTCGAGGCCAAACTCGCGCAGCGAGCGGCCGGCATTGGGACCGGCCACGATCTCGCCCGCCAGCTCGCCGCTGTCGTGATCGAGCGTCATGTCGAGGAATTGCGAGCGCACCCGCGAGCTTTGCCCGGACGAGCGCTGCGCGCCGCCGCCGAAGATCCCGCCGAGATTGGGAAAGCCCATGTTCTGCGCCGGCGTCCAGCCGAGCAGCCCGGCCCCGAACAGGCCGAGCGGAATCGCCACCACGAATTCACCGCGGATGCCGGTAAAGGCCGCAACGGCCAGCGCCAGGATGCCGCCGACCAACCGGATCGCGCGCGCGAGCACGGCGGGATTGGCCGCGCGAAACATCTGTAGCGCGAGGTAAAGGATGACAACAGCGACGGCACCGGCAATCAGCGTAGGCATGGCTACAATATAATCCTGCGAACCGGAAAAAGCATCGCGGCAATCGCCGCATCCGTCTTGGTTCAGGTCTTGGCGCGGGCCAAGCGAACTTACTATCTAGCCTCCAACCGCAAGCCGACTCTGGAGGCCGCATGGCGGACGGATTGACGAACCTCAAAAGCAGTTTCGGGCCGAGCCAAACGATGGATCGGCTTGAGGCCGACGTGAAAGCCCGCGGCATGGCGGTGTTTGCCCGGATCGATCACGCCGCCGGCGCCGCAGCCGCGGGGCTTGTGCTGCGACCGACCGAGGTGCTGATCTTCGGCCATGCCAAAGGCGGAACGCCGTTGATGCAGGCGGCTCAAACCATCGGCATCGACCTGCCGCTGAAGGCGCTGGTCTGGCAGGACGACGCAGGCACCACGTGGCTCTCCTACAACGATCCCTCATGGCTCGCCCGGCGGCACGCGCTGCCCGGCGAGACCGAGGCTGCGATCGGCAATATCGCAGCCGCGCTGCGTGCAGTCGCGCAGGCAGCGACATCGCCGTGACCAGACGCGCCGCGCGCGATTACTTCATCTGACCGATCAGTTTGGCGGCGCCGGCGCCGGTCTTCGACAGCCGCATCAGCGCCTCGCGCCCGCCCGCCGCATAGGCCGCCGCCGCCCGCAGCAATTCGCGCAGTTGCGCCGCAGCGCCCGGATCGAACCGGCACCACGCGCCACCCGTCAGCCGCGCGATCTCGCGAAACGCCTGCTCGGCGGTCGGATCATGGCCTTCCTGGAACATGAACACGGGCACCTTGAGCAGCCCGAGCTCGCCGGCCTTGGCGCAGAGGTCGTCGACGGATTCTTCCATGGCATCGCCGACGAACACCACGGCGCGCACGCCGGAGGACACCGCCTCGCGGCGCGATTCCGAAAGCACTTTTCCGATCTGGGTGTTGCCGCCCTGGCAATCGATGCCGCTCATCAGCTTTGCCAGCTTGCCCGAGTCCGAAATCCAGCCGGTGGCGCGGCATTCGTTCAAGCCCCGGTAATAGACCAGGCGGATATCGAGGCTGCCGATCGCGGCAGCTTCGCGGAACATGTCGGCCTGTAGCGTGCAGGCCATGTCCCATGTCGGTTGCCGGCTCATGGTGGCGTCGAGCGCGAACACCAGCCGGCCCCTCGCGCCCGCGGCATGCGGCGAGACCGCACGCGCCGCGGCGACGAAGGCCGCGATATCGTCCGAGGTGGATCGCGCGTCCGGCAGCGGGCGGGACCCGCGCGCGGCTACGTCGCTCTGCGATTTCGGTTTGCTGGGTTCGCCGGCCATAAGCGCTCGCCAAAGCTGGTGCAACTTATGTGGAGGCCGTTCGAAGCGCGGTCAATGCTTCCGACGGTCGGATCCGCGAGCAGCAAGCGAACGGATCAGTTCGCCACGGCCTTCGACTTCTTGTCGGGCACGAACAGCGACACTGGACCCGGCTCGGTCATCGCCGGCGGAGCCTTGTTGGTCGCCACCGGCGCGAGATCGCTGTCGGTGTCGTTCAGGAACTTGTCGAGCATGCTCTGGATCGAGCTCTTGGCCGAGTCCGGACCAGTGTCGCGCATGTCGTTGTGCTGGAAGCCGGTGTCGACCACGGTGATGCCGGCCTTCTCGCACTCTTCCGCGTCGGGCACGACGCCGGCGTCAGGCTTGAACTGGGTGTCCTTGGAACGGAACGACAGGATCTTGAACTTGCCTTCGGTCAGGAACGGCACGCGCAGATTGTCCAGCGTCACGACTTTCTTGATCTCGTCGGGATACTGCTTTGCAAAGTACATCGAGATGTCGCCGCCCATCGAATGGCCGACCATGGTCAGCCGGGTGTAATCGGCGTTGGGCTGGATCTTCTTCATTTCGTCGACGGCGAAATGAATGTTGGCGACGCCGCGCTGGATCTGCGGCAGGCGGCCGACATAGAGCTCGCCGGCCTTCGTCACCATCGGCGGATCGGTCGGCAGATCATGCTGCGGGGCGAGCACCAGATAGCCGCGGAAGGCGAATACGTTGGAGAGGAACGAGTACTCGGTGTTCTTCACGGTGTTGCCGTGGTTGATCACCGCCACCGGCAGCTTGATCATGCCGGCGTTAGCCTGCAATTCCTTGTCCCAACGCACGGCGACGTGCACCGGCACCAGACGGTTGTTGCGCGCAGGATCGTGGAAGGCAATCGTCTCATGCCGGATCGCCCACTTGCTCGCGCTGAAATAGGCGGCAACAAGCAACGCGGTCAGTGAAAGCAGAACGGCAATTCCACGTTTCATTTCGTCCTCGGCGCAACCTGTGTAGCCTCCGCTGGAGGCTTGTTTTTCGTTGCGGGACTCTGCGGTCCCTTGTTGGTTATATATGTCACAGCGACGTGACAGGAAGTCCAAATCTTGTGAAGTGCCCGCCTGATCATTGTGCGATGCACCCATCGCTTGGGCAGACGTCAGCAAGCTTCGGTTCCGTACTATCCGACGGCACCACTCAAAGTCTGGTTCAATTCTTAGGTAAAGCCTCAGTGAAAACGGAATAATCGCTGAATTGTTCCGTCGCAAGCCCGGGATCGCCCGGGACCCTGGGTACCAGCCTACCTGCGATCAGGCTTCGCTTTTGGCGGAATAAGCACTCAGGCGCCGAAGCTCGCGCGCTACGCGGCGAGGCTCGAGCGCTTACGCGCCGAGGATGTCGTGGGTTTCCAGCGGCTTGTCGACCTGGTTGAACCACTCGGCCCGGTTGGCGGCGCGGCGGCGGCCGCGCTCATCGAGCGGCAGCTTCAACTGGCGAAGCAGGCTCGTCACCTCCTCGCGCGCGGTGACGTGGCCGAGGCTTGGCCGGGTGCCCAGCGTTACCTCGTCGATATCGTCGAGCGCAGTCAGCCCGCGGGGGAAGAACTCGCGGTAGACGACTCGCTCGGCGAATCCGTCGACCGCGCGGAAGCCGAGCCGGAACGACAGTTCGTTGAGACCGTCGGCGACGAGTTGCTTGTTGCGGGAACCGATCATCGACAGGCGGTTGCGCACCACGATCCAGTCGGTGGAGGCGCCGTCGAGCTGGCGGCGCTTGCGGCGGGTGTCGCGCACCATCTCCGAATAATGGCTCTCGCCGGTCACCGCATAGGTTTGGGGATCGACGGTGCCGAGCACATCGAAATCGAGGAACGAGTCGTTGATCGGGGTGACCAAAGTGTCGGCCATCGAATGCGCCAGCCGCATCAGATAGCTGTCGTTGCCCGGCGTATCGATCACAATAAAATCAAAGGTATGCTCGACCGCGCTCACCGCATCCATGAACTGCTGGAATTCCGAATTTTCGTTGTCGGCGACCTGCATGGTCAGCCCGGCCTTGATGCAGCTATGCACCGGCAGCTCGAGCCGAAGGCCGGTGCGGCGCGCCCACGCGCTGCGGTTGTTGATGTAGCGGGTGAAACTCTGCTGGCGGCAGTCGAGGTCGATGGTGGCAACCCGCTGACCGGCTTTCATCAGGGCGACAGCAATATGCAGGGCGGTGGTGGATTTTCCCGAACCGCCCTTTTCGTTGCCCAGCACCACGACGTGTGCCGAACCGGACTGCCCCTGACTGGCTTGCAGCAGCATGACTCAACCCCTGTTACATCTTCGAGATAGGTCATACCGCGGTCAAGCGAAATGCGCGGCAGCCCACTCGAATTACTATAGCTACGGCCTTATTCATAATTCGTGTGTGCGAGAGGTCACGCCCTGGTTCATTTTTTTGTATCATTGCGTACCGGAGCGGCCGCTGGCCGACGCCGCTTGGCGCTTCCCGGCCCGCCTTGATATGGTCCGCCTTCCCGCCGCCATGCGGCCAGGCTCACGGCCTTCCCGCCCCCGACTGACCGAGCAAAAATGTCCCGAAATCCCATGGTCGTCCGTAACGTCCCCGCCCTGCGTCGCGCGCTCGATGGCCTTCGCGCCAGAAAGGCCACGGTCGCGTTGGTGCCCACCATGGGTGCGCTCCATGACGGACATGTGTCGCTGGTTCGTCTTGCCAAACGAAGGGCGGGAAGAGTTGTCGTCTCGATCTTCGTCAACCCGACGCAATTTGCGCCGACGGAGGATTTCGGCTCTTACCCGCGCACTTGGAAGGCCGATATTGCCAAGCTTGCCGCAGAGAATGTTGAACTGATCTGGCATCCTGATGTCAAAAACATGTACCCGGAAAGATTTGCGACAAAAATCTTGCTGGAGGGTCCGGCGACCGTCGGGCTGGAGGATCGCTTTCGCCCGCACTTCTTCGGCGGCGTGGCAACGGTGGTCGGAAAACTCTTCACGCAGGTCCGCCCGGACGTTGCGATCTTCGGCGAGAAGGATTTTCAGCAGCTTCGCGTGGTGACGCAGATGGCGCGGGATCTCGATCTCGGCGTCAAGGTGATCGGCTCGCGCACGGTACGCGAACGCGACGGTCTCGCGATGTCCTCACGCAACGTCTACCTCTCGCAGGACGAACGCCGCATCGCCCCCACGCTCTACAAGGCCATGAAGGAAGCGGCAGCGCGGCTGCGCGCCGGCGGCGACGTGGAAACGGCCATGGCGGCCGGCCGGACGATGATCGAGAACGCGGGATTTGCGCTCGATTACCTCGAGGCCCGCCACGCCGAGACGCTGGAGCCGATCGGCTCGCTAAAGGAAGGGCCGATGCGGATGCTGGTGGCGGCCAAACTTGGAACCACCCGGCTGATCGACAACATCGCCGTCTAGCGCATCATCCTGACCCGAAGGGCCCCGTCGGCGCAAAGTGGGGACCGGCTTTCGGAGACGATGACGCGCCAGATATCAAAGTAACCCGAGATCGCGGAGTTCGCGGCGCAGCGGTTCCGGCATCGCGGCCACGCCCTTGCTCGCCGACCTCGTGAGATCTGGCGGCGCTGCATCTTCGGCCAGATAGCGCCAGCCCTGGAACGGGCGCATCGGGCGCGGCGACACGGCGATCACCTTTGGCTGCATCACGAGGCGGCAGCGTCCGATGCCGTCCTTGTCGCGGAACGGCTCGAGGGCGATGATCTTTTCCCGCGCCGCGATCTCGCCGCGGATTACCCAATAGAGCGAGCCGCCGGCCAGAATTTCTTCCTCGCGCTTCGGCGTCATTCGCGTGATGTGGATGTGGCGCTGCGGCAGGCCCTTTTTCTTTGCGGTCGCCATCCGTTCGGCAACCCATTCCTTGAGTTCCTTGACGGAGTCGCAGCCGACCGCGAGCTTGATGAGATGGAGTGCCATGAGCCGCTCAATAGCGGGCGGCATCAGCTTTTGAAAGCATCATTCGTTGTCGGCGGCGGGAGCCTGTGGAGCCGGTGGAGAACTCGGCGGCGCGGCCGGCGCGAGTTGTGTCGGGGCTTGTGTCGGCGCGCGCGCTGATTTCGGCGCCGGCTGCTTCTTCGGCGCCGCCGGTGGCGCTGGTGCCGCCGCAGATGCCGGTGCCGCGGGCGCCGGTGACGGACGCGCAGCCGGCGGCGCGGCGGCCGGGGGTGCCGCGGCGCGGGCCGGCGGCGTAGTAGGCTCCGGCGTCATGATGCTGACCGCCGGTGTCGATGAAGCCGACGGGAATTCGGCATTGGTCGGCTTGCCTGTCGGCATGCCCGGCGGGAGCGCCGCCAGGGCGCCGGTCGGCGGGGCCGCCGCTGCCGGCGGTGCGTTCCACGTGCCCGAATAGCGCACCACCAGCCCCTCGTAGACGCGCTCGTCCATGTTGGACGCAACCTGACGGCTGTTGGTGAGCGAGCGGAACGCCGGACAGGCCGCCGACGTGCAGCGGTCGCGCGCCATCAGCACATAGGCCATCAGCCCGTAGCGGTCGCGCTCGACCGCGCGCCGCAACGCTTCCAGTTCAGGCGTGAGATTGCGGTTGGCCGTAGCGACATCGCCGGCCGACGTCAGCCGCGAAATCTGCGAGGCGGCATAGGCCACCGCGGCGGCGGTGGATTCGGCTGTGCCGAACAGCACCTTTTCGCAGGCATTGAGCACCGCATCGCCGGCGAGATCATCGACGCAGGCGAGCGCCGGCAGTGATGCCGCCACCAGCGATGGCGACGACGGCCGATCGGCGGAAGCAGCCTGTCCGCCCGGAAAACCGAACGCGCGAATGGTGGCCGTCGCGGCCACGCCGATCGCCAGCAAGGTGATGACGGTCAGCGCGCCGTTGGCGACCGATCTTTCCGCGCGCAGCAGCGTGATGAGCAGGATGATCCCGAAGAATCCCGCCGCGGCCAGCGTCAGCCACATCGGAAATGCTTGCGCATGCCAGAGCTCGTCCAGCGAGGAAGCCCAAGCCCAATTCACGATAGAGCCCAATTCATGACAGAGCCCAGTTCATGCGCGATGCCCCCTCAACGCGGCAAAACACATTCGGCGCGGCGTCCGTCCCGGACGCGCTCAAGAATCGCGCAGAATGTGATTGCGAACCGGGCCTTTTTGACGGCGCGTCAGGATGGAACCCGTTACACCGCCGGGCCTTGCACGCAATTCCTTCAGGACAGGGCGAGCTGGCTTTCCTTCGCCACCCGCTCGAATGCTTCGGTCGAACTCTTGATCCGGTACTGACAGTCGTCACCCTCCGTCGGCAACAGGCGGATCACCTCGTAGGTCCCGCTGGCGGCCGGACGCGACACGTTGCTGGCAGTAAAATAGACGGTCGTTCCCACCGGGTACTTATGCTTCAACGCCCTCTCCATACAAGAAAGTGCCGGCCAGGCTCACGGTCCCGCAGCAAAAGGCCGGCTGAGAAACCCCGCGACAACCTAGCACAGGCGCGCGCGCATTGGGAAGCAAATCCCGACATGGCAAATGCGCAAATTTTGCAAGCTTTTCAGAACGATAAGCCGCCGGTAAAGCGCTGAATGCAAATTCCGGAAGAGCGCCCGCCGGCCATTGGCCGCCAACAAGCGGCCGCAAAGTTGCCATGATCCACAGGGGCCGCGCGGCCCCTGTCTACACGGTCTCGAACCGCTCGATCACGAGCGTCTCGGCGAGTCCCTCGCCGGTCCATTGCTGGAATGCCGCCAGCGATTGCATGGCGTCGTAGTAATGCCGGGCCGCCGGCGCGACCTCGATCGCATAGGTGCGGAAGCGGTGCACCACCGGCGCGTACATCGCATCCGCCGCGCCGAAGGCGCCGAACAGGAACGGCCCGCCATAGCGGCGATGGCATTCGCTCCAGATCTCCTGGATGCGCGCGACGTTGGCGCGGGCATCCTCCGACAGCGCGACGGCGCCGATCGGCCGGTGCAGGTTCATGCCGCATTCGTTGCGGAGCGCCGCGAAGCCCGAATGCATCTCGGCCGAGATCGAGCGCGCATGGGCGCGGCTTGCGGAATCCTCCGGCCACAGCTTCTTGCCGGGAAATTTCTCCGCGAGGTATTCGATGATCGCAAGCGAATCCCAGATGACGAGATCGCCGTCGATCAGCGCCGGCACCTTGCCGGCGCGCGAAAAGCCCAGGATACGCTGCTTGTCGGCGGGATCGTCGGTGTAGAGCGGGATGAACACCTCATCGAACGGAATGTCGCTCACGCGCAAGGCGAGCCACGGCCGCATCGACCATGACGAATAGTTCTTGTTGCCGATCACGAGCTTTAGCATGGCCATGCAAGGATATCCCCGTTCGTTTGCCATCTTGCCACGGCGAACAAGACACGTTCAACCATCGCATGACCGCGGCAGGTAATGGGAGCTAGCCGCCGGAAAAATCCTTCGGCGTGAAGACGAGATCGAGCGCCTTCCATTCGCCGTAGCGGTCCGGCGGCAGCATGGCGTAGGGCTGACACGCCTTCAGCGCCGCAATCGCGCTTTGCAAAAGCTCGATCGCCTTGACGTTGGCGCTGCCGCCACCCACGGCAGGATCGCCGGCGAGCCGGCCCTCCTGTGTCAGGAACACGCGGAGCTTTACCAGGACGTTGTCGGAAGGTGCGACCGACGCCGGCAGTTTAGCGCAGGTCTTCAGATGCCGGCGAAACTCGGCGACCACGCTGGAAGAGACATCGGCCTTCACGGATGTCGTCGAGGCATCGTAGCCATCTTCGGATTTTTGACCGGCATCGCTCGCGGCGGTCTGCATCGGCAGTTCCGGCGGCAAGCCGAGCGCGATGTTGTACTTCACGGTGAGATCGGGTTGCGCAGGCGCGTAGCCGGGCACGGAAGCGCCGACCATCGCCTTCGGCGCAGCGGCCACCTGTCGCTGGCTTTGATCCGGCCCCGGCGGCTGGACAGCTTGCGGAGACGGCGGCGGCGCGGCTCGAGGTGCCGACGGCGCCGGATCCGACGCGGTCTGTTGTGCCAGAGACGAAAAATCGAGCGGCGATTTTGCCGGCTCCGGCGGCTTGGGCGTTTCCGGCACGACCTCCTGCGGCGTAACGATGTCGACCGCGATCGTTTCCGCCGTCACCGAATGGAACGGATGCACGTCGGAGACGTACAGCACCAGCGCCAGAATCGACAGATGTGCGATCGCCGACGCCGTCACGCCCGTGCGTATGGCCGGTTGCGGTTCCAACTTGCTGACGAATTTTTTCTTGACGCCCTGCCCCGACAATAGCGCGTAGGGCACAACAGGCTCAATCCCATTTCGGCGCAAAACCGTAATCGGTCAGGCGTCCGCCGCTATTGCCCAAGCCGGAAATCTCGCGCATTTCGGCTTCCGACAGTTCGAAATCGAAGATTTCCATGTTCTCCGACAGCCGCTCCAGCCGCGAGGTGCGCGGGATCGCCGAGACGCCCTGCTGCACCAGCCAGCGCAGGCACACTTGCGCGGCGCTCTTGCCATGCGCCTTGCCGATCCGCGCGAGCACTTCGTCGTTCTTGATCCGGCCCTTGGCGATCGGACTGTAAGCGACAACAGCCATATCGTGCCGCGCGCAGGCTTCCCGCACCTTGCTCTGGTCGAGATAGGGGTGAAATTCGACCTGATCGCACACCAGTGGCGCCGGGCATTTCTCCACCGCTTCCTCGATCAGGGCCACCGTGAAATTCGACACGCCAATGTGCCGGGTCATGCCGAGCTTGCGGACATGCGCCAGCGCGCCCAGCGTCTCCGACAGCGGCACCCGCGGATTGGGCCAGTGCAGGAGCAAGAGGTCGACCTCGGACAGGCGAAGCTTGTTCAGGCTCTCTTTGGCAGAGCGCTCCAGATCATGCGGCGCAAAATGGCTGGTCCACACCTTGGTGGTGACGAACACCTCCTCACGCCTGACGCCGGAAGCGCGCAAGGCCTCGCCGACCTCGCGCTCGTTGTCATAGGCCTGCGCGGTGTCGATGTGGCGATAGCCGAGCCGCAGCGCCTGCTGGACCAGCCGCGCGCAGGTGCGGCCGCGCAGCTCCCAGGTGCCGAGCCCGATCGCGGGGATTTTGGCGCCATTGGCTTCGACGAAAAGCATGATGGGGCGCTCGCAAGATCGCGCCCATTATGTCGTGTGCGCGAAGGCGTTGCTAGACCGGCTCGGGTTCCGTCGCGAGCGCGGCGAACACCGCATCCGGCGCGCGGGCGATGACGGCGAGCAATGCGCGGGCCGGCCCGCGCGGGGCGCGCTTGCCCTGCTCCCAGTTGCGGATGGTTTCCACGGGCACGCCGAGCTTGGCGGCGAATTCGGTCTGGGTGAGCCGCGCGCGGCGGCGCAGGTCGCGAACGGCCGGCGTGATCTCCACCGGTGCGACCGCCGGCATCGCCGGCGCGAGCGGAAACTCCTGCCCATCACGCAGTTCGACGATCCGTCCGTCCGCCTTCAGCCGCAAGCGCATGCTCGGTTTCATGCACCGCATGATGCGGCAAGCACGTTAAGGTCCGATTAACGATAGAAGCCGCTGACTCGACGGACTTTTTTCTGACGCGTTTTCGTCACGCGAACCGCTATTTCAGCCCGAACCACAGCGTGGCGATGCCGAGGAAGGAGAAGAAGCCGACCACGTCAGTGACGGTCGTGACGAAGGTCCCGGAGGCAACGGCAGGATCGGCCCTGACGCGCTCCAGCAGAATCGGGATCAGGATGCCGCCGAGCGCACCGGCGATCAGGTTGCAGACGATGGCAAGGCCGATCACCATCCCGAGGCCGGGGATCTTGAACCATGCGACCGCGGCCACGCCGGTGATGACGGCAAAGGCGAGGCCATTGACGAGCCCGACCATGGCCTCGCGCAGCACGACCCGCCAGGCATTGCTGGCGCGCAGCTCGCGCGTCGCCAGCGCCCGCACCGCCACCGTCATGGTTTGGGTCGCGGCATTGCCGCCCTGGCTCGCCACGATCGGCGCCAGCACGGCGAGCGCCACCATCTTTTCGAGCTGTCCCTCGAACAGGCCGAGCACGGATGAGGCAAGGAAAGCGGTGGCGAGATTGACCAGCAGCCAGTTGAAGCGGCCGCGCGCAATGGTCCAGACATTGTCGGACAGCTCTTCGTGGCTGGTGACGCCGCCCAGCGCCTTCAGATCCTCGTCGGCCTCCTCCTCGATGACGTCGACGACGTCGTCGATGGTGATGACGCCGACCAGCCGGTCCTGGGTATCGGTCACGGGCGCCGCCACCAGGTTATACTTGCCGAACATCCGCGCGACTTCTTCCTGGTCCTCCAGCACCGAGACGCGGCGGCGGTCCTCGTCGATGAGATCCTTCAGCGGCACCATGCGGCGCGAGCGCAGCAGCACGTCGAGCGGCACCGCACCCTGCCAGCGCTGGTCTTTGTCGACGGCGTAGATCTCGTAGAAGCGGTCCGGCAGATCGGAGGTCTCGCGCATGTAGTCGATCGCCTGCCCGACGGTCCAGTCCGGCGGCACCGAGATGAACTCGGTCTGCATGCGCCTTCCGGCGGAATTTTCCGGATACAGCAGGCGGCGCTCGATCGCATCGCGCTCCAGCGGCGGCAGCTTTTCCAGAACCTCTTCGCGGTCTTCCTCGTCGAGCGCTTCCAGCAGCTCGACCGCGTCGTCGGATTCCAGTTCGCGAACGCCCTCGGCGACTTCCTCCGGCTCCAGTTCTTCGAGGATCTCCTCGCGGACGCCTTCGTCGACTTCGTTGAGCGCCGAGAAGTCGAAGTCCGAGCCGGTCAGCTCGACCAGTTGAACGCGGTCTTCCGGCGCGAGCGCGCTGATCAGGTCGCCAAGATCGGCCTCATGCAATTCGGCGACGACTTCGCGCAGGAACGCGGTGTCGGCGGCATGGATGGCGCGCGTAATCTCGGCGACAAATTCCGGACGTATATGGCCCTCATCATCCCGCATCGGATGGCGGTCGAGCACCGATGCATCGGCCGGTTGCGCAACGTTCACATCGTCGGCCATGCCGCGCCTCGCCGTTTGACAGAATGAGGGAACTTGTCTGTTATTGCCGCCCCGCATTAGCCAATGGATAACGCCAAGTGCAAGATAAAGATGCCGGCGCATCGATGCCGATGAAATCGCTGGCCGGCGCCCTGCTGCTCTCGCTGGCGTGCATGCCGGCGGCACCTGCGGCGGAATGTCCGCGCAAGGATGCGCTCGGTACCTCGCGCGTCCTTGCCGTGGATGCGGCGACATGGCCGCAGACCGGCCTGATGAGTTTTCCGCAGAGCCTGCCGCTGGAAGACCACGAGGTCGTGCTGACCTTTGACGACGGTCCCTCACCTGCGACCAATGCAGACGTGCTGGCGGCGCTGGCACACGAATGCGTGCGCGCCACGTTTTTCCTGATCGGCAAGACCGCGTCCGAGCACCCTGATCTGGTCAAGCGGATTGCCGCCGCAGGTCACACGATCGGCCATCACTCCTGGTCCCACAACAACTTGAAATACATGTCGGGCGAGGATGCCGCGGGCGAGATCGACAAGGGTATCGCCGCGGTCGAACAGGCGCTGCACGGGGTGTCGACCACGGTGCCGTCGACGCCGTTCTTCCGCTACCCCTTCTTCGAAATGACGCAGGCGACGCTGGACAACCTGCAAAAACGTAACATTGCCGTGTTCGGCGCCGATCTGGCCGCCGACGACTGGCTGCAGATGAAACCTGAGGACGAGCTGAAGCTACTCACACAGAGGCTCAACGCTGCGGGAAAAGGTGTCATCTTGCTGCACGATCCCGCGCGCCAGACGGCGGCCATGCTGCCGGCGTTCCTGCGCTATCTGCGTGACAATGGCTACCGGGTCGTGCATCTGGTGCCGGCGATTGCGGCGGCCGGCACGACGACCGCCCACAAGAAATGAAATAGGTGAGGAATTACAATCATTAAATCGGCGTTCATCACGCCGGCTATAATGCCGTTAAGACGATTTGGAATGCGAGCAGAAATTTGATGAGCGGTAATGTTGGACCTGGTGTTGGACTTGGCGTCCGGACGCAGCGTTGGGCCGGTTGGCTGGCGCTGTTGATTGCGGGGATGGCGAGCGGGAGCGCGCTTGCTGCGAACTGCCCCGGCCATCCGGATGCGCTCGGCACCTCGCGCACGCTGGTGGTGGATGCCAAGGCGCATCCCCTGATCGGCACCATGCAGTATCGCGAAACGCTGCCGCTCGAAGACGGTGAAGTGGTGCTGACTTTCGATGACGGCCCGCTGCCGAAATACTCCAACCAGATTCTGGAAATCCTTGCCGCACAATGCGTGAAGGCGACCTTCTTCCTGGTCGGCCAGCAGGCGCGGGCGAATCCCGAAGGCGTGCGCAAGGTGCGCGACGCCGGCCATACGGTCGCGACCCACACCCAGAACCATCCGTCCGGCATGCACAAGCTGCCGCTCGAGCGCGCCACCAAGGATATCGAGGACGGCATCGCCTCGGTGAAGGCCGCGCTCGGCGATGGCGGCGCGGCGCTCTCGCCGTTCTTCCGAATTCCCGGGCTCGCTCGCAATGACGGGATCGAGGAATTCACGAGGGCGCAGGGCCTCCAGATCTGGAGCGCGGATTTTCCGGCCGACGACTGGCGCCCGGTCTCGTCCAGGCGCGTCCATGACCTTGCGATGCAGCGCCTCAAGGGCAAGGGCAAAGGCATTTTGCTGCTGCACGACATCCAGCCCCGCACCGTGGCGGCCCTGCCGGGAATCCTGCGCGACCTGAAGGCGGGCGGCTATCGCATCGTCCATGTCGTGCCCGCGACGGCCGACCTGCCCGCGACGCCGACCGAGCCGATCCAGTGGCTGCTCAATCCGCCGTCCGAGCATGTCCCGGTCGCCCGCTGGCCAAGAATCCCGAATTTTGTTTTTGCAGAAACCCGATCGCTGCCGGTGCCGCAACTGACGGATACCTGGTGGAATGACGGCGCCGTGCTCGATCACCCGAAACGCGCCCAGCGCGGCGTTCCGCTGCCGCGCGAGGCGCCGTGGCCGCGGCTGGTTCAGGTGGCGTCCGCCGGCGCCACCCTGCCCGTTCCGGCCGCCGGCGTGTTCGAAGTCGAGGAGGGATTGCGCGTCGCCATGCGCGGCGTGGCCTCGTCCGCACGCCGCGCCGAACCGACACGCGCGGCCCAGGCCGAGCCGAAACGTCCGGCAAGGCTCGCGCACATCGCTGCCCGCCACGGCAAGCGCATCGCGGGCGCATCGGCAATCCATGGCAAGCCCGCCGTCAGCGGAAAGCCGGCACACCACGCGCGAGCCGCTGGCCCCGCCGGGCGGAAAGCTTCCAAGCGCGCGATCCCCGACAAGAAGAACGCCAAGGGCAACGGCCGCAACCGGGAAGCGCGGGCATAAGGCCGCTTCCGTTCAGAAAGCCGGCCGGCTCAGTTCGTCACGATCTTGGCGATGCAGAGCAGGATGACCAGCGCCAGGAACAGCAAGTCGATATAGGACTTCATCTCGCCGGCATAACGCAGCTCGGCGACATCGCTGACGATCTGCTTGCGCGAGGCTGCGGCACTCGGACCTTCCGCCGCAAGCCCCGCCAGCCGCCGCGTCTCGCCTTCCAGCCGCTCGATGCGCTGGAAGAAATGGAACGCCCGCAGGGCGGAGAACGCATGCATCCCGGCATAAACCAGGATGAGGACCGCCAGCACCGCGCGCTGCGGATATTTTTCCAACAGGTTCAGGCTGTAATAGACCGCCGCCAGGAACACGAAGTTGGAAGCGAAGCGATAGGCGTAGCCAAGAAACTTCATGCGGATGCTCCGGAAGGCAGATCGCCGAATCCTTGCGCGGTAATCATTTACGCCGCGTGTGTGTCGCCGCCGCAACGCAAGCATGATTAACCGTTGGAATCATGGAACTTGCGGGACGCCGGCGAACGGCGTCGGCGCAGCCTGTTTTCATCACAGGGATACGCGACCCGAAACCACATCTGAGGTCTGGTGCGCTCGGAGGGACTCGAACCCCCACGATGTTACTCACTGCCACCTCAAGGCAGCGCGTCTACCAATTCCGCCACGAGCGCTTGGGAGATCGGCCTTTGGGCTTGCCCCGGCCGGATCAACGGCGCGGATGTAACAAATCAGGATTGGGGGTACAAGGCCCGTCAGCCAACGGATTCAGAGGAGATTTGGGACCGGATTCCTACCTGTTGCCCGCCCGGCGCGGCAGCATCTGCTTGACCTCGACCGCGATGCGGTTGCGGTCGACCAGCACCACGCCGCTGGCGACCGGCATGTTGTTGGCGAGGATTTTCACCTCGTCCGCTTCGGTCGCATCGAGCTCGATGATGGCGCCGCGCGACAGCCGCATCACCTGGTGGATGGGCATCGTCGTGGTGCCGAGCACCACCATCAGATCGACGCTGACCTTATCGAGAGTTGCGACCACTTTTGAACCGCCGGACCGTGACTAGATTGCTTGAGATTCCGCTTGGTTCCACCTGACCATGTTATGGTTAGCCAATGGTTAATGACCGCCAAAGCCTCGATCTGACGACGTTTGCCGGCCCGGCCGGCGCGCCGCCCGTGGAGTGGCGGATAGCCGACCGGCTTGTCGCCTACCCCGAAGCCGTCGCCGCCATGGAAGAGCGCGCGGCCGCCATCGCGGCCGGTCAGGCCAGTGAGCTGGTCTGGCTGCTGGAGCATCCCCCGCTCTACACCTCGGGCACCTCAGGCAAGAACGACGACCTGCTCGACCCGCGCTTTCCCCTGTTTACATCAGGGCGCGGCGGGCAGCTCACCTATCACGGCCCGGGCCAGCGGGTGGCCTATGTGATGCTCGACCTGAAACGGCGGCGGCCGGATGTGCGCGCCTATGTGGCGGGGCTGGAGGAATGGATCATCCGCACGCTCGGCCATTTCAACGTGCGCGGCGAGCGGCGCGAGGACCGGGTCGGCGTCTGGGTCAAACGCCCCGACAAGGGCGAAGGCTTTGAGGACAAGATCGCGGCGATCGGTGTCCGCCTGCGCAAATGGGTGTCGTTCCACGGCATCGCCATCAATGTCGAGCCGGACCTGTCGCATTTCTCCGCGATCGTGCCCTGCGGCGTCGCCGATGCCAGATACGGTGTCACCTCGCTGGTCGATCTCGGCTACCCCGTCGGCATGGCCGATGTCGACATCGCGCTCCGACAGGCGTTCGCCGAGGTGTTCGGGCCGGTCGAGGCGCGCCTGCCGGCAGCGACCGTGTGCTCGGGATCGTAGCGTGTCGAGGAGCGCGATTCTCACGCTCTGTCTCGTCGCGATCGCCGTTGTCGCGTGGATCGTTCTGCGACGGAGCCAATCCAGGATCTGGTTCAAGACATTTGACGAAGTGGCCGTCGTTCGGGAACTCCTGCTCTGGGCGGCACCCAAAGTGCCGGGCCGGCGCGGCCGGATGTTATTTGCCACTCCGCTCGCTATCGCGCCCTACGCGATTCCGCACCTGTATTCGATATCGCGCGGCGATCTTGCCGTTCTGGCTCCCTACATCGACGAATGGATCGAGGGAAAGCTGCCGCCGCAGAACCTGCCTGCCGAATACGAGGACATCCGGCCAAAAGTCCTGCTCGCCTTCAAGCAGCGCCTGCGGGCCGAAGGACGATGGCCGTCGCCCGGCGCGTGAAAAGGTGTGTGCGCCCTTCCTCACGCCGGCCGGTGCGGGGCATGTTTTCGCCTGATCACGCCGCCGCGCGCTGCGGCGAGACTTCCAGCTTGCCGGCGATGTAGCGCCGCTCCTGGGAGAGGCCGCCAAAGCCGTAGGCGTCGGCCCTGACCTCGTCGACATGCAGATAGGTCTCCTCGTGCAGCGGCCCGAGCAGTTCACCCATCCTTGCGAACACTGCGGCGAGATAGTCGGCTTTCTCATCCTTGGTATTGGTGCCTTCGCTGACATGGATGTCGATCCAGTAGCTCGCGAGCTTTTGCTCGGCGAGCGGTTTTCCGCCGGCGAACCAGTCGGACCCGTCGACATCCCTGACGATGACGGCGGTCACCTTGGGATCCTTGTGCAGGATCTTGGCGGTGAGCTCGATGATGGCGCCAGCGATGTCCGATTTCAGCGACGGTTTTTCGCGCCCGGTGGAATAGCTAACGGTGATGAGCGGCATGTTGGTCTCCCTGAAAAGCTGCGCGTCCTTGCGCCTCCCTCCATCTAGACCTTGCCATATCATCTTGGTACCTTATCTCTACTGATACCAATAATAAGAGATACTGATGAAGCCATGACCGCGCTCGACATCCCGACGGTGCAGGCCTTCCTGCTGGTTGCCGAGCTGCAAAGTTTTACCCGTGCGGCCGAAGCGCTTGGCACCACGCAGGCGGCGGTGAGCATGAAGCTACAGCGGCTGGAAGCCGTGCTGAAAAAGCGGCTGATCGAGCGCTCGCCGCGTGCGGTGCGGCTGACCGCCGAAGGTGCCGCCTTCCTGCCCTCCGCCCGCGCGCTGATGGAGGCGCATGACCGCGCGTTGACTGGCGAGCGGCCGTCCAGGCAGCACTTGTCGCTGGGCATCAGCGACCACGCTTGCGGGCCCGAATTAGTGACGCTGCTGGAGCGGCTGCACACGGTATCGGCGAATCTTTCGCTGGTCGTGAAGATCGGCTTTTCGCGCGAACTGCTCGACATCTATGACGCCGGCGATCTCGACGCTGTCGTGACGCTGGAAGGCAGCCGGCGCGGCGGTGAGAAACTGGCGGAGAACGAATTCGGCTGGTTTGCCGCCGGACGTTTTGCCTGGCGAAGCGGCGAAAAACTGCCACTGGCGATACTGGCGGCGCCCTGCGGCGTGCGTGCGATCGCGCTGCGGGCGCTCGACAAGGCCGGCATCGGCTGGAGCGAGGCCTTCGTCGGCGGCGGCGTCACCGCGGTCGTGGCCGCGGCGCTCGCCGGGCTTGCCGTCGCCCCGCTGGCGCGGCGGATTGCGCCCGCCGGATTGATCGACGTCGGACCGGCGCTCGGGCTGCCGCGTCTCGGCGCGTCAAAAGTCGTGTTGCACTCCAAGGTCAGCGATCCCGCAAAACTCTCCGCGCTGCGAACGCTGGCCGCGACATTTCGCAGCGTGGCGACGCGCTAAGTACGATACCGCTCAGATTCGCACCGCGCGCTTCAGGTGCAGGTACTCCGGGCTGAAATCGCCCGCGACTGCAAGCCGCTTCCAGTCCTTGACGGTCAGGACGCCGCCGCGAAATTCGATCAGTCTGGCACGCCGCAGGGCTTGCAGCATCCGGTTGACGGTGACAATCGCCATGCCGAGCGCTTCGCCGATCTGCGTCTGGCTCAGCGGCGCGGCGCAGGAATTGCCGTCCGTGAGTCCGCTCGTCCGCGCCCGGTAGAACAACTCGCAGAACAGATGCGCCAACCGGGTCCGCGTGTTGCGGCTGCTGTTGCGGGTGATGGTCTCGCGAAAGATCGCAGCATCGATCAGCGTCTCGCGCCAGATCGCAAATCCAACCGAGGGACGCCGTTCAAACGCCCGGATGATTTCCTTGTGCGGCACGAGCGCAAGCTCGGCCTCGCCGACGGCGCATACGGCATGATCCATCTGATCGAGGAACAACGACTGGGCATCCGGCAGATCACCCTTGATATGGAACGACAGGTACTGCCGGCCGCCGCCCTTGAGCAGGTGATAGCGGGCCACCATGCCCTCCAGCACCAGCGCAGCGACATCGGGGCGGTCGCCCTGCCGGACAAAGTCTTCGCCAGGTTTCAGCGAGCGGCGGTGATAGGTCATCGCCTCAAGCTCCGCCGCATCCTCCGCGGTCAGCCGTGAATGTTCCGTGAGCTTGTGCGTCAGGACGTCGGCGGGTTCAGCCATCGGCGGCTACCTTGTCAAATGATAATGCCGGGCTGACGCGCCGTGCCTGACTTGGTTCCTAAAGCCAGGACCGGGAGGACCGCTGCCGTGGCCGCCAAGCGCAATCGCCGCAAAAACTTCAAAGACACTTCCGAACGCCTGCTGGAATCGGCGGCGGAAGCCCGGGCGCAGGCCGCGATGCTGCCGCCCGGCCCGCTCCAGCGCGAGCTGCTCCGTAAGGCGCGCGAGGCCGAGACGACCGCCCATCTCAACGATTGGCTAACCAGCTCCGGCCTGCGTCCCCCGAAATAGGCACCGCGAAAACCCGCGCCATCCTGTCCGAGGAACCAAATCGCTCGACAAGCGTTTGGTCCATTCCTCAGGGGTTCCATGTTCGGAAAAGACAAGCAACAACAACGCGATCTCTTCGAGAGCGAGCGTGATTTCCGTCTCCTCGTAGAGAATGTGACGGACTATGCCCTTTACATGCTCGATCCCGCCGGGATCGTGACGAGCTGGAATATCGGCGGCCAGCGCATCAAGGGCTATACGCCCCAGGAGATCATCGGCCAGCATTTTTCCCGCTTCTATACCGAGACCGACCGCGCCAACGGCAAACCGCTGCGCGCGCTGACGATTGCGCTCGAGCAGGGCCGGTACGAGGAGGAAGGCTGGCGCGTGCGCAAGGACGGCACGTTCTTCTGGGCGAGCGTCGTCATCGATCCGATCCGGGAAGACGGCGTGCTCGTCGGTTTCGCCAAGATCACGCGCGACATCACCGAGCGGCGCGAAGCCCAGCTCAAGCTCGAACGGATGCAGAAGCAGCTTGCGGAATCGCAAAAGCTCGATGCGCTGGGCCAGTTGACCGGCGGCGTGGCGCACGATTTCAACAATCTTCTGATGATCATTAGCGGCAGCGTCCATACCCTGAAGAAAGGCCTGGACGACGATCCAAGGCTACAGCGCGCAGTGACCGCCATCGAGGCCGCCACCCGGCGTGGCGCCTCTCTCACCAGCCAGCTCCTGACCTTCGCGCGGCGACAGAGCGTCAATCCCCAGGTGATCGATCTCGCCGAGCGCATCAATGCCGTGCGCGAAGTCCTCGACACCGGCGTTGGCAGCGCCGTCACGTTGGCATTCAACATCGATCGGGACGTATGTCCGGTCGTCGTCGATATCAGCGAATTCGAGACCGCGCTGGTCAATCTGGTGATCAATGCCCGCGACGCCATGCCCGAAGGCGGCACCATCACGATCAGCGCGCACAATCCGCCTGACACCGCTGCCGAGGACGATAGCGCCTACGTCGCCGTCTCCGTGAGCGATACCGGCGCCGGCATCGCGCCCGACGTGCTCAACAAGATTTTCGATCCGTTCTTCACGACCAAGCCGATCGGCAAGGGCACGGGCCTTGGCCTTTCGCAGGTCCACGGTTTTGCCCATCAAGCCGGCGGCACGGTCAAGGTGACGAGCGAGATCGGCAAGGGCACCACCGTGACGATGCTGTTGCCGCGCGAGCACGCCAGGCCGCAAGCCGAGCATCCCGAGACCATCGATGCCGGCGCCAGCGGCACGGTGCTGCTCGTCGAGGACAACCCGGACGTTGCTTCCGTCAGCGTCACTCTGCTGGAGCAACTCGGCTATTCCGTGCGCAGGGTGGCGGACGCCGAGGCGGCGCTGCGCGAAATCGACCACGATGGATTCGACCTCGTGTTCTCCGACATCGTGATGCCCGGCAAGATGGATGGCCTCGCGCTCGCCAACTGGCTGAAGAAAATCCGTCCCGACCTGCCGGTGCTGCTGGCTACCGGTTACAGCGATGCCGCCGCCAATGTCCGCGGCGATTTCCCGATCCTGCGAAAACCCTACGAAATCCACCAGCTCAGCCAGGCGATCGCCAAGCTGGCGCGGTGATCCCATCCCTCCCCTACAAGATCGCCTCGAACGCGCTGCGCAGCGTCTCGTGCCGGAACACAAAGCCGTTGCTCAGCGCCTTGTTCGGCAATACGCGCTGGCCGCCGAGCAGCAGCTCATTGGCAAAGTCGCCGCCGAAGCGCCGCAAGAGCCCGGCGGGAATGCGGAACAGCGCCGGGCGATGCAGCCGCCGGCCGAGCTCTTCGGTGAATTTTGCATTGGTGACCGGGATCGGCGCGGTGGCGTTGATGGGACCGGAGAGATCCGAACGCGCGATAACGTGGGCGATCAGGCGGACGAGATCGTCGCGCTCGATCCAGCTCATCCACTGCTTGCCCGAGCCGATCGGGCCACCGAGGCCGAACTCGAACGGCGTGAGCAGCCGCGTGACGAACCCGCCCTCGGTGCCGATCACCAGGCCGATGCGCAAATTGACGACGCGCACGCCGTACTCGCCCGCCGGCCGCGCCGCCTGCTCCCACGCTTCGCACAGTTCATGGCTGAAGCAGGCATGCGACTTGGCCGATTCCGTCAGCACCTGATCCTGCCAGAGCCCGTACCAGCCGATGGCCGAGCCGGAGACCAGCACCGCGGGCTTCTTGTCCAGCCGCGCGATCAGGCGCACGACATCGCCGGTCATGTTGATGCGGGAGTCCAGAATCTTCCGGCGCTTCTCGGCCGTCCAGAATCCGTTGCCGATCGGCTCGCCCGCGAGATTGACGACGGCGTCGATCGGCGCATCGGAAGGCAGTTGATCGAGGCTGGTGATGACGGTGATCGGCGGCGAAAACATTTCCGCCTTCGCAGGATTGCGCACCAGCGCGATCACCTGATGGCCGGCGCCGGCCAGCGCCGCCACCAGGCGGCTGCCGATGAAACCGGTGGCGCCGGTCACCAGCACGGTCTGCCGCCCCTGCAATTTTTCGACGAGGTTTTTTGCAGGCGCGATGGTCATCCGCCCCAGCCGCCTTGCCGCCGCGAAATCGCGCAACCCGCACAGCGCCGCACCCACCGCGGCAGCCGCCGCAATGATGCTGAGCCAGCCCGTGTACGCCGACTTGATCCCCGTCGGCTGCATAGCCCAGCCGATCAGCACCGGCATCAGCAGCACGAGGATGGCGCCGTAATTGATGGCGAGCAGCGTGTGATTGATGCGCTCGCTCGGCGGCAGCTTTCGGCTCAGATCCTCTTCCACGAAATCCATCAGCGTGATGACGACTTCGACCACCAGCACGGCAATGATGAGCAGCGCGAACAGCCCGTGCACTTCCAGCCAGCCGAGCACCAGGAACAGGAACGCATAGAGCAGGTTGCGCACGCCATGCAGTTGCAGCTCATGGCGCTGCGAGGGCCGCCAGGCCAGCCGCTCGGTGAATTCATGATGATAGAAGGTGTCGAACACCCCCATCGCGATCTGGATGGCGATCAGGGTCCAAAGCAGCGGCGTCATGGGGTGGCCTCCCGGAACACGGCGGACTGACGGATAAGCGTGCCAAAGCGGGGATGGACGACATCGAGCGTGAAGCGGAAGTTCCCGCTGCCGAGATCGGTGTGGGTGACGGTCAGGGCGCCGGGGCAGAGCCAGTCCGGCAGCGCCAGCCGCAGCGGGCCGATCTCCAGGAAATAGCCGGCGCTGCGGAACACCAGCGCTTCATGCTCGACGGAAATGTTGAGCGCCATGCTGACGCCGCAGCCGACATATTCTTCCAGTCCTGTCGCGCCGGCGAATCGCTTGGCCGAGTGGATGACCTGCGCAAAGCCGCTGCTGCGCGCACAGAGCCGCGTCCAGATCTGGCCGCCACTTTTTGCATCCTCGGTGACGGTAACGACAACAGGCACGCCGGTCTCGCGCCCCGTCGGCAACGGCCCGCCGATCAGGCGCGTGAGCTGCGCCAGCCACCAGCCGATCCGGCTGAACGCCGCCCGCTCCACCTCGCCGACATAGACGATGGTGGCGCCGGCCTTGAGGCGTTTTGAAAACCTTCGCCAGGTGGCGACCGGAAGACGTCCCCACTCCTCCGGCGGCAGCAATGCGCGGAATCGATTGTCGTCGCAAAACTTGTCGGTGAAAGGAGCCGGGGCCGGAAACGGGGTGATCCTGTTCGCAAACGCCATGCTACGCTCCTGTTTTCTCCGCCTATTTGCTCTTTCCCGGCAGGAAACTGACGATCTTCTCGCCAAGCTTGATCAACGCGATCAACCGCGGCCGCGGCACGGTGAGCATCTGCGAATACCAGCGGTCGACCAGCTCAGTGAACGCCAGCATTTCCTTCAGCCGCTTGCTGGCGACCGGGCTGATGGCGGGATCGTCGGCGGCATCGGAGACGCAGGCGCGCAGCGCATCGACCGCGGGATCGATCTCGCGCTCCTTGCGGCCCGCGGCGATCTTTGCCGCCACCTCCCAGATGTCCGTCTCGGCTTCAAAATGGTCGCGGCGATCGCCGAGGATCGGCACGCGCCGGATCAGGCCCCAGGAGAGCAGCTCCTTGATCGAGTTGGAGACGTTGGAGCGCGCCATGCCGAGCGTGTCGGCAATGTCCTCGGCGGTCATCGGCTCCTCAGCGAGGTAAAGCAGCCCGTGGATCTGGCTGACCGAGCGGTTGACCCCCCACTCGTCGCCCATGTCGCCCCAATGCAGGATGAAGCGCTCGACCACGGCGGGGAGTTTCTTCCTGGCGGTTGTTTCTGTCATGACAGAAATATCAGATATAACGGGACGGAAGTCAAGTGCCCCCGGCGCCGGCCCGGCCCTGCGTCACCTTGTCGTGAGAAGTGCGACAGCGCACAGGCTACCTTGGCCGCCCGCGATACCGGTGTGCGCATCACGGCGCTCGAATCAGGAGGTCGCCAATGACTGCCATTGCGCAAGCCCTGTCCCGCCTGCTCGTGACCGTCAACAAGATCGAGGTATTGAAGCAGCTTGTGCTGTTCTGCGCGGCCTGCCTGCTGGTGGGGTTATTGATGCTGACCTACGGGCTCGACCTCAGCCCGGGTTTTTTCTAGCCGTTGGCCGCGCCGTTCATGCCTTCACAAGAACATCGCTAGATGGTCGGCAGTACCGAAAACCGCTCCCCTGCCCGCCGCAGGTTCAGCGCGTCCTCGGTCGCGGTCTCGCTGATGACGTTGTCGACGCGGGCGGCCGGCGGGCCGTGGCGGCAGAGGGCGACCATCTCGCTCACGATGCGCGGCGGTCCCGAAAACAGCGCCTCGACACTGCCGTCCCGGCGGTTGCGCACCCAGCCCTCAAGTCCGCAGGCGGCGGCCTGATCCTCGACCCA
Source organism: Bradyrhizobium lablabi (assembly GCF_018129385.1). GTDB lineage: Bacteria > Pseudomonadota > Alphaproteobacteria > Rhizobiales > Xanthobacteraceae > Bradyrhizobium > Bradyrhizobium lablabi_C. The sequence goes on from NZ_JAFCLN010000017.1 coordinate 106,076, forward strand.
GGCGCGATAGCCGACGCCCTGCACGCGGCCGCGAATCGTCACCTGGAGGATCGCGGTCATGGATTCCCGAGCCCGAGGAATTCGCCGGCGCGTGCCCTAGCTTCGGCATCGCGCATGAGGCGAGCGGTCAATTGCGCTGATGGAAGTCCCTTCAAATCTCTCGGCTTGGTGCCCTCGCGCAGCGCCTTCAGCGTCTCGTACACCGCCTGCGTGGCGGCGGCGAACGGCGTGTGCCCCTGCAACGCTATCTTGACGCGCTGGCTGACGAGGAACGCGGCATCGTCGAGCTCGCCCTGGGTGTTGCCCAGCACCAGCGGCAGCGTGGTTGCCGCCGCGATCGCCTGCACCTCTTCGCGCGTCGTCAGGCCCGTGAAGAACAGCGCATCGACGCCAACAGCTTCATAGGCCTTTGCACGCGCGATGCACTCGGCGAAACTGGACGCCTTGGCCCCGCCGCCGCGCGTGCCGGTGCGGCCGAAAATCACCAGCGCCGGATCGCTGCGGCCGTCGAGCGCGGCCTTCATCTTGCCGACGCCCTCTTCCAGCGAGATCAGTTGCGGCTCGCTGGCGCCAAAAGCCTGCGGCAGCAGCGTGTCCTCGATGGACAGGCCGGCCGCACCCGCAGCTTCGAGTTCCTGCACGGTGCGGCGGACATTCAGCGCATTGCCGTAGCCGTGATCGGCATCGACGACGACAGGCAGCTCCGCGGCACGCGACATCCGCCGCATCTGCTCGCAGAGCTCGGTGAGCGTGATCAGGGTAATGTCGGGATCGCCGAGCACCACGAGCGAAGCCACCGAGCCGCCGAACATACCGAGCTCGAAGCCGAGATCCTCTGCGATGCGGATCGATGTCGCGTCATAGACCGAGCCCGGACGGATGCAGGCGTTGCCCTTCAGGATCGCACGCAGCGCCTCGCGCCGTTTTTGGAAGGCCATGACAACTCCTCGTCTCAGCCGTCATTGCGAGGAGCGAAGCGACGAAGCAATCCATCTTTCCCAACGACGCGCTAAGGATTGCTTCGCTTCGCTCGCAATGACGGTCTCAAAGGCGCGCGGCCGCGCCGCTTACGCAAACTCCAGGATCAGCGCATCCACCGCCAGCGTGGCGCCGGGCGCGGCGTGAATCTTCTTCACCGTGCCGTCGCGCTCGGCGCGCAGCACGTTCTGCATCTTCATGGCCTCGACCACGGCGAGCGTCTCGCCGGCCTTGACCTCCTGCCCTTCGCTGACCGCGATCGACACCACCAGTCCCGGCATCGGGCACAGCAGTTTCTTGCCGGTATCGGCCGCCGTCACCACCGGCATCAGCCGCGCGGATTCGGCCTCGCTCTCGGTGAAGACATAGGCCGCAACCTCAAACCCCTGATGCGCAAGCCGGAAACCGTTGGCGATCATCCGCACCTGCATCGCGAAGAACTGCCCGTCGATCCTGCCCTGCCAGACCGGCTCGCCCGGCTTCCAGGGCGACACCAGTTGATGCGGGTTGCCGGGCAGGCCATCGGCGCCGATGAAGCGCACCGCGATGCCATCGGCCTCGCGCGCGACGTCGAGGGCGATCTCTTCGCGGTCGAGCCACACCGCACGGCGGCGCTCGCGCTGCACCAGGCGGCCATTGAGCTGGCCGGAAATCTGCCGCTTGCGCTCGCCCAGCACATGGTCGATCGCGGCCGCAACGGCCGCCAGCCTTCGGGCCACCTCGCCTTCCGGCGCGTGCGCGGAAAATCCCTTTGGAAATTCCTCCGCGATGAAGCCGGTGGAAAGCTTGCCCTCGCGCCAGCGCGGATGATGCATCAGCGCCGACAGAAACGGGATGTTGTGCCTGATACCGTCGACATAAAAGGCATCGAGCGCGGTCGCCTGCGCCTCGATCGCCGCGGCGCGCGAGGGCGCGTGGGTAACGAGCTTGGCGATCATCGGATCGTAATAGATCGAGATTTCGCCGCCTTCCTGCACGCCGGTATCGTTGCGCACGGTGATGCCGCCCTGGCTGACTTCCGCCGGCGGGCGGTATTTCACCAGCCGCCCGATCGACGGCAGAAAGTTACGGAAGGGATCTTCGGCATAGACGCGGGATTCCACCGCCCAGCCGGTCAGCGTCACGTCCTTTTGCGAGATCGCCAGCTTCTCGCCCGCGGCGACGCGGATCATCTGCTCGACGAGATCGATGCCGGTGATCAGTTCGGTGACGGGATGCTCGACCTGTAGCCGCGTGTTCATCTCGAGGAAGTAAAAGCTCTTGTCCTGCCCCGCGACGAATTCGACCGTGCCGGCGGAATCGTATTTCACGGCCTTGGCCAGCGCCACCGCCTGTTCGCCCATCTTGCGGCGCGTGGTTTCATCGAGCAGCGGCGACGGCGCCTCCTCGATGACCTTCTGGTTGCGACGCTGGATCGAGCATTCGCGCTCGCCGAGATAAATCACGTTGCCGTGCTTGTCGCCCAGCACCTGGATTTCGATGTGGCGGGGATCGACGATGAATTTTTCGATGAAGACGCGGTCGTCGCCGAACGAGGATTTTGCCTCGGCCTTGGCGAGATTAAAACCTTCGGCGACCTCGGATTTCGAATGCGCGATGCGCATGCCCTTGCCGCCGCCGCCGGCGGAAGCCTTGATCATCACGGGATAGCCGATCTCATCCGCAATCTTCACCGCGTGCTTGTCGTCCTCGATCACGCCGAGATGGCCGGGCACGGTCGAGACTTTTGCCTTCGCCGCGGCCTTCTTGGATTCGATCTTGTCGCCCATCGCGGCGATGGCGCCGGGGTTGGGACCGATGAAGACGATGCCGGCCGCCTCGAGCGCGCGCGGAAACGCTTCGCGCTCGGACAAAAATCCGTAGCCGGGATGCACGGCCTCGGCGCCCGTCTTGCGGCAGGCCTCCACGATCTTGTCGATGACGAGATAGCTTTCCGCCGCCGCCGGCGGGCCGATGAACACGGCCTCATCGGCCATTTCGACATGCAGCGCGTCGCGGTCGGCCTCGGAATAGACGGCGACCGTCTCGATCCCCATCCGGCGGGCGGTCTTGATGACCCGGCAGGCGATCTCGCCGCGATTGGCGATCAGAATTCTCTTGAACATGTTCTTCTTGGGCTATTCGGCTTTGGGCAGGATCCTCGGGCCCTGTGGTACAGGAAAACGGAGCCGAGGCAACGGTCTAGTGCCGTTCAGACCACCCTAGCCGGTATAGGTTTGAAATCTGCCGCGCACATAGGCGTGCGAGACCGCCTTCATCAGTTCGCTCACCTCGTTTTCGAGGAAATCATTCGCCACGATCAGCGCACGGATGGTGGCGCGCAGGTCGCCGCCGCAAGCTGCGATCGCTTGATCCACGGCAGTTTCCAGTTCGTCACCGCCAGCATGGTCGGGCTTTGCATCGGCGGACATGCTGATATTTCCAAGGTGAGTGGAGCGGCGCGCATGTTCTAGTTTTGTTCTAGTTGTGTCAATCGACCCTCTTCCAATCTCGCGTTGAAATCGCGACTGTCCGCCGCGCCGCGAGCCAAATTTCTCAATGTCTGCGGTGGTGCGGTATCTCCGTAGTTCTCCGGACCAGAACAAAGTTCCTGCACTCAATGAGACCCGCGAGTCCCGAATCCCCGTGAACGAATTTGCCCAAGCCGCCGCTACGGCGCTGTCCCTGATCGTCCGGCTCGACCCGGAGCTGTCACGCATCGTCGTCCTGTCGTTGCGGGTCAGCCTGACCGCGAGCGTCATTGCGCTCGTGATCGGCGCGCCGCTCGGCGCGATGCTGGCCGTGACCCGGTTTCTCGGACGGCACACCGTGATCGTGCTGACCAATGCCCTCCTGGGCCTGCCACCGGTCGTGGCGGGATTGATCCTCTATCTGCTGCTGTCGCGCTCGGGCCCGCTCGGATCGGCAGGTTTGCTGTTCACGCCTGGCGCGATGGTCATTGCGCAGGCGATGCTGGCAACCCCGATCGTGGTCGCGCTGGTGCACCGGCCGGCTTCGCTGCTCTGGGCCGAATATGGCGACCTGGCGCGGATCGACGGCCTGTCGACCTTTCGCAGCGTCATGCTGCTGTTTGCGCTTGGCCGCGGCTCGCTGCTGACCGCCTTCCTTGCCGCCTTCGGCCGGGCCATCGCCGAGGTCGGCGCGATCATCGTCGTCGGCGGCAATATCGCCGGCTACACCCGCACCATGACGACGGCGATTGCGCTGGAGACCAGCAAGGGCGATCTGGCGCTCGCCCTCGGGCTCGGTCTGATCCTGCTGTCGCTGAGCGTCGCGGTCTCGACGATTGCGTTCCTGCTAGTCGGACGCATTGGGGAAAAATAGCCGCTCGCCGCCGATCTTGTAGTCGCCGATCGTCTTCTGCCCGTCGACGGAAACCAGCCAGTCGACAAAGGCCTGGCCGTCCTTGGCCTTGACGTTCGAATGCTTGGCCGGATTGACCAGCATCACGCCATACTGGTTGAACAGCCTTCGATCACCTTCGGTGAGAACAGCCAGATCGCCGCGATTCTTGAAGTTGAGCCAGGTGCCGCGATCCGACAGCACGTAGCCATTGCTTGACGACGCCATGTTGAGCGCCGGCCCCATGCCCTGTCCGATCTCGCGGTACCAGCTTCCCTTCGCCGGTTCGACGTCGATGCCTGCGTCCTTCCACAACCGCAGTTCAGCCGCATGCGTGCCGGAGCGGTCGCCGCGCGAGATGAACGGCGCCTTGGCTGCCGCGATCTTGCGCAAGGCATCGACGACATCCTTGCCGCCGGCGATTTTTGCGGGATCGGTCTTGGGCCCGATGATGACGAAGTCATTGTACATCACGCCGAAGCGCTTCAGGCCGGCGCCCTCGGCGATGAACTTCTCTTCCGCCGCCTTGTCGTGCACGAACACCACGTCGGCATCGCCGCGCCGGCCGATATCGAGCGCCTGGCCGGTGCCGACCGCGACCACCTTGACGCCGATGCCGGTGGCTTCCGTGAATTTCGGCAGCAGGAAGCCGAACAGGCCCGACTGCTCCGTCGACGTGGTGGATGCGACCGTGATGGTGCGCTCCTGCGCCGGGGCCGCGGTTGCGACAAAAAGTCCCGCGAGGGCGGCGATCAGGATTCGTTTGAACATGCTTTGCCTCGTGCGCTGAGCAGGTGCCGGCCGCCGTCGTACAACAAGGCGGCCACCGGCTGCAATTCACAGTTGGTCTCGCGCCGCGCGCCTGTGCTAGAAAGCCTCCCGCAACGCGAAACGCCCCGATGCGAGTTCATATGCGGTCCCCGACGTCCCTCCTCGCCTCCGCCTTCATCCTGATACTTTCGACGCTGCCGGCAACGCAGGGCTGGACCGCGCCCGCCACCGCCAGGGACGGCAACAACATCGAGCTCGGCGATGTCACCTTTCGCCTCGACGGCATCGAGGCGCCCGCCTTCGACCAGACGTGCATCGACGAGCATGCGGATGCCTGGGCCTGCGGCGCCGCCGCGCGCGATCAATTGACAAAGCTGATCGGCGGCAAGCCGGTGCGGTGCGACGATCTCGGCGCCGATCCCTCCTTCAAGCGGCGGCGCCTCGGCGTCTGCACCGTCGAGGGGGCAAGCACGAGCTTGAACCAGCAGATGGTGCAAGATGGTCTTGCGCTCGCGGACGCCAGGGGCAAATTCAAGGCGGACGAGACGGCCGCGCACGACGCCAAGCGCGGCCTCTGGAAGGGCTGCTTCATCACGCCGACGGATTTTCGCCGCTGGAAACAGGATGCCGCGCTTCAGGGCGGCGCCTGCCGCGCCGACCGGGACCGCGAAATCCGCGCGCTGCTGTTCCCCGACGATCCCGCCATGCCTGATGGCTGCAACATCAAGGGCAAATACGCCGTGCGCGCCCGCGTCACCGGCAACACCGGCATCTATCACCTCCAGACATGCCGCAGCTATCCGGGCCTCGACCAGGACCGCTGGTTCTGTTCGGAAGACGACGCGCTGGCCGCCGGGTTCCGGAAAGCCTACAATTGTAGGAGAGGTTTGCCGGACAAATGAAGGCTGGCAAAACCTGCGCCGATTATGAGAAGGTATCTCACGGCAGGCGCAGATGAGTTCCACCGACCCTACCAGCACCCTCCCCGAGGCGGCAGCAGCCGAGCGGCTGCGGCAACATCTCGAAGAAATTGCGCGCGAGCGTGACCGCGCCCACCGCGCCTTGCAGGATCGCGAAGCGGAGCTTGCCCGCATCCAGCGCATCGCCCGCGTCGGCGGCCTCGAAATCGACTTTCGCGACGGCGTCAAGAACCGCCGATCTCCCGAATATCTTCTGGTCCATGGCCTGCCGCCCGAGGCAGTCAACGAGACCTATGAGGATTGGGTATCGCGCATCCATCCCGAGGATCGCGAGCGGACGCAACAACACCTGTTCGATACCCTGAAGAGCGAAGGTCAGGACTATTCCGCCGTCTATCGGATCGTCCGGCCGAATGACGGCGAAGTGCGGTGGATACGAGTCGCCGCCAGGATCGACCGCGACCGCGGCGGCCAGGCGCTGCGCCTGGTCGGCGCCGACATCGACGTCACCGATCAGATGCTGGCGCAGGCGACCCTGCGCGAAAGCGAGGAGCGCTTCCGCCTGATCGCCGACAGCGCGCCGGTGCCGATGTGGGTGACCAAGCTCGACCGCACGCGGCTGTTCGCCAACCAGTCCTATTGCGATTTCGTCGGACTTCCCTACGAGCAAGCCATCAAGTTCGACTGGCGCAAGGTCCTGCATCCGGACGATATGCAGCGCATCGTCCAGGAATCGGTTGCAGGCGAGGCCTCGCTCAAGCCGTTCGTGCTGGAGGCTCGCTACAAGCGCGCCGACGGCGAATGGCGCTGGCTGCGATCGGAATCGCAGCCGCGCTGGGACCCGACCGGCAAGCATATCGGCTTCATCGGCATCGCCCACGACATCACCGCCGCCAAGCAGGCGGAGATCGACCTTCGCCGGATGAACGATATCCTGGAGCAGCGCATTGCCGAGCGCACCTCGCAGCTCGAATCCAGCGAAGCGCAGATGCGCGCGATCTTCGAAACCAGCAACCAGTATCAGGGCCTGCTCGACCGGCAGGGCAATGTGCTCTACGCCAACAAGACCGCGCTCGAAGGCATCCGGTCCGCGGCCGCCGACGTCATCGGCCGACCGTTCTGGGAAACGCCGTGGTTCAGCGGCACGCTCGGCATGGCCGAGGTGGTGCGCGACGCCTTCGAGGCGGCGCTCAGGGGCGAAGCGGTGCGATGGGAGGTGCAGCTCCGCCTTCCGATCGGCGAGCGCTATTTCGATTTTGCGATGCGTCCCCTGCTCGACCAGCACGGTGCCGTGGTCGGCGCCGTGCCGGAAGCCGTCGACACCACCGAACGCCGCAGGGCCGACGAAGTGCTGCGTCAGTCGCAGAAGATGGAAGCGATCGGCCAGCTCACCGGCGGCGTGGCGCATGACTTCAATAACCTCCTGACCATCATCCGCTCGGCCACGGATTTCCTCCGCCGCCGCGATCTCGCCGAGGAACGGCGCGGCCGCTATATCAATGCGATTGCCGACACCGTGGAGCGCGCCTCGAAGCTGACGGCGCAGCTATTGGCATTCGCCCGCCGGCAGCCCCTGAAGCCGCAGGTCTTCGACGTCGGCGCGCAGGTCGAAAGCGTCCTGCAGCTCATCCGCCCGCTCGTCGGCACGCGCATACGCATCGACATGGATATTGCGGACGCCGGCTGCTTTGCCACTGCCGACATCGCGCAGTTCGAGACGGCGCTGATCAATCTGGCAGTCAACGCCCGCGACGCCATGGACGGCGAAGGCCAGTTGACGATCGCCGTCCGCAAGGTCGGCACCATCCCGCCATTGCGCGGACAAGCCGGCCGCCTCGGCGAGTTCGTCGCGATCTCGATGGCCGACACCGGCACCGGCATCGCACCCGACAAGATCGAAGCGATTTTCGAGCCCTTCTTCACCACCAAGGAGGTCGGCAAAGGCACCGGCCTCGGCCTCAGCCAGGCGTTCGGCTTCGTCAAGCAGTCCGAGGGCGACATCGAGGTGAAGAGCGTTCCCGGCCAGGGCGCGACCTTCACCATCTACCTGCCGGAGGCCACGGCCCCCGCTCGCAGCGAGCAGGTCGCCGCCGCGGGCGTCGAGCCGGCCGCTGGGCGCGGCTACCGGGTGCTGGTCGTCGAGGACAATGACGAGGTCGGGCAGTTCTCCACGGAATTGCTGGAAGATCTCGGCTATGCCGTCAAGCGCGCGGCCAACGCCGACACGGCGCTTGCCATTCTCGCGCGGGACGAATTCGCCGCCGACCTCGTCTTCTCGGATGTCATCATGCCCGGCATGAACGGCGTCGAACTCGCCGGCGTCATCCGCGACCGCTATCCCGGCCTGCCGGTGGTGCTGACCAGCGGTTACAGCAACGTGCTGGCCGAAAATGCCCACCGCGGCTTCGAGCTGATTCAGAAACCCTATTCCGTGGAGTCGCTGTCCCGCATCCTGCGGAAGGCGATCTCCGAGCGGGCGTCGGCGCATTAAAGCTTTCAACGAACGGCCAGGCCTGCATGGTTCGAGACGCCCGCTTTGCGGGCTCCTCACCATGAGGGTCTGGCATTTCGCCGCAAATCAGGACCTCATCCTGAGGAGCGCGCATCGCGCGCGTCTCGAAGGATGGCCGCAACCGCTAAAGTCTGGCCAAATGCGATGGCCCCGCATTAGATGCGGGGTGGGTACCGGTTCGCGCTACGCCGCGTCTACGGCGTCCGTCCCGGCTGCAGCCAGCATCTTCCGGATATCCGCCGCCGGGCGCGGCGGGCTGAACAGGTAACCCTGCATCTGCGTGCAACCGAGCGCCTGGACGGTGTCGCGCTGCTCGTCCGTCTCAACGCCTTCGGCTGTCGTGACCATGTTGCGGTCGGCGGCGATGCTGACGACCGCCTTGATGATGGACGTCGAGCCCGAGCCGCGCGTCAGCGCCTTCACAAAGCTGCGGTCGATCTTGATCTTGTCGAACGGGAAACGCTGGAGATAGCTCAGCGACGAATAGCCGGTGCCGAAATCGTCGAGCGCGATGCGCACCCCGAGCTTGCGGAGCTGATTGAGCGTCACCAGCGCGTCATCGTCGTCGGCGATGAGAACCGCTTCGGTGATCTCGAGCTCCAGCCGTCGCGGATCGAGCCCGGCCTCCGCCAGCGCGGATGCTACCTTCAGCGACAGCGTCTGCGAGCGGAACTGAATCGGCGAGACGTTGACCGCGACGCGCACGTCGGCCGGCCAGTTCGCGGCCTCCCGGCAGGCGGTGCGCAGGACGAACTGCCCGAGCTCCTCGATCAGGCCGGTTTCCTCGGCGACCGGGATGAAGTCGGCCGGCGAAACCATGCCGCGCACCGGGTGCCGCCAGCGCAGCAGCGCCTCGCAGCCGGTCACCTCGTCGCTGCGCAGATCGACCAGCGGCTGATAGTGAAGCTCAAAGCCGCCTTCGGCGAGCGCGCTGCGCATATCGTGCTCGAGCTCGCGGCGCAGATTGGCCTCGGCTTCCATCGACGGCTCGAAGAAGCGGTAGGTCCTGCGGCCGGCGGCTTTGGCGGCATACATCGCAAGGTCCGCGCTCTTGAGCAGGCGAAGCAGATCCGAGCCGTGGCGCGGCGCCACCGCCACCCCGATCGAGGCGTCGCTGGCAAGGCTGTGGCCATGACAATCGAACGGCGTGCGCAGCGCCGCATAGACCTTTGCGATCAACTCGTTGACATCCTCGTCGGAGCGCACGTCGTGCTGCACGATGGCGAATTCATCGCCGCCGAGACGGGCAACGAAATCCTGGGAGCCGGCGGCTTCCAGCAGCCGCGCCGAAACGCCCTTGAGGAATTCGTCGCCGATCAGATGTCCCAGCGAGTCGTTGATACGCTTGAACTCGTCGATGTCGATATAGATGATCGCGAACGGCGTTTCCGAAGTCTGCATCAGCAGGCCTTCCGCGTGCCGCTGAAACAGCGCGCGGTTCGGCAGATTGGTGAGCGGGTCATAATGGGCGAGATGCTCGATCTTCGCCGCGACGCGCCGGTGCTCGGTGACGTCTTCCAGCGTGGTGGCCCAGCCGCCGTCCGGCGAACGCTTGTAGATCAGGCGGATCATGCGCCCGTCCGGCGTCGAGATGACGGTGTCGTGCACCTCGTCATTTTGCGGATTGAGGAATTTGGCGCAGTAGGCATCGACGTCGCCGACGAACGATCCGAGCTGCTGGCGGTGCATGACCAGCTCGCGCAGATGGCAGCCCGGCCTCACGACATCGGGCGATACGCCGAACATGTCGATATATTGCTGATTGCAGATCACGAGCCGGGCCGAGGCATCGAACAGCAGCAGCCCCTGCGTCATGTTGTTGATGGCGGTGTCGAGATGCTGGCTCTTCTCCGACAGCAGCCGTTGCGCGGCCCGGTGCTGGCGCTGGAGCTGGCGCACGATGAAGAAGATCGTGACGACGACCACGACGACGGCAAGCACCGCGGCGAAGAACTGGAGCTTGGTCTGGGCGCGCCAGTCGGCGAGCGCCGTTTCCGTCTTGGTGGTGGCGACGATCAGGATCGGAAAATGGCTCAGCGGCCTTGCCGCGCCGACCCGGTCATCACCCTCGGACTGGCTGACAAACCGTCCGGAGACGTTGCCGTTCGACGTCAGCACGCGCTGGAACGAGGGCGAGCCTGCGACGCTGCGGCCCACCAGCCTTGGATCGTGCGGATAGCGCGCGATCACGGTGCCGTCGCGATGGATCATCGAAATCGCGGTATCCTCTCCGAGCGCCAGTGAGGCGACAAAGTCCTCGAAATGGGTCGGCTCGACTCCGCGGCTGGTAAAGCCGATGATCCTGCCGTCGCGGCCGGTGATTTTTCGCGCGAAAATGGTCGTCCATTTGCCGGTCACCCGGCTGACGGCCGGCTCGACGATCACATCCGGCGTCGCCTTGCCGGAGGTGAATTCGCGGAAATAGCGGCGGTCGGCGATGCTGACGTCCGGCACCGGCCACATCTCCGAGGTGTTGATCAGCCAGCCTCTGGCATTGAACAGGTTCAGCGCGCCGACATGCGGCAGCGCGGCGAGCTTTGAGCGCAGCATCTCGTGCGCGCTCAACATCGACATGTGCCGTTCGAAAGAGTCTTCGGTATCGAACTGGCCCACCTGTAGATAGGCGACGACGTCGTCATGCACATGCTGGAGATCGCCGAGCTGCTGGTCGAAATGCCGCGACAGCAACAGCGCGGTGTTGTTCAGGTCGCGCTCGGTGATTTCCAACGTGCGTTCGCGGAATTGCAGGGCAAGATAGGCCGTGCCGAGCGCGATCGCCGCCACCAGCGCGACGCCGCACACGATCAGCCACTGGATCGCGCCCTTCCTGGTGCGGACCAGCGCAATCGTTGTCGACAGCAGAAGGCGCGCGGAGAAGGCGCCGTCCGAAGATGCACTTTGCATTTCCTTGCCCCCAGGGCGGCGGTTCTACGGGAACACAACCGAAGGGGGCGTTAGGAAAATGAGTTATCGATCGGTTAAAGCGCGTTCCGCGGCACGGAAAGCTCTTCCTGATCCACCTTTTGCTCGGCTTCCCGCACCGCCTCCCTGGCCTGTTCGACCACCTCGACCAGGACCGGCACGACGCCGGCGCTGACCATGCCGAGCGCGCGGGCCGCGCTGGTGGAAACGTCGATGATCCGGCCCTTGATGAAGGGACCGCGGTCGTTGACGCGGCACTGGATCGAGATCTTGCCGTGGGTGACCCGGAGGATTTTTCCGAACTTGTGACTGCGGTGAGCGCAGGTCATTTCGCCGCGTTTGGCGCCGATGCCGGGGTAGAAGGAAGCAAGACCGGATTCAGCAAAGGCGTTCGCGCTGCCGACTGTCGTCAACAACAGCGCACCAACATATTTTTCGATTCTCATTTTGCGTCTGCATGGGTCGGCCCCGCGCAGGAAACGCGATCACGCAATCGTGGTTTCCAGACATGCGGCATTGCATGTCGCGCATTCCGCACGCCACCGTGCGGAACAATCGCATCTGAAGAATTTCGCCACTGAAAAGCCACGCTGGAACCAGCCCCGTGGCCACCGCAAACTTTCGCAGGAACACCCAGGGCCGCTTCTGGTTAGCCGCCAAAGCAACCGAGCAATCCAGGAGGTGGCTTATGAAAGTTCGAGACGCGATGACCCCTGACGTCCAGCTTTGCACGCCCGAAGATACGTTGCGCGATGCTGCCGAAGCGATGGCGGCGCTCAATTGCGGGCTGCTTCCGGTGACCGACAATGATCGTCTCGTCGGCATGATTTCCGATCGCGACATTGCTATCCGCGGCGTTGCCTTGGGCCGTGGTCCCGATGCCCGCATTGGCGATGTCATGACGTCAGACGTGAAATACTGTTTCGAGGATCAGGACCTCGAAGAGGTCTGCACGAACATGGGCGACATCCAGGTGCGCCGCCTGCCCGTGCTCGACCGCAACAAGCGCCTGGTCGGCATCATCGCACTCGGCGACATCGCACGCGCCCACGCGGCCGACGGAACGGCCGCGGCACTGAGCCAGATCTCACGCCCGGGCGGCCAGCACGCGCAGGCGTAGCTCCTCGCGCTTCGACACGCGCTTCGGGCTGCCCGGATCGGGCAGCCGATCGCCGCCGCCGGCCGCCTTCCACTCGCCAATCAGGCGGGCGATTTCCTTGCGCGCCTCGAGCTGCTCGCCGGCCGCCTCTGCACAGTCGAGGCCCTTGCCGATCTGGTTGCGCACGAGCGTTTCCAGTTCGAGCGTTTTGCCCCGCAACAGGCTGATCTTGCGCCGTATTTCATTAATTCGGTTGTCCATGGCTTGTTAGAACAAAATAAGAACATATAGTCAAGTCTCAAATCGGTGAACGAGACGGACATGGATAACAAAACCTTAAGATATGGCGGCGTTCAGGAGCGCCTCGCGGCGCAAATGACGCGTGCACAGGCCCTGCGTCTCAAGCGCCTGAGCGAGGAGGCCTACCAGCCAAGGCAATACGAGCGCGATCTCACGACGGACGAGGCCGAGCGCCGCATCCGCGCGCTCGAGGCCGAGATCGCGCTCGCCGACTCTTTCTGAGCGATGTTCCGGTTCATCGAACCGGAACCGAAACCTCACGCCTGCTTGAAGCGAGCACTTCACAATTCCGGAACGGCTGCTGCCGCGCATCGTTGGCCTCACGTCACTACGATGGAGACAGTGAATGAACTTCAAGATTGCAACCGCAGCCGCCATTCTTTCGACCGCGATCGCAGCGCCTGCATTCGCGCAGGATCCCGCGGCACGGGCGCCATCCGTCCGCGCTCAGCAGGATCAGGCGCGGGTCTATCATCGTGATACGCGGGCCTATCATCGCGACAGCGGATTCTGGCCGGGTGACGTGGCCGCCGGCGTAGTCGGCGGCGCGATCGGCACGGCCGGTGCTGTCGTCGGCACCGCCGGCGCAATCGCCACGGCGCCGTTCCGCAACGACGCCTACGCTTATAACGATGGCTACTACGGCCGGAGCTACGGTGTGAGAAGCGGGTTCGTCTGTCAGCCCGGCACAACGTTCCGCGGCGAGGACGGGCGACTTCACGTCTGCCAGTAAGTATACCCGATCAAGCTGACGCATGACCTCGAGGCTGCCCGGTGGGCAGCCTCTTTTTTGTCTTCAGCGAACAGCTTCTTGTCTGCGTCAGGCCAGCTTCACAACGTGAATGCAGCGTATACGAAAAGCCCGATCAGCAGCGCCATACTCACTGCGATCAGGCCAAGCAATGCCTTCCCCATCCTGCTCTCCCAGGTCTAGCCGCTCTTTTCGGCGCTATCGACGCTTTCCCGATGAATCTCGTCGCCGTCCTTGTCGACAACCGATACGAAATACCCCTTGCCGAGAAAACCCTGCCGGTTTTCCGCAAGATCGATGGCCAGGCGCTTGGCCACTGCGATCGCCTGATCGCGGTCGTCGACGGGATGGCCGGTCGGATCGATCACGCGCTTACCATCGACAATATCAAAGCGAAAACGCGGCATGGCGCATCCTCATCAGTGCGTATTGCTCTCGTGCCAGTTTTCCAGGTCGGGCTTCTTGCTGTCGTCAGAGCGCTGCTCCTTCTCCGGATTGCCTTTCCAGGGCTCTTTCGTCTGGCTTTTCGAACCCCAGTCCGTCCGCTGGCGGGGATCGTCCTTTGGCGTTTCCTTGCTCATGAAATCCTCCTCGGACCCCACAGGATCAACGATTGCGGCGCGGGGCCGTTCCTCGTTTCGCGGGGAACCTCCTGCGGCATCGTCGGTTCTTGCCGGAGCAACGGAGGAAATCGCGATGGCCCAGTCATCACGTCAGAAGCGCATCACCGGCCGGGTGATGCATGAGTTCAAGCACGGCGAGCTCAAGAGTGGCCGCAGCGGCAAGGGAGGCAAGGTCAAGAGCCGCCGTCAGGCCATTGCCATCGCGCTGGAGGAAGCCGGCGCCTCGAAATACGAGAGCGAGCGGCGCAACCGGCGCAACCTGCGCCGGACCGAGAGCAAGGAATCCCGCGGCCGCACCGCGCAGCAGGAGCGCGAGGGCAAGTCGCATGTCGGCGCCGGGCGCAAACGCGAGAGCACCCGCGCGATGGGCGGCCGGAACGCGCGCAAACCCACCGCCCGCGGCCGCCGCGCCGCGGTCGCCCGCGCCCGCAAGGCCGACGGGCACACCCGCAAGGAGCTCTACGCCAGGGCGCAGCGCCGTCATATCGAGGGCCGCTCCAAAATGACCAAGCGGCAGCTCGAGAACGCGCTCGGCATCCGTTGATGCCGGCTGTCAGTTCGCCCCGATATCGATGAGGGCGATGCCGAGATCCGCCCTCTTCCTGCGCCGCAGCTTCGACGGCACCTCGGTGAGTACCACTTCGAGCGTCGGGCGCACGGTGCCGGCGAGCAGGTGCCCGCCGCGGGTCGAGCCATCGGCCATGCCGAGCACGATATGCATATGCAGGCTCGCCTTGCCGTCGTCGCCCCTGGCGACGTCGCCGATCGCGCTCAGCACCTCGCACTGCTCGCCGATCTCGATCTTCCTGTAACTTTTCGAAGCGAAGTCGAACCAGCCCACGGTGGCCTTCTCGAAGGCGCCGATCGCCGTCAGCGAGGCCGCCGTCAACTTTGCGTCATTGGCGAATTTGGTCAGCGCCGCGAACGCCTCCTCCCCGCTGTCGAGGATGACGACATGGATCTGGGCGTCCGCGGTGTCGGAAAGGAGCTGGCTTTTCATGTCTCGTCACTCGTTCGACGATGTTCCGTGATCCCGCACCAATCGGCGATGTCGCGCATCGTTCCTCAAACTGTGAAGTCCCGCAGCGGAAACATCGGCCGGTTCCTCTCGTTCTCCCCGAAAAGGATATCCAGCGATGAGCACGTTCAGAGAGAAAGCGCAGGGCCTCACCAAGCAGGTGGTCGGCCAGATGATTGGCGATCAGCAACTGGTGGAAGAAGGCCGGGAGCAGGAGCACGAGGCCGAGCTAAAAGCCCACGCCTCCGATCCTCACATCGAACAGGGTCCGTCAGACGGGCCAAACGAGTAATTGCCAACACAAGAGTGCCGCCGGATCGTGTTCCGGCGGCATTTG
This sequence comes from Bradyrhizobium lablabi, assembly GCF_018129385.1. Classification (GTDB taxonomy): domain Bacteria; phylum Pseudomonadota; class Alphaproteobacteria; order Rhizobiales; family Xanthobacteraceae; genus Bradyrhizobium; species Bradyrhizobium lablabi_C. The sequence goes on from NZ_JAFCLN010000017.1 coordinate 121,649, forward strand.
TGTTGCCTGGCAGCAGCCAGCCTGCCGGGTGGCATCATTTGTTGGTGCCAGCGCCGGCATTGCCCGAACTGGACGGATTGGCGCCCTTGTGCTTTTTCATCGGCGCTGCGCCGGTCGTCGTCCCCTTCTTCATATTGTGGCCGCGCGCGTTCATGTCGCTTCCCGCGCCGGGACCGACATTGCCCGAGCTCGAAGCGCCGGGTGCCGGCTGCTGCGATTGCGCGAACGCGCCGCCCATCGATAGCGCGAGAATGCAGGCAGACGCCAAAATGGTCTTCTTCATGTCTTGACTCCTGGAGTTGAAGTGAACGCCAACACGGCTCGTGCGGAACGGTTCCTGCACGTTCCGCGGAGCAGCGTTGCGCCGGAGCCGGTTCATCGGCCACCGGTCAGCCAGAAGAAGTCCCAAAGAAACCCCACGGCTCGCAGTGAGCCGGGGGTCCAGTCTTGGGAGGGATCACCCTGCGGTGACCGACATGCCAATCCCGAAAAGGTCCGCCCGTTCCTAAGCCGCCGCTTCGTAATTGACTTCGGATTCGGCAAGCTTGGTCAGCGCCTCGTCGGTCTTCTTCTCTTCCGCCAGCGTTTGATCGAGCAGCTTGACGGCCTGCGGCATGTTGAGCTTTTCGGCCCATGCTTTCAGCGTGCCGTAGCGGGAGATCTCGTAGTGCTCGACCGCCTGGGCTGCCGCCAGCAGGCCGGCATCGAGCGCAGGCGTGTCGACATACTCGTCCATGACCTCCTTGCCTTCGTCGATGATGCCCTCGATCGCGTCGCACTTCTTGCCGCGCGCCGCCTTGCCGAGCATCTCGAAGATCTTTTCCAGCCGTTCGACCTGCCCCTCGGTCTCGTCGTAGTGCTTTTCGAAAGCGGTGCGGAGCTTGTCGGAATTCGCGGCCTTCGCCATCTTCGGCAAGGCCTTGAGAATGTGTTTTTCGGCGTAATAGATATCCTTGAGCGTATCCAGAAACAGTTCGTTGAGGTCCTTCTCGGCCATCGGTCACTCCCTTGGTTGGTTTTCCGGAAACCGTGATTGAAACCAAAAGTTCCTATCCGCTCCTCACGCGTGCTCTTTCCATATCGTGCTCCCTCACCCGCACAGGAACCGGACCGCTCAACGCGCGCTTATAGCTGTTTTGGCACGACGGTGATGTTTCACGATGGCGCGTATCCTGATCGGCACATCGGGATGGCACTACCAGTCCTGGCGCGGTCCGTTCTTCCCGAAGGAGCTGCTGCTGAAGGACCAGTTGCCGTACTACGCAAGCCAGTTTGCGACCACAGAGCTGAACGGCGTCTTCTACCGCACGCCGACGCCCGCAGCCGTGAAGGGCTGGCGGCAGCAGACAGGCGATGATTTCGTCTTCGCCTGGAAGGCATCGAAGTTCATCACCCACTGGAAGCGCCTGTCGGAGAAATCCGTCAACAGCCTCGAACTGCTGGAAGACCGGCTCTCGCTGCTCGGCGACAAGGCTGGTCCCGTCCTGTTTCAGTTGCCGCCGAACTTCGGCATGGACGCGGGCCGGCTCGACGCATTCCTCGATCTGCTTTCCGCAAAGCGCCGCTACTGTTTCGAGTTCCGTCACCCGAGCTGGTACACGCCGGAAGTTTTTCGGCTGCTGTCCCGGCAAAATATTTCGCTCTGCATTTCCGACCATCATGATGCGCCCTCCCCGTGGAAGCGGACGGCCGATTTCGTTTACGTCAGGGGCCATGGGCCCGGCGGCCGCTACAAGGGGCACTACCGGCCCGACGCGCTGGCGCAATGGGCCAGGCGCATCCGCTCCTGGAAGAAGCAGGGCTGCGACGTTTACGTCTATTTCGACAACGACCAGAAGAGCGCTGCCCCGGCCGATGCGCTCAAGCTGCTTCAGATGCTGGGTTAGGTCAGAGGTCACCCGGCCTGCCCGAGCAACGCTTGGAACCTCCGCCGCCGGCCTCCGTTGATCGCTCGGCCCTCTCGGCTATTCGAATTTATCAATGGAGGATGACGTGGGACTGTTTTCGAAAGACATCAAGTCGATGGACGACCTCTTGCTGCACGGCCTGCAAGACATCTATTACGCCGAGCAGCAGATCACCAAGGCGCTGCCGAAGATGATCGAGCAAGCGACCAATCGCGATCTCTCGCTGGGCCTGAAGAATCACCTCGAGGAAACCAACAAGCAGATCGAGCGGCTCGACCAGGTGTTCAAGAAGCTCGGCAAGCAGCCCTCCGGCACCGACTGCCCCGCGATCGACGGCCTGATCAAGGAAGCGGATGCGACCGCCGGCGACGTCGAGGACAAGTCCGTGCTCGACGCCGCGATCGTGGCGAGCGCGCAGGCCGTCGAGCATTACGAGATCGCCCGTTACGGCACGCTGATCGCCTGGGCGGAAGAGCTCGGCCACGACGACATCGTTCGCTTCCTCACCACCAATCTGAACGAGGAGAAGGCGGCCAACACCAAATTGAATACGGTGGCGCTGCGCAAGGGCGTGAACCGCAAGGCGGCAAGCTGAAACGCGGGGCGTACCAGTCAGCCCTGTGAGACAATGCGAAAGGCCCCGCGCGGGCCTTTCCACTATAATTGTTATAATTGCCTGACGCTTTTTGTGACACGCGCATAACGTGCGCGATCGATGGTCCCATCGCTGACCCGGCCACACTTCCCACGTCGCCGGGAAACCTCTACTCTGCGTGCTCCGGATTTCGCATCACCAGACGGTCGCGCATGACAAACTCATCGTCGATCCTTCGGTTTTCAACGGCGGACTATGCCGAGCGTGACCGCCTACCGATGTTTCGCGAGATGTTCGGACGCGGCGTCACCAACATGGACATTGAGCCGCTGGGCGAGGAATGCCGCGCGAATATCGAGCTCCGCCTGTTTCCCGGCGCGAGCGTCATGTGGGGCAGCAACACCCCGCACCGTTTCGACAATGGCTATGATCTCGGCAAGGCCGATGATGACTGCCTGTTCGTATGGGCAAGCACGCCCGGCCTGTTCCGCCAGCTCGGCCGGGAAGTCACGGTTGGCGCAGGGCCGGCCGTGCTGATGTCGTGCAACGACAAGGCGGTCGTCGAGAACGGCTCCTCCATTCACCACGTCACGCTGAAGGTTCCGCGCGCCACGCTCAAACCGCGGATCAAGGGCCTGGAGGACGCGTTTTTGCGTCTCGTCCCGGCGGACACCGACGCGCTGCGGCTGCTGAAAGGCTATCTGACGACGGTGCATGCCGATCACGCGGCGGCCGGCATCGACGCCCAGCGTGCGATGGTGCTGCACATCTACGATCTCATCACGCTCGCGCTCGGCGCGACGGGCGATGGAGCGGCGCTGGCGAGCCGCCGGGGCCTTCCCGCGGTCCGGCTCGACGCCATGAAGAAGCACGTGCTGGAGCAACTGTCCAATCCGTCCTTGTCCGTCAATGACGTCGCGCGGCGCCAGGGCGTCACCCCGCGCTACGTCCAAAAACTGTTCGAGACCGGCGGCAGCACTTTTTCGTCGTTCTTGCTCGCCTCGCGCCTTTCGCTCGCGCATCGCCGCCTCAGCGATCCCGGCACCCTGTCCTCGTCGATCAGCACGATCGCGGCCGACTGCGGTTTCGGCGATCTTTCCTATTTCAATCAGTCTTTCCGCCGCACCTTTGGCGAAACGCCGTCCGACGTGCGCAACCGCGCCCGCCGCCACATGGATTGACGATGAACCCTCAATCGATAGTTCGGTTTTCGACGGCGCATTTTCCGGAATCAGATCGCCTGATGATGTTCCGTGAGATGATCGGGCGCGGTGTTGCCAACATGGAAATCACGCCGTTAGCCGCGGAATGCAGCGCGGACCTTGAACTGCGCATGCTCCCCGGCGCCAGCGTGATGTGGGGTGGCCACACCCCGCATCGTTTCGAGAAATGCCGCGACCCCGGCAAATCGGACGATGATTGTGTTTTGGGTTGGTCGACCGCTCCCGTCTCGTTCCGCCAACTGGGTCGGGATATCACGGTCGGAGCCGGACCGGCCCTTCTGATATCCAGTGCAGACAAGGCGAGGGTTGAGAGTCCTTCTTCGAAGACAACGATGGTCACGCTGAAAATCCCTCGCGCTGCTCTCAAGGCCCAGGTCAGGGGACTGGAAGACACCTTCATGCAGCCGGTCCCCACCGAAACCGATGCATTGCGGCTGCTGAAAAGCTATCTGGCGACGATCCATGCCGATCAGGCGGCCGCCGACATCGAGCTACAGCGCGCCATGGTCCTGCATATCTGCGATCTGGTCGCCCTTGCGCTCGGCGCCACGCGCGACGGCGCGGAGCTGGCCGGGGACCGCGGCCTGCGCGCCGCGCGGCTCGATGCCATGAAGAAGCACGCCCTGGAGCGGCTGGGCGATCCGTCATTGTCCGTCCATGACATCGCACGCCGGCAAGGGGTCAGTGCGCGCTACGTCCAGCAGTTGTTCGAACGCGAAGGCGCGACGTTTTCATCGTTCCTGCTGGCTTCGCGGCTCGCGCTCGCGCATCGCCGGCTTGGCGATCCCGGCTCTATGCCCCTGCCGATCAGCGCGATCGCGGCCGATTGCGGCTTTGGCGACCTGTCCTATTTCAACCAGTGCTTTCGCCGGCGTTACGGCGAAACACCATCCGACGTACGAAACCGCGCGCGCCGCCAGACGGACTGACGCCGCCTCCCGCGTGGCCTGTCGGCAGCAGGCGAAGCCGTCTTCGCCCGGCTTCGCTTCAGCACAATAGCAGTTCGGCCACGCCCAAGCCGCCGGCCGGTGCGCCCGGTACTCTCCGATTCACGCTGTCGCGGAAGATCTGGAGGGCGAACACCGATGTCGGAAATATCTGCGCGAGGCATGCAGGCCGCCTCATGCGATGAAAATCACATCGTCCGTGAACCGCGCACAAACATCTTGCGACCACTGGGCGGAAGCGCCGAGCGAGCCTTCCGGAACCAGTCTGGATATGTGGAGGATGTTCGATGCCGCCGCACGACAAGAACGGTCCCAAGCTCTGGATCGATTACTTCGGCCAGCTCTTCAGTGACGAAGCCGAGGCCGATCGCCTGTCCTGGTCGGTCACAGACGGTCGCGGCGACCGCAAGATCGTCACCGCGCATTTCAACGATGACGACACCGTGATCCAGGTCGAGTCGGCACCCGCCGGCACCGATTTCAGGGTCTATGCCGGCGGCGGCGACGACTGGGTCTTTTCCGGCACCGGCAGCGACAAGCTGTATGGCGAAGCCGGCCAGGACTTCCTGTCGAGCGGGCCCGGCGACGATCTGCTCGATGGCGGCGCCGACAACGACGACCTCAACGGCGGACTCGGCAACGATCAATTGTGGGGCGGATCGGGCGACGACTCTTTCTCTTTCCATGTTCGCGGCGACATGGACTGGATCGGCCGCGACGTGATCCATGATTTCGTTGCCGGCGAGGACACGCTGCACTTCTACACCGTGAAGGGTTTTCACGATCTCAGCACCCATCCCGGCAGTTTCCTGAACTACGCCGAGACGTCGGTCGCCCCGGGCGCGAGCCTGCCAACCATTGAAGCGGCGGCGGATGCTCTGTTTGCAACAAGCTGGCGCGATTTCGTGTTCGTGGCTGACGGCACCGACGGATACCTGTTCGTCGACGCCGCCGGCGGCGAGCGCGCGATGATCACGCTCAAGGGCGTCGGAAGCGTCGATGGATTTTCCTGGGACTGCATCGTCTGAACGCGAACTCAGCAACACACGGGAGACTGAAAATGGCCAAGAACACGACCACCGATCCGACCGATCCGACGCAGCCGGGCGACGGCACCGTCTGGGACCACCCGCCGCTGCCTCCCTACGACACCACGATCTACGGCACCGAAAACAACGACGTGCCGCTCAACGGCGGCTATCTGGCCGATACCATCTATGGCCTCGGCGGCAACGATAAGATCTACGGCTTCGGCGGCGATGACAGGATCGACGCCGGCGCGGGCAATGATTTCGTGCGCGGCGACGCCGGCAACGATCTCCTCCATGGCGGTGCAGGCAGCGACCAGATCAGCGGCGGCACCGGCAACGATCGCATCTTCGGCGGCGCCGGCCAGGACTTTCTCGCCGGCGACGCCGGAAACGACACGTTCTATTTCACCCGCTCCGAGCAATCCGCCCATGCCGACGTCATCCTGGATTTCGAAGCGGGAGACAAGATCGCCATCGTCTATGGCCACGGCACGATCCCCGGCACCGCCGCCAACTACATCGAGTACGAATTCGCAAACGCCACGTTCGATCAGATGAAGGCGCTGGCTGATTTCGCCATCGCAGACCCCAAATTCCAGCACGTCTTCATCACCAACGGCACCGACGGATATCTGTTTTCGGGACACGCCGACACCACGGAAACGTGGGTGGGACTGTGGGGCCTCGACTCCGTGAACGACTTCAGTTGGATGAACATCGTCTAACCTGAACCTGGACGAGACCGACGACCGGCATATGCGAGCTCCCGCGACAGCGGGGGCTTTTTTGCGTTTCACCGCGGATCGCCTGCGCCAGCCTGACCGGACCACCCCATACAAAGGGGATGTGAACCAGATCACGGACGCATTTCAGTCACGAGGCTATTATCGGCGATATTTCAAAGCATGGTGGGGCCCGTGACCAGAACCTTGACGGCGTTAGCCGCGCTCGCTTGTTGCCTGCTTTCCCTCCAGTCTGCTTCCGCGCAACGGCTCGTCGATCCCGAGAGGGTCGCGCCCGAATATCGCGAGGCCGCGGAAAAACGCCGGGCCGAGCAAATCCGGCAACGCCAATGCGCCATGAAGGCGGACACTGAAAAGGTTCTGCCGCGCGACCGCACCGCCTTCTTGAACCATTGCCTCGAGGAAGCCGCGGCGAAGTAAGGCCAACGCACGGACCGCGCCGGTCTCACTGACCTTTGCCGAACCCGGTTACCCGACGCAGCAGCCGCTCCAGCCCCACGCCGATGGCAAGCCCTGCGGCCACGTCGCTCGCCCAATGCGCCAGCAGCACGACGCGCGTTGCCACCAAGCCTGCGCCGATACTCCAGACAAGGCTTCGTTTGCCCGGCGGCAGCCGGGTCGCCGCGCTGGCCAGCGCGCCGACGTGAATCGCATGTCCTGAGGGGAATGCATCCAGCCGATCGCCGGACAACGGAACGCCGTGAAGATGCCCGAGCACCGTTACCCTGTCGGGACGGCGCTGATTGAATATCCCCTTCAACAAATGCGGCAGGGCAGTTGCCGCGACGGTGGTCAGAAGAACATGATTTGCAGCCACGCGCTGGGCCGGCCGGTTTCGCGCGTACAGCCACCAGACGATTGCGGCTGCGCAGAGCACATGCTCGTCGGCGCCCCATGTCAGCACCTCCGAAGCCTTTTCGATATGCGGCGTTGTGCGCCGCGCAACCGCTCTTGCAATTTCGATGTCTGGCCTGGTCGGCTCGATCGTGATCGCCATGTCCGGAAACGCGGCTGTCGCGCTCCCGGTTCCCTGCAATTGGAACGAAGCTGCGGACACCTGTTTGAAGTACCATGGAATATGTGTTGCGCTTCATCGTCGGCGGCTTCGTGGTGGTCGCATTTGCCGCCCTGGCCGAAGTGCTTCGCCCGAAGAGTTTCGCCGGCCTGTTTGGTGCGGCGCCTTCCGTCGCGCTCGCCACGCTCGCTCTCGCATTCGGCAAACATGGTGCGGACTACGTCGCTGTCCAGGCCCGTTCGATGGCGCTCGGCGCGCTGGCGTTCGCCTTGTTCAGCCTGCTCGTATGCCAGTTGATCATGCGGCTGAACTGGAGCGCTCTTGCGGCCGCGAGTGCGAGCCTCCTGATCTGGTTCGTTGCCGCCTTCGGTCTCGAACAAGCTCTCATCGGATGAGGGCCGCGATGATCCATCTGAAGTTTGCCGCGCTGAAGGAAGGCCGCTGGTACGAATATCCCCTGCGCTTCGTGCTGGGAGGCCTTGCGACCTGCCTGGCAGGTCTGGTTGCCGACTTCGGCGGTCCCTCTGCGGGCGGGCTCTTTCTGGCGTTTCCCGCCATTTTCCTCGCCAGCGTCGGCATGATCGAGTCGCATGAGCGGCGGCGAAAGCGGGAGAAGGGTATGCAGGGCGCACGCCGGGGCCGGCAGGCGGCGGCGCTCGAGGCACAGGGTGCGGTGTGTGGCAGCGCCGGACTCGCTGCATTCGCCATGGTGGTGTGGTTCGCGGCGCCGGCATTGCCCTTCCCCGCCGCTCTCGCCCTCGCGCTGGCCGCCTGGCTGGCAGTCGCGGTGGCAGCCTGGCGGACGGGGTATTTCCTGTGACCTCGCCCGCGAAAAAAGGCAGCGAACACACGCTGCCGAAACGCATCGAACACGCCGTTCACCTGTGTGTGGACATGCAGCGCCTGTTTGCCAAGGGCGGGCTTTGGGAAACCCCGTGGATGGAGCGCGTGCTGCCGACGATCGAAGCCGCCGTCGCCCTGTGCCCCGAGCGAACCGTGTTCACGCGGTTCATACCGCCGGAGAATGCGGACAAGGCACCGGGCCAGTGGCGCCAATATTATCGCCGCTGGTCGGCGGCGACGCGCGAAAACCTCGATTCTTCGCAACTCGATCTCGTCCCGGCGCTCGCGCGCTACGCCCCGCCGGCGGCGATCATCGACAAGCCCGCCTATTCGGCCTTTCATCGTTCGGCACTCGGAGATTTCTTGACCGAGCGCAATGTCGGAACATTGATTATTTCGGGAGCCGAAACCGACGTGTGCGTTCTGTCGACCGTGCTGGCCGCCGTCAATGTCGGCTATCGCGTCGTCATCGTGGAAGATGGCCTGTGCAGCTCTTCCGACCCCGGACACGATGCGCTCATGACCATGTACCGGCTTCGCTACAGCGAGCAGATCGATCTGATCACGGCCGAGCATCTCCCCGAGGTGTGGGGCGACCTTCGCAAATAGGAACATCTGCCAGCAGCGCCTGTTGACCCCGGTAACACCGAGGAGAACACGATGAAAACGACCATTCTGGCTCTGGCGCTGGCCGCAGCGCTGGCCTCGCCTGCCCTCGCGCAGTCGGTCGGCGAGAAGACCGGCATCAATTCCGCGCTCGGCATCGCGCCGAAAACTGAAGACTTCATCAAGGAAGTCGCCATGAGCGACATGACCGAGATCGAGGCAGCCAGGATCGCGCAGCAGAAGGGCAATGCCGACGAAAAGAAATTTGCCGAGACGATGATCACCGACCACACCAAGACCAGCGAAGAGCTGAAATCCATGGTGCCCGGCGAGATGAAGGCGGCGATCCCCACCAGCCTCGACGACGCCCACCAGAAGAAGCTCGCCAGATTGCGCGACGCCAAGCCCGAAGACTTCGCCAGCGAATACGATTCGATGCAGGTGAGCGCCCACAAGGACGCGGTCTCGCTGTTCGAACGCTACGCCAAGGGCGGCGAGAATGCGAAGCTGAAGGAGTGGGCAGGCAAGACGCTGCCGGCGCTTCAGCACCACCTGGAGATGGCGCAAGCGCTCGATAAGAATAGAAAGTGATGATTCCTTCGTTCAACCAATGAAGGAGGAACTACATGGCAAAAGCAGCATGGAAGCGGCCGGGCTCGCCGATCGGCAAGAAGGGCCCGCGCAAGAAAAACCCCTCATACAAGCGGCGCTCGCGTGAGCCCTGGTCGACGGCGGACGTACGGATGCTCAAGCAGCTCGCAAAGGGAAACACCCCGGCCGGCGTGATGAGCGTCAAGCTTCAGCGCCCTGTCGCAGCGATCCGAAGCAAGGCGCAGCGCGAGGGAATTTCGCTGCGGCCCGTGAACCGGCCGCCTTACAACCGGCGCGCGACAAAGCGGCGTTGACGAAGGGCCTGCGGGAGCCGGACGCGACAGCTATCAAAGTAACAGGACGGCGGTAAGCTGGAAGCAGCAGCTGACTTCATGCCCATGCCCTTGTGCGAGATCATCGGACTTCTGCAACACATCATGCTCATGCCGGATTGCGCTTTCGCTGCGCCATCGGCCATTCGGATGCGTTCTTTTCGGAGATCGCCCCGCACCATGCCGCCAGACTGATCCGGGCGGCTTCGGCGGGTAAGACGCGCTGTCCCTTCGCGCTTTCGGATCCTGATCGGCCCTATCAAATGATAGGAACGATGCTCCGGCGGCATCGTTATCCATCATCACCGCACGGTCTATGGCTTTCATCGGTGATGAGAACGCTCGGTTGCGCTCCCGCCTCCTCTAGCGGAATGGAGCAGCGCCGATGCAACGACGCCGTTTCAAACAAATTCGATCGCTGGAAGAACGTCTTGCCGAGGAAGCAAAACGGCTTCGCGAGCAAGCCCGATTGCTGGAGCCCGGCGCAGCACGCGACGCCTTGCTGCGAAAGGCCCGGCAGGCAGAAACCGGCTCGCACATGAGCGCGTGGCTGGAGTCTCCCGGATTGCAGCCTCCAAGATAAGACCTGCACCCTGCTCATTGCCGTCAGGTGCAGGAGACCGGGAGCAGCGCCCCCGATCACTTCCGTGTCTTGCGTGCGTTGTTCCTTGCCAAAGGCGGCTCGAGAACAACCTGCTTCAGATCGTTGCCGGCGACGGTCACGATCACGAAATTCAGACGCCCCTCCAGCCGCTTCAATCCTCCGCTGATGGTCCGCCCCTTTGTGTTGCGCTCCGCAACGAGGATGGCGTCCATCATCTCCTGGCGAACGTTGCCGAAGGCGGCGAGGATGCGCAGATCTTCGGCGTTCAGTTCGCGCGCCGATGATTCTCCGGTCTTCCCCACGAGCTTGCCGGACGATGCGTCCATTGCGTCTTCGTAGATCAGGTCGCCGCGGAGCGTTCTCACCCGAAACACGGCGAGCGTCTCGCGGCCATCGAAGCTCGCATCGATCACCCGTGCGCCCGGGTGCAATGCAAGTGCGGCGACCAGCGCATCCTGTATCGGCAATGAGATCGCGTTGAAGCGTGCAATCTCGCTCGCCACCGATCCGACGCCATCTGCTTTGTCGACATCAGGCGCTTCGACCGGAATCACCAATGGGGCATCTGCGCAGGCTGGCGAGGCGAGAAGCAACCCGATGGCGGCAATCAACCATCCGCTTGACCTGGGAACAATCAAAGAACTTTCCTGACTTGCGGCTACAGGCTCCACCTGCACATACAAATAGGGCGCTGATTGGCTGCCGGTAAGGCGGCCGCGTTCCACCCTGGAACCGGACACGCGGTTTCATCGCAGATCCAATTGGCCGGCCGATAGGTTCCGGGGCTAGTTCAAAATTGCTCTGTAAATGCACCAGCCGATCAGCGCCGCTGAAGCCGCCCAAACAAGCACGATGGCAACCGCCGCTGTCCTGCTCACGGGCCGCTCTGCCGCAGCGGCTGCGAGCGCCCGATGCTCCTCCATGACGTCAGGCGGGATCAGCCGGACGACCAGCCAGATGCCCGCCGGCACCAGGATCACGTCATCCAGGTAACCCAGGATCGGAACGAAATCCGGGATCAGGTCGATCGGCGAAAGCGCATATCCCGCCACGACGATCGCGAGCGCCTTTGCGTACCATGGAACGCGCCGGTCCCGGCTGGCGAGATACAGCGCATGGATATCGCGTTTGATGATCCGCGCCCAATCCTTCAGATTCATTTCAGAGGCTTTCCCGGACCTCGAGTTTGCCAGCCAAACGACCTGTCGGGCAAATCAATTCTGAATTTCGGAAATCATGTCAAGCCCCCTCGCGCAAAAATATTCTGCTTGTTAATTTCGGTAAATCAGAATTATAACAACGGCACCTCATCCTCGAGGAGGGGCGTTGGCCGTCGCCACCAAACGTTGGGATGGGATGCGGTGGACGCGCTTGTTCAGCAGACGACTGGGCAAGGGCGTACGGCGAAGTCGTGTGGTCCTGGCGCCGCGACGCTGGCGCTAAGCCTTGCGGAGTTTTCCGCGAGGCGATGGTGACAACAAGCCCGCTCACCAGGGAGAGCGCGATATAAGCCGTAAAGCCATTGCGCAGGGGATGTCGGAGTGTTCTCCGCTCACCCGTATGCTCGTGTGCGCCTTTTTTGCTTGCGCATCAGGCACACGAGACCGCGGGTGCAGCGCGCACCCGGCATTCCCCTGCGCCCTCTATCGTTAGAGGCGCGATGAACTTGAATAGCTCGGGCACATGGTGTCGCGAGAACGCGAAACTGCATCTGAAGCGCGAGTGCGCCTCACACTCTCCCCGTCATCACCCGCGCAGGCGGGTGATCCAGTATTCCAGAGACAGCAATGATTGAACCGAGAAGCCGCGGCGTACTGGATGCCCCGCCTTCGCGGGGCATGACGGCCGATGGGTCGGGGAAACACGTTCATCCAACAACAATGCGCCCTTGCCCCTCCCTATCCCCTCACAAATCCGCGAGCCAGCCGCCGTCGCGCTTGCTGCAACAATAGTGTCATGTAGCAAATCTAGACCGAGACACCCGCCCGAAGCCATCCGCATGACATGGGGAGAATTCCGATGCGCCGCGCAATCACATTGCTGTCCGCGAGCCTGATCACATTATCCGCAAGCGCCGCATCCGCGCAGAACGCCACGCCCCGCAATCTCGTCCTGTTCATCCCCGACGGCCTGCGTGGCAAGATCGTCAGCGCGCAGACCGCGCCGGCGATGGCGGAGCTTCGCGACAAGGGCGTCTATTTCCAGAATTCGCATTCGCTGTTCCCGACCTTCACCATGGCCAACGGATCGGCGATGGCGAGCGGCCACTATCTCGGCGACACCGGCACGTTCTCCAACACGATCTACACCGGCTACAGCTCCGTGCCGGCCGGCGACACCGTGGTGCCCTTCATCGAGAACGATGCGGTGCTCGCCGACGTCGACGATCACTTCAATGGCGACTATCTCAACGAGGAGACGCTGTTGAAGATGGCACGCGACAAGGGCTTCAGCACCGCCGCCATCGGCAAGGTCGGCCCCACCCTGATCTTCGACCACACCGATCGCGGCAAGAACACGATCGTGATCGACGACTCCACCGGCGGCAAGACCGGCGTGCCCCTCTCCGACGAGATGAAGGATGCCCTGACCAAGGCGGGTCTGCCGCTCGCGACCCCAAGCCGCGGCGACAACAGCAAGGCGGGCGATGCCAAGACGCCGGGCACGACCTCGGCCAATGTCGGGCAGCAGGCTTACATGGCGGATGTTGCCACCAAGGTCGTGCTCCCGATGTTCAAGGCGCGCAACAAGCCGTTCGTGCTGGTGTTCTGGTCGCGCGATCCCGACGGCAGCCAGCACAATACCGGCGACAGTCTCAACACCATCACCCCCGGCATCAACGGCCCGACCTCGATGGCCGGCATCAAGAACGCCGACGATAACCTCGCGCAACTGCGCAAGGCGCTCGACGAACTCGGGCTTGCCGCAAACACCAACATCATCGTCTCCTCCGATCACGGCTTTTCGACCATCTCGAAGGAGAGCAAGACCAGTCCCTCCGCGAAGATGTCCTATGAGGACACGCCGAAGGATTTCTTGCCGATGGGCTTCCTCGCGATCGACCTCGCCAAGGCGCTGAACCTGCCGCTGTTCGACCCCAACGACAAGAACGCCAAGGTCGGCGACAACGCGCATCCGAAAGCCGGCAACGGCGTGCTCGGTGCGGATCCAACCAAACCCGACGTCGTCGTTGCGACCAATGGCGGATCCGACCTGATCTACCTGCCGAACAAGGACAAGAAGCTCGCCGACCGCATCATCAAGGCGCTGCTGGAGCAGGATTATGTCAGCGGCCTGTTCATCAATGACGACCTCGGTCGCTTCCCCGGCGCGCTGCCGATGTCGGCGCTCGGATTGCGGGGCAAGGCGGTGACGCCGCATCCCTCGATCATCGTCAACTTCCGCTCATGGTCCTCGGGCTGCGCGGAGCCGACCAATTGCTCGGTGCAGGTCGCCGACACCGTGCTGCGCCAGGGCCAGGGCATGCATGGCAGCTTCAGCCGCGGCGACACGCTCAACTTCACCGCGGCGATCGGACCTGACTTCAAGACGGGCTATGTCGATCCCCTGCCCGTCAGCAACGCCGATGTCGGCGCCACCGCCGCTCGGCTGATGGGACTGACCCAGAAGGCGAAGGGACCATTGGTCGGCCGCGTCGTCACCGAAGCGATGCCGAACGGCGCAACGCCAAAGGCTTTCACCGGCACGGCAAGCTCGCGGCCGGCGGCCAACGGCCTGCGCACCGTGCTGCTGTTCCAGCGCGTCGGCCCCCAGCGCTATTTCGACGCCGCCGGCTTTCCCGGCCGCACGCTCGGCCTTGAGGCGGATGCCGACAAACAAAAAACGGCGGGGAAGTAACCCCGCCGTCCAACGCCCCTTCAAGGAAGATGATCTCACATCATCCCGATATCGAACACGTTCGGAAATTGCGACAGCGGCAGGGCCGCGGCGCCGATGATGGTGGCGACCATGGTCATCAGCGTGCGGTTGCTGCGGCGCTTGCCGCGCATCTGGTTCGCAAGCCATTTGAGCGCCTCGGTGTCGGCCTTGATGGCCGGCGCCCAACTCGCGATGTCGGTGTCGGGCGACAGCGCCACCGTGCGCGGCGGCACCGTCAGTCCGGATTCGGAGGCGGCGTGATGGGCGACCGCTTTGGCGAGCAGGTCGTCGAACCGGCCGCCATCGGTACGCTCGGCGGCGGCGTCGTGGATTTCGAGCAGCGCCTCGACCTCGGCGCGGCAGACCGGCTGATGCTCGACGGCGGATGCGGTCAGGATGCGTGCGCACCAGGCGGCGTCATCGGCATCGAGCGCGCGGGAGAAGTGGATGCGGCCCTTGGTGGTCGGACCTTCGCCGGTGATCACGCCATCGCGCACGATGGTCAGGGCGTGGGCCGCGGTCTTGCGGCAGGACGGTTGCAGAGCGGCCACCAACTCGGTGGCCTTGGTACTCGGGGCAGACATAGTTCAGTTCACACTTCCAGATTTCTTGTTCGGACCAGCAATTCCATGCGGGCGTAAACGAGTGGTTAATGATTCGAAACTCGCATTCCCACATTTTTAGATGGTTGCCGATTTGTCGCTGTGCGGCCCGTCACGGTTCGACCGGCAACCGGGCCGGGCGTAGTGACGGCGATAAGCGGCAATATCGGGGCAGGACGGGCTCGGTAGTTCCATTGGGTTTTTTCGCCGCAGACCCCTACATCAGTGGATGATGCTAGAAGTTCCGCCGCACGGAGAAGGAATTCATCTTGTTGATGAACCAGTTCACCTAACCCGCTTCACGGCTTATACTTCGCTGCGACGAAATTCCCCTGCAACTAGAACGACATGAGGTCGAAACATGGCACTCCCGATTGGCGCCACCGCCCCCGATTTCGAAGCCCAAACCACCGAAGGAAAAATCAAATTCCACGACTGGATCGGCAATAGCTGGGCCCTGTTGTTCTCCCATCCCAAGGATTTTACCCCGGTCTGCACCACCGAGCTCGGCGCGCTGGCCAAGCTGAAGCCGGAATTCGACAAGCGCGGCGTGAAATTGATGGGCCTTTCGGTCGATCCGGTCGACCGGCACACCAAATGGTCCGAGGACATCAAGGAGACGCAGGGTGCGGCGCCGAACTACCCGATGATCGGCGACACCGATTTCAACGTGTCCAAGCTCTACGAGATGCTGCCGGCCTCGACGTCCGGCGACCCGCTCACCCGCACGCCCGCCGATAACCAGACCGTGCGTAACGTCTTCGTCATCGGCCCGGACAAGAAGATCAAGCTGGTGCTGGTCTACCCGATGACGACGGGCCGCAACTTTGCGGAAATCCTGCGCGTGATCGATTCCCTTCAGATGACCGCCAAGCATCGCGTGGCGACGCCGGCCGACTGGCAACAGGGCGAGGACGTCATCATCGCGGGCTCGGTCACCGACGATGAGGCCAAGACGATCTATCCGCAGGGCTGGAAGGCACCGAAGCCGTACATCCGGATCGTGCCGCAGCCGAAGTGACCGCGTAGCGGTCATCCCGGGGCGATGCGAAAGCATCGAACCCGGGATCTCGTCGATTAGACCAGGCGCTACGCCGCCCTCACCCCGTCGAGGAATTTTTCGACCTCGGCCTTCAGGTGCAGGCTCTCGCCGGACAGCGCCTGGGCGGATGCGAACATCCGGCTGGAGGTCTCGCCGGTCTCCTCGGCGCCGCGGGCGACGTTGCCGACATTGACGGCAACGCCCGCCGTGCCGCTCGCCGCGGCGCGCACGCTTTGGGCGATGTTTTTCGTCGCCGCGCTCTGCTGCTCCACCGCCGCCGAGATCGAAGTGGCGATGTCGCTGATGCGCTCGATGGTCTGGCCGATCGCCTTGATCGCGCCGACCGACTCTTCGGTCGCAAGCTGCATGCTGGCGATCTGGCTGGAGATCTCTTCGGTGGCCTTGGCGGTCTGACCGGCGAGGCTCTTGACCTCCTGTGCCACCACGGCAAAGCCGCGGCCGGCATCGCCGGCGCGAGCGGCCTCGATGGTGGCATTGAGCGCCAAGAGGTTGGTCTGCTCGGCGATGGTCGTGATCAGCTTGACGACGTCGCCGATGCGGGTGCCGGCCTGCGACAGCTCGCTCATGCGCTGGTCGGTCGCTTCGGCCTGGCGCACCGCTTCGGCGGCGATGCCGTTCGATTCCTGGACGCGGCGGGTGATCTCGGCGATCGAGCTGGAGAGTTCGTCGGAAGCCGCAGCCGCCGCGCGGACGTGCTCGGAAGCCGCTTCCGAGGCGCTGGCGGATTCGCCGGAAAGCTCGGCGGTCGAGCGCGCGGTCTCGGTGAGCTGGCGCGCGACGCGCTCGAATTCGCCGGAGGAATTGAGCACCTTGTCGAGGATGCCGCCGACCCCGGCCTGGAACTCGTCGACGAACATGCGCAGCTCCGCCTTGCGCTGTTCGGCCGCCGCTGCGGCAGCCGCAGCCTGCTCGGTGCGCAGGCGATGGCGCTCCTGGGAGTTGCTCCTGAATATCGCAATGGTGCGGGCGATCTCGCCGATTTCGTCCGCCCGCTCGTGATAATTGATCTCGATGTCGCTGTTGCCGTTCGCGATCGCCGTCAACGACGCCGTGACCGAGCCCAGTGGCCTGGTGATCCGGCGCACCACCAGCATGGTCAACAACAGCACCAGCAGCGCGGCGACGCCGGCCGCGATCGCCATGGTCTTGATCGCATGCGCCAGCATGCCCTCGAACTGCTCCATCGGAATGCCGACATAGAGAATGCCGATGACCTTTCCGGTCGCATTCACAACGGGATAGTAGGCGGTCATGTAATTCTTGCTGAACAGCACCGCCGGCCCCTTATAGGCCTCGCCACGGCGCAGCACGGCCTGCCCGGGGTGATCGGGAGCGAGCTGAGTGCCGACGGCGCGATCGCCGTTCTCCTTCTTCAGATTGGTGGAGCGGCGGATGAACTGGTTGCTGGCGTCGTCATAGACGAACAGCGTGGCGTTGCCGCCGACATAGGACACCGCGCGATCGACGATCGCATGATCCTTGAATTCCGGCATCCGGGCGATTTCGGCGCGGGCGACCACGCCGTCCTTCATCGCAATGCGGGCGTCGCCATAGGCCTCGGAGAAGGTCATCGCCAGGGTACGAAGGTTGACCTCGATATCCCGCAGGGCGCGTTGGTTGAACTCCGATGTCAGTGACCACCAGGCGGCGCCGACCACCAGTCCCGTGTTCAGCGCGATCAGAACGCCCGCGCAGATGACGGCCTTGGTCCCGATCTTGAGTGACGGCAGGAACTTCCCAAACGAACCGCTGGACATGATGAAATGCTCCCAAAACGGCTCACATTTGACGTTTTTTGTTTACGATTGGATTAAGATTGCAACCCTGAGCAATGTTTTCAGCCGGCGCCCTAACTTATGCGAGCAATGACCGGCCCAATCATCGTCTGGTTTCGCGACGGCTTCGCCTGCTCGGATCCTCCGGTACGCCGGCCCTCCGTCTCCATCCTCGACGAGCTGAGTTGCTATTGAGCTACCGGCCCCGCGTCCGCTAGCGCGCGGTCGTGGCTCGCACATTCGCCACGAGCATTGAACGCCATCCTGCAATTCGCCGGCGCATCGCTGACGCTCCGTAAGGGTGCGCCGTCAAGGTCGTTGCCGAGATCGTTCGCGAGGCGATCATCGAGACGAGTGCGCGTTGAAGGCTTGCACAGCGATCCGCGAGCGATGAACAGCGAGTCAAATTTGACGCGCAAAAGATTCACGCTATCGTTGCAACCTCGTCAAAACCCTGGGGGATGAGAATGGACGACGACAAGCCCGTAATGGATACGATAGCAGACGCGGTCAGCAGTGCCGCCAGCGCGACCGCTGACGCTGCAACGACCACCGTTACCGCAGTCAAGAAGACCGCGAAGAAGGCGAAGAAAGCCGTCAAGAAGGCGGTGAAGAAGGTCTCGCCGAAGAAAAAGAAGGCCAAGAAAGCCGCCAGGAAGACAGTCAAGAAATCAGCGAAGAAGGCCAAGAAGGGCGCGAAGAAAGCGAGCAAGAAGGCCGGCAAGAAAAAGAAGGCGAAGAAGTCCAAGCGCTGAGCTTCCATCGTCATTGCGAGCGAAGCGAAGCAATCCAGAGCCAAAGCGAAGGTGCCCGTTCTGGATCGCTTCGCTCCTCGCAATGACGAAGACACGTCGCTCAAGCCCGCCGGTTCACCAAAAACACGGCGGCCGCGCAGATGACCATGCCGGTAATAGCGATCGCATCGAGCCGCTCATTGAACAGCACGAAGGCCATCACCGCGGTCACGGCCGGGACCAGATAGAACAGGCTGGCCACCGACGTTGCCGCCTGGTGGCGGATCAGCCAGTACAACAGCCCGATCGAGCCGATCGACAGCGCGACCGCGAGCCAGGCCAGCGCCAGGATGAACTCGGTCGTCCAGTGCACCACGCGATCTTCGAACAGGAACGCACCGACCGTGAAGAACACGGTCACCGCGGCAAACTGCACGAGATTGCCGCTGCGCCAGTCGATCCGGTTGCAATAGCGCCGCTGATACAGCGTCCCCAGCGTAATGCTGACCAGTGAGACGGCGGAGGCGAACCAGCCCCAGCCCGCCTGCCCGGTCATCGGCCGGTCATGCAGGATCAACGCAACGCCGCCGAGCCCGATCACCAGACCCGCCCATTGCAGCGGCGTGACGCGCTCGCCCAGCCAGCGATTGGCGATGGTTGCCATCAGGATCGGTTGCAGGCCCGGGATCAGCGCCGAAAGGCCGGCCGGGATCGAAAGCGAGATCGCCACCGCCGTGCCGCCGAGATAGAACCCGTGCACCAGAATGCCGGCGATGATGCTGTGGCCGATCTCGGTACGATCAGGCCATACCGGCCGCGCGATGGCGACGATGATCGCCATCAGGACGACGACGAGCGCCATGCGGATGGCCAGATACGTCAGGGGATCGGCGTTGTTGACGACGTATTTGGTGCCGACAAAGCCGGTACTCCAGAGCAGCACGAAAACCGCCGGCGCCGCGCGCGCGGCAAATTTGTCGAAGTCGCTGCTCATTTGCTGCCCTGACTGCCCGATCCTGTGCTATGCGGCAAGCCCGCCCGCGCAAAGCCCCTCGCGCGAATTCACATAACGACCAACAAGAATGAGGACCGCCATGGATGTTCGCGCCGCCGTCGCCACATCAGCTGGAAAGCCGCTGGAGATCACGACCGTCCAGCTCGAGGGGCCGCGCGAAGGTGAAGTGATGGTCGAGATCAAGGCGACCGGCATTTGCCACACCGACGAATTCACCCTCTCCGGCGCCGATCCCGAGGGCCTGTTCCCGGCGATCCTCGGCCATGAGGGCGCCGGCGTCGTGGTCGATGTCGGCAAGGGCGTCACCAGCGTCAAGAAAGGCGATCACGTCATCCCGCTCTACACGCCGGAATGCCGGCAGTGCCCGTCCTGCCTGTCGCGCAAGACCAACCTCTGCACCGCGATCCGCAGCACCCAGGGCCAGGGCCTGATGCCGGACGGCACCTCGCGCTTCTCGATCGGCGGCAAGCCGATCCATCACTACATGGGCACCTCGACCTTTGCGAACTACACGGTGCTGCCGGAAATCGCGGTGGCAAAGATCCGCGAGGACGCGCCGTTCGACAAGGTTTGCTATATCGGCTGCGGCGTCACCACCGGTATCGGCGCCGTCATCAACACCGCCAAGGTGGAGGAAGGCGCCAAGGCCATCGTGTTTGGCCTCGGCGGCATCGGCCTGAACGTGTTGCAGGGACTAAAGCTCGCAGGCGCCGACATGATCATCGGCGTCGACATCAACCCCGACCGCAAGGCATGGGGCGAGCGGTTCGGCATGACGCATTTCGTCAATCCGAAGGAAGTCGGCAAGGACCTCGTCCCTCACCTCGTCAACATGACCAAATCAGGCGCCGACCAGATCGGCGGCGCCGACTACACCTTCGACTGCACCGGCAATGTCACGGTGATGCGGCAGGCGCTGGAAGCCTGCCACCGCGGCTGGGGCCAGTCGATCATCATCGGCGTAGCCCCGGCCGGCGCCGAGATTGCAACGCGGCCGTTCCAGCTCGTCACCGGCCGGGTGTGGAAAGGCACCGCCTTCGGCGGCGCGCGCGGCCGCACCGATGTACCAAAGATCGTCGACTGGTACATGCAGGGCAAGATCCAGATCGACCCGATGATCACGCACGTGATGCCGCTGGCCGAGATCAACAACGCGTTCGAACTGATGAAGCGCGGGGAATCGATCCGGGGCGTGGTGACGTTCTAGGGCTGCCCGTGCGCACCTGATCGTCGCTGCACCTGGAGAACAGTGATGGAAGCCAGCGTAAGGAAGTTCTTCGAGCAGTACGAGAGCATCTTCAATCGATCCATCGGCGGCGACATGGACCTGGATGAAGTCGCCGCGCTGTATGCTTCCGAGTTCATAGCCGCCTCGCCTGCCGGGGTGATGGCCGGAAAGAACGACGATCACCTCAAGCAGGTAATGGCGCAGGGCTATGCGCGCTATCGGGCCATGGGGACGAAGGAAATGCGGATACGTAGTGTCGGCCTGTCGTCCATAGATGACCATCACTGCGTCGCGCATGTTGCCTGGACGGCGACCTATGCCCGCAAGGATCAACCGGATGTAGCGATAGATTTCGATGTTCACTACTTCGTCCAGAAGCTGGAGGGAGAGCCGAAAGTTTTCGGCTGGGTGTCAGGCGATGAGCAGGCGCTCCTGAAGAAGCACGGCATCATCTGAAGTCCGCTCCACGTGGCGGAAACTCAAACGAACCGCACGACGCTCGGCGGAGAACCGGGAACTTTCCAGCCAGTCCGTTCGTTGCTCTTCCTCACGGGGGAAGCGCGAATGCGATGGAGACTGCTCCAGTCGCTGTTCTGGGCAGGGGTGGCACTCTTATTGACGGTCTCGGCGGCGGGCGCGGACGGCGACAAGGCCGGCAAGCCGTCCGAATTCCTGCTGTTGGTCCAGATATCGCTGCTGATCGCCGTCGGCCGCGGCCTCGGCGAAGTGATGCAGCGGATCGGCCAGCCCTCCGTTATCGGTGAGTTACTGAGCGGATTGATTCTGGGCCCTTCCCTGTTCGGCTGGGTATGGCCTGAAGCGCAGCACGCGATCTTTCCACCGTCAGCGGAACAAAAAGCGCTGCTCGATGGCATCGCGCAGTTCGGCATCTTGCTGCTGCTGTTGCTGACGGGCATGGAGACCGACCTCAAGCTGGTGCGCAAGGTCGGCAGGGCTGCGGCTTCGATTTCGATAACGGGCATCGTGGTGCCCTTTGCCTGCGGCTTTGCGCTCGGCCAGTTCCTGCCGCCGGACCTGCTGCCGCATCCGGAAGCCCGTCTGGTGGCGTCGCTGTTTCTCGGCACCGCGCTGTCGATCTCCTCGGTGAAGATCGTGGCCGTCGTGGTGCGCGAAATGAATTTCATGCGCCGCAACGTCGGGCAGATCATCGTCGCGACCGCCATCATCGACGACACCGTCGGCTGGATCATCATTGCCATGATTTTCAGCCTCGCCTCCCAGGGCAGCCTCGACGTCTACTCCGTCGGCAAGGCGCTGTTCGGTACGCTTGCCTTCCTCGCCGTGAGTTTTACGATCGGCCGGCGGATCGTCTTCCGGCTTATCCGCTGGGCCAATGACCATCTCGTGAGCTCTGCGGCTGTCATCACCGTGATCCTGCTCTTGATGAGCGTGATGGCGATGATCACGCATCTGATTGGCGTGCACACGGTGCTCGGCGCCTTCATCGCCGGTGTGCTGGTCGGGGAGTCTCCGATCCTCACCCGGCAGATCGACGAGCGGCTGCGCGGGCTGATCAGCAGCCTGTTCATGCCGGTCTTCTTTGGTCTTGCCGGTCTCAGCGCCGATCTGACCGTGCTGAAAGACCCGAACCTGGCGATGCTTACGGTCGCGCTGGTGTTGATCGCCAGCATCGGAAAGTTCGGTGGCGCCTTCGCTGGCGGCGCGCTTGGCGGCCTGACGCGGCGGGAGTCCTACGCGCTGGCTGCCGGCATGAATGCGCGCGGTTCGACCGAGGTCATCATCGCCACCATCGGCCTGTCGATGGGTGTACTGAGCCAGAATCTGTTCTCGATGATCGTGACCATGGCGATCCTGACCACCATGGCGATGCCGCCGATGCTGCGCGCCGCGCTGTCCCGCCTGCCGCTCGGCAAGGACGAAAAGGCCCGGCTGGAGCGGGAGGAGTTCGAACAGAGCGGCTTCGTCGCCAATCTCGAGCGGTTGCTGCTCGCCGCCGACGAGAGCGCCAATGCAAAATTCGCCTCTCACATTACCGGTGTGCTTGCCGGAGGGCGGGGCCTGCCAATCACCGTGCTCCATGTCGATCCCCGCACGGAACAGCGCGAGAAGAAAGGAGACGACGAAGGAAGTCTCGAAGCGATCGTCAGGAATGCGGTCAGGGCGATCGCCGAAGCGGATCAGGACAGCACCGGCAAGGTCGACATTACGACGCGCGATCGCAAGGAAAAGCCGGCGGAAGCGATTGCGGACGAAGCCAAGAAAGGGTTCGACCTCGTCGTCATAGGTATGGACAAGGTGCTGAATGCCAGGGGCGATTTCGACAAGAAGATCGAGGACATCGCAGCCGGCTTCAAGGGACCGATGGCAATCGTCGCCGCAAAAGGCCTTCACCTGGAGCCGCCTGCGACGACCAGCTTCAATATCCTGGTGCCGGTATCCGGAAGCAGCGTCTCGCGGCGTGGCGCCGAAATAGCCATAACTCTCGCGCGCCTCCACGATACCCCGCTGAAAATCGTCTACGTCTCGACGACGCGCGACAAGGGCGCTCGCCGGCGCCGCGCCAGCCTTTCGCTTGCTCCCGAGGAAGCGATCCTGAAGGACACTGCCGCAGCGGCCGCTCGTTACAATGTCGAGGTCAAGACAGCGCTGCGCGCCAACACGGCGCCCGATGAAGCGATACTGGAGGAAATCAGTTCAAGCGGCGCCGATCTCGTCGTGCTCGGCGTCGATCGCATTCCAGGTGACAGGCTGAATTTCGGCAGCGTGGCGCAGACTGTCCTGAGCAAATCGAAGGTGTCGGTGCTGCTGATCGCGGACGGCGAAGCGCCGCAAAAGGCGTGAATGCGGCTACCACTCTTCCGGGCAGGGATCGACGATCTTCCAGAGCTCGCCGCCGTTCTTGATCTTCTTCATCTCCGGCGTGAGCCCGCCATTGCGGCGAATCCAGTCCTTCACCGTTTCAGGGTAATAGGACATCAGGTCCGAGGTGCCCTCGGCGCTGGTCACCTTGATGCCGAAGGTAAAGGCCTTGTCGTAATAAGCCTGGTGGAAGCCGACGCTCGCCTTCGGCGTCACGCAGATCTTGTTCATCGGCACGATGCCGAACACCAGCGTGCAGGCCGAATTGCAGATGCCGTCGATGATGACGCGCTCCTTGCGGTCGCGGATGCGCGCATACTTGGCCTTGTACTCCTCGACATAACCGCCGTGATCCCGCGTAATATGCAGGTCGGCCTTGGCCGGCACCGCGGCAAAGGCAAGGAGGCCGATCAGGACAAGGGGCGTGATGCGCATGGGTCGAGGGTACTGGCAGCCTGTCAAAATACGTCGGGAACCGGTCCTAAGGCAGGACCAAGCCCCAAAACTCTGGCGGGACTGTGTTGGGATTTGGTTAAGCATTCCTGAACGGCCAAAAATTGTGGTCTGTGGCGATTTTCCCGCAGTTTTCTGCCTCGGGAGCGCGTAAAATGGAACCGAACCGGACCCAAAAGTCCCGGTTTTCAATAGGATACCGGAGAATCGTGATGACCCCCGTGAAGCTCTTCGCCGCCGCCGTAACGCTTGCGGCCGTTGCCATCGCCCCGAGCCTCGCCGAAGCGCGCCATCACCACCGGTATCATCGGCACCACTATGTGCTGCCCTACTCCATCAGCTACCTGCACAATTACGGCCCGGGCTTCACGCCGGGCACCTTCGCCTATTACGACGGCCCGGCTACCGTCCGCTGCTACCGGGGCGCGGCCGCCTATATCGGCCAGGACCGTCGCCGGCACCCCTGCAACTGAGCGGGCGGCTGGTCCCGTCAGGCCAAGTCTGATAATCGCTGCCGCAGGCGCTCGTAGCTCAGCTGGATAGAGCATCGGATTTCGATTCCGAGGGTCGGAGGTTCGAATCCTTCCGAGCGCGCCAATCACTACTCCGAATCAATTGCCGCACCGGGGGGTGGATCACTGTTGCGGCGGCGTTAGGGGCGTCGCCTTCTGGTCGAGAGCTTCTTCGGTTTTGCAGGTGACGCACGGTTCGGCGAACGAGCCGCGTCGTTGACTTGATCTCTGTTTCCAGGCTCCTTGCGCGATAGTCGCCAACGAACCAGGTCGTCCGCACCGGCGCCTTCCCTGATTTCGAGATCGGAGGGGCTGACCCGCTTGCCGCTCTTCCCATCGAAAAGACCCCAACGTATTTCGGCACCTGTTTTTCGGTTCACAAACTTCAGCGGTGGCGCTGGCGCGCCGGAGACCTGCAGGCGATCTCCTATCTGGGCAAGCACCGGCATCATCGGTGCGATGAGTCTTCCTTTTGGGGTCAAAAGGTATTCGAACCGTTCCGGATGCAGCTGATACCGCCGCCGCTCGACGAGGCCATTGGCCTCCAGGTGCTTGAGCCGGTCGCTAAGGGTCGCGTTGGTCACGCCAGACGATTGGCGAAAGTCCTCGTATCGGCTGAGGCCCAGGACGAGATCGCGCAGGATCAGCAGGCCCCAACGATCGCCGATCGCCGCCATCGTACCGGCGATCGAACATACCATTCCGTCAAAATCCTTTAAGCGCATGAAACATTTCACCCTGAACTATGCGGCAAAATCGCCAAGCTCTTATAACGAGAGTTAATTAGTCGGGGAACTCGACTGTTTCAATCGGACTCACGCAGAGCGAAGCGTGTTCAGTGCTCGGACGACCCCAAATCTCACGCTCCGTTCAAATCCCTTTGATCGCGCTTGTTTGCCGTAGCTCTTATTATTAGAGTTATTGCCATGGCCGGCGAACGCTGATGGCCGCCCTGGCGCGAGCGCAGCTGAAGTCGCGGGTGAGAGATGTCGGCAGAGAAAATCTGCACGGCAGTTCAATGGAGATATCTCATGGATCTGGAAATTGAGACCCGCAAACGCCGCGGCACGTACGTCCTGCTGACTGTGCTGGCAATCTGGGGATTGGCAGTGGCGATCGCCGCCGAGACAGGGGTCTACAGTGCGATCAATCCATTTTTGCTCGCGCCCATCATCGCCTTGGGGATCGTGGTGCCCGTCGTTGTCTACGCGATGTCGAAGGGTTTTCGTGCGTATATCGAAGTCATTGGGTTGCGGTCGCTAACGGCGTTCCATATCTGGCGCATTGGGGCGGCGTTACTTTTCTTTTGGTACGGCGCACACAACCTTCTTCCCGAAGTCTTTGTTCGGAATGCCGGATGGGGCGATCTCGTTGCCGGACTGCTGGCCCTCGGCGTCACCCTGCTGCCTGAAAACCGTAACCGATATCTGATCTTCCATATCGTTGGGTTCGCCGATTTTGTCGTGGCCGTCGGCACCGGGCTGACTCTGTTTCTCCTCAATGACCCTCGCATGGCTGGCATACAGACTTTGCCGATGGCGCTGATCCCGCTCTACGGCGTCGGCATTTCGGGTGCGAGCCACATCATGGCGTTCGACCTGTTGCATCGTCACGTTGGCATCGAACACAAGGTGAAGAGTGATGCTGTCCGAGCCTAGCAAAAACGTCGAACGCCATTTGAACGGCAAAGGAGGCCACTGTGAAGTCTCAACGTAGTCGTGCCGCGGCTTGCGCGTTGCTCGGCCTCCTGGTGTCCGGTGCAATGCCTGGTAATAACAGAATTGCAAAAGCAGCTTCGTCACCTGCCGAGGCTACCAGCAGCACGGCTACACCATGGGACCGACAGGTAAATCCCGCTGCAATTCAGGCCGACGCCTGGTTCGATAACTACAAGTTCCGCAACGGCGAAACCCTGGAGCGGCTGAAGATTCACTATGCGACACTGGGCACACCGCACCGCAACGCTAAGGGTGACATCGACAACGCTGTCCTGGTCCTGCACTGGACCGGTGCGGACGGCCGAACCCTGCTGGACGCGACCTATACGAAGGCGCTCTTCGACCCGGGCCGCCCGCTCGATGCGAGCCGCTACTATTTGATTTTTCCCGATAACGTGGGTCACGGACAATCGAGCAAACCGAGCGATGCCCTGAAGGCGAAATTTCCGGACTACGACTATGACGACATCGTCGATCTTCAGCACCGGCTGGTAACCGAAGCGCTGGGCCTCAAGCACCTTCACGCCATTCTCGGCATGTCCATGGGCGGCATGAATGCGTGGCAATGGGCCGAAGCCTACCCCGACATGATGGACGGCGTGATGCCTGTCGTCTCGTTGCCGATCACGGTCTCGGGCCGCAACCTTCTGTGGCGGCGCATGGTGATCGACGCGATTCGTTCAGACCCGGATTGGAACGACGGAAACTACACGCAGACTCCGCGCGGCTGGATTTATGGTTTCAGCGTGCTTCGAATGATGATCGACAGCGCTGCGGCCCTTCAGCAACAGATCCCTAACGGCGTTGCGGCTGACAAATTTCTTGCGACCACCCGTGTACAGGCCGAGCATATCGACCCCAACGATATCCTCTATTCACTCAAGTCCTCATTCAGCTATAATCCTGAGCCTGGGCTCTCCAGGATCAAGACGAAGCTCTATGCGCTCAATTTTTCCGACGACGAATTCAATCCCGACAAGTTGCAGGTCCTCGAACGGCTCGTCCCGAAGCTCAGGCAAGGCCGGTACGTGATTCAAGCGGGAACGCCATCGTCGCCCGGCCATTTCACCATGACGCGTCCCGATCTTTGGGCAGCGCATGTCGACGAGTTCATGCAGTGGCTGGGCGATGTTCCGCCGAAAGCAGGCAAGTAGACATTCCAGACCCGATGCGTCGCGATCTTGATGCTGTTGCGGAGAAGAGGCTTACGTAGAAGTGGACGAAAGGCCTCCTTTCCAAGCGCGCTAACGTAACGCGCTCGCGAAATTATAGAGATACTGCAATAGCATAGCGGCTCCATTTTCATCCTTTCGGGCAAGCCAGTCTTTTTGATTTTGGTCAATGAGACGGGAATCCTGAATCGTTCTCCTATAACTCTCGCGTGAAAGAAGCCGTTCTGTTCGGCCATGAAGCCGATCTGAAACAATCCTGGCGCA
Organism: Bradyrhizobium lablabi; assembly: GCF_018129385.1. Taxonomy (GTDB): domain Bacteria; phylum Pseudomonadota; class Alphaproteobacteria; order Rhizobiales; family Xanthobacteraceae; genus Bradyrhizobium; species Bradyrhizobium lablabi_C. The sequence continues at coordinate 149,342 of NZ_JAFCLN010000017.1, forward strand.
ACCTTCTTGCGGGTTATGGAGGGGATCATGTTGGCTTGTGTACTGAATCTGATCTATGAACTGTCGATGCGGTCGAGCCTTGCCGGTATCCGACAGGGCGCTCCGCATCGCGGATGACGTTGCATCGCAACTCTGTCGTATGAAATGAAAATGCGGACAACAGGATTGGTGGTCTTGCTTTGCTTGTCTGCCGATGTTGGCAGCGCGCAAACCGGTTGCAACTCAATGCAAGGCGCCGGCGATTTGATCTCTTGCTATGAAGGGGCTGCGCCGCCGCCCGCCGCGGGCAGGACAAAAAGGTCCAGGCCTGTGACCCCCGAAACATCCGAAGCTCGCGTTGCGCCGACCAGATCGAAATCCTCGAGCAGCCAGGAGCCACAACACGTCGACGTGCTGGAAATCGAGAACTCGAAGCTGGATGCGAAGATGAAAACGATTTGTCGGGGATGCTGAAGCCAATCGAACGGGATAACCAGTCAGTGCGCTGACCACACCGCTCGCGTTTGCTGGCGGCGAGAAACAGGGTCTCGTTAGCCCCACCTCTTCCCAAAGACGGGGGATCTTGGCTGAGCGGCTTTCCATCCGAAAAAATCAACATTGCCGGACCATGCGTGGACGCTGGATCCGCAAACCTCGCAGCTAAAACTGCCGGAGCGCTTGCACGGCTGATCCTCCCGTGTCGCGGTATAGGGCAACCCGCAATCGGGACAGCTAAAATGCTCGGTGGTCCATATGGCGCCTGACATGCCGCAAATATGCGCCTCCGGCCGACCAGCTCAAGCCGTTTCCGTCTCTACAATTAAGCATCGGTTTCAGCACATTCAGAAAAACGGGGTTGTTGCAGCAACGCTCTACGAGCGCCGGCCAGACGTGCGCCGACGGCACCCGGCCGAGCCGCGCCGTCACTTCTTGCGGCCTGCGGCCTCGTCATCGCTCAGTTTCTCGATGTTGGCCGGCAGGTTTGGGTATCGGCCAAAGCGGTAGGTCGCGTTGTCACATTTGAGAAGCCAGACGTCGTAGTCGGGCTTCGACAGCTTTGGCTCGCGGGTGGCTTGCAGCGCTTTACCGCAAGCATGGCCCTGGGCCCGTACCTGGACTGCGATCACTTCCGCAGCCGTTTCAGTGCTTGCAACGTGCGCGAATAGCATGCTGGCCGAAACAAGAGCCGCGACTGGAATAACCCTGGTCAAGGCAATGTGTTTGGAGCGGTTCACGGCGAGTCTCCTTTCCGCTGGTTGCCTGCGACCTCAAGGCCGCACGGCGCGCGAACTGAAAGTCGCTCGAGCGATCAGGCGCCGGAGCTGGAGGGATTGGGAACGGCAATCTCACAGGGTGCCATTCCCCTTCCCTTGCGAGGGTTCACCAGTTCGCACGAATACGATATGGGCCCGGAATGTAAGTGCTGTAATAGGCAACGCCCGGGCCAGTAACCCGCCGGTGCCGAAAACGAGAATTGCCAAGTTCGACAGCCACCGCCGTTACGGTGCGGCCGGTGTAGACCGGGTATTGATAGGCGAAAACATAGCTGTCGTACGCCAGTGGCGCGTAGGGACCGTAGTAGACCGGAGCGGCTCCCCAGGCGGAGTACGGCGCGGGAGGCAATCCCCCGACGGCGACCAATCCGCCGGCTAGCGCGGGCGTTGCGACGGTACCAAGTCCAAGGGTGGCTCCAAGGGTGGCGGCCGCCAGAAAAAGCGCTGTCCTTTTCATTGCGTCTGTCCTCATAAAATATGGCTGCATCGACGATCATCATGGACCGCCAGCCCATCGATGCTAGCCGGTTCCCGTCAGAAATGGGAGCCCACCGGCCCCGGACAACGCGCATGTCCGTCCCGGCGCGACCGCCCCAAGCGATCAATCCGCTCAGTATACGCGTTGCTTGCGCGCCTTGCGCGGGGGCTTCTTGCCGCCCCTGTAATAGGGATTGACCACGCAGCTTGCGTAGCGGCCGGAGGCCGACATCTGGCATTGCGGAATCGAGGTATAGGCGCACTCGAAATAGTAGTCGGTAAAGCCCTGGTAGACTTGCAGGCAGACCGGATAGGCCGGGTCATAGGTCTGGGCGCGCGCTGACGGTGCTGCGGCGATTGCTGCGATGGCGAAAATAGTCAGAGCGAGTATGCGCATCAGAACCTCCCGTTTGGGCCTGCCATCATATATCGCGATCGGGTAACAATGCCTATTCTCAGTGCAGGCGTTGCATCAACGTCCCGAAAGTCCGTTCGTTTCCAGGCGAGATCGTGATCCGGACCATTGCGACTACGTTGGCCTTGCTGTGGACCGCGCCGGTGGTGACGGAAAAGGTCGACGTCGCCAACAGCCCGGTCGATCTCACCCCGTTCGCCTGCACGGATACGCCGCGCAGCACGATGATCCAGCGCATTTGCTACGACAAGGTGAGCCGCCATTTGCTGGTCGGCGTCCGCGGTTCGTATCGCGACTATTGCGAGGTGCCGCCGGCGACCTTCGAGGCGTTCGTGACGGCGCGCTCGCTCGGCTACTATTACCGGCAGACCTTTGCCAGGTCCGATGTCGATGGCCCCTTCACCTGCCCTCGCTCTGCGTTACGGCAAAATGGAAAAGGCCCAACCTAGAGCATGATCCGGAAAAGTGGACACCGGTTTTCCCTGCGACAAACGCGAAGCGTTTGCGCGGAGATCATGCTCAAACAAAAAGCTAGAGCGGGATGACGATTCGAAGAATCGTCATCCCGCTCTAGCTGAGGCCTTTCGAAACTTCGGATTTGATCGCGCCGCTTACCAGGTGCTGGGGCCGAAGAAGCCGTAGGGCTGCTGGGCAAAGCGCATCGGCTGGTTGTGGCGGACTTTGGCGACCTTGCGCTTGCGCGGCGCCGGGGTGTCAGCCTTCGGCTCGACCGGCACGAACTGGGCGAAGGTTTCGCGGACGCGAGCCTTGGCCGACATCTCCGGCGCGGGTTCGGGGCCCGGCAGTGCGGCAGCCTGCTGGACGGGCGCCGCCTTCGGAGTGACGGTCGGCTGGGTGGTGTCGAAAACGATCTTCTCCGGCCATTTCTGGTTGGATTGGATGCGCAAGGTGGACTTGTCGACGCCGGCTGTCGGCTGGGCGGTATTGTTGGCCGAGGCCTTCGGGGCAAAGGCATCGAACGCGAACAGCACGGCCAGAAGCGCTCCGCCGACAAACAGGAAGTAACGCGCCACGAGGTTCATTTTCCTACCGCTCCACCCGCACGGGCTCGCGCGGATCCTTGGCCGAATTGGCTGATATGCCAGTTAGTCCCGGCCACCCCCTGGCGGTTCAACCGGGGCGCTCACTTTTTCGGGAGAATCGGCGGTTTTTCGGGGTTTCTAGCCCGAAGAGGCGCGGTTGGCGGATACCAGCGCGCATTTGGCCTTGTCGGCGTTCACATTGACGAAACCGACGTGCATTTTGGCAAAGGTCTTCCGGCTCTTCATTTCGACGGTATCACTGATCAGCCGCTTGCGGTCCGTCAGATGGCTGCCGTCCCGGCGGGTGAAGCTACAGGCGATCTCGATGTTCTTCACGGCGTAATCATTGGCGTTGCGCAGCGTGAAGGTGACGAGCGCCTTTGAGCCCAGCCCTCCCCGGCGCCATGACTGGGACGAGATCTTCAGCCCGTCCAGCGGCGAGCCTTCCGCTGCGGGAGCAACGGCCGGAGCAACCCCAACGGTCGATGTCGACGGTTGCGAGGAGGCTGCCGGCTCCTCCGTGGGTATGACCGCAGTATTGAGAGGCACCGCGTCCTGCTGTGATGGGGCTGGGGAATTTTGGGCGCCACTCGATCCCGGAAGCATCAGCCATAGGCCGCATCCGGCAATTGCGATGACAGGCAGCGCATAGAGACCTGCCCGGGAGTTTTGCAACGACGACCAGAAACCTGACGCCATAGCCTCACCTCAGCGCGTACACAGCACGACCCGGCTGTGTTGCCCACCAAAAAGCCGCCCCGGCGTAAACGCCGTGCGGCTCTCAAGGACGAAAGCCGCGCACGGGGTCCGCCACTCCCTACCAATCGCTGACAGGCCGTTTAGTTGCAGGCCGGAGCGGCAATATTGCGGCGCCTGGCCGGGACGTCGGCATGGTATGGGGACAAGGGCGCAGCTACAGTCTGCGACATTGCGCTGCACCGCGACGGCAAGCGCCGAAACAACAACATCAGCACGGGGAAGAACAACATGCCGACCGTCACCTGGGACCATGTCCACCTGCGCAGTCCCGATCCCGAAGCGACCGCAAAATGGCTGGAAGACATTTTGGGCGGCGAGATCGTCCGCTCGCCTGGCCGGATCGACGTCAGGCTCGGCGGCGCCAATGTGTTCATCGCGCCGGTCGCTGCCGGCGATGGCGTCCATTCGCCGCCGGTGACGCCCTATCAGGGGCTCGACCATTTCGGCCTGACGGTGAAAGACATCGACGCCGTTGCCGCCGAGATCAGGGCCAAAGGCGTCGAGTTCACCAAGGAGCCGACCACCATCCGCCCAGGCGTACGCATCTGCTTCCTGCGCGGCCCGCAAGGCATTTCGATCGAGTTGCTGGAGCGCGACAAGAAATACGCGTGAGCCGCACTCCGCTATGTCATCTCATTGTCATGCTTCGCGGCTTCCGCCCTCGCCAAAGCTCCGGCGGACAGCGGACCGGTCTCACTCCGGAACGGTCATGTCATCGACCCCGGCATGAAGCAGCGGATGGTCATTCCGCCGTAACCGCGGATCGGCCACACCATGGTGCGGCCGACGCGGTTCGGCTCGGTGATCACGGCGTCTTCGGGCACGTCGAACCACTCGCCCTCGATGCGAACACGGTAATGCCCGTTCTTCGATTCCCAATCGACGTCGGAGACAGCGCTGCCGTCGGCATCCGAACAGCAGGGTCCCTTCCCGCTCTTGAGACTGTCGAACCACTGCTTGAGCGGCGAATTGGCGTAGCGGCCGTCGGGATCGCGCGCATGAACGAGTTGAACTGACGTCACTGACAGCAGCACGGCAAGGCCGAGGCCCAGCGCTCTCCTTGATCGGGCCGCACCATCGAGGTCCTTGACTGCACGCATGTCATCGCAACGGCGCGCCGCATGGCCGCCGGAATTGCTCCAGTTGCTCACTTTGTTGCTCCAGCACCCGGCGCGCGCTCCGCAAAAAGTGGCTACCGGCCTTGCGATACGAGTGCGCGCACGCGTTTCTTTGGGAGCATTTCCTGGCGGCCAACCGGTTCCCACTCGGCCGGGAAATGCCCTACCCCAGTGCCATCAAGCTATGCATGTGCCGGGCCAACTTGATTCGCTGAGCGTGGCAGCGGTGTCACTTATTGGCAGAAACAGAGGGCCCTCCCGATTCGCGGTCCAAACCGGTCAATGCGGCCGCGTTGCACCGCCTGCCGCGCTTTGGCATAGTTGCGGAACCGGCTTTCGTTGGGCGACGAAGGCCGGCATCGGGACGTTGATGAAGAACGGTTTGTATTCGATCCACGTCACCCTGCTCGACGGGCGCGTCGGCAAGGGCAGCGGAGTTATCATGTTCCGCGATGGAAAAATCCTCGGCGGAGACGCCTACCTTTTCTACACCGGCAGCTACACGGTGAAGGACGACACCTTCAAGGGCGAGGTGCTGGTGCAGCGGCACACCACCCCGCGCCAGAATGAGAATCCGCTGTTCGGAGGCCCTGCCCCGGTCGGCATCGGCGTCTCCGGCACCTTCACCGACACCCGCGGCGTGATGAACGGCACCGCGCTGGTCGGCAAGGCCAGCCAGATCTTTGGCGCCACGCTGCACAAGCTCGCGGACGCGGATTAAGGCAGTCATTGCTCGTAGCCTGCAAGCAGTCGGGACGGAGGGCTTGAGGCCCTCGCGCGGGCCGTCCCAGGGTCACGCGAGTATCGCTCACCCAAGCCATCTATCTCTCCCCGATTCGTATTGTTCTGCTTATCGAGCAGTTTTTCCGGGCCTTTGAGCCCGCCTGTGGCGTTCGACCTCGTCACTCCAAGCTTCGTATTCTTGCCTCGTCAGTGCAAATCCCGCCAACTCGTGCTGACCATCTTCATTGGTGAACATAACGACGAAATAGTCGCGCGTGAGTTGACCGGGCGTTTGCGGCAAATGCGACGGACTAGACGTCGGGCCGATAACGCCAAAGTAGGCTCTGAGGGTCGCATCAAGTTCAGCCTCCCCCTGTCGGACCTCATTCACTCTCAACCGCACCGAAAACGCGGTCTTGGGAGGTTTTGGATCTCTCTGACTGCGTCCCATCAAATAGATCGGGCTGCCTAGGATGCGCACGCGGGCAACGACTATGTCTTGCGCGGCTTTGGTCAGCGTCGATCCTTCCAGGATCGTTGGTTGCTCCTGAAGGAAATACTTGAGCAGCGTCTCCTCATTGCTGCTGGTTTGAGCCAGAAGCACAGGTCGTTCCTCGTCTACGCAGGTGCGCGGCGTTAAAAAAACGTCTCCCGCAAGATGCTGATCAAAAGCGGGGGATGAATGGAAAGTCGCAACTAGAAACAGTGCCGCGACAGCACAACGCGCACTCCACTTGCGACGGTACGCTAAATGTCCGTCGGGACTCATGAATTTTCTCCCACGAACATGTTGTAGATGAGCCGGAACTGCCCCGGCTCAGAACCAATCATCTTGCCCTTTTGCACGAGCAGTGCCGGAAACCACGGCAATTGCTTCGGTATGTCCACCACGATCGGATCTTTCGTAATCTCAACGAAAGCTTCCGTGATGTGTGCTGTAGGTCCAAGAACGCTTGCGACGTTCTGAGCTACGATTTTTTGAGCGGATTTCATGTCGGCTGGATTTGGAAACCATATCAGCCGTGGAAAATTGGAAGGCGACAGATCGCGGCGGCCCGTCAGGCGCGGCAGTTCGGGTAGCTGCTCATCCGTACTTTGGTGGCCAAACGCGTTTGCGCAAAGCGCCGTCGCGTCAACAGGTCGATCCGTGATTGGGCTGAAGGTCTCCCCGCTGCGAAGCGCTGCAACAACAACGCCGCGAGGACCAAGGTCGATGACAGCCGCCTGCCCGCCTAGGCTCGGTGTGCATCGACCTATCCCAGCAATTTTAGGCCCACACTTCCAGGTGACCTCGATGGTGCTTGAGCCAGCGTATATCTTCTCATCAACTGACAGAGATATCTGAAGTCGGTAGCGATACGAATAGCTTGGGAAAGCAATTTTGAATGCGATTACTCCAACCGCAACAATCACCGCCACGCCAATTGCCCATTTCATGCGAAGAGTCTCACCATTCCTTGCGGCACCTTGAAAGATTGTGCATTACGGTGACAAGTGCACTTAATTCAGCCGCAGCGGACGCCAACTGCCCTCGCGAAGCGCAGGACATTTATTGAATGCACTGTCACCGTAACTCTTCTTTCGACACCAAGAATATGCGAAGAGCTGCTGGCATTGCCGCTTCCTATTTCGTCGCGCGCGAGAAACTCCCGGAGAGCGCTTGACTTGGGACGAGAGGACATGGCTCCGGAGCACGATCAATGGAAGGATGCGGTTCGAAGGCCGGGTAGTTCACGGTAAAGCGAATGTCCCCAGCAACTGACGGTTCGAGCCCGCGATAGAAATCCCCCGGTCCGGTCAGGTTTGCTATGATCCACACCTGCCGCATGAAGAACTGAAAGGGTTGGAAGAAGCCCAGCCGGTTTATATCCAGATAATAGTTGAAGCGTACAACCCCGCCCTTTGCCGCGACCGTCCCATATGGGTCAGGGCGTATGTCGCTCGTGTTTCGATATTGAGCCCCAAACGAACGAAGCAACGCGTGCGATGCCGCCACCCTCTCGTAGACAGAAGGATTTCCATCAATCAGCCTTTCGAAGAGCTCATTGAAACGAGCCTGCGCTTCCTTGTTATTCGACGAAAAACTGCTGGGCGCTATTGACGACAGCTCCTTCGCTCGGCGCAAATAGTCGCGGTATTGAGCGTTCGATACCGGGCCAAAGGAGCATTCATCCTGCTCACCATTCGTAATATAGGTAAGCAACAACGGCGCGCCGTAGACGGTCGCAAGGCCCAGCACGATCGCTAACGGTATCCATTTGCGGACTTTCATGACGCACCGCGCAGAGAAACGATTGCGCCGAGCAGGCCGTGGAGATCGAGCCGCCGCGACTTTATCCGGACCTGAGGCGATGGAAGCCAAAGCTGAGCCGGAGTTTCGTCAGCCGGCCTGTCAACCATCATCTCGCCTCCGACTTCACACGCAACAGCGAATCCAGCAGTTCAACGTTCCAATGCCATGTCTAACTCAGATCGGCAGGCAAGTGAAGATTGCATAAAATTGTTCGGCGATTTTAGATTGATCTCTACACGTAACCTCAGTTCTATTACGGTGACAGTGCGCTTAATTACGTATTACGGGTGACAGTGCACTTAATTCCGCAGCGGACGCCAATAGCTTTCGCGAGCCGCAGGTCACAATTGAATGCACTGTCACCGTAATTCTGTCACCGTAATAATGGCAGGCGTCGCATCCCCTGCGTCAGGTTTCCGCTTTAATGCTGGCGAAACAGTCCCGCAAATAAGCCGCGAAGGGGCGCCGTCCTTCATCCTTGCTCCAATTGTCGATCGCCAGCCGAAAGGCGCCGATGGACATCATGGCGACGATGCGGAGTGCCTGCCGCCGCTTCGGCTGCGGCCACATCTCGCATAGTGTTTCGAATACGGCCTGCTCCTGCTGCGCGTATTTGGTGGCTTCGCGCGCGCGCAGGGTCTCGTTGGAGCGAATGAAGCGGTCGATCTCCATCATTTGTTTGCGGGCCGGAGCGCTCTCATAGGCGCCCGTGAGCTTGACCAGCGCATTCCTTACCGCGTCGAGCGGCGCTTGCTTCGTCGATTGCTCCAGGATGGCGCGTCGGATCAATTCCGCGAAGCCGCTCTGCCAGACCAGAATGATTTCTTCCTTCGACTTGAAATAATAGAAGAAAGTTCGGCGCGAGATCCCGGCTTGCTCGGCGATCGCTTCGAGCGTCGTGGCCGCATAGCCGTTTTGCAGGAACAGCCTGATCCCGGTCTCCGCGATGCGCCGCAACGTTTCCCGGCGCTTGCGCTCCCGCAGTCCCTCCTTTTTGGCAGGTGCGTCCGCCGCCGACGGTCTCGACACGAAACGGCCTCATTCAAAATTACACTGAGTGCGAATAAATTTCGCATCAAGTGCGAAGTTACTGCATGCCAAGCCGCGGGGCAAGGCTCGCCCCGGTGCGATGTCTGAAGGCAAAAAGCGAAGAGGATCAAATGACTGACAAGGACAGTCTGGTGAGCGGCCGGGATGCCGACGCCTCGCGCAGCGATTCTCAGGACACCGAGCCCGGTTTGCGGCAGTTGGTGGTCGACAATGAGAGGTGCATGCACCGCTCCGGCAATTTCGAACTTCGACGCCGGGCTCGCCCAAGTCACATCGCGATCATACGCGACGAAACCGGAGTACACCGGCGTCGCCGTTCTCTGGCAAGACCTCTTCGGGAGCAGCGAACGCATCATCGGGCAGTGCACGATCTGCGAACCGATCATCCCGCCGAGGTTCGCGTGGACGGCGCATTGCAAGCTTCGCATCCGGAAGCCCGCGAGCGCGGGTTCGCCGCTCGAAATCTCCCCCGCGCAGTCCAAGCACTGCGGTCGCCGTACCTCACCAATATTGGCGTCTTCGTCCTGCTGTGCGCCATCTCGTTTCACCCTTGCTTCAATTTGTCGGACATCATTTCCCGCAGCTTTTTGTGCCTCGGTGCCAAGGCGGCGTTCGTCGCCACCGTCGATCTCGTCGTCAACGACTGGACGCCGACGATTCAGGCCTTTCTGGCCGGCCGCCTGGCGCGCTGGATCGGCCTGAGTCTGCTGCTCGCGCTGCTGCCCGCGCTGACCGTCATTCGCGCCGGGATGCTGTCGAGGTTGCGGTCGTTGGCCGCAATCGCGCTTGTGTGGCTACGCGGAGCCGGAAAGTCCCTTTCGCAAAAGAGCACGCCTGGACAGAGGTGAACCGGACGCCGCTTGCGACACGGCACAAATAACCGCCCACAGGATCGTTACTTCTAAAATTACACTGAGTGTAATAATTGTATCGGGTGCAAGGTTGCACTTGATGGGAGTAATCGGATGTCGGGTTGGCGTGCCAGCGATATTCCATCGCAGCAGAGGCGATCTGCCGTCGTCACCGGTACGGGCGGTCTGGGCTACGAAGATGCGCTCGCCCTGGCGCGTGCCGGCGGCGAGGTGATCATCGCCGGCCGAAATCCCGCCAAGGGCGCCAATGCCATCGCGCGAATCCGATCTCGTCAGCCGAATGCGAATGTGCGCTTCGCGTTGCTGGATCTGGCGGATATTCGCTCGGTGAGGTCGTTCGGCTCCCGCTTGCGGGCCGAACGCGACAGCCTGGACCTGCTCATCAACAATGCCGCCGTGATGACGCCGCCCACGCGGCAAGTGACGCCCGATGGTTTCGAATTGCAGTTCGGCACCAACTACCTCGGCCATTTCTCGCTGACGGCCGAACTGCTTCCGCTCCTGCGAAAGGGCAGCGCGCCGCGCGTCGTCAACGTTTCCAGCGTGGCCGCGCGGGCCGGAGCGATCGACTTTGAAAACCTTCAGGCGGAGCGCAGCTACAAGCCGATGCCGATCTACAGCCAGTCTAAGCTGGCAAATCTGATGTTTGCGTTCGAGTTGCAGCGTCGGAGCTCGGCAGCCGGGTGGGGGATCACCAGCGTTGCCGCCCATCCCGGCGTATCGCGCACCGAATTGATTCCGAACGGCGCCGGCAGGATCAGCCTTGCCGGCCTCGTGCGAACCTTCCTGTGGTTCCTGTTTCAGCCGCCGGCGCAAGGCGCGCTGCCGACGCTGTTCGCAGCGACCTCTCCGGACGCCGTACCCGGCGGCTATTATGGTCCGGACAAGCTCGGAGAAACGCGCGGTTCGCCTGCGGTGGCGCGCGTGCCGCCGCAAGCCGACGACGACGCCGTGGCATCGCGTCTGTGGGATGTTTCGGCACGATTGACCGGCGCGAACTTCGCGCTGCCATGATGCCGCATCGCATGCACACAAACCTTGTGTACGCCGCATACGGTTGGCTGGTCTTCATCGGCACCGGGCACTTTGCCGTCGATGTGGTCTCGCAATATCTGCGGGGCAAGCATCCGCCCGGCGTCGAAGTGTCGTTGTATTACGGCCTGCACAGCGCCTACGCGCTGGGCCAGGTGGTGTTCGGCATCCTCGCACTCTGGATCGCCTCGCACTCGGTCAAGCTGCTCGACCAGTGGACGGCCGTCATGGTCAGTCTCGCCGCGACGTCCGGCTGGGTCGTGATCGGTTTTCTCTTCATGGAACATTGGGAGCCGAAGGTCGCTGTCGCAGCGTTCGGGCTGCTTGTGATCGCCGCCGCGGCGACGGCTTGAGTGCACTCGCTCGGATCGAGCGTGATCATCGCCACCTGGCCTGGCAACAGGCGAAATTCGCGTTGGGGAGCGCAAAGAAGATGAAGCGATGGATGTTGGGGCTCGGGACTTGCTGGCTCCTGCTTGCCGTTCCCGTCACGGCGGCGGCCGATGGCGATATTCGCGCTTCATACGCCATAACGTTCACCGGCCTGCCTTTCGCGAACGCGACGTTTGACCTGGCGGTGCGCGGCAATGTCTACACGGCTCGCGTCAGCTATCAGACCTCCGGCGCGGCCAGGCTGTTGCGCGATGCAGCGGGGGTGGCGACGTCCAACGGCGCCTACACCGGCGGCCGTTTCGTTCCGGCCGGCTTCGATCTCGAATATCGCAATGGCCGGCGCAGGCAAAAGGTCGCGCTCGGCATCGCCGAGGGCGTCGTCAGGACGATGATGGTCGATCCGCCTCTCGAGTTGACGTCCGATCAGCTCCCGATCGAAGCCAGGCACCTGAGCGCGATAGCCGATCCCTTGAGTGCTCTGCTCATCTCGGCGGTGAGGGTCGAGAACAAGACACAAGTCGGGGCCTGCGATCGTACCCTGTCGATCCTCGACGGCTTGCGGCGCTACGATGTCAGGCTCGAGCCGCAGGCAACCGGCACCACCAGCCAGAAAGGCTTTGCGGGACCGACGGCGGTTTGCCGCGTTGTGCTGAAACCCCTGGCTGGGATGATGGGCGCTGGAGAAAATTCGAGGGCGGCAAATGCCGATGAGAGTCAGATTGATGTCACATTCGGCCGCGTCAACGTACTCGATCTTCACCTGCCGATGTCGCTGCAAGCCCGAACGCAATATGGTGCCGTTAGCGTCACCTTGACGGAATTCACGGATGGAAGTTCGCCACCCGGTACTTCCAGGCAAAATCGAGCAAATTAAGAGACGGCGGCGTGCAGTGATTATCCGGGCGGCTAACGGAGCCCCTCCAGCCGTTGGCGACGCAGGGCCGATGCTGTTCGGATGGGTGTGACAATTTCAGCACGACGTGCAAATCAGTTCTGATTATCAGAATTCGTGTCAAGGCCCCCGCGCGAAAATATTTCGCTTAACATGTCGGGCAAATCACTGGCACAAGTCCGCCCGTCTCGCGCCCGCCAGAGGGGCGTTTCGCCATCGTCACGACACGTGGGGCGCGGGATTGCGATGGACGCGGTGGCTTCACTCGGCGATTGAAGCCAAGGCGTACGGTCAAGTCGTGTGGTTCTGACGCCGCGGATACTGGCGTCAAGTTCGTGGGAAGCCTCGCGCCTCTCACGGGCGACGGTGACAACGAGTTCGCCCCGCCGGGAAGATCACGAAGTAAGCCGTAACACCATTGCGCAGGGGCTGTCGGAGTGTTCTCCGCTTCACCTGTATGTTCGTGTGCATCTTTTTGCTTGCGCAACTAGGCACACGAAACCGCGGGTGCAGCGCGCACCCGGCACCCCTGCGCCCTCTCTCTGGAGGGGAGCAAGGAGATCGCACAGCCCGGGCGTATCAGCGCCGCGGGATTGCTTATGCGCGTCATGGTAGGGCCAGCGTTTCAATCAATGAGTTCGTCGAGCAACACCGCCTCGGAAAGACCCCTACTCCGCTGCCTGCTCCAGCGGGGCCACACGCGGCAGGATCATCTGGATGCGGGTGCCGGCTCCCGGCTCGGAATCAAGGTCGAGGCGGCCGCCGAGGCGCGTGGTCACGATGCTGTAGACGATATGCAGCCCGAGACCCGTGCCGCCCTGGTCGCGGCGCGTGGTGAAGAAGGGATCGAAGGCGCGGCGCCGCACGTCCAGGCTCATGCCGACGCCGTTGTCGGAGAAGATGATCTCGACATTGTCCTTGCCGGACGCACGTACCTGGATGTCGACCGTGCCCGCCTTGCCGTCCGGAAACGCGTGCGCCACCGCATTGAGAAACAAATTGGTCAGCACCTGGCCGTAGGGGCCGGGATAGCTGTTCATGGTGAGGTTGGGCTGGCATTCGACGTTGAGCGTCAGATTGTGCTTGCGCAAGCCCGGCCGCAGGCTCATCACGACCTGCTCGGTGAGATCGCCGAGGTCGAACACGCGCTGGTCGGAATAGTTGCGATCGGCGGCGACCTGCTTGAACGAGGTGATCAGCTCTGCGGCGCGGTTGAGGTTGGCGACGAGCTGCGCGGAGGCGTCGCGGCTGGTCTGAAGATAGTCGTTGAGGCTGGAGCGGCGCAAATTGCCACGCTCGACCTCGCCGGCAAACACCGCCGTCTTGCGCTCGAGCGCGGACGCCACCGTCAGGCTGATGCCGACGGGATTGTTGACCTCGTGTGCGATGCCTGCCACCAGCCGTCCGAGAGCTGCGAGCTTTTCCGCCTCGATCAGCGAATTCTGGGTCTCGCGCAGATTGCGCAAGGCGGCCTCGGCGGCATCGCGCGCCTTGCGCATCTCCTGTTCGCCGCGCTTGCGGTCGCCGATGTCGAGTGCGACCGTGACGATATTCTCGATCTCGCCGTCGGCATTGAGCAGCGGCAGCTTGTTCACCAGCCATTGCCGCATATTGCCCGCGGAATCCTTGTACTCCTCCTCGTAGAAGCCGAGCTCCCTGCTGCCCGCCAGCACCCGCTTGTCATGTTCGTCGGTCTTGGCGGCGCCATAGCGCGACATCAGATCGCCGGTGGTGCGCCCGATCGCCTCGTTGGGCTCCACGCCGAAAATGCCCGCCATGTAGCGGTTCATCAGGACGTAACGGAGGTCCTTGTCCTTGACGTTGATGACCGCGGGCACGGTGTCGATAACCTGCTGAAGCAGGCGCCGGCCTTCGGCGATGGCGTCTTCGGCGCGCTTCTGGTCGGTGATGTCGCGCACCACGCCCTCATAGCGGGTAATCTCGCCGGCCTCGTTGCGCACCGCGCTGGCGCTGTCGGACAGCCACAGGATCGTGCCGTCGCGCGCCTGCACCTGGTATTCGAATTCGCGCACCATGCCGTCGCGCTGCATCAGGTGCTGGTATTGCTCGCGCGCGGACGGATGCAGGTAGACGTTGGTGGCGACATCCTTGATGCCGTCGATCAGATCCCTGGGCGTGCCGTAGCCCATCATCCGCGCCAGCGCCGGATTGGCGTCGAGCAGATCGCCGCCGGGCGTCGTGACATAGATGCCGTCGACCGAGGATTCGAACAGTTTCCGGTAGCTCTCCTCGGCGAGCCGCTGCTCGGCGAGCGCCTTCACCGCCGCTTCGCGCGCGGCATCGGCATCGACCAGGGTCTGGCGGAACACCTCGGCGGCGCGTGCGATGTCGCCGATCTCGTTGTCGACGTCGATCGCCGGGATGCGCGTGCTCTTCTCGCCGCCGGCCACCGCGCGGATCGCGGTGGCGATCCTGGCGAGCGGACGCACCGTGCGCCGGACCACCAGCAGCGCCGCGAACACGCCGATGATGACGCCGGCCGTTCCGAGCACGATGCTCTGCCATCTCGCCTCCGCCAGCGTCCTCGCAAAATCGCGCGACAGGATATGGCCGCGCTGGGTAGCTACCTGGCGCAGGAGCTCGGTGACGCGCTGGATCAGCCTGCCCTCGGTGCCGAGCACCTCCCTGTCGATATCGGCGATCTGCCGTTCCCGGACCGCGATGGCGACGATCGCTTCCGCATAGCCGTCGACGGCCCCGCGCAGCGCCGGATCGGAAATCTGCAACCGCCGCATGCCCTCGGCCGCCACCTCGGCAGCCGAGGGATTGCGGGCCAACAGGGCCGTGGCGATCCGGCTTTGGATCTCGAACAGGGTCGACTTCAGGTCCGGATCGGAGCTGGCGGCGACGGCTGCGTCGAACTTTTCGCGCAAGGGCGGCAGGGCGACGATCAGATCGGCGCGGCGGCTGATCAGGGCGGAAATCCGCTCGATGCCCCCGCGATAGGTGGCAAGGCGTTCGGTGACGCCGTCGATCATGTCCTGCTGCTCGGGCGCAAGCTCGATCCGGGTCTTCTTCAAGACGTCGGCCAGCGCCGTGACGGCCTCGGCGACCTGGTTCGACTGCGTGCCGGGTTCAATGACGAAGTCGCGCGCCGCCAGCCGCAATTCGTTCATGCGCCGGTCGATGTCCTCCGCAAGGTCGCTGACGCTCTGTAGCCGCTGCAATTCGCCGAAGGTCTGGCCGATATGGCGGATGGCGATCACGCTGGCGGTCGAGGTGATGATGATCACCGCCAGCACCAGCAGGAAGCTGCCGAAGGTCAACTGGCCGATCGAGAACGCGAACGAGCGCGTTTTCGGGGAATTCGGCTGCGATTCGGCGGACATGATGATGATGCGACCGGGCTAAAAACGGCAACAATATACGCTGGATTTCAGGCTGGGGGTAAACGCAGAAAACCAAGGTAAAGCGGGCCTTTGCGGCCGGCCTGTGGCGGCGGCCTCTTATCCCGTTCATCGTTAACCCTCAATATCGAAAGCCGCCATACCTGCCTCAATCGGCGGTGATGCCGGCCTCCTTCACCACCTTGGCCCACAGCGCAACATCCGACTTGATGATGTCGGCAAAGGCGGCCGGCGGCGCGCTCCTGGCCTCGCATCCGGCCATGTCCAGCTTCTGCTGGACCTCCGGGGTCGCCAGCGCCGCCTCCAGCGCCGTGCTGATTTTGGCAACCACCGGCTGAGGCGTCCCCGCCGGCACCACCACCCCGAACCAAGGCGTCACCTGGGCCTCGGCAAACCCCTGCTCGGCCAGCGTCGGCACGTCGGGGAAATATTTCGAGCGGCCGTCGCTGATGGCGCCGATGACGCGGATCGCGCCGGTCTGCACCTGCGCGATCGCCTGGTTGGCGGACAGGAAGGTCGAGGTGATCAGGCCGCTGGCGATGTCGGGCACCATCTGCGGATAGCCGCGATAGCCGATGCCGGTAACGTCAATGCCGGCCAGCTTTTTGAACAGTTCAAAACCGAGATGGCCGGTCGAGCCCTTGCCGGGATGGCTGTAGTTCAGCGTGCCCGGCTTCGACCTGGCGAGCGCCACGAACTCGCCGACGGATTTGACCGGCAGCGACGACGGCACAATGAAGAAATTCGGCGCACGGCAGATCTGCCCTACCGGGACATAGTCCTTCACAGGGTCCCAGCGGAGGTCCTTGGCAAGGGCCGGGCTGGCCGTGAAGAAGGTCGTCACCAGCAGCCACGTGTAACCGTCAGGCGCGGAGCGTGCGACTTCCTCGGCCGCGATCGAACCGTTGGCGCCGGACTTGGACTCGACCACGATCGAGCCCTTCCACTGATCCTGCATCGGCTGGGCGATGATCCGTGCGAACACGTCGGCGACACTGCCCGGCGAATACGGAATGACGATGCGGATCGGGCGGGTGGGAAAGTCCTGCGCGATGGCCGGGGCGAGCAATGCCAGCCACGCGCCAAACATGATGCCGATACGCCAGCCGCTCATGGTGCGTCCCTGCCCTGTTTTTGTTCGTTCGGGACAGGATGCCGGTAATCCACCAGCCCAGCAAGACCGGGCTATTTTCGCGAGGCGAAATCCGCCTCACGCCATTGCGGCCTTCCGCTGCGGGATCGTCATCGCCGCAACGCCGACGACGACGCAGGCAAGCCCGACCCCGACGGTCGGGCTCAACTGCTCGCCAAGGAACACCACACTCGCCGCAACGCCGATCGGAACTCGCAAATAGGCCTGTGCAGTGGCGCCGACCGATCCCAGCGTCTGGATCAGGCGGAAATAGATCACGAACGCGAACGCCGTGGAAAACACCGCGAGCGCCAACAGTGCGAGCAGCGAATTCATCGATGGCGCCAGCGTCCACGGCCGGTCCACCACAACGCTCAGCGGAATCAGGACCGCGGCGCCACAGAGCAGTGAACCCGCGGCCGGCGCCATCGGATCGAGATCCCTAAAGGCGCGGCCGAAGATCGCCGCACCGGCGTAGCACACGGCGGCCAGCAACAGCGCGATCTGCGCCGCCAGTTGTTCGCCCAGTCCCGCCAACGCCTGCACGCCGACGATCAAGCAGATGCCGACCATCCCCGAGACCACGCCGACCAGCTTTCTGAATGTCACCGCCTCGTGGCGGGTGATGGCGAAGGTCAGGAAAAACGTGAATATCGGCGCGGTCGAGTTGAGGATGGTGGCGACGCCGGCATCCAGCGCCCGTGTGCCCCAGGCTACCATCGTCCACGGAATCACGCTGTTGAGGCAGGCCTGAAACAGGAAGCGCCGCCAGTTCGCAGCATCGACCGGCAATGCAATGCCGCGCCAACGCATGATCGCAACCAGTAGCAGCCCGGCAATTAGCGTGCGGCCCGCAATCAACGTCACCGGCGGAATCGTCGCCACCGCGATCTTCAAAAATGTGTAGGACGCTCCCCACAGCGTCGCGAGCGCCAGCAGCAGCGCCAGTTCGCTCGCGATGGCAGGGTGCCGCTGGGCCTCGTTCATATCCATAACCCGGTCTTGATCGATGTCAGGACCGGATATTACCGGCTTTCGATGTCGCGATACTTCGCTATGTGTCGAACCGTGCTAACCGACCGCGCTGACGTCGAACACGTCGCCGTCGTAGCCCGCCTCCAGCGGAATGCGCAGTTGGCGGCCCTTTTCGGTCTTCGTCATGACCGGCGTCACCGTCACCACGCTCTTGCCCCGGCTATCGTCGAGCGCGGCTTTCACGCTTTCCTGCTTGCCGAGTTTGATCAGGTTGCGGGTGGTCGGGAACGGCAGCTTGAAGCGCCCGGTCCCCCCGCCCTCCAGCGCTTCGCGCGGCGACACCCAGATCGAATCGGTGGATTCCTTGCCGTCATGCGCCCCGAGCTGTTCCGGCGGCGCGGCGGCGAGGAAGAACCAGGTGTCGAACCGCTTTGGCATGCCTTCCGGCGTGATCCAGTGCGCATAGGGCATCAGTTCGTCGAGCGCCAGCAGCATGCCGTTGTCGCTCAGCACCTTCTGGAAACTGATCTTGCCCTCGCAGAGCTCGGCGCGGTGCGCGGCCTCGATTTCGCTGGCGTGCCTGGCATCGATCAGCGACGTCGAGCCCTTCGGCCGCGCCAGCAAGATACCGCTCTCCTCAAAGGTCTCGCGCACAGCCGCGATGCGGAAGGCGAGTTCGCTCGCCTCTAACCCCTCACCGCCCGAATACAGCGAGGGGCTTGCGATGATCTCGTTGTCGCCCTTGTCGACGCTGCCGCCGGGAAACACCAGCGCGCCTGAGTTGAAGTCGATCTCATAATGGCGGACCATCATGAAGACCTCGATTTCCTTGCGCTCGCTACTGTCGCGCAGCAGCAGGATGGTGGATGCCGGACGCGGTTTTGCGATTTCGGCCATGAACTAACCCGCCGCGCTTGATTGCGGTTGCAGATTAGCGCGGCGGTCGTAGCGCGCCACGCGCGACAGCAAATAATCGACTTCCGCCTTCGCGGTCGCCGTGATGGTCGCGCCAGGCTTGCGCTGGGCGCTGGAAGAGATGATGCCGCGCTTCTGTAGCACATATTTGCGCACCGAGAGGCCGGCGCCCGGCTGCTGCTCGTAGCGGATCAGCGGCAGGTGCGCGTCGAACAGGTCATGCGCGGCATCGCGCTTGCCTTCCTTCGACAACTTCACGACGTCGATCAGCAGCTCGGGGAAGGCGTAGCCGGTCATCGCACCGTCGGCGCCGCGCTCCATCTCGAAATCGAGGAACAGGCCGCCATTGCCGACCAGGATGGACAGCTCGCGCAGTGAGCCGTCCTTCTGGAAATTGCGCAGCGTCGAGATTTTTTCCAGCCCCGGCCAGTCCTCGTGCTTGAGCATCACGCAGGACGGACTGTCCATCACGATCTTGCGGATCACGGCGGGCGTGAAGATCACCGACAGCGTCAGCGGATAATCCTGTAGCACCCAGGGAATGTCGCCGATCGCTTCCTGCGCCTGCTTGAAATAGCCGATGATCTGGTCGTCGGTGCGCAAGGATGGCGGCGGTGCGATCATCACGCCTGCGGCGCCGGCATCCATCGACGCCTTGGCGAGCGAACTCATCGAGGCAAAGCCCGGCGCGGAGACGCCGACGATCACCTGCATGTTCTTCGCGCGCTTGACGAAGCGAACCGCCACCTGCTCGGCCTCGGCCGCATCCAGCTTCGGCGCCTCGCCGAGGATGCCGAGCACGGTGACGCCGTCGCAGCCGACCGAGGCGTAGAAATCGGTCAGCTTGTCGATCGATTTTTCGTCGATCCGGCCGTCGTCATGAAACGGCGTCGGCGCAATCGCGAACGTGCCTGCGGCCTTGGCGGTGAGCTTGGTCATGTGTGCCTCTCTGTTTCGGTCATTCCGGGGCACGCGAAGCGTGAACCCGGAATCTCGAGGTTCCGGGTTCGATGCTATCGCATCGCCCCGGAACGACGGTTACTTAAATCTCCGCGCCGATTTCTTGATGTCCTCTTCGGAGAAGAAGATTTCGTTGGCATGGGTGACGATATCCTCGGCCTTCCACCCCGTGAACGGCGGCGTCCAGCCTTCCATCTCCATCATCCGCATCTCGCGCACGCCGCGGGGGCCGGAGACGCCGAGAACCTTGCCGGTCTGTTCGCCGGAGAGGTCCGAGACCATGTATAGCACGGCCGGCGCGATTCCGTCCGGCCCCAGGGCCGCGCCGGGGTTCTCCTTATAGCGCGGCAGGTCTGCTGTCATGCGGGTCAGCGCGCCCGGCGCCAGCGTCCATATCCGGATGTTGTACTTGCGGCCCTCGATCGCCAGCACGTTCGAGAGGCCCCAGATGCCGCCTTTGGCGGCGCCGTAATTGCTCTGGCCGAAATTGCCGATCAGGCCCGAGGTCGAGGCGGTGTTGACGATGACGCCGCCGCCGTTCTCGCGCATCCATTTGAACACCGGCTGGGTGCAGCAGAAGGTTCCCTTGAGGTGCACCTTCATCACCTTGTCCCAATTGGCCTCCTTGGCCTTGGCAAATGTCTCGTCGAGCAGGATGCCGGCGTTGTTCACCAGGATGTCGGCACGGCCGAAATTCTTGATGGCGTCGTCGAACACGGACTGCCCGCCGGCCATGGTCGAGATGTCGGCGCCGTTGGCAACCGCGCGGCCGCCTTCGGCCTTGATCGCGTCGACCACCTTTTGCGCCATCGACGTGTCGGAACCGGAGCCGTCCCGGGGACCGCCGAGGTCGTTGACCACGACCGACGCACCCTCGCGGGCGAACAGTTTTGCATAGGCCTCACCGAGCCCGCCGCCCGCGCCGGTGATGATCGCGACCTTGCCATCGAGTAATCCCATCGTGTCTCTCCCTTTAATCGCTCGTACTCTTACCTCGCCCCGCTTGCGGCAGGGCTATCGCATATGACTGAGAATAGCCAAGAGGAAGGCGTTGTCCCAGCCGGCGCGCTTGATTTTGCGGCGC
>NZ_JAFCLN010000018.1 GCF_018129385.1 Bradyrhizobium lablabi
CCTGCGCAATGGTGTTACGGCTTACTTCGTGATCTTCCCGGTGGGGCGAGCTCGTTGTCACCGTCGCCGGCAGCTCACGCAAGAGCCAGCCGACTTGACGCCAGCATCGCGGCGTCAGAACCACACGACTTGACCGTACGCAGCCCGGCTTGGCCAAGAGGCTTCGCCGGGCACGGCCCGTGCGTCCTCTCTTGAAGCGCAACGCCACTCGCCTGTGGCGCCACTGCGTCCATCGCATCCCGCGCCCAACGTGTCGTGACGATGGCGATACGCCCCTCATGGTGGGCACGAGACGGCAACGTTTATAATTCTGATTTTCCGAATTGTAAAGCGAAATATTTTGCGCGGCGGGCCGGATGATCCGAATCGGCTTGAGATTGCTCAGGAAAATAGATTTCAGGCGCAATGGATTTTGCGGGCTTTCGCGCGCGGAAGCGATCGTCATGCCCGGGCTTGTCCCGGCCATGACGAGAAAAGTGACCGGTTCCCGGACACAACGAACCTTCTTTGCGGCGTGCGGGTTTGGGAATGATTTTCTTTTTGGCCACGCAACTTGCGACGGCTAGAATTCAGCCATGATTCAAAATGCCAATACGACTTCGCCGCCAGATCGGCGAACGGGGGTGATCGCATGAATGCTTCGGCAAGTCGGCACGCGATCATCATCGGCGGCGGCGCCAGCGGCGTTCTGCTCGCTTATCAGTTGCTGCACCGCTCGACCCCGGAGCTTCGCGTCACGCTGATCGAGCGACGCCCGGATATCGGACGCGGACTTGCGTACCACACCGGCAATCCCGAACACGTCCTCAATGTGCGCGTCGCCAATATGAGCGCGCTGCCGGATGAACCGGATCATTTCTGGCGCTGGCTGAATTCCCGTGACGGCGTACCGCCGCCCTGCCCCGACGCATTTTGCTTCGTGCCGCGGCGCATCTATGGCGATTATATTGCAAGCCTGCTGACGACATCCACGGGGCGCTCATCGCACCGGCTAACGGTCGTGCAGGGCAATTGCATCGACGTCTGCGAAGATGCCGGCGAAATATCGGTCAGCCTGGAAGACGGCAGGCGCTATGCCGGCCATGTCGCGATCCTCGCCACCGGCAACGACGTCACATCCAGCTCCCCCTACCATGTCGATCCATGGAGCGCACAGCCGAGTTCCGACATCGATCCCGACGCACCGGTTCTGCTGCTCGGAACGGGACTCACCATGGTGGATCGCGTCCAGTCGCTGATCCAGGACGGGCATCGTGGACCGATCATTGCCATGTCGCGGCGGGGATTGCTGGCAAAATCCCATCGCCGCGTCTCCCCCTTTCCGATCGAGGAAGCCGAAGTGCCGTTCGGCGCCGACATCAGCCGCTTGCTCCAATGGCTGCGCGGCAAGATCGATGCGCATATGGCGCAAGGCGGGGACTGGCGCAGCGTGATCGACGGTCTGCGTCCCCACACGCAGCGGCTTTGGCGCGAGCTTCCGCAGGCGTCCCGTCGCCGCTTCCTCGAGCATGCACGCGCCTGGTGGGATGTGCATCGTCATCGCATGGCGCCTGAGGTGGAAGCGCGGATCACGGACGCGCTGTACACCGGCCGGTTGACGCTGATGGCCGCAAAAATGATCGGGACGGAGCCGGCTCCATCGGGTGCTGTCGTGCGCTATCGCCGGCGCGGCCAGCGCGAGGTCCGCAGCATGGAGGTGGGCGCGATCATCGATTGCACCGGGATCGTCAAGGATCCCATGGCCTCCGCCAACCCTGCGGTGCGCAGCCTGTTCGAGCGCGGCCTTGCGAGAGTTGACCCCTTGCGTATCGGCATCGAGACCAGCCCGGAAGGTGCGATCGTCAATCGCGAAGGCGTTCCATCAGAACGGCTGTTCGCCGTGGGACCGCTTACCAGAGCGGCTTTCTGGGAGATCATCGCCATCCCGGACATACGCAATCAATGCGCCGAGCTTGCCGCCAGACTCGCCCGTATCGACGGGACGAGCCCGGCGGAATTCGTTGCCGCGTCACAGGCCTAGCTGTTGCCGGCTACTGCACGAACAATGCTTCATCCATCAACACGGGCCGGTCGCTGACGGCGACCGGAAACTCCATCTGTTCGAGGATGTCCTTTCTGATATCGACACCCTTTGCGACTTCGGTCAGCGCCAGTCCCTCGGCGGTCACCTCGAAGACGGCGCGCTCGGTGATGATCCGGGCGCGCTGCCCGCGGTTCACCACGCCCTCGCGCACGGGATAGGTGATCTGCTCCGCGGCATTGACGAACTTGCGGACCTTGCCCTCCCTCGCGATGCTCAGGCCCTGCTTGCCGGCTTCGATCTGTAGCCCTGCCGTGGTGAAGGTCCCCGTGAACACCAGTTCGCGGGCATTATGGGCGATGTCGATAAATCCCCCGGCGCCCGGATTGAAGCTGCCGAACTTGCTGACGTTGACGTTGCCGGCCGCATCGAACTGCGCAAACGCCAGCGCCGCGAACTTGCAATTGCCGCCGTCGATGAAATCGAATTGCGCAAGTCCGTCGAGCAGCGCTTCCGGATGGCGGTTTGCGGAAAACTGCCAGTTGCTCATGACGAGGCCGCCGAACGGGCCATGCTCGGTGGTGAAGGCGTAATCCCTGATCCTGCCGTTGTCGAAGGCGCCCTGCTCCGCCATCACCAGAGGCGTGTCGGAAGCCGCGCCGAAACCGAAGATGCTGACCACGCCCGGCTTGACCTCCTGTGCCGTACGGCGCGCGATGATCTTGTCCGCTCCGAACGGCACGCCGGGAATTTTGGAGGAGTCGTAAGGCTGTCCGCCGAAATAGGCGGCATCATGCTGGACTTCCGTGGTCATCATCTGCTGCGGATCGAGCACGACGTGGTCGACCAGCGCCCCGGGAATCTTCACGGATTGGGCCCGGCGCGTTCCGCGCTCGACACGCTGCGAGACCTGCGCGATCACGAGGCCGCCACAGGCCTTGGCCGCCAGCGCCAGCGCCAGCGAAGACGACATCAGCGCTTCGTTCTCGAATGACAAATTGCCGGCGTCGTCGGCCTCGCCGGCACGAATGATCGCGACATCGATGTTCCAGGCTGGATAGAACAGATATGGCTTGCCGCGAAACTGGATCTTCTCGACCAGACTATCGGTCGAGCGCGATGTCAGACGGCCGCCGGTCTGATCGGGGTCGATGTAGCAGCCAAGTCCGATCTCGGTCATGTAGCCGGGGCTTTTGCGCGCGACTTCCCGCAGCCACTGCATGCTGGCACCGATCGGCCAGCTATAGGCCTCGATGGCATTCTCGCGGATCAGGCGCATCAGTTCAGGGCGCTTGCCGGTCGCCGGATTCATCGGGTTGATGTAGGAGCCCGAGACGATCCGCTTCATCAGTCCTTCGATGGCAACGTGGTCCATGCCGCGGATGCCGACGCCGTCGCCGGTGCCGCACGGAAAATAGAATGTGAGGTCGCGCGGCGCGCCTTCGCTGCGATAGCGCGCGGCGAGGCTCTTGAGGACAAGGTCCGGCGTGATCCAGCCGATGACGCCGACGCTGGCAACGGTCTGGCCGCTCTTGATTGTTGCGACCGCGGCTTCTGCGGAACAGAACTTGTTCATCGGGTATCCCTTAAGAATTAAACCTTCATGCCGAACTTGCGCAGCGTCGCCTTCGAGGCGTCGTCGTTGCAGTTCTCCGCAAAAATTCGGTTGGCGAGCATGTCGCTGGCCTCAGTGTTGCCATTGATCAGGGGCGCAAAGAACCGCTTGGTGCTGGCGATGGCGACGCGCGGAAGCGCGGCGAGCCGCTCCGCCACCGCAATCGCTTCGCTCTCGACGTCGGAATGCGGCACCAGATAATCCGCAAGCTTGAGTTCATAGGCTTGCGTTCCCGTGATCGGCTCGCTCGCCCAGACCAGCCGCCGTGCGGTCACCGGACCAACCCGCGCGGCAAGCGAAGCCAGCGCCCAGGGCGGCAGCCAGCCGTTCGGCACCTCCGGCATATGCCAGCGGCATTCCGGATGCGTCACGATCAAGTCGCAGCCGACGGCGAGGCCTACGCCGCCGCCGAGCGCAAATCCGCTGACCGCGGCGACCACGGGCTTTTCCAGAAATCCGATCGCGCGCACGATGCGCGCGGTTTCGGCCTCGTGATGGCACATCTGCGGGATGTTCATCGTCGCCAGCTCCTTCAGATCGCTGCCGGCACAAAAGCCCGGCGCGGTCGCGGAGACGACGATGGAGGCAACGCCGTCATCGTGCTCGAGCTCGGCGAAGGCGCGATCGAAATCTCGCATCAGCTCGGTGCCGAGCGCGTTGCGCCGGTTCGACCGGTCGATGGTGAGGATCGCAACCTGGCCCTGCTGCCGCCGCTTCAACATGGACAGACCTTTCGTTTCTTGTTGGTCATCGGCTGCCGAACCGCTCGAGCGTTTCGCGCGCAACCGGGTGACGGCAATTACCGGCAAAGACCTCGTTCGCCTCGATATCAAGAACTTCGGAAAGACCGGATATGCCAGGCGTGAAGAAGCGCTTGGTGGCGGAGACCGATGCCGCCGGCAGATCGGCCAGCCGCTGCGCCAGCGCGATTGCGGTTTCAAGTGCGCGGCCGCTCTCGGCGAGATGATCGACAACGCCGAGCCGCATCGCTTCGCGTCCGTCGAACGCTTCGCTCGCAAAGCAAAGTTTTCGCGCCGACACCGCCCCTACCCGCGCAACCAGCGCACCAAGCCCCCACGGCGTCAGCCAGCCGATCGGCACTTCCGGCAAATGCCACCGTGCGGAATCGGACGACACCACGAGATCGCAGGAAACGGCCAGGATGAAGCCGCCGCCGAGCGCAAACCCTTCGACCGCAGCGATCACAGGCTTGCGGACAAAGCCGATCAGCCGGGCCATGTCGCCGGTCTCGGCTTCGAACCGGCACATCTCTTCGAGCGAGAGACGGCCGATGAATTTCAGATCGCTGCCGGCGCAAAAGCCGGGCGACTCTCCGGTCAGCACGATGGCGGCGATGTCCGGATCCGCGTCAAAGCGCCGGAACGCCCCGACCAACGCCGCGACCAGATCGCGGTCCATCGCATTGCGCCGCTGCGGCCTGTTGATGGAGAGGATACCGATCCGGCCCTGCGTCGTGACGTCAAGCATCGGCCGCCTCCGCGCCGAAGTAGAGTTGTGCGACGACGGGCGATTCCTTCAACTGCTCCGGTGTGCCCTGCGCCGAAATGGCGCCTGCGGCAAGCACGTAGGCGCGGCTTGCGACTTCCAGCGCCATCGCCGCATTCTGTTCGGCGAGCAGGATGGTCATGCCGTCTCGCGCCAGCTTCATCACGGTCGCCGAGATTTCATCGACGATGACGGGTGCGAGCCCGAGCGTCGGCTCGTCGAGCAGCAGACATTTCGGCCTGGCCATCAATCCGCGCGCGATCGCCACCATTTGCTGTTCGCCGCCGGACATCGAGCCGGCGCGCTGGTTGCGACGCTCGCCGAGCCTCGGAAACATCGCGAACATGGCGTCGATGTCGGGCTGGATGTGGTTGCGATCGGCGCGGTGGTAGGCGCCCATGATCAGGTTCTCGAGCACGGTGGACTGCGCAAAGACCTGACGGCCCTCGGGCACCAGCGCGATGCCGAGGCCGACGCGCTTCGGCGTCGACAGGGACTCGATCTCGGTGCCATCAAGCTTGATGGAGCCGGAGGTCGCACGCTTCAAGCCCGCGATCAGGCGCATGGTCGTCGACTTGCCGGCGGCGTTCGCGCCGATCAGAGCGACTACTTCGCCGGCCTCGACCTTGAGATCGATCGAGCGCAAGACCTGGTTCTTGCCGTAATGGGCGGAGATCGCGGAAAGCTCAAGCATGGTGGCTGCGTCCGAGGTAAGCCTTCACCACGGCGGGATCGGCGAGCACGTCGTTCGGACGGCCCTGCGCGATCTTGCAGCCCTGCTGAAGCGCAATCGCCTGATCGGCGAACTTGGCGAGAAACGCCACCTTGTGGTCGATGATGCAGAGCGTGGTGCCGTGCGCGCGCAAATCGCGAAGCACGTTCTCCAGATTATGGATTTCGTCGTTGCCGAGGCCCGATGCCGGCTCGTCCAGCAAGAGCAGCTCCGGTTCGCACATCATGGCCATGGCGACGCCGAGCATTTTCTCCTCGCCATAGGACAGCTCGGCCGCGGATTTTTCCGACGCGCCCTGGAGGCGGCACAGCGTCAGCGCCTTCTCCGCACGGGCGCGCAACACGGCTTCGCCCCTGCCGGGCGCGAGAAAACTGCTCAGGCGGCTGTGATCCTTGATGCGGGTGAATGCGAGGAAGCTTGCGATCATGACGTGCTCGAATACCGAAAGCTCGGAAAACAGTTGCGGGTTCTGGAACGTCTTGATCACGCCGCGCGAGGCGATGACGTTCGGGCGCGCGCCGGCGATATCCTCGCCCTTCCAGAACACGCGGCCCGCGGTCGGCGGCAACAGTCCCGCCAGCAGGCTGAGCAGCGTGGTCTTTCCGGAGCCGTTCGGCCCGAATATGCCGATGATCTCGCCCTTCTCGATGCCGAACGAGACGTCCGACACCGCGACGAGGCCGCCGAAGCGCTTGGTGAGATTTTCGACCTTAAGAAGCATGGGCCCGCCTTTTGAAAAAGCCGGCAGCGAGCCCGACAATTCCGCGCGGCATCACCAGGATCACCAGGATCAGGATCATGCCGTAGACCGCGACCCGCAGCTCCGCGGGCAGTTCGATCAGATGCGGCAGCGACGTCAGCACGAGCGAGCCGACCACCGGCCCGAGGATGGTGGAAACGCCGCCGAGCAGCGCCATGGCTATGGCGTCGAGCGATTGCGTGACGGAAAGGTAGGACGGCTCGATGAAGCCGGTGTAGAAGCCGTAGAGCGCGCCGGCAAAGGAAGCGATCACGTTGGAAATCGTGAACGCCAGCAGCTTGTAGCGAAACGTATCGATGCCGAGCGTCTGGGCGAGATCTTCGTTGAGCCGGATCGCGGAAAAATTCCGTCCGATCCACGAGCGCATCAGCAGCGCGGAAAACGCCAGCACGACCGTCAACGAGACCAGGGTGAGGAAGTACCAGGGAGTCGTTTGCTCGATCTTGACGATGCCGCTGCCGGGCAGCCAGAGCGTCGGCTTTTCCAGCACCAGCATCCCCAGCGTTCCGTTGGTCACGCTGGTCCAGTTCAGCGCGATCAGCCGGCAGAGTTCGGCAAAGGCCATCGTCACGACCGCGAAGTAGAACTCCTTCAGCCGGAACTTGAAACAGATCCAGCCGATGACGATCGAAACCAGCACGACGACCACCACCGCAACGAGATAGCCGAGCCAGAATGGCAGGCTGAATCGCAGCATCGACAGGAACGTGACGTAGCTGCCGATGCCGAAAGCCGCGGCATGAAACATCGTCAATTGCCCGGCACCGCCGAACACGATGTTGAATCCAACCGCCAGAATGCTCAACAGGAACGAGAATATGAGAACCGTCAGAACCGTGTCGCTCGTCACGACCAGCGGCAGCAGGTAGAGTGGGATCAGTAACCAAAGCGCTTTCACTTCTGGCCTCCGAACAAGCCGGCGGGCCGGAACAGCAGGATCGCGACGAGGAAGACAAGGCCATAGGCGTCGCGGAAAGCGGATGGCAGATAGAGCGAGCCGACGGACTCAGTGACGCCAAGGATCACACCGCCGGCGAGCGCGCCCAAGAGATTGCCGACGCCGGCGAGGATCGCGGACTCCACCCCCTTCAGGATGAACAGACCGCCCAGCGAAGGCTCCAGCGAGAACAAGCAGGCGTAGAGCGCGCCGCCAAAACCCGCGATGGCGCAGGAATAAACCACCACCCCGGTCTGGAGCAGCTTGGTGGGAACGCCCATCAGCATGGCCGCCTCCGGGTTCTGCGCATAGGCGCGCGTCGCCCGGCCAAGCCATGCCCGCGACAGCCCGAGCCAGGTCAGACCGATCACGGCCGCCAGCAACAGGAAAGCCACCACCTTCATGCGCGGCAGCGTGATCGCACCGAGAGTCCATGATCCCGCAATGACGGGATCCATGTTCTTGGGCGTCGTCGTAAACAAGAGCAGAGCCACGCTTTCCGTCACCGAAATCAGGCCGATCGAAACCAGCAGCCCGTTGACCAGATTGTTGCGCGTGAAGCGAAACAACGCTTGGTCGGCCAAAAGACCGGCCACGGCGGAAATCACCACCGCGAGCGCCACGGCGACCGGAAAGGGAAACCTCGCCAGATCGGTGAAGTACCAGGTCGCGTAGGCCCCGATCATCATGAACTGCCCGAGGGCGAAGTTCACGATGCCGGTGATGCCGAACGTCATCGTCACGCCGAGCGCGATGATTCCGTACAACGAGCCGAGTATGATCCCGTTGAGGATCTGGCCGACAACAACTTGCGTCATGCTTACGGCTCGACGTGCACCACTTCCTTGGTGCCGCCTTTCCTCAAGTGAACGATATCGAAGTCGAAGATCTGCTCGCTGGTGGCGTCGAAGCTGATCTTCCACATGCCCTGGTAGGTCATCGACAGCAGGGCCTTGCGGATCTTTTCGACATCGTCGACCGTGCCGGCCTTCTTCATCGCCTCGACCAGCATGTAGACATGGTCGTAGCAGGAAGACGAACACAGCGGCGCCTGGTCGTACGGGAAGTCACGCTTGTAGAATGCCTTGTAGGCGTCGACGAAGTGCTTGACCTTCGGCTCCTTCTTTTCGGCCTCTTCGAAATCCTTCGGCACGTAGACGATGTAATCTTCCAGGCCGTCCTTGTTCTTCAGCCCCGGCCCGGTCGAGCCGCGCACCAGGAAGAATTTCTTGGAGTAGTTGCCCTCGATCGACTGACGCACGATGTCGTAGAGCGCCGCATCGGAATAGCCGGGGAAGAGATAGTCCGGCTTGAACCCGGCGATCTTGGCGAGAACGGGCGAGAAATCCTTGGTGCCCGGCTCGAAATATTCGGTCATGGTTTCGATGCCGCGGGCCTTGAAGATCGGCTCGTAGATATCGCCGAGAATCTTGCCGCCGGAGTCGTTCTGGAACAGCATCGCCACCTTTTTCGGATTGGCGGTCTTGACCAGATAGTCGACCATCTTCTCGCCAAAGCCCTTCGGCCCCGCGTCCCAATTCCAGGTGCGGATGACGAATTCGTTGCCGGGCTGGCCGACGAATTCATGGATGCGCGTGCCGCCGCCCATCATCAGGAACTTGCCGTTGAACTGCTTGGCGTAGGGGAAGACCGTCACGAACACGTTCGAGAGGAACGGGCCGAACACGAACTTCACCTTGTCCTGCTCCAGCAGCTTCTTGAGCTGGATGGTGGCCTCTTTCGGATCGCCGCGCGTGTCGAGCGCGATCAGTTCGAGCTTGTAGGTGGTCTCGCCGACCTTGAAGCCGCCGGCCTTGTTGATTTCGTCGACTGCGATCGGAACGCCCTGCGACGACATATAGCCGTAGATCGCATTCGGCCCGGTCTGGGCCTCGATCTGACCGATCTTCACCGTCTGCGCGCTGGCAAAATGCGGAACGGCGGCCGCAAGCAGCGCCGCGGCGAAGCATCCTTTGACCATACTTTTCATTTCCTCACCCCTCTTGTCTTGTTTCTGTCGTTGATACCGCCCCTGCTCCCGGGCGGGCCTTGCCTATCGAGGACCTCAAATCATCGCACCGTCCTTGCGCAGCGCGTCGCGAAGATCGGAAACCGGAAGCTGCCGCGGCGAGATTCCATCACGCAGCGACATCGCGGCCGCCATGCCGATGGCCTGACCATAGGAGAAGCACTGCGCCGTCACGCGCGCGGAGGCCATCGCCTCATGCTCGGCCGAGAGACAGCGCCCGGCCGCCAGAAAGCCCTCGCCGGCAGTGGGAACGAAGCTCTCATAGGAGATGTCGTAGTAGTCATCGAGCAGCCACTTGAGCTGCGGCTTTTCGCCGGAATGCAGCTCGATCGGCCACGCCGAGCGGGCGATCGAGCTCTTGCTCTTGGCGCCGGCGACCACGTCCTCATTGGTAAGCGTCGCAACGCCCCTGATCTGCCGCGTCTGGCGAATGCCGACCTGCACGCCGGTATCGTTCACGAACGACTCCTCGCAGCCGACCAGCCTGTCCTTGAAGAAGTTGGCGTATTCGCGAACCTGCTTGCGGCCCTGGATTTCCGCCTCGGTGATATCCTCGACCAGCACCGGATTGAGCTCGCGGCCGTCGCGACCGATGATGCGCGTGCAGTTGCAGAGCAACTCGTTGGGCCGCGGCGTTGAGAACAAAAATATCTTCGAGCGCGGCAGGTCGTATTCCCTGCTGTTGTGCAGATTACGGATCATTTGCGACACTTCTTCGCCCATGATGGTGTCTTCGCCGTAGTGCGCGCGCAGGCGCTTTACGTCGACGCCCATCAGGCGAAATATCATGGTCGGATTCTGGACCTTGCCATCCTGGCCCATGAAGGTCTCGAAGCCGCCGAGCGCGGCCACATCAGCATCGCCGCTGGCGTCGATCGTCAGCCGGGCGCGGATTTCCGCACGGCCCTGCTTGGTCCATGCCAGCACGCCCCGAACCTGATCGCCCTCGGTCAGCACATCGATGACGCTGGTGTGAAAGAGAACCTGCACGCCGGCTTCGTCGAGGAAATGATCGCCGGCCTCCCGCCAGACCAGCGGATCATGCGTCAGGGTGTAGGTGTTGCCGTAGCGTTGCGGCTCGGTGATGCCGCCCTTGCTTTGCATCACCTTGATGAAGCGATCGGCGAAGCCGAACACCACCTGTTCGGGCGGCTTGGCGGCGCCCTCGGTGGCCGCATAGAGGCCGCATACCGTACCGGAGAGTCCGGCGACGGCGGCGCCGCCGCAGAAACCGTATTTCTCCAGAAGAAGGACACGCGCGCGCGCCCGGGCGGCCGTGAATGCGGCCGCAACGCCGGCCGCGCCGCCGCCGACCACGAGGACATCCGTATCGAAAGTCAGCTGTCCGCGCCGGTCCCGCAACTCAGCCATTTCCGCTCCCCAAACTTTTCTTGTAATATATTACAGATACTTCTTTTGGCCTGTCAACACCTCTGCATTTCCCAATAGAAATAGCGATATTTCAGCAAGCCCCGCTTGTTACGTTCGCTTTTTTGATGCATTTAGCGGTGCTAACATATTATAAAGATACATCAGGAAACGCCGGGACCGGAAATGCCGATCGAACTGACCGAAGATGAATCCTCGATGCTGGCGGCGACCGACCGCTTCATCGAGCGAGAAATGAAGCCCGTGATCGGCAACTATGTCCGCGAGCACCAGTTTCCGACGCCTGTCGTTGAGGCGTTCGCCAAAGCCGGGTTCATGGGCGTCGCCTACGATCCGGCGTTCGACGGCGGCGGACTGGGCGCGCGCGGCGCCGCATTGCTGGCGGCACGACTGGCTGAAACGGAGCCCGGCTTTGCCGCCATCTTTCTCTGCAACAGCGCACCAATGACCGTGCTCGCGCGCTTCGGCTCAGACCGGATCAAGCAGGAATGGCTGGCGCCGTTGTGCCGGGGCGAGACGCTTGCATCCTTTGGGGTCACGGAGCCGCATGGCGGCTCGGACGTGGCGCAGATCAAGACCCGCGCGCGCGAAGATGGAAACGATTTCGTGCTGGATGGATCCAAGGTGTTCTCCACCAATGCCGGCACGCCTCCCCACGGCGTGACGACGGTCGTCGCGGTCACCGATCCGGACAAGGGGCCCAAGGGATTGTCCACCTTCGCGGTGCCGGTCGGCACGCCGGGCTTTTCGATCGGCAAGCCCGGCCGCAAGATCGGCTGGCGAATCGCGCCTTCCTGCGAACTGTTCTTCGACGGATGCCGGATACCAAAAACAGCCATGATCGGTAACCGCGGCGACGGCCTGAAACAGATCCTGACGACGCTTGCGATCGGCCGCGTTCTTGTCGCGGCCACCGCGCTGGGCCTGACGCGCAAGGCAACCAGGCTGGCAGTCGGCTATGGTTCCGGAAGGAAGCTGTTCGGACACAACATCCTTCAAAACCAGGGCCTGTCCTTCCCGCTCGCTGATATCCTGACCAAATGTTATGCTGCCGAACTCATGATTCAGGACGCGGCGCAGCTTGTCGATCAGGAGCGACCGTTCAAAAGCCAGACCTCGATGGTCAAGCTGTTCGCGACCGAGATGGCCGTTGAGGCGGCAACCCTCGCGATTCAGGTTCACGGCGGTTATGGCGTCTTCGAGGAGTATGATGTTTCCGGCTTGCTGGGAGAAGCCAAGGTTCTGACCCTCGTCGAGGGGACCAGCGAAATACAGCGCCTTGTTATTGCGCGAGACCTTGTGGAATTCTGAGGACGAGCACCTTCATGCGCAATGCCAGCAATCGCGGAACGGCCAAAGGCAGCCCGGCAATTTCCTCGCCATGGCCGGCGGACGCCCTGCCGCAAAAGGCCTCGCGTGGCGCCAAGCCGCGGCCCGACAGGCTCGCCGACATCGCGCACAGCAAGCTCGAGGAACTCATCGTCACGCTGGAACTGGCGCCCGGCAGCCTCTGGTCCGAGGCCATGCTTAGCGAGCGTATCGGAATTGGCCGGACACCCGTCAGAGAGGCCGTGCAACGGCTGGCATGGGAAAAACTGGTCACGATCATCCGCCGCCATGGCGTGCAGATTTCCGACATCGATCCGCACGAACAAATGCTGGTTCTCGAGCTGCGGCGGGAATTCGAGCCGCTGGTTGCATCACGCGCTGCGCGCCGCGCCACCGTCGACGAAAGACGCTATCTGTCGAAGATCGCCGATTCGTTCATGGAAGCCGGCGCCACCGTCGACGTTATGAAATTTCTTCGCGTGCACTTCGAATCCAAGCGCTTCGTGATCGCCTGCGCGCGCAATCCCTTTGTCGCTAATGCCTTTGCCCCGATCAATGCGCTGACGCGGCGCTTCTACTTTGTCTACCAGCGCGAGACAAAGGACGTGGCGAGGGCCGCCGCCCTGCACGCCGCCGTGCTGAAAGCGATCGCCTCGGGTGACGAGGTCGCGGCCGCCGAGGCTGCGACGGCAATGGTCGACTACGCCGAGTACTATACGCGGTCGGTCATTGTCGGGCGAACCACAATCGATCCGTGATGCGAGCGGCCGCTCGCGTTCAAACGGATGGCCCCGGCAGCATGCCGTTCGTGTCTCCACGACGGACGACGCCCCTACAATACGCGCCCCAGGCCGTCGGCGTGCCGCCGCAGCACCGGTACAAAGCCCCTGATCATCTGCTGGATGGTGATCCGCGCCGATGATGCGCTCGCGCTCATCGCCGCGACCACCGATCCACGCGAGTCCACCACCGGCACCGCGATCGATCGCAGCCCGATTTCCAGCTCTTCATCGGTGACCGCGTAGCCAAGACGTTTGGCTTTTTGCACGGCATCGCGAATGGCCGATGCCTTGATGAGGCTGTGCTTGGTCCTTGCCACGAATCTGGTGCGGCCGAGATAGGCCGCGAGTTGCTCGTCGTTCCAGGCGGAAAGCAGGACCCGCCCCGTTGCCGAGCAATAGAGATCGATGCGCGTGCCCAGCGCAATGCCGGTCGTCACCAATCGTTCCGCCTCGGCGCGGGCCACGAACAGAGCGGCATCCCGGTCCAGCATCGCAAGCGAAATCGACTCATGAAGCTCGTTGCGCGCCGCGGCGAGGAACGGTTGCGCGACGACGGGAAGAGACCGCGTTTCCGAATACGCGTTGCCAAGTGCAAGCAGGCGCGGCTGTGGCCGGAAGTACTTGCCGTCGAACTCGAGATAACCGAGTTCGACCAGCGTGAGCAGGCATCGCCGCGCCGAGGCGCGTGACGTGCCGGCCGACAACGCCGCGTCGGAAACCGTCATGCGGGTCCGGTCGGGCGTGAACGCCTCGATGATCGCAAGACCCTTGGCGAGGCCACCCATGCCTTCCGGCAGCCGCTGGCTTGCCTGAACGGATTTGGACGTCTTGCCGGTCATATTGACAATCGCCTTTTTCCGGTTGATCCTGACTTGGACACTTGTTCGATATTCGAACAAAGTCGGCAAGCCGTCAAATGCGGGCCAGGAGGCCATCCATGCTGGATCAGATCATCCACAGCAAAAGCGAACCCGGACATGTCTGGCCGAGCGAAAGCCTGACCCGTGTGCCGTACTGGATCTTCCAGGACCCGGACACCTACGCGGCGGAACAGAAGCTGATCTTCCAGGGTGCGTCATGGAATTACCTGTGTCTCTCGGTCGAGCTGAAGAACACCGGCGACTTCATCACGACCTTTGTCGGCGACACCCCGGTGATCGTCGCCCGCGATTCAGACGGCGAGCTGTACGCCTTCGAGAACCGCTGCGCGCATCGCGGCGCCCTGATCGCGCTGGAGCCGCGCGGCAACACCAAGGATTTCAGTTGCGTCTATCACGCCTGGACCTACGACCGGCAAGGCAACCTCAAGGGCGTCGCGTTCAAGGACGGCATCAAAGGCAAGGGCGGGATGCCCGCCTCGTTCTGCATGGAGCAGCATAATCCGCGCAAGCTGCGTCTGGCGGAAGCATTCGGCATCGTGTTCGGAAGCTTTTCCAACGACGTTCCGCCGCTCGAAGAGCATCTGGGCGAAGAGATCTATTCGCGGATAGGCCGGGTCATGAACGGACGCACGCCGGTGGTGCTCGGCCGCTTTACGCAGGCGCTTCCGAACAACTGGAAACTGTACATGGAGAACGTCAAGGACTCCTATCACGCCAGCATCCTGCACCTGTTCTTCACCACGTTCGAGCTCAATCGCCTGTCTCAGACCGGCGGCATCATCGTCGACGCTTCCGGCGGCCACCACATCAGCTTCTCGGCAATCGAGCCCGACGCTGCAAGGGACAATGAATACGCCGAGCAGGACATCCGCTCGGACAGCGAGTTCAAGCTGGCCGATCCTTCCCTGCTACAGAGCTTCAAGGAATTTCCCGACAACGTGACGCTACAGATCCTGTCGGTGTTTCCGACATTCGTCTTACAGCAGATCCAGAACGCGATTGCGGTGCGCCAGGTCGTGCCGCGCGGAACGGGCCGGACCGACCTGCACTGGACGCTGCTGGGCTTTGCCGAAGATACGCCGGAGCAGCGGCTCGTGCGCCTCAAGCAGGCCAACCTCGTCGGCCCGGCCGGGTACATTTCGATGGAGGACGGCTGCGTCGGCGGCTTCGTGCAGCGCGGCATCGCCGGCGCCGGCGGCGAGCAGGCGGTCATCGAGATGGGCGGTGCAGGCGCCGACAGCAGCGAAAGCCGCGTCACCGAGGCGTCGGTACGAGGGTTCTGGAAAGCCTATCGCGCCGGGATGGGCATGTAGGGGCCGAAGCGTGAGTCAAGACGTCGTCAACCTGATCAATCACGTGCAAGGCGCCTATGCGCGCTGCATCGACAACGGCCAGCTCGAAGCCTGGCCCGACTTCTTCGAGGAGAACTGCACCTACAAGATCACGACGGCGGACAATTACGCGCAAGGACTGGAAGCCGGCGTGATCTTCGCCAACTCGCGCGGTATGCTGCGCGACCGGGTGGCCTCGCTGCGCGAAGCCAACATCTATGAGCGGCACGTCTACCGGCATTTCCTTGGCCAGCCATGGATCCTGGCGGAAGACGCCGCGGAAGTTTCCAGCGAAACCTCGTTCTTCGTCGCCCGCATCATGCGCGACGGCACCACCGACGTCTATGCCACCGGCCGTTACCTCGATGTCTATCGCCTGAACGGCGGCGCGCCGAAGCTTCGCGAGCGGATCGTCGTCTGTGACAGCTCACGCTTCGACACGTTGCTGGCGTTGCCGCTGTGAGCGGCGGCAAGACGATAGCGCTGACGATCGGCGATCCGAACGGCATCGGCCCCGAGATCGCCGTGAAGGCAGCGGTCGAAATGGCCGGCAGGGACGATATCCGGGTGATCCTGATCGGCGACGAGCATGTGATCCGACATTATGGCGAGCGCCACGCCGGCGATGCACAGCTTCGGCAAGCCGGGGCTTCGTCGGCCGCGGCGGCTGGCGGCATTCTGTTTCATGCGGTCGATGCGTTGCCGTCCGCCAGTTTTCGGCCCGGACAGATCAACGCCGCGGCCGGCCGCGCGACAGTCGCTTATGTGGAAGCCGCCATCGGCCTGGTTCGCAGCGGCGCAGCCGACGCGATCGTCGGATGCCCGCACAACGAAACCGCGGTCAACGCCGCCGGCATCCCGTTTTCGGGATACCCCGGCCTGATCGCACAGCTCACGCATACGCCGGAAGACAAGGTATTCATGATGCTGGTCGGCGGCGGCCTGCGCATCCTTCACGCCACGCTGCATGAGCGCATCCATCACGCGCTGGCTCGCCTCACCCCCGATCTGATCGAACAGGCGGGCTTGGCCTGTGCCGCCACCTTGCAACGGCTTGGCGTCGCACATCCGCGCATCGGCATTTTCGGCATCAACCCGCATGCCGGGGAGAACGGCCTGTTCGGCGATGACGACGATCGCATCACCGCCCCGGCCGTGATGCGGCTGCGCAAGGCCGGCATTCTCGCCGAGGGACCTGTCGGCGCCGATATCATGCTTGGCCGCAAGGACATCGACGGCTTTGTCGCGATCTATCACGACCAGGGCCATATTCCCGTCAAGCTGCTCGCCGGCCGCAACGCGTCCGCGCTATCGGTCGGTGCCGGCGTGCTGTTCTCGAGCGTCGGCCATGGCAGTGCGTTCGATATTGCCGGGCAGGACAAGGCCGATCCATCGGCCGTGCTGCGCACCCTTCGGCTGCTCGGCAACATTCCGGCGCCGCCAAAGCTCGCTTCGGAAAGCGCGGCATGACCTTTACCGTCCACGTTGCCGGGAGCGAATTGTCCTTTCCATGCGAACCGCGTGAGTTCGTGCTCGATGCCGCCGAGCGGGCCGGCTATTCGATGCCCTCCTCCTGCCGCAAGGGCGTCTGCAACACCTGCGAGACCGCGCTGCTTTCCGGCGAGGTCGAGCAGCGCGGCAAGGGCCGGCGAACGGCGCGGGACGGCTCGGCATTGGTATGCCGCGCCCAGCCGCGTGCCGACCTGACCATCCGCCCCAAGCGTTTCGAACGGATCGACATCTTTCGCCGCAAGACCATCACGGCGACCGTATACCGGCTCGCCCGGCCTGCGCCTGACGTCACCATCCTGACGTTGCGCTTTCCGATCGGGCTGCGCGCGCCGTTCAAGGCCGGTCAGTATCTGCAAGTCATCATGGAAGACGGCGACCGCCGGAATTTCTCGATGGCGAATGCGGCGCGCCACAATGACGGCGCGGAATTGCATATCCGGCACGTTCCGAACGGAAAATTCTCGGAGAAAGCCCTTTCCAGATTAGCGGTCGGCGATCGGTTGCAGGTCGAAATCCCCCATGGCGATTTTCACCTGCGCGTGTCGCCGCGGCCCGTCATCCTGCTCGCCAGCGGCACCGGCTTCGCGCCGATCAAGTCGATCGTCGAGACGGCGATCCACGCGGGCAATGATCGCCCGATGCACCTCTATTGGGGCGGGCACAGGCGCGAACACATCTATCTGTTCGATCTTGCCGCCAACTGGCAACGGCGGCTGCCCTGGTTCACGTCCACGCCGGTGCTTTCAGACGCGCCAGCGTCCTGGGCGGGCCGCACCGGGCTCGTCCACCATGCGGTCCGCGAAGACCACAGGGATTTGTCGGGGGCGCAGGTCTATGCCTGTGGCAATCCAAAAATGGTCGAGGCCGCGCAGCGCGATTTTACGGCAGATCATGGCTTGCCCGAAGCCGAGTTTTTCGCCGATGCCTTCGTCGATTCCGGGCCATCCGCTTCGGGTGATTCCCAACGAGCCTAAGCGATCGCAACCGGCCTTATGGGGGAGCCGGTGCTTCCCGAAAGGCGCAGCGGCAGCGCGATGAACATGGCCCTTGGAAACCGCTGTGGCGCGATCTCCTCGAGATTCAGGTTTTCCATGATGTGGATGCCGTGATCGACCAGCATGATGGCGTGGACCGAAACGCCGGGTGTCGGCAGGCACTCGAAGCCGGGCGTATCCGAGCCCACCAGCGTCGCGCCGCGCGCAACCAGCCATCGCGCCGCCTCCTCACCCGGACCGGGCATC
Source organism: Bradyrhizobium lablabi (assembly GCF_018129385.1). Lineage (GTDB taxonomy): Bacteria > Pseudomonadota > Alphaproteobacteria > Rhizobiales > Xanthobacteraceae > Bradyrhizobium > Bradyrhizobium lablabi_C. The sequence continues at coordinate 18,066 of NZ_JAFCLN010000018.1, forward strand.
CCGCCACGGCGGCCGATGAAGGTCTCCGCATCCGTCCAGTATTTCGACCAGCCGGTGCGGATCAGCACCGCGTCGCCGGGCCGGAGCTCTGCGTTGGAGAAGGCGAGAGCGCGTTCGAGATCGCCAACGGAAATCTCTTCGGCCGGTTTCAGGCATTCGACGCCCTGGGCCGCCGCGACGTCGAGGATGACGGCGTGCTGGAGAATCGGCGGAATGTCGGCCGCGTTGTGCTCCCGGTAGCCATCGCGCGTCTCGACCTCGGAGACCTTGATGCCGCCGTGCAGGCAGCCATTGCGCGAGAAATGCCCGAGCGCATCGATGTGGGTGCCGGAATGACCCGAGGTGACGATCACCTCGTTGGCAAAGCTCGAACCGTCCTCGCGCGGCTTTGGATGCGGGTCGCCGTGCCGGCGATGCAATGCGAGACTGAAGGGGATGTGCTGATGGTAGACCGGCATCGACGGCGCCATCGCATGCGACAGCTCGTAAATTCTTGCGTCCGGCCGGATCGCGGCGAGCAACGCGGGATCGAAACCCGGCAAACGACTATCCATCCCTACCCCCGAGATCAGACGCCAATCTTCGGCACGCGATGCCTGTCGAGGCCGATCGCGATATTCTTCTGCTCCATGTAGATCTCGAAGGCATAGTCGCCGCCGTCGCGGCCGATGCCGCTGGCCTTCACGCCGCCGAACGGCGTCGGCAGATGCCGGACGTTCTCCGAGTTGACCCAGACCATGCCGGCGTCTACGCCCTGGGCAATTCGGTGGGCGCGGCCGACATCGCCCGTCCACAGATAGGCGGCCAGCCCGTACCGGACGTCGTTGGCGATGCGCAATGCATCGGCTTCATCGTCGAACGGGATCGCGGTCAGCACGGGGCCGAAAATCTCTTCCTGTGCGATGCGCATCGACGTGGCAGCGCCGGTGAACAGTGTCGGGCAAACGAAATTGCCCTTGCCGTCGAGAGCACGATTGCCACCGGTTGCGACTTCGGCGCCGTCGGCTTTCGCATGAGCGGTGTAGCTCAGCACCTTTTCAACATGCCGCTTGTGAATCAGCGGGCCAAGCTCGGTCGCGGGATCCAGCGGATGTCCGACGGCGATCTTCTCCACCCTCGCCTTCAGCTTCGCGGTGAACTCGGCGTAGATCGACCGTTGCACGAGGGCGCGGCTCGATGAGGTACAGCGCTGGCCGTTGAGGCTGTAGATCATGAACAATACGGCATCGAGCGCGCGGTCGAGATCGGCATCGTCGAACACGATGACGGGGTTCTTGCCGCCAAGCTCGAAATGCACGCGCTTGAGGGTCATCGCGCCCTGCGCCATGATGTGGCTGCCGGTGATCGACTCGCCAACAAAGGCGATGGCCTTGATGGCGGGATGTTCGGTCAGCGCCTTGCCGGCGGTTTCGCCCAGACCATGCACGAGGTTGACGATGCCCTTGGGAAGGCCGGCGCCCTCGAACACCTCGCTCATGATTTCCGAGAGGATCACGGCGGTCAGCGGACTCCACTCTGCCGGCTTGTGCACGATCGTGCAGCCGGCCGCCAGCGCAGGCGCGATCTTCCAGGTCGACAGCATGAACGGCGTGTTCCAGGGCGTAATGACGCCGACCGGACCGATCGGTTGCCGGATCGTGTAGTTGAGGTGTGTTTCGGTCGGCAGCGACAGGCCGTCGCGCGCCTCGGGCGCCTTGTCGGCATAGAAGCGGAAATTCTCCGCGCCGCGCAGCGCGGCCTTGGCCATGTAGCGTATCGGCTGGCCGCTATCGGTGCTTTCAATGAGGGCAATCTCGTCCGCCCTCGCCTCGATCCTGTCCGCGATCTGGTGCAGCAATGCGCGACGGCGCTCGCCCGGCACGTCCTTCCAGATCCTGAACGCATCCTCGGCGGCGCGGGCGGCAAGATCGATCTCATGCGCGCCGCCCGAAGATATCTGGCACAGCACGGTGTTGTCGCTCGGATCGAAATTCTCAAAGCTCGCATGGCCCACGACGTTCTCGCCCGCGATCCGGTGCGGCACGGCGGCGTTCTTGAAGCGCGCCAGATAATTCTGCGCCTTACGGAGATTCTCGGTCAGTGCGTTGCTGGCGAGAGGCTTGTTCATGGGGTTCCTCCTGGCAATTGGCGTTTCTCAGGCCCATTCATTTAACATGTTAATTATATCTTGGAAGCCTCTTTTTGTATAGGTGCCATTACGCCGCCAGCGTTCCGTCGGAATAGGCGATTTTGCCTCCGACCACGGTCAGCCGGCTTCGGGTTTCAGCGAGTTCGGCGGGATCGACCATGAGAATGTCGCGATCGAGCACGGCAATATCCGCGAGCATGCCTGCCTGCAATTGGCCGCGCCGCAGTTCGTGCCCCATCGCAAACGCCCCGCCCTGCGTATAGGCTGCGAGCGCCTCGCGCACCGGCAGGCCTTCCTCCGGATTGAGCACAAGCCCGGCCGACGTGGTCCGATTGATCGCTGCCGCAATCGCCGGATAGGGCGACAGAGGCCCGATCGGATGATCGGAACTGCCGGCGATGGTCACGCCGGCCCGCTTCACGCTGCGGCCGGGATAAAGCCGCTGCGCGCGATCGGGACCGATGGCTGAGGCGAACGAGTTTCCAAGCCGGTGCAGGAAGCCGTATTGCGGAACGACAATGGCGCCGAGGCGGTGTACCCGCGCGAGTGCATCGCGGCCGGGCACCGCAAAATGTTCGAGGCGATGGCGCTCGGGCGATGGAGCTGCCTCGGCAGCCGCCTCCAGGCAATCCAGCCAGTGTGCGATGGCGCGATCGCCGATCACATGCGCGGCAAGTTGCCAGCCGAGCACATGGGCCTCGACCGCCTTGGCGCGCAAATCAGCCGCCTCCTCCATCAGGAAACCCTTGGTGTCGCGGTCGGCATAAGGTTCGCTGAACGCCGCCGTGCGCGCACCGATGATGCCGTCGACGAAGAATTTCAGCGTGCGCACCTGCCAATGATCGTCATGGCCGGTCGGGCGAAGGTTCAGCCGGCGCGCCTCGGCGGGATCGATGCGCAGCATGAATCCCATGCGCAGCGGCAGGCCGCCCGCATCCTTCAGCGCCTGCCAGATATTCCACTCGACGCCAAAACCGTTGTTGAAGCCGACGGCCGCTTCGACCGCCGCAACAATGCCGAGGCTCAGACACTCGGCGGCGACCTTGCGAATGGCCTCGATGGTTTGCGCCGGCGACGGCGGCGGGATCAGGGCCGCGACGATGTCGGCAGCGTTCTCGGTGAGAACGCCGGTCAGCTCGCCATGCGCCCGCTCGATCGTGCCGCCGGGTGGATCCGGCGTATTGATATCGAACCCGGCCAGCGCAAGCGCTGCGGAATTGGCGACGGACAGATGGCCGCCCGTGCGCCGCAGCAGCACGGGATTCCCCTGCGAGACAGCATCGAGTTCGGTGCGCGTCGGATGCCGCCGTTCAGCGAGGAACTGTTCGCTGTAATCGGCGGACATCACCCATTGGCCGGGCGCTGTGGCCGCACACGCGGATCGCACGCATTCCAGCAGCGCAGGAATCGATGCCGTCGCCGGACCGAGCCCGAGGTTGAGCAGCTCCTGCGCGCGCATAAAGAGATGAAGATGCGCGTCTGTCAGTCCGGCAACGGTCCGGCTGCCGTGCAGGTCGATCGCTTTGCCGGCGCGCGGCGCATCGCGCGCCTCGCCGATCCAGGCGATGCGATCGCCCTCGATCAGGATGCTGTCGCGCGGCGCGCCGTCCAGGGCAGGATCGATCTTCCCGCCCCGCAACAACAGCGTTGCCGTGCTGGCGCCTTTTTGTTTTGACGCGTTTTCTTCACGCGAACCGGTACCCACTTCGCTCGAAAACGCTTTAGACGCCATCCTTCACCACGGCGATCATGTCGATCTCGATCTTCAGGCCGGTGCGCGCCAGATGCGCCACGCCGACGGTGGTGCGCGACGGCGGGTCCTTCGGGAAGAACTCGCGGAACACTTCGTTCATCGCGCCGAATTCGTTGAGCATGTCGGTCATATGGATGGTCATCTTCAGCGCCGTGTCCATCGATGCGCCGCCGGCCTCCGCCAGCGCCTTGACGTTCTCCAGCGCAATGCGGGTCTGCGCCTTGATGTCCGGCGGAAATTCGCGCGTCACCGGATCGGAGCCGGTCTGACCCGAGATGAACAGCAGCTTGTCCCAGCGGATCGCCGGCGAATAGGGAATGCCGGGGCGCAGGCCCGTGGGCGGAACGACGACGGTACGTGCCATGATGGTTTCCTTCCGTTTGGCGTGAATTATGCGTCGCGATAGCGGTCCCCGGCGCCGAGATAAGCGGCAAGCACCCGCGGATCCTGGCGCAATTCGTCGGCCGCGCCGGAGGCGACGACGTTGCCGACTTCCAGCACAAAGCCGCGATCGGCGACCGAGAAGGCGAGATGCGCGTTCTGCTCCACGATGATTGCCGTCATGCCGTCGGCTTTGAGCCGGGCAATCGCTTCGAAAATCTCTTCGGTGATCCGCGGCGCAAGCCCGGTCGAGGGCTCGTCGAGCATCAGCAGTTGCGGCTCCGCCATCAGCGCGCGGCCGACCGCCACCATCTGCTGCTCGCCGCCGGACAGCGTGCCGGCCAACTGCCGCCGCCGTTCCTTCAATTTCGGCAGCAGCGCGTAAATGCGTTCGAGCCCGGCGTCGAGTATTGCCCGTCCTTCCCTGCGGCGCAGGAAGGCGCCAAGCCGCAGATGGTCTTCGACCGACAATTGCGGAAACAGCTCGCGCCGTTCCGGAACGATGACGATGCCGCGCGCTACACGCGTCTCCGGCTTCAGTGTTCCCAGGTCTTCCCCCTTGAAGGACACCGTGCCCGACTTCTGGCGCAGCACACCCATCAGGCTGTTGAGCAGCGTGGTCTTGCCGGCCCCGTTGGGACCGATGAAGGTGATGAACTCGCCGCGCGCGACATCGAAGGAGATCGCATCGAGCGCCACGGCCTCGCCGTAGCCGACGGTCAGGGCGGATACCTCAAGCAGCTTTGTCACGGGCGCCCCCGAGATAAGCCGAAATCACGGCCGGATTGGCCTGGACATCCTTGGGCGCGCCTTCCGCGATGACGCGGCCGCGGTCGAGCACGACGAGCCGTTCCACGCAACCCATGACGAGCTCCATATCGTGCTCGACAAGCAGGATGGTGACGTGCTCGGCATTGAGCTGGCGCAGGATCTTGACCAGCAGGAGCTTCTCCTGAAAGCGCAAGCCGGCAGCCGGCTCGTCAAGCAGCAGGATCTGCGGATCGGCCAGCAGCGCGCGGGCGATCTCGACGATGCGCTGCTTGCCGAGTGGCAGGCTGCCGGCGGCAAGCTCGGCTTCGGCCTCGAGCCCGACGCGGCGCAGCACGGCGCGCGCACTCGCCAGCACGCGCGCATTCTCGGCGTCATCGAGCGCGAGAAGACCGCGCATGAAGCCGGAAGAGGTGCGCCAGTAGGCGCCGAGCGCGACGTTGTCGATCACGGACAGCGTGGGCACCAGCTGGACATGCTGGAACGTGCGCGCCATGCCCTCGCGCACGATCGAATGGCTGTCCGGCATCTTGCCGCCGAACAGGGTCACCGTGCCACTGCTCTGGCGCAGCAGGCCGGAGATGATCGCAAACAGCGTGGTCTTGCCGGCGCCGTTGGGACCGATCAGACCGACGAATTCGCCGCGCTTGAGCTGCATATTGACGTCGGCAAGCGCCTGTAGTCCGCCGAAATTGATGCCGATGCCCTTCAGTTCAAGCAGGGACTCCGCGCGATCGGCCGGCAATGTACGCGCCGACAGCGGCGTGCCGTCGCTGCGGCGAGGCTTCGCCTTCGGCAGCAGCCTTTCGAGCGCGGGCGAGAGGCCTTGCGGCCATTTCAGCAGCATCACGACAAGGATGACGCCGAACACGATGACCTCGAGATTTCCCGTTGCGCCCCAGCGCGCGAGCAGATCCTGCAACGCCCACTGCGCGCTCTCCAGGGTCAGCGCGCCGACCACGCCGCCGATGGCGCTGGACGGACCGCCGACGACGGCCATGATGAGCAGCTTGAAGGAGGTCAGGAGCGCAAACGGCGACGGACTGACGAAGCGTAGCAAATGCACGTAGAGCCCGCCCGCCAGCGCCGCCAGCACGGCGGAGAACACGAATACCTTGATGCGCAGCACGGTGGTGTCGATACCGAAGCTGCGCGCCATGCCGTCATGCGATTCCAGTGTCGCGATCGCCCGGCCAATGCGCGAGTTGCGCAGGCGTGAAAGGCCGAGCACGGCGAGCAGCACGACGATCCAGATCAGTTGGGTATAGAGGCGATCATCGGTCAGCGCATAGCCGAACAATCCGAGCGGCGGAATCTTGTCGAGGCCGGAGGCGCCACCGGTGACGTCATGCCAGGCGGTGAAGCTGCTCGCGAGTGCAATGCCATAGGCGAGCGTTGCCAGCGGCAAATAATGACCGCGCAGACGCAACGTGATGTAGCCGATCAGAGCGGCGACCAGCGCAGTTGCGGCGATGCTGAAGATCAGAGTGAAGAAGCTGTCGATGCCATAGGCGCGCGCCACCAGCGCCGAGCCGTAGGCACCGAGACCCATGAAAGCGGCCTGGCCGAGCGATATCTGGCCGGCCTGTAGCAACAGCACGAGGCCGATCGCGGCCAGCGCATAGATGCCGGCATAGGCGAAGATGCCGACATGGAACGGCGGCAACAGCCACGGTGCGACGAGGAAGATGAGGCTCGCCGTAAGGGCAAGCAGCGTTCTGCGCGGCACGGCTACCTCGTTTCCACGCGTTGCCGGGCATTGCGCCAGAGCAGGATCGGGATAAGCAGGCTGAACACCAGCACGTCGCGGTAAGCACTCGCGAGGTAGGCGGAGGTCGATTCGAGACCGCCGACGATCATCACGCCGGCGAGCGACAACGGATAATCGGCAAGCCCGCCCATGGCGGCGCCGACAAATCCCTTCAGGCCGACCATGAAGCCCATTTCGTAGTTGGCGGTGATCAGCGGCGCGAGCAGCATGCCGCTGAGCGCGCTGAAGGCGGCCGCGAGCAGGAAGGCCAATCCGCCGGCAAGGTTGACCGGAATGCCGCAGAACTGCGCGCCAAGCCGGTTCATGGCGGAGGCCTGCAGCGCCTTGCCGATCAGCGTGTGCTCCGAGAAGAGATAGAGCCCGCCCATCGACAGCAGCGCGACAACCATGATGGCAATGGCCTGGTAGGGAATGAACACGGGACCGGCCATCAGGCCACCGGCGGCGATCGGCTCGACCGGATAGGGACTGGCGCCCCAGATCAGCAGGCCAAGCCCCTGCACCGCCATCGACACGCCGACGGAGATGATGACGAAGACGATGGTGCTGGCGTCGGGAATGGGATGCACGGTGAAACGATAGATCAGGACGCCAAGGGGGGCGACCAACAACAGCGCGACCGCCATCATGGCGATCACCGGGAAGTGCAACGAAAGCGCCATACGGGTGATCAGGGCAGCCGCGATCGCAACCGCGATCAGGCCCGTCGCGAACAAAAGCGCGCCGCGCCAGTCGCGCCGCCAGCGGCCGGCGTCAAGCAGAATGCAGAGCGCAAGTCCGCCGATCAGGAGATACAGCGTGCCCGGCATCCGTCCCTGCAGGAGGTCGGCAAGAGTCAGCGCGCCCAGCATGACGTACTCGCCTTGTGCGATGTTCACCACCCGCGTGACGGTGAACACCAGCACAAGGCTGAGCGCCAGCAGTGCATAGATCAGGCCGTTGGTCAGACCATCGACCAGCAGAAAGAGAGCGGTATCGATCATGCCCTATTTGGCATTGTAGAGGCGGAATTCGCCGTTCTTGACCACTGAGATGAAGGTCGAGCGCTGGTCAAGACCAAGATGGTCGGTCGGCGAATAATTGAAGATGCCGCCCACCGCCACGAACTCCTTGACCCCTTCCAGCTTGTCGCGCAGCGCGGCGCGAAAAGCTTCGAGATTGTCGGGCTTGGCACCCGCCTTGACGGCGTTCGATGCGGCCAGGATCGCGATATTGCCGGCGTCCCATGACTGGCCCGGGAAGATATCGACCTTCGGCACGTTGAACCGCTTTTCATAGAGCGCGGCGAATTTGGTGATGACGGGCTTCAATGGATTGCTGTCGGGCAATTCGCCGTAGACCAGCACCGGCGTCGTGCCGAGCAGCGCGCCTTCGACGTCGGCCTTGCCGATCGAGATGAACGCATTGTTGGCGGACCCGCCGGAGTGATAGATCGGACCGGTATAGCCGACGCGCTTCAGCGCCTGGTGAACCAGCGCCGAGGACGGCGGGATGGCGTGGATGTAGACGGCGCCTGGGCTGGCCTGCCGTACCTTGAGCGCCTGCGGGGTGAAATTGGTGTCGGTGCGCGAGAAGCGTTCGGCGGCGACGATCTCAACGCCCTTGGCCTTGGCGACGGCCTGTAGCGCGACCCAGCCGCCCTCGCCAAACGAGTCTTCAAGTCCGAGGAACGCGATCTTCTTGAGGCCGCGCTTGACCATGTCGTCAACGAGCACCTGTATCTGAAGCTGGTCCGTGCTCGGCGTCTTGAAGATCCAGTAGCGGTCCTTGACCGGTTCGATCACGCTCTGTCCGAGCGCAAGCGAGATGTTCGGCACCTTGGCCTGGGTCACGGTTTCAAGAATGGCCATGGAGGTCGGCGTCGTCGTGCAGCAGATCACGACATGGACGTTGTCCTCGGTGATCAGCTTGCGGACATTGTTGACCGCTTTGGTCGGATCCGAAGCGTCGTCATAGGTGATGAATTTCACCGTGAAGGGCAGGCTCGTATCGGAGGCGATTTGCTCCTGTAGCAACTCCAGCGCGTTCTTCTCGGGCAAACCGAGCGCCGATGCAGGCCCGGTCATGGCGACGACCGAGCCGATGCGCAGCTCCGGCTTGTCGGCGGCGCCGGCAGCGAGCGCCGACATCAGCCATGCGGCGCAAGCGGCCGCGACGGAGATTTTCTTCATGATCCCTTCCCCTTCTGTTTAATCGACTACGTAGCTCGGCACCGGCGCCAGCAGCGGCGGCTTGGTCGCCTGCATCGCCGCGCCGTCGAAAGTTTCCACCGCCATCGATTCTTCGAACCAGCGGCGCGGCGGCGGCGCACCCCAGAAGGTCTGGCGTACCGGATTATTCAGGCTCCAGCGGATCGGCTCCGCCGACATGTCGCCGGTCAGGTAATCGCCGGTGTAAAGCTCGAAGCGGTTGCCATCGGGATCGCGGACATAGACGAACAGCGCGTTGGAGATGCCGTGGCGCGCCGGTCCGCGCTCGATGCTGTCGGCGTAACCGGCGCCGGCGAGCATGTCGCAGGCGCGGATGATGCCCATTGGCTCCGGCAGCGAGATGCCCAGGTGATGGGCGGCCGGTCCCGCGCCGGTCATCACGGCGATGTCGTGCACGGTTGCCTTGCGATAGAGCCAGCTTGCCCAAATGCGCGTATCCGGCGGCTCGGACTCGGTATATTCGGCGCAGCCGAAGCCGAGCTCGCCGGTGTACCATTCGTAGCCGGCCTGGGCGTCGGGAGTCAGCACGTTGGCGTGGTCGATGCGCGTTGGCGAGGCGCCCTTGTGCAAATGGTAGCTCTGCACCATCCAGGGAACGCTGGCCATCTCGGCGTAGTAGTCGATGACAAAGCCGAGCGGATCCTGCATGCGCAGGGTGCGTCCCTGCCCCAACACGTCATTGCCGGCCCAGCGCACGGGAAGGCCGAGCTCCTCGAAACGGGCCTTCATGCGGTCGAGATCGGCATCGCTGGAAACACGAAAGCCGATGGTGCCGACCCCGGCGCTGTCGGCCTTGCGCAGCACGAAAGTGTGGTGCTGCCGGTCCTCGGTGCAGCGCAAATAGACCCGGTTCTCGTCCCGAGCGGTCTCGTGCATGCCGATCAGGTTGACGTAGAAGTCCCGCGCCCTCTCGAGGTCGGTGGTCCGGAACTCGACGTGTCCGAGCTTCTGGATATTGGCAATGTCCTTGATCCGACCGCCGCTCATGGCCGTCTCCCTGTTTCCTGAAGTTCCCGGGAGGTTACCCGCCCTGCGGACGGCGTCTGTATCGCCCGCTACCAAGAGCGCCAGATTCCCGGGGCAGGCCCCCGTCAGCGGGGTGCATAGAGAACCGCCTTGATCTCGATCACGAGACCGGGGCGGGCCAGTCCGGCGATCTCCAGGATGGTCCAGGTCGGAAAGGGCTCGCGGATGTAGCCACTCTTGATTTCGACGAAGCGCGCGAGGTGACGCTGCAAGCCGACGTGATAGCTGACCAGCTCGACGATGTCGTCGAGCGAGGCGCCCGCCTCCTCGATCACGATCTTCAGACGGTCGAAGGCGTTGACGATCTGCCCCTCGTCATCCTCCGGCATCGAGCCGTCCGGGTTCAATCCGATCTGGCCGGCGACATAGATGAAGTCACCGGCGCGCACCGCGGGCGAATAGCCGAACTTCTTGAAGATGGTTGATCCGTCCTTGGTCGCGAAGATCGGATTGGCGGACTGGATGGCTTGTTTTTTCATTTTCATTGTTCCTGTGGTTAGACGCGCGCCGCCGGCGGCAGCGGAAGATCAAGCAGCAGCTTGCCGTAGATTTCGCCGATGGCTTCCGGCTGTAGCAGCATATGCGTGCTCATGGCATGAACGTCGCGGAACAGCCGCTCGATGCGGGTGCCGGTCGGCAGCACGGAGCTGCCGAGCCCGGCGAACAGCCGCTGCGCGGTCTGTAGCGCAAGGCGTGAAGCGATCGCAATGCGGGTGCGCATCGCCGCGCGTTCGAGCAGGCTGACGCTGCCGCTGCGTTCGGCCTCACGCACGATGAGGTCGGCATCGTCGAGCAAGGCGCGGCGCAGGATCGCGAGCGTGGCCTCTCCCGTCGCCGCCTCGATCTGCGCAACGCGATCGTCGACCAGCACCCTTTGTGCCGCAGGGCTGACCTTCTTCTTCACGATCGCACGAAACTCCTCGGCGACGGCGGAGGCCACGCCCAGGGTCGGAGCGAGCGTCGACATCGCATTGATGGCGTTGAGCGGCGCGTCGCTGATCGGGCCATGATGCGGACAGGTCGGATCGCGGCCACCCTCCTGCAACACCTGCCAGTTCATCCAGCGATGCGCGGGCACGAAGGTCTTGGTCAGCGAGATATCCTTGCTGCCGGTGCCGCGCATCCCGAGCACGTTCCAGCTCTGATGATCGACGGCGAATTCCTTCGTCGGCACCAGTACGACATGCATCACGGCATGGCCATCGACCGGCACCGGCACCAGCAGCCCCGCCCAGGTGGCGGCATCGATCCCGGATGCGTAGCGCCAGCGTCCGCTCAGCAGCATGCCATCAGCGACATGCTCGACCTCGATGTCCGAGCCGACGCCGCCGGTCAGCAAGGACACGATGGTCGGCTTTCCGGAAAGGAAGACGTCGCGCTGCGCCTCGTCCGAGAATTTTCCGATCATCACCACGTTTGCGCTCGACAGGCCGAGGATCCAGGCGGTCGACGAGCAGCCGCGGGCGATGGCATAAGTCGCTTCCCAGGCCGCGCGCGGCTCGAGGCCGAGCCCGCCATAGCGGCTCGGCTGCGTGATGCGGAACAGTCCTTCATCGACCAGCCGCCCGGTGACGTCGGGCGGCAGGGAGCGCCGCTGCTCGATCTCGGCGGCCTTGCCGCGCAGCCATTCCCCGGTGCGTTCGGCGCGCGCGAGGACCGCGGCAACCGGATCGGCAGCCTCTTCACGCTCGGCCTGAACCGGCGCCATTGACGACATGGGGACCTCCGGGGGAAGTTGATGAAAATGACGCTAGATCACCGTCCTGTCGCAGCGCTGTATCGCCCTATACGAGTTTGACGGACTTTTCGCGTTACAGAGCCGGATGCTCATGAGCCGCACGTCGAAGAGAAAGCTCGGTACATGGCGGATCGACCGCGAGCTGGTCGAGATGCTCACCGGCCATGCCGCCTATGGGCGGCGCCGGAAGTTCAGGAAGAACGCGGTGCTGTACGAGCAGGGCGAGATCTCGAGCTGCTTCTATTTCGTGCTGAAGGGCCTGGTGCAGATCTCGATCTTCCGCGTCGACGGCGCGGAGGTCGTGCTCGAGCTGATGGGCCCCAACACGATCTGCGGCGAAGGCGCGGCGTTCGATGGTCTGCCGCGGTTTTCGAGCGCGGTTGCGGTCGAGGACACCGAAACCATCGAGTTCGATTCGACGCGGCTCGGCGCTGCCTTCCGCGATCATCCCGAATTTGCCAGCTCGCTGCTGCGCATTACCAGCCTCAAGCAGCGCGTGCTTGCGATACGCCTGAAGCACCTGACGTCGCGCGAGCCGCAGGAGCGCATCATGGAATTGCTGACGCGGCTGGAAGAAATGTTCGCGATCGAGCATCCCAAGGGACGCCTGCTGGTGACCCAGCTCACCCACGAGCAGATCGCGGCCATGACGGGAACCTCGCGCGTGACCGTGACGCGGACGCTCCAGCGGCTCCGCGAGCAGGGCCGGATCGCGATCCTGGAAGGACACATCCTGCTGCTGGGGAAACGCCCGGCGCGTTAGACCCGCGGGAGCAGTCAGGCCAGCCGGCTGTAGCGGCCCTCATGATAGACCAGCGGCCGCTCGGCGGCTTCCGGCGCCAGGATATCCCTGACGCGGCCGACGATGATGCGGTGATCGCCGCCGGGGTAGACGCTATCCACCTCGCAGAACAAGGCGCCGTTGCTGTCGGGAATGGCAAGCCAGCCGCCGTGGCGGCGGCAGCGCGCGGCATCCCAGCCCTCGCCCTTGTTCGTGTCCTTGCCTGCGAAATGACCCGACACATCCTGTTGCGCGGCGGTGAGGATATTGACGGAGAACAGGCCCTGCTCGATCACGCAAGCGCCGGTGCGGCTGCTGTTGCCGGCGCAGAACAGCAGCAGCGGCGGCTCGAGGCTGAGCGACGTCAGTGAATTGACGGTGGCGCCGACCGGACCCTCGCGCGCTGCCGTGAGGATCACGGCAACGCCGGTCGTGAAGCGGCCCATCATCTGCCGAAACGATGGAGCTGTGTGTGCTGCATTCATGGTCGCCTCCTCCCATGCTGGAGACAGGCTACGGCAGGCGGCGACATGAGGCTGTATCGCCATACACAGGCAATATGAGAATCCGTGGGGCGCGCTACTCTAGTTCGTGAGCGACCCGGCTTGCGGACGCACCAGCTCGTAGCGGCCGCGCTCGCAGCGCACAGCGCCCTCGCGCCGCAATTTCTGCATCGCGCGCGTGACCGTGATCCGCGAGGCGCCGATCAGGCTTGCGATCTGCTGATGGGTCAACACGATCGCCGACGAATCCGGAAAGCTGATCTGCGAGAGCAGCTCGGTGATCCGCACCTCCGGCGAGGCCTGCGCCACCTGCACCAGGCGGCTTGCCAGGGTGCGCTGCTTCAGCGCGATGGTCTGGGCAATCGATGCGGCCAGTTCGACATCGGCGGACATCAGCTTGCAGAACTCGCCGACGGGAACGACCAGCACCTCGCTCGGCTCGAGCGCGCTCGCACTCGAGAAGCGCGGCAGGCCGTCGAAGGCGGCGCCTTCGCCGCAAAGCGCGCCCGTCCCGACGATATCGATCATCAATTCCTGGCCGCCGACACCCAGCATCGTGATCCCGATGCGGCCGGAAACGACGACGTAAACGTTGGTCCCGGTCTCGCCTTGTCGATACAGCGATCCGCCTTTCGGAAACTTGCGACGCGCGAGCGTTGGCGCGACCTCGAACAGACGAACCAGCATCGACGCGGGAACCCGCAGCGTTTCACTCGCCTCTGCCCGCCTGCCCGCTGCCAATGGCGAAGACACGGTGCCGTCAGACATGTTGACCCTCCTGTTGCCTTCAACAAGGTACCCACCGGCGTCCCGTTCGGCTACAGGCATCGCATACCATCGTTGCCGAAGGTGCAAGCGGCGCAGTGCCGATAACGGAGACGCCGCCGGCAATCTCTGCGGGTGTGCCATACATTGTCCGCCCCAGAAATGGCAAAAGGGCCGGATAGCACGCAAAGGGCCATCGGAGAGCGTTCAGCGAACTGGCGTGAAAGTGTCCGTGGTATCACGGCCGCAAGCGGCGCTGCCCATCGTGAGCGATGAGTTGCGCAGGATCAAACGCACTTTGCGATTTCGCGCGAAAATGCTCATGCTTTCGCATCGGGAGAGTTCCGCATGTATGCAATGGTTCTCGCCGCCCCCGGTGCGGCCCTTACGATGCAGGAGCGGCCGGAGCCCGCGCCAGGCGCCGGCGAGGTGCGCGTCAGGGTGAGTGCCTGCGGCGTCTGCCGCACCGATCTGCATGTCGTCGATGGTGAACTGCCCGATATCCGCTATCCGATCGTGCCCGGACACGAAGTCGTCGGCCGGATCGATGCGGTCGGCGCCGGCGTGACCGAGCTAACGCCGGACATGCGGGTCGGTGTGCCCTGGCTGGGCTGGACCTGCGGCCATTGCACGTACTGCGATAGCGGGCAGGAAAATCTCTGCGACCGTCCGCAATTCACCGGCTATACCCGCGACGGCGGCTTTGCCACCCATCTGGTGGCCGACGCCCGCTACTGCTTTCCGCTCGGCGAGGACGGCGATGACGTTTCGCTGGCGCCCCTGCTCTGCGCCGGACTGATCGGCTGGCGCTCGCTGGTGATGGCAGGCGGCGGCAAGCATATCGGCATCTATGGCTTTGGCGCGGCGGGCCACATCGTGGCGCAGGTCGCCCATTGGCAGGGCCGTTCGGTCTACGCCTTCACGCGCAACGGCGACGAAGAGGCGCAGCAGCTTGCGCGCTCGCTCGGCGCAGTCTGGGCCGGCGCATCGGAGGATGCACCGCCGGCCGCGCTCGACGCCGCGATCATCTACGCGCCGGTCGGCGCGCTGGTGCCGTTCGCCTTGCGCGCAGTGCGCAAGGGCGGGCGCGTGATCTGCGCGGGCATTCATATGTCCGACATCCCTGCCTTTCCCTACAGCATTCTCTGGCAGGAGCGGCAGCTTGTCTCGGTCGCCAATCTGACCCGGCAGGATGGTATCGACTTTCTCAAGGTCGCCGCGCAGGCGAACATCACGACACACACCACCGCCTTTCCACTCGAGCGCGCCAATGAGGCACTGGCGCGGTTGCGCGAAGGAAAGCTGGTTGGCGCCGCGGTCCTGCGGCCGTGACGGATCCGGCGAAATCGCCCGCTGCCTCGGCTGCGTCCGGCCAGGACGAGGTCCTGGCGTTTCTCGCGCGAAGCACGGAGCGCATCGATACCCACGCCTCGATCGTGTTTCTCGGCGCCGACCACGCGCTGAAGGTGAAGCGCGCCGTCAAACTGCCGTTCCTCGACTATTCGACGCTGGAGAAGCGCAAGCACGCCTGCGAGGAGGAACTGGCGGTCAATGCTCGCAATGCGCCCAAAATCTATCGCCGCGTCGTAGCCGTCACGCGCGAGGCCAGCGGCCTAGCGCTGGATGGCAAGGGGCCGGTGGTTGAATGGGCGGTGGAAATGGCGCGGTTCGACGAGCGGCGCGCGCTCGACCATCTCGCTGCGGCCCATGCGCTTCCACCCGATGCCGCCGAGGCATTGGCCGAAACAATGCACGCCTCGCATGCCCGCGCACCCGTCGCCGACGGTTCGGCATGGCTGGCCTCGATCGCTGGCATCATCGACCGCAATACCGCGAATTTTCGCAAGCAAGGCGAATTGCCGGCCGGTGACGTCGATCGGCTGCATGAACTCAATCACCGGCACCTGCACGACCTTTTCCCGCTGCTGCAACAGCGCGCCGCGGCTGGCCTGGTCCGCCGCTGTCACGGCGACGCGCATCTTGCCAACATCGTCATGATCGACGACGAGCCCGTTCTCTTCGACGCCATCGAATTCGATCCGGTGATTGCGACGACCGACGTGCTCTATGACCTCGCCTTCCCGATCATGGACTTCCTGCACTTCGGCGAAGAGGGCCCGGCAAACCGCCTGTTCAACGGCTATCTGGAGTCCGGCTGGCGCGAACACGGCGATGCGCTGGCGGTGCTGCCCTTGTTCCTTTCCATCCGCGCCGCGATCCGCGCGCTGGTGGCGTTTACCAAACGCGACCTGTATCCTGAGGATGCCACGTGCCTCGCCGATGCAAAGTCCTACTTCGCTCTGGCGCTGCGTCTTGCGACGCCGGCCAGGCCATCCCTGATCGCGATCGGCGGCCGCTCCGGCACCGGCAAGAGCGTGCTCGCGCGTGCCGTCGCGGCAGGCATCGCGCCGCCGCCCGGCGCGGTGCTGCTGCGCTCCGACCTCATTCGCAAGGAACTTGCCGGCGTCGATCCGCTGACGCGGCTACCAGCGTCCACCTACACGCGCGAGAGCTCGGAGAAAGTCTATGACGAGATGTTCGCGCGCGCCCGCAAGGTGCTGGCGCAGGGATATTCGGCGATCGTGGACGCCGCTTTTCTGATGGAGGCGGAGCGATGTGCGGCGGCCGAGATCGCGAAGGCGGCCGAAGCAGGCTTCTGCGGCCTGTTCCTGACGGCTGCCGCTGACGTCCGCGCGCGGCGCATTGGCTTGCGTCGCAACGATGCATCCGATGCCACCGAGCATGTGGCGCGGCTCCAGGAGGATATCGATACGGGGACGATCGAATGGCCGCTCATCGACGCAGCGGGGACGCCTGAACAGACCCGCTCTCGCGCCACGGCGTTTCTGCCGCGATCCGGCACCTGACGTTCGAGCATCCCGTTCAAAATTCACTCAATGCTGTGGAACATAGAGGCGGGGTGCATCGCCGAGCTGTCCTTGCGCCCCAGCCCCTCCTGCTTCAGCGCGTACAGCGTGCAGGTGTTCGGACAGTACTCGTCGCGCCGAGTCTCCTCGCACACGGTGAAATCGTGAGCGCAGCGCGATGCCGCCCTGCATGTGCCACACACCCGCTGTAGATCGTGCAGCACGTCGGGGTGCTTCCTCGCCAGCGATTCCTCCGTGAGCCCGAACTGCGCCAGGCGACGCTTCAGCAGATCGCCGCTCTCCTTGTTGTTGCAGATCGCAAAGAGCTCCAAGCGCGAAAGACCCAGACCATGCGCGATCTCGTCGACCTGATGGTCGTCCATACGGCGCAGCTCAAACGTCTCGGCGTTAACGGCAGCAAGCCGCTTTACGCGCGCGATCAGGCGGCCAATGACGGAAGTGTTCTGAAGGTTTGACGATACAGCCATGTTGCCCCCATCAGAACCCGCGACGTTTTACTTTTGCAGTTTCGCCGGCAGGAGACACCGTCCGGGTCCGGCGCTCCCCCCAGTACAAAACCGAACCGAAAATCACGAACACGCTGACGATGGCGGCGGAAACAAGCAGGGAATCTACGGGCATCGCGGTCCTCCTTTGAGCTTGGGACCAGCGTGGCATGGAAACCCGCTTCCGTATTTGAGCTGCATCAAGCTCCCACGTTCAGGCTCGAGACCGACCAGATCAACGATGTGCTGCCTTATCTGAAAAGTCTGGAGTAGCGCCCCGCGCTCAAAGCTTTTGCACTGTCCAGGCGATCAGTTCCCGCGCAACATCAGCGAAAGCCGTATCGAAGGCAGCGATGACGCCTGACGGATCGACCCTGTCGACCGTCTGGCTTGCGCTGAACACGCGGGCGGCAACGACCTTGCCTTGCCTGGTCAGGAGCCGCGCCGAGAAGGCGATCTTTGCCGTCGGCGCCGAGCCCGCCTCTACCCGAAATTCACGGATATCGAGCAGGAGCTGGTAGTCCATCTCGACGCCATCGGCGCTTCGCAGCGGCGCATGCGCGATGTCGTAATTCTCAAAGCTCTGGATCAACTTTGCCTGCAACAGCCGCGGGATCGTGTCGGCCCATTGCGCGTTGGCGAACTCCGCCGAGTCATTGGCTGGCGAGAACAGGATGCGCTGCGTGTCGAGCATCACGACCGTCGAGGGCTCCGGGATCACGAGCTGCCCCTGCAACGGCTTACCGGGACTTGCGGGCGCGGGCGCGGCCTGCAAGTTGTAGACGGTCTTCGGCGGCGGCGTGCTGGCGCCGGTCATGCGCTCGAGGCCGCTGACGATGCTGTCGAGCTTGCCGGTGTTGCGCGCCAGCCCGTCCGAGAAGGTCCGGAAGTTCGCGATCATGCCCTGCAACGGCTCGGCGTTTTCGGAGAGGATCGAATCGACGCGGCGCAACGCATCGCGCGCGGCCTGCGTCATGCTCTGACCTGCGCCGGGCTCGGCAATCAGCGTCGGCACGTTGCCGGAAGCAGCAATCTCCTTGCCGCCTTCCAGCGCCACGACCGGCACACCGGTCAGGCCCTGGAAATCGAGCCCGACTTTGGTGTCGGAGCGCACCGGCGTGTCGGCGGCAACCGCGATCGTCGCATTGACGCGGCGCGGATTGTCGGTGGCGAGCTTGAGTCCGGTGACCTCGCCGACGCGGATGCCGTTGAACAGCACGCTGGCGCCGACCAACAGGCCAGGCACCGACCCGTCGAATTGCACATGGTAGGTGCTCCGCGCGCCGATGCCGGTGGAATTGTGCAGCCAGTACACGAAGCCGAACACGGCCGCGATTGCCGCCAGGACGAAGGCGCCGACAACGATGAAGGGGGCTCTGGTTTCCATGTCGATCAATCCGGTTTCTTTTGCAGCATCAGCGAGCGCTTGCCGTGGAAATAGGCCTTCACCCAGGGATGTTCGGAATGCAGCAGGTCGTCCATCGATCCGATGGCCACGATCTTGCCGTCGGCGAGCGCCGCAACGCGGTCGCAGACGGTCTTGAGGCTTGCGAGGTCATGCGTCACCATGAAGACGGTGAGACCGAGCGTCTTCTGGAGCGTCTTGATCAGCACGTCGAAATCGCCGGCCGCGATCGGATCGAGGCCGCTGGTCGGCTCGTCGAGAAAGACGATCGCCGGATCGAGCGCAAGCGCACGCGCCAGCGCAACGCGCTTGACCATGCCGCCCGAGAGTTCGTATGGCAGCTTGTCGCCGTCCTCTGCCGTGAGCCCCACCATTTCGAGCTTGGCGTCGGCGATCTCGTCCATCAGCGATTGCGACAGCGAGAGATTCTCGCGCAGGGGAAACTGCACGTTCTGCCGGGCCGTGAGCGAGGAGAACAGCGCGCCCTGCTGAAACAGGATGCCCCATTTCGGCGCACCGAAATGGCCGTTCAATCCGCCGGCGGCATCCGCATCCCAGCCCATCACCTCGATGCGGCCGCCCATCTTCGGAATCAGCCCGATGATGGTGCGCATCAGCACCGACTTTCCGCCGCCGGAAGCGCCGACCAGACCGAGGATCTCGCCCCGGCGCACATCGAGCGAGAGATGATCGATCACGACCCGGCGGCCGAAGCCGACCACGAGGTCGCTGACACGAATCGCATATTGATCGGTCGGGGCGTCCACGGCTCACATTCCGATCGAGGCGAAGAACACGGCAAACAGGCCGTCGAGCACGATGACGAGGAAGATCGACTTCACCACCGAGGTCGTGGTCTGGCGGCCCAGCGATTCCGCGCTGCCCTTTACTTTAAGCCCTTCGCTACAGGCGATAATGCCGATCACCAGCGCCATGAACGGCGCCTTGATCATGCCGACCTCGAAATGGGTGACCGACACCGCCTCGTGCAGGCGGGCGATGAAGATCGCGGGCGACATACCGCCATAAAGCCAGGCGATCAGACCGCCGCCATAGAGCGCAGCCATCGAACCCAAGAAGGCCAGGATCGGCAAGGCAATCACTAGCGCGACGATGCGCGGAAGAATGAGCACCTCGACCGGATCGAGGCCCATGGTGGAGAGTGCATCGATCTCCTCCCGCATTTTCATCGAGCCGAGTTCCGCCGTGCACGCGCTGCCCGAGCGGCCGGCCACCATGATCGCGACAATCAACACGCCGATCTCGCGCAGCACGAGAATGCCGACCATATCGACGACATAGGATTCGGCACCGAACCTGCGGAAGTGGAAGATGCCCTGCTGGGCTATGATCGCACCGATCAGGAAAGTGATCAGCACCACGATCGGGATGGCCTGCCAGCCGAACCGCCAGGTCTGGTAGACCAGCGAGGTCAGCCGCAGCGAACGCGGGCGGCGCAGCACGCCGAACAGCGCCCAGCTGACAGCGCCCAACATCTGGAGGAGGATGGCGGCTTCGCCGACGGCGCCGAACGCCGATCGCCCTGTCCGTTCCAAAAGTGCGAGCGCGGCGTTGGGTCGAGGCTGCACTCTCCGCTTGCCGCGGTTGACCTTGCGGACATCCTCGATCAGCTCTGCATGGCGCTCATCGACACCTGTGACAACGACCGGCCGGCCCGCCTGCTCCGCTCCGCGCGAAATCTTTTCCAGCAGCCATGCGCCGAGCGTATCGATTTCGCGAACCCCGGCGAGATCGACGCGCAGGCGCTTCGCGCTCGCCAGTTGCGGAGTCACGGCGTTGAACAGGTTTTCCAGCAAATTGGCGTTGACCACCGTCCACGATCCGGTGGGACGGAGTTCAAGCGAGTCGCCGGTTGTGACGGCGTTGAGAAGCGGCGCGGAATTCACTGCCAGGTTCCGGAACGGTTGAAGTTCGATCTTTCTAAAGGCCCACTGCGGTTCCAGCTTGAGCCAAATCAACGCCGCTTCCCGCCGCGCTCATAGAATGTTTGCACCCATCAAGGAGATGAATCGGTGAAATCGACTGAATTCCGCGACGAGCTTTTGGCGCTCAGGGCCGATGCCGCTCGCCTGCTGGGCACCGCCGGCGACGAGATGCTGAAGGCTTCCCGCGAGCGCGCCGATGCCGTTGCCGGGCAGTTGAAATCCGCGCTGGACGAACTCGGGCAAACCCTGAGCCAGGAAGAAAAACAGATCGAACGGCTTGTCGTCGAGCGCCCGGTCATGGCGCTTGCCTGCGCCCTCGCGGTCGGCATCGTCATCGGCGTTGCCTTGAGGAGAATTTGAGATGAACACCGAAAACATCGTAAGAAATCTGCGGCTGCTATGGCGCGCGGACAAGATCATCGCCGAGATGCGGCTGCGGCACATGCTCGTCGGCTTCGGCTTGCTGGCCTTCGCCGCGCTGCTCGCGGCCTTTGCGCTTCTGATGTTCCAGCTTGCCGCCTATTTCGCGCTGGTTGGGGTAGTGAGCGCGATCACCGCAGCCGCCATCCTCGGCGCCGTCAATCTCGCCATCAGCCTCATCCTTGTTCTGGCGGCATCCCGCCGCGCCAGTACCAATCAGGAACTGGGGTTTGCAAACGAGATCCACGACGCCGCAATCGAAGCGCTACAGATCGATGCCAAAGCCGTGCAGGCGCAAGTCGACCGCCTGCTTCACCACCCGCTCGAGGGCGCGCTGCCGCTGATCGTGCCCTTGATCACAGCCGCCATCAGCCATTTGCGCAAGCCGGCAGCGGCCGCCGAATAGATTCGCTTCACCAAAACCAGGGATCTTCCATGCCGAATTCATCGCCAGCCCCTATCTTGAACACGTCGCTGCCGCCGAGCTTTCGCCAGATCCGGATCGAACTGGCGCGCGAGCGGGGACATCCTGAGGGCGCGCACAACATCGCCTATGTCCTGGTCGCACCGCTGGACGATGATGGCCATATCGATCCCGAAACGTGGCGGCAGCATCGCGAGGCCTGCCGCGTGGCGCGGCTGCGGCCCAACGAGGGAACCGTGCACGGCCATCTCGTACATCGCCGCGGCGGCTCGTGGGCCTTCCAGTACGACGCCAACATTCCCGACGAGCCCGGCTATCACTTCAACGAGGAGCGCTTCGTACCCGGGGAATATGTCTCGGTGAACGAGGAAGGGCGGACACACCCGTTCCGCGTGGTAGCGGTCGCCCGGCTCTAGCGATCGAGAAGTGACCGCAGCGAAGGTCCAGCGCGAATGACAACTTTCGTCATTCCCGCGATTTTGCCATAACGCGGACCGGCGATGCCGAGCTTGCCGGCAAATCCGCCGCAAATATTTTCAAAGACCACCGCGCCGCGCGAGCCCTGTCATGGGCCCGCTCCGGCCACCGCCACAAAGCGTTGGCCTCACACGACTGAAATTGGTGACCCTAATGCGCCAGCATGACCCAGCAAGGCGGGTCGTTGATAATGGTGTTCGTCATGCCGCCCCAGAACCATTCATTCACGGGCGAATGCCGGTAGCCACCCATGACGAGCAGGTCGATGACGTTCTGATCCACATAGGTCGCGAAAACCCTGCCGACGGAGCTACCTTTGATCTCAAGGACATCGAGCTGAGCCTCGATGCCGTGCTCCGCCAGATGCCTTCGCAGAGCCGCGCTGGAACCACGTTGCGCGTCGCTCGCGCGATCTGTCGCCGTGACAATCCGGACCCGCGTCGCTCGCTTGAGTAAAGGAATGGCGTCGCCGACGGCGCGGGCAGCCGGCGCCGTATGGTCCCAGGCAATCGCAATGTCGTCGAAAGTCGCGCTGAGCGTGTCGGCCGTGGTCTCCGGGCACATCAGAATCGGCCGCCCTGTTTCAAACAAAAGCCGTTCGACAAGCTTTTCCGAGAACGAGTCGTTGGACCTGATCGGCACGACCGATAGGTCTTTCAATCGCGCCTCCTCGGCGACCGCGCCGATCATCCCGGCAATGGTCGAACGCTCGAGTCGCTGCTCGTTGCGGACCCCACACTTGGTTGCCGCGGCCTGGAACGCGGTGAGCAAGGTCCGAGCAGTCGGCGCAGTCTGCACGAGCTGGGTTTCGCCCAATACGTCGGCCACGGTTGGCGGCAAGGCGTCTTGCTCGGTCTCCAATGCCAAAGCCGTGATACGGGCGTCCAGCCGGGCCGCCATAGCCACGCTCTTCTCGATCGCGTCCATTGTCGTTCTGGTGGCATCGCCAATCAGCGGCAGTAACAAGTCCCTGATCGCCATGGCTGTGCTCCTCGGGTTTCGGTTTGTGCGCAAGACTCGAGCGCGCCGATAATGTCCTCACGCGCGATCACGCCAATCAGGCGCGCGTCGGCGTCCAGGATCGGCAGGCTCCTGAGGCGATGCTCGATCATCAGTTGAAGAACGCGCGTCAGTTTCGTTTCTCGGCCCACGTAGATGAAATCACGGGTCATGACGCCGGCGACCGTCCGCTGCATCAGATCATCATAGTGTGGCACCATGGATGCGGGGGTGAACTCGAAGCAGGCGAGATAATCGAATTTCGAGACTATGCCGACGACCTGCCCATGATCGACGACCGGAAAGCTGTTGAAGTCGGTTTCCTTGAAGCGCTGACCGAGTTCGCGGATCGACATGGCTGGCGATACCGTGACGATGTCGCAGGTCATGTAATCGGAAACGATCTGTTCGAGAAATTTGTACAAACCAGCCACCAGTCGGATGTCGGGTTGAAAATGCGCCCCGGATGATTTTCCGGACCGCCAGCATTAGACGCCTTGCCGTGCAGCGGCACTTGATCGAGGTCAACAATGGGCGGGACTACGTAATGAACCCTAGGGAGCCGATCGGAATGTCGCGCCGCCATGCGCGACGATAATATTCGGCCACCATTCAGGGGAGAAAAAGCAATGTTGCAAAGGCTAGTCTATGTCGCGGTGGTCGCTACGGCTGTGCTGGTCGGCATTACCGTTGTACTCGGCTACTTCTCCGACATGCAACCGGTCGCCTTTCCCGAGCCGCAATCGGTCTGGCGATTCGAGGCCGCCTTCCTGCTAACCGCCGCGCAATGGATCGCGCTTGCGGTGGTGGGAATTGCTCTCTTCGCGATCGTGGTGCTGCTATGTAGATCGGCCCGTCCTCGTATGCCGTGACGGGGCCCCCACCTGCCAAGGCGTCCCGGGTGGCAATACGCCGCGCCTGCGATGATCGCAACGCGGCGGGTTGCCACGCAGGGCACTACTGCTTCCGGGTGTTGGTAAACAGCTGCGAAGTCGCTTCGACCAGACGCTGGTTGCGCCGGAGGAAGTTCCGGCCTTCCCGGCTGAACACGTCCATTTGGTGCTGGCCGCACTCCTTCAGCGCCGTCCGGATGTTCTCCACGGAATGGGCCTCATTGATCTTGGCGGCAAACTCGGCCGCAAGATGCATCTCGGCGCGAACATCTTCGAGTATCTCGTCGCCGGCGGTGACCATTTCGGTCAGCATGACGCGCTGCACATCGAACAGGAAATGCAGCGCCCGCTTGTTGAGCTCGACGAACATGCCCGGGGTGTCGCTGGCGGGACGATTCGTGCTGGCCTGGATCGAGATGTCTGACATGGCAAACCTCCATTTGCCTCGAAAAGCTAACGCTGGAGCTACCGATGTCCTTGCGCTGCATCAAAAGACGGCTCATCGCGACAGCAACGCACACCGGGCCGCTTGCCCGACGAGATGCTGGGTGACGCCGCCCAGCACCCATTCGCGGAACCGCGAGTGGCCATAGGCACCGGCCACCACGACGCCGGCGCCGGTATCCGCAGCAATGCGGTTGAGCTGTATCACCGCATTGCCAATTCGCTCCGGCACGTGCGCACGCGCCACGATGCCGTGGCGGGAGAGCCAGCCGACGACATCGTCCGCTTGGCGGCGCACCGTCGCCTGGCCGCCCTCTTCCTCGGCAATGCCCGCAACGGTCACTTCCTTTGCCTTGGCGAGGAGTGGCAATGCATCGGCGACCGCGCGCCGCGCTTCCGGACAATCCTTCCAGGCCACCAGCACGCTGCGCAGATCCAGCCATTTCACGGCCGCCGGCACGACCAGTAGCGGCCGTCCCGCCTGTAGCACCAGATCGCTGGGCCCTGCGATCGCAAACGGATCGAGAATCGCGTTACCGTCGCCGCCGACGATGACGAGATCGGCCGCGCGGGCTTCGCGCGCGACATAGCGCGCCGGCAACTCCAGGGCGGAGCGCCATTCGACATCTCTGGCGCGACCGTGCATCGCTGCGCGAAATTGCCCCTCCAGTTCGACCATGCGCCTGTTGATGGCGCCCTCGCCCTCCTCGATCAGCCGCTGGCTGGCGACGCCGTCGAGGAAATACATCGGCGGGCTGAACATGGCCGCTGCAATGCCGATCATCTTCGCGGAAAACTGTCCGGCGAATTGCCCGGCTACCTCGAGCAGCGCGTCGTTCGGCTGCTCCACCGCCAGGCTGATCATTGCTGTCGCATATGTCATCGTCTTCTCCCGCTTCTGATTCTGAAATGCGGGTAGCGGAGAGAAGGCAATCGCGGGATGAGCTAGATCAAAACGAATGCGCTCCGCCGCCTGCACCGTTCTTGACCTGTATCAATCGCCGGCGACGTGGGTGATCTAGAGTTGCGCCGGATTTTAGCTCGGCTGGAGAATTCAACATGCGGGCCCATCAGATCATGACCCGACAGGTCATCACCACGACAGTCGATACTCCGATCGTACAGGCGGCGCGCACGCTGCTGTTACAGCACATCAGCGGGATGCCCGTGCTCGATGAAGCCGGCAAACTGGTGGGCGTCGTCTCACAAGGCGACTTCATGCGCCGCGCGGAGATCGGTACGCAACGCCGCCGGCCGCGGTGGCTGAAACTGCTGGTCGGGCCCGGGCGCGCGGCGGTCGATTTCGTTCGCGAACGCGGCCGCAAGGTCGGTGATGTTATGAACGCGCAGCCGATCACGGTCTCGGAGGACGCCACCCTGGAGGAGGTGACCGAGACAATGGAGAAAAATGACATCAAGCGCGTGCCGGTCATGCGAGGCGACGAGCTTGTCGGCATCATCACGCGCACCAACCTGGTGCAGGCCGTGCTTGATCTCGCCCGGGATGTCCCCGATCCGACCGCCGACGACGATCATGTCCGGAACCGGATTTTTGCGGCCATCGAACAGAACGATTGGACGCCGTTCGGCCTCGGCGTAACAGTGCGCGGCGGTATCGTGCATCTCAGCGGCGTCATCACCGACGAGCGGTCGCGCAAGGCAGCGATTGTCGCGGCAGAGAACGTCACCGGCGTTCGCAAGGTGCATGACCATCTGGTTTGGCTCGAACCGATGTCAGGAGTCTACGTGAACTCCCCGGAGGATGAGCAGGATTCGACGGCCGCGGCAGGCTAAACCCCTCTGCACCGAACAAGTCTTGAGCTTTACCTGGTCTTGGGACAAAAAGGCTTGTTCGATCCGTGGCCGCGCCCCCAGCGCCGTGATCCGCGGAGGGCTGACCTGAAGGCAAGGCGTGACCAACGTCGTCAAACCACACCCGGATGATGCCGAGCGAGACCTGCGCTTCCGCCTCGGAATCGAGCGTTCCGGGGTCGGGATGTGGGATCTCGATCTGCTGACCCGGGAAGTGACGTGGTCGGCAAATGCCGGCGAACTATTCGGCATATCCGGCAAGCAGGAGATCGCCTACGAAATTTTCCTTTCGCTGCTCGATCCACTCGACCGTGAACGCGTGAGAGAAGCAATCGCCCGCACGGCGGAAACGGGCGCCGGGCTTGACACCACTTTCTTCATCGCCGCGCGGCCCAACTCGCGGCACTGGATTCGCCTGCGCGCGGGCCTGGTGCGGACCGACGACGGCCGGCCGCACCATCTCACCGGCATTGCCTTCGATATCGACGAGGAAAAGCAGGTCGAGGAGGCATTGCGCATCCGCGAAACGCATCTGCGATCGATCCTGGAGACGATCCCCGATGCGATGATCGTCATCGACCGCCGCGGCGTCATGCAGTTTTTCAGCAACGCGGCTGAGCGGCAGTTCGGCTATGCGGCGGAAGAAGCGATCGGCCAGAACGTCAGCATCCTGATGCCCGAGCCGGATCGGACCCTTCACGATTCCTATCTTGAACGCTATCTCCTGAGCGGCGAACGGCGCATCATCGGCATCGGCCGCATCGTTACCGGCAAGCGCAAGGATGGCACCACTTTCCCGATGCATCTCTCGGTCGGCGAAATGCGCTCCGGTGGCGAACCCTATTTCACCGGTTTCGTGCGCGATCTGACGGAACAGCAGCAAACCCAGCACCGCCTCCAGGAACTGCAATCCGAGCTCGTGCACATATCCCGGCTCTCGGCAATGGGCGAGATGGCTTCGGCGCTGGCACACGAGTTGAATCAGCCCCTGGCGGCGATCAGCAACTACATGAAGGGTTCGCGCCGGTTGCTCTCGGCGAGCAATGACCCCAACCGCGAAAGAATCGAAAGCGCGATGGATCGCGCCGCAGAGCAGGCCCAGCGCGCCGGCCAGATCATCCGCCGCCTGCGCGATTTCGTCGCGCGGGGGGAGTCGGAAAAGCGGATTGAAAGTATTGCCAAGCTGATCGAGGAATCCGGCGCACTTGGGCTCACCGGCGCGCGCGAACAGGGAGTCAACTTGCAGTTCGAACTCGACCGCAAACACGATCTGGTGCTTGTTGACCGCGTCCAGATTCAGCAGGTGCTGGTAAACTTGTTCCGTAACGCGCTGGAAGCCATGGCGAGTTCGCCGCAGCGCCGCCTCGTGGCTTCGACAAGAGTGGTCGCTGACGACATGGTCGAGATCTCGGTTGCCGACACCGGTTCGGGCTTCGCCGAGGGCGTCGAGTCCAACCTGTTCCAGACCTTCTTCACCACCAAGGAAGCCGGCATGGGTGTCGGGCTTTCGATCAGCCGCTCCATCGTCGAGGCGCATGGCGGCAAGATGTGGGCTGAGAGCAATTCTTCCGGCGGCGCGACCTTCCGCTTTACGCTTCCCGGTGCACCCCATGAGAGCCTGACCGATGCCGACTAGAGGAAAAGTCTACGTTGTCGATGATGACGAGGCGATGCGTCACTCGCTGGAATTCTTGCTCGGCTCTGCCGATTTCGAGGTGATGCTGTTCGATTCGGCCCAGGCTTTCCTCGGCGCGCTTTCCGGCCTCGAATTCGGCTGCGTGGTCTCGGACGTACGCATGCCCGGAATCGGCGGCATTGAAATGCTGCGCCGCTTGCAGGCGCAGCATTGCCGCTTCCCCGTCATCATCATGACCGGTCACGGCGACGTGCCGCTGGCGGTGGAAGCGATGAAACTTGGCGCTGTCGACTTCCTCGAAAAGCCGTTCGACGATGGTCTGTTGGTGTCCATGCTCGAAGGCGGCCTCAGGCGCGCCGAGACCGAGGCGAAGAATGAGGCAGTGACACACGAAATCGCGGGCCGCGTCGCCAGCCTGAGCCAACGCGAACGCCAGGTGATGGACGGGCTGGTGGCAGGCTTGTCGAACAAGGCCATTGCCCGCGAGTATGACATCAGCCCCCGCACCATCGAGGTCTATCGCGCCAATGTGATGACCAAGATGCAGGCGGGCAGCCTTTCCGAGCTGGTGCGGCTCGCCATGCGGGCGGGCGCGCTGAAAGATTGAGGCAGATCAAGCCGCAATTCGCGAACTCTGTCATACAATCCGGATGCTTCGCGCCAATGAAACGCCATCTTGTGGGGGTCGGTGATGCCCGCTTCGCCGGCCAAAGCCATGATTTATATTGTCGATGACGATCCCGACGTGCTCGGCTCGCTGCAATTCCTGCTCGAGACGGAAGGATTCGACGTGCGGACGTTCAGGAGTGGCGCAGCGCTTCTCAAGGAGGACGCCGAAAATGCCGATTGCCTGGTGATCGACTACAAGATGCCGAACATGAATGGAATCGACCTGGCTGCGCGGCTGAGAAGCCGTGAGGTCCGGGTGCCCATCATCCTGATCACCGGCCAGATCGATCAAAATCTGCCGGACCGCGCCAGCGTCGCCGGCATCCGGCATGTGCTGCGCAAGCCTCACCTCGAGGAGAGCCTGCCCGGCCATATCAGAGGCGTGCTGGGGAATGTAAGCGCCGGCCTATAGCCTCCTCCAATACGATCAGCGGCTTCCGCCAAGGGCATCAGACCAAATCTCGGGGCCCATTGGCCACAATCGCTATGACGGGAATTCCGTCTCGACGATCTGCACGCGGTCGGCGTGAAGCAGCCACTGCGCGACCTTCTCCCCTTCACAGAATCTGGCCTTGGCAAGTTCGGCCGCGTCTTCGCTGGATGGGGCGTCAACCTCGATCGCGCTCTGGCAGATCTCAGCTTCATGGCCGTTTTCGCCCAACACTTTTTTCATGAATCGAGCAATGTAACGCGTCATGTTTCGACTCCACGTCTGACAACTCAAGGAGGTTGGGATCAAGCTACCACGCGGAATCCCAACTCCGCCTTGATCGAGCTCAAACGGCTGCGGAATGCACCCGAGTATCAGAGAATCTTTGGGAAATGCAGTGTCCCGGCCGCTGACAACTCCGGAAAGCTACGTAGGGGATTCCCCTTAAGGCATCGGACCAAATTTCGGGCTCCCCGGTTCCGGATTACAGCTTGGTCAACCCGGAACGTGGAGATGCCCAATGCTCAGCCAGTCAATCAGCACTTCTGCCCCCGGCGGCCGCAAGGTTGCCCCCGCGCCCGCTGCAACCACCGACCACTTCGACGTGTTGACCGGTCATGCTGGCCTCGTCGCGTCCGAATTCATCTACCGCAAGGACGAAGAGATCTACGGCGAGGACGAGACGGCCGAATATGTCTACCAGGTGGTCCGGGGCGCGGTGCGCACCTACAAGCTTCTTTCCGACGGCCGGCGCCAGATCGGCGCCTTCCATCTGGCAGGCGACGTATTCGGCCTCGAAACCGGCATGAAGCATCGCCTCGCCGCTGAAGCCATCCTCGACACGACGGTCCGTCTGGTCAATCGCCGCAGCCTGGAGCAGGCCGCGCACAGCGATGTTCGCGTCGCCCGCGATCTCTGGTCCATCACGTCGGGCGAGCTGCGGCACGCTGAAAACCACATGCTGCTGCTCGGCCGCAAGACCGCGATGGAGCGCGTTGCGACGTTCTTGCTCGAAATGGACCGCCGTCTGGCAAGAGCGGGCATGATCGCCCTGCCGATGTGCCGTCGCGACATCGGCGACTATCTCGGGCTCACATTGGAAACCGTGTCACGTTCGCTCTCCGAATTGCAGGCCAAGGGCGTGCTCGGGCTTTCCAGCGCACGGCAGATCCTGCTGCGCGACCGGCACCAACTGGCGGTTCTCAACTGTTGACTCCCACGTCGAAGCAAGCGGGACGATCCCCGCAGTGACCGGCGGCGACGCACGGCCTTTCACCGAACCACACACGCGCCTTCGCCTTCCCGCGGCGCGGAGGCGCCCGGGCTTTGCAAATCTCGTTGACCCTCTTGTGATGAGAGGGCGCAGGGGTGCCGGGTGCGCGCTGCACCCGCGGTCTCGTGCGCCTGATGCGCAAGCACAAAAAGGTGCACACGAGCATACAGGTGAAGCGGAGAACACTCCGGCATCCCCTGCGCAATGGTGTTACGGCTTACTTCGTGATCTTCCCGGTGGGGCGAGCTCGTTGTCACCGTCGCCGGCAGCTCATTCAAGAGTCAGCCGACTTGACGCCAGCCTACGCGGCGTCGGAACCACACGACTTGACCGTACGCGAACTGATCTCATTCGCCGGTGAGACCGTCGCGTCCATCGCAACCCCGCGCCCCACGTGTCGTGACGATGGCGATACGCCCCTCAAGCGGGCACGGGATGGGAGGGGTTATACTTCTGATTTTCAGAATTGTCAAGAGGGGCATTCCCGTGAATCGATCTGACGACCCAAATCGACTTGAGATTGCTGGGAAAATTAGTTTCAGGCGCAACGAATTGGGTGATGTTTCGGCTTAAGTTGCCTCTGCTTTGAAATCGGCGAAGTATTCCGAGGTCGGCGCAACCCCCGTCAGCAGCAGATGCTCGCGCGCCCTCGTGCAGGCAACATAGAGCAGTCGCCGCTCCGTCTCGTAGATTTCGTCCAGCTCCGCTTCATCCGCTGCATCCGAGACGCGTTCATCCAGCGGCAAGATGCCCTCATCGCAGGCCATGATGACAACTGCACGAAATTCCAGCCCCTTGGCGAGGCTCATTGGCGCGATCACCATTTCGGCTGCTCCCGCCAATCCATCGATGGCGGTTCGTGCGCGAGCGACAAGCTCAGGCATTCGCACAAACAGGCCTATCTCGTGAGGGGCGATGCCATCACCAAGCCAGACGTCAACCGCCTTCCGGACAGCTTCCGCCTCGGCCGTGACGTTCGGGAACGACTCCACTTCGGGCGGAGGTCCATCGAATACCGAGACAATGCCACGGCGTTCATCGTCCAACCCGTCGCTATCGCGCAAGACAGTCGGCAACAGCCGATCCGCGGCGCGGCGGATTTGTTGCGAGGTGCGATAGCAGACTTTCAGGGTATGAGATCGCCCGCGAACTTCGACACCGAGACTTGCCCATGAATAGGGATGCTGGAAAATGCGCTGGCCGATGTCGCCGGACAGGAACAGTCCGTTCACCTTGGCCGGTGCCAGCGCTGCGAAAAAACGCAACTCGGCCGGCGCCAGGTCTTGTGCTTCGTCGATGACCACATGGTCGAATGGCTTTGAAGGCTTCCCCTCAAGAGCCTTCGCAAGGTCGCTGAAAACACTGGCCCACGTCGTGTAGCGCTCCGCCATCAGCGCGGCGCGAACTGCCTCGAATACCGGCCACAGGCGCCCACGTTGATTAGGACCAAGCCGGCTCTTGCGACCCATCCGCTCGACGGTGGAATAGGCATCGAGCGACGAGATGCCCCAGGCATCAACGACGTTGGTCCACTCGGACAACAGAAAGCGTTCCGAAAAACCCTTAAGGCTGGCCGCCGCAGCGGCAGCGCGCAGCCGCTCGCGCAGAACAGTGTCCGATGCAATGCGGGGGCGTACGCCGTGTTCGAGTTGGTACATCTGTTCGGCGATTCCTCGGAACGACGCGGTCGTTATCCGGGGAACGACGCCACCCGTCTCGGGCGCGAGGACAAGGAGTTTTTTCGCCAAGGCATCAGCCAACGGCTGCGAAAAGCTTGCGAGCAATACTTTCGCGGCAGGATTTTCGCGAGCGAGTCGCACGGCGCGGTGCAGGGCGACAATGGTCTTGCCGGTTCCAGCCGATCCCGCCACGCGGGCCGGACCTGCGAAGGAACGCTCGACCAGCGCGCGTTGCGAGGGATGCAGGAAGACGCCCCACTTTTCCCACGGAAAGGCCAGCGCCTGCTCCAGTTCTTCCTGATCGGCGATCGGACGGATTCGGCGCAGTGCATCGGGATGGGTGAAGGGCGTTGAAGCCGCAGGCACGGGAGCCGGCGCCGGCAGCTTGCCG
This sequence comes from Bradyrhizobium lablabi, assembly GCF_018129385.1. GTDB lineage: Bacteria > Pseudomonadota > Alphaproteobacteria > Rhizobiales > Xanthobacteraceae > Bradyrhizobium > Bradyrhizobium lablabi_C. Next base: position 50,161 of record NZ_JAFCLN010000018.1, read on the forward strand.
GTTGCGGCAAACTCGAGCAGCGCTTCGGAAGCCTCAGCTGGAAGGTGAGCCGCCAGTGCAAAGAAGCCGTCTTCCGTTGCGGCGCGAACATCGGCCAGCCAGTCGGCGGGCACACCGATCGACAGCAGCGCATTATCATCGAGTGATGAAAACAACAGCGTCGACGCTTCTGTTTCCTTCGCCTCCTCCTTCCCGGGTTCGGGGAACACAAAGTCGAATGTCGCCGGCGGTGCGACCTCCTCCACGCGCTCGCGGATTTCGACAATCTGGACCGCGCCGGTTCGGGGATGCGCCTCGATCCGCCGCCGTTCCGCCCAGGCATAAGCCGCGTCGTGGTGGTCGACATAGGCGACGAGAAGACTTTCCTTCGTCTTGTGTACGATCAGGCGGATGTCGCGATTGACCCTCGCCGACCAGAAGTTCGGATCCTTGCTATTATCGATCCGATGCAACTGGAGACCGGGACCGCTGCGATCCATCTGCAGGTCAAACACACTCGCCTTCACGGCCTTCTGGTCAACGCCGGAGAGGCGGTTGAACGATGCGGTGAAGGTTTCGGCGATCAGGAAGTTCATGATCGGCCAAGCGCGAATCTTACGCCCGCTTGTGCCAATAGCCCCAAACGACCCCGTTCGTGGCCCTCACCGCTCAACCAATTTGGTAGAAGCGCCCCCTGCGAGGCGAAGTGCTCAGTATGGACGACCACCACTTTGTCGTCGGTATAGGTAACCTCATTGAGGGGTCGCCACGATCCCGGGCGCGCCTTGGCAAAAGCTTGACGGCATGCGGTGACATAATTCCCCGCCGTGCCGAGCCCAAGCATGACAATCAATTTTGTCGGGTTCGGCAAGTCGCCAAGAAATTGAGTGGAGCAGTTTGTGAGAACTTTCCTGCCAAAATCACGCGCGATGAACTTGTCCAGCATGCCGCCGCCCGTGCCCTTCCACTGCTTGTCCGGCACCGTTTCCTTCGCATCCCGCCGCTCGACAGTGCATCGGATTAGGGACCCGAAGTGAAACCGACCATCGCGATCAGCTATCGCCTGATCCACGAGACGACTGTCAGGAGCCGTCAATAATCCAACGTGATGAAGGATTTTCGCCAGGTTCGTGCGGCCACCCCTGAAGGCAATCTGATCATGCGGCTGGCTGGACAGTGCACCGGCCTGGGTTGGTCCCTTGGAAAAGCCCATCACAACGAATTCTGGCCTAGGATTTCCCCAAGCCAGCGGATTGTTGGTTATCCGCCAGCCATCTTCCTCGGTTCGTGTTCGATCAAACGCATAGGCTTGGCCTCGGTGACAAAGAGCGCATTGAACGCGGCCATGCGCAGGAAGGTCAGTCATGCATCACACCCCAAATACCTTCATCACCTCGTCGCCGAAGTGGTTGATCACCTTCACCGCGATGCGGCGGTTCGCTGGCCGCGGGAACGGGCGCGAGGTGTCGGAATAGAGCGTCGCCCAAGCGTCCTCGTCGATCTCGGCCTGCAGCGCGGTCTTCAGGCTCTTGTAGGGATCGTTGGCGCCGAGGAAATAGGCGTGACGGACGAAAAAACTTTCCTCGTTATAGTCGGTGTCGATGAACCAAGCGGCGATGCCCTTGGTGTCATTGGAGCGGATATCGCCGGTGTTGGGATCGAACACGTCGACGCCGTTGACCTTGACCCTGATCTCGGGACCGCCCTCGTCGAGCACTTCCACGTCGGGCTCGCCGAACACGACGAACATGTTGCCGCGACCGGTGTTCTTCAACTCCTTCGACATATGCATGTCGGGGTTAATGCGCGCCTTCAGGATTTTGAGGCTACCCAAACTGTCTAGCTCCGAGGAATGGGCGTCAAAATTGAAGGCGCAGGCGATCAGCACGTCGAAGCGGCAATCGGCGGCCTCGCGCGCCGCAGCAACAATATCCTGCCGTCCGACGGTACCGTACTCGGGACCGATCAGGATCGCGGCTCGGCGTTCCGGGCCGCTCTCGCCTTCGATGAACGTCCCACTGGCACCAATGAACTTTTTGCCTGGCCACGGCGTAAGGCTTTCGAAGGTAATGCGGCCTCCCTTCTCTTGCTGCTTGACACCTTCGGACTTGAGATAGTCTATCACGATAGCCGCAAAGTCCTGCCCAGCCAGATCCGCATCGGCTGCAGAGCGCTTGCCCTCCGCGGCGTCGAGGAGGTCGATCAGTTCCTCTTCGCTTGCGGGCAATGCACGGTGTGGCGAGAGGCTCTCCACCGTGAAAGGACCCGCAACACGGACGCGGGCATTGTCAGTGTAGGGCTTGTCGTAGAGGTATTCGACATCGGCGCGCGCGGCGATGCTGGCGTCGATCTCGCGTTGGCGGGTGATTCGTGCTTCCCACCATTTGGCGTGCGGCTCGGCAGCCGAGGCCGGCGTACCGGTGGGAAGGTCGCGCGGGACCTGCCACTCTTCCCAATTACTCTTGGTCGCCTTATTGATCGCTGCGCGCAGCGGCTCGAGTACCGCCTGCCACTTCTCCCAGATGTCGTCGATTAGTGGGTTGTTGGCGATCGATTTTAGCGTGATATGCGGCACTCGCTCGTAGACGAAACCCTGCCGGATATCGTTGTGTGTCGGTGTATCTGCCGGCGCCCGCAGAGCAAGTGCTCCTTCCTTCTCACGACCCTCGCGACTATCTGCAAGCAGATACCATGGATAACGAGCTGCAATAACGCGCGTACGCGCTAATGTCAGCGCAACACGACTCGTATCAACGGTAATCCAGCGTCGACCCCATTGCTCAGCCACATAAGCGGTAGTGCCTGACCCGCAAGTGGGATCAAGCACGAGGTCTCCAGGATCGGTAGCCATTAGGACGCAGCGTTCAATGATCTTGGGCGACGTCTCCACTACGTATCGCTTCTGATCAAGATAGCCAGCACGCGTAGTGTCAGCCCAGATATTGTTGATGGGTTCAATTGAAAAATCAGAAAGGTATCTCACGTACCGAATACTGTTCGTGGATGCATCAATTCGCTCAGCGAGTGCCAGCCTATGCATGCCCTGCAAATGAGTCTTCCAATGTGAGTTTCGCGGTGGCTGGTACTGTCGACCTTGAAACGTAAACGGTAGCGACCCGTCTGGCGTCGCACCTTGAGAAGAGATATTGTCCTGATAGTACGGATCGATAGGTTCTCCAGCGGCAAGGCGGCGCGCAACTTCGTCTTTGCCCAAATCGACCTTTTGTCCGTCTTGCAAGCGCGCCCTTGAATGTGACCAGCCTCCGCCCCCCCGTAGTTCGCGCATTACGTAGGGTTGTCGATATTTCACCCTTTCGGCTGACTTTGCATACCAAAGTACTAGATCAAAAACGCGCCCGAGGCCGATGGTAGACTGACCGCCGGTTGTGACGAAGGGCACCATGTTTAGGAAGTTCGTGTCCCCAAACACCTCGTCCATTACCGCCCGCACGCGATGAACGTTTTCGTCGCCGATCTGAACGAAAATTGACCCGCTATCAGTCAATAGGTCGCGCATAACACTAAAGCGATCATGCAAATAGGAAAGATAGCTGTGGACGCCATCCTTCCATGTGTCACGAAACGCCCTGACCTGCTCCGGCTCGCGGCTGATATCAAACTGCTTGCCATCCTTGACATCACGCGATTGCGTCGATACCTGCCAATTCGAATTGAACTTGATGCCATAGGGCGGATCGAAATAGATGCACTGCACCTTGCCGCGCAGGCTTTCACGCTCGGCAAGGCTCGCCATCACCTGCAGCGAATCGCCCAAGATCATGCGGTTCGACCAGTGCTGGTCGTGCTGGTAGAACTCGGCGCGCTGGTCCGGCTCGATTCCGTTGAAGTCGGCGAACAGGTCGGGCGCATCGCTCTGCGCCTCACGCTTCTCCGCAGTCCGCCGCTTCAAATCGTCGATGATCGCCTTGGGGTGAATCTTTTCCTGGATGTAGAGCGGCGGCACGTTGACGACGAGGTCGGACCAGTCCTGCCTGTCTTTGCCGCGCCAGACCAGTTGCGCGTCCGACAGCGTCAAGGTGCCGGTCTCGGCCAGTTTCTTCATCTGTTCGTCGGTGATGGTGATCTTCGCGCCGTTCCAGATCAGTTCCGGCGCGCGCGGCTCTTCGGCTGTGCGCTTCGCCCCCTCAGCCAGCGGCCGGCTGCGCGGATAATGCTTGGGAGGCATCGGTGAGGCATCCTCGTCGCGCCGGAAGAAGCTCTCCATCTCCGCGGTCGGAATATTGCGCCGGCTCGCGGCGTCATGCTTGAGCGCGTCGACCTGTTTGGAAGATTTCGGCGACTTGGGTGATTTCGGCGAACGAGCCATCAGGCGGGGACTTTCTTCATCAAACGATCAACCAGTTTGGCGAAATCTTCGTCCATCGCCGCCCAGTCACGAAATTCCTCGAATCGCCAGCGCCCAAAGCCACCAAGCGCATTGACGCCCGGCACCCACAGGTCGCGCGTGGTCTGCGCCTTGGCCTTGTCGCTCTCGTCCCTGTCACCCTTGACTTCGAGGATCAGGTTCAGCGGTTCATCGCCGCCGATATCGAGCCGGACGAGGAAATCGGGAACGTAGCGGCGCATCACACCGGCGTCGAGGTAGGGGATGTCGAACCCCATCGCCTGGTTCTTGGCATAGGCCAGCACACGCGGATGGTTTTCGAGGGTCAGGGCAAGCTGCTGTTCCCAACTGCTGTCTAGCACGACATGGCTGATCTGACACTTCGGCGGCTGCGCGCCGGTTTTCCACACCGGCTTCGAGGTGATGAAATTGACGAAACGCGTCGAGCCCTTCGGATTGTAGGGATCGAGCACTGCCAGCAGTTTCCCCTCGCTGCCGCGCGTCAGCGCGATGTCGATCTTCTCCGCAGCGCGCTTGAGCTGGTCCTGATACAAGATGGCGCCGATCGGGACACCCCTCGTGACCAGATAGCCTTCGTCCAGCCATCTCCGAGCGATGCGCTGGATCTGCGGAAACAGATGCTGCCTGGGAATATTCTCGTCATCGCGAAAGTTCGCATAGAGCAGATACTTGGCAAGGTTGAAGCTGATCTCGGAAGGGCGCAACCGCTCCAGCACCTGCGGCGTGATGGTGACGCCGGCGCCGACGATACCTTCCATCACCACCGCAGTCGGGCCGATGTCGAGAGGCGTGATTTCCAGCCGGCTGTCCGTGGTGAATTTGGCTTCCAGCCTGTCGGACGGCAGGTCGCGGCGATAGCCGCTGACTCGCGGGAAGACGATCTCGAACTCAGCCCTCTCCCTGATGGCGTGGACGCGGGTGACCGGCTTTGGCGCAACCGGCTTCGTCTTCTGCGGTGAGGATGCGAAGTCGAACGGAATGCCCATGATGTCGGCATACTCGACGTCGAACAAGCCGGTGTTCGGGTTGAGGTCGTAGGACTGGCGGCGCAGGCCACGGCCAACCACCTGTTCGCACAACAATTGGGTGCCGAACGCGCGAACGCCGAGAATATGGGTCACGGTGTTGGTGTCCCAACCCTCGGTCAGCATCGACACCGAGACGACGCAGCGGATTTGCTCGCCGAGCCGGCCCGGGCGACCGACGGTGTTCATGACCTCGCGCAGGAGATCGCTCTCGCTGGTTTCACCGTGCACGCTGCCGGCACCCTCGCGCGCCGCAAGCTCACGCTTGAACTGCTCGATCTCGGGGCCCGCGGCGTCGCGGAAACCCTTGTCGAGGGCATCGCCGGACTCAAGCTGGCGCGAATCGATCAGCAACGTCCGCGGGCGAGGAAGGCGCCGTCCCTGGTCGTCATAGTTCCGGAACCGTTCGAGATGTCCGGCATGGAAGGCAGCGCGTTCGCCCTCCTCCGCATCGCCGCGCTCGAAGCCGGCGATCCATTCGAACACCAGCTTCGAGATCGCCGTGTTCTGGCACACGACGATGAACACCGGTGGCACTCCGATGCCAGCGCGTTCCCAGCGATCGAACTCGCCTTCATAGTGGCTGTAGAGCGCGTTGAGCGCCGTGCGCAGCATGTTAGGGAGATCGAAGGGACTCAGCTTGTTGGCGGCCGCTGCGGTCTTCGGCAAATCCTTACCGATCTGCTTCCACAGATGACGATAGACGACCGTATCGGTCTGCACGAGATTGTCGGTGACTGGGATGCGGGGCAGCTTGACGATGCCGCTCTCGATCGCGTCCATCAGGCTGAAGTCGGACACCACCCAGGGGAACAGGGTGCCTTCTTCATAACCCGAGCCGCGCAGGAAGAAAGGCGTTGCGGAGAGATCATAGACTGCGCGCAAGCCCTTCGACAGTTTGCGGCCAAGCGCCTCGATGCCGTTGATCCAGAGCCGGGCGGCCTCCTCGTTTTCGGCAGCCTCCTTCTTGTCTTCTCCCGTCAGGGGACCTTCGACATCAGCGCCGACCTTGTGCCGATAGCAATGATGCGCCTCATCGTTGAGGACGTTGACGCGGTCGTAGTTCAGCAGCTTGCCGCAGGCCCGCGCCAGCATCTCGGCGTCGGTTTCCGTGGTCTTGATCGGCTCGGGCGCGTTGCCTTGCAGGAAACTGCGCGCGACTGCGGGCAAGGACATGGTCTCGCGGTGCTGAAACGAATGGTAGTTGGTGATCACGATTTCGGCGCGGCGGATTTCCGGCAGCATTTCCGGCGGGACGATTTCGCGGGTCTCATAATAGTTGTCCGGCTCGCTGGGAAGCAGCACGCGAAGCCGGTCGCGGATGGTGATGCCGGGGGTGACGATCAGGAAAGCGCGCGAAAAGTCCTTCGAGTCCTTGCGGGCCGCGTTCACCGCCTGCCAGGCGATCAGCATCGCCATCACGGTGGTCTTGCCGCTGCCGGTCGCCATCTTCATGGCGAGGCGGAACAACTCGGGGTTGGCTTCCGCGTTGGCTTTTTCGAGTTGATCCAGCAGTCCCTTGGTCGCGGCGCGTTTCGGCGCAACCTCGGTCAGCCAGATGATGGTTTCGACCGCCTCGATCTGACAGAAGAAGGGTTGCTGGGCGCTGAATTTGTGGTGCCGCCAATGTTCGAGCAGCCGCTGTGTCGCGCCGGTGACGCCCCAGTCGGCAGGATTGCGCAAGGCGCGCCAGCTTTCGAGATAGCCGCGAATTTCGTTGATGAGGGCGTGGTCGGTATAGGTCTCAAGATCGAGCGAAGCCTGATTGGCCGACGCCTTCTTCCTCGAGGCCGGAACAGGCACGATCAGGCGCGACGGGCGACGCCCGCGCCTCGGCTCGCCTTCAATCGGCTGGCCGTTGTCGTCGAGAGGATGGTGCAGTTCCGGTGCCCGATAGGGCGAGTTCAAAATCGGCCGTTCGTAAAAGCTGCTCAATTGTGACGTCCGCCCCGTAATTTTCTTCGCATGAATTAATGCGATGCAATGCTTCGAGGCAACCGTCATGTGGACGGCTGCAGACGATACTTTAGGTTGAAGATTTCGGATGAGCCATCGGATAATGGCATCGAAATGCCCTGGCTGGGGCGGGAGGGATCGAACCTCCGAATGGCGGAATCAAAATCCGCTGCCTTACCGCTTGGCTACGCCCCAACTGGCGACGGATGCGGCGGCGAGTTGGCTCGCTGGATGCGCCGGTCCGGCAACGCACGGTCTATAGAGAGCGGTGGGGCATTTCAACCCGCCTTCGCCCGAAGGCGGGCTTCGGCGCGGCAAGCCCGGCTTCGCCAACTGCCATCGTCCGAAAGGCGGGCTTCGGCGAGGCAGGCCCGGTCCGGACGGCTAGCCTTTATATTGGGTGTACCTTGTGGCCATCCTTCGAGACGCCCGCCTTTCGGCGGGCTCCTCAGGATGAGGTCCGAGACGCCCGCCTTCGGCGGGATCCTCAGGATGAGGCCGGCGTGTGTTGCGGCGGCGTTGCAGGTTCCGGAATGAGGCCTTCCCGGGCCGGCCGCGCGGAAAGCCGGGGCATTTGGCGCCGTCCTCGTCTATGCTGCCGGCAGGCGCCCATTGAGACGCCTGCGGTTTCGTGATACGGCAGCGTATCACCCCCTTTTCCGAGCCGAGTACCCGCCATGACCTATCGCGCACCGATCAACGACATCCTGCTGGCGCTCAATCATGGGGCGGGGCTCGGGAAAGCGGTGGCGGCCGGGCATTATGGGGATTTCGACGCCGACATCACGGCGGCGGTGCTGGAGGAAGCCGGCAAGTTCGCCGGCGAGGTGCTGGCGCCGCTCAATCGGGTCGGGGACGAGCACGGCATCAAGCTCGCGGACAAACAAGTGACGACAGCGCCGGGCTGGCCGGATGCCTACAGGCAATGGGCGGCGGCGGGGTGGAACGCGGTGTCGGGGCCGGAAGCGTTCGGCGGGCAAGGCCTGCCGCTGGCGATCAACGCCGCCTGCACCGAAATCTGGAGCGCGTCGAACATCGCCTTCGGCCTCTGCCCGCTGCTGACGCTCTCGGCGATCGAGGCGCTCGATGCGCATGGCAGCGAGGAGCTGAAGAAGATCTATCTGGCAAAGCTGGTGTCGGGCGAATGGACCGGCACCATGCAGCTCACCGAGCCCAATGCCGGCTCCGATGTCGGCGCGCTGCGCAGCCGCGCCGAGCGCGCACCCGACGGGACGTATCGCCTGAAGGGCACAAAAATCTTCATCACCTATGGCGACCACGACATGACCGACAATATCGTGCATTTCGTGCTGGCCCGCCTGCCCGATGCGCCCGCGGGCACGCGCGGCATCTCGCTGTTCCTGGTGCCGAAATTCCTGGTGAATGGCGACGGCTCGCTCGGCGCGCGCAACGACATCTATGCCTCTGGCGTCGAGCACAAGCTCGGCATGCATGCCTCGCCTACCTGCACGATGACGATGGGCGATGCCGGCGGCGCGATCGGCTACCTGATCGGCGAAGAAAATAAAGGCATGGCCTGCATGTTCACGATGATGAACCAGGCGCGCCTCGCCGTCGGCCTCGAAGGCGTCGGCATCGCCGACCGCGCCTATCAGCAGGCGCTGGCCTTTGCGCAGGAGCGCAAACAAGGCCGCGCGGTGGGGAAAAAGGGCGACGGGCTCGATCCGATCATCGTGCATCCCGACGTCAAGCGCATGCTGATGCAGATGCGCAGCATGACGGCGGCGGCGCGCTCGATCTGCTACGCCACCGCGGTGGCGCTGGATGTGGCCGCGCGCGCTGGGGATGCCAAGGTGCGGGCGGATGCGGCGGCGCGCGGCGCGCTGCTGACGCCGATCGCAAAGGCGTTTTCCACCGATATCGGCAATAAAGTCACCTATCTCGGCGTGCAGGTGCATGGCGGCATGGGGTTCATCGAGGAGACCGGCGCCGCGCAGCATTATCGCGACGCGCGCATCACCACGATCTATGAGGGCACCAACGGCATCCAGTCGATCGATCTCGTGACGCGAAAACTCGCGGCGAATGGCGGGGAATCGGTGTGGGCGCTGCTGGAAGAGCTCTCCGCTATCGTCAAGCAGGTGGAGGCCTCGAACGATCCGGCGTTCGGCACCACCGGCGCCAAGCTGCGCGAGGCGCTGGGTTCGCTCGAGCGGAGCAGCAAATGGCTTTTGGAGCGGATGGCTTCCGCCCCCAATGACGCGCTCGCGGGAGCAACGCCCTATTTGCGGCTGTTCGGCGCAACGCTCGGCGGCTGCATGCTGGCCGGCGAAGCGCTGGCGGCGAAGAGCCATGGCGAAGCCGAGCCGGGACGCTATGTGGCGGTGGCAAGATTCTTTGCGGAGAACGTTTCGGTGCAGGCCGGCTCGCTGGAGAAGACGGTGATGGATAGCGCCGACGCGGTGAACGGCGCGGATGCCGTGCTGCTGGGTTGACCGTAGGGTGGGTTAGCGAAGCGTAACCCACCATCGCGCGTAACACTCCGATGCATGCGGCGGATTACGCTGCGCTAATCCGCCCTTCGGACTGAGGTAGCGCCACATCTGCGGTCGTCATCCCCGCGCATGCGGGGATCCAGTACGCCGCGGCTTCCCGGCTTGATCACTGCTGCCTCTGGAATACTGGGTCGCCCGGTCAAGCCGGGCGATGACGGGTGAGTGTGTCGCGCCGTCATTGCGAGGAGCTCGCGACAAAATTGCGAAGCAATTTTGCGCTGAAGCGACGAAGCAACCAGCTTTCTTGTTGCAGCGAAGGAAGCTGGATTGCTTCGCTCCGCTCGCAATGACGGGCACCCGTATAAAAATCATTGACTTATATAAGCCATGGCTTTTACCTTGCCGCCGGCAGCAAGGGAGTATCGCCATGAATATCGACATCGCCCGCGTGCTGGGCGCGGTCACGCGTTCGGTTCGCAATTTCGAGAAGGATGGCAAGCCGGCGAGCGCGGTGACGCTGACGCGGCTTTACGACACCGATCCGGAGGATCTGTGGGACGCGCTGACCAGCGCCAAGCGCATTCCGCGCTGGTTCCTGCCGGTCGAGGGCGAATTGAAGCTCGGCGGAAAATACCAGTTGAAGGGCAATGCGGGCGGCACGATCACGGCCTGCACGCCGCCGGAGCATTTTGCGGCGACCTGGGAATTCGGCGGCGGCGTGAGCTGGATCGATGTCCGGGTCAGCCCGGAGCGCGGCAAGGCGCGCATGACGCTCGAGCATACGGCTGTCATCGAGGATCACTGGAACCAGTTCGGCCCGGGCGCCGTCGGCATCGGCTGGGACCTCGCCGTGACGGGACTGGAGCTGTATCTTTCGACCGGCGCGGCGAACGATCACGAGGCGGCGGAAGCCTGGATGGGCACGGACAACGGCAAGGCGTTCATGAGCGAGAGCGGCGAGTCCTGGCGGGCGGCGCATGTCGAAAGCGGCGTCGATGCAGCTTCAGCCAAGGAGCGCTCGGACCGCACCATCGCCTTCTATCGCGGCGAGCCGCCTGCCGGCGTCGCCCATCCCGGCACGGGGAGCTGATGCACGCCTTCGACGTCCTCTCCGATCCCGTGCGCCGGCGCGTCCTCGAACTGCTCGGCGGCGGCGAGATGGCGTCGGGCGAAATCGTGGAGGCGATCGGCGCCGAGTTCGGCATCACGCAGCCGGCGGTCGCGCAGCATCTGAAGGTGCTGCGCGAAAGCGGATTTGCAAAAGTGCGCGCCGAGGCGCAGCGGCGGCTCTATTCGGTCGATGTTGCGGGGCTACGGGCGGTCGACGAATGGGTCGGGCGCTTCAGAAGTTTTTGGGAGCCGAAGCTGGATGCGCTGGCGACCGAGATCGCGCGCGGAAAGCGCGAGCGGCGAACGCGGCCGATCGCGGCGCGGAAGGGAAAGCGGGCGTAGCTCAGCTGTCGCCAAGCACGATTCTGTCATTCCCCGCGCATGCGGGGAATCCAGTACGCCGCGGCCTCTCGATTCAATTACAGCCGCCTCTGGAATACTGGATCGCCCGGTCAAGCCGGGCGACGACGAGTGGGCTCTACTATCCCAGCGGCTTGAGCCCCGCCTCTATCGCGGCGCGGCGCGGCTCGAGGAATGGCGGCAGCGCGAGCTTTTCGCCGAGCGTTGCCATCGGCTCGTCGGTGGCAAAGCCGGGGCCGTCGGTGGCGATCTCGAACAGGATGCCGTTGGGCTCGCGGAAATAGAGGCTGCGGAAATAGAAGCGGTCGATCTCGCCGCTGTTGCGGATGCGCGCCTCGTTCAGCCGCTGCGTCCAGGCGTGATACTGCGCCTCGTCGGGCGTGCGGAACGCGACATGGTGCACGCCGCCAGCGCCCTGCCGCGCCGCCGGCTGCTCGCGGTCCTCGATGACGTGAAGCTCGGCGGCGGGACCGCCCTCGCCCATCGCGAACACGACCATGCGCGCGCCGTGCGCGGCATATTCGCGCGCGCGACGCATGTTCATGACGGATGTCAGCACGTCTTCGGTGCGCGCCAGATCGTGCACGGTGAGCACGATCGGGCCCAGCCCGCGGATCTGGAATTCCGCCGGCACCGAACTCTTCGCCCACGGCGAAGCCGAACCCGCGCCGCCGTCGTCGATCAGCGTCAGCCGCTGGCCCTCGCCGTCCTCGAACGGCAGCGACAGCCGCCCGTCGACCTCGACGATGTCACGGACGTTCACGCCGGCCTGCTTCAGCCGGTCGCGCCAGAAGGAAAGGCTCTGCTCGCCGTTCACGCGCAGGCAGGTGCGCGAGATGCTGTTGGTTCCACGTCGCTCCGGCGGCAGCGGAAAATCGAAAAAGGTCAGGTCCGTGCCCGGCCGCGCCTCGCCGTCGGCATAGAACAGATGATAGGCGCTGACATCGTCCTGGTTGACCGTCTTCTTGACCAGCCGCATGCCGAGCAGCCCGGCGTAGAACGACAGGTTCTCCTTCGGCCTCGCCGAGATCGCGGTCAGGTGATGAATCCCGGTTAGCTGCATCACATAATCCTCATACCGGCTTTTCGGGAAAAACCGGCCCGATGGCTTGGCCTTGGCGGGCTTCATGTAGGATACTGCCAGAGGACTCGCCAGCGGCACCGCCGCCGGCTTTTCCGGGGACGGCCGCAATGACCGAGCACCTGATAGTCGCCGACGAACAAGCAACGCGCGTGATCACGCTGCGGCGCCCGGAAAAGAAGAACGCGCTCACGCAAGGGATGTACCGCGCGATGAGCGATGCCATCGACACGGCACAGAACAACCCGGACATTCGCTGCCTGATCATTACCGGCGGCTCCGGCGTGTTCACCGCCGGCAACGATCTGGATGATTTTCTGACCAGTGGCAGGCCGAGCGTCGATACCGTGATGGCGTCGAACGCGGTCAAATTCCTCCATTCGCTGGCGCACAACGTCAAGCCGATCATCGCCGCCGTCGACGGCGTCGCAGTCGGCATGGGCACCACGATGCTGTTCCACTGCGACTATGTGCTGGCGAGCAAGACGGCGACGTTCTCGACGCCGTTCGTCAGTCTCGGGCTGGTGCCGGAAGGCGCCTCCAGCCTGCTGATGCCGCGCACCATGGGGCATCAGCGCGCCTTCTCGATGCTGGTGATGGGCCGCACCATGGACGCCGATGAGGCGCGCGAAGCCGGCTTTGTCAACGTGGTGGTGGCGCCCGGCCATACCGAAGCGGAGGCCCGCAAGGCCGCGCGCGACATCTGCGCGCTGCCGGCCGAGGGAGTCGCGATCTCGCGAAGACTGTTGAGGTTGCCGCCGGAAGACATGACGCGCCGGATCGACCAGGAGACCCATCTGTTCGCCGAGCGGATGCGTTCGAAGGAGGCCGTTGCCGCGTTCAAGGCCTTCTTCGCGCGCAAGAAGGAAGAGTGAATTCGTGAAATCGTCGCGGCGATCTCCTAATGTAGCGTCATGAAAATCCGCAGCCTTACGATCCTCGCCGCGCTCGCGCTGTCATGCGTGCCGGCGTCAGCCCAAACCGCCGCACCCGTCGATCTGCGCATGCTCGCGATCAACGACTTTCACGGCTATCTGCGCCCCGCCCCGGGCGGCATCCGGATCGCCGATCCCGCCGACAAGGCCAAGAGCATCGTCGTCCCCGCCGGCGGCGCCGAGCACATGGCGACGCTGGTCAAGCAGCTCCGCGAGGGCCACAAGAACACGATCTTCGTCGCCGCCGGCGACCTGATCGGCGCGAGCCCCTTCCTGTCGGCGATGTTCCATGACGAGCCGACGATCGAATCGCTCGACCTGATGGGCCTCGATGTCGCCTCCGTCGGCAATCACGAATTCGACGAGGGCAAGGACGAACTGCTGCGGATGCAGAACGGCGGCTGCCATCCAAAGGACGGCTGCCAGGGCCCGCATCCCTTCCTCGGCGCAAAATTCCGTTACCTCGCCGCGTCCACGATCGAGAAGAGCACCGGCAAGCCGCTGTTCCCGGCCTACCAGATAAGGGAGTTCGACGGCATTCCGGTCGCCTTCATCGGACTGACGCTGAAGGGCACGCCGCTGATCGTCGCACCCGACGGCGTCGCCACCCTCGAATTCCGCGACGAGGCCGAGACCGTGAACGCGCTCGTTCCGGAATTGAAGGCGCGCGGCGTCGAGGCGATCGTGGTGCTGATCCACGAAGGCGGGCTTCCCACCGGCGACTACAACGAATGCCCGGGCATTTCGGGGCCGATCGTCGAGATCGTGAAAAAGTTCGACAAGGCCGTCGACGTCGTGGTCTCCGGCCATACCCACCGCGCCTATGTCTGCGAGATCGACGGGCGGCTCGTCACCTCGGCCGACAAATACGGCACCCTCGTCACCGCCATCGACCTCAAGCTCGATCCGACGACGCGCGACATCGTCAGCGCCAAAGCCGACAACACCATCGTCCGCATCAATACGCTAGCGAAAGCGCCGGAGCAGACCGCGCTGATCGAATCCTATGACAAGCTTGCCGCGCCGATCGCCGGCCGCCCGGCGGGATCGGTCACGGAAACGCTGTCGCGCGCGCCGAACGGCGCCGGAGAAAGTCCGCTCGGCAATATCATTGCCGATGCGCAGCTCGCAGCTACCGCGAGCGAAAAAACCGGCGGCGCGGTGATCGCGCTCACCAATCCCGGCGGCATCCGCAGCGACGTCACGCGCAAGGATGACGGCGCCGTGAGCTATGGCGACGTCTTCGCCGCCCAGCCGTTCCGCAACCAGCTCGTGACGATGACGCTGACGGGACAGCAGATCAGGCAGGCGCTGGAGCAGCAATGGACCGACCCGAAGCGGCCGCGCATCCTCCAGGTCTCCAGAGGATTCAGCTATAGCTGGGACAACAACAAGCCGAACGGCGAGCGCATTGTCGCCGAAAGCATGACGCTGAACGGGCGGCCGATTGACCCGGCTGCGTCATATCGCGTGACCGTGAACAACTATCTTGCGGTCGGCGGCGACGGTTTTACGGCGCTGATGGGCGCCGATCAGCTCACCGGCGTCTACGATGTCGACGCGCTCTATGCCTATTTCCAGGCCAACAGCCCGATATCCCCGGGGCAGACCGGCCGCATCGTCCGGATAAATTGAACCGGCCGGACCCCTGCCTTCCGGAACACGCGGCAAACAATAAGGTTAGCCCTCGTTCGCAAGTTGCGCTAAACGGCGGGAGTCCCGCCTGTATGATGCGGGACCCATGAAAAGACCGACCGTATGACCACGCTCCTGTTGACCCATCGGGCAAGCCTCGATCATCTCACCCCGCCGGGCCATCCCGAAAGGCCCGACCGTATCCGCGCGATCGAGGAAGTGCTGGGCAACGGCCAGTTCGGCGCGCTCGTGCGCGAACAGGCGCCGGAAGGCTCGCTCGATCAGGTCACGCTCTGCCACGACGGCCATTACATCGAAGAGCTGCATCACATCTCCCCGAAAGACGGCATCGTCTATCTCGACGGCGATACCTCGATGTCGCCGGGCACCTGGGAAGCCGTCATGCGCGGCGTCGGCGGCGCAGTGGCGGCGACCGATGCGGTCATTGCCGGCAAACACAACAACGCCTTCGTCGCGACACGGCCGCCCGGCCATCACGCCGAGAGCAACAGGCCGATGGGCTTCTGCTTCTTCGATCACGCCGCGATTGCGGCGCGCCACGCCCAGCGCAAGCACGGCATCGCGCGCGTCGCGGTGGTCGACTTCGATGTCCACCACGGCAACGGCACCCAGGAAATTTTCTGGGCCGATCCCACCGTGATGTACTGCTCGACGCATCAGATGCCGCTGTTTCCGGGCACCGGCGCCACGCGCGAGCGCGGCGAGCACGACAACATCGTCAACGCGCCGCTCGCTTCGGAAGACGGCAGCGCCAAATTCCGCGCCGCATTCGAAAACCTGATCCTGCCGCAGCTCACCAAATTCAGCCCCGAACTGATCATCATCTCCGCGGGCTTCGATGCGCATCACCGCGATCCGCTGGCCTCGATCAATCTGAGGGGCGAGGATTTCGGCTGGGTCACGCGCAAGCTGATGGATGTCGCGGACGCCACCGCCGGCGGCCGCGTCGTGTCGGTGCTCGAAGGCGGCTATGATTTGCAGGGGCTGAAAGAGTCGGTGGCAGCGCACGTCACCGCATTGATGGGCGCGTAAATCCCCGCCACAATGCACCCGCAAAACTTCGCTTGATTCCGGGAACACCAAATGGCCGAAAACACCCAAGCCGATGTCAGCAAGCTTACCTTCGAGCGAGCGCTCGAGGAGCTTGAAACCATCGTGAAACGGCTCGAGGACGGCAAGGTGCCGCTGGAGGAATCGGTTGCGATCTACGAGCGCGGCGAAGCGCTCAAGCGGCGCTGCGAGGAACTGTTGCGGCAGGCCGAGGCCCGCGTCGACAAGATCACTACCGGCGCCAATGGCGAGGCCACCGGCACCGAGCCGCTTGACGTGAAGTAAACCGCCGCTGCACCGCACCCGTTGATGTCGGGGTAATTGGTCGCACAACGCGAAATGGCCGCGAAATAGCTCTTGGCGCTCGGCGCAGGCTGCTATAGTCCCCCGGGAGCCGGGGACCAAAGTTGCGCGTTCAGCATCGCCATATCATCTATATCCAGGGATACGATCCGCGCGGGCTGGCGCAGTATTACCGCATGTTCCGGACCGAACTGCGCAAGTTCGGCCGGCTCTATCAGCTCTCCGCCACCGTCGGCCGCCCGAAGGTCATAGCCGACGACGAGATCGCCTCCTGGAGCATCGAGACCAAAGGGCCCGACTGGCAGACGCGGACCGACTACGATTTCCTTCGCTTCGAAGACTTCATCCAGGACGATCTCGCCGCACCGATCTGGCGCACGGTTCTACATGCGGCGTGGATCTATTTGCGCCTGATCCTGTCGGGCACTATCGCGCGCTTCACGAAGGCGAACTGGCGTTTCACCGCCTTCATCACCTATCCGCATATCGTGGTGCTGCTGGAGGCGCTTGGCGCGGCTGCCATCGCCTTCGTGTTCGAAACCGGTCTCGACGCACTCGGCCTGCCAAAGCTGTTCAGCATCGGCGCCGCGGCCGCCGTCTTCGTCGCGCTGATGGGCGTCGTGCTGAAATACACCGAGAACAACACCTATGCGCTTTATCTGCTCTCGGACACGATCTGGACCTGGGAGTTCTCCCGCCGCGATCGCCCGGAATGGGATGCGCGCATCGACCGGTTTGCAAGGCATCTGATCGAGGTGACGAAAACCACCGACGCCGACGAGATCGTCATCGTCGGCCACAGCTCGGGCTCGTTCCTCGGCACCGAGATCCTGGCCCGCGCGCTAAAGCTCGATCCCGAACTGGGGCGGCGCGGATCGCGCGTGATCCTGCTGACGCTGGGCGGCAATTATCCGATCGTGGGCTTCCACAAGGTCTCGCGGGAATTCCGCGACCATCTGCGGCTGCTTGCGATCGAGCCGTCGATCGACTGGATCGACTGCCAGGCGCGCAAGGATGTGATGAATTTCTACCAGTTCGACCCGATCGAGAGCCACGGCATCAAGCTCGGCCCGGAGCGCCGCAATCCCACCATCGTGCCCATCCGCTTTCGCGACCTGGTGAGGCCTGAGCACTACAAGCAGTTCCGCTGGCAGTTCTTCCGCATGCATTTCCAATTTGTAATGGCGAACGAGCAGCCGAACGCCTATGACTTTTTCATGATCGTATGCGGGCCGGTCCCCCTCACCAACCGCATGGCCATGCCGGACGCGGCGCTCGCGATCGCCACCGGCGACGCTCCTGCCCGCGAATGGGCATGGAAACAGCTCGAAAATGCCCGTTTCGGCCATGCAGATGCGGCGGAAGCCGGCGAGACGGAACCAACGGCCCGCCGGCGCGGTTAACCCTCTACGGCTTGATTTGCCCGCGCCGGTGGCCCCTTTCGGGTCCGCCGGGTTGGCTTTGAGGCCGGGTTTAGTGTAAAGCTTGGAATTCCATGGGCGGTTGAAGCCGGCCCGAGGCTACGGTATGTCAGCGGCAACCGCCTCAAATGGCTTAAGAAATCGACCGGGATGGGTGAAGACGTCTTGGGGTGATGCACATCACATTGAACGTTTTGGAGTGCCGGTAGGCTAACAAATCAGGTTTCGGCCTGCTCTGGCATCCCAAGCGCCTGGTTCTCGCTGCGCTCACGTTGCGCAACCCTTTCTCGTCGGGCCTCGTTCCGACATGCAAAACTGGAATATCGCTGTGACCGTATTTAGTAAGACACCGCTCCTCGATACGATCAAAACCCCCGACGATCTGCGCAAGCTCAAGATCGAACAGGTGCGCCAGGTTGCCGACGAGCTTCGTCAGGAAACCATCGACGCAGTCTCGGTGACCGGCGGCCACTTCGGCGCCGGCCTCGGCGTGGTCGAACTGACCACCGCCATCCACTACGTGTTCGATACGCCGCGCGACCGGCTGATCTGGGACGTCGGGCATCAGGCCTACCCGCACAAGATCCTCACCGGACGGCGCGACCGCATCCGCACGCTGCGCACCGGCGGCGGCCTTTCCGGCTTCACCAAGCGCAGCGAGAGCGACTACGATCCGTTCGGCGCCGCGCACTCCTCGACCTCGATCTCCGCCGGCCTCGGCATGGCCGTGGCGCGCGACCTCTCCGGCGGCAAGAACAACGTGATCGCCGTGATCGGCGACGGCGCGATGAGCGCCGGCATGGCCTATGAGGCCATGAACAATGCGGGCGCGATGAATTCCCGCCTGATCGTGATCCTCAACGACAACGACATGTCGATTGCCCCGCCGGTCGGCGCCATGAGCGCGTACCTGTCGCGGCTCTATTCCGGCAAGACCTACCGCACGCTGCGCGAGGCGGCCAAGCAGATCAACAAGCGTCTGCCGAAAATCCTCGCCAACCGCGCCAACCGCGTCGAAGAATATTCCCGCGGCTTCATGATGGACGGCGGCACGCTGTTCGAGGAGCTCGGCTTCTACTATGTCGGCCCGATCGACGGCCATAACCTCGACCATCTGCTGCCCGTTCTGAAGAACGTCCGCGACATGGAGACCGGCCCGATCCTGGTCCATGTCGTGACGCAAAAGGGCAAAGGCTACGGCCCGGCCGAAGCTTCCGCCGACAAGTACCACGCCGTGGTCAAGTTCGACGTCGCGACCGGCACGCAGGCCAAGGCCAAACCGAACGCACCGGCCTATCAGAACGTGTTCGGCCAGAGCCTCGTCAAGGAAGCCGAGAAGGACGACAAGATCGTCGGCATCACCGCCGCGATGCCTTCCGGCACCGGCATCGACATCTTCAACAAGGCCTTTCCGGACCGCACCTTCGACGTCGGCATTGCCGAGCAGCATGCGGTGACTTTTGCGGCCGGCCTTGCCACCGAAGGCTACAAGCCGTTCTGCGCGATCTACTCCACCTTCCTACAGCGCGGCTACGACCAGGTCGTGCATGACGTGGCGATCCAGAGCCTGCCGGTGCGCTTTGCCATCGACCGCGCCGGGCTCGTCGGCGCCGACGGCGCCACCCACGCCGGCTCGTTCGACAATGCCTATCTCGGCTGCCTGCCCAATTTCGTGATCATGGCGGCTTCGGATGAGGCTGAACTCGTGCACATGGTGGCAACGCAGGTTGCCATCGACGATCGTCCGAGCGCGCTGCGCTATCCGCGCGGCGAAGGCCGCGGCGTCGAGATGCCGGAATTCGGCGTTCCCCTGGAGATCGGCAAGGGCCGCATCGTCCGCGAAGGCAAGAAGGTGGCGCTGCTGTCGTTCGGCACGCGGCTTGCCGAATGCGAGAAGGCGGCCGACGAGCTCGCCGCCCACGGCCTTTCCGCCACCATCGCGGATGCGCGCTTCATGAAGCCGCTCGACGAGGAGATGATCCTGAAGCTCGCGCGCGACCACGAGATCCTCATCACCATCGAGGAAGGCTCGATCGGCGGTTTTGGCTCGCACGTCATGCAGTTCGTGTCCGACAACGGTCTGCTCGACGGCGGCCTGCGGATGCGCACGATGGTGCTGCCCGACGTGTTCCTCGACCACGACTCGCCGGCAGCGATGTACGGCCGCGCCGGCCTCGATGCCAAGGGCATCGTCGCAAAAGTGTTCGAGACGCTCGGCAAGGATTTCAAGACCGAGACCGTCAAGCTGGCGTAGACCGAATGCCAGACCCCACCTCTCCCATCGGGAGAGGTCGGCGCGAAGCGCCGGGTGAGGGGCTACGGTCTCTCATGGGGCACCTGAACCCCTCACCGGATCGCTGCGCGATCCGACCTCTCCCTATGGGAGAGGTGTCAGACGCAGTACCAGGTGACGCAATGAAAATCTATCTGGCAGGACCCGATGTGTTCCTGCCGGATGCCCTCGACATCGGCCGGCGCAAGCGCGAGATCTGCGCCCGTCATGGCGTGACGGGCCTTTATCCGCTCGACAATGTCATCGATCGCGGAGCATCCGACGCCTCGCTGCGGATATTCGAGGGCAATCAAGCGATGATGGACGCATGCGAGGCGATCATCGCCAATTTAACGCCGTTTCGCGGGCCCGGCGCCGACGCCGGCACGGTCTATGAACTCGGCTACATGGCCGGCCGTGGCAAATTGTGCCTTGGCTACAGCAACGATCCCTCCCCATATCCCGCGCGCACGGCGCGCTTCGGCACTGTCACAACGTCGTCCGAAGGCAGGCTTATCGATATGCACGGACTGACGGTGGAAGATTTCGGCCATCCGGACAATCTGATGATGATCCATGCGCTCGATTCCTACGGCTGTCCGCTGGTGGTGCCGCAAGAGCTGCCCGCCGATATCTGGCGCGATCTTGCCTCGTTCGAGGCCTGCGTGCGTCTTGCGGCCGCAAGATCGGCGTGACCGTGGCGAAGCCGGACGATAGCGACGCTGTCGCGAAAAAGCGCATCGACGTGCTGCTGGTCGAGCGCGGCCTGTTCGAAAGCCGGGCGCGAGCGCGCGCCGCGATCGACGCCGGCCTCGTCACCGCCAATGGCCGCCAGATCCTGAAAGCCTCCGAAGTCATTGCGGCCGACGCCGTGCTCAAGGCCGAGCCCGCCCACCCCTATGTTTCGCGCGGCGGCGTCAAGCTTGCCGGCGCGCTGGAGCAATATCCGATCGAGATCGAAGACCACATCTGCCTCGACGTCGGCGCGTCCACCGGCGGTTTTACCGAAGTGCTGCTCGCCAATGGTGCCGCGATGGTGTTCGCCATCGACGTCGGGCACGGGCAGTTGCATCATTCGCTACAAGGCAATCCAAAAATCGTCTCGATGGAAGAAACCGACATCCGCAAGTTCGAGAACAAGCGCCTGCCGGCGCGGCCGGATGTCGTCGTGATCGACGTCAGCTTCATCTCGCTGAAGGCTGTGCTGCCAGTCGCGCTGTCGCTGGCCGCCGCGCCGATGAGCCTGCTTGCGCTGATCAAGCCGCAATACGAGGCGGAGCGAAAGCATTCGAAGCGCGGCATCATCCGCAACGCGATGGTGCATCAGGAAATCTGCGACGACATCATGGCGTTCGCGGCGTCGCTCGGCTGCACCGACATGCAGGTATTCCCCTCGTCGATTCCCGGCGGGGACGGCAATATCGAATTCTTTCTCGGCGCGCGCCGTGGCTGAAACGCTGCTGATCGACCATGTCGGCCATCGCGGCGACGGCGTCGCCATTGCCGGCGGCACCAGCGTGTACGTGCCCTACACGCTTGGCGGCGAGACCGTCGCCGTCGAGACGGTACCAGGCCATCCCGACCGGCGGCGGCTGGTCCAGGTCGAGCGCGCCAGCACAGAGCGGATCGCGCCGTTCTGTCCGCATTTCGGCGTGTGCGGCGGCTGCGCCATCCAGCACTGGGAAGTGGATGCGTATCGCGCCTGGAAGCGCAGCATCGTGATCGAGACGCTGGCGCAGGCCGGCATTGCTTGCGACGTGGCGCCGCTAATCGACGCCCATGGCAAAGGCCGCCGCCGCATGACGCTGCATGCGCAGATGGGCACGCACGAAATCCTCAAGGTCGGTTTTGCGGCCGGTGGCTCGCACGACATCATCCCCATCGACCGCTGTCCGATCCTCGATCCGGCCTTAAGCGGCGCGATCGAAGCGGCATGGGCCGTCGCCGAACCGCTGATCAGGATGGGCAAGCCGCTGGACATCCAGGTCACGGCGACCCACGGCGGCCTCGATGTCGATGTGCGCGGCTCGGGTGCGCTCTCGACGGCGCTGATCACCCAACTGTCGGCGATTGCGCAAAAGCATCGCCTCGCCCGGCTGACGCGGCATGGCGAACTCGTGCTGATGCGGACACCACCGGTCGTCACCATCGGCAAGGCGCAGGTCACCTTGCCGCCCGGCTCGTTCCTACAGGCAACGGCGGCCGGCGAGGAAGCGCTGGCCGCGCTGGTGCTGGAGCATTGCAAGCGCGCCAAGCATATCGCCGACCTCTTCTGCGGCGTCGGCCCGTTCGCGCTGCGGCTGGCGGCGAAATCGAGGATCGCCGCCTTCGACAACGATGCCGGCGCGGTGGCCGCACTCCAGAAGGCGGCGACCTCCACCTCCGGACTGAAGCCGATCAAGGCCGAGACCCGCGACCTGTTCCGCCGCCCGCTGATGCCGGTCGAACTGCGCGACTACGACACCGTCGTGTTCGATCCGCCACGCCAGGGCGCGCAGGCGCAGGTGACACAGCTTGCGGCGAGCAAGGTGCCGGTCGTGGTCGCGGTGTCCTGCAACGTCGCGACGTTTGCGCGCGATGCAAAGATTTTGATCGATGGCGGCTACAAAATCGAGGGCGTCACTCCGGTCGACCAGTTCCGCCACACGCCACATATCGAGTTGGTGGCGCGATTCTCGCGCTGAAATCGAGGCAAGCATGCAGGCCGACCCATTGCTGGAGCGCGTGGTAGCGGCCCTTGCGAAGGTGCCCGGCGTCACGGCGATTGTGCTCGGCGGCTCGCGGGCCCGCGGGACTGCGCACGTCGCCTCCGATTACGATATCGGCCTTTACTACCGGACGAGCGATCCGCTCGACACCAGGCGGCTGCTTGAGGCCGCGAAGGGTTTGGCCGACGACGCAGCCGACACGACGGTTACATCCGTCGGCGAATGGGGGCGATGGATCGTCGGAGGGGCCTGGCTATCGATCGAAGGCCGCAAAGTCGACCTGCTCTACCGGAATATCGATGAGGTGGCGCAGGTAATCGAGGCGTGCCGCTCAGGCCAAATCACGATGGACTACCAACCCGGACATCCGCACGGATTTTGCTCGGCGATCTGGGCCGGCGAGGCGGCGCTGTGCCGGCCGCTGCACGATCCCCAGGGCGCTGTCGCCGGGTTGAAATCGCTTGCCCTGCCCTATCCGCCGCCGCTGCGCGAGGCGCTGGTCCGCCGCTTCCAGTGGGAGATCGCGTTCAGCATCGGCAATGCCGAACTCGGCGCTGTCAGGCTGGATCAAACGCATGTCGCCGGCTGCGTCTACCGGGCGCTGGCCTGCATCGCGCAAGTGCTGTTCGCGCTCAACGAACGCTATCTCATCAACGAGAAAGGCGCGCTGAGGGAGGCTGCGAAACTGGCACAGACGCTTCCGGAACTGATGGAGCGCGTTGACGACGTCTGGCAATTCGTCGGCGACGGGGACTTTGAAACCGCCGTCGCGATCCTGCGCGAGTTGCAGCAGGAACTGGAAACCCTTGCGTGAGAGGCTACCGCCCCCAGCGATCCTGCCAGATCTTCTCGCCGATCATGCAATTCACCCGCGGCTCCCGGTTCTGCTGCGCGGCGGTCGGCACCACCGGACGATCCGGCGTCTTGCCCGCAACCTCCAGCAGCAGTTTGGTGCGGATCGCTTCCTTGAATTTCTCGCGCTCCTTGATCGTCACGACGAAGGAGCCGGGACCGCCGATCACGCAATCCTCGTAGTACATATCGAGATTGTCGATATCCATCGTCGAATAGGACGGCTCCTTCACCATGATCGGCAGACCGTTGATGATGATGCCCTTCTCCAGCGCCGCATCGCGCGCGATGGTCACCGGCGAGCCGTTGTTGTTGGGACCGTCGCCGGAGATGTCGATCACCCGCCGCAGGCCGCGGTGCTGGTTTTCGTCGAACAGCGGCACTGCGAACTGGATCGCGCCCGAGATCGAGGTGCGCGAGGCGCGGCGGATCGGCGTCTTCAGGATTTCGGCGGCCACCGCGTCGGCGGACTCAGGGCCGTCGATCACCCGCCAGGGAATGATCAGTTTCTGGTCGGTGGAGGCGGCCCATTCGAAATAGGTGACCGTGATCTTGCCGTTCGGCCCGGCCTTCAGCGCCTGCAAGAATTCCTTCGAGGTGATCGCCTGCGCATAACCCTCGCGCTGGATCGCCAGCTCATCCATGTCCATCGAATAGGAAACGTCGACCGCCAGCACCAGCTCGACATCGACTGAAGGATGCTCCTCCTTCACCAGTTGCGGACCGATCTGGCCCCGGCCGTTGGGCGCGGCAACACCGGCCAGGTCGCCGCCAGCCAGGATGCCGGCGACGAGCACAGCTCCGATCGAGACATACCAGCGCATCGCGGCCCTCCCGTTCGTACGATGCGATGGTGACATGCAAATCGCGTCGCGCAAAGCAGGAACATCATTTGCCCTTCACAATTGGGTTAGGCCGATCCGTAGTTTGCCGGGCCAGCCTTGCGCTGCCGCCGCACACCGATGCCGCAACAAGGCCGGGATTTGAACGCAACCGGCCGCGTGCGCGACCAAGGCAAAAGCGCGGCGCATGCCGCTTTTTGGCATGGACATGGCGACGCTTCCGAAAATCCCCGCTGTTGAACACCCGCCGGCCCGGGCGCCCTCGCCGCTGATGTGGGTGGGTATCATCGCAATCGCCTGCGCTGCCGCTGCGGTGCTGCTGCCGCCGCTGTTGCCGCCCGCGCCGCCGAGCGAGGAGGCAAAATCCGAGCCGGCGCTGACGCCGGCCGATGTCGGCCCGGTCTGTCTGGAGCTGTCCGAGAACCCGAAGGAATATCTTTCCGGCGAGGAGATGCAGCGCCGTACCGAGCGGCGCCGCGCCGCCTGCGACATGGCGTTTGCCGTCGCGCCCTACGACCTGACCTTGAAGGTCAAGATGGCGCTCGCCAAGCCCCATGAGCAGCGCCCCGAAGAACTCGCGATCCTGCGCGAAGCGGCCAGCCAGGGCTCGCCGGAGGCGTATTATCAAATCTACGAGTCGCACAAATCGTGGGACCGCGGCGACCTCGACAGGACGCCGCTGGTGCCGCGTGCGGAAGCCGACCACGCGCTGCGCATGGCCGCGCAACTCGGCCATCCCTTTGCGACCCAGATGCTGGCCGTCCTGCTGGACCGCGGCACCACCGTGAAGCGCGATCCGGACGCGGCGCGCTACTGGGCCGAACGCGCTGTCAACAATCCCGCCAAGGACGCTACCAGAGGCGGGTTGTTGGAATTGCTCGCCCGCCTGCTGGTGACCTCCGACAAGCCCGAAGAACGCGCCCGCGGCCTCGACCTGCTGGAGCGCTTGAGCAAGGCGGGCGTGTTCGGTGCCAAGGCCGATCTGGCCGAAGCGATCCGGAAAGAGGACCCGGTGCGCGCCCGCAACCTTCTCGAAGAAGCCCGCCGTCCCGATCCCGGCGGCGCGATTCCGCCGCTGGCGGAAATGCTGATCGCGGGCGAAGGCGGCCCTGCCGATCCGAAGCGCGCGCTGTCGCTACTGAAGTCCACCCGCACGGCGCGGGCCGAGGCCGCACTCGGCCGGCTCCATCTCGAAGGCAGGCTGGTGCCGCACGACGTGCAGGAGGCCGCACGCCGGCTCTTCCTCGGCAGCGCGTGGGACGTTGACGTGCAGCGCGAGCTTCTCACGATGCTGGCCGAAAATCCGGAAGCCCGGCTCGATTATCCCAAACGCCTGCTCTATTTCGCCGTAGAGGCGGCGGAACTCGACGAACCCGGCGCGCTGACCGCGCTGATCAACTTAAAGCTCTCGGACAATGCCCAGTTTCAGGACAAGCCGGGAGCCTGTAAACTGATCGAGACCGCGGTGTCCCGCGGCGATCAGGCCATGGCGGCACGCCTTCCGGAGTGCCGCAGCGGTTGATCGCGGGCTGCGCGGTCTAGGAGCAACCGACCGAGCTTCGCCGATATGCCTGAAACCGTCACCAAGCCGAAAACCAAGGTCAAAACCAAGACCGAACGGCCGCGCCTGCACAAGGTGATCCTGATCAACGACGACTACACGCCGCGCGAATTCGTCGTCACCGTGCTGAAGGGCGAATTCCGCATGACCGAGGACCAGGCCTACAAGGTGATGATCACGGCGCATCAGCGCGGCGTCTGCGTGGTCGCCGTCTTCACCAAGGATGTCGCCGAGACCAAGGCCACGCGCGCCACCGATGCCGGTCGCGCCAAGGGCTATCCGCTCTTGTTCACGACCGAGCCCGAGGAATAACGGTTGCGCTAGAGATACGCGGCCAACCCGCCGCTGGCGTTGGAGCCGAAACTGTTCTGGATCGACGACATCGTGCGGTAGTTTTGCATGATCTTGTTGGCATAATCGTCGGTGAAGCCGAGCACGCTTCGCTCCTCCGGACTCATCGTCTGATATTGCTGAAGCAGCCCCAGCGTCACGTCCCCTGCGCCGCCGCCCGAACTCGGATTGAAAGCAGCCAGCAAGCCGCTGCGGGTACGCTGGTTAAGTTCGGCCTTGGCCGCACTCGCTTCAGCCGACGAGAATTTCGCATCGCTGTTCAATGCCATGATCGCCAGGGTCCGGTTGTCGAAATCGGTGAAATCGGCCTGTTGTCCGGTGGTCCTGCCGCTGTTGAAGACCAGTTCCTTGCCGTTGTCTTTTGCGCTGCCCGCCTGTGCGTCGAGCATGGCCCGTGCATGGGCGGCGAGCTTGTCCGGACTCGAGCCGGCCGCGGGGGCCGGCGTTTGAACCAAGGCCTGGCTGAGCAATGCCTTGACGGGGTCGTCCTCATTGCCGGTGTCGGGCGCCTTGCCGAACGACACCCGGGCGACGGCCCAGCCATCCTGCACGGCCTGTTTCTGGTCCTGCCAGGTCTTGGTCGCCTTCTCGTCGGGGCCCGCCTTGTCGAGATAATCGGACGCCGCTGCATAGAGGCTCGCATAGTCGCCGGTGTGGCGGGCGATCACGACGTGCGGCGACAGCGCGCTATCGAATCGCGACTGCAAGACTTTTGCGGCGGCGGCCACTTCGTCTTCCGTGAACTGGCCGTTTTTGTTGTCTGCCACCGCCGACAACGTGGCGCGGGTCTGCCCGGAAAGATCGACGGCGACCTGCCCGTCCAGCATCGCCGATGAAATCCCGAGCGAGGCGTATTGCTGGTCGAACCATGTCCGTGCGTTTGCCGTCACGGTCGCCAGCGAAAGCACATCGTCCTGCGCCGCCGCGCCGCGCGCGAGGTAGGCTTTTGCCTCTTCAGACAAGGTGACCGAGGTCGACGCTGACGATGAAACTCCGGCGGCGTTCTCCGCCGATGCCGAAGCGCCTTTCGATGTGCCGTTCCCCGCGCCGTAAGCGCTGTAGGCATTGCCGGCATAGGCCTGATGAGAAACCGCGTTTGATCCGATCGAAATGGACACGAGCAGAACCTCGAACCGCGAGGAAAAGGTAAACGACAGTTAAACAGACATGGTTAACCAATCGTTACACTTCGTCCGCCTGGGCGGCCGCGCCCTCCTCCACCAGCCCGAACACCCGCGCGGCCTTCGAAAAGCCGGCCACCGGAAATTCGCCGAGATCGCTCCAGCCGCCCGGGCAGATGCCGGCAAAGCCTTCGGACGCCACCACGGTGCGATGCAGCTTTCCGGTCAGCTTCTCCAGCCGCGCCGCCAGATTGATCGCCGGCCCGATGCAGGTGAAGTCGAGCCGGTTGCCGCCGCCGATATTGCCGTAGAGGATTCGCCCAAGGTGGAGCGCGACGCCGAAGCGGAAACGCTCGATGCCGCCATTGACCGGATATTGCAGCGCCTCGACGCTGGCGCGGGATTCCCGCGCCGCTTCCAGCACGCGGCTACAGACCTGCTGCTCGTCGCCGACATATTCGTCGACCGGAAACACCGCGAGCAGGCCGTCGCCCATGTATTTCAGCACCTCGCCGCCGTGATCGCGGATCGAGGCGACCTGGCAATCGAAATACTGGTTGAGGATGTCGACCACGGTCTCCGCCGGCAGCCGGTCCGACAGCGCGGTGAAGCCGCGCAGATCCGACAGCCAGATCGCGGCGTTCATGGTCTCGTTGTGGCCGCGACGGATCTGGCCGCCCATGATCTTTTCGCCGGCACGATTGCCGACATAGGTGTCGAGCAGCATGGTGGCGGTGCGGCGCAGGCTGACGATCTCGATATAGCGTGCCAGCGGTCTGATGATGGCGCGCAGCGCGGCGAGCTGCTCGTCGGTAAAGCCGCCCGCCTGCCTGGTGGTCCAGCTCGAGGCATTGACGGCGCCGTCCGTGAACGGCACGGGCAGCGCGACGTAATCGGTGACGCCCTCGGTGCGCAGCTCCGCGACGATCGGAAAACGGTCGCTTGCGGGATCGTCCGCGCGGGCGCGCACTTCCAGTCCCTGAGTGAAAACAATCGAGAGCGGGCTCGAGTGAAATCCGGGCGAATCCAGGATGCCGAAATCGACCGTGCCGATCTCGACTTCGGCGCCGGGCTTCCAGATGAAATTGCGGCCGAAAATCTCGGGATGCAGGGTGCGCACGAACACGCCGACGCGCCAGAGCGGAATGCCCGCCTTGACCAGCCGCTCGCAGCTCTCCGCCATCGCTTCCGCGGGGTTGGATACCGACCTCGCGCCGTCGATCAGCCAGTCGGAGAGTTTTTGAAGTTCAACTGCGTCCAGCATGAAGGCATTAGCGTCGCTACTTGCGACAACGTCAAGACAGCCCCGCTAGCCGCCGACCTGCCCGCGATGCCTGAGCAGGTGATCGGCCAGCACGCACGCCATCATGGCTTCGCCGACCGGCACCGCGCGGATGCCGACGCAGGGATCGTGGCGGCCCTTGGTCATGATGTCGGTGTCGTGGCCGGAGCGGTCGACGGTTTTCCGCGGCGACAATATCGAGGAGGTCGGCTTCACTGCGAAACGCACCACCACCGGCTGCCCGGTGGAGATGCCGCCCAGAATGCCGCCGGCATTGTTCGACAGAAAGCGCGTGCCGTTATTGCCGGTGCGCATCTCGTCGGCGTTCTCTTCGCCGGACAATTCCGCCGCGCCAAAGCCCGCGCCGATCTCGACGCCCTTCACCGCATTGATGCTCATCATCGCCGCCGCCAGATCGCCGTCGAGTTTTGCGTAGATCGGCGCGCCCAGTCCCGGCGGCACGCCTTCGGCGACTACCTCGATGACGGCGCCGATCGATGAGCCCGCCTTGCGGATGCCGTCGAGATAGCTTTCGAAGAATGCCGCCTTTTCCTTGTCCGGACAGAAGAACGGATTCCTTGCAATCTCGTCCCAGTCCCACTTGGCGCGGTCGATCTTGTGCGGACCCATCTGCACCAGCGCGCCGCGCACCCTCACCTCGGGCAGAACTTTTCGCGCGATGGCGCCGGCCGCCACGCGTGTCGCCGTCTCGCGCGCGGAGGAGCGGCCGCCGCCGCGATAATCGCGCAGGCCGTATTTGGCTTCATAGGTGAAGTCGGCGTGGCCGGGCCGGAACTTGTCCTTGATCTCGGAATAGTCCTTCGAGCGCTGGTCGGTGTTCTCGATCAACAGCGCGATCGGCGTGCCTGTCGTCACCTGCACGCCGGTCTCCGGGTGGGCCATCACGCCGGACAGGATTTTCACCGCATCCGGCTCCTGCCGCTGCGTGGTGAAGCGCGACTGGCCGGGACGGCGGCGGTCGAGATCGAGCTGGATGTCCTCGTTGGTCAGGGGGATCAGCGGCGGACAGCCGTCGACCACGCAGCCGATCGCGATCCCGTGGCTCTCGCCAAAGGTCGTGACGCGGAACATGTGGCCGAAGGTGTTGAAGGACATTGGTACTGGTTCGCGCTGATGTTGCTTGTCAACGTTGGTGGTAACTCGCAACGGTTTGAGGGTCAAATGACCTCTCACCTTCGTCATGGCCGGGCTTGTCCCGGCCATCCACGTCTTGGCCACGCGCTCCGAAAGACGTGGATGCCCGGGACGAGCCCGGGCACGACAGCGCGGTTGGGGCGCACACCGCCTGCCCTTAACTATGTTTCGTAAGGCTCCCGTTGCCGAACACGTAGACCGCGCCCTGCTCGATGAAGAGGTCTGCCGCGCTTTGCGGGGTCTCGTGGCCGAGCGCCACCATTAGCGCGCGGCAGGTGCCACCATGGGCAACGGCGACGGTGTCGGCCTTCAAGGAATCGTACCAGTCGCGCATCCGGAGCTGCACCGAGGCATAGGTCTCGCCGCCGGGCGAGGACATCGTCCACTTCTCGGTCAGGCGCTTGGCGTAGAAGGCGGGATCCTTTGCCTCCATCTCGGCCAGCGTCGAGCCTTCCCATTCGCCATATCCGATCTCGCGCAGGCGGTCGTCGAGCGAATATTCGCCCGGCGCAAGGCCGAGCACCTCGCGCACGAAATCCATGGTCGAGCGCGCGCGGCCGAGCGGGCTGGCGACATAGGCAAGATCGTTTCTGTCGCGGCCGTCGCGCGCGAACAGGCCGGTGAGCACCTCGCCGGCATGCGCCGCCTGCTTGCGGCCGAGCGCATTGAGCGGAATGTCCTGCGTGCCCTGTAGCCTGCCGGTCGCGTTCCATTCCGTCTCGCCATGGCGGATGTAGTAGATAACAGGCGCGGGCATGGCTGATAGCGGCTAATCCTGCGTCCGCGAAATATCCGGCGCGTCGGGATGCTTCATGCCGACGATGTGATAGCCGGAATCGACATGGTGCACCTCGCCGGTGACGCCGCGCGACAGGTCCGACAGCAGGTACAGCGCGCTCGCGCCGACCTCCTCGAGACTCACCGTGCGCCGCATCGGCGAATTGAGCTCGTTCCACTTCAGCATATAGCGGAAGTCGCCGATGCCCGCCGCGGCCAGCGTCTTGATGGGACCGGCCGACAGCGCGTTGACGCGGATATTGTCCTTGCCGAGATCGGCGGCGAGATAACGCACGCTGGCCTCCAGCGCCGCCTTCGCCACGCCCATCACGTTGTAGTGCGGCATCCACTTTTCGGAGCCGTAATAGGTCAGCGTCAGGATCGAGCCGCCTGATGTCATCAGCTTCTCGGCGCGTTGGGTGATTGCGGTCAGCGAGTAGCAACTGATCAGCATCGTCTTCGAGAAATTGTCCGCCGTGGTGTCGAGATAGCGGCCCTCGAGTTGGTCCTTGTCCGAGAAGGCGATCGCGTGCACCACGAAATCGATCGTGCCCCATTGCTTCTCGAGCTCGGCGAAGACGGCGTCGATGGTGGCGGGATCGGTGACGTCGCAATGGCCGAGCAGGATGCCGCCGAGCTCCTTTGCCAGCGGCTCGACGCGCTTCTTCAGCGCCTCGCCCTGCCAGGTCAGCGCGACTTGTGCACCAGCCTCCTGGCATGCCTTGGCGATGCCCCAGGCGATCGAGCGGTTGTTGGCAACGCCCAGGATCACCCCGCGCTTGCCCTGCATCAGACCCGAAGTTTGCGCCATCCGTTTTTGCCTCGCTTGATCCGTCATCTGGGGGTACACCAGCGCTCCGGCGCGGGAAAGCCCGAATCGGAGCGCGATTAACGCTGTTTGCGACGAACGCGCGCAGCCGGAATAGTTCCGTCATTAGGGTGTTATGTTGGATGAGGCGCGCGAGCGCTTCCTGAAATTCGGACCATTGTCGATGACTGCGTTTCGTCAGAGTGTCGAAGCCATGATTCCGGCGCTCCGCCGTTATGCGCGGGCGCTGGCGCGCGATGCAGATATCGCCGACGATCTGGTACAGGACACGCTGGTGCGCGCGTTGCGCTCGGAAAAACTGTTTCTCGGCGGCGACGTCAGGAGCTGGCTCTACACCATCCTGACCAACCTGAACAAGAACAGGCGGCGCTCGCTGGCGAGGCGCCCGCAATTCATGCCGCTGCTGGACAACAATCCGGACGCCAGCGGCACCGAGGCGGAGGGCCGCGATATCGCCCGTGCGCTGTCGACGCTGGTGGAAGAGCAGCGCGCGGTGCTGCTGCTGGTGATGCTGGAGGGCCTCAGCTACCGCGAGGTCGCCGACATCCAGGGCGTGCCGATCGGCACCGTGATGTCGCGGCTTGCCCGGGCTCGCGCCCATGTGAAGGCTTCGCTCGAGGGCGAGCGCGCTGCGCTCAGGCGGGTGAAGTGATGGCAGTTGCAACACCGAGAGATTTTTCGAGATTGGACAGAGACCGCTGATATGACCGACCCCAAAATTCCCGTCACCGAAGACGAGCTGCATGCTTACGTCGACAACGAACTGCCGGCCGAGCGCCGCGGCGACGTCGAGGCGTGGCTGACGGCGCATCCCGATGACGGCGAACGGGTGCAGTCATGGCGCACGATGGCGGAGATGCTGCATGCCCGCTACGACTCCGTGCTCGACGAGGCCGTGCCGAAGCGGCTGGAGATCGAGCAACTCGTGCAGCGGCCGCGCCGCTGGCTTTATGGCGCGGCGGCCGCGGCGCTGGTCGCCTTCGCCGCCGGCGGCAGCGCCGGCTGGATCGCGCATGGCCAGGCCTCCACGCCGTCGGCCATCCAGACCCTGACGCTGGAGGCGATGGATGCGCACAAGCTGTATGTCGTGGAGGTCCGCCATCCCGTCGAAGTGCCGGGCAGCGAGCGCGCGCATCTCCAGCAATGGCTGACCAAGCGCTGCGGCTGGATCGTCCGCGCCCCCGAGCTTGACGGCAGCGGCCTGAAGCTGATCGGCGGACGACTGTTGCCCGGCCCCAACGGGCCCGCCTCGTTCATGATGTATGAGGGCCCGTCCGGCGAGCGGTTCACGTTCTATGCCGCGAAGGCAAAGGTCGATACGGCGCAGATGCGCTTCACCACGGCCGAGAACAGCGGCGCTGTGTTCTGGTCGGACGATGGTGTCGGCTACGTCGTGAGCGGTCCCGCCGACAAGGAGCGGCTGAAACAGGTCGCGCGGCTGATCTACGATCAGATGGACAAGAAAAGCGGTTGATCCGCCCTAGCCGTGGCCGGTGTATGGCGGGTCTGCGGCTATCATGCGCGTGCACTGCGGGCGCAGCCGCCTCCGAAGCCAGTCATGCTCCCTGTCCCAATTCGGACATCGAAAATCTGGAATGAAACCATCGGTGCGTCTCATTATCGCACCGGAACATCACGAGAAAATGAGCAGCGTTCGATCCGCCGATCGGCGCAAGCGGCCTCGATCGGGGTTTGGTACCGCGCTGGTCCCCCTTTCGAGGCCGCACCCCTTTGGGGGTCTCGCCAAATCTAGCGGCTCTCGCGCGAACGAAACACCCATCCGCGCCGCAAGCGAACTCCCACGAAACGCGATACGGCCGGGGTTCAATCTGGTTTCAGAAGACCAGCAAAAAACTCAGCCGAGATCGCTGCGTGGATTGTACGGGTGCCCATCGCGCCACTTCTGCATCAATTGCTCGAGATCGGAGTCGTTCCCGTCGGGCAGGATAATTTTAGTGGTCACGAACAGATCGCCGGTTCCACCTGCCTTCGGCAGCCCCTTGCCCTTGAGGCGAAAGGTGCGTCCGCTCGAGGTGTTTTTCGGGATCGACAGTTCGACCGCGCCGCCGAGCGTCGGCACACGGACCTTGCCGCCGAGCACGGCTTCGTAGAGCGTGATCGGCAGATCGACCCTGAGGTCGCTGCCGTCGACCTTGAAGAACGGGTGCGGTGCGATCGAGACGGTGATCAACAGATCGCCGGGCCGGTGACCGGGCGCGGTCTCGCCCTGCCCCTTCAGCCGGATCTGCTGGCCGCTGGTGACGCCGGCGGGAATCTTGACATTGAGCTCCTTGCCGGTCGGCAGCCGCACGCGTTTCTCGGCGCCATTCACCGCTTCTTCCAGCGACACCGTCATGGCGACGTTGAGATCGAGGTCGATGCCGATGCCGCCGGTGTCGAACTCGAACGGGCTGCCGCCGGCGCCAGGGCGAGCGCCACGCGCGGCGCCGCCGAACATGCTGTTGAGGATGTCTTCGAAGTTTCCGCCGCCCATGCCGCCGGGCCCACCGCCGCCGGTGCGGAAGGTGTAGGACTCAAAACCGCCGGGGCCTGCGCCGGGACCCGCACGGCCGCGCGGATCGCCACCGCCAAAACCCTGGAAGCGCGGCTTGCCCTCGGCGTCG
This sequence comes from Bradyrhizobium lablabi, assembly GCF_018129385.1. GTDB lineage: Bacteria > Pseudomonadota > Alphaproteobacteria > Rhizobiales > Xanthobacteraceae > Bradyrhizobium > Bradyrhizobium lablabi_C. The sequence continues at coordinate 84,233 of NZ_JAFCLN010000018.1, forward strand.
ATCTCGCCGCGATCGAACTGCTTGCGCTTTTCCTCGTCGCCGACGATCTCGTTCGCCGAGTTGATTTCGGCAAAGCGCGCAGCCGCCTTCGGATCGTTCTTGTTGTTGTCAGGGTGATGCTTCTTGGCCAGCTTGCGATAGGCGCTCTTGATCGCCGCAGCGCTGGCGCTCCGCTGCACCCCCAGGACCTCATAGGGGTCGCGCATACGTTACGTCTCCTTCACGGGAATTCCGGTCTCAAATTTGGGGCAAATTTATCCACCTCGCCTTCATCTGGGGGCTCCGTGGCATTTTTGCAACTGCCTTTTCAGCCTCGCATTATAGTCTAGCTGCGTCGCCAAGGCTTTAGCGTATGAATTTCCCACCGGCCCTGGCTCGCCTTGCAAGCGGCGCCTTGCAGCCAGCTTTCGGTACGGCCGTTGACGTAGCTTGCCAGGAAATCCCGGCAGGTGCGTCCGTCGTCAGACGAATAGGCCGCCGCCAGCGGCGTCACCGACCCGCGGGCGCCGGTTTCAGGGTTTTCCCAGGGCTGGCTGGAATCCTTGTCGCCCTTGGTCAGCACATCGGAAGCGGCGGTGCGTGCAAAGGCCATGTCGGTCTCGGTCGGCACCGGCTCCTTGGCCGGCAGCGACCCCGTCACCTCCTTGTCTTCGGCCTTGGAGGAGAAGAAGCCGCCATCGGAGCGCGAAAAGCTACAGCCGCCCGAGCCCACCCCGATTAGAAACAGAGTAACGAGGGTGCCGGCAGGCCGGATCGCCGATAGGCCAACGCGTCCCCATGTCCTATATAGGCTGAGCCCATAGAACGACTGCAACGCGTACTGGGACGCAACCGAGCGCAACTGGGGACTCCGGACATGACGGACACAACCTCCATCAAAACCCCAACACCGTTAAAATCCGGTGATTTCACCGCTGCCGAAGAACCGTTCGCGCTGTTCGCCGAGTGGTTTGCGGAAGCCGTGAAGGCCGAACCGAACGATCCCAATGCAATGGCGCTCGCGACCGTCGATGCCGACGGCCTGCCCGACCTGCGAATGGTGTTGATGAAAGGTTACGATGCCGAGGGCTTTGTCTTCTACAGCCACATTGCCAGCGCAAAGGGCCGCGAACTCGCCGCAAATCCTAAGGCCGCGTTACTGTTTCACTGGAAGTCGCTGCGCCGCCAGGTGCGCATCCGCGGGCCGGTGACCCCGGTGACGGACAAGGAAGCGGATGAATATTTTGCCACCCGCCCCAAGCAGGCGCAGATCGGCGCCTGGGCCAGCAAGCAGTCGCAGCCGCTGGAGAGTCGCTTTGCGTTCGAGCAGGCGATCGCGCTGGTCGCCGCCAAGCATGTCATCGGCGAGGTGCCGCGGCCGCCGGGCTGGAGCGGCTGGCGCATCGCGCCGCAGCGTTTCGAATTCTGGCACGACCGCCCCTTCCGCCTGCACGACCGCATCGAATTCCGCCGCGAGGGGGCCAACCAGCCCTGGAGCAAGGTGCGGCTCTATCCGTAGGAAGCCGTCATGCCCGGCCTTGAGCCGGGCATCCACGTTTTTGGCCGAGACAAAGAGAAGAACGTCGATGCCCCGGGCATGACGGAGAACGAGAGAACAGTAGATGGTAAGTTCCGCCAACACGCCGCGGCGCACGCTGCTTCTGACCGGAGCCAGCCGCGGCATCGGCCATGCCACCGTCATCCGCTTCTCCTCGGCGGGCTGGCGCGTCATCACCTGCTCGCGGCACGCCTTCCCCGAGGACTGCCCGTGGGACGCGGGGCCTGAGGATCATATCCAGGTCGATCTCGCCGACCACGACGATACGACGCGTGCGATTTCGGAAATCCGCCGCCGGCTCGAAGGCGGCGTGCTGCATGCGCTGGTCAACAACGCCGCGATCTCGCCCAAGGCGCCGGGCGGCAAGCGGCTCGGCAGCGTCGACACCGACCTCGACACCTGGACGCATGTGTTCGCGGTCAACTTCTTTGCGCCGATCATGATCGCACGCGGCCTGATCGAGGAACTGAAGGCGGCCAAAGGCTCGGTGGTGAACGTCACCTCGATCGCCGGCTCGCGCGTGCATCCCTTCGCGGGCGCGGCCTATGCGACGTCGAAAGCCGCGCTCGCCTCCCTGACGCGCGAGATGGCGTCCGACTTCGGCCGCGTCGGCGTGCGCGTCAACGCGATCGCGCCGGGCGAGATCGACACCTCGATCCTGTCGCCGGGCACGGAGAAGATCGTCGACCAGCAGATCCCGATGCATCGCCTCGGCACGCCGGATGAGGTCGCAAAGATCATCTATGTGCTGTGCACGGAAACGTCATCATATGTGAACGGCGCCGAAATTCACATCAACGGCGGCCAGCACGTATGATGTGACCGCCGCCGTCGCCCCCGCGGCGCCCCCCGGCCCATTGAAGGAATCCCCCCTCGAGATGGGACGTTTCGCTACCACCGTTGCGCTGTACGAAGAATTGCGGCCGCCCTATCCGCCCGCTTTCTTCCGCCGCGTCGCTGAGCAACTCGGCTTCCGGAGCGAGCACGCGCTGATCGACCTCGGGACCGGCCCCGGCCTGCTGGCGCTCGGCTTTGCCCCCTATGTCGGCCGCATCGTCGGCGTCGATCCCGAGCCCGCGATGATCGCCGCCGCGAGCGCAGCGGCGGTGCGGGCTTCGCGAAGCCTCACCCTGATCGAGGGCAAGGCCGAAGAGTTGCCTGCCGATATCGGCAGTTTCGACGTCGTCACGGTCGGGCGGGCGCTGCACTGGATGGAGCGCGATGCCACGCTCGCGCTGTTCGAGCGGCTGGTCGCGCCCGAAGGCGTCATCCTCGTATGCTCCTCCCATACCGCAGCCGACGGACGTAACCCGTGGCTCGACGAATACAACAAGGCCCGGCACGCCTGGTCGCAGGAACGCTTGTGGTCGGAGTCGAGCAGCGGCGCGCGAACCCATCGGGACCTTGCCGCCTTCTTTCGCGGCACGCGATTCCAACTCGCAGACCCGGTCGCGGTCGAGGCCAGCCAGGAGATCAGCGTGACCGACCTGGCGCGGCGCGTGCTGACGTTCTCATCGTCCTCGCCCGGGGTGCTCGGAGACAAGGCATCGGCGATGCTTGATGATGTCGCGCAGCGCCTGCTTCCCTCGAGCCGCAACGGCGTCATCACGGAGGTGTTCGTGGCGTCGGCGCAGGTGGCACGACGATAGGCAGCGCGGCGGCGAATGGACCCGCATGCCGCATGGATCGCAATCCGCAAATCCGTCCCCGAGATGCCGCGCAATGCGCGGCCCTCACAATGACGCCAGTACGCGGCTGCTCAAACCAGCCCGCGCAGGATTTGAGCGGCCTGCCAGCGCAGGCTCACCGTATCGACCGTGCGCACGCTGAAATTGAACGCGCTGGAGCATTCGTCTTCGTTCTCGCCGTCGAGCAAAGCCGCGCCGCAGTGCCGGCAAATCCGCGCCGACATGGCCGGCATCCTTTCGGCAGCGCCGCGGCCCTTTTGAAAGCGCGCGAAGTCGATGACGTTGCGCTCTGAAGTTATGACTTTCTGAACCATTGTTGTCCTCGCGGCCTGAGGCAGGTTTTATGACAGAAAGTTTTCGCTCAAACGTTCAGCGCACCGCTCAAATTTTAGCGGAGGAATTGCGGCGGACGGAACCGCCGGCTACGCCTTTTCATCAACGCATTTCACCGGATTTTTGACGCGTTGGGACAACAATTCTGTCGCGTTGATGCCGCGGCTATGAATGCTTTCTGGAAGATGGTTGCCCGGCGCATCGGTTTCGGACAACACACTGTTAAGCGTGCCCTACAGCCACTTCTTCCACCTGAAGACGAAGTACGGCACCACCGCCGCCGCCAGCATCATCACCAGCGCCATCGGATAGCCGTGCGCCCAATCCAGCTCGGGCATCCGCTTGAAGTTCATGCCGTAGATCGAGGCGATCAGGGTCGGCGGCATCAGCACCACGGCCATCACCGAGAACAGCTTGATGATGTTGTTCTGCTCGAGATTAACCACGCCGAGCATGGCGTCCAGCACGAAGGTGATCTTGTTCGAGAGATAGGAGGCGTGGTCGGTGAGCGAGGCCACGTCGCGCTGCATGGTCTTGAGTTGCTCGCGCATGTCCTTGGACCATTTGACGCCTTCCATCACGGCCGACATGAAGGTGACGAGACGGCCGATCGAGACCAGGCTCTCACGGACTTTCGAGGTCAGGTCGCCCTTGCGCCCGATCGCGATCAGGATCTGCGAATATCGTTTGGCCTGGCCGTGGCGCTCGCTCTCGGGCTCGAAGATGTCGTGCGAGACGGTGTCGATCTCCGCGCCGACCCGTTCCAGAATGTCGGCGCAGCGGTCGATCACCGCGTCCAGCAATTCCATCAGCACCATCTCGCCGGTAATGCTCGGCGAACAGGAGCGCGCCAGCTTGTGCTCGACCAGCGCAAAGGGCTTTGGATCGTCGTAGCGCACGGTCACCAGCCGATGGCCGGCCAGGATGAAGGTGACCGCCGTGGTCTTGGGCATGTCGGTGTCGGACTGGCACATCAGCGTCGCCGTCATGTAGCGGGCGCTGTTCTCGATATAGAGGCGGCTGGAAATCTCGATTTCCTGCATCTCGTCCCTGGTCGGGACCGCGATTCCCGCCAGCCGTTCGACCGCCCTGTCCTCCTCCGGGCTCGGCTTGACGAGGTCGATCCAGACCGCGTTTTCCGGCAGCGCGGCGAGATCGGCGGCGACCGCCTTTTTGAGGGAAAAATCGGAGGGGACGTACACGGAAAACATGGGCAACTCCGGCAGGGGTACTCAGGCACTCTTGGTGGGCGCCCCTCGGGCACCCAACCCGACTTAGCGCGATTCTGGCAAGCGCTTCATGACGGTTAACCGCCGGTCCACCATTATGGCGACCGAATGGCGACACGGTGGCCCCGGTTCGGCGAGCCGTGGCCGCTTTGCACAAAAATCAGCCCCCGGGCGGCCGCGCTGCGGCAGAAAGGACACAGGCGGCCGTTTGCAGCACAGGACAAGTCCCTAAGTTCTGGAATTATGGCGGCTATCGGGGATAATGCGCTTAATGAATTTGTGGCGTTTGCAGCGCATCCTTGGCGCATGCAATGCAGGCTTTTGATTGGAACTGAACATGTCGTCGCTGATGACAAGATTGGGAATCCTGGTTGCCGGCCTGATGCTCTCGGGCTGCATGCAGACCGCGACCTACCAGGCCGCTCCGGAGAGTTCGCTCAAACCGGCCGACAAGGCGCAACTCGCGAAGGCGAAATACGCCAAGGTCGTCAACGAGCCGTTCCGCCGTGCGATCGTCGACTATCACCGCAAGGAGCTGCCCGGCTCCATCGTGGTCGATTCCGACAACCATTACCTCTATCTGGTGCAGGACGGCGGCAAGGCGATCCGCTACGGCATCACGGTCGGTGAGGAAGCGCTGGCCTTCTCCGGCATCGCCAAGGTCGGCAACATGGCGGAATGGCCGAAATGGACGCCGACCGCCGACATCCATAAGCGAATCGAAGGCCTGCCGGCCTCGGTGCCCGGCGGCGTCGACAACCCGCTCGGCGCCCGCGCGCTCTACCTCTATCAGGGCGGCCGCGACACCCTGTTCCGCATCCACGGCACCAACCAGCCGGAATATATCGGCGCGTCGATCTCCTCGGGCTGCATCCGCATGACCAACGAGGACGTCATCGACCTCTATAGCCGCGTGAAGGTCGGCACGATCGTGGTCGTGCTCGATCCCAAGCACGGCGACTCGCCCTACAATTCGAAGATGGCGCTCGGCAATACCGGCATGCCGCAGGTGCAATAGCGCGCTTCGGCGCCTCATAACGGAATCAGGAACGCCGGCTCTGCCGGCGTTTTTCTTTGTGCGGATGGCTAACGCTCTTTGCGCGGAGAGCTAACGCTTGCCGGCATCCCCCTGCGACAAAAAGGCCACAGCCAGCGTGCTGCGGCACAGGGTGGTCGACCAATCACTGGGAATTGTCAGCAACCTGGGCGATAATCGGTTTAAAGATTCCGTTGCGTTTCAAGCGCTCATATTGTCGCAGCGGACGTAAATCTTGACCGGAAGTGTGCAATGTCGTCGCTCAAAACAAGACTGGGAATCCTGGCTGCGGGCCTGATGCTCTCGGGCTGCATGCAGGCCACCACCTGGGAGGCGACCAACACCGCCAATTTCAAGCCCCGCGACAAGGAGATGCTGGCAAAGGTCACCTACGCCAAGGTGCCGGTCGCCGAGCCGTTCCGCCGCGCGATCGTCGACTATCACCGCAAGGAATTGCCCGGCTCCATCGTGGTCGATTCCGACAACCACTACCTCTATCTCGTGCAGAAGGACGGCAAGGCGATCCGCTACGGCATCACCGTGGGCGAGGAAGCCATGGCCTGGTCCGGCATCGCCAAGGTCGGCAGCAAGACCGAGTGGCCGGCCTGGCATCCGACCAAGAGCGAGATTTCGCGGCTCGGCGTGCCGACCTATGTGCCGCCGGGTCCTGACAATCCGATGGGCTCGCGCGCGCTCTATCTGTATTCGGGCGGCAAGGACACGCTGTTCCGGATTCACGGCACCAACCAGCCGGAATATATCGGCGCCTCGATCTCCTCGGGCTGCATCCGCATGACCAATGAGGACGTCATCGACCTCTACGATCGTGTTGGCGTCGGCACCGTCGTGGTGGTGCTCGCCCCCAAGGCGGGCGACTCGCCCTTCAATTCGCAGATGGCGCTACAGGGCGGCAGCAGCGGCCCGATGATCCAATAGCGCGGCACAGAGGCGCGAACAGACGAAAAGCGCCAGCCTTAGCGGCGCTTTTTTGTTGCCTGCTTCTTTGTTTTCTTGGGCTCAGGCTTGGCCGGCTCCGGCTTGGCCTCGTCGTCCTCCTCATCGCTGGACTTGGCTTTCACCTTGCCGTCCGATTTCTCCGCGACCTCGCGCGGCGGCGCTTCCTCGGGCCGGACGGCCGGCATCAGCGGCGCCACCTGCGGCAGCGGATCCCACACATCCCATTGGCAGATGCGATAATTGTTGCGCCGCTCCATCACGTCGAGATGAACGTGGTCCTCGTGGTAGCCGTCCGAGCCCGGTCCGAGCACGGTCGAAAAGCGCGTGCAGGCCGAATGCAGCACGCTTTCGCGCACCTCCCGCGCCACCGTGCGATCGGTCAGCGAGATCGAGCGGCCGTTCGCCAGCTTGAAGGCGCGCACGTCGAGCGCATTGGCGCGGCCGTGCTCCGACAACAGCGCACCGGCGACACGGTTGCGGCCACGGCATTCGTACGAATCGAAATTGTCGAGCTCGCTGATCGGGCTGCCGACCTTTGCGGTGAGCGGCGCGATGTCGGCACGGATCCATTCGGCGATCGCGGTCGCCATCTTGCAGCGGAGGATGGCCGCCGGTTTCACCGGCACTTGGCGCTTGTCCGGCAGCACGATCGCCTCCAGCCGCACCAGATCCTCACCGCCGCACCCACCGGGACCCTTGATGTCGGGAATGCTGGGCGCGATCGCGATCTGATCCGTCAGCGCCAGCCGGCAGGCCGACGGCTGCGGCGCGGGGGCGGCCTGCTCGGCCGGCTTGTCGGCATCTTTCTTGTCGGCGTCCTTCTTGTCGGCATCCTTGGCGGCCGGCTTTTCGGCCTCCTTTTTCTCCGGCTGCGCGGACGGCGCCTCCGCCGGGCGCGGGCGCGGCAACGGAACTGCGGCGCGGTGATGCTGGGTCCCGCGCAGCTTTGGCGGCCTTCCTCCGAACAGGTCGCCCCAGATGTCATGGCTCGCCTTGCGCGCCAAAGCGGGGGTTGCCGGCGCAGCCAGCAGCACGACAACGGTAACCATTGCCGCCGCGGCGCGGCCAAAGCGGCCAAAAGGCCATTTCGGGCTTGATTTCTCCGCGCTAAAGTTCATGACAATTCCAAGCCTTACCGCCAGACCGCGCGGAAATCGGCGGGGCAACAACATAACGTCCAGGAGGAGCTTTCGGATGCGTGGTTTGATGCAAGATTGGCCTTTGCTGTGCCACCGGATTATCGAGCACGCGGCCAAGTATCATGGCACACAGGAAGTCGTCACCCGCTCGGTCGAAGGTCCCATCGTCCGGACCAATTATGCCGAAATTCACAAGCGCGCGCTGAAAGTTTCGCAGATGCTGCAACGCGACGGCATCAAGCTCGGCGACCGCGTCGCCACCATCGCCTGGAACACCGCCCGCCATCTCGAATGCTGGTACGGCATCATGGGCATCGGCGCGATCTGCCACACCGTCAATCCGCGCCTGTTCCCGGAACAAATCGCTTGGATCGTCAACCACGCCGAGGATCGCGTGGTGATGACCGATATCACCTTCGTGCCGCTGCTGGAGAAGCTCGCCGACAAGCTGCCCAGCGTCGAGCGCTTCATCGTACTGACCGACAAGGCGCACATGCCGCAGACCACGCTGAAGAACGCGGTCGCCTATGAGGAATGGCTTGCGCAGGCCGACGGCAACTTCGAATGGCAGGACTTTGACGAGAATACCGCGGCCGCCATGTGCTACACCTCGGGCACCACGGGCGACCCGAAGGGCGTGCTCTATTCGCACCGTTCGAACGTGCTGCACTCCTTCATGGCCAACTCAAAGGACGCGCTCGGCACCTCCGCGAGCGATGTCATGCTGCCGGTGGTGCCGCTGTTCCACGCCAATAGCTGGGGCATTGCGTTCTCCGCGCCCGCGATGGGCACCAAGCTGGTGATGCCCGGCATGAAGCTCGACGGCGCCTCCGTGTATGAGCTGCTCGACACCGAGAAGGTGACGCACACCGCCGGCGTGCCGACGGTGTGGCTGATGCTGCTCAACCACATGGCGGCGAACAATCTGAAACTGCCGCTGCTCGAATTCGTGGTCTGCGGCGGCTCGGCGATGCCGCGCTCCATGATCAAGGCGTTCGTCGACATGGGCGTGACCGTGCGCCATGCCTGGGGCATGACCGAGATGAGCCCGCTCGGCACGCTGGCGGCGCTCAAGCCGCCGTTCGCCGAGCTCGCCGGCGAGGAACAGCTCGACATCCTGCAAACCCAGGGTTTCCCGCCCTACGGCGTGCAGATGAAGATCACCGACGATGCCGGCAAGGAGCTGCCGTGGGACGGCAAGACTTTTGGCCGGCTCAAGGTGTCCGGCCCCGCGGTGGCCAAGGCCTATTTCAAGGTCGACATGGATATCCTCGACGAGGACGGCTATTTCGACACCGGCGACGTCGCCACCATCGACCCGCACGGCTACATGCGGATCACCGATCGCTCCAAGGACGTGATCAAGTCGGGCGGCGAGTGGATTTCCTCGATCGATCTGGAAAACCTCGCGGTCGGCCACCCCGCCGTGGCGGAAGCCGCCGTAATCGGCGTCTATCATCCCAAATGGGACGAGCGTCCGCTCTTGATCGTGCAGCTCAAGCAGGGCCAGAGCGCCACGCGCGAGGAGATCCTGAAATTCATGGACGGCAAGATCGCCAAATGGTGGATGCCCGACGACGTCGCCTTCGTCGAAGGCATCCCGCACACCGCCACCGGCAAGATTTTGAAGACGGCGCTGCGCGATCAGTTCAAGAGCTACCGTTTCCCGAACGCCGCGGCTTAAAGAGTCTTTCCAAACAATCCGCGCAAACTCCGTGAGGAGCTTGCGCGGATTTTGCTTTATTGGCTGCTCACTCCCAGTTCAACGCGCCGCCGTTCTGGTATTCGATCACGCGCGTCTCGAAAAAGTTCTTTTCCTTCTTCAAGTCCATCGCCTCCGACATCCACGGGAATGGATTTTCCGTTTCCGCAAATACCGGCGCTAAGCCAAGCTGGGCGCAGCGGCGGTTGGCGATGAAATGCATGTAGGTCTCGCACAGCGCAGCATTCAGGCCGAGGAAACCGCGCGGCATGGTGTCCCGGCCATAGGCCGCTTCCAGTTCGGCCGCCTCGCGCACCATGGCGCGGATTTCATCCTGGAACGACCTGGTCCATAGATGCGGATTCTCGATCTTGATCTGGTTGATGACGTCGATGCCGAAATTGAGGTGAATGGATTCATCGCGCAGGATGTACTGGTACTGCTCGGCGATCCCCACCATCTTGTTGCGCCGGCCGAGCGAGAGGATTTGCGCGAATCCTGTGTAGAACCACATGCCCTCGAAGATGACATAGAAGGCGACGAGATCGCGCAGGAAGGCCTGATCAGCCTCCGGCGTGCCGGTCTTGAAGTCGGGATCGTCGAGGTGCTGCGTATGCTTGAGCGCCCACGCCGCCTTGTCGGTGATGGAAGGCACCTCGCGGTACATGTTGAACAGCTCGCCCTCATCCAAGCCAAGGCTTTCGACGATGTACTGGAAGGTATGGGTATGCACGGCTTCCTCGAATGCCTGCCGCAAGAGATATTGCCGGCATTCCGGATTGGTGAGGTGGCGGTAGATTGCCAGCACAATGTTGTTGGCGACGAGGCTTTCGGACGCGGCGAAGAAGCCGAGGTTGCGCTTGATGGCGCGGCGTTCGTCCTCGGTGAGGCCGTCGCGCGACTTCCAGAGCGCGATGTCGGCCTGCATGGAGACCTCGGTCGGCATCCAGTGATTGTTGCAGCCGGCGAGGTATTTTTCCCAGGCCCATTTGTATTTCAGCGGCAGCAATTGGTTGACGTCGGCGCGACAGTTGATCATGCGCTTTTCGTCCACCGACACCCGGCCGCCGCGGCGGTCGATGGTGCCGAGGCCGGTCGCTTCGGCAGGTGACGCGATTGGCTTCGCGGCAATTGCCGACGGCGGCAGCGGGCGAACGGGCGCGGAAGGTTCGGACCAGTCGAGCATGTTGATATCCCCTCCCCCGCTTACTGGCACGCTTCGCAATCGGGATTGTCGATCGAGCACGCGATCGCGCCGGACAGGTCAGGCGCCGGCGACATCAGTACGGCCGAAGACACCGCGTTGAGCTTGCCGTCGGTTCCCTTCAGCGTCGATTTCTCGACATGGGTCGCGCTGCGCGAGCGCAGGTAATAGGTCGTCTTCAGCCCGCGCGACCAGGCGAGGCGATAGAGCGCGTCCAGCTTCTTGCCGGAAGGGTTGGCGATGTAGAGGTTGAGCGACTGCGCCTGGTCGATCCATTTCTGACGCCGCGCCGCGGCCTCGATCAGCCAGGCGCTGTCGATCTCGAAGGCGGTGGCATAGAGCGCCTTGAGATCGTCGGGGATGCGATCGATGGCCCCGACACTGCCGTCGAAATATTTGAGGTCGTTGACCATCACCTCGTCCCACAAGCCGCGCGCCTTGAGGTCGCGGACCAGATGCTCGTTGACCACGGTGAAATCGCCGGACATGTTCGACTTGACGTAGAGGTTCTGATAGGCGGGCTCGATCGATTGCGCGACGCCGCAAATGTTAGAGATGGTCGCGGTCGGCGCGATCGCCATCACGTTGGAATTGCGCATGCCGACTGAGCGAACGCGTTCGCGCAAGCCAATCCAGTCCCGCGACACGCTACGATCCATCTCCATGCTGCCGCGTTCCCTGGCGAGCAGTTCAATCGAATCGACTGGCAAGATACCCTGGCTCCACAGCGAGCCCTCGAACGAGGGATAGCGCCCGCGCTCGGCCGCAAGATCGACCGAGGCTGAGATCGCGTACCAGGAGATCGCCTCCATGCTGGTGTCGGCAAAGGCAACCGCGGCATCGGAGGCCACCGCAATACGCAACAGGTGCAATGCGTCCTGAAAACCCATCAGGCCGAGACCGACGGGGCGATGCCGCAGGTTCGAACGGCGCGCTTCCGGGATGGTGTAGAAATTGATGTCGATGACGTTGTCGAGCATGCGCATCGCAATCGTCACCGTCTTCTTCAGCCGCGCCTCGTTCAGTCCGCCGTCCTGGATGTGGTTGGCGAGGTTGACCGAGCCGAGATTGCAGACCGCCGTTTCATCGTCCGACGTGTTGAGCGTGATCTCGGTGCAGAGGTTCGAGGAGTGGATGACGCCGGCATGGCGCTGAGGCGAGCGGATGTTGCAGGGATCCTTGAAGGTGATCCAGGGGTGCCCGGTCTCGAACAGCATGGTCAGCATCTTGCGCCAGAGGTCGACGGCGCGAACCTGCTTGAACACGCGGATCTCGCCGCGCGCGGCCCTGGCTTCATAGAAGGCGTAGCGCTCGGCAAAGGCCTTGCCGTAGAGATCGTGCAAATCAGGCGTCTCGTCCGGCGAGAACAGCGTCCAGTCGCCATCCGCCTCGACGCGTTGCATGAACAGGTCGGGCACCCAGTTCGCGGTGTTCATGTCGTGGGTGCGGCGGCGGTCGTCGCCGGTATTCTTCCGCAGGTCCAGAAATTCCTCGATATCGACATGCCAGGTCTCCAGATAGGCGCACACCGCGCCCTTGCGCTTGCCGCCCTGGTTGACAGCGATCGCGGTATCGTTGGCGACTTTCAGGAACGGCACTACGCCCTGGCTTTCGCCATTGGTGCCCTTGATGTGCGCGCCAAGCCCGCGCACGCGCGTCCAGTCATTGCCGAGCCCGCCGGAATATTTGGCCAGCAGCGCGTTGTCCTTGATCGACTTGAAGATGCCGTCGAGGTCGTCGGCGATCGTCGTCAGGAAGCAGGATGATAGCTGCGGCCGCAGCGTGCCGGAATTGAACAGCGTCGGCGTGGAGGCCATGAAGTCGAAAGAGGACAAGAGATCATAGAACTCGATCGCGCGCCCCTCGCGGTCGATCTCGCGCATCGCGAGCCCCATCGCGACGCGCATGAAAAAGGCCTGCGGCAGTTCGATCCGGTTGCCGGCGACATGCAGGAAGTAGCGGTCATACAGCGTCTGGAGCCCGAGGAACTGGAACGACAAATCGCGCTCGGGTTTCAGCGCGGCGGCAAGCCGCTTGAGGTCGAAACGGCCGAGCTCGGGGTCGAGCAATTCGGCGCCGATGCCCGTCCTGATATAGGCCGGAAAAAATTCGGCGTAGCGCACGGCCATGTCGGCTTGTGAGGCGCTGGCCGGCGTGCCATCCACATAGGACAGCACTTCGGTGCGCAGCTTGTCGAGCAGGAGGCGCGCGCTGACATAGACGTAATTCGGCTCCTGCTCCACCAGCGTGCGCGCGGCCATCACGGAGGCGAGCGCCAGTTCGTCCTGGCTGATGCCGTCATAGATGTTGCGGTGGGTTTCCGCGATCACCGGCGCCGCATCGACGCCGTCGAGGCCGGCACAGGCTTCGCCTGTTATCAGCGCCAGCCGCGCGCTGTCGAGCCGTGTCCTGGCGCCGTTCGGCAGCGTCACATGAATGATTGGCTCATTCGACGGCGCGGCCGATTTCGCCGCTGCCTGTTCGTGGCGCTGCCGGGAGCGCTCCTCACGGTACAGCACATACGCGCGGGCCACCTTGTGGTGCTCGCTGCGCATCAGCGCCAGTTCGACCTGATCCTGCACGTCCTCGATGTGAAAGGTGCGCCCCTCGCTGACGCGGCGTGACAAGGCGTTCACGACGTCAGCAGTCAATTGCTCGACGATCTCGTGCACGCGGCGCGACGCCGCCGCCGTGTGCCCTTCGACCGCCAGGAACGCCTTGGTCATCGCGACCGAAATCTTGCCGGCGTCGAAACGCGACACCGTGCCGTTGCGCCTGATGACCTGCATCGGCGGCTGCGCTTCCGCCGCAGCGAGCGACTCGCTGCGCAACTGGATGATCGCTGCCGGCCTGGTTTCGCGTTCGAGAGAAAGTGACATCTGAGGACCCCGTGATGTTGTTGGGGCCGGATGCCGAAGGCGACGCTGCATGAGATGCCGGCGCAAGTTACCGGCACAGGTCTGCGAGCGACCGCCGGGACACCCCGCCCGTGGACGTGTTTTCGGTGTCGCGGCAGGTCTCCTGGCTCGCAGGTCGCCGTCACTCCCTTGTCTTCCCAACGCGGTACCCGCGTCAGTGACGTAAAGTCGGGAGCAACTCACTGCTTACAGTTGCGGGGGCAGCGCCGGATTCGCCGCGCGGAACCGCGCGATTCACCGGCTTCCCTCTTAGCCACCAAATCTGGGATTTGCTGGAACCGTGACGCCTACATGTGGTGCTATTCGCGACCGACTGTCAATGGCCGGACAGCGCCATCTTCATAATTTCGGTTCGGGCTGTGCAAAGCTGTGAAAAATCGGTGGCGTCTCAGTTTGAAATTTCATCGGCGATCAGCTTCTTGCAAGGACTACATCCCGCGGCGACCACACGTGCATGAGTTAAATGAAGCAGGGCTCCGTGAGTGTAGTTCGCGACGGCGGCATCTTGAGTCCATAGTGGCCATAACGAAAATGCTGCACGGCTTCCCTGACGCGCCTCCGGATAGATTTTTACGAAGTAAGTTTCTTTAACGACGGCCGATCTATTGACGACCTCGGCCCTGCATAGGTTGAGCTCCGACCTTGGTTCGATTCTTACTGCCGCGGGCTGATCTGCCAGCTAGCGTCACGCTTTGGCGCTGAAGTGCTTCAGACTGCCGCCAGAGGATCGCGGATCGCAAGCTCAATCTGAGTCGCTGTCCAAAACTGATCCTGAAGGAAGCTATCAACTTCGCTTTCGTGGCTTCCTGACCTGAGGTCGCATGTGGAAATTGCTGCAATTTTCCCGAGCGTCGGCTAGAATGTGCAGCCGTCCAGTGTGACAGGGAGACGATTGTTTGGCTCGCATTTTCTTGAGCCATTCCAGCGCGAACAACGCCGAAGCGGTTGCGTTGCGGAATTGGTTGATCGGTGAGGGTTGGGACGATCTCTTCCTCGATCTCGATCCCAAACGCGGCATCGTTGCGGGAGACCGGTGGGAACGCGCGCTCAATCAGGCAGCGAGCCGCTGCGAGGTGATCCTCTTCCTCATCTCCAAGGCGTGGCTTGCTTCGCGTTGGTGCCTCAAGGAGCTTAATCTCGCTCAACGCCTCGGCAAGCGCCTGTTCGGCGTCGTGGTCGAGGATATTCCGCTCGATGATTTGCCTGCCGACTTGACCGGCACGTGGCAACTTGTGTGGCTCGCCTCCGGGCGCGACCACATGATGTTGCGCGTCACGCTCCCGGAGTCGGGTAACGAAGCGCATGTCACGTTTTCGGCGGAAGGCCTCGCGCGGCTCAAGGCCGGGCTTCAGAAGGCCGGCCTCGACGCCAAGTACTTCGATTGGCCGCCGCCCGATGATTCCAACCGTCCACCGTATCGTGGCTTGCGTCCGCTGGAGGCCGAGGACGCCGGCATCTTTTTCGGGCGCGAAGGTCCGATCGTCGAAGCGCTGGATCGGCTGCGCGGGCTGCGCGAAGCGGTGGCCCCCCGCCTCATGGTCATCCTCGGGGCGTCGGGCGCGGGCAAGTCTTCGTTCCTGCGCGCAGGGCTGGTTCCGCGTCTGGCGCGGGACGATCGCCACTTCCTGGTCATGCCGGTGGTGCGTCCGCAGCGCGCGGTGCTCAGTGGCGATACGGGACTCGTGGCCTGCCTCGAGGCGGCGTTCAACGCCCGCGGCCTTGCTTGCACACGCGCCAGAATTAGAGCATCCGTCGATGGCGGCGCGCCGACCTTAAGGCCCCTGTTGGCGGACCTTCTCCAGGTTCATTGTCGAATGGTCCTCATCGGCGATGCCGAAGCGGCAGGCCGTCCGCCGATTCTCGTTGTGCCCATCGATCAGGGCGAGGAATTGTTTTTGGCCGAGGGCGCCAGCGAGGCGGAGGCCTTTCTGACGGTGTTGAAGGACTTGCTGACGATCGACAGCCCCGCGGTCGCGGCCGTCTTCACGATTCGCTCGGATGCCTATGAGCGCCTCCAGATGGCAAAGCCGCTGGAAGGTATCCGCCAGGACACGTTCAGTCTGGCGGCGATGCCGAAGGGCGCCTACGCCGAGATCATCAAGGCGCCCGCGCGGCGACTAGAGGGTACGGCGCGCGCCCTCACGATCGAAGAGCCGCTGGTCGACGCGCTGCTGGCCGATGTTGAAGCCGGTGGAAAGGACGCACTGCCGCTGCTCGCGTTCACGCTCGAGCGGCTGTACCTAGAGCACGGGGGTGACGGCGATCTCAGGCTCAGCGAATACGATGAGCTCGGCCGCGTCCGCGGCTCGATCGAAGCCGCCGTCGAGCGAGCGCTCAGCGCTGCTGACGCCGATCCGGCCATCCCCAAGGAGCGCGCCGCGCGGCTTGCGCTATTGCGTCGCGGCCTCATCCCGGCGCTTGCCAATGTCGACCTCGCCACCGGCGCGCCGCGCCGCCGTGTCGCCCGGATGCGTGAGCTTCCAGCCGAAGCGGCGCCACTGATCGGTTACCTGATCGAGATGAGGCTGCTCGCGACCGACGTCGCACGAGGCACCGGTGAGGTGACGATCGAGCCGGCGCACGAGGCGCTGTTGCGCCAGTGGGGTCTGCTGCAAACCTGGCTGGCCGCGGATTTCCAGGACCTCGCCGCACTCGAAGGCGTCAAGCGCGCGGCGCACGACTGGGCCGAGAACGATCGCAGCCAGGAATGGATCGCCCATGCAGGCGGGCGACTGGAGGAAGCCGAGCGCGTGGCAGGTCGCGAAGATTTCGCTTCTCAAGTGGAGCCGGCCGAGCGCGCGTACCTGGCGGCTTGCCGCGCCGTCGCGCAGGCGCAGCGCCGCGATCGCGAGGCACAACTTGCAGCGCGCGAGAGGGCGCAGCGACGGGCGCGCTGGGCGACGATCGGCGTCTTCTTCATTGGCCTGATGGCGTTGGCCGCAGGACTCTACCAGGCGCGCGCGACCGACAGACGTGAAGCGCGAGTGCTGACCAACCTGGCGAACCAGGCGATCATCGATCAACACTATGATGCGGCCATGCGGATCGCCCTACAGGGCCTGCCGGCTCCGGGCGATCTACCGGTGGCGCTTGGCTGGTCAACGCCGGAGATGAGTGGGCTCGAGGCCAAACTTGCCGGCGCCGCGCAAATGAGCCCGCTGTTGCACGCATTCACGGACCGCGGCCGGGAGATACGGGGAGCCGCGTTCAGCCCCGACGGCAAGCGCATCGTTACATCATCGAAAGATCGCACGGCGCGGCTTTGGGACTCCGTCAGCGGCGAGCTAGAGAGCGAGTTCGGCGATCGCGATGTCTCCACTGCGGCATTCAGCCCCGACGGCACGCGCATTGTCACTGGCTCTGAAGACGGCACCGCGCGGATTTGGGATGCCGCCGGGCGCAAGATTTTGGGCAAGTTCAAGGGACACGATGCAAAGGTGTATGCGGCGACGTTCAGCGCCGACGCGAGCCGCATCGTCACCGCATCCGAGGACAAGACTGCGATTGTTTGGAATGTTGCCAGCGGCGAGCCGGCGTGCCGGTTCAAGGGACACCGCGACGAGGTCTACCGCGCCGCGTTCAGCCCGGACGGGGCCCGCATCGTTACGGCGTCGCGGGACCAAAGCGCGCGGGTATGGGATGCCGCCCGCTGCGCAGAGCTCAGTGAGCTCAAAGGCTACCGCAGCGTCGTTCTCGACGCAGAGTTCAGTCCGGACGGCGCCCGCATCGTCACGGCCTCCGACGACGGCGTGGCGCGCGTGTGGGATGCGACAAGCGGTGAGATGCTGGGCGAGCTCACGGGCCACCGCAGCAGGGTTCATAGCGCGGTGTTCAGCCCGGACGGCCGGCGCATTCTCACGGCGTCGGAAGACGGAACGGCACGGCTTTGGGACGCTGGCAACGGTGAAGCGCAACGTGAGCTTACTGGCCATGGAAGCTGGGTGCGCGCCGCCGTGTTCGCCCTTGACGGCAAGCGTATCGTGACGGCGTCAGGCGATGGGACCGCACGGGTCTGGGACGTCGCCAGCGGGGATCCGCTGCTTGTGTTCGCGGGTCATCGGCAATGGGTTCTCAGCGCGGCATTCAGTCGCGATGGCGCGCGCCTCGTTACCGCATCGACCGACAAGACTGCGCGGGTGTGGGACGCCGCAAGCGGAGCCCTCTTGCATGAGCTCAAGGACCATCGTGACGGGGTCGCCGGCGCGGCGTTCAGCCCGGACGGGACGCGTATCGCCACCGCGTCAGATGACGGTACCGTGCGCGTATGGGATGCCGCCAACGGCAAGACCCTGCGCGAACTGGCCGAACACGGCGGCGTCATCAATGGCGTCGCGTTCAGCCCTGACGGAACGCGCATCGCCACCGCGTCCGGAGACAAGACCGCGCGGGTATGGGACACCGCGACCGGCGAGACGCTCCACAAGCTCGAGGGCCACGGCGACCGGGTCATGAGCGTCGCATTCAGTCCGGACGGGAGGCAGATCGTCACGGCATCCTTCGACCAGACCGCGCGGGTATGGGACGCCACGAGCGGAAAAACGCTGCACACCCTCCCCGGCCATACCGACAAAGTCATGGGCGCAGCGTTCAGTCCCGACGGCGCGCGCATTGTCACAGCATCGTACGATCGGACTGCACGGGTGTGGGATGCCGTCAGCGGCAGCGTGCTGCGCGAGCTGAAGGGTCATACCGACGCGCTGTATTCCGCCGCGTTCAGTCCCGACGGCGCACGGATCGTCACGGCATCGTACGACCGGACCGCACGGGTGTGGGATGTGGCCAGCGGGCTCGTGTTGCGCGAGCTGAAGGGCCATAGCGACGGTGTTGCCAGCGCTGAGTTCAGTCCCGACGGAACGCGCGTCGTCACCGCGTCCGGAGACGGAACCGCGCGGATGTGGGATGTAAGCTTCGGGACAACGATCCGGCGTGAAGATCTGATCCGCCGCGTCTGCGCCGGGAAACTGCGCGGCGCCCAGATGTTCACGTCGTCGGACACCGCGGATCCGGTTCTGTCCGCGTTTGCCGGCACCAACCCGTGCAGACGCGTCGGTCCGCTTTCCCTGCAATACTGGTTCGACCTGGGCCCTGCCATATGGGCTGCGGTGGTGAAATAAGGCCGCCGAGCATTCTCGACGGCCCTCTTCTGTCCACGTCCAGGCCTAGTAGCCGTACCGGTAGTAGCCCGGTCTTCCCATACCGGGCCGACTGTAGAGCCGGCCGCCGTGACTGTATTGGCGGCTGATGGGGCGCGTTACTTTACCGGCCCTGGCGCCGGCACGCCCGCCCGGCCGGTGCGCGCTATCGGAGATCTCGCCGCCAGGTCTGGTGGAAGCAATCAATCCGCCGCCACTGCCACCACGCGTGCCGGCGGAGCCGCCGACAATAATGACGCCTCTGCCGAAGCCTCTGCCGGAGCCGAGGTCCTGGCCACCGCGGAAGTCGCGACCGCCACCAAAGTCGCGGCCACCGCCCGACCCGCGCCCACCGCCGGAGTCAGACCCGCTCCGAGTTAGACGTCGGTCCGGCGTGTCGTCGCGGCTCTGGCGTCCGCTTGGAGGGTCGTCGCGTGTCTGGCGCGCGCTCGACGTGTCGTTGCGGCCCTGGCGTTCGTTGGAAGAATCTTCGCGTGTCTGGCGTGCGGTCGACGTATCATTCGTGCTCTTGCGCTGGTCGTCCGCCGACTCTCGCTCGAGCTGCGGCCATTTTTCGCCCCACATTGCGGCCGTCCGCCGCGAATCCTCGTAATCGGCTTGCGTGCACGTCTGCCTGAGATCTTCTACGGAATTTTCGATGCGCTTCCCATCCTTCATGGTGTAGCTCGCAACGAACCAGCCGAGACGAGCGCCGGATTGCCGGCACTCCTGGTATCGCGCCCCTTCCGCCAGCGCATTTGGGGCCAGTATTGTCAAAAGGCTGGCCGAAAGAATGTACTTTCTCATTGGCCACTCCTGTCCTCAGCCGGACTGCGGGAGCTGACTGAGCTCTTGGCTGCTCTGAGCACCCGATTGGACTTATACTCGCTGTCTGGTTGCGGAGTTGTGATCCTGCTTACACTGCCGAGAGGTTCGCGCGTTATTTGCCCTCGGGGGTGATCACAATCGAAAGCTCATCGCTTGCGCCCCGCCCATGTTCGGCAACCAGAGCATACCAAAGCCGCACTTTAACGCAATTGAGTGAAATGGTATGATCAACCTGTGCGAGATTGAGGGAGAGGACCAGCTCCGCGACGGGCTTCAGCCGCGCACGGCGGGCACAGGATCGAGGGAGGAATTCAGATGAACTCTTCTTTGTCGGGACTCGAAGGCCGCATCGTGCAAGTCATCGATGGCCCGTTTGCCGGTTTTCGGGGCGAGGTGAAGGAAATAGGCGAACAGACCGTGAAAGTGGACGTTCAAGTCTATGGCCGCGTTACTCCACTGGACGTGGCACTTAGGCAGATCGATTTGGTGTCAGAGAAGTCAAACTGAGACACCCCCGAAAAAGTCGCGAGCCGCGCGGGCATCATGGTCGCGCCGTTCAAGTCTCGCGAGACGGAGCCGACGATGCCGCGCTTCCAAGGCCTGGTGCCGATGCTTCAGACGCTCGACATCGAGCGTACCATCACGTGGTACGAAACGATTCTCGGATTTCGTCGCGAGGATTTTCAACCGGGCGACGGTTGGTGTCGCCTGAGCCGTGACGACGTCGCCATCATGTTCATGACCAACGCCCATCTCGGGCCGCCGCACGCAACGGCCACCCAGTATTTCTACGTCGACGATGCCGACGCGCTCTGGGAACGCATCAAGGACAACTGCACGGCCGAATGGGGACCCGAGGACATGCCTTACGGGCTGCGCGAATTCGCGATCAAGGATCCCAACGGCTATTTCCTGAGCTTCGGCAGCCCGATCAAGCAGGCGCCCACGAACTCTTGAGCGATTGCCAGAGGGAGCGGGAGGTTGACGGCGGGACGTTCCCTCGGATAATTCGAACCTGTCGTGGTTCTCCGGGGTCCGCTTGCCCCGGAGCTAAGAGGGAAGCCGGTGCAAGGCCGGAGCTGCCCCCGCAACTGTAAGCGGCGAGCCGCTGTCCAACAAAGTCACTGAATCCCGCGAGGGATTTGGGAAGACGAGACAGCAGCCGTGACCCGCGAGCCAGGAGACCTGCCTCGACAACATACACGTCCTCGGGCGGGGTGTCCCGGTGGTGCGGTTGCGATTTCCCGCAACGCTGCATCGCGTTGTTGCGGAATCCAGACGTGTCACTTCGGCCTTTGCCCCCAACTGATTGGGGTTAAGCCAATGTCCTCCTCTACCAACTCGGTCTCTTCACTTGCCGTTGCAACACTCGGCACGCCGCGGATTGGTCCGCGCCGTGAACTCAAACTCGCGCTGGAAAGCTTCTGGTCCGGGGCGACGGACGAACAGGCGCTGATCGAAACCGGCATCGGGCTGCGCGCGGCCAACTGGGCGCGCCAGAAAAAGCTCGGCGTCACCGTGATCCCTTCCAACGATTTTTCCTTCTATGACCAGGTGCTCGACACCGCCGTCATGGTCGGCGCGATCCCGGACGTTTATGGCTGGAAAGGCGGGCCTGTTTCGCTCGCCACCTATTTCGCCATGGCGCGCGGCGCCAATGGCGGCGCGCATGACGAATCCTGCGGCCATGCCCATCATGCGCACGGCGTGCCGGCGCTCGAAATGACAAAATGGTTCGACACCAATTATCACTACATGGTGCCCGAGCTGAGCAGGGACCAGCGCTTCGCCCTCGCCTCACGCAAGCCGATCGAGGAATATGAAGAGGCCAAGGCGCTCGGCTATCAGACCCGCCCGGTGCTGATCGGCCCCGTCACTTTCCTAAAACTCGCAAAGAGCAAGGAGACCGGCTTCGAGCCGCTTTCGCTGCTCGACCGGCTGCTACCGGTCTATGTCGAAGTGTTGCGCGAACTTGCCGGGCGCGGCGCGGAATGGGTGCAGCTCGACGAACCCTGCCTCGTGCTCGACCTGGATGTTTCAGCGCAAAAGGCCCTGCAACAGGCCTATGCGGCTTTCGCGAAAGAGGTGCCGCAGATCAGGATCATGCTGGCAGGCTATTTTGGCGCGCTCGGCAACAACCGCGATACCGCCTTTGCGCTTCCGGTCGCCGGCCTGCATCTCGACCTCGTGCGCGCGCCGGAGCAGCTCGAGGATGTCGCCAAGCTCGCGGACGACTGCGTGATCTCGCTCGGCGTGATCGACGGCCGCAACATCTGGCGCGCCGATCTCACCGGGGTTCTCGACCGGATCGAGCCTGTCATCGCCATGCTCGGCAAGGAGCGCGTGCAGATCGCGCCTTCCTGCTCGCTGCTGCATGTGCCGATCGATCTTGGCCTGGAGACCAAACTCGACCCCGAAGTGTCGAGCTGGCTGGCTTTTGCCATCCAGAAAATCGAGGAACTGGCCACGCTGGCAACCGCGCTGGGCAGCGGCCGCGAGCATGCGGCACAGGCGCTGAAGGCGTCCGATGCCGCCGCCTCGGCGCGCAAGACGTCGTCGCGCATTCACGATCCGAAGGTTGCGCAGCGCCTCTCGTCGATTGACGATGGCATGCGCCGCCGCACCAGCGCGTTCCGGCAGCGTGCCGCCGCACAGCACCAGCGGTTCAAGCTGCCTTCGTTTCCGACCACCACCATCGGCTCGTTTCCGCAGACGCCGGAAATCAGAAAGGCCCGCGCGGCCCACAGCAAGGGCGAGCTGAGCGATGCCGGCTACAAGATATTCCTCCAGAACCAGACCAAGCGGGCGGTGCGCTGGCAGGAAACCATCGGCCTCGACGTGCTCGTGCATGGCGAGTTCGAGCGCAACGACATGGTCCAGTATTTTGGCGAGCAGCTTTCCGGCTTCGTCTTCACCGAGAATGGCTGGGTGCAGTCCTACGGCTCGCGCTATGTACGCCCGCCGATCCTGTTCGGCGACGTCTCGCGGCCGCTGCCGATGACGGTGGAGTGGTGGCGATATGCCCAGTCGCTGACGGAAAAGCCCATGAAGGCGATGCTGACCGGGCCGGTCACCATCCTCAACTGGTCGTTTGTGCGGAACGACATTCCGCGCAGCGAAGCATGCCGGCAGATCGCGCTCGCGATGCGCGACGAGGTGGCGGATCTGGAAGCCGCTGGCGCCGGCATGATCCAGATCGACGAGGCGGCGCTGCGTGAAGGCCTGCCGCTGCGAAAATCCGAGTGGCAGGCCTATCTCGACTGGGCCGTGGACAGCTTCCGCATCTGTTCCTCCGGCGTGCGCGACGAGACGCAGATCCATACCCACATGTGCTACTCGGAGTTCAACGACATCATCGATGCGATCGGCGCGATGGACGCCGACGTGATCTCGATCGAAACCTCGCGCTCGAAAATGGAGCTGCTCGACGCCTTCAGGAACTACCGCTATCCGAACGAGATCGGCCCGGGCGTCTACGACATCCATTCGCCGCGAATACCCGAAATCGCTGAAATGACGGAGTTGCTGAAACTCGCGCGGCAGCAGCTATCCGACGGCCAGCTCTGGATCAACCCGGATTGCGGCCTGAAGACCCGCAAATGGGAAGAGGTGCGCCCGGCGCTTGCCAACATGGTGGCCGCCGCGCGTGAACTGAGAGAGCTGGCGTAGCATCGGCGTCTGCCCCGTCTCTCACCCGAGCAAGCAAGGAGGAGCCATGCGCTTCTGGATCGAATGCACGCGCTTTGAGACGGGGCAGACCGTTCACATCAACATCGCCCTCGTCGGCAGCATGTGGCGCGAGGCCGACCGCACTATGCTCGCCTTTGTCGGCAACGATGCCCAGACGGTGCAGGTCACCGAAACGCCGGAGCAACTGCTCGAACAGCATTTTGGTTCGGCTGAAAAGACCCGCGCATGAACCGCAAGGGAACTGAGTCTCACCTTGAAGTCACAATGAATTGCGGAGCTGGCATTTGCACACGCTGCTAAGTCTGCTGCCGTTCAGCCAGGAGAACATTATGCCGGCTTTTCGTCGTTGGCTTATTGCGATTGCCCTGCTCTCTTCACTCACCGCCGCGCATGCCGCGCCGCGATGGCTCACGCTGCCGCCCACGCCGACGCTGCCGAAAGCTGCCGAAAGCGGCCTCGCGCCGGTCAACGGCATCAAGATCTGGTACGCCACCTTCGGCCATGGCGATCCGGTCGTGATGATCCATGGCGGCCTTGCCAATTCCAATTATTGGGCGCACCAGGTCCGTGCATTGCAGGACCGCTATCGCGTCATCGTGCTCGACAGCCGCGGCCATGGCCGCAGCAGCCGCGACGCGCAGCCCTATGGCTACGACCTGATGGCATCCGACGTGATCGGCCTGATGGATTATCTCAAGATCGGCAAGGCTGCGATTGTCGGCTGGAGCGACGGCGCGATCATCGGCCTCGACATCGCGATGAAGCATCCGGATCGCATCTCGAAGCTGTTCGCCTTTGCGGCCAACTCCGACCCCTCTGCCGTAGCGGACATCTCGAAGAGCGACGTCTTCAACGCCTTCATCGGGCGCGCCGGCGAGGAGTACAAGCGCCTGTCGCCGACGCCGACCGCGTACAATGCCTTTGTCGACCAGATCAAGCAGATGTGGGACACCCAGCCGAAATGGACGGCGGCCGATCTTGCCAAGATCAAGGTCCCGACCTGGATCGTCGACGGCGACCGCGATGAAGCGATCAAGCGCGAGAACACCGAATTCATGGCCGCCAGCATCCCGAACGCAGGCCTCCTGATCCAGCCGCAGGTGACCCATTTCTCGTTCCTACAGGACCCGCAGCAGTTCAGTGACGACGTCCTGCGCTTTCTCGGGCAGGCGCGGTGAACGCCCGGCGTTACCTGATGTGGTGGGTTTGCTGTTTTGCCGCGGACGATCCGGACCTGCCGGTCAGCCACCACACCGCGTCGCGGGCAAAGCTTGCTGCCCCTTCGATCGAAGATGCGATGGCGGCCTGCCGTGCGCGCCGTGCGGCCGCCCGGTAGGCGTCGAAATTGATGCTGCCATCGGGATAACGCAGGACACGATCGCCGTCCTGCGCCTGTGAGACCGCACCGCTGGAATTGCTTTCCCGGACCATGCTGACCTCCGTTGTCGGAGGCTTGATATATTAGGTATAAATCGTGATATAATAGGCTGATAGATACGATCATACGTGAATTGAATTCATGAATTATAGTGCCGCCTCCTCGGAAATGGGCGCTTTCGTCCGGGTCGTCGAGCGCGGCAGCTTTGCCGCCGCGGCCACCGACCTGGGCCTGACCCCGTCGGCCCTGTCAAAGCTGGTGACCCGGATCGAGGATCGGCTGGGCGTACGGCTGCTGACCCGAACCACGCGAAGGCTGGCTCTCACCGCGGAGGGCGAATTGTTCGTCGCCCGCAGCCGCGAAATCCTGGCCTCGATCGAAGCCGCGGAGGCCGAAGTGACGGCGGCGAGCGAACGGCCGCGCGGCCATGTGAAGATCAGCGTCGGCACCGCCATCGCCAAGCAAATCCTCGGTCCCGCGCTGCCCGCCTTCCTGGCCGGCCATCCCGATATCAGCGTCGAGCTTCACGTTTCGGACCGGCAGATCGATCTGGTCGCCGAGCAGGTCGATGTGGCGATCCGCTCCGGCGCGCTCGGCGATTCCACGCTGGTGGCGCGCAAGCTCGCCGAGGCGACGCGCGTGATCTGCGCCAGTCCGCTTTATCTGGAGCGGCGCGGAACGCCGCGCGTGCCCGCCGATCTCCTCCGGCATAATTGCCTGACATTGCCGGGACCGGCATGGTCGCGCTGGCCGTTCCACACCCATGAGGGCATCAACCGGCTCGCCATCTCCGGCACATTCACCAGCGACAATGCCGATTTGCTGCTCGATATGGCCGTGGCCGGGCTCGGCATCGCACGGCTGGCGGATTTCATGGTCGCGCGCGCCCTACAGCAAGGCGCCCTCGTCCCCCTGCTCGGGGATAGCCACGTGCCGGAATCCTTTGCCATCCATGCGCTGACGGTCCCGGGCCGTCACCGCGCGCCGCGCGTCAAGGCTTTTGTCGACTTTCTGGCCGCACAATTTGGCGAGGCCCGATGAGGAGCCGACCACCTTTTGGACCGAATTTCCGGCAAGCTGCTTTCCCCGGGGGCAGCAAATGCGCTAGTTCAGGCGCGCCGACCACGAGGCGCGAATCCGAACATCGGCGGCATGATTTCATGATGGAAGTTTGAGGGATGGCCCGCAGGTTTTCCGCCCCCTACCAGTCGGAGCCCGTGTCCGGCCTTGCGACATGGTCGCGCAATCTCGCCGTGTTCTCGGTGATTGCGGTCATCGTCTCGATCCTGATCGTCCGCTTCGGCTTCCTCGAGATGAAGCCGGCGCTGGCGACCTTTTTCGGCGCGCTGGGCCTGGCCGGCCTTTCGATCCTGCTCGGCCTCGCGGCCTTTGTCGCGATCTGGCAGACCGGCGCGCGCGGCATGAGCCGGATCCTGCTTGCCTTTCTCATCAACGCCGTCGTGCTCGCCTATCCCGCCTATCTGGCCCTGCAATACCGCAAGCTGCCGGCGATCCACGACATCACCACCGACCCGATCGACCCGCCGCGGTTCGAGGCGCTGGCGCGCCTGCGCACCGGCGACGGCACCAACTCGGCGGTCTATGCCGGTTTGTACTCGGCCGAGCAGCAGCGCATCGCCTATCCCGATATCGAGACGGTCGAGCTCGAAATGCCGGTGCAGCGCGCCTATGACGTGACGCTTGCGATCATCCACAAGCGCAAATGGACCGTGATCGACGAGCGCCCGCCGCAGCTTCCGCGCCGCATCGGCCGCATCGAGGCGGTGGCGCGCACGCCGATCATGGGTTTTCGCGAGGACGTCTCGATCCGCATCACGCCCGACGGCGACGACTCCCGCGTCGATATCCGCTCCTCCTCGCGCTATTTCGAGGGCGACCTCGGCAGCAACGCCGCGCGGGTCTCAAAGCTGATCGAGGACATCAACACCGCCGCGGAAGCCGCCGCCAACAAGCCGGTCGTGAAGAAGGCCCCGACGCCACCGCCGAAGGGGCCGGCGAAGACGGTGAAGAAGCAGTAACTTCAGTCGTCATTCCGGGGCGCGCGAAGCGCGAACTATGGGGCGCCCTTGCGCCCCTGAGAATCTCGAGATTCCGGGTCTGGTCCTGCGGACCATCCCGGAATGACAGCTCAAGCCATCCGGTACGTCCCGCCAATCACGGGATCACCATCCGTCGCCACGATGCCGCGCGCGACCAGATCTTCCAGATGCGCCAGCACGGAATAGCCGGCAGCGCCTGAGAGGCGCGGGTCGAGGCCGATATAGATCGCACGCACCATGGTCGGGATGTCGGCCTCGCCCTTGGTGAGGCGGTGCAGGATCGAGGCCTCGCGCGCGCGGCGGTGCCGTTCCAGGAAGCGGACATAGCGCGGGCCCTCGGGGATTTCCGGCCCGTGTCCGGAGAAATAGAGATCCTCGTCGCGCTGCGCGAGCCGCTCGAGCGAGGCCATGTAGTCGATCATCGAGCCGTCGGGCGGCGCCACGATCGAGGTCGACCAGCCCATCACGTGATCGCCGACGAAATTGATCTTTCGCTCCGGCCAGGCAAAGGCAAGATGGTTGGCGGTGTGGCCGGGCGTCGCTACCGCTTCCAGCCGCCAGCCGTCTCCCTCGATCACGTCGCCGTTTTTCACCTGGACGTCGGGCCGGAAGTCGCGGTCGGCGCCGGATTCCGGATTATGCTTCTCGCTCTCGAACCGCGGCCGCGAGGCGCGGTGCGGGCCCTCGGCATAGACAGGCGCGCCGGTAGCTTGCTTGATCCGCGCCGTGTTCGGCGAGTGGTCGCGATGGGTATGCGTGACGAGGATATGCGTCACCGTCTCGCCGCGCACCGCATCCAGCAGCGCCTTGGCATGCGCCTCGTCATCCGGGCCGGGATCGATGATCGCGACATTGCCCCGGCCGACGATGTAGCTGACGGTGCCGGTGAAGGTGAACGGGCTCGGATTGTTGCAGAGTACGCGCCGCACGCCGGGGCGGGCTTCGTCGGCCACGCCGGGTTTTAAGGGAAAGTCGCGGTTGAAGGGGATGTCGTCGTTGTCGGCCATGGCTGATCCTGCATGAAGGGCCGCGCCACCGAACCCTCATGCTGAGGAGGCCCGCAGGGCCGTCTCGAAGCATCGGGCGATATCCGTCGCGCGGCCATCCTTCGAGACGCCCGCGATGCGGGCTCCTCAGGATGAGGTGGGAGTACCTTACGAAAACGCCTGTATTCCCGTGATCGCACGTCCCAGGATCAGCGCGTGCACGTCGTGGGTGCCTTCATACGTATTCACGGTTTCCAAATTCGCCGTATGGCGCATCACGTGATACTCGATCTGGATGCCGTTGCCGCCGTGCATGTCGCGCGAGACGCGGGCGATGTCGAGCGCCTTGCCGCAATTGTTGCGCTTGACGATCGAGATCATTTCGGGGGCCATCTTGCCCTCGTCCATCAGGCGGCCGACGCGAAGCGACGCCTGAAGTCCGAGCGCGATCTCGGTCTCCATGTCGGCGAGCTTCTTCTGCACGAGCTGGGTTGCCGCCAGCGGCCGGCCGAACTGCTTGCGGTCCAGCGTGTACTGCCGCGCGCGATGCATGCAGTCTTCCGCGGCGCCCATCGCGCCCCAGGAAATGCCGTAGCGGGCGCGGTTGAGGCAGCCGAACGGCCCCTTCAGGCCGGAGACGTTGGGCAGCAGCGCGCTTTCCGGCACCACCACATTGTCCATCACGATCTCGCCGGTGATGGAGGCACGCAGAGAGAGCTTGCCGCCGACCTTCGGCGCCGACAGCCCCTTCATGCCCTTCTCGAGAACGAAGCCGCGGATCTGGTTGTCATGCGCTGCTGATTTCGCCCACACCACGAACACGTCGGCGATCGGCGCGTTCGAAATCCACATCTTGGCGCCATTGAGCTTGTAGCCGTCCGACACCTTCTCGGCACGGGTCTTCATCCCGCCGGGATCGGAACCGGCGTCCGGCTCGGTCAGGCCGAAACAGCCGACCCATTCGCCGGTGGCGAGTTTCGGCAGGTACTTCTTGCGCTGGGTCTCGTCGCCATAAGCATAGATCGGATACATCACCAGCGAAGACTGCACCGAGTTCATCGAGCGGTAGCCGGAATCGACCCGCTCGATCTCGCGGGCGACGAGGCCATAGGCGACGTAGCTGGCGTTGGCGCAGCCATATTCCTCCGGCAGCGTGACGCCGATCAGGCCGAGCTCGCCCATCTCGTTGAATATCTCTCGGTCGGTCTTCTCTTCCAGATAGGCCTTGGTGACGCGCGGCAGCAGCTTGTCCTGCGCATAGGCGCGCGCGGTGTCGCGGATCATGCGCTCGTCTTCGGTGAGCTGCTCGTCGAGCAGGAACGGATCGCTCCAATCGAACGAAGCCGCCGCCGGTTTGTCCTTGGCCTGAGCTTTGACGCTCATGAGAATTCCTTTCGCTGGGTCAATTGCCGATAAGGTAATCCGCTAGCGCGAATAGCGCAAATCCCGTCCCGTCATTCCGGGGCACGCGATAGTGCGAACACGGAATCTCGAGATTCTCAGGGGCGCAACGGCGCCCCTTGGTTCGCATCTACGATGCGCCCCGGAATGACCGCGTAGTTTATCCTTCGAGCGGCTCGTTGCCGACGATCTCGATGCCGTAACCGGACAGTCCCTTGTAGTCGTGCACCGACGACGTCAGGTTGCGGATCGACGTCACGCCGAGATCGCGCAGGATCTGCGCACCGACGCCGACCTCGCGCCACTGCCTGTGGCGGTCGGCCTCCGCCGTCTTCTGCTCGCCGACGGGCTCGACGGGAACACCGGCCGCACCATCGCGCAGGTAAACCAGCACGCCACGCCCGTTGCGCTGGAAATGCTTCAGCACCGCTTCCATGCGCGCGCCGCCGGTGAACAGGTCTTTAACGATGTTCGGCTTGTGCAACCGCGTCAGCACGTTCCTGCCGTCGCCGACGCCGTTATAGACGAAGGCGGCATGCGCGATGGAATCGAACGGCGATCGGTAGGCATAGCCTTGCAGCGTTCCGATCGGGCTTTCGGTCGTGAAGGTCGAGACCCGCTCGATCAGCTTTTCGCGCGCCTGGCGCCAGGCGATCATGTCAGCGATCGTGACGTGCTTGAGCTTGTGGCTGGCTGCAAAGCGCGCGACCTGCTCGCCCTTCATGACCGTGCCGTCGTCGTTCATCAGCTCGGAAATGACCCCGACCGGCGGCAGGCCGGAAAGCTTGCAGAGATCGACGGCCGCTTCGGTATGGCCGGAGCGCAGCAGCACGCCGCCGTCGCGCGCGATCAGCGGAAAGATGTGGCCGGGCCGGGCAAAGTCGGCGGCGCCGGCGTTGGGATTGGCCAGCGCCCGGCAGCAGGAGGCGCGCTCGTCGGCCGAAATGCCGGTGCCGCCATCGGGCTTGTAGTCGATCGACACCGTGAACGCGGTGGTGTGGTTGGAGTCGTTATGCGCCACCATCGGATCGAGCCGCAGGCGGCGCGCGTCGTCACCCGTGATGGGCGCGCAGACGATGCCGGAGGTGTGGCGGATAATGAAGGCCATCTTCTCGGCGGTGCAGAGCGAGGCGGCGACGATCAGGTCGCCCTCGCCTTCGCGATCGTCGTCATCGGTGACGACGACGAGTTCGCCCCTGGCAAAGGCTTGCAGCACTTCCTGGATCGTATCGGCCATTTCGAAAAGTTCTCTCGGTTTATGCCGGGATGGATTAGCCGGACTCGCAAGGTTGCGCCAGCGTCAATCCGCAGGGCAGAATCTCACCGTCCTCGTCCTATGCATGGCGTTTCGCAGAGCGGACCGGACATGAAAGCCGTGGACGAGGCGAGGTCCCGCTCGCCATAGCCGGCAGATAAGAACAGGAGCACGTACCGGAAAGAGACGCCGGGCGATTCCAGTAGAATTTCCGCCCAGCGGCACGGGCCGGCCGCGGCCCGCAGGGGGAGAGCAATCCAATGGGACTATCGGAAAGAACCGCCACCGCCTTGAAGAGCGCGGGAGATATCGACCAACGCATCCGCATCGCCGAAGCTGCCGGACTTGGTGACGAACATGATCTCTTCGCCATCGAGCCAGAAACTGCCGAGGGCCACGCCGGGCGACAACTCGCGCAACAGATGCGCCTCAGCGACGCCGAGCGCCCGGAACACCGCGAGCGCGGTATCCCCGCCGGACATCACTATGGTGCGGATCGCAAGGCGGCGAACCAGGCTGGCCGCGTTCGTGCCGAGCGCTGACGCGATTTCGCCCGACGAACTCCGATCGAATTCAAGCAACGCCGATGGCCGCAGGAGGATGAGCGATGCGTTGGCACTGCGAGCCGCGGCATCTGCGGAATTGATGGCGCGTTCGGCGGCAGGAAACGGCATGGCAATTTCTCGAGCCCCTTGCGCCAGCAGCCTCGCGACCTGGTCGGTGCTGGCATGCGTGCGGGAACCGATCACGAATAGAACAGCCGCGCAGGGCTGTGCCGGTACCGGATGGCCCGATACGGCCCCTTCCGTTCCCCGAGCGCCAAGCTGCCTAGCCATGGCCGTTCCCAATCCGGAAGCGCCGACCGCCAGCAGCCTGTCCGAATGCTCGATCGCAAGGCGCGCCAGCTTGTCCATATCCGCATCGGACTCGCAATCGGCGACATAGACATGCAGTCCCGGCGCATCGCTGAGCGGCTGCGGCTCACCGCGCGGCCACGAATGCACCGACAGTTCGGCGGACGCCCGGCGTAACAACTCCGGCAGCGGCGCTGACGGCAGCGATGACGGTACGAAGCCGAGCGGATTGTCGCGCAAGGCAACGCCGTTCACGTAAACTTCGCCGCCGCGCAGGCTGCGCCCCTGGCTCGGCACCGCCGGCGCGATCAAGGCGTGGCGGATATTGCTGGCCTTGAGGCCGGTCAGAATCGCTCCGGCCACGTCTCCGCGCAGGGCGGAATCGATCTTGCTGATCAATATACGAGGCTTGCGCGCGAGCGCGTGATGGATCGCGACGCGAATATTTGCTTCGGCGACTGCGGGCGGCAAGTCGCGGCTGGCAGTCGTCAGCGTCAGTATCCGGGTGTCGCCGCGTGCCGTGCTTCGTTCGGGGTCCAGCAGCAACTGCGTGACGAATCCCTGGGCTGCAAACGGTGCAGCCATGTCGAGTGCCCCCGTCAGGTCATCGGCGACGATGGCGACTTCGAGGGAGTTGCCCTTCACGGCTATGAGGCGTGGGACGGCGCCGATGCCAGACGGCGGGCGTAAGCGATGGTGGCGTTCATATTCTCGTGACGCGCGACGCCCTTCCACGCGATATCGAATGCCGTCCCGTGATCCACCGAGACACGAAGAATCGGAAGCCCGAGGCTGACATTGATGGTGGTGTCGAACGCAACCAGCTTGCAGGGGATATGGCCCTGATCGTGGTACTGAGCGACGACCAGATCGAATTCGCCCTGCATGGCGCGAAAGAACACGGTATCCGCGGAGATCGGGCCGACGGCATTGATGCCTTCTTGCTGCGCCTGCTTGATGGCGGGCGCGATCCGTTCGATCTCATCGGTGCCGAACAGGCCGTTTTCCCCGGAGTGCGGGTTCAGCCCCGCCACCGCAATGCGCGGACGTTGGATGCCGAGCCGCTTGAGGTGAGCGTTCGCGATCCTGATCGTGGCGAGTTCGCGCTCGATCGTGGCGCGCCCCACCGCTCCGGCGAGAGAGACGTGGGTCGAGACGTGGATGGCGGACAGCCTTTCCGACGCCAGCAGCATGAACGACGATTTGGCGCCGGTGAGATGCGCGAGCAGTTCGGTGTGGCCGTCGAAATGATAGCCCGCCGCATGCAGCGCTTCCTTGTTGATGGGAGCCGTGACGATGACCGAGATGTCGCCCTTCAGCGCGGCGGAAACCGCGTGATCGATATAGGCATAGCTGCATGCGCCGGCGGCGGCGCTCATCTTGCCGTCGCGAATGGAATCCGCGTTCGGCACCTCGACATTGACGACGGCGACCTCGCCATTGGCGCGGCCATCGTCGGTGGGTGCAAACGACACCTTGCCGCCGGTCAGCGCGTTGGCGCGATCGAGAACCGCGGCCGAACCGAAGATCACGATCTCGCGGCGGTCGGCCGGCGCAAGATCGCCGAGCGCGCGGCAGATGATCTCGGCGCCGACCCCGGCAGGGTCGCCCATCGTGATCCCGATACGTTGCGTTGCCATGGTTCTCGCTTTTTCTCAGTTCGGAACAATGCCGGCCGCCTTGGCGACCTCTGACCATTTTTTCGTTTCGGCCGCCAGATAGGCTGCAAAAGCTTTCGGATCGCCGGCGGCCGCGGGCTCGGTGCCCTGCACCGCAAGTTGTTCGCGGACCGTGCTTGATGCAAGCGCTTTGTTGATCTCGGCGTTCAGCTTGCTGACGATCTCCGGACTGGTCCCGGCCGGGGCCAGAATGCCTACCCAGACGCTGACGGAAAATTCCGGCATGCTGGCGGATTCCGCAACCGTCGGAATTTCCGGCACCAGTTCGGATCGTTTCGGGCTCGACACCGCGATCGCCCGCACCGCGCCCGCCTTGATCTGCGGAAGCGCGACCGGCAGCGTCGGAAACATCATCTGGATCCGGCCCGCCAGCACGTCGGTCATTCCCGGCGCATCGCCGCGGTAAGGCACGTGGACCAGATCGATCCCGGCCATCGTCTTCAACAGCTCGACGGTCAGGTGGTTCGACGTTCCATTGCCGGCCGATCCGTAGTTGAGGGTCCCGGGCTGCTTTTTCGCGAGCGCAATCAGGTCCGGGACGGTGCGAATGGTGGAATCGTTCGGGACCACCAGGATATTCGGCGACGCGGCGACCAGCGCGACCGGCGCAAAATCCTTGTTGGGATCGTAGGGAAGATTCTTGTACTGGCTGGGCGCCATCGCAAGATTGCTGACCGAGGCAAGAAGCAGCGTGTAGCCGTCCGGATCGGCCTTGGCCACGGCGGCCGCTCCGATGGTGCCGCCCGCGCCCGGCCGGTTCTCGACAACGATCGGCTGCCCCAGGCTATCCGAAACGCTTTGCCCGATAATGCGCGCGACCAGATCGTTGATGCCGCCCGGCGGGAAGCCCACGACCAGCCGGATCGGACGCGAGGGGTAGCTTTGCGCGGACGCCGCGGTGGTCATGCCTGAAATTGCCGCCACGCAGACGGCTGCGATCAATGCGAACTTGGCGAAGCGCACGATGCTGCGCATGATACTCGTCTCCACTTTGAATGGCTCGATAAAAAGGTTTTGTCAGGCGGGCAGCGCCGAGCGCTTTTCGATCCGGCTGTGCGGCTCACCCTCGGGAATGCCGACCGGCACGCCGTCGCGGATCAGCCTGGCCCGCACCGTCTCGATCGGAATGCCGTTCCAGCCGCGCTCGGCGGCCAGCGCCGCGAATGTGCCGGCCGCCTGTCCCTGCAAGCCCGTCGGCGCCATGTTGCGCGCGAACTTGTCGACGTCATGCGTCATCGAGGCGCAACGGCCGGCAACCAGCAGGTTCTGCACTTCGTTGGTCATCATGCTACGAAGCGGAAACTCGAAACGCATCAGCTTGAGCGACATCTTCCGCGCCCATTCGTCGCTCGCGCTTCCCTCGTGACCGAAATCCGGCCCGTGGATTTCGGCGCTGCCGTAATCGACCGAGGTCATGACGGCGACGGAATCGTCGAACCTCGCCCCGCGCTCCAGATCGTCATAGGTCAGGGTATAGCGGCCCCTGATGCGTCGCGTCTCCCGGACGCCGAGATAGGCGGACGTGTCGACCAGAAAACTGTGCTCAAAGCCCGGCAGCAGCGTCCGGCACACCCGGACGAGATCGCGAAGCTGTTTGCGGCCCTCGATTTCCGCCCTGGTGATGTCGGCCGCGTTGGTGCCGTCGATATTGTAGATACGGGTGCTGTTGCAGATCAGGATCGCGTGCTCGGTATTTTGCACCGGGTTCACGCCGCTGAAGCGCAGATAATTGACCGGCGCGGAGGGATCCATCAGCCCCGTCGCCTTGGCCTTCTCGACGATCGAGAAAAATCCGTCGATGCGGACGATGCCGGCATCGAGATCGACGACGCGGCGGCCGTCGTCCTGGGAAAAATCCTCCGGATGGCTGTCGATGTAGGCCTTGAAGCGGGTGAGATCGATGTTTGCGATCCGGCCCATCACCGTGGTCGGACGCATCGCCCCATCCTCTTCGCGGCCCTTGACGAAGGGAACTCCGGCGCTGGCGGCGACGTCACCGTCGCCGGTGGTATCGATCACGACTTTCGCCAGTACCGCCTGACGGCCGGACTTGTTGTCGATGATGACGCCTTCGATCTTGCCGTCGCGCATCAGCGGCTCGGAAGCCCACGTGTACAGCAGCACGTCCGCGCCCGCTTCGACCAGCATGTCGAGCGCGGTCAGCTTGTAGGCCTCGATATCCCAGGGGATGACGTCGCCGAGCCCGGCGCCCTGCTCCTGCGCCAGACGCGTGAAGAATTCGCGGGGAAAGCCGACGAGTTCGCTGGCGGGAATTACGATCAGCCCCATCGCCGATCCCGTGGCGGTGCCGCCGAGAAAGCCTGCGCGCTCGATCAGCAGTGTCTTCGCGCCGTTGCGCGCCGCCGCTACCGCTGCGGCGATGCCGGCGACGCCGCCACCGCACACCAGCACGTCGACATTGGCCGCCACTGGAATGGTGCGCTGGCCGATGGTGACCTGCGATGAGGAAATGTCCAACAACGTGATACTCCGGTGATTCAACTGGAAGGATCGGTCGCTAGCGCTTGGCCGGGCGATCGGTAGCGCCGGCGTCGGCCGGGTCGGGAAACCGGCGGCGATAGGATGCGATGTAGAGCCTGGGCGCGACGTGAATGTGCTCGCGGCAGATCGTCAGCAGCGCCGGCTCGTCGCGCTTCTCCAGCGCTTCGATGATGCCCCAGTGCTCGGCCCTCGCACGCTCCAGATATTCCTGCTGCGTGATGATGAAGGACCGCACGCCATGGGCCTTCTGTGCAAACTGCTCGATCGTCTCGACAAGCTCGCGATTGTTGCAGGCGGCAAAGAAGGCCCGATGGAAATCGATATTGGCGCGGAACGCGGCGCTGACATCGCCGTCTTTGGTGGCCTTGTCGTGCCTGCGCTGGACCGACTTGATGTCCTCGATCTGTTTTGGCGAGGCCAGGCGGAGAACTTCCCGCGCCGCCGCGCCCTCGAGCAGTTCGCGGACGAAGTAGATCTCGTTGACCTCTACAGGCGTCAGCGCGCGCACCACGGCGCCGCGGTTGGGCAGCCGCTCCACCAGACCCAGCCGGGCCAGTTGCGCCAGCGCCTCGCGCACCGCGTAGCGCTTCGCCGAAAAGCGCTCGATCAAGGCGTCTTCGACCAGCCGTTCGCGCAGATTGATGAAGCCCAGGACGATGTCCTCTTCCAACTGGGCGACGATCGTGGCGACCACCTGCTCCATGGCCCGGCCACGGGAGTTCGCGGTGTCTTCGGTCAATTTTGCTCGCACGCCTGCCTTCATCTCATCACCCTGCTCAATCCTGCAAGTGCTGTCAATAATATTATCGATAATCTTATTGACACCCAAAGGCAGCCTGCCGGGCGAGGCCGGTTCTACTGTGCATGGGGTTGTTTTCCGGTTTTTGGATCCAGACCCTGCGGAGCGCCGCCCGAGGGCTGCACCACGCCCGTCGTTAGCGCTTCGCGCTTACGACGAAGCGGTCCAACTCCAGGCCATCATGCGGCTAAGGCAGCACCTCGCGCCGCTCGGCCAGCAGCGCGTCGACCTCGGCGCGCTTGTCTTCCAGCAGGCCCGCATCCGCGGCCTCGATCACCGTGTAGAGCTCATGGGCGTCGCTGAGCCGGGTCACCGTGACGTAGTCGGCGCCCGCTGAGTAGAGATCGCTGACATTGGCGAGGAAGTCGGCGGTGGCGACGAGTTTGGCGGTCGAATTGAGCGAGCGCACGTGGCGGACCAGCTTTTCGTTGTTGGCGCCGACCAAAAGCGAATCCGGCACGCTCAGGATGATGATCTCGGCCTTGCCGATGCCGGCATGCACCAGCGTATCGACATTGCTGATATCGCCGTAGATCACATGCACGCCGCGATCCGTCAGCGTTTTGAACACGACCGGATTGAAATCGATCACCGTGAGCTGCTCGAGCAGCGCCGGGTTTTGCCGCTCGATCTCGGCGACCAGCGCGCTGGCCGCCCGGAAGAAACCGAGGATGACGATGCGCCTGGTTTCGCCATGCCCGCCCTCGTGCCCGGCTTCGCCCTGCGCGTGATCGAGGTCGCGCAAGCCGATCCGCTTCAAGGGCGCGATCAGGCCCTGGGTGATCTGGGCGCTGCGCGTCATGAAGAAGGTCGAGAGCACCGCCAGCACCACGAAGGCAAAGGAGACCGCGCTCGCCGTCTCCGTCTTGATATGGCCCGCGGCGATGCCGGTCTGGATCACCACCAGCGAGAATTCGGAGATCTGCGCCAGGTTGATCGCCGGCAAAAGGCTTGCCCGCAGCCCCTGCTTCATCAGATAGAGCGGCGTGAAGGTCGTGACCAGCCGGCTCACGACGGTGAAAACGGCAATGATCAGCGCCAGCCCGATCACCGATCCGCTAGGAATCGGGATGGTCATGCCGAGGCCGACGAAGAACAGCGTGATGAAGAAGTCGCGCAGCGTCGTGACCTTGGCCGTGACGTCGAGCGCATAGGGGAAGGTCGAGAGCGACACGCCCGCCACCAGCGCGCCCATCTCGCGCGACAGATGCAGCTTTTCGGCGATCTCGCCGATCAGGAAACACCAGGCCAGAGCGCCCAGCATAATAAGCTCCGGCCGCCGCGCGATCTGGTGGAAAACCCGTGGCAGCACGAAACGGCTGAGCAGCAGCGCGGTCGCCACCAGCGCGGCGACCCTGGCGATCGAGATCAGGATCACCGTGACCTGGAGATTGGCAAGGCTCGGCTGCACCGCGAGGAACAGGATGGCAAAGATGTCCTGGAGCACCAGCACGCCGAGCGTGATCCGGCCCGGCAGCGTGTCGAGCTCGCGCTTTTCGTACAGCACCTTGACGATGATGACGGTGGAAGACAGCGCGCAGGCGATGGTGACGTACAGCGCGTCAAATCCCCCGCCCCCGAGTGCGAGCCCGATGGCCATGAAGAACAGCACGCCAAGCACGCAGCCGCCGATCAGTTGTCCGCCGGCCGCGAACAGGATCACGGGACCCGCACGGATGATCTTCTTCAGGTCGATTTCCAGCCCGATCATGAACAGCATGAAGATCAGGCCGAGTTCGGAGATGACGTTGATCGATTCCTGGGACTTGACCCATCCCATGCCGAATGGACCAATGAAAAACCCGGCGATAAGGTAGGCGAGGATCAGCGGTTGCCGGGAAAAATGGGCCAACAGGCCGAGCACCCACGCAAACAGGATGCATAAGGTGATATCGCCAATAAGCTCATGCATGAATCGAGAAATCCCTTCGCGACAGCCTAAATACACGCTGCTGCCGGTCAAACAAGCAATGTGTCACACCCGCATGAAAGCGGCAATTTGCGCAATTCTGGCCTGTCTTTTACTGATACACACGCGCGGCGCCGAGGCACA
This sequence comes from Bradyrhizobium lablabi, assembly GCF_018129385.1. Taxonomy (GTDB): domain Bacteria; phylum Pseudomonadota; class Alphaproteobacteria; order Rhizobiales; family Xanthobacteraceae; genus Bradyrhizobium; species Bradyrhizobium lablabi_C. The sequence continues at coordinate 122,593 of NZ_JAFCLN010000018.1, forward strand.
GACCGCCAATAGTATTGAGCAGAATTTTGCCTCATCGCTGACATCGGTCCCGTCGGAAGCGCTTGCGGTCTCCGGGAGTTTCTACGTTCCGGTCTATTCCAGCGTCTCGATGAGCCAGGGCAAGCTGCGCGCTGATTTTTCGGTGACGCTGAGCGTCCACAATGCCTCCGAGAGCCGACCCCTGGTGCTGAAGCGGGTCGCCTATTTCGACACGGCAGGCAAGCTGGTGGAGAGCTACCTGAAGGCGCCGGTTGCGCTAAAACCATTCGCGACGATCGAAGTCTTCATTCCGACCTCCGATGTCAGGGGCGGCACCGGCGCCAATTTCATGGTGGACTGGGCGGCTGCCGGCGAAATCGCGGAACCTGCCGTGGAGGCCCTGATGGTCGGCGGCATCGGCGCAGGACACTACGCCTTTATCAGCCAGGGACGGCCGGTGAAATTGGTCGGCAAGAATTAGTCTACAAAGAGGCGGTGCAACGCCGCCTCCTCAACGAAAAAAGAAAACGGAGAAAATGCCCAATGACGTCACCGTCCTCCTCAGCCCAATTCGATTACGCTCCATTGCTTCCGGCGGGATTGCCTGCGCCGGCCGCGCGATGGACGGGGCTCGCCAAATACAGCTTTGTCGGCGGCAACAACGATCCCGACGGGGTACCGGTTGAATATCTGGCCGATGCGGTCAATGCCGTGCTCAGGCGTGAGGGCAAGGCGCTCGCGACCTACAATCTGGCGCACGGTCCGCAGGGTTATCTCCCCTTGCGCGAATTCCTCGTCAAGAAGCTCAAGCGCGACGCCGGCATGGCCTGCACGCCCGATGACATCATGATCGTCTCAGGCTCGCTCCAGGGGCTCGACCTCGTCAACCACACGCTGCTGGCGCGCGGCGACACCGTGCTGATCGAGAAGGAGAGCTATCAGGGCTCCATCAACCGACTCCAACGGCTCGGCGTCAACATGATCGGCATTCCCCTCGACGACGGCGGCATGCGGATCGATGCGGTGGCGAACGCGCTTGCCGAGCTCAAGCAAAAGGGCATCACGCCGAAATACATCTACACCATCCCGACGGTGCAGAATCCGACCGCGACCATCATGCCCGAGCAACGCCGCACCGAGTTGCTGAAACTTTCCGAGCAACATGGCGTGCCGATCTTCGAGGACGACTGCTATGCCGACCTGACCTGGAACGGCAAACGCCCGCCTGCGCTCTACGCCATGAGCAAGACTTCCAACGTCATCCATCTCGGCTCGTTCTCCAAATCGATCGCGCCGGCCCTGCGCGTCGGCTTTCTCGTCGCGCCCTGGGCGATGATGTCGCGGATGCTGGCGCTGAAGACCGACGCCGGAAGCGGCGCGCTGGAGCAGATGGTGCTGGCGGAATTCTGCGCACCGCATTTCGAAACCCATGTGCCGCGGCTGACCAAGGGCCTGCGCGCCAAGCTCGACACGCTGATGGAGTCCCTGAACGAGCAGTTCGGCACATCAGCCGAATTCGAGGAACCCGCCGGCGGCATCTTCCTCTGGGTCAAGCTGCCCGACAATGTCGACACCATGAAGCTATATCAGGCCGCGCTCGCGTCGGGCGTTGCCATCAACCCCGGGGTCGAGTGGTCGGTCGACAAGCCCTATTCCGGCAGCCGCCTGCGCCTGTGCTTCGCCAGCCCCTCGCATGACCAGATCCGCGAGGGCGTCGCGGTGCTGGCGGAGGTGTGCCGCAAGGAGTTTGGCGTGCCGGCCAGAAGCGCAAATGTAGAGAAGCGCGCGAAGGGCTGACGATTGGTCGATGGCCACCGCTGAAGGGAGGAAGGAGTGGCGGTCGGTCCAAGACCGTCCGGCATATCCGCGTTTCAAGTCCGACCCGGACCAACCCTCCTGACCCGATTGCGCAGAAGGGCCCACGTGGGGTTCAGATGATGGACTCGCTCTCGGACTCGTGACCATGTCACAGGCCGAACTCGACAGTGTTGAAGCGACGTCAGAATGCATTCCTTTTGCCGGCCTAATCGCTTCGCCATCTAATGGATGAGACAAGCATCCTTGGGTTTACGGAGAAGTTGAATGACCGAGCTAAGATTTCTGTCGGCTGCGCTGATCGCCGCAACCGTGTTCGTAACTCCAGCTGTTGCTCGCGAGAGCCATATTGGCTCGCGCCACCACTCGAGTACCGCCGATGCGCATTTCGAGAGAGGAGTCCGTCTTATTGATGAAGGTAATCGGTTTCGCAGGTACGAGAGCCGCGATGTATGGGGTCACTGGGGCACCTACTACGGGCCCATGGTTCCCGCATTTCCATGATTTGAATTGGTAGACCTTACTAGGCAGGAGTCTGTCGTTGGGCACAATGCGAGATCGCGAACGCAGCGAGTGACGTCCGTTCTTGGGTGCCGGCTTAACCGGCTCTCTCGGGTTCTGACCTATAATCCAACCCGGGTCATGAACGTCGGGGCCAAGCCGCTGATCGGCTGCGGCTTGAGGGCATCGTTGAGCATCAGCCAGTCGCGAAACCTGATCCCGCGTATCCGACGACAACTAAGAACCACCCTCACCTCACCGCGAACGGCGCCTGGTATGGCCGGCCGAACGGCACGCCGTTGACCACGGTCTGCACCGGCTTCAGCAGCACCTTGCCGTCGCGCTTGTTGTTGCGGGTGTCGACGAAGGTGGTCGGCCCTTCCGCCACTTCCATGATCGCGACGTCGCCGGGCGCGCCGATCTGCAAGGTGCCGATCTTCGGCGCGCGGTTGATGATCTTTGCGGGCGTCACCGTCGCCGCCGCTACCACCTGCTCCAGCGAGGAGCCCATGGCGATGAATTTACTCATGACGTTCGGCAGGTAAGGCATGCCCGGTGAGTTGCCTGAGAACACGTGGATGTCGGACGAGATCGTGTCCGGCGCGCAGCCGCCGGGGACGGCGACTTCCGCCACCGTGAAGTCAAAGCTGCCGCCGCCATGGCCGACATCGAAGATCACGCCGCGCTGTTTGGCGGCGAGCGCCGCGGGAAGCAGTTTTCCTTCCTGCACGATGTTGGTGAAGACACCGGCGATGTTCGGCGCGCCGGAATAGGCATGGGTCAGCACGTCGCCCGGCCGCAGCAGGTCGAGGATATCCGACATCAGCTCCTTGGTCTCGACGCCGCCGATATGCACCATCATCTTCGCCGGCCAGCCGCACGTCTCGCAGGCCTTGATGCCGCGCTTGAGCGGCTCCAGCCCATGCTTGGCGATGACGTTTTCCGACATCCGCACTTTCACGCCGAGCAGGAAATCCTGATTTTCCGCCAGCGCCATCGCGCAGGCCTCGGTTTGCGCATAGTCGATGTTGTAGAGCTCGGCGACCGGGAAACCGGACAGGCCGTTATTGGCGATGTGCAGGAACGCATAGATGCGCGCCCGCGATTGCGCCACGATGTAACGGCGCAGCGCGCCGAGATTGTTGACGCCGGCATCGCCGGCCGAGACCAGCGTGGTCGTGCACTGGAATTGCGCCAGCTCGTCGGCGGGAATGCCGATCGCCGAGCCGTAGGGATAGACGTGGCTGTGCAGGTCGATCAGGCCGGGCGTGACCAGCTTGCCTGAGGCGTCGATCGTCTTCAACGCGCGCGCGGCGGGAATGTCGTTCTCGATCGCCTCGATCGCGCCCCAGCGGATGCCGATGTCGCGCTTGCCGCGCAGCGACTGGCTGGGATCGAGCACATCGCCGCCCTTGATGACGAGGTCGAACTTGTCGTTCGGTCCCATCGCGGCGCCGGCCGGGCCGGCGATGGCGGCTGCTGCGGCAGAACCTGACAATGCAAGGAAATGACGGCGCGAAAATCCGGCCATGGTGACGCTCCCCCTCAGGATTGATTTTTATGGCGGGATGATGCGCCGCGACCGCGCGTTGCGCAAGCGGCGCGCGATGGAAAGGCGCCTATTAAAAACTCGTCTTAGCCGGATCGCTCGGCGGCGCCTTGGTGGAGTCGCTTTAAGCGAGTCGAACTAGGGGCCTTCTCTTTTTTGCGATCTGTTCGTCATGCGGCCGTCGCGCTGCCAGCGGATTGCCGCCCTTCCTTTTCCAGCCAATCGCAAAACGCAGCGGTCTGTGAGCCGCGTTCGCTCCCTGAAGGCAGGTACGCGAAGTAGCTCCTCGCAGGAAGACTCACCTCGGGAAACGGCATGATCAGGCGGCCGGCTGCGGCATCATCGCCGATCAGGGCGGTCGGCCCCATCGCCACGCCCAAGCCATCGATTGCCGCCTGAATGGTCAGGAAGAAATGATCAAACGTTAGCGTGCCTGCAGGGGTGAGACGGGCCTGTCCTGCTTGCCTTAGCCAATCGCGCCACAGCCGCGGCATCGACGTGACGTTCAGCAATGTGTGCTGCGCGAGATCGGAGATCTCGTTCAGCGGCAGCTTCGCGATCAATGCCGGGCTGCAGACCGGCAACCGGCGCTCCGAAAGGAACAGGCGGGACGCGAAGCCATGAAACGAATCCGGGCCGCCCCGGATGACCACGTCGAACGTATCGGCAAGCGCATCGATCGGGTCGTTCGACGTGGTGAGACGGACCTCGATGTCGGGCCGCTCGTCGCGGAAACGACTCAGTCTCGGAAGTAGCCAGCGCATGCTGAATGTCGCCAATGCGTTGACGCGCAGCACGGCCGCCGGCACTGCGCCATTCGTCGCGCGATGCCGTTGGACAGCGGCCGAAATGCGGTCGAGCGCCGGGCCGATCTCCTCAAGCAGTGCCGTGCCGGCCGGTGTGAGCGTGATCCGCCGCGTCGATCGCCAGAACAGCGCGGGAGCTCCCAGCCGATCTTCAAGGAGACGTATTTGCTGACTGATCGCGCCGTGCGTAACGCCCAATTCGATGGCCGCCTCCTTGAAGCTGCCAAGCCGAGCTGCCGCCTCGAAAGCGCGGACGGCGTTGAGAGGTGGCAAAGCCCTGCGAGGGACGGAAAGGCTCATTAGATAGAATTCCTAACTCATATCCCGATTATTACTGATTTGTGACAAGCGTCTCAATCCTTCAAGGTGGATTCGTCGCGGAACAATAGCGCATAGGCGGTTCGAAATGGGCCGCTATGTAGATTTTCTATCATTGGAAAACCCCTGTTCACGCGAACACGGAGAAATTGACATGAACGACGCCGCGATAGCGGCTGCGAGCCGCTCACAGGAAACCGCATCAGGTTCGTCGGCGCCGAGGAAATCCCGCAGCCTGCTGGCTGCGTGCCTCGCCCACGCGCTTCATGACGGCTACACCGACGGTCTCTATGCCTTCCTGCCGGTATGGCAGGCGCAATTCGGCCTGTCCTATGCGGAGCTTGCCGTCGTTCGCGCGCTGTATTTCGGGACGATGGGCGGCATGCAAATCCCGGCCGACCGGGCGCTTCGCGGCTTGTCGCCGCGCGCGGCGCTAATCCTGTCGACCGTCGCCGCGGCGGCGGGCTTGCTGATCATGGCGCTGCCGTTCGGCTTTGCGGTTCTTTGCATCGGCCTCGTCGTGGCCGGCATCGGATCGAGCATCCAGCACCCACGTGGTTCGATGCTCGTCACCGACAGCTATGGCACGGCGTCGCGACGCCCACTCGCCATCTACAATTTTTCTGGCGATCTCGGAAAGGCCGCGTTGCCGGCGCTGGTTGCAGTGCTGTTGCCGATCCTTGCCTGGCAATCGGTGCTGGGCTTGATGGCGGTGCTTGGAATCGTCCTGGTGGTCGCGCTCTTGTTCCTGGCGCCGGCGGCTTCCGTGAGCAGGAATGCCAGGGGAGACGCGACTTCCGGCCGTGGCCGGGGCGGCTTCGGCGTCCTCACAACGATCGGCGCGCTCGATACGGCTACCCGCATGGGTTATCTGTTGTTTCTGCCCTTCCTCATCCATGGACAAGGCGGAGACTTGCCAACCGTCGGAATCGCACTCGCTCTGCTGTTCATCGGCGGCGCGTTCGGCAAGGCGACGTGCGGCTGGCTCGGCGAGCGGCTGGGCGTCGTCAGGAGCGTCATGGTGACCGAGGCAGCAACCGCCTTGCTCATCGCGACGACACTGTTCACGCCACTGACGCCGACGCTTATCCTGCTGCCGTTGCTCGGCGTGGTGCTGAACGGCACCTCTTCGGTACTCTACGGCACCGTGCCCGAGCTTTCCGATGGAGATACGGGGCGGGCTTTCGCAGTCTTTTATACGAGCGTCATCGGCGCGGGAGGTCTGGCGCCGATCCTCTACGGCGCGATTGCCGATCACAGCAGTCGGACGATCGGCGTGCTGGCCTCAGCGGCGACTGCTGCCCTGATCGTTCCGCTTGTGCTGGCGCTGCGGCCGCATCTGCAGAGCTCCACCGCGGGACCTCGCGAGTCCTAGATCACCATCCCATCACCACCTGAAGGTTCGCTAAATGGATACCATCTCGCAAGCGCCGGTCATTCTGATAACGGGTGGAAGTCGTGGCGTCGGCGCGGCGACTGCGCGGCTTGCTGCCGCACAAGGCTACGATGTTGCGATCAGCTTCGTCTCCAACGAAGCCGCCGCTCTTGCAGTGACGGCTGATGTCGAAGCCGCGGGACGCCGGGCGTTGCGCGCGCGCGCGGATAGCGCGGATCCGGAGCAGGTGACTCAGCTATTCGCCGCGATCGACCGGGAGTTCGGTCGGATCGATGTGCTGGTGAACAATGCCGCGGTATTGGCGCGGCAGTCCCGGCTGGACGGTCTGGGATTCGAGCGGATGCAGCGCATCTTCGCCGTCAACGCGATCGGTCCTATCCTCTGCGCGCAGCAGGCCGCGAAGCGGATGTCCTATCGTCACAACGGGCGGGGCGGCTCCGTGATCAACGTCTCATCTGCGTCAGCCCGCCTCGGCAGCCCAGGCGAATATGTCGACTACGCCGCATCGAAGGGCGCTCTCGAGACATTCACGATCGGCTTTGCCAAAGAGGTCGCGCGGGATGGGATACGCGTCAACTGCATTCGCCCCGGGCACATCTACACCGAGATGCATGCGAGCGGCGGAGAGCCCGGCCGGGTGGATCGCGTCAAGGACTCGATCCCGATGGGCCGCGGCGGTCAGCCTGAAGAGGTCGCGCGCGCGATCCTGTGGCTGGCAAGCGCCGAGGCTTCGTTCGTTACCGGCACGTTCCTCGATGTCACCGGCGGCAAGTGAGTAAGCGGCGGTGGAAGCCATCTTGCTTCTACTTTGCCAGGCCAGCTCATGCGCCGATCGCTCTCCACCTCAGTCCCGTCTGAACGCCTGTTCAGAATTCTCTTGCAGTTCCTCCGGAACGTTCCCTCACATCGCATGTTTGATGTTCACCCAATTGGAGGAGGACATCATGAGGAAGATTGGACTTGTCATTGCAGCCCTTGGTGCGCTCGCGATCGCGGCGCCGTCGATCGCAAGCGCGGAGACCGTGGTCATCAAGCGCGGCGGTCATCATCATGGCTGGCATGGCGCCCGCGCCCAGATCCACCATGATCGCGGTCTGCACCGCGGCTGGCGCCATAACCATCACCGCGGCCACACGGTCGTGATCAAGAAGCGCTATCACCACTACTGAAGGCCAACGCAGCGAAAGTGGCTCCGCGAGGGGCCATTTTCTTTGCGCACTGCGGACATCTCACTCGTCGTCACCCGGCTTGACCGGGTGACCCAGTATTCCAGAGGCCGCAGTGATTCAGCCGAGAAGCCGCGGCGTACTGGATCGCCCGGTCAAGCCGGGCGACGACAACCAACGAGTTTTGGCTGCTTGACGTAGTCGCAGCCTAATCCCAATCCGGCCCGAAGCCCGGGCTGACGCAGCGGCGGTTCTTCGGCAACCCCGCAATCGCCTTGCGATCCTCATCATCGAGCGTGACCTTCAACGCATCGAGATTGGCCTTCTGGCTCTCGGCCCGTGACGCCTTCGGGATTGCGACTACGCCATCCTGATCCAATAGCCATTTCAGCGCGACCTGCGCCGCGCTGGCGTTATGCTTTTTGCCGATGCCAGCCAGCGTCTCGTCGGAGGCCACCCGTCCCTGCGCCAGCGGACAATAGGCCACCAACGGGATGCCGTGCGCAGCCAGATATTTCATCAGCTTCGTCTGGTCGAGCATCACATGATACTCGACCTGATTGCAGGCGATCGGCGCCCGGATGTCCTCGACCACGGTTTTGAGCAACGCGGTGGTGAAATTGGCAACGCCAATCGCACGCGTGCGGCCCTCCTCCTTCAGCTTCAGCAGCGTCTCGAACACGGCAGGCAGCTTCATGCTGCGCGAGGGCCAGTGCACCAGATAGAGGTCGACATGGTCGAGCCGCAGCTTCTTCAGGGACGCATCGAACGCCCGGCGGATCGCATCCGGCGCCAGGTTGTCCGGCCACACCTTGGTGGTGACATGCAGCTCGCCGCGAGCGAGACGCGCGGCCGCAAGTGCCGCGCCGATCGCTTCCTCATTGCCGTACATCTCCGCGGTGTCGATATGGCGGTAGCCGAGCCCGAGCGCGCTTTCGACCGCAGCGCGGCAGGCATCGCCCTGGAGGCGGAAGGTGCCGAGGCCGAGTTTAGGCATGCCGATGCCCTGGCTTCTGATGGTTTCCATGACTATTCCAAACGAGTTCAAGGCCGCAGGCCGGCGGCGTTAACGGCAAAACCAATGGCTTGGTTGATGGGCGGGGTAGAACGGGGTAACAGAGACGAACATTCTGCCAGCGCGCAGCGCGGCAAATCAAGGGCGGCACACATGCATTTGGGCAACGCACTACAACGATGGCTCAACTCCCACGGCCTGCTGGGGATCGCCATCGGCGTGCTCTGCGTGGCCACTGCACTTTCGGTGTTGTTTGTGGTCGGCGGCTATTATCTGGTGACGCCCTAGCGAAGACGACCGGCTCAGATGTGCTGGGCCAGCAACTGCCCGGGCCGGCCGTCGGGCTGCGGCTCGATATCGACCGACCACAGATCGCTGTTGCCGGCGTCCTTCAGCCTCACCGTCATGATTCCGGTCCTGCCGTCGATGTCGACGCGGCCGAAGAATTGCATCCCAAAACAGGGCGCAAGATTTTCGCCCTCGCAACCTTTTTGAAACATCGCCTTCGGACCAAAGGTGTTGTCGAGCGGACCCGGCCCCCAGGTCCGGCGTGCAGCGGCCCGGAGATGAATTCCCAGAACGGCTCAAAATCCTGGAAGACGGCGCGGTTCGGATCGTAGTAGTGCGCCGCGGTGTAGTGCATGTCGGCGGTCAGCCACACGATGTTGCGCACCCCTGCCCGCTTGATAAACGACAAGAGGTCCGCGATCTCGTGCTCGCGCCGCTCCGGCGAGCCGTCCCCGAGCGCGATCGCATCCTCGCTGACCACTCCGATCGGCATGTCGGCGGCGATCACCTTCCAGGTCGCGTTGGAAGCCAGCAGCGCGCGTTTCAGCCAGGCGAGCTGCGCCTTGCCGAGAATGCAGGTGTCGTGGTCGTCGCCCTTGTTGACGGTGGAATCGCGATAGCTGCGCATGTCGATCAGGAAGACGTCGAGCAGCGGCCCGTATGGCACCTTGCGATAGACCCTGCCGTCCCGCTCCGGCATGGCGCGCATCGGCATGAATTCGTGGAACGCGCGGCGGGCGCGCGCCACCAGCAGCGACGAGCCGTCCTCTGCGTAGCCGGTCTCGTCCACGGTGCCGGCGGGCGACCAGTCGTTGGTCACCTCATGGTCGTCCCATTGCGCCAGCATCGGCACCTGCGCGTGGAAAGCGCGAAAATTCTCGTCGAGCAAATTGTACTTATAGTTGGCGCGGAATTCCGCGAGGCTATGCGCGACGACTGATTTCTCCTCTGTCACGACGTTGCGCCAGACTTCGCCGTTCGGCAGCTTCAGCTCCCGCTCGACCGGACAATCGGCGTAGATGTGATCGCCGGAATGAATGAAGAAGTCGGGACGGTTGTCGAGCATGGTGCGATAGGTGCGCATGCCGCCGCGCGACAGGTCGATCCCCCAGCCCTGGCCCGCGGTGTCGCCCGACCAGACGAACGATAGCGAACGCGACTCGGTGGGCGCGGTTCGGAAATGGCCCGTCAGCATTTCGCCGGCAAGGCCCGTTTCGTGGAGGTTCTCGAAACGCACGCGATAAAAGATGTCCTGTCCGGACGGCAGGCCTTCGAGCAACAGTTTTGCGGTGAAGTCGCGATCAGGCAACGCATCGAACGATGCCGCGCGAAAAATGGTGTCAAAACTTTCGACCGTGGCGCACTCGACGCGCATCCGCGCAGCCCGGTCGGCGCGCGCCCAGATCACGGCGGTGTCGGCCGAGACGTCGCCCGACTGGATACCGCCCGCGATCAGCGGCCTGTCCGCGGCGCGGCTGAGATAAGGTTTTGCGAGCGTGCCGAGGCTAGCGAGCGCCGCGGTGGAAGCCGAGCCGGCCAGCAATTGCCTTCTCGTCAGCCCAGATCTTGTAAGCCTTGTAAGCCCGGGCCTTCCACGTCCCGCAATCGCCATCCGGCCGCCCTCGTCGAATCACGACGAAGGGTGCCTGCGCAACTTGACTCCTGGCCGAAGGTTTTACGACAGCGGGATGACTCTCGAGCATGATCCGGAAGAGTGGGAAACGGTTTTCCCTCGCGATAAACGCGAAGCGTTTGCGCGGAGATCATGCTCAAATAAGATGAGCCGACGGAATCGGCCCTGCCGTTCTGCATCACTTCCAGTTACAGATGCCGCCGGATCGGCACGGCCAAGTCTGGACTCGCGTCTGGACCCGCGTATCCATTGCCTGTGCATCGAGCGGGTTGCTGTGTCGCCGCACGACCCTTGCACGCGCCGGAACGTGCGGCCTCGCGACACGCGTCTTCTCGACGCGCGGCTTCTCGACCTGCTCCCGCGTCACCCGCGTAGTGCGAACGACGCGCGGCGGCGGCGTATCGCTGCGGGCCTCCACCGCCACGGGCGCGAATTGCGCCGGCGGCCCGAGCCGCTTCGGCGACAGCACCGCCTTCGACAGATCGAGGCCGAAGAATTCGTCCGCGCGATACTGATCGGCCGCAGCCGAGCCTGCCCAGGCCAGCAACAGCGCGGAGAAGACGAAGGTGGAAACAGCTTTCAGGCCCATGGCAGGCCTCCAGAAATACAGGGCCGGGAACCGACATTATGTAGGGAGCCGCACCGCGCGAATCCAGCGGGTGCGACGATCAAGGTTACCGTGTGCTGACATCTTGCGCAAAATTCCCGTGCAATATTCGGGAATTCCGCACCGCACGGCCGAACGTCCTTACCGGGCCGGCGACGTTTGGTCGCTCAGCAGCGGCAAATGTTCAAGCTCTTGTCGAGTTCCATATCGAGCTTGTGCTGCTCGGCATCGAAGTTCGTCATCTTGTCCTGCTCCTCCTGCTCCGCCCCGGCGTTCGGAGTGAAGGTCGGCGCGCGCGGTTGCAGATGGCCGATCGGCGCCTGCGGCACCGACGAGGGCCGCTGCGGCTGGCCGAGCGGATCGGCCGTGGCTGCGGCGCTGACAAAAAGAGCGGCAGAGAACGCAGTCGCAACGAGGAATCGTGAGGCCATGGATCTCTCCATCGAATGTGCGCGGCAAGCGCTTCGCGCAAGGTCAATTCGGCATCGGAAAGATATGCCTGCTCAGGGCCCACCCCAACTAAATACAAATTCATTCTCGTTCATTTTCGAAATCGGCCGATCACGACTCGCTGACGGCGAGGTGCGCGTTCATCGGTGATGCAGACAACATCGCCAGCGTTTGTTGTCAGAACCGTCGAATGAATCTTTTTATAATCGATTTCATCGTCGTCAAAGCCCATCTCAGGAGTGGGCAGGTTGAGATGGACTACGAACATGAGGACGATTCAGAAGCTTGCGATTGCATCGGCAATCGCCTTTCCAGCCCTTGCATTTGCTGCAATGACGACGGCGGCGGCCAAGGCCGGCCCTGTCGTGCCCTCCGGCCACTACTGCCTTCTGTATGATGAGGGCGGCACGGATTGCAGCTTTACGAGCTACGAGCAATGCCTCGCTACCGCGGACGGACTTGCCGCCGAATGCTTTGGCAAGTCGATCTACGATGACGCGCGCGAAGCGGTTGGAAACAACAGTATCCGATAGTGATGAGCGCGAAGCGGGCGCCATCAGTTCTGCGGGTCCGGGCAGGCGATCTCCACCCGGCACCCCGGTCCCGGCTGGATCGTCAGACGGAAGCCATGCAGCTTGACGATGGCCGCAACCAGACTGAGGCCGAGACCGACGCCCGGCGTACTTCGAATCTTGTCGTTGCGATAGAATCGCCGCAGCACCGCCTCACGCTCGCGCTCACTGATGCCGGGACCGCTATCGGTTACCCTGATGATGGTCTCGCGCTCGCCGCGATGCAGCCGGATATCCACCCTGCCGCCCTCCGGCGTGAACTTGATGGCGTTGTCGATGAGATTGGCAACTGCCTCCATCAACAGATCCCGGTCTCCTCGCACGTGCAACGGATCGGGCGCCTCGACATGCAGGGCGATGTTCTTGTTCTCGGCGATCGGCTCGTAGATGTCGTCCACCTCGCGCAACAGGTCGTGCAGCGCGACGTCGCCGAAGGCGGCCGAGCGGCGGCTGTTCTCGATTTCCGTGAGACGCAGCAGCGCGGTGATGATGGTGAGCGACTGGTCGATGCTGGCGACCGCCTTGTCGACGGCCTCCTGGAGCTGCTCCAGCGAGGTGGCGTGCGTGCGTCCGCGCTCGAGCACGAGCCGCGCGCGCGTCAGCGGCGTGCGCAGGTCGTGGGCGATATCGTTGCCGACTCCGGCCAGCGCGTGGATCATCGTTTCCATCTCGTCGAGCATGCCGTTGACGATGCCCGCCAGCTTGGAAAAAGGCTCCTCGACGGGACGGTGCGGCAACCGCTCGCTGAGATCGCCGGCGATGATGCGCTGGACTCGCTGGTTGACCTGCTCGACCCGCTTCTGCGCACGTACGCTGAGCCAGGCGCCCGCCAGCAGGCAAAGAAAGAAGCCGGGCAACAGACCGAGTGCGAGCGCCTGTCCGACGACATGGGAGATCTCGCGGGCCTCGTCGATATTGCGGCCGAGCAGCAGCACTTCGCCGTTCTCGAGCCGCCGCGCCATCGCGCGAATCGTCTGCCGCTCCCTGCCGCCGCTGTGGTTGATCTTGACGATCTCGGCGCTCTGCGGCCCGCTGTCGATCTGTAGCCGCGTCGGCAGACGTTCGACATTTCCGATGATGCGGCGCCCTTCGGCGTCGAAGATGGCGGCAAGCTGCACATCCCGGGCGTCCTGCTGGAGGCGTTCTTCGACGGCCAGCCGCCTCCGCTCGGGCGAAAGGATGGCCATTCCCTCCATGTGTCCGACAATGACCTTGTCCGACCGGTCGATCAGATAATCGTCGATCTTGAAGTAGATGAATCCGAACAGCACCAGGATGAACGCGGCGAGCATCCCGGCAACCACGAAGGCCCAGTGGAAGGTGTTCGAACGCAGGAATTGCAGATGGCGCATCGGATCGCCGCCGTCCGGGTTTCAGGGCGAGGCGCGCAGGATAAAGCCGGCGCCGCGAACGTTGTGGATCATCGGCGTCTCGTTGGGCCCATCCACCTTGTGGCGCAGCCGCCCCATATGCACGTCGACCAGATTGGTCGCCGGCACGAATTTGTAGTGCCAGACTTCTTCGAGCAGCATGGCCCGCGTCAGCAACTGATCGGCGCGCCGCATCATGTATTCCAGCAGGCGAAACTCGCGCGGCAGCAATTCAATTTCCCGGTCGCCGCGCCTTGCTGTTCGCTCGATCAGGTCGAGTTCGAGCTCCCCGACCTTGAGCGTGGTCTCGCGCGACTCCACGGGCCGACGCAGCAACGCTTCCATCCGCGCAACCAGCTCCACGATGGCGAAAGGTTTCGTCAGGTAGTCGTCGCCGCCCATCCGAAGTCCCCGCACGCGGTCATCGACCGCGCCGAGCGCGCTCAATACCAGTACTGGGGTGCGGACCTGTTCCTTGCGCAGCGTCTCGATCACGGTGAGACCGTCGATCCCGGGCAGCAGGCGATCGACAATCATCGCATCCGGTTGCAGGGAGCGCGCCTTGGCAAGGCCCTCGATCCCGTCGGCGGCCCACTCGACGTCGAAGCCGCGCTCGAATAGTTCGTCCCGGATCTCCTCGGCCGTTTCGCTGTCATCCTCAATCAAAAGAATTTTTGCCATAAGGTGCTCAACGACGTTACGTTTGCCGGCGCCGACTGGCGCCGCGCCCTCAGTTGCCTGCAAGCGCTGGATCTTACGACGAAACTTGGTCCCGGCGGCGGAGCCGGACGGCGACGCCGGCCTTGCCGGGGGGCTGCAAGGCAGGACGTGCGCCATCCGCCCGACGGCCACGTAATCACCGCCTCCGGGGAACAAGCGCGGCGGGGCCGCTCTGCGATCAAGATAAGTAAGCATTCGGTGCTCCACCATTAAATTGGGTTTTAATCTGATCTCTGGTCAGCCGCGATGCGCGACGTGACGCCTTGCGACGGTCGACAAACCAGTCCACTGCACTTCCATACGCCCCGGTGCTTTGCAGAAGGGGCATCGCACCGGCCTCGCGATCAGCAGCCCGGCTGAGGCGTTACGCCGGGCGTTGCGGCGGCTCCCGTTGCGTTGGCCGGCGGCATCATCCCCGGGTTCGCCAGATCCATCGTCACGCCCTCGAGGCATGCCGAGGAGTTCGGCGTCGGCACCACGGCCATGGTCGGCGCGATGCTGGTGCCGCCGAGGTCTGCGACAACAGGTTGAATCGTGCCAGGCGCGGCGCCATTCGGAATGTCGGGAGTGGAGAGCGGCAATGCGGCGCCATTGGTTGGCGGACCGCCCGGAATCGTGCTGCATACGGTGGCAGACGAAGTGCCGAGCGGCGATGCCGGCGATATGGTTCCGGTAGTGCTGATCGCGATTGGCGTCGGAATGGTGCCCAAGGCGGTTCCCGGCGTCATCGTCGTCGACAAGTTCGTGGCCGAACTTGTCGTGGCCGTGCTGCCCGCACTGAATGTGGGGACTGCGGCTGGGGTCGTCGATGACGCCGGCGTCGTGCTGATGGCAGGCGGCGCAGCCACTACCGTTCCCGGTGCCGACGACTGTAGCGGTATGGTCGAGCCGGGAGCATCGGTCAAAAACGATGTTGCAGGCGTTGCGGATAGCGGGAGCGGCGCGGTCGCGCCGTTGCCCGCAGATGTGGCAGACACAGCAGGCCCGGAGGCGGTCACAGGGGGCATCGCCCCGATGTCAGCCGACATGGAGGCAACTGGTACTGGCGCCGTACCTGGCGCGATTTGTCCCGTCGGCGCCGAGCAGGTCACGACTGTTCCCGGTGTCGTCGGATCGGACGCCAACGGCACGGGCGCCAGCGTGGTGACGGCCGTGCCCGGCTGGGTTATCGCCGAGAACGGACTCGGACCGTTGAGCGGCGACGACACGATCGCGCCCGGCGTCGTCGGAACGCCCATGGCGGTGCTGCCCATGGTGGAGACTTGCGCCGAGCAGGCGCTGGCCCCTGCCAGCAAGATGGCAATCGTTGTAAGCATCAAGCGCTGCATCGCCATCATCTCCTCCGCGACCGTCTAGCTCGTCTTCGGTTTGTCCTTGCGAATCGAGACCTTGGCGCCTGCCGCCAGGTTCACCATCGGATTGAGAACGACCTGATCGCCGGCCTTGACGCCGTCGTGCACTTCAACCTCGGTGCCGAAGTCGCGCGCGATGGTGATCTTCTGCATGCGGACGGTATCGCCCTCGACGACTGCGACATGCACGCCGGCCTGATCGAATATCACCGCATCGGCAGGTACGATCATCGATGGCGTCTTTCTGGGTATGAACAGCTCGACGGTGCAGTAGACCCCGGGACTGAGCGCACCGTCCGGATTGGGGACGTCGATCTCGGTCAGCAGCGTTCGGCTGCCCGGCTGCAACGCGCTGGCGATCCGCGTTACCTTGCCGGGAAAGGTTCGCCCCGGAATCTCGGGGACCCGCACCACCGCGTCGACGCCGGGCCCCAGCCCGAAGGCCTGGTCCTGCGGCACGAACACCTGGGTGCGGATCACGTCGGGGTGCTGGAGCGTGAACATGAAGGTCGATCCGGCCTGCACCAGACTGCCATTGTCGACGGCACGCTGCGTGATCACGCCGTCGAACGGCGCCACCACCCGCTGGTAGGCCTTCTCCTGCTCCAGGATGCGAATCTGGGCCTGCTGGGCTTCGATGTTCGCCTGGGCGACCGACACCGCGGCCTGCTGCGCCTGAAGGGTCAGGCGGTCATTGTCGCCCTGTTGCAAGGTGAGCCATCCCTGCTTGACCAGCTTGCTGTCACGCGCATTGGTGACTTGGGCGAGCTCCTGGCTTGCCTGCGTCTGCTGCAACGTCGCCTGGTTCTGGACCAGCGTCGCCTTGGCCTGCGCGATCTGATGGTCGAGCTCGGGGGCGGTGATGTCGGCCAGCAGCGCGCCGGCCTTGACCCGGTCGCCGATGTCGACGTAGCGCTTTTCGATGTAGCCCGACGTACGCGCAAGGATATTCGCCGCCTCGAATGCCGTCGTGGTCGCCGGCAGGCTGACGTTGATCGTGCTGTCGCTGTTGCGAATGGTGGCGACACGAACAACCGGGACCATCGTCCGCCTTTGCTGCGCCGTGGCGGCGAGTTCGAGTCCGGCCTGGTAGTGGCGCCAAACTCCCAATGCGAGGCCGCCCAGCAGCAACAGCAGCGCGCTGCCGCCGAGCAGCGCGCCTCCGTAACCGCGCCGCTGCTTGCGCGGCGCATTGGGCAGCGTGACGACGCGGTCGACATCCGGATCGCGGCGATCCTGTCCGCCGTCGTCTTTCGGCCGCACTTGAGTCTCGGTCATTCCGGTACTTCCTCGAATACGCCATGGTGAGGCTTTCCGTCGTTGCCTTTGCGCAGCATGGCGAACAGGTAAGGCACGATCAGCAATGTGGTGGGCGTTGCGAACAGCAGGCCGCCGATGACGGCGCGCGCGAGCGCTGCATTTTGCTCCTCGCCGGCCCCGCCGATCGCCATCGGGATCATGCCGACGATCATCGCGGCAGCGGTCATCAGCACCGGCCGGATTCGGGTGTGGCCGGCGCTCAGCGCGGCTTCAAAGGCGGTATGGCCCTTTAGCTGCTGCTCGCGCGCGAACGTCACCAGCAGGATCGAGTTCGCCGAAGCCACGCCGACCGCCATGATCGCGCCCATCAGCGACGGCACGTTCAGCGTGGTGCCGGTAATGAACAGCATGGTGACGATGCCGCAAAGCGTCGCCGGCAAAGCCAGGATCACGACGAACGGATCGCCCCAGGTCTGGTAGTTCACCACCATCAGCAGATAGACGAAGACCGCGGCGAACAGCAGCCCGATGCCGAGATTGCGGAACGAATTGTTCATGCTCTGGATCTGGCCGATCACCTGAATCGTATTGCCGGGTTTCAGCTTCTGTTGCAGTTCGGTCGTGACCTTGTGGATGTCGGCTGCGACGCTGCCGAGATCGCGTCCCTGCACGCTGGCATAGACCTCGTACACCGGCTGGATGTTGGTCTGGTTGGAGTTGGTCGGCAGCGTGTCGCGCTTGAACGTTGCGACATTGCTGAGCATGCCGGGAACGACCTGCCCGCTCATCGCCAGCGAAGTGGAGACCGGGGTGTTTGCAAGCGCGTTCAGCGAGTTGACTGTTCGCTCCGGCGTTTGCACCGCGATGTAATAGGGAATCCCCGAGGCCGGATCGGTCCAGAAGTTGGGCGACACCTGCTCCGACGAACTGAGGCTGACATTGATATTGGTGGCGACCGTGCTGGCATTGAGGCCAAGCTGCGCCGCCCGGGTCCGGTCGATGTCGGCAAAGAACGCCGGCGCATTGACTTCCTGCTGCAAATGCGCGTCGACGATGCCGGGTATCGCGGCAAGGCGCTGGCGCAATTCCTTGGCAACGGCCAGGTTACCCTTATCATAGCCCACCGTCCGCACATCGATCTGCGCCGGCAGCCCGAAGTTCAGGATCTGCGTCACGATATCGGCCGCCTGGAAGTAGAACGTGTTCTGCGGAAATGCCGCCGGCAGCACCTCGCGCAATTTCTTGACGTATTGGGCGGTCGGCTTGTGGCCGTCCTTGAGCGCCACCTGGATCACGCCATCGTTGACCCCGATGGTCGAGCCGTCGCTGAATGCGAGGTTATAGGCACGCGCCGGCAACCCGATATTGTCGACGATCAGCGAGCGTTCGTTCTCGGGAATGACTTCGCGAATCTTGTCCTCGACCGCCTGGAAGATCGCCTCGGTGCTCTCGATACGGGTGCCGGCGGGGGCGCGAACGTGAAGCTGGATCTG
Organism: Bradyrhizobium lablabi; assembly: GCF_018129385.1. GTDB lineage: Bacteria > Pseudomonadota > Alphaproteobacteria > Rhizobiales > Xanthobacteraceae > Bradyrhizobium > Bradyrhizobium lablabi_C. Next base: position 140,883 of record NZ_JAFCLN010000018.1, read on the forward strand.
GCCGCCGTCGATGATCGGGAAGAAGTCGCGGCCGACGGAAAACAGCATCACCGTGCCGAGGCCGAGTATCAGGAAGGCGACGATGGGCACGATCGCCCGGCGGCGAAGCAGCGTGCCGAGCAGCTTCGCGTATCCCGCGCGCATGCGCTCGAAGCCGCGGTCAAACGCGGCGGACATCCGCGCGAAGCGGCCGGCTGGGGCGCCGCTATCGTCGCCGTGACGGCGCTCGCCCTTGAGCAGCAAGCCGATCGTGATCGGCGTAAGCGTCCGCGACAACAGGTAGGAAGCCAGCATCGCAAACACGACGGCAAGCCCAAGCGGCGTAAACAGATACTTGGCCGGCCCGTCGAGGAACACCACCGAGGTGAACACGCAGCTAATGGCGAGTGTGGAGACCAGGGTCGGAATTGCGATTTCGGCAGCGCCATGCAGCGTCGCCTCGGGAAGCGGCATGCCCTCCTCGGTCCACAGCCGGTGCGTGTTTTCGATCGTGACGGTCGAATCGTCGACCAATATGCCGACCGCCAGCGCCAGGCCGCCCAGCGTCATGGTGTTGAGCGTTTCGCCGAGGAAATACAGCACGACCAGCGACGACAGGATCGCCAGCGGGATCGAGATCATCACCACCAGCGTCGAGCGCCAGGAACCCAGGAAGACCAGGATCATCAGCGCGGTGAGGCCCGCCGCAATGGCGCCTTCACGCAGCACGCCATTGACCGAGTTGGTGACGAATACCGATTGGTCGAACAGCTCGTCGATCTTCATCCCGGCGGGAGCCGCGGCGCGGATCGCCCCCAGCGCTTCCTTCACGCCGTTGACGACCGCCAGCGTCGAGGCATTGCCGTTCTTGATCACGCTGAGCAGGACCGAGCGGCGGCCATCCTGGCGCACGACGTTTTGCTGGACCAGCGATCCGTCGCGCACCTGCGCCACGTCCTTCAGGAAGACGGTGGCGCCGTTGACGAACTTGACCGGCATCATGTTGAGGTCGGCGATCGACGCCGGCGTGGCATTGGTCCGCACCGTATACTGGGTGTCGCCGATCTTGGCCGTTCCGGACGGCAGTGTCAGGTTCTGCGTATTGACGGCGTTCACGATGTCGAGCGGCGTCAATCCGCGCGACAGCAGCTTGTCCGGATCGATGTCCACCATGATCTGGCGATATTTGCCGCCCGCCGGCGTCGGCAGCGTGACGCCGGGGACCGGGGCGAGAGCCTGGCGAACGCGGTAGATGCCGAAGTCGTAGAGCTGCTGTTCATTGAGGCTGTCGGAATTGAGACTGAGTTGCAGCACCGGAACGCTCGAGGCGTTGAACTGCACGACGATCGGCGGCTGAATGCCGGGCGGCATCAGCGCACGGATCGCATTGGTCGCCGAGACGATTTGCGCGATCGCGAGGTCGAGGTTGACGTCGGGCTGGAAGTAGATCTTCTGGACCGACAGACCGTTGAGGGTCTGCGCTTCCATGTTCTTGATGCCGTTGACGTTGGCGCTGATGGAATACTGGCTGTAGGTGCTGACGCGCTGTTCCATTTCCGGCGTGGTAAGGCCGGTGTAGCTCCAGATCACGGTCACCACGGGAATGCGTATCTCGGGAAAAATATCCGTCGGCATCGACCGGATCGCGGCGACACCGAGAAACAGGATCAGCGCCGCCACCACGTAGAATGTATGCGGAAATCGCAGCGCAAACCGGACAATGCCCATAACAAATCCTCATTCCGGCGGCGCCGCCGGCACCATTGCTATTTCAACTGCGTCTGCACGACCGGCCCCGTCTTGTCGGCGCGTCCTTCGGCGATGACGAGGTAACGCCTTGCGATCCTGTCTTCGCCGCGGACGATCTGCCGGATCGGACCGGTGGCGTTGACGATCGCCGCTCCGGCCGGGTTGGTCGAGAAGGCCGCCAACGGCTCGAGCGGGCCCTCGCCGTTCCGCTCCCGCGCCAGCGCGAGGACGTAAGGCTGTTTCGGCTCCAGTCCGGTGACCGACGCCTGCAAGACCTGGATTAGCCCCTGATCGAACAGCGAGACGCTGGTGACTTCGTCGTTGCCGCTACCGCTAGCACCGGCGCTGCCAACCGTCTTACGGCTTCGCACGGCTCCGAGCGCCAGATGGGTGGCCTCGCCGGCGAGATGAAGCTGCTCCAGGCCCCGCGTGCCGTCGCCCTCCGGCACCGCATCCGGAACATAGACGATCGCCTGCGGCGCCTGCCCGATCGGACTTGTCGCGATCAGCTTGTTGGCGATGGTATCGATCGCAGCCATGCCGTCGGCATTTTCCAGCCCGACATAGACGCGGCTGCCGTCGCCGGACGGCCAGACACCATGCGGCAGCTTGCCGACCGGGATCGTCGCTACTTGCGAAAAATCGTCGGTGCGAAAAACCTTGACCTCGTTCAGCCCGCCGATTGTCACATAGGCGAACATGCCGTTGGCATTGCGGACGATGTTGACGTGATTGGTGATCGGCCCGGTGTCGATCGACTTCAGCACCGCGAACGGCGGCTGCGCGTCGAACACCATGGTGCGGCCGACATCCTTCAGCGTGAACCAGACCTGCTTGCCGTCGGGGGTGGCCGCGATGTTCGGACAGAACGGGCTGTCCTGCTTGACGTGGCCGACGATCTCGTGATCGGCAACCGAGATGACCACGGTTTCCGGGTTGAAGGACGAGCAGACGTAGCCGTATTTGCCGTCGGGCGAGAATATCTGCATGCCCGGTCCTCCCGGCACCTTGATCCGCAGCTTCTCTTCAAAACTCTGGCCATCCAGCACGGCAACATAGTCCTCGCCGCGAACGGTGACCCAGACTTCCTTGCCGTCGGGCGTGAAGAACGCCTCGTGCGGCGAGCGGCCGACATAGGTGGTGTGCTTGACGGCGTTGGTCGCGGTGTCGATGAAGGTGACGGAGTTGCTGCCGATCGAGACCACCGCAAGGGTCTGGCGGTCGGGCGAGAAGCCCATGCCGTGGACCAGCACCTGTCCCCTGTAGAGCGGGCTGAAATTTCCGGGCTGCGGATCGCCGAGGCGGATGACGCCGATCAATCTGCTGTCAACGGGGTCGGTGACCGAGACGGTGTTGGAAAACTGCTCCGCCGAATAGACGCGATCGCGGTGGCTGATCGGGATGTCCGGATCGGACGCAGCGCCCGGCGCCTGGCCGGCGCACGCCGCCGTCTGGCCGGCGAGCGACATGCCGGCGAGCAGACTCCACGTCAAGAGCCGGCGCCGCATCTCTCACTCCTGGTCCATCTTCATGTCCATGGCGCCGTGCTCGGCCTGCGGCGGAGGCAGCGCGCCCGGCTCGGTCGGCGACGCCATCGACGGCGGCAGCTCCTCGTCCATGGCGAGGCGCATCGCGGCAATTTCCTGCTGCTGGGTCACGACGATCTCCTGCGCAAGGCGGCGAAGCTGCTCGTTGCGGCCGTAGCGCAGCACGGACTTGGCCATGTCGATCGCGCCCTGATGGTGCGGCACCATCATCGCGACGAAGTCGCGGTCGACGTCGCCGGTCGGCTTGATCACCATGTCCGCCATCATCTTGTTCATGGCAGCGTCGTTCTCGGACAGGAACGGCTGCTCGTCGGCAAGGTCCGGCCGGTCCGCGACATATTGAAGGGGCATCGCGCCGTGCAGGTGGTAGGCCTTCGACGTGTCCTGCGCCAGTGCGAACGACGTCGCCGCGACTGACGCGGTGGTAGCGAACGAGATCGCCCGCTTGCGAATAAAGGTACGCGAGAACAAGATCATTCCAAACTCCCGGCAAGCGCATTTGCGCGCGTGGTTGTCTCCACCGCCCGTCCCTGTGTTTCACCCATGCCCTGTTGATACCGTCTTCGAAGCGAAACGGTGCACCGCAAACATGGCGATGCTGCCCTGCACCCTCAATTAAAAATCAATTTATGATTTCCGGAATGCACGAAACGGCGATGCCGGGGCCGTGACACGCCAAGCCAATGCGCTCACGGCTGCTTGAGGAGAGCCTCGTTGAGGACGGCAGCGGGACCGTGGCTTTCGCCGGCCGCACGTAAATTCCCGGGTTGCACGACGAACAAGTCCGCTCTCCGGATCAGTTGAATTTTTTAAACGGCAATTTAGTGGAGCCGGACCTTTCCTACCCCACATCAGGATCGTGCATCCGCCATCCGGGTGCAGCTTCCAGCGAGCAGTTCGCATTCGGAAGAACACGCGCCCCTTGCGCTGCGTGAGCGCGCTGGCACGTCCGGACGATGCCCGCATCGCTATGGAGAAAAAACAATGACCTCGATCAAGACAATCGCCGTCGCGGGATTACTCGCGGTGATCACGGCAGTACCCGCATTCGCCCAGGAAGCCATTCAGGAGCCGGGCCTGTTCGCGTTCAATTATCCGAACCTGGATGTGTTGAACGGCGGCGCGCCGACGCCGGCGTACCGGATGCAGTTCATGCCGCCTTCGGTGATGTACGAATATAACCTGCGCGCGAGCGGCCTCGCCGGCCCCGCGGTCATGCATCACCGCTATGTCCATCACGCACGATGACAGCGGGATGACAACGGCATGAACGACAGGTCGCGGTGACTAACAGAGAATTTAATCGATGCCGTATCCATCGTTCCTATCTGTCCTTGGTACGACGTTCGGTTGCCGCGTGACTCGCTGAGCACGCACGACACTGCGCCGAACAATCTGAGTGAAAGGAGTGTCATGATGAAGAAAGCGATCACGATATTGGCAACGGCCCTGCTCGCTTCGAGCCTGCTCGTGACTGCCGCCGACGCCCGCGGAGGCGGCGGAGGTGGCGGTGGTGGTCACGGCGGTGGCGGTTTTGGCGGCGGCGGCGGCTTCGGTGGAGGTGGCGGCCATATGGGCGGCGGCGGCTTCGGTGGCGGAGGTTTTGGCGGCGGCCACATGGGCGGCTTCGGCGGTGGCCACATGGGTGGCTTTGGCGGAGGCCACATGGGTGGTTTCGGCGGCGGCCGCAGCTTCGGAGGCTTTGCCGGCAGTCCCCGTTTTGGCGGCAGCGTCGCGCGTTTTGGCGGCGGTCGCTATGGCGGCTATGGGTATCGCCACGCCGGACACTTCCGGCGCGGCTTCGGCTTCTATCCCGGGTACTACAGCTACTACGACTACCCGTACTGCTACGATTATTACGGGTATCAGAGCTACTACCCCTGGTCGCTTAGCTGCGGCTGAAATCTGCCGCGCATCAAAGCGCAGATGGCGGCGCTGAGCAAGCGGCGGTCAAGAAGTGGGCATGCCGAAGTGTTGCGGTCGGCATGCCTACAGGACTGATCGCCGCCTGTTCGGGTCTGCGGGACAGGTGCGACGAGTATGGCTGCCTCAGGCGTTCTTTCCGATCGAACGCGCCAGACGCAGGAAAGCCTTCAGCAGCGGACTTGCGTCGTCCTTGTGGTAGATCGCATGCAATTTCGTCAGCGGAATTTTGCCGCGCACCGTCAAGGGGCGATAGACGACACGGGGCAACAGCAGGCTCCGGATGCAATCCGCCACCAGCGTCACGCCCATACCGGCGGCGACCAGGCTGACGGCCGTCTGCATTTCGCCGGTATCCTGATCGATGCTCGGACTGAAGCCGGCATCAGCGCATAGACCGACGATCTCGTCGGCGATGCTCGGCCATGAATTGCCGCGGTAAAGCACGAAATTGTCCGATGCCAGCTTTTCCAGTGCGACGACTTTCTGCCGCGCCAGCGGATGGTTCTCGTGCAGCGCAGCGATGAAGGGTTCCTGATGGATCGCTTCCGACGTGATTTGCGCGGTTTGCACCGGAGAACGCGTCAGTCCCAGCGAGATGCGGCGGCCGGCGAGCGCTTCCACCTGCTCGGCCTTGATGAGATGCAGGATCTCCATCCGCACCTGTGGAAACTTGCCGTGAAAACGTTCGAGGATGGTCGGCATCACGCCGAATGAAACCGATCCCGTCATCCCCAGCACCAATCGCCCCGCCTCGCCGCGCGCGACGCCCCTGGAGCGGGCGACCGCGCGATCAAGCCCGGCAAACGTTTCCTTGACGTCGCTGTAGAGGGCGGCTCCCGCTTCGGTGAGGCTGACCCGCTGATTGCCGCGGACGAACAGCGCAAATCCGAGTTCATGCTCCAGCGCCTGGATCTGGCGGCTCAGCGGCGGTTGCGAAACGTTCAGCCTTGCGGCGGCCCTGACGAAATGAAGCTCTTCGGCAAGAACCAGAAAATATCGGAGTTGGTTGATCTTCATGACAGTTTGTCGTCGTCCCCGGGAAGACGACGAACTTGGCACAAGTGAGCGTCGGAGACCAAGCCGGAGGTCAGCCGACACCGGCTAGATCAGCCGGCCGGCTGCTTCCCAATAAGGCGCCCGCAACAGGCGCTTCCGTATTTTGCCGGAGTCCTCGCGCGGCAGGCCGCTTCTGATCTCCACCTGTCGCGGCACCTTGAATCCGCTCAGGCGTTGCCGGAGATAGACCAACACCTCCGCCGGGCCGAACGAATGGTCCGTTTGCGGTTCGACCAGCGCGAGCAGCGATTCGCCGTATTCGGCATCGGGAATGCCGAACACCGCACAATCCCTCACGCCCGGCATCGCCGATAGCACGGATTCGATTTCCGCCGGGTAGACGTTGGCGCCGCCGATAATGACCATGTCCCGCTTCCTGTCGCACAGGAACAGAAAGCCGTCGTCATCACGGTATCCGATGTCGCCGAGCGTGATCAGCCCGTCACGTTCGACCTCGCGCCGCTTCACCTCCTGTCCGTGATACGTGAAGTCCGGATAGTGGCTCAGCCGGGCAAATATCTCGCCGGGCACGCCGGGCGGGCAGTCCTCGCCGTTCTCGTCATAGATGCGCAACGTGACGCGATCGAGCACCTGTCCCACCGAGCCCGGCCGCCGCAGCCAGGCCGCGGAATCGGAAAAGGCGATGGGGCCGGTTTCGGTGCCGCCGTAGAATTCGTGGATGACAGGCCCCCACCATTCGATCATGCGGCGCTTGACGTCCGCAGGGCACGGCGCCGCCCCATGCAGCACGAAGCGCAGCGACGACAGATCGTATTTGCTTCGTACCTCGGCAGGCAGGCCGAGCAGCCGCACGAACATGGTGGGAACCATGAACACGCAGTCGATGCGATGTCGTTCGATCTCGGCGAGAAGCTGCTCCGGCTCGAAGCGCGGCATCAGGACCAGCAGGTCGGCGACGGTGGCGGCGCTGATGGCAATGCCGTTCGGCGCGCCGTGATAGAGCGGCCCGGGGATCATGAGGCGCACGCCCGGTGTCACGCCGTAGACGCTGCGCCGCGTCTCCTGCATCAGCAGCTTCTGTTCGGCGGTCGGCGCAAAGCGGCGCACACCTTTTGGAACGCCTGTGGTTCCCGAGGTATAGAGCATGCTCTGAATGAACTTTGGCACATCGCTGCGATGCTCCTTCTGTTCATGCAGCCACAGGTGCCAGTCTCGCGCCGCGATGTCAGGCACGGCCTTGTCCGTATCTATTCGATAGCCGCCGAGCAGATCCGGCGGCGTCTTGACCGCCAGGACCTCGATATCAGAGACATGTTCCGCCCCGAGCGGCGCCAGCAGGTCGGAATGAGCGACCAGAACCCGCGCGCCCGAATCCTTCAGGATGTAATCGATCTCCTGCGGCTTGGCGTGCCAGTTGATCGGAACGGCATGCGCTCCCATTTCGATCGCGGCGAGACTCGCTTCGAGAAACGCGATGTCATTACGCATCAGGATGGCCACGGCATCGCCGGGCCGAAGTCCCATCCCGACGAATCCACCGGCGGCGCGGCTTGCATGGGTCAAGAGCTCCCGGCGAGACAGGAATCGACCTGCCTGCAGGATGCCCGGTTTTCCCGCCCCGGCACTCGTCGAACCGTTATGTTCAGGCATGACCTACGCCCAGCCGCGCTTCAACCAGCGCCCACCATCCACCATGAAGTCGCAGCCGGTGACGAAATCGCCGCCGGGGGACACGAGGAAAGCGCAGGCATTGGCGATGTCGTCGACTAGGCCGAAGCTGCCCAGCGCCATCCGCTCGATCTCGCGATCGGCAACACCGCGATCCTGGTAGAGGCGCTTCAGTCCTTCGGTGCCCGCGATCGGCCCCGGCAGAACGTTGTTGACGCGAATGCCATACCCGCCCCACTCCACCGCGAGGCTGCGGGTCAGCGACAGCACGCCTGCCTTGGCCGATGCGGCATGCGCGCTACCCGGCCAGCCGGACAGCGCCTGCGGCACCGTGATGTTGATGATCCGTCCACCTCCCGGCGAAGCCTTCAGCCCCGCCAACGCGGCCTGACAACAATTGAAGGTGCCGTGCAGATCGATGTCGATCACGGTGCGCCAGGCATTCTCCGACATGTCCTCGGTCGGGCAATGGAAATTGCCGGCGGCATTGTTGATGAGAACGTCGAGCCGTCCGAAGCGCTCGACGATGCCATGGATGGAATCCCGGATCGCCAGATGCTTGCGGACGTCGACTGCGATCGTGACCGGCTCGGCGCCGGGCACCTCACGCATCAACTGTTGCTTCGCCGCGGCAAGTTTGTCTTCCCGCCGGCCGACGATGACGAGGGTGGCGCCGAGTTCGGCGAAGACGCGCGCAATCCCCAGCCCAATGCCCGAGCTGCCGCCGGTGATGAGGGCGATACGATCCTCGAGAAGCCCTTCGCGGAAAATGGAAGTCCGTCTGGCGACGCCGGACTCATCGGATTGCACGGCTTCAAGTGAAACGACCATCGGTTTCCTCGCAAAAGATTGCAGCGCTTTGCCGCAATCTAGGCGCGGCGCTACACGCTCGCGAATGCTATCGTGGTATCGATCCATTCCCTTTCGATATTGGCAGGAGCAGCCCGGCTCCCATAAGAATTGGTACGACACAAAATCAATAATGGCAGGGTGGATGCGCGCTCTCTTTGCAATGGCAATGGTCTTGTTGCTGCCCGTCTCGGCGCTGGGACAGGAATATCCGGCCCGCGCGATCAGGCTGGTCACTTTCGGCGCCGCCGGCAGCGCCAGCGATGTCCTTGCCAGAACGATCGGCAAGCGGCTGTCCGAGAAAATGGGCCAGCCGGTCATCATCGACAATAAACCCGGCGCGGACGGCATGATCGCGGGCAGCGACGTGGCGAAATCGGCGCCCGACGGCTACACGCTGTTCTTCGCGTCGAACAGTCCGATCGCCGCGGCGCCGGCGTTGCGGAAGTCAGTCCCCTACGATCCCCTGAAGGATTTCACGCCGATCACCATGGTCGGCTACTACACGTTCTTTCTCTATGCCCATCCGGATGTGCCGGCCAAAACGCTCGGCGAGTTGATCGCCTATGCCAAGGCCAATCCGGGCAAATTGTCCTACGGCAGCGGCAACACCACGGGTTCGGTCGGCATCGCCCAGATCGCGACGATGTCCGACATCAAGATGGTCCACATTCCCTATAAGGGAGAGCCGGCGGCGCTCGCTGACCTCCTCGCCGGACGCATTGACCTCATGATCGGAACGCTGACGACCGGCCTCACTCATGTGAAAGCCGGCACGCTGCGGGCGCTGGCGACGACCTTGCGGCAACGATATCCGGGGCTGCCCGAGGTTCCCACCATTTACGAAGCCTTGCCACAATACACGATCACCTCCTGGGGCGGCATGTTCGGCCCGGCCAACCTGCCCAGGGAGATCGTTGCGCGCCTCAACAAGGAATTTCTCGATATCATGAAGGAGCCGGAAGTCGTCGAGACGCTCGCGAAACAGGGTTTCGTCCTCACGCCCTCCACGCCCGAAGCCCTCGGAAAATTTCTCGCCGAGCAGATCGACGCCTGGAAGATATCGGCTCGGGCAGCCGGGATTGAACCGGAATAGTTTTGCGACAGTCGCGGGAAACACAGGCTGTGCCCACGCCGCACCGGGTGCGGCGGCTCGGCTAGAAGCACTCCTCCGCCGAAAGCAGTTCGCGGTCGTTGCATTCAGCAAGGTCCTTCGGTACCGACGACACGATTCAATTTCTTGTTGTCGGCACGCGCGTCCATAAAGCCGGAAATTTCCAGAACTCACGATAGCGCTCGATCACCTTCCTTTGGCTTTTGACGGCTCGAAGAATTAATCGAGCGTCTTTGACGAACCGCGACGCTGCCTCCGGGCGGCGCTTTGCTTCCAGGACAGAGAGCGACCGAACAAGTAGGGCAATACCGAACAAGTCATAGGGCAATAGCGAACAAAGTCATACGGCATCAAAGCAGAGCGACGGCGACTGCTGGGCAACCGCCACCTTCAGGCCACATCTCTGGCGACAATTTCTCCGGACTATCCTAGTCTCGCTGCGCGACGAGCATGTCAAACCGCACCAGCCGTGACAGTCAGCTTTGGGTCGCGCTCCAAACTTTAAATGCGTAATTTTTGTTAGGAGAATGAAGAAATGCCGCTGAACCTGACCTTCATTAATGCTGGCAATTACACCATCGACGATAACGGCATCCCGGGCGACAACACGTCGGTGATCCGCGACGGCAACGGCAACGTCGTCTACACTTTCGTCCATCCCGGCGACAGCATCGGCCTCACCGTCGGCGCGCCGGGCGTGCATCTGACAGTCAACTTGACTGACGGTCTCGGCGCCGCGAACCTCACGATCGGCAGCCTGACTTCGGCGGCAGCCTCTCCCGATTCCATTACAATCGGCAGCGTGCGCACCACGGGCATTGTCACGCTGGTTGCGAACGGCGCCATCACAGAGCTTGGCAGCGACGCCGGCGCGGACATCATCGCAGGCCAGGTCATCCTCAGCGCGAATACAGGCGTCGGCACGGCGGGCAATGCCATCGAAACACAGACGCCGACGATCGAAGCCGAAACCACTACCGGGGGCATCACGCTCAGCAATGTCGGCAGCGTTCAGATCGGAGGAATCAGCGACAACGTCAATGGCCTGGAAGTGGCGACGTCGGGTGACATCAATTTTTCCAACGTCGGCACGATCGTGCTCAGCGACTCGACCGGCACGGCATCGGTCCGTGGCGGCACCACCTCCGGAAACGTCACGCTGACGGCGAGTGGTGGCGACGCTGACATCATTGCCGGCGTCAACAACGACGCGATCTCGGTTCCCGGCGGCTACCTGATACTTCAGGCTGGGCGCGACGTCGCCTTCGGCATCATCGGCACCGACTTCGACAATGATGTGCGCGCGCGCGGCAGCATCCTCATCAACGCGGGCCGCGATTTCCTGATCGATGGCTTCGCCGACCTGGCCTCGGACGATTTCGCGGCCGACACCGGCGGAAACGTCACCATCACCACGGGCCGCAACATTCACGTCCGCAACGCTGCCGGAGCCGATGGCAGCATCTTTGCGAACGGAAGCTCGGGCGCGGACGTGGTCCTGACCACCGGCGCGAACGGCGCACTCATCGTCGACCCGGCTTCCATAGGCAGTTCCCAACCGATCGCCTCCAATTCCGGCGACGTGATCGTGAACGCGGACCGCATCCTGATCGACAGTGCGTCCGGCATCGGCGCCCCGAACGGGCAGGTCACGCTTCGACCCGTCACGGCCGGCCGCGAGATCTGGCTGGGCAGCATACCGGATGCTTCGGTCGCGCTTGAACTGTCGAGCGCCGAGCTGAGCCGCATCTTCTCGCCCAACCTCACGATCGGCGCCGACAACGCGGGATCCATCAACGTCTTGAGCAGCATCGCTTCGCTGCCGGCGAACGCGACGCTGCGGACCGGCGAGAATATATTGATCGGCGCGAGTTTGACCAATGCAACTGCACTCGCGCTGCGGGCCGGCAACAACATCTACCATACCGCTGGAACCATAACGACAGGCACCCTGACCGCGCTGGTCGACGCCCTCGGCAACGATGCCGCAACCGGCGGCGTCGCGTGGTTCAATGCTGCGGTCGCCGCCGCTCCGATCACGATCGACGGCGGCGGGGAGAATGACACGCTCACCGGCATCGAGGGCGTGGAACAGACCGTGCACGGCAATGGCGGCAATGACCGGATCGTTTCCAGCGGTGAAGGCCACTATTTCGGCGATGCCGGCAATGACGTGATGCTGGCCGGACTGTCCAGCGGACTTGTTCCGGAAGTCCTCGACGGGGGCAGCGGCATCGATACGCTCGATCTCACGAGCTTCAACGGCGGCTATACCGTCAACCTTGCAACCGGCGTCACCAATTTTGCCTTCGAATCGTTCATCAATATGGAGAACGTTGTCGCCGGCACTGGCAACGACAGCCTGGTGGGAAGTGCGGTTGCCAATCAAATCAGCGGCGGCGACGGCAACGACACCATCAATGGCGGAGGCGCCGCCGACACGTTGAGTGGCGGTGCCGGAACTGACACCGTCGCATTCAGCGGCAACAGGGCGGATTATCTCGTCGGCTACAATTCCAACACACAGACCTTTACTTTCAGGGACCTGCGCAACGGTTCGCCCGACGGCACCGACAGGGTGACGGGAGTTGAGGTTTTCGCGTTTGCCGACGGCCTCTTTCCCAGCGGGACGTTCGAGCATGCCGTGCCCTTGAAGGACTTCAATGGTGACGGCAACAGCGACATCCTTTGGCGCAACGACGCCGGCGCGGCGCAGATCTGGAACATGGACGGCGGCACCCTGCTCGGCGCCAATTCCCTCGGCACCATCCCTACGGAGTGGACGATCGCCGGCACCGGGGATTTCAACGGCGACGGCAAGAGCGACCTGCTCTGGCGCAACGAAAGCACCGGCGTGACCCAGACATGGGACATGAGCAATGCCACCATCCTGGGTACTCACTCGCTCGGGTCGATTCCGCTGGCCTGGAAGGTGCTCGATACCGGCGATTTCAACGGCGACGGAACGAGCGACATCCTCTGGCGCGACGACAGCACCGGCGCGACCCAGATCTGGAACATGCTCAACGGCAATGTCCAGACCACCCAATCGCTTGGAGTCATTCCCACGGTCTGGAAATTGGAAGGCACCGGCGACTTCAATGAGGATCACAAGAGCGACCTCCTGTGGCGCAACGAGAGCTCCGGCGTGACCCAGATCTGGAATATGGACAACGGCACGACCCTGGGCGTCCAATCGCTCGGGGTCATTCCGGTGAACTTCAAGGTTGAGGGCATCGGCGACTTCAATGGCGACGGCAAGAGTGACCTGCTGTGGCGCAACGACAGCACCGGTGTGACGCAGATCTGGAACATGAACAACGGCACGATCCAGAGCACCCGAGCGCTCGGGACGATTCTCGCCAATTTCCAGGTCGAGGATGTCGCGGACTACAGCGGCGACCACAACGCCGACATTCTCTGGCGTAACACGACGACCAGTGTGACCCAGATCTGGGAAATGGATGACGGGGCGATAACCACCGCACAATCGCTCGGCGTTGTGCCGAACAACTGGCACGTCATAGCTTAGCTGCTAACCGCCTGCCGCTGCGAACGGTAGCGCCGTTCGCAGCGCATCGGCATCGGACAATCGCTATCTGCTGATTCTATGGCCGGAACCCGCGCGGACGATAACGCGCGTTCGCCGGCCGGGATGTTGTCGCGTCTTTACAGACATCCGGAAAGCCAAACCCGGCGTTCAATTTATGGATGTCGCGCCGGCGACCTCATTTCGTTGCGCGAGATAGCCACAGAAACTATAAGCGGTTGAAACGATGGTCGGAGTGGCAGGATTCGAACCTGCGACCCCTGCGTCCCGAACGCAGTGCTCTACCGGACTGAGCCACACTCCGACTTGGAACGCGGCTTATAGCCTCCGGTTTGGGCCACCGCAAGCAGCGGAAGTGAGGATTTTTGTCCCGGTGAATCTGAGCCTTACGACCCGAATTCTGCCGGCCGGCCAAGGGGCTGTGGCCGCCGCGGCCACCTGCCTTGCGCAAGGCGGGCTGGTCGCGTTCCCGACCGAGACGGTCTACGGCCTCGGGGCCGACGCGGCCAGTCCGGACGCGATCGCCCGTCTCTACCAGGCCAAGGGGCGGCCGGCCTTCAACCCGCTGATTGCCCATGTCGGCGACCTCGCGGCGGCGCGCCGGATCGCCGGTTTCGATGCGGCCGCGCTGGCGCTGGCAGAAAGCTTCTGGCCGGGGCCGCTGACGCTGGTGCTGCCGAAAACGAGCGATTGCATCGTGGCCGATCTCGCCACCGCCGGGCTCGATACCGTCGCGGTCCGCATCCCCGCCCATCCCCTCGCGCGCGAAATCCTGCGCGCCTTCGGCGGGCCGGTGGTGGCGCCGTCGGCCAATCTCTCCGGCCACGTCTCGCCGACCACGGCGGCGCACGTGCAAAGCGATCTCGAAGGCCGTATCGACCTGATCGTCGACGGCGGTGCGGTCGCGGTCGGCGTTGAATCCACCATCGTCGGATGCTTCGAGGAGCCGATGCTGCTGCGTCCCGGCGGCCTGCCGCGCGAACAGATCGAGCGCGTGCTCGGCCGCGCCTTGCGGCAGCCGCCTGCGGATGCCGAGAGTGACAGCGGCCAGCCGCTGGCGCCGGGCATGCTGGCCTCGCACTACGCGCCGCGCACGCCCGTTCGGCTCAATGCCGTCAGCGTCGAGCCGGGCGAAGCGCTGCTGGCGTTCGGCCCGCGCACCCTGCCCGGCGCCGAGGCCGCGCTCGTAGCAATGAATCTGTCCGCTCGGAGCAATCTCACTGAGGCCGCCGCCAATCTTTTCGGTTATCTTCGCAGCCTCGATACCACGAACGCGCGCGCGATCGCGGTGATGCCCGTTCCCGACGAAGGGTTGGGCGAAGCCATCAACGACCGGCTGCGCCGCGCAGCGGTCGGGCGGGAATAGGAGCATGATCAGGAAAAGTGGGTACCGGTTTTCCGACAAGATCATGCTCAAACAGAGATAGACGACCGGGCAAGAAGAATGAACATCATCCAGCCGGCAGCGCCACAGCTGTCGCCCGAACTGATCGAAAAATTCCGCAACATCGTCGGCGGCAAATACGCCGTCACCGACGCCGCCGACATCGCGCCCTACACCACCGAAGAGCGTGACCTGTTTCACGGCCATTCGCCGCTAGTGCTGCGCCCGGGCTCGACCGCCGAAGTTGCCGCGATCTGCAAGCTCGCCAGCGAGCACCGCATCGCGCTGGTGCCGCAGGGCGGCAACACCGGCCTCGTCGGCGGACAGACGCCGCACAATGGCGAGGTGGTCGTCTCGCTGCGGCGGATGGACAGGATCCGCGAGGTCGATACCGCCTCCAACACCATGACCTGCGAGGCCGGCGTGATCCTTCAGGTGGCGCAGCAGCGCGCCGCGGAAGTGGACCGGCTGTTTCCGCTGTCATTGGGGGCAGAAGGAAGCTGCACCATCGGCGGCAATCTCTCCACCAATGCCGGCGGCACCGCCGCGCTCGCTTATGGCGTGGCGCGCGAGATGGCGCTCGGGGTGGAAGTGGTGCTGGCCGACGGCCGCATGCTGAACGCATTGTCCAAGCTGAAAAAGGACAATACCGGCTACGATTTGCGCAACCTCTTCATCGGCGCCGAGGGCACGCTCGGCATCATCACTGCGGCCACGCTAAAACTGTTTCCGAAGCCGCGCGCGGTGGAGACCGCCTATGTCGGCCTGAAATCGCCGGCGCAGGCGCTAAAATTGCTGTCGATCTCGCAGAACGAGGCGGCAAGCAGCCTGACCAGTTTTGAGCTGCTCGCGGACATCGCGGTGGATTTCTCCGTCCGCCACGGCATCGATGTCCGTAATCCCCTTCCCGCAGGCCATCCCTGGTACGTGCTGATGGAATTGTCGTCCTCGCGCGACGATGCCCGCGCCGCGCTGGAAGCGATTTTGGCCAAGGGACTGGAAGACGGCATCGTCGACGACGCCGTGATCGCCGCGAACCTGACCCAGCGCCAGGCATTCTGGAAGCTGCGCGACGAAATGTCGGCGGCGCAAAAGCCGGAAGGCGGCTCGATCAAGCACGATATTTCGGTGCCGGTCGCCGCCGTGCCGGATTTCATCGCCGAAGCCAACGCCGCCGTCGTCAAACTGATCCCGGGATCGCGGCCGGTGCCGTTCGGTCATCTCGGTGACGGAAACATTCATTACAATGTCAGCCAGCCGGTCGGCGGCGACACCGCCGAGTTCATGGCGCGCTGGCATGAGGTGAATGAAGTGGTGTTTGCGATCGTGCTGCGGATGGGTGGATCGATCTCGGCCGAGCACGGCATCGGCGTTCTCAAGCGGGATGAACTGCCTGACGTAAAGGACAAGGTCGCGATCGAGCTGATGCGGAACATCAAGGCGATGCTCGATCCGCTTGGGATCATGAATCCCGGCAAGGTGCTGTGACGGCGGCACCTGCCATGTCGGCTTCTCCCCTTTCCATCGCCCCGATCGAGGATGCGGACGTTCCCGCCGTCGTCTCGCTGTGGCAACGTTGCGACCTGACGCGGCCCTGGAACGATCCGGCCGCCGATATCGCGCTGGCGCGGCGCGGGCCGAACTCGGCCATCCTGACCGGCCGTGACGGCGATGCAATCGTCGCAACCGTGATGGTCGGCCATGAAGGCCATCGCGGCTGGGTCTACTACGTTGCCGTCGATCCCGACCATCAGGGCAAGGGCCACGGCCGCGCCATCATGGCGGCCGCCGAAGACTGGCTGCGGCAGGCCGGCATCGCAAAAGTGCAATTGCTGGTGCGGCCCGACAACAACAAGGTGCAGGCGTTCTATGAATCGCTCGACTATGACGAGCAGGAGCGCATCATCTACGCCAAATGGCTGGACGGCCGCGAGCCGACGCCCTAGCCAAAATCGGGCCAACAGCGATGAGCATTTCCGATCGCGTCCGCATTAAGGACGAGCGCATTCTCTCCCACGAATACCACGTGCTGAAAGCCGTGACCTTTGACTTCCGGCGCGGCGACGGCGCCTGGCAGACGCAAAACCGCGAGGTGTTCGACCGCGGCAATGCCGCTACGCTGCTGCCCTACGATATTGCGAACCGCACGGTGGTGCTGGTGCGCCAGTTCCGTCTGCCCGCTTACCTTAGCGGCCATGATGGCCTCCTGATCGAGGCGGCCGCCGGTATGCTCGACGACGAGACGCCGGAGCGGCGAATCCTGCTCGAGGCCGAGGAGGAGACCGGCTACCGGCTGCGCAACGTGCGCAAGGTCTTTGAAGCTTTCATGAGCCCCGGCGCAGTCACTGAGAAGATGCACTTCTTCGTCGCGGCCTACGAGCCCTCGATGCGCATCAGCGACGGCGGCGGCAACGCCGACGAGGGCGAGGACATCGAGGTGCTGGAATTGCCGATCGACACCGCGCTCGCGATGATCGCCGACGGCCGCATCGCGGACGCCAAGACGATCATGCTGCTGCAATACGCGGCGCTGAATATTTTCCGGTGATGTTGGAAAGCGTTTCAGTTCGGCTTCCCGGGAAATGACCAATCGGACGCTTCCCATATAGTCGTCCACTCGTTTTTGTTGCCGGTATGCGGGTTGTATTCAACGCGAACGAGCACGAACCGGCCAAGCCCCGGATCGATTCGATAAAAGTGACGAAGCCCCGCGACCGAAATGTCCGAACCCGTCTCGGCTTGAAAGACCTTGGCTTCTTTATCCCAAGTGATCCAACCCGGTGTAGCTGTCGCGCGGAAGCCGCCTGGATGCGCGAGAATCGGAAACTCAAGAAGTCTTGGTTTGAGCACGCTCGAAACATCGAATACTTGGTGTGAGTAGCTAACCGTCCCCGCGCGACACAGCACGATGGCAATACGGATGCCTTCTGGACGCATGAAACGGACGGGCTCCTTTTCGATTTCGTCCTTATAGGGACAGCCTGCCTGTTCCAGTGCAAACGCAAGCGTCTTCGGTAACGAAGCGGCATCCGAAACTTCGAACTCCGTTCGTCCATTCGCTAGCGTCCCCCACTCGCGGCGAGTGTCCGTGCTGTCCTGTCCGATTGTGACTACAGGCGAGCCAACGATGAACATTGCAGCGATCAAGACGCGGGAAAGCAGGGAGCCGGTGAAACGCATTCTGGGTTCTCGGTCAGAGGAGTCTCGGATCCAGATATCTATTCGTCTTCATGATTTTCGCCATTGGACCAGCACGACGGCCATGAATGACGAGGATCAGAACAGACTCCCCTGCCCGTCATCGCTACCGCTCGCCGCCTTCCGCACCGCCGCCTTCTTCGGCTTCGGCTCCTCCGCCGCGCGCTGCTCCTCCGTGATCGGCAGCGTGAGCTGCGCATCGTCATTGGCGTGAGCGTTCACGCGTGTTGAAACCTCATGCCAGGCGAACTCGCCTTCTTCCGGGCCGACCAGCAGCGCCATCACCTCTTCAGCGCCGTGGTTGAGGCCATCGAGCCAGCGCTCGAAATCGCCCTTCGCAATCGTCACGGGCACGCGGTGATGCAGCACGGCGAGATCGCGGCTCGCCGGCGCCGTCACGATGGCAACCGTGTCCATCTCCTCGCCGTTCGGCCCCATCCAGGTCTCCGCAAGGCCGGCGAAACCAAACAGCGCGCCGTCGCGGCGATGGATGAAATAGGGCCGCTTGCGGCCGCCGGCGGTGTTCCATTCGTAATAGCCGTCGGCCGGGATCAGGCAGCGCCGCCGCTTGATCGCGTTCTTGAACGCGGGCTTGTCCAGCACGCCCTCGGAGCGGGCATTGATCAGCAGCGAGAAGTTGCGGGGGTCCTTGACCCAGGCCGGGATCAGTCCCCATCGCATCAACTTGAAATGCCGCGCGCCGTTTTCGAGGATCACCACCGGAATCGGCTGCGTCGGCGCGATGTTATACCGTGGCGGAAAGTTCGGCTGTTCTCCATATCCAAATACCTGCCGCACCGCGGCCGGAGGCGATGTAATCACGAAGCGTCCGCACATTCTGCAACCCAGACAGGTACTTATTCAGTTCCTATTAACGCCAAACGTTAACACTGCAACAGATGACCCCAATGGCCTCCCCATCAACGGTTCAAGCGGCAAAAGGCGGCTCCCATGGGGAAGCGCGCGCGGCCCAATTGCGCGCGGCCAACATCAACCCCCGCACGGGCCTCGCCACCGATTATCTGAATCATTTCAACGAAGCCATCATGCTTCTTGAGATGATTCCGGATATGCCGGAATGCGCCGACGATTTTCTGGCCTGGCAGCCGCTGTCTTATGCCGAGCATTTCATGGCTTCCAACTTCAAGGCGCGGGATCTCGCCATCGAGGCTTATGACGCCGCTGATACCAAAACCCGCGCCGAGTTCGACCGCATCACCGATACCATGACCTCGATCCTCACCGCGGTAGGCTCGGCCATGCGCGACGCGCGCCAGGACAAGACCCGCACGACGCTGGCACTGGAGGCGACCGGCTGGGTCAAGCCGCTGGTGGCGCTGGCCGGCGGCATCATCAATGGCGGCACCGAAGCCGACATCGAAACCATCATGGCGAGCTAACCGCCGTGGCTTCCCTTGAAGTGCCGCAGCGTCCGCAACTTGCCGTCAGCGGCGCGATCTTTCGCGACGGAAAGGTGCTGCTGGTGCGCCGCGCGCGCTCCCCGGGCATGGGCTTTTACTCCCTGCCCGGCGGCCGGGTCGAATTCGGCGAATCCCTGCACACGGCGCTGCATCGCGAGGTCGCGGAAGAAACCGCCATCCAGATCGAGATCATCGCGCTCGCCGGCTGGCGCGAGGTGCTGCCGGGGCCGACCGGCGGCGGGCATTACCTGATCATGTCGTTCGCCGCCCGCTGGGTGGCCAAGGAGCCCGTGCTGAACGACGAGCATGACGACTTCAAATGGCTGGAGCCGGATGCGCTTGGCGACCTCAAGGTCACCGGGGGGCTGCAAGAGGTCATTCAGGCCGCTCGGCGCCTGATTCCGGGTTAACCGCGCCTTGCTTCCAGCGCATTGAGAGGGCATACGGAGCCCATTCCGGAACCCCGATGTTAAGACGCTTTCTGACCATTTTCGCCCTGATTTCGGCCTGTCATCTGGTCCCCGCGCGGGCCCAGGACGCGGCTGCGCCGTTCGATGGCGACCTCCAGCGGCTGGCCGAAATCCTCGGCACCCTGCACTATCTCCGCGGCATCTGCGGCAGCAATGAAGGGGCAAAATGGCGCAACGAGATGCAGGCGCTGATCGACGCCGAAACCCCCTCGGGCGAGCGCCGCGCGCGGATGATCGCGGGCTTCAACCGCGGCTATAACGGCTTTCAGCAGACCTATCGGTCCTGCACGCCGGCAGCCACCGTGGCGATCCGCAGATATATCGAGGAAGGTTCAAAGATCTCGCGCGACCTCACCGCGCGCTATGCGAACTAAACCATGGACGCCATTTTCTTCGATCTCGACGGCACGCTGACCGACCCGAAACCCGGCATCACCGGCTCGATCCAGTATGCGCTGCAAAAGCTCGGTCTTCCCGTCCCGTCGCAGGACGAACTGACCTGGTGCATCGGCCCGCCGCTGCGCGCCAGCTTTGCCAGCATGCTGGGCGCTGAAACCCATGCCGACCTCGCCGTGTCGTATTATCGCGAGCGCTTTGGCGACGTCGGCCTGTTCGAGAACAGCGTCTATCCGGATATCGAGCATATCCTGGCCGCGCTGAAGCAATCGCATGGCCGGCTGTTCGTCGCGACCAGCAAGCCGCGCGTGTTCGCCGAGCGCATCGTCGATCATTTTGGCCTGACCGGTTATTTCGAGCGCGTGTTCGGCTCCGAGCTCGACGGCACCCGCGTGCACAAGGCCGACCTTCTCGCCTACGCGCTCGAGGAAACCGCCGTGAACCCGCGGCGCACCTTGATGATCGGCGATCGCAGCCACGACATCATCGGCGCGAAGCGCAACGACATGGGCGGCGCGATCGGCGTGCTCTATGGCTATGGCAGCGAGCAGGAGCTGATCGAGGCCGGCGCCAGCCATATTTGCGCCACGCCGCGTGCGGTGCACGAGCACATCAGCGGGCGCGCCGGCTGACAGCGGAACCCTGGCTTTGAAGTTTCGTACACCGCGTTAACCTTTCCTAAAGATGTCCCTAGGCGCGCCTCAATCGCATGCTACACGTTAACCCGTTCGATGCGCTCCGCCCTGGATCGCGCGCAAAATCCGTTGAGTTTCATGAGCCATCCCGCGCCCTTTTCTCTTCGCCGCGAACTGTTGCCCGACCACGAACAGAAGCAGGCGGCGCTGAGCTATCTGAGCGAGGCCTGGGCCGAAGCACGCCATGACGGCGTCGACGGCGACTGCCTTGCGCAGGCGAGCCTGTTCGCAGCGATGGCCGAACTGGTGACGACCTACGGCGAAGAGGCGACCGCGAAATTCGTCGAGGGCCTCGCCACGCGCGTGCGCAACGGCGAGTTCTCGCTGGCGCTGGCGAAGCAGTAACTGCCGCTCCATACTCACCCGTCATCGCCCGCGCAGGCGGGCGATCCAGTATTCCAGAGGCGTTTGCGATTGAGCCGAGAGGCCGCGGCGTACTGGATCACCCGCCTGCGCGGGTGATGACGACTGAGGTTGACGCTACTGTTACCCTAGAGGCAGCGACAGCGAGCTCACTCCTAGGATGGGTAGGGCGAAGCGAAACCTACAGACCGAGAGTGTGACAAATTCGACACGACGGGCAAATCAACTTCTGATTTTCGGAAGTCGCGTCAAGCCCCGAAAATAAAAATATTCCCCTTAACACGTCGGGCAAATCACTGGCACAACTCCGCGCACCCGGGCCCACATGAGGGGACGTTTCGCGATCGTCA
>NZ_JAFCLN010000019.1 GCF_018129385.1 Bradyrhizobium lablabi
CTCACGCGTTGCCCACAGGGTCCACGGCCTCAACAACAACAGACCAGAACGAAACCCGAATTGTGTTACCTATGTCGCCGGTCTAAACTGTTACCTATGTCGCCGGTTGCGCAGCGCCGGGCGGGGGTTGCGCACGGCAGTGCGCGAACGAAGCACTTTGCCTCACCCAGCCCGAAGCAGCATCGCCGATCGATTCCATTTCTCGCGCACTGCCGTGCGCGTAACCCCGCCCAGCGCTTCGCGCCACCCGGCCCACAAGGGGGGCGGGATAGAAACAAACATCGCGAATTCATTAACCCCCCGGTAACCATCCTCCTCCACCAATGGGACAGACCTCTGCCCATTGGGGACATCCATGATCTCCCGCGAAGAACGCACGCCGCTGTCTGAATGGTGGTGGACCGTCGACAAGCCGCTCTTGGCCGCGATCATCGCGTTGATGTTGACCGGGGTCATCCTGTCGCTGGCGGCGAGCCCGCCGGTGGCGACTCGCATCGGACTTGATCCCTTCCACTTCTTCAGCCGGCACGTGATGTTCCTGGCCCCGGCGCTGATCGTGCTGATCGGCGTCTCCTTCCTCCCGCCGCGGCAGATCCGCCGCGCGGCGCTCTTGGTGTTTGTGCTCAGTATCATCCTGATCGTGGCGACGCTGCTGTTCGGACCCGAGGTAAAAGGCTCGCGGCGCTGGATCACGATCATTGGCGTCAATATCCAGGCCTCGGAATCGGCAAAGCCTGCCTTCGTCGTGATGGCGGCATGGCTGTTTGCGGAATCCACCAAGCGCCCCGAGATGCCCGCGACCACGATGGCGCTGACCATGCTGCTGATGCTGGTCGCGCTATTGGTGATGGAGCCGGATTTCGGCCAGACCATGCTGATCCTGATGGTGTGGGGCGCGCTGTTCTTCATCGCCGGCATGCGGATGATCTGGGTACTGGGCCTGGCGGGCGCCGCCGCGGCCGGCCTGTTCAGCGCCTATCTGTTCGTGCCGCATGTCGCCGGCCGCATCAAACGCTTCATGAACCCGGCCTCCGGCGACACCTTTCAGGTCGACATGGCGATGGAAGCCTTTTCCAACGGCGGCTGGTTCGGGCTCGGGCCGGGCGAGGGCATCGCCAAGCGCAGCCTGCCGGACAGCCACACCGATTTCGTGTTCGCGGTGGCCGCGGAAGAATTCGGCATTATCCTGTGCCTGATGCTGTTGGCGCTCTATGCCTTCATCGTGATCCGCACGCTGAGCCGCGCTTATGCCAATGAGGACATGTTCGCGCGCTTTGCCGCCTCGGGCCTTGCGATCCTGTTCGGCGTGCAGGGCGCCATCAACATGGCGGTCAATTTGCAGCTCATCCCCGCCAAGGGCATGACGCTGCCGTTCATTTCCTACGGTGGCTCCTCCATCATCTCGCTCGCCTACGGCGTCGGCATGATGCTGGCGCTGACCCGGCTGCGGCCGCGCACCGAGGTGGAGTCGAGCAACGACGCCGTGGCGGCGCGCGGGTATGCGTGAGGCTCGACAGCCTCTCCTCGTCATTGCGAGGAGCGAAGCGACGAAGCAATCCATTCTTTCCCCGTGCGGTTAAATGGATTGCTTCGCTTCGCTCGCAATGACGGGTATAAGCTGGTCGGCATGGCTGAAAAACCCCTCATCCTCCTCGCCGCGGGCGGCACCGGCGGTCATCTGTTTCCCGCCGAAGCGCTTGGTGTCGAATTGATCAAGCGCGGATTTCGCGTGCGGCTGGCGACCGACTCGCGCGCGGTGCGCTACAGCGGATTGTTTTCCCGCGACATGATCGACGTGGTGCCGAGCGAGACCGTGCGCAGCCGCAATCCAATTTCATTGGCGCGCACCGCTGTCATGCTCGGCTATGGCGGCCTGGTCGCGTTCAACCTTGTACGCCGCCTGAAACCCGCGGCCGTGGTCGGTTTTGGCGGCTATCCGACGCTGCCGCCGCTGATGGCCGCAAAACTGCTCGGCGTGCCCGGCATCATCCACGACGCCAACGCGGTGCTCGGCCGCGCCAATCGTTTCCTGTCGACGCGCGTCAATGCGATCGCGACATCGCTGCCCGGCGTGCTCGACCGCGATCCTGCGCTGGCGGGCAAGGCAACGACCGTCGGCACGCCGATGCGGCCAGCGATCCTCGAAGCCGCCGCGGTGAATTACGCCTCGCCCGAGCCGAATGGCGAGTTGCGGCTGCTGGTCGTCGGCGGCAGCCAGGGCGCGCGCGTGATGAGCGACATCGTGCCGCCGGCGGTCGAGAAGCTCGATTCCGCGCTGTGGGGCCGCCTCGCGCTGACGCAGCAGGTACGCGAAGAGGACATGGCGCGCGTGCGCGCGATCTATGACCGGCTCAAGATCAAGGCCGAGCTCGCGCCGTTCTTTTCGGATCTGCCGGCGCGGTTGGCATCGACCCATCTGGTGATCTCGCGCTCCGGCGCGGGCACCGTTGCCGAGCTCGCCGCGATCGGCCGACCCTCGATCCTGGTGCCGCTGCCGGGCGCGATCGATCAGGACCAGTTCGCCAATGCCGGCGTGCTCTCGCAGGCCAATGGCGCGGTGCGGATCCGGCAGGCGGAATTCACCCCGGACTGGCTGGCCGGCGAAATCGCGGCCTTTGCCGCCGAGCCGGCACGGTTGACCGCGATGGCCGCCAATGCGCGAAAAGTCGGCCGGCTCGATGCCGCCGAGCGGCTGGCCGATCTGGTAACGAAAGTCGCCGGAATCTGACGCCTACGTCATTCCGGGGCGATGCGAAGCATCGAACCCGGAATCTCGAGATTCCGGGTTCGCACTTCGTGCGCCCCGGAATGACGAAAAGTCGGCGTTTTTCATCGTTCTGCCGTCATGGCCGGGCTTGTCCCGGCCATCCACGTCTTTCATAAGTCGGTCGGAAGACGTGGATGCCCGGGACAAGCCCGGGCATGACGGAAGGTAAATTCAGCATGCGACTGCCGCGCGAGATCGGACCCATTCATTTCATCGGGATCGGCGGCATCGGCATGAGCGGCATCGCCGAAGTCCTCAACAATCTCGGCTACACCGTGCAGGGCTCGGATGCTGCGGACGGCTACAACCTCGATCGGCTGCGCAAGAATGGCGTGGCGGTCAGCGTCGGCCACAAGGCCGAGAACATCGCGGGCGCCGCCGTCGTCGTCGTCTCGACTGCCATCAAGCGCGACAATCCGGAACTGACGGCAGCGCGTGAGCAGCGCATTCCGGTGGTGCGCCGCGCTGAGATGCTGGCTGAGTTGATGCGGCTGAAAAGCTGCGTCGCCATTGCCGGCACCCATGGCAAGACCACGACCACCACGATGGTCGCAACGCTGCTCGATGCCGGCGGTCTCGACCCCACCGTGGTCAATGGCGGCATCATCAACGCCTATGGTTCCAATGCCCGCATGGGCGCCGGCGACTGGATGGTGGTGGAGGCCGACGAGAGCGACGGCACGTTCCTGAAACTGCCGTCCGATGTCGTCATCGTCACCAATATCGACCCGGAACATCTCGATCACTTCAAGACGTTCGAGGCGATCCAGGACGCCTTCCGCCATTTCGTCGAGAGCGTGCCGTTCTACGGCTTTGCCGTGATGTGCACCGATCATCCGGTGGTCCAAAACCTCGTCGGCAAGGTCGAGGATCGCCGCATCGTCACTTATGGCCAGAATCCGCAGGCTGACGTGCAACTGACGGATCTGGTGCCGATGGGCGGCGGCTCGAAATTCAAGGTTATGATCCGCGACCGCAAGAGCGGTGCTGTCAGCGAGATTTCGGACATCATGCTGCCGATGCCGGGACGGCACAATGCGTCGAATGCGACGGCGGCGATCGCGGTAGCGCACGAACTCGGCGTGTCCGATGATGTGATCCGCAAGGCGCTTGCAGGTTTTGGCGGAGTGAAGCGGCGCTTCACCCGCACCGGCGAATGGAACGGCGTCACCGTGATCGACGATTATGGCCACCATCCGGTGGAGATATCAGCGGTGCTGAGGGCAGGGCGGGAATCCACCGACGGCCGGATCATCGCCGTGGTGCAACCGCATCGTTATACGCGGCTGCAATCGCTGTTCGAGGAATTTTGCACCTGCTTCAACGACGCCGACGCGGTCGTGGTCGCGGACGTCTATCCCGCGGGCGAGACGCCGATCCCGGGCATCGACCGCGATCATTTCGTCGCCGGCCTGCGCGCCCATGGCCATCGCGAGGTTGTTCCGTTGCCCAATGCCGGAGAGCTGGCCAGGATCGTGCGCGATCTCGCGAAGAGCGGCGACCTCGTCGTCTGCCTCGGCGCCGGCAACATCACGCAATGGGCCTACGCGCTGCCCGGCGAACTGAAGGCATTGGGGTGAGCGTGCCGACATTTCCCGATATCACTCCGGACCTCAAGGCCGCCATGCCGCAACTGCGCGGGCGGCTGCTGGCAAACCAGTCGCTGGCGGAACTGACCTGGTTTCGCGTCGGCGGTCCGGCGCAAGTGCTGTTCACGCCGGCGGATGAAGACGATCTCGCCGATTTCTTAAAGCACCTTCCGAAGGAGCTTTCGGTCTACGTCGTCGGCGTCGGCTCCAATCTGATCGTGCGCGATGGCGGCATGCCTGGCGTGGTGATCCGCCTTGCGCCACGTGCGTTCGGCGAGGCGACGGCCGATGGCGACGTCGTCAGCGCCGGTGCTGCCGCGCTCGACAAGCGGGTGGCGGAGACGGCGGCGGCAGCGAACATCGGTGGGCTGGAATTCTTCTTCGGCATTCCCGGCACCATCGGCGGCGCGCTGCGGATGAATGCGGGCGCCAATGGCAGCGAGACCAAGGATGTGCTCATCGAGGCGACCGGCATCGGCCGCGACGGCACGAAGCATGCCTTCACCAATACCGACATGAAATTCGTCTATCGCAATTCCGGCGTCGATCCTTCCATCATCTTCACCTCGGCGCGGTTTCGCGGCGCGATCAAATCGCCTGAAGCCATTCGCGCGCGGATGAACGAGGTGCAGACTCACCGCGAAACCGCTCAACCGATTCGCGAAAAGACCGGCGGCTCGACCTTCAAGAATCCGCCCGGCAACAGCGCCTGGAAACTGATCGATGCCGCCGGCTGCCGGGGCCTGCGCGTCGGCGGCGCGCAGGTGTCGGAAATGCACTGCAACTTTTTGATCAACACCGGCAATGCTACCGGGCATGATATTGAAACGCTGGGTGAAACCGTGCGCGAGCGAGTTAAAGCAAATTCCGGAATCGAGCTACACTGGGAGATCAAGCGGATCGGGATTCCATTGTAGTCATTCCGGGGCGCGCGCAGCGCGAACCCGGAATCTCGAGGTTGTTGAGCGATGGATTCCGGGTCTGGTCCTTCGGACCATCCCGGAATGACGAAAGCGAGCTATTTGATGCGCAATACCATCTTCTTCGGCGGCACCAACAAGGAGCGGCTGGTCTCCGTCGCCTCGGCGCAAGCGCTGTGCGAGGCGCTGCCGGACGCCGACCTCTGGTTCTGGGACATCGCTGACACCGTGCATGAGGTGAAGCAGGCAGCACTGCTCGGACATCAGCGTCCATTCGAAGATGAGTTCAAGCCGGAAAGCCGCGGTGTGCCGCTGGCGCAGGCGCTCGATCGCGCCAAGGCTGAGAGCCGCGTGCTCGTGCTCGGACTGCACGGGGGCAGGGCGGAGAATGGCGAGTTGCAGGTGATGTGCGAGATCCGCGGCATCCCTTTCACCGGATCGGGTGCTGCTTCTTCGCATCTTGCGTTCGACAAGTCCGCGGCCAAACGCTTTGCCGCCATCGGCGGCGTGGCATCGCCATCGGGCATCGATCTCGACAATCTGGATGAAGCGTTTGCGGAATACGGCAAGCTGATCGCAAAGCCGGTCAAGGACGGATCGAGCTACGGCCTGATCTACGTCGTCGCCAAGCAGGACCTCGTCGCCGTCCGCAATGCGGCGAAGACGGAAGAATATCTGATCGAGCCCTTCATCTCAGGCACCGAGGCGACCTGCGGCGTGCTGGAGCAGTCGGACGGCAAGATGTTTTCGCTGCCGCCGATCGAGATCGTCGCGGCCGAAGGGCGGTTTGACTACACCGCAAAATATCTTTTGAAGTCGACGCAGGAGATTTGCCCCGGCCGCTTCACGCCGGAAGTGACGGCGCAATTGCAGGACCTCGCCGTGAAGGCGCATCGCGCGCTGTCATGCTCCGGCTATACGCGGTCGGACTTCATCATTTCAGAGAAGGGGCCGATTTATCTGGAAACCAACACCCTGCCGGGCCTGACCAAAGCCTCGCTCATTCCAAAGATGCTGAAGGCCCAGGGCATCGAATTTACCGATTTCCTGCACGACCAGATCGCGCTGGCCGTCAAGCGCACGCAGAAATAGCGGAAGCCCGCACCGGACCCGCAGCCCTGCGGGTTCCACGGAACGCGACGTTAATGCGGCAAACCCCTCACACAACGCATCAAATCGGCGTCTGCACCTAACCGATTTACCTTTTGTTTACCTCGAAGACCGAAGGTTAACGCTGGCGGCGCATGTGGTGTTTGGGCTGCCGGGGCGTGAGCTGTTGCGGATTTCCGCCTCTAGCGACCGCATCGAGGGGAAGCTTCATCTGCGTGAGGCCATTCTTCAGCCCGGCATGACCGAGACGTCATTTGTGCCAGAACCCGCAAGACGTTGCGGGCAACATTTGACGAGTTCGTGCCATGGATGGTGCCGGACGCCTCGCCCGATCGCTGAGGCCCCAAGCTGACCTGAAGGCGGCCGCCATTGGCGCGGTCGTGCTGCTGCGCGAGTATCTGGGCCTGCGCACCTCGCGCGTGAAGAAAAACACCATCGAGCGTGAGGCGCCGAATCGCATCGTCGCCTGGATCGAGCGCCATCTGCCGCGCCGTTTCGGCCTCACCGCCACCGTCCTGATCCTGCTCGGCAGCGCCGGTCTCGGCGTGGTCAAGGGCGGTCATATCGAGGAATTTTCGGCGTTCCTCAGCGATACCCGCAACGCGTTCGCCAATTCGGCCGGCTTCCGAATCGCCTCGGTCGCCATCAACGGCCGCAAGCAGTTGAGCCAGGACGAGGTGCTCGGCATCGGCGGCATCAGCGGCCGCTCGTCGCTGCTGTTCCTCGATGCCGTCGCGGTGCGCGACAAGCTGAAGGCCAATCCGTGGATTGCGGACGCCACGGTGCTGAAATTCTATCCCGGCCATCTCCAGATCGACATCGTGGAGCGCACGGCATTTGCGCTGTGGCAGCAGGGCGGCCGGCTCGCGGTGATTGCCGACGACGGCGCGGTGCTGGAGCCCTATGTATCGCGCCGCTTCGTCACGCTGCCGCTGGTGGTCGGCAAGGGCGCCGAGACCCGCGCTCGCGATTTCCTCGCGCTGCTGGCGCGCTATCCGCAGGTGCACTCGGTGACGAAAGCCGCGATCTTCGTCGGCGAGCGGCGCTGGAATCTGCGGCTGAAGGACGGCCTCGATATCCGCCTGCCGGAGAACGACGTCGGCAACGCGCTCGCCGCCCTCAGCAAGCTGGACAAGGAAGACAGGCTGTTCTCGCGCGACATCGTCGCGATCGACATGCGCCTGCCGGACCGGTTGACGGTGCAATTGTCCGAGGACGCCGCCAAGGCGCGCGAAGAGCTGTTCAAGGACAAGAAGAAGAAAAAGGCCGGTGACTCAGCATGAGCGGCCTCGATCGCACCCAGACCCCGAAGACGCGGCCGATGCCCAAGCGCACCGCGCTGGTGGCTTCGCTCGACATCGGCACCAGCAAGATCGCCTGCATGATCGCGCGGCTCAAGCCTTGCCCGCCCAACGAGGCACTGCGCGGCCGAACCCATGCCGTCGAGCTGATCGGCTACAGCCAGATCCAGTCGCGCGGCATGAAGGCCGGCGCGGTGGTCGACCTTGCCGAATGCGAGCAGGCGGTTCGCCAGGCCGTCGCGCTGGCCGAGAAGATGGCGAAGGTTCGCGTCGAATCCGTTTTGCTGTCGGTGGCGGGCGGCCGCCTTCAGGGCCAGCTCGTTGAAGCCGCCGCCGACATCAGGGGCGGCTCGGTCACAGCAGCCGACGTCACCCGGGTGACCTCGACCGGCATGCGCCACGCCACCGGCGAGGGCCGCACCGTGCTGCATGCGCTGCCGGTCGGCTATTCCGTCGATGGCGTGAAAGGCGTTCGCGACCCGCGGGGCATGGTGGCCCGGCAGTTCGGTATCGACATGCACGTCGTCACGTCGGATGCCGCGGTGGCGCGCAACCTGATGCTGGTGGTCGAGCGCTGCCATCTCAACGTCGAGGCCATGGCGGCGAGTCCTTATGTCGCAGGGCTTTCGGTTTTGACCGATGACGAGGCCGATCTTGGCGCCGCTGTGGTCGAAATGGGGGCGGGCTCGACCACGATTGCGACTTATTCGGGTGGACGCTTTGTCCATGCCAGTGGTTTTGCGGTAGGCGGGCAACACATCACGATGGATTTGGCCCGTGGAATCTCGGCCTGCATTGCAGATGCCGAGCGAATCAAGACGTTATATGGCACGGTGCTGACCGGCGGGTCTGACGCGCGCGAGTTGATGTCTGTACCGACTGCGGGTGAAGAACGGGACGCTCCGCAGATCGTATCCCGCGCCACGATCGCGAATATCGTCCGGCATCGTGCCGAGGAGATTTTTGAGATGGTGAGGGACCGCTTGGCGGATTCCCCCTTTGCAGCGGAACCGAGGGCGCGAGTCGTCCTGAGCGGTGGGGCTGCGCAACTGACCGGTTTTCCCGAACTCGCCACCCGCATCCTGAACCGGCCGGTGCGCATCGGCCGCCCGCTCGGCTTCGGCCGGTTGCCCAACGAAGCCAAGAGCGCCTCCTTCGCCGTGCCGACGGGACTCTTGGTCTATCCGCAATACGCTCATCTCGAACATGTCGAACCGCGGCATACGCGGCAGATCAAGACAGGGACTGACGGTTACTTCGGAAAGGTCGGACGATGGCTTCGCGAGGGCTTCTGATGACCGATGTTCAATTTATTTCACCAAATCCCGCGGCCGCCGGCCCCGGCGAACCAACGCGCGCGTAGCTACGAGAGGCAACCATGGCACTCAACATCACTCCTCCTGACATCAGCGAGCTGAAACCGCGGATTACCGTCTTCGGCGTCGGCGGAGCGGGCGGCAACGCCGTCAACAACATGATCACCGCCGGGTTGCAGGGCGTCGACTTCGTCGTCGCCAACACCGACGCGCAGGCGCTGACGATGTCGAAGTCGCAGCGGATCATCCAGATGGGCACGCAGGTCACCCAGGGCCTCGGCGCAGGCTCGCAGCCGGATGTCGGTGCGGCCGCCGCGGAAGAGGTGATCGACGAGATCCGCGACCATCTCTCCGGCGCCAACATGGTGTTCGTCACCGCCGGCATGGGCGGCGGCACCGGCACCGGCGCAGCCCCCGTGATCGCCAAGGCCGCGCGCGACATGAACATCCTCACCGTCGGCGTGGTGACCAAGCCCTTCCACTTCGAGGGCCAGCGCCGCATGCGCACTGCGGAATCCGGCATCTCCGAGCTGCACAAGGTGGTCGACACGCTGCTGATCATCCCAAACCAGAACCTGTTCCGGGTCGCCAACGAGAAGACCACCTTCGCCGACGCTTTCGCGATGGCTGACCAGGTGCTCTATTCGGGCGTTGCCTGCATCACCGACCTGATGGTGAAGGAAGGCCTGATCAATCTCGACTTCGCCGACGTCCGCGCCGTGATGCGTGAGATGGGCAAGGCGATGATGGGCACCGGCGAAGCCACCGGCGAGAAGCGCGCGCTGACCGCGGCGGAAGCCGCGATCGCCAACCCGCTGATCGACGATTCCTCGATGAAGGGTGCGCGCGGCCTCTTGATCTCGATCACCGGCGGCAAGGATCTGACGCTGTTCGAGGTCGACGAAGCCGCAACGCGGATTCGCGAAGAGGTCGATCAGGACGCCAATATCATCGTCGGCGCCACTTTCGACGAAAGTCTCGACGGCGTGATTCGCGTCTCCGTCGTCGCCACCGGCATCGAGCAGGCCGCCGTTGCCCGCTCGCTGAGCGGGGCCGCGACCGCAGCGGCGCCTGCACCGGCGCCCGCCGCTCCGTCGCCGGAGAATCGTCTGGCCGACCTGACCGCCCGGCTGCGTGCTGACAACGCCCGTCTCGCCGAGCGCGCCCAGAAGCTCGAAGCCGCCCCGGCGCAATCTGCCGCTGCACCCGCCGCCGCGCCGGCACCTCAGCGCGCGCCGAACACGGTCGAGCGCGCGGCGCTGGCGGCAATTGCTGCCGCCGTTGCCCCTGAAGCGCCGGCGCCCGCCGCTCCCTTGCAGCCGGCCTCCTATGGCGACGTCACCGTCCGCCCGATCGCGCAAAAGCCGTCGCTGTTCCCGGATCCCAAGGAAACCACCCGGGTCGAAACCGCCGAGGCCCCGCCGGCCGAAACCTTCATCCCGCAGGCTGCGGAGCGTCCGCCGTCCCGCGCCCCGCGCATGCCGAAGTTCGAGGACCTGCCGATGCCGGCCCAGGCCGAGATTCGCCAAGCCCGTGGCGAATCGGCGGAGGAGGAACCGCCTCACAAGAAGCTGTCGCTGCTCCAGCGCCTCGCCAATGTCGGCCTCGGCCGCCGCGATGAGGAAACCGAGCCGCCGATCGCGGCGCGGGCTTCCGGTCCGGCGATGGCCCCGCTGCCGCCGCTGCCCGAACGCAAGCCGGCCCGCACGGTGGCCCAGCAAATGGCGGCCAATGAGCCGGTATCGGAATATGCCCGTCGGCCTGCGCCGCAGGGATTGGACGTCCATGGCCGCCCGGCACCTGTTGCGCCGGCGCCACAGGGCGACGACCATCTTGATATCCCCGCCTTCCTGCGCCGTCAGGCCAACTGACTTTTGTTACAATCCGCGGACGGAATAAGGCCCCGGCTGGACCCGCCGGGGCCTTTTTCTTGGGCGTCGGGCTCAGCCGCGGCCGGTGACGCAACCGTCTGATTCTAAATGATTAATTATTCATTCCGTGCTCAAATAAGTACGCCGGAGAGGGCTTCGGCATTGCCGCAATTTGGTTAAGACTTGGCACGAATGCGGCACAGATGGGGTAACAATCGGTAAAAAAGCGTGAGTTGGCGCGCTTTGGGGCAGTGACTATGGTTTGCCTCGACTTGGGGATGCTTGAAGAGCGAATCGGCCGTTTCGGGGTTTGGCCAGTTCCATCTTTGAGTTAAGTCGGGTAGTGGGCAGTTCCGATGAAATTCAACCGTCAATCTACGCTTCGGTCGCAAGCCACCGTGACGGGCGTTGGTGTGCATTCCGGCCAGCCGGTCAGCCTTACGGTGGGACCTGCACCTGTCGATGCAGGTTTTATTTTTGTCCGCACCGGACTTGAGGGCGCTGACCGTGAGGTCCAGGCGACGGTCGAATCGGTGATTGCGACCGAATTTGCAACTGTCCTCGGCGATAGCGACGGACCGCTGGTTTCCACGGCGGAACATGTGCTGGCGGCCCTGCGCGGCATGGGCGTCGACAATGCCACCATCGAAATCGATGGCCCCGAAGTTCCGATCATGGACGGCAGTGCGGCGGCCTTCGTCGCGGCAATCGATCAGGCCGGTATCGTGAGCCAGCCGGCGCTTCGCCGCTTTATCCAGGTTTTGAAGCCTGTGCGCGTTGCAGTCGGCGACTCCTTCGGCGAGTTCCGGCCCTATGCCGGTGGCTTCCGCGCCGAGGTCGAGATCGATTTCGTCAATCCCGTCATCGGCAAGCAGCGCTATGCGCTGGAGCTCAGCCCTGAGCGCTTCCGTCGCGAGGTCAGCCGCGCCCGCACCTTCGGCTTCCTGAACGAGTTTGCGCGCCTCTCCAGCGCCGGCTTCGCGCTCGGCTCCTCCTTCGAGAATACCGTGGTGTTCGATGACGAGCGCCTGCTCAACACCGAGGGCCTGCGCTACGCCGATGAATGCGCCCGCCACAAGGTGTTGGACGTCATCGGCGATCTGGCGCTGGCCGGCCTGCCGCTGCTTGGCAGCTTCCGCTCGGTGCGCGGCGGCCACAAGCTCAACCACTCGGTGCTCACCGCGCTGATCTCCGACCGCAGCGCCTGGCGTGTGGTCGAGGGAGAGGCGGTACGCCGTGGCCGCGTTCCCGTCGAGGCGGGCAGCGGGATGGTCGCCGGCATGATCGCGCCCGCTTACGGTCCGGACGTGTCCTGAAAGCGCGATATCGCGCTGCCTGGAGCCATTTTCCCTAGTAACCACAACCGGTAACGATCGTGACTGGCCGCCTTAATCCGGGCGGATTGGCTTCCTATTCGGTTGGTGAGGTAAGCTTTTTCGGTTAGAACGGGCTCGCGGTCGCGCGGGTTAAGAGCGCTACGGACAGGGCGATCATTGCGACCATGACGGGGTCATGGCGTGGGCACCGCATCACAGGCGTCAGGTCTTAATTTCATGTCGGCACAGCGTATGGCGCTTCGTAAATATCAGGCTCGCCTCTCCGGGTTTCGGCGGCCGCTGCGGCTGGCTGCCGGTCTGATCGTGCTTGCCGTCCCCATGGGCGGATGCAGCTCCGGCTCGTTGTGGGACAAGTTCACCCAGAAGGACGAGACCTTCGTCGAGGAGCCCGCGGACAAGCTCTACAATGAGGGCTTGTACCTGATGAACCAGCGCAAGGACATGAAGGCGGCCTCGAAGAAGTTCGAGGAGGTCGATCGTCAGCATCCCTATTCCGACTGGGCCCGCAAATCGCTGCTGATGTCGGCCTATTCCTTCTATCAGGCCGGCGACTACGACAGCTGCATTGGCGCGGCCACCCGCTACGTCACGCTGCATCCCGGCAGCCCCGATGCGGCCTACGCGCAATACCTGATCGCGGCTTCGCATTACGACCAGATCCCGGATACCACGCGCGACCAGGGTCGCACCGAGAAGGCGATCAACTCGCTGGAAGAGGTGATTCGCAAATATCCGACCTCGGAATACGCCAACGCCGCCAAGGCCAAGCTCGAGGGCGCGCGCGACCAGCTCGCCGGCCGCGAGATGAATGTCGGCCGCTACTACCTGGAAAAGCGCGACTTCACCCCCGCGATCAACCGCTTCAAGACCGTGGTGACGCAGTATCAGACCACGCGCCATGTCGAGGAGGCGCTGTACCGCCTGACCGAGTCCTATATGGCGATCGGCATCGTCGGCGAGGCGCAGACGGCGGCAGCCGTGCTTGGCCACAATTTTCCTGACAGCCGCTGGTACAAGGACGCCTATAATCTTGTAAAGTCCGGCGGTCTCGAGCCGAGCGAGAACAAGGGCTCCTATATTTCCAGGGCCTTTCAGAAGATCGGTCTCGGTTCCCTGGGCTCGAGTCGCGGTTAGGAATCATCTTCGCATGCTGGCGCGTCTGTCGATCCGTGACATCGTCCTGATCGAACGGCTCGATATCGAATTCTCCCGTGGACTTGCGGTGCTGACCGGCGAAACCGGTGCGGGCAAATCCATCCTGCTCGATGCGTTCGCGCTGGCGCTCGGCGGCCGCGGCGATTCCGGCTTGGTGCGCAATGGCGCCGAACAGGGGCAGGTGACCGCGGTATTCGATGTGCCCAAGGGCCATCCGGCTGCGGCGATTCTTTCCGACAACGGCCTCGAAGACACCGGTGAAATGATCCTGCGCCGCGTTCAGCTTGCCGACGGCCGCACCCGCGCTTTCATCAACGATCAGGCAATCAGCGTGCAGACGCTGAAGGCGGTCGGTTCGGCGCTGGTCGAAATCCACGGCCAGCATGACGAGCGTGCTCTGGTGGATGCTTCCACGCACCGGCGGCTGCTCGATGCGTTCGGCGGGCTGGAAAAGGAGGTCGCCGCGCTCGAGCTGCTCTGGGAATCGCGGCGCACCGCCACCGCTGCGCTGGAGGAGCACCGCGCCGGCATGGAACGGGCGGCGCGCGAGGCGGATTATCTGCGCCATGCCTCCGATGAATTGAAAAAGCTAGCGCCAAAGGACGGCGAGGAGACCGCGCTCGCGGAGCGCCGTACCACCATGATGCAGGGTGAAAAGATCGCAACCGATCTGCGCGAGGCGCAGGAGGCGATCGGCGGCGCGCATTCCCCGGTGCCGGCGCTCTCAGCCGCCGTGCGCCGCCTGGAGCGCCGTGCCGCCAACTCACCGGCGTTGGTCGAGCCGGCCGTGAAGGCGATCGACGCCGCGATCAACGCGCTGGAAGAGGCCGACCAGTATCTCAACGCCGCGCTTCGCGCGACCGATTTCGACCCGGCGGAGCTGGAGCAGATCGAGGAGCGGCTGTTCGCACTGCGCGCGGCCTCGCGAAAATATTCGACGCCGGTCGACAGGCTGGCGGCGCTCGCGACGCAATATGCCTCCGATGTCGCGCTGATCGATGCCGGCGCCGAACAATTGAAGAAACTGGAGGCTGCCGCAGCGGAGGCCGACAAGCGCTATGCAGCGGCCGCTGCGAAGCTGTCGGCGGCGCGCTCAAAAGCCGCGACGAAGCTCGATAAGGCTGTGAATGCTGAATTGCCGCCGCTGAAGCTCGAACGCGCCACCTTCACCACGCAACTTGAAGCCGACGAAACCTCACCCGGGCAGCAGGGCATCGACCGCATCGAGTTCTGGGTGCAGACCAATCCGGGCACGCGGCCGGGACCGCTGATGAAGGTCGCTTCCGGCGGCGAGCTGTCGCGCTTCCTGCTGGCCTTGAAAGTTGTCCTCGCCGACCGCGGCTCGGCGCCGACGCTCGTTTTCGACGAAATCGACACCGGCGTCGGTGGCGCGGTGGCGGACGCCATCGGCACGCGCCTTTCGCGCCTTGCCGGCAAGGTGCAGGTGATGGCGGTGACGCACGCGCCGCAGGTCGCCGCCCGCGCCGGCACGCATCTCCTGATTTCCAAGGACGCGCTCGACAAGGGCAAGCGCGTCGCCACCCGCGTCAACGCACTCGCCGCCGACCACCGTCGCGAGGAAATCGCGCGCATGCTGGCCGGCGCCGAGATCACCGCCGAGGCGAGGGCGGCCGCGGAACGCCTGC
The DNA here is from genome assembly GCF_018129385.1 of Bradyrhizobium lablabi. GTDB lineage: Bacteria > Pseudomonadota > Alphaproteobacteria > Rhizobiales > Xanthobacteraceae > Bradyrhizobium > Bradyrhizobium lablabi_C. The sequence continues at coordinate 15,013 of NZ_JAFCLN010000019.1, forward strand.
TAAGGGCGGCGAGTTAGCTTCTCGTATCCCGGACGCGGTGCAGCGCTCTTGGGCGCTCTCCGCAGAGCCGGGACCCACCTCGCAGAAGCGATGGACTCCGGCTCTGCCGCGCATCACTTTGCGCGGCGCCCGGGGAACACCCGGACTGCCCATCTTTTCTCCGGATCGACTTCATCGTATTCAACGTCCATGGCCAGGTCCGCAAAATCAAAAGCGCTTCCCGACGTCGCCAAACTCACCAAGCCTCAGGCCAAGGTCGAGCACATGCGCCTTGCGCTGGAGCTCGAAGGCCACGACAAGCGCTACTACCAGGAAGATGCACCCAGCATTTCCGATGCCGAATACGATGCGCTGCGCCAGCGCTTCAACGCCATTGAAAAGCGCTTTCCCGAATTCGTCACCTCCGAATCGCCGTCGCAAAAAATCGGCGCCGCGCCGTCGGGGCGTTTCAGGAAGGTCCGCCATTCGCTGCCGATGCTCTCGCTCGACAACGCCTTTGCCGAACAGGACGTGCTCGACTTCGTCGGCCGCATCGAGCGGTTCCTGAAACTGCCGGACAACAAGATCGATTTTTCCGCCGAGCCGAAGATCGATGGCCTGTCGATGTCGCTGCGCTATGAGGGCGGCGAACTGGTCACGGCGGCAACCCGCGGCGACGGCGCGGAGGGCGAGGACGTCACCGCCAACATCCGCACGCTGGAAGACGTGCCGCAGACGCTGAAGGGCCGCAACATTCCCGATATCTGCGAGGTGCGCGGCGAAGTCTACATGACCAAGAAGGCCTTTCTTGCGCTGAACGAACGCCAGAAGGCCGCGGGCGACACGATCTTCGCCAATCCCCGTAACTCGGCGGCCGGCTCGCTGCGCCAGAAGGACCCGACCATCACCGCCTCGCGCCCGCTCGGCTTCTTTGCCTATGCCTGGGGCGAGATGAGCGCGATGCCGGAAGCGACGCAAACCGGCATGATTCACTGGTTCGAGCGCTGCGGCTTCAAGACCAATCCGCTGACAAAACTGTGCCACTCCACGGACGAGCTGATCGCCTTCCACCGCAAGATCGAGGAGCAGCGCTCGCACCTCGACTACGACATCGACGGCGTCGTCTACAAGGTCGACCGCATCGACTGGCAGGAGCGGCTGGGCTTCGTCTCGCGCACGCCGCGCTGGGGCATCGCGCACAAGTTTCCGGCCGAACGCGCTATGACCGTGTTGCGCGACATCGAGATCCAGGTCGGGCGCACCGGCTCCTTCACGCCGGTCGGCAAGCTGGAGCCGGTCGGCGTCGGCGGCGTCATCGTGCAGAACGTTACGCTGCACAATGAGGATTACATCAGGGGCGTCGGCAACAAGGGCGAAGAGCTGCGCGAGGGCCGCGATATCAGGATCGGCGACACCGTCGTGATCCAGCGCGCCGGCGACGTGATCCCGCAGGTCGTCGACGTCGTCATCGACAAGCGCCCGAAGGGTGCGAAGGAATATCACTTCCCGAAGAAATGCCCGTGCCCGCTGCACACCGATGTGGTGCGCGAGGAGACCGCGACGGGCGAAGAGGGGTCGCGCGCCCGCTGCACCGGCGAGTTCGCCTGTCCGTTCCAGAAGATCGAGCATCTGAAACTGTTCGTCTCTCGCCGCGCCTTCGACATCGACGGCCTCGGCGAAAAACAGCTTCAGTATTTCGTCGATGAAGGATGGGTGAAAGACCCCGCCGATATCTTCACGCTCCAGAAGCGCAACAACAAACTGAAACTTGAGGAGATCGAGGGCTACGGCGAAACGTCTGTCCGCAACCTGTTTGGCGCGATCGAGAGCCGGCGCAACATCGCACTGGAGCGCTTCATCTATGCGCTCGGCATGCGCCATGTCGGCGAGACCACGGCGCTGGCGCTGGCGCGCGGCTACGGCTCATGGGATGCATTCCATGAGGCGAGCCTCAAGGTCGCCAAGGGCGACGAGGAGGCGATCGCGGAAATGGATGCGCTCGACCAGATCGGCGATACCGTGATCCAGAGCGTCGCCGCCTATTTCGGCGAGAGCCACAACAAGGACATCGTCGAGCGGTTGACCCGTGAAGTCACGATCATCGATGCCGAGAAGCCGAAGAAAAATTCAGCGATCTCAGGAAAGACCGTCGTTTTTTCAGGCTCGCTGGAGAAGATGACGCGGGATGAGGCCAAAGCCAATGCGGAACGTCTTGGAGCCAAGGCGGCGAGTTCGGTGTCGAAGAAGACTGACTATCTCATCGCCGGGCCGGGCGCTGGCTCCAAGCTGGCGGACGCCAAGAAGCACGGCGTCACCGTGCTCACCGAAGATGAGTGGCTGAAGCTGATCGGGGGGTGAGATTCGCCCTGCCGGCATCCCAGGATTTGCCTGCGACCAATGGCAGCAATGCGGTTTCCGGCCCGCCTCGGATTCTCCATTTGGGCGTTGTTGCCCGATCAAACCGCATGTGAGGAGAAACGATGACCGCTCGTCCCACCATTGCACGCATCTGGCGCGGCCGCGTCGAGCGCCGGCGCGCCGATGAATACGAGGTCTATCTGAACGAGGTCGGGATCACGCCGTTGATCGAGAAGGCGATGGGGGTGCAAAGCCTGCGCGAGGATCGTGACAATGAGAGCGAGTTCATCACGATCTCCTACTGGGAAAGCGTCGAGGCGATGTCGCGGTTCACCGGCGGCGATCCGACCCGCATCCATCATCTGCCGCGAGACAAGGAGTTCTTGATTGAGCTGCCGGAGCGGGTGCAAATCCTCAATATCCGGACGGCACACGGGAACACCGCTGGCGACGTGATCTGACATCAGAGTTGAACGCTTCGTGCTATTGAAGCACAGTGTCGGACGACAACGACAACTTAAGTTCAAACCGGGAGGAAGCGATGATCAAGGTAAGCGTGATGTACCCCAACAAGGATGGCGCGCGGTTCGACCATGACTACTACAAGAACAAGCACATGCCGCTGGTGAAGGCCCGCATGGGCGATGCCTGCAAGTACTACACCATCGACAAGGGGCTTGCCGGCGGCGCACCGGGCGCTCCCGCGACCTATGTCGGCATGTGTCATATCTTCGCCGACTCCGTTGACGCGTTCCAGGCCGGGTTCGGGCCGCATGCGAAGGAGATCATGGGCGACATCAAGAACTACACCGACATCGCGCCGGTCATGCAGATCAGCGAAGTCGTGGTGGAGAAGTAGGGGCTCTCCCCTCCGTCATTGCGAGCGAAGCGAAGCAATCCAGCTTCCTTCGCCGCAACAAGAAAGCTGGATTGCTTCGTCGCTGCGCTCCTCGCAATGACTATTGCAAACCTCAAGCTCTCTCACATCATTCCGCTTTCTTCCTCCTCCGCCTTCTCGATCAATTTCTCGCTCACCACTGCGTCCCGCCGCGGCACCAGAAAAAACATCGCCGAAGCGCAGGCGATCGACAGCGCGAAGACCGCGGCTGTCAGCGGCAGCGTGGTGGTGGAATGGCCACCGAGATAGGCGCCGAACTGCGAGACCAGCGCGCCGACGCCCTGCTGCATGAATCCCATCGCGCCGGAGGCCGTGCCGGCGGCTTCCGGGCGGACGCTGACGGCGCCGGCAAAGGCATTGGCCATCACGAAGGCGTTGCCGACCATCACGATCATCTGGGTGCCGAACAGCCAGCCGGGTGCCTGGTTGATGCCGGCAAAGCTCCAGACCAGATTGAGCAGGCTGCCGCCGAGTTGTAGCGCCAGCCCGAACCAGATCAGCCTTGCCAGCGAGTGATGCGGCGCGAAGCGCACGCAGAAGATATTGCCGACCAGGTAAGCAAAGCCGGTTGTCGCGAACCATGCGCCGTATTCGGCCGTCGTGCGTCCCATTTGGGTCACGACGATGTAGGGCCCGCCGCCGGCAAAGGTGAAGATGATCTGCGAGGCCAGGCTCTGGCACAGCACATAGCCGATGAAGGCGCGGCTCCTCAGCAGCGAGCCGACATCGCCGCGAAAGCTGTTGCTTTCGCTGCGTTCGCCGCGCGTCTCCGGCAGCGCGATCGCGATCAGCACTGCGACGCCGAGCGAGGCGGCGGTGATGAAATAGAAGATCGCACGCCAGCCGAAGGTGATTTCGAGCAGGCCGCCGGCCAGCGCGCTCAGCATCTGCGCCACCATCATGACGGCGATGACCAGGCTGAACATGGCCCCGACGCGTTCGCGGGGATAGAGATCGCGGATGATGGCGCGGCTGATCACCATGCCGCTGGCGCCGCCGAGCGCCTGTAGGAATCGCGCGGCGATAAGCTGCGGCAGCGTGTGCGCCAGCGAGCAGCCGATGCTCGCCGCCACCATCAGCGTCAGGCCCGCCAGCAGCACCGGGCGGCGGCCGAACTTGTCCGACAGCGGCCCCATCACGAGCTGCGAGCAGGCGATGCCGACCATGTAGAGCGACACTGTCATCTGCGCGACCGAGATGTCGCTCTGGAAGGTTTCGGCCAGCACCGGCAGCGCCGGCACCAGCATGTACAGCGAGATCGGCGCCACGCCGGTCATCAGGACGAGCATCAGCAGCATGAGGCGCGATTGCGCCAGGCCATGCTTGTCCGTTGCCGCGCCGGGCGGCTTGCCCATCGCACCATGCATTGAGGTCTGATCCAGTTTGGTGAATCGACTCTAGCGGGATGGCGTCGGGCGGATACGGGTGTTTCGGAATGCGGCTATGCTGGTTGTGGGAAGCCAGGCAATGCCATCGCCGTCGTCCCGGCGAAAGCCGGGACCCATAACCACAGGCCGTCGTTGCCGAGGGAAAGCCGGCTACGAGCGGTGCAAGACAAATTCCGCCGCGGCGTATGGGTCCCGGCTTTCGCCGGGACGACAGCGGAGGATTACTTCAACGCCGCCGTCGCCTCATCCAGCCAAAGCTTCGTCGCGTTATCGTCGAGATGCGGACGAACCGTGCGGTTGACGCGGGCGTGATAATCGTTGAGCCATTTCAGCTCCGCCTCGCTCAGCATCGTCACATCGATCAGGCGGCGATCGATCGGCGCCAGCGTCAGCGCCTCGAAGGCGTTGACCGGCTTTTCCGCGCCGGCCACATCGGTGCCAACAACCAGCTCCAGATTCTCGATCCGGATGCCGTAGGCGTCGGTCTTGTAATAGCCCGGCTCGTTGGAAAGGATCATGCCGCGCTTCAGCGGCGTGGTGCCGAGCTTCGAGATCCGCGCCGGGCCCTCATGCACGGAAAGATAGCTGCCGACGCCATGGCCGGTGCCGTGCTCGAAATCGAGTCCGGCCTGCCACAAAAATTGCCGCGCCAGCGAGTCGAGCTGCGCGCCGGTGGTGCCGTCGGGGAAGACCGCGCGCGCGATCGCCATATGCCCGCGCAGCACGCGGGTAAAGCGATCGCGCATCTCTTCGGTGGGCTTGCCGATCGCGATGGTGCGGGTGACGTCGGTGGTGCCGTCCTCATATTGCGCGCCGGAATCGATCAAGAGGAGATCGCCGGGCACGATGCGCCGGTTGCTCTTGCGGGTGACGCGGTAATGCACGATGGCGCCGTTCGGCCCGGTGCCGGCGATGGTCGGGAATGACACATCCTTCAGGGCGCCGGTCTGGCGGCGGAAGGTTTCCAGCGCCTCGACGGTGTCGATCTCGGTCAAGTGGCCCGAGGGCGCCTCGCGGTCGATCCAGGCCAGGAATCTGGTCAGCGCCACCGCGTCGCGCTGATGCGCGGTGCGGGTGCCCTCGATCTCGGTGATGTTCTTCACCGCCTTCAACAGGCTCACCGGATCGCTGCCGCGCACCGGCTTGCCGCCGGCGCCTGTGATCAGCCGGCTGAGCGCATCCGCTGCCGTGGCATTGTCGAGCGCGATCGCGGCGCCGCTGCGCGCCAGTTCAGTCAGTTTCGGCGTCAGCGCGTCCGGCTCCTCGACATCGGCCGATTGTTCGAGATGATCGCGCGAGCTGTTGGAAAGCTTGCGATGGTCGATGAAGACGGTTGGGCGGCCATCCTTCGGCACCAGCGCGTAGGACAGCGGCAGCGGCGTATGCGAGACATCGGCGCCGCGGATATTGAAGGTCCAGGCCACCGCATGCGAGTCCGACAGCACCAGCGCATCGACGCCGAGCTTGTCGATCTCGAGCCGGATGCGCCTCAGCTTTTCGGCCTCGATCTCGCCGGAAAATTGCGGGCCGTGGATGGAAACCGGCCCCAGCGGCGGCAGGGGGCGCTCATGCCAGATCGAATCGACGGGGTTGCTCTCGACCGGCACCAGTTCGGCGCCGGCCTTGGCGCAGGCGGCGGCCAGCCGCTCGGCTGCCGAAGAAGTGTGCAGCCATGGGTCAAAACCTAGGCGGTCACCGGCCGCAAGGTGTTTTGACAGCCAGTGTTCCGGCGGCGGCTCGACCAGCGGCTCGACCTGCCAGGCCTTTCGGTCGACCTGCTTGCCCGCCTGGAGCGTATAGCGGCCGTCGACGAACACCGCGGCTGCCTTGGTCAGCACGATCGCCATCCCGGCCGAGCCGGTGAAGCCGGTCAGCCAGGCCAGCCGCTCCTCGGAAGGGGCGACATATTCATTTTGCTGCTGATCGGCGCGGGGGACCACGAATCCCGTCAGTTTCCGGCGCGCCAGCTCCTCGCGGAACATGGCCAGCCGCGCGGTCAGCGCCACCCCGCCTTCGGGTTCTTCGAATGTCTGGAAATGGGCTTCGAACATTGCGCGTTCATTCTAGGTTTGAAGAGAGGCGTCCGCAATGCGGCCCAAATTTCCCTTCATTTGGCATGACTTGTGCTTGAAATATGAAGCTTGCGCTAGACAAGCCAGAACGGTTCGCGGAGCAAATCGTTCTGAGGATGACCGGGAGACTTCAAGGGGTGTCTCAACTCAACGACGAGGGGATACACAATGCCCGCTTTCACGTTTGAAAAAATTACGCCGCCGGTGCGCCAGGAGCCGATTCCGCCGGTCGCCAACAAGAAGCAGCGCGGCGTGATCATCCAGATGCTGGACCGGTTTGCCGAAGCCCGGGTCAAGCGCGCCCAAAAGGTGAAGAAGGGCGCGATCGTCGTTCGCAAGACCAGCTAGAAGCGGCCCGTCTTACGCAACAGCAGGCTGCTCCAGCCTTCGATCCGCAGATGTTTCAGGGGCACCAGCCCGCGGGCCCGATAGGCCGCGATGACGGCCGGCGCCTGATGGTTCAATAGACCCGACAGGATGACCAGCGCCGACGGCGCCAGATGCCGTGCCATCGGCTCGGCCAATTGCCGCAGCGGATTGGCGAGGATGTTTGCCAAGACAAGGTCGAATGGTCCGCGCCGCGCGAATTGCGGGGCCGAAAAGCCGGTGGCGCGGATCATCTCGATCAGATGCCCGGTCTCATTGAGCCGCGCGTTCTCGCGCGCGACCTGCACCGAAGGCGGATCGATGTCGCTGGCCAACACGCCGTTCTTCAGCGCCTTGGCGGCCGCAATCGCCAGCACCCCCGTGCCGGTGCCGAGATCGAGCACGCGCCGCGGCCGATAAGCCTTCAGCACATGATCGAGCAGTAAAAGGCAGCCGCGCGTCGTGCCGTGATGGCCAGTGCCGAACGCCAGCGCCGCCTCGATCTCGATGGCGAGTTTGTTCGCCGGCACGCGTTCGCGGTCGTGCTGGCCGTGCACGATGAACCGCCCGGCCGGGACGGGCACGAGGTCTTCGAGGCTGGCCTTCACCCAATCCTTGGCCTCGACGGTGTCGAAGGCGACGGCTTTCGCAATCTCCTCGCCGGCAGCATTGCCGACGAGTTCGCGCACCAGCGCCTGATCCGGCGCCTCGGCAAAATGCACGGTAACATCCCAGCGCCCGTCCGGCCGCTCGAACGCCGCGAAGGCGGCCTGATCCTCGAAGAAGATTTCGGTCAGCGTGTCGACCACCCGCTTGGCCGCGGCTTCATCGCCGATGGCAAAGCTGGCGCGGTGGGTGGCGGGGGTGAGGGCGGAAGTCGTCACAGCTTCTCAACGTTCAATGCAAGGATTCCGAACAATGCTCTACACGGGATATACCGGGATTCTCCACAGCCTTGCGGCCATCTCTTCAACAGCTATAGGGACCGTAGTCCCGCAGTCTTCAACAGGTTTTCCACAGGGCTGTCCACCGGCTTATCAACGCCCCGTAAACAGCGCGCGATGGTCGGCAAGGATCACGCGCGCGGCGTTGTGGCCGGGGGCGCCGGTGACACCGCCGCCCGGATGGGCGCCGCTGCCGCAATGGTAAAGGCCCTTCAGCGGCCCGCGATAGTCGGCGTGGCCCAGCATCGGGCGCGCGGAAAAAAGCTGGTTCAGCGTCAATGCGCCGTGAAAGATATCCCCACCCAGCAGGCCGAACTGGCGCTCCAGATCGAGCGGGGAGAGCATCTGCCGGCCGATCACGCTCGCTGCAAAGCCGGGGGCGTATTTGTCCACGGTCGCGATCATGAGATCGGCGACCTCGTCGCGGTGGTCGTCCCAGGATTGGCCGTCCGGCAGTTCGGGCGCGACATGCTGGCAGAACAGGCTGGCGACATGCTGGCCTGCGGGGGCCAGCGTATCGTCGAGCGTGGAGGGGATCAGCACCTCGATCACGGGCTCGCGGCTCCAGCCATGGGTGCGCGCATCCTGCCAGGCGCGATCCATATAGGCGAGGCTCGGGGCGAGGATGATGCCGGCGGTGAGATGGTCGCCGTCGCCCGGCAGCGCGCTGAACGAGGGCAGGGCGCCGAGCGCGACGTTCATCCGGAACGTGCCCGAGCCGTTGCGCCAGCGCGTGATGCGTTCCAGAAATTCCGGCGCCAGCGCCTGCGCCGGCACCAGCCGCGTGTACAGCAGCTTTGGATTGACGCTGGAGGCGACATATTTTGCGCGGACGGTTTGGCCGTTGTCGAGGACGACGCCGACGGCGCGGTCGTTCTCGACGATCACCTCGCGCACGCCGGCATCGAGCTCGATTTCGGCGCCGCGCCCGCGAGCGGCGCGCGCCATCGCCTGCGTGATCGCGCCCATGCCGCCGATGGCATGGCCCCAGACGCCCTTCTTGCCGTTCACCTCGCCGAAGGCGTGGTGCAGCATCACATAGGCAGAACCCGCCGCGTAGGGGCTGGCATAGTTGCCGACGATGGCATCGAAACCGAACAGCGCCTTGACCAGATCGCTTTCAAAACGTTCGTCCAGCATCTCGCCGGCGGAGCGCGTGAACAGGTCGAGCAGGCTGCGCTGCTGCTCCAGCGTGAGCTTTCGCAAAATGTTGCCGGTGCCGAGCGCGTTGAAGGCTTCGCGGATCGCAGTCGCGCCAAAACCCTCGACGAGGTTCGGCGGCGCGCGCAATACGAATTGCCGGAGCACGTCGGCGATGGCTTCCAGTTCGCGCGAGAAGGCATCGATGCGGTTGGCGTCGGCTGCGCTTAGCCTTGCCACGGAGTCGCGCGTACGGCCTTCGCCGGTGAGCAGGTAGCTGCCGTCAGGCGCGGGCAGAAAGTTCTGTGCGCGGCGCTCCACGATGCGCAGGCCGTGATCGGCGAGGCGCAAATCCGCAACGACTTTTGGATTGAGCAGGCTGACCGTATAGGCCGCCACCGAGTTGCGGAATCCCGGGCAAAACTCTTCCGTCACCGCGGCGCCGCCGGCGACCTTGCGGCGCTCGACCACCTTCACCCGCAGCCCGGCCATCGCGAGATAGGCCGCGCAGGTGAGGCCGTTATGCCCCGCACCGATGATGATGACGTCCGTTTCGTTCATGTCCGCTTCAAGAAGGAGTGATCGATCGAATCAATCCGGCTTGTCCGGATGTTGATAGCTGACGATCGTTGCACCCTTGGCCTTGAGCCAATCGTCGGCCGTCGACGCGCGCAACGCATGAATGCCGTCCAGCCATGAGACCTTGCTCCCGATGTCGAACTGCCGGGTTGGCGGCATTGCTTCGGGATCATCCAGACTGTTGATCGCGACGCTGACGTGCCCGGTGCTGACGAACGAGTACGTCAGCGGCGTACCGCAATCGCGGCAGAAGCCGCGCTCGACCATGTTGGAGCTCTTGAAGATCGACAATGTGCCGCGCGTCCAGCGCAAGTTCTCTCGCTCACCGCCGGTCAAGCCCATGAAGGGCTGGCCGGACGCCTTCTGGCACATCCGGCAATAACAGACGCTCGAATGGGTCGGTTTCTCCAGCCACTCGTAACGCAGCGCTCCACACTGGCAGCCGCCGGTCAGTCGATCGCTCGATCCGGTCATCGTCAAACCTCGCAGGAACCAAGGGTCAGAACTCATTAATTTTACTGCCGCGACAGTACAATACCGATGACGCGTCTTATCCGTCATTGCCCCTGATGTTTTCATATGCTCAATTCGCCGCCTCTGGCGTCCCCTGCCGGAACTCCTTGCCGGCTCAAGCCGGGCTCAAGCCGGAGCTTTCATGATTTCTGAGCCGTCCGCTTCGCGAAACCGGCTGGTGCTGGCCGTCTACACGCTGGCGATCTTCGTCAGCGCGCTGCTGCTGTTCTCGGTGCAGCCGCTGTTCACCAAGATGGTGCTGCCGCGGCTCGGCGGCTCGCCGGCGGTGTGGTCGGTGGCGATGGTGTTTTTCCAGTCGCTGCTGCTCGGCGGCTACGCCTATGCGCATTATCTGATGAAGCTGCGCAACCGGATCATCCCGGTCGTGGTGCATCTCGTGCTGCTCGCGGTGGCGATGCTGACGCTGCCGCTGTCGATCGCGATCGGCTGGGGCGAGCCGCCCACTTCAGGCTACGCGTTCTGGCTGCTCGGCCTGTTCGCGGTCTCGATCGGCCTGCCGTTCTTCGCGCTGGCTGCCAACAACCCGCTGCTGCAGGCCTGGTTCGTCCGCACCGGCCATCCTGACGGCCCCGATCCCTATTTCCTCTACGCCTCCTCGAACATCGGCAGTTTTTTGGCGCTGCTGTCCTATCCGTTCCTGCTGGAGCCGATGTTCACGCTGCGCACCCAGAACCTGATCTGGACCGGCGGCTATGGCCTGCTGATCCTCTTGATAGCAGGCTGCGGCACGCTGCTGCTGCGTTCGCCCGCCAATGCGGCGACGATCAACATGCCGGAAAACGAAGTCGACGCTCCCGCGCCGTCATGGCTGGTTCGCGCGCGCTGGATCTTCCTGGCCGCCGTGCCGTCAGGCCTCCTGATCGCGGTCACCGCGCATATCTCGACCGACGTCGCCGCTGCGCCGCTGCTCTGGGTACTGCCGCTGTCGCTGTATCTGCTCACCTGGGTGCTGGTGTTCCAGTCGCGGCCGCTGCTGCCGCATTGGATCATGCTGCTGCTCCAGCCGGTCGCCATCGCCGGCGTGGTGATCCTGTTGGCCGTGGGCGGTGAGCAGAACCTGCTGTTGACGCTCGGCGGACACCAGCTCTGCTTCTTCGTGATTGCGATGGCCTGCCACGGCGAACTCGCGCGCACGCGCCCGCCGGCAAGATATCTCACCGGTTTCTATGTCGCGCTGTCGTTCGGCGGCATGGTCGGTGGTCTCTTTGCCGGCCTGATCGCGCCGTACACCTTCTCCTGGATCGCGGAATATCCGATCCTGCTGGCGCTCGCCGCCCTATGCCGCCCGCCGGCAAACGAGCGCTTGCCGCGCTGGACCCAATGGTACTGGCCGCTGCTTGCCGTCATAGCGGTGGCGCTGATCGCGCCGACCTTCACCACCGGGAAAATCTTTACCTGGATCGAAGCCAATCGCGTCTGGACGATCGGCTCGGTCGGCGTCCTTGCGGCGCTCGTCGCGCTGGCACTCAATGCCAACCGCTGGAAAATCTTTGCCACCGTCGCGGTCGCGCTGGTGCTGCTGCGCGCTTATCCCGCGGACGACGGACGCGTCGAAACCGTGCGCAGCTTCTTCGGCGTTCACAAGATCCAGACGACATCGAACGGGCAGTATCACGTGCTGCTGCACGGCACGACGATCCACGGCGCCGAGAAATTCCGGAACGACGACGGCACACCGGTCACCGGCCGGCCGGAGCCGATCACCTATTATCACAAGGACGGCGGCATCGGTCAGGCGATCACGGCGATGCGCGAGCGCAAGGGCGCGCCGTTGCGGGTGGCGGTGATCGGGCTCGGCGCCGGCACGCTTACCTGCGCCTCCGAGCCCGGCGAAGACTGGAAGTTCTTCGAGATCGACCAGACCATGGTCGATACCGCAAAGGACCCGAAATATTTCACCTACATCCAGAACTGCGAGCCGAACTTGAAGCCTGTCATCGGCGATGCGCGGCTGACCTTTGCGCGCGAGCCGAGCGGCACCTATGACGTCATCATCGTCGATGCCTATTCGTCCGACGCGATCCCGATCCATCTCGCCACCGAAGAGGCGATGGAGATCTACAAGGACAAGCTGGCCCCGCACGGCGCGGTAGTGATGCACGTGTCCAACCGGCACCTGGAACTGGAAAGCGTCGTCGTCGGCATTGCCGATGCCAATGATATGAAGAGCTGGGTCTATAGCGAGGATACCGGACGCGACAACGAATACATCTTCTCGACCACGGTCGTGGTCTCCGCGCGCGAGGAGGCCGATGTCGGCAGCCTGGCGTCATCCGATAAATGGGCGCTGACAGAGCCGGAAGACAACCAGCGGGTCTGGACGGACGATTACTCCAATATCATCGGTGCGCTCTGGCGCCGGCTGCGCCGGGGCGAGGAGTAGGCCTTGACGAAAAAGGGGGGCCGAGGCCCCTCTTGCTTCGTCACTTCTTCGCCGGCGGAACGGATGCCGCCAGCAACGGTACCGTCGGCCCGCCGTCATCTTCGTCGAGGAACTGTTCGACCCTCGCCTGGATGGTCGACTTGACGTGATCGGCCCCGCGATCGCTGAGCTCGTTGTGCTGGAAGTCGGTCTTGACCAGCTTGATGCCGGCCTTCTCGCAGATGTCGTCGTCCGGAATGACGCCCGGATCGGGCTTGAAATGCGGATCCTTCGAGCGGAAGGACAGGATCTTGAACTTGCCGTCGGTGACGAACGGCACCCGCAGATTGTCCAGCGTCACGACCTTCTTCACCAGCTCGGGATGCTGCTTGGCGAAGAACATCGACATGTCGCCGCCGTTGGAATGGCCGATCAGGGTGAGGTGGCGATAGTCGGCATTGGGATAGCGCTTCTTCATCTCCTCGATCGCGAACTTGATGTTGAACGTGCCGCGCGAGTAGTGCAGGCGCCGGCCGACATATTCCTCGCCCTGTTTGGTCACCATCGGTCCGTCGGTGTCGAGGTCGTGCTGGATGCTGGCGACGAGATAGCCGCGGCTGGCAAACAGATTGGTGAGGAAGGAATACTCGGTGTGCTTGACGGTGTTGCCGTGGCTGAGGATCGCCACCGGCAGCTCGATCATTTCGGCCATCGCCTGCATCTCGCGGTCGCGGCGCACGGCGACGTCGAAGGTGACCGGACGTCCATCGCGCAGGATGTCGTCCACGGTCAGTGTCGTGTGCTTGATCGCCCATTTGCTCGCAGTGAAATAGGCCAGAAGCGCCAGCGCGCAGAGCGCGAAAACGGCAAACCCGCGTTTCATCCCAACCCCCTGAAATACCCCGGAGCGCGATGCAATCTGAAAGGGTTTCGGCTCCGATGCGTCGCGGAGAGGGAAACCCTCGCCGGACGCATGGCGGAATAATTGGCGGGGTTTTCTTACAGTTGGATGACAGGCGTGACCGGATGCAATCACGTTTGATCACGCCGGCGGGAGGCGGGTCGATATGCAATAACAATCAGTTGAAGCAGGCGCGTGGCGCCCATCCGGCCCGCAGCGATGGCTGCGCGCCGGCGCGATAAAGCGGAGCCCGCCGGCTAGTCCTGGGAGCTGAACAGCCCGCGCTGCTGGTAGTACGGCTGCGGCTGCTGCTGGTAGTAGCCGCCCTGCGGCGCCGCCTGATAGGTGCCGCCATTACCGTAGTATTGTTGCTGCGGGTAGGCCTGCGCGCCGTAGACGCGGCGTGGCGGCGCCGGATAGCGCTGCTCGGTGGAGCTGCCGTCGGCGGGATAGATGTAGCCGTCATCGGCACGGGCCTGCGGATAGGCGCTCTGTGGATAGGCGCTCTGCGGGTAAGCTCGCTGCCCTTGCGGCGTGATCACGACGGGATCGCCGGCATTGTCATATTGCTGCTCGTACTGCGGCTGTGGGGCGCGGCGGGCGACGGCGGTATTGCCGCGCCGCGGATTGCGCGCCAGCGCCACCTGCGAGGAGCCGGTGAGCGTCACCGTGGTGTTGAGCACGCCCTGCTGCTGGACCAGCGCGTAGAGCGTTGCCGCGTTGGCGCGCGACAGCCGCACGCAGCCATGCGAGGCCGGGCTGCCGAGCCGGCTCGCCGAGTCGGTGCCGTGGATCGCATGGCCTATCTTGGTGAAGAAGATGGAATGCGGCATCGGCGCGTCGTCGAATTCCTTGGAGTAGTGGTCCTCCTCCATGCGGAAGGCGCGGAAACTGCCGTTCGGCGTCTCGTAGGACGGCAGCCCGCTCGAGACCGGCCAGCGATAGCGCTCGACGCCGTCGACCGCGACGGTCATCTGCTGGTTGTCCTTGTCGACGGTGATGGCGACTTTGGCCTGGGCGGCCCCGGTGGCGAGCAGCAGGGCGGTGAACGCAACGAAGAAGGAACGCATCTGACCTTGGCCTCCCGGGCCTTATTTGCAGCGCCGCGGCTCCACGTCCCCGGCACTCAATATGCCCGGATTTCGACCTTGGTTCCAGTAGCCTGCTCAGGGATCGTTAATGAAAGGCGCGGCGCAAGCAAGGCGCTGGCGGGGCGGGCGGCGGTGACTTTTTCGCGAGTAGCTTCATTTTCGCCGTCATTCCGGGACGTGCGTGAAGCGCGAGCCCGGAATGACGCGCCTTCGCGCGTCAATTCCGCAGCCGATACCCGGTTTTGAAGATCCACCACACCAGGACCATGCAGATGACGAGGAAGCCGACCGTCATCCCGACGCTCAGCGCCACGCTGACATCGGCGATCTCGTAAAAGCTCCAGCGGAAGCCGGAGATCAGATAGACCACGGGATTGAGCATGCTGATGGCCTGCCATCCCGGGGGCAGCATGCTCACGGAATAGAAGCTGCCGCCCAGGAAGGTCAGCGGCGTCACGATCAGCATGGGGATCATCTGGAGCTTCTCGAAACCGTCGGCCCAGATGCCGATGATGAAGCCGAACAGGCTGAAGGTGACGGCGGTCAGCACCAGGAAGAGCAACATCCACAGGGGATGATGGATGTGCAGTGGCACGAACAGTGCGGCGGTGGCGAGGATGATCAGGCCGAGGATGATCGATTTGGTGGCGGCGGCGCCGACATAGCCGATCACGATCTCGAAAAAGGAAATCGGCGCGGACAGGATTTCATAGATCGTGCCGACGAATTTTGGGAAATAGATGCCGAACGAGGCGTTGGCGATGCTCTGGGTCAGCACCGACAGCATCACGAGCCCCGGCACGATGAAGGTGCCGTAGCTGACCCCCTCGACCTCGGTGATGCGCGAGCCGATTGCGGCGCCGAACACCACGAAATACAGCGAGGTGGAGACGACTGGCGAGACGATGCTTTGCAGCAGCGTACGCCAGGTGCGCGCCATTTCGAACAGATAGATCGCGCGGATCGCTCGCCAGTTCATGATCGTTTCACCAGGCTGACGAAGATGTCTTCGAGCGAAGACTGTTCGGTATCGAGATCGCTGATGCGGATACCCGCGGTGCGCAGGTCGCTCAGCAGGCTGGTGATGCCGGTCCGGTCGCCCTTGGTGTCGTAGTGATAGGTGATCTGCTGCCCGCCTTCGGCAAGGGCGAGGTTGTAGGGGGCTAGTGCCGCCGGAATTTCATCCAGCTTGGCTTGCAATTCCAGCGTCAGCCGCTTGCTGCCGAGTTTCTGGATCAAGGTGGCCTTGTCCTCGACCAGGATGATCTCGCCCTTGTTGATGACGCCGATGCGGTCGGCCATCTCTTCGGCTTCCTCGATGTAGTGCGTCGTAAGGATGATGGTGACGCCCGAGGCCTGGAGCGCCCGCACCACTTCCCACATGCCCTTGCGCAATTCGACGTCGACGCCCGCGGTCGGCTCGTCCAGGAACAGGATTTTCGGCTCGTGCGACAGCGCCTTTGCGATCATCACGCGCCGCTTCATGCCGCCGGACAGCGTGATGATTTTCGAATCCTTCTTGTCCCAGAGCGAAAGGTCCTTCAGCACCTTTTCGATATGCGCCGGGTTCTTCGGCTTGCCGAACAGGCCGCGGCTGAAGGTGACGGTGTCCCACACCGATTCGAACGCGTCGGTATGTAGTTCCTGCGGCACCAGCCCGATCAGCGAGCGGGCGGCGCGGTAGTCGCCGTTGATGTCATGGCCGCCGACGGTGACGCTGCCGGTGCTCGGATTGGTGATGCCGCAGACGATGCTGATCAGCGTGGTCTTGCCCGCGCCGTTCGGTCCCAGCAGCGCAAAAATCTCGCCTCTGGCGATGTCGAGGTTGATGTTGTTCAGCGCCTTGAAGCCGGAACCGTAGACTTTCGACAGGCCGGAGACGGATATGATGGGTGACATGGCGGCTTGGAGGTCGAGATCGGGATGGCGGGGGATGGCAGCAGGCGCGTCCGCGTGCCGCAGCGGGGGAGGGATCGATTACAAATCAGATAGGAATGCGTGATCCGTTACGCAATCGGCCGGATCGAGGAAAGATTTATTCTGCAGCGTGCGCGCGGGCAGGTAGTTCGATCAAGGCAACCATGTAGGTTTTGAGATCGTCCGCGACCTCGGGATCGGCCTTGAGTTCGGTCAGGGTTCGGGGGCGCGGGAGCCGCTCGCCGTCGCTCTTGAGGCCTTCAACATGGAGCTCCAGGGCTTCGGCCGCGTTACGCAACGCTTCGTCGATATCGTCGCCGGCGGAGATGCAGCCTGGCAGGTCGGGGAACCACACGCCAACGGCGTAGTCCGGTCCCGCGTCCTCGATAATGGCGACGTAGTGGGCCATGTCCGAGCCTCGAACCGTTTGACTACTTTTTCTTCTTCGCCGATTTCGCCGCAGCCGGGGCCGCCGGCTTGGCCGGTTCCGGCTCCGGCATTTTCATCAGGGTGACGACCTGGATCTGGTTGTTCACGGGCGCGGTGGGGCGCGCTTGGTCGATGAACTGCTCCTCGCCGAGGCCCACCGATTGCACGCGTTTGGTGGCGATCTTGAAGGTGTTGACCAGCATGTCGCGGATCGCGTCGGCGCGGCGTTGGCTGAGGATGACGTTGTTCTCGCGCCTTCCGTTCGACTCGGTATGGCCGACGATCAAAACGCCATAGGGCAGCATGCTGGAATGCACCAGCGCGTCGGCGAGGCGGCCGAGCGTCTGATAGGAGGCCGGCTGCACGATCGGCGTATCCACGTCGAACTGGAATTCGAGATTGACCGTCGGCAGCTTGGTCAGGTCGGGCGCGATCAGCGGACGTTTGTTCGGCGGCGGATCGGTTTTCGAGCGCACCTTCGACCGCTCCAGCACCTGCTGGCGCAGCGCCGGGACGTCGATATCAGGCGCGCTCTCGAACTTGTTGAGCTTTTCGATGATCTCGTCCCGCGTGACGGCGCTCTGCGACCGCGCGGGAAGCGCATCGGCCAGCAGCAGCGCGCCGGCCACCATGCCGATCCCGCAAAAATTTCGCGTCGCGGGCAGCATCATTTGTACCCCGCGTCGACCATGGCCTGGGTGCAGTTGCGGCTGACGCCCTGCGCCGTGATCAGGCAGGGGACAGATCGGCTGGTTTCCTTGGTCGAGCCGCCGCAGATCTTGACGATTTCGCGGGTGCAGGCGTTGGCCACCGTGACGCGCGCGGCGATGCGCTTCTGGATCGCTTCAAAGCTTGCGAGGTAGTTCGCCTTGCATTGCGGCGACGCCACGTCCTGGTTGCGGGAGAGGCATTCCTTCATGCGGTCGGTATACAGATTGACGCCGCGGCAATTGGCGGTGATCTCCGCCGCGCAATTCTTCGCCAGCATCGCTGCGGCATCGCCAAAGCTCATCGTCTCCGCCGCCGCCAAAGACGGCACGGCCAGCAATGCGGCAAACAGAACAATCCCTCCCCGGAACATGGGGACATCTCAACCGGGGATTTGGGCGATGGTCAAGGGCCGGAAGGACACAGGGAGGCCCTGTGTCACGCCCGCTCCACAAAACTATCCACCACCTTCTTCTCGCCGGCCTTTTCGAAGGCGATGGTGAGCTTGTTGCCGTCGATCCTGACGACATGGCCGTAGCCGAATTTCTGGTGGAATACGCGGTCGTCCAGCGAGAATTCCGACACGGTGCCGGTGGATTTGGCCACCAGCTCGCCCTCGATCACGACAGGGCCGCGCTTGTTGCGGGAGAAGCCGCCGGATGAATAGGACGACTGTCCCTCGTCAAAGCCGCCTCTAGCCTGGCCCCCGCCGCCCCGGTTTCGGTTGCGATTGGCCTGGGCACGCTGCCAGCCCGGCGTGGAGTAGCTGGAGCCGAAGGATTCGACATTGTCGAAGCGGGAAGGGCCGTAGCCGCCGCTGCCGCCCCAGCCGGAGCCGCCTTTGGATTCCGTGATCTCGACATTGTGCGCCGGCAATTCGTCGAGGAAGCGCGAAGGAATCGTGGTCGACCAGGTGCCGTGGATGCGCCGGTTGGTCGCAAAGTAGATTTTTGCGCGGCGGCGCGCGCGGGTCAGGCCGACATGGGCGAGGCGGCGTTCTTCCTCGAGGCCGGCGCGGCCCTGTTCGTCGAGGGTGCGCTGGCTCGGAAACAGGCCTTCCTCCCAGCCGGGCAGGAACACGTTGTCGAATTCCAGTCCCTTGGCCGAATGCAGCGTCATCAGCGACACCGCCTCTTCCTCGGCGGTGCCCTCGCGATCCATCACCAGCGCGATGTGCTCGAGAAAACCTTGCAGGTTCTCGAACTCCTCCATCGAGCGGATCAGTTCCTTCAGGTTGTCCAGCCGGCCGGCGGCGTCCGCAGAGCGATCCTTCTGCCACATCTCGGTGTAGCCGCTCTCGTCCAGCACGATTTCCGCAAGCTCGGTGTGCGCGGTGACCTCGCGCTGGGCGCGCCAGCGGTCGAATTGCAACACGAGGTCGCGCAAGGCGCCGCGCGCTTTCGGCTTCAGCTCGTCGGTTTCGACCACCGCGCGCGCTGCCTCGAACAGCGGAATGCGGCGCTTGCGGGCGTGGTCATGCAGGAGCTGCACGGTGGCATCGCCCAGCCCGCGCTTGGGCACGTTGATGATGCGCTCGAAGGCGAGATCGTCGGCGGGCGAATTGATGGTGCGCAGGTAAGCCAGCGCGTCGCGGATTTCGGCGCGCTCATAGAAGCGCGGACCGCCGATCACGCGATAGGGCAGGCCGAGCGTGACAAAACGGTCTTCGAATTCACGCATCTGGAACGAGGCGCGCACGAGGATCGCCACCTCGTTGAGGTTTTCCTTGGCGCGCTGTAGCTCCTCGATCTCCTCGCCGATGGCGCGGGCTTCTTCCTCGGAATCCCAGGAGCCGGTGACGGTGACCTTTTCGCCGTCCTCGTCCTCGGTGCGCAGCGTCTTGCCGAGCCGGCCCTCATTGTAGGCGATCAGATGCGAGGCGGCGGCGAGGATGTGGCCGGTCGAGCGGTAGTTGCGCTCGAGGCGGATGACCTTTGCGCCGGGGAAATCGTGCTCGAAGCGCAGGATGTTGTCGACCTCGGCGCCGCGCCAGCCATAGATCGACTGATCGTCGTCGCCGACGCAGCAGATGTTTTTGAGGGGCGAGGAGGGCGCCGCAGCACTCCTCTCCCTCCCCCCGTCCTTTACGGGGTCGAGACGAGCGGAGCTCGCTCTTAGAGGGTCGGGGTGAGGGGCTCTCTCCGCGGGCGCGATTCGTGGAGAGTCCCCCTCACCCGGATTGCTTTGCAATCCGACCTCTCCCCGCAAGCGGGGAGAGGTGGAGTTCGACGGCATCTGCGACAGCAGCCGCAGCCACAGATACTGCGCGACATTGGTGTCCTGATATTCGTCCACCAGGATGAACTTGAAGCGGTTCTGATACTGCCGCAGCACGTCGGCGTGCTCGCGGAAGATGCGGATGTTCTCGAGCAACAGATCGCCGAAATCGGCGGCGTTCAGAATCTTCAGCCGCTCCTGATAGCTCGCATAGAGCTTTCCACCCTTGCCGTTGGCGAAAACAGCAGCTTCGCCCGCCGGCACCTGCGATGGGGTCAGCCCGCGGTTTTTCCAGCCGTCGATCAGCCCGGCCAGCATCCGCGCCGGCCAGCGCTTGTCGTCGATGTTCTCGGCCTGCAAAAGCTGCTTCAGCAGCCGAACCTGGTCGTCGACATCGAGCACGGTGAAATTGGACTTGAGCTGCGCCATCTCGGCATGGAAGCGCAGGATACGGCCGCCGATGGAATGGAAGGTGCCGAGCCACGGCATGCCCTCCACGGCCTGGCCGAGCATCTGGCCGAGCCGCAGCTTCATCTCGCGCGCGGCCTTGTTGGTGAAGGTCACGGACAGGATTTCATGCGGCCGCGCGCGGCCCTGGCTCAGGATATGGGCGATGCGCGTGGTCAGCACGCGCGTCTTGCCGGTGCCGGCGCCAGCCAGCACCAGCACGGGGCCGTCGAGCGTCTCGACCGCTTCACGCTGTTCCGGATTGAGGCCGTTCAGGTACTGCGGCGCGGCCGAGGCGCGGGCACGCGCGGCAATCCCGCCCGGCGAGGGCTGGTGCTCCGGCACACTCTGAAACGGCAATTTGCTCGGCTCTGTCATCTGCGAATCGTCTCGTCCCCACGATGGCACCGCAGGGTGGTGAAGGGGAGCCTTCTTAGCAGGGATTATTGGCCATATAGGGCCTGATCGGCTGATTTGACAGGTTTTATCGCGCTGCTTTTGGCGGCCCGTTTGGCCTTGTCCTCGGCCGGATTCGTTCCCTTCTCAGGACAAATTTTCGCTGATCTCAAGCCAGGAACTTCCATTTCCGGGGCGGATTGTTCCTCCAGTCGCGGCGCTCGGCGCCGAACAGAAGAGACAGAGAGGACTTGCCATGTTGAGCTGGGTCGTAACGTTTCTGGTCATTGCGCTGATCGCCGGCGTATTGGGCTTTGGCGGCATCGCCGGTGCGTCCGTCGAAATCGCCAAGGCGATCTTCTTCATCGCCATCATCCTGTTCCTGATCTCGGCGGTGGTAGGCGTCGTTCGTGGACGGTCAAACGTCTAGCGGGCCTCATATTGGCGCATGATCTCCGCGCAAACGCTTCGCGTTTGTCGCAGGGAAAACCGGTACCCACTTTTCCGGATCATGCGCGACTACTTCGAGGGCATCGCCACCTTGCGGCCGATGCCCTCGGGGCGCGGCAGGCCCGCGTGTGAACTAACCACATCGCGAACACGGGCCTGAATATCCAGCGGAAACGGCGCGACCTTGCGCGCATTCATGTCGATATGCAGCGTCATATTTTCCGAAGTGGCTGAGATCCACCCCTCGGTGGCGTGACGCAATTCCTCAAACGTGTGAATGCGCTTTTCATCCGAGGCGAGCAGATAGACGGTGACCTGCACGGGGTCGCCGAGATGGATTTCTCTGACATAGCGCACATGGCATTCGGCGGTGAAACTCGAGCCGTGACGCGCCTTCATGTAGGCCGGCCCCATCCCGAGCTGTAGCCACATTTCGTCGATCGCGCGGTCCATCATGACGTTGTAATAGGCCATGTTGAGATGGCCGTTATAGTCGATCCAGCCGGGCTCGATCTGCATTACGGACGAGCGGAATGGCACCGGCGGCAGTGGCATATCCCGGAGGCTGACATTGGCGGCGTTCGCGCTCGTCATCGGTCCATCTCGTCTGCGATCTGATCTCTTGACCCCCCATATAACCTTTGCCACGGTCCGCTCAAAGCCGGGAGGAATTTTGCGTGGCGATGACGATAACGAACAATCCGGTGCGGCCGGAACCGCAGGCGGTCAAGGGCGCGATCGACGCGCTGGCAGCGCGATTCGGCAACCGGCTGGTCACCTCGCAGGCGGTGCGCGAGCAGCACGGCCATACCACCACGTGGCTGCCGACGCAGCCGCCGGACGCTGTGGTGATGGCGCAGGAAACCGCCGACATCCAGGACGTGGTGCGGATCTGCGCAAAGCATCGCGTGCCCGTGATCGCCTTCGGCACCGGCACCTCGCTGGAGGGGCAGGTCAACGCGCCGGCCGGCGGCATCTGCATCGACCTGCGCGACATGAACCGCATCCTCGAAGTGCATGCCGAGGATCTGGATTGCGTGATCCAGCCCGGCGTCACCCGCAAGGCGCTCAACGAGCATCTGCGCGACCAGGGATTGTTCTTCCCGATCGATCCCGGCGCTGATGCCTCGCTCGGCGGCATGACCTCGACGCGCGCGTCCGGCACCAATGCGGTGCGCTACGGCACCATGCGCGACAATGTGCTGGCGCTCAAAGTGGTGCGCGGCGATGGCGAGATCATCACGACAGGCACCCGCGCGAAAAAGTCTTCCGCCGGATACGACCTGACGCATCTGTTCGTCGGTGCCGAGGGCACGCTCGGCATCATCTCCGAGCTTACCATCAAGCTGCGCGGCATTCCCGACACGATCGCGGCCGCGGCCTGCTCGTTCGAGACCGTGCGCGGCGCCTGCCAGGCCACTATTCTGGCGATCCAGACCGGCATTCCCGTCGCGCGCATCGAGCTGCTCAACGCGGCGCAAGTCAAATGCTGCAACTCCTATTCAAAACTGTCGCTGCCGGAAACGCCGCTGCTGCTGCTGGAATTCCACGGCAGCCAGGCCGAGGTCGCCGAGCAGTCCAAAAATTTCGGCGAGATCGCCAAGGAATGCGGCGGCGGCGATTTCACCTGGACCACCAAGCCGGAAGACCGCACAAAACTCTGGCAGGCGCGGCACGATGCCTATTGGTCGGTGAAGGCGTTGCGTCCCGGCGCCGGTGTGGTCGCTACCGACGTGTGCGTGCCGATCTCGCGGCTGGCCGATTGCGTCGCCGAGACGGAAGAGGATCTGAAGCGCCTCAATTTGCTCTCGCCGATCGTCGGCCATGTCGGCGACGGCAATTTCCATTGCTCATTGATCTGCGACGTCGACGACGCGGACGAGATGGCGCGCGGCGAGGAATTCATGCATCGCCTGGTCGAGCGCGCGCAGGCGATGGACGGCACCTGCACCGGTGAGCACGGCATCGGCCAGGGCAAGCAGAAATACCTCAAGGCCGAGCTCGGCCCGGAGGCGATCGACGCCATGCGCGCGCTGAAGGCGGCGCTCGACCCGCAGAACATTTTCAATCCCGGCAAGATCGTGCCGGCGGCGTAGCATCCCGCCGTCCTCGCTCCGCCCACATCGCGTGGAACTTTTGCCCTCTTTCTGCGTCATCACTCCCGCTGCAATGTGAGCGGCGTGACCGCAGGGAGGGTGCCATGGTTCGGCGCGCGTTGGGAATTGCGGTTCTTGCTCTCCTGGTGGCGCTGGCTGGTGATGCCATTGCCAAGGGCGGCGGAGGCCGCGGCGGCGGTCACGGCCACGGCGGCGGACATGGCCACGGTTTTCACCGCGGACACGGCGGCGGTCATCACTTTGGCGGACATCGCGGACATCGCGGCGGATTTGCGCGCCACTCGGTCGGACGCGCTCACTTCGGACGCGCGCATTTCGGCGGCCCGCGCTTTGCGGCACGTCACCAGAATTTTGGCCAGATGCGCCACGCCGCGCTCGCGCCGAGGCAGGCTCGCCATGCGATGAATTTGCTGTCCCGTCCCGGCGCTCTGCGCAATGGCAGGATCCTGAGCAATCCGGCGGCGCGCACGCAGATCGCAGCCGCCGCTGCGCTCGCCGGCTGGCATGGCGGCGCGATCGGCAATGGCTGGTGGCGCCACGGCAATGGCGGATATGGCTGGGTCGGCCCGCTGTTCTGGCCGTTCGCCTACAACGACATTTATGACTATGCCATCTGGGACGACGGCATCGGCTTCTGGGGCTATGGCTACGGCGACATCTATGCCGGAATCTTCCCGCCCTACGGTTATGACGATCTCGCGGGCTATTTCCCGCAGCGGAAGTGGGATCGCCGGCGTGGCCGGCCGGTGGCGATCGGCCAGATGTGCGGCAACGACAGCCGTACGGTTGCCGGGATGCCGGTCGATCAGATCGCAGATGCGGTCCAGCCCACCGAGCCGCAGCTCGCCGCGCTTTCCGAACTCGGTCAGGCCTCGCTCACGGCCGCGCAAAACATCCGCATTGCCTGTCCGTCCCAGGCGATGCTGACCGCGCCGGGAAGGCTTGCGCTCATGCAGCAGCGGGTCGAGGCGATGATCTCGGCGACGGCTCTGATCCAGCCGCGTCTCGAGAGATTCTACGGCCTGCTCGATGACGAGCAGAAGGCGCGGCTCAACGGGCTCGCCGAAAGCCAGCGCAAGGCATCGTCGGCGCCCGGCGATGCCGGATCGGTGACGCAAAGCTGTAGCGCGCCCGGACCCGCAGCCCTGCAATGGCCGACCAGCGAGATCGAGGCCAGGATTCATCCGAACGACACCCAGAAGGCCACGTTACAGGTGCTACAGGACACCAGCGCTCGCGCCTCCGAGGCATTGCAGGCGGCGTGCCAGGCGGCCGGCCAGACGCTCACCCCGCCCGCGCGCATGGCCGCCGCCGCAAAACGGCTCGATGCCATGTTGCAGGCGGTCAAGCAGGTGCGCGCCGCGCTCGAGGATTTTTACGCAACGCTGAGCGACGAGCAGCGGGCGGCATTCGAGGCGATCGGGCCGGCACGGCCGGCATAGCGAGGTGGTGCAGGAATCTGCTGTCCTGCCGGTTCACAATTTGGATCGGCGCCGTTTATGCTTGCAGCAATTTTGGGGCAGGGCGTATGTGGCGTTTCAGCAAGGGCAAGCCCAGGGAAGTCTGGGACGAACCGATCGGGGAGGCGATCGGCGATATCGAGGCGGCCAAGAAGATCCGCGTCATCTGCCGTGCGGCCACCGACAGCGCGCACCGGGTCGCAGATGCCGCGGGCCGCGATGGCAAGACGATCAAGCACGACATCGAGCGCTACGAGCGCGCCGCCAGGGCGGCGATGGAAATCGCCATCAAAGTCTCCGACGAGCTGATGCGCGATGCGGCGGTTCGCCAGATCATCGAGCTGTGCATGACCGCGAACGATGAGAAGACGGCGCGGCCGCTGCTGCGCGCGATCCGGACCGGTTCGATCCGGGAAGATGTGCTGAAAAACCATCCCTCGCTGAAGGAATGATGCGACCGGATCATGGTTCGGTTCAGGCCAGCGCGCGGATAGCCTGGTCGACGCTGCGATAGACCCGTTCTCTCGGCAGGACATCGTAAAGCCGAAACCGCTCGAATGCTTCCTGCGCTCGCGTCGATTCGAGCCGGGCCACCGCGACGGTGACGCCGGCGGCGTCGATTTCCCTGAAGAGATCGAGCAGGACTTGCGCGGCCGTAAAGTCGATTTCCAGAATGCCGCTGGCTTCCAGCACCAGCAGCTTTGGCTTTGTCGTTGCATGCTTGAGCAGTTGCTGCACATCGGTGCGAAAATTCTCGGCATTGAGGAAGGTCAGCGGCGCCTGTAGTCCGACCACCGCGATGCGGGGATCCTGCTCGCCGGCCGTCTGCCCGCCGGCGGGCCACCAGATGGTGGTGCCGGACACATGCTCGAACGGCACCAGCCTCGCCCGCGTGTTGCTCCAGATGCCGTGCAGCAGCGACAGCGCGATGCCGACGGCGACGCCCTGTTCGATCGGCAGCACAATGATCCCGGCGGCGGTGGCGACGATCAGCCAGAATTCGAGGATCGATTGCCGGAACACCGTCACGATCTGCCCGAAGCGGATGATCCGGATCGCCACGAACAGCAGCACGCCGCCAAGCGCCGCATCGGGAACATGGCGCAGCAGCGTGGCGCCGAACGCCAGCAGCGCCAGCACGATCGCGGCCGCGATCAGGCTCGATAGCTGCGTGCGTCCACCGGTCTCGGACACGATGCCGGTCCGCGGCGGGCTGGCATCGACTGGAAACGCGCCGAACAGGCCGGCCAGCACGTTACCGGCACCGGCGCCGAGAAAATCGCGGTCGACATCGGCAGGCTTTTCGGGATCGGAGGGAAACGACCGCGTCGTCGCCGCGGTTTGCACCATCACCACGATGGCGATCAGCAGCGCCAGCGGCACCAGCTTGGCCCAGCGCTCCGGCGCGATATCGGGAAATGTCGGCGTCGGCAGCGACGCCGGGACGGCGCCGATCACATGGACGCCCTTGCTTTCGAGATTGACGGAAATCACGGCCAACGTGGCAACCACCAGCCCGATCAGCGCACCTGGAATTTTGGCACTGATCATCTCCGAAGCCGCCACCACCGCCAGTACGCCGAGCCCGATGCCGATGGTGTAGGGATTCGCCTCGCCAAGATGCCGCGCGAGCGTTGCAAGGCGATCGAGCATCGGTCCGCCCGGCGCAGGCAGCCCGAGCACGCCGGGCAGTTGCGACACCAGGATGTGCACGGAAATGCCGGCGAGAAAGCCGACGGTCACCGGCGTCGACAGCAGGTTGGCGATCCAGCCCAGGCGCAACAGGCTGCTCGCAATCAGGATCACGCCGACCATCAGCGACAGCGCCAACGCGAGCGCCTGATAGTCCGCCGAGCCGCTAGCTGCCATCAACAGCAGGCCGCCGGCAAAGATCGGCGTGATGGTAGAGTCGGCGCCGCAGGACAGAAAGCGGTTGGCGCCGAACATCGCAAAGCCGACCGAGCCCGCGATGAAGGCGAAAAATCCGATCTGCGGCGAGAAACCGCCGAGCCGTGCGGTCGCCATCTGCTCGGGAATGGCGATCGCGGCGAGCGTCAGGCCCGCGATCAAATCGCCGGGCAGATAGCTCAGACGAAAGGAACTTAGCGAACCAAAGATTGGCCACTGGCTTTCCGGCCTTGCTTGTGCCATCGGTTCAATCGCTCCCGCTATTGTTTTGTTGAAAATATCCCAGCATCGGCAGAAAAATCCAGCGATGTGCCGGGCAGCCTTATTTCGCCGGCGTGGCCGTGATCGCCTTGCGGATAGCGGCGAGCGGTGCGCTGTCATCGAATTCGAGCGCCTCGCCGCGCAGGCGCAAGCCGAGATCGCGCCACAGATCGTCGAGATTGGGTGTGACGGGCTTGTCACCCATCTCGCGGTGCAGGCGCGTCATCACGTCGAGCCCGACTGCCTTGTCGGCAGTGGTAAGCACGCGCTCAATCGGCCAGTTCTTCTCATGGTTGCCGCCGACTGCGATCACACCGCGCATCGCGTCCTGTAGGCCAAGCCGGTTGCCGGTCAATTTGTGAATTTCAACATCAGCCAACAGGCAGAACATCGCGCCACCCCAATAGCGGCGGCCCCAGGTCGGCGTATTGTCGAGACCCTGATCGCCCGCTTCCGGCAGACCCTTGGGCATATCGCGCGTCATCGCCTGCCAGATATCGCGCGCCGCCATGTCGCCCGCCTGCACCCGCGCGATCGGCTCGATATAGACCGCAAGTCCCTCGGACAGCCAGCTGTAACGGTCCGGCATGTCGGGCAGCGCCAGATGCACCATTTCGTGCACCATCACCCAGTCGCGGCGTAAATCGTCCTCGCTGGCTTCGCGCCCGAGCAGCACGCGGATGGCGGCGCCGCGATAGCCCCAGGTGGTGCCGCCCCGCACGCGCCGGCCGCTCACCGGCACGATCAGCAGCTTTAGCTCGGCGACCGGGAAGCGGCCGTAATAGGTCGAGACGGCTCTCGCCGAAATCCTGATCCAGTCCAAAATTTTTTCCTGCGGCAAGGCGAGGTCGCCGGGCGCAAACCCGGCATGGATCACGCCGCCGGGCACCTCGATGTCGATCTTTTGCAGCCGTTCGAACGCGTCATAGGGCATGCGGTCGCCGCGCATGAAGTCGGATTGCGCGCCGGCAGGGATGGAAAGCGCACTTGCCAGCGCCGATGCGGAGATCGCCGCAAGCGCGGCCCGGCGAGTGATCGCGCTGCTTTTCATGGCAAGGCGCTTCGGGTCGGTTGAGTTGCCGCCGGTTCCGCGAGGATGCCGATCGGCACTTCGTCCCATGTCATGTGCTCGACGAAGCGATCGTGGCTGCGCATGGCCGACTCCTGCACATAGCGTTTTCAAGCGAAGTGGAGACCGGTTCGCGTGAAGAAAACGCGTCAAGGAAAACATAGAACCCGGTTCGGAAGAGCCGGGTTCTATTTGATGGCGGCGCCCGTCAAAAGCCCGGCCGAAATCCAGCCGTGCAGATAGCCGGCGCCGCGTGCCGCCGCGCCATCGGCATCGTCATAGGTCGCGAGCATGGTGCAGAGCACGCCAAAGGGAACGCCGCCAGCGGCCTCGTCCCACATCATCGCTTCTTCCGCGGAGAGCTCGCGGAACATCGGCGTGTTGTCCTGGCGCCAGGCCAAAACACGCGAAGGCTCCTCCAGCGCGACCGCGTCCGGCAGCGTTTCGTCGTTCTTCAGCGCCATCCAGATCGCGGACGCGTTGGTGGAGAGGTCGAGACGCGTGGCGGTCGGATGCGGCGTGAAACGAAGATCGTTCCAAACTTCGGGCGCGAAGGCAGCCATATCGGTCAGCGCCAACACGGCGCCATCCTTGCCATCAAAAGCGTCGTTGAGCGCCTTTTCCAGCGCGGCGAGATCGGACAGTACGGGATGATCGCTGTACGGCGTGGTCGACTTCAGAAATGTCGGCAAGTTTTGCGAGAACCAGCGCAGGTTCGGATGCTCGGACGGATATGCCCTGACATAGGCATGCCCCATCTCGTCGAACATCTCGTCGCCGAGATAGGCATGCAGCAATTCGTGATCGTTGCGAACAGCATCGACCAGCCGCGAGCCGTAGGCGTAGCGGTAGACGCCATACAGCGTCTCGCGCTTCTCCCTGGGACCGTCGAGGATTTCCGCCAGCACCTCATCGTCGCCGCCCAAAATGCCGCGCTGGAAATCGGCCTGCTGGCGCGCAAGGTCGCTCATGCTGCGGGCTGGTCAGCCAGCACTTGTTCCGCTATTTCGCGGGTGCGGTTGACCTCGACGAGCAGTTCATCGAGCGGCGGGATATTGTCGTCGCGCTCGATCATGGTCGAAACCCGGCCAAAACGTCTTAGCGCTGCAACATAGAGATCCCAGACGTCCTCGCAGACGGGATGATCGTGGGTGTCGATGATATGCGTGCCCATGTGGCTGTGGCCGGCCATGTGGAATTGCACGACGCGATCGGCCGGAATGCCATTGAGGAAGGTGTGCGGGTCGTAGCCGTGATTGAAGGCGCTGACATAGACGTTGTTGACGTCGAACAGCAGCCAGCATCCGGAACGGCGCGAGAGCTCCGACAAAAACTCCCATTCCGTCATCTCGGAATTGCTGAACTGCACATAGGTCGAGACGTTTTCCAGCACGATGGCGCGGCCGAGAAAATCCTGCACCAGTTGCACGCGGCTGACGACATGGTCGAGCGCTTCGCCAGTGTAGGGGATCGGCAACAGGTCATGCAGGTTCTTGCCGTGCACGCCGGTCCAGCACAGATGGTCGGACACCCATTGCGGCTCGACGCGGCGGGCCAGATCCTTCAGCGCTTGCAGGTAATCGAAATTCGGCGACGCGGTGGAAGCGATGGAAAGCGATACGCCGTGCATCACCACCGGATAACACTCGCGAATCCGGTCGAGCACGCGCAGCGGCTGGCCGCCCGGCAGCATGTAGTTCTCGCTGATGACCTCGAACCAGTCGATCGGCGGATTGCCGCCGAGGATTTCGTCATAATGCTGATGGCGAAGCCCGAGGCCGAAGCCGAGGAACGGTGGCTTGGCCGTGCGCGCAGTACGGTCTGCAAGCGCCGCTGACATATGTGGCAATCTGCTTGCGACGTTCATGGGCTCGCTCGCGCCGTGCTTGATCCAAAACTATCACGGAAGAGGGGCCCGGAACACCGGGCCCCGGTCCGAACGCAGACGATCAAGACGGCGTGAACTTGCCCTTGGCCGCGTCGCACTTTTCCTTGGTCATGGCCGAAAAGCCCTGGCCCTTGCACGCGTTCAGGCCCTTGCATGCGTTCGCGGTGCCCTTGCAGGCGCTCTGGCCCTTGCATGCGTTGGCGCCCATGCATTTGCCTTCGCCGGCGGCGTAGGCCACGTTGGAAACCGTAGCGCCGGCTAGGAACAACGTGGCGGCAGCGGCGGCGATGGCGGCACCGGACTTGGTCGTCACCTTCATGATCGTCTCCTCCATAAAGAGTACCATAAGGTGCACCGCATGCGGCCATGAGAGCCTGCAAACTGCACCCGGCGAAAGCTACGTATAGGATTGGACTTGGTTACACGGCAAACCGGATTTTTTATTGGCTGCGTTCAGCAGCAGCCGGTCGAGGGAGGCCGCGCCGGGGCCGGCGATGGCGAGCCACAGGAAGCTGGCGAAATAGGTCGCCTCCTCGAAGCCGAGCAGGGTCTCCAGCGAATCCACGACCTCCCACTTTGCCGATTTGATCGCGACCAGCATGGTGAAAGCTAGCATTGCGGCGGGGATGCGGGTGAACAGGCCGAGGATCAGCATGATCCCGCCAAAGAACTCAACGCCCGAAACAAAAGGCGTCATGATCTTCGGGAAGAGGATGCCCCACTCGACAAAATTCTGGGTGATCTGGGGCAGGTTGTTGAGCTTGCCCCAGCCGCTGAGCATGAAGACGTAACCGACGATCAGGCGCATGGTCAGCGGGCCTGCCCAGGAAAAATAGGAGGCGATCCGGGCGGGCAGCAGGATCAGCAGATTGACGATGAAAGTCATGGATAACCCCCTCCAAATATTGTCAGCGGTGCGCAGCCGCCGCCGGTCAGGCGAACAAGATGCGGACCGGGGTCAAGCCGGTTCCGGGAGGAGTTTCGGAGGAACTGACCCGCTTGTTACGGGGATCTTGGCGGATTTCTCGCGCTAACCGAAATTTTGCAGCGCGGGAAAAGTCTCCAGCAGCCAGATGCTGACGCCGGTGACGGCACCGGTCAGAAATCCGATGCCGGTGATCACCATCAATACGCCCATCGCCCGCTCGACATTGTGGAGATGGTGCTTCATGCGTGCAAACAGCGAGGAGAACTGTTTGACCGCAACGGCGGCCAGCAGGAAGGGAATGCCGAGCCCTGCGGAATAGATCGCCAGCAGCATCGCGCCCTTGGTGACGGTGGCCTCGGCCGCGGCCACGGAAAGGATTGCCGCCAGGATCGGGCCGATACAGGGCGTCCAGCCGAACGCAAAGGCTAGCCCCATCACATAGGCGCCCCACAGCCCGACCGGTTTCGGTGCCGTCAGCCGTCCCTCGCGCATCAACAGGCCGATCCGCGTCAGCCCCAGGAAATGCAGGCCCATGACGATGATGACGATGCCGGCAACGATCGATAGCTGCGCCGACCAGGCGCGGATCAGGCCGCCGATAATGGACGCGCTGGCCCCGAGCGCCACGAACACGGTGGAAAAGCCGAGCACGAACATCAGCGCCGCGCCCATCACCGCCCGCTTGGAGGCCTTCACATCCTGGTCGTTGGCGACATGCTCGACGGTGGCGCCGGTCAGGTAGACCAGATAGGGCGGCACCAGCGGCAGCACGCAGGGCGACAAGAAGCTTATGAGCCCTGCGAGGGCGGCTGCCGGAATCGAAACGTCGTGCATCAGAAAACCCTGGAGGATATCAGTCGTATCCTATTGGCTTGTACGAAGGAAACATTCCAGAAGTTTTGCCGCGGTACAGGTCACAGAACTGTGTGGACCGGCGGGTCCGGCGTAACGCAGCGCAACGTGAGCCGTATTGCGCGGTAGCGAATTCGCAGCCACAAGGGTGAAATGCGTATCGGAATCCGCAGCGCTATCTCGGGCCTCGTGCTGATGTCGATCATCGTCAGCGCGGTCGGCGTGAATTTGCTGTGGTGGCGCACCGCCACGCAGGTCAGCCAGACCCTGGCCGACACCATCAACGACCAGATCGTTTCCGCGGTCGGCGATCAATTGCAATCGATCACGACGGAGGCGCGCTCCGCCTCGATCGCGGTACGCGCGCTGCTCACCGAAAAGGTGCTCGACGTCGACGATGCGAAGCGGCGCAAGTTCGTATTCCTGTCGCAACTACAGGCCCAGCCCACCATTTCCTGGGTCGCGTTCGGAAAGCCGGACGGCACCTTCTATGGCGCGCACAAGCTCGGCGATGCCGGCGTCGAAACGCTCGAGATCGGCGCGGACCGCAAGCTCAAGGTCGAGCAATACGACTATGTCGACGGCGACATCAAGCTCAGGGGGAGCCGCGTCGAGGACACGAAATATCTGGTCACCGAACAGGAGTGGTACAGCGGTTCGGATCTCTGGTCGACGCTGACGCTGCATCCGACCGGCGAACGGCCCGCGGCGGCGTTTGCCGTGCCGATCGATATCGACGGCGAGCGGGCAGGCGTGCTCGCGGTCATCATCGAGCTCACGCGGGTATCGAACTTCCTGTCGCAGCTCACGGTCGGAAAATCGGCCGGCGCCTTCATCCTCGACCGCGATGGTTCTGCGATCGCGGCGCCCGACGCCAACGCCGACGAGCTCACGCCGTTGAAAACCGACCAGCCGTTGTTTCCGGTCGCGGTCGACGCGATCCGCCAGGCAGGCAGCGCGTATGACGCGAACGGCGCCCAGCCGTTCAGCACAGGGGTTATCCGGGACGGCAAGGCCTACAAGACGGTGTTGACGCCGATCTCGTTCCCGGGCTGGTCGCTGGTGACGGTCGTGCCGGAATCGGAATTTTTAGGGCCGGTGCAGGAGACGATCCGGAAACTGCTGATGGGCCTTGCGGTGCTGATCGTGTTCGCCGGCCTGCTATCGGCATGGCTAGCGCAACGGCTGATCGCGGCGCCGCTGATCAAGGTGGTGGGCGAGATAAGGCATGTCGAGCGCTTCGATCTCGACAAGGTGCAGCGTCATCCATCGCGGCTGACCGAGATTGAAAACCTGTCCGGCGCGATCGGCGACATGGCCCAGGGGCTCGCCGCGTTCCGAAAATACATTCCGGCGGATCTGGTGCGGCGGCTGGTCAGCGACGGCAACGGCGCGCGGCTCGGCGGCGCGGTGCGGCCGATGAGCGTGATGTTCATCGATCTCGCCGGCTTCACCGGCATGTCGGAGCGGCTGGGTGAGGGGATCATTCCGCTGCTGTCGCGCTATTTCGATTCGGTCTCCGCGCAGATCCAGCAGCATAACGGCACCATCGACAAATTTATCGGCGATGCCGTGATGGCCTTTTGGGGCGCGCCCGCGCCCAATCCCGATCATGCCGTCGATTGCTGCCGCGCCGCGCTCGCCTGCCAGCGCGCGGTCGAGGCGGCCGACCTGCTCGGCGACGATGGTCAGCCGGTGAAAATCCGCATCGGCATCAATTCCGGCGACATGCTGGTCGGCAATATCGGGTCGGAAGTGCGGCTGAACTACACCGTGATCGGCGATGCCGTGAATATCGCGAGCCGGCTCGAAGGCAGCAACAAGGTCTACGGGTCCACCATCATCATCGGCCCGGAGACGCGTCGCCTTGCGGGGGATCTCATCATCGTGCGCGAACTCGATCGGCTCGCGGTCTATGGCCGCGCCGGCGGCTTGCAGATTTACGAGTTGCTCTGCATGGCAGGTGAGGCAAGTGACTGCGAGGCCTGGGTCGCGGTTTATGAAGCCGGCCTCGCCTCGTGGCGGGCGCGGGAGTTCGCGCGCGCGATCGGCGATTTCGAGAAGGCGGCGGCGATGCGACCGTCCGATGCCGCTTCCGCCCTCATGATCGAGCGTTGCAAGCAGCAGCTTGAAAATCCGGCCGGTGAAGACTGGGACGGGACGACCATCGCGCGCACGAAGTAGCGACAGGTAAGCGGGCTTCAGGTCCTGCCCACGCGCAGGTCGCTGCCGACCGGCATCAATTCATACGGCGGCACAAAACCCTTCATCGCCGCGAGGCGGCTGCGCCAGGCATGGATCGCCGGATATTCGCTGGCGATATCGAATCCGGTCTCTTCCGGCGGATAGAACACGTAGCCCGCCAGCGAGAAGTCGGCGATGGTCGGGCGCTCGCCAAGCATGAAGGGACGGCTGGCGAGATGCTTGTCCACGATCGCGAACGAGCTTTCCGCGCGGCTGCGCATGAAGGCCAGCACCGCCGGATGCGGTGGCGGCGTCGTGAACGACTTCTGGAAACGGTGGATGGCGTGATTGTTGGTGAATTTGTGGTTGTCGAACAGGATCCAGCGCAGCGCCTCCTGCCGTTCGTCGGCGTCGCGCGGCGCGAAATGACCGGTGGTCTCCGCCAGCCACATCAGGATCGCGCCTGATTGCGACATCCGCTTGCCGTCGACTTCCAGCACGGGCACTTCACCCATCGCATTGACGTCGGCGCGCCAGTCAGCGTCGCGCTGCACGCCGCCGGCAAAGTCGATGCCGACAGGCATCCAGTCGAGGCCTGCACAATTCAGATAAAGCGCGACCTTGAAGGAATTTCCGGAAGCGCCGATGCAGTAGAGTTTGTAACGAGCCATGCTGATATCCCTCCGCACCTGTAGCCTGCCCGATGCCGTCGCGGCGTCAACAGGCTCATCGCGCTGGCGGCAACTGGCAGCAGGCAAAAGTCTGCTGCCCTTGCATGGGTATTCCGTTTCGCCTTACTGTCATCGGCGTGGCTGCGTTGCGCAGGCGGCCCAAGAAAAATGTCTGCCGGGGAGCGAAATGAAAACCGATCTGTTGGTTGCCGCCCTTTCGGCAAATCGCTCCCCGTGAAAGTTCTCCTCGCCCATACGCCGCAGATGCGCCGCGATTATTATGGCGAGCGCAGCTTGAACGGGCTGCGTGCGGTGGCCGACGTCACGCTGCACGAAGGGGAGGTTGCGCTCGATGCCGCCGCTTTGATCGAAGCTGCGCGCGACGTCGAGATCATCGTGGCCGATCGCATGACGCAGGGACCGAACGAGATCTTTGCAAAATTGCCGGCCCTACGCGCTTTCGTGCGCTGTGCGGTCGATATCCGCAACATCGACGTCGCGGCGGCGTCTGCCGCGGGCGTGCTGGTGACGCAGGCAAGCCCCGGATTTGTCCAGTCGGTCGCCGAACTCGCGCTCGGCTATATGATCGACCTGTCGCGCGGCGTGTCCCGCGCCACCGCCGACTATCACGCCGGCCGCATGCCCGAAGTCGTGATGGGACGGCAGCTCGCCGGCAGCCGCGTCGGCATCATCGGCTATGGCAGCATCGGCCGCTATCTCGCCGACCTGGCGAAAGCACTGGGCATGGACGTGCTGGTCGCCGATCCCTTCGTGACCATCGACGATGCCGCGATCCGGCATGTGCCGCTCGACGATCTCCTGACGCACTCCGACTACGTCGTCTGTCTCGCCATCGCCAACGAGCAGACGGAAAATCTGGTTGGGCAGACGGCGCTGGCGAGGATGCAGCGGCACGCCTCCTTCATCAACCTGTCGCGCGGCAATCTGGTCGATGAAGCCGCACTGGCGGCGGCTCTGCGCGAAAAACGCATCGCCGGAGCGGCGATGGACGTCGGCCGCGCGCTCGACCAGATGCCGTCACCGGAACTCGCAAGACTTCCCAATGTGATCGCGACGCCGCATGTCGGCGGGCTGACGCCGCAGGCGATCGAGCATCAATCCTCCGAAACCGTGCGTCAGGTCGCTGATATCATCAAGGGCGAAGCGCCCGTCGGCGCCGTCAACGCCGAGCACTGGACGCGGCGTCCGCGGGTAAAGGAAACATCGTGAAGCGGCTTCCGTTCTTTTATGGCTGGCTGATCGTTATCGTGGTGTTCGTCACGATGGCGATCGGCGTCAATGCGCGCACGGCGTTCTCGCTGTTCTTTCCGCCGATCATTGCCGAGTTCGGCTGGGATCGCGGCGTCACCGCCGGCGCGTTCTCGTTCGGCTTCGTGGTGTCCGGCTTCATGAGCCCGCTGATCGGCAGGATCATGGACCGTCACGGCCCGCGCGCGGTGATGGGGCTTGGCGTGTTGTTGATGGGCAGCGGATTGCTGCTGGCGCCGCTGACCACGCAGCCCTGGCACCTGTACCTGACCATCGGCGTGCTGGTCGGCGCCGGCAGCGTCTGCCTCGGCTATTCCGGCCAATCGCTGTTTTTGCCGAACTGGTTCATCCGTCGCCGCGGGCTGGCGATCGGCATTGCCTTTGCCGGCGTCGGCATCGGCTCGGTGACCTTGCTGCCCTGGGTGCAGCACATGATCGAACAGACCAACTGGCGCACCGCCTGCACGACCATGGGCATCATCGTCTTCGTCGTGCTGGCGCCGATCAATCTCTTGCTGCACAAGCGCCCCGAGGACATCGGCCTCTTGCCGGACGGCGACGCCGCGCCGACGGCGACGTCGGCCAAACCGGTTTCGAATATCGTCGATCCCGTGTGGGCGAATACCGAATGGACATTGGGCCTTGCGGTGCGCACCGCGCGGTTCTGGTGGATCTGCATCGGTTATTTCGCCGGCCTGTACATCTGGTACGCGGTGCAGGTGCACCAGACAAAGTTCCTGCTCGACATCGGCTTCTCTTCCAGCGTCGGCGTCTGGGCACTCGGCGTCGTCAGCCTGCTCGGCATTCCCGGCCAGATCTATCTCGGCCATCTCTCCGACCGCATCGGACGGGAGGCGGTGTGGGCCATCAGTTGCGCCGGCTTTGCCATCTGCTTTGCGGCACTGATCGCGTTGAAGTTCGTGCCCAGCCTCTGGCTGGTTTACCTGATGGTGGTGACGCAGGGCGTGCTGGGCTACGGCCTCACCTCGGTGATGGGACCGGTGGTGCTGGAAATCTTCCAGGGCAAGCATTACGGCAGCATCTTTGGCACCATCATGCTGGCGGCATTGGCAGGCGGTGCGGCCGGACCCTGGGCGACCGGCATTCTCTACGACATATCAGGAAATTACACCGTCGCCTTTGCCGCCGGCATCGCCATGAGCGTGCTGTCGGCGATCGCGATCTGGCAGGCATCGCCCGGAAAGGTGCGCGCGGTTGCCGGCAAGATGGCGCAGGGATAAGGCGAGCGGCATCGCGCAGCAGGCGAGAGAGCCGAGCGGGATCCCGCGATCCCGCAATGCGGTGACGAGTGAGCGGGAGCTTCAGCCGAAGGTTGCCACGCCAAGTCGGCACTCCACAAAAAGAACAACAATCCGGTCAACTAATGACGTGCGCGTCGAGGCACATGTCATGGTCCACCGTACCGACATCGCCGGGAGCAGTAAGGGGCAGGCAAGCCCGGCAATGACGGCATGTGCCGCAATGCACCAACCAGCGCTTTTCTCGAAACATCCTTCGGCCGAACCTCTGTCCGCTTCGCACTCGGGCGGCAGGGAATGCTGTCGTTTCACCACGGCAGTTCCGCCGGTTCATGCAATCCAACTCGAACTCTTATGAGGCGTTGACCCCAAACATGCCTGCAAGGGTCGCGACGAAAATTCGACCCAATAAACAGACGACAAAGGGAGGATACGATGACTTGCCATGAACGATATCTCGCCGGCTGCGCCGCGCTGGCCGTTGCCGCCCTGTTCGCGGCTTCGCCGACGCACGCTCAAGCGCCAACGCAGCCGCAAGACGCAGCCCTGAATGCCGAGGCGGCCCAGAACGACTGGCCGACCTATCACGGCACCTACAAATCCTACCACTACAGCGGCCTCGACCAGATCAACACCGGCAACGTCAAGAATCTCGAAGTCGCGTGGCTGCATTTTCCGGAGCGCGCCACCCGCGGCTTACAGTCGACGCCGCTGGCGCTTGACGGCGTGCTGTACTATTCGGGCTCCTACAGCCGCGTCTATGCGCTGGACGGAGCCACCGGCAAGACGATCTGGGCCTATGCGCCGGAGCTCGACGAGGAGCTCGTCGCCAAGCAGACGCACTCGCCCTACAACCGCGGCATCGCAATCGGACACGGCAATCTCTACGTCGGCACGGTCGACGGGCGCCTGATTGCGCTCGATCTGAAGACCGGCAAGCCGGTATGGGACACCAAGCTGCTCGATTCCAAGAGGATGACCGTCGGCTTCACCGGCGCGCCGCTGGTGGTCAAGGACAAGGTGATCATCGGCGCCCAGGGCGGCGAATGGCCCCATCGCGGACCGATCTTCGGCGTGGACGGCAAGACCGGACAGAAGAAATGGGAATTCTTCACGGTCGCCGGTACCGAAGAGGCCATGAAGACCTGGGGCGGCGATTCCTGGCGGACCGGCGGCGGCGGCGGCTGGATGCCCGGAACCTATGACCCGGAAACCAATACGGTGTGGTGGGGGACCGCCAACCCCGCGCCGCTGTACGACTGGGCGGGCGCGGACTGGAAGAAGAGCGGACCGCGGCCGGGCGAGAATCTCTACACGACATCGGTCATTGCGCTCGATCCCGATACCGGCAAGCTCAAATTCCACCATCAGGAGCTGCCGCATGACGCCTGGGACTTCGACTCGTCCGTGGGCGAATTCGTCATGCTCGACCGCGGCGGCAAGAAGCTCGTCGTGCACGCCAACAAGAGCGGATACGTCTTCGTCTATGATCGTTCCAACGCCAAGATCGAGAACGTCTGGCCGCTGGTGAAGAACATCAACTTCGTCAAGAGCATCGATCCGAAGACCGGCGAACTGATCGGTCGCCGCGATCTCTCGGAAGGCAAGGTGGACCCGCCACTGTGCCCGGCGATTGCCGGCGGCATTAGCTGGAACTCCGGTGCCTACAATCCCAAGAACGGGCTGTTCTACCGGATCGGGCAGGAATGGTGCATGGAATTGACCGTCGAGAAGACGACGCCAATCCTGGAGCCGATGGCCCAGCTCAACATCGGCGCCACGTTCAAATTCGTGCCGCCGCCGGATGGACCGGCCCGCGGTCATCTGAGCGCCCGCGACCCCGTCACCGGCGCCAAGAAGTGGGAGGTCACCTACAAGCAGCCGCCGCTCGCCAGCGTGCTCGCCACCGCGGGCAATCTGGTGTTCGTGCCGGATTCCGAAGGCGTCGTGCACGCCTATAATGCCGACACCGGCGAAGAGCTCTGGTCGCGCAATAACGGCATGGGGCACAATGCCGGCATCATCAGCTACATGGCCGGCGGCAAGCAGTACATCGCCGTGCCGGCCGGCTGGGGCAGCCTGGTGGCCGACGAATTTGTCGCGCTCTACGGCGAGCCCTTCAAGAGCATGCCGAAGAACACCGGTGCGCTGGTCGTCTTCGCGCTCAGACAATGATGATGGCACTGGCGGCAGGGGTCGATCTTTCCCTGCCGCCCTGCCGCTGGATACGGATGCCGGAATGCGAATAACGTCTGTAATCGTCGCTGCCCTGGCCATCGCCTGGTCAGGGCTGCCGACCGCCGCCTTTGCCCAACAGTCCAGTTCAGCCGGCTCCGGCAATCCGCTGCCGCAAGCCGAAGCCTCGCCCAACGACATCGAGGGCGGGAAAATGTTCGCGACCACCTGCGGCTATTGTCACCAGGATGGCGGCCGCCACGCCGGCCGGGGGCCAAAACTGTCGAAGTCCGAGCGCAGCGACGAATACATCGTCGAGCGCATCAAGAAGGGCAAGACCGGCGCCATGCCCGCCTATGGCTCGGTGTTCAGTGACGGCCAGATCATCGCGATCCTGGCTTACATTCGAGGCCTCGATGACTAGCGCGTTCGCCGCGGCCCGGAAGCCGGGATATCGCTCCGCCCGGTACGCGGCACCTCTCGCGCTGCTGATGCTCTGGAGCGCGGCGGCGGATGCCCGCTCGCTGGAAACCGTCATCGAACGCGGCGCGCTGACGCTCTGCGCCAGCCCCAACGCGCTGCCGTTTGCGAGCAAGTCGGGACCGGTGCCGGGATTTCAGATCGAGCTCGGCGAGCAAATCGCCCGGCAACTCGGCGTCAAGCTGACGCGCGAGTGGGTGGTCAGCGCGATCCAGCACCGCCGCGCCGACTGCGACCTCGTGCTCGACGTCATCGCGCGCAAGGATGTGCCGTCCGCGGGCGCCATGCGAACGTCGCGCCCGTATCATCGCAGCGGTGTCGTGCTCGCTGTGCGCGGCGATTCGCCGGCCTCGTCGCTGGCCAATCTCGGTTCCGATCAGCGGGTCGGCGTGCCGGTCGGCTCGCTGGTGTCCATGACGCTCGCCAAGGGCGGCATCGTCACGTCTCCGTTCGTGTTCGAGGACGATATTGTCGCCGCACTGGCCAATCGCGAGATCGAGGCCGCCGCGGTCACGCCGATGACGGTCGGCTGGTTCAACCTCCAGCATTCAGACAAGCCGCTGCGCCTGATTCCGGCGTTCGACAACGACCAGGATTTGAACTGGAATATTGCGGCCGGGCTGTTTCGCCCCGACGACAAATTGCGCCAGCGCGTCGATGCGGCGATCGAGGCGCTGCTGGCCGACGGCACGATCGCGAAGATCTATGCGCGCTACGGCATCGAGCTGCGGCCTCCGCAATGAGGTCCGGCCGGTTGCGCACCGGCCGGATGATTAAGAGATGCTACCGCTCGGCGATGAGCTGGTAGGTGCCGCGCTCGAAGATGTCGTAGACGGCCAGGGCCTTGGCATCGGCAAACGGCAGGTACTGCATCATGATCACGCCCGCGATGCCGCGCGTGGGATCGATCCAGAAAAACGTGTTGTTGATGCCGCCCCAGCTCAGGCTGCCGGGCGAGCGCTTGCCCGGCAGCTGGTCGGCCGTGATGAGGAAGCCGAGCCCCCATTTGTCGCGGCCGTCGGCGATGAAGGTGAAGTCGGCGCTGCGCGGCAGCGCGGATTTCAGCGCGGGGACGGAGACCGCGCCGATGTGGTTCTGGCCCATCAGCGCCACCGTCTCGGCCTTCAGCACGCGCGCACCGTCAAGCTCGCCGCCATTGAGCAGCATGCGCATGAAGCGCCCATAGTCGCTGGCCGTGGAAGCGAGGCCGCCGCCGCCGATCGGGGACGCGATGGTGAGCCCGAGCTGCGGATTTTGCAGTTCGATGGCGCCGTCCATCTTTGCGCCCGCGCGCTGCTGCTGCGCCACCAGCCGCGCGGCTTTGGCTTCCGGCACGTTGTAGGAGGTATCGTCCATCTTCAGCGGCGCGAAGATGTGCTGGCGGAAATACTCCTCCAGCTTCTGCCCCGACACTGCCTCGACCAGCTTGCCGCAAACATCGGTAGAAGTGCTGTAGTGCCAGCGCTCGCCGGGATCGAACAGCAGCGGCCCGCCGAACGGATAGGTCTCGCCCGCCTTCGGCTTGAAATCGCGCCAGGTCTCGCTGGTGAAGGGATAGGCGAGGCCAGACGTATGCGTGAGGAAATGCCGCACCGTCGGCGGCTTCGATGCCGGACGCAGCTGATACTCTCCGGTCTTCGCATCGAACGATACGAACACCTTCAGTCCGGCCAGCTCGGGCAGATATTTCTCGGCGGGGTCATCGAGACCGATGCGACCCTGTTCGACCAGTTGCATCAACGCCACCGACGTGACCGGCTTGGTCATCGAGGCAATACGAAACAGCGAGTCGGCAGCGACGGGACGCCCGGTTGCGACATCGGCCACGCCGAAGGCGCTCTGATAGAGCACGCGGTCGCGATCGGTGACCAGCGTAACGACGCCCGGCACGTCCTTGCGTTCGACCGCTGCCTTCAGGTTCGCGTCGAGCGCCGTGCCGGCAGGTGAAGTTTGCGCGCTCGCCGTGTCGATCAATGCAGCAATCATTATACCTGCCGTGAAGACTGTTTTGTTGAGGAATGTCTTTCGATACATCGAAGCCTCCCTGTCGTATACGGCCCGGGTGTTGCCCCGAGGCTGATTTTTTATTCGACTCCGGCTCGATGACGACAAGAAACGGCGTTGCCACATCGGCCTGTCGCGCCGTGACACTAGCACCCGCAATTTGTTGAGTCCCGGATTCCAGTGCGATCGTGCGTTGCCCACGCCAGCCGCGGGTCTCGGCGGGTGAAACAAAAGTGGGAGATTGAATCCGGCGCCTTACTTCAGGTCGAACGCATCGCCGATCGCATCCTGTAGATCGTTGAACGCGCGCAGGAAGCTGTCGGATGGCGTGGTCTCGGGATCGATCAGCCGATGCAGGCGGAAGCCGTCCTCCAGTGCCAGCAGGATGGCTGCCACCCATTCCGGCCGTTTGAAGTTCTTGCCGCTGTGCTTCGAGATGATGGTGACGATCTCCGTCAGCATCTGCCGGCGCGCGCGCAGGCGCTTGGCCAGTTCCGGCCGCCGCTTTTCGGCACGCGCCACGAACAGGATCATTTCCATGTGCAGCAGGGGAGAGCGGCCGAGCGGATCTCCCCCACGCTCCATGTTGCGGTACGCATCCATGAAATCCTGGAGATCCTGGTGCTTCGCAAGAAGGTCGAGGTTGCGCCTGACCAACTGCTCGACATGATCTTCCAGCATGGCGATGATCAGTTCGTCCTTGCTGGCGAAGTTCGAATAGAACGCCCCGCGCGTGAAACCAGCCGCCGCCGCGATCGCCTCGATGCTGGCCGCGTTGATGCCCTGTTCCTCGAATACGGCTGCCGCCGCCTCGAACAGCTTGTCGCGGGTGTCGTCGCGGGTCGGTCGGGTTCTGACTCTTGACATCGGCGCAGTTTAGGGCAGAATGCAACTCGATACAACAATGTATCGAGTTGCGCATAACAATTCCGGGGCGGGCAAGCAGACGAGGGACCCATGAACGAGCATGTTCAGACTGCGACCAGCACGCCGCTGTTCGATCCGCTGTCGCCGGAATTCATCCGCAACCCCTATCCGCATTATGAGCGGCTGCGCGCCACCGACCCGATCCACCTGACCCAGCACGGCATGTATCTGGCAAGCCGCCATGCCGACATCACGGTGGTGCTGCGCGACAAGCGTTTCGGCAAGGACTATCCCGAGCGCATCAAGCGGCGATACGGCCCCGACGTCATGAAGGAGCCGGTGTTCCGCAATTTTGCGCTGACGATGCTACAGCAGGATCCGCCCGATCACACCCGCCTGCGCGGACTGGTGGCGAAGGCGTTCACCGCGCGCCGGGTCGAGGACATGCGCCCGCAGATCCAGCGCATCGTCGACGAAAATCTCGACCGCATCATCCCGCAAGGGAAGATGGACCTGATCGAGGATTTTGCCTATCGCCTGCCGGTCACGGTGATCTGCGACATGCTCGGCATCCCGATGGAGCATCGCGAGATGTTCTACACCGGCGCGCGCAACAGCGGACGCATCCTCGAGCCGGTGCCGATGACGCCGGAGGAAATCAAGCAGAGCAATGCCGGCCAGGCGATGATCAAGATGTATTTTGATCAGCTGTTCGACATCCGCCGCAAGAACCCGGGCGACGATCTCACCACGCAATTGCTCCACGCCGAGGAAGCCGGCGACAAGCTCTCTAACGACGAACTCTACGCCAACATCATCCTGCTGTTCGGTGCCGGCCACGAGACCACAGTCAATTTGATCGGCAACGGCCTGCTGGCGCTGTTCCGCAATCCGGATCAGCTGGCGCTGCTCAAGGCGAAGCCGGAACTGATCACCAACGCGATCGAGGAATTCCTGCGTTACGACTCCTCGGTGCAGATGACCGGCCGGGTCACGCTGGAGGACATCGAGGACCTCGGCGGAAAGCCCATCCCCAAGGGCGAGTCCGTGCTGTGCCTGCTCGGCTCAGCCAACCACGACCCGTCAGTCTATCCCGATCACCCCGAGCGGCTGGACATCACCCGGCCGAACGTCAAGCCGCTCTCGTTCGGCGGCGGTATCCATTTCTGCCTCGGCGCCCAGCTCGCCCGTATCGAGGCGGAGGTCGCGATCAACACCCTGCTGCGCCGGATTCCGGACCTGCGGCTGGATGACGCGGAAAACCCGGAATGGCGGCCCACCTTCGTGCTCCGCGGCCTGAAGCGCCTGCCGGCGAGCTGGTGATACTCGGGCAAGAGGCGCTATCCGGGCCTCGTGGTTCGAGACGCGCGGCGTTGCCGCGCTCCTCACCATGAGGGTCTTGCAGCGGTGTTGGCCTCATCCATGGCGTTGGCCACACCC
This sequence comes from Bradyrhizobium lablabi, assembly GCF_018129385.1. Taxonomy (GTDB): domain Bacteria; phylum Pseudomonadota; class Alphaproteobacteria; order Rhizobiales; family Xanthobacteraceae; genus Bradyrhizobium; species Bradyrhizobium lablabi_C. The sequence goes on from NZ_JAFCLN010000019.1 coordinate 59,021, forward strand.
CGAGACCTCATCCTGAGGAGCGGCCGCTTGGCCGCGTCTCGAAGGATGCAGTCGGGCAAGTTTTGATTGATCGGAGGCGAGTCCGGCAGCGATGCCGCTGTGACTTCGCCATACTTGTCTCTATATTCCGGGTGTTCCGGCGCCGGGCTTTGGTGGGTGCGGCCGTCACCGGGCGCACCCTAGAGGAGACACCGTGCAGACGACGCTGCTCGGATTGGCGATCGCCTTCATTATCGCGCTGCTGGCCGCGCTGATCGGCCCGTATTTCATCGACTGGAACCAGTTTCGTCCGCAGTTCGAGGCTGAGGCGACCCGGATCGTCGGTGCGCCCGTGCGCGTGTCCGGCAAGCTCGACGCGCGTCTTTTGCCGGCGCCGTCGCTGCAACTGGCCTCGGTGACCGTCGGCGGGGCCAACGACCTCGGCAAGGTGCGCGCCGAGAAGCTCGACGTCGAGTTCAGCCTGGGATCGCTGATGCGCGGCGAGGTGCGCGCTACCGAACTGACTGTCAACGGCCTTTCGCTCGACCTTGGTCTCGATCCCAAAGGCCGCATCGACTGGCCGGCCTCGACCGGGTCGGGCAATCTGGGATCGCTGGCGATCGACCGGGTGAACCTCACTGGCCGCATCGCGCTGCATGATGCGGCAAGCCGCACAACGCTCGAGCTGAGCGACATTGCATTCTCCGGTGACGTGCGCTCGCTCGCTGGATCGATCCGTGGCGACGGCAATTTCATGGTGCAGGGCGTGCGCTACCCGTTCCGGGTATCTTCCGGCCAGACCCAGGACGGCAACGGCACCCGCCTCCGTCTCAGCATCGATCCGGCCCAGCGTCCCCTGGCGCTCGATCTTGAGGGCGTGCTGACCTTCGATCAACGCGCCCCCAGCTTTGATGGCACCGCCACGCTATCAGCGCCGGCCGCCGCAAAGGGCGTGGCGATGCCGTGGAAGATCGTATCGAAGGTCAAGGGTGACTACGCCAGCGCCCGGCTCGACCAGATCGAGGTGAACTACGGCCCCGAGGATCGCGCGCTGCGTTTCACCGGCGTCGGCGACGCCGTGTTCGGTACCTCGCCCCTGCTGCGCGCCTCGCTGACGGCCCGGCAGCTCGATGCCGACCGGTTTGCCGCGAAAGATAACGCGGCAGAGCCCGTGCGCGTCCTGCCCGCGATGCGCGCGCTGCTCGCCGGCATGCCGCCGGCGCCGATCCCGACCCAGCTCGAATTCTCCTCCGAGCAGATCATGCTTGGCGGGCGCCCGATCCAGGATGTCGTCGCCGGGCTTTATGCCGGCGCCGGCGACTGGAGCATCCGCCGGCTGGAATTTCGCGCGCCGGGGACGACAAGGATGTCGCTGAGCGGCGCGAGCGGGCAAAGCGCTTCGCCCGACAATTTCAAGGCCGCGCTCAGCATCGACTCGGCCGAGCCGGATTCGCTGATGATATGGCTACAGGGCCGCAGCGATCTTGCCTACCGCAGCCAGAAGCCGCTGCGCCTGCGCGGTGACGTCAGCGTCGCCTCGGACAGTTTTTCGATCGACGGCATGAAGGCCGAGCTTGACGGCGGCGCGGTCGAAGGGCGGATCGCGGTGTCGCATCCGCAAGCAACGGGGTCGCGGGTCGATGCCGATCTCAGGGCCGAGCGGCTCGACCTCGACGCGGCCACCGCCTTTCTGCGGTCGCTGGCGGGTCCGCAGGCCGAGTGGCCGCAGGAGGCGTCGCTATCGCTCAATGTCGGCCGCGCGATCTCCGCCGGACAGGAATTGCGGCCGCTGATGGCAACGCTGGGATACAACGAGAAGACGATTTCGCTGGATCGGCTGAAGATCGGCCAGCCCGACGGCGTGACGATCGAGGGCAGCGGCAGCTTCGACCGGGCCAATGCCACCGGCAAGCTGGCGCTCGCTTCCAGCGCCGCCTCGTTCAACCAGCTCACGGCGGCGATCGCGCCGTTTTCGCCATCGCTTGTCGCGCGGTTCAATGCGATGGGGACCGCCTCCGGCCCGGCACGTGCAAAACTTTCCATCGATCTCGATAAGGCCGCAGGCCAATCCGATCGCGCCAGCGCGCGCGCCGTGCTCGATCTCGACGCGCCGCAGTTGAAAGGCGTCACCACGCTCACCGCTAGGCCGCCGGTTGCGGCGATCAACGGCATCGACATCGAGGCGATCAAGCGCAGCGAAATGGCGATAGAATCGAAGATGTCGTCGCAACAGGGCCGCGCGCTGCTGGCCCTGCTCGGTCTTGACCGCGCCATCGCGGTGGGAGAGGGAGCCGGACAATTCGAAGGTGCCGCGAGCGGCGCCTGGGGTGCGCCGGTGCGTCTGAAGGCAAGGCTGTCGGGCACGGGTCTCAACGCCGAAGCGGAAGGAACGGCCGAGCCTTGGGCGAAGGAATCCAAGGCCAGCCTGAACCTGAAGATCGGCGGCATCAATCTTGCGCCGCTGCTCGATCTCAACCCCGCGGACAAGCTCGCGCAAAATATCGGCCTGACGTCACGCCTCACCGTCGCGGGCAACAAATGGACGTTCGATGATCTCGACAGCAGCATTGACGGTTCGCGCCTGCGCGGGCACCTGGCGCTGACGCTCGACGAGGACAAGGCGGTCGAGGGCGAGGTCGGCCTCGATATGCTGGCGCTGGAGCCGACCTTCGCGCTGGCGATCGGCGCGGCCGGTGACCCGGCCGAGCCGCTCCGCGCCGGGCTGGTCAAGGGTTGGCGCGGCCGCGTCGCATTCCAGGCCTTGCGCGGCGTGATGCCGGGCGGCATCGAGTTGCAGCAGATCGGCGGCACGGTGAAGGCCGACGGCCAGTCGGTGACGTTCGACGATATCAAGGGCAGGATCGGCGGCGGCGATCTGAGCGGGAGCATCGATGCAAGGCCCGGCGGCAACGGCATCTCGCTCAATGCACGCCTACAGCTTTCCGGCGTCGACGCCAGCGTGCTGCGCTATCGCGCGCTGGAGATGCCGGCCGGCCGTGCCTCGCTGGAGATGACGCTGACCAGCCAGGGCCGCAGCGCTTCCGCGCTGGTCGGCGCGCTCGCCGGCAGCGGCACGGTGACGCTGGAATCGGCCAAATTCGCCGGCCTCAATCCGCGCGCGTTCGAGGTCGCGGTGCGCGCCAGCGACAGCGGCCAGGCCCGGGACGATGCGCGGCTCAAGCAGGTCGTGGAGCCGGCACTGTCGGCTGGCGCGCTCGCGGTGGTCTCCGCTCAAATTCCCTTCAGCATTCGCGACGGGCGGATGCGGGTCAGCCCCACCACGATCGATGCGCAGGGCGTGCGCGCGGTCATCTCCGGCGGCTACGACATTCCGGCCGATCAGGCCGACATCCGCGCCACGCTCGCGCTGACGATGCCGCTGGCGGTGAGCGGCCGTCCCGAGATCCAGTTGTTCGCGGCCGGCACGCCCGATGCGATGACCCGCAGCGTCGATATTGCCGCCTTGTCGTCGTGGCTCGCCGTGCGCACGATCGATCACGAAACCCGCCGGCTGGATGCCATCGAGCGTGGCGAGCCGCCGCCGCCCCCGCCGGCGCCGATTTCGATTCCCGCCGAAGCTGCGCAGGACATCGCTCCGCCGCCGAGTCCGGCGCCGCCGCAGGTGCCGGTGCCGCCCCGCCGCACGCCGCCGCCAAAGGCCAAGGCCGGTCCACGCCCGCCCGCAGCGCAAGCGCCCACACCGCAGCAGCAGGCGGCCCCTCCGCGTCAGCCCGCGCCGCCACCCGCCGCCGCCCAGGCCGCGCCGTTACCACCGCCGATCGAGGTGCGGCCCGCGCCGGGCGTCCTGGCAAAGCCAAGACCAAAACCGCCGCCGCCACCGCTGGCACTGACGCCGCAGGTCCCGCCGCGCCCGCCGGCGCCGGTGCAGAATTAGAGCATGCCCTTGGTGCTGCCACGCGCGTCACGTGTGATGAAGAAACTCAGCTTCAGATAACTGAGTTGGACAGTCGATGCGAATTGTTCCGCGAATAGCGGCCGGCAGCTTTGACACTTAACGGACATCAGGTCGTCGAGAAGTATCTCTGTTTGAATTGTCAAAAATTACAGCAAGTGCCAAAGCAAGAAGGCCGTAGGCGATTGCATTAACAGCGCCTGCTATGGCCAGCGCCAAGATGTCGGAAGAGACCGGCCCATGGGGACCAAACAATAGCATTATCGCGATGATGCCTGGTGCTTGCAAAAAATCCAAGATACCGCCGGGCATTTGCCACGCTATCGCGAGCAAGATCATCGAGAAGAATATTCCAATCGCCATCGCAATGATATTTCTACGCTTCATGGTCAACGGCGCTGTGGACCAGCCAAGCAGGATGGTGAAGGCTAGGCCGATGGCTGCGACAGAAGCGGCCAGGATTGAGGTGTAGGTGAGCACAGCAAGCGTGCGTTCGGTAGTGAGCCCCCAAGTCCCTTCTGGACTTGGCATAAATGCTGACAGGACCACCGCCGCAAAATACATCGCCGGGGCAGCTAAAATGATCAGCGAAAACATGCGGGCAAGCCAGTGGGCCACGTCGTAGCTCCTTTCCGAAGCCTGCTGCCAGAGCATTGGCCTATCAGGATGCCACCAGGACGACTAGAACGCACGCTTATCCGCCGCATCTGGCCCTTAGTGGGCCCTTCTGTGCGAACGGCCCAGTTCTGCGACCACCGGTTCGCTACAGCACCATCTCCCGATCAATCCCGATCGCCCGCAGAAACGCCTGATCATGGCTGACCACGATCAGCGCGCCGTCGAATCCGTTCAGCGCATCTTCTAGCTCCTCGATCGATGCGAGGTCGAGATGGTTGGTCGGCTCGTCCAGCAGCAACAGCAGCGGCGGCTGCGCGCGCGCGAACACGCAGGCCATGCCCGCGCGCAGCCGCTCGCCGCCGCTCAGCGTGCCGGCGACTTGCAGCGCGGCCCTGTTGCGGAAAGCGAAGCGCGCCAGTGCGGCATATGCTTCATTGTCCGTCAAATCTCCGTTCAGCCGCCGCATGTTGTCGAGAATGCTTGAGGCGGGATCGAGCAGACTGACGTGCTGGTCGAGCAGGGCGATCCGATCCGTGAGGCGGCGAACATCTCCCGCAACAGGCGCAAGCTCGCCGGTGATCAGGCGGAGCAGGGTGGTTTTTCCCGAACCATTGGCGCCGCGGATCGCGATGCGCTCGGGGCCGCGCACCACGAACGATAGCGGGCCGAACAGCCGGCGGTCGGCATGCGCCATCACCACCTCGTCGAAGGCGATCAGTTCGCGGCTTCCGGGCAAATTCGCCTTCGGCAGGTTGATCGACAGCGGCGTCAATATCTCGACGCGGGCGTGCGCTTCCGCCAGCGCGTCGGTGCGGTCGCCGATCAGCCGCTCGGCGATGCGGTTTTCGCGCGCGCCGCTGTTCTCGGCGCGCTGCTTCATGGCGCCCAGCAGCAGCGTGTCATGGCTGCCGCTCGCCGCATAGGCGCGGCCGGCCTTGTCGCGCCGCGCCTTCTTCTCCTTGGCTTTCTGTGCCGCGCGTTCGGTGTTGCGCAGCGCATCAGCCGCGCGGTCGAGATCGGCTTCAGCGCGCTCGCGTGCGGCGTCGCGCGCTTCGGCGAATGCCGGCCATGCGCCGCCGAAGATGGTGACGCCGACCGGCGTGAGCTCGACGATGCGGTCGACCTGCTCCAGCAGCACGCGGTCGTGGCTTGCGACCACGCAGCCGCCTTGCCAGCGCGCCAGCAATTGCGCGACCGCCTCGCGGCCGTCGGCGTCGAGATTGTTGGTGGGCTCGTCGAGCAGCAACAGGTTCGGCGCCTCGATCAATAGCCGCGCCAGCGCAACGCGCGTCCGCTCGCCGCCGCTGAGCGAAGCGACCGGCCGGTCCAGCGGCAAAGCGGGCAGGCCGGTCTCGGTCAGCGCCTGCTCGATGCGGCTTTCCAGCGTCCAGTCGGCGTCATCAGCATCGGCGAGCGAGCCTTCGCCGCGTTCGAGCCGGCGCAGCCGGGCGAGGCGCTCGGTGACACCGAGCGCCTGCGCGACCGTGAGGCGTTCATCGGCCAGTTGCGCAAGCACGCCGATCGATCCGGCGCGATGCATCGAACCGGTGGCCGGTTCGACCTCGCCGGCGAGCAGCCGCAACAGGGTCGACTTGCCGCAGCCGTTGCGACCGACAACGCCAGTCCGCTCGCGTCCGAGCGCAAGCGTCAGTCCGTCGAAGAGGGGGCGTCCGTCAGGCGTAGAGAGGGAGATCGAATCCAGAATAACCAATGCGGTCATGGAGAACTTCCGAGATGGAGGGGAATCGCGGCGCAGTGAGCGAGGCGAAATCCATTTCGGGCTCCATGGGGTCAGAGGATTCGGACGGCTTACATAGAAGCCCTGCGGGGAGGGTGCAAGTCGGAACTCGTCGGGCTGACTTCAGCTAAGTGAGGTAACGATGCATCTTTTTCGGCTCAGGCCAGCGACTCCGAGCGACGGCCGGCCGGAGGCGTGTTCTACTGTGCATGGGGTTGTTTTGCAGATTTTGGTTTCGGCTACCCGGCGCCGAGCGCGAACGCGATCTGGTAGGTCACAAGGCTGGCAAGATAGGCCAGCGTCAGCATGTAGAAGAACGTCGCCCACATCCATCGCCAGCCGCCGGTCTCGCGGCGGATCACGGCGAGCGTGGAGGCGCATTGCGGAGCGAAGATGTACCAGACCAGCAGCGACAGCGCGGTGGCCAGACTCCATTTGGTCGCCAGCATCTGCCCGATCTGCTCGGCGGCTTCCTTGCCGCCCTCGATCGAGTAGACCGTGCCGAGCGCGCCGACCGCGACTTCGCGCGCCGCCATGCCGGGGATCAGCGCGACCGCGATCTGCCAGTTGAAGCCGAGCGGCGCCAGCAGCGGCTCCAGGGTTTTGCCGAGCCAGGCGGCGATGCTGTAGTCGATGGCAGGTTCAGTCGCGCCGGCGGGTGCTTGCGGGAATGACGCCAGGAACCAGATCAGCACCATCATCGACAGGATCGTGGTGCCGGCGCGCTGGAGGAACATCAGCGCCCGCGTGTAGATGCCGATCGCGATGCTGCGCAGCCGCGGCAGCTTGTAATCGGGCAGTTCCAGCATGAACGGCGCCGGCTGGTAGTCGCGCAGCATGAAGAACTTGATCAGGAACGACATGCCGAGGGCGCTGGCGATGCCGGCGGCATAGAGCCCGAACATCACGAGGCCCTGGAGGTTGATAAAGCCCCAGACCTTCTGGTCGGGGATGAAGGCCGAGATGATCAGCGTGTAGACGGGAATGCGCGCCGAGCAGGTCATCAGCGGTGCGATCAGGATGGTGGTGAGGCGGTCGCGGCGATTGTCGATCACGCGCGTCGCCATGATGCCGGGAATGGCGCAGGCAAAGCTCGACAGCAGCGGAATGAAGGCGCGGCCGTGCAGGCCCGCGCCGCCCATGATGCGGTCCATCAGGAACGCCGCGCGCGCCATGTAGCCAAAGTCTTCCAGCAGCAGGATGAACAGGAAGATCAGGATGATCTGCGGCAGGAACACCACCACGCTGCCGACGCCGGCGATCAGGCCGTTTTGCAGAAAGCTCTGGAACAGGCCGTCGGGCAGGGTGTCGTGGATGAACTGCCCGAGCGCGCCGAAGGAGGACGACAGCAGCTCCATCACCGGCGATGCCCAGGCGAACACCGCCTGGAACATCACGAACAGGATCAGCGCCAGCACCAGAAGGCCCCACACGGGATGCAGCACCACGGCGTCGATCCGTGCCGTCCAGGTGTCCGGCCGCGTCGGCAGGCTGACGGCGGAGGCAATGATGCGGTCGGCCTCGCGCTGGGTAGCGCGCAATTGCGCCACCGTCAGCGGCTGCCACTGATTTGGCTGCGGCGGGGCCGCTTCCTTTGCCGCGATCTCGTCGGTCAGTTTCAGCAGGTCAGCGGTGCCGCCCTTGCGCACGGCGATCGAGGTGACCACGGGAATGCCGAGCGCCTCGGACAGTTTTGGCACGTCCACGCTGACGCCGCGCCGTGTTGCGATGTCGAACATGTTGAGCACCAGCGCCAGCGGACGGCCGGTGTTCTTCAGTTCCAGCAACAGACGGATGGTCAGCCGCAGATTGGTGCTATCGGCAACGCACAGCACGAGATCCGGCGGCACTTCGCCCGGCGCGCGGCCGAGCACCATGTCGCGCGTGATCTCCTCATCCGGGCTGCGGCCGCGCAGCGAATAGGTGCCGGGCAGATCGACCACCGAGACCTGGCGCCCCGTCGGGGTGACGAAAAAACCCTGTTTGCGCTCCACGGTGACGCCGGGATAGTTGGCGACCTTTTGCCGGCTGCCGGTCAGCGCGTTGAACAGCGAGGTTTTTCCGCTGTTTGGCGTGCCAACCAGGGCTAGATTCATCAGCGGAGCTTCCATGGGGCGATGTCCGGCAGCCTCTATACGACGATGACCGCCATCGCCTCGCGGCGGCGGAGCGCGACGGTGATGTTTTGAACGCGGACCGCAATCGGATCGCGGCCGACAGCGCCCTCGTGCAGCACTTCCACCTGCGCGCCCTCGACAAAGCCCATCTCGATCAGCCGGCTCTCGAGCTCGACGTCGGGCAGGGCGGAACCTGCATCAGCGGCGGCAATGCGATGAATCACGCCGGCGAAGCCGCGGCTGGCCAATCCGAGCGGAAATTGCTGTTGAGTATCGTTTGCATCGGTCATGACCTGTCATTTCAAATCGTGCCTTGGCAGGTCAAGCGCGGCTGATGAACTAGGGCGTTACCTTAGAACGATTGTAAGTATCGCCGCGCCGCCGGCCGTCGGCCCTGGAAAATTGCGGGAATGTCATCGGCATGCCGGGGTTTTTGCATTCGGGGCGCAAGCACGGAGATTCGCATGGCCTCTCTCGCGAAGCTGTTGATTCCGGCATTGCTCTCGATCGCGTGGATGGCTCCGCCAGCGGCCATTCCGGCCTTTGCCGCCGGCGGAGGCGGCGATCCGCCGTCGGCCAACCCGCCGCCGTCGCAAAGCCAGCCGGCTCCCGCCGGCCGCTCCAGCCAGAAGGGCAAGAAGAAGCCGCAAAAGCAGTCCGGGCTCGAGGATTCCTCGTTTGCCGACGGATATCGCGCGGCCTATGCGACGATCTATCAGCGTAACGATTACGCCGCCGCGATCGGCCAGCTCAAGGCGCTCGGCCGCGACGATATCGCCGATGTCGCCAACCTGATCGGCTATTCCTACCGCAAGCTCGGCGACTACAAGCTGTCGCAAGCCTGGTACGAGCGCGCGCTGAAGTCAGATCCGAACCACGTTCGGACCTGGCAATATTACGGCCTGTGGCAGGTCGAGCAGGGCAACCGCGATTCCGCGCAATATCACCTGAGCCGGATCGCGGCGATCTGCGGCACGGCCTGCGACGAATACAAATCGCTGGCGGCCGCGCTCGAACAGCCTCCGGGCAGCGGCCTCGTATACTGAGCTCAAAGGAAGCAGCGGGCGCTTCATCGCGAAGCGCCCATGTTCGCGTGGGCGGGTCAGGCCTGCGGCCGCGTTTCCTGCGCGGGCGTCGGGGATGCGGGAGCATTCGCCGCGCGGGTGCGGAAATAGTCGAGCACGAACAGGCGAATTGCCGACGACAAATTGCCTTGCTGACGATTGCTGTCGATCTCGCCGACGAGCTCGGACAGCGTCATGTCGCGCATGCCGGAAATTTCCTTCATGCCGTTCCAGAACGCCTCTTCGAGGCTGACGCTGGTCTTGTGGCCGGCGACGACGATCGAACGTTTGACGACAGGAGACTTCATGACGCCTCTCCGCCGTCGAGCCGATGTTGATCGAGCAAACCGGTGGCGCGATCCTTGCGCTTCTGCTCCGATGTGCGCTCGGACTTGCTGCGGCCGAACTTCGCGCGATTGGCGTCAGCCTGCCGCGCCGATTGTTCTTTCTCGGCGCGCTTCCTGAAACGATTCAAATTGACCACGTCCCCCATGCCCGTCTCCAAGATCAAAGATGGCAAGGTGCGATAACCAGTGATGAAAATAGGAACGAAAACTGCGCCGCGCAAATGGACTCGATTGCCATCCAGGAATCCCCTTGTATTGCCCTCTGATAGCATCAAAAAAACAGTTTCGCTCTGCGAAAACTATTTTTTTTATGCTGTATCACGCAGAGCTGAGATGCGGATAGCCGATCAGCCTCCGCCTTTAGGTGTTATGATCTATAATTATAACAACGCTCCGCAATTTTTCGGGTCGTTGCGTGGTCACTCAGCCGGGGTGTGTCATTTTGTCCGGCTGCACCAGGCGGTCGAATTCCGCCTCTGAAACGAATCCGAGTCGCAGCGCTTCTTCCTTCAGCGTCGTGCCGTGCGCATGTGCCGACTTGGCGACTTTTGCGGCATTGTCGTAGCCGATTTTCGGCGCGAGCGCCGTCACCAGCATCAGTGAACGCTGCATCAAATCGCTGATACGCTTCTCGTCGGCGCGTATCCCGCTCACGCAGTGCTCGGTGAACGAACGCGCGGCATCGGACAGCAATTGAATGGAATGCATCATACAATATGCCAACACCGGCTTGTAGACGTTCAGCTCGAAATGCCCCTGGCTGCCCGCCACGGTGATCGCGGTGTGATTGCCGAACACCTGGCAGCACACCATGGTCATGGCTTCGCATTGGGTCGGGTTGACCTTGCCCGGCATGATCGACGAGCCCGGCTCGTTCTCGGGCAGGATCAATTCGCCGAGGCCCGAGCGCGGACCGGAGCCGAGCAGGCGGATGTCGTTGGCGATCTTGAACAGCCCGGTCGCCACCGAATTGATCGCGCCGTGCACCAGCACATAAGCATCGTTGGAAGCGAGCGCCTCGAACTTGTTCCTGGCGCTGGTGAACGGCAGGCTGGTGATTTTCGCGACGTGCTTTGCGAATGCTTCGGCAAATTCCGGCTTCGAGTTGAGCCCGGTGCCGACCGCGGTGCCGCCCTGCGCCAGCGGGTAGGTGTCTTTCACCGCCGTGTGCAGCCGGGCGATGCCGCTTTCCACCTGCGCGGCGTAGCCGGAAAATTCCTGGCCCAGCGTCAGCGGCGTCGCATCCTGCGTGTGGGTGCGCCCGATCTTGACGATCCTGGCGAACGCCTGCTCCTTCTTGCGCAGTTCGTCATGCAATTGCGTCAGCGCGGGAACGAGATCGGCGAGGATGCGGCTGGCCGCGGCGATATGCATCGCGGTCGGGAACGAATCGTTCGACGACTGGCTCATGTTGACGTGATCGTTGGGATGAACCGGTTCCTTGGCGCCGAGCTTGCCGCCGAGCAACTCGTTGGCGCGGTTGGCGATCACCTCGTTGAGGTTCATGTTGGTCTGCGTGCCCGAGCCGGTCTGCCACACCACCAGAGGAAAATGATCGTCGAGTTTGCCCTCGACCACTTCGCACGCGGCTTTCGTGATAGCATCGGCGCGGCGTGCATCGAGCAGGCCGAGCTCGCGATTGGTCTGGGCCGCCGCCAGCTTGACGATGCCGAGTGCATGCACGATCGGCATCGGCATGCGGTCCTTGCCGATCTTGAAATTCTGCCTGGAACGTTCGGTCTGCGCGCCCCAATAGCGGTCGGCTGGCACTTCGATCGGACCGAAACTGTCGGTCTCGGTGCGGGTGGCGTTCTTCGAAGAGGCTGCTGACGAGGACATGAGAAAACTTCCGTTACGCGTGAGTGCGAAACGGATTCTACAGCGTCAGTAAGGCGCTGTGTTTGGATTATTTCTTACGAAAACGGTCCAGCCGCACCACTTCGGCGCCATCACCCGTCTTGGCTGGCTCCTCCTGTTCCGCGGCCGGCGCGGAAACCGGCAAGGCTGCGGCCGGCGCTACCGCGGGCAGCTTGGTCGCGGCCGGCGTTTCGCTTGCGGCTTCGGAGGGTTCGAACTGAAGGCCGAACTGCACGGACGGATCGAAAAAGCTCTTGATCGCGGCGAACGGCACCACCAGCCGCTCGGGGATGCCGCCGAACGACAGGCCGACCTCAAAACGGTCCTCGGTCACCGCCAGGTCCCAGAACTGGTGTTGGAGGATGATGGTCATTTCTTCCGGATATTGCGCCAGCAGCCGCGGCGACAGCTTCACGCCGTCGGCCTTCGACATGAAGGTGATGAAGAAATGATGCTCGCCGGGCAGGCCGTGCTCGGCGGCGTCGCTCAGCACGCGGCGCAGCACTCCGCGCAGCGCATCGCGCGCCAGCACGTCGTATCGGATGTGATCGGTCGGCATGTTATTCCCTTGGACTGGTGTTGCGGCCGGTCGTCCGACTCGCCCCTTTGACGTGCATGCTACTCCGGCCGCAAGGCGAGGTCAGCAGGCGATATCGATGGAAATTGCAGCAGGCAAGGCCGCTCCAGCAAGATCCGGAAGATGAACGGAATTAAGTGGAGGCTTCTGTTGCCAGGTGCCTCCGAACCCCGCCTGACGGAGCTTAACCCGTCAGGACTTTAAGTTGGTCTTTCAAACTGCGTTACGCAGCCTGAGCAACCGGAGCAAAGTTGTCGTTGGCAACTATTGCAATAGCCCGATAACGGCGGAACAATACCGGGAAAAAACACGCCCTTTACGCCCTCGTCGATCCTGTTTCGCCCCCGCCGAAACCCGCCGCTTTCGAAGGGTGGGCTTGGGTGGAGGCGCCGGGTACCGCCCCCGGGTCCGAATGGTTTATTGCGACGGCCATTTATTTCCATAGCCGGCGAACCGGCACCCTCAATATAGGCTGCAAAGATTGAGAAAAACAGAGCCGCTTTTGGCGCATTTTGCCGTGGAACAAGCCTTGGAACACGCCGAATTGGCTTGGCGCTGGCAAAAAAACGGCGTTCTAGTTTTGGTGTCATGCCTCTGGATTCTTCGCCGGCCGCCGCCCCTGGGCCGGATATTCCCACACCGCATCCTGTTCAGCCCGGCCTCCTGGAGCTGTTTTTGGCGTTCGCGAAGATGTCGCTGGCCGGATTCGGCGGGGTTTTGGTCTGGGCAAGGCGCGGCATCGTCGACCAGCACCGCTGGATGACCGCGGAGGAATTCAACGAGACCTTTGCGCTGTGCCATTTCCTGCCGGGGCCGAACATCGTCAACCTTTCGGTGGTGTTCGGGGCGCGCTTTGGCGGAATTTTGGGCGGGCTTGCGGCCTTTGCCGGGCTGGTCGGGCCTCCCATGGTGATCGCCACCATCCTTGCCGCAATCTATGCACGTTACGGCGAGGTCGACGCGCTGCGGCGTATCCTTACCGGAGTGTCCTGCGCGGCGGTGGGCCTTCTGATCGCAGTCGTGCTGCGCATGATGATGCCGCTTGTCAGGAAGCGCGACGCCGCCGGGATGATCATCCTGGCCGCTGTTTTCATCGCGATCGGATGGCTGCGGCTGCCCTTGCCGGCGGTGCTGCTGGTGGCGGTCCCGCTCAGCCTTCTCATCACCTATCTTGTTCGCCAACGGGTGCCGTCATGAACGAGCCGGCCAATCCGATCGCGACACTGGTCTGGACTTTCGGCTTGATGTCGCTGTTTGCGGTTGGCGGCGCCAACTCGGCCATTCCCGAAATGCACCGGGTCGTGGTCGATGTCCATCACTGGATGAGCGAAACACAGTTCGCCGATGTGTTCGCGATCTCGCAGCTCTCGCCGGGCCCGAATGTGCTGATCGTGACCCTGATCGGCTATTCCGTGGCGGGCGTTTTGGGCGCGCTGGCAGCCACATTGGCGATGTGCGGGCCGACAGCCGTGCTTGCCTATTATGTGAGCGGCCTCATGGCGCGGTCCGGCGCCTCGCGCTGGCCAGCACTGATCCAGGCCGCTCTGGTTCCACTTTCGATCGGCCTGATGGGCGCCAGCGCGCTGATTCTGGCCGGGAGCTCGGACGGAAGCTGGGTGGCTGTCCTGGTCACGCTTGGCGCCGCCGCATTCGCCTTTGGTACAAAGCTTAACCCGTTCTGGATGCTAGCGGCCGGAGGCATTTTGGGTTTTGCTGGCGTTGTCTGACGAAAATGGCTAGGCAGGGGTTGGGATCACCTATCAACCGCCATCCATAGAGCGGCCAGAAGCTTTGTATGGGGAGGGAGTCGATGAGTAACGCGCCGGGCCATGCGCCGGTCAAATCGATCATGCCGAAATGGGTTCGTGCGCCGCAGGATTTCATCGGCGGACTGGCGCTGGTCGCGCTTGCGCTGTTCGCGCTATGGGCATCGAGCGACCTGCAAGGCATGCGTGGATTTTCGTTCGGCGCCGGCACCGCGCCCCGCATGTTTGCTTTCCTGCTGCTTGGACTGGGGCTTGCGGTGATGGTTGTGGGCGTCACGTCCGACGGCCCGCATGTTTCAACGTATCACTGGCGCGGTCCGCTGTTCGTGTCGGCGGCAATTCTCTTCTTTGCGTTTATGATCCGTCCGATGGGACTGATCTTCACCGCCTTTGCAAGCTTCATGATCGCGGCGATGGGTACCCCCGAAACCAAATGGAAAGAGACGGTCATCGTCGCCGTTTGTCTGACGGCTTTCTGCGCCCTTCTTTTCCCCTACGCACTCGGTCTGCCCTTGCAGATGGTGCCGAAATTCATGATCCGGTGAGGGCGCGATGGGAGACGTATTATCAAATCTTGCTCTCGGTTTCGGCGTCGTATTCAACTTCGTGCAATGGGCTCCGCCTTTTCTCGGCGGCATGTCGATCCCGATACCCGTCAACATCCTGTTGTGCCTGATCGGTGCGTTGGTCGGCACGCTGGTCGGCGTGCTGCCGGGCATCGGCACCATTGCCACCGTCGCCATGCTGCTGCCGATCACCTTTGGTCTGCCGCCCGTCGGCGCGCTGATCATGCTTGCCGGCATCTACTACGGCGCCCAGTACGGCGGCTCGACCACCTCGATCCTGGTCAACATCCCCGGTGAAGCCGGTTCCGTGGTGACCGCACTCGACGGCTTCCAGATGGCCAAGCAGGGCCGGGCGGGCCCGGCACTGGCGATCGCCGCGATTGGCTCGTTCTTTGCCGGCTGTGTCGCCACCGTGCTGATCGCGCTGCTCGGCGCGCCCTTGACCAAGATCGCGCTGGCCTTTGGTCCGGCCGAATATTTCTCGCTGATGGTGCTCGGCCTGATCTTCGCCGTGGTGCTGGCCAAGGGCTCGGTGCTGAAGGCGATCGCGATGATCGTGCTCGGTCTGCTCCTGTCGATGGTCGGCTCCGACATCGAAACCGGCGCCTCGCGCATGGCCTTCAACATTCCCGAGCTGGCGGACGGCCTTGGCTTTGCCACCGTCGCGATGGGGCTGTTCGGCTTTGCCGAGATCATCCGCAATCTCGATACTGGCGGTGAGAGTGACCGCCAACTGGTTCAGCAGAAGGTCACGGGCCTGATGCCGACCAAGGACGATCTCAAGGCTGCGGCCCCGGCCGTGGGACGCGGCACGGTGCTGGGATCGATCCTCGGCATTCTGCCGGGCGGCGGTGCTGTCATCGCATCCTTCGCCGCCTATACGCTGGAAAAGAAGGTGTCGAGGACGCCGCAGCGGTTCGGCCGCGGCGCGATCGAAGGCGTCGCGGCGCCGGAAAGCGCCAACAATGCCGCGGCGCAGACCTCGTTCATTCCGCTGCTAACGCTCGGCATTCCGCCGAATGCGGTGATGGCGCTGATGGTCGGCGCCATGACGATCCACGGCATCGTGCCGGGCCCGCAGGTGATGCAGAAGCAACCCGAGCTGGTCTGGGGCATGATCGCCTCGATGTGGGTCGGCAACCTCATGTTGCTGGTCATCAACCTGCCGCTGGTCGGCATCTGGGTGCGCCTGCTGCGCGTGCCCTACCGGCTGATGTTCCCCTCGATCGTGGTGTTCTGCTCCATCGGCATCTATTCGGTGAACAATGCGCCGGTCGACGTGATCCTCGCCGGTGTGTTCGGGCTGGTCGGCTACTGGCTGATCAAGCACGATTTCGAGCCGGCGCCGCTGTTGCTCGGAATGGTGCTCGGTCCGCTGATGGAAGAAAACCTGCGGCGCGCGCTGCTGATCTCGCGCGGCGACTGGTCGGTCTTCCTCACCCGGCCGCTGTCGGCGGTGCTGCTCGCCATCGCGGCATTCCTGCTGGTACTGGCGGTGCTACCGACGCTCCGTGCGAAACGCGACGAGGTGTTCGTCGAGTCCGAAAACTAGCCTGGGAATTGACCTGCGTCGGGTCGCCGCAGCCCGAAGTCGAATCGACTTCGGGCGCGGCGCTATAGAAACAGAAGGCCGGCCCGGCGGGGCCGGCACTTTAACTGGAGATATCGAATGAATTGGTCTGGTCGCTCGCTCGCGGGCGGTTGTTTTGCAGTCATCGCCGCGCTGGGCGCATGGAGCGGGCAGGGCCATGCCCAACAAGCCTATCCAACGCGCAACATCACCATGATCGTGCCGTTCGCGGCCGGCGGTCCGACTGACGTCATCGCGCGCATTGTCACCGGCCATATGGCGCAGACGCTCGGCCAGACCATCATCATTGAAAACGTGGTCGGCGCCGGCGGCACCACCGCCAGCGCCCGCGCGGCGCGTGCCACCCCTGACGGCTATACGTTGATCACCGGGCATATGGGCACGCACGCCGCATCGGTGCCGCTCTACCCGAACCTCGCCTATCACCCGGAAAAGAGCTTCGAGCCGGTCGCTCTGCTGGCGGGCACGCCGATCCTGATCCTGGCGCGCAAGGATTTTCCGGCCAAGGACCTCAAGGAATTCATCGCTTACGTGAAGGCCAATGAGAGCAAGGTGAATGCCGCGCATGCCGGCGTCGGCTCGGTCTCGCACGTGTCGTGCCAGCTTCTTGAATCGATCCTCAAGATCAAGCCGGTCAGCGTTCCCTTCAACGGCACGGGCCCGGCGATGAACGCGCTGGTCGCAGGTCAAGTCGACTATATGTGCGACCAGATCGTCAACGCCGTGCCGCAGATCAACGGAGGCACGATCAAGGCCTATGCGGTCGCTACCCCCGAGCGCAATCCGTCGCTGCCGGACGTTCCAACCACCAAGGAAGCCGGACTGCCGGAATTCCAGGCCCAGGCCTGGAACGCGATCTTTGCACCGAAGGGCACGCCGAAGGAGATCATCGAGAAGGTGAACGCTGCCGCCGCCAAGGCGCTCAACGACGAGAACGTCAAGAAGCGCCTGCTCGAGCTAGGCAGCGTGATCCCGGCACCCGCCGACCGCACCCCGGAGGCGCTGGGGACGCTGGTGAAGAGCGAGGTCGCGAAGTGGACGCCGGTGCTCAAGCCGGCGAATTGAACTACTTACACTGACGTTTCAGGGGGCGGGACTGCGGTTCCGCCCCTTGGCATTTGTGTAAACAAGCAACATTTTCTTTGTATAATTCCGCTCGACGAGCCTGAGTCGGTACAAGCGATCCGGCCCGGCCGCTACATTTGCCCTCCCTCGGAAGGGCCTGACCGGACGCCATGAACCAGTATCACGACCTGCTCGAACGTATCCTCGCCGACGGCGCGGAGAAGCACGACCGCACCGGCACCGGCACGCTGTCGATCTTCGGTCATCAGATGCGCTTCAACCTGCAGGCCGGCTTTCCGATGCTGACCACCAAGCGCCTGCCGCTGAAGTCGATCGTGCACGAGCTGCTCTGGTTCCTCAAGGGCGACACCAACATCAAATACCTGAAGGACAACGGCGTCTCGATCTGGGATGAATGGGCCGACGCCAACGGCGATCTCGGCCCGGTCTATGGATCGCAGTGGCGCTCGTGGCCGGCGCCGGACGGACGCACCATCGACCAGATTTCCAACGTGATCGACATGATCAGACGCAATCCGGATTCGCGCCGGCTGATCGTCAGCGCCTGGAATCCGGCCGAGGTCGACAAGATGGCGCTGCCGCCCTGTCACTGCCTGTTCCAGTTCTATGTCGCGAACGGCAAATTGTCGTGCCAGCTCTATCAGCGCTCGGGCGATGTTTTCCTCGGCGTGCCCTTCAACATCGCCTCCTATGCGCTGCTCACCATGATGGTCGCGCAGGTGACGGGATTGAAGGCGGGCGACTTCGTGCATTCGCTCGGCGATACGCATCTCTATTCGAACCATCTCGAGCAGGCGCGCCTGCAACTGACGCGTCCGACCAGGCAATTGCCGGTCATGAAGATCAATCCCGACGTGAAGGACATCTTCGCCTTCCGCTACGAAGACTTCGTGCTCGAAGGCTACGATCCGCATCCGCACATCAAGGCCGAGGTCGCGGTGTGACCGCGACGGCTGTTGCCCGCCCGCACATCGTCTTCGTCGTCGCCATCGCCGAGAACGGCGTGATCGGCGCGAACGCTGCGATGCCGTGGCGGCTGAAATCCGACATGCAGCGCTTCAAGGCATTGACGCTCAACAAGCCGGTGGTGATGGGGCGCAAGACCTTCGAATCCCTGCCCAGGGCGCTCCCTAGGCGCACCAACATCGTGGTCACGCGCGATACCGCCTACCGCGCGGCCGGCGCCATTGTCACGCATTCGCTTGCGGACGCCCGCGCGATCGCGACGGGCGATGCGCTGCGGCGTTTCGCCACTGAGATCGCCGTGATCGGCGGCGCGGAAATCTATGCGCAATGGATGGAAGATGCCGACCGGCTCGAGGTGACCGAGGTGCATGCCAAGCCCGACGGCGACACGCGGCTCGCCGCGATAAGTCCGGCGGATTGGGAGGAGGTCGCGCGGGTGCGCAATCCGGCGGGGCCCGACGACAGCGCCGAGTTCTCCTATGTGACCTATCGCCGGCGCAAACCGGGCTAATCGCCGCATTAACAATGTTTGCATTGACAATTGTGGCGCCGCGCATAGCTCGTTCGGACACCAAGGCTGCGTTGTAAGGGCCCGGGCAGTCCCCTATAAAGCCGGGCAGAATTGCAAGGCAGGGCGCACCGTCCGGTCCTTGGCTTTTAGGAGACATTCGAATGCCGTGGAAGAATCAAGGCGGGGGCCCATGGGGCCAGGGTCCGAAAGGACCATGGGGCCAGGGACCGCAACCGGTTGGGCCACGGCCGCCCGATCTTGAAGACCTGCTGCGTCGCGGCCAGGACAAGCTCCAGCAAATCCTGCCCGGCGGACATTTCAGCGGCATGGGCATCGCGCTGATCCTGGTCGCTGCGCTCGCGATCTGGGGCCTGTCCGGCTTCTTCCGCGTGCAGTCCGAAGAGCTCGGGGTCGTGCTGCGCTTCGGCAAGCATGTGCGCACGGTGCAGCCCGGCCTCAATTATCACCTGCCGTATCCGATCGAGACCGTGCTGCTGCCGAAGGCGCTGCGCGTCTCCACCATTTCGATCGGCATGACGCTGCTCGAGGATCCGGCGCGGCGCGGCCGCACCATGCGCGATGTGCCGGAAGAGAGCCTGATGCTGACGGGCGATGAGAACATCGTCGACGTCGATTTCACGGTGCTGTGGCGGATCAAGGCCGACGGCGTCGGCAACTACCTCTTCAACATCCAGAACCCCGAAGGCACCGTGAAGGCGGTCGCCGAAAGCGCGATGCGCGAAGTGATCGGCCGCTCCGAGATTCAGCCGATCCTGACCGGCGCCCGCACCCAGGTTGAAAACACCGTGCAGGAGCTGATGCAGAAGACGCTCGATTCCTACGGTTCGGGCGTGCAGATCGCGCAGGTGCAAATGCAGAAGGTCGACCCGCCGCAACAGGTCATCGACGCGTTCCGCGACGTGCAGGCGGCCCAGGCCGACGCACAGCGCGCGCAGAACGAAGCCCAGGGCTATGCCAACCGTGTCGTGCCGGAAGCACGCGGCCGCGCCGCGCAGATCCTCCAGGTGGCGGAAGGCTACAAGGAGCAGGCGGTCGCCGAAGCCAAGGGCCAGAGCGCACGTTTCGACAAGGTCTATGAAGAATACAAGAAGGCGCCCGACGTGACCCGCCAGCGCATCTATCTCGAGACGATGGAGCGCATCCTCGGCTCCTCTGAAAAACTGGTTTACGACGGTGGTCCGTCAGGACAGGGCGTCGTGCCGTTTCTCCCGTTAAACGAACTCACGCCGCGCCGAACGCCGCAAGCGCCGGCAACCCAGCCGCAGCAGGGAGGCAACCGATGAGGTCTCCCGTTACAGGCGTCGTTTCGCTGCTGCTGTTGTTCGTCGTCATTATCGTCGGCTACAGTTCCGTGTTTACGGTCGCGCAGACCGAACAGGTGTTGCTGGTGCGGTTGGGCGAGCCGATCCGCGTCGTCACTGAACCGGGCCTGAATTTCAAGGCGCCGTTCATTGACTCCGTCATCTCGATCGACAAGCGCATCCTCGACCTCGAAAATCCGTCGCAGGAAGTCATCGCCGCCGATAGCCGGCGGCTGGTGGTCGACGCGTTTGCACGCTACCGGATCAAGAACGCGCTGCGGTTCTATCAGAGCGTCGGCTCGATCCAGGCGGCGAACCTCCAGCTCACCACGTTGCTCAACGCCGCCCTGCGCCGCGTGTTGGGCGAAGCCACCTTGACCCAGATCGTCCGTGACGACCGCGAGGCGCTGATGATCAAGATTCGCGACCAACTTGATAAGGAGGCCGAGGGTTACGGCATCCAGGTGGTCGACGTGCGGATTCGCCGCGCCGACCTCCCTGAAGCCAACAGCCAGGCGGTGTATCAGCGGATGCAGACGGAGCGTCAGCGCCAGGCTGCCGAGTTCCGCGCCCAGGGTAACCAGAAGGCGCAGGAGACGAGGGCGAAGGCCGACCGCGAGGCGACGGTCATCGTCGCCGACGCCAACTCCACCGCCGAGCAGATCCGCGGCGCGGGCGATGCCGAACGCAACCGCCTGTTTGCCGAGGCCTATGGCAAGGATCCCGACTTCTTCGCCTTCTACCGCTCGATGTCGGCCTACGAGACCGGGTTGCGCGCCAACGACACGCGCTTCCTGCTGCGCCCTGACTCCGATTTCTTCCGTTTCTTCGGCAGCGCGTCGGGCAAGAATGGCGCGGCGACGCCGGCCGCGCCTAAGCAGTAAGCAAAGACTTCAGGCCGCGAAGCGGATTGCGCTTCGCGGCCTTAAAAACAAGAACAAGGTTTCCGCGGGGAGGTTTCCGTCCGATGAGGTCACTTGCGTTCACCGACTTCCTCATCGGTGTTGGAATCCTGTTCGTGCTGGAAGGCCTGTTGTTTGCGGCGAGCCCGTCGTGGATGCGGCGCGCGATGAAGAGCGCGGCGATGACGCCGGATAATATTTTGCGTGCGGTCGGCATCGGTTCGGCCGTGGCCGGTTTGTTGCTGATCTGGCTGGTGCGGCGCTAGCCCTACTGCCTGATCAACGCAATCGTGAGGCTCGGGCGGCCGGTTTTTCGCCGAAATGTCCCGCTCCCATGCTTGCACCAAGGCCCAATTCGGGCGCAGTGTGGTGCCATATTCCGTTGTCCGATTTGCCTCTGGAGAGAAGCTGACATGACCGGTGCCAGACCAGCCCTTAGCCGTCGCCTGCGCCTGTTCGGGGCCGCGATGACGATCGGCGTGGCAAGCGCGCTTGCCACCGCGCCGGCGTTCGCCCGCGGCCCGGACGGCATTGCCGACATCGCCGAAAAGGTGATCGACGCCGTCGTCAACATCTCGACCTCGCAGACCGTCGAAGCCAAGGGCGGCGGCGATCGCGGCGTCACGCCGCAGGTTCCGCCGGGTTCGCCCTTCGAGGAATTTTTCGACGATTTCTTCAAGAACCGCAGGGGTGGCGGCGGCGGCAAGGAATCGAACCGCGAGTTCCAGCCGCGCAAGACCAACTCGCTCGGTTCCGGCTTCATCGTCGACACGTCGGGCGTCGTCGTGACCAACAATCACGTCATCGCGGATGCCGACGAGATCAACGTCATCATGAACGACGGCACCAAGATCAAGGCGGAACTGGTCGGCGTCGACAAGAAGACCGATCTGGCGGTGCTGAAGTTCAAGCCGGTCAAGCCGCTCACCGCGGTGAAGTTCGGCGATTCCGACAAGCTGCGGCTCGGCGAATGGGTGATTGCGATCGGCAACCCGTTCAGCCTCGGCGGCTCGGTGACGGCCGGCATCGTCTCGGCCAAGAACCGCGACATCAGCCAGGGCCCGTATGACAGCTACATCCAGACCGACGCCTCGATCAACCGCGGCAATTCCGGCGGCCCGCTGTTCAATCTCGAAGGCGAAGTGGTTGGCGTCAACACGCTGATCATCTCGCCGACCGGCGGCTCGATCGGCCTCGGCTTCGCCGTGCCGTCGAAGACGGTGGTCGGCGTGGTCGATCAGCTCCGGCAGTTCGGCGAATTGCGCCGCGGCTGGCTCGGGGTGCGCATCCAGCAGGTTACCGACGAGATCGCCGAGAGCCTGAACATCAAGCCGGCGCGCGGCGCGCTGGTCGCCGGCGTCGACGACAAGGGACCGGCAAAACCGGCCGGCATCGAGCCGGGCGATGTCGTCGTGAAGTTCGACGGCAGGGACATCAAGGATCCGAAGGATCTTTCCCGCGTCGTTGCCGACACTACGGTCGGCAAGGACGTCGACGTCGTCGTGATCCGCAAGGGCAACGAGGAGACCAAGAAGGTCAAGCTCGGCCGGCTCGAGGAAACCGACAAGGTGAAGGAAGCCGCGCTCAAGCCAAAGGAAGACCCTGCCGAGAAGCCGGTAACGCAAAAGGCGCTCGGCCTTGATCTGGCTGTCCTCAGCAAGGACCTGCGCACCAAGTACAAGATCAAGGAAAGCGTGAAGGGCGTCATCATCACCGGCGTCGACAACGGCTCCGACGCCGCCGAGAAGCGCCTCTCCGCCGGCGACGTCATCGTCGAGGTCGCCCAGGAAGCCGTCGCCAATGCCGGCGATATCAAGAAGCGCGTCGAGCAGTTGAAGAAGGACGGCAAGAAATCCGTGCTGCTGCTGGTCGCCAACGGCGAAGGCGAACTGCGCTTCGTGGCGCTCGGCGTGCAGTAGAGCGCTACGCCCCAAGCTTACGGTCGTCATGCCCCGCGAAGGCGGGGCATCCAGTATGCTGCGGCCTATCGAATCATCACTGCATTCTCTGGAATACTGGATCACCCGCTTTCGCGGGTGATGACGAGCGAGGGCTATGCGCTTACAAATTCATCCCGCCGATACCCCTGCACATACAGCAGCGCAGTGAGATCGCCGTAGTCAATCCGTGCCGCCGCAGCCGCCGCCACCGCAGGCTTGGCATGATACGCCACGCCCAGCCCGGCGGCCTGGATCATGCCGAGATCGTTGGCGCCGTCGCCGGTCACCAGCGTGTCGATGTCGTCGAGGTCAAAACTCTCGGTCAGCTCGATCAGGGTCGAGAGCTTCATCGCGCGGCCGAGGATCGGTTCGCGAACTTCGCCTGTCAGTTTGCCATTGCTCACGAGAAGCTCATTGGCGCGGTTTTCCTGAAATCCGATCTTTTCGGCGACCGCATTGGTGAACAGCGTGAAGCCGCCCGAGATCAGGCAGGTATAGGCGCCATGGGCGCGCATGGTCATGACCAGCTCGCGGCCGCCCGGCGTCGGCGTGATGCGTTTTTGCAGGACTTCGTCGACAACGCTCACGGGCATGTCCTTGAGCAGCGCCACGCGCTCGCGCAGCGCCGGCTCGAACTCGATCTCGCCGCGCATCGCCCGTTCGGTGATGGCGGCGACATGCGCCTTCAGCCCGGCAAAGTCGGCCAGCTCGTCGATGCATTCCTGGCCGATCATGGTGGAATCCATGTCGGCGAGAAAAAGCTTTTTGCGCCGGAAGGCGGCGGGCTGTACCACGATGTCGATCGGCAGGTCGCCGCGCGCCGCGCGCAGGCGGGCTTCCACGGCCTTGATATCCTCGCTGCCGGTGAAGGGGATATCGACCGCGACCTCGTTGAACAGCCATTTGGCATTGCCTGGCGAGGGCAGCACGGCGAGCGCGCCGTCCACGATGGTGCTATCGAGGGCAGGGTTGGCGGGATTGCAGATGAGCGTGGCGACGAGGGACATGCAGGCGGGATCATCCGGTTTGAAGGCCGTGCTTATCGCAGGGCCGACCGCCAGCGGCAAGTCGGCGCTGGCGCTCGAACTGGCGCAAAAAGCCGGCGGAATCGTCATCAATACCGATTCCATGCAGGTCTATCGCGACCTGCGCATCATCACCGCACGGCCGACGCCGGATGAGGAGGCGCTGGCGCCGCACCGGCTCTACGGCCATGTCGATGCGTCCGTGAACTTTTCCGCCGGCGCCTGGGTGGCCGATGCGACAAAGGTGCTCGCTGAAGCGCGCGCGCAAAAACGGTTGCCGATTTTTATCGGCGGCTCCGGTCTCTATTTCAAGGCGCTGACGCGCGGACTGTCGGCGGTGCCGCCGATCCCCGCCGAGATACGCGAAAGCGTGCGCAACCGGTTGGAGCACGGCGGTGTGGAGGCGCTGCATGCCGAGCTCGCGCAACGCGATCCGGTCTCCGCCGAACGCCTGAAGCCACGCGACCGCACGCGCATCGCGCGCGCCCTGGAAGTCATCGAGGCCACCGGCCGCGCGCTGCCGGACTGGCACCGCGAAGGCCTGCCGCCGCTGCTGCCATCAGGGGAATTCTCCGCGCTGTTCCTCGCGCCCGAACGCGAACAACTCTATGCGCGGATCGACGCCCGCTTCGGCGTGATGCTGACATCAGGCGCCATCGAGGAGGTCGCCGCGCTGGCCAAACGGCAGCTTGACCCGCTGCTGCCGGCCATGAAGGCCCACGGCGTGCCGGCCCTGATCCGCTATTTGCGCGGCGAGATCGGTTTGGCCGAAGCGGCCGAAATCGGCCGCGCCGACACCCGCCATTACGCCAAACGACAGTTCACCTGGTTCAGGCACCAATTGCCGGAGTTTGAATGGGTGAAGCCGGAGGAGGCGAGGGGGTGGGTGATGGCCCAGACCTCATCCTGAGGAGCCGCGCAGCGGCGTCTCGAAGGATGGGCCGCGGGCGAGATGGGGGCCTTCATGGTTCGAGACGCCTGCTTCGCAGGCTCCTCACCATGAGGAACACAGAGCTGCCATGACGCCTTTTTGTGCCGTTGCAGCAATTTCGCACTCGCCGAATGCCGGAAAGCCCGCTAATCTGCCCAAATCGCGCCAGCAAACCGCCTTGCCTTGACTTTCAAAGGCATACGGCTATAACCCGCGCAACCTTTGGGAAGTCCGAGCGGCCAAATGCGTAACATTATTACCAAACTCGCCCTTATCGTCGTACCCAGGTGCACCGCCGGGGATGGCTAGGGCCATCCAAATTCTGGCGGTGCGCATGGGGCCTCTGGGGCCCTTTTTTATTTCCCGAAGTAAACAACCGAAAAGTCCGCGCAAACAGCGCATCCGGAGCAAGCCATGAGTGACAAGAGCCACGATCCGAACCAGATGACGGGAGCCGCGATGATCGTCCGCGCGCTGATCGATCACGGCGTGCAGCACCTCTTTGGCTATCCCGGCGGCGCGGTCCTTCCGATCTATGACGAGATCTTTCAGCAGAGCGAGGTCGAGCACATCCTGGTCCGCCACGAGCAGGGCGCCGGCCATGCTGCCGAAGGCTATGCGCGCTCCACCGGCAAGCCCGGCGTGGTGCTGGTGACGTCAGGCCCCGGCGCCACCAACATGGTGACGCCGCTGACCGATGCGCTGATGGATTCGATCCCCTTGGTCTGCATCACCGGACAAGTCCCCACTCATCTGATCGGCAACGACGCGTTCCAGGAATGCGACACCGTCGGCATCACACGGCCCTGCACCAAGCACAACTGGCTGGTGCGCGACGTCAACGATCTCGCCATGGTGCTGCACGAGGCGTTTTACGTCGCGACATCAGGCCGTCCCGGCCCCGTGCTGGTCGACGTGCCCAAGGACGTGCAGTTCGCCACCGGCACCTATCATCCGCCGCGCAAGTCGGACGTGCACGTCTCCTACACGCCGCGCGTCAAGGGCGATGCCGCGCAGATCCGCAAAGCCGTGTCGCTGCTGGCGAACGCCAAGCGGCCGGTGATCTACAGCGGCGGCGGCGTCATCAATTCGGGACGCGGAGCCTCGAAGCTGCTGCGTGATCTGGTCGAGGCGACCGGCTTTCCGATCACCTCGACGCTGATGGGCCTCGGCGCCTATCCGGCCTCGGGCAAGAACTGGCTCGGCATGCTCGGCATGCACGGCACGTATGAAGCCAACATGGCGATGCATGATTGCGACGTCATGCTGTGCGTCGGCGCGCGCTTCGACGACCGTATCACCGGCCGCGTCGATGCGTTCTCGCCCGCCTCGAAGAAGATCCACATCGACATCGATCCGTCGTCGATCAACAAGAACATCCGCGTCGACGTGCCGATCATCGGCGATGCCGGCAATATCCTGGGCGACATGCTTCAGGTGTTCAAGGCGGAGGCGAAGAAGCCGGACATCAAGTCGTGGTGGCAGCAGATCGCGATCTGGCGCGCCCGCAACTCGCTCTCCTACAAGAAGAGCAGGGACGTCATCCTGCCGCAGCAGGCGATCCAGACCCTGTTCGACGCCACGCGCGGGCATGACACCTACATCACGACCGAAGTCGGCCAACACCAGATGTGGGCTGCGCAGTTCTTCGGCTTCGAGGAACCGCACCGCTGGATGACCTCAGGCGGCCTCGGCACCATGGGCTATGGCCTCCCGGCGGCGCTGGGCGTGCAGGTCGCCCATCCCGACAGCCTGGTCATCGACATCGCGGGCGATGCCTCGGTGCAAATGACCATGCAGGAGATGTCGACGGCGGTTCAGTACGAGCTGCCGATAAAAATCTTCATCCTGAACAACCAGTACATGGGCATGGTGCGGCAATGGCAGCAATTGCTGCACGGCAACCGCCTGTCGCACTCCTATTCCGAAGCGCTGCCGGATTTCGTCAAGCTGGCGGAAGCCTATGGCGGCGTCGGCCTGCAAGCGACCAAGCCGTCCGACCTCGAAGGCGCGATCAAGGAGATGATCAAGGTCAAGCGTCCCGTGCTGTTCGACTGCCGCGTCGCCGCGCTGGAAAACTGTTTCCCGATGATCCCGTCCGGCAAGGCGCACAACGAGATGCTGTTGCCGGAGGAAGCCACCGATGAGGCCACCGCCACCGCCTTCGCCGGCGGCAAGGCGCTGGTGTGATGATGGAGACACATTCCGCCGTCATCGCCCGGCTTGACCGGGCGATCCAGTACGCCGCGGCCTCTCGATTGCTCCGCGGCGTCTCTGGAATACTGGATCCCCGCCTTCGCGGGGATGACGAGCGCAGCGTGCGGAAAGACTGATCGGAAGCAAGATGTTCGACCTCGCCGAGTTGGAGCGCGCACACACGATCGTCGGGGCAGCGATGCCGCCCACGCCGGCGCATGCCTGGCCGCTGCTGGCGCAGCGGCTCGGCGCCTCCGTCGTGGTCAAGCATGAGAACCACACGCCGATCGGCGCCTTCAAGGTGCGCGGCGGCCTGGTCTATCTCGAGCGGCTCAAGCGCGAGCAGCCGGATGTCCCCGGCATCATCTCGGCGACCCGCGGCAATCACGGCCAGAGCCTTGCCTTTGCGGCGAGCCGCTACGGCGTGCCGGCGCTGATCTATGTGCCGCACGGCAATTCGACCGAGAAGAACCGCGCGATGCAGGCGTTCGGCGCAAAGCTGGTCGAGCACGGCGAGGACTTTCAGGCCGCGCGCGAGGAATCGGTTCGCGAGGCGAAGCGGGCAGGGCTGCACATGGTGCCGTCGTTCCACCGCGACCTCGTGCTCGGCGTCGCCACCTACGCGCTCGAGCTGCTGCGCGCCGCGCCCGATCTCGACGTGCTCTATGTGCCGATCGGGCAGGGCTCCGGCATCTGCGGTTGCATCCTCGCGCGCGATCTCCTGGACCGGAAGACCGAGATCGTCGGCGTGCAGTCGACCGAAGCGCCGGCCTATGCGCTGTCCTTTGCCTCGGGCACGCTGGTGAAGACCAACAGCAGCGATACCCGCGCCGACGGCCTTGCGACCCGCGTTCCCGACGAGGAGGCGCTTGCCATCATCCGCAAGGGCGCTTCCCGCATCGTGCAGGTGACTGACGACGAGATCGCCGCGGCGATGCGCGTCTACTGGACCGACACGCACAACCTCGCCGAAGGCGCCGGCGCCGCCGCGCTCGCGGCCGCGCTGCAAGACAAGGCCAAGCTCGCGGGCAAGCGCGTCGGCCTGATCCTGAGCGGCGGCAATATCGATTTCGATCTGTTCCGGAAATGGGTCATGCCGGAAGCGGCTCCGATGCAGAAGATCGCGGTGTAAGGATGGCGCATCCCGCGCAGCAAACACTGACGTCATCGTCCGGCTTGACCGGACGATCCAGTACGCCGCGGCTTATCGGTTCCATCGCAACTGCTCTGGAATACTGGATCCCCGCTTTCGCGGGGATGACGAGACGAACGAGAGATTGACAGGGACGACAATGAACCAGCCGGCATCCGCCTATTTCCTCGAGGACCGCCACGATCCGAACGAGACCCATACGCTCTCGATCCTCGTGCAGAACGAGCCCGGCGTGCTCGCCCGCGTGATCGGTCTGTTCTCGGGCCGCGGTTACAACATCGACAGCCTCACCGTCTCGGAGACCGAGAGCCAGAAACACCTCTCGCGCATCACCATCGTGACGACTGGAACGCCGATGGTCATCGAGCAAATAAAACACCAGCTCGACCGCATGATCCCGGTCTACCGCGTCGTTGACATGACGCTGACCGGCCGCTCGATCGAGCGCGAGCTCGCGATGGTGAAGGTGCGCGGCGCCGGCGACCACCGCGTGGAGGCGCTGCGGCTGGCGGACGCGTTCCGAGCCCGCGTCATCGACGCCACGACCGAAAGTTTTGTGTTCGAGATCACAGGCAACACCGCAAAAATCAATCAATTTATCGACCTGATGCGCCCGCTCGGCCTTGTCGAGGTGTCGCGCACCGGCGTCGCAGCGATCGGCCGCGGGCCCGAAGGGATGTAGCAACATGCTGGCGCGCGACTGGTACTACACACAAAGACGGCGGCTGGGTCTCGATTCCGCGGTCGCCTCGATCTACGACCGGCACGACGACAGCGACCTGCGCGCCCGTGCGGCGCTGAAGATGCTCGGCGTGCAGCGCGGCTGGCGCGTCGCCGATATCGGCTGCGGCAACGGCGTGCTCGCTACCGAGGCTGCGCTGATCGGCGCCGAGGTCGACGCAATAGATATCTCGCCGGCGATGCTCGCGCTCGCCGATATCTATGCCCGCGACCGCAAGGCTGTCGTGCGCACCCAGCCCGCGGGCCTGCTCAGCTTTGCCTACGAGCCGAATTCCTATGACCTGATCGTCAGCGAGTTCACGCTGCATCACCTGCCGGACTTCTGGAAGGCGGTGGCGCTGTCGCGGATCTACAATGCGCTCAAGCCCGGCGCGAATTTCTACCTGCGCGACATCGTGTTCGTCTCGATGCCCGACGGCACCGAGCGAGACGTCGAGGGCTGGGCCGATTTCTCGATCAAGAACCACGATTTCGACCGCGACAGCGTCGTCACCCACATGCGCGACGAGTATTCCACCTTCGGCTGGGTGATCGAGCGCATGCTGACAGACGTCGGCTTCCAGATCGTCTCGGTCGATTACCACGCCCCGCTGCACGGCACCTACCTCCTGCGCAAACCTAAGGCCGGCGAACAAAGCTAACCAACGAGAGCCACAAAAGGGCCAGGAAAATGAAGCCGGCCGACGTCTTCATCGCCGTCCTTGTCGCGGTGATCTGGGGCCTTGCGTTCGTCGCAAGCCGCATCGCGCTCGACGAGTTTTCGCCGGAGCTGATGACGACGCTGCGTTTTGCCATCGCCGCGATCCCCTGTCTTTTCCTGCGCCGGCCCGACGTGGCGTGGCCGGTGCTGGTGGCCATCAGTTTCGCGCTGTTCCTCGGTCAGTTCCTGGCGCAGGCCTTTGCCATTGCCCATGGGGTGCCGGTCGGCCTCACCAGCGTGATCGTGCAGAGTCAGGTGCTGTTCACCATCGCCTTCGCCGCCGTGTTGTTCAGCGAGCGGCCGACCCGAACGCAGACGATCGGTATCGGCATCGCCACGGTTGGGCTGCTGATGATCTGCGGCACCGTCGGTTATGATTTCAGCGTCGGGGCCTTTGCCGTGCTGATGATCTCGCCCGTCAGCTTTGCGGTCGGCAATCTGCTGCTCCGTCGCGCGCAGGACGTGCGGATGTTCGATCTGTTCGCCTGGCTATGCCTTGCCGCCGGCGTCCCGCTGTTTGCGCTGACGCTTCTCAGCAACGGGCCGCAGCCGACCTGGCACGCGTTGACGCACATGTCGCTGATGGGCCTTGCCTGCATGCTGTTCCTCGGCGGCGTCTCCACCAGCATCGCTTATTGGCTGTGGGGCCGGCTGCTGCGGGATTATCCGGCGGCGCAGGTGGTGCCGTTCGCGCTGCTGGTGCCGTTCGTCGGCTCCGCCGCATCGAGCATTGTCTTCGGCGAAACCTTCGGCCCGCTTCGCCTGGCCGGCATGGTCACTGTGATCGGCGGCATTGCCGTCATGTGGCTGGCAAGGCGCCCGCAGGCGCTGCCCAAAATCGCGTGAGGGTTCGGATGTCGCAATCGCTGTTCGTCGCCTTTGTCATGTTCGCCACGGTGATGTTCTTCACGCCGGGGCCGAACAACATCATGCTGCTGTCTTCGGGCCTCACTTACGGCTTCCGCCGCTCCATCCCGCATATCGCGGGTATCACCGTCGGCTTCGCCTTCATGGTCGGCGCGGTCGGCGTTGGGCTAGGTGCCGTCTTCATCGCCTATCCGATCCTGCAAACCATCCTGAAATATGCCGGGGTCGCCTATCTGATCTATCTCGCCGCCAACATCGCCATGTCCGAGCCGCACGGGCCTGACGAGGAGGGCGGCGGCCGCGGCCGGCCCATGACCTTCTGGGGCGCGGCGATGTTCCAGTGGGTCAATGCCAAGGGCTGGGTGATGGTGATCGGCACCATCACGGCCTATGCGGCGATCGCCGCCTTCCCGCTCAACATCGTGATCCAGGTCGTGATCAGCCTGATCCTGGGCGCTTTTTCTTGCGTGACCTGGGCGCTGTTCGGCACCGCGCTGCGGCCGATCCTGAGCTCGCGCCGGGCGGTGCGCGCCTTCAACATCGTGATGGCGCTGCTGCTGCTCGCCTCCCTCTATCCCGTCTTCATGGACGCATGATGCCGCAGTCCGCCATGCAGAAACGGGTTTCCCACAGCGCGAAAAATGCTCTAGACAACGCCGGAAATTTCCGGGCGACCGGCGGGTCCCATCCAGCTAACAGCCTGATTAACCGGCCGATTTTGGCCATCCACCCGAGGAAACGACTATGCGTGTTTATTACGATCGCGACGCCGACCTGAACCTGATCAAGGGCAAGAAGGTCGCCATCGTCGGCTACGGCAGCCAGGGCCACGCCCATGCGCTGAACCTGAAGGACTCCGGCGTCAAGGAAGTGGCCATCGCGCTGCGCAAGGGCTCGGCCTCGGCCAAGAAGGCTGAGAATGCCGGCTTCAAGGTGCTCGAAGTCGCCGAAGCCGCCAAATGGGCCGACCTCGTGATGATGCTCACGCCCGACGAATTGCAGGGCGACATCTACCGCGAGCACCTGCACGACAACATGAAGAAGGGCGCAGCCCTGGTGTTCGCCCACGGCCTCAACGTCCACTTCAACCTGCTCGACCCGCGCGCCGACCTCGACGTGCTGATGATCGCCCCGAAGGGTCCGGGCCACACCGTGCGCTCGGAATATCA
This sequence comes from Bradyrhizobium lablabi, assembly GCF_018129385.1. GTDB lineage: Bacteria > Pseudomonadota > Alphaproteobacteria > Rhizobiales > Xanthobacteraceae > Bradyrhizobium > Bradyrhizobium lablabi_C. The sequence continues at coordinate 90,663 of NZ_JAFCLN010000019.1, forward strand.
GCGCGGCGGCGGCGTGCCCTGCCTGATCGCGATCGCCAAGGACGTCTCCGGCAACGCCCATGACCTCGGCCTGTCCTATGCCTCGGCGATCGGCGGCGGCCGCGCCGGCATCATCGAGACGACTTTCAAGGAAGAGTGCGAGACCGACCTGTTCGGCGAGCAGGTGGTGCTCTGCGGCGGCCTGGTCGAATTGATCAAGGGCGGTTACGAGACCCTGGTCGAGGCTGGCTACGCCCCCGAGATGGCCTATTTCGAGTGCCTGCACGAGGTGAAGCTGATCGTCGACCTGATCTATGAAGGCGGCATCGCCAACATGAACTACTCGATCTCCAACACCGCCGAATATGGCGAATACGTCACCGGCCCGCGCATCGTCACCGACGAGACCAAGAAGGAGATGCGCAAGGTGCTGGCCGACATCCAGTCCGGCAAGTTCGCCCGCGACTGGATGCTGGAGAACAAGGTCAACCAGACCTCGTTCAAGGCGACGCGTGCCAAGCTCGCCGCGCATCCGATCGAGCAGGTCGGCGAGAAGCTGCGCGACATGATGCCGTGGATCAAGAAGGGCGCGCTGGTCGACAAGACGAAGAACTGAGGGGTCGGGGGCTTTCATCCTTCGAGACGCACGCTTGCGCGTGCTCCTCAGGATGAGGTCAGGCAGCGTCTCGTGACGACGTCAGACCCTCATGGTGAGGAGCGCGGCAACGCCGCGCGTCTCGAACCAGAGGCCCGATGCTGCAACACGAAATCTTAAGCCTTGAACGGCATAGTCCCGGCGAGATCGCGCGAGCGGTCTCGCCGTTGACACTTCAACCAGACTCTTCGCCAAGCGCCGTCGAGCAAAGTTTCCGGCCAGGAACGAAGAACTGAGAGTTCAATCACATTCTTGGTGCAGCATGTTTCGAGTGGTTTCTCGAAGCGAAAAAGATTCGCGATTTCAGAATCAAGGCGCCATTGCTTAATCCGTATTCTCGCGCGCGGATTCCCAAGAAAATGAGATGGAGCGCGTCTCGATCGCCAAAGGCTGAGAGCTCAACCACATTCTTCAGCAGACGCGTCACGCCGCGTTGATGCGGGTGTCCTGCTTCTCGATCCGGTTGTGCAACTGCCAGAAGCGGATGGTGCGCTGCGCGGTCTCCCGCGACAGCCGGCTGTAGTCGAGGTTCGCCTGCCAGATCGACTTTTCGCCGATCGGCTGCGGGAACGGCCGGTGACGCAGGATGGTCTCGACCGTCATCCAGTCGAGGCCGGCCGATTTGCAGGGAATGAGGACGAGGTCCGAACGCGGGCCCTCGAGCACGCGTGCCATCAGATCGGTCGGCACGTCATTGAGGGCCGCCAGCGCGGCGGCGACTTCCTCGAATTTCCCTGAGCCGACGAATTTGACGATGGCGGCGTCGTCGAGCTCGTTCAGGTCCTTCAGCAGCTTGACGAGCTGCTCGGCGAGGCTGAAATCCCGCGGCGGCGGCATCGGCGCTTCCTGGGCAATGTCGTCCAGCACCTGCCGGATTTGCGCCTGAATGGTCCGCGGGGCGATGGCGAGCAGGCGGTCGCGGACGGCATCCTTGGCGCGCCGCAGCAGATCGCGCAGGAACCTCATCGGCAGGTCGATGCGCAGGCCGAGGATCTCGACCAGTTCGTCGTCGCTGTCGGCATGGGCGACCATGCCGGAATAGCCGGCCTCGGAGAATTTTGCGCTGGCGTTGTTGGCGAGCTTGCGGATCACCTTTCCTTCGCCGCGGTCGACGATGACGTCGGTCACGGCCTCCGGCAGGTCGGCGCGCGCCGAGATCGCCATCAAATGGTCCTGCCCCTTGGTGCTGGCGATCCTGACCAGCGCATCGGTGCCGAGCCGGCTGGAATGGGTCAAGACTTCGCCGGCGACCTCGATCTCGTCGTCGGAAGCCAGCGTTTCGATGATTTCGAACGGCGCGTAGTCGATCGGCGCCAGCCGCCTGCTGAGCTCGGCCCGCGCGCGCGTCTCGACCCGCGCGATCAACAGGCACAGCACGTCGTCGAAGACCTTGACCTGGTCCTCGCTGAGACGCTCGCCGTCATGCAGGAAAAGGTCGGTCACGCGCCGCAGGGTCGCGACTCGCTTGGCGGGAGAGCCGCCATTTACCGCATCTTCCAGTTCGCCGATGATCGATTGCGCTGGCTGTTGCACCATCGTGGGCAGCCCGTCGGTTGTTGCCTGTTGGCGGAACCATCGCCGCCGCACCGTTACATCAGGGTTAAGCCGGGGTGCCGTAGAAATACAGGACAGCAGCCTTCTGCAACCTAAGGCTAACGATGTGTTGGTGCCGCCGGCGCAATGCGCGATAAATCGCGCGCCATTTGACGCGGTATCAAGGCCGGGTGCCGCCTGTCCGGGCCCCCTGTTCCGGGCAATCCGCTCTTGCACCGCCATTCTGCTATGCTGACATAAAGCCGGAACAGAGGGGGAAGCGACCATGAAATCCATCGTCGTCACCGGCGCGTCCACCGGCATCGGCTGGGCCACCGCCAAACTGCTGGTTGATCGCGGCTTTCGCGTGTTCGGCAGCGTCCGCAAGCAGGCCGACGCCGACCGCCTGAAAGGCGAACTCGGCGCCAGTTTCACACCTCTATTGTTCGATGTCACCGATGAGCCGGCCGTGCTGGCGGCCGCCCGCGACGTGCGCGCGGCGCTGAATGGCGAAAAGCTCGCCGGGCTCGTCAACAATGCCGGCATCGCGGTGGCAGGACCCGTGCTCGGGTTGTCGGCGGACGAATTCCGCCGCCAGATGGACGTCAACGTGATCGGTCCGATCATCGCGACGCAGGCCTTTGGCCCGCTGCTCGGCGCCGATACCTCGCTCAAGGGGGCACCGGGGCGGATCGTGATGATCTCCTCGGTCGCCGGCCAGAACGGCAATCCGTTGACCGCGGCCTATGCTGCATCGAAACACGCCATCGAGGGGCTGTCGGAGAGCCTGCGCCGCGAACTGATGCTGTTCGGCATCGACGTCATCATCGTCGCGCCCGGCGCTGTGAAGACGCCGATCTGGAGCAAGGCCGAGGAGCTCGACATCGCCCCCTACAGGAATTCACCCTACTTCCCGGCGCTGGAGCGAATGCGCGCCTTCATGCTTCAGCTTGGCGCCAACGGCCTGCCGCCGGAGCGGATCGCGGAAACGGTCTTCGCGGCCCTGACCCTGCCGCGCCCAAAGGTGCGCTACTCCATCGTGCCCGATCCGGTGCGGATCAGCATGATGAAGACGCTGCCCAAGCGCGTGGTGGACAAGATCATCGCCAAACGCGTTGGCCTGCTGCCGCCGGCATGACGATCGGCAAGAGCAGGGCGGAGTTGACCGAGCTGGCAAATGCGGCGCTTCGCAGCGAGCCAGGCTGCGAAACCGCGCGGGTGGTCGATCTGCAGGCGCTGCCCGGTGCAGCAGCGGGGGCCGGGCGCAACTGGGAGATTCCGAACGTCGCCCTCGGCGACAGCCTGATCAGCGACGTCGACCGCGCCGTCATCACGGTGCATCGGCGGCTCGGCCGGCAGTTTCATCTGGTCGGCGACGACTAACGCTAGTTCGCCTGCGCCGTCCTCGGCGCACCCTTCTGCGCCATGCTGATCATGCGCAGCGCGAACACCGCCACCAGCGGGATCAGGAACAGCGCATAGAGCGGCATGTCGGGAATCCTTTTTCCGAACGGCACCATGAACTGGAACAGCAGGTAATAGCCGCCGACGAGGTGCAGCGCCCGCCAGGCGCGCGGGCCGATCGCGGCCGCGGTGCGGTCGAACGAGGTCGCGGCCATCGCAATGATGAAGGCATAGCCGATGCCGCCGAAGATGTAGGAGGCCGCCGAGGTCGCCGCCGAATAACCGACCGGATCCATCGCCGCAAAGCAGCCGATCGCGATGGCATGCAGGCCGTGCGAGGCCGCAAAGGTGACGCCGAGATAGCGGCGGTTGCGGCGCTGCCATCTCGTCCACCCATTGGGCCACAGCCGCGCCAGCGCGGCGGCGGAGAAGGCGAGGCAGAAGAACAGCAGCGAGGTGCGCGCCGTGAAGCGGATCACCATTCGCACGCCCTCGACCTCGAACTGCCGCATCGCGGCGATCCAGATGCAGAGCGCTGCTAACGTCAGGCTGAGTACCCAGAACAGCCGCCAGTTCTCGAACCAGCCTTGCCGATGCGATGTCATATCGTCCTCCCTGCCTATGTAATCATCAGTTACATAGCAGGGTAGCGTTTGGGTCAATTGTGTAATCGATGCTTACATTCACAAGCCGGTGATGCTAGACAGGTGCGAAATGCGCCCCTCAGCCAAACGTTTGCCCGCAAAGCCGCGCCGCCCGGCGGCCCGCCGCGCGCCAACTCAAAAGCCCTATCACCACGGCGATCTGCGCCGGGTGCTGATCGACGCGGCGTTGCAACTGGTCGGCGAGGGCGGTCCGGATGGTCTAAGCGTGCGCGAGGCCGCGCGCCGCGCGGGCGTCTCGCCGGGGGCGCCGTTCCGGCATTTTCCGAGCCGGGAAGCGCTGATGACCGCGGTGGCCGAAGAGGCGCAGCGGCGCTTTCGTGCCGAAATCGAGGCCGCTCTCACGGAGGCGCCGGCGGACGATCCGCTTGCGCGATTCCGCCACCTCGGCCTTGCCTATCTGCGCTGGGCGATGCGCAATCCGACCCATTTCGAGATCCTCTCCAGCCGCCGCTTTTTCGATCACGACAAATCCGTGCAGGTCTCGCGCGACAATAACGAACTGATCGACCTGACCGGACGCACGCTGGCGGAAGCCTTTGCGAAGGGACAATTGCGCGTCACCGACCTGAAGCAGGTGCAGATCGCCGGCCGCGCGCTGGTCTACGGCTTTGCCCGCATGAATATCGACGGCCATTTCCCGCGCTGGGGCGTCAACGATGCGGAAGCCGAACGCACGGCGGAGGCGGTCCTCGATCTTTTTATTGCCGGAATTGCCCAGCGCTAAGGCAGGCTCTGGTTCCCTCCACGGAACGCGCGGACGGATTGACGCGGGAACGATGGCGAAGCCGCCGGCGTTGCTCCGGCATGCAGTCAGTCGGCTGCGTTACGAGGGAACGCGCAGCATGGTCAGGGAAGGTCCGCCGCAACCTGCTCCGCCGCCGAAAGAGCCATATCCGGCCGAGAAAGCGCGCGGGGGCGAGATCATCCTCAACACGCCGCTGCGCCGATGGGTGTTCATCGGCGGCCTCGTCGGCGCGATCGTATTGGTGCTGTTCCTGAGTCTGGTTCGCTGGGCGGCCTGAGATCATTGAGCGGAGGTTGCCATGAAGCCAGTTACCGTTGTGGCGCTGGTCCTGATCCTTGGAGTTTTTCTTGGAGGTTTTCTTGGAGGTTCTCTTGGAGGTTCCGCCGTCGCGCAACCTGCAAAGGGCCCCGCGTTCTATGTGGTGCTGAATTCGCTGACCAGGCAATGCACGGTCGTCGATCAGACGCCCAAGGCCGACACGCCCAACATCACGGTGGCGAGCGACACCATCTATCCGACGCGCGCCGAGGCCGAGAACGCCATCAAGACGCTGAAGCCTTGCAATCCCTAACCTTGCAATCCGTAAACCTAACGAACCGGGAATTCGACATGGATGATCGTCAGAAGGAAAACTCGACCCGTACCACCGCGATCGCCGCCATCATCGCGGCCGTGGCGTTGCTCTTCGTCGTCCTCATCTGGGGGCCGGGGCGGGTGAACCATGTTGAGATCAACCCCGGCCCAAGCGGCACGCCGGGATCCACGGCCAAGAATACCGCGCCGCCGCCGGCCGAAAGCCCGTCGGGCGGCAGCACGACCGGGACGGCGCGCTGACCGCCGGCGTGTTCCGACTTTAGGCGTAGGTCGAAATTTACCGAGCCGAGCGGCGGCTCGGTAAATTCATTGCGCGTTCATGACGTTTCCAATACGGTTTTGTGACACGCTGTGAAAACCGGCTAGCCGCGTGCGCCTCCTGGCCTTCGCCAGCCCAGGTTTTCGATTGTGCCGGGTGTGTTGCGTCCTGCCTATGGCGCCCGCGCCGAAATCCCGCCCGTCTTCAACCGCCGCCGTCAGCGGCGTCGCGGCCATCGGCATTGGCTGCGTCGCCGCGCTGCATCTTGGCGCGCTCTATGCGCTGTTCACCACCGAATACGGGCCGTTCGCGATTACCCTGGCGCTGCTTGCCTGGCTGTTCGCCAATTGTCTCGTGCTGGTATTCCTGCCGCGCCCCGGCATCGCGGCCGCGCTGTCGCTGATCCTGACCGTCACGCTGATCGCATTTTCGCGCTTCAAATTCGACATCCTCCAGCTTTCGGTCACCTTCCTCGACTTCCTGATCATCGACCGCGACACGTTTTCATTCCTGCTGTCGGTGTTTCCCCGGCTGAAGATGCCGCTGCTGATCGCCGCGGTTGCTGCCGTGCCCGCGCTGTGGGTGATCTGGCGCACCGATCCGTTCCGCATCAGCCGCAAAATCTCGTTCGCGCTGCTGGTATTCGCCACCGCCGCGATCTCGCTCATGGCGATCGCGAAACCGGAGCAGCCGTGGGAGCCGTTCCAGGGCGTCAACCACATCTCCAGCCTCGCTCGATCAGGCGTGGTCGCGGTGTCGCATCTGACGTCGACCGGCTGGATCGAGGCCGACCCGCCGGCGCAGCCCTCGCTTCCCCTGGCGCGCGGCGCGCACGCCGCCACCAGCACGCTCGCGCCGCCGACGGATTGCGATACCACGGTCAAGCGCCCGCACGTCATCATGCTGCTGGATGAGTCCAGCTTCGATGTCCGTACCGCGCCCGGCATCAAGGTGCCGGCCGACTATGCCGGCTTCTTCAAGTCCTTTGACGGCAAGCAGCGCACCTTTGTCGCGGAGGCGACGGGCGGACCGACCTGGTACACCGAGTTCAGCGTCGTGACCGGCCTGTCGGCGCGCTCGTTCGGCGACTTGAAATTCTACGTCACGCGCATCGCCGCCGGACGGGTGACGCGCGGATTGCCGGCCGCCCTCCAGCACTGCGGCTACAAGACCGTTTCGCTCTATCCGACCTATGGCGATTTCCTCAGCGCCCGCACGTTCCAGAAGGCGACCGGCGTGGAAGATTTCATCGACATGGCCGCGATGGGCGTGAACGAGGACATGCAGCCCGACAGTTTCTACTACGACCAGGCGCTGAAAGTGTTCGAGCGCGAGGCGCCCTCGCGCGCGCCGGTCTTCATGTTCCTGTATCTGACGGCCAATCATTTCCCGTGGACCGACGTCTACCGGCCCGAGCTGACGCCGGACTGGAAGGCGCCGGGCAATACCGCCGACATCGACGAATATATCCGCCGGCAATCCATGACCGCGCAGGACTACGGAAAATTCGTCGCGCGCCTCAAGCAGGATTATCCCGACGAGCAGTTCCTGATCGTGCGCTTCGGCGATCATCAGCCCGCGATCTCGCAAAAGATGATCGAGCCCGGCATCGACCGCGCCACGCTGGCAAAGCGCCTGATGACGTCGGACCCGCGCTATTTTTCCACCTATTACGCCATCGACACCGTCAACTTCACGCCCCGCGACCTCTCGTCGGCGCTGGACAAGCTAGATGCTTCCTACCTGCCGATCGTGATCCAGGATGCCGCCGGCGTGCCGCTCGATCCCACCTTCGCCGAGCAGAAAAAGATCATGCTCCGCTGTAGCGGCGTGTTCTACACCTGCAACAAGGGTGCCGAGGCGCGGCGCTTCAACCGCCTGCTGATCGATGCAGGATTGATCAAGGGGCTCTGACGGTTACCACCGTCATTGCGAGCGAAGAGAAGCAATCCATAGCGCGGCGAGTCGATGCATGGATTGCTTCGCGTCGCTCGCAATGACGAAAAACTACTTCCCCACCTTCTCCCACAGCCACCGCGCCACCGCATCCGGCGAACTTGCCGCGTCGTTCCCCGCCGCGCGCAGATTGGCCTCGCGCATCGCTGCGATGTCGATCCTGCCGAGCAACGGCCGCAGCGCCGCCTTCAACCTCTCATCCTCCGCGCGCTTCGGCGCCAGCAGCACGATCGCATCATAAGGCGGGATCGCGTGCTTCGGATCCTCCAGCACCACCAGATCGTACTTCGCGATCAGCCCGTCGCTGGTATAGCCGGCGATCACGTCGACTTCGCCGCTCGCCACCGCCGCATACATGAAGTCCGGCTGCATCTGCCGCTGCGTCCGGAACGCGAGCCCATAGGCCTTCTGGATACCCGCCCATTCCGGCCGCGAGAAAAACTCGTAGTCGCCCGCAATCGACAGCGCCGGCGCCCGCGCGGCGAGATCGGCGATGCTCCTGATGCCGAGCTCCGCGGCGCGCTTCCTCGGCATCACCAGCGCATAGGCATTCTCAAAACCAAGCTCGCCGAACAGCGTGATGTTCTGCTTCGTAAGGATGGTCTTCAATTCGCGCAGCAATTCCTCGCGAGGGAGAATATCGCTGTGATGAAACTGGTTGGCCCACAGCGTGCCGGAATAGTCGACATAAACGTCGATATCGTTGGATGCGAGCGCGTCAAAAATCACGTTGGAGCCAAGCCCCTCGCGCGATGTGGCCGACAGTCCCGCCGCGCGCAGCCGCTGCGCGATCAGCGATGACAGTACATATTGTTCGGCAAAGGTCTTTGCGCCGACGGTATAATTCGACGACGAGCGCGCCATTGCCGGCACCAGCGTGGCGGCAACCAGCGCCAAAATCCCGATGCCGCCGAGCGCGGTGCGCAGGCGGCTTCGGTAGCGCACGCCGCTTTCGATCAGCGCCAGCAGTTGATCGACCGCGAGGGCCAGCGCCGCGGCCGCGAAGCAGCCGAACAGCACAAACACCCAGTTCTGGGTCTGTAGGCCCGCAAAGATGTAATTGCCGAGGCTGGTCTGGCCGATCGGCGTCGACAGCGTCGCGGTACCGATCACCCACACCGCGGCGGTGCGGATGCCCGCCATCATGACAGGCAGCGCCAGCGGCAGCTCGACCGAGAACAGCGATTGCCGCGGCGTCATGCCGACGCCCTGCGCCGCCTCCAGGATTTGGGCATCGACGCCCAATAGTCCCGTGATGGTGTTGCGCAGCACCGGCAACATCGAATAGAGCGCCAGCGCCAGCACCGCAGGCAGGAAGCCGAACGCGGAAAAGCCAACGCCGAACCATGACAGCGAGAGCGCGGCCAGCGCCAGCAGCAGCGGATAGAATAGCGCGAGCAGCGCCAGCCCCGGTACCGTCTGCACGATGCTGGCCAGCCCGAGCAGCGCGCCGCGCAGCACCGGGCGATGGCGCGAGAGGATGGCGAGCGGCAAGCTCACCGCAAGCCCGAGTACGAGCGCGGTGACGCTGACGCGTACATGATTGCCGAGATAATCGGGCAGGTGCGAAAGCGCCTCGCTCCAGCGGGGATCGGGGAAAAAATTCATGCCGCGCCGTCCCGCGGCAGCGCGTCGCTCAGCCGCTCGGCCTGCCGCCGCGGCGTGCGCAAGAGTTCGCCGACATATACATCGCCACTCGCGGCAAGCTCGCGAGGGGTGCCCTGCGCCAGCAATTTGCCGCCATGCATCACCGCGATGCGGTCGGCGAGCAGGATGGCCTCGGTCATGTCATGGGTGATCATGACCGTGGTCAGTCCAAGCTTGCGGTGCAGCTCGCGATAATCATCGCCAAGGGCATCGCGGGTGAGGGGGTCGAGCGCGCCGAACGGCTCGTCCATCAGCACGATGCGCGGCTTTGCGGTCAGCGCCCGCGCCACGCCGACGCGCTGGCGCTGTCCGCCGGAAAGCTCGTGCGGCAGGCGGTCGCGATAGGCCGCGCGGTCGAGCCGCACCAGGTCGAGCAGTTCGTCGACGCGCGCGGATATTTCCGCGGCCGGCCAGCCCAGCAGCTTTGGCGTGACGCCGACATTTTCAGCCACGCTCATGTGCGGAAACAGCGCGCCGCTCTGGAAGACATAGCCGATCCGCCGCCGCAGACGTATCGGATCGGCGCGGCCGACATCCTCGCCTTCAACCGTGATGGTGCCACCGTCCGTCTCGATTAGCCGGTTGGCCAACCGCAGCAGCGTGGTTTTGCCCGAGCCGGAGCCGCCGACGATGGCCAAAAATTCACCCTCGGCTACCTCGAGCGAGACATCAGCCACCGCCACCACGCGGCCGCCATCGAAGGTCTTGGTTACCTGCTTGTAGGCGATCAGCGGGGCAGGGGGCATTGAGCTCTTCGAAGCCTCGATGGTTCTCACCCTCCCCCAGGGAGGATCTCCATCACCTAGCACGTTGCAGCGGTTGGTTGAACTTGGGTGAGGCCGGCCTAATGCGCCGCGGATGCCTGCGGTGGCGGCGGGTTCGGCTGGCGGGCGGTCGAGTCCTCCCGCGGCCGGCGGTCATAGGCACGCGCGCCGCTGATGTCCTTGCCGGTGCGGTCGATCATCAGGGCGGTCGCGACGAGGCTGACGACGGCGCAGACGGCAATGTAGGCCGCGATCGCAGTGGACGATTGGAACGTGCCGAACAGCCAGGTTGCAATCAGCGGCGCCGGGCCGCCGGCGATGACGGAAGCAAGCTGGTAGCCGAGCGAGGAACCGCTGTAGCGCAGCTCTCCCGTAAAGCTTTCGGCGATCAGCGCGGCTTGCGGGCCATACATCATGTCGTGCGGAATCAGCGAAAGAACCGTCGCAAGGAAGATGAGTGGTTCGGATCCCGTGTTGAGCATCGCGAAATAGATGAAGCCGAAGATGCCGGTTACAGCCGCCCCGGCCATGTAGATGTTCTTGCGGCCATACAGGTCGGACAGGTGCCCGAACAGCGGGATCGAGACAAAGGACAGGACGGATGCCGTCAGCACCGCGGTCAGCAGGAAGTTGCGCGAGACATGCAGCGTGCCGATTCCGTAGGAGAAGATGAAGGCCGTGAAGATGTAGAAGGGCGCCTGCTCGGCCATGCGCGCAAAGGCGGAGAGCACGATTTCCTTCGGATGCTGCCTGATTGCCGATAGCATCGGCGTGCGGTCGATCTTGCGCTCGGCCAGCAATCTGGCGAACACCGGCGTTTCCAGAATGCCGAGCCGGATATAGAGGCCGAGGCCCACCAGGACGATGCTGAGTGCGAACGGGATCCGCCAGCCCCAGGCCAGAAACTGTTCGCCGGACATCTGGCTCAATGCCAGCACCGCGAGATTGGCCAGGAACAGTCCGCACGTCGCCCCGAACTGGGGCCATGACGCGATCAGCCCGCGCGATCGGTTGTCGCGCGCCCATTCCATCGACATCAGCACCGATCCGCCCCACTCACCGCCGACGCCGACGCCCTGGATGAATCGCAAGGCAGTCAGGATCACGGCGCCCCAGATGCCGATGCTCTCGTAGGTCGGCACCAGGGCCACCGCGGCGGTGGCCAGGCCCATCAGCAGCAGCGTTGCAATCAGCGTCGACTTGCGGCCGATGCGGTCTCCGAAATGCCCGAAAATGGCGGCGCCGACCGGACGGGCGATGAAGCCCACGGCATAGATGGCGAACGCCTCCAGCGTACCGACCCACGGATCGGAGTGCGGGAAAAACAGCTTTGCGAAGACGAGGCCGGTAACGGTGCTGTAGAGGAAAAAATCATACCATTCGATCGTGGTTCCGATCGTTGACGCGACCACGGCGCGGCGAAGCTGGATCCGATGTTCGGATGGGGCGAGCGACGTCGTGTCCGCGCCAGGTTTTGTCATGGGCGTTTCTCCGCAACCGCGCTGATCTTGATATGATTATGCGCCAGTCAATGGAAACGCGCCGTTCCGTTCAGGGTTCGGTCACGGCTGGTAAACTCTGGTTCAACCGGATTCGAGATCGGCCGCAGGACTTCGCAGGCAGCGCTCGGCAACGATGCTGCAATGCCGCGTTGAACTTGCCGCGCGTAACCGCTAAGGCATCCATCAAATCCGGAAGGAGCGAGAGTGGGCGGCAGAATGCCAACGGCGGTTGCGCTGGAGGATGCGACGGTGGCGTTTCGCCTTGCCGATGCACGCATCTATACCGCGGTCGAAAAGGCCAGCCTTTCCGTGGAGCAGGGCGAGTTCGTCGCCATCGTCGGCCCGACCGGCTGCGGAAAATCGACCCTCCTGAACGTCGCCGCCGGGCTGCTGAAGCCAGCTGCGGGCGCGGTGCGCATCTTCGATGCCCCGCTGACCGGGCTGAACCGCGACGCCGGCTATCTCTTCCAGGCCGATGCGCTGTTTCCGTGGAAGACCGCGCTCGACAATGTCGCGATCGGGCTCGAGATCAAGGGCGTGTCGCACACGGAAGCCCGTGCGCGTGCGCAAAAATGGCTGACGTCGGTCGGCCTCGGCGCCTTCGCGGGCCGCTACCCTCACATGCTCTCCGGCGGCCAGAGAAAACGAGTTGGCCTGGCGCAGGTGCTGATTCGCGATCCCAAGATCCTCTTGATGGACGAGCCGTTCGGGCCGCTCGATGCCCAGACCCGCCAGATCATGGGCAATCTCTTGCTGGAGCTCTGGAATGCCGACCGCAAGGCGGTGCTGTTCGTCACCCACGATCTGGAGGAAGCCATCGCGCTCGCCGACCGCGTCGTCATCATGTCGGCCGGCCCGTCCGCGCGCATCATCGGCGACTGGCGCGTGACGCTCAAGCGGCCGCGCGACATTTCCGAGGTGCGGATGGAAAAGGAATTTCACGAGCTGCACCGGGAAATCTGGAGCGTCTTGAAGGACGAGGTGATGAAGGGCTACGCGCAGTCTACCCAAGCGGCGGGAGCCGGCTGATGTCGCTTTGTGGCAGGAGGAATCCACACCGTCGTCCCGGCGAACGCCGGGACCCATACGCCGCGGCCGAATTGATGGAAGACGGTGGCCGACGGCTTTGTTCAAGCAACCAGCATCGGTGGTTATGGGTCCCGGCTTTCGCCGGGACGACGGGTGGCTAGAACATGTCGCGCCTTACGCTTCTCGCATTGCAGATCCTGGTCGCCGTGGTCGCGCTGGCGCTGTGGCAGCTCTTCGCTACGGTGCCGGTGTTCGGAAAGATCCTGCTACCGCCGTTCTTCTTCTCCACCCCCATCGATGTCGCCAGCCAGATCGTCAAATGGTTTTCGAGCGGCGTGATCTGGAAGCACCTGTTCATCACGCTGCTGGAATCGGCCCTCGCCTTCGTGATCGGCTCGATCGCCGGCATACTGGTCGGCTTCTGGTTCGCGCGCCAGCCGCGCGTCGCCGCCGTGTTCGATCCCTATGTCAAGATGATCAACGCCCTGCCGCGCGTCGTGCTGGCGCCGATCTTTGCGCTGTGGCTCGGCCTCGGCATCTGGTCGAAGGTCGCGCTCGGGGTGACGCTGGTGTTCTTCATCGTGTTCTTCAACGTCTATCAGGGCGTCAAGGAAGTCTCGGCCACGGTGCTGGACAACGGCCGCATGCTCGGCATGAACGAGCGGCAGTTGACGCGGCACGTCTACTGGCCGTCGGCACTGTCCTGGATGTTCTCCTCGCTGCACACGGCCGTGGGCTTTGCCGTGGTCGGCGCCGTGGTCGGCGAGTATCTCGGCTCTGCGGCCGGCCTCGGCTATCTGATCCAGCAGGCCGAAGGCATCTTTGACGTCGCCGCCGTGTTCGCCGGCATGTTCGTGCTGTCCGCCTTCGTCATCCTGATCGATTTCGGCGTGACGCTGGTCGAGCGGCGGCTCTTGGTCTGGCGCCCCGCCGCGGCGGAGGGCAGGGGGTAGGTCTTACCACTCGTCATTGCAAGGAGCGAAGCGACGAAGCAATCCATACTTCCTTCGTGGCGGCATGGATTGCTTCGCTTCGCTCGCAATGACGGCGGAGAGGCCGGTGCCTCAATTCAACAGCTTCGTATCGTCAGGCGCCTGCGGCGGCGTCTTGATCGCGATCGCCTTGATGGTGCGGCCGCTGGGCTTGGTGCCGGCATGCGGCGTTCCTTTCGGGATGATGACGAGGTCGCCTGGCTTCACCGTCACTTCCTTGTCGCCGAGCCAGATCGTGCCGGTGCCTTCCAGGATATACTGGATTTCGTGCGAATTGGCGTGCAGGTGCTTTGGCGGGCTGCCGTCCTGCATCGCGATGGTCATGCCGTCGGCCACGGCGAGCACCTTGTTGCGCATGCCATTGGGCGCGACCGGGCTGAGCGCGTCGCCTTCCAGTTCACCGGTGTGAATGACCTGCGCGGTGATGTTCTCGGCGGCGAGCGCCGGGCGCAGGAAATGCGTGACGCCGCAGCCGGCGGCAAAGGCGGCCGTCAGCGAGAACGCAGCAACGATGCGGTTCATGGAATCCTCCCTGGGCTTGTTTTTGTGCCGTGGATGCTAAGCCGCCGCGGCCAGGCTGAAAAGTTGCAATGGCGCAAAAGATCGCCCGCACGCGGTGGAATAAAGCGCTTCCGTCACGGTTGCCCCGGCAGATGTGCCATGGCCCAAAGTCTCCTTCTCAAGTCCCGCCCGCTGCACTATCTTCCCGGCCAAAATGGAGGAATTCATGCAAAAACTCTTCAGCCGTCTGGCCGGAACGCTGCTGGCGCTGGCGCTCACCACTGGCATTGCGGCGGCGCAAAGCAAGGTCACGATCGCGGTCGGCGGCGGCGCCTGCCTCTGCTACCTGCCGACCGTGCTGGCCAAGCAGCTCGGGGAGTATGAGAAGGCGGGGGTGGCGGTCGAGCTGGTCGACCTCAAGGGCGGCTCGGATGCGCTCAAGGCAGTGCTCGGCGGCAGCGCCGACGTGGTCTCCGGCTATTTCGACCATTGCGTCAACCTCGCGGCCAAGAAGCAGGAGCTGCAATCCTTCGTCGTCTATGACCGTTATCCCGGCCTCGTGCTGGTGGTGTCGCCAAAGACCACGGCCAGCATCAAGTCGATCAAGGATCTCGCCGGCAAGAAGGTCGGCGTCAGCGCGCCGGGCTCCTCGACCGATTTCTTCCTCAAATATCTTCTCAAGAAGAACGGTCTCGACCCCACCAGCGCGTCCGTGATCGGCGTCGGCCTTGGCGCCACCGCGGTGGCCGCCATGCAGCAGGGCCAGATCGATGCCGCCGTGATGCTCGATCCCTCCGTCACCGTGCTCCAGGGCGAGTACAAGGATCTGAAGATCCTCGCCGACACCCGCACGCAGAAGGACACGATCGAGATGCTGGGCGGCGAATATCCGGGCGGATCGCTCTATTCGACGGTCGCCTGGATCAAGTCACATGAGAAGGAAGCCCAGGCGCTGACCAATGCGATCGTCGCCACGCTGAACTGGATCCACTCGCACACGCCGGAAGAGATCATGGCAAAGATGCCGGACGAGATTGTCGGCAAGAACAAGGAGCTGTATCTGGCGGCGCTGAAAAACACGATCCCGATGTATTCGACGTCAGGCCTGATGGACCCCAAGGGTGCCGACGCCGTGCTCGCCGTGTTCAGCGAGGGCTCGCCCGAAGTCGCCAAGGCCAATATCGACGTCAGCAAGACCTGGACCAACAAGTTCGTCGAGAACGCCAAGAAGACGACGGGCACGGGCACGAAGTAGTCGCTGTTCGTGACTGCCGCGCGCATTCATCGCGTCACCACGCTTGATTTGCGGGTGACGCAGTGGGCATGGCCGTTCGCGCAGGCGCGGCGGGCCGAGATCGATGCGCACTTTGCCGATCAGCAGCGCATCAGGCCAAAGCTGTGGAACGGCCGCGTGCTGCTCGCCCGCAATGCGAGCTTGTCGAGGGACGCGATCAGCGCCGATTATTTCGAGACCGATTTTGCCAGCTTCCTTGCCTGGCGCGACTGGGGCTTTCCGGACGGTGAGGTGTTCAACGGTTTCGGGATGGGCGCGCTACGCTCTTCCGACGGCGCCTTCGTGCTCGGCGAGATGAGCGCGCACACCGCCAATGCCGGCCGCATCTATTTTCCGGCCGGCACGCCCGACCTCGACGACATCAGGGATGGTGCCGTCGACATTCCCGGCAGCATCGCGCGCGAAGCCGAAGAGGAAACCGGGCTGACGCCCGCGGATTATCGCGCCGGCGATCATTGGGACTGTATCGACACCGGCACATCGTTTGCGATGATCCGCATCCTGCAATCCGATCTGTCCGGCGAGGAACTCCGCGGCGTGATCGAGGCCAATCTCGCGCGCCAGGCCTCGCCCGAACTATGCGCCATCCATCTGGTGCGGAAGCGCAACGATATCACGGCGGCGATGCCGCGCTTCGTGACCGCCTTTCTGGAAACGCAACTGGCGGCGTAACCCTGCGTTGCAGACTTGGCTGATCCCCGATTGTGCCTGCGCTGGGCAGACGCAGCCCAATGCGCTTGACATCGGGCGGCACTCCCCCTGTGATAGGCGCCAACAAGACCAAGAAAAACAAAAAGCACAATTCCAGGGAGGTTTGAATGCCGGGGCACAAAGCTACGCGCCTTGCCGTTGGGCTTGTTACCGCGATCGCGGCGCTGGGGATGGCGTCTTCCGCCGTCGCCCAGGAGAAAAAGATCAAGATCGGCGTGATCTACGACCTGACGGGCCCGCTCGCAGGCGGCGGCTCGGAGCTGCAATATACCGGCGCCAAGATCATGCTCGACCAATACGCCAAGACCGGCGTCGAAGGTTACAAGGTCGAGGCGATCTATGCCGACGCCCAAAGCAAGCCGGACGTCGCCATCAACGAGGCGGTCCGCCTGATCGAGCAGGAAAAGGTCGACATGCTGCTCGGCTTCTTCTCCTCCGCGCAGTGCGTGCCGGTGGCCGCCCGCGTCGAGCAGCTCAAGAAGTTCATGTGGATCACCACCTGCATCTCCTCCGCCGTGCTCGCTGACAAGAACTTCAAATACGTGTTCCGCCCGCAGGCGAGCGGCGACCAGTTCGGCATGATGACGATGGATTTCATCGCGCAAAACTCAAAGGAGAAGCTCGGCAAGGAGCCGAAGGACCTGCGCGTCGCCATCATCCATGAGGACGGCGCCTACGGCGTCGACGTCTCCAAGGGCAACGAGGCCGGCGCCAAGAAGGCCGGTTTCCAGGTCGTGCTGAAGGAAGGCTATGCCGCCACCGCGCCGGATTTGTCCGCGCTGGTGACCAAGCTCAAGCGGGCCCGGCCCGACGTGATCTTCCACACCGGCTACAATCCGGACATCACGCTGTTCGGGCGTCAGGCGCGCGAGCAGGGCTTGAAATTCGCCGCGCTGGTCGGCCACGGCGCCGGTTACGGCGTCTACGAAAAGCTCAAGGAAGGGTTAGGCACCGACGTCAACTACGTCTTCAACACCGACCCCATCTCGATCTGGCTCGCCAACCAGAAATCGATGGACCCGAAGCTGCCGCCGGTCATCAAGATGGTCGGCGAGGAGTTCGACAAGCTCAAGCCCGGGGTGGCGATCCGATCCGCCCATGTCGGCATGGCTGCTTCCAACACCTATCTGTTCCTGACCGAGGTGATGCCGCGCGCCATCAAGAAGTATGGCGGCGTCGATCCGGACGCGTTGCGCAAGGCTGCGCTCGACACCGATATCGCCGAAGGCGGCACCATGCTCGGCTTCGGCGTCAAGTTCCACGGCGAGGGCACGCAGATGGCCGGGCAGAACGAGCGCTCGTTCCCCGTCGTCATCCAGTATGTCGACGACAAGTCCCATGTGGTCTGGCCGAAGAGCCAGGCGCAGCGCGAGGCGGTGTTGCCCCTGCCGAAGGGCACCACTTTCTCCAACCAGTAAGCGAGCGAACGGAGTACCGGCGGTGCTGGTCGTCAACGGTTTGGTCAAACGCTTTGGCGGCTTCACCGCGGTCAATAACGTGTCGTTCAAGGTCGATCAGGGCGAGATCCTCGGCCTGATCGGCCCGAACGGATCCGGCAAGAGCACGATCTTCAACATGCTGTCGGGCACCCTGGTGCCGACGGCAGGCTCGATCGAGTTCGACGGCCGCCAGATCGCAGGCACCGCGCCGCATGCCATCATCAACAGCGGCATCGGCCGCACCTTCCAGATTCCGCGGCCGTTCCGCCGTCTCACCATCTTCGAGAACGTGGAGCTCGCCGGCTTCTACGGCCAGGGCCGTCACAGCCGCGCCAAAGCGGATGCTTCCGCCGAGAAGGCGCTCGCCATGGTGGGCCTGCCGACCAATCGCCACGCCACCGTCGACACGCTCGGCGCGGCGGGGCTGAAGAAGCTCGAGCTCGCGAAAGCGCTCGCCACCGGGCCAAAACTGCTGCTCGCCGACGAGAGCCTCGGCGGGCTCGACGAGCATGAGATGGACCAGGCCGCCGACATGCTGCGAAAGATCCGCGACGAGCTCGGCATCACCATCATCTGGGTCGAACATATCATGGGTGTTTTGATGCGCGTGGTCGATCGCGTCATGGTGCTCGATCACGGCGAGAAGATTTCGGAAGGGCTGCCGAGCGCGGTCGCGAGCGATCCGCGCGTGATCGAGGTCTATCTCGGCACCGATGCGGATTCGACGCAGGCCGCGGCCGCCGAAGCGCGCCGCCGCGCAGGGATCCAGCCCCATGCTTGAACTGCGATCGGTCGATGCGGGATATGGCAGCTTTCAGGCGTTGTTTGGCGTCAACCTCGACGTCAAGGCGGGCGAGGCGGTCGGCGTGATCGGCCCGAACGGCGCCGGCAAGACGACTCTGATGCGGGTGATCTCCGGCTTGATCCGCCCGACCAGGGGCACCATCAAAATGGAAGGCACCAATGTGCTGGCGACGCCGCCGCACCGCATCGTCAGCCTCGGCATCGCGCATGTGCCGGAGAACCGCCGGCTGTTTCCACGCCTGACCGTCGACGACAATCTGAAGATGGGCGCCTACATGCCGGGCGCCCGCGGGCAATATGCCGAGCGGCTCGAATTCGTGTTCGATCTGTTCCCGCGCATGAAGGAGCGCCGCCACCAGATGGCTGGCACCATGTCCGGCGGCGAGCAGCAGATGTGCGCGATCGGCCGCGCGCTGATGTCCAATCCGAAGTTACTGCTGCTTGACGAGCCTTCCGCGGGTCTCGCGCCCGTCGTGGTGCAGCAGGTGTTCGAACTGGTCAAGCGCATTCGCGCCTCCGGCCTCACCGTGCTGATCGTCGAGCAGAACGTGCAGCAGGTGCTGAAGGTCGTCGACCGCGCCTACCTGCTGGAAGCCGGCACTATCCGCGCCTCCGGCTCGTCGGAGGAACTCTTGAACAGCGACACCATCAAGCAGGCATATCTCGGGGTGTGATGATGAGATTGGCCGAGCGGCTACCGCATGCACACTGCGCCTCCTCTCCCGCTTGCGGGGGAGGGCTGGGGTGGGAGACTCTCCGCGAGTCACACCGCCCGCGCGGAGAGAATTTCCCCCACCCGGATCGCATCTGTCGATGCGATCCGACCTCCCCCGCAAGCGGGAGAGGTGAAGCGAAGCCGGGATAAAAAACGATGCAGGGCTTTCTCGACGTCTTCGACATCTTCCTGCTGGAAGCCGTGATCAACGGCATCCTGCTCGGCGGCGTGCTGGCGCTGCTCGCGCTCGGGCTCAATCTGATCTTCGGCGTCATCGACGTCACCTGGATCTGCTACGCCGAGCTCGTGATGATCGGCATGTACGGCATGTACTACATGGTCCAGGTGTTCGGCTTGCCGTACTGGGTCGCCGCTCCCTTTGCGATCCTGCTGGTCGCGGCGCTCGGGGCGTTGCTGCATTTCCTCGTCATCGAGCCGCTGCTGACCGCGCCGCCGGTCAACCAGTTGCTCGCCACTGGCGGCGTGCTGTTCATCCTGCAAAGCTTTGCCACCGTCGCCTTCGGCATCGATTTCAGGAATCTCGGCATCCGCCTGCCGGTGCTGGCATTCGGCGAGATGCATTTCAGCTACTCACGGCTGTTGTCCTTTATCGCCGCGCTGATCGGCATGG
This sequence comes from Bradyrhizobium lablabi, assembly GCF_018129385.1. Lineage (GTDB taxonomy): Bacteria > Pseudomonadota > Alphaproteobacteria > Rhizobiales > Xanthobacteraceae > Bradyrhizobium > Bradyrhizobium lablabi_C. The sequence continues at coordinate 110,482 of NZ_JAFCLN010000019.1, forward strand.
TGGCCGTCTATCTCTTCATGACGCGAACCTTCACCGGCACCGCGATCCGCGCCATCGCGCAGGACCGCCAGATCATGTCGCTGATGGGCGTCGACACCAGGCGCATCTATCTCATCACCTCCGCGCTCGGCGGCGCGCTCGCCGGCCTCGCCGCGTGCCTGCTCGTGCTGCAATATGACGTGCATCCCTTTGTCGGGCTGTCGTTCGGTCCGATCACCTTCCTGATCTGCGTGCTCGGCGGGCTCGGCAATTTCGTAGGCGGCTTCATCGCGGCGTTCGTGTTCGCCGAGATCATCTCGCTGGGCGGCCTGTTCTCCGACCTCGAATGGGGCTACGTGCTGGCCTTCGCCTTCTTCATCGTCATGATGTTCATTCGGCCCGCGGGCCTGTTTGCGAGGCGCTCGTGAATTCGCGTTACGCCGCCTGGGCCGTCGGCCTCGCTGTACTGATCGCGCTGCCCTTCGTCTATCGCGATCCCTATCATCTGCACATTCTCGTGCTGATCCTGATCTGGTCGTTCGCCTATACCTCGTGGTCGATCATGGGCCGCTTTGGCCTCGTCTCGCTCGGCCATGGCGGCTTCATGGGGGTAGGGGCCTACGTCACCGCGCTATTGTGGAACCACCTCCACATCACGCCCTGGATCGGCATTCCCGTCGGCATGCTGCTGGCCGGCGTGCTGGCGCTGATCGTCGCCTATCCCTGTTTTCGCTTCCGCATTACCGGCCACTATTTCGTGCTGGTGACGCTGGCGCTGTCAGGCATCGTGCTCCAGGTTATCACCGCAACGCGCGAATATACCGGCGGCTCGCTCGGCTTGACGCCGAACCGCGACCGCGGCATCTGGGCGCTACAGTTCGACGACAAGACGACATGGTATCTGATCGCGCTGTTCGTCTGGGTGGTCGGCCTCGTCGTCTGGAACTGGGTCGACCGCTCCATGGCGCGCTATGCCATGGAGGCGATTTCGGAGGACGAGGACGCCGCCGCCGCGGCCGGCGTCAACGTCACGGCCGAAAAGCTCAAGATCACGCTGGTCTCCGCGCTGATGACGGCGCTCGCCGGCGCGATCTACTGCCAGTACCAGATGTTCATCTCGCCTGATACGGTGAGCGGCATCGCGGTGTCGCTACAGATGGTGTTCGCCGCCATCGTCGGCGGCCTCTACGTTTCGCTCGGCCCCACTGTCGGCGCCATCATCACCATCCTGCTCGCCGAAATCCTGCGCATCGGTTTCGGCACCAAGGCGGTCGGCTGGGACAATCTCGTCTACGGCCTGCTCCTGGTGCTGTTCATCATCTTCCTGCCGAAGGGAATTCTGGGCAGCATTCTGGAACGGCTGAAGCTGAAGAAGGCGTAGGCAAAGCCGTCATGCCCGGGCTTGTCCCGGGCATCCACGTCTTTGCTGCTATCAAGGAAGTCGTGGATGGCCGGGACAAGCCCGGCCATGACGGAGACAATCTCTATCTCGTCACAAACGCCAGCATCACACCGTTGGCATTGGACGGGGGCACGATCACCGCATCGCCGCTCGCAATCCCCTTCGCCCCAACCGCAGCCTTCGCCGCCGCCAGATCGCCGGCCACCAGCCGCAGGCCCGCGCCCGCGCGCTCCGGCAATTCGCTCACCGGCACGCCCGGATACCGCTTCGCCATCGCCTCGCGCGTCAGAAACACAAAGTCGGCGCGCCCGTAACCGGTCGGCACCACGAACGCATCGGTATCCCGGCCGACATTGCCGGCGATCATCTTCGCCAGATGTCTGGCATCATCCTCCGGCGCGGGCGTCGTCACCAGCACATCAGAAATCCGCTTCGCCGTATTGGCATGCTTCTGCAATTCGGGAATCCACACCGTCTCGCGCGTCTTGTGCTGGCAGGCGAACAGCCGCACGCCGCCGGGAGCCTCGTCGGTCGGCCACATGAAGGTGGCGAACTTTGCCGCACTTCGGTGGCCGTCCGGCATCGTCACCGGCCGCTCGAAATCGGTTGGGCCGATCGGCGTGTAGCCCATGCTGCGGATTTCCGCCGCGCCCGCCGCCGCGCTCAGCGTCGTGAACGCGATGCGCTCGATGCCGCCGCCGGTCCGCTCGAGATAGGCGCGCGTCGGCGCGTTGTGCTCGGTAGCGGTAAGCACGCCGAGCAGCTCCATATAGTCCTCGCCGAGCATGATCGTGTAGTTGCCGGTGCCCATATGCGCGCTGTGGGTGCCGCGCGGCGAGATCGTGAAGCCGAGCTGCTGCCAGTTGGCGGCCGCCGCGTCGAGGTCCCTGACCGCGATCACGGCGTGGTCGATTCCGGTTATGCTCTTGATCGTCACGCTTGCGCTGCTTCGTTGTTCGTTGGCACAGTGAGATAAACAGAACGGTTCTGCGCCTGCAAGTCCGCACGATGCCGCTGAAAGAGGAAGCGCGCCAGATGCAATCCAACGAGGTCCGCTGGCCGGAGTCGCTCTGGGCCGCCGTGACGCCGCCCGGTCCCGAATTGCCGCGGCTGATTGGCGCGGCGCAAGCTGACGTCGTCATCATCGGCGCCGGCTTTACCGGCCTTTCCGCAGCATTGCATCTGCGCGAGGCGGGCGTTGATGTTGCGATCATCGAGGCCGCTGAACCCGGCTGGGGCGCGTCCGGCCGCAACAACGGCCAGGTCATCCCGACGCTGACGCGGCCGGACCCGGACGACATCGTCGCCAAGCACGGCGCCACTGGGGAGCGCTTTGTCACGCTGCTTCGCGACAGCGCGTCCGTCCTGTTCGACCTGGCGCGCCGCTACCAGATCCAGGCCGAGCAGGAGCAGGCCGGCTGGATCCAGCCGGTGCATTCGCCCGGCCGCATCAGGATTGCCGAGCGCCGCGTGCGGCAATGGTCGAAGCGAGGTGCGCCGGTCGAAATCCTGTTGCGCGAGCAAATACGAACCATGCTCGGCTCGGATGCCTGGCATGGCGGCTTCTGGAACAGGAACGGCGGCCACATCAATCCACTGGCGCTGTCGCGTGGACTTGCCCAATGCGTGCTCGATCGCGGCGGCCGCATCTTTGTAAGGTCGCCTGCGGCGAGTTTCGAACGGCAGAACAATCGCTGGATCGTGAAAACGGCCGACGGCGAAATCAGCGGCCGCGCGCTCATCCTCGCCACCAACGCCTATACCGGCGAATTCGGCAAATCGCTGGCCCCTGACATCGCGCACGAGGTAATGCCGGTGCTGTCATGGCAGATGGCGACCGAGCCGCTCTCCGAAGCGGCGCGCAAGACAATCATCCCCGGCCGGCAGGCGATGTCGGACACCCATGGCGAGCTCTACTTTGCCCGTTACGATGCGCGCAATCGCCTGGTCACCGGCGGCGCCATCTTCAACACACCGGATGCGGCTACCCGCCTGAAGGACACGGTCGGCAAACGCCTCCAGCGCCTGTGGCCGCAGATCGGCAAGGTCAAGTTCGACTATGTCTGGAATGGCTACGTCGGCATGACCACCGACTTCCTGCCGCGCATCCATCGCCTCGGCCCCGATGCCTTTGCATGGGCCGGCTGCAACGGCCGCGCGGTGGCGCTGTCGATCTCGATCGGCCAGCAATTGTCGCTGGCAGCCCAAGGCCATCCTGCCGACGATCTCGCATTGCCGTTTACCGAACTTGCACCCTATATCGCGCATGGCCTGCTGCGCCGGCTCGCGCCGCTGATGCTGATGGTCTATCGTCGCCGCGATGCCAGGGAAATTCCTGACGGCCCGTCCGGGCCGCCTCAACCGGAGCACTTCATTTCATGGGCAAGCACTCTTCGCAATCGCTGGCGGACCAACTGAAGCCTTTTGTCTCGCCATTCACGTTCGACGGCTCCGGCGAGTTTCATCTGAAATCGTGCAGCACCAGCGAGAAGGGCGGCCTCGACAAGGAGAAGGGCGAAAAGATCATCGAGGCCAACCGCAAGCGGCTCAATGACTTCCAGGAAAAGCTCTATGCGCAGGACCGCTGGTCGATGCTGCTGATCTTTCAGGGCATGGACGCTGCCGGCAAGGACTCCGCGATCAAGAGCGTGTTCGAGGGCGTCAATCCACAGGGCTGCGAGGTCTGGTCCTTCAAGCAGCCGTCATCGCTCGAGCTCGACCATGATTACCTCTGGCGCAGCATGATCGCGTTGCCGCAGCGCGGCCGCATCGGCATCTTCAACCGCTCCCATTATGAAGAATGCCTCGTCGTGCGCGTGCATCCGGAAATCCTCGCCAAGCAGAAGATTCCGCCAAAACTCGTCACGAAGAACATCTGGCGCGACCGCTTCGAGGATATTTCCGCCGTCGAACGCTACCTCGTGCGCAACGGCACGGTGATCCTGAAATTCTTCCTGCACATCTCCAAGGAAGAGCAGCGGCAGCGCTTCCTCGACAGGCTGGAGCAGCCATCGAAGAACTGGAAATTCGAGATGGCCGACGTCAGGGAGCGCGCGCTGTGGGGCAAATACCAGGCGGCCTATCAGGAGGTGATCCGCCACACCTCAACGCGCCATGCCCCTTGGCACATCGTGCCGGCCGATCACAAGTGGTTCGCGCGGGTCGTGATCGGCTCGACGATCGTGTCGGCGCTGGAAAAGCTCGACCTGCATTTCCCGAAGGTCGACAAGGCGGAGTTGAGCGAGTTCAGGCAGGTTCGCCAGGCGCTGCTTGATGAAGAAAAGGGCAGTGCCGTGAGGGTCGTGTCGAAGAAGTAAGTTCCCGCTAAGGCGCGACAGCTTGCGGGCGGCGGCGCCGGGCTCATCACTCACGTCTCAATTTGCCGTGCGCATGTTCCGCGGAACCCTTGCCTCAATTTCCCGAAAGAGTGAGGCCGTCCGTCAGGAACGCTCCTCCCATCGCGCCGTTGGCAATGCAGCGAGCTCGTGGATTGGAGAGCAGGCATGCATGGCCCAAACGACCCACCAAACGATCACGGAATATCACGGCGCGACCTCCTGATCGTCGGGGCGGCGTCGTTCGCGATCCCCCACATTGCCGAAGCCGCAGCGCCGTCGCTCGCCAGAGCCGAGGCCGCCGCCATCGGGGTGCCGATCATGTCCAATGTTTCATTCGAGGTGAACGGCAAGACCCGCGATGTCGCTATCGATACCCGCACCACCTTGCTCGACGCCTTGCGCGAGCACCTGCATCTCATCGGCACCAAGAAGGGCTGCGATCACGGCCAGTGCGGCGCCTGCACGGTGATCGTCGGCGGCCGCCGCATCAATTCATGCCTGACGCTGGCGGTGATGCATCAGGGCGAGACCATCACCACCATCGAAGGGCTCGGCACGCCGGAACAGATGCATCCCATGCAGGCCGCCTTCGTCAAGCATGACGGCTATCAGTGCGGCTATTGCACGCCGGGCCAGATATGTTCGGCGGTCGCGGTGCTCGACGAGGTCAAGGCCGGCATTCCGAGCCACGTCAGCACTGACCTGAACGCGCCGCCGGAGTTGACCAATGCCGAACTGCGCGAGCGCATGAGCGGCAACATCTGCCGCTGTGGCGCCTATTCCAATATTGCCGAGGCGATCACCGAGGTCGCCGGGAGGAAAGCATGAGGGCTTTTTCCTACGAGCGCGCCCATTCGCCCGCTGAAGCGGCGGCAGCCGCGGCGCGCACCGATGGCGCAAAGTTCATTGCGGGCGGCACCAACCTGCTCGACCTGATGAAGCTCGAGATCGAGGCGCCCAACCATCTGATCGACGTTAATCACCTCGGGCTCGACAGGATCGAGCCCACGCCCGATGGCGGATTGCGCATCGGCGCGCTGGTCCGCAACACCGATCTCGCCGCGGACGCGCGCGTGCGGCGCGACTATGCCGTGCTGTCGCGCGCGCTGCTCGCCGGCGCCTCCGGCCAGTTGCGGAACCGGGCGACCACCGCGGGCAATCTGCTTCAGCGCACCCGCTGCCCCTATTTCTATGACACCAATCAGCCCTGCAACAAACGCCATCCCGGCAGCGGCTGCGCCGCTATCGGCGGATTCAGCCGCCAGCACGCGGTGGTCGGCGTCAGCGATGCCTGCATCGCGACCCATCCGAGTGACATGGCCGTTGCGATGCGCGCGCTCGACGCGACGGTGGAAACCGTCAAGCCCGACGGCGCTACGCGAAACATCCCGATTGCGGAGTTGCACCGGCTGCCCGGCGATACGCCTCACATCGAGACGACGCTCGAACCCGGCGAATTGATATCGGCCGTGACGCTGCCAAAACCGGTCGGCGGCAAGCAGATCTATCGCAAGGTGCGCGACCGCGCGTCCTATGCGTTTGCGCTGGTTTCGGTCGCCGCCATCGTGCAGCCCGACGGCAGCGGGCGCGTCGCGCTCGGCGGCGTCGCGCACAAGCCCTGGCGGATCGAGGCGGCGGAAGCGGCGCTGCCGCGCGGCGCGCAGGCCGTCACTGAAAAGCTGTTCGAGGGCGCAAAGCCGACGCGCGAGAACGCCTTCAAGCTGACGCTGGCCGAACGCACCCTCGGCGCGGTGCTTACTGAGGCAAGAGGTTGAGACATGCGCTTCGATACCCCGGCCACGACCAATCCGATCGATCAGCTCAAGGTGATCGGCCATCCCCTGAGCCGCATCGACGGCCCGCTCAAGACCACGGGCACCGCGCCTTACGCCTATGAGCGGCACGACGTCGCGGCGAATGCGGCCTACGGCTACATCGTGGGCTCCGCGATCGCCAAAGGCAGGATCGCGTCGATCGATCTGTCGCAGGCCAAGAAGGCCTCCGGCGTGCTGGCGATTGTCACGGCCGACAATGCCGGCAAGCTCGGCAAGGGTCAGCGGAATTACGCGATGCTGCTCGGCGGTCCTGAGATCCAGCACTATCACCAGGCCATCGCCCTGGTCGTCGCGGAGACGTTTGAACAAGCCCGCGCGGCGGCGCAACTCGTCCGCGTCCACTACGTCCCCGAAAAGGGCGCATTCGATCTTGCCGCGCTGACGCACTCGGCCAAGCCCGCGGAAGTGCTGGACGGACCCGCCGACACCAAGGTCGGCAATTTCGATGAGACATTCGCCGCAGCGCCGGTCCAGCTCGACGCCACCTACACCACGCCGGACGAGTCGCATGCGATGATGGAGCCGCATGCCTCGATCGCCGCCTGGGACGGCGACAAGGTCACGCTGTGGACCTCCAACCAGATGATCGCCTGGACCGCCACCGACCTTGCGAAAACTCTCGGCATCGACAAGGCGAAGGTACGGGTGGATTCCCCGTTCATCGGCGGCGGCTTTGGCGGAAAGCTGTTCCTGCGCGCCGATGCGCTGCTGGCAGTGCTGGGTGCGCGCGCCGCGGGACGGCCCGTGAAGGTGGCGCTGACGCGCCCGATGATGTTCAACAACACCACGCACCGGCCCGCCACCATCCAGCGCGTCCGCTTCGGCGCCAGCCGCGACGGCAAGATCACGGCCATCGGCCATGAAAGCTGGTCCGGCAATTTGCCGGACGGCAGGCCTGAAGCTGCGGTTTCGCAGACGCGTCTGCTCTATGCGGGCGCCAACCGGCTGACCACGACGCGCCTTGCGATGCTGGACCTCGCCGAAGGCAACGCGATGCGCGCGCCCGGCGAAGCGCCGGGCATGATGGCGCTGGAGATCGCCGTCGACGAAATGGCCGAACGGCTCGGCATGGATCCGATCGAATTCCGCATTCTCAACGATACCCAGGTCGATCCGGAACGGCCGCAGCGTCCGTTCTCGCAGCGCCAGCTCACCGAATGTATGCGCATCGGCGCCGATCGCTTCGGCTGGAGCAAGCGCGATGCGCGGCCGGGCCGCGTCCGTGACGGGCGCTGGCTGGTCGGCACCGGCGTCGCCGCCGCGTTCCGCAACAATTTGCTGACCAAATCGGCCGCGCGCGTCCGCCTGGACAACAGCGGCATCGTGACGGTCGAAACCGACATGACCGATATCGGTACCGGCAGCTACACCATCATCGCGCAAACCGCGGCGGAGATGATGGGCGTGCCGCTGGAGAAGGTGAGGGTGCACCTCGGCGATTCCAGCTTTCCTGTCTCCGCCGGATCAGGCGGGCAGTGGGGCGCCAACAACTCCACGGCCGGCGTCTACGCCGCCTGCGTGAAACTGCGCGAAGCGGTGGCGCAAAAGCTCGGCTTCAACACCACGGACGCTGTGTTCGCGGACGGCGAGGTTCGTTCCGGCAATCGCAGCGTGCCGCTGGCGCAGGCCGCGCGCGACGGCGCGCTGTCGGGCGAGGACGGCATCGAATATGGCGACCTCGGCAAGAAGTATCAGCAATCTACCTTCGGCGCGCATTTCGTCGAAGTCGGCGTCGACACCGCGACCGCCGAGATCAGGGTCCGCCGCATGCTGGCCGTGTGTGCGGCCGGCCGCATCCTCAATCCGAAAACCGCGCGCAGCCAGGTGATCGGCGCGATGACCATGGGCGTCGGCGCCGCGCTGATGGAAGAGCTCGTGGTCGACAAGCGCAGCGGCTTCTTCGTCAACCATGACCTTGCGGCCTATGAGGTGCCGGTTCATGCCGACATCCCGCATCAGGACGTCATCTTCCTCGACGAGACCGATCCGATGTCCTCGCCGATGAAGGCCAAGGGCGTCGCCGAGCTCGGCATCTGCGGCGTCGGCGCCGCCGTCGCCAATGCCGTCCACAATGCCACCGGCATTCGCGTGCGCGACTACCCCATCACGCTCGACAAGCTGCTCGACCGCCTGCCGAACGTCGGATGAGCCGATAGATTCGTAGGATGGGTAGAGCGCAGCGAAACCCATCATGATACGGGCATGTGCGGCGATGGGTTTCGCTTCCAGTGTTGCCAGTCGTTCCGTCGTCAGTTGTAGTCGCTCTACCCATCCTACGAAGACGCTTGACCTGCATTTCCCGAAATCAGACAAGGGAAGGGAACGCAGCAAGCCGGCGCGACCATGGACCGCCTCAATATCCGCCCCATGCGGCCTGACGAAATTCCGCTCGCGGTGAACTGGGCTGCGGCAGAGGGCTGGAATCCCGGCTCTGCCGATGCCGCCTGCTTTGCCACCGTCGATCCGCAAGGCTTTTTCGTCGGCGACCTCGATGGCGTGCCGGCCGCGACGGTCTCCTGCGTCAACTACGACGACCGTTTTGCCTTCCTCGGCTTCTACATCGTGCGGCAGGATTTGCGCGGCCGTGGCCATGGCTTAAGCATCTGGAATGCGGCGATGGCGCATGCGGCCTCGCGCGTGGTCGGGCTCGATGGCGTTGTGGCCCAGCAGGAGAACTATCGAAAATCCGGCTTTGCGCTGGCCTATGCCAATATCCGCTACGGCGGCATCGCGGCGGTTCCCGCCGCTGCGCGGACCGGCATCGTCGCGCTCGGCGACGTCCCGTTCGCGATGGTGGAGGCCTCCGACGCCACGGTGTTTCCCGCCCCGCGGCCGGCCTTCCTGCGCGCCTGGATTTCCGCGCCGGGGCATGTCGGCTGCGCGCTGATGCGCGACGGCAGGCTCGCCGGCTGGGGCGTGATCCGCCCGTGCCGGCAGGGCCGCAAGATCGGCCCCCTCGTAGCCGACGGCCGCGCCGCTGCCGAAGCAGTGTTGTCAGCGTTGCTGGCGCGGGCCGGGGGCGGCGAGATTTTTCTCGATGTTCCCGCCGTCAACCGCGACGCCGTCGCATTGGCGGAAGATCTCGGGCTCAAGCCGGTGTTCGAGACCGCGCGCATGTACACCGGGGCGTTACCGTCGTTGCAGTTGCAGCGGGTGTTCGGCGTCACCACGTTTGAGCTGGGGTAATTCAGCAGTGGGCCAAGCCATGAGCGATTCCGCCCGGCAAGTGTTTTGGGAAGGCGTCTACTCCAGCAAGGGCGAGAAGGAAGTCAGCTGGTACCAGGACAATCCTGCGACCTCGCTCGACCTGATCGCCCTGACGGGCGCTTCGCGCGGCACCGCGATCGTCGATATCGGCGGCGGCGCGTCGCGGCTCGTCGATCATCTCCTTGTGAAAAAATTCGAGCGGATCACCGTGCTCGATCTTTCCGCCGCTGCGCTGGACGCAGCCAGGGCGCGGCTTGGCGAGGACGCGAAGAAGGTCCGCTGGGAAGCCGCCGATATCACGCAGTGGAATCCGCCGGCGCACTACGACCTCTGGCACGATCGCGCGGCTTTCCATTTTCTCACCGAGCCCGCCGATCAAATCGCCTATGCTGAGCGGGTGAAGCGCGCGGTCAATGCGGGCGGCCACGTCATCATCGGCACATTTGCACCTGATGGTCCGGAGAAATGCAGCGGATTGCCGGTCGTGCGGCACGATGCGGCCTCGCTGTCTGGAGTCCTCGGTCCGGATTTCGAGCTGGTCGATACGCGGCGGCATGATCACGTCACCCCATGGGGCTCCGTGCAGCGCTTCCAATTCAGCACGTTCCGGCGGGGGAAATGACGCTGAAGCGGTGCAGCTCGATAGGCAGATGGCTTACGCCGCGCGCATGATCGCGTGAGAGGCGCCGGTCTTTCGGACCGGAACTTGCGCCTGCTTGAGGCTGGGCGTACGCGAGCCGGGAACAAGTGGTAATGCCGCGCGTTGCGATTCCTCCAATGTAAGGAGAGTGCCAATGCTCATCAGGTCGATCATCGCAGCGAGCGCGATCGTGTTTGCCACTTCCGCATTCGCGCAGGGAGTGTCGAACAAGACGCCCGGACATCAGATGCAAAAAGCCACCAAGTCCACCGCGCCCGGTGCGTCGGAATATGCCCCCGGACACAAGATGCAGAATGCGAAGAAATCAACGGCGCCTGGAGCATCCGAATATGCGCCCGGTCAGACGACGGGAAGCAACACGAAGCGGCGCTGATTCGCAGGGGCCGGGCGGTGATCGCCGGGCCTTCTCCACGGGTAACGCGCCTCACGATTTTTCGGCGCGGTCGGGATTTACGTCGTCCTCTTCCTTGACGAGCGTCAGCAGTCTGAGCGTCAGGAATGTGAACAGTGCAATCGTGACGGCGACGTCGTAGGCGCCGAGCCCGACCGCAACGCCGACCGCGCCGGTCGCCCACAGGCTCGCCGCCGTCGCAGTGCCGTAAACGCTGCTGCCATGCTTGAGGATGGCGCCGCCGCCGACAAAGCCGATACCGGTGATGATGCCTTCGATGACCTTCGACATGCCGTCGGGCGAGTTGCCGAGCATGCTTTCGCAGGCTTGTATGAATCCGCAAGCCGCCAGCGCGACCAGTGGAAACGTCCGCAGGCCCGCGCTTCGCTCCTTCTTTTCGCGGTCCCAGCCGATCGGGATGGCCAACGCGAAGGCGACTGCCAGAGCAATCAGGTGAGGGCCGATCTGAAGCTTGTCCAAGAGAGTTCTCGCGGGTTTGAATGCTCGCGGGAAACCACCGGATTCCTGATTGGTTCCCATCATGGAACCTATTGCCGCACCCCGCAAGCGCGCAGGCACCCGGTCAGGCAAGTGAAGCGATGGCGGCCGGATTACAACCACAACACCTTGCGGCGCAGGTCGAGATCGTCCCGCAGGGCCCTGGAAGGCCCTTGATGGATCACCCGGCCGCGCTCGAGTGCCACCGTGGTGTCGGACAGGGCGAGCGCCAGATCGAGATGGTGATCGACGATAACGATGGCGATCTCCCTTCGCAGCCGGTCAAAGGTCTCGAACAATTGCTCCACGACCGCGGGTGCGAGCCCTTCGAACGGCTCGTCCAGCAGCAGAACCCGGACGTCGCCGGACAGTGCGCGCGCCACCGCGACCATCTGCTGCTCGCCGCCGGAAAGATAATCTGCCGGACTGTTGAGCCGTTCGCGAATCCTCGGAAAATATTCGTAGATGCGCTCGCGCGTCCAGTGCACGCCGTTGCCGGTCTGCCGCTTCAGCGCACCGAGTTCGAGGTTCTGTTCCACGCTCATGCCGGCAAACAGTCCGCGGCCCTGCGGCACATAGCCGATGCCGAGGCGCGCGTTCTGGGCGGATGAACGGCCGACCAGTTCGGCATCGGCTAGCCTGATCGAGCCGTTCGAAGCCGGCGCGATGCCGATCAGGGTTTTCAGGAGCGTCGACTTGCCGGCCCCGTTGCGGCCGAGCAGGGCGATGATCTCGTTCTCATGCAGGTTGAAACTGACGTCGTTGAGGATATGGCTCTTGCCGTAGAAGGTATCGACATTGGCGATGCTGAGCAGCGGACTGGCGCCGGCGGCGGTTTCGCGCGGCCGGGCGGCGACTGCCGTGGCGCCGGAGCCGATATATACCTCCTGGACCTTTGTGCTGGCGCGGGCATCTTCCACCGTGCCGTCGAGCAGCACCCGGCCTTCGTTCATGACCGTGACATGGTCGGCGAGCTGGAACACCCGGTCGATGTCGTGCTCGACCAGCAGCACCGGCAAATCGGAGGAGATGCGCTTGATAATGGCGCCGATGCGCTCGCGTTCCGCGGCGGCAAGGCCCGCGAGCGGCTCATCCAGCAGCAGGATGCGCGGCGCTGTGGCCAGCGCAACGCCCATGTCGAGCAGGCGCTGTCCGCCATAGGACAGCGTGCCAGCTTCGGCCTTTTCGATGCCAGCAAGACCGAGATAGCGGATCGTCGCGTCCGTCTCGGTGTTGATCGCCTCAATCGACAGCGCATTGGCGAACGGATCGAAGCGGCGAGGGTGACGCGCCTGCACGGCAAGGCGGATATTCTCGCCGACGCTGAGTGCCGGAAACAGATTGGTGATCTGGAACGATCGGCCGATGCCGGCGGTCGCGATCTCTTCCGGTGTGTGGCCGGCGATCGGCCTGTCAAGCAGCGACACCGTGCCGTCGTCAGGCCGGTACATGCCGGACAACAGGTTGAACGCCGTGGTCTTGCCGGCGCCGTTGGGCCCTATCAGCGCATGCAGCGAGCGGTCGGCTATCGATATGTCGACGTCCTGCACCGCTTTGATGCCACCAAAGCTCTTGGCCATGTGGCGGGCCGCGAGCACCGGGCCTTCAACGTGTGAAACAGGGCGCAGGAATTCGGGCAACGGCAGTACTTCAATGCGCCGCGCCGCCATCGCGGCGTCTTCAACGACCTTCTTGCGGAACGGCGCCGTCAACCGCTCGCCGACCCCGACGAGGCCGGTCGGTGAAAACACGATGAAGCCGACGAACACGAGGCCGAACCAGAGCAGCCAGTTCTCGGTGTAGATTCCGAGAAATTCACGAAACAGGATGAAGAACAGCGCGCCCAGCGCCGGCCCGAGGAAGCTTCGCATGCCGCCGATCACGACCATCGCCAGCAATTCACCGGAGAACGCCACCGAGATCGGGTCCGCCGAGGTCATACGGTTCTGGAACAGCAGCAGGATGCCGGCAAGACCGGTGATCCCGGCTGACAGCACAAACCCTGCGAGCTTGTAGCGGTTGGTCGGATAGCCGAGGAAACGCGCGCGCTGTTCGTTTTCCCGGATGGCGACCAGCACGCTGCCCACGGTCGAATTATGGAAGCGCCACAGTACGATCAGGATGAAGAAAGCGATCGCCGCCACGAACCAGTAGTAGTTGGTCGAGGATTCCAGGTTGAAGCCGAACAGCGGCGGCCGCGTGATGCCGCCGAGACCGTTCTCGCCGCCGGTTACATCGGTCCATCGAAACGACACCGCATACAGCATCGCCGACAGCGCCAGAGTCAGCAGCGAGAAATAAACGCCGCGCCGGCGCAGGATCAGGAAGCCGAAGGCGGTGGCAATGATCGCGACAATGACGATGCCAATGACCGCTGGGCCGAAAAACGAATCGTGTATCCAGTTGCGCTGTAGGAGCGCCGCCGCATAGGCGGCGAGGCCGAACCAGGCGCCGTGGCCGAATGAGACCAGACCAGTATAGCCGACCAGAATATTGAGTGCCATGCAGGCGATGGCGTAGATCACGACTTCGGAGGCCGATGTCATGGTGAGGCCGAGCGACAGCAGCAGGTAGGGTAGCGCCAGAAGTCCGGCGCCAGCGATCAGCAATGGAATGGGCAGGCGCGTTGTCATCGCTCTGCCTCACTCGAACCGGGTGATGCGTTCGCCGAACAGGCCACGCGGCCGGAACAGCAACACGAGCAGCATCAGCAGATAGATCGCGGCGGTGGATGCGGCGGAATAGCCGATGCCGACCATCACGCCCTTGACGAGGCCTACCAGAAGCGCGGCGGCAACGACGCCCCAGAACGAGCCGAGGCCGCCGATCACGACCACGACGAAAGCGGGCGTGATGATTTCCTGGCCCATCGCGGGATGGATTGAATAGATCGGAGCGAGCAGCACGCCGGCGAGGCCGGCAAGGCCGATGCCCAGTGCGGCTACCGCGGACATATAGGGCTGCAACGAGATGCCGAGCGCGCCGACCATGTCGGGGTTCTGCACACCGGCCCGCACCACGCGCCCGAATGCGGTCTTGTTCAGCAGCAGCCAAAGACCGGCAATGCAGGTCGCTGCGATGCCGATCAGGACGACACGATAGAATGAGTAGATGAAGCTGCCCAGCGCGACCTGTCCCCGCAACCATGGCGGAATCGAGTAGGACAGCGGGGCCGCGCCGAAGATCATGCGGAGCAGCTGTTCCGCCACCATCGCAAGCCCGAATGTCATCAGCAGCGAAAGGATGGGGTCGGCACGGTAGAAGCGGCGGAACAGCGTGCGTTCGATGACCATGCCCAGCAGTGCAACCGCGACAGGGGCCGCGACGAATGACCCGCCAAACCCGACATAGGGCGACAACACGAGGGTGAGATAGGCACCGATTGCATAGAAGGCGCCGTGCGCCAGATTGACGATGCCCCCAAGCGAGAAGATCAGGGAAAGGCCAAGCGCGATCAGGAGATAGTAGACACCGTCGAGCAGTCCGTTGAGGACTTGCTGGGTGAGCAACATGGCAGACATGTCTGGGTCCCCAAAGAGAATGGCCGGCTTTCAGCCGCCACAGCCGACGCCGTCATTCCGGGGCGGTGCGAAGCACCGAACCCGGAATCTCGAGATTCCCCGATGCGCAATTGCGCATCTGAGGTCTGGTCCTCCGGACCATTCCGGAATCACCGACCGACGGTCAGCTCGGGAACACGCAGCTGTTTTCTTCCTTGGTCGCTGCGATCACTTCCAGATCTTCGTTCGGGCCCGGTACCGGCGGGCTCGACGCGAAGATATCCCACTGGTTCTTGATCTTGTCGGCGGGCAACGCGGTGACCGCGTACATCTCGTGCATCAATTGGTGATCCGAGCCGCGGAAGTAGCCCTGCCGGGTCTTGAGTACATCGAACTTCGCGCCCTTTTCGAAGTGTTCGATGATTTTCGGCGACTCCGCCGATTTCAGCTCATTGACGGCCTGCGCCACGATCTTGGTTGCGATGTAATCGCCCCAGGCCTGATTCTCCGGCGGCTTGTTGTATTTCTTGGTGAAGGCGCCGACGAACGCCTTGGTGCCGGGCGTGTCGATCAGGTGATGCCAGACAACGGGCCACGTGCCGACGAAATTGCCCTTGCCGGCTGCCCAGGCCAGCGCGGTATCGAAGCCGAACCCGCCGACCGGGAATGTCAGGCCGAACTCCGCATATTGCTTGAGGAAGTTGGTGATCTGGTTGCCGGCGAGATTGATCACGACCAGGTCGGGCTTGGCCTCTCGGATCTTCAGCAGATAGGCCGAGAAGTCGGTGGCATCGGTCGGGACAAGGTCGTCGCCGGCAAAATTGCCGCCATTGGCTTCCATGAAACGCTTGGAGACCTTGAGCAGGTCGTGGCCGAATGCGTAGTCCGCGGTCAGCGAGTACCACTTCTTGCCCTTGACAAGACCGTCGCGCAGGAACGAGCGGCCGACCGTCTTCACATACATCGAGTTCTGCGACTCGACGTGGAACATGTAGCGCTGGCAATCCTTGCCGCGAAGCGCGTCCGAGTTGCCTCCGGTATTGATGAACAGCGTCTTGGTCCGCGAAGCAACCTGCGCAATCGTCAGGCACGAGGCCGAAGAGATTTCGCCGATGATGCAGGTGACCTTGTCGCGCTCGATCATGCGCTCGGCCTTGGTCGATGCGGTCTGCGGGTTGACGGAGTCTTCCTTGAGCAGCTCGACCTTCTTGCCCATCATGCCGCCGGATGCGTTGATCTCTTCCACCGCGAGATCGATCGCCATCACGGCGTATTCGCCGAGCGGCCCGAGGAAGCCGGTGCGCGGGGTCAGATGGCCGATGCGGATGACGTCGGCGCTCTGGGCGCGCAGAATGGCGGGCGCGGAAATTCCCGACACAAGGGCAATGCCGCCGGCCGTCTTCAACAGGCTGCGGCGCGTAAATTGATTGTTGGACATGAGCGTTAGTCTCCCTGAGGCAGCCTTCAACTGCTGTTTTTCTTTTCGGCAATCGCCGCGCTCATTCTGAGGGAGCGCTCTGCCCGTTTGCCGTGATCGTCGATCGGGACCAAGACTTGCAAAGGAGAGGGCCGATGTCGAGTCTTTCTCGGTGAAATAGGTCACCCTGCACGACGAAGGGCAGATGCGGATCGCCTTTCATGTCGCGGCCGGCTGGCTAAATCGCAGCACGCCGGAGCGCAGACCGGTGGCGATGCGGGCAGGTCGTTCTTCAAGTCGAGTCCGTAACGAAATTCGGTCTCAATGAGGCATTGTCGGCAGCGGCGCCCGGATACGATCCGAGAAATCTGCCGCGCCATCTGCCGCCCGGGCCGTCTCATTGATCAGGGAGCGCCGCCGCAATTCGCCGAACGGCAGGGCCGTGTCGATCCGGCCCGAAAGATAGAGGTAGCCGTCGATCAGACCGTTGAGGATATGGCGGATGTCGAGCCTGCCGACCCGGCCGGCGGCGTTCGCGTAGCGGATGATGTTGATCGTGCAACTGTTGGTGAGCAGGTGATAGAATTCGGGGTGATCGGCGAGTTCGTTGATCCGCGCGAGATAGACCAGAAGCAATCGGCGCGCATCCTCGGCCGAGGTGTTGAGCCGGTAGAGGTAAGACGGCTCTCCCCGGTAGTTGGTGCGCACGCGCACGATGTCGCGCTCGTCGCCGACCACGTAGATCAGCTCGAATTGCTTGAACAGGGAGGCGATCGGCGCAAAACCTTCGCCCACCTCCGGCCGCGTTTCGATGGAGATGCTCAGCGGCGGCGCATTGTCGAAAATGAAGCTCACGAAGGTATGCGCGACCGGCCCCTCGGCGAAGTACGATATGTAGAAGTCGAGCGCGACGAGGTGCGACAGCAGGATTTCACGCTCCTCGTAGCGCACCGTGAAATCGTTCCGCGAGCGGTAGTCGAAGTTGCGCACGCCCGTCAGGCGCACGCGGTCGCCGTCGATCACGGCCCGCGGCATCACCGCGACTTCCGGACGCCAGTTGCGATGGTTCGAGGGAGGAATCGCGAGCCACCAGACCACCACGCCGAGAAACAGTCCGGCCGCGACAAAGGACATGCGCCGTTGCCGGGAAAACCACAGCGCCCAGATCGCGAACGCTGCAAAGGCGGCCGCCAGTCCGATCCGCAGTTCGATCCACGGCAGATTGGAATAATAGATCGCCAGCGTGGCCCACAGCAGTGGCACGGCCAGGCAAAGAAAAACGATGGCAGCGATCAGCCAGCGAACTGATCCGGACAGAAGTCTGCGAAGCGAACCCATTGGCTCCTTCCGCTGTTCAAGCCTGGTAGGGCCATATGCACCGGCAGGATCAGCCGGCCGGTGTGCGGTTCACGACGAACAACAGGAAACGTACACCGGCCGCACTTCACTTGTTAAGGGCATTCCGACGGATTTATATCCTGTTTGAATTTTTCGAATTCGCCTTAAGCTGGCGCCGGCATTGAGCCGCCACGTAGAACCCGATACTGTCGCAGATCCTTCGTCAGCCCCGCCGATAGTCCAGCCCCCAAGAGGTGTCTATCATGACTGCGATGTCTAAACGGGTCTTCGTTGCCGCAACTTCACTTATCGCTCTGGGACTGACGGCCACGGTCCATGCCCAGGGCAGTCGCCCGGAAGCCGCGGGCGCGACGTTGTTTCAGAATGTGCGCATCTTCGACGGCAAGGGAAGCTCGCTGTCCGCGCCGTCCAATGTGCTGGTCAAGGGCAACATCATCGCACAGATTTCGGCGTCGCCGATCGCCGCCGAACAGGGCGTGGCGGTGGTTGCCGGCGGCGGGCGCACATTGATGCCCGGCCTGATCGACGCGCATTGGCACGCGATGCTGGCGCGCACGACGCCCGCGCAGTCGTTCGGTGATGTCGGCTACAACAACCTCCAGGCCGGCGACGAAGCCACAGACACCCTGATGCGGGGTTTCACCACCATTCGCGACGTCGGCGGGCCGGTATTTGGTCTCAAGCAGGCCATCGATGAAGGCATCGTCAAAGGCCCGCGCATCTATCCCTCCGGTGCCATGATAACAGTCACGAGCGGGCACGGGGATTTTCGCCAGTTGACCGATCTGCCGCGAACGATCGGCGGCATGCTCACCCGCATGGAGCAGATCGGCGGCGCCCTTGTCGCGGATAGTCCTGACGAGGTGCGGGTGCGCGTTCGCGAACAACTGATGCAGGGCGCCTCCCAGGTCAAGTTGACGGCGGGCGGCGGCGTGTCGTCGCCCTTCAGCCCGATCGACGTGACCACCTTCACCGAGCCCGAACTGCGCGCCGCGGTCGAGGCGGCCGAGAACTGGGGGACGTACGTCGTCGCCCATGCCTTCACGCCCGCGGCGATCCAGCGGTCCATCGCCGCCGGCGTCAAGTGCATCGAGCACGGCACCCTGATGGACGAGGCCACCGCCAAACTGATCGCCGAGAAGGGTGTCTGGCTCAGCCAGCAGCCGCTTCCCGACGCCCTGAGGACCGGCTTTCCCGAGGGCTCGGTGCAGCGCGCCAAGGCGGACGAGATCTGGCCCGGCATCGCCAGATCTTACGAGCTGGCGAAGAAGTACAAGATCAAGACGGCATGGGGCACCGACGTGCTGTTCTCCCGCGCGCTGGCGCAGCAACAAGGGGCGATTCTTGCCTCGCTTGTTCGCTGGTACACTCCCGCCGAGGCGCTGGTCATGGCGACATCGACCAACGCCGAGCTGCTGGCATTGTCCGGCAAACGCAATCCGTATCCCGGCAAGCTCGGCGTCGTGGAGCAGGGCGCGTTTGCCGATCTACTGCTGGTCGACGGCAATCCGCTGGAGAACATCAACCTGATCGCGGACCCGGCGAAGAACTTCAAGGTCATCATGAAGGACGGCAAGATCTACAAGAACACGCTTGGCAATTAAATCCGGCGGCGGCGACAAGGTAATCGATGTCCGGATCGGAGTTTCTGTAACGGCTCGCCGCGGGGCATGGCCAGACTTTGGCGGTTGCGGCCATCCTTCGAGACGCGCGCGATGCGCACTCCTCAGGATGAGGTCGGAGGGCCGTGCAACAGTGCTAGACCCTCATGGTGAGGAGCCCGCAAAGCGGGCGTTTCGAACCATGCAGGCCGA
Source organism: Bradyrhizobium lablabi (assembly GCF_018129385.1). Lineage (GTDB taxonomy): Bacteria > Pseudomonadota > Alphaproteobacteria > Rhizobiales > Xanthobacteraceae > Bradyrhizobium > Bradyrhizobium lablabi_C. The sequence continues at coordinate 129,883 of NZ_JAFCLN010000019.1, forward strand.
GCACGTTCTCCGTCTTTCAAGTGTCATATGCGATAGCCTTGGCTGTCGCCGAGAGTTAGATCTCCGAAAAATGCAGTGGGAGCCGGAATCGGCGCGTGCTATCTGGTGCGCGCGCCAGGCTCCTTGCGCTCATCTGCAAGTTGTTGGAGGAATCCATGACCAGACGTGTTCCCAACGATTTCAACGGCGACGGCATGAGCGACATCATTTGGCGCAACGACGCCGGCATCGTGCAGATATGGGACATGAACGGCGCCACGATTCTCCATGCCACCTCGCTGAGCATGGTACCCGGCAACTTGAATATCATCATCGAAACCGGCGACTATTACGGCGACGGCAAGGCGGATTTGCTCCTGCGCGACAATGTCGGCGACACGCGGATTTGGAACATGAACGACGGCACTGTCGTCAGCAACGACTTGATCGCTGTGATCCCGGCGAGCGACTATGAGCTTTTGGGCTCGGACGACTTCAACAACGACGGCAAGACGGATTTGCTCTGGCGCCACGATTCCGGCCTCACGCAGATTTGGAACATGAACGGCGGCACGATCGTCAGCACTCGCTCGCTCGGTCCGATCCCGGCAAACTGGAAGGTTGAGCGGACGGGAGACTTCAACGGCGACGGCATGACGGATCTGCTCTGGCGCAACGATTCCGGCGACACGCAGATCTGGAACATGAACGACGGCACGATTGTCAGCACCCGCTCGCTCGGCGTGATCCCGTCAAGCTGGACGGTTGAGGGGACGGGAGACTTCAACGGCGACGGCATGACGGATCTGCTCTGGCGCCACGATTCCGGCGGCACGCAGATTTGGAACATGACCGACGGCGCGATCGCCAGCACCCGCTCGCTCGGCGTGATCCCGGCGACCTGGAAGGTTGCGGGCACGGGGGACTACAATGGCGACGGCATGACCGATCTGCTCTGGCGCCACGATTCCGGCTTCGTGCAGATGTGGGAGATGAACGACGGAGCCATCACCCAGGCCACTTCGCTGGGTGTGGTCCCGACCAATTGGCAAATCGTCGCGCCCGGCAGCAACGGTGCCGTCACCGGCGCATCCGTCTATGAAGTATTGACCGGCACGGGCCAGGCAGACGCCGTCAGCGGCAGCGTTCATATTAGTGACTACCAGTTCCTGGCATGATGCTTACTCCAGCGCCAGGCTCCTTACGTTCATCGGCACATTGTTCGAGGAATCCATGACCAGACGTGTTCCCAACGACTTCAACGGCGACGGCATGAGCGACATCATCTGGCGCAGCGACGGCGGCACCGTTCAGATTTGGGAGATGAACGGCGCCACAATCCTGAATGACAGCACGCTGGGTGTCGTACCGACCTACTGGAATATCATCGGAACTGGCGACTACAACGGCGACGGCACAACGGATCTGCTCTGGCGCGATGCTTCTGGTGCCAGCACTCAGATATGGAACATGCACGACGGCACGATCTCAAGCACGCGCGACCTGGGTTTTATCCCGCCGAACTGGAAGCTTTTGGGGTCCGACGACTTCAATAACGACGGCAAGGCTGATTTGATCTGGCGCAACGATGCCGGTGCCACGCAGATATGGAACATGAACGATGGCACGGTCGTCAGCACGCGCTCGCTCGGTGTCATCCCGTCGAACTGGAATTTCGAGGGCAGCGGGGATTTCAATGGGGACGGCAAGACCGACCTGTTGTGGCGCAACAGTTCAGGCGTCGCGCAGATCTGGAACATGGACGACGGCACCATCCTGAGCACTCGGTCGCTCGGCGTAATCCCGTGGAACTGGAAGCTTGCCGACACCGGCGATTTCAACGGAGACGGTACAACCGACCTGTTGTGGCGGAACGGTTCCGGCGTCACGCAGATCTGGAACATGAACGACGGGGCGATCGCCAGCACCCGTTCGCTTGGCGTGATCCCGGCAGTCTGGAAGGCTTCGGTAGGAGACTATAACGGCGACGGCATGGCGGATCTGATCTGGCGCAACGATACGGGCGCAGTCGCCATGTGGGAGATGAACGACGGCGCTATCACCCAGGCCACTTCGCTGGGGGGAATGACGTACAATTGGCAGATCGTCTCTACCGGCAGTGGCGCCACATTTGCCGGCACATCCGGCAATGACGTGCTGGTCGGCACCGGCCAGGCCGACAACATCACCGCATTGGACGGCAATGACACGCTGCAGGGCCTTGGCGGCAACGACGACTTGAATGGTGGCAACGGCTTCGACCGTGCCGTTTATTCGGATGCAACCGGCCCCCTGAGCATCAAGCTGGCCATCGAGAACATGCAGCGGGGCACAGTGACCGGAACCAGAGTTGGGTCCGACACCCTCCGCAACATTGAAGCGGTCACAGGCAGTGCCTTCAACGATGTGTTCGATGCCAGAGGATTTGCAACATTTGTAGGCATGACCGGCCTGCCCGGCGTCGCTGTCGGCCAAAACGCGTTTGAGGGCGGTGGCGGCGATGACACGGTTATCGGTCTGGTCGTTGAGTATGGAAAGACCATGCAGGCCCTCACGCGGGTAGAGTATTTGACCGCCGCCGCCGCCGTGACGGTGGATCTTGCTGCTTACACCGGTCAGGGTACGGCAGTTGGCGATGTGGCCAAGGTCGGGCACGACACGTACGGCACCGCGTTGCAAGGTGTGTATGGTTCGGCCTACGACGACACGCTCTACGGCAGCAACAACGTTAGATTCACATTTGAAGTCTTTGCTGGCCGGGGTGGCAACGACTTCATCGACGGCCGGGGCGGCTACGACATGGTCGTCTACGACGACGACCCATCGACCACAACTGGCGTGACGGTTCAACTTGCCGCGGGCACGGTGACGGGCGATGCCACGGTCGGCACCGACACACTTCGCGATATTGAAGCCGTGCGGGGCACCAGCTTTGCCGACCTGTTCGATGCGACCGGCTATGGTGCTTCCGGAGCGTTGAACGTGTCTTCCTCTATGGGCTCCTTCAATGATTTCGCCGGAGCTGGAGGTAACGACACCATCATCGGCAACGGCAACACGCGCCTGAATTTTCAGCTCGCGACGGCGGGCGTTACGGTGGATATGGAGGTTAGCGCCGGCACGGCGATCACGGTCGCGGGCACCGCCAGCGGAACATCCGAGGGCACCGACACCTTTACCGGCGTCAATGCGGCGCAGGGTTCGATGTTCAATGACACCTTGCTGGGCTCGAGCTACGACAACCAGTTTCTTGGTCTTGGCGGTGACGACTTCATCGATGGCCGCGGCGGATTCGACACGGTCAGCTATAACAACCTGACCATGACCACCGACGGTGTTACCGTGAACCTGGCCGCCGGCACGGCAACCGGAAACACCTCGATCGGCACCGATACACTGCGCGACATCGAGGCCATCCAGGGCTCTACGTACGACGACACGTACGATGCCACCGGCTACGGCCTCGCCGGGGCGGCGAACGTCTCCAGCGGCGGCAGCGACTTCAATCAGTTCGAAGGTCTTGGCGGCTCCGACCGCATCACGGGGAACGGCAATACTCAGGTGCTTTACACTACGGCGACGGCCGGCATCACCGTGAAGTTCTTCGCTAACGGCAGCGGATTTCAGAATAATGTCGACACTAACCCGGTGGGGGTGGGTTCAGACACTTTCGTCCGCGGTGTCAATTCGGTGGTAGGCGGCAACTTTGGCGACAAATACGATGCCTCGGAATGGGAAAACGCCTTCAATTCATTTCTGGGCAATGGCGGCAACGACACCATCACCGGCAACGGCTTCACCCAAATCTTGTACAACAACGCCACCGGTGCGATTGATGCCAACCTCGCGACCGGCATCGTGGCGGGGGGCGACGCTTCGGTAGGTCTCGACACCATCACCGGCGGCGTCAACAGTGTACTCGGTTCCGACTTCAACGACCTCATTGCCGGCCGGTCAATTACCGACATCCTCGATGGAGGTGGAGGCGACGACACCATCAAAGGCGGCGGCGGGGCCGACATGCTCACCGGCGGCGCAGGCGATGATAACTTCGTGTTCGTATCGGGTGCCACAGCCGGTGCGACCATCACCGACTTCACCGGCAACGGCGCCTCCGCCGGCGATACGCTCGAATTCCACGGCTTCGGCCTCGCGGCCGATGGTGCAACCCTGACGTTCATTTCGGGTACCCAGTGGCAGGTTCATTCCGGGCTGGATGGGCATAACGAAATCATCAACATCACCGGCAGCGTTCATGTCAGTGACTACCAGTTCCTGGCATGATGCTTCTTCGGCGATGACGACGCGATCGGCAATTTCCGGGAATGATCACGCGTGGGTTTGCGCATGCCGAGTGGATTCCTGAGCCGCGGGCTGCGCTGAATCGAGCACGGCATCGTATAGATTATCGCGCGCGATCATCTCCAGAAGGTCACCGGCGAGCCGGGTCACGCTCGAGCCCATGGCGGCAGCGCGAACTTTCAAGCTCGCCAGGGCTTCGTGGCTCAGCGTGAGCGTTTCGCCGCCGCGAAGCCCGATCCTTTTCCGTTCGCGCAGGCTGATACCTGCGTTGGAGCATCGTACCTTCAACGTACTCTGTTTGCAGCCGAGCCGTTCGGCAATCTCGGCTTTGCCCATCCCTTGCGCGATCAGCGCGGGGATGCCGGCCAGAACTTCCGGGGTGAGAATGGCGCGCGGGGCCATGAGGCGGTCTCGACGGTTGGTTTGCACGGCTCGGATAGTGCGGAGCCGTCACGGGAAAATTCTCAGCGTTGTAAAATTGGGTACTGACACACGGCCACAGCGGACCTCGCGGTTTGGTAGCAGCCCGCGACCTCAGGGTTCAAACAGCCGGCCGGATAAATGCCAATTCCGACATTACGGGACGCTGGCAACCACATTAATGTTTGGAAAGCTGCGACAATCTGACGGCGGGGGCAAGTTAATTCTGATTTTCAGAATCAATGTCAAGCCCCTCGAGTAAAAATATTCCGCTTGTCAGTTTCGGCAAATCAGAATTATAACAGCGCCACCTCATCCCCGAGGAGGGGCGTTGGCCATCGCCACCAAACGTTGGGATGAGATGCGGTGGACGCGGGCGGCGTGCTTGACGAAGCGCTGATCGCGTACGGCGAAGTCGTGTGGTCCTGGCGCCGCGACGCTGGCGCTAAGTCGGTGGCATTTTGCTGCCGGCGATGGTGACAACAAGCCCGCTCACCAGGGA
>NZ_JAFCLN010000002.1 GCF_018129385.1 Bradyrhizobium lablabi
ATGAGGACGTCTATCTCGACCCGACGACGGTGAGCGCGACGATCACCGGCGCGACCGGTGGCAACTTCGAGAACCTGCAGGTCAATCCGGCTCCGGCGGTGACCTCGATCACCGACACGTTCGATCCGACCACGGTCAGCCTGTCGGCGACGCCGAGCATCACGGAAGCCGGCACCAGCATCATCTACACGGCGACGCTGACCAACCCGGCGCAGGCCGGTCACCCGGTGACGGTGACGCTGTCGAACGGCGACGTCATCACGATTGCGGGCGGCGCCAGCACCGGCACCGTCGTGCACGCGGTGACGCCGAACGAGGACGTCTACCTCGACCCGACGACGGTGAGTGCGACGATCAGCACGGCGACCGGCGGCAACTTCGAGAACCTGGTGGTCAATCCGGCTCCCGCGGTGACCTCGATCACCGACACGATCGACCCGACTACGGTCAGCCTGTCGGCAACGCCGAGCATCACGGAGGCGGGCACCAGCATCATCTACACGGCGACGCTGACCAGCCCGGCGCAGGCCGGTCACCCGGTGACGGTGACGCTGACGAACGGCGACATCATCACGATTGCGGGCGGGGCCAGCAGCGGCTCGATCGTGCATGCGGTGACGCCGAACGAGGACGTCTACCTCGACCCGACGACGGTGAGTGCGGCGATCAGCACGGCGACCGGCGGCAACTTCGAGAACCTGGTGGTCAATCCGGCCCCGGCGGTGACCTCGATCACCGACACGCTCGACCCGACCACGATCACGCTGAACGACCCGCCGGTGCTGGAAGGCGGCAACGTCACGCTGACGGCGACGGTGTCGAGCGCACCGCAGCTGACGGACCTGGTGATCACGCTGTCGAACTCACAGCAGATCACGATCCCAGTCGGCCAGACCACGGGCTCGGTGACGTTCCCGGTGCAGGGCGACGACGTCTATCAGGACGGCGAGACCTTCACCGTGTCGATGACGGGCGCGACCGGCGGCAACTACGAGCAACTGGTCCACACCGACACCGCGACGGTGACGGTGAGCGACACCATCGATCCGAGCACGATCACGCTGAACGACCCGACCGTGTCGGAAGGCGGCGACGTCACGCTGACGGCGACGGTGTCGAGCGCGCCGCAGCTGACGGACCTGGTGATCACGCTGTCGAACACGCAGCAGATCACGATCCTGGTCGGCCAGACCACGGGCTCGGTGACGTTCCCGGTACAGGGCGACGACGTCTATCAGGACGGCGAGACCTTTACCGTGTCGATGACAAGCGCGACCGGTGGCAATTACGAGCAGCTGGTCCATACCGACACCGCGACGGTGACGGTCACCGACACGCTCGATCCGACCACGGTGAGCCTGACGGCAACGCCGAGCATCACGGAGGCGGGCACCAGCATCACCTACACGGCGACGCTGACCAACCCGGCGCAAGCCCCGGTGACGGTGACGCTGTCGAACGGCGAGACCATTACGATTGCGAGCGGGGCCAGCAGCGGCACCGTCGCGCACGCGGTGACGCCGAATGAGGACGTCTATCTCGACCCGACGACGGTGAGCGCGACGATCACCGGCGCGACCGGTGGCAACTTCGAGAACCTGGTGGTCAATCCGGCTCCGGCGGTGACCTCGATCACCGACACGCTCGATCCGACCACGGTCAGCCTGTCGGCGACGCCGAGCATTACGGAGGCGGGCACCAGCATCACCTACACGGCGACGCTGACCAACCCGGCGCAGGCCGGCCACCCGGTGACGGTGATGCTGTCGAACGGCGACGTCATCACGATTGCGGGCGGCGCCAGCTCCGGTTCCGTCGTGCACGCGGTGACGCCGAACGAGGACGTCTATCTCGACCCGACGACGGTGAGCGCGACGATCAGCACGGCGACCGGCGGCAACTTCGAGAACCTGGTGGTCAATCCGGCTCCCGCGGTGACCTCGATCACCGACACCATCGATCCCGTGACGGCGACGCTCTCGACATCGGACAGCAGCATCTCGGAAACGGGCGGCTCGATCACCTACACGGTGACGCTGACGAGCGGGCTGACCCCGTTCACGCCGACCACCGACCTGGTCTTCACGCTGGCCAATGGCGACCACGTTACGGTTCTGGCGGGAGCGTCAACCGGTTCGGTCACCTCGACCTATGCGGACGGAGATATCACCAGCCAGCCGTCCATCACGAACTCGATCACCGGCGTGTTCTCGGGCGGAACTGAGTACGAGCAGCTCAACACGGCGGGCACGACGACCGTGCCGGTCGACTACACGATGCTGGTCGTCGGCTCGAACGAGAGCGACGATGGCGCTTCTCCGGATCCGCTGCATACCGTTCCGGGCTTGAGCCCGCTCGCCACCAGTGGCCCTGTCAACGGTCTCACCGGTAACGACATCCTGGTCGGCGATCCCGGTGGCACCGCGATCGCGGCCGGCGACAACGCCAACATCGTCCTGGTGCTCGACCGTTCGGGCAGCATGGACAACAACATATCGTTCGGCGGCGGCTCGATCACGCGCCTCCAGGCGATGAAGAACGCCGTCAACAGCCTGATCGATTCGCTTTCCGGCTCGGGCGCCAACGCGGTCACCATTCACATTGTTGCCTTCGACGACAATGCATCGGCAGGCTCAACCTTCACGCTTGTGTCGGGTGGCGCATCGAACGCGGCTCAGGTCACCGCGGCCCACAACTTCATCAATGGTATCTCGTCCGGCGACGGGACGAACTATGAGGCAGGCCTTCAGCGTGCAATCGACTGGATCAATGGCACCAGTGCGAATGATCCGATCGCAAACGCAACGGTGAACCGGCTCCTGTTCGTTTCGGACGGCGAGCCGAACCAGGCATACAGCGGCAACGGTACATCAACGGTGATTGACGTCACCGCCGGTGAATCGATTCAGCACATCACCGGAACCGGCGATGGCGATAGCGTCAGCGAAATCACACGGATCGAAACCGCGGGCGATGGCCCGGGCGGCGTTGACCAGGCCTTCACGATTGAAGCCGTCGGTATCAGCGTGAATGGCACGGCCCTTAACGTTCTCAACCAGGTGGAGGGAGCAGGCGGAAGCGCGAACAACATCACCTCGGCCGAGCAACTGACCGCGGTCATGGGCAACCTCGTTTCCAACTCGACCGTTCCGACCGTGGCCGGCAGCGACATCATCAGCGGCAACGCCGGCAACGACGTCATCTTCGGCGACGTGTTGTTCACCGACACGCTTGCCGACAGCCATGGCCTGACCAACTCGACCACGACGCCGAACGGCGCCGGCTGGCTCGTGTTCCAGCAGCTCGAAGCGCATCTGAGCACGCTGCCGGCGTACCAGAACTGGACCCGCGCCGACACGCTCAACTACATCCAGGCGCACCAGGCCGAACTGGCGCAGGAAAGCGGCCGCACCGGAGGCAACGACACGATCAATGGCGGCGCCGGCGACGATGTCATCTATGCCCAGGAAGGCAACGACACCATCACCTACAATGTGGGCGATGGCCGTGACTTCGTGGACGGCGGCAGCGAGCCGGTGGGCGGTGGCGACACGCTGATCGTCAACGGCGATGGCAATACGCAGAACTTCTTCCTCGAGACCGTCGCGTCCTACAATACGCGCATTGGTCCGGATTACACCGGAACGGCGGAAGCGCTCGTCTCCGACGGCTCCGGCACCATCATGGTGGAGATGAAGGAGATCGAATCCGTCACCATCAACGGCGGCGGCGGCGCTGATACGCTCACCGTTTCCGGCGACTTCGCCGGCACCTCGATCCTTAACTCGACCATCAAGTTCAATGGCGAGGCGGGCAACGATACGCTCGACCTCACCGATCGCGCCGACACTCGCCGGGTGGTGGCCGATGGCGGCGCCGATGTCGATACGGTGAAGCTGGGCTTTGCGTACAACCAGGCGACCTATGCGGCGATTGCTGGCGGCGTAGCGATCACGCATGGCAGCGTCACCGATGAGTTCACCAATTTCGAGAACTTCACCTTCGAAACTGGATCGCCGGTTACGCTGTCGCTCGCCGATCTCATCAACGATGCACCGACCGACATCGCGCTGGCCGGCAACAGTACCGCCGAAAACAGTGCTCTCGGCACGGTTGTCGGGCTGCTGTCGACCACGGATCCGGAAGCGTGGCAAACCCACACCTACGCGATCACCGGCGGAACCGGCCTTGGCAAATTCACCATCGTCGGCAACGAGATCCGGGTCAGCGGAGCGCTCGACTTCGAGACAGCGCAAAGCTACACGCTCGACATCTCGTCGACCGACAACGGCATCCCGCAGCTCTCGCGCACCGAGACGTTCACGATCAATCTGACCAACGTGAATGAAGCCCCGACACTGACCGCCACGGCCAGCAATCCGACATTTGCGGAAGCGGCGGGAAGCGTGCAGGCCGCGGCGGTCACGGTATTCTCGGGCACCAGCACGAGCACCATTGAATCCGGTCAGAACATTACCAGCCTGAAGTTCACCGTAAGCGGGCTGCTGGACGGCGCGAGCGAGAGGATCGTCGTCGACAACACGTCCATTACGCTCGGAGCCAATTCGTCGGGTACGACCTCGACGAACGCAATGGGCTACACCGTGACCATCGTCGGTGACACGGCCACCGTGGTCCTGACGAAGGCGGCCGGCGTGTCGACGAGCGCGATCAATACGCTCGTCAACGGCATCAGCTACCAGAACACCAACATCAACGATCCGACCGACGGCAACCGCGTGTTCACGCTGACGGAGATCAAGGACAGCGGCGGCGGCGACGACACCGGTAGCCTGTCGATTGCCTCGACGGTCAACGTCAACCCGACTAACGACGTGCCGGTGGTGTCCGGTGTCACCGTCGACCCGTCGACGGGTGCGATATCGTTCACGATCGCCGATCCGGACAACTCTTCGTTCAGCTTGACCAGTACGACCGCCGGACTTGCGGCCGCGTTTGGTAGCCCGACGAACCTCGCGATCGGCGGCAATACCCTGATCGTACCGACGGAGCAGGCGTCACAGCTTTCCGGCACACTTCAGGTCAACGACGGCGCCGCCGGTGGCAACGCCAATGTCATCAACGTCTACCTTGGCACCAGCACGGGTCAGTCGTTCGATGCGAACAACGCCAGTTCGAACGTCATCTACGGGTTCGGTGGTAACGACACCCTGACCGGTGGAACGGCGGTGGATTACATTTTCGGCGGCACCGGCAACGACACCATCAACCTGGCCAACGGCGACTTCGCCGCGGGCGAGGTTATCAACGGCGGCACGCATACCACCGGCGATACGATCGTCTTGGGAAGTGCCACGACGGTCAACTTTACAACCGGCACCGTAACGGGCGTCGAAACGCTGACCGGAAGCAGCAGCGCTGACAGCGTCACGATGTCGGCCGCACAATGGGCGGGCTTCAGCACCATCAACCTCGCCTCCGACAGCGGCGGTAGCGACGTTCTCAACGTCATGATTTCGGGTGCGGTCGATATTTCGGCCGGCAACGCGGCGAGCACGACGAACGTCGAAGACATGAACGTGACCGGCGGCGCCGGCGCAGACACGTTGACGCTTACGGGCGATCAATTGACTGCGATGATCAACGGCGGCGCCACGATCGATCTGTTGGGCAACACCGATACGATCAACATCACCACGACATCGTCGGGCCTCAATGGCTTGACCGACGGAAGACTTGTCAACGTGGAGGCCATTGCCGCCGCCGCAACCGCGGCTGCCGGGGTGACGATCTCCGTCAGCTCGCAGAGCGAGGCTTTCACGCTTACCGGCAGTGGTTTCGGCGACAAGCTGGTCGGCGGGTCGGGCGCGGATACGATCAATGGTGGCGCCGGCGCCGATACCCTCACAGGGAACGTCGGAAACGACAATCTGACGGGCGGGTCGGGGGCTGATCAGTTCCGGCTGCGAACCGATGGCGGTACCGATACGTTCACCGATTTTGTGGCAGGATCTGACAAGATCGGTTTCTTCGAAGGTGCGGCCACCGGTGCGGTAAACTTCGGGGTCACAGGAACCTCCGCAGGCGCCTCGCTAACAGCCGGTGATGGCAACTTCACCGTCCGCTCCAGCATCGCCAACATCAACAGTACCGATGATAATCAGGTTGTTGTCATCAATGCTGCCGGCGGTCAGACTCAGACGCAGATTCTCAATGGTGATCCTAGCGTAGATGCTGAGAATTTGTACGTCGTGGTCTACAATTCGACCAACAGTCGAGCCGAGGTTTGGTTCGATACCAACTGGAATTCGGCTGGTACGGGTTCCCGCTCGTTGGTGGCGGTTCTTGAGGATGTCACGGCAGCTCAAGTTGCCGCGATGACCGCATCGGACTTCGTCGTCTACAGCAGCGCGACCGATCCGATCGTGCTCGATCTGGGTCAGCAGGGCGTCCAGCTCGCGGGTGTCGATCAAGGCGTTTCGTTCGATATCAACGGCGACGGCGCCAAGGACCAGGTGGCCTGGACCGCCCACGGCCAGGACGGCATCCTTGCGCTCGATGTCGACGGCTCCGGCAAGATCGAGAACGGCAACGAGCTGTTCACGACGACCTTCGCTGGCGGTCACTTCGCGGACGGCATTGCGGCGCTGGCGAGCCTCGACAGCAACCACGATGGCATCATCAGCAGCGACGACCAGGCGTTCGATAAGCTGGTGGTCTGGCAGGACGCCAACCACAACGGCGTCAGCGACCAGGGCGAGCTCTCCAAGCTCAGCGATCTCGGCATCAAGAGCATCGATCTTGCCGCGACCGCGAGCACGGACACCATCAATGGCCAGGCGGTCGATGCGCACGGCAGCTTTACCTACACGAATGGCTCGAAGGGCTCGTTCGTCGAGGTCAACTTCGACACGATCGAGGGTACCAAGCCGACCACGGCGGCCGGCAACTCGTCGACGCCGGCCACCGACCACACGTCCGCCGACCACCACGATCCGGCGGCCGGCGGCATCCCGCAGGAAGCGGCGGCCAGCATCCTCGCCGACTTCCAGCACAGCGAGAACCATATCGACCTGTCTGCGCTGGGCCAGCCTGCCGACCATCAGGGCAGCACGGCGCCTGCGGGCGGCGGCGAGTTCGCGGCAGTAGGTGCCTGTGCACCGGTGCCGCCCGCGATCCAGATCGCCCTGGAGCAAGCTGCGATGGCTGCGCAGCACGCGGCCTGACGAAACGGGCTCAACAGAAAAACCCGCCGGAGCAATCCGGCGGGTTTTTGCTTGGCGGCGACAATGCGAGCGGCCGGGGCGTCAGAAGCCCTGATCCGTCTATTTGGACTTGGTCGCGGCGTTGGCTGTCACCCGCTGCACGATGCGCGGCTCGGTCACGGCTTCCTTCACCCGGATTTGCGCCGGCGTCGCCGCAATGCCGGGCACGAGGTCGGAATAGCTGCCGCGGAAGCGGTGCAGGCCGATATGCTCGATCGGGTGATTGGTGTTCACCCACACCTGGCCGCCGCACAGGTTCCAGCGGTGGCAGAACGAGAAATCCTCCGACAGCAGCGCGCCATTGACGCGCACCGGCTCGAAGGCGCGGATCAGCCGGTCGAGCCTGGAGGCCAGCGGGGAGTTTGCCCTGGCCTTGTCGTCGACGATCTCAGGCATCTTTTTCAGCATGGTCTCGATCGCGCTGCGGGCAATCAGGAATACGCCGGCGCCGCATCCGTCGGCCTGCATGAAACCCTTGCTTGGCGTTGCGATGCTGAGGCCGCGCTTCTTGCGGACGATGTAGTCATGTCCCTTGGCAATGGCGCGCTTGACGGGATCGCCCGCCGCTACGGCCGCCGCGATCTTCTCGATGTCGATCTGGCGCTTCGGATAGACCACGCCAACCACGGGCTGGCCGAAGTCGACCATGTCGAGCACGAGCTCGGCCGGAAATCCCATGTCGGCGTCGATGAAAAGCAGGTGCGTCGCATCGCTCTTGTCGAACCAGCGCGTCAGCAGGAAATTGCGGCTTTCGGCGATGTCGGCATAGGCGACGCTGGCGAAGCTCGACGCCCAATTCCGCTGCTGGAAGGCATGGAGCAGGCGGAAAATGCTCTGAACGTAGGGCGTGTAGAACACCTCGCCGAAGGCGGGGGTGGAAATGCAGATCTTGATCAAATTGGCGCTCCGCTGACGGGTCCTACGCGTTCATATCATCGCCCGGCCATCGCGAGAACGCGACGGATAAGGATCTGGCCGGGTGGCTCGCGGTCGCGGAGGACCGGCACGCGGCCGGCCTCGCCAGGGGAAGTCAGCTAGCGGCCGTCAGAGCAGGAGGGGCAGAGAGTCGATCGCCGACAGGCTCGCCTCGGCCGGTTCGGAGCCGGTCCAGGCAACCGTCGGAGTCGCCGCCGGGGCAGCCGGTGCGGCCTCGCGCTGATCGTCCGGCGCAATGCGTTTGGCATAAGGTGCGGCGAACAGATGGACGCCGTCATGGTTGATGGCGAACAGCGGGGTGAAACGCTTGGCCTCACCGTCCTCGGTCAGTTCGGACCAGCGGTTGTCGAGGATCAGCCAGCGGCCCTCGTGCCGTGCAGCCAGCACGGCGTGGTCCTGGCGGACAAGCCGGTCGCGGACCAGCACGAGTTGCAGGTCGTTCCGCGACACCCCGGCCTCGATCAGCGCGACATATTTGGCGATGGCGTAGTCCTCGCAGTCGCCCTTTGCCGTGGCGAAGGTCGCAAGCGGGGTGCTCCAGCGATCCGGCTCGCCGTGCTGGGACAGGTCGCTGACATAGCGGACGGCCTGATTGATGCCGCGATTGGCTTCGTCAAGCCGCGCGCGGCCCGACCTGGACTTTACGGCTTCGACCAGCCGAAGGAATTGCGCCGCATGGGGAGGGCAGGCCTGGGCATCCGCCCGGCACTGCTCAAAGACCGTCTTTTCGCGCGCCATGGCGCCCTCGACGGCGCGCCATTTGCGCCAGAGCAGGCCGTCGGGAGCACGGAAGGTGAAGAGGCCGAACGGGTCGCTGCCGGCCGCCGGAAGGCCCTGGGGCTGCGCTGGAGGGGCATCCGTGGCAGTACCGGCAGGCGTCAGCGCGGCGAGGCGAACGGCCTCCGGGCCGCGGCCGCGCTGACGGTCGAGCTTGGCAAGCACGCCGTTGATGGTGAAGACGGTCGCCGCGGCCCGGATCGACGATCCATCCGCGCCGGGAGCGAGGTCGACGGAAACGGCCGCGCCAGCCGCCTCATCGGCCAATGAACGGGATACCGGAAAAGCACAAATCGAAATGGCAAGTCCCGCCGCGACCACGAACGAGCTTGCACGCCGCAACGACCGATGCGGTGCCATGAATGACGTCCCCTGTTTCCGGGACGTCAGCCAGCGTCTTGTGCGCCGATCCGCTTCCCGGTCTGTTATCGGGCGGGACTTTGCGGCGCAGGCTGCTTAAGAGCAGTTAAGCGGAGTGGACGGTCGCGAAACGCGGCAAACCCGGCGTTGGGGCAGCCGCAACAATTAACCTGACGGAATTTACGTCTTGTTAGGGATGGGGCTCAGCGCTCGCGCAGCGCCTCGTCGCGCAGGGTGCGGGCGGGCTTGACCAGATAGTCCAGCACCGACTTCTCGCCGGTCAGGACCTCGACCGTGGTCACCATGCCCGGAATGATCGGCAGGGGCTTTGCTTCGGTGCCGAGGTGGTTTTTCTCGGTGCGCACCATCACGCGATAGAAAGTCTCCTGCTTGTCGGGCTGCCTTTCCTTCTCGTCGATGATGGTGTCGGCGCTGATGCGCTCGACCTTGCCCTTCAGCGAGCCGTAGACGGAGGAATCGTAAGCGGAGATCTTGACCACCGCGTCCTGGCCGGGGCGGATGAATGCGATGTCCTGGGGACGAATGCGCCCCTCGACCAGCAAGGTGTCGTCGAGCGGGACGATGTCCATCACATTGGCGCCCGGCTGCACCACAGCGCCGACCGTCGTGACGTTCAGCTTGTTGACGATGCCATGCACCGGCGATTTCAGGTCGGTGCGCCTGACGCGGTCCTGCGCCGACTTGATGTTCTCGTCGAGCACGGCGAGATCGGCCTTGGACTTGGCCAGATCCTCGTCGGCCTGGGACCGGAACGAGGCAACGGTGTTGGTGATCTTCGATTGCGCTTCCGCGAGCTGGCCGCGCATTTCGGTGGCCTGCCGGTCGAGCCGCAGCATTTCGATTTCGGGCACGACCTTCTGCTCGTACAGCTTGCGCGTCAGCGTGAGCTCGCGATCGAGCAGTTTGAGCGTGCCGGTGAGCCGGGTCACCTGCTGGTTCAGCACGTCGACATCCTGCGCCACTTTCTGCGCGCGCATCTTGAACACGCTGGTTTCCGCGGCGACGGCGGAGGGAACGACGCTATCGAGCTGATCGGGGAAGGTGACTTCGTTGCGCCCGCGCGCCTCGGCATCGAGCCGCGCCACGCGCGCCGCCATGGCGGCGCGGCGCTCCCTGATTTCACCGAACTCGGCGGCGAACTTGGTGTCGTCGATGCGCATGAGGGACTGGCCCTGCTGCACGATGGCGCCTTCCTGGATCAGGATCTCGCCGACGATTCCGCCTTCGAGCGTCTGCACGACCTGCATCTGCCGCGACGGCACGACCTTGCCGTTGCCGCGCTTGACCTCTTCAAGGACGGCGAAATGCGCCCAGGTCAGGAAGCAGACGAGAAGGGCGAGCGAGGCGGCCAGCAGCATGCGCGAGGTGCGCGGCGTGCGAAGCTTGGCCGCGGCGCGAATGTCATTCGCAAAGGCAAAATCACTTGACATTGGACTTTGCCACGATGTTCGGCGTTGGCGCGCGATGGGGCTGGGCCGGGTTTTCGGTTGCGGCCGGTTTTCCCTGCAACAGCGCCAGCACCTTGTCACGCGGGCCATCCGCGACGAGGCGCCCGTTGTCGAACAGCAGCAGGCGGTCGACCATGTTGAGCAGGGAAGGACGATGCGTCGAGATGATGATCGTCATTGCCTGCTCGCGCAGCGCTTTCAGCCTCTCGAGGAATTCGGCTTCGCTGCGAACATCGAAATGCGCGGTTGGCTCGTCCAGGAACAGCACCTTCGGCTTGCGGATCAGGACGCGCGCTAGTCCTATCGCCTGCTTCTGGCCGCCCGACAGGCTGCGGCCGCCCTCGGAGATCGGCATGTCGTAGCCCATCGGATGACCGGCGATGAAGCTCTCGACGCCCGACAGGCGCGCGGCGGCGAGCACCTCCTCGTCGGTGGCCTCAGGCTTGCCGAGCGCGATGTTGTCGCGCAGCTTGCCGAAGAACAGGTCGGTGTCCTGGAGAGCGAAGCCGATGCCGGTGCGCAGGTCGGAGGGATCGTATTGGCGGGAATCCACGCCATCGACCAGGATGCGGCCTTCCTGGGCCTCGTAAAATCCGAGCAGCAGGCGGCCGACCGTTGTCTTGCCGGAGCCGACGCGTCCGATAATGCCGATCCGTTCGCCGCCCTCGATGTGGAACGAGACCTTATCGAGCGCCTTGTTGGCGCCTTGCGGATAGGTGAAGCTGACATTTTCGAAATCGATGCGTCCCTCGCTGATCCGCCGCGTCACATAGGCGCGCCGCGGCGAACGCTCGCGATCCAGCGACATGATGCGGTCGATACCCTTGAGGGCGGTGAGCGTTTGCGTTCCTCGCGTGATCATCGCCGCAATGCCGGCGATCGGCGACAGAACGCGGCCGGCCAGCATATTGGCTGCCACGAGGGCGCCGACGGTCAATTTGCCGTCGAGGATGAGAAATACGCCGACAAGCAGCAGAAGCAGGCTGGTCAGCTGCTGGGCGGCGCTTGCGGCCGTCAGCGCCAGCGATGACCACAGATGCACGGCCTCGCCGGAGCGCGCGGTAGCCGCAACGGAGCGCTCCCAGATCGTCTGCATGCGAGCCTCGGCGCCAGTGGCACGAACCGTCTCGAGGCCGCTCAAGGCCTCTACGAGGGCGCCGTGACGCGCCGAGGACTCGGCTTGCAACTGCTTCATCGCGCGATCGAGTGGGCGCTGTAGCACGAGGCCGAGCACGATCATCATCGGCAGCATCAGCAGCGGAATCCAGGCGATCGGCCCTGCGATGATGAACAGCACGGCGATGAAGATCATCGCAAACAGAAGGTCGGTCAGCGAAACGATGCTGCCCGAGGTGAAGAATTCGCGAGCGGAATCGAAATCGCGGATCTGGTTGGCGACAATGCCGACGGACGTCGGCCGCTGCACCATCTTCACCGCCATCACATGCTCGAAAATGTTCGCGGCCAGCACCACGTCCACCGTCTTGCCGGTGACGTCGATCATGCGGCTGCGGACCGTGCGGAAGACGAAGTCGAATACGATGGCAAGCGCCATGCCGATCGCGAGCGCGACGAGTGAGGGAATGGCGCCGTTCGGCACGACGCGATCGTATACGCTCATCGTGAAAAGCGGCATCGCCAAAGCGAGCATGTTGATGAGGAGCGCGGCGAGGGCGATGTGCCCGTAGCTGCGCCAGTGCTGCTTGACCACCGACCAGAACCAGTGGTCGCGCGGCAGGTCGCCGGCATCGACGGCGCGTGCGTTCGATTCTGTGGCGGCCCTCACCAGGAAGGCGTAGCCCGTGTAGCCGGCCGCAACGGTCTGGAGCGGCCGCATTTCGGCGCTGTAAGGAGCAATCGAGGGATTGACCACCTTTACGGCCTTTTGCGCCGTATCGATTGCCATGAGAACGAGCGTCGTCCCGTTCTTCATGATCAGGACGGCCGGAAGCACGATGGCCGGAATATCCTGGATCGGGCGGTTGACGGCCTCGGTTTCCAGCCCGGCCCGCTTGGCGGCCCGGTCGTAGAGGGCCACCGAGAGCCTTCCGTCGGTGATGGGGAGGCCGCCGAGCAACGCTTCCCGGCTTACCGCGCGTCCATGATATGCGGCCAGATAGGTCAGCGAGGCGGCGAGGGGATCATGCTGGGCTCCGCCCGTCTGGGCCGGCGCGGCCTTCCTCGAATCCGGCTGATCCTTTGGCGGGGCCGAGCCTGACTTTGGGGTCCGGAATAACAAAGCGGAAAGCCTCTAATCGAAAGCGAACAAGCCCCCGTGGCAATATGGGGCGGGGGCTACTGATCGGAAGATATAGTAATCCGCCAGCCGAATCATTCACTTCGACGGTAACTTTCGTCGGACAGTTAACCCGGGAAACTACTGCCGCAGGGATCATTAATTCCCTGCAACATCCGGTCGAGAGGATTATTGCCGGCGCACCGGGAAAACAGTCTGCAACCAGTACGGCTTGTCCTTGTCCGCTGACGCAAACGACATGGTTTGCGTGGCCGTCGGATCGACATGCGCCAGCGTCGTGTCGGGGCGCTGGCCACCCTTTTCAGCAAACCATTCCATGGCTCCCAGCATCCTCGCTGCGAATGCCCAGCGTGGCCAGCGATCCCTGAAACCATCCTGCGGCTCGGCGGCGGCATAGGCAGCTACGCCGGCGGCCGGACCACCCGTGGCAGGAATTTCCGTACGGAGCGGCTCCGATCCGCTCTGAGGCAGGTTGATACGCAAGGTCGGAAGCTTGTACGGCACAAGACCGCCCATCGTATCAAGCGGTGCGGAATCGACCGGAGGAGGAGCCTTCAGATACTCGAGCAGGGTGCCCATCGCAGCGAGCAACTGATAGTCGGCGAATACGATAACGCCGCGCGATGACGTAAGCGACACGGCCGCGTTGAAATATTGATTTTGTGCGTTGAGAAGGTCGATGAGGGACCGCTGACCCAGTTCGTATTCCTTGTTGAAAGCCGAGATCGTCTTGCGGTCTGCTTCCAACTGACGGGTCAGCGCCGCGATGCGCGTTACTGTGATGGTGCGCGCTGCCCAGGCCTTGTCGATCGATTCGAGCGCGTCGCGCTGCAGCCGTGCATGGCGCGCCGTGCTTTCCGTGTAGCGTTCGGCCATTTCCGACCGGCGCCAGACGTCCTGGCCGCCGCGGAAGATATCCCACGACATCACCACCTTGCCGCTGTAGTCGTCATGCGTGACGCCCAGGTAGGGATAGGTGTTGTCGGCATGGGTCGCGCGGCCTTCCAGCGAAAATGTCGGCACAAACGCGCCATCTGTTACCCGGAACGCATGCTTGGCCGCATCGCGATCAGCCTGGGCCGCCAGAATAGTAGGATTGAAGCGAATGGCGGCCGCCAGCGCTTCGTCCCTGCTGCCGGGCAAACCGGCAAGCGGACCGGGAAAGCGCATATTGTACGGCTCGAGCCCGACGACCTTGCGGTACTTTGCACGGGATTCATCCAGGCTCCGCCGGAATTCGGCCAGCGTTGCACGCGCGTTTTCCACGCGTTCACGCGCCTGCTCCAGATCGCCTTCGCCGGCTCGTCCGCCTGCAAAGCGGGAATTCACGTTTGAAAAGATCTTCTCGTGCGTGGCGACGTTCTGCTCGGCAAGGGTGATCAGCCGCATATACCGCGTCACGTCGACATAAGCTTCGGCCGCATCGAGGGCGATGAGTTCGGTGCGCTCCCTGACGCGGAATGCCGCCGCATTGACGCGAGCCGACTGCCGCCAGATATCGTGGATGGAAGCAAAGCCATCGAACAGGATTTGCCGCACGACGACGGACGCCTGCGTACCGTTGCGCCACGCGCCATTGCCTTGGACGGGAATCGGCTGGGCGGTCGAACTGGCTACCGCAGCGCTCTGGTCGAATTTTTCAGGACCGTAGCGGGCTTCGAGCCGTACCTGAGGAAGCAACGTGCTTTGCGTCTGCCTGAGTTCCGACTCAGTGGCGCGCCGATTCGCCGATGCTTCTCCAACACCAGGATTGGTCTGGACTGCCTGCTTGAGCGCGTCATTGATCGAAAATTCAGCTGCGCCCGCAGGGCTAAGGGCCAAAAATAGGCCAGCGACGGCAATATATGCGGACTTCATATGCCCTGTCCCCAATTCACCCCAAAAAGAACCCAAACACACCGCAGTACGGCTCAAATCTAGTTCCATCGTACCAAGCTGGAACTGGTTCACCTATGACATTTCGGCCACACCGAAGCCGGAAGACTCCTCGACGTAAATGAACCGTTAACCCTTGTCCTTCCCGCTTTCAGACGGAAATACCTCTATCCGTCCGTGATAGGTAATAAGACACCGCAGCAGCTTGTGTGCGGCGGAGCTTCGCAAGCGGTTCCGAGCGAGCGAACGGCCTTCGCGCGTACAGCCCATAATCTCCAGATCACGGACAGGGCGCTTCGGCAAATCCCGCTTGTGAGCGATTCGCGTGCAGCCGTGCTTGTTTGCGTAGCTGCAACTGGATCGCCGACATGACCTTCGTTACTGTCGCTACAATCGGCCGAACGAGCCGACACAACGGGAAACGCGAGGGACAGCCATGAAGGTGCGACCGACCGGCGTCATACCGCCGATGACGACGCCGTTCACCAAAGACGGCGAGATCGATCTCAAGCTCGTAGCACCCCAGGTCGACTGGCTGATCGGCGCCGGCAGTCACGGCATGGCAGCGGGCGGCTCGACCGGCGAGGGCCACACCCTCGACCACGAGGAATATCGCGACCTGATGGCGGCGACGGTGGAGGCGGCAAGAGGCCGCGTACCCGTGATCGCCGGCATCATCGTCGACTCCACCCGCGATGCGATCCGTCGCGGCAAGCTGGTGCGCGACATGGATGTCGCCGCGCTACAGGTCACGCCGGTGCACTATCTGTTCAAGCCGGACGAGCAGGCGATGGTCGATCATTTCCGCCGCATGGCTGACGAGACCGGCATGCCGATCATCATCTACAACGTGGTGCCGTGGTCGTATCTCTCGCCGGCGCTGCTCACCCGCATCATGAACGAGGTGCCGCTGGTGGTCGGCGTCAAGCAGAGCGCGGGCGATCTGAAACTGTTCGCCGACCTCATGATGATGGCGCCCGACAAACTGATTTACAGCGCCGTCGATGCGCTGATGTATCCGTCCTACGCGCTCGGCGCGCACGGATCGATCGCGGCGATCCTGTCCGCCGCGCCCCATGCGTCGGTAGAGCTGTGGGATGCCGTCAAGGCCGGCGACCATGCACGCGCGCTCGAACTGCACAAGAAGCTGCTGACGCTGTGGAACGCGATCATCGCCGACAACCTGCCGGCCTGCACGCGCTATTCGCAAACGCTCCAGGGGCTGCCGAAAACCTGGTCGCGACAGCCGATGCCGGAAGCATCGAGCGCGCAGCAGGTGGCGATCCGCACCGCGCTGGAAGGACTTGGCGCATTGGGCGGCCAACGCGTCGAGGCGGCGGAATAAGAAGCGCGGACAAGAAAGGTCAAACAATCCAATGAAGGATTTTGCAGGGAAGATTGCCGTCATCACCGGCGGCGGTACGGGCATGGGCCGTGAACTGGCGCGCCAACTCGTTGCCGAAGGCTGCAATGTCGCGATGTGCGACGTCTCGGCCGAGGCAATGGCCGAGACCAAGCGGCTGTGCGAGGTCGAAAGACTGCCGCAGGGGCTGCGCATCACCACCCACATCGCCGACGTCTCGATCGAGGATCAGCTCAAGCGCTTTCGCGACGAGCTGATCGAGCAGCAGGCCACCGACAAGATCCATCTCCTGTTCAACAACGCCGGCATCGGCGGCGGCGGCAGCCTGTTCACCAATACCCGCGAGCAGTGGGAACGCACCTTCAACATCTGCTGGGGCGGGGTCTATCTCGGAGTCCGCACCTTCCTGCCGCTGTTGATGAAGGCGGACGAGGCGCACATCGTCAACACCTCCAGCGTCAACGGGTTTTGGGCGTCCGTCGGCATGGGCGTCGCACACACCGCCTATTCGGCGGCGAAATTCGCGGTGAAGGGATTTACCGAGGCGCTGATCAACGATCTACGTCTGAACGCGCCGCACATCAAATGCTCTGTCGTGATGCCCGGGCATATCGGCACCTCGATCGTCTCCAACTCCCGCAAAATCCAGAGCGGCAGCGAGTCGGGTCAATTGAGCTCCAACGAGATTCTGGCGACGCGGCAGCGGCTGAAAGGCATGGGCATCGATACCGGGCCGATGTCCGACGACGATATCCAGCAGATCGCGCTCGACCGTGCGCGGACGTTCCTGGAGCAGGCCCCGACCACCGCCGCAGCGGCAGCGAAAGTCATACTGGACGGCGTCAAGGCCGACCGCTGGCGCATTCTGGTCGGCGATGACGCCCACAGGCTTGATGAGCGCGTCCGGCAGATGCCGGAACGCGCCTATGAGCCGGAGTTTTATCAGAGCTTCGTCCAGGAGGCGGGCTGGCGGCTCGGCTGAACTATACTCTCGCCGCCCGCGGTCGCGCGCTTGGCCGGTAGGCGAGGCGGGTGTGACCAAGGCAATAAGGCTGGCCGTCGAGCGGAAGGTTACCGCAGAAGCAGAAATCCTCTGCGCCTGGCGTGCTGATCGGCCAGCGGCACCGCTCCTTGCTGAGTTCAAACAGCGAGCAGCGGCGCTCGCTGACAACGGGCCCATCGAGGGATAGCGGATCTTCATACAGCGCCTTCAGGAGCTGATACTGCAATCGCGGCACCGATCGCGCGGTGCCGCGCTCCTTCGCGGGCTTTTTCGCGCGAGACTCGGCGGAGATGGTCCTGCCGCGGGTCAGGCCGAGCCGGGAGAGTTTGCCGATCACGGCATTGCGGCTGACCCCGATATCAACGGCAATCTGACGGCAGGAGAGACCTGCTTGAAAATGGGTCTTCAGGAGTTCAATGCGTTCGTCGGTCCAGGTCGGTAGATTTGCAAACATGAGACGGTCCCAATTCTTGGTGAGCCGCCGAGTTCCTTCCTGCCCCCTGGTCATGCTCTCCCGTTGTCGCGGATCGACAGCAGCCCGTCCTTGATGGCGAGCCGGATGCCTTCCTCGATCAGGGTTCTTGCAACGCCGGGAACGCTTGTGCCGTGGGTGCCCTGTTTCACCAGTTTCTCGAGATAACCGATGGTCGAGAGCGCCAACGTGACCGGAACGCGGTCGGTTTCGGCTTTTTCTGTAGCCATGGAGAACGCTAACTTTTAATCGGTGTACTGAAAAGTATCTATTTAGACTCTATTAAGTACTGTTGCCGTGTGTCAACAGACTCTTCCGAACTGCCTAGCTCGTTGGAATCGTGACGAAAAAAGCGGTGCGCCGCCGGACTCAGGCGCGTGGCACTCCCCAAACACCGTAAAGTCACGGTGGGTTGGCCGTCAGACCTGCGGCGAAACATCCGGCCAGCCCCATGAAATCGGGATTGCTTCGCTTCACCGTCAATGACGATGATGCGGCTGGTGGACAGGCGCGATGACGGTAACGAACGGTCTCTATTCCATTCGAATCGAGATGACGGATGGCGGGCATGGCCACGCCACCGGCATCATCGTACTGCGCGACGGCATGATCGCGGGCGGTGATTCATATTTCTATTACACCGGCTCCTACAGCGCGGGCGCGGGCAAGTGGCGTGGCGAGCTGACGACCTATCAGCACGCCAAATCCACGGGCGCGGTGTTGCTGTTTGGCGGCCGCGAGGTCACGTGCGGATTCACCGGCAACTATTCGGGCGACGCCGCCGATGTGAGCGGAACGGCGCTGGTCGGCAAGACCAGCGTGCTGTTTCAAGCGAAGCTGAAGCTGCAATCGGCGATGTGAGCGCAGCCGCCAGTCGACACGCTAGCGGGAAGCACTGCGTTGGTTCGGCGAAGTCACGGTAGCGCCAGCCTGCGCAGGCGCCGGCTCCCAGGGAGCAGGCAATATGACCCGGATCTTCGGCGCAGCGCTATCTTCCCTATTCGCCGTCGGCTTGACGGTTGTGTCATCGGCTCGCGCGGGAAGCGACGCCATCGAGAGCAGGATCGTCACTGCACAGATCAGCTTTGCGTTCGATCGCCACATGACGTGATCTCTCATAGCGGCATCGCCGCGATACGCAGAGCCGCCTGGGGCTGGTGACTGCTCAGTTGCTGCTGCCGCAGAAACTGGGTTGCCATCAAGAGGCCGGTTGCGAACAGGAGAACCACTATCGCACTGGCCAGTTGCAGCGGATGAAACATCGATCGCACCCCGTCGGCACCATGTCTCTGCATTTGTTCAGGCGGGCAACTTCGCTCGCGCGCGATCGTTCCAGGGATCGGGAAAAAGTCGCAAGGCGCGGCCGCGAACCGACCGCGACCTGGATCGTTATCTGGGCAGGTCAGCGAGCAGGACGATGCGGGACTTCGCCAACGCAGCGTTTGCACCGGAAACCATTGCCGCTATGGAGCAGGCGATGCGTTCGGCCGTGGCAAGCCTTCCTGAGCCGGTCAGCTCGGCGCATGTCGACATCATCGTCGAGTCGATCCTGCGGACGGCGAAGGAGGGTGAGCGGGACCCGACTGCCCTCGAGCGCCTGGCGCTGTTGGAACTCCAGATCAAGCCGCGGGATTGACAGACGTTGCACGCGGATTGCGCGTCACTCGGCCATCAGAGCAGTTCTCGAAGGATTCCGAGGCTGGACAAGATCAGGATGATCAAGGACCAGACCACAGGGCTAGTCAACCAATGCTGCAACGAAGTCCCCCACTCATCAGCTTCAGCTCTCCGTCATTGGCCGGCACGACTTCGGCACAGCCGACGCGTTGGCGTCGAATGTGTCAGAAGCGTCCGCGTTGTGGCTGACGGAGGCGGCCGCAGACTTCGCGAAAAAGCGAATCACGGCGCGCATGAGCTAAGGATGCGGCCTCAGCGCACCAAAGCCAATTCAAACGTTGCTCGCGCAAACTTGAATGCGGAAGCTGCTTGCGCCGAGAGCGATGCGAACCCAATCGGAGATGGAGGTTCGCATCTCCGGTACGTCGCGAAGTGACTCGCTATCCGTGCACGACGCTCTTTGCGATCATGCAATGAATGCCCTTGCAGCCATTTACTGTCTGCGTCACGCGCAGGTCGGCGGCGAGGCTACAGAGCGTGTAGGCATCCTCGCGCGACAGATTGCGCTTTTCGCCAAGCAGCACGATCATGTCGCGCAGGGCACGGACCACGCATTGGTCGAGATCCGGATCCATCGCCATGGTCATGTAGTGGTCAGGCGTTTCCGCGCGGGGATAATTCAGCCGCAGATCCTTGCGCAGCGTCAGGCGGAAGCGGCCCTGGAGCGCCGTCTCGATGGCGGTGACGCAGACCTCGCCGTCACCCTGCACGCCATGGCCGTCGCCGCAGGAAAACAGCGCGCCCGGCACGAACACCGGCAGATAAAGCTTGGCGCCGGCGCCGAGTTCCTTGTTGTCGAGATTGCCGCCCATCGCGCGCGGAATCAGCGATGTGATGCGGCCCCAGGCCGGCGGCGGCGAGGTCCCCATCACGCCGAAGAACGGTTTTAGCGGCAGGTCCAGGCCCCAGGGCAGGCGGCCGACCATCCGCTCGCGGTCGAGCGGGATGTTGAGAATGCGCGTCTCGTGGAAATCGTCGGGCAGGGTGCCGGAGAGCGGCTTGATCAGATTGTAACCCCAGTCCTGGCGAAGCTTTACATCGAGGATGTCGACCTCGAGCACGTCGCCGGGCTCGGCGCCTTCGACCGCAATCGGCCCGGTGAGGATATGGCCGGGCACCATGCGTTCGCTCTTCGCATGAATGTCGGCAAGCTCGGGCGGAACGAAAAATTTGCTGCGATCCGGCACCACGTCCGGCCCGCCGCTGACGGTGTCGACGGTGACTTCATCGCCGCTCTTGACGGTCAGGACGGGTTTCAGCTTGGCCTCGAAAAAACCCCAGTGGCAGGTTTCCGGGCT
Source organism: Bradyrhizobium lablabi (assembly GCF_018129385.1). Classification (GTDB taxonomy): domain Bacteria; phylum Pseudomonadota; class Alphaproteobacteria; order Rhizobiales; family Xanthobacteraceae; genus Bradyrhizobium; species Bradyrhizobium lablabi_C. The sequence continues at coordinate 20,714 of NZ_JAFCLN010000002.1, forward strand.
GGAATGCAGGTGATGATGAGGCATGAACGGTCTTTTTATTGAGGGACGGGCAGCGTATGACGCTGTACCAGACTTTTGCAGGTGTATTCTTGCTTTTCGCGCTTTCCAAGACCGTCGGATACCTGGTGTTGCCGAGCAATTTCCTGATTTGCCTCGGCCTGCTGGGGGCGATCCTCCTGATAACGCGATATGCCGGGCTGGGGCGCAAATTGCTGGTCCTTGCGCTCGTGGGTCTCGCAATCTGCGCCTACTCGCCGCTGGCCAACTTCGTGCTCTATCCGTTGGAGCAACGGTTTCCGAAATGGGATAGCACGCGCGGAGATCCCGACGGCATCATCGTCCTCGGCGGTGCGCTGGATGCCGATCTCTCGGCTGCGCATGGCGTGCCGGTGATATCAGGTGCGGCCGACCGGATCATCGGGGCTGTGACTCTGGCGCATCGCTATCCCAATGCCCGCCTGATCTATTCCGGCGGCAGCCCGAACCTCATTTCCAACGACGCCAAGGAGGCCGATTACGCGACCGCGTTGTTCCAGGGCCTAGGCATTCCAAAAACGCGGCTCGTCATGGAGCGCCAGTCCCGCAACACCAGGGAGAACGCCGAATTCTCCAGGCAGCTTGCGATGCCGAAGCCCGGCGAGCGTTGGCTGCTCGTGACATCGGCGTACCACATGCCGCGCTCGATCGGGCTGTTTCGCAAGGCTGGATTTCCCGTACAGGCCTATCCGGTGGACTGGAGGGTTGGCACGCGAGAGGATCTCTTCAAATATTACGTCGTCGCCAATGACGGGTTGCAATTGATCGATATTGGTGTGCGCGAATGGTTCGGGCTGATCGCCTATCGCATCAGCGGCGCCACCGACGTATTGTTTCCGGGACCCGATAACTAAACAGCCCCAAAAGGGCCGGTCGCATCGCCGAAACAATCAGGCTAGAATCGTCAAAAGCGACAAGCCGACCATCCGGGAGAAAATCGCCATGCAGCAGCAATCGCCGCCGGAACAGTTCGATCTGGCCGCCATGGTGGCCGATCTGAATAATCTGTTGCGGCTGAAGACCACCGTGATCGGAATGAAGTTGTTCGCGACCGTTGAGGAGATGGCGGCGATCCCGAAAATCCGGCGGCCGACGGCAACCCACACCACCGACCAGATCGTCAGCATGGCGTCTCGGCTTGGCTGGACCGTCGGCATCACCGCCGACGATCTCGTAGGCAGCCAGTGCCGCGCCGTGATTGGCCTCGCGCCACAGGATGAAAAATGGCTGGCGGGCGAATCCTATGTCGGCGTCTGGCATGGCACGGCGGAGGACGCGCGCAAGCGTCAGGAAGCGCTCGATGTAGTGCCCTTCGGTCAGTACAAGGCGCTCGCGGTGAGCCCGCTGTCGAGCGGACGGCTGAACCCGCCGGATATCTGCCTCGTCTACGCCACGCCCGGCCAGATGATCATCTTGATCAACGGTCTTCAGTACACTGGCTACAAGAAATTCGAATGGGGCGTGGTCGGCGAAACCGCATGCGCCGATTCCTGGGGACGGGCGCTTAAAACCGGCGAGCCCAGCCTGTCGCTGCCATGTTTTGCCGAGCGCCGCTATGGTGGCGTGCCCGATGAGGAGATGCTAATGGCGCTCCAGCCGTCGCACCTTGCCAAGGCGATCGTCGGGATGAAGCAGCTCGCCAGGAACGGCCTGCGCTATCCGATCGCGCCCTATGGCATCCAGAACGACGTGCGCGCCGGCATGGGCGTGTCCTACGCCAAGAAATAGAAGGGTTATGCCGTCATTGCGAGGAGCGAAGCGACGAAGCAATCCAGCTTTCTTGTTGTGGCCAAGCTGGATTGCTTCGCTCCGCTCGCAATGACGGAAAACTAGCAATCGGATCATCAAGGAATAAAGTATGGCTTCGTCGAAGTTCGACATCGTTGTCTATGGCGCGACCGGTTTCACCGGCCAGCTCGTCGCTGAATATCTTGCCGAGCACTACAAGGGCGACGGAAACCTGAAATGGGCGCTGGCCGGGCGCAGCAAGGACAAGCTGGCCTCGGTGCGCGACGCCGTCGGCGCGCCGGCCGATACGCCGCTGATCGTGGCCGATGCCGGCGACGTCGCGTCGCTGAAAGCAATGGTCGAGCAGACGAGGTCGGTGATTGCGGGGGTCGGCCCGTACCAGCTCTTTGGAAGCGACCTGGTCGCGCTCTGCGCTGCTACCGGCACCGATTATTTCGACTATTGCGGCGAGCCGATCTGGATGCGGCAAATGATCGATGCGCACGAAGCGAAAGCGAAGGCAAGCGGTGCGCGCATCGTGTTTTCCTGCGGCTTCGATTCGCTGCCGTTTGAACTTGGCGCATTCTTCGTGCAAGAGGACGCAAAGCGCGCATTCGGCGCGCCCGCGCCTCGCGTCAAGGGCCGCGTGCGCGACATGAGCGGTACCCTCTCAGGCGGCACGGCTGCGAGCGCGAGGGCGACGTTTGCGGCGGTTGCAAAGGATCTCAGCCTGGTCTCGATGGTGCAGGATCCCTTTGTATTGACGCCGGGATTCGACGGTCCGAAACAGCCGCGCGGCAACAAGCCCGTCATGGAAGAGGACCTCGGCTCCTGGGCTGCGCCGTTTGTGATGGCGACCATCAACACCCGCAACGTGCACCGCTCCAACATGCTGATGAATTTTGCCTATGGCAAAGACTTCGTCTACGACGAGATGGTTTTGACGGGCCCTGGTGAGCAGGGCGAAGCCAACGCCAAGAAGGTCGTGGCCGCCGTCAATGCCGCAAGGCTGGGCGCCTCCGGCGGGCCGAAGCCTGGCGAAGGCCCGTCGAAAGAGGAGCGCGAGAGCGGCCGTTACGATCTGCTTTATGTCGCCATCGCGCCGGATGGTCGTCAGGTCCGCGCATCCGTGAGGGGTGACCGCGACCCTTATGGCTCGACGGGAAAAATGATCGCCGAATGTGCGATCTGCCTGCTGCGCGATGCGGCCGACGTCGCGCCGGGCATCTGGACGCCGGGCGCGGCGATGCAGCACAAGCTGATCAAGCGGCTGGAAGAGAACGCCGGAATGAAGTTCTCGGTGGAGCAGTAGGCTGTTCACCTCGCATCGCTTGCGGGGGAGGGAGCGCGGGCTTACGCCGCGCGCCGCGGATCGTAGGCGTACATCCAGTTCATGCCCTTGGCGGTCACCGGCAGCAGCAGCTTGAGCATGTGATCGCGGAGCCAGGCGCCGGTCGGCGAGAACTCGCGCTTGCTGTTGCCGTTGCGGCGGGCGAGGGCGACGATCTTTTCCGCGCGCGGGCGCCGCTCGGTCTCGAAGCGCTGAAAAGTCTGGCCGAGTTCGTGACCGTCCTGCATCAGCCGACCGAGCCGCAGCGCATCTTCCAGCGCCAGCGAGGCGCCTTGCCCCGCATGCGGGCTGGTGGCATGAGCGGCATCGCCGATCAGGAGTGCGCGGCCGCGCGACCAGACCGGCAGCGTTGCGACATCGAGCGTGTCTGACACGACGATGTTTTCCGCCGCGTCGAGGATTTGCGGGATCGGATCGTGCCAGCCGGCGTGGAATAGCCTCAGGTGTTGCTTGATCTCTTGCTGGCTCATGGCGCGGTAAGTCGCGGCGTCGATGCCGTGCGAGGGCTGTGTCGACCACCACATCACGCCGTCGGCAGGGTCGGAGCTGCAAAAGCCGTAGCCGAAGAAGCCGCTCCGGCCGAAGGTGGTCTCGACGCAGCGGCCAATCGGCCGATCCGCCAGCACGGCGCGCGGCACAAAACCGCCAAAGCCGATCAGGCCGGTGTCGAACGGTCGCGGCCCGTCGGGAAGCACATGCGTCCGCACGGTCGAATGCACGCCGTCGGCGCCGATGATGAAATCGCCTTCGGCCATGGTGCCGTCGGAAAAATGCGCAACGACTGGCCGGTCGGCGCGATCCTCGATGGCGACCAGGCGCTTTTCGAAATGAAGGCTGACATTCTCGCACCAGGCCTTGTCGATCAGCACCGTGTTCAGCGTGGCCCGGCACATGTTGACTGCCGGCTGGCCGAACCGTTCCTGCATGTTGCGGTTGACCGAGCCGAGGCGGGCGCCCGACTGCGAATAGAAATCGAAGGATTCCGCGATCGAGCCGCGGCGGATCAATTCATCCGATATCCCGATTTCAGCCAGCACATGCATGCCGTTCGGTGCGATCTGGAGCCCGCCGCCGATGCCGGTCGACCAGGGCCAGGCCTCGAACACCTCTGCGTCGATGCCCGCTTGTCTCAGGAAGATCGCGGTTGCGGGGCCGGCGATACCGCCGCCGATGACGAGGGCCTTGCGGAAATGGCGTGACATCGCTTGCTCCCTGGGTCCGGGCGGGGTACGAAAAGGTACAGCCACTAATTATCTTAGTGGATAAGATATATACGGACTAAGATATGAAGCCGGCTCTGTCAAGGCCAAAGGCGCGGGCTGCGCTGATGCAGGAACTGGAATACGCGGTGCGCAAATCGTCCGCGCTGGGCGTGCTGTTCGGGCAAACCGTCGCGAACCGGGTCGGCGTGTCGAGTTCCGATCTCGAATGCCTCGATTTTCTCAACATCGAAGGCCGTGTAACGGCGGGACGGCTCGCCGAATTGACGGGGCTGACGACTGGGGCGATCACCGGGGTGGTCGACCGGATGGAGAAGGCGGGGCTGGTGCGCCGCGAGCGCGACGAGAGCGACCGCCGCAAGGTCTTTATCGCGATCGTGCCGGAAGCTCTCGGCAGGATCGGGCGGTTCTACGAGCCGCTCCAGAAAGCCGTGACGAAGGATTGGGAGGGCTATACCGATGCCGAACTAAAGCTGCTGCTGCGCTTCATGACGCAGGGCTACAACACCATGCTCGGCGTGCTCGAGGATCTCAAGACCTCGCCGGAGAAGCCTCAGGGTAGGCCGCGGAAGCCGGCACGGGGCTAGCCGTCTCGTTCGCCATCCATCGCTGGTTGGCTGCGAACATGCCCCACATCGCGCCCAGCATCAGCCAGAAATGCCGCCAGTGGTCGGTGTCGATGATAAAGCCCTCGCCGACGGTACCGAGGAAGGCGCAAAAGATCGCCAGATAGGTCCGCTGCCAAGGCACGCGGACAAAGATGTAGCGAAAGCCCACGATCGAGGTGACGAACACCAGCGCCGGGTAGCAGACCCCGGACAGCCATCCGCCCGACATGAAGGCATTGAGAAAGGAGTTGTGGGTGTCTTCCGGAAAATACCGGGTGAACTGCAACGGTCCGATGCCGAACGGCAGATCAAGCGCCATCACCGCGCCGAGGATGTGGCGGCCGAACCGGCCGAACCGGCCTTCATCGTAGCTTTGGTCGAAGCTGGCGCGCTGCTTGAACATCTGCGAGATGGAATCGAATGACAGCAGCACCGCGACCAGCGCGGCTGCGATGATCGCGGCGACGAGCGCCATCACGATGATGCGCGAGCGCTGTGTCTGCGAGGGACTGGTCAAAACCATCAGCGCCAGCATGACGGCGGCGGTGACGATCAGCCCGCCCCAGGCCGCACGGGAAAATGCCAGCAGGATGGCGAGCGATAGGATGCCAAGCGCGATCGTGCTGCGCAGGGCTTTCCCGAACCGGTCCGAGACCACGCTTTGCAGCACGAACAAGGCCGGCAGGATCAGGAACGCGCTGAGCACGTTCGGGTCCTTGAACGTGCCGCGGGCGCGATCGTACAGCGTCAGCAGGTCACGGCCGCCGGGCACCAGGTTGAAATAACCGGCGATGCCGGCGAGCGCCGCCACCATGGCGCCGACGATCAGGCCGCGGCGGAGCATGTCGAGCCGGGCCTCGGTATCCTCTGAGATCACCATGGCAATGAAGATCACGGTGATCGCCATGTACCAGGAGGTCGCGATCCAGTTGGTGACGCCGGGGCGATCCAGCACCGCAATGGCGCTGATCGTATAGCCGAGGTTCAGCAGGAACAGCAGCAACAGCAGCGGCAGGAACACCAGCCGCAGCCGCAGGCCGGTGGCGAAGAAGAACAGCGTGCCGAGCAGGGTCGCGATTTCGTAGGGGCTCGGCTCGACGAAGACGATGGCGCTGGTTGCGCCGACCAGCCACACCAGCGCGCGCTGTAGCGCAAGCACGCCGGGCGCGGCAACGGGCGCTAATGAACTGCCGGCGGATGCCGCATGGGCCATCGGATACTCACGTAACTACACGCAACGCTACAAAACACAACTGCTTCTTCCCGTCATTGCGAGCAAAGCGAAGCAATCCATACTGCTCGTGCGGCAGTGGATTGCTTCGTCGCTACGCTCCTCGCAATGACGAATTAGTACGCATTCTCGCTCTTGGTCATCAATGCCAGCGGCGTCTTCAGCAGGATGTAGAGATCGAACAGCACCGACCAGTTCTCGATGTAATAGAGATCGAACTCGACGCGTTTCTGGATCTTTTCCTCATTGTCGATTTCGCCGCGCCAGCCGTTGATCTGCGCCCAGCCGGTGATGCCCGGTTTCACACGATGGCGCGCGAAGTAGCCGTCGACCGCTTCGTCGAACAGCCGGCTCTGGAGCTTGCCCTGCACCGCATGCGGGCGCGGGCCCACCAGCGAGAGATTGCCCTTGAAGACCACGTTGAAGAGCTGCGGCAACTCGTCGAGCGAGGTCTTGCGAATAAAGCGGCCGACGCGGGTGACGCGCGGATCGTTCTTGGTCACGACCTTTGAGGCGGTCGGATCGGCCTGGTGATGGTACAGCGAGCGGAATTTGAAGACGTCGATGCGCTCGTTGTTGAAGCCAAAGCGCTTCTGGCGGAACAGCACCGGGCCGGGACTGTCGAGCTTGATGGCGAGCGCGACGATCGCCATCACCGGCAGCGCCAGCAGCAGGCAGATGCCGCCGACCACGCGGTCGAACAGCCATTTCATCACCAGATCCCAGTCGGTGATCGGCGCCTCGAACACGTCGAGCGTCGGGACCTCGCCGAGATAGGAATAGGAGCGGGGACGGAAACGCAGCTTGTTGGTATGCGCTGATAGCCGGATGTCGACGGGCAGCACCCACAGCTTCTTCAGCATTTCGAGGATGCGCGTCTCGGCCGAGATCGGCAGCGCGAACAGCACGAGGTCGACGCGGGTGCGGCGGGCGAACTCGACGATGTCGTCGACCTTGCCGAGTTTCGGGCTGCCGGCGCAGGTATCGAGCGCGCGGGCATCGTTGCGGTCGTCGAACACGCCGAGCACGCGGATGTCGGAATCGTCCTGGTTCTTGAGCGCCTCGACCAGCTCTTCGCCGTTCTTGTCGGAGCCGACGATGATGGTGCGGCGGTCGAGCCGGCCCTGACGCGCCCAGTTCCGCACCAGCGCGCGCACGAACACGCGTTCGGCGATGAGGGCGGCAAGGCCTGCAAAGAAGAAGGCCGACAGCCACAGACGCGATATCTCGTTGCCAAGCTTTGCAAGGAAGGATGCGCCGATGAACAGCAGGAACACGAAGGCCCAGGATGAGATCATCCGTGTCATCTGCCTGACCTGGCCGCGGAACACCTGCACTTCATAGATGTCGGCGGCCTGGAAGCAGATGATCGCGGCTACCGTCATGCCGAGAATGGCGGCGATATATTCCCAGTAGAAGCCGCTGATCTTTGCGGCATAGCCGAGATAGAGGCAGATGCCGATGCTGCTGATCAGCACGAAATCGGCGAGGCGCACCGCGCCGGCGATCACGATCGGCGAATAGGCGCGGCCGACCTTCTGGTTGGTGACGGAGAGGGCGGCAGGCGACAGCCTGCGTCGGCGTTCGATCGGCGGGCGCCCGGCGGGCGCAGTCATCGCGGCTGTTGCCGCGGCATCCAGCATCGAGCGAGTATTGATCGGTTCCACGTTAGTCCACATCCGTTCTTGGCGGCACGTAAGCATGCGCGTGCCGCGGCGGAATTCCCCACCGGACGGACTTAGAGGACAAATCGGAAGAAACGGTTACAGTGGTAAAGATTGGTTAACGATTGGCAAATGCGTCGCGATAGCCGGCGAGAACACCCTCGACCATCGCCTTCTGCGAAAAATGCAGGAAGATGCGCTCGCGCAGCGACCTTGCGCGCGCCGCCGTCGCCTCGGCATCCTCCAGCGCGCCTTCGATGGCATCGGCCATCGCGCCGGCAATGCCGGGTGCGAACAGCGCGTCGGAATGGTCGGGGCCGAAGATTTCCGGAATGCCGCCAACATTCGCGGCGATCATCGGAATGCCTGCCGCCGCCGCCTCGATCACGACATAGGGCATGGAATCGCCGCGCGAGGGGACAACCAGCAGTTGGCCTTTGGAGAATCCGTAGCGCGCCTTGACGTGGCCGAGGAAGCGGACGGCCTCGCCGAGGCCGAGGCGGGCCACTTGCGCTTTCAGATGCTCCATCTCCTCGCCGTCGCCGCCGAGCGTCAGCGTTACCGGCCTGCCGTCGGCGCGCAGCCGCGCCACCGCATCGATCAGGAGGTCGGCACCCTTGATATGGCGGAACTCGCCGACATAGGCGACGTCGGTGGCGTCATCGGCTTTCGTGACCGGATCGAATTCGCCGGCGGTGACGCCGTTGAACACAGTTCGCACGAGTGCCGTCGGCGTGCCGATCATGCGTTGATAGGTGTCACGTGCAAATGCACTTTCGAACAGGAACAGTTCCGTGTTGTTCATCAGCGCCCGCTCGAGGCGGCTGTAGAGCTGGCCTTTGACTGTCGAGAGCGGATAGTGCAGCGAGCCGCCATGCGGGGTGTAAACGCGGATGGCGTCCTTCGAGGCGCCGCGCATGCGAAGAAATGCGCCAGCTTTGGCGCCGTGGCCGTGCAGTACATCGGGCTTGAGGCGTCTCGCCAAACGCGTGAACTGCGCCCATGTCACGAAATCGAGTGGATTCGGTTCGCGCCTGATTGCAACGCGATGGACGCCGAGCTTCATGCGCGGTGCGATCTCAGCCAATGCCTGATCAGCGCGCTCGCCGCCGGTCAAGCTGTCGGCGATGATACCAACATGGTGGCCGCGATCCGCCTGGCCGTTCGCGAGATCAAGAATATGCCTGATAATGCCGCCAACAGGCGCGCGCGTCGCGTGCAGAATGCGTAGAGGCTGCCCTTCCACCATGGGCATGATCAGAACCAGCGTTCGCCGACGAGCACGGTATCGCCGGGCCCGATCGGGGTGCCCGGCGGAACGACGAAACGGCCGGTGCCGGACGCATCCGTATGCGTGACCGTCACGCGGTCCCGTTTGGCGCGTGGCGTAAATCCGCCGGCGATGGCAACTGCGCTCTCCACCGTCATGTTCGGTACATAGGGGTATTGTCCGGGCGCCGCCACCTCGCCGAGGATGAAGAAGGGACGGTAGGCCTCGATCTCGACCGCCACCGAAGGCTCGCGAATGAAACCGTTGCGCAAGCGGCCGGCGATTTCGGCGGCTAGCCCTGCGGGCGTGCGGCCGCGCGCCGGCACCGATCCGATCAGGGGCATGGTGATAGAACCCGCGGCGTCGATCGCATAGGTGTTGGTCAGACCCTCCTGGCCGTACACCACGATGCGCAGCCTGTCGCCGGCGTCGAGGTGATAGGACGAGTCGTAACGGACAGGCGCCGGTGCGGCATAGGCGACCGGCATGGCTGGCGGCACGTAGGTCTGGCCGTAGGCGATCGTGTCGAGGCTGGCTTGCGGCGCCACTGCAACCGGCGAGGTCCGCCGCATGCAGCCCGACAGCGCGAGCGCAGCCATTAGACAGACAGCGACGGGGCGAGCGCCCTGCATTGGAGAGAATCCCACAAACTATTGAGCGCGATTAAGGACTTTCATGGTTAACAAAACATGACCGCGCGAAGGCGGCGGGCGCTGTTCAGCCCTGCAAATAGCGCGGATTAACCCAGCGGCAACCTTAATGGAGTGTAATCGCGCCCGTTGAAGTAGAGTCGTTGCGTCCCGCGGGAGTGTGCGATGCGTTTGGCGTTCTGGCGTGCAGGCAAGGTCAAGTCGGCGGTACAGCGGGCGATCCCGAAGAAGCCGGTGCCCGCTGTCACCTACCAGCCCGATGTTGCTCACGAGCCTGCGCCTGCCGTCACCGAGAACGGCGACCTCGATCTGCGCGCGCTGGGGTATGCGCTGGTGCGCAAGCGCGGCTGGATTATCGTCCCGACGGCGCTGGCGCTCGTGCTCTCCATCACCGCCGTCAATCTCATCACGCCGCGCTACAAATCCGAAGCCCGCATCCTCATCGATGGACGTGAGAACGTGTTCTTGCGCCCGAGCGGCGAGCGCAATGAAGAGCGCACGTCGCTCGATCCGGAGGCGGTGACCAGCCAGGTGCAGCTCGTACAGTCGCGCGACTTGGCGCGCGAGATCATCAAGAAGAACAGGCTGGCCGAGCTGCCGGAATTCGATCCTGTGCTCGGGGGGCTTTCGCCGCTGAAATCGATGCTGGCGCTGTTCGGCATCGGCCGCGACCCGTTCTCGCTGACGCCGGAAGAGCGCGTGCTCGATGCCTACTATGAGCGCTTCACCGCTTACGCCGTCGACAAGTCGCGGGTAATCGTCGTCGAATTCCAGTCGCGCGACCCCGAACTTGCCGCGCGCGTCGCCAATTCGATCGCCGAAGGCTATCTCGTGCTACAGCGCACCGCGCGGCAGGAGCAGGCGAAATCTGCCGGGCAGTGGCTGTCGGGCGAAATCGATCTGCTGCGCAAGAAGGTGGCCGAAGCCGACACGCGGGTCGAGGAGTTCCGTTCCAGATCGAGCCTGTTCGTCGGCACCAACAACACCACGCTGTCGAACCAGCAGATGGGCGAGATCAACACCCAGTTGAACAACGCCCGGGCGCTGAAGTCGGATGCCGAGACCAAGGCGAAGCTGATCCGCGAAATGCTCCAGACCGGCAAGCCGCTCGAAGCCTCGGACGTGCTCAATTCGGAATTGATCCGGCGCCTGTCGGAGCAGCGTGCGACGCTGCGGGCGCAGCTCGCCGAGCAATCCTCGACGCTGCTCGACGGCCATCCCCGCATCAAGGAGCTGAAGGCGCAGCTTGCCGATCTTGACCGGCAGTTGCGCGACGAGGCCAGCAAGGTCTCGCGCTCGCTCGACAATGACGCCCGCATCGCCGGCGGCCGGGTGGAGAGCCTGAGCGCGAGCCTGGATCAATTGAAGAAGCAGGCCACCTCGACCAACGACCAGGACGTCAAGCTGCGCGCGCTGGAGCGCGACGCCAAGGCGCTGCGCGATCTCCTGGAATCCTATCTGGCGAAATATCGTGAAGCGACCACGCGCGAAAATATCGACACCGGTCCCGCCGACGGCCGCATCATTTCCCGCGCTAGCGTCTCCAACGTCCCGGCCTATCCGAAGAAGCTGCCGATCGTCCTGATCGCGACATTGGCCACGCTACTGCTCACATCCGGCCTGGTTGCGACCGGCGAATTGTTGCGCATGACGGTGCCACGGGCTGTTGCTCCTGTCACAGCGGCGCCAGTGATGCACGCAGCCGAGCGTGAACCTGTCATGGAGCGTGAAGCTGTCATTGAGCGCGAGCCGCTCATCGAGACCACGTCCTTGCAGCCCGAGGTCGAAGCCGAAGCTGAAGATGAGGCAAAATCCGATTTCGCCGAAGCAGCCATCGTTCCCGATGCTGAAGCTGCCGCCTCGCTCAGCGAGGTCGAGCAACTGGCCGAACAACTGCGCAGCGCCGGCAGTGCCGCGCACAAGGTCACCATCCTCGGTACCGCGCCGGGCGAGGGCATTACGCTGACAGCATTGACGCTGGCCCGCCTGATGGCGCGCGAGGCCAAGGTGGTCGTGGTCGATCTTGCCGCCACGTCGCAGATGATATCGGCGGCGTCGGTCGATCCGAACGCGCCGGGCCTTGCCGAGCTGATGCAGGGCGAGGCGTCGTTTACGCAAATCATCACCAAGGACAGATTGTCACGCGTTCAACTCGTGACCGCGGGGCGTCCCGGCTTTGACCGTGCGCTGCTGCAATCGCCGCGGGTGACGCTCGCCATCGATGCGCTGCTGCGGGTCTATGACCATGTTCTGCTGGACGCCGGCACTGCCTCCGACTTGCCGGCTGAACTGCTCACCGCGCATGCCCGCGCGGTGGTGGTGCCCGATGCCGGGATGGAAGCGGGCGCTCGCACGCAGATGTGCGAACAGCTCGAAGCCGTCGGCTTCGCAGAAGTAACGATGCTGAGCAAGGCCTGCCAGCCGTCTGATACGGTCGAGGTCGGACCGCGCGTGGTCGCCGCCTGAATGGTGCGGACCACCGCTGATTCCTGACCGGTGCGTTCGGGCCGGGGTAATCCCCGACGGCAGGTTGCGGCGCGGAATAGATAGCGGCGACCGGACGGCGTGATCCAGATCAATGCCGCCGCTCGACAGTCGCCCAAGGAATTCGCACAGTAAGTTGCTCAACCCGTTTTTCCGGGCTGGACGCTTCGCGGCTGGGTCGCGCGCTCGTGTGCGCGGCCAGCCGCGATCCCGACTCCGCCGCCGCCCGCTGTTCGGTGATCTGGAGCATGCCACAATGATACGCTGTCTCGCTGCTTTCGCTGTCGGCGCCAGCCTGTTCGCACCAGTTGCGCACGCCAACGATGCCTTGGAAGCCAAGGTGCGGGCCTATATCCCGGTCGTCTCCCTTGCCAAGGCATGTGACATCAGGGTCAATGACGCCACTTTGGGTGACCACCGCGCCGTGCTCGAAGCGGTGAAATCCGACGCGAACGCCAACAAACTCGCGTACCGCGTCCATTACGAAGCGCAGACGGCCTACATCAAGGCCCGCGACGGGGGGCAACGGGTCACCTTCTGCAAGGACTTCATCGCAGCCAACAGCCAATACGCCAAGGCGCGCTTCACCGCCGTGGTCGAGGCCCACATGAGCGACGTCAGCACCAGCGTGCAGAAAGCGATTGCCCACAACGTCTGCGGTGCGCCCCCCGTCAAGCTGTCCAGGGCCGACTGGAAGCCGTACGCGCTCATCAAAAAGATGCTTCAGAACGAGCAAAAGTTGGCTAAGGAAAACGCCGAGACGAACGGCTGGAACGCCGCCGAGGAAACAGCAGCGGTCACGGAACAGTTCTGCGCGGCGGTAAAAACCCGATGAGCATCGGGATCGCCGTTAATGCTTTGTTAACCATCTTCAGGCACCCGTTGGGCGGGGCTGCTGAACACAGTGTGCGTGGGCCAACGAGCTCGTTTATCACCCGTCCCGGTGACGGCTCCTGGCTCTCCAATTGGTGGAGTAAGCCATGCCAGAACTCGACAAAGTGCAGGCCGAAGAAGATTTGCTCTTCGCATTCACATCCACGATTGCCGCCGCTCTTGGCATAGGCTTGCCGCTGGCGGTAGCGATTATCTGGATTTGCTCCTGATAATCCCATCCGTTCCGCCGGGCGTTTGTTTGCGTACTTCCGTACCGGAACAACGATTTCGTTGCGGAAAATACCCTGACGGGTCGCGGTCGTGCGATCGCCCGGTCGCTAGGCTATTCGCTTACTTCATGACTTCACGGACGGTCTGGTGATCGGGGTTGAGCGATCCGGTCAGGTGGATGACGTTCGTTGTCACGTCGGGCAAATTTGGCGGCATTGCCGCCGTCTCGGCTGCGATGCTTCAGCCACAACTCGATTTATGAACACGCGCTCCGGTGATGAACTCACCGGCAATTTCGGCCGGCGCAACACATGCGATCGGCCATTGCAAGCGGGCTTCCTTGCCAGGTTCACTCAAATGAGTTTTCGAGCGCGCGCTTCACAAATTCGTGCGGATCGGGTTTGGCAAACGTGAAACTTAATTTACTTGAGACGACCGCAGTTGATTGCAATGCTGGGTCGTCATCTGGCGTCGGGGCCCGCAGACCCCCGGCATTCCAAGACGGTTCGCCGTCCAAGTTCTGCTCATGCCCGAGATCGTTGGACCTCGGAAGCTGAGCATTTGGACGGACATGTGAACCACACCTCTCCGAAATGTCCCGCCAGCTTCCGCTGGTTCCGCTCGGACGCGCTTGGCGCGGTGAAACCGGCTAGGGCGGCCTGATGAACCTGGTGTCGTTTGCATTGCGACGCCCGATCTCGCTTTTGGCGATGGTCGTAGCCGTTGCATTGGTAGGACTTCTGGCGGTCGATCGCATGTCGCGGGATATCTTCCCGGACCTCGGTGTGCCGGTCCTGTACGTGGCTCAGCCGTACGGCGGCATGGATCCGGCTCAGATGGAAGGGTTCATCGTCAACTATTATGAATACCACTTCCTCTACATCACCGGCATCGAGCATGTCGAAAGCAAATCGATCCAGGGTGTAGGGCTGATCAAGCTCCAATTCCATCCCGGCACCAACATGGCGCAGGCCACGGCCGAGACGGTCGGTTACGTCGACCGCGCCCGCTCCTTCATGCCAGCCGGAACCGTGCCGCCTTTCGTGATGCGATTCGACGGTGGCAGCGTTCCGGTCGGCGACCTCGTCTTCTCCAGCAAGACGAAAACCGTCGCGGAGCTTCAGGACGCCGCGCTGTTCAAGGTGCGCCCCTTGTTCGCGACCTTGCCAGGCGTGTCGGCGCCGCCGCCCTTTGGCTCGAGCCAGCGCACCATCCTCGTTAGCTTGAATCCTGACAAGCTGCGCTCCTACAATATGTCTCCCGACGAGGTGGTGCAGGCTTTAGGTAGAGGCAACACGGTCAGCCCTTCGGGTAATGTCCGCATCGGCGACCTCATGCCAATGGTGCCGGTCAACTCCGTCGTCGGGGATATCAAGGGCCTGAACAACATTCCCATCCGCTCGCACGGAACGCAGACGATCTTCATACGCGACGTCGGATCGGTCGAAGACGGCGCCGACATCCAGACCGGCTACGCGCTGGTGAATGGACGCCGCACGGTCTACATCCCAGTCACCAAACGAGCGGACGCTTCCACGCTCGCGGTCGTCCAGGCCGTCAAAGCCAACCTGCCACGCTTCCAGTCCGTGCTGCCCGATGATGTTGAGGTCAGTTACCAGTTCGACCAGTCCCCCTACGTGACGCGCGCCATTCAGGGCCTGTTTATCGAAGGCGCTCTCGGCGCGGTGTTCACCGGCCTCATGGTGCTGCTGTTTCTGCGGGATTGGCGCAGTTCGCTCGTTGTGGTCTTGAACATTCCGCTTGCGATTCTCGCCTCGGTGACGGCGCTCTGGGTATCGGGCCAGACCATCAACATCATGACCTTGGGCGGGTTGGCGTTGGCTGTCGGCATCCTGGTCGACGAGGCGACAGTCACCATCGAGAACATCCATACTCGCCTTGCCGACGGCCGCAGCCTTCCTCGTGCCGCCAGCGAGGCCACGGCCGAGACGACGCTGCCTCGATTCGTGGCGATGCTCTGCGTCCTGGCGGTGTTCATTCCCGCCTTCTTCATGACCGGCGCTGCGCACAACCTGTTCGTACCTCTGGCCTTGGCAGTCGGATTCGCGATGGTGGGGTCGTATCTGCTTTCCAGTACCTTTGTGCCGATATTGTCGGTCTGGCTATTGCGCAATCTCGACGCACACCAAAAGCCGCAAGAAACGTTTTTCGATCAGCTGCGTGCCAGGTACGATCGGTTCCTGCGCGTCATCATGAGACGGCGACGCATCGTCGTGCTTTCCTATCTCATGATCAGCGGCGCAATCATTCTCGTGGTCGGCAGTTCGCTCGGCACCGAGATTTTTCCGATCGTGGATACCGGCCAGCTCCAATTGCATCTCCGGGCTCCGGCGGGAACGCGCATCGAGCGCACCGAGCGGATCGCGCTGCAGACACTCGACGTGATCAAGCGCGAGGTCGGGCCTGATAATGTGGACATCAGCCTCGGTTTTGTCGGCACGCAGCCGCCTAATTATCCCATCAATACCATTTACCTCTGGAGTTCCGGCTCCGAGGAAGCGGTGTTACAGGTGCAGCTCAAGCACAATGCCGGAATGCGCATCGAGGATTTGAAGGAGCGGCTGCGTCAGAAATTGTCCCGGGAACTGCCGGGTATACGCTTCTCATTCGAGCCAAGCGACATCGTCAGCCGCGTGATGAGCTTCGGCGCGCCGACCCCCATCGAAGTGGCGGTGAGTGGGCCGAACCTTGCCGATAGCCGCCAATACGCCGACAAGCTCCGAGCCAAATTGGCAGAGGTGCCGACGCTGCGAGACCTGGGATTCGAGCAGGAACTCGATTACCCGACCCTGAAGGTCAACGTAGATCGCGAGCGAGCGGGCGTACTGGGGGTGACGGCGGATGATGTGGCTAAATCGGTCGTCGCCGGCACGTCATCCAGTCGCTACACTTCCGCGAATTACTGGCCTGATCCCAAGAGCGGCATTGGTTATCAGGTGCAAGTCGAGATCCCCGAGCACCGGATGAATTCACCGGAGGAGGTGAAAAACCTCCCCATCGCTCGCCGGTCGGGCGGACAGATCGACCTGCGCAACGTGGCCGGCGTCACCGACGACACGGCGCTCGGCGAATATGACCGCTACAACATGCAGCGCATGCTGACGCTGAGTGCAAACATCTCGGGCGAGGATCTCGGACGCACGGCAGCCCGTGTGCAGCAGGCGATCAACGATACGGGAAAGCCACCCGATCGGGTGAACGTGATCATGCGCGGGCAAGTCCAGCCAATGGTGGAAATGTTCGGAGGCCTGCGTCTGGGACTCTTGATGGCGGTGTTTGTCATTCTTCTGCTGCTGACCGCCAATTTCCAATCGTTCCGGCTTTCCCTGGCGGTGGGGTTGACGATTCCGGCCGTCGTCGCCGGGGTCGTACTCATGCTTTGGCTCACCCGGACCACGCTCAACATTCAGTCCTTCATGGGCGCGATCATGGCGATC
This sequence comes from Bradyrhizobium lablabi, assembly GCF_018129385.1. Lineage (GTDB taxonomy): Bacteria > Pseudomonadota > Alphaproteobacteria > Rhizobiales > Xanthobacteraceae > Bradyrhizobium > Bradyrhizobium lablabi_C. Next base: position 37,518 of record NZ_JAFCLN010000002.1, read on the forward strand.
GGCGTGGCCGTGGCAAACGCCATCCTGCTCGTGACTTTCGCCGAGCGCAGCCGGGTCGCGGGCCGCCAACCATGGGAGGCAGCAATAGAAGGCGCACGGAGCCGTCTGCGTCCGATCCTGATGACCAGTTTTGCGATGCTGGCCGGGATGATGCCGATGGCGCTAGGCCTTGGCGAAGGCGGAGAGCAAAGCGCACCGCTCGGGCGGGCGGTGATCGGCGGTCTCCTCGGCGCAACATGCGCCACGCTCATCATCCTGCCGGCGATCCTGGCCATACTCCAGTCGCGGCATGCCCGGATCTCCGCGTCGCTCGATCCCGACGACCCGCACAGCCGCTATTTCGAGCCGGAGCCGCGGCTCGCCTCGGTGTCGGATCGTGGCGACGGACGCGCTGGGCATGCTCAGGCGGCGGAATGAGCAAAAACGGCGAGACGGATTCAAAAAGGCGAACACAATGAGTTTTACGAGTCGAACCGGCATAAAGGTCTTGGTAGTCGTGGTCGGCGTCGGTGCGGCGGGTATCGTTGCCGAGCAGCAACTGGCGGCATCGCCATCGCCAGTGAAATCAACAACGGCGGATACCTCCTCGCGGGTCGAGGTTGTGCGTCCGCGCCGCGTTACGGTGGCTCACCGTCTCCAAACCAACGCCAGCCTCGAAGCCTTTGAGCAAACGGATCTCTTCGCCAATGTCTCCGGATACCTGTCGGATGTTCGCGTCGATATCGGCGATCACGTGAAGGCGGGTCAGGTGCTTGCGGTGATCGACGTCCCCGAACTCAAGCAGCAGCTTGCCGAAGCCGAGGCCCAGCTCGCATCCAGAAAAAGTTCACTAGAGAGCGCGCGCAGCCAAGTTGACCACGCCAAGGCGAACCTGTTCCTTCAGACCGCCCTGGCAAAGGACCGGGATCAGCTAGGCGAGGGACGGAATTTCATCAGTAGTCAGACGCTCGATCAGGTGCATGCCAACGCTGATATCGCCAAGGCGGATCTCGGCGTTGCAGAAGCAAACCGCGCCCTCGCGGCCAACGAAATCGACGTCGCCGCCGCGTCCGTGGAGAGGATCAAGGCGCTGCTCACGTATACGCAGATCGTGGCGCCCTTCGATGGCGTAGTGGCGCGGCGTCAGGTGAACCGGGGCGATTTGGTCCAGGCCGCAACGGCCACGCGGACGACGCCGTCCGCAGGGTCACTCTTCACGGTGCAGCGGATCGACACGATCCGCGTGTTCTGCGACGTTCCGGAGAATGAGGTACCTCACGTTCACGTCGGCGATCCGGCCATCGTCAAGCCGGCTGGCTTCGGCGGTAAGCCGTTCATCGGCAAGGTAACCCGTTTCTCTCTGCGTCTCGATCCCGAGACCCGCAACATGCGTACAGAGATCGATTTGCCCAACCCCGCGGAACGGCTTTATCCGGGCACCTATGCGGAGGTCTCACTGGAGATGAACCGGCACCCCGATGCGCTTACCGTGCCCGCCACGGCTGTAGGTTCGGATCGTGACGGCAATTTCGTGTACACCATCACTGACAACCGGATCACACGCCTCGCCATCAAGACGGGTCTCACCGATAACGGTCGCAGCGAGGTGATCGAGGGCCTATCGGACGAGACGCCAGTGGTTGCAAGCACCAAGGGTGTGCCGCCACTGAGAACGGCAGTTCAGCCGCAGATGGTTCGCGAGAACTCCTAGCTCTCGTCATAAATCAACACCGCGCCCGACAACAAACAGGAGAGCTAATACCACTCTTCGGAACGCGGTTTCGTCGAGGTGGTCAAGGTGTGGCTGTTTGAAAATCGAATCTGAAAACGCAAGCGCGCCCGCGCCGTCACCGGCACCATATCAACTGGCGCCCTTAGTAAACGCCGCAAACGCATCCGCATAATCCGGATGCCAGCGTGAGAGCGCAGGGCGGTTCTCGACGATGTCGCCGGCCGCCCACAGGATCCGCCGCTCATCCAGGCTGCGCGGCACGTCGTTGTCCGGGCACAGGATGTAGAAGTCGCCGGCTTCCAGCCGTTCGATCATGAAGTCGACGGTCTGCTCAGCCGTCCAGGCGCCGGGCGGCTTTTCGGTACGGCCGCGCGCGGTCAGGCCGGTGAAGACATGGCCGGGGATCAGCAGGTGCGCGCTGATCCGGCAGCCCTCGGTGTTGCGCAGCTCGTACTGTAGCGCCTCGGTGAATGCCTTCACGCCGGCCTTGCTGACATTATAGGCGGGCTCGCCCGGCGGGGTCGTGATGCCCTGCTTGGAGCCGGTGTTGATGATGAGGCCCGGTCTGCCGCGCTCGATCATGTGCGGGGCAAAAACCTGCGAGCCGTGGATCACGCCCCAGAGATTGACCGCGAGCAGGCGCTGCCAGTTCTCCAGCGGACCGAACATTTTTGCGCCGGGCGAAATGCCGGCATTGTTCATGAGGATATCGGTGCCGCCGAACCGCTTTTGCACAGCGCTTTCCAGGGCCACCAGTTCGTCCGCGCGGCTGACATCGACCGCAGATGTCATGACATTCGCGCCGCCGGCGGGCGAGGCGGATGACAGTTTTGTTTCAGCTTCTTTGAGGCGGTCGGCGCCGATATCGGCAATGCAAACCTTCATGCCATCAGCGGCAAAGCGCATCGCAGCGGCAAGTCCGATGCCGGACGCGCCTCCGGTGATGACGGCAACATTATCCTTGGCAATGGCGGGATGGGGCACGGCGGTTCCTCCGGGGCAGATACTTCTAACCCAATGCACCGCATCCGCCATGCCCTGATGGGCATGTCAGGTCTTCACGCAGGTCACATGCGAGAGATAATTTTACCGCAGCGCGCTGCGCAGCTTGTGCGCCATCTCGAACAGCGCCGGGTTCTGCTTCACCATCCGCTTGGCGCGGTTGAGTGCGGACATCGCGGTCGCCGCCATCTTGCCGCGGGCGCTGAGCGGCAAGAAGCTGTCAAAGATCGGCTCGTTGCCCTTGCAGAACAGCCGCTTGTAATCGTCGGAGCCGATGCCGAGATCGAGCGCACGATAACCCTTGCCGGCGTAGTGGTCGATGATGTCACGCATCAGGATCAGGCCGGGGCTGTATTTTGCGTTCGCCGACATGGTGTAGGTGTTGAACATCATCGAAAAGCGGTGGCCGTCGGCGACGCCCGCAAAAATCGCGATCACCTCTTCGTCGCACTCCAGCGCATGGATATCGATGGCACGGCCGCCGGCCTTGATCGGCGTTGTGCAGGCCGTGCGGACGAAATCCTCCACGCCGGGATCGGCGAACACGTTGGGCAGCTTCTGTTCCGCCATACGCTGCGGCTTGATGCGGAAGAACCAGTCGAGCAGCCGCGCGACGTCGGCTTCGGTTCCGGCGACGTAAGAGCGGAAGCCGGGCAGGGATTGCAGCTTGCGTTCCTTGCCCTTCAGCCGCCGCCGGAACGAGTTGGAGATCAGGGCTGCGGGAGCCGCGCCCGGTTCCATGGCAAGCAACGGGCAGTCATTGGCGGAAGGCTGATGCGGTAGCAGCGCCATCGGGTTGGGCTGGTCGCGCCAGCGGGTCGGCTGCTGGTACAGCGCCAGCACGTCGGCCTCGCCGCGCGCGGCGATATCAGCGATCAAGGCCTCCATGTCGGAGAGACCGGCGCTTTCCGCAAACTCGCCGTCCCACAGCGCCATGTTGAAGGTCGAATGCTTGCCGCCCATGAAACTTGCGACCCTGACGCCGTGCTTGCGGCCGAGCGCGAGCGGAAGCAGCAGCAGCGGACGGCGTTCGGCATCGGTAGCGACGACGATAAGGGGCGAAAGGCCTTCGCGCTGGCCGACCTCGCGCTGCCAGGCGGCAAGGAAGTCAAAGCGCTGATACGGGGTGTGGGATTGCTGCTGCTCTTCCAGTTGGCGCCAGATCGCTTGCGCCTGGCCGAGATCGGCCAGGATGTCGACGGTGGCGATGCGGTTCGGCTTGGACCACGTGTTTGCCTGCGCCGTCCGGCTCTCGATCGCGGCAGCCATGGTCATCGCGACACCTGCTAGGAAATTGTTTACATTTTTGGCGTTGGCGCGACCTTCGCAGGGAAACGTCAACAAAGAGTAATAACAATGCCGCCGCCGCGGGGCGTGTTTTGGGGTGGGATCTTGGCGTCAGAGAACCGGTTCGTGAAGCGGGCGCAGATGGAACTCGCCTACTTCAGCTTCTATGCGAGGCTGAAGCAGCGCCAAACCGGCGGGGCGGGTGTCGTGCTGCGGTTCCATCGCGTGCGGCCGCGGCGGCTGGGCGGCTTCCAGCCGCATCAGGCGCAGGAAATCACACCGAGATTTCTCGATCGGACCATCCGCGCGCTGAAGCGCTGGAAATACGACATCGTTTCGATGGACGAAGTGTGCCAACGGGCTGTGTCGCCACCTTCGCGCGAGCGATTTGCAGCGATCACGTTTGATGGCGGTTACAAGGACTTCATCACCAACGCTCATCCGATCCTCGAGAAGTACGGCGTCCCCTATACCGTCTATCTGCCGACCGCGTTTCCGGATGGGCTCGGGCAGGCCTGGTGGCTAGCGCTCGAACAGATGATCGGACGCGAAAGCCGCATCAGCCTGGTGATGGACCGGCAGGAGCGGCACTTCATGATCTATCAAACGCAGGCCAAGTACGAGCTGTTTGAACTGCTCTCCGAATGGCTGCGTTCGCTGCCGCCCGCCGATCAGGCCTTTGCGATCAAGGATCTCTGCAAGCGCTATTCTGTCGACATGGAGGCGCTCTCGCACGAGGCATCGATGGACTGGGACGATCTGGGCAAGCTGGCATCCGATCCGAACTGCACGATCGGCAGCGCGACGGTGAACTACCCCGCGCTGTCGAGCCTGCGCGATGCCGACGCGCAGCGCGAGATCGCGATGGGCAAGGCGGTGACGGAAGCCGCGTTCCACCGTGAGGTCCGGCATTTTGCCTACCCGTTCGGCGATCGCGAGGCCTGGCGGCGGCAGCACGTGGTGATGGCAGACGAGGCGGGATTTGCCAGCGCAGTCTCGGGGCTGTCGGGCGTGATCGAGCCGCTCGGCCGCACCAATCTGCACGCGCTGCCCCGTATCGACTGGGACGGGCGCCAGCGCTCGCTGCGGATGATGCGGGTGATCCTCTCCGGCTTCACCTTTGCGCCGGTGGCGCCGACGCGGAGCAGCCAGCTTACGCGTCAGGCTTTGACATCCAGCTAACGATCGGCATCGCCGGCAGCACCCAGCCGAGGCCGGCCACGACGTAGAAGATCGCTTGCGCGATGCCGGAACCCGCCAGCCACGGCATCTGCGCCACCGCCATGCCGGTCAGCGACCACACGATGACCAGCACCAGCAGGGCGATGGTTCCAAGGAATTTCCGGGTGCGGATGGTCATGACGGAAAATGCTGATTTCGTGAGGGGAACGCGCCTTGCGCGCGGGAGGGGGCGGACTATAAGGGGCGCGCCAATTCAATCAAGCACATGCCCCTTTGATGACCGGTATTTCAGCACAGTCCATGTCGGCCAGCCGCGCCGTGCGGTGGTGGCTGCTGGCGGTCGCCGCGCTGATCGCGCTGATGGTGCTGGTCGGCGGCGCCACGCGGCTGACGGAATCCGGGCTGTCGATCGTGGAGTGGAAGCCGGTCACCGGCACGCTCCCGCCATTGACCGATGCGCAGTGGCACGAGGCTTTTGAGGGCTACAAGAAAATCCCGCAATATCGCGAGCTCAATGCGGGCATGAGCCTTGGCGAATTCAAGACCATCTTCTGGTGGGAGTGGAGCCACCGCCTGCTCGGCCGCTTCATCGGCATGGCGTATCTGTTGCCGTTCCTCTGGTTCCTGTGGCGCGGCGCGTTCAATGCGGAACTGAAGCGGCGGCTGTGGTTGATCTTCGGCCTTGGCGCATTGCAGGGCGCAATCGGCTGGTGGATGGTGGCCTCGGGCCTGTCGCAGCGAACCGAGGTGTCGCAATATCGCCTCGCCGTGCACCTGTTGCTGGCGCTGATCATTTTCTCCGCGATCGTCTGGACGCTGCGGCGGATGAGCGAGCGCCCGCCAATCATTGCGCCGTTGCGGCTGAAGATCACGAGCGTGGCGCTGCTGGCGCTGACGTTCCTGCAAATCTATTTCGGCGCGCTGGTCGCGGGCTTGCGTGCAGGGCGGGTGTACAACACCTGGCCCGAGATCGACGGCGCCTTCATTCCGTCAACCGCGCGGCTGTTCTTCGAGGAGCCGTGGTGGCGCAACCTGTTCGACAATACGCTGACGGTGCAGTTCGAGCACCGCATGACCGCTTATGCGCTGCTGGCGCTGGCGCTGTGGCATGCGATTGACGCGACGAGGGCGCGGGCCGCGTCGGCCGTGATTGGCGGTGCGTGGTGGATGGTGGCTGCCATCATTGTGCAGGCAACGCTCGGCATCCTCACGCTGCTCAACCAGGTGCCGATCGATCTGGCGCTGGCGCATCAAGCCGTCGCGATCGTGGTGCTGACGCTGGCGGTGCTACAGGCCGAGCGTTTTGCCATGCGACAGGCGCAGCCGCGGGCGAAAGATTCGGCTATTCCGATCGGGCAGCCCGGCTAGCAGTAGCCGTAGACGCCGCAGGCATAGGGCAGGCGCCACCAATAGTCGACATACGGGCCGCCGTAATAGGGGCCCTGATAATCATAGGAGAAGGCGCGGCCATAATAGCCGGGGATCGTGGTGGAGCCCGGCAGCAGCGGCGTGCCCGGCAGGTTTTCGACATAGCTGCCCGGACCATAGGCCGGCGAGATCAGCGCATCCGGATCGGCCTCGATCACGACCGGGTACTTATAGGCCGGCGCCACCGTGGTGCGATATTTGTAATTCGCGCGCGGCAGACCCGGCGGCAACTGGCGGGCCGCGTTATAGGTCTTGCGCTTGGGCGGAGGCGGGCCGTCGGCGGCAAGCACTGGCGTGACGACAACGGCACCAGCGGCAATCAGCGGCACGGTCCAGCGCAGCATCTTCGGCTCCGAATCTAGCTAAAGAGCAGAATGCCAGCTTTCGGCCGCGGGAGTGTTAACGGAAATTCATAAGTCCTCATCCTGAGGAGGCCGCGAAAGCGGCCGTCTCGAAGGATGGCCGCACCCGGGGCTTTCATGGTTCGAGACGCGCGCAAAGGGCGCGCTCCTCACCATGAGGTCACGCACTCAGCGCCTGCTCGAGATCCGCGATCAGATCTTCCTTGTCCTCGATGCCGATCGACAGCCGCACCACGTCGGGCGCGGCGCCGGATTTGACCTTGGCGGCATCGTCGAGCTGGCTGTGGGTGGTCGAGGCCGGATGGATTACCAGCGAACGGGTGTCGCCGACATTGGCCAGATGCGAGAACAGCTTCAGGTTCGACACCAGATTGACGCCGGCGTCATAGCCGCCCTTCAGGCTGAAGGTGAACACCGCGCCTGCGCCCTTCGGAGCATATTTGCGTGCGAGCTGATTGTACTTGTCGCCCGGCAGGCCGGAGTAATTCACGGCGGCAACGGCGGGATGGCCGGCGAGGAATTCCGCAACCGCCTTCGCATTCTCGCAATGCCTTTGCATGCGCAGCGGCAGCGTCTCGATGCCCGTCAGGATCATGAAGGCGTTGAACGGCGACAGCGCCGGCCCGAGGTCGCGCAGGCCCAGCACGCGGCAGGCGATCGCGAAGGCGAAGTTGCCAAACGTCTCCTGGATCCGGATGCCGTGATATTCCGGACGCGGCTCGCTCAGCATCGGATATTTGTTATCCTTCGACCAGTCGAAGGTGCCGGCATCGACGATGATGCCGCCGAGCGAGTTGCCGTGCCCGCCCAGAAACTTCGTCAGCGAATGCACGACGATGTCGGCGCCGTGGTCGATCGGGCGGATCAGATAGGGCGTCGCCAGCGTGTTGTCGACGATCAGCGGCACGCCGGCCTTGCGCGCCACCGCGGCGATGGCCTCGATGTCGGTGATGCTGCCCGCGGGGTTGGCGATGGATTCGATGAAGATCGCCTTGGTGTGCGGCGTCACCGCGCGCTCAAAGCTTGAGACATCGTCGGGGTCGGCCCAGGCCACGTTCCAGCCAAAACTCTTGAAGGCGTGGGTGAACTGGTTGATCGAGCCGCCATAAAGCTTTCGCGCCGCCAGCACTTCGTCGCCGGGCATCATGAGCTGCTGTAGCACGACCACCTGCGCGGCGTGTCCGGAGGCGACCGCCAGCGCCGCAGTGCCGCCTTCGAGCGCGGCGACGCGCTCTTCCAGCACCGCGTTGGTCGGGTTGCCGATGCGCGTATAGATGTTGCCGAACGCCTGCAGGCCGAACAGGGACGCGGCATGGTCGGCGTCGTTGAACACGAATGACGTGGTCTGGTAGATCGGCGTCGCCCGCGCGCCGGTGGTGGGATCGGGCTGCGCGCCCGCATGCACCGCGAGGGTCGAAAATCCCGGGAGACGTTCGGTCATTCTGTCCGTCCTGTTGTTGGGGCTGGATGCAAATCGCGCGGCATGCTGATGGGGGAGGCGGCTGCCGTCAAGGCGGCTCGGAAATTCCGCGCGGCTTCGAAACGGCCATGCTTCGCTTTGCCGCGCGGCACGATAAAATGTTTCACAATCGCGTCAGCTCAGCTCGCTCTTGTTCTTCGCGGCACGGTCAGACGCAGCCGTGTTGCCGCCGCCGACGCTCATGCGATTGAGCGACAGGCGCTGGCCCTGCACCGGAATCGGTGCGCGCTTGGAGCTGAGGGTGCGCGAGTTGACGCCCATCCAGGAAATTTCCGACGACAGCCGGCCGTACTCGATTTTCGGGCAGCGGTTCATCACGACCTTGATGCCGGCGGCCTCGGCCTTTTCAGCTGCGGCATCGTCGCGCGCGCCGAGCTGCATCCAGATCACCTTCGGCGGCTGCGGCAGTCTCAAGGCTTCCTCGACCACCGGCATGATGTGGCTGGAATTGCGAAAGATGTCGATCATGTCGACGGGGCGGCCGATGTCGGAGAGCGAGGCCACGAACGGCTTGCCGAGCAGCTCCTTGCCGACATGGCCGGGATTGACCGGGATCATGTCGTAGCCGCGCTGCGCCAGATACTTGAAGGCAAAATAGCTCGGCCGCACATTGACGGGCGAGGCGCCCACCATCGCGATCGATTTCACGCCGTTGAGGATGCCGCGGATGTAGTTGTCGTCGTAACTGTCGTGGTTCATCTCTGATCTTTCTCGACCCTCATGGTGAGGAGCGCGTCTTCGCGCGTCTCGAACCATGAGGCCACAGACGGGCCTGCATCCTTCGAGACGCCGCTGGCGCGGCTCCTCAGGATGAGGATCACTTATCCTGCCATTTCGGCTCGCGCTTTTCGATGAAGGCGCCGATGCCTTCCTCGGCGTCGCGCGCCATCATGTTCTCGGTCATCACTTCGGCCGCGTAGCGGTAGGCGTCGGCTAGGCTCATTTCGGCCTGGCGATAGAACGCCTCCTTGCCGAGCTTGACCGTATAGGCCGACTTCAGCGCAACCTTTTGCGCGAGCGCAATCGCGGCCTCGCGCTCGGTACCTGCGGGGACCACGCGGTTGACGAGGCCGATGCCGTGCGCGGTTTCCGCCGAGATCGGCTCGCCCGTGAGCAGCATCTCCATCGCTTGCTTGCGCGGCACATTGCGCGACAGCGCCACCATTGGCGTCGAGCAGAACAGCCCGATATCGACGCCGGGCGTGGCAAAGCTCGCAGCTTCCGAAGCGACCGCGAGATCGCAGCTTGCGACGAGCTGGCAGCCGGCGGCGGTGGCGATGCCCTGCACGGAGGCCACCACGGGCTTCGGCAGGCGCACGATCGCCTGCATCATCGCGCTACAGGCATTCATGATTTCCGCAAAATAGGCGCGGCCGCGATCGGCATCGCTGCGGCGCGCGGTCAATTCCTTCATGTCATGGCCGGCGGAGAAGGCCGGTCCATTGGCCGCGATGACGACGCCGCGCACGCTCTTGTCGTCGCGGATTTCATCCAATGCGGCGTGGAGCTCGGCGATCATTCCCTCCGACAGGCTGTTGCGCGCCGCCGGGCGGTTGAGCGTCAGCATGGCAATGCTGCCGACATTCTCGCGGAGGAGAATGGACGTTTGCGGCTGCGCGGCGCGGGCGGTCTGGGGCATCGAGGATTCTTCCGGCTTGAGCAGCCGTGAACTTAATGTAACAGACACGCTGAATCGAGGGCAGGAAGCACATGGCAGTTGCGAAAATGAGCGTGCCGGAGCTCGAGCAGTTCCTGCGGCGGGAATTCCCGCAGGTCTTTGGCGCCGGCAGCACCGTCAAGATCGAGCGGGCTGACGGCAAGACCTGTCTGGTGCGCGAGCCTTTCAGCGAACGCATGCTGCGCCCTGGCGGCACCGTGTCGGGGCCGACGCTGATGGCGCTCGCCGACTGCGCGATGTATGTGGTGGTGCTGTCGGCGATCGGCCCGGTGGGCCTTGCTGTGACCACCAATCTCAACATCAATTTCCTGCGCAAGGGCGCGCCGGGCCAGGATGTGCTGGCGGAAGCAAAGCTCCTCAAGCTCGGCAAGCGGCTCGCAGTGGGCGAGGTGACGCTGTTGTCAGGGGATTCTCCCGACCCGATCGCGCACGTAACGGCGACTTATTCCATTCCAACTAAATAAGGTTTTGTGAGGTAATATCACACCATATTTATAAGCTATTGTTTTTATTTGATTTATTTCTTGCGATGGTCGTTGACGCCTGCGCCTGCGTTCTCTAGAAAGCCACCCAGTTCGGCGCGCCTTTTGCGCCGATTTCCATTTTCACGGATCGCTCACATGAAAACCTTTTCGGCAAAGCCTGCCGAGGTGCAGAAGAAGTGGGTCGTGATCGACGCCAAGGGTCTGGTCGTCGGCCGCCTCGCCACCCTCGTTGCCATGCGCCTGCGGGGCAAGCACCTTCCGACCTACACACCGCATGTCGATTGCGGTGACAACGTCATCATCGTCAACGCCGCGCATGTCGTGCTCACTGGCCGCAAGCGCGATCAGAAGGTGTACTACAAGCACACCGGCTTCATCGGCGGCATCAAGGAGCGCTCGGCGAAGCAGATCCTCGAGGGACGTTTCCCCGAGCGCGTGGTGGAAAAGGCCATCGAGCGCATGATCCCGCGCGGTCCGCTCGGCCGCGTGCAGATGGGCAATCTGCGCGTCTATCCCGGCGCCGAGCATCCGCATGAGGCGCAGAACCCCGAGAAGGTCGATATCGCTTCGATGAACCGCAAGAACATGAGGGCCGCATAAGATGTCCGACACCATGCAGTCCCTCGACCAGCTCTCGCAGCTCAAGCCGGCCGCTCCCGACGCGCCGAAATACACCAAGAAGGTCGACAAGCAGGGCCGCGCCTACGCCACCGGCAAGCGCAAGGACGCGGTTGCCCGCGTCTGGGTCAAGCCGGGCAGCGGCAAGATCTCCGTCAACACCCGCGACGTCGAAGTCTACTTCGCCCGTCCGGTGCTGCGCATGATGATCCAGCAGCCGCTGGTCGCGGCCGCCCGCGCCGGCCAGTATGACGTGATTTGCACCGTCACCGGCGGCGGCCTGTCGGGCCAAGCGGGTGCCGTGCGTCATGGCCTTTCCAAGGCGCTGACCAATTTCGAGCCGGAGCTGCGCGGCGTGCTCAAGAAAGGCGGGTTCCTGACCCGCGACTCCCGCACCGTCGAGCGCAAGAAGTACGGCCGCGCCAAGGCCCGCCGTTCGTTCCAGTTCTCGAAGCGCTAACCGCTTCGCTAAAATCCGCGGGAATTTCCGCCTTGAAAAGCGCCGGCATTTGCCGGCGCTTTTTTGTTGCGGGTTTGCAGATCAATTGACGCAGTTTTTCGTGAAAACTTGGCTGTGATCGACAACGGATTGCCAACGGGAACCTTCTAGCCTGTGAGACGAACGCCGCATTTTTGGGCGGCGTTACGCATCACAATGCTTCGGTAGCGTCCATGTCATTCGATACCTCCACGCTTTACGTCGTCGCGGCCATGATCACGGCCATGCTTGGCGCGATGCTGGTGTTCTTCGGCAGGCAGGAAAACATCTCGGCGCTGAAATGGTGGGGCAGCGCATATCTGATCGGATCGGGTTCGGTCGCGCTGTGGACGATCGCCGGAACCAGGCTCGGCGGCCCGATGTCGCTGGCGCTGACCACCATCGCCTTCCTCTCCTGCGGCATGGTCTGGAACGCCTCGCGCGTGTTTCACGGCCGCAAGGCCAATTGGCCCGGCGTGGTGCTGGGGGCGATCTTCTGGCTTGCCACCATGACGACGCTGCTGCCGAGCGAGGCCGCCCTGCGGCTGACCATCGGCGCGACCATCGTTGCCGTCTATGCCGCGCTGACGGCCGGCGAATTGTGGAACGAACGCCGCCGCTCGATGCAAAGGCGCTGGCCGACTGTCGCGGTCCCGGTCATGCACGGCTGCGTGCTGATGCTGCCGATCCTGCTGGGCGATCTCCTGCGCGCCCACGACGAGAATTTTGCCCATAGCATCTGGGTGACCGTGTTCGCGGTCGAACTCGTGCTTTATGCGATCGGCACCGTGTTCGTGATCTTCATGCTGGTGTCGGACCGCACGGTGGCCATGCACAGGAACGCGGCTTCGACCGATCCGCTGACCGGCCTGTTCAATCGCCGCGGCTTTTCCGAAGCCTGCGCGCGCGTGATCGAGCGCGAGGCCAAGGCCGGGCGGCCGGTCAGCGTGATGATCTTCGACATTGATCATTTCAAGGGGATCAACGACCGCTGGGGCCATCCCGCGGGCGACGAGATCCTGAAATTGTTCGCGACCGTTATCGCCAGCAATTTGCGCTTTTCCGACCTCTCGGGCCGAATCGGCGGCGAGGAGTTCGCGGCCCTTCTGTCCTGTTCGCTGGAAGAGGGCGTGCTGGTGGCCGAACGCATCCGCGAAGCCTTTGAAGCGTCCGACATCGTCGTCGACGATTGCAAGGTGGACACGACAGTCAGTATCGGCGTCGCCGGGGGACCGGCCGGCACCGAACTGGAGGTGCTGTTGGCCGCGGCCGACACCGTGCTTTACCAGGCCAAACGCAATGGCCGTAATCGCGTGGAGGCGGCGGAGGAGATGCCGCTGTCGCTGGAACACTGGCGGCGCAAGAGCGCGGGGCTCTCGGCCTCCGAACGCCAGAAGCCGGTCAGCGTTTAGGGTAAACCTCTCGTTTACCATTCGCTCCATATCATCTGCGGTATGGACTCATTGCGCCGACGAAGCCCGCAAGCTGCCCTGACGGCACTGGAAGCCGACGCGATATCGGCGCGCGGCGGGTTTGCCTGCCTGTTTTCCTCCTCGGATGAATACGAGATGGCGCTGATCTCCGAGCGCCGTGCGCAGGGCCGTTACGCCCGACGGGGAGGCTGGCCGACGGTGATATTTGTCGGCTGCGCGCTGGCGGTGGCGGCCACGGTGCTGCTGCTGAACTGACACGAACGTGAAAAATCGGGAATGGAGGGCGCCACCGGGCGCCTTTTTCTTTTGCAAGGCGCTCTGCTAGAGATTTGGCGTCCCCCAAACAGAGGCGCATCCCGATATGATCACCGAAATCGCCCAGATCGACGTCAAGCCCGGCACCGAGAAGGATTTTGAGGCAGCAGTCGCCAAGGCCAAGCCGCTGTTTCTGCGTGCCAAGGGCGGCAAGGGTTTCGAGTTGCACAAATCGATCGAAAAGCCGTCACGCTACCGGTTGATGGCGCAATGGGAAACGCTGGAAAATCACACCGTGGACTTCCGCGGTTCTGAGGATTTCACGGCTTGGCGCGCTCTGGTGGGCGAATATTTCGCGGCACCGCCCGAAGTCGAGCATACCGAGACGGTGGTGGCGACCTGACCGATCAGGCCGCAGCGGGATGCAAACTGCTTTCCGTCTTGAAGTGGGTGATGATCACCTTTGCGATCGCCATCAACGGTAGCGCCAGCGCCAGGCCCCAGATGCCGAAGACCACACCGAGCAGGATCTGGAATGCAAATAGCGTCGCAGGCGGAATGTCGAGCGCCTGGCGCTGGATGAGCGGCGTGAGGATGTAGCTTTCCAACGCGTGCACGCCGAGGAAGAGGATGAAGGCGCTCAGGCCGGCGATCCAGCCTGAGGCGAGGCTCGCCAGCACCACGATCAGGCCGCCGAGGATCGCGCCGACGGTCGGGATGAAGGCGAGCAGGCCCGCCTGAATGCCGAGGATGAACGAGCTGGGAATGCCGATGATGGCAAGGCCGATCCAGGTAACGAAGAAAACCGCCGCCATGGTGATGATCTGCGCGATCAGCCAGCGCTCGAGCGTGTAGCCGATGCGGTCGATGATGATGGTGGTCCGCGCACGATGCTTCGCAGGGGCCATGAACAACAGGCCCTCGCGATAGACGCCGGGCTGCACCGCAAAGGCCAGTCCCAGAAACAGCACGATGAAGAAATTGCCGACCACGCTCACGGTGCCGAGCAGCACCTTGAAGGTCTGGCCGAGGATCGCGCCGCCGCTGGAGGCGATCGCACTGGCGCTCGGCAGATTGTGCGGTAGCGAAGCTGACGGTGTTGTCGATGTCTCCGAGCCGGATTGCGTTGCACTGAAGGAGTTGAGATCGAAGAAGCTGGTGTCGACGCCATGGCTGTCGAGGAAGGTTTTGACGGTCGTGAGCTGAGATTTGATCGTGTTGCTCAGGATCGTCGCCTGCTGGGCAATGGTGGTGCCGCCGAGGAACAGGATGCCTGACAAGATGGCGACAAGCGCGAGGCAGACGATGGCGAGCCGCACCGATTGCGGCAGCGGCACCACGCGTCCGAGCAGCCCGGTCATGGCATTGAGCGCCACGCCTAGCAGCATGCCTGCGAAAATCAGGAACAGGGTCGCCGCAAAATACCAGGCCAATGCCAACAGCGCGACGAACAGCACGATGCCGCATCCGCCGACCGATATCGACCATGCCAAGTCGTTGCGCGCCTGAAGACGATCGCCGGTCGAATCTGTCACGTTGATCCCCCTCAACCCCGCGTTTTCCGGAAGCACTCATTCGACAAAACGCGGCCGGGATCAAGCGGTCAGAAACGCGCCGGTTTGACGCTAGCCGGCAGGGTATGCCAAGCGGGTCGGCACGAGAAGGCGAGGCTGATGAATTTCAAATGGATCGGGCCGCTGGCGCTGCTGGCGGCGCTGGTAGTCGGCGACCAGATCAGGATCAACCGTCCCGGCCACAAATACCGCATGACCGTGGAGGTCGAGACGCCGGAAGGCGTCAAATCCGGCTCGGGAATCCTGGCCGTTACGCCGGATCGGGGCTACAGCCGCAAGGGCCGCACCAGCACCTCGGGCGACGCCGTGTCCGTTGATCTCGGGGCCGGCAAGAATCTCGTCGCGCTGCTGGCGCATGTCGAGGACGGCAAGATCGATCTCGACGCGACGAATTACGTGGCATTGCGCGCCTATGGCGCCGCCGCCGGCCGACGGGTGAATTTCAACGACATGAGCAAGCAGACCGGGATCGTGCCGGTGAAGGGTGCGCTGATTCCGGCACTGGTCACGTTCGCCGATCCGGCCGACCCGGCAACCGCGCGCACCGTGCCGCCGGACGCTCCGGAGGCCGCGCTCGGGAAGGGCTATCGCCTGCGCGGCATCACGGCCGAAGTGGTGCCCAATGGCTTCTGGCCGATCGATTTCGGCGGCCCGCTCGGTGAGCCGGTGACGCGGGGGATCGCGGCCAGGCTTTCGTGGCTCGAGCGGCCGGACGGGGCGCTGGCGGCCCTGAGGGCGGCTGGATTGCCGGGAGAAGGGCCTCAGGAGGCCCGCGAGGCCTTTACGCGGAAATAGCAGGGCAGGGTCGCGCCCGTCTGTAACATATTGATCCGGCACGGAACCGAGGGCATGATCGTCTCCGGAATCGAGGCTCAACGAGAAAAACATTCTTCGAGACATTGATCACATGAGACGGCCGGTCGTCGGTATCATCGGCAATTCGCATCACATCGAGAATCGATTTCACATTCAGGGTGTTGGCGAGCGCAATCTGCGAGCCGTCGCCGAGGTTTCAGGCGCCATTCCGCTGATGTTTCCGTCCATTCCGGAAATCACGGATGTCGGTGCCCTCTTGGATGTCGTCGATGGCGTGGTGCTGACCGGGGCGCGTGCCAACGTGCACCCCATGCGGTTCAACGTCGACCCCTGCGAAAAGCACGAGCCCTACGACATCCATCGCGACGACGTTGCGCTGGCCGTGTCGGAAGCGTGCGTTGCGCGCGGCGTGCCGCTGTTCGGCATCTGCCGCGGCCTCCAGGAGATGAACGTTGCGTTCGGCGGGTCGCTGCACCCGGAGATCCGCGAATTGCCGGGGCGGATGAACCACCGTATGCCGCGGTTGGAGAACGGCGACATCCATCCCGACCCGAGGGTGATCTTTGCCGACCGTCACGAGGTCCGGCTCACGCCGGGTGGCATGTTTGCAAAAATACTGGGCTGCGAGACCATTCGCGTGAATTCGTTGCACGGGCAGGGCATTTTGGAGCCGGGCAAACGTGTGCTGATCGAGGGTATTGCTGAAGACGGCACCATCGAGGCGATCCGCATCGCGGACGCGCCCGGCTTTGCGCTCGGCGTGCAATGGCATGCGGAATACGATCCGCAGCGCAATCCCATCAACCGCGCGCTGTTCGAGGCATTTGGCCAGGCGCTGGTCGAGAAGCGCGCAAGCTAAACGTCGGGCCGGGGGCCCGTGTTGCTCCGGGATACTACGGGGCGGAATTCGGGGGATTGTCAGCCGGAAGTCGGCTAAGCACGGCGGTACGGGAATAAAGCCGATCCGATCGGGCGGCTGCTAGTCAGATATCCAGACCCGTGAAGTCGATGACGCGATCAACCCGCTTAGCGCTGGCGATGGTCTTGGTGGTCGTGCTGACCTGCTGCATCGTGACGGGCTTTGCGTTCTATTTTGCTGCGACGCCCCAGGCGATCGGAAGCACGATTGGCAGCGCGGCGCTCGCCGGCGGCGCCACCGCTGCGCTTCTTGCGATCGCTTTCACCTTCGTCGCCGCCAAATATATCGACGGCCGCACTGTTGCCGCCGCGAACGCGCCTGGTGTTCGCGATCAGGCCGAGCAGGCGCGGACCTTTCAGGCGCTCATCGACGACAAGCAAATGGCGCAGTCCATCATCGAAAGCGCGCTCGATGCATTCGTGCAGACCGACGAACGGTGTGTCGTTCTGAACTGGAGTCCGCACGCCGAAGCCCTGATGGGCTGGACGCGGGCGGAAGCGGTTGGCGTGAGCGTGGCGCAACTCGTCTTTCCGGAAGCGCAGCGCGTCACGCATCAGCAATGGGTGGATCAGTTCCTTCGCGAGGCCTCCGGCGAGACCTCCGGCGGCCGGTACGAAACCGCGCTCCGGCACAAGGACGGCCATGAATTCTTCGCCGAGATATCGCTGACGGCGCTTCGGCGCGCTGATGGCTACATCATCAATGCATTCATCAGGGACATCACTGCCAAGCGTGCGGCGGAAGCGCAACTCTTCCACGCCCAGAAGATGGAGTCCGTCGGACAGTTGACCGGGGGCATTGCTCACGACTTCAACAACATGCTGACGGTGATTACGGGCACGATCGAAATCCTTGCCGAGGGCGTCAAGGACGATCCGAATCTCGCCGCCATCGCGGGGATGATCGACGATGCGGCCGACCGGGCATCGCAGCTCACAGCCAACCTGCTGGCGTTCGCCAGAAAGCAGCCGCTGTCTCCGGTCGAAACCAACATCAACGTGCTGGTCGCCGAGACGGTCCGGCTGCTCACGCCGACGCTCGGGCGGCAAATCGTGATCGAGACCCGGTTGGCCGAAACGGCCTGGCCAGCATTCGTTGATCGCAGCCAATTGAGCTCGGCGCTGGTCAATCTGGCGATCAACGCGCGCGATGCGATGCCCGATGGCGGCACGCTGGTCTTCACGACCGGCAATTTTAGCCAGGCCGATCCCTGCACATCGACGAGCGGACTTGCACCGGGCGACTACGTCGTGATCGAGGTCACCGATATCGGCAGCGGAATCCCGGCTGCAATCCGCGACAGGATTTTTGAACCGTTCTTCTCGACCAAGCAGTTCGGCGCGGGCTCCGGGCTCGGTCTCAGCATGGTATTCGGATTCGTCAAGCAGTCCGGCGGCAGCATCGTCGTCGACAGCGAGGAAGGCAAGGGCGCCGGTTTTCGCATCTATCTTCCGAAGGCGGATGCCGCGCCTGCGCAAGTGCCGGACGCTGCGACGGCAATGCACGAGGCGGCCGTGCGCGGCGGTCCGGAAACAATCTTGTGTGTGGAGGACGAAGACGTGGTGCGGGGCCATGTCACGCAGCGCCTTGAGAGCCTCGGCTACAAGGTGATCGCCGCCGCCAATGCGGCGCAAGCCCTCGAGCTGGTCAATGCCGGAACGCGGTTCGATCTTCTGTTCACCGACATCACCATGCCCGGCGCGCTGAACGGACGCCAGTTGGCCGCCAAGGTCGCCGCGCTGCGGCGGCCGCTGCGTGTGCTCTACACCTCTGGCAACACGTTCGGCGCGTTCGGCTCCACCGGAAGTCTTGACGATGACGTGTTGATGCTGGCCAAACCCTATCGCAAGGCAGAGCTCGCGCGCATGGTCCGGCTCGCGCTCGACCGGCCGGTCGACCACATGGGCGATCCGATTCCGCTGCCTTACTCGGCGCAGCAGGACGTCGAGCGCTTTCTGGCCGAGAATCCTCCCAGACCGGCGCAGAGCTAGCTTCTGGCGGAGGTCCTGCCCGCAGCGTGGACTTCTGCTATCGTCCCTCGCGGGAAACAGGAGCGAGCCATGCAAGTCAGTCGATATTCGCGGCGTGACCTCTTGAAGGCCTCTGCGGCGTCAGCCGCGGCGGCCTTCTTCGCCGAACCGTTGCGGGCCGCCGCACCGCCGGCTTCGGCCGTCACGCCCGCCCTGGTCGAAGCCGCGACGAAGGAAGGCAAGCTCTCCTTTTACAGCGCCCTCGAGCTGAATGTCGCCGAGCGCCTGGCGCGAAATTTCGAGGCTAAATATCCCGGCATTGCCGTGCGGGTCGAGCGCTCCGGGGCCGAGCGGATCTTCCAGCGCATCGCGCAGGAGCAGGGCAGCGGCATCAAGGCGGTGGATATCGCCAACTCCACCGATCCCGCACATTACCTCGACTGGAAGAAGAGCGGCTGGCTGGAGGCCTATGTTCCAGAGGAGGTCGCGAAACATTTTCCGTCCGACCAGGTCGATCCTGACGGCACGCATGCGACGGCCTGCGCCTGGGTCGAGGCGATCGGCTACAACACCGGTCTCGTCAAGCGCGAGGATGCGCCAAAGAGCTACGCCGATCTGCTTGATCCGAAGTGGCAGGGCAAGATCGTGAAGGGCCATCCCGGCTATAGCGGGGCGATCCTCACCGCGACCTTCGTGCTGTCCCGTGATCTCGGCTGGTCGTATTTTGAAAAGCTCGCGCAGCAGAAGGTCATGCAGGTGCAGTCCGCGGCCGATCCGCCGAAGAAGATCCTGCTCGGCGAGCGGGCGGTGATGGCCGACGGCAACGACTACAATCTGGTGCTGCTGAAGGACCAGGGGAAACCGGTCGAGGTCGTCTATCCGACCGAAGGCGCGCCGCTGATCATCGTGCCTTCAGGCATCTTCCGTGGCGCGCCCAATCCGAATGCGGCAAAGCTGTTCCAGCATTTCTTCTTCAGCGCCGAGACCCAGCAGATGCTGGTGGATGTCTTCGCCCATCGCTCTTTCCACGCGCAGGTGAAAGAGAAGGGAGCGCACATTCCGCTCGCCGACCTGAAACTGCTCAAGGCCGATCCCGCCGCCGTGCAGGCGCAGAGCGAAGAGATCAAGAAGAGGTACACGAAGATTTTCGGCGTGTGATCCTTGCCTGCAAAAGCAAAAGGCGCCCCGATCGAGGGCGCCTTTCGTTAGCGAAGCCGTAGCGCGGGGCGGAAACGTCCGCCGCCCGCGTTACTGCGAATAGTACATGTCGAATTCGATCGGGTGCGGGGTCATCTCGAAGCGGGCGACTTCGGTCATCTTCAGCTCGATATAGCTGTCGATGAAGTCGTCGTCGAACACGCCGCCGTTCTTGAGGAACGCACGGTCCTTGTCGAGGTTTTCCAGTGCCTCGCGGAGCGAACCGCAGACGGTCGGGATCGACTTCAGCTCTTCCTTCGGCAGGTCGTAGAGATCCTTGTCCATCGCCGGACCCGGATCGATCTTGTTCTTGATGCCGTCGAGGCCCGCCATCAGCATCGCGGCGAAGCCGAGATAGGGGTTGGCCATCGGGTCGGGGAAACGGACCTCGACGCGCTTGGCCTTCGGATTGGCGGTGTAGGGGATGCGGCAGGAGGCCGAACGGTTGCGCGCGGAATAGGCGAGCAGCACCGGGGCTTCATAGCCCGGGACCAGGCGCTTGTAGGAATTGGTCGAGGGGTTGGTGAAGGCGTTGATCGCCTTGGCGTGCTTGATGATGCCGCCGATGTAGTGCAGGCAGGTTTCCGACAGGTCGGCATATTTGTTGCCGGCGAACACCGGCTTGCCGTCCTTCCAGATCGACTGGTGGCAGTGCATGCCCGAGCCGTTGTCGCCATAGACCGGCTTGGGCATGAAGGTGGCGGTCTTGCCGTAGATGTGGGCGACCTGGTGGATGCAGTATTTGTAGATCTGCATCTGGTCGGCCATCAGCGTCAGCGTGTCGAACTTCATGCCGAGCTCGTGCTGGGCGGAAGCAACCTCATGGTGATGCTTTTCGACCTTGACACCCATCTTGGCCATGGCGCCCAGCATTTCCGAGCGCATGTCCTGCACGGAGTCCTGCGGCGGCACCGGGAAGTAGCCGCCCTTGGTGCGGATGCGGTGGCCGAGATTGCCGCCTTCATATTCGGTGCCGGAGTTGGTCGGCAGTTCCGAGGAGTCGAGCCTGAAACCGGTGTTGTAGGGATCGGCGGAGAAGCGCACGTCGTCGAACACGAAGAATTCGGCCTCGGGGCCGAAGAACACGGTGTCGCCGACGCCCATCGACTTCACCATCGCCTCGGCCTTCTTGGCCATGCCGCGCGGGTCGCGGTTGTAGGGTTCGCCGGTGGTCGGCTCCAGCACGTCGCAAACGATGACCATGGTGGTCTCGGCGAAGAACGGGTCGATCGTCGCGGTGACGGGATCGGGCATCAGGCACATGTCGGATTCGTTGATCGCCTTCCAGCCGGCAATCGACGAGCCGTCGAACATCTGGCCTTCGGCGAACGTGTCCTCTTCGATCATGCTGACGTCGAAGGTCACGTGCTGCCACTTGCCGCGCGGATCGGTGAAACGCAGGTCGACGTATTTGACGTCGTTGTCCTTGATCGATTTCAGGACGTCTTTGGCGGTCTTCATGAATACCCCTTTGTCTTGCGGCCGGTTTCCAGGATTGAAACGAGGTTTTTCGATATTTCGCGAACGGGAGATCGCGAATGATCAGACTGCCGATGCAGCCTTTTTGTTGTTGTTGGATATCGAAATTCGGATAGCACCCGCCTCAGATAGCGTCCAGCCCGGATTCGCCGGTTCTGATCCGGATCGCTTCCTCGATGTTGGAAACGAAGATTTTGCCGTCGCCGATGCGTCCGGTTTGGGCCGCACGGCGGATCGCATCGATCGCCTTTTCGACCAGGTCGTCGCCGATCACGATCTCGATCTTCACCTTGGGCAGGAAATCCACGATGTATTCTGCACCGCGATAGAGCTCGGCATGGCCCTTCTGACGGCCGAAGCCCTTGGCTTCGGTGACGGTGATGCCTTGCAGGCCGACTTCCTGAAGCGCCTCCTTCACCTCGTCGAGCTTGAACGGCTTGATGATGGCTTCGATCTTCTTCACTGAACGGCCTCCCGGCACTTGCAAAATTTCTGGTCACAGCCTCGGTCGATGCTGCATACGACACGACGTCGGTTCGATCCTATGTCCCCGCCAAAGGGCGGGAAATTCTCACAATTGCCGATCATCCTGAGCCGGCTTCCCCGAAAGCAGGGTCTGTGCCAAGTTGTTAACGTGCCAGTTTTTCGGAGCGTTATCAGACTTTTAACAGGCAGTTTGGAGAAGTCGGATGGCGCACTTGATGATAGCGAAGCTCACGAAATAGGCAAACAGATCAATTCGTGTGCACTCTTGCGGGTACGGCCGCCCCGCAAAAAAGCATATGCCTCAGTAACGGGCGGACAGACCGGGGATTCGGCATGGAAGTTTTGACCACATCCGAAATGGAGCATGCTGATCGCCTTACGATCACCGCAGGCACGCCCGGCTTTGCGCTGATGCTCAGCGCGGGTCAGGCGGTAGCGGAAGCGGCGATGGATCTCGCCGAGGAAGGGCCGATCGTGGTGGTCGCCGGCCGCGGCAACAATGGCGGCGACGGATTCGTTGCGGCCGCCGAGCTCGCCGCGCGCGGCCGTGAAGTCTCGGTCATCCTGCTGTGCGAGCGCGACAGCCTGCAAGGGGATGCTGCTTCCGCCGCACGCGGCTGGAAATATCCGGTGCTGCCGTTCAATCCGCAGGCGATCGGAAAACCCGCGCTGATCGTCGATGCGCTGTTCGGCGCCGGCCTCAACCGTCCGGTGAAGGGCGAGCCGCATGACATGATCGAGGCGATCAATGCCAATGGCGCGCGCGTTCTGGCGGTCGACCTGCCGAGCGGCATCAACGGCACGACCGGTGCCGTGATGGGCGTCGCGGTGCGCGCCGCGGAGACCGTGACGTTCTTCCGGCGCAAGCCGGCGCATCTGTTGCTGCCGGGGCGAGTTCATTGCGGCCGCGTTCGCGTCGCCGATATCGGGATCAGCTCGGGCGTGCTGGACGAGATCAGGCCGCAAACTTTTGAGAACGCGCCTGACACCTGGGCCGCCTCGTTTCCGCTGCCGAAGGTCGACGCGCACAAATACGTCCGCGGCCATGCCGTGATCGTCTCCGGCGACATGGCCTCGACCGGCGCGGCGCGGCTGGCGGCGCGCGGCGCGTTGCGCGCAGGCGCCGGCCTTGCCACGCTGGCCTCGCCGCGCGATGCGCTCGCCGTGAACGCAGCCGCACTCACGGCGGTGATGGTGCGCCCCGTCGACACCGCGATCGAGTTCGGTGAATTGATCAGCGACAAGCGCCTCAACGCCTGTGTGATCGGGCCGGGCGCCGGCATCAGCGAGCGCACCCGCGATTTCGTGCACACCGCGCTGTCGGCCAAACGGCATCTCGTGCTGGATGCCGACGCGCTGACCAGCTTTGCCGATGCGCCGGACCGGCTGTTCGAGTCGATCAAGGCTGCGGAAGATCCGCAGGTGGTGCTCACCCCGCATGAAGGCGAGTTTCCGCGGCTGTTCAGCGACATCAGCAACAAGCATCCGCTGCGCTCCAAACTGGAACGCGTGCGCGATGCGGCGGAGCGTTCCGGCGCGGTCGTGCTGCTCAAAGGCCCCGACACGGTGGTGGCATCTCCCGACGGCCGCGCCTGCATTGCCTCCAACGCGCCGCCATGGCTTGCCACGGCCGGCGCCGGCGACGTGCTGTCAGGCATGATCGCGGGAATGCTGGCGCAGGGCGTGCCGGCATTCGAGGCGGCCAGCATCGGCGTCTGGATGCACGGCGAGGGCGCGCGCGAGGCGGGCCCCGGATTGATTGCGGAAGACTTGCCGGAAGTGCTGCCGGCCGTCTTTCGTCAGCTCTACGACGAGTTCGGAATCGATTACGGACAGGGCCTGTCCCGCTACTGAAGCACCAGATATTTCGCGACCGCCGCTTCATTCCATTCGAGCCCAAGCCCGGGACCACGCGCGGTTACGGTGCCGTCAACAATCTCCACCGGCCTGACAAGAATGGCGCCCGCAAAATCCAGAAACTCAAGCCAGTGCGCGGTCGGCGTCACCGCCAGCACATGAGCGCTGGCTTCGACAAACAGATGGCTCGACATCGGAATCGAGGCAGCTTCCGCCTGGCCCGCCACGCGCAGCCATCCGGTGACGCCGCCACACTTCATCAGGTCGGGCATGATGAAGTCGCTGGCGCCCGCGGCGATCGCTTCCGCAAATCCCCGCGGGAACCACCAGTTCTCGCCGGCCTGGATCGGCGTCGGCGAAGTGGCGCGTACCTTGGCGTGCCCGAGCAAGTTTTCCTGCGCCACCGGCTCCTCGATCCAGGTGAGATCGTAAGGCGCCAGCCGCTCGATACGGCGCGTCGCCTCGGCCGGATCCAGCGACTGGTTGAAGTCGATCATCAGCGCGACATCAGGGCCGAGCAGGGCGCGCACGCCAGCTACCACGCGCTCGTCGTTGGCGGCATCGCCGTCGCCGCCCTTGATCTTGATGCCGCGAAATCCGCGGTCGAGCGAACGGCGCAGCGCCTTCTCGTCGGCGACGGGATCGACCACGCCATAGCTGTCATAGGCCTTAATCGGCTTGGGCGAGCCACCGAGCAATTCCACGACCGGCTTTTCCGCGGCTTTGCCCAGCGCATCCCAACAGGCCATGTCGAGGCCGGACACGGCCATGCCGACCAATCCTTGCCAGCTCAGCAACCTGAATTTCGCATCCATCGCCGCCATCAGGTCGAACGGTGCGACCGGCCGGCCGACCAGCTCGCGGCCGATTTCCTCGATCAGATGCGTCAGCGCCTTCAGCGTGAGTTTTGTGTAGGCGAACAGATAGGAATGCCCTGTGATGCCGGAATCGGTTTCAACATCGATCAGCACCAGCGGCGCTGCGTCGATGGTGGCAAAGGCGGTTTTCACCGGCCGCGCGATCGGCGCGACGATGGCACGCGTCTTCACGCCGCGGATGGCGGGAACAGGTTTGCTCATGCTGACACCCTCACTCGACGGCGTACCATCGCACGAGCCGCGGCGCCGCCCAATCCGCCGCAACGGACTCCAGCAACCAGCGCCCCGCATATTCCGCCGCGAAGGCGATGCGCTGGGTCTGCCCGGGCTCGATCGCGAGCGTGTCCAGCCAGAACGGCTTCCAGCCATCATCCAGCCGGTCGAGCAGCCGGAAATGATGGCCGTGGAGATGGAACACGGTGGGAATAGGATTGCGGTTGGTCAGCGCCAGCACGACGATGCGTCCGGCCTTGGCGCGGAAGACGGGCGGGGCTGTTGGCGCGAAGCTGGAGGGCGCGACCCATTCCGCCGAAGGCCCGCCGAGCGGCAGATCGACGCGAAGTGCGTTCTTGAGATCCAGCTGCGCGGGCAGTCCATTGGATGGTAGCGGCGGAGGAGGGGGAAGTGGTGCAGCACGCGCGGGCGGATCGCGAGAGACAATTACAAAGCCGATCGTTCGCGCTTCCCTGCCTTCGTGTAACAGGATCTTGAGGTTGCTGCCCGGAGGGGCTGTAACGTCGACAAAGGCGTCTACGCGGCTGCCCGGCGCCAGCAGGAGCGTCCCGTTGCGCGCCAGGAACGGTTCGGCAGGTTGGCTGTCGATCGCCATGACCGTGACCGCGACGGATTCCAATTTCAAGGCAATGACGGTACGCGGACTGCCATTGATGAAGCGAAGTCTGAGGCGCTCATTGGATCGAGCTGAGACATCCAGCGAGGGTTTGCCGTTAAGCGTATAGGAAACCATCGTTTCCTTGGGATCGACGCCCGGCGCGATGGCCGTTCCATCAGGTCGAACCCGCCATTCCTCGATGAGCAGCGCTTCGTCGCGCTCGACGGCAACGGCCTCGCCCTCCTGCACGACGACGGCATGCGGTCGCGACGGCCGATCTCCGGCCAAAAGGCTCATGTCGCACAGAAGGGTTCCGGCACGCCGTAGCGGAATCGCAACGCTTTCCTGTGCCCCGGGCGCAAGCGGGCGGCGCGCCGTCAGGGGTTCGACCGCGGGGACGCCATCGAGCCCCCGCCAGTTCAGGACGACGGCCGCCGGCAAGTCGTTGCCTAGATCAAATGTCGCGGTCTCGCCCCGGCGGAAGCGCAGCTCGGGCGCCCCGAGCGACCACACGGCCGCCTCCGGGCTGCCATTGCGCAAGGCGATTCCGCTCGCCTGTGCCCGCATGGCGATCCGTGACTGCGCTGCAACCTGGGAGGCCGCCAAACCGGCCAGGGTTGAGGTCCCCAATCCGATCAGGAACTCGCGCCGGTTCAGTGGAAAATTCGCTCTTGTCATGAGGCCGATCCGGACCATTTTTGAGGTGAGATGTCCAGTTGCGACGGTTTGGCCTCAACGGCCCAAACCGGCCATTTTTTTGCTGCGAACCGGCCGGCACATGTTATAAGCCGCGCCGCCCGCGGCATCGCGGCCGGACATGATGCTCTACGCGGGCGTGGCGGAACTGGTAGACGCGCTGGATTTAGGTTCCAGTGACGAAAGTTGTGGGGGTTCGAGTCCCTCCGCCCGCACCAAGCGCTGGAAGCGTTTGCCTGACGAATTCTGGAGAACTTTTCCTCAGGCCGAGGACGGTTCGCCGATCCACTGGCGCAGGTCCTTTGAGGGCCAGCGCCGAATATTTTGACAAGGTCTTCGGCCTTCCGGCCGGGACGAACGCGGAAGAAGATTGACGCCATGCAGGTCACCGAAACCCTCAACGAGGGACTGAAGCACGAATTCAAGATCAGCGTTCCCGCGACCGATCTCGATGCCAAGGCGGACGCCAAGCTGGTCGACCTCAAGGACAAGGTCCGCCTCAACGGTTTCCGTCCCGGCAAGGTGCCGGTCAGCCATCTCAAGAAGGTCTATGGCCGCTCGGTGATGGCGGAGACCATTGACCAGACTATCCGCGACACCAACACGCAGATCTTCACGGAGCGCGGCTTTCGCCTCGCGACCGAACCCAAGATCACGATGCCGACCGAGGAGAAGGAAGTCGAAGAGCTTCTCGCCGGGAAGACCGACCTGACCTACACGGTGGCGATCGAGGTCGTGCCGGCGATCCAGCTCGCCGACTTCAAGAGCTTTACGGTCGAAAAGCCCGTCGTCGACGTGACCGACGCCGATGTCGATGAAGCCATCAAGCGCATCGCCGACCAGAACCGTCCCTATTCGGCCAAGGCCGAGGGCGCGAAGTCCGAGAACGGCGACCGCCTCACCATCAGCTTCAAGGGCTCCATCGACGGCGTGCCGTTCGACGGCGGCACCGGCGAGGGCATTCAGCTCGTGATCGGCTCCGGCCAGTTCATCCCGGGCTTTGAGGAGCAATTGATCGGCATGGGCACCGGCGAGACCCGCACGCTGAAGGTGACCTTCCCGAAGAACTACGCCAGCGAAAAGCTCGCCGGCCAGGCGGCCGAATTCGAGACCACCGTGACCGCAATCGAAGCGCCCGGTGAAACGAAGATCGATGACGACTTCGCCAAGACGCTCGGCCTCGAATCGCTCGACAAGCTGAAGGAAGCCGCGCGCGAGCGCCTCAATGCCGAATTCGCCGGCGCGATCCGCCAGCGTCTCAAGCGCACGCTGCTCGACCGGCTCGATGAGGCCCACAAGTTCGAGGCTCCGCCGTCGTTGATCGCCGAAGAGTTCAACCTGATGTGGAACTCGATCAAGGCCGAGATGGAATCGAGCGGCAAGACCTTTGCCGACGAGAACACCACCGAAGAGGCGGCCAAGGACGAATACCAGAAGATCGCAGATCGCCGCGTCCGCCTTGGGCTCGTGCTGTCCGAGATCGGGGAGAAGAACAAGATCACCGTCACCGACGACGAGGTCAGCCGCGCCGTGATCGAGCGGGCGCGCTCGATGCCCGGCCGCGAGAAGGAAGTCTGGGATTTTTATCGCAACAATGCCGGCGCGCTCGCCCAGCTTCGTGCGCCGATCTATGAAGACAAGGTGGTCGATTTCATCCTCGAACTCGCCAACGTCACCGAAAAGAAGCTGACGCGGGAAGAGCTGTTCAAGGATGAAGAAAACGAGAAAACTGCCGCCTGATAGAGCGACGCCGCGTTAATGATGAACGGCGAAACCGGCCCGGCGGCGGCATCCGTCGCTAGGACGGGCTGCGCGAATCAGCTTGAACTCGGGCCGTTCCCGTCAGATTGGCTGACCTTGCCGTGGCAGATTTCGGCCATATCTGGTGGGCACTGTCTTGGAAGTCCTGCATCACTTTTGGGGTGACACATGCGCGATCCCGTTGAAACCTACATGAACCTCGTGCCGATGGTCGTCGAACAGACCAACCGCGGTGAACGCGCCTACGACATCTTCTCGCGCCTTCTGAAAGAGCGCATCATCTTCCTCACCGGCCCGGTCGAGGATGGCATGTCGACGCTTGTCGTCGCGCAGTTGCTGTTCCTGGAAGCGGAGAACCCGAAGAAGGAAATCTCGATGTACATCAACTCGCCGGGCGGGGTGGTGACGTCGGGCCTTGCGATCTACGACACCATGCAGTTCATCCGTCCTCCCGTGCAGACGCTGTGCACGGGGCAGGCCGCCTCGATGGGCTCGCTGCTGCTTGCTGCCGGTGAGAAGGATATGCGCTTCTCGCTGCCGAACTCGCGCATCATGGTGCATCAGCCCTCGGGCGGCTTCCAGGGCCAGGCGACCGACATCATGCTGCACGCCCAGGAGATTCTGAATCTCAAGAAGCGGCTGAACGAGATTTACGTGAAGCACACCGGGCAGAACTACAAGGCGATCGAGGACGCGCTCGAGCGCGACAAGTTCCTCACCGCCGAGGATGCCAAGGCGTTCGGTCTGGTCGACAAGGTGATCGACAAGCGTCCTGACGATCCGTCCGCGGTAAAGGCAGCCTGACCTCGCAACGCTTGAGGCGATCCGGCGTTGTCCGGCGGACAGCGCCGGTATTGGTGGCCGACCGTGTCTCGCCTGTGCCCCCGCACAGGCGAAAAGTTCCGCTTTCGTGCTCCTTCGGCCGGCGTGGCAATCTCGCAACGCTCGCACGATTTCGCTCGAAAGAGCCCGTACGATTGCGGAAAATCACGGTATTGTCACGGTGTTCGGCCTGCGCCCGGTTAGCGAATTCTTGATAGTCGGGTGTCAGCATGGTTGGCTGTGTCGGATCAGATATGATCGCGGGGGATTCGAGTACGTCGCGATTCGCGCGGCGATGTAAGGTTAAGGTCTTTTTTGGTACGGAATTTGCTCTATCTAACCCTATGGTCCGGACTGTTCCGGAATGGGCCGGTCGAGCAAAGGGTTCGAACGGCGGACGGAGACGAGAATGAGTAAGGTCGGCACGAGCGACTCCAAGAACACCCTGTATTGCTCGTTCTGCGGCAAGAGCCAGCACGAAGTCCGCAAACTGATTGCAGGACCGACCGTCTTCATCTGCGACGAATGCGTCGAGCTCTGCATGGACATCATCCGCGAGGAGAACAAGTCCTCGCTGGTGAAGTCGCGCGACGGCATCCCGACCCCGAAGGAAATCTGCAAGGTGCTGGACGATTACGTGATCGGCCAGAGCCACGCCAAGAAGGTGCTCTCGGTCGCCGTTCACAATCACTACAAGCGGCTCAATCACCAGACCAAGCACAATGACGTCGAACTGGCGAAGTCGAACATCCTGCTGATCGGTCCGACCGGCTCGGGCAAGACGCTGCTGGCGCAAACGCTGGCGCGCATTCTCGACGTGCCGTTCACGATGGCGGATGCGACGACGCTGACCGAAGCCGGCTATGTCGGTGAGGACGTCGAGAACATCATCCTGAAGCTGCTGCAAGCCGCCGACTACAATGTCGAGCGCGCGCAGCGCGGCATCGTCTATATCGACGAAATCGACAAGATCAGCCGCAAGTCCGACAACCCGTCGATCACCCGCGACGTGTCGGGCGAGGGCGTGCAGCAGGCGCTGCTCAAGATCATGGAAGGCACGGTCGCTTCGGTCCCGCCGCAGGGCGGCCGCAAGCACCCGCAGCAGGAATTCTTGCAGGTCGATACCACCAACATCCTGTTCATCTGCGGTGGCGCCTTCTCGGGCCTCGAGAAGATCATCTCCGCGCGCGGGCGTTCGACCTCGATCGGCTTCGCGGCCCAGGTGCTGGCGCCGGAGGATCGCCGCACCGGCGAAATCTTCCGTCACGTCGAGCCCGAGGACCTGCTCAAGTACGGCCTCATTCCGGAATTCGTCGGCCGCCTGCCGGTCGTTGCGACGCTGGAAGATCTCGACGAGGCTTCGCTGAAGAAGATCCTGACCGACCCGAAGAACGCGCTGGTGAAGCAGTACCAGCGCCTGTTCGAGATGGAGAATATCGAGCTGACCTTCGCCGACGAGGCGCTTGGCGCGGTCGCCCGCAAGGCGATTGAGCGCAAGACCGGCGCACGCGGCCTGCGCTCGATCCTCGAGAGCATCCTGCTTGAGACCATGTTCGATCTTCCGGGCCTGGAAGGCGTCGAAGAGGTCGTGATCTCCCGCGAAGTGGTCGAAGGAACCGCGCGTCCGCTCTACATCTATGCGGACCGTTCCGACCGCGCGGTCGAAACTTCGGCCAGCGCCTGACGGGCGCTGGCGGCAGCCTGTTGAATACTCCTAAAGTGGGGCGCGCGGACAACGATACCGCGGCCCGAGTTGCGTAGGCATTACTACGCGTTAGCTCGTATTTTCGAGCATTTTTCAGTGACTTGACACCCCCGTACCCGATAGCCACCTAATGCTATCGGAAGCTGAATCTGACGCCAGATTCGGTTACCATCGATCCGGAGAAGCAGGCTCTGACAGGGCCGAACGGCCCCGGAAGCTCTCGGCACCTTGTGGCGGTTGCGCAATCGGGCGGGCTGCGTGCAAGGGGGCACAACATAAGGAACAGGCCATGACAACTTCCAAACCCCGGCCAACCATCGTCCACGGCGAAAGCCACTCTTATCCGGTGCTGCCGCTCCGCGACATTGTCGTTTTCCCGCACAACATCGTGCCGCTGTTCGTCGGCCGCGAGAAATCGATCCGCGCGCTGGAAGAGGTGATGAAGAACGACGCGCTGGTGATGCTCGCGACGCAGAAGAATGCGTCGGACGACGATCCGGCTCCGGACGCGATTTACGAAACCGGTACGCTCGCCAGCGTGCTTCAGCTCCTGAAGCTTCCCGACGGCACCGTGAAGGTGCTGGTCGAAGGGCTTGAGCGCGCACGCATCGAGAAATATTCCGACCGCGCCGAATATTATGAGGCGACCGCGGTCGCGCTCGCCGACACCGATGCCAATTCCGTCGAGGCCGAGGCCCTGGCGCGTTCGGTCGTGTCGGATTTCGAGAGCTATGTGAAGCTCAACAAGAAGATCTCCGCTGAGGTCGTCGGCGTGGTGCAGGCGATCACCGACTTCGCCAAGCTCGGCGATGCCGTTGCCTCGCATCTGGCGGTGAAGATCGCCGATCGTCAGGCCATCCTGGAGACGCTGTCGGTCACTCAGCGCCTTGAGAAGGTGCTCGGCCTGATGGAGAGCGAAATCTCCGTGCTCCAGGTCGAGAAGCGCATCCGCTCGCGCGTCAAGCGCCAGATGGAGAAGACCCAGCGCGAGTACTATCTCAACGAACAGATGAAGGCGATTCAGAAGGAACTCGGCGACGACGAGGGCCGCGATGAGCTCGCCGATCTGGAAGAGAAGATCGCCAAGACCAAGCTTTCCAAGGAAGCGCGGGAGAAGGCGCAGCATGAACTGAAGAAGCTGCGCCAGATGTCGCCGATGTCCGCGGAAGCGACCGTCGTGCGCAACTATCTCGACTGGCTGCTGTCGATCCCGTGGAACAAGAAGTCCAAGGTGAAGAAGGATCTGGAGGCCGCGCAGGCGGTTCTGGATGCGGATCACTATGGGCTCGAGAAGGTCAAGGACCGCATCGTCGAGTATCTCGCGGTGCAGTCGCGCGCCAACAAGCTGACCGGGCCGATCCTGTGCCTGGTCGGGCCTCCCGGCGTCGGCAAGACCTCGCTCGGCAAGTCGATCGCGAAGGCGACGGGGCGCGAATTCGTGCGCGTCTCGCTCGGCGGCGTGCGCGACGAGGCCGAGATCCGTGGTCACCGCCGCACCTATATCGGCTCGATGCCCGGCAAGGTCATCCAGTCGATGCGGAAGGCGAAGACTTCCAATCCGCTGTTCCTGCTGGATGAGATCGACAAGATGGGCTCGGACTTCCGTGGCGATCCGTCATCGGCGCTGCTGGAGGTTCTGGACCCCGAGCAGAACGCGACCTTCAACGACCACTATCTTGAGGTCGACTACGATCTGTCGAACGTGATGTTCATCACGACCGCGAATACGCTCAATATTCCGGGCCCGCTGATGGACCGCATGGAGATCATCCGGATCGCCGGCTACACCGAGAACGAGAAGGTCGAGATCGCGCGCAAGCACCTGATCCCGAACGCGCTCTCCAAGCACGGCCTGGATTCCAAGGAATGGTCGATCGACGACGACGCGTTGCTGCTGATGATCCGCCGCTACACCCGCGAAGCGGGCGTGCGTAACCTGGAACGTGAGCTTTCGACACTGGCCCGCAAGGCGGTGAAGGACCTCATGATTTCCAAGAAGAAGTCGGTCAAGGTCACCGAAACGACTCTGGAAGAGTATTTGGGTGTTCCGAAGTACCGCTTCGGCGAGATCGAGAGCGAGCCGCAGGTCGGCATTGTCACCGGCCTTGCCTGGACCGACGTTGGCGGCGAGCTGCTGACAATCGAAGGCGTCATGATGCCCGGCAAGGGCAAGATGACGGTCACGGGCAACCTGCGCGACGTGATGAAGGAGTCGATCTCGGCGGCTGCGTCCTATGTGCGCTCCCGCGCGATCAACTATGGCGTCGAGCCGCCGCTGTTCGACCGGCGCGACATCCACGTGCACGTTCCGGAGGGCGCGACCCCGAAGGACGGCCCGTCCGCGGGTGTTGCGATGGCCACCGCGATCATCTCGGTCATGACCGGCATTCCGGTCCGGCACGATGTCGCGATGACCGGCGAAATCACGCTGCGCGGCCGCGTGCTGCCGATCGGCGGCCTCAAGGAGAAGCTGCTCGCCGCTGCCCGCGGCGGCATCAAGACGGTGCTGATCCCCGAGGACAACGCCAAGGATCTCACGGAGATTTCCGATGCGATCAAGGGCGGCATGGACATCATCCCGGTCGCCCGGCTCGACGAGGTCGTGGCGAAGGCGCTGGTCCGCGTGCCCACGCCGATCGTCTGGGAAGAGGACACCAAGGTGGCCGTCAACCCGGAATCCGGCGATGAGGCGGCCGGCGGCCTGACGGCGCACTGAGCCATCGCCTGCACGAAATGATAAAACGGCGCCTTCGGGCGCCGTTTCTTTTTGTGGAGGATGCGCGATGCAGATCGACGGGCAATGCCATTGCGGCCGCGTGACCTATCAAGCCGAGATCGATCCGGCGCGGGTCTCGATCTGCCACTGCACGGATTGCCAGACTCTGACCGGATCGCCGTACCGCGTGACCGTGATCTGCGCCGGCGAGCAGATCCGCATGACGGGCGGGGCGCCGAAAGTCTATGGAAAGCGCGGCGACAACGGCCGCGTGCGCTTCCAGCATTTTTGCGGCGAATGCGGCTCACCGCTGTTCTCCAGCGGAGAAGATGGCGGCCCCGACGATTGGGGCATCCGCTGGGGCAGCATCCGCCAGCGTGATCAGCTAAGGCCGATGCGCCAAATCTGGTGCAAATCCGCAGCGCCGTGGATCAACGGTATCGAGGCGCTACCGGCCCGGCCCGGCGACCAGCCAGATGTGGGGGCGGCCTGAGTGCAAAGGGGCTAACTCTACTGTGCATGGGGTTGTTTTCGATATTTTGATCCGGCTGTCGCGACAGGGGCCGGTGCGGCGCCGGGGCCGCGTTCATTTCCCGATCGATCCGGCCTTGCACCGGCGGGGCGGGCGAGGCTAAACACGGGCAACGGGCGGCTAGCTCAGCTGGTTAGAGCATCTCGTTTACACCGAGAGGGTCTGCGGTTCGAATCCGTAGCCGCCCACCAGCCTTCGCGCTGCGCGCTGGGCAAGCCAGTGCGCCCGGAAACGCAAAGGCTGGACCAATCCCGGCAATTCGCCAAGGACCGCGCTCCGCGTTAAGCACCTGACCTGTCGCGAGAGCGCGGACGAGGATCCTGAGTTCAGGCTGTCTTGGTGATCATCGTCAGAACACCGTCAGCGATGCTGATCGCAACGACCTGTGACGAATTCAAGCCCTTGGCCTTGAGCGCGGATGTTGCTTCCGGCATGTCGTCAATGGACTTCCGAAGCGACTGAATTTCGGTATCGCTCGTCTGCGCGATGATTTCATCAACCTTCGAGCGCACGGCCGGCTGCAATTCCTTGACGTCGACGACCTGAATGCTCGTTACGACTGTGCCGGATTGAGTAGACGGTGTTTCTGCTCCCGACTGCGACGGCGCTCTCTGGGCAAAGGCCGGGGTTCCGAGAAAGAGGGTTGCGATGACGACGAATGCTGTAGAGATGCGCATGGTCATGCCTTTTCCAGTTTCGATGGCGACACAAATCCTGTCCGCGAACTTCGTTCCTATCCGCGAAATCTGGTCGGCGCCTGACTCTCTTGTGGCCCTTCGGTGAATCCAATGCGGCTGCAACGCGCGCTCGGAACTGGCTGTAGATCGCGAACGCTTGATAATTGGCCGCAACCTTCGCGCCAGACGGGACCTGCGTTTCGCGCCATGTTCCACGCATGATTGGCATGGCTGCGAGCACGGTGATATACAGGCGCGGGAGCAGCTACATGAGTTCTGTTGATACCGCGGGCCGTCCCCCCGTGTTGATGGACACGTCCGCCGGCCATCCACAAAACGCCGATCAGATCGCCTATTGGAACGGGCCGAGCGGCCAGCGCTGGGCCGACCGGCAGCAGACGCAGGACATCCTGCTGCGGCCGATCGCGGACATTCTGATCGATCGCGCCAGGCCCAGAGCCGGTGAGCGGATCATTGATGTCGGTTGCGGCAGCGGCGCCACGGCGATCGCGTTTGCGCAAAAAGTCGGGCCATCGGGCTATGTGCTTGGCATCGATGTGTCCGGCCCGATGCTGGCGCGGGCGCAGGCCAGTGCACCGAAGGAGTTGCCTGTCGATTTCATGGTGGCTGATGCGACCGTCCATCGGTTCGATCCCGCCAGCTTCGACCTGTTGGCTTCCAGGTTCGGCGTGATGTTCTTTGCCGATCCCGCATTGTCGTTCGCCAACATGCGCAAGGCGTTGCGGCCCTCGGGACGGCTTGCGTTCGCGTGCTGGCGCGAGCCGCGCGAGAATCCGTTCTTCATGGCGCCGCTACAGGCCGCCTACAAGCACGTGCCGAAATTGCCGCAAGTCGGCCCGGACGATCCCGGGCCGTTCGCATTTGCCTCTGAAGAGCGCGTCCGGGGGATTCTGACGAAGGCCGGTTTCACGGCGATCAATCTGGAAGCCTGTCCGCTCCTTCTCGACGCTGGGATCGGAGGCGGTCTCGATGCCGCCGTGCAAGGCTCGCTCGATGTCGGCCCGGTAAGCCGCGCGCTGGAAGACCAGCCGGCCGAAGCGCGCGCTGCCGCCGCGCAATCGATCCGTGAGGCGCTCGAGCCGTTCGCCAAGGGCGATTCGGTCCTGCTTCCGGCCTCGATCTGGATCGTGACGGCGCGCGCGTCGTAAGGCTTAAGCCCGTTCTTCCCAGATCATCGCCAGATGCACGATGGTCTGCACGGCCTTTTCCATGTCCTGCCGGCTGACCCATTCCAGCCGGGAGTGGAAGGCGTGCTCGCCGGCGAAGATGTTGGGGCAGGGCAGGCCCATGAAGGACAGGCGCGAGCCGTCGGTGCCGCCGCGGATCGATTCCTTCACCGGCCTCAAGCCAGCGCGACGGATCGCCTCGACGGCATAGTCGACGATCTCGGGGTGACGGTCGATCACCTGTTTCATGTTCCGGTACTGCTGCCTGACCTCGAACTTGTAGGTCGAGCGCGGGTAGTCCTTCATCACATCCCTGACGATGCGTTCCAGCAGCGCTTCCTTCTGCTTCAAGCCGTCCTCGGTGAAATCGCGGACTATGAAGTCGATCCTGGCTTTCTCCAGTGCGCCGGAAATGCCGACCGGGTGCAGAAAACCCTCCTTGCCTTCGGTGGTTTCGGGCGAGCAGGTATCCTTCGGCAGCCGATCGACGATCGCAGCCGCGATCTTGATGGCGTGCTCCATCTTGCCCTTGGCAAAGCCGGGATGGGTCGACACGCCCTCGATGGTGATGCTGGCGCCGTCGGCCGAAAATGTCTCGTCCTCGATATGGCCGGCGCTTTCGCCGTCCATGGTGTAGGCGAAATCGGCGCCGAGCTTTTTCAGATCCACCTTGTCGACGCCGCGGCCGATTTCTTCGTCCGGCGTGAACAGGATCTTGATCGCGCCATGCCTGATCTCGGGGTGGTCGAGCAGGAATTGCGCGGCGTCCATGATCTCGGCGACGCCGGCCTTGTTGTCGGCGCCGAGCAGGGTGGTGCCGTCGGTCGTGATGATGTCATGGCCGATCTGGTCGGCCAGCGCCGGATGCTCGGCGGCGCGGATGATTTGTGTGGGGGCGGCCGGCAGGACGATGTCGCCGCCGCGATAATTCTTCACGATCTGCGGCTTGACGTTTTTGCCGGTGCAATCGGGCGAAGTGTCCATGTGCGAGCAGAAGCAGATCACCGGTACTGTTTTCGGTGAGTTCGCGGGGATCGTCGCGTAGACATAGCCGTGCTGGTCGAGATGCGCGTCGGCAAGGCCCATCTGTCTCAGTTCGGTGGCGAGCAGGCGGCCCAGATCCTTCTGCTTCTCGGTGGACGGTGTGGTCGGCGAGGACGGATCGGACTGGGTATCGATCACGACGTAGCGCAGAAAGCGCTCCGTCACGCCGTGTTTGAATGCGATGGGTGAGGGCACTGTAGGAAACCGCGGCAAAGGGGCAGGGACCGGCTGTATAACAAAAAAGCGCCATTTCCGGAGGCCGTAACCTCGCCGGAATGACGCCCCTGGAAGCGGAGAGGGACTTAGACGGCTTCCTTCAGTTCCTTGGCGGCGCGGAAGGCGACCTTCTTGCTGGCCTTGATCTGGATCGCCTCGCCGGTGGCGGGATTGCGGCCCATGCGGGCGGCGCGCTTGCGCACCTGGAGGATGCCGAGGCCCACGATGCGGATGCGCTCGCCCTTTTTCAGGTGTTTTGTGATCATCGTGACCATGTCGGTCAAAATGGCTTCAGCCTGTTTCTTGGAGAGTTCCTGATCCTCGGCGATCGCCGCCGCCAGATGCTTCAGGGTGATGGTGGCCGGAGTCGCTGCCTTCTTCGCCATGTTGGCCCTCCTTGTTCAAATGGCTGGGTGGTCTGGAATTAGCAGGCCTAGTCGATTCGAGGCCCGGCTGCCTACGAGTTTTGCCCGTAAACCGGGCATTTTTCGCATCGGCATCGCAAAAACCCTTGTCTGGCGCGGGGATTTGCAACTGCCTTGACTATGACAAAGCAGGCCTTTATGCCCTGCTTTCTCAGCGGATCACGATCTGATTACGCATCCGCGGGAGTAGCTCAGTTGGTTAGAGCGCCGCCCTGTCACGGCGGAGGCCGCGGGTTCGAGTCCCGTCTCTCGCGCCATTAAATCAATGGCTTAGCGAATTTTCCGGAAGCGATCACCGCAATAAAAAAGCCGCCCCTCGGGCGGCCTTTTATTGTCTACGATAGAGGTTGCTTACTGGACCTTCGACGCTTCCGAGCTCGTCACGACCACCGGCTTGCCGGCCTTCACGACGTGGGCGGTCTGGGAGTAATCCGTATTGGTGCGGGCGGAAATACCGAACGCGGCCACTGCAATACCGGCCACGAGCGCCACAACCACGATTTTCAGGTGGGTCGCCTTGTCAGCGGAATGAATTGAGTGGTTCATTTGAGCCTCCGGACGGACTTTGCCGTCTCTGATGGCTGAACAGGTACGCCCCCTCTGTTTCAGGATGGTTTCGCGAGTTCCCGAAAATGGTTTCGTCCGGCCGGTTTTGGGGACGATTTTGCCTTCCTCGGCATGCCGTAACGCCAAAAGCCCGGGCCGGTCTGGTTGAGACCGGTCGACAGATGTTGGCGGGTCCGGCGAGGCCTCCCCGAAGACTCAGCGCGAACCGAAACAGACTTGCATCTGTGGATGTGCGCTGACCGGCCCGCGGCCCTGTCGGGCCCGCCATGCGAATGTGCAGAGTGGAAAACTCGGGATGGACAGCGCTTGGCATCGGCACCAAATGTCAGACACTGCGTTGATCTTTTGAGGCAGGAAAGCGCTAGCGCGCGAGTCAGCGACGCGAGTGGGGACGGCCAAAACCGTCAAAATAGCTTGCCTTGCGTGCCCTGTTGCGCTGCGCTAAGCCTCAAGAACAATTCCAATGTAACGAATCTGCGGCCTCCAGTGACCGCGGAAATAAAGGCGTGGCCGATGACCGGCATCCTCCAGAATTATCTCCCGCTTGTGGTGTTTATCGGGGTGGCAAGCCTGATCGGGCTGGCGCTCCTGATCGCGCCCTTCCTGGTCGCATTTCAGCAGCCGGATCCCGAAAAGCTCTCCGCCTATGAATGCGGGTTCAACGCTTTCGACGATGCCCGCATGAAGTTCGACGTCCGCTTCTACCTGGTCGCCATCCTCTTCATCATTTTCGACCTCGAAGTGGCGTTCCTGTTCCCGTGGGCGGTGGCGTTCGGAAAGCTCGGGGCCACCGGGTTCTGGTCGATGATGGTGTTCCTCGCCGTGCTGACGGTGGGCTTTGCCTATGAATGGAAGAAAGGCGCGCTCGAATGGGATTGAGTCCGACCGCCGCTAGCTCGCCGGCGATTGCGCCGGCTCCAAAGGGCATTCTGGATCCCGCCACCGGCCGCCCGGTCGGCGCCAATGACCCGTATTTCCTCGCGGTCAATCACGAGCTCTCCGACAAGGGCTTTTTCGTCGCCGCGGCCGACGATCTCATCACCTGGGCGCGAACGGGCTCGCTGATGTGGATGACCTTCGGGCTGGCCTGCTGCGCGGTCGAGATGATGCAGGTGTCGATGCCGCGCTACGACGTCGAGCGCTTCGGCTTTGCACCGCGTGCTTCGCCGCGGCAGTCCGACGTGATGATCGTCGCGGGCACGCTGACCAACAAGATGGCGCCGGCGCTGCGCAAGGTCTATGACCAGATGCCGGAGCCGCGCTACGTGATCTCGATGGGATCGTGCGCCAATGGCGGCGGCTACTATCACTACTCCTACTCGGTGGTGCGCGGTTGCGACCGCATTGTCCCGATCGACATCTACGTGCCCGGCTGCCCGCCGACCGCGGAGGCGCTGCTGTACGGCGTGCTGTTGCTACAGAAGAAAATCCGTCGCATCGGCACCATCGAACGTTAAGGTTTCACGGAAATGGACGACGGCAAGCTCGACGCCTTGGGGCAGACGATTGTTAGCGCGCTTCCCGGCGCCGCGATTGGCCATTCGATCGCGTTCAACCAGCTCACGGTGAGTGTACAGGCCGAGAAGATCGTCGAGGTTGCAAAATTCCTGCGTGATGATCCGTCCTGCCGCTTCGTCAATTTCACCGATGTCACCGCGGTCGACTATCCCGGCCGCGAACGGCGCTTCGACGTCGTCTATCATCTGTTGTCGCCGACCCTGAATACGCGCATCCGCATTCGTGCGGAGGCCGACGAGACGACGCAAGTACCCTCGCTGATCGACGTCTTCCCTGGCGCCGACTGGTTCGAGCGTGAGACGTATGACCTCTACGGCGTGATCTTCATCGGCCATCCCGACATGCGGCGGCTGCTCACCGACTACGGCTTCGACGGCCATCCGCTGCGCAAGGACTTTCCGCTCACCGGCTTCGTCGAGGTGCGCTACGACGACCAGGAGAAGCGGGTGCTCTACGAGCCGGTGCGCCTCAACCAGGAATTCCGCAAATTCGATTTCCTCTCGCCATGGGAAGGCGCGGACTATCCGCTGCCCGGCGATGAGAAGGCAGAGCCGAAGGCCTGACCATGAACGAGCAAAATCTTCGCAATTTCACCATCAATTTCGGACCGCAACATCCGGCGGCGCACGGCGTGCTGCGTCTCGTCCTTGAACTGGACGGTGAGGTAGTGGCCCGCGTCGATCCGCATATCGGCTTGCTTCACCGCGGCACCGAAAAGCTGATCGAGCAGAAGACCTACCTACAGGCGATTCCGTATTTCGACCGGCTCGACTATGTCGCGCCGATGAATCAGGAGCATGCCTTCTGCCTCGCGGCGGAAAAGCTGCTGGGCATCAAGGTGCCGCGCCGCGGGCAGTTGATCCGCGTGCTCTATTGCGAGATCGGCCGCATCCTGTCGCACCTGCTCAACGTCACCACGCAGGCGATGGACGTAGGCGCCTTGACCCCGCCGCTGTGGGGTTTTGAAGAGCGCGAAAAGCTGATGGTGTTTTACGAGCGCGCTTCCGGCTCGCGCATGCATGCGGCGTTCTTCCGCGTCGGCGGCGTGCACCAGGACCTGCCGCCCAAACTGATCGACGACATCGAAGCCTGGTGCGATCCGTTCCTGCAAGTGGTCGCCGACCTCGAAACCCTGCTGACGGGCAACCGCATCTTCAAACAACGCAACGTCGACATCGGCGTGGTGTCGCTGAAGGAAGCCTGGGAGTGGGGCTTCTCTGGCGTGATGGTGCGAGGCTCGGGCGCAGCCTGGGATTTGCGCAAGTCGCAGCCCTACGAATGCTACGACGAGATGGATTTCGACATCCCGATCGGCAAGAACGGCGACTGCTACGACCGCTACTGCATCCGCATGGAAGAGATGCGCCAGTCCATACGCATCATGAAGCAGTGCATCCAGAAGCTGCGCGAGCCCGAGGGGCAGGGGCCGGTGGTGGTCGAGGACAACAAGATCGCGCCGCCGCGCCGCGGCGAGATGAAGCGCTCGATGGAAGCGCTGATCCATCACTTCAAGCTCTACACCGAAGGCGTTCATGTGCCGGCCGGCGAGGTCTATGCCGCAGTCGAGGCGCCGAAGGGCGAGTTCGGCGTCTATCTCGTCTCCGACGGCACCAACAAGCCTTACAAGTGCAAGATCCGCGCGCCGGGCTTTGCGCATCTCCAGGCGATGGACCACATCTGCAAGGGCCATCTGCTCGCCGACGTCTCCGCGATTCTCGGCTCGCTCGATATCGTGTTCGGAGAGGTCGACCGGTGATGTCGATGCCGCCCATCCAGTTTGATCGGGCTTCCGGCGTGCTGGAGGGCGCGAACGCATGGGAAAGGCTGGCCGCCGTCGCGTTGACGATGGGATCGAAGATTTCGTCGAACTTTTCGCATCGCGGCTACAACGGCTGCGCCAATTTGCTGCGCAAGGCGCTTCCCGAGCGCGACATCGAGATGAAGCTGAACGAGGATGCGAAATTCGCGTTCCCGTACGGCGACGGCTACTGGAGCAAGCTGCTCAATCGCACGTTCTCTTATGAAGGCGAACTTGACCTTCTGTTCCACGCTTCTGCCGATGTCGACTACACGCTGCTCGATTGCGGCGCGAATTACGGATACTGGTCGGTGCTGGTGTCGAGCAAGCCGTACGGCTCGCACAGGGCGATTGCGATCGAGCCGTCAGCGGCGAATTTCCCGAAGCTCGCGAACAATGCCAGGATCAACAATAACCGCTTCGATGTGATGAAGTGCGCGATCGGCGCCGGCCGCGGCACCGCGCGTCTCTCCGGCGCCAAGCACGAGGCCTTCAGCATCGCCGGAAGCCAGGATGCTGGCGAGGAAGTGCCCGTCATCGCGCTCGACAACCTGCTCGATGACGGCAAGGTTTCGGCGGGTGGTAAATTCCTGATCAAGCTCGACGTCGAGGGCGTCGAGATCGAGGCGATCAAGGGCGGCGCGCGGCTCCTCAAGGAGGACAGCGTGATCCTGTGCGAGGAGCACGGTAACGATCCGCAGCACACGGTGTCGCGCTTTATCCTCGAGCAAACACCGCTGAAACTGATTGTGTATGATCCCCGCAGCAATCGCATGGAAACCGTGAAAGAGCTGTCGATCCTCGACCGCATCAAGGTTTCCGCCAATGTCGGTTACAACGTGTTCGGTACTGCAAGTGCGTTCTGGCAAGACCGCATCAGCGCGCTGAACGCACGCTTGCAATGAAAGTCTAAAGAGATGTCCGTCCGCCGCCTTGCCCCGAAGGAAGTCCAGCCCGCGAGCTTTACGTTCACGGATGAAAACCTCGCCTTCGCGAAGAAGGAGATCGCAAAATATCCGCCGGGACGTCAGGCCTCGGCTGCGATCGCGATCCTGTGGCGGGTGCAGGAGCAGCACGAGGGCTGGGTGTCGGAAGCCGCGATCCGTGCAGTCGCCGATCTCCTCGAAATGCCCTACATCCGCGTGCTGGAGATCGCGACCTTCTACACCATGTTCCAGCTCGCGCCGGTTGGAAAGAAGGCCCACGTCCAGGTTTGCGGTACCACGCCGTGCCGGCTGCGCGGCGCCGGCGACATCATCGAAGTCTGCCAGAGCCGCATCCACCACGATCCCTTCCACCTCTCCAAGGACGGCAATTTCAGCTGGGAGGAGGTCGAGTGCCTCGGGGCCTGCGTGAACGCGCCGATGGTGCTGATCTGGAAAGATACCTACGAGGACCTGACCAAGGAGACTTTCGGCAAGGTGCTGGACGGATTTGCATCGGGCAATCCGCCAAAACCAGGCCCGCAAGTTGACCGTCAGTTCTCCGCTCCGGTGGGCGGACCGACCACGCTGAAGGAAGTGACGTGATGCCCGGTCGCACCTTGCAAACGAGC
Organism: Bradyrhizobium lablabi; assembly: GCF_018129385.1. GTDB lineage: Bacteria > Pseudomonadota > Alphaproteobacteria > Rhizobiales > Xanthobacteraceae > Bradyrhizobium > Bradyrhizobium lablabi_C. Next base: position 80,144 of record NZ_JAFCLN010000002.1, read on the forward strand.
GGGCCGAGGAGGGCCGCTGCGATGAAGACATGGCAGTTGATGATCCTTCACGCCGTGGCCGCGGCCACGTTCATTTTCCTGCTACAGCGCTACGGGCTGAACGCTTCGCTTGAATCCGCCCTGTTGTGGGCGCTGACCTTTGGCGGGTGCGCCGCCGGGCTCGCCTATTCTCAATCCAAACGTTGATCCCGGGAAGTTTTGGTCATGCTCGAGGACAAGGATCGCATCTTCAAGAACCTCTACGGCCTCCACGATTGGGGCCTCGAGGGCGCGCGCCGCCGTGGCGCCTGGGATGGCACCAAAGCGATCATCGACAAGGGCCGCGACTGGATCATCAACGAAATGAAGGCCTCCGGTCTGCGCGGCCGGGGCGGGGCGGGCTTTCCGACCGGGCTGAAATGGTCGTTCATGCCGAAGGAGTCGACCGACGGGCGGCCGAGCTATCTCGTCGTCAACGCCGACGAGTCCGAGCCCGGCACCTGCAAGGACCGCGAGATCATGCGGCACGATCCGCATCTCCTCGTGGAGGGTTGTCTGCTCGCGAGCTTCGCGATGAATGCGCACACCTGCTACATCTATGTGCGCGGCGAATTCATCCGGGAGCGCGAGCACCTGCAAGCCGCGATCGATCAGGCCTATGAGGCAAAGCTGATCGGCAAGGACAACGTCAACGGCTGGCCATTTGACCTCTATGTCGCCCATGGCGCCGGCGCCTATATCTGCGGCGAGGAGACGGCGCTGCTCGAAAGCCTCGAAGGCAAGAAGGGCCAGCCGCGGCTGAAGCCGCCATTCCCGGCCAACGTCGGCCTCTATGGCTGCCCGACCACCGTCAACAACGTTGAATCGATTGCGGTTGCGCCCGATATCCTGCGCCGCGGCGCGGCCTGGTTCGCCGCGATCGGCCGGCCCAACAATGTCGGCACAAAGCTGTTTTGCGTTTCCGGCCACGTCGAGCGCCCCTGCAACGTCGAAGAGGCGATGGGGCTCACCTTCCGCGAACTGATCGACCGTCACTGCGGCGGCATTCGCGGCGGTTGGGACAATCTGAAGGCGGTGATCCCCGGCGGCTCGTCGGTGCGCATGGTGCCGGCTGAACTGATCATCGACACGCCGATGGATTTTGACAGCCTCTCGAAGCTGCGCTCCGGCCTCGGCACGGCGGCCGTCATCGTGATGGACAAGTCGACCGACCTGATCCGGGCTATTGCGCGCATCTCCTATTTCTACAAACATGAGAGCTGCGGCCAGTGCACGCCCTGCCGTGAAGGCACCGGCTGGATGTGGCGCGTCCTGACCCGCATGGCCGAAGGCCGCGCCCACAAGCGCGAGATCGACATGCTGCTGGAGGTCACCAAGCAGGTCGAGGGCCACACCATCTGCGCGCTTGGCGATGCGGCGGCTTGGCCGATCCAGGGCCTGATCGCGCATTTCCGTCACGAGATCGAAGAACGCATCAGCGAATATTCGCACAAGGCCGATATCGACGATATTGGCATCCGCGATCCCGTAAACATGGTCGCGGCGGAGTAGAGGCATGACCAAACTCATCATCGACGGCAAAGAGATCGATGTTCCCGCGGAGTACACGCTGTTGCAGGCGTGCGAAGCTGCGGGCGCCGAGATTCCGCGTTTCTGCTACCACGAGCGCTTGTCGATCGCCGGCAATTGCCGGATGTGCCTTGTCGAGGTGAAGGGCGGCCCGAAGCCGGTGGCAAGCTGCGCCTGGGGCGTGCGCGATTGCCGTCCGGGACCGAAGGGCGAGCCGCCGGAAATCTCCACGCGCTCTCCGATGGTGAGGAAAGCACGCGAAGGCGTGATGGAATTCCTGCTGATCAACCATCCGCTGGATTGCCCGATCTGCGACCAGGGCGGTGAGTGCGACCTACAGGACCAGGCGATGGGCTATGGCGTCGACACCAGCCGCTTTGCCGAGAACAAGCGCGCGGTCGAGGACAAATATCTGGGCGCGCTGGTCAAGACCTCGATGAACCGCTGCATCCAGTGCACGCGCTGCGTCCGTTTCTCCGCCGAGATCTGCGGGACGCCGGAAATGGGCGCGACCGGCCGCGGCGAGGACATGGAGATCACGACCTATCTGGAGCAGGCGCTGTCTTCGGAGCTGCAAGGCAACCTCGTCGACATCTGCCCGGTCGGCGCGCTGACCTCAAAGCCTTACGCCTTCGCGGCGCGGCCCTGGGAGCTCGGCAAGACCCAGTCGATCGACGTGATGGACGGCGTCGGCTCGGCGATCCGCGTCGACACCCGCGGCCGCGAGGTGATGCGCATCCTGCCGCGCGTCAATGAGGCCGTGAACGAGGAATGGATTTCCGACAAGACCCGCCATGTCGTCGACGGCCTGCGCACCCAGCGGCTTGACCGGCCCTATATCCGTGAGAACGGCAAGCTTCGCGCGGCGTCCTGGCAGGAAGCTTTTGCGGCGATCGCGGCGAAGGCCGGCGGCATCCACGGCAAGCGCATCGGCGCGATTGCCGGCGACCTTGCCGCGGTCGAAGACATGTTCGCGATGAAGGAGCTGCTGGCCAAATGCGGCTCGGCCAATATGGCCGTGCAGGGCGGCGACGCCTTTGACCCCAAGGCCGGGCGCGGCTCCTACATCTTCAATCCGACCATCGCCGGCATCGAGCAGGCCGACGCGCTTTTGATCGTGGGATCGAACCCGCGCAAGGAAGGCGCCATCCTGAACGCCCGCATCCGCAAGCGCTGGCGGAGCGGCCAGCTCAAGATCGGTGTGATCGGCGCAAACGCCGACCTCAACTACGATTTCGAGCAGATCGGCGCGGGCACCGATTCCCTCAAGGATCTGGCTGCCGGCAAGCACTCCTTCGCCGACGTGCTGAAGAACGCCAAGCATCCGATCGTGCTGGTCGGCGCCGCTGGCCTGAAGCGTCCGGACGGCGCGGCCGTGCTGTCGCTGGCCGCCAAACTCGCAGTCGATGTCGGCGCCATCAAGGACGATTGGAACGGCTTTGGCGTGCTACATGACACGGCTTCCCGCACCGGCGCGCTCGATATCGGTTTCTCGGCCGGCGCCGGCGGTCTCAGCATCGCGCAGATGACGGCTTTCGGAACCCTCGACGTGCTGTTCCTGCTCGGCGCCGACGAGATCAAGGTGCCGGACGGCACGTTCGTCGTTTACATCGGCACCCACGGCGATGCCGGCGCGCACCGCGCCGACGTCATCCTGCCGGGTGCCGCCTACACGGAAAAATCCGGCATCTACGTCAATACCGAGGGTAGGGTGCAGATGGCGAGCCGCGCTGCCTTCCCGCCCGGCGAAGCGCGCGAGGACTGGGCGATCATCCGCGCGCTGTCCGACGTCATCGGCAAGAAGCTGCCCTATGACTCGCTGGCCGGGTTGCGGCAGGCGCTGTTCAAGGCCCATCCGCATCTGATGCGGCTCGACCAGATCGAAGCCGGCAAGGTGGGCGACGTCAAAGCGCTTGCGGCCAGGGGCGGCAGCGTCGACAAGGCGGCGTTCAGGCCGGGAATCGAAGATTTTTACCTGACCAACCCGATCGCGCGGGCCTCAGTGGTGATGGCGGAATGTTCGCGCCTCGCCTCCGGGCGGATGCTGACGGCAGCGGAGTGAGCGTGAGCTGATGGCTGATTTCTTCGCAAGCTCTTTCTGGACCGGCTTCCTCTGGCCGCTGATCGTCATGGTCGCGCAGAGCGTGCTGCTGCTCGTCGTGCTCTTGATCGCGATCGCCTACATCCTGCTCGCCGACCGCAAGATCTGGGCGGCGGTGCAGATCCGGCGCGGCCCCAACGTGGTTGGCCCCTGGGGCCTGCTGCAATCCTTCGCGGACCTCCTGAAATTCGTATTGAAGGAGCCGATCATTCCGGCCGGCGCCAACAAGGGCGTGTTCCTGCTGGCGCCGCTGGTGTCCTGTGTGCTGGCGCTTGCCGCCTGGGCCGTGATCCCCGTGGATTTGGGCTGGGTGATCTCCGACATCAACGTCGGCATCCTCTACATTTTCGCGATCTCGTCGCTGTCGATCTACGGCATCATCATGGCCGGCTGGTCGTCGAACTCGAAATACCCGTTCCTGGCCGCGCTCCGCTCGGCAGCGCAGATGGTGTCCTACGAAGTCTCGATCGGCTTTGTGATCATCACCGTGCTGCTCTGCGCGGGCTCCTTGAACCTGTCGGCGGTGGTCGAGGCGCAGAACACAAAGTTCGGACTGCTTGGCTGGTACTGGCTGCCGCTGTTCCCGATGTTCGTGGTGTTCTACGTCTCCGCGCTCGCTGAAACCAACCGGCCGCCGTTCGACCTCGTCGAAGCGGAATCGGAGCTGGTTGCCGGCTTCATGGTGGAATACGGCTCGACGCCGTACCTGCTGTTCATGCTCGGCGAATACGTCGCGATCACCACGATGTGCGCGCTGGCGACGATCATGTTCCTGGGCGGCTGGCTGCCGCCGCTTCCCTATCCGCCCTTCACCTGGGTGCCCGGCATCATCTGGTTCGCGCTAAAACTGTTCTTCATGTTCTTCCTGTTCGCGATGGCGAAGGCGATCGTGCCGCGCTACCGCTACGACCAATTGATGCGGCTCGGCTGGAAGGTGTTCTTGCCGTTGTCGCTGGCGATGGTGGTCGTCGTCGCAGCCGTGCTGCAATTCGCGGGGCTTGCACCGAAATGAGGTCGCTATGAGTGTCAACATCAACGCCACAGCCCGCTCGCTGCTGCTGTCCGAATTCGTTTCGGCGTTCTTCCTCGCCATGCGCTATTTCTTCAAGCCGAAGCCGACGCTGAACTATCCGTTCGAAAAGGGAGCGATCTCGCCGCGCTTCCGCGGCGAGCATGCGCTGCGCCGCTATCCCAACGGCGAGGAGCGCTGCATCGCCTGCAAGCTGTGCGAGGCGATCTGCCCGGCGCAGGCCATCACCATCGAGGCCGGCCCGCGCCGCAACGACGGCACTCGCCGCACCGTGCGCTACGACATCGACATGGTGAAGTGCATCTATTGCGGGCTGTGCCAGGAGGCCTGTCCGGTCGACGCCATCGTCGAGGGACCGAATTTCGAATTCGCGACCGAGACGCGCGAGGAGCTTTATTATGACAAGGCCAGGCTGCTCGCCAATGGCGACCGCTGGGAGCGCGAGATCGCCAAGGCGATCGAACTCGACGCGCCGTACCGGTGAGGTGAGGGCATGATCCTTCCCGCGCTGTTCTTCTATCTCTTTGCCGGCGTCTGCGTGGCGTCGGCGGTCATGGTGATTGTCTCGCGCAATCCCGTGCACTCGGTGCTGTTCCTGATCCTCGCCTTCGTCAACGCCGCGGGGCTCTTCGTGCTGATGGGCGCCGAGTTCCTGGCGATGATCCTGGTCGTGGTCTATGTCGGCGCGGTCGCGGTGCTGTTCCTGTTCGTGATCATGATGCTCGACGTCGACTTCACCGAGCTGCGCGAAGGTTTCATCGAGTACCTGCCGATCGGCCTCGTCATCGGCGGCATTTTTCTGACGGAGTTGCTGCTGATCGGCGGAAGCTGGGTGATCAACCCGAGCGTTTCGAAATCGATCACGGCGGCGATTCCCGCCAATGTCAGCAACACCGAAGCGCTCGGCCTCGTGCTGTACACGAAATACATCCACTACTTCCAGATCGCCGGCATCGTGCTGCTGGTCGCGATGATCGGCGCGATCGTGCTGACGCTGCGCCACAAGGCGAGCGTGAAGCGGCAGGACATCAATGTGCAGAACGCGCGAACGCCGGAACTGGCGATGGCCGTGCGAAAAGTCGCCTCGGGCCAGGGCCTGCAAGACGCGGACGCGGCGGAGTGGGTGAAATGACCATCGGTCTCGGACATTATCTCTCGGTCGCCGCCGTCCTGTTCACGCTCGGGATCCTCGGCATCTTCCTCAACCGCAAGAACATCATCGTCATCCTGATGTCGATCGAGCTGATCCTGCTCGCGGTCAACATCAACCTGGTGGCGTTCTCGACCTTCCTCGGCGACATCGTCGGCCAGGTGTTCGCGCTGCTGGTGCTGACGGTGGCGGCCGCGGAAGCCGCGATCGGCCTTGCCGTGCTTGTCGTGTATTTCCGCAACCGCGGTTCGATCGCGGTTGAAGACGTCAATCTGATGAAGGGCTAAGGGCAGGGGCATGTATCAGGCAATCGTATTCCTGCCGCTGCTCGGCGCCATCCTCGCGGGGTTGATCTCGATCTATGGCGCGCATGCGCGCAACCCGAGCGGTGACGAGGTCGAGCATCATCATGACGATCACGCCCACGCGTCCGTCGCTCATGACGACCATGTGCATGACGATCACGGCCATGACGACCACCACGTCTCCGAACCAGCGGCCGCGGGATCGCGCGCGGCCGAGCTGATCACGACCGGATTGCTATTCGTCTCCGCGGCGCTGTCCTGGGTCGCGCTGGTCGATGTCGGCTTCCTGCACCACAGCGCGCGTGTTCCGCTGTTTCCGTGGATCAATTCCGGCGACTTGCAGGTCGCCTGGGCGCTGCGGATCGACGCGCTGACCGCCGTGATGCTGGTGGTGGTCAACACCGTCTCCTCGCTGGTTCACCTCTACTCGATCGGCTACATGGACGAAGACCCGTACCGGCCGCGGTTCTTTGCGTATCTTTCGCTGTTCACCTTCGCGATGCTGATGCTGGTGACGGCTGATAACCTCGTGCAGATGTTCTTCGGCTGGGAGGGCGTGGGCCTTGCAAGCTATCTGCTGATCGGATTCTGGTACCAGAAGCCGTCGGCGAACGCGGCCGCGATCAAGGCCTTCGTCGTCAACCGCGTCGGCGATTTCGGCTTCCTGCTCGGCATCTTCTCGATCTTCATGCTGGTCGGCTCGGTCGACTTCGAGACCATCTTTGGTGCAGCGCCCGGCCTGACCGGCAAGACCATCAACTTCTTCGGCTGGCACGCCGATGCGCTGACGCTGACCTGCATCCTGCTGTTCATGGGCGCGATGGGCAAATCGGCCCAGTTCCTGCTGCACACCTGGTTGCCGGACGCGATGGAAGGCCCGACGCCGGTCTCCGCGCTGATCCATGCCGCGACGATGGTGACCGCCGGCGTGTTCATGGTGGCGCGGCTGTCGCCGCTGTTCGAGCTGGCGCCGAACGCGCAGGCCGTCGTGATGTTCTTCGGCGCCACCACCGCGTTCTTTGCCGCCACCATTGGCCTCGTGCAGAACGACATCAAGCGCATCGTCGCCTATTCGACCTGTTCGCAGCTCGGCTACATGTTCGTGGCGATGGGAGCGGGGGCCTATTCGGTCGGCATGTTCCACCTGTTCACCCACGCCTTCTTCAAGGCGCTGTTGTTCCTCGGCTCCGGCTCGGTGATCTATGCGATGCACCACGAGCAGGACATCCGCAACATGGGCGGCCTGTGGCGAAAAATACCCTTCACATTCTTCGTCATGTGCGTTGGCACGTTGGCGCTGACCGGGTTTCCGTTCTTCGCGGGCTACTTCTCCAAGGATGCGATCATCGAGTCCGCCTATGCCGCGCATAATCCGTTCGCAACCTACGCCTACATCCTGACGGTTGTCGCGGCGTTGCTGACGTCGTTCTATTCCTGGCGTCTGATCTTCAAGACGTTCTTTGGCGAGCCGCATGATATCGAGCACTACGAGGCTGCGCATGAGAGCCCGCTCTGGATGCTGATCCCGATTGGCGTCCTCGCCGCCGGCTCCATCCTCTCCGGCTTCCCGTTCAAGGAAGTGTTTGCGGGTCACGGCGTGGAAGAATTCTTCGGCAGTTCGATAAAGATGCATCCGCATATCATCGAGGAAATGCATCACATTCCGGGATGGCTGGCCCATCTGCCAACCGTCATGATGCTTATCGGCCTCTATGTGGCCTACCTGTTCTACATCCGGCGGCCTTACCTGCCCGACGAACTCGCCGCTCAGCAGCCGATGCTGTACCAGTTCCTGCTCAACAAATGGTATTTTGACGAGCTGTACGAGCTGATCTTCGTCCGTCCCGCGAAGTGGATCGGATACCAGCTCTGGAAAAAGGGCGACGGCTACATCATCGACGGCTTCGGCCCCGACGGCGTGTCGGCCCGCGTGCTCGACGTCACCCGCAACGTCGTAAAAATCCAGACCGGCTACCTCTATCACTACGCATTCGCGATGCTGATCGGGGTCGCCGGACTCATCACCTGGTTCATGTTCGGCTACGGAGGCCGGTAATGATCACCTGGCCCATCCTTTCCGTCGTCACCTTCCTGCCGGTTATCGGCGCGCTGGTGATCTATCTCAACCGCGGCGAAGATGAAGCCGCGCGGCGCAATTCGCGCTGGATCGCGCTGTGGACCACGCTCGTCACCTTCGCGATCTCGCTGATCCTGGTCTGGCGCTTCGATCCGTCGAGCGCGGATTTCCAGTTCGTTGAAAAAACGTCGTGGCTCGCGACCGGCATCACCTACCATATGGGCGTCGACGGCATCTCGCTGCCGTTCGTGATCCTGACCACCGCCTTGATGCCGTTCTGCATCATCGCGAGCTGGAGGTCGGTGACCAGCCGCGTGCGCGAATACATGATGGCGTTCCTGCTGCTGGAAACGCTGCTGGTCGGCACCTTCTCGGCGCTCGACCTCGTGTTGTTCTATCTGTTCTTCGAGGGTGGCCTGATCCCGATGTTCCTGATCATCGGCATCTGGGGCGGCCCGCGCCGGGTCTATGCCTCTTTCAAGTTCTTCCTCTACACGTTGCTGGGCTCGGTCCTGATGCTGCTCGCCATCATGGCGCTGTACTGGAACGCCGGCACGACCGACATCCCGACGCTGATGCACACCGCCGTGCCGCGCGGCCTGCAGACCTGGGCGTGGCTGGCGTTCTTCGCCTCCTTCGCGGTGAAGATGCCGATGTGGCCGGTGCACACCTGGCTCCCCGACGCGCATGTCGAAGCGCCGACCGCGGGCTCGGTGGTGCTGGCCGCGATCCTGCTGAAGTTGGGGGGCTACGGTTTTCTGCGTTTCTCCCTGCCGATGTTCCCGCTGGCATCGCATGACTTCGCGCCGCTGATCTTCTCGCTCTCCGTCATCGCCATCATCTACACCTCGCTGGTGGCGCTGATGCAGGACGACATCAAGAAGCTGATCGCGTATTCCTCGGTGGCCCATATGGGCTTCGTCACCATGGGCATCTTCGCCGGCACCATGCAGGGCGTCGCCGGCGGCGTGTTCCAGATGGTCTCGCACGGTATCGTCTCCGGCGCGCTGTTCCTCTGCGTCGGCATCGTCTACGACCGCATGCATACCCGCGAGATCGCGGCCTATGGCGGCCTCGTAAACCGCATGCCGCTCTATGCGCTCGTGTTCATGGTGTTCACCATGGCCAATGTCGGATTGCCCGGCACCAGCGGCTTCGTCGGCGAATTCATGACGCTGCTCGGCACCTACAAGGTCTCTCTGCCGACCGCGGTCATTGCCACGCTGGGCGTGATCCTGTCGGCCGCCTATGCGCTGTGGCTCTACCGCAAGGTGGTGTTTGGCGCACTGACCAAGCCGTCGCTGGCCAGCATCAAGGATCTCACGTTCCGCGAATGCCTGACGCTGTTCCCGCTGGTGGCGCTGACCATCCTGTTCGGCGTCTATCCGAAGCCGGTGCTCGACATGTCGGCGGCCTCGGTTCAGCAGCTCGTCAACAACTACAACACCGCCGTGACTGCCGTGAAGGCAGCCGCGCTTCTTCAGTAAGGCCTCGACCATGAGCTTCCAGAGCGCAGGATATCCGTTGCTGCCGGTGCTGCCGGAGCTGGTGCTCGCGGTCGGCGCCATGCTGCTGCTGATGCTAGGAGCCTATCGCGGGCAGGGCACGACGCGCCTGATCACGACGCTTGCGGTCGTGCTCCTTGCCGTCACCGGCGTGCTGGTACTGTCGCTGCCGGCCGGCAAGCACGTCACCTTCGGCGGCAGCTTCATCGTCGATGATTTTGCCCGGTTCCTGAAGGTCCTCGCGCTGATCGGCTCGGCCGCCACCTTGATCCTGTCATCGGAATTCTTGTCCGATCCGTCGCGCCGGATCTTCGAGTTTTCCATCCTGGTGCTGCTCTCGACGCTCGGCATGATGGTGCTGATCTCGGCCGGCGACCTCATCATGCTCTATCTCGGGCTGGAGCTGATGAGCCTGGCGCTCTACGTCGTCGCCGCCTCTAACCGCGACAACGCCAAATCGACCGAAGCCGGGCTGAAGTACTTCGTACTGGGCGCATTGTCCTCGGGCATGCTGCTGTACGGCGCTTCGCTGATCTATGGCTTTACCGGCACCGTCGCCTTTACCGGTATTGCGGCGGCGGCCAAGACCGGTGACGTCGGCGTGGTGTTCGGGATCGTGTTCCTGCTCGCCGGCCTCTGCTTCAAGGTCTCCGCCGTGCCGTTCCATATGTGGACGCCCGACGTCTATGAGGGGGCGCCGACGCCGGTCACCGCGTTCTTCGCGTCTGCGCCCAAGGTCGCCGCGCTCGCCGTGTTCACCCGCGTGACGCTGACGGCGTTTCCGGGCATCGTGCCGCAATGGCAGCAGATCGTCGTATTCGTCTCCATCGCCTCGATGGCGCTGGGATCGTTCGCTGCGATCGGCCAGAAGAACATCAAGCGGCTGATGGCCTATTCGTCGATCGGCCATATGGGTTTTGCGCTGGTCGGTCTTGCCTCCGGCACGGTCGAGGGCGCGCAGGGCGTGTTGATCTACATTGCGATCTATGTGGCGATGACGCTCGGCTCGTTCGCCATCATCCTCGCCATGAAGCGCAACGGCCAGGCGGTCGAGAACATCAGCGATTTTGCCGGGCTCTCGCGCACCAATCCGCTGCTGGCGTTCTTCTTCGCCATGCTGCTGTTCTCGCTGGCCGGCATTCCGCCGCTCGCGGGCTTCTTCGCCAAATGGTACGTGTTCGTCGCCGCCATCAAGGCGGGCCTGTTCACGCTTGCGGTGATCGGCGTGCTCACCAGCGTCGTGGGCGCGTTCTATTACCTGTCGATCATCAAGGTGATGTACTTCGACGAGCCGTTGCCCAAGCTCGATCCGATGCGTGTCGAGCTGCGCACGGTGCTGGCCGTGGCCGGGCTCTTCAACATCTTCTTCTTCGTCTATCCGGGACCGCTGGTCAGCGTCGCTACGGCAGCGGCGAAGTCGCTTTTCTAGGGCATGATCCCGAAAAGTGGAGCCCGGTTTTCGGAAAAAGATCATGCCCAAAATAAACATCAAGGCCCAGCCGGATTTGGCTAGGCCGGATCAGCCCTGAGATGACCCTCACGCTCGGTCCACGAGCCTCCGCGGCGGGCTATAAGCTCGCCGCCTTCGACCAGATCGGCTCCACCAATGTGGAGGCCATGCTCCGTGCCCGCGAAGGCGAGCGCGGGCCAAAATGGTTCGTCACGACAGAGCAAACGGCTGGCCGCGGGCGGCGGCAGCGGGTCTGGGTCGCACCGCGCGGCAATCTTGCCAGCAGCATTCTCGAGGTGATGGACGTCCCGCCGGCTGTCGCCGCGACGTTGGGCTTTGCGGCCGGGCTGGCGCTGGAAAGTGCTTTGCAGAAGGTCAGCCTTGAAGCCCGGCTGCGAGCAGCCGGCTCCGATCAGCTCGAATTCCGCCTGAAATGGCCCAATGACGTCCTGGCAGGCCGGCAGAAGCTGTCGGGCATCCTGCTGGAAGCCGAGGCGCTCCCTGGCGGCCTCGCCGTCGTGGTCGGCATCGGCACCAACGTGGTGGCCGCACCGGAGGGCACGCCGACGCCGGCAACCTCGCTGCATGCGCTCGGCATCCAGATCGGGGCCGAGGAGCTGTTTGCGGCGCTGTCGGACGCCTGGGTCGAATTCCGCGGCATCTGGGACAACGGCCGGGGTTTTGGCAAAATCCGCTCCCTGTGGCTCGAGCGCGCCGCCGGGCTTGGCGAGAGGGTTGCCATTCAGAGCGGGAACACCATCATCGAAGGTACGTTCGATACCATCGACGAAACGGGCTGTCTGATCATCCGCACAGCCGAGGGCAGGCGTATGCCGGTTGCGGCCGGAGAGGTGTACTTCGGCTCGGCGGCGTCGGTGGGGGCGGCGTGATGGCACGGCCGGATGAATTGACCTTTGCGCCGCTGGGCGGTGTCGGCGAGATCGGCATGAACCTGTCGATCTACGGCCTCGGCAACCGCCACCAGCGCGCCTGGCTCGCGGTCGATCTCGGCGTCTCCTTCGGCGACGAGGAGCATCTGCCGGGCATCGACCTGATCATGCCGGACGTCGGCTTCCTGGAGAAACAGCGTGACAACCTGATGGGACTGGTGCTGACGCACGCCCATGAGGACCATTTTGGCGCCATCATCGATCTCTGGCCGAAGCTGAAATGCCCGATCTATGCGACCCAATTCAGCGCGGCGCTGTTTGAGGCCAAATGTGCCGCGGAGCGCAATCCGCCAAAGATTCCGGTCACCGTGGTGCCGTCGGGCGGACGGATTGATGTCGGGCCATTCACCGTCGAGTTCATTCCGGTCGCGCACTCCATTCCGGAATCGCACGCGCTGGCGATCCACACGGCAGTCGGCACGGTGCTGCACACCGGCGACTGGAAGATCGATCCGACGCCGATTATCGGCCTGCCGACCGACGAGCGGCGGCTGCGCGAACTCGGCGATGCCGGCGTGCTGGCGCTGGTAGGCGATTCCACCAATGCGGTGCGCGACGGCCGTTCTCCCTCGGAAACCGAGGTCGCCACCACCATCACCAAGCTCGTGAAAGCCGCCAAGGGCCGGGTCGCAGTCACCACCTTCGCCTCCAATGTTGCGCGGCTGAAGGCGGTGGCGGACGCGGCGAAGGCCGCCAACCGTGAGGTCGTCGTGGTGGGCCGCGCCATGGAGCGCGTGGTGCAGGTGGCGCGCGAATGCGGCTATCTCGACGGCGTGCAGAATTTCCGCGGCGCCGATCTCTACGGCCATTTCCCGCCAGATAAAGTGCTGGCGCTCTGCACCGGCAGCCAGGGCGAGCCGCGCGCTGCGCTGGCGCGCATCGCCAACGACGACCATCCCGAGGTGACCCTGAACAAGGGCGACTGCGTGATCTTCTCCTCGCGCACCATTCCCGGCAACGAGAAGGCGGTCGGCGCCATCGTCAACGGGCTGGTCGCGCAGGGCGTCGAGGTCATCACCGACCGCACCGATCTGGTCCATGTCTCCGGCCATCCGCGACGCGACGAGCTGCGCGACATGATTTCATGGGTGCGGCCGCAACTCCTGATCCCGGTCCATGGCGAAGCCCTGCATCTGTCCGAACACGCCAAACTCGCCCGCGCGGCCGGTGTGCCGAAGGTCCTGACCTGCCGCAACGGCGATCTCGTCAAGCTCGGCCCCGGCGATCCCGGCATCATCGACGAGCTGCCGGCCGGCCGCCTCTACAAGGACGGCACTATCCTGGAGGACGCCAAATCGCGCGCGGTGGTGGAGCGGCGGCGGATGGGCTTTGCCGGCTGCGCTTTTGTCGCCATAGCCATGACGGAAAAAGGGGAGCTCGCCGACGATCCCGAGGTTGATCTCGTCGGCATCCCCGAGAAGAATGTGGCTGGCGAATTGTTCGACGACATCGTGTTCGACGCCGTCGTGTCGACCGTCGAAAGCCTGCCGCGCGCCCGGCGGCGCGATCCGGATGCGTTGGCGGAATCGGTGCGGCGCGCCGTGCGCGGGACCATCAACGAGCATTGGGGCAAGAAGCCGCTTTGCCTCGTTCACGTGCTCGAAGTCTGATGGAGCATGATCCGGAAAAGTGGATACCGGTTTTCCGATAAGATCATGCTCAAATAAATTGGAGAGCTACCATGCTAGGCCGGCTCAATCATGTGGCGATCGCGGTCAAGGACGCCGAGAAAGCCGCAAGGATCTATGGCAAGGCATTCAACGCCGACATCTCGGAAGCCGTGCCGCTGCCTGAGCACGGCGTCATCACGGTGTTCGTGACGCTGCCCAACACCAAGATCGAGTTCATCCAGCCGCTGGGCGAGGCCTCGCCGATCGCAAAATTCGTCGAGCGCAATGCGGACGGCGGCATCCACCATGTTTGCTACGACGTGCCCGACATCATGGCGGCGCGTGACCGCATGATCGCGGAGGGCGCGCGCGTGCTCGGCGACGGCCAGCCGAAGATCGGAGCGCACGGCAAGCCGGTGCTGTTCTTCCACCCCAAGGATTTTTCCGGCGCGCTCGTCGAGATAGAGCAAGCGTAAAGATGGCCTACACGATCTCGACCTCGCTCGCGATCTACTTCGTCCTGTGGTGGGTCGTGCTGTTCCTGACGCTGCCGTTCGGCGTGCGCAGCCAGCACGAAGACGGCGAGGGCGCGCCCGGCACCGATCCCGGCGCGCCGATCATGGCCCGGATGGGCCGCAAGCTGCTCTGGACGACACTGATCTCGGCGGTCATTTTCGGCGTCGGCATGTGGGCCTATCAGGCCGGCTATCTCTCGATCGAACGGCTGTCGAAGCTGATGGGAATGCCGTTCTAGGCCGTCTCCTCATCAATCCGAGAATTGTCCGCTTCCTGGGTTAGGGCAGACATGGCTTTCGCCGGCCGCGAATGTCTGCAAATGACCAATCTCGGACATAGCGTCGCAGCGATTGAGCTTGTTGCTCGGATGCAAAATGTTAGCCTTCAGGCATTGCACAGCGCGGAGGTCCTTGCGGAGCGCAAATGCATCGACGGCGCGAGTTCATAACGTTTCTTGCCGGCACGGCGGTGGCGTGGCCGCTCGCGGTGTTCGCCCAACAGCGAACTGCGCCCGTAGTAGGCTTCCTAGGGACTGGTCTCGATGCGCGTCGGCATTGGCTGGCGGCGTTCCGTGCGGGCTTAGGCGGCGAAGGCTTCGTGGATGGGCAGAACGTGAGGCTGGAGTACCGCTCAGCCGATGGCGGAGCAGAGGAATGGCCGCAACTTGCAGATGATCTAGTGCGGCGTGAGGCCGCCGTCATTGCCGCCTCGGGGCCAACTGCGGCGCTTGCTGCGAAGCGCGCAACGTCGACCATTCCTATTGTGTTCCTGAGCGGTGCTGATCCCGTCCACATGGGCCTAGTATCAAGCTTCCACCGACCAAATGGAAACATCACCGGTTTCTATTTCCCTGTCACCGAGCTGCCAGCAAAACGGTTGGCACTGCTGCATGAGCTGTTGCCTGTTGCCAAGCGTATCGCCGTGCTCGTCAATCCCGCCGTTGCGGCAACAGCTGAACCAACGGTGCGGGGCGTGGTGGTCGCCGGACACGCGCTCAGCCTGGACGTCGAAATCTTCAACGCAACCACTAGCACGGAGATCGATGCGGCCTTCGCTGCCTTGTCGAAGTGGCGACCCGACGCACTGCTCGTCGGCTCCGACCCGTTCTTTATTACCGCGCGGGCGCAGCTTGTAGCATTGGCAGCGCGCCACGCGTTCCCTGCGATCTACTTCCAGCGAGATTACGTCGAAGCCGGTGGACTGATGAGCTACGGTCCCGATTACGCCGACTCCTATCGTCAGGCCGGCGTCTATGTCGGCCGTATTTTAAAAGGCACGAAGCCGGTGGAATTGCCGGTCCAGCAGTCGACGAAGGTTGAGCTGGTGATCAACCTCAAGACCGCGAAAGCGCTCGCCCTCGAGGTGCCCCCCAACCTGCTCGCCCGCGCCGACGAGGCAATCGAATAAGAGATGCTGTTTGCTGCGGTGCATGAGTCAGGACTTGGCCCTTAGCGGGACGTCGAACCAGCTTCGGGCGATGTCTGCTTTTGACCCCTCAGCAGAAGTCACGTTCATCTCATGAAGGGTTCGGTGCGGCCGCCGCGGGTTTCGGCCGAGCCATGCTCCGATCGATGTCATAATCAGCAAAGCGCCGAGAACGACGAAGAAAACAATCGGATTGAACGCATTCGTCGGCTGTCTAATCAACCACCGACAGGCGATGAATGCACTTATCGCGCTGACCGAAAAGCAGATTAAGAAGCTCCGATCGCGACGCTTCACAAACAGTCCGATTGATAGACCCATAACTAGACCCGGAACGGTCGCGGCCAAAAGTGCGCCAACGCCGAACGCTAGAAGAATGATGACTACACCAGCATCCGTCATAGGGGTCGCCTCAATCGGAAAAGCGAGATCATTGGTAGTCGTTGGGAAGCACCTACAGGTTGATTCATATCAACTACTAACTCTTGGTAAAAGAGCGTGTTCGTCTGCTTCTGACGGCCTATTGCGGACTTCAGTGCAACGCGCACTTCGCCAGAGGCTCCCGCTAAGAAAATTCTAACATGGGCGGCCTTAATTTGGCCCGCGGGGAACATGTAGCGTGCCCCCGGGGAACCAGCCGCGGAGTCGGGGCAATGAAAGCCTTGCAGGTCGCCTGCATTATGGGTGCCATAGCATCCACGGGGATTTATCTGGCTGCCGGAAACAGGCCGGTCGCGGCCGTGCCGGACCCAATCGCGGAAGCGGCCGTGAGCTCCGTGGCGCCCAGTGCGCCCACACCCTCCGCCGTTGTGTCGGAGGCATCCGCCGCATCCGTCACAGCGCTTGCAGAAGACGGCTCGGTGACTTCAGCGCTGTCCGGACCGCTGACGGCCCGAGCCGAAATCGCCGACCATTCGATCGGGATGAAATTGGCGGCCGTGAGCCACCATGATGTCGTCCTGCCGGTGCCGGCAACGCGCGATGCGTCCGACGATGCCTCCAAAGATGCTTCCAGGGCAGCGCCGGTGACGCAGGATTTCCAGTATCTCATCTATTACGTCTGGTCCGAACTGCCGCCTGCCGAGAAGCCGGCGGAGATCGTCTTGCGGTCACTCAAGGACATCCCGGTCGGAACGCCGGTCGAGGAGATCAAGCGCGCTTCCGACGCGTTCGGTCTGGATTTCCATTTCATGAAAGCGGTTGCCAAGATCGAGTCTGGTTTCGACCCCAATCAACGCACCGGTTCGTATATCGGCCTGTTCCAGTTGAGTGAATACGAGTTCGGCAAGTTCGGCTCCGGGCAGATTCGCAGTCCGCGCGACAACGCCGTTGCGGCGGCCTACAAGGTCATCACCGAAGGCATTCTGTTCGAGTGGGTGACGCACCGGAAGCCCACCTTGAGCGATCTCTATTTGATCCATCAACAAGGCTGGGAAGGCGCCGCCGAGCACATCAGCAAACCGGATCGTATCGCCTGGAAATCCATGTGCGCCACCAGCGAAGGCAGGGAGAAAGGCGAAAAGTGGTGCAAACGCGCGATCTGGGGCAATACCCTTCCGGCCATCAAGAGCGCGTGGAAATCCGTCGACAAGCTGACATCGGAGGCGTTCGTCGGAATGTGGCGCGCACGAGTTGCTGAGTTCCGTTCGAAGTACATGGCCACCGCCGCGGCCGGAGAGGCGAAGTAGTCTCCATTGAGTGGTTTATGAGTACATGCCTGGCTGCCAGTTGGGAAACGGATTGATGCAAGTAACGCTGCGCGCCCTCGGGCTCACGCTTCTGTTGTCGGCCTCCATGGGCTCAGCCTTCGCGATGGATCAATCTGCGACGGAAGAAACCAATTGCCTGGCCGCTTGCGATGCCAATTCCGAGAATTGCATGGCGGGGGCTTCGACCCATAAGCCTTTCTCACCCGCCAAACTTTCGTCGCGAGAAACCGGTTCGTCCCTTGGCTTGCGCCGGACCACCAAACTGTCGCAGATTGGTCACGGCGTAGCGTCGGAAGCGAAAGAACGGCAGCGTTAGCTTGCCGAGGGGCAACAATGAATTTTCAAAGAATCATGATCGCTCTGGTGATCCTGCTGATCGCCGGCATTGCCGGATCGTTCTACATGAACTGGAGAACGCTGAGGCTGCTTCAGACGACAAAGGCTTTTGTCGAAGGCGCCGTATTCGCTGATGCGGTGGCGGCCTGCGAGAAGGCGCAGAGCACGACGCCGTTCAAATGGACCGGCGGCAAGCAGACCGCCGTAATCGGCCTGAGCTCGGTCAAGCTCGACAAGGACACGATCATTGCGAGCTACACGCTGGTCGCCGACGGCGTCTTCTGCGACTACGATCCGGTCCAGAAGAAGGCCCATATCGGTTCGAGCTTCCTCGAACGGGACTGACGATCCTGACGCAAAAGCCATGAGGACGGAGCGTCATGAAGACCGAACGCCCGGATCAATATCGAATCCTGCATGAAGCGGCCTTGCGGGAATATCTCGCAGCCCTTCCGGAACTGGCGACGCCGCTCGGTGGCGAGCCCACTTCGTGGACGATTACGGAGGTAGGTGACGGCAATCTCAACCTCGTCTTCATTGTGAAGGGCGCGCGCGGCGGCGTCGCCGTGAAGCAGGCGCTTCCTTATGTTCGTCTGGTTGGCGAAAGCTGGCCGTTGCCGCTCTCGCGGGCGCATTACGAGTATCTGGCGCTCGCGAAACAGGCGCAGTTCGCTCCGGGCCTCGTGCCCGCTTTGCTGCATCACAACGCGGCGCTGGCGCTCAACGTGATGGAGCTGCTCGAGCCGCACCTCATTATGCGCAAGGGGCTGATTGCCGGAATTCAATATCCGCGGTTCGTCCAGGACATCACGACCTTCATGGCGCGGACGCTGTTCTTCACTTCCGATCTCGCGGTATCAGCCGCCGCGAAGAAAGAGGGCGTCGCCGCCTTTGCCGGCAATCACGCGCTTTGCAAGATCACCGAAGACCTGATCTTCACCGATCCCTATCGCGTGGCCGAGCAGAACCGCTGGACCCAGCCCTGGCTCGATGCGACCGCAGCCGCCTTCCGCGAAGACCTCGATCTGCACGTGGCGATCTCGCGGCTGAAACTGAAGTTTCTCAACGCGCCGGAAGCCCTGATCCATGGCGATCTCCATACCGGATCGATCATGGTGACTGACGGCGCGACCGTCGTGATCGATCCCGAGTTCGCGTTCTACGGGCCCATGGGCTTCGACATCGGCGCCGTTATCGCCAATCTCCTGATGGCCTATCTGGCGTCCGCCGGTCACGAGCGCATCCCGGCCGAGCGGCAGGTGTTCGAAGCGTGGGTGCTGGAGACGGTCGAAAACGTCTGGAGCGAGTTCGCCCGCAAGTTCCTGGCGCTGTGGCGGACGCAAGCGGGAGGCGATGCCTATCCGCGGACGCTGTTCGAAGGCGAGGCAGGGGCGGCGCGCTTGGAGGTCGAGAGGCAGGCTTATATGGCCCGGCTGTTCCAGGACACCGTCGGCTTCTCGGCCGCAAAGATCATCCGCCGCATCCTCGGACTCGCCCACAACATCGATTTCGAATTGATCGAGGACCCGAAACGGCGGGCAATCTGCGAGGCGCGCAGCCTGAAGCTTGCGCGGGTCATGATGGTGGAAGCGTCCTCATTTCCCACGATCGGCGCCGTGACAAAGGCGGCGCGGGAGGCGCGCGACTGGCAGCCGGACCCCTAGTAGGTAACAAATTACCTGCAATTCTACTATGCATGGGGTTGTTTTCGACTTTTTGAGTCCGGACCCCGGTTTGCCTGTCAGTCTGCCGCCCGCTCTCGCAACCGCTGCGCATAGACATTGATCACCAGCGCGGCGAGCAGGATCAGGCCGCGGATCAATATCTTCAGGAAGCTGTCGATGTTGACATGGTCGAGCCCGTTGTTGAGGACGCCGAGCACGAACAGGCCGACGATGGTGTTGCCGATGCCGCCGCGGCCGCCGAACAGGCTGGTGCCGCCGACCACGACGGCGGCGATGGAATCCAGCAGATAAGTGTCGAACTCGTTCTGCTGCGCGCTGCCGAAATGCGCGACCCCCAGCATGCCGCCAATGCCGGCGCATACGGCCGAAATCACCATGACGCTGCCCAGTATGAGCTTGACGTTGAGACCCGCATATTCGGCTGCTTCGCGGTTGCCGCCGACCATGTAGACGTAGCGGCCGAAGCGCGTGTAGGTCAGCACGAGATGGCCGCCGAGCAGCATCAGGGCTGCCACGATCACGATCCAGGGAATGCCGCCGATCGATGTCGATCCCAGCGTGGAGACGAGTGGCGGTACCTTGTAGGCGATCTGCCCGCGCACCAATAGCGCCGAGATGCCGGCGGCGATCTGCATCATCGCCAGCGTCATGATGAAGGAGGGGATGCCGATCACCGTCAGTCCGAACGCGTTGACGAGGCCGAGCAGGGCGCAGAGCGCCAGCGCCAGCAGGATCGCGGCCCAGCCGGGCATCGGGACATTGGCGATGTTGACGTAGGATTCCTGCAGCGTGAAATAGGCCACCGCAATGCCGGTGACGTTGGCAATGGCGGCGACCGAGAGGTCGATTTCAGCGCAGAGGATCACGAAGGTGAGGCCGACGGCGATGATGCCGGTCACCGAAACCTGGGTGAGGATGTTGCCGAAATTGTCGAGCGTCGCAAAGGACGGGCTCGCAAAGGCAAAGAAGGCAGTGAGCAGGATCAGCGTCAGGAACGGTGCGATGTTGCGCATTTGCGAGCGCAGGAAGGGGCCGACGCGCCCCGGCCTGTGACCCGCCGCTGGAACCGCTTCACCGCTCGCCATCGTGTTTCTCCGTCACGCCGCTGCCAGCAGCCGGTCCTTGCTGACCGGCTCGTTGGAAAATTCACGCACGACCGCGCCGCGCCTCAGCACCAGGATGCGGTCGGAAAGCGACAGCACCGTCTCCGGTTCCGTCGACAATACGATGATCGCCAGTCCCCTTTGCCGCAGGTCGCGCACGATATTGATGACGTCGTTCTTCGCGCCCACATCCATGCCGCGCGTCGGCTCGCACAGCACGAGCAGCCGCGGCGGATAGCTCAGCCACTTCGCCAGCGCCACCTTCTGCTGATTGCCGCCCGAGAGCATGCCGAGGTCGAGGCCGACCACGGGAGGCCGGATCTGCAATTGCTGGACCTGCCGTTTTGCGATCTCCCGCTCGCGCGCCGGCTTGAGCAGCAAAGCTGAAATGCGCTCAAGGATGCTGATCGAGATGTTCTTGTAGACCGGCTCCTGGTGGAACAGCATCGCACGCCGGCTTTCGGGCACCAGGGCGACACCTGCACGACGCGCATCAGCCGTGCTGGCGAACCTTCTCGGACGGCCGTCCACCGAGAGCGTGCCACTGTCCGGCGTCAGTTTGCCGAACAATATCCGCGACAGCTCCTGCTGCCCGCAGCCCATGAATCCGTAGATTCCCAGCACTTCGCCGGAACGCGTCTCGAACGACACCTCCCGCAGACTGCGGGCGAGCGAGAGTTGCTCCGCCTTCAGCACAACGGAGCCGCCGTTCGATGTCGGCAGCATCAAATCGTCGGTGTAGCTGTGCTCCAGCGCTTCACCACCTCGGCCGATCATGGCTTCGATCAGGGCACCCTTGGTGGTCGCCGCGGCCACGCTCTCGGCGACCTTGCGGCCGTTGCGGAACACGGTCACGGTGTCGGAGACACGCAGGATGTCCTCAATGAAATGCGAGATGAACACGATGCCGGTGCCTTCGTCACGCAGCCGCTGTAGCGTCGCAAAGAGGCGTTCGACCTCGGGCGGAGAGAGGGCCGATGTCGGCTCGTCCAGCACAATGATGCGCGCGCCGGAGAACAGCACGCGGGCGATCTCGATGAGCTGCTGCTGGCCGATCGGCAGGTCGCCAAGCCGCGACATCGGGTTGACGTCGATGCCGAACCGGGCGAGCTGTTCTCCGGCCTCTCGCGCCATCCGCCGCCATTGCACGATGCCGAGCCGGTTGGTCGGCTGGTTGCCGAGAAACACGTTTTCGGCGACCGTCAGATCGGGTGCGACGCTGAGCTCCTGATGGACCATGGCGATGCCGGCGGCATGGGCATCGCGGGCCGATCGAAAGCGGGTCTCCTGTCCATCCACCAGGAAACGGCCGGAGAATTCGGGATGCAGGCCGGCGATGATCTTCATCAACGTGCTTTTTCCGGCGCCGTTTTCGCCGACCAGACCGTGGATTTCGCCCGCATACAGCGCGAAATCGACACCGCGAAGGGCTTCGACGCCGCCGAAGCTCTTCGTGATGCCAGCCAGCTCAAGGACAGGCGAGCGGTCCTGCGGCATGGACGTCAGATCAGGAAGTGGTCTTCCATCCACTGCATGCCCGCGGCATTCGCCTTCGTCACGACCGGACCGTCGGTGACGACGCTTTTCGGAATGCCCTGGCCGCTCTTTTCGCCCCCCACGACGGCGGCAACGCCGGCGACGATGGCGCCGCCATGGATGCGGCAGGAGGGATTGCGGACGGTGGCGAACATGCGGCCTTCGCTCACCGCCTGGATCGCCGGCGGCATGGCGTCGACCCCGCCGATCAGGATGTTGGTGCGGTTACGCGCCTTCATGATGTTGTAGGCGGCGAGCGCCATATCGTCATTGTGGAAGAAGGCCGCGTCGATCTGCGGATATTTGGTGAGGTAGGTCTCCCACAGCCGCGCGGTCTTCGAGACGTCCCAATCGGCCGGCTGAGTGTCGAGCACTTCGATGTTCGGAAATTGCTTGACGACCGAATTGAAGCCTTTGGCTCGACCCTGTGCGCCGGTATGGCCGAGCGCGCCTTGCGTCATGATGATCTTGCCCTTGCCGCCCATGGCGTTGCAGAGGGCCTGCGTCACCGAGGCGCCCATGAACTCATTGTCCGGGGCAAGGAAGGAATGGACGTTGATCTGATCGAGCGGCGCGATCAGCGTGTCCATGTCGATCACGGGCGTGCCGGCACTGATCATCTTCTGCACAGGCTGGGTTAGC
Organism: Bradyrhizobium lablabi; assembly: GCF_018129385.1. Lineage (GTDB taxonomy): Bacteria > Pseudomonadota > Alphaproteobacteria > Rhizobiales > Xanthobacteraceae > Bradyrhizobium > Bradyrhizobium lablabi_C. Next base: position 102,822 of record NZ_JAFCLN010000002.1, read on the forward strand.
GTGCCGATGCCGAACGCCTGGATGGCGACGAAATCCCATTTTTGCGAAGCCATGTTGTCGATCGCGGCGCGCTGCTTCACTGCATCGAGCTGGCCGTCGAACCAGGTCACCTCGACATTGAACAGCTTGCCCCAGAATTCCGCGGCCTGTTTGCCCTGCGCGCACCAGGTGGCCTGTAGGCCCGCGTTGGAGAATGCCGCCTTCAACGGCTTGTCCGACCGTCCAACGGCCTCGGCCGCCAGTGCCGGATTTATGCCCATGCTGCCGAGGATTGCTGTCGCGGCGCCGGCAGTTGCTGCCGCCTGAAGAAGATCACGCCTGGTCTTCGAGAAATCTTTCGTCCCGGACATCTCTCGCTCCCATGATTTTATGCATTGGCAGCGTCATTGTTTGCGCTACCCAAGGTGGTCAGTGTCTCACAACAGAGGCGATCACGCTACCGTCCATCGCGCGGGCAACCGTCGCCGTGTTGGTGCAATGCAGTGCGTCAGTCCGGGTCGGCAAAGGCGGCGATGTCGGCGAGAAGCCGGTCCCACGCATGATCGATGTCATGCGACCATTCGGGCCCCAGCACCTCGCGCAGCGTGTCCCGGATCACGCCGAAGAACGAAACGAACAAATCCCGCGGCGTGCCGTAGGCGTCGTGCGAGGAGACCTCGCATTCGATCATGCGGAATTTGCCGCTGCGCTCGCCGGCGAAATCGAGAATGGCCTCGATCGTCATGGCGAGCATCGAACCCTTGACGAGTTCGCTGCCTTCGCTGCGAAACATCGTCTGCGTCTCGGGGTGCTTTGCGAACAGGCGGCGATAGACCAGCGGCGTCAGATCCTCGCAACATTCGGCCGCGAGTTCGAAGCTGCGCTCGATGGGATTTCCTGATCGCTTCATTGGTTGATTGAAATAAACAAAAAAAGAGCAGGGCGGTTAGCCCTGCTCCAAAAATTGTGTCGACCCTATTTCCCCGAAAATTTGGATTTGATCTTGATTGACGGGGTGACGCTGCTTGTGCGCGTCGGGCTCCTCCCGAGACTTGGACCACCAGACTTACCTTGCGGTCGGCCTGAGCCCGCAGTCCTAGACCATCTTGGTCGCCTTGTCATCAATTTCAGCAACGAATGTTCAAAATTCCAGCAATCTGCGAAATGATTGGGATTGCGCCAGTTTTAGTTGCAGAAGCAGCGTCTGGACCCGTCGCGGGGTAAGGGAGTAGGGCCGACCAGCGCCTTGCCCGACTGTGGCCCGAATACACCGGCCGCCCAATTGATGATCGCCCGCAGGATCGCGCAGGGAACCTGGTCTCGACTCCCGACTCTGCCGGTGATTAGGTGACAGGGAATGGATCTGGCGATGCGTCGGCGGCTCAAAAACTTTCTGCCCATAATCCTGTTTGCGCTGGCGGTGCAGATTTTCGCACCGATCGGCGCCTGCTGGGCGGCCAGCATTGCGGCTTCCGATCCCCTTGCAGGCGCCGTGATCTGCCATGGCAACGCAGCACCAGGGTCGGCCCAAAGCGACCAGACCGGCCCGCACAGGGCCCATGACGGCTGCTGTTCGGTTTGCAGCGTTCTCCATACGGGGGTGCCGGTCGACACGCCGCAGACGGCGCTGGCCTTCACCTTCGACCGCCAGGCTGAAGCCGTCATCTGGCATGCCTTCTCGCCTGATCGGTCCGGGACCCGCTCCGGCTCCCCGGCGCAGGCGCGCGCACCGCCCTCCATCTCCTGACGTCACGAGCACTCCAACGATCGGTGCGGCTGGCTGCCGTGCCGATCCGTGCCAGTTCAACAGGCCGGCCATGAGCCGGCGTCAGGAAATTCCAGGAAGATTCCATGGTTCGCCATCGCTCGATCCCGGGCGGTCTTGCACGCAGCGTTGTGGCGTCCGCCGCAATTCTCGCGGCTGCACCCGCGTTTGCCCAAGATAGCCCGCAAACAACGCTGCCGCCGGTTACGGTCGAGCCGCCGCGGCAACAAAGGGTGACTGCGCCCCGCGCCCCGCAGCGCTCCGCAGCTCGCACAACCCGCGCCCCGCGTGTTCGCACGACGCCCCCGGCCACCGCGCCGGTCGCGAGCGATCTCGCGCGAGGGCCTGCGCTGACCGTCCTGACGGTGCAGCAGGCCATCCGCGACATCCAGCAGACCCCGGGTGGTGTCGCGCTCGTTCCCGCCGAGGCCTACAAGAACTCGACGGTGGCCAACACCATCAAGGATATCCTCGATTATGTTCCCGGCGTTTTCGCGCAGCCCAAATGGGGCGACGACACGCGGCTGTCGATCCGCGGCTCCGGCCTGTCGCGCAATTTCCATCTGCGCGGCGTCCAACTCTACATGGACGGCATTCCGATCAACACGTCCGACGGCTACGGCGATTTCCAGGAGATCGACCCGACCGCCTACAAATATGTCGCGGTCTACAAGGGCGCCAATGCGCTGCAATTCGGCGCCAATGCGCTGGGCGGCGCGATCAATTTCGTGACGCCGACCGGCCGCGATCCCTTTCCGAATGGCGTGTCGGCTGATCTCGGCGGTTTCGGGTTCCGTCGCTTGCAAGGAAATGTCGGCGGCGCGAATGGTCCGTGGGACGGTTTCATCACGGCGTCCACGCAGGCCGCCGAGGGCTTCCGCGACCACAGCTTTGGGCAGGCGACGCGCATCAGCGGCAATGTCGGCTATCAGTTCTCGCCGGACTTCGAGACGCGATTCTATCTCAACGCCAACGAGGTGCGCCAACGTATCCCCGGCAGCGTGACCAAGACCTCGGCGCTCACTTCGCCGGAGGCGGCGGCCCCCATCAACGTGATCAACGACTGGCAGCGCAACATCGACACCGTCCGCATCGCCAACAAGAGCACCATCCGGCTCGACAACACGATCATCGATTTCGGCGCGTTCGGTGTCGATCGCCACCTGATGCATCCGATCTTCCAGTGGCTCGACTACCGCTTCAAGGACTATGGCGGCTTCGCCAAGGTAACCGATGAACGGATGATCGGCGGTTTTCGCAACCGGTTCGTGGCCGGCTTCAATATCCTCAACGGCACGATCGACGCCCGGCAGTTCGCGAATATCGGTGGCTTCAAGGGCGCCCCGACATCTTCCTTGCTGCAATCGCCGGAGAATTATTCGGCTTATGCGGAAAATTCGTTCTACGTCGTCCCGAATGTCGCGCTGATCGCCGGTACGCAATATCTCTTCGCCGTGCGCGACCAGCGCGTCAATTTTTCCACCAATGGCGACGTGAATGGCCGCAGCACGTTCAGCCTCTGGAGCCCGAAGGTCGGCGCGATCTGGGATGTCGATCCGACCTGGCAGGTTTTTGGAAACATCTCGCGCAGCGCAGAGGTACCAAGCTTCGGCGAGAGCGTCGCTCCCAACTTCTTCAATCCGACCTTTCCGAACATCCCATTTTTCCTGATCAAACCGCAGATCGCGACCACCTATGAAATCGGCACGCGCGGCAGGCGGCCGGACTTCACCTGGGAATTGGCCGGCTATCGCGCCAACATCCGCGACGAATTGCAGTGCCAGTACAGCTCCTTCGGCAATTGCAATGTCACCAATCTCGATCGCACCATCCATCAGGGCATCGAGGCCGGCGTCGGCGCTGCGGTTTTCAGAAACGTGTTCGTGGCGGCAAGCGCGCCCGACAAGATCTGGCTCAATCTCGCCTACACCTTCAACGATTTCCGCTTCGACAATGATCGCACGTTCGGCAACAACCAGTTGCCCGGCGCACCGCGCCACTATCTGCGTGCCGAGCTGCTTTACAAGCATCCGACCGGCTTCTATGCCGGCCCCAATCTGGAGTGGGTCCCCGAGTCCTACTACGTCGACAGCGCCAATACGCTGAAGACCGAACCTTATGCCCTGTTGGGCTTCAAGGCAGGTGTCGACAACGGCGGCACCTTTTCGTTCTACCTCGAAGCTAGGAACCTGACCAACAAGACCTACATTGCTTCAGCCAGCGTTATCGACCGGGCCAATCCGGCCTCGCCGCTGTTCGAGCCCGGCACCGGGCGTGCGATCTATGTAGGGGCGAAGGCTCGCTGGTAACGAATTCAATCCGATACAACCAACAAGAAGTGATAAGGAGCATCTCATGCCATCAATCCTACGCAGCATTGCTTGCGCCGCAGTTCTCGCCAGTCTGTTTGCCGCGTCCGCGCAAGCGCAGGAGGTCAAGGCCGGTGACCTCGTGATTTCGCAGGCCTGGAGCCGCGCCACACCGGGCGGCGCCAAGATCGGCGGCGGCTATCTGACCATCGACAACAAGGGCAATGCGCCCGATCGTCTGGTCAGCGTTGCGGGCGACGTTGCCGGCAAGATCGAAATCCACGAGATGGCCATGAACAATGGCGTCATGACGATGCGTCCGCTCGACAAGGGGCTGCCGATCGAGCCCGGCAAGACCGTCAAGCTCGCGCCGGGCGGTTACCACCTGATGCTGATGGACCTGAAGAATCCGCTGAAGCAAGGGGACAAGGTGCCGCTGACGCTTGAATTCGAGAAAGCGGGCAAGGTGAATGTTGCACTCGACGTACAGGGTGTCGGCGCGCAGGCGCCTGCCGCGGGCGGCGATCATTCCGGGCACATGATGAAGAAGTGAGGGCGAACATGCCGCGCGCGAGCCTTCTCATCCTCGTCACCGCGCTCGCCGCTTCGCCGGCGGGCGCCCACGTCACACTGGAAAACCGCCAGGCGGCGGTTGGCAGTTTCTACAAGGCGGTCTTCGCCGTGCCGCATGGCTGCGCCGGTTCGGCCACCACCAAGATCCGTGTGCAGATTCCGGAAGGCGTCATCGGAATAAAGCCGATGCCGAAGACCGGCTGGAAGCTCGAGACGGTGAAGGGAAAATACGCCAACACTTACGAATTCCACGGCGCCAAAGTGAGCGAAGGCGTCAAGGAAGTGGCGTGGAGCGGCGGCAAGCTCGCCGACGACAATTACGATGAATTCGTGATGGCGACGTACCTCACGGACGGCCTGAAGCCGAACAGCACGCTGTATTTCCCCGTCGTGCAGGAATGCGAGCAGGGCGTTAGCCGCTGGATCGATATCCCGGCGGAAGGCCAAGGTGGCCATTCCCATGACCCCGGCAGCAAATCGCCGGCGCCCGGCCTCAAGCTGATGCCAAAACGCTGACGATGCGTCTTGCCGCCGTCATTGCGGCGCTGTTGTCGGTCCTTTGTTTTGCGACCGGCGCGCTCGCGCATGCGACGCTGGTTGCGACCGAGCCCGCCGACGGCAGCGTGCTGGCGCAGGCGCCAAAGATGATCCATCTGCGCTTCAACGAAGGCGTCACGCCCGGCGCTATCAGCCTGATCGATGCCGAGGGCAAATCGCGCGACGACATCACCTCGCAGGTCTCCGGTCCGTCCGTCTTCATCGCGTTGCCCGACAATCTGCCGCGCGGCACGCAGATCGTCAGTTATCGCGTGGTGTCGCAGGATGGGCATCCCGTCGCGGGATCCCTGATGTTTTCGGTCGGCGCGGTGACGCGCGAGGCGGCAGGGCAGGCGAGTGGCGGTCCGTCACGGGTCGATATCTGGCTTGCGCGGATAGGTGTCTATCTCGGACTGTTTGTCGGCGTCGGCGGCGCGTTCTTCGCGGCCTGGATCGGACGCGGAGCGGATGGCGCAACGACCATCAGGCGCGTGCTCGGCGTTGGCCTCGTCAGCGCTGTCGTATCGCTTGGCCTGCAAGGCCTCGATTTGCAAAATCTTCCGCCGGGCGCGCTGGCAACGCTTGCGCCATGGAAGGCCGCATTCTCCACCAGTTTTGGGCCGTCGATGCTGATCGCGATCGCGGCCGTGGTGCTTGCATGGTTCGCCCGGCGTAGCCCGAGCCGGACGACCGCCCGGGTGCTCACCTCCGTGGCGATGGCGGGTGTCGGACTTTCGCTGGCCGCGAGTGGGCATGCCGCGACGGCGTCGCCGCAATGGTTGTCGCGGCCGTTGGTATTCGTTCATGGCGTCGGCGTCGCTTACTGGATTGGTGCGCTGGTGCCGCTCGCGGCGATGGCGCGGCAACGATCGTCGGGCCTGTTGCGGGCGCTGCGCAGCTTCTCGGCTGGCGCGGTGGCAGCCGTGGGACTGGTGGCGTTGACCGGCCTCACGCTGGCGGCCATTCAGTTGCAAAGCTTTCGTGCGCTGGTCGATACCGGTTACGGGGCCATCCTCTTGGTCAAGCTGGGGCTGGTGATCGTCCTGCTCGGCTTTGCGGCCCTGAATCGTTTTGTGGTGACGCCGGCGCTCGCGGCCGATCCCGACGATACGCATCCATTGTTCGGATCAATTCTCGTTGAGCTCGTTCTCGTGATTGCAATTCTGGCCGCCGTGGCCGGCTGGCGCTTCACCCCGCCGCCGCGCGCACTGGCGGCTTCCACCCAGCCGCCGCTGGCGATCCATATCCACACCGATGCGGCGATGTTCCAGGTGCTGATCTCGCCCGGCAAGGTCGGGACCGATAATTTTGTGCTTCAGTTGATGAACGGCGACGCCAGCCCCCTCGAGGCGAAGGAAGTGACGCTGACGCTGAGCCTGCCCGAACGCGGCGTCGAGGCACTCGAGCGCAAGGCGGCCCCTGGGCGCGACGGCTACTGGCACGTCCGCGACGTGGCGCTGCCGCTTGCCGGCCGCTGGCATATACGGATCGACGCGCTGGTCACCGATTTCCAGAAGGTCACTCTGGAAGACGATTTCGACCTGCGCTGACGGTGCCATGGCGAGCGCACGCCATGGAGCTCCATTCCGGCCTGAAATCGCAGGAAACCCGCCGTTTTGGCGGCCTTTTCGGTCCCCTTGCCCTTGTATTTTCACACCCGATCCGGTTTCACTGCGTCTCTTCCCGTGTCCCCCTGATTCCTGAGTGTCGTCATGAGATTGTCGCGGTTTTTTCTTCCGATCCTGAAAGAGAATCCGAAGGAGGCGGAGATCGTCTCGCACCGCTTGATGCTGCGCGCGGGCATGATGCGGCAGGAGGCGGCCGGCATCTATGCGTGGCTGCCATTGGGATTTCGGGTGTTGAAGAAGATCGAGCAGATCGTCCGCGAAGAGCAGGATCGCGCCGGCGCGCTCGAATTGTTGATGCCGACGCTGCAACTCGCCGACCTCTGGCGCGAGAGCGGCCGCTATGATGCCTACGGGCCGGAAATGCTCCGCATCACCGACCGCCACAAGCGCGAATTGCTGTACGGGCCGACCAACGAGGAGATGATCACGGAAATCTTCCGTTCATACGTGAAGTCGTATCGCAACCTGCCGCTCAATCTTTACCACATCCAGTGGAAGTTTCGCGACGAGCAGCGCCCGCGTTTCGGCGTGATGCGCGGCCGCGAATTTTTGATGAAGGATGCCTATTCCTTCGATATCGACGAAGCCGCCGCCCGGCTCTCCTACAACAAGATGTTCGTGGCTTACTTGCGCACCTTCGCGCGAATGGGATTGAAGGCGATCCCGATGCGCGCTGAGACCGGCCCGATCGGCGGTGACCTCAGCCATGAATTCATCGTGCTCGCGGAGACCGGCGAGTCCGGCGTCTACTGCGACAGCGACGTGCTCAATCTGCCGATCCCCGGCGACGACGTCGATTACGACGGCGATCTCACCCCGATCATCAAGCAATGGACCTCGGTCTACGCGGCGACTGAAGACGTCCACGATGCTGCGCGCTTCGAGCGAGAGGTGCCGGCGGAAAAGAAAGTGCACACCCGCGGCATCGAGGTCGGCCAGATCTTCTATTTCGGCACCAAATATTCCGACTCCATGAAGGCGCTGGTGGCAGGTCCCGACGGTGTCGACGTCCCGATCCATGGCGGCTCGTATGGCGTTGGCGTCTCGCGGCTGGTTGGCGCCATCATCGAGGCCTGCCATGACGATGTCGGCATCAAATGGCCGGAAGCGGTCGCCCCGTTCCGGGCCACCATTTTGAACCTGAAGCAGGGCGATGCCGCGGTCGATGGCGCCTGCGAAAATCTCTACCGCGAGCTCACTGCCAAGGGCGTCGATGTGCTTTACGACGATACCGATCAACGCGCGGGCGCCAAATTCGCCGGGGCCGACCTGATTGGCATTCCCTGGCAAATCCTGGTCGGGCCAAAGGGCCTTGCCGAGGGCAAGGTCGAGGTCAAGAAGCGCAGCGACGGCTCACGTGAAAACCTGTCGCCGGCTGAGGTGGTCGCGCGGCTGGCCGGATAGGGATTATCCACCGAACCGCTTCGCTTCCGGGCAATACGGCCACAATTGGCCCGAATCATGGGATTATCGAGAGATGGATGACGCCATGAACGAGCCGCTCCGCACAGCACCTTTCGCGCCATTCGAGTGGCTAGTGTCCGGGCGCTATCTGCGGGCGCGCCGCAAGGAAGGATTCATTTCCGTCATCGCCGGGTTTTCCTTCCTCGGCATCATGCTGGGCGTTGCGACGCTCATCGTTGTCATGGCCGTACTGAACGGTTTTCGGAACGAATTGCTGGACAAGATACTCGGCCTCAACGGCCATATTCTGGTGCAGCCGCTCGAGTCGCCGCTGACCGACTGGAAGGACGTCGCCGACCGCGTCAGCCAGGTCCCGGGCGTGCGGCTTGCCGCGCCCGTGGTCGACGGCCAGGCACTGGCGTCTTCAGCATTGAAAGCCACCGGAGTGCTGGTACGCGGCATGCGCGCCGATGATATCAACAACCTCGCGCCGATCGCCAGAAACCTCAAGGAAGGTTCGCTCGAGCGGTTCGACGAAGGGCAGGGCGTGGCGATCGGCCGGAGCCTTGCCGATCAATTGAAGCTGCATGCCGGCGACAGCATCACGCTGGTGGCGCCGCGCGGCGCCGTGACGCCGATGGGCACGACGCCCCGCATCAAGCCTTACAAGATCGCCGCCGTGTTCGAGATCGGCATGTCGGAATACGATTCGTCGCTCGTGCTCATGCCGCTGTCGGAGTCGCAGGCCTATTTCAACCGCAACAACGACGTCAGCGCGATCGAGGTGTTCACGGCCAATCCCGACCGGATCGATGCGTTTCGTGAAGCCGTGACCGAGGCTGCCGGGCGACCGGTGTTTTTGGTCGACTGGCGCCGGCGCAACTCGACATTCTTCAATGCGTTGCAGGTCCAGCGCAATGTCATGTTCCTGATCCTGACCATGATCGTGCTGGTGGCGGCGCTCAACATCGTCTCCGGCCTGATCATGCTGGTGAAGGACAAGGGCCAGGATATCGCAATCCTGCGCACCATGGGCGCTTCGCAGGGGGCGGTCATGCGGGTGTTCCTGATTACCGGCGCTGCGATCGGCGTCGTCGGCACGCTGACAGGGGTCGTGGTCGGTTTGGTCATCTCGCTGAACATCGAAGCGCTTGAGCGGTTTCTGTCCTGGCTGACCAACACCGACTTGTTTCCGCGCGATCTGTATTTCCTCTCGAAGCTTCCTGCCGAAATCGCGTTCGGCGAGGTTGCCGCCGTGGTGGTCATGGCGCTGGCGCTGTCGTTCCTGGCGACGCTCTACCCGTCCTGGCGGGCCGCCCGCCTCGATCCCGTCGACGCGCTGAGGTACGGCTGATGGACAACGCCATGAACGAGCCACTCCGCACAGCACCTTTCGCGCCATTCGAGTGGCTATTGTCCGGGCGCTATCTGCGGGCGCGCCGCAAGGAAGGTTTTATTTCCGTGATCGCCGGGTTTTCCTTCCTCGGCATCATGCTGGGCGTTGCGACGCTGATCATCGTGATGGCGGTGATGAACGGCTTCCGCAAGGAACTGCTGGACAAGATTCTCGGCCTCAACGGCCACATCCTGGTGCAGCCGCTGGAATCGCCGCTGACCGACTGGAAGGACGTCGCCGACCGTATCAGCCAGGTGCAGGGCATCCGGCTCGCCGCGCCCGTGGTCGACGGCCAGGCGCTGGCGTCCTCGGCATTCAATGCCTCCGGTGTGCTGGTGCGCGGCATGCGCGCCGAGGACCTCAACAACCTCACGTCCATCGCCAAGAACATCAAGCAGGGCTCGCTCGAGGGCTTTGACGAAGGGCAGGGTGTCGCGATCGGCCGCCGGCTCGCCGATCAATTGTCGCTGCATGCCGGCGACAGCATCACGCTGGTGGCGCCGCGCGGCGCAGTGACGCCGATGGGCACGACGCCGCGCATCAAACCCTATCGCGTCGCCGCCGTGTTCGAGATCGGCATGTCTGAATACGACGCAGGCTTCGTGTTCATGCCGCTGCCGGAGGCGCAGGCCTATTTCAACCGCAACAATGACGTCACTGCGATCGAGGTATTCACGACCAACCCCGATCGCATCGACACGTTTCGCAAGTCCGTGACCGAAGCCGCCGGCCGGCCGGTATTTTTGGTCGACTGGCGTCAGCGCAATTCGACCTTCTTCAATGCGCTACAGGTCGAGCGCAACGTAATGTTCCTGATCCTGACCATGATCGTGCTGGTGGCGGCGCTGAACATCGTCTCCGGCCTGATCATGCTGGTGAAGGACAAGGGCCAGGACATTGCGATCCTGCGCACGATGGGCGCCTCGCAGGGCTCCATCATGCGGGTGTTCCTTATCACGGGTGCGGCCATTGGCGTCGTCGGCACGCTGACGGGCTTTTTCGTCGGCATGCTGATCTGCCTGAACATCGAATCGATCCGGCAGTTCCTGTCCTGGCTCACCAACACCGAACTGTTCTCGCCGGAACTGTATTTCCTGTCGCGACTGCCTGCCGAGATCGATGTAGGCGAGACCACCGCTGTCGTGGTCATGGCGCTGACGCTTTCCTTCCTGGCCACGCTCTACCCGTCATGGCGTGCCGCGCGCCTCGATCCCGTCGATGCGCTCCGGTACGAGTGAGGGCCCGATGGAGCAGCAGCAGGGGGCGGAAGATGTACCGGTGGTCTATCTTCACGATATCAAGCGCCAGTACACGCAAGGCGAGTCGACGCTGACGATCCTCAACGGCGCAAAGCTTGCGCTTTGGGCCGGGCAATCGGTGGCGCTGGTCGCGCCTTCCGGCTCGGGCAAGTCGACGCTGCTGCATATCGCCGGCCTGCTGGAGACCCCCGACGATGGCGAGGTCTATGTTGGCGGTGCGCCGACCTCGCAATTGTCCGATACGGAGCGCACGCAGATCCGGCGCTCGGATATCGGCTTCGTTTACCAGTCGCACCGGCTGCTGCCGGAATTCACCGCGCTCGAAAACGTCATGCTGCCGCAGATGATCCGCGGGCTGAAGCGCAGCGAGACCGTCAAGCGCTCGACCGAAATCCTGTCGTATCTTGGCCTTGGCGAGCGCGTCTCACACCGGCCGGCGGAACTATCCGGCGGCGAACAGCAGCGGGTTGCGATTGCACGCGCCGTCGCCAACGCGCCGCGGGTGCTGTTGGCCGACGAGCCGACCGGAAATCTCGATCCAGGCACCGCCGATCACGTCTTCAATGCGCTGATGCAATTGGTCCGCGCCACGCGCGTGGCAATGCTGATCGCCACCCACAACATGGATCTGGCCAACCGCATGGACCGCCGTGTCTCGCTGGTCGACGGGCAGGTGGTTGAACTGGAGTAATTCCTAGTAATAGGCCGGACGCCGCTTGTAAGCCCGCGCCGGGCCCATGGCGGCCTGGGCTGTATAGGGATTGACCACGCACTGGGCTGCCCGGCCTGATGCCGAGATATTGCATTGGGCAATCGAAGTATAGTTGCACTCGTAATAAGTGATCGGTCCGTACACATGCAGGCAGACCGGATAGCCCGCATATGTTTGGGCCGTCGCAGGGCTCGCGAGGGAAACTGCCGCGGTCGCCAAAATGGCCAAAGCTGGAATGCGCATCACAACCTCCTCCGGGACTGGCGGCCGCGGTCATCACGCATTTCCGCCTTGGCATTGTAGTCGGGATTTTCGGCGCACCAGGCGTCGCGGCCGGCGGCCGTCGCCTGACATTGCCGGTAGCTCGTGAAGCTGCAGTCGCCGCGAGATGCATCAAAATCGCAACCCTTGATGCAATAGGGATAGTCGCGCGCCATCGCCGGCATTGCGCACGCCGCACCCACCAACGTCAGCGCCAACAGCAGGCCTCGCATCGGCGCTCCAGCTTTCAATTTTGGAGCAGACAGGGCCGACACGTGCGCGTCAATTCACGTTCGCTGGATGAACCGCGATGGCGGTCAATACGTGCGATAGCCCGGCGGCGGAGGCAGGGCCGGGGGCAGGCGGCGCCCGGAGGTGCGCGGCGGAGCGCTCTCGTCCACAAAGTAGGGATTCTCGACGCACCACAGCCGCCGGCCGGACGCGGTCGCCTGGCACTGCTCGTAGCTGATGAACGTGCAGTTGCTCAGGCCCGGTTGCTCCGGTCCCGTGATGCAGAACGGATAGCGGGTGCCGACGGCCTCGGCCGGCGCGGTGCCGATCGCAGCGAGTCCGCCGACGGTCAGGATGGCCATGATTGCGTTACGCATGAAAGTCTCCAGTTTCTGGCCCGTGGCCCGCGACGGCGCTGATCGATTCTCTGGTCTCACCCAAGCCGGGCAGGTGGGTTTCCGTCAACTCACCTTCGCAAGGGCCCAACGCCTAGCGCCTTAAACCATTTGTTAACGCTGCGAATTGTGTCCGGATTTCCCGGCTTGACGGATAGAACGAAAAAGGAACATTGTTCTCGGTACGTTCTGGTCGATGGAGCCGATGGGAGACGGGCCATGTTGAAGATTTTCGTCGAGGAAGCTGCCGCATTGGCGTCGATTACGCTGTTCGTGGGCATGATCGCGGTATGGGCGCAGCTCATTCCGCAGCTCTGACGCCGTCGCGTCCGAAGGGCGGGATGGGGCCGTTGGGGAAAAGCGGGACGGTGACGCCGGATCGGCTGTTCCGCGTGGACTCCCCAGGTCGGAGGCTCCACCATCGCGAAAGCGAGTCGGCGAAGGTCCGGCGATCGCCTCATCCCTGACGCAGAAGTTTTTGCCGCCGATGTCCAGCGCCGGATTCGTCCATCTCCATGTCCATTCCGCCTATTCGCTGCTGAAGGGCTCCATCAAGATCGCCAAGCTCGGCGAACTGGCCAAGGCCGACCGCCAGCCCGCGCTGGCGCTGACCGACACCGACAACATGTTCGGGGCGCTGGAGTTCTCCGACAAGATGGCGGGCTACGGCATCCAGCCGATAGTCGGCTGCGAACTCGCCATCGATTTCGGCGACCAGGATCCCAATGCGCGCAATTCGCTGGCCGCGCCGTCAAGGATCGTGCTGCTCGCCGCCCGCGAACGCGGCTATCGCAGCCTGATGCGGCTGAATTCGCGCGCCTTTCTCGAGACACCGGTTCACCAGGCGCCGCACATCAAATTCGACTGGCTGGAAGGCGATGCCGACGACCTGATCGCACTTACCGGCGGACCGGATGGACCGATCGCGCTGGCGCTTGGCGCCGGCAATATCGAACTTGCGGCTTCGCGCAGCGAGCGGCTGGCCAGCCGCTTCGGCGACCGCCTCTACATCGAATTGCAGCGCCACGGCATCGACAGGGAACGCCGCGTCGAGGGCGGGCTGATCGACATCGCCTATGGCAAGGGCCTGCCGCTGGTCGCGACCAACGAGCCGTATTTCGCAAGCACAGATGATTACGAATCCCACGATGCGCTGCTCTGCATCGCCGGCGGCCGGCTGATCGCCGAGACCGACCGTGAGCAATTGACCCCGGACCATCGCTTCAAGACGCGCGCCGAAATGGCGGTGCTGTTCGCCGACATTCCCGAGGCACTCGCATCCACCGTCGAAATCGCCGAGCGCTGCTCGTTCCGCCCGAAGACGCGCAAGCCGATTCTGCCGCGCTTCACCGTCGGCGCCGGCGCCAACGCGCAGGAAGAGGAAAATCAGGAGCTGCGCCGGCAGGCGGAGGAGGGGCTCGCCCGCCGGCTTTCGGTTCACGGCCTTTCGCAAGGCACCACCGAGGAGGACTACAGCAAGCGTCTCGCCTTCGAGATCGATGTCATCACCCGCATGAACTATTCGGGTTACTTCCTGATCGTGTCCGACTTCATCAAGCACGCGAAGTCGCAAGGCATTCCGGTCGGGCCGGGCCGCGGTTCGGGCGCAGGCTCGCTGGTCGCCTACGCACTGACCATTACTGACCTCGATCCGATCCGCTTTGGGCTGCTGTTCGAGCGCTTCCTCAATCCCGAGCGCGTGTCGATGCCGGACTTCGACATCGACTTCTGCCAGGACCGCCGCGGCGAGGTGATCGATTACGTCCAGCAGCGCTACGGGCGCGACCAGGTTGCCCAGATCATCACCTTCGGTACGCTACAGGCGCGCGGCGTGTTGCGCGACGTCGGCCGCGTCTTGCAGATGCCCTATGGGCAGGTCGACAAGCTGACAAAACTGGTACCGCAGAACCCGGCAGCGCCCGTGACGCTGGCGGCGGCGATCGCGAGCGAACCAAAGCTTCAGGCGTTCCGCGATGAGGACGCCGTCGTCGCGCGTGCCTTCGACATTGCGCAACGCCTCGAAGGCCTGACGCGGCATGCCTCCACCCATGCCGCCGGCATCGTGATCGGCGATCGCCCCTTGAGCGAACTGGTGCCGCTCTACCGCGATCCCAAATCCGACATGCCGGTCACCCAGTTCAACATGAAGTGGGTGGAGCCGGCCGGCCTCGTTAAATTCGACTTCCTGGGTCTGAAGACGCTGACGGTGCTGGATGTCGCCGTCAAATTGCTCAAGCAGCGCGACATCCATGTCGATCTGCCGACGCTGCCGCTGGATGATGCGCCCAGTTACCAGATGCTGGCGCGGGGCGACGTGGTCGGCGTGTTCCAGGTTGAAAGTCAGGGCATGCGTCGCGCGCTGGTCGACATGCGGCCCGACCGCTTCGAGGACATCATCGCGCTGGTCGCGTTGTATCGGCCGGGTCCGATGGCGAACATCCCTACCTATTGCGCGCGCAAGCATGGCGACGAGGAGCCGGAATATCTGCATCCGATGCTGGAGCCGATCCTTAAAGAGACGTTCGGCGTCATCATCTACCAGGAGCAGGTGATGCAGATCGCTCAGGTGATGGCCGGCTATTCGCTCGGCGACGCCGACCTGCTTCGCCGCGCGATGGGTAAGAAAATCCGCGCCGAGATGGAGAAGCAGCGCGCGGTGTTCGTCGCCGGCTCGGTCAAGAACAACGTGCCGAAAGGGCAGGCGGACACTATCTTCGAACTGCTGGCAAAGTTCGCCGACTACGGCTTCAACAAGAGCCACGCGGCGGCCTATGCACTGGTGTCCTATCACACCGCCTATATGAAGGCGCATTACCCCGTCGAATTCATCGCAGCGTCGATGACGCTCGATCTCAACAATACTGACAAGCTCTCCGAATTCCGCTCCGAGGCGCAGCGCCTCGGCATCAAGGTCGAGCCGCCCAACATCAACCGCTCCGGTCCCACCTTTGAAGTGAGCGACGGCAAGATTCACTATGCGCTCGCAGCGCTCAAGGGTGTCGGTCCGCAGGCCATCGAGCAGATCGTCGAGGAACGCAAGAAGGGCCTGTTCACCTCGCTTGCGGATTTTGCCAACCGCGTGAATCCCCGCGCCATCAACAAGCGCATCATCGAGAGCCTGGCTGCGGCCGGTGCATTCGACACGCTGGAGCCGAACCGCGCGCGCGTCTTTGCCGGTGCGGATGCGATCTTAGCTGCCTGTCAGCGCAGCCACGAGGCGGCGACGATCGGGCAGAACGACATGTTCGGCGGCGCCGCCGACGCGCCGACCATCATGCTGCCGCAGGTCGAGCCCTGGCTGCCGGCCGACCGGCTGCGGCGCGAATATGACGCGATCGGCTTCTTCCTGTCCGGCCATCCGCTCGACGATTACGCCACCATCCTGAAGCGTCTGCGCGTGCAGTCCTGGGCCGAGTTTTCGCGTGCGGTCAAAACCGGCGCGACGGCCGGCAAGGTGGCGGCCACGGTGGTCTCACGCATGGAGCGCCGCACCAAGACCGGCAACAAGATGGGTATCATGGGCCTGTCCGATCCGACCGGCCATTTCGAGGCGGTGCTGTTCTCCGAAGGGCTGGCGCAGTATCGCGACGTGCTGGAGCCGGGCGCGGCGGTGCTGTTGCAGCTCGGCGCCGAACTACAGGGCGAGGACGTGCGCGCCCGCGTGCTGCATGCCGAGCCGCTGGATGACGCCGCCGCCAAGACACAAAAGGGACTTCGCATCTTCGTTCGCGACACCAAGCCGCTCGATTCCATCGCAAGGCGTCTCAACATGCCCGAGGCAGCGCCCGCAAACGGCTCGGGCAAGGCGGCATCCCCCGCAAAGGCGGCGCCAGTGGCCTCCAATGGTGGCGATGCCGACGTCTCGCTGGTGATCATGCTCGACCTCGAGACCGAGGTGGAAATGAAGCTGCCGGGCCGCTTCAAGGTCTCCCCGCAGATCGCCGGAGCCCTGAAAGCGGTGTCAGGCGTGGTGGACGTGCAGACCCTCTAGGACGCCGGAACATGTGAACGGGACTGTTTTCGCCTTAATCGCAGCGCTATTCGTTCAAATCCTGTTCAGCAAGCGGCGCGCCTGATACGCGACGCAAGAACCTTCGAGCACCTTGGGTGGATGAACCATGCGCGCGGCTACCGGCCTTTCCATTTTCCTGCTGTCCCTGACCCTCATGATCGGGGTTCCAGGTCTCGCGGCTGCCCAGCAACAGGAAAAGCGCATCGCGCTCGTGGTCGGCAATGGCGCTTACGCCAAGTCGCCGCTGGCGACCGCCGCCAATGACGCGGGCCTGATCGCGCAAACCCTACAGGCGGCAGGCTTCGACGTCGTCGGCGCGCGCGATCTCGACGGCGACACGCTGCGCAAGAGTTTTCGCGATTTTATCCAAAAAGCCGAGACGTCGGGGCCGGACACGGTCGCGATGGTCTATCTGGCGGGCTACGGCATGCAGCTTGCCGGCGAGAACTATTTCATTCCCGTCGACGCTCCGATCAACCGCGAGACGGACATCCCGGTCGAGGGATTGCGGATCAGCGATTATCTGCGCCTGCTTGCCTCGCTCCCGTTGAAGGCAGGGATCGTCGTGCTGGATACGGCGCGGCCGCAGCCGTTTATCGAGGGCGGCCAGCCGATCGCCAGCGGCCTCGCGCTGATCGAACCCGAGCCGCATATGCTGATCGCCTTCAACGCCGCGCCGGGCACCGTCGCGCCGCTCGAGGAGGGGTCCTACGGCGCCTATGCGCAGGCGCTCGCCGAGATGATCCGCACCGGCGGCCTGCCGCTTCCCGAGCTGTTCGACCGCGTGAGGCTGCGCGTCAATGAGGCCACCAAGGGTGCGCAAGTGCCTTGGCATGCGCAGAAGGTCGACACCAATTTCGTGTTCTTCGACCGCGCGCCCGATGCGCCGGTGCAGGCGCCGCCGGATCAGGCCGCGGCTGTCCGCAACAAGCCGATCCGCGATCTCGGCGTGCAGGACGCCTATGCCGCTGCACTCGAGCGCGACACGCTGGCCGGCTACGACGAATTTATCGCAGCCTATCCCGATGATCCCATGGCCAAACGCGTGCGGGCGCTCGCGGCCGCGCGGCGCGAGGCGACCGTCTGGCAGCGTACCTATCGCGCCGATACGCCGGACGCGTACTGGTCGTATCTGCGCCGCTATCCGAACGGTCCCCACGCGGCTGATGCGCGCCGGCGCCTCGCCATCCTGACGGCGCCCGCAGAGCCGCCGCCATCGTTCGCCATGATGGACTACGACGTGCCGCCACCGCCGCCCGAAGAGTTCGTCTATGTCGATCGCCCCGTGCTGGCATTCGACGATCCGTACTTCGACTTCGCGCCGCCGCCGCCACCGCCGGTATTCTTCCTGCCGCCGCCGCCGGCCGATTTTGTCGTGCTGGAGCCACCGCCGCCGCCGATCGGACTGTTCATCCTGCCGCAGCCGGTGTTCGTGCCGTTCCCGGTCTATGTCCGGCCGCCGATCTACGTTCGGCCGCCGCCGAACAACATCATCTACGCCAACATCCACAACAGGCGGATGATCGACACCGTCATCAACCGCCCGCCGCCACCGGGTGCAATGACGCCCGGCGGCCGACCCGGCCCGGGCGGCCGTCCGGGTGGGCCTCCTATGATTGCGCCGCGCGGCATGGCCTCGCCGGGATTGCCTCCGTCAGTCGCGCAAAGAGCCTCGCTGATCCAGCAGGGAAAGGCGCCAGTGCCGCCAAGCGCCTCGATCAATCCTCGGGAGGGGCGGCGGGGACCTCCGGGGGCGCTTGGTGGTGCGCCTCAAGGGCTCCAGGGGCCGCAGGGCCCGAGGGGAGGTGGCGCGCCTGCGCCGCTGCCGGCCAATGTTTCGCCGACTGCGCCGCCTGCGGGCCAACCACTGCCGAGGGCCAATACGCTGCCCGTGCCGGGCACCAAAGGGGCCCCGCTGGCGCCGCCGCGCACGGCGACCGGAGGGCCGCCAGCCGGTGGTCCCAATGCCAGGCCCGGCCTTCCACCTGGTCAGCAGCCGCCTGCCGCCGCTACCGTGCCCGGCGCCGTAGGTGCCCCAAGGGGGCAGACTGCGAATGCGCCACCTCCAGGGGCCGGTGCTCCGAATGCCGCGGGTCCAGGACCGGCTGGGCCAGGACGGGCTGGCCCAGGACCGGCTGGCGCCCGGCCGATCGCGCCGGATTCGCGGCCCAGGCCGGGGATGGCGCCTCCGGCGCCTGCGCCCGGCGTAGCCAATCTGCCGGCGAGGCCGAACACGGCCGTTGCGCCGAGGCCGTCCGGTCCGCCGCCGTCGGTGCAGGCACCAACTGCGGCACCGCCGCGGCCCGCGCCGCAACTGGCAAGGCCAACGCCTCCGCCGGCGCCAGCGCCACGGATGACGGCTCCGCCGCCGCGGATGGCCGCGCCGCCACCGCCGGCGCCGCGAATCGCGGCCCCGCCGCCACAGCCAAGAATCGCGGCCCCGCCGCCGCAGATGGCTCGCCCGATGCCCCAGATGGCTCGTCCAGCCGCGCCACCGCCGGCGATGGCGAGACCCATGGCGCCACCGCCAATGGCCCGGCCGGCGGCACCCCCGCCGGCGGCGGCCGCCAAGCGGTGCCCGCCCGGCGTGCCCAGATGCTGAAAAACGCACCGGTCAGTCCCTTTCCCGGGGGCTGACCGGAGGCTTTTTTCCGGACGGTTCGTGGGCAGAGGCGCGAGAAATCCTTGCGAAATCGCTTCCGCGCCTCTATAAGCCGCGCCATCTCACACGGAAACATGGCTGTAGAAGGCCGTCCGGTGGCAACCGGGCCGCAAAAGGCTCGTTTGCTCACACGTTTCCGGAGGAACCAACCGGAGAACTAAACCTATGGCGCTACCCGAATTCTCTATGCGTCAGCTTCTCGAAGCTGGCGTGCACTTTGGCCACCAGAGTCACCGCTGGAATCCGAAAATGGCGGAGTACATTTTCGGCGCCCGCAACAACATCCACATCATCGACCTCGCGCAGACCGTGCCGATGCTGCACCGTGCCTTGCAGGCCGTCAGCGACACCGTCGCCAAGGGCGGCCGCGTGCTGTTCGTCGGCACCAAGCGGCAGGCGCAGGATGGCGTCGCCGAAGCCGCCAAGCGCTCGGCGCAGTATTTCGTCAACTCGCGCTGGCTCGGCGGTACGCTGACCAACTGGAAGACGATTTCCGGCTCGATCAAGCGCCTGCGTCACCTCGACGAAGTGCTCTCGTCCGGCGAAGCCAACTCCTACACCAAGAAGGAGCGGCTGACGCTACAGCGCGAGCGCGACAAGCTCGACCGTTCGCTCGGCGGCATCAAGGACATGGGCGGTCTTCCCGACATGATCTTCGTGATCGACACCAACAAGGAAGACATCGCGATCCAGGAAGCGCAGCGGCTCAATATTCCTGTTGCCGCGATCGTTGATACCAATTCCGACCCGAAGGGCATCACCTATGTGGTGCCGGGCAATGACGACGCCGGCCGTGCCATTTCGCTGTATTGCGACCTGATGGCCCGGGCTGTGATCGACGGCATTTCCCGTGCGCAGGGCGACGCCGGTATCGATATCGGCGCCGCGACGAAGCCGGTGCAGGAGGAAGTCCCGGCGACGGCATCGGGCTTCCAGGGTCTCGCCGGTCCGCGCGGCCCGGCCGACGATCTCAAGAAGCTGCCGGGCGTGTCCGGCGCGATCGAGAAGAAGTTCAACGACCTCGGCATCTTCCACTACTGGCAGCTTGCCGAACTCGATCACGACACCGCGCACAAGATCGGCGAAGAGGTCGGTCTTTCGAGCCGCGCCGATGCCTGGGTCGCCAAGGCCAAGGCGCTCACCGCGGAAGCGGAATAAGCGGGCGGAGCATGATCCCGGTTTTTCCGAAAAGGATCATGCTCAAACGATAATAGTAAGGTGGCCGGGCATTCCGGCCACGCGCTTCCCAACTAAATAGGCCCTGATAGTCGACGGCGGCGTGGACGTTGGTCCCGCGGTGGTCGCTCAGACAGGCACAAAGGACATCCAGAGATGGCAGACACAAAAGTGGCCACAATCACCGCAGCGATGGTCAAGGATCTGCGCGAGTCAACCGGCGCGGGCATGATGGATTGCAAGGCCGCGCTTACCGAGACCGGTGGCGATATGGAGGCTGCGCAGGACTGGCTGCGCAAGAAGGGCCTCTCCAAGGCCGCCAAGAAATCCGGCCGCGTCGCGGCTGAAGGCCTGATCAGCGCTCTTACCAAGGGCACCAAGGGCGTCGTGGTCGAGGTCAATTCGGAAACCGACTTCGTTGCGCGCAACGAGCAGTTCCAGGGCCTCGTCAAGATGATCGCCCAGGTCGCGCTCGACGTCGGCGCGGATGTCGAGAAGATCAAGGCCGCCAAGGTCGGCTCTGTCACGGTCGAGACCGCAATCTCGGACGCGATCGCCACCATCGGCGAGAACATGACGCTGCGCCGCGCAGCTTTGCTCGAAGTGAAGCAGGGCGTGGTATCGAGCTACATCCACAACGCCGTCATCGACGGTGCCGGCAAGATGGGCGTGATCGTCGCGCTGGAGTCTTCGGGCAAGACCGATGAGCTCGCCGTACTCGGGCGTCAGCTCGCCATGCACGTCGCCGCGGCCAATCCGCAGGCGCTGGACCCGGCCGGCCTCGATCCTGAAATCGTCAAGCGCGAAAAGGACGTGCTCGCTGACAAGTATCGTCAGCAGGGCAAGCCGGAGAACGTGATCGAGAAGATCGTCGAGTCGGGCTTGAAAACCTTCTACAAGGAAGTCTGTCTGCTCGAGCAGGCCTTCATCCACGACAGCGGCAAGTCGGTTGCCCAGGCCGTGAAGGAAGCTGAGGGCAAGGTCGGCGGTCCCATCAAGATCACTGGCTTTGTGCGCTATGCTCTCGGCGAGGGAATCGAGAAGCAGGAATCCGATTTCGCAGCCGAAGTCGCGGCCGCCAGCGGCAAGAAGTAACCCGCTGGCCAGGCTCTTGCGGGCGCTAACAGCGCCCGAAGGGCAGGCCTGCGCGGGACAGGAAAGCGATTCGAAATGGCTGAGCCGGTCTATCGTCGCGTCGTGGTCAAGCTTTCGGGCGAATATCTCGCCGGCGGCCACGGCTTCGGCATCGATCAGCCGACGGTGGACCGCATTGCGGGCGAATTGATCGCCGCGCGCCAGCTTGGTTCTGAAGTCGCGGTGGTTGTCGGCGGCGGCAACATGGTTCGCGGCGTGGAAGTTTCCTCCCGTGGCGTCTCCCGTCCGACCGGCGACACCATGGGCATGCTAGCTACCATGATGAACTGCCTCGCGCTGGAGGCGGCGATCGAGCGCAAGGGCTCTCCGGCGCGCACGCTGTCGGCCTTCGTGATGCCGGAGATTTCGGAGCTCTTTACCCGCGGTGCGGCGCACAAATACCTGGCCGAGGGACGGATCGTGCTGCTCGGCGGCGGAACCGGCAATCCCTTCTTCACGACCGACACGACGGCGGTGCTGCGCGCGGCCGAAATCGGCGCCCAGGCGGTGCTGAAGGCCACCAATGTCGACGGCGTCTACACGGCCGACCCCAAGAAGGATCCGTCGGCCAAACGTTTCGACCGCCTGACCCATTCACAGGCGATTGAAGGCGGCTACAAGGTGATGGACGCCACCGCATTCGCGCTTGCCCGCGAGACATCGCTGCCTATCATCGTCTTCTCGATCGCCGAGCCGGGCTCGATCGGCGCGATCTTGCGTGGCACAGGCCACGGTACCATCGTCGCCGGTTGAACGGTCTCTCCGCCGCGTCAGATTCGAGGCGGAGCAAGGCGGCGAGAATCTTGAGGAAGGGAGAGGGTTATGCCCACGCCTGGTTTCGATATCAATGAATTGAAGCGCCGCATGCAGGGCGCCACCCAATCGCTCAAACATGAGCTCGGCGGATTGCGGACCGGCCGTGCAGCGGCTTCCATGCTGGAACCCGTGCAGGTGGAGGCCTACGGCTCGCATATGCCGCTAAATCAGCTTGCCACCATCAGCGTGCCGGAACCCCGGATGCTTTCGGTTCAGGTCTGGGACAAGTCGATGGTGAAAGCCGTCGAAAAGGCGATTGTGGATTCAAATCTTGGTTTGAGCCCGGCGACCGAAGGCCAGGTGCTGCGCTTGCGGATTCCCGAACTCAACGCGGATCGCCGCAAGGAATTGGTAAAAGTCGCGCACAAATATGCGGAAGCGGCGCGCGTTGCCGTGCGCCACGTGCGTCGTGACGGGCTCGATATCGTCAAGAAGCTCGAGAAGAACCACGAGATATCCGAAGACGACCAGGAGCGCCTCTCCAATGATGTGCAGAAGGCGACCGATGGTACGATTTCGGAAATCGATGCGTTGCTTGCGGCGAAGGAAAAGGAAATCCTTACGGTCTAGGAATTGATCGAATGACGAACGCCGCAGTGCCTGCAACCGATGGACCGGACCGATCCGCTGGTCCCCTCCATGTGGCCATCATCATGGATGGGAATGGGCGCTGGGCGGCGGCGCGCGGGCTGCCGCGCGCAGAAGGTCACCGCCGCGGCGTCGAAGCCCTGCGCCGCGTGGTTCGCGCGGCCCACGAGCTCGGCATCGTCTATCTCACCATCTTCTCGTTCAGCTCGGAAAACTGGTCGCGCCCGGCGACCGAGATCGGCGATCTCTTCGGCCTGCTTCGCCGCTTCATCCGCAACGATCTCGCAACCCTGCACAGCGACGGCGTGCGGGTGCGCGTGATCGGCGAGCGCGCGGGCCTCGAGAGCGATATCTGCGCGCTGCTCAATGAAGCCGAAGAACTGACGCGCAACAACACCCGACTCAATCTCATCGTCGCCTTCAACTACGGCTCGCGTCAGGAGATCGCTGCCGCCGCGCAGCGCCTCGCGCACGAAGTCGCCGAAGGCAAGCGCGATCCGGCCACGATCGATGCCGACGCGCTCGGCCGCTATCTCGATGCTCCCGACATTCCCGATCCCGACCTGATCATCCGCACCAGCGGCGAACAGCGGCTGTCGAACTTCCTGATGTGGCAGGCGGCCTACAGCGAGCTTGTGTTCGTGCCGATCCACTGGCCGGATTTCGACAAGGCCGCGCTTGAAAGCGCGGTCGCCGAATATGCCCGGCGCGAACGCCGTTTCGGCGGCCTTGCCGCGAAAACCGGCTCGTGACCGAGGGCGAGGCCGCGCCGGCGGCGGCAGCCGGGCAGGGATCGCGTAATCTCCTGATGCGGGTCGTGGCCGCGCTGGTGCTCGCCCCGCTGGCGCTTGCGATGGCCTATGCCGGCGGCTGGCTGTGGGCCGTGCTGGTGACGCTCGCATGCATCGGGCTGTTTCTCGAATGGCTGATGATCATAGGCCTCGCCCGCGACCTGCGTGTCACCGTGCCCGGTGTTGCGTCGCTGGCGGTCGCCGGGATTTGCCTCATCGCCGGACGCATTGATGCAGCGTTGATCGTCTTGCTGAGCGGATTTGTCGTGGTCACGCTGTTGTCATCGGAGCGGCGGAACTGGACGGGCGCGGGATTTCTATATGCGGCAGCGGCTGAAGTTGCGTCGGTCCTGGTGCGTCTCGATCCCGGCAGCGGCTTTTTAGCGCTGATCTTCGTGCTGCTGGTGGTCTGGGTGAGCGATATCGGCGGCTATTTTGCCGGCCGGGGTATTGGGGGCCCGAAATTGTGGCCGCGCGTGAGCCCCAACAAGACCTGGGCCGGTGCGATCGGCGGATTCGCGCTGAGCCTTGCCGTGGCGGCGGGCTTTGCCGCGCTCAATCTCGGAAAAGCCGGCCCGTTGCTGCTGTTAGGCGGGTTTCTTTCGGTCGTTTCTCAGCTTGGCGATCTGTTCGAGTCCGCGGTAAAGCGGCGCTTCGGCGTCAAGGATTCGAGCCACATCATTCCCGGCCATGGCGGGCTGATGGATCGGCTGGACGGCTTTGTCGCCGCCGTCGTGGTTGCGGCGATTTTAGGATTTTTGCGGGGTGGCGCCGATGGCGTCGGCCGCGGTCTTATGGTTTGGTGAGGCTATGAGCGCTGTTCCATTGCGTAACAACAAAGCTGCCGCGTCCGCCGTGCGCAGCGTGACGGTGCTGGGCGCGACCGGCTCGATCGGCGATAGCACCATGGATTTGCTGCGCGGCGCACGCGACCGCTACCAGGTCGAGGCGTTGACCGCGAACGGCAATGTGCAGGCGCTGGCGAAGTTGGCGAAGGAATTCAATGCGCGTTTCGCGGCCATCGCCGATCCCTCGCGTCTTGGCGAATTGAAGGAGGCGCTTGTCGGCACCCGTACCGAATGCGGGGCGGGCGAGAGCGCCATCATCGAAGCTGCCGCGCGGCCGGCCGATTGGGTGATGGCCGCCGTCAGCGGCGCCGCCGGGCTGAAGCCGGCGCTTGCCGCCGTCGACCGTGGTGCCGCGGTGGCGCTCGCCAACAAGGAATGCCTCGTTTGTGCCGGCGATTTCTTCATGCAGCGGGCGGCGAAAGCGGGCGCCTGCATTCTGCCCGCGGATTCCGAACACAACGCGCTGTTCCAGGCGCTCTCCTCGGGCAATCGCGAAGAGCTTGTTCGCGTCATCATCACGGCCTCCGGCGGACCGTTCCGCACCTGGGCACCTGCCGATATCGAGCAGGCGACGCTCGAGCAGGCGCTCAAGCATCCGAACTGGAGCATGGGCCAGAAGATCACCATCGATTCCGCGTCGATGATGAACAAGGGCCTCGAGGTGATCGAAGCGTCCTACCTGTTTGCGCTGACGCCGGACGAGATCGACGTGCTGGTGCATCCGCAGTCGATCATCCACGGCATGGTCGAGTTCTCCGACCGTTCGGTGGTGGCGCAGCTCGGCACGCCGGACATGCGCATTCCGATTGCACATTGCCTCGGATGGCCTGACCGCATCGTCGGACCTTCCGCCAAGCTCGATCTCGCGAAGATCGGCCAGCTCACTTTTGAAGCGCCCGACTTCGAGCGTTTTCCGGCGCTGCGGCTTGCCTATGAGGCGCTGCGGACGGGGCGTGGCGCGACCACCGTCTACAACGCCGCCAACGAAATTGCGGTCGCCGCTTTCGTGGCCGGCAAGATCAGATTCGGCGGCATCGCACGCCTCGTCGAGGCGACGCTGAACGACTGGATTCGCACCGGCAATCGCGCGCCGCTGACCTCAGCGGATGATGCGATTTCCATTGACCATATCGCGCGAAATAAGGCCGCCTCCCTATTGCCTCAAATTGCCTTAAAGGCATTTTAGAGGGTTGGGGACGGGGCCGTTGGCCCTTGTCGAGGGGAATCGGATGTCCGATCTTTTACTGAATAGCTTCAATACGTTGAGCCATGGGCTCATCGGTTACGTGATCCCCTTTTTGTTCGTGCTGACGATCGTGGTGTTCTTCCACGAGCTCGGCCATTTTCTGGTCGCCCGCTGGGCGGGCGTGAAAGTGTTAACGTTCTCGGTCGGCTTCGGGCCAGAGCTGTTCGGTTTCAATGACCGTCACGGCACGCGCTGGAAGGTCTCCGCCATCCCGCTCGGCGGTTATGTCAAATTCTTCGGCGACGATACCGAGGCCTCCACGCCATCGGCCGAGACGCTGGCCACCATGACGGAGGAAGAGCGCGCCGGCAGCTTCCATCACAAGAAGGTGGGTCCGCGCGCCGCCATCGTCGCGGCCGGTCCGATTGCGAATTTCATCCTCGCGATCGTGATCTTCACTTGTCTGTTCACGTTCTTCGGCAAGCCGAGCACGACCGCGCGCGTCGACAAGGTCGAGGCCAATAGCGCCGCTGCCGCGGCCGGCTTCCAGGTCGGCGACATCGTCACCTCGATCGACGGCAAGACGATCGGATCGTTCTCCGACATGCAGCGCATTGTCGGGGTCCGCGCCGGCGAGCAACTGACCTTTAGCGTCAAGCGCGGCGATGCGACCGTGACGCTGAAGGGCACGCCCGAGCTGCGCGAGGTGAAGGACGCCTTCGGCAACACGCACCGGCTTGGCGTGCTCGGAATCACCCGCGCCACTGCGCCCGGCGACGTCGTGACCGAACGTGTCGATCCCGCCACCGCCGCCTGGCTGGGGGTGAAGGAAACCTGGTTCGTGGTGGAGCGCACCTTTGCCTATATCGGCGGGGTGTTCAGCGGGCGCGAGGCGGCCGATCAGGTCGGCGGTCCGCTGCGAATCGCGCAAATCTCCGGGCAGGTCGCCACGATCGGTCTTGCCGCCCTGATTCACCTCACGGCCGTGCTTTCGATCTCGATCGGGCTTCTGAACCTGTTCCCGGTGCCGTTGCTCGATGGTGGTCACCTTTTGTTCTATGCAGTGGAGGCGATACGGGGACGTCCGCTCTCGGAGCGGGCGCAGGAAATGGGGTTCCGAATCGGATTGGCGTTGGTGCTGATGTTGATGGTGTTTGCCACCTACAACGACATTTTGCACCTCTGGCCGACGAAATCTTGATTGGGCCTTTTTTGTGACGTTGCCCATTGGCAACGTCTTGGAATGAAAATGGAATTGCGCTGCCCTCAGTCGTTTGCCGCTCCGGCGAATTTGGCTACAAGCAGAGCAACAGGTTGGGAATCGGCCGGTCCTCGGGGGTAATGGGGTCGGCACCGGAATGACGAGGGCGCGTCGCGCATGAAAGTTGGATTGCGAGTACGGGGGGGCTTGCTCGCCGCCCTGATCATGTTCGCTGTGCCGGTTACCGCCACGCTGGCGGTGACGTTTGTCTCGTCGAAGGCGGTTGCCCAGACGGCTGCGTCGATTGTGGTTGAGGGGAACCGCCGCGTCGAAGTTGAGACCATCCGTTCCTACTTCCGCCCCGGTCCCGGCGGCCGGCTTGGCCAGGCTCAGATCGACGACGGCCTCAAGGCGCTGATCGAGACCGGCCTGTTCCAGGACGTCCGGATCAGCCAGCAGGGCGGCCGCATCGTCGTCACCGTGGTCGAAAACGCGGTCATCGGCCGCGTCGCCTTCGAGGGCAACAAGAAGGTCAAGGACGACCAGCTCCAGGCCGAAATCCAGTCCAAGCCGCGCGGCACATTCTCGCGTCCGCTGGTGCAGTCCGATGCCCAGCGCATCGCGGAGATCTATCGCCGCACCGGCCGCTACGACGTGCGCGTCACCCCGGAAATCATCGAGCAGCCGAACAACCGCGTCGACCTGATCTTCACGATCAACGAGGGCGTCAAGACCGGCGTCCGTTCCATCGAGTTCGTCGGCAACGTCGCCTATTCGTCCTATCGCCTGCGCGATGTCATCAAGACGCGCGAATCCAACCTGCTGAGCTTCCTCGGCGGCGCCGACGTCTACGATCCGGACCGCGTCGAGGCCGACCGCGACCTGATTCGCCGTTTTTATCTGAAGAACGGCTATGCCGACGTTCAGGTGGTCGCTGCGCTGACCGAATACGACCCGGAGAAGAAGGGATTTTCGGTCACCTTCAAGATCGAGGAAGGCCAGCAATATCGTGTTGCTCAGGTCAATTTCGTCTCGTCGATCCCGACCCTCGATGCCACCACGCTGCGCGGCTTCTCGCGCGTGAATGTCGGCTCGGTGTACAACGCCGAGGCGCTTGAGAAGTCGATCGAGGAAATGCAGATCGAGGCCTCGCGCCGCGGCTATGCATTCGCGGTGGTCCGTCCGCGCGGCGACCGCAATTTCGAGCAGCACACCGTTGCGATCACCTTTGCGGTCGACGAAGGCCCGCGAACCTACATCGAGCGCATCAATATTCGCGGCAACACCCGCACCCGCGACTACGTGATTCGCCGCGAGTTCGATCTCTCCGAAGGCGACGCCTATAACCGCGCGCTGGTCGATCGCGCCGAGCGGCGGCTGAAGAATCTCGACTTCTTCAAGAACGTGAAGATCGTTACCGAACCCGGCTCATCCAGTGATCGCGTGATCCTGATCGTCGATCTTGAGGAGAAGTCGACCGGCGACTTCTCGGTGTCGGGCGGCTATTCGACCACCGACGGCGCGCTCGCGGAAGTCAGCATTTCCGAACGCAACTTCCTCGGCCGTGGCTTGTACGCCAAGGCATCGGTGACCTACGGCCAGTATGCGCGCGGCTATTCGCTGTCGTTCGTCGAGCCTTATTTGCTCGACTACCGCGTCGCGCTCGGTCTCGACCTGTTCCAGCGCGAGCAGTTGGCTAACAGCTACATTTCCTACGGCACCAGCACGATCGGCTTCAGCCCGCGGCTCGGTTTCCAGCTCCGCGAGGATCTGTCGCTCCAGCTTCGCTATTCGATCTATCAGCAGAAGATTTCGCTGCCCGACTATCTGTCCAATTGTAACAACATCATTGGAGGCAATGGACTGCTGGCCTTCAATCCGACGCCGGCCTTTGCGCAGTTGCCCGGGAACAATTATCCAAATGGCAGCACGCAGTTCGGCGCGACCGACACTTCGGGCGTGGGCCTCTGGTGCTACAGCGACGGCGAGGCCTCGCTGCCGGTTCGCCGGGAATTGGCCGGCGGCAAGACGCTGACCTCGGCAGTCGGCTACTCGCTGGCCTACAACACGCTCGACAACAACAGGAACCCGACCGATGGCCTGTTGGTCGACTTCAAACAAGACTTTGCCGGCGTCGGCGGCGATGTCAGCTACCTCAAGAGCGCGGTCGACGCGAAGTACTACACCCCGCTGGTTGGCGATATTGTTGGCCTGATCCATCTACAGGGCGGCATGCTCAACAAGCTCGGAAGCGATCTGCGCATGCTCGATCACTTCCAGATGGGACCGAACCTGGTTCGCGGTTTTGCGCCGAACGGCATCGGTCCGCGCGATATCAACCCGTACGGAACGGGCGATGCGCTCGGCGGCACCAAATATTGGGGCGCTTCGTTCGAGTTGCAGATGCCGTTCTGGTTCCTGCCCAAGGAAGTCGGTCTGAAGGGCTCGGTTTACGCCGATGCCGGCGGCCTGTTTGACTACAAGGGCCCCACGGGATGGGCGCAGACGGGCGAGGTCAACGTGGCAGGTTGCCGGCCGGCGCGTACGAATGGGCCAAGCGATGTCGGATCCTGCCTCGGATTGCAGTATGACGACGGCAACGTTGTCCGTACCTCGGTGGGTGTCGGTCTGATCTGGGCCTCGCCATTCGGTCCGCTGCGCTTCGACTACGCCGTGCCGCTGACCAAGGGTCAGTTTGATCGGGTCCAGCAGTTCAAATTCGGCGGCGGCACCTCCTTCTAAGAACGTCTTCGGGTGAGCTAGGGTACTGGCTCGCCCGAAGAAAATGCTTCAAAAGAAGGCTTCAAGTGAAAGGCAGGAGCCGAGGCACCGGATTCGAGCTTCGTAAGCGCCGTCCGGTCCACGACGGGTTGAATGGCACAGCCGAGTTTTTTTCAGAAGCCGCCTCCGGTGACGCTCGCTGAGATCGCAGCGTCGGTGCAGGCCCAATTGGCCGATCCATCGCAGGGCGGCCGGCAAATCAGGGGACTGGCTTCGCTCGACGAAGCCGGCCCGATGCACCTGACGTTCTTCGATAACCTCAAATATTCCGACCAGCTCGCTCTGACCAGGGCGGGAGCGTGCTTCGTCAGCGAGCGTTTCGAGAAGCGCGTGCCGTCACACGTAGTGGTTCTGCGGGCCGCGCAGCCGTTCCGCGCCTTCGTGAAAGTTGCGAGGGAATGGCACAGCGATGCTTTGCGCCCGCAATCCTGGTTCGGCATGGAAGGCATCGCGCCATCAGCGATCATCGATCCGTCGGCGCGCTTGGAAGATGGCGTCGTGGTCGATCCGCTGGCGGTGATCGGCGCAGACGTCGAAATCGGCGCCGGCACGGTGATCGGGGCGGCCGCGGTGATCGGACCTGGCGTCAAGATCGGCAGGGACTGCAATGTCGGGGCACATTGCGCGATCCAGGCCGCCATGATTGGCAACAACGTGCTGATCCATCCCGGCTGTAGCATCGGGCAGGATGGTTTTGGCTTTGTCTTTTTCGGGCCGGACGGGCATTTGAAGGTGCCGCAGACCGGACGCGTGCTGATCCAGAATGACGTCGAGGTCGGCGCCGGAACCACCATCGACCGGGGCAGCCTGCGCGACACCGTGATCGGGGAAGGCACCAAAATCGACAATCAGGTCCAGATCGGCCACAATGTGACCATTGGCAGGCATTGCCTGCTTGCGGCCCAGATCGGGCTCGCAGGCAGTCTGACCATCGGTGACAATGTGGCGCTGGGCGCGAAGGTGGGGATCAACAATCACCTCAAGATCGGCGACGGGGCTCAGGTCACCGCCATGAGCGCAGTCAAGGACGATATCCCGGCCAATGGCCGTTGGGGCGGCCATTTTGCCAAACCGACCAAGCAATGGTTCCGGGAGATCGTGGCGGTCGAGCGCCTCGTGCGCGACGCCGATCCGAAGGGCGAGGGGCAGGAGTAATGGAGGAAGCACCGGTCAGGTTCGAGCGCGTCGACATCGAGGAAATCCTGAAAACGCTGCCGCACCGCTATCCCATGTTGCTGATCGATCGCGTGATCCAGATCCGGACCGACTACAGCGGCATCGGCATCAAGAACGTCACCTTCAACGAGCCGCCGTTCCTCGGACATTTCCCCGATCGCCCGGTCTATCCCGGCGTGATGATGATCGAGGCCATGGCGCAGACCGCCGGTGTGATCGGCATCAAGTCGGTTGAGGGCACCGAAAAGCCGCGCGCGGTTTATTTCCTCACCATCGACAAATGCAAGTTCCGCAAGCCCGTGAAGCCGGGCGATACCATCGAATACCACATGCGCTCGATCGGGCGGCGCAAGGCCATGTGGTGGTTCCACGGCGACGCCAAGGTGGATGGCGCAATCGTTGCGGAAGCCGATGTCGGCGCGATGCTGACCGATTAATTGCCTTTTTCGCGTAACTGCCGTTTTTTTGTTGAGCCGTCGTCGTCGACCCGCGCTAGCGTTGTTGACGACGCTTGCGGCATCGGTTTCTCTTCGGCAGGGCACTTTACCGGGCAGGGGCTTTTTTAACGGAGGAATTCCGTGAACAAGCTCGTTTCCATAATCGCTTGCTGTATCGTTTTTCTCCTGATGTCGCCGCAAAGCGGCGCATCCGAACTGGATGGTCTCGTATCGGCCTTGAAGGGCGGCGGCTATGTGATCGTGTTTCGACACGGCGCCACCGACGACAGTCAGAAGGACGTCTATCCCTTCAAGTTCGACGACATGAGTGCGCAGCGGCAACTGAGCGAGAAGGGCCGCAACCTGGCGCGCGAGATCGGCGCGGCACTGAAGAAGCTCGGCGTGCCGATCGGCGAGGTCTACACCAGCCGGCTCAACCGAGCGGTCGAAACCGCCAAGCTGATCAGCGGCAAGGAAGTGTCGTCGATTGATGCGCTGACCGACAGCAGCGCGGGCAGTGCGTCCGGGATGGCCAATCCGGACGGCAAGAATGCCAAGGCTGGACGCGCCGTTCGCGAACTCGTCGACGTGGCTCCCAAGCCGGGGTTGAATAATCTCGCGGTCACCCACAAGACGAATGTCGCGGACGCCTTCGGCAAGGAATTCGCCGACATCAAGGAGGGCGAGGCCCTCGTCTACAAGACCAGCGCCTCGGGTCCAGCGGTGCTGGTCGCTCGCGTGCAGGCCAGTGAATGGATCGCGCGCGCCGGCAGCTAACAGTCAGCGCGGATCAGAACGGAGAGCGCGGTTTGTCCCCGCAAGGGGGCCCGCGCCATGTCGCATGGCATGAAACACAGGGTAACCGCACGTCACTGGACATCACCGTTCCCACGCGCTAACCACCGGAAAATCTGACGTATTCCCAGCTGCCTTGATGAAGGTCCCCGATGAGTTCGATCGATCCCACCGCGCGGATTGAAGACGGCGCAGTGATCGGCGAGGGGACCACGATCGGGCCCTATTGCGTGATTGGCAGCAATGCCGTGATTGGCGAGGCTTGCACGCTGACCGCTCATGTCACCGTCAGCGGCCACACGCGCATCGGCGCCAATTGCGTGATTTCGCCGTTCGCGGCGCTTGGCGGCCCGCCGCAGGATCTCAGCTATCGCGGCGAGTCGACGCGGCTCGAGATCGGCTCCGGCTGCACCATCCGCGAAGGCGTCACCATGAACATCGGTACCGTCAAGGGCGGCGGGCTGACACGCGTCGGCGACAACGGCTACTTCATGAACAACAGCCATGTCGGCCATGACTGCACGGTCGGCAACAACGTGATCTTCGCGACGTCGGCGACGCTGGGCGGCCACGTCGAAGTCGGCGACTTCGTCTATATCGGCGGCCTTTCTGCCGTGCATCAATTCACGCGGATCGGGCCGCAGGTGATGGTGGGCGGTGTCTGTGGCGTACGCGGCGATGTGATCCCGTTCGGGCTCGTCAACGGCCAGTACGCGGCCCTCGAAGGCCTCAACATCATCGGCATGAAACGCCGCAAGTTCACGCGCGAGCGGCTCGCGACCGTCCGTGCGTTCTATCAAAGACTGTTTCATGGCCCCGGCATCTTTGCCGAACGGCTCGAGGCGGCGCAGCCGATGGCGAAGGACGATCCGGCGATTGCTGAAATCCTTACCTTCATCGGTGACGGCAAGCACCGTCCGTTGTGTCTTCCGGCCGGCGACGGGCATTGAATGCAGGGACGGCCGCAATCATGACCTCAGCGGCTTCGGACATTACGGCGCCGGTAGGCATCGTCGCGGGCGGCGGTGCGATGCCGTTTGCGGTCGCCGACTCGCTCAGCTCACGCGGCCTCTCAGCGGTGATCTTTGCACTCAAGGGCGCCTGTGATCCCGACCGCGTCGCGCGTTTCCGTCACCACTGGATCGCAGTCGGCCAACTCGGCAAGGCCACGAAATTGTTCCGCAGCGAGGGGTGCCGCGATCTTATTTTCATCGGCAGCCTGGCGCGGCCGGCGCTTTCGGAAATCAGGTTGGACTGGGGAACCCTGCGCGCGATGCCTCATGTCCTGTCGGCGTTTCGCGGCGGCGACGATCATCTGTTGTCCGGCATCGGCCGCATCCTCGAGCAGGACGGCTTTCGCATGGTTGGCGTCAAGGACGTTGCGCCCGATCTGTTGATGCCGGAAGGGGCGATGAGCCGCGCCGCGCCGGATGGTAGCGCCGCGGCCGATATCGCACGCGGGCGCGAAGTACTGGGCGTGCTCGGCCCATTCGACATAGGCCAGGCTGCGGTTGTCATCGACGGCCATGTGGTGGCGGTGGAGGACATCGAGGGCACCGACGGCCTGCTGGCCCGCGTGGCACGGCTTCGCGCCGAGGGACGCATCCGCGCCAAGAGCGGCCGCGGCGTGCTGGTGAAGGTGCCCAAGCGCGGCCAGGACCTTCGCTTCGATCTGCCGACGGTCGGGCCGAACACGGTGGAGGGCGCCGCGAAAGCCGGGCTCGCCGGCATTGCGATCGCCGCCGGCAATACGATCGTCGCGGAGCCGCAGGCCATGATCGAGGCTGCCGACAAGGCCGGCCTGTTCATTATGGGCGTGCCGACATGACGGCGGCGCGCGCCATTCCCGGGCGAAAGGTTTTCCTGATCGCCACGGAGGAGTCCGGCGATCGGCTGGGCGCCAACCTGATGAAGGTGCTGCGCCAGCGGCTCGGCGGCGCAGTCCAGTTCGACGGTATCGGCGGCCGCGCGATGGCGCGCGAGGGGCTCACCTCGCGCTTTCCGATCGAGGAACTTTCCATTATCGGGCTTGCTGCGGTCGTGAAGCAATTGCCGATGATCCTGCGGCGGATCAGGGAGACGGCGGAGGCGGTGATCGCGGCCGAGCCGGATGTCCTCGTCATCATCGACAGCCCGGACTTCAATCTCCGCGTGGCAAAGCGCGTCCGCGCCCGCGCGCCGCTGATTCCGATCGTCGACTACGTCTCGCCGACGGTGTGGGCGTGGCGGCCCGGGCGGGCGCGGGCGATGCTGCCCTATATCGATCACGTGCTGGCGCTCCTGCCGTTCGAGCCGGCCGCCTATGAGCGCCTGCGCGGCCCGCCTTGCAGCTATGTCGGCCAC
Organism: Bradyrhizobium lablabi; assembly: GCF_018129385.1. Taxonomy (GTDB): domain Bacteria; phylum Pseudomonadota; class Alphaproteobacteria; order Rhizobiales; family Xanthobacteraceae; genus Bradyrhizobium; species Bradyrhizobium lablabi_C. The sequence continues at coordinate 137,217 of NZ_JAFCLN010000002.1, forward strand.
CCCCTGGTCGAGCAGATCGGCCAGCTCCGCCCCAACGCTGACGAGCAGAGGCGACGGGACGAGAGCCCGCCGGTGCTCCTGGTGCTGCCCGGCAGCCGGCGCAGCGAGATCCGTCATCACATGACGACGTTCGGCGTCACGCTGTCCCGCCTCCAGGCGTCAGGCGTCGCGTTCGAGGCGGTGCTGCCGACGATGCCGCATCTCGAAGAGGCCGTCAGGGCGGCGCTGAAGGTCTGGAAGGTGCAGCCGCGCGTCGTGATCGGCGAGCAGGAGAAGCGCGCAGCGTTCCGGATCGCGCATGCGGCGCTCGCCAAGTCCGGCACCGTGACGCTGGAACTGGCGCTGGCGGGCGTGCCGATGGTGACGGCCTATCGCACTGGCGCGATGGAAGCCTTCATCCTCCAGCGGGCGATCAAGGTGAACTCGGTGATCCTGGCGAACCTCGTGATCGGGGAGAACGTCATCCCGGAATTCCTGCAACGGGACTGCACCGCTGCGAAGCTGGCGCCGGCGGTGCGCGAGATCATCGAGCCGACGGAGGCGCGGCGGAAGCAGGTCGAGGCGTTCGCCCGGCTCGATTCCCTCATGTCGACCGGCAACCAGCCGCCGAGCGTACGCGCTGCCGACATCGTGCTGGCCGAGATGCGCAAGCAGCGGCGCTGAAAGGCGAAAGCCGGATGCGGTGGTTGCATCCGGCTTTCGTGTATCGTTCAAAGCGAGGTCGCTTACTTCCGCTTGTCCATCGCGACATAGTCGCGGCGGCCGACGCCGGTGTAGAGCTGGCGCGGGCGGCCGATCTTCTGCTGCGGGTCCTCGATCATCTCGCTCCACTGGCTGATCCAGCCGACGGTGCGGGCGACCGCGAACAGCACGGTGAACATCGAGGTCGGGAAGCCCATCGCCTTCAGCGTGATGCCCGAATAGAAGTCGACGTTCGGATAGAGCTTGCGGTCGATGAAATACTGATCGTTGAGCGCGATCTTCTCCAGCTCCAGCGCCACCTTGAGCATGGGATCGTCGCCGTGCCCGGTCTCCTTCAGCACCGCGTGACACATCTTCTGCATGATCTTGGCGCGCGGATCGTAGTTCTTGTAGACGCGATGGCCGAAGCCCATCAGGCGGACTTCGCTGTTCTTGTCCTTCACCTTGGCGATGAACTCGGGAATCTTGTCGACCGAGCCGATCTCGGCGAGCATCGCGAGCGCGGCCTCGTTGGCGCCGCCATGCGCAGGGCCCCACAGGCAGGCGATGCCGGCGGCGATGCAGGCGAACGGGTTGGCGCCGGAGGAGCCGGCGATGCGCACCGTCGAGGTCGAGGCGTTCTGCTCGTGGTCGGCGTGCAGGATGAAGATCTTGTCGAGCGCGTCGGCCAGCACCGGGTTGATCTTGTATTCCTCGCACGGCACCGCAAAGCACATGTGCAGGAAGTTTTCCGCAAACGACAGCGAGTTCTTCGGATACATGAAGGGCTGGCCGATGGTGTACTTGTAGGCCATCGCCGCCAGCGTCGGGATCTTGGCGATCATCCGCATCGAGGCGATCATGCGCTGCTGCGGATCGTTGATATCGGTGGAGTCGTGATAGAACGCCGCCAGCGCGCCGACGCAACCGACCATGACGGCCATCGGATGGGCGTCGCGGCGGAAACCCTGGAAGAAGCGGGCCATCTGCTCGTGAACCATGGTGTGATGGGTCACGCGGCTGTCAAAATCCTTCTTCTGGGCGGCGGTCGGCAGTTCCCCGTAAAGCAGCAGATAGCAGGTTTCGAGGAAGTCGCCGTGCTCGGCGAGCTGCTCGATCGGATAGCCGCGGTATTCGAGAACGCCGGCATCGCCGTCGATATAGGTGATCTTGGACTGGCAGCTTCCAGTGGAGGTGAACCCGGGATCGTAGGTGAACATCCCGGCCTGGGCGTAAAGCTTGGCGATATCGATGACGTCGGGCCCGACGGTGCCGCTCAGGATCGGGAAATCGTAGGTCTTGTTACCGACCGTGAGCGTGGCTGTTTTGGTGCTGGATTTTGCGTCCATCGTTGTAGTCCCCGATGAAATCGTTGCGAAAACCGGGCTGGCTGGATGCCTTCTCGATGGAGATGGCGAGGCAGAGCCGGATTGTCTAGAAGGCGGCGGAAAAGGGGTAGCTTATTGCCCTGTGCGCTGCAAGATGGACCCAAGTAGGGTGCCTTGCGATGGCTGCGGAGCTAAGGCGGAGCGGCCTGATCGCCCAACCGGGCGAGGCATTCGTCCCGTCCGAGCACGGCCAAAACCTCGAAAATGCCAGGCGATGTCGTGCGCCCCGTGACCGCTGCCCGCAGCGGCTGGGCGACGGCGCCAAGCTTGAGATTATTTTCCTCCGCGAAATTCCGCATGGCGGTTTCGGTCGTCTCGGTGCTCCACGGCGAGACCTTCTCCAGCGCCTGTTTGAGCCGGCCGATCAGTTCGCGCGCTTCCGGCGTCAATAGTGCCGCCGCCTTCGCATCGATCTCGAGCGGCCGGTCGGCGAAGATGAAATAGGAGCCGGCGATCAGTTCCAAAAGCGTCTTGGCGCGCTCCTTCAGGCTCGGCATTGCCTGTAGCAATTGCGCGCGTGTCCGCTCGTTGAGCTTTGGCTTTAGTTCGGCGCCCTCAGGGACATAATCCAGTATCTGCTCGAACTGGGTCACGAGGGATTGATCGTCCGCGTGGCGGATATAGTGGCCGTTGAGGTTTTCCAGCTTGGCGAAATCGAACCGCGCCGCCGAACGGCCAATCCCGGAGAGGTCGAAGGCGTCGATCATCTCCTGGGTGGAAAATATCTCCTGGTCGCCATGGCTCCAGCCGAGGCGGACGAGATAATTGCGCAGCGCCGCCGGCAGATAGCCCATGGCGCGGTAGGCGTCGACGCCGAGCGCGCCATGGCGTTTCGACAGCTTCGAGCCGTCGGGCCCGTGGATCAGCGGGATGTGCGACATGCTCGGGATGTCCCACCCCAGCGCATCGTAGATCTGCTTCTGGCGCGCGGCATTAATCAGATGATCGTCGCCGCGGATCACATGGGTGACGCCCATGTCGTGGTCGTCGACGACGACGGCGAGCATGTAGGTCGGGGTGCCGTCCCCGCGCAGCAGGACGAGGTCGTCGAGGTTCTCGTTCTGCCAGACCACGCGGCCCTGCACCTGGTCCTCGATCACGGTCTCGCCAGTCTGCGGGGCTTTCAGGCGGATCGTCGGTTTCATGCCGGCTGGCGCGGTTGCGGGATCGCGGTCGCGCCACATGCCGTCGTAGAGGCGCGTGCGGCCCTCGGCGCGGGCCTTCTCGCGCATCGCCGTGAGCTCCTCCGGCGTGGCGTAGCAATGGTAAGCCTTGCCGTCGGCGAGCAGGGATTCGGCGACCTCGCGGTGGCGGGCGGCGCGGCTGAACTGGTAGATCACTTCGCCGTCCCAATCGAGCTCCAGCCATTTCAGCCCGTCGAGGATCGCTGCGATGGCGGCCTCCGTCGAGCGCTCCCGGTCGGTATCCTCGATCCGAAGCAGCATCTTGCCGCCCAGCTTCTTGGCGTAAAGCCAATTGAACAGCGCCGTGCGCGCGCCTCCGATGTGGAGGAAGCCGGTCGGCGAGGGGGCAAAGCGCGTGACGATGGGAGAGGTCATTCGAGGCTGAAGAAACCAGGTAGGGGATTTGGGCGTCCGTGTATCATAGGCTTGGGAGAGTTTGCCAATGCTAATCCAGGTCGTTCATAGCCACCCGCTTGAGGACAGCTACAACCACGCTCTGTTCAAGACCATCGTCGAGACGCTCGAACGGCGGCACGAGGTGATCGCGACCGATCTCTACCGCGAGCAGTTCTCGCCTGCCATGACCGAAGCGGAGCGGCGCAGCTATTATGAGGGGCACTACGCCGAGGAGGGCGTATCGCGCCTGATCGGGCAATTGCGGCGGGCGGACGGAATCATCTTCTGCTTTCCGCATTGGTGGTTCTCGATGCCTGCCATGCTCAAGGGTTATTTCGACCGTGTCTGGGCGCCCGGAACCGCGTTCACCCACGATCTGGCGGGCGGGCGTATCAAACCCCATTTGATCAACATCCGTCTGTTCGGCGTCGTGACGACTTATGGCTCGGCATGGTGGCTCACCCGCATCGTGATGCAGGATCCCGGCCGTAAGGTGCTGTTTCGCGCCCTCAAGCCGATGTGTGGTCCCGCCGTGCAGTCGTTCTACCTGGCCCACTATGATATGGACCGCTCGACGCCGGCCTCCCGGAATGCCTTCATGGAGCGGGTGCGAGCCAAGGTCTCCAGCCTCTGAACGGGGGATGTCGCGGGGCTTGGCTGGCGGGGCCGAATTTGGCAGAAGGGCCCCAGACAGGAACCCGGAATGACCACTGAAACGGTAACGGCAGAGGCGGGGCGCGATTTTATTCGCGACATCGTCCAGGCCGATCTCGACTCCAAGAAGCACAGCCGGATCGTGACCCGATTTCCGCCGGAGCCGAACGGCTACCTGCATATCGGACACGCCAAGTCGATCGCGCTCAATTTCGGCATCGCGCAGGAATTTGCCGGCCAGTGCAACCTGCGCTTCGACGACACCAACCCGACCAAGGAAGAGCAGGAATATATCGACTCGATCCAGGCCGACGTGCACTGGCTCGGCTACGACTGGGGCAAGAACCTCTTTTACGCCTCCGACTATTTCGAGCGGCTCTACGAATGGGCGGAGGGGCTGATCAAGGCCGGCCACGCCTATGTCGACGACCAGACCCAGGAAGAAATCCGCACCTCGCGCGGCACGCTGACCGAGCCGGGCAAGAACTCGCCGTTCCGCGACCGCTCGGTGGAGGAGAACCTCGACCTGTTCCGCCGCATGAAGGCCGGCGAATTCCCGAACGGCACGCGCGTGCTGCGGGCGAAGATCGACATGGCCGCGGGCAACATCAACCTGCGCGACCCCGTGCTCTACCGCATCCTGCATGCGCATCATCCGCGCACCGGCGATAATTGGTCGATCTATCCGAGCTACGACTACGCGCACGGTCAGTCGGACGCCATCGAAGGCATCACCCATTCGATCTGCACGCTGGAGTTCGAGGATCACCGGCCGCTGTACGAGTGGCTGCTGGACAAGTTGCCGGTGCCGTCGAAGCCGCGGCAGTACGAAATGGCGCGGCTGAACCTGACCTACACGCTGCTGTCCAAGCGCGTATTGACCCAGCTCGTGCGCGACGGCCATGTCGCCGGCTGGGACGATCCGCGCATGCCGACGATCGCCGGATTGAAGCGCCGCGGCGTGCCGCCGGCGGCGGTGAGGGAATTCATCAAGCGCATCGGCGTCGCCAAAGCCAACAGCGTCGTCGATGTCGGGATGCTGGAATTCTGCATCCGCGAGCACCTCAACAAGTCCGCGCTGCGGCGAATGGCGGTGCTGCGACCGCTCAAGGTGGTTCTCGAAAATTACCCGGAAGGCCAGAGCGAGGAACTCGAGGCCGTCAATCACCCTGACGATCCCGCCGCCGGCACCCGCAAGATCAAGTTCGGCCGCGAACTCTATATCGAGCAGGACGATTTCATGGAGAACCCGCCGAAGAAATTCTTCCGGCTGTCGCCGGGCAATGAGGTGCGGCTGCGTTACGCCTATTTCATCAAGTGCCGCGAGGCGATCAAGAACGCGGCCGGCGAGATCGTTGAACTGCGCTGCACCTATGATCCCGCGACCAAGGGCGGCAACGCGCCCGACGGCCGCAAGGTGAAGGCGACGATGCACTGGCTCTCCGCCGAGCACTCGATCCCAGCGGAAATCCGCATCTACAACCAGCTCTTCTCGAAGCCGAACCCTGATGCCTCCAACTTCGCCGCCGACCTCAACCCGGAGTCGCTGGAGATCCTGAAGGACGCCCGGATCGAGCCGGCGATTGCGGAAGCCAATTCGCCGGAGCCGATGCAGTTCGAGCGGCAGGGCTATTTTACGCGCGATCCGGATTCGACGTCGGAGCGCTTGGTATTCAACCGCACCATTGGTCTGCGCGATACGTTTGCGAAGGAAGTCAGCGGCAAGGGGTAGGGGAATCGGATGGGGAGCACGGCCGAAGACATTGCCTCCGGCGTGATGGCGAAATGGACGGCCGCGTTCAGCAAGCTGGACGCCGATGCGCTCTCCTCGCTGTATTCGAAGCACGCGCTGTTCTTCGGATCGAATCCAAACCTTTATCGGGGCAGGGACGGCGTTGCGTCCTATTTTCGGGGATTGCCGCGATGGCAGTCGCAGTCGGTTCGGTTCACCGAAGTGGTGGCCGAGCAGGTGAATGCCGATCTCGTCAACTTCGCCGGTATTGCGCATTTTGCTTTTGACGGCGATACGCTCTCGGTCAAGATGACCTGGGTGATCGGCCGCGAGGATTTTGACTGGAAGATCGTCAGCCATCACGCCTCGTCGAAGGCGCCGTTGATCTAGCGCGGCACGCCCTGCCGGTTCGTCGTCCCTGCGGGAGCCACACTCTATCGTTGCCAACGGCCGTCATTCCCCGCCACCGGGTCTCGCCTTCGGCGAGCCCGATGACAAGCTCCGGCGGGGAATCCAGTACGCCGCGGCCTCTCGACTCTATCGCTGCTGCCTCTGGAATACTGGATCCCCGCCTTCGCGGGGATGACGACTGAATGTGTGTTCTCGTTCTCGCGACATCATCTGCCCGAGCTTTTCAATTTCATTGTCCCTCCGTAGCATAGAGGGCGCAGGGAATGCCGGGTGCGCGCTGCACCCGCGGTCTCGTGTGCCTGATGCGCAAGCAAAAAAAGCGCACACGAGCATACAGGTGAGCGGAGAACACTCCGACATCCCCTGCGCAATGGCTTTACGGCTTACTTCGTGCTCTTCCCGGTGGAGCGGGCTTGTTGTCACCGTCGCTGGCGGAATGACTCCCGCCAACTTGACGCCAGCATCGCGGCGTCAGAACCACACGACTTCGCCGTACGCTTTGGCGTTTTCGTCTGGTGAGGATTCACCACGCCAAAGCGTCCACCGCATCTCACCCCAACGTTCAGTGACGACGGCCGACGCCCCTCCTCGGGGATGAGGTGGCTCTGTTATAATTCTGATTTTCAGAATTGGCAAGCGAAATATTTTGCTCGGCGATCTGGACAGCTCAAATCACCTTGATCCGCTTACCGAAATTGGTTTTTACGCGCAGGCGTCCGCGACCCGGAACCGGCCGTCACTGACTGCGCACGATGGGAAAATCCGCCTCAAAGGGGTCGGCAGGGAAGAGGTAGTGGTCTGTGAGATAGACAGCGCCGAACGACAGCGCGAAGCCCAACGCGACAGCCAACGCGGTGGGAACAACGAACTCAAGTGCAATCACTTTTCTGGTCATCGCAGATACTCGCCATGACCTACCCCGCGGGGAGAACATCACTTTCCGCGGATTCGGGGAAGTTGTTTGCGCGATCATCCACAATCAAATCACAGGCGAAATTTCTCTCGGTTTGCAAGCGGCGGTCTTTTACCTTGTCACTCCAGCGGAATGCTGGCGGCGTCGGGCAGATGCGCGTGATCGGCAGGCGCGGATTTGGAGGCCAGCAACGGCTCACCTCCCAACGCATGGTAATGCTCGAGATATTTTTCAGCCATTCGCTTCGAGGTGAACCTGTTTTCGAACTGAGCGCGCACCCGGCGTCGGTCAAGCTGAGCAAGGCGCCGAACGGCTTCGACGGCTTCATCTTCTCCGGACACGACGTAGCCGGATATTCCCTCATCGATGACTTCGGGTACCGACCCTGACCTGTAGGCGATGACCGGCGTGCCGCAAGCCATTGCTTCGATCATGACGAGGCCGAAGGGTTCGGGCCAGTCGATCGGAAACAGCAATGCTGCGGCGCCCGCCAGAAATTGCTGCTTTTTTTCGTCGTTGACCTCTCCGGTAAGCTGAACCTGGGTTCCGTCCACTTGCGGTTCAAGGCGCTCGCGAAAATAGGTTCGTTCACCCCGCGGCACCTTTGCCGCAATTCGCAGCGGCATTCCCGCCCTTCGCGCAATGCGAATGGCGTCCTCAGGTCCTTTTTCCGCAGTGAGCCGGCCGAGGAAGGCGAGGTAGGAACCTCTCTCGTGGGCGGGGCGAAACAGGTCGGGCGGCAGGCCATGATAGACCGTGCCGATCCAGTTGGCCTCGCGCAAGGGAATGCGCTGGTTATCCGATATCGATACGAAGGGAGCATCGGGGAAACGGCCGATCATTTCGGGGAAGCCCGGCAAATCCTGGCGGCCGTGACACGTGGTCAGGAAGGGGACACCGAGCCGGCTGAACAGCGGCAGATGGACCCAATCGATGTGGGAGTGGAGGACTTCGAACTCGCCGGCCATGCGCGCCACCTCCTCCAATAGCGCGGCTTGCACTGCCACCGGATCGGTGCGGGGCCGGCCCAGCCGGAGCGCCCGTGGCCACACCGACTTCAATTGAGCTCGCGTTCCGGAGTCGCCGCTGGCGAAGAGGGTGACCTCGTGGCCCATGTCAATGAGTTCGTCGACCAGCCATGCCACGACGCGCTCGGTGCCGCCGTAGAGCTTCGGAGGTACGCTTTCCGCCAAAGGGGAAACCTGTGCAATTCGCATCCGCCTTCTCCGTCGAGATCAGATTTTACCATCCTTTGCTCAGTGCTTTGCGGATCACCGTTCAGACGGCGATCCGCTCATAGCTGATCAGAAGATCGAGCCAGTCTTCCAGCAGGCGGCTCATCAGAAATTTCTCGCGCACGCTTTCCTTTGCCCGCGAGCCGAGTTGTTCGCGAAGGCGGGCATCCTTCAACAGTTGAACTATTCTTGCGGCGGCCTCGTCGGGACTATTGACCAGGAAGCCGTTCCACCCATCCTCGATCTGATGCCGGATACCGCCTACATTGCCGCCGATGACGGCGGCGCCCTTCCACATCGCTTCGGTGACGGTGAGACCGAAACCTTCGCGGGTGGATTTCTGCAAAATCACTGCGGACCTGCGCTGTAGCGCGTTGACCAGAACGGGATCGTCTACCGCGAGCACGATTACGGATTCATCAGCCGCGCGCTTGACCGCCTCGAGAACGGCAGCGCCCTCAGGATCGTCGGAGGCGCTGCTGCCGATCAGCACGAGCCGGCAGTCGACCTGTTGCCGGGCGAGCCGAAACGCCTGGATGACGCCCAGCGGATCCTTCCATCGATCGAACCGCGAGATCTGGGTTACGAGCGGACGGTCCGTCGGAATACCGTGACCGGAGAGGCACCGCTCGACCTGCGCATCCGACAGCTCGCAATTCTTTGGAGAGAAGGGATCGATGGCCGGACGCACGAAATGCTGGCTCACCGCGAAATCCTGGGCGTACTCCGGCAGCGAGAATATCGCGCCGTCATACTGCTCGGCGAAGTTACGCAGATAGGCCAGTGTCGGCCCAAATGGCTGCGAAAGATCGACATGGCATTGCCACAGCCAGGGCATCTCGCGATCGGAAAAATGCGAAATCAAAGGCAATGGCTGCGGGTCGTGCACGATCACTGCATCGCAATCGTCGAGGTGAATCCTCGTTGCATTCTCGAACACGACCTCTTCGTAGACGGCGCGTTCGGTGTCCGAGAAATCGACGTCCTCGCCTTGCAAGCCGTTATGAAGCTTCTTGGTGCCGGCAAAGAAACCCGGCGTGCCCTGGATCAGATGCCAATCGGTCTCGATCCCCATGGCATTCTGCATCAGCGTCAACGGTGTAAGCAGCTCGGTCACGCCGCCGCCGTAGAATGTCGAACTCACATGCGCAATACGCATCGTACGAACGCGATCGGCCTTCCTGCTTATCCGTTCGAGCGACGACGCGCCGATCAATGGCTCATAGTGCTCGAGCGAATGCAGGCCGAGCGTCGACTGCGCAACAACGGAGCTGTGCAAGGGCATCGAACTGCCTCCTTCCGGGAATATGGATTGCCGATATTTCCCACCCCGCAATAAGTCTGAACGAGGACTGAAGTTGCGTTCATGCGCCCGCTGCTTTGGTCGGCCGTTTTGATGAATAGTCGTTCATTGGGGCACACTGGCTGCCGCTGCCCAATCCACCATCACTGCGCCGCTCCCAAAGCTCCCGGTCTTTGTGAAGGGAGGGCGAAGCGATGCCTTGTGGTTATGGGTTCGCCTGGCGCACTTCCCGCGAAACCGTAACTCGCTCGAGTGGAGATCGGAGCGATTGCGATCACGCCCAGGGATCAAACCCTGCGCTGGGTGAGACGGGAAAGAGATATCTGTCTGTCGGATAGACGGCGCTCACAGAGAGCCCGATACCGAGCGCGATGGCTAACGCGGTTGAAAAAACGAACTGGATCGTAATCACTTTTCTGGTCATCGCAGATACTCGCCATGACCTACCCCCGCGGGAAGAACATCACCTTCCGCGGTTTGCGCGATCATCCACAATCTATTCCACAATGCAAAACCCTCGCCGACCGGGAGGAGGGCGAGGGTCTTTGCAGGTGGATGGCGCGAGGCCGGGAAAACCCGGGTGTCGCGCCAAGGACCCGCGGGAAATCAAAAGCGCGTTAGATGTATTCCCGCAAGTTGATTTTGTGAGCAACTAGCGTCGAACTGTATACGACGACTTGCGTTGAGCCCCGGTGCAGTCAGCCGCCGTTGCAGGGCGTCTGGCCCGGATCGTGCTTTTAGAAGAACACAAAACGGAGCACGCCATGAAATGGGATATCCTTGCCATCAGCGGTGGGCTGATCGCTTTCGGAACCGTTGTCTGGACGTTCTGGGGCAATCCCGAGACCGTGACACGCGCGCAACCGGTTCACCAGGAACTGGCGGCGGATCCCGATCTGAAGCTGATTTCCGAGCGCAGCCCCTACATGCGGACCGAGCGTTGACCTCATCGCAGCGGCGGATCGCGCGAGGAGTTCGCTTCGAGTTGGTCGACGAGCTGATCGACGGGAAAGAGATATCTGTCTGTCAGATAGACGGCGCTCACAGAGAGCGCGATACCGAGCGCGATGGCTAACGCGGTTGGAACAACGAACTCAAGCGTGATGACATTTTCGGTCACGGCTGATACTCCGCTATGACCTACCCCAAGAGTCAGTAAGAACAGGTTTCATTGAGTCGGGGAACGCAAAAACATCCCATGGTTGAAAAGCGTGCTCACGCGTGGCAAAGCGGTGACACTACGCATGCCGCGCTTATCAAAGGACACACCGTCTGATCTGCCTGACGGCCGCGGGCAGCACGACCGGGAACTGGGGCATCCCTAAAGTTGCCCGAATCACGATCGCATTTTGCGTCCATCGACGCGGCGGCGCCGATGGCTTCCAGAGCCTTCGCCCCATCGCGGCTTAACCTCAACCCCTGACTCGGGATGGGGCGATCTGCTCGGAGCCAACGACGAAACTAATCACCGTTGGGCGGAGACAGGTCATGGGTGAAGCTGCGACAGTGTTTTGGTACGCGCAAATAGCCAAGAAACCCGCTGATGGTGCCAGGCTCGGCGGAAGAGACCGGAAATTCGAAAGCGTCGAGAACGCCGCGGCGTTCGTCATGGAGAAGCTTTCGGCGACAGAGCGCGCAACCTCGATGATCATGACGGGTAGCCGCTCGATCTATTCAACGGATATAAGGGGTATCTACGAGGGCCTGAAAGCGGGAAAAGGCCGGGACTGAAAGCAGGGAGATGGTCAGCCTCCAATTTGCCGTGCCGGCCGTCCTGGCCGCCGCTGTTGCGGCGGGGTGTATCACCTATCTCCTTATCCCGGCCGCGCCTCCGCCGGTCGAAACCCATCAGCGGACGCCGCTGACCGCGATCAATGTGACGGACCGCCCCGACCCCGGGACGCCGCCGAACATTCAGCAGCCACCGGTCAAAGGTCACATCGACAAAGAAGCGTTCGAGCGCGCCGCAGAGGCTATCCTCAGGCGCGCGCAGAATGCGACGGCGTCCGCCGTTGACGCCAAGCCGACGCCGGTCATCACCGGCCCTGTGCCCTTGCCGAGGCCGCGCCCGATCCCGCGCCACTAACTCGGCGAACGCGTCATATTCCACATCCGTTGTGCCAGTGACGCCGGATATCTCGTGCCAGCGCGAATGTTTGCGACATGTCCTGCTACTATGGCGTTAATTTTATAGAACTGCAACCGTGATGCAATAATGCAACACACCATCTCTTTCCCTTCCTGCAACCTGCAATTTGCTGCCGTCTTTGGACGGGCGAAATAATGTTCCCGCGGAAGGGAGATTTCAGAATGAGTGTGATTATTCGAATTTGTGTGTTGGTTTCGGCAAGCCTTCTCAATTTCGCGGTTTATGCGCAGACTCTGGAAGAACTTCCGGTTGCGAAAGACATTCCGAAAGCCCAGACAGTGCCGGCGGATGGTGAATTCGACGTTCGCGGTATCACGCTTGGAATGACGTATTCCGAAGTCGAGCAAGTTCTACAGAAACTCGGATCGAAGGATCCCCAGGCTCAGATATACAATCTGCAAATCAAGGATAACAAAGGCAACACGGCGGGATTCAAGCTTCGCCAGAGTTTGCAAGGCTCGGCGATAACCGGCGTCGATGGCGCCAGGGAAAACCTCGCCGTCTATTTCACAACGCGCCTGAACGAAGTCCGGGCCTATCGGGTCACTCGAAATTTGATCTATGACTCCGATGCCACGCGGGCAAATCTTGCTGACCTCATCAGCAGCATCAAGAAAAAGTACGGTCAGCCGTCCTTCGAGGACCTACAGACCTTTCCAGCCCAGATGTCGTATGTGTGGTTTCGAGGGAAGCGGGTGGCATTCCCTGAAAACGATCCGCGCAGGCGCCGCGCTTCATACGGTAACGAGGGCACGCCCGAGGGATGCTTGAGGCTGTCCAACTACGGACTCCGGTATCAATTCGAAGAGCGCCGCAACGACCAGTTTGACGGGTGTGATGCCGTCATGTTCTTCAGGGTGAGTTCGGCCAGCAACAATCGAGCGCTGGTATATTCTCTCGATGTCGAGATGGTCGATAAGACCCGCTTCATGGAGAATGCGCGGGCCACCGACAAATGGCTGATGGACGAGATCAATCGCAAGGCGAGTTCGCAGGCGCCCCGCACCGGGCCTGCGTTATAAGCCGATGATACCGTGTCGAGGTTGCATCGATCTCGACAGGGTGAGGCCGCTCAGAGGCCGTACCACAGCTCGCGACTGACGGACGAGAAGCAGGTCCCTCGTTCGGATAGGTCGTCAGGTTGTCCCCGATCCGTTCCACTATCTGGCACGGAGTCGTTCCGCTAGCCTCGCAGCCTGGTGACGTCGCAGGGTGCAGTTGGGTGGCGGAGCAGGGGGAGACGCCGGGTGGGAGGCGCGGCTATGCCGGGACATGGCCGCCGCGCGCTGCCGCGCAGGCGGGCGGCTACGTGCCCGCCGGATTCAGCCTGTGGCCTTCCATCGTCACGACGCTGCGCGACTGGGTGCGGGCCGAGGCCGGGCCCGGGCGGCTGTTGCCGTGGGTGCCGGTCGCGTTCGGTACGGGGATCGCGCTCTATTTTGCGGCCGAGCATGAGCCGGTGCTTTGGGTCGCCGCGGTCACGGCGATCGTGTTCTGCACAGCGGCGTTTCTGCTGCGGCGGCAAAAGGCGTTTCCGGTTGCGGTGATGATGGCCGCCGTGGCGGCAGGCTTTGCCGTCGCGACCTGGAAGACGGCGCGGGTGGCCCATGGCGTGCTGGCGCGGCCGATCTACTCCGTTGCGCTGACCGGTTTTGTCGAGACGCGCGACATCCGCGAGCGCACCGACCGCTTTGTGCTGCGGGTGGTGAGCATGGAAAGCCCGCGCGGCGAGATGAGGCTGGAGCGCGTACGGCTGTCGGTGAAGAAGGGCACGGCGCCCGCGGTCGGCAGCTTTGTCGAGTTGAAGGCGCGGCTACAGCCGCCGCCCGGGCCGCAGCGGCCGGGCAGCTATGATTTTGGCCGCGACATGTATTTTGCCGGGATCGGCGCGTCCGGCTTCGTAATGGGCGCGATCAAGGCGGCCGATCCACCCGGCGATGGCGGATGGCGGCTGCGCTACTCCGCCTTCATGCAGGGGCTGCGCGATACGATCGATGCGCGAATTCGCAACGTGCTGGAGGGCGACAAGCGCGCGATTGCGACGGCGCTGCTGACCGGGCGGCGCGATGCGATTTCGGAGCCGGTCAACGATGCGATGTTCGTCTCCGGCCTCGGGCACGTGTTGTCGATCTCGGGCTATCACATGGCCGTGGTCGCTGGCGTGGTGTTCTTCGCGGTACGGGCGCTGCTGGCGCTGATCCCGGCGCTGACGGTGAGTTTTGCGATCAAGAAATGGTCGGCGGTGGCGGCGCTGTTTGCCGCCGCCTTCTATCTGTTGCTGTCGGGCGCGGAGGTCGCAACGCAAAGATCGTTCTTCATGACGGCGGTGGTGCTGATCGCGGTCATGGTCGACCGCCGCGCGGTGACGTTCCGCACGCTCGCGGTGGCGGCAATGATCGTGCTGGCGATCGCGCCGGAAGCGCTGGTGCATCCGAGTTTTCAGATGTCGTTCGCGGCAACGCTCGGCCTCGTCGCATTGGTGCAGATCGGCATGCCAAAGCTGTTTGCCTCCCCCGATCATTCGGCGACCGCGCGCGTTGCGCTGTGGGGCGGACGGGAATTTACGATGCTGCTGCTGGCTTCGCTGGTGGCCGGGCTGGCGACCACGCCCTATGCGGCGTTTCATTTCCATCGCATCGCGCCCTATGGCGTGCTCGCCAATCTGGCGGCAATGCCGGTGGTATCGGCGCTGGTGATGCCGGCGGGCCTGCTCGGGCTTGCCGCGATGCCGTTCGGCTTTGACGGGTTTTTCTGGTGGCTGATGGGGCTCGGCATCGACTGGATGATCACGGTGGCGCAATGGGTGGCGGCGCTGCCCGGCGCGGTGGGGCGGATGGCGGCGTTCGGAATGGTGCCGTTGATCCTCGCCAGCCTCGGCATCATCGTGATGGGGCTGTTGCGCACCCCGCTGCGCTGGTCGGGGGCGGTGGCGCTGACGTTGGCCGTGCTGTGGGCAGCCAGCGCGCCGAAGCCGGACATCCTGATCTCCGGCGACGGCCGCAACGTCGCGGTCCGCGGCAAGGACGGGCGGCTGCACCTGATGCGCAGCGGCAAGGATGCGTTTCTGACCCGGAATTGGCTGGCGGCCGATGCCGACGCGCGCCTTGCCGCCGATGCCTCGCTGTTAGAAGGCGTTTCCTGCGACGGCAGCGGCTGCGTGACGGAAGCCGCAGGCGGCGGCCTGGTGGCGCTGGCGCTGCGGCCCGACGCGCTGCCGGACGATTGCGCGCGCACCGCGCTGATCGTCACACGGCAGACGCCGGCCGGCTGCGCTGCCTACGTGATCGATGCCGAGCGGCTCAAGCGGCAGGGCGCGCTGGCGCTGCGACGGACGCGCGAGGGATTTGCGGTGGACGCCGTGAGGCCCGGCGGGATCGACCGGCCATGGTCGCGGGCGAGCGGAGGTGAGGGCGAAATGGAAACAAACATCCGCACGCCGCGTACGTCACCGCGCGCGGTGGATGCAACGCCGTCGGAAGCAGATTTGCAATCCGACGACTAGCCGTTACTCGCTGCGCGGCGGTGCCAGGTCGAAAGCCCCGAGGTGATACTCATCCTCAGAGGCGCCCGCCGCGGGCAGCATCACCAATGTGAACTGGGCTTCCGGGTACCGCCGCCAGATCGCGAGATCGGCGTCGGTCACCGTCAGCCAGCCAAAACGAAACATATACCGGCCGGGCTCTGTTACGTGCCCGACCTTCTGCCATGTCACCTTGTCGACCACGGAGCCTGTCCCCTTTAGGACTGACCGTGTGCCTGGACGATCCTCTCAGGATCCCCTTAGCCCATGAAGAGCGACGTTGCGGCGGGCCGCTCGACGACTTCTGCGCGCTCGGGCAGCGGCTGGGTTACCGGCATCTGGAGCACGGTGGCCCGCTGTCCCTCACACAATTGCGTCAGCAGCACGTGGCTGCCGTCCGGAAACTCGATCGCGTCATGGTGACGGTCCGGAATGTGCGCATCGATCTGATTGAACTTCCCGACGCGATAGTCGGTGGTCCGGGTCCAGATCCAGCGGTTGTCGTATTTGACCTCTTCGGCAAACGCGAGCTCTGTGCCCGGAAGCAGGCATACCGCAACGTTCGGATCGCTTTCGGAGGCAAAGCCGCGGGTCGAAGTGCCGCGGAAGGTTGTAGTTATCAGCGTCTCGCCAACCTTGGCGGGACGGTTTGCGACGGCTTGCAGACTGTAGTCACACATCGGATGTGCTCCCTCGTTCGAGATAGCCAACCCGCGAACTCTGTCTTTGGGCACGATCCTTTCCGGAAAACCGGTGTCCACTTTTTCGGATCATGCCCGAGAGGCGCAGGCCTCTATCAAAGTGGGACAAGGCCGAAAGGTTGCTATTCTTTGCGGGCAATTCTTTGGCCCGATGCGAAGCGCCAAATCACGAATGCTCGACCTGCCTTTGCCGCGCATCGCGCCGGCCATAGAAAAACGGCGGCACCGATCCCGGCGCCGCCGCTAGGCTGACAGGTCTGACTCAGGCGGAGCGGCCCAAGAATCAATATTTCAATCAATATTTCCGATACAGCCCGATCAGTTTGCCCTGAATCCGGACCCGGTTCGGGGGCAGGATGCGCACTTCATAGGCAGTGTTGGCGGGCTCCAGCGCGATCGAGGCGCCGCGGCGACGGAAGCGCTTGAGCGTCGCTTCCTCCTCGTCGATCAGGGCGACCACGATGTCGCCGGTGTCGGCGCTCTCGTTGCGCTGGATCAGCGCCACGTCGCCGTCCAGGATTCCGGCGTCGACCATGGAATCGCCGCGCACCTCGAGCGCGTAATGTTCGCCGGAACCGAGCATGTCCGGCGGCACGCTGATGGTGTGGCTTCGCGTCTGGAGCGCCTCGATCGGCGTACCGGCGGCGATCCGGCCCATCACAGGTACGGCAACGGGACGTTCGCCGTCGCTCTCGGCGGCGGCTGCGCTCGCGGCGCGCTTGCCGAGCGTGCCCTCGATGACGCTCGGGGTAAAGCCGCGGCGGCTGCCGCCGTTGCCGGCGGCAAGCTCGGGCAGCTTGATGACCTCGATGGCGCGGGCGCGGTTGGGCAGGCGGCGGATGAAGCCGCGTTCTTCCAGCGCGGTGATGAGGCGGTGAATACCGGACTTCGAGCGCAGATCGAGCGCGTCCTTCATCTCGTCGAAGGAGGGCGGCACGCCCGCTTCCTTCAGCCTCTCATTGATGAAACGCAGAAGTTCGTACTGTTTGCGCGTGAGCATCTCGAGCAAATCCCCCGGTTAGATAGCGTCGTTCGATTCCGAGACTCTGAGGTTGGACTCCGGAAGTTCTTCTTCCAGACACTAGTCCTCGAAACAAATCATGAACGGACACTATATGTTCGATACATGTTCTGCAACCCCTTAATTTTGGGTGAATGCGTGAGCTTTTGTCAGGAGCTGCGAATCGCGCGGCTCATTCCGGCAGGCGCAGGATGTCGACTTCGGAGCCTTTCGCGGCTGCCGGTGCGAACGGCGGACGTATCACCAGGCCCTGTGCCGCAGCGAGAAATCCAAGCAGCGAGGAGTCCTGGCGATCGACCGGCGTGGCGATCAATTGGCCGTCGCGGCGCTTCTCGATCCGCGCGCGCAGATAGTCTTCGCGCTGGTCGTTGGCGGCGGCGTCGCGGCCAAGCAGCGCCGTTTCCCTGGTGTGATGGACCGCTTTGCGGCCCGACAGCGCGCGAATCAACGGCACCAGGAACAGGTAGGCGCAGACGTAAGAGGAGACCGGATTGCCGGGCAGGCCGATCACGCGCATGGCGCCGAGCCGGCCGTGCATCATCGGCTTGCCCGGCCGCATCGCGATGCGCCAGAACGCCAAGGTGACCCCTTCGGCCTCCAGCGACTGCTTCACGAGGTCGTGGTCGCCGACCGAGGCGCCGCCCGAGGTGATCAGGATATCGGCGCCGGAATCGCGGGCGCGGCGGATGCCGTCGGTGGTGGCGGCGACCGTGTCGGCGGCAACCCCGAGGTCGATGGTGTCGGCGCCCTCGGCGCGGGCGAGGGCCCGCAGCGCATAGCCGTTGGAATAGACGATCTGGGCGGGGCCGGGCGTGGTGCCCGGCATCACCAGCTCGTCGCCGGTGGCGAGCACGGCGACTTTGGGGCGGCGATAGACCGCAAGCTGCGGATGGTTCATGGCCGCGGCCAGCGACAGGTCGCGGTCGGCGAGGCGGATCCCCCTGGCGAGCAGTACGTCGCCTTCCCTGAAGTCGACGCCGGCGGGGCGGATGTGGCGGCCCTTTGTGGCGGCTTCCGTGATGGCGATGGTGTCGCCGTTGCGTCTTGTATCTTCCTGGATGATGACGGCGTCGGCGCCGTCGGGGATCACGCCGCCGGTGAAGATGCGCGCCGCTTCGCCCTTGCCGATGGTGCGGCCGAACGGCCGGCCGGCCGCGACCTCGCCGATCACGCTCAGCCGGGCGGACAAATCCGCCGCGTCGGCAGCGCGCACGGCATAGCCGTCCATCGCCGACATCGCCTGCGGCGGTTGGGTGCGCCTTGCCGCAACATCGCGCGCCAGCGTGCGGTGAAAGGCGGCATCGAGCGCCACCATTTCTTCTCCCAGCGGATCAGCGCCGTCGAGGATCGCGGCAAGGGCGTCGGCAACCGGCATCAGGGCCACGGGCAAACTCCAAATTGCTCGGGAATCTATATCCCAAGTGAGGTGAGTGCCCGTGCCACGTCATCCATCGATGTCACGTGGACAGCCACAAGGCCGCGCGCCCGCGCCCCTTCGATATTGGCGGCCGAATCGTCGAAGAACAGGATCCTCGAGGCCGGCACGCCGATCGCTCTTACCACATGATCATAGGCTTCGGCGTCGGGTTTACGCAGCCCGATCGAGGAGGAGAGGAAGATTTTCTTGAAATGCCCGAGCACGTCCGCATAGGCGGTCGAGAAGTGCGCGACATGGGCCGGATTGGTGTTGGAGAAGGCATAAAGCGGCAATTGTTGTCCCGCGCGCGCCAGCAGCGGGGCGACACCGGCCATCTCGCCAGTGAAGATCGAGTTCCAGCCTTCGAGGAATTGCGCATCCGTGATCGCGATGCCGAGCGATTGCCGCAGGCTTTCGAAGAAGGCGGCATCGTCGATCCTGCCGGTCTCGTGATGCCGGAAATGGTCGTTGACGATAAAGCGGGCCGTGAGGTCATCGGCCGCACAGCCGGCATGGCCCGCCCACACCGACATCACCCGGTCAAAACTGATGTCGAGCACGACGCGGCCGAGGTCGAACAGCAGCACGTCGGCGGAGCCGGGGAAGATAACGGGAACGCTCATTGCGGCGAGGATGTACGAAAAACGAGGCCGCCATGCAACGATGCGGCCTTGCTGGCGCTGGCGGCCCGTATATCGTTCCCGGCCGAGGAAACCCCAAGGTAATCCCATGTCCGGCACGCTGTTGTTTTCGCCCATGACCATCCGCGGGCTCGAATTGAAGAACCGCATCGTGGTGCCGCCGATGCATCAATATTCGGCCGTGAAGGGATTTCCGACCGACTGGCACCTGATGAATGCCGGAAAGTTCGCCGCCGGCGGCGCGGGGCTGGTGGTGGTTGAGTCAACGAAAGTGGAGCGGCGCGGCTGCGGCACGGTCGGCGATCTCGGCATCTGGGACGACAAGTTCATCGAGCCGCTGTCGCGGCTGGTGAAATTCATCAAGCAGCAGAATTCGGTCCCCGGCATCCAGCTCGGCCATTCCGGCCGCAAGGCGCGCGCGAGGCGGCCGTGGGAGGGCGATGGGCCGCTGGCGCGAACGGACGAGATCGACGACTGGGATGAATGGACGCCGGTGGCGCCGAGCGCGATCGCGCACAGCGAAAAATGGCCGGTGCCGCGCGCGCTGGAACGCGGCGAGGTAAAGGACCTCGTGCAGGCCTGGGGGCAGGCGGCGCGGCGCGCGCATGAGGCCGGTTTCGAGATGCTCGAGCTGCACGGCGCGCACGGCTATCTCGTGCATGAATTCCTGTCCGAACGATCGAACCAGCGCACCGACGAATATGGCGGATCCGAAGAGGGCCGCATGCGCTTCATCATCGAGGTGGCGGAAGCGGTGCGCGGGCATTGGCCCGATCACAAGCCGCTGTTTGTGCGGCTGTCGGTGGAGGATAATGCCGGCTGGGGACCGGAGCAGAGTGCGAAGCTTGCAAGGATACTGAAAGCGAAAGGCGTCGACGCGATCGACTGCTCGTCCGGCGGCATCACCGACGCGGCGCCGATCCTCGGCAAGGAGATCAAGTACAGCTATCAGGTGCCGCTGTCGGAATATGTCCGCACGCATGCCGACATCATGACGATGGCGGTCGGGCTGATCATCCATGGCGACCAGGCCGAGCAGATTTTACGCGACAAGCAGGCGGACCTGATCGCAGTCGGGCGCGAGATCCTCAACAATCCGAACTGGCCGATGGATGCAGCGCTCAAACTCGGCGTCGACGGCCCGTTCCGCAACGTGCCGCCGCAGTTCGGCTACTGGCTCGGCACCCGCGCCAAGCGCGGTTTCGGTACAAAACCCTCGACGTGGCAGAATGGCCTCAATGCGCCCGGCGAAGTGTCCTGAACGCCTGCTTGCCTTCGACCCGCCATTTTCCGACCAAAAAGCCATTGTGTGCTTGCCCGCGCCGGGCCGGGGGAAGGTTCAACTGAATCGCGGCCGACAACAGCGTTGGGGGTATAAGATGCGCAGGAATCTCACCTTTTTCCTCGGCGCGATGACGGGCATGGGCGTGACCCTGCTCGTGAGCGGGCCGTATGGAGCGCATCTGGTCGCCTCCGCCAACGCAGCCCGTTCCGACACTTATACACAGCTCAACCTGTTCGGCGCCGTGTTTGAGCGCGTCCGCGGCGCCTATGTCGAAAAACCCGACGACACCAAACTGATCGAGGGCGCGATCAGCGGCATGGTCGGCTCGCTCGACCCGCATTCGCGCTACATGAATGCCAAGGGCTGGGCCGACATGCAGGAGAACACGCAAGGCGAGTTCGGCGGGCTCGGCATCGAGGTCACGATGGAGGACGGGCTCGTCAAGGTGGTCGCGCCGATCGACGATACGCCGGCGGCAAAGGCCGGCCTGCTGTCGGGCGACTTCATCAGCCAGATCGACGACGAGAGCATCCAGGGCCTCTCCCTCGATCAGGCCGTGCGCAAGATGAAGGGGCCGGCGAAAAGCAAGATTCGGCTAAAAGTTCTTCGCAAGGGTGTCGAAAAGCCGATCGACGTTGCGATCGTGCGCGAAATCATCCGCGTACGGCCGGTCCGCTATCACACCGACGGCGGCGATATCGGCTACATCCGGGTCACCTCGTTCAACGAACAGACCACCGACGGCTTGCGCAAGGCGATCACGGCGATCGCCAAGGAAATCCCTGCTGAGAAGCTGTCGGGCTATGTGCTCGATCTGCGCAACAATCCGGGCGGACTGCTCGACCAGGCGGTGTCGGTGGCCGGCACCTTCATGACCCGCGGCGAGGTCGTTTCCACCCGCGGCCGCAGTTCGGAAGAAACCCAGCGCTTCATCGCGCGCGGCGGCGACCTCACCAAAGGCAAGCCGCTCGTCGTGCTGATCAATGGCGGATCGGCATCGGCTTCCGAGATCGTGGCCGGCGCGTTGCACGACCACAAGCGCGCCACGCTGATCGGCACGCGCTCGTTCGGCAAGGGTTCGGTGCAGACGATCATTCCGCTGGGCAGCGGCAACGGCGCGCTCGCGCTCACCACCGCGCGCTACTACACGCCGTCCGGCCGGTCGATCCAGGCCAAAGGCATCGCGCCCGATATCGAAATCCTTCAGGACGTGCCGGAAGACCTGAAGAGCCGGTACCAGGCCAGGAGCGAAGCATCGATGCGCGGACATCTCTCCGCCGATGGCGCCGAGCAGGTCGGCTCGCAATCCTACATTCCGCCGGCGGAGAAGGACGACAAGGCGCTGGGCGCGGCGTTCAATCTGCTGCGCGGGGTCACGGTCAGCGCCGGCGCCCCGGCGAAGCGGCCGGTTCCGAACTGAGCCTGAGTCCGGCTTTACTCGTCATGGCCGGGACAAGCCCGGGCATGACGACTGTATCTCTGTCAAACATCAGGGGCGCTTACGCCGGGTGAACGACCCGTTTGCGCTTGCGTTCGCGCCGCGCGGGCGATGCGGCCGGGGGCGGCTCATGTGACAGCATGTCTCTGATCTCGGCCGGCGGTTTCGGCGCGCTGAACAGGTAGCCCTGCATTTCCGAGCAGCCGAGCGTGCGCAGCATTTGCTGCTGCTCCACCGTCTCGACGCCTTCGGCCGTGGTGGTCATGTCGCGTTCGGCGGCGATGTTGACGACGGCCTGCACGATGTCGGCCGAACCGGACGGCTCGCTGATATCCGATATGAAGCAGCGGTCGATCTTGATCTTGTCGAACGGGAAACGCTTGAGGTAGCTCAGCGAGGAATAGCCGGTGCCGAAATCGTCGAGCGCGATGCGCACGCCGATGGCGCGGAGCTGGTGCAGGATCGCGAGTGCCGCATCGTCGTCGCGGATCAGCACGGCCTCGGTGATCTCGAGCTCGAGCCGGCCCGCCGGCAGGCCGGAGGCGGCGAGCGCCGCGATCACCTTCAGCGCCAGCGTGCCGCTCCTGAACTGCACCGGCGAGACGTTGACGGCAAGGCGGATGTGCTCGGGCCACTTGGCGGCTTCCATGCAGGCCGTGGTCAAGACCCATTCGCCAAGCTGGTTGATGAGGCCGGTCTCCTCGGCGACCGGCACGAAATCGGCCGGCGAGATCAGACCGCGTACCGGATGGCGCCAGCGTATCAGGGCTTCGCAGCCGGTGATCCGGTTGTCCTGGAGGCTGAGGCAAGGCTGGTAGTAGACCTCGAAACCGCCATCGGCGACCGCCTGGCGCAGATCCATTTCGAGCAGGCGGCGCGCCCTTACCTGCGCCTCCATCGCCGGTTCGAAGAACCGATAGGTGCGGCGTCCGGCGGCCTTGGCGGCGTACATCGCCAGATCGGCGTTCTTCAGGATTTTTTCCAGATCCGAACCGTCCTGCGGCGCCAGCGCAATGCCGATCGAGGCATCGGTGGTGACCTGATGGCCGAGACATTCGTAAGGCGCGCGGATCGCCGCGAAGACGCGGGCAACGAGATCCGTGACGGCGCCGGGATCGCGGACGTCGGTCTGTACAATCGCAAATTCATCACCGCCGAGACGGGCGACGAAATCGGTCTCGCGCACGCAGCCGCGCAGGCTCGCCGCCACCGACTTGAGCAACTCGTCGCCGACCAGATGGCCGAGCGAGTCGTTGATGCCCTTGAACTCGTCAATGTCGATATAGAGCACCGCAAGCTGGCGGTCCGGCGCGATGTGCGGCAGTTCGTGCTTGAGCTGCTCGTGGAACAGGGCGCGGTTCGGCAGGTCGGTCAGCGCGTCGTAATGGGCGAGGCGGGTAATGCGCTCCTCGGCGCGGCGGCGCTCGGTGACGTCCTCGTGGGTCGCGACCCAGCCGCCGTCGGCGAGGGGCTCGTTGACGACGTGGATCGAGCGTCCATCGGGCGTCTCGATCACCATCGAATTGCGCACGCCGATGTCGCGCAGCACCAGATTGACGTATTGCTCGAGGTCGCCGGTGAACGATCCGGTCTGCTTGCGGTGTACGATCACCTCGCGGAACGTACAGCCGGGCTTGATGATTTGGGCCGACAAGCCATACATCTCGATGTAGCGGTGATTGCAGATCACCAGCCGCTGCGAGGAGTCGAACAGCAACAGGCCCTGCGTCATGTTGTTGACGGCGGTATCGAGCCGCAGCTTCTCCAGGGTCAGGCGCTGTTGTGACGCGCGATGCTGCTGCGACAGCTTGCGGACGACCAGGAACAGCAGGAACGCAATCGCGGTCACGAAGAGACCGGTGATCACGACCAGGATCGTGATCTGCTCGCGCCAGTCGGCCAGCGCGGCTTCCGTCGTGTTGGTGGCGACGATGACGATCGGGAAATTGGCAAGCGCCCGCGAGGCGACCAACCTGTCCTTGCCGTCGATCGGGCTGGCGAGGCGGCTGGCGCTGTGGCTGAGCTCGAACACCTGCTGCTGTGCGGCCGGCCCCGTCTTGAAGTTCTTGCCGATCATCTGCGGGGCATGGGGATGCCGGACGAGCAGGGTGCCGTCGCGATGGTGCATCGAAATTGCGGCGCCGTCCCCGAGCGCTACGGAGGCGAAGAACTTTTCGAAATTGGCAGGCTCGATGCCCCGGCCGATGACGCCCAGGAATTCGCCACGCGGTCCCTTCACCTTGCGCGCGATCACGGTGGTCCAGACACCGGTGATGCGGCTGTACACCGGTTCGGTGATCATGTCCGGCGAGTGAGGACCCGACCGGAAGTTCCTGAAATAGGCGCGGTCGGCGACATTGACCGGCGGCACCGGCCAGGCCGCCGACGCATTGATCAGCTTGCCGTCGGCATCGAAGACGTTGATGCCGCCGACATAGGACAGCGCGCTCATCTTCGACTTCAACATCAGGTGGATCGCCTCGGTCGACATCTGACGCCGGTAGTTCTCGGGCGTTGCGATGCCGTTGACGCGCATGTAGTCGATCAGGTCTTTTTGAACGACCTCGAAATCCTCGAGCTGCTGGTCGAAATGACGGGCGAGCAGAAGCACGGTGTTGTCGAGCTCGCGCTCGGCGTTGCGCAGCGCGCGCTCGCGGAAATTGCTGGCCATCACGGTGGCGCCGACGGCAATGGCCGCGATCAGCAACGTGCCGCCGAGGATCAGCCAGCGGATCGGGCTGCCGCGAAGAGCGTTTGCTGCATTGGGGGTGGCGGAATTGTTTGAATGCATTTCTTTTTTTGCTGCGGCCGCGACTCACCCGGAGGCGATCTTCTCATGCCCCCGACATCCAGAACGGGTATCGCAGCGAGATGGAGTTGCGGTTAGGAATTCTGGTTAATGAGTCGTTACCGGGACGGGCAGGCGGTGCAATATGGCAGTGCAATCAGGCAGTCCCGACGTCAGGCGTGCGATGCAGCGCTAATTCTCGTAAAAGTGCGATCAACTTGTCGTTGAAGCGATCGCGAGCCGAAGTACTGCGGCCTGCGGCGAGGACCGGATCGCTTCGCCGTCTCGATGGCGCTAGTACCTGCGGGTAGCCGGTTTCTTCGGCCGCTTGACGGCGACACCCACTGTTTGACCCTGCGCCGACATGCTGCCCTGCGGGTAGGGATTCATACTGCGCTGCGCGTTGGGATCGGTGTACGGATTGCCCGGTCCCTTATTCTGGCAATTCGCATTGGGATAGAAAAATGCGCAATAGCCCGGCTCCGAGATCACCTGCTGCGCGAGTGCGGGGGCAGTGAGGCAGAGCAGGATTGCTGCTGACGCAAATAGCCTGAAGGCGGACATCGCATTCCTCCTTGCAAGTCTGGCCAAAGGAAAAACACCGCGGTCCGCCCGTTAGTCCGGAGGGGCCTTCACGCTAGCGTGAAACGGGTGCGGCTCCCGCGGGCGGCTGCTTTGCTTGCTGCGGCGCGGCGGCCGATTTGCTCTTCTTTTTCTTTTCGGGCTTTGGCGGAACGACAGGAGCGGCCTGCACCTCTTCTTCCGGTTCCGCTACCAGGCCTTTGCCCGGCGGATCGGCGCCGATGGTGTTGCAATCGATGTTCGTGAAGAATTGAGCGCAATAGCCGGGCTCGGGGTTGGCTTCCCAGGCAAGCGCTTGTGGAACGGTTGCGATGTACAGGAGTGCGGCGGCGCTGCATGCAGCGAGCTTCAGCATGTTTTCTTTCCTTTTTGGGGCTGTTCGCCGCCGGCTTGTCAGCCGGCTGAGCGATAATGCCCGGACTTCCCACCCATTTTCTCGACGAGGTGAATGCCCTCGATGCGGACGCCACGCTCGGCGGCCTTGATCATATCGTAAATCGTCAGACACGCGACCGATACGGCGGTGAGCGCCTCCATCTCGACGCCGGTGGGGCCGGTGACCTTGACGGTGGCCTGCACGACGCAACCGGGCAGCTTCCTGTCCGGCGTGATATCGACGGTGACTTTGGACAGCGCGAGCGGATGGCAGAGCGGGATCAGCTCGGACGTGCGCTTGGCTGCCATGATGCCGGCGATGCGGGCGGTTCCCAGCACGTCGCCTTTCTTCGCGTTGCCCGAGACGATCAAGTCCAGCGTCGCTTTGCTCATGATGACGCGGCCCTCGGCGACCGCCACGCGCTCGGTCGCCGGCTTTTCGGATACGTCGACCATGCGGGCTTCGCCCCTGGCGTCGATATGGGTGAGAGTGGAGGTTTTCCCCAAAACCTTCCGCGCCATGACCTAGCCTGTCCCGGTAGCGCGGGTCGTGCGGTCGCGGGCGAGCAGCGCGCGCGTAGCGGCCGCGACGTCGGCCTGCCGCATCAGGCTTTCGCCGACCAGGAAGGTCGACATGCCGACGCGTTCCAGCCGCGCAAGGTCCGCAGGCGCGAAAATGCCGCTCTCGCCGACCATCAGGCGATCTTTGGGGATCAGTGGCGCCAGCGCTTCGCTGGTGGCCAGCGTGGTCTCGAAGGTGCGCAGATTACGGTTGTTGACGCCGATCATCGGCGAACGGAGTGTTAGCGCACGGTCGAGCTCGGCGCGGTCGTGGATTTCGATCAGCACGTCCATGCCATGCGCGATCGCGGCATCCTCGATATCCCTGGCTGCGCCGTCGTTCAGCGCCGCCATGATGATCAAAATGCAGTCGGCGCCGTGGGCGCGGGCTTCCGCCACCTGGTAGGTGTCGAACATGAAATCCTTGCGCAGCACCGGCAGATTGGTTGCGGCGCGCGCCGCCACCATGAAATCGAGATGGCCCTTGAAAGAGGGCGTGTCGGTCAGCACGGACAGGCAGGCGGCGCCACCCGCTTCGTAGGCCTTGGCCAGCACCGGCGGATCGAAGTCGGCGCGGATCAGGCCCTTTGAGGGCGAGGCCTTCTTCACTTCCGCGATCAGCGCGTAGTCGCCGCGAGCGAGCTTTTCCTTGATAGCCCGCACAAAGCCACGCGGTGGCGGCGCCGACCTTGCCAACGCCTCGACGCTGGCAAGCGGATGTGCGCGCTTGGCGGCAGCGATCTCTTCGCGCTTATAGGTCTCGATCTTGCTCAGGATGTCCGACATCGCCGTGCCTGCATCATGCTCTCATCTTCTTGTTTGAGCATGATCCTTTCGGAAAACCGGTTTCCACTTTTCCGGATCATGCTCTATGCGTTGGAGACCGCGACCAACTGCTTCAGCCGTGCCGCCGCGGCGCCGCTGTCGAGCGATTTGGTGCCGATGGCGACGCCTTCCTTCAGATTGCTAGCACGGCCCGCGACGATCAGGGCCGCGGCCGCGTTCAACAATGCGACATCACGGTACGCGCTCGGCTTGCCCTCGAGCACGCTTCTGAGCGCCGCTGCGTTGGCGTCGGCGTCGCCGCCCCTGAGAGCGCCGGCCGGAGCGATCGGCAGGCCGGCTTCCTCCGGAGTCACTTCAAAACTGCGGATGCTGCCGTTTTCGAGCGCGGCGACCGAGGTCGGGCCGGTGAGGGTGATCTCATCGAGTCCGTCGGAGCCGTGCACCACCCAGACGGCTTGCGCGCCGAGATTTTTCAGCACTTGCGCCAGCGGCAGCACCCACTGTTTGGAGAACACGCCGACCATCTGCCGCTTCACGCCGGCGGGATTGGAGAGCGGTCCGAGCAGGTTGAAGATCGTACGGGTCGCAAGCTCGACGCGGGTCGGCCCGACATTCTTCATCGCGGGATGATGGGCGGGCGCGAACATGAAGCCGATGCCGGCCTCCTGCACGCAGTCGCCGACCTTTTCCGGCGTAAGATCAATTTTCACCCCGAGCGAGGACAAGACGTCGGCCGCGCCCGAGCGCGACGACAGCGCACGGTTGCCGTGCTTTGCAACGGGCACCCCGGCGCCGGCGACGATGAAGGAGGCGCAGGTGGAAACATTGACCGAGCCCGAGCCGTCACCGCCGGTGCCGACCACGTCGACCGCATCGGCCGGTGCCGTCACGCGCAGCATCTTGCCGCGCATGGCCGACACTGCGCCGGTGATCTCCTCGACCGTCTCGCCGCGCACACGCAGCGCCATCAACAGCCCGCCCATCTGCGAGGGCGTGGCTTCGCCCGACATCATGGCGTCGAAGGCGGCAGCCGCCTCGTCACGCGACAGCGTCGCGCCGGTCGCGACTTTTCCGATAATCGATTTCAGGTCGTCCATCGCCCCGCCAAATCTCTTGTTTGATCATGATCCGATTCGAAAAACCGGTTCCCACTTTTTCGGATCATGATGTAGCTCAATTATTCGAACTGGCTGCGCCCGTCGCCTGCGCGAATGCGGCCTGGTTGATGGATGTACCGATGGTCTGCTCGATCTTGTTCACGAACTGGGCGACCTGTTCGTCGGACAGGCCGCGATCGAGCGTCTCCTTCAGTTTCTTGACCTCGTCGGAAGCC
The DNA here is from genome assembly GCF_018129385.1 of Bradyrhizobium lablabi. Taxonomy (GTDB): domain Bacteria; phylum Pseudomonadota; class Alphaproteobacteria; order Rhizobiales; family Xanthobacteraceae; genus Bradyrhizobium; species Bradyrhizobium lablabi_C. The sequence goes on from NZ_JAFCLN010000002.1 coordinate 165,711, forward strand.
ATGTCGACCGGCGGGACCGTGATGTCGGTGACCTTGAACACGACCCATTCGCTGCCGCCGCCGCTCGATGTCTGGCCGAAACCATCCTTGGCGGTGCGGAAGGCGGCCGTGACGGCGCTGGCGGGCAAGCCCGCTGGCGATCCCTCGCGCTTGAAGTCCTTTGCGGTCTCGACCTTGGCGCCGATCGCGGTGGCTTGCTCGGCCAGCGTCGAGCCTTGCTCGAGCTTCTGCACCATCTCGGTCGCCTTCGTCCGCAGCCGGCTCGAGATCTGGTCCTCGCGCCATTTCGCCTCGACCTGGGACCGCACTTCATCGAGCGTGCGCTCGCGCGACGGCGTGATGCCCGTCACGTCGTACCAGACATAGCCGCCGTTGAAGGAGATCGGATCGTTGTCGACGCCGACATCGCTGTTGAAGGCCTGCGAGACAACGTCGAGCCCGCGCGGAATGTTGGTGGCGAGCTGACCGTCCGGCGTGCGGCCGGAGCGATCGACCGCCTCGATGGTGACGGCGGTAAGGCCCAGCTTCTTGGCGGCCTCGGCGACACTGGCGCCGCCGCTGCGCTCGTCCTCCATCTTGTTCTGGAGCTCGGAGACTTTTACGCGCGCATTCTCGGCGCCGAGCTGCTTCTTGATCTCGGCTGCAACGCTCTCATACGTCGCCGTGGTCCCGGGTTCGATCTTGCCAACCTTGACGAGGAGCGCACCGAACCGGCCCTGCACGGGCTGGCTGACCGCGCCGGAGGCGAGAGAAAATGCGGCGTCCGCGGCGGCGGGTTCGAGGATCGCGGACTTCGCGACCAGCCCGAGTTCATAGTCCGACGGCTTGAGGTCGCGCTCCTTGGCGAGGTCCTCGAACGAGGTTCCGGACGTGATCTTGGCGCGCGCGGCCTCCGCTTCGCCCATGTTCGGGAAGATGATCTGCGACACCTCGCGCTTTTCCGGCGTGCCGAGCCTGTCCTTGCGCTGGTCGAAGACCTTTCGCGCCTCTTCGTCGGAGATCTCGCTCCATTTGCCGAGCTCGTCCGGCGTGATCACCGCAAACGAGATCTTTCGGTATTCAGGGGCGCGGAACTGAACCTTGCGCTCCTCGAAATAGGCGGCGAGCGTTTCCGGCGAGGGCGGATCGATCGTGCCGGCCTGGGCTGCATCCAGCTTGATGTAGTCGATCGAGCGCTGCTCGTTCTGGAAGCGCGTCAGCGCATCGATCAGCACCTGCGGCGGTTCGACCCCGGCCGTGATGGTGCCGGCGATCTGCCGGCGCAGCGACACCTTGCGCTGTTCGGCGAAATAGCGCGGCTCGCTGTAGCCGAACTGCCTGAGCACGGCCTGGAAGCGCGCGGGATCGAACTGGCCGTTGATGCCCTTGAAGTTCGGATCGCTATGGATCTGCCGGATGATCTCGGCCTCGGACATCGCAAGGCCCATGCGGCGCGCCTCCTCATCGAGGGCTGCTTCCGCGATGGTCTGCTGCAAGATCTGGCGGTCGAAGCCGAAGGCGCGCGCCTGCTCCTGCGTCAGCGGCCGGCCGAACTGGCGGCCGATCTGCTGGAGCTTGTCGGTGTAGAGCTGGCGGAACTGTTCGGTCGAAATCTCGGTGCGGCCGATTGTAGCGAGCGTCGACTGCCCAAAGCCCTTGAAGATGTCGGCAATGCCCCAGATGCCGAAACTGACGATCAGGACGCCCATCACCACGGCCATGACAATCTTGCCGAGCCAGTTTGATGAGGCTTTGCGCATTCCTCGAAGCATGGGTCCAACTTCTATCGGTAAGTTAAGAGGCTGATTTTACTAGAAAATTTTTGGCCTACGCTCGCACCTCAGCCGATAGGTACGGCGAACAGTTGTGCCACTTTCGATCCCGGCACGGGTCTAGCTTGCCTATGGCCCTTACTGCAAGGCCCGGTCCCGTTTGCGCTCTCCCGAGGGCTTCACCATCCGCCCTGCCGATCAACCGAAGATCGCATTGGGGCGCCCATCGTTAGCATATCCGGTCGCGGCAGGCCCTGCGGCGATTCCGCAAATTGACGGACGACAGCGAAGCTTTGACTGCCACGAAGTGCCGTCCCATCGCTGCTCATGGTTACCGCCCATTGTCCTGGCCGGCCGGGCAGGCGGCCGGCTGCAAGGGAGCGTAGATTTTCACCAATGAATCATCGACGGGATATCGCAATTCCGAAGCGAGGCGATACGCTGCAAAATCGACCCCAAGCGCCTGCAATTCTTCGATCGAGAATGATCCGGACGATCTGGTGAACAACCATGATTGTTTCAAGTGATCCGGTTGCAGGCGTCTGAAATATTCCTGGGCGAAATGATCCGAGATCGAATAGCCGCCGAAGATCCATGGGAAAACCGGCATCTGGCCGTCGATGACGAAAACCAGGCCGGGCGAAGAGCCGCTCAGGTCAATGGCAAGGCCACCTTTGCAGAATCCGCCTGCCTTCGTCGTATTCCGCAGAGCCTCGATGAACTCGCTTGTCTTGCGATCGAGTTTCAACTCGGAGCCCCATCCGACCGGCGTGGGGACAACTTGCATCGCGAGTGGGCCGGCCAGCCGGTAAGGCGAGGTTAGTCCGAAGTTGAAACCGGAGAATGCGAGACAAAGCGCAACGGCGGAAGCTGCCGCAATCGCCGTTGTGCTTTTTTCGAAGGCCAGGACAAATGCTGCGAACGCGCCCGCGATCGACAGGCCGAAGAGCTGTGCGAATGTCAGAGATACCGTGTTGGATGAACCGGCCGTTGCGGCCGAGGGGATGAGAGCAGCCAACGCAAGAAGCGTGATCAGCCGAATATCGACGGTTGTCCTCAGACAACACAACGTCAGCACCGAGAATGCAACCGCTGTCGCTTTTATGCCGAAATCATATTCGCGAGGGTGAAGAAGCTGGCTGAGCGTGGCAGCAAATACGATTGCGAGCGCGGCAGCAAACAGGAGCAGTGTCAGAAGATTTGGAATATTTCTGCCGCCACGCCTCATGAAAAGCACGGCAACGAACATCAAAACGGACAGAAACCACGTCTTGCCCTGGGCCAGAAACGCCACTTGCCGGTCCAGAACAGAAAAATTGACGGGATGAGATGTTCCGAAAATCGTGTTGTATTCCTTGATCTGGCTGAAGATGGCGTCTATCGGCAGGAATAACGCCACGATGGCGATGACTAAAATGCCAGCGCCGGCTGCCCGGATAATTTGAGTTAGCCGAGCCTTCATGGTCGGAAGCATGAGGAGGACGGCAGCCAAGTATATTACGCCAAAGCTCAACACGCCGTGCGGACGCCCAAGCGCCGCCACAGCACCCGCCATCGCCGCGCAGACGGCTGAATATGAGGTCGTACCCGGCGGATGAAGAAGCAGGATCGCGATAAACAAAAGGAGGGCGCCCACCAGCGCCAACCAATTATAGGAGGGACTGGTTAGCCACAGCGCGTAATAACAAAGCGGAAGAGCTGCACAAACGGCCAGGACCTGCATTCCCGCCGGGCCTCGCCAACTCAGCTTTGCCTTGTTCAGAACGATGAGCCCGATCGCCGCCCCAAGTCCCACGAGAATGAGCGCGCCTATTCGTCTCAAGCCGGCAATCGATTCTCCGGCTAAGCCGAACAGAGGCTTTAACGCGTAGCCAAACAGACCATAGTTCCACTTGTAATCGGATGGCCGCTGAATGGTCATCAGATAAAAGGAATCGTCGGTAAAGTCGAAGCCGCGGTCCAGAAACCAGACTGTTCGCGTAATCAAGGCGGCGCAGATCAGGACAATTAGGGCCGCGAGAAACCAGGGCGCAGTTCTATTCAAAAGCCTGATTGCCGGAATTGGTCCAACTCCAAAAAGCCGATCTTCGGAGAAGTTAAGGGGCTTGCGGATTGGATGCAACATGCTACTCGGAATTGATGGACGACGCGATCGTTGCTCGACCTTCGCCGTCGCGGTTGGCTGTAGGAGGGGCCTGGTGTGCTGTCGACACCGGCCGTTCGTCTTGCGTTTCAAGGGCAATTACGCAAAATGCGCGCGATCAACAAGCCACTGAAAGTAATAACCTATGCGTAGTTTCCCGATTAGTCGCTGCAGAATTTGCGGCGGGGAAAATTTGGAAGAAGTGTTTGCGTTAGGCGATCTGGTTTCTTGCGGCGCATTCTCGTCGAAGGGCCAGCCCGATCCGACAAGCGCGCCGCTTCAGCTCATGCAGTGTGAATCGTGCGGCCTCGTTCAACTCGCGCACAATTTCGACGGCAACGATCTATTCCGGCTCTCTTACGGATATCGATCCGGGCTCAACGAGAGCATGATCCGGCATTTGCGCGAAATCGTGTTCAACGTGAAGTACCGGGTGGCGTTCTCGCCTGGAGACATCGTTCTCGACATCGGAAGCAACGATGGAACGCTGCTCTCGTTTTACGAGGACGAGAAGGGAATACGAAGACTGGGTATCGATCCCACGATAGCCAAATTCAAATCCTACTATCAGAGCGGCATCGAGACGGTCGAGGATTTCTTCACCGCTGCCCAGTACCGGAAAAGCGTCGGGGACGTCCAGGCAAAAGCCATTACCAGCATAGCGATGCTGTACGATCTGCCCGACCCGAACGCATTCGTCGGCGACATCGCCTCCGTCCTTGCCCCCGGCGGGCTTTGGGTATTCGAGCAGAGCTATCTGCCGCTCATGGTCGAGCGCGGGTCTTTCGATACGATATGCCACGAGCATCTTGAATATTACGGCATGCATCAGATCAACGATTTGCTGGCGCGGCATGGACTGCGAGCATTCGACGTCCGCGTCAACGACGTCAATGGCGGCAGCTTCCAGATCTGGGCGTGTCACCTCGGCGGACCCTATCCGACCAACGCCGCGGCCGTGGATCTTTTGCTCCGCAAGGAACGGCTAGAGGGATATCTTGGCAAGCGGCCCTTGCAATCCCTGCGCAGCAACGCGGAAGCCGCCCGTCAGCAAACGCTGGACTTTCTCGAGCACTGCCTTGCGAGTGGAAAAACCGTGCATGGGTACGGCGCTTCGACGAAGGGCAACACCTTGCTCCAGTATTTCGGAATTACCTCGCGCCTTCTTCCGGTGATTGCCGATCGCAACCCTGACAAGGACGGCGCGCGAACGCCCGGGACCGGCATCCCGATCATTTCGGAAGAGCAGTCTCGTGCGGCAAAGCCGGATTACTATTTCGTCCTGCCCTGGCATTTCCGGGATGCATTTCTCAAGCGGGAGAGGGCGTTTATCGAGCGCGGCGGCAAGTTCGTTTTTCCGCTGCCGGTGTTCGACATCGTAACGAAATAGAGTTTTGCGAAGAAAATGCCGCCGGCTGTAAACGACGCCACAATATCCCCGAGTCGCGCCGAAACCCGGACGGCTGTCGTGGTCGGCGCCCTGGGGCAGGACGGAACGTTGCTATCCCGTTACTTGCGCAGCAAGGGATATCGCGTTGTTGCGGTGACACGGCAGGGCGTGTTGAAGTCAGATGGGTCTGTCGACACGTTGGACCTTTTGAATATGTCGGGGGTAGAGGCGTTCATCGCGGCGATACTCCCGGACGAGATATATTTTCTGGCTGCGCATCATCACTCTTCAGATCAAGACGCCGGTGACCTGGGCACGCTCCTGCAACAGAGTCACGAGACGCACGGCTTGCGTTTTCTGAGCCTTCTTCAAGCGTGCGCCAAACGTTCTCCCGAAACACGCCTGTTCTACGCCTCGTCCGCTTTGGTGTTCGGTCATCCGGAAAGCCGTCCTCAGGACGAAGCGACGCCGATGCGCCCGGCTTGCGCGTATGGAGTCACCAAATTGTTCGGCATGGGCCTGTGCGAGATCTTCCGGCGCGATCATGGGCTTTTTTGCAGCGCGGGCATACTTTTCAATCATGAAAGCCCGCTCCGCCAACAACAGTTCGTTTCCAGAAAGATTTCGAAAGCCGTTATTGCGATCAAGCGCGGTATTCAAACCGAACTCGTACTTGGTTCACTCGACACCGAAATAGACTGGTCGGCGGCCGAGGATTTCGTGCGAGCAATGCCTGCCGTCCTTGCATTGGATGCCCCGCGAGACTTTGTTTTTGCCAGCGGCAAACTGCATAGTTTGCGAGAATTCTGTGCTATTGCGTTCTCCACGGTCGGATTGGATTTCCGCAATCATGTGAAGGTCGCGGAAGCGTTGGTCGTGCGTAAACCTCGTACTATCCCGCTCCACGGCAATCCGGCGCGGCTCATGCAGGCCACCGGATGGCGCCCCGAAATCAATTTCGAACAACTCGTTTCGGGATTAGTCCAGGCAGAAATGGATCGTACAAGGTGACTCGGCCAACTTGCTTGATTTTTCTTCCGACCCTGAACGAGGCCGGCACGATCGAAAGCATCATCCAGCAGATCATCGACCTGAACCTCGGTGCAGACATCCTTGTGATCGACGACGGGTCGGCAGACGGCACCGACGAAATGGTCAGGAAGCTGGGCAGCAAATATCCATCGGTATCGTTGATCGAGCGCGGCGCTCGTCTGGGCGTCGGAAGTGCGCACATCCACGCCCTGCGGCTGGCCAAGGAGCGCAACTACGGCCGCTTGATCACCATGGATGCCGACTTTTCTCACCAGCCATCCGACATTGCGCGCTTCATCGCGGCGGCCGAAGCAGCGGACATCGTCGTCGGCAGCCGCTTCGAGCGAACCGAGAGCTTGAAGGACTGGAATCTGTTCCGTAAGGGAATGACCCATCTGGGCCATTTCCTGACCCGGCTGCTTCTATCGATGCCCTATGACGCGAGCGGCGGGTTCCGGGTATATGCGATGGACAAGGTACCGCAGGATCTGATCGACAATCTGGAAAGCGCCAACTACGACTTTTTCTTCGAAAGTCTGACGTTGTTGCACAGGCGTGGACTGTCGATCGCCGAAGTGCCTATCGACCTTCCGGCGCGGGTATACGGCCACTCCAAGATGCAGCTCAAGCACATCCTGGGCGGTTTTTTCCGGTTGGTCTTGCTGTCGTATCGACTACGGGCGAAGGAAAAAGAATGAAGGATCGTACGATGGAAAAGTCATCCACCTCGAATTCCGATGCTGAAACCCTGCGCAACGATTGGGACGTCTATTGGGCCGGCCACCAGCACGATCGAGCCGAGCGATCGATTTACGATGTTGGCGCGCAATTCTACCGGCGTTATCTGATCGAACCGCTACTAACGTCAGTTTTGGCGCGGGAGTTTGCGGCCGGATCGAAATTGCTCCATGCCGGATGTGGAGGGGGTGAGGTCGACAAGAGGGTTGTCGCCGATTTCAGGGTAACGGCCCTCGATATATCGCCCAATGCGTTGGAGTTATACAAAGCGCGAAACCCCGGAGTCGAAGCGGTCATCGCCAACATTTTCGATTTGTCGGAGTTTCGGGAAAAGTTTGACGGCCTCTATAATCTCGGCGTGATGGAACACTTCTCGCCCGCCGAGATCGTCGAGATCCTCAAGCAGTTCAACAGCGTGCTCAAGCCTGGCGGCAAAATCGTTCTGCTGTGGCCGCCGGTATACGGTCTTTCGGTCATTGCCCTGCACGTCATTCATTTCGTGCTCAACCGTATCATGCGACGCAACATTCAGCTTCATCCGCTGGAGCCGACGAAAGTTTCGTCACGCAGGCAGGTCGAAGGCTATCTTGCCGCCGCGGGCTTTCGCTTGCGTTCAATGCAATTCGGCCCGAGGGATGCGTTCACCTATGTCGTGATCGCCGCTGAAAAGGCCTGACTCCCCGAAATCAGGGCCGCGAACTGCCGTTCAACGCGCCATCGTGCCGCCTTGCATTCAGAAGGTCAGGCATGTGCCCGGTCGCGCACCAGCAGAAGATCGAGATGCTCCGTCGAATTGACGGACCGGCTGAAGTCCCGCAGCACCCTTACCAGCTCATCAATTCCGAGAAGACGATCGTTTTCCGAATGGACGTGCCAATTTCCAATGTAGCCGGCGACGAAGTGCCGTTCGACAAAATCGATGAGCAGGCTTTCGTGTTGACCCATTCGCCTCACCAGATACGGGCAAAATTCCAGCGACAAGAGATCCGCCGAAGATACGACCGTGTCCCCACCCTTCAGAACGTGCGCTTCGCCTCCTTGCGTGTCGATTTTAACAAAAAGGGGACGGCGTATATTCTGGATGTCCACCACGCTGTCCAGTCGCCTAGCGGCGACGGTCGTGACGGCGCGATGTTGCTCTCCAAATGCCCCGTCCGTATCGACCACTCGCACGCGATGGTCCCCGTGATTCCAGTCCGAAATTTCGAACGAAACCTCGCCTTCGGTGTCGAAGATCGCGAGATTGAACAGCTTGACCGACGCGCCCGGACAGAGCCGCTCGGTGTTGGCCTGCAACAGCTTGAAGTTGTTGATATCCGGCTCGAAGCAAATGCAGTCGACGCCAGCCATCGCGATCGGCACGGTCGTCAGTCCGATATTGGCACCGACGTCGATCATCGTGCCGGGACCGAAGCGTCGAAACCAGTTCAGAAGAAACTTCATCAGTTCAGGCGAGTAGGTGCCCGTCAGCATGTATTCGCTGAGCACACCGAGATCCAAGGGGTTTCCCTGAAACTGGCCATAAGACCCGTCAACGGCCACGGTACGAACGCGAAGCGTCTTCACCAGAGCGCGAAACATGATCAGCTTCATCGAGGTCGGCATGCGGCGGATCGCCCAATCACCCGCAGGTTCCATTGCGTGCCAAATGCGCTGGAGCAGAAGTCGCAAGGTTGGTCGCATAGTTCTCTCGGTTCTCGGTTTCAAATTGACCAATGGCAGGGGATTGCGAGGGCTGGAAGAGATCGCGGCGCTCTGCTAGCGCATGCTGTCCCTCTTTTGAAGTGAGATTTCCGATATGTCCGACGCCATCCGCTCCCTGATCGCCGGCAACTGGAAGATGAACGGCCTAAAGGCGTCCATGGCCGAATTTGACGCAATGCTGGCAGGCGGGGGTGCGTTCGCCGAAAAGACCGATCTTCTGGTCTGCCCGCCGGCCACCCTGATTGCCGCGTTTGCCGACAAGGCTAAGGGCAAGGGCGTGGCGGTCGGCGCGCAGGATTGCCATCAGAATGCGTCCGGCGCGCATACCGGCGATCTTTCGGCGGAGATGCTGGTCGATGCCGGCGCCAGCGCGATCATCGTCGGGCACTCCGAGCGCCGTGCCGATCACGGCGAGAGCGATGCGCTGGTGCGGCAGAAGGCGCAAGCGGTCTGGCGCGCCGGCGCCATTGCGATCGTTTGTATCGGCGAGACGCGCGCACAGCGCGATGCCGGGCAGACGCTCGATATCTGCGGCGGGCAGCTCAAGGGCTCGTTGCCGGACGGTGCGACCGCGGCGAATCTTGTCGTTGCTTATGAGCCGGTCTGGGCAATCGGCACCGGGCTGACGCCGACGACTGCGGATGTCGAAGCGGTTCACGGGTTTATCCGCCGTGTGTTGACCGATCGCTTCAAGACGGAAGGTGGCAGGATGCGCATCCTCTATGGCGGCTCGGTCAAGCCGTCGAATGCGAAGGAATTGCTTGATGTCGCCAACGTCAACGGCGCGCTGGTGGGCGGCGCCAGCCTGAAGGCGTCGGACTTTTTGGCAATCGCGGCAGGTTGTTAGGCCGCGAGCCTCGCGATCCGCTTCCAGTAGATCATCGTGCCTGTGAGGCCGCCATGCGGCTTGAACGCGTAGTCCGGGATGACGCCCGTTAGCTCGAAGCCTTGCTTTTCGTAGAATTTCGAGGCGCCGTCCTCGACCGCGGTATCGAGCACCAGAAGCGTGCGTCCGCGTTCGATCGCGAGCGTCTCGGCCGCGCGCATCAGGGCGGTGGCGATGCCGCGATGGCGGTGGCTGACGCGCGTCATCATCTTGGCGATCTCGGCGCGGTGCGGCTGGTTGGGCGGCAGGCTGAGCAGCAAGGTGACGGTGGCGATGACGTGTTCTGCGTCGAACGCGCCAAGCACCACGCGTTCGCCGCGCGCCGCCGACGCCAGCGAGTCGCGCCAGAATGCGTCCGCCGCCTCGGGCGCGAGCGGGTGCATGAAACTGACCGAGCCGCCGTGCGCTACCGTTTCCACCAGGAGCTCGCTCAGGGCTGCGCGGACATGCGGCTGATCGATGAGCGGCGCGATGCTGACGGACATTTGTCAGCTCCGCGCCAGCGCGACGGCGTAGACGCACGGCGCCGGCGTCTCGTTCGCAAAGGTGGTTTCCGCCGGCGGTCCAAAACCGAGACAATCGCCGGCGGCGAGCACATGCCGGGTGCCAGCCTCCGTGATGACGATGCTGCCGCTCAACACCCAGAGCAATTGCCGGATATGGGCGTAGGAGGAGGCGGGCAGCGTCACGCGTTGCCCAGGCGGCATCTCGACGCGGATCAGCTCAACGGGATGATCCGGGCGGCTGAAAACCTGCCGGCGGACATATCCCGTCTCAGGGTCGCGCCAGACCGGCTGCTCGCCGGCGCGCGACAGCCGCTCGCCCTGGCCTTCGGCGCGCAGCATCAGGCCGGCCAAGGTCAGGTCGAAGGCGCTTGCCAGCCGCACCAGCACAACGGCGGTGGGGCTGACCTCGGCGCGCTCGATCTTGCTGATGGTGGCCTTTGACACGCCGGATCGTTCGGCCAGATCCGCCAGCGACCAGCCGCGGCTGTCGCGTTCCAGCCGCAAGCGGTGGGCGAGGCGATGGCTGAGATCGTCTTCCAAAGTATCCATTTGTCAATTATAGTAGAAATTCTCTACCCGGTGCAAGCTGCCAAAGCGGGGGTGCGGCAAGGGGCGCGGGCCTGCTTGCCCAAAACATCATCGGCATTATCTCGGGGGTGACAATGTCAGGTGCTTTCGTGTAACACCGCGCGACTTCACCAAAACCCTGCAAGTCCACGAGCCGGATGCCGGCCATGCCCGGCTTGTGACGGAAGGTAGCAATGCAGACTGTCGTTATCGTCATCCACCTCATGATCGTCGCCGTGCTGATCGGCGCGGTGCTGCTGCAAAAGTCCGAAGGCGGCGGCCTTGGTATGGGCGGCGGCGCGGGCTTCATGTCGAGCCGCGGCACGGCGAACCTGTTGACGCGGACGACGGCGATTCTGGCGGCCGGCTTCTTCATCACCAGTCTGTTTTTGTCCTGGCTTGCGAGCTACGACCGCAAGCCGACCTCGATCATGGGCGGCGCGCCGGCCTCACAGTCCGCGCCCGCAGGCGGCAGCCCGATCCAGGCGCCGACCTCGGGCGGCGTGCTCGATACGCTCAAGAAGGTCGATGAGCAGCAGCAACAAAGCGCGCCCAGCGGTCCGCAGGCGCCGCGGTCGCAATAAAGCGGGGTGGCCATGCAGGACGGACGGCTTCCGCCCTGCATCCAAAATCCCCATCAATACCCTGATATCGCTTCAGGTTTTTCGTCACCCACAGGCCCACAAATTGTTTGCCTGAGATCGCGATTCGTTTTGGCGAATCGGATTCTTGGCGTTAGAGGTTAGGTCCCATGGCGCGGTACATATTCATCACCGGCGGCGTGGTTTCCTCGCTCGGAAAGGGACTGGCTTCGGCGGCACTCGGCGCGCTGTTGCAGGCCCGCGGGTACAAGGTCCGTCTCCGCAAGCTCGACCCCTATCTCAACCTCGATCCCGGAACGATGTCGCCGTATCAGCACGGCGAAGTGTTCGTGACCGACGACGGCGCCGAGACCGATCTCGATCTCGGCCACTACGAGCGTTTTACCGGCCGTCCCGCCACCAAGCAGGACAACATCACGACCGGGCGCATCTACCAGGACATCATCAGCAAGGAACGGCGCGGCGACTATCTCGGCGCGACCATCCAGGTGGTGCCGCACGTCACCAACGCGATCAAGGAATTCGTGCTCTCGGGCAATGACGAGTACGATTTCGTGCTGGTCGAGATCGGCGGCACCGTCGGCGACATCGAGGGCCTGCCGTTCTTCGAGGCGATCCGCCAGCTCAAGAACGAATTGCCGCGCGACCACGCGGTCTACATCCACCTGACGCTGCTGCCGTACATCCCAAGTGCCGGCGAACTGAAGACAAAACCGACGCAGCATTCGGTGAAGGAGCTGCGTTCGATCGGCATTCAGCCCGACATCCTGCTGTGCCGCACCGACCGTGAAATCCCGAAGGAAGAGCGGCGCAAGCTCGGGCTGTTCTGCAACGTGCGCGAAAGCGCCGTGATCGAGGCGAGGGACGTCGACAATATCTATGCCGTGCCGGAGGCATACCATGCCGCCGGCCTCGACGATGAAGTGCTGGCCGCCTTCGGCATCACGCCAAAGATTCCGCCGGCGCTGCAAAGCTGGAACGTCATCAACGAACGGGTGCGCAACCCGGAAGGCGCGGTGACCATTGCCATCGTCGGCAAATACACCGGCATGAAGGACGCCTATAAATCGCTGATCGAGGCGCTCTCGCATGGCGGCATCGCCAACAAGGTGAAGGTCAATCTCGACTGGATCGAGAGCGAGGTCTTTGAGAACGAGGACCCGGCGCCGTTCCTCGAGCACGTCAACGGCATCCTGGTGCCCGGCGGTTTTGGCCAGCGCGGCGCGGAAGGAAAGATCCGCGCGGCGCAGTTCGCGCGCGAGCGCGACGTACCGTATTTCGGCATCTGCTTCGGCATGCAGATGGCCGTGATCGAGGCGGCGCGCAATCTCGTCGGCATCGAGAACGCCAACTCCACCGAGTTCGGCCCGACGCCGGAGCCCTTGGTCGGCCTGATGACGGAATGGCTGCGCGGCAATGAGCTGGAAAAGCGCTCGAAGACCGGCGACCTCGGCGGCACCATGCGGCTGGGGGCTTACCCTGCGGCGCTCAAGCGCGGCAGCCGGGTGTCGCAAGTCTATGGCGGTGCCACCGAGATTTCGGAGCGGCATCGCCACCGCTACGAGGTCAACACCGCCTACAAGGACAGGCTGGAGCAGCACGGGCTGCGTTTCTCAGGGCTATCGCCGGACGGTGTGCTGCCGGAGATCGTCGAATACGAGGACCATCCCTGGTTCATCGGCGTGCAATTCCATCCCGAATTGAAATCGCGCCCGTTCGAGCCGCATCCCTTGTTTGCGTCGTTCATTCAGGCGGCAGTGGTGCAGTCGCGGCTGGTGTGATGTTCTGCCTCGGCTGGACCGATGTTGGTCGGCACCATTGCCGGAGCTGACACGACCGCATTCCGCGTGACCAGCTTGTTCTGCGGCCGGCGCGTCAACCGATAGACCGCCGCGGGTGGCACGTTCAGCATCGCGCGGTCGATCAGTTTTGCCTTCAATCCAAGCCGGTCGAGGACCGGGCGCGGTACCGGACATCGCATGCCGTAGGTGAATTGGTAGAATGCCGCGCCCGGGCGCATGTAACTGAACGCGCCGCCGACGATCGAGATGATCTTGCGGGGCGACATGTTCAGCATCGGCAAGCCGCTCACGACCGCGCCGACCGGCGCGCCGTCGAACAGGCGCTCCGTCGCCAATCGCGCTGCGTCCATCCAGAGCACGCGGGCGCCCGGGAAACGCACCTGTAACAGCTTCATGAACTCGGAGCCGTATTCGACCAGCGTCAGGTCCTGCTGACGGATGCCGCGATTGAGAAGCTGGTAGGTGAACGCGCCCGTGCCGGGGCCGAGTTCGAGGATCGGGCCGCTCGAAGCCGTGATCTCGCTGGTGATGAGATCGGCGAGAGCGGGACTGGACGGGGCGATCGCGCCGACGCGGCCGGGAGCCGACATCCAGGCCAGGAAGAAGGAGAAAAAGTCGTGTGACATGCGCACTCCGGCAAAAAATGATCGCGTCTCGATTCGATGACGAGGCGTCATTAATGTCGCGTGCCTGCATTGCGATAGCATTGCGCGGTCGGAATGCGATGCGGCTCTATTTGCCGGAAGCAGCAGGCGGCAGCGCGAGGCGAAAGCACGCACCGCCATTCGGTCCGTCGAACACCGAGACATGGCCACCATGCAGGCGCACGATCTCGCGCACCATGTTCAGCCCGAGGCCGGCACCGCGATCGAGCGGCGTAAGACGGTAGAACGGCTCGAAGATCAGCGTGCGTTGCTCCGGCGGAATGCCGTCGCCTTCATCGCTGACGTCGATGGTCGCAGGCAAACCGACGTGGATACTGATGGTTCCGCGCCGGCCACCATGCTGGATCGCATTCTGCACGAGGTTGGTCAGAGCGCGCTCCAGCGCGGAGCGATCGCCGATGACCTCGACGCTTTCGCCCGCCGTATCAAGCGCCAGCTCGTAGCCTCCGGCGATCGCCAGCGGTGCGAGGTCGGCGGCGACGCTTTGCGCGATCGCCACCAGATCGACGCGGCCGAACGGATGACGGCATTGGTCGAGGCGCTGGATGTCGAGCAGCTGTTCAGCAAGCGTCGACAGCCGCGCGGTATCTTCAAGCAATCGTGTCTTGTCGGACCCCGCCGGCAGCGCTTCCAGCCGTGTGTTCAGGATCGCGATCGGCGTGCGCAGCTCATGCGCGGCGTCGGCGACGAAGCGCTGGTGGCGCCGATAACCTTCATCCAGTCGCGCCAACGCGTCGTTGATGGCGTTGACCAGCGGCACGACCTCCAGGGGGATGTATTCGGCAGACAGCCGGGCGCCGCGCTGGTGAATATCGATCTGGCGCGCCTGGGCTGCCGTCGTATCGAGCCCGGCGAAGGCACGCCGCACCACCATCGGCGTCGCGATGAAGGTCGCAATCGCCATCAACGCAAGGCCGGGCAGGGCGACGCCGAGAAACGCCAGCGTCGTGGCGAGCACCGTCCTGGCGCTGGACAATGGCTCCTGCGTGGCCGTGAGCACCTGCACCGAACCTGCGTCGGTATTGACGCGCTTCAAGCGCGCTGGCGGCTTGCGCGGATCATCCTCGAGCAATTGCCAGCCGAGCCGCGCCTGGCTGATTTGGTCGAGCGCGTCGCCGATTTTGGCAAATTCGGGCGGCACAGAGCCTTCCGACAGCGAATGGCCCTGCCGGTCTCGCACCATGAACCAGAGGTCGGATGTTTTGTCGCGGAGCTCCTTCAGGTCTGCGGTCGGGCGTAGTATCAGCTCGCCTTGCGCGTCACGCGCGAGCGCGCGCTGCACGATGGCGATGACATGATCCTCGTCCCGCGGAACGAGCAGGATGCCGGAGACGCACAACGCGCCGATCAGGAGAACGACGAGCGTCACCAACAGGGCCGCCTGCATCGAGATCAGCCGCCAGCTCAGCCGCGAGCGCAGGCAATAGGGGTCAGCGTGGCCGGTCACGGTATCTGCCTCAGCAAATAGCCGACGCCGCGGATGCCGTGGATTTCGACCGCGGCGTCCACCTCGGCGAGCTTGCGGCGAAGCCGCGATACATGGGTATCCAGCGCATTCGACTGTACCGCGTCATCGAAGCTGTACACGGCCTCCTCGAGTGCGGACCGCAGCACGGTCCGGCCGAGGCGTCGCACCAGCGTTTCCAGCACAAGCAATTCGCGCCGCGGCAGGTCGAGCGGCCGGCCATCGACGCTGGCCTCGCGATGGCCGAAGTCGAAGGCAAGCCGCCCGGCCTTCACGATGTCCGGCTGCATGCCGGCCGGCCGGCGCAGCACGGCGCGCAGCCGCGCCAGCAACTCTTCGACCGCGAACGGCTTTGCCAGATAGTCATCTGCGCCGCTGTCGAGGCCGATAATCCGATCCACAAGCTCGCCGCGCGCCGTCAGCACGATGATCGGCACCCCGTCGGCCCGGGCCCTGAGTTTCGGGATCAGCGCGAGGCCATCACCGTCCGGGAGCTGCCGGTCGAGCAGCACTGCGCCGTGGACATCGGCGGCAATGGCCTCTTCCGCCTCGGCAAGCGTCGGGACATGGTCTACCACCATGTCATAGCGCTTCAGTGCCGAAGCGAGCGCCGCGGCCATTTCCGCTTCGTCCTCAACGAGCAATATCCGCATTCCCTGCACCTGCCATCCTGACCGGGACGTATTAGCGCCAGTATCATTGCGGCAGCATTGCGGGAGCGGGCGTCAGGGTGGCCCGGAGGAGCTATGCGCGTCGCGCCACATGCCGTGCGGGATGGAGCCCAAGACAGTGACCCGGCCGGCCGCTATAACGCGCCTCCACAACAATTCCGGGGAGGAAAACGGATGATCATGGAAATGCGCGTCTATCGCTGTCTGCCGGGCCGGCTGCCGGCGCTGATGAAGCGGTTCGATACGCTGACGCTGAAATTGTGGGACAAGCACGGCATCAAGCAAGCTGGCTTCTATACCACGCTGATCGGCACCTCCAACCAGGAGCTGACCTATTTCGTCGCGTGGGATTCGCTGGCCGACCGCGAAAAGAAGTGGACCGCATTCCAGAGCGATCCCGACTGGATCGCCGGCCGCGCCAAGAGCGAGGAGGACGGCCAGATCATTGATAACATCGTCAGCCAGCTATTGGTGCCGACGGCGTTCTCGGCGGTAAAATAACCGGCCCGCAACCCTGATATTCGGGGGCCTTACGGGGTTGAACTTGATAGCTCTGACCGGCATGGTCCGCGGCGAAACAAGGAAAAACCCGTGAGCGCAAGCACCTCAGCAGCATCCGTCGTGGCGGCCGGCCCGGTCAAGTTCGGCAATGACCTGCCGATCTCGATCATCGCCGGCCCGTGCCAGCTCGAGAGCCGTGCGCATGCGCTGGAGGTTGCGTCGGCGCTGAAGGAAATCGCTCAGCGGCTGAAGATTGGGCTGGTCTACAAGACCTCGTTCGACAAGGCCAACCGCACCTCGGTCTCTGCGACGCGCGGCATCGGGCTCGAAAAGGCATTGCCGATCTTTGCCGAAATACGTTCCTCGCTCGATCTGCCCGTTCTGACCGACGTGCACGAGGCCGCGCAATGCGCCGACGTCGCGCAGGCCGTCGACGTGCTACAGATCCCCGCGTTCCTGTGCCGGCAGACCGATCTGTTGCTGGCGGCGGCGGCGACCGGAAAAGCCGTCAACGTCAAGAAGGGGCAGTTTCTCGCGCCGTGGGACATGCAGAATGTCGTTGCGAAAATCACCCGCGGCGGCAACGCCAATGTGCTGGTGACCGAGCGCGGCGCTTCCTTCGGCTACAACACACTGGTCTCCGACATGCGCGCGCTGCCGATCCTGGCGCGCACGACCGGCGCTCCCGTCATCTTCGACGCCACCCATTCGGTGCAGCAGCCGGGCGGGAAGGGCGCGTCCTCCGGCGGCGAGCGCGAATTCGTCCCCGTGCTGGCGCGCGCGGCGGTCGCGGTCGGCGTTGCCGGCGTGTTCATCGAGACGCATCCCGATCCCGACCGCGCGCCGTCCGACGGACCCAACATGGTGCCGCTCGCCGAGTTCGAGGGACTTGTGAAGGCACTGATGGCGTTCGACGCACTGGCCAAGCAAGACCTCAAGAAAACACCGCGGTGAGCGCTTCCTCGCTTCCACCAGCCCTCAACATCATCGCGCTGACGACGTTTGCCGCCAGCCTTTCGGGCCGGGCGCTCGATCCCGTGCTGCCGCACGTCGCCGACGAGTTCAGCGTCAGCATTGCGACGGCCGCCGGCTTTTCGGCAGCCTTCGCCTTCACATTCGCGATCGTGCAGCCGGTGCTCGGGGCTGCCGCCGACATGTTCGGCAAGGCGCGACTGATGACGATTTGCCTCGCGCTGCTCGGCGTGTCCTGCATCCTCGGCGCGCTGGCGAACTCGTTCGCCATGCTGTTCGTCACCCGCATCCTTGCCGGCATCGGCTCCGGCGGCGTCTTTCCGGTCTCGCTGTCGCTGGTCAGCGATCTCGTCGGGCCGGAAAAGCGCCAGGTCGCAATGAGCCGGACGCTCGGAGGCGCGATGGCGGGTAATCTTTTGGGCGCCACGGCATCGGGGCTCATCGGCGATTTCCTCGGCTGGAGAGGCGTGCTCGCGGTGCTCGGCGTGCTGGTGATAGCGGCCTCGATTGCGGTCGCCGCCGGCTTCAGGGGAGCCGCGCTGGCGCGTCCGCCGCGCACAAATCTCTACGCCATCCGGCAGGGCTATCGCACCATCTTCAACAACCCGAATGCGAAATTCTGCTACGGGGCGGTGTTCATCGAAGGCTGCTGCGTGCTGGGACTGTTTCCCTTTATCGCCTCGTTCCTGTTCGATCTCGGCCAGACGTCGGTTTCCATCGCAGGCATCGTGATCGCCGGCTTTGCCATCGGGGGACTGTTCTACACGCTGACGGTATCGCGTTTTCTGCCGCGGCTCGGTGTTCGGGGCATGATGATCACCGGGGGGGCGCTGGTGGGCCTGCAACTGGCCGCTGTCGCGTTCGGCCCGGACTGGCGGATCCAGCTGGCAATCCTGCTCTTCATGGGTTGGGGCTTTTACATGATCCACGGCTGCCTCCAGGTGTTTGCCAGCGAGCTTTCGGCGGAAGCGCGCGCGACCGCGCTCGCGCTGCACTCGTTCTTCTTTTTCCTGGGCCAGACCATCGGCCCGATCGCCTATGGTTTCGGCATAAGCCACGCCGGCAAGACTCCGACGCTGCTGGCGGCGGCAGCGATCATGATCGCGCTGGGATTTGCCTGTGCCAGGTTGTTGCGGCAGGTGCGGCCGGCGGATGCAGGATCGGTCGCGTCAGGATGACGCACGCTTTGCCTGCGCGATAGGCAGCGATGCGCCTGCCGTATTGCATGCATGGCACGGAGATTGCTTGAATTTTCGTCTACAGGTGAACCAGTGGACGCCCAACTCCATAATTCCAGCAATATCATTTCCCCGGCCCGCACTACCGGATATGCCACCCAACCTCCGCTTCAGCGATTTCTCGCCGACTGCTACGAGGAATTTCGATCCGATCATTCCGGCGCCGTGGCCGATTACATTCCCGAGCTGAAGCGCGCCGATCCGGCGCATTTCGGTATCGGCCTCGTCACGATCGATGGCCACATCTATGAAGTCGGTGACAGCCGGGTACCGTTCACCATCCAGTCGGTATCGAAGGCCTTTGTGTTCGCCCTGGCGCTTGAACTGGTCGGCGAGGAGCGCGTCTCGGCGGCGATCGGCGTGGAGCCGAGCGGCGAAGCCTTCAATTCGATCCGGCTCACCAACGACAATCGGCCGTTCAATCCGATGGTGAATGCCGGCGCGATCGCATGCTCCGGATTGATCCATCAGGTCGACGGCAAGGCTGCATTCGCTCGCATTCATGAAAAGCTCAGCCAGTTTGCCGGACGCGAACTCGGTGTCGATGACGCCGTGCATGCATCCGAAACCGAAACCGGCAACCGCAACCGGGCGATTGCCTGGCTGTTGCGCAATTATCTGGTGGTGCAGGGCGACGTCGATGCCGTGCTCGACACCTATTTCAAGCAGTGCGCCATCCTCGTCACTGCGCGCGATCTCGCCGTGATGGCGGCGACACTGGCCAACCGCGGCGTCAATCCGGTCACCGGCGTGCAGGTGATCGCGCCGAATGTGGTGGCGCGAACGCTGTCGGTGATGACCAGTTCGGGCATGTACGACTACGCCGGCGAATGGATCTATCGCGTCGGCATCCCCGCCAAGAGCGGCGTCGGCGGCGGCATCGTTGCGGCGTTGCCTTCGCAGATGGGGCTTGGCACTTTCTCGCCGCTATTGGACGGCCATTTCAATAGTGTGCGCGGCCTCAAGGTCTGTGAGGCGCTGTCGGCGCGCTTCGACCTGCACATGCTCAACCGCAGCTCCGACGTTCGCACCTGCATTATCGCCGACTACGACATCTTCGGAATTGCATCGCGGCGCAGCCGCCAGCCGCATGAGCAGCAGATCCTCGACGACCGTCACAGCGACATCCGCGTCATCGAACTGGTCGGCGCGCTCAATTTTGCAGCCATCGACTATGTTACGCGGAGGCTCGCCGGCGAGCCACCGAACGCACCATTGCTGATACTGGATTTCCGCCGGGTGCCAGACCTTACCGCGGCCGGTGCGCAACTGCTCGGCGAAAAGCTTACGATCCTGGGCAATGCCGGCGTCACCACGATCCTGACCGGTGTTGAGCCGACCTCGCAGGTCTGGTCGGCCATCCGGGACCGCGTTCTCGAGCCCAGGCGGCTGCGGCGTTTTGCGCTGCTCGACGATGCCATCGAATGGGCTGAGGACCAGGTGATCTACCGCTATGGCGGTTTCACGGCGCAAAAGGAAACGACGCATCTCGGCGAGCAGGCGCTGCTCGCCGAGCTCGATCCGGAAGAGATCGCGGCCCTGGCCGAGTTGTCGACCATGCGCCGCTACGAAGCCGGCCAGCGCATCATTAGCGCAGGCGATCCCGCCAACTCGCTGTTCTTTCTGCAAAGCGGCATGGTCAGCGTGAAATTGCCGAGTGGCGTGCGGCTGGCCTCGCTCGGGCCGGGGATGGAATTCGGCGAGATGGCGATCATCGAGAACCGGCGCAGCGCCGACGTCTGGGCCGATACCGCGGTCAAATGCCTGGAACTCCCGCTTGACGCGTTTGCCGACTACCGCCAGCTTCATCCGCAGATTTCCATGAAGATCATGAGAAATCTTTCGGCGCTGCTGGCGCGGCGTCTCATCCTCGCCAACGCCAAGGTCGATCTGCTCAGCGCTTACTAGCAATGCGCTTCGCGCCATTATCGACAGGGTGATGACGGCAAGCTTCGCCCTGGCGCTTGCCAAGTTCCAATATTGTGCAAAGATAAATCGGCTTCGAATGTCGACGCGCGGCTAATGGTTTGACTTAAATCAATGAATCAGGCCCTCGATAGGGTCGATTTTCCCTGGCGCCATACGAACAAGCGCGCGCTCGAATGGAGAGCTTTTTTGAGTGAGCCGATGCATCCCGCCGCGCCGCATCACCTGCCGGCCTTCATCACCGCCCCGGGTGAAACCGACGTGCTGATGTGGATCGTCGGCATTTTCCTGCTGGTCGCGATCCTCACATTCGGAAATATCTATCTGCACCTGCACACGCTGCCGGAGCGGATGGCGCACAGGGGGCACAAGCTTCAGTTCGAGATCGTGGCGGTGCTGGGTTTGCTGGCGCTATTCACCCACATCCACATTTTTTGGGTCGCAGGCTTGCTCCTTGCGATGGTCGACCTGCCTGATTTCGGCTCGCCGCTGCGCCGGATTGCGGGATCGGTCGAGAAAATGGCCGGCGTTACGCCCGAAGAAGAACCGGCCGTTGTGCCCGATGACACCGGTCCGCGCCGGGTGGTCGCCGGCGACGGCAAGTCCCCAGCCACCAAGAGCGAGGTGCACGGCCATGCTTGAGCTGCTGCTTTGCTCGATGTTGACGATCCTGCCCGACTATCTCTATCGCCGTTACCGGCAGGGCAAGCGGTGGGGCAAGGAGATCAATCTCTTCTCGGTGTGGTTCGAGCTGCGATACGGCATCGTGAGCTGCCTCATGCTAACGATCGCGCTGATCACGATGATCTTCTATTTCCATCCGTCGACGTCGTCGGCAACCCTTTACTTCCGGACCGTCCCGATCGTCACCGAAACGGTCGGCCGGGTCGCGGAGGTTCACGTTGATTACAGCGCGCCGGTCAAACAAGGCGATGTGCTTTTCACGCTGGACAATTCAAAGCAGAGGGCCGCGCTGGAAACGGCCAAGCGCAAGATCGCCGAAGTGGATGCTGCGATGCTGGCGGCGGAAGCCGACGTGCTCAAGGCGGAAGGCCAGCTTCAGGAAGCGAAGAATTCGCTACAGCAGGCTCAGGACGAGCTCGACGTCAAGACCGAGCTACAGCGGCGCAACCCCGGTATCGTGCCGCAGCGTGACATCGAAAAGCTACAGGTGATCGTCGCCCAGCGTCAGGGCTCTCTCGACGCGGCAACGGCTGCAAAACAGTCCGCGTCGACGCGCGTTACCGCGCTCATTCCGGCCGAGAAGGCCAGCGCGCAAGCGGCGCTCGCCGAGGCGCAGGTCGATCTGGACAAGACCTTTGTCCGGGCCGGCGTAAATGGGCGCGTCGAACAATTCCTGTTGCGCCCCGGCGATATTGTCAATCCGATCATGCGCGCCGCCGGCGTCCTGATCCCCGAAGGCGACAGGCAGCGCGTGCTCTCTGCTGGGTTTGGCCAGATCGAGGGCCAGGTCATGAAGGTCGGAATGGTGGCCGAGGCGACCTGCATCTCGAGGCCCTGGGTGATCATCCCGCTGGTGGTGACCAACGTGCAGAATTACATCGCGGCCGGTCAGTTCAGGGGCGGCGAGCAATTGCTCGAAGCGCAGAGCACCGTCCGCCCGGGAACGATTCTCGTGTTCATGGAGCCGATCTTCAAGGGCGGCCTCGATGGCGTGACGCCAGGCAGCAGTTGCGTCGCGAACGCCTACACCAGCAATCACGAACTGATCGCCTCGGGCAAGGTCGGTGGCTTCAAGAGCTTTGCATTACACGTCGTCGATGCGACGGGACTTGTGCATGCCTTGCTGTTGCGCATCCAGGCGCTGCTGTTGCCGGTCAAGACGCTGGTGCTGAGCGGGCACTGAGCGGACCTCGCGCGGGCTCGATTCAAAAATAGCGAAACAACCCCATGGACGGTAGGATATCAGGCGTCTTTTGGGTAATAAATTACCCGCGTCCGCGGTAAGGCGCGACGCCTTGGTCTGGCACCCACAGGCCCTTGGGCAGGCGGCCGGTCTGCCAGAACACGTCGATCGGGATGCCGCCGCGCGGATACCAGTAGCCGCCGATGCGCAGCCATTTCGGCTTGATGGCGTCTACGATGCGCTTGCCGATCATCACGGTGCAATCCTCGTGGAATGCGCCGTGATTGCGGAAGCTTGCGACAAACAGCTTTAGCGATTTGGATTCGAGCAACCACTTGCCGGGCACGTAGTCGATCGCAAGATGCGCGAAATCCGGTTGGCCCGTCACCGGGCAGATCGAGGTGAATTCCGGGACCGTGAAGCGCACCAGATAATCGGTATTCGCCTGCGGATTGGGAACGGGATCGAGCACCGCCTTTTCCGGGCTGTCGGGCCATTCCACGGCGCGGCCGAGTTGCAGGGATTTTTTCGCCATGATGTCGGTCCTGTGTCAGAGCCGTCATTGGCGCAAGGGGAAGTGGCCGTCAACCGTCAACGCGAAGCGGGATCGGACAGGAAGCGCACCAGCGCGCCGCGGTCACCGGCATCCTCGATGCCGCGGATCGACATCCACAACCCCGGAAACATTTCGGCGGGGTCGTTAAGGAAACGGTCGAGCCGCTGGGCGTCCCAGCGCAGGCCGTCGGCGTTCGCCTTGCGCAGCGCGGGCGAATAGTCGAACCCTTCGGCACTGCCGACCGTTCGTCCGATCAGATCGGACAAGTTGGGGCCGGGCAATCCCTGTTCGGCGGGATCGAGGCTGTGGCAGGCGCGGCAAGGCGTGAACAGCTTTGCCCCGTCTTCGGCTGATGCGGAGACGGGGGCGAGAAGCAAGAGGAAGCAAAGCGCTGACTTCACGCGACGGTCTGGATTCGCACCAGGCGGTTGGTCCCGGACTCGCCGCCCCACACTTCGCCCGGTCTGCCGGCAAGGTGCCGCACATTGGCGCCCGCCATGTCGCTTGGGAACGAGTCGAACTTTTCGCTCATGGGGTCGAAGCGCACGATCGCATTCGCCCCGAAATCGGTGAGCCAGACCTTGTCCTTCTCATCGACGTAAACCGCGTAGGTGCGGGGACCGGAGCCGGGCAGCTTCCAGGCCTTCCAGGAATTGTCGGATGGATCGTGCATCGAGACGTTGCCGCTGTTCCACTCGCTGACCCAGATGCGGCCCTTCGAATCCGACCACACCCGCCGCGCGCCCTGATTGGGCGTCGGCGGCTCGACCACGGTGGCATCGCCGGTCCTGGTGTTGATTTTGGCGATGTGGCTGCCGGCGAGCGAGGCGTACCAGATGTCGCCCTGCGGCGTGATGGTGATGCCATAAGTGCCGCGGCCGCGCGGCGACTTGAACACGTGCATTTCGCCCGATTTGGGATCGAGCCGGCCATAGATTCCGCTTTGGCCGGTGAACCAGTAGATGCCGTTCCTGTCGAACACGGCCGTGTTGAGATTGGCATAGGCCGCGCTCTCGGGCAGGCGGAACAACTGCACCTTGTGGTCACCGGGGTCGACGCGCGCGATCGCATTCTGCCCGCCTTCAGTGATCCAGGCTGCGCCGTCCGGCCCGACGATGACGCCGTGAGGCGCAGCTCCCTTGCCAAGGTCGATCTGCTTGAACGAGCCATCCCGTGGATCGAGCCGCCCCAGCGTGCCGTTGCGCTGGCCGCAATACCAGATGGTGCCGTCAGGCGCGGCGGCGGTGTCGCGCGAGCCCGAACCGGGCGCCACCGGAAAGTATTTCACCCGGAACGGGCCTTCCTGGGCATCGGCGTGGCGCAGGAGCGCCGGGGCGGCCAAAATTGCGGCAGTCGTGAAGTTGAGAAACTTGCGGCGATTCATTGCGTTACCCCGGCTTCTGAAGGGGAAGGTTTGGGCGCTTGGATCAACCTTTGAACAGCATAAGCCTATCACATCCAAACGTCCCGATCGGGCATCCGCGAGAGCGTTCACATTTGCTTGCCCGCCGTGTATGACCCCGCCAAATCCAGCCACATCTCACTTTGGGGACGACAACATGACTGCCATCGTTGACATCATCGGCCGCGAAATCCTGGACAGCCGCGGCAATCCCACCGTCGAGGTCGACGTGATCCTCGAGGACGGTTCGATGGGGCGGGCTGCGGTGCCGTCGGGCGCTTCCACCGGTGCACATGAGGCGGTGGAGCTGCGCGACGGCGACAAGGCGAAATATCTCGGCAAGGGCGTGCAGAAGGCGGTCGACGCCGTCAATGGCGAGATTTTCGAGGCGCTGGCCGATCAGGCGGTCGAGGAGCAGGTGCACATCGATCAGACCATGATCGATCTCGACGGCACGCCGAACAAGAGCCGGTTAGGGGCCAACGCGATCCTCGGCGTGTCGCTGGCCTGCGCCAAGGCCGCGGCGGAATCGTTCGACATGCCGCTGTATCGTTATGTCGGCGGCACCTCGGCGCGGACGCTGCCGGTGCCGATGATGAACATCATCAATGGCGGCGTGCATGCCGACAATCCGATCGACTTTCAGGAGTTCATGATCCTGCCGGTTGGAGCGGCGACATTCGCGGACGCCCTGCGCTGCGGCTCGGAAATCTTTCACACGCTGCGCGGCGAATTGAAGAAGGCCGGTCACAATACCAATGTCGGCGATGAGGGCGGCTTTGCACCGAACCTGCCGACGGCGGATGCAGCGCTCGAATTCATCATGAGCGCGATCGGCAAGGCCGGCTACAAGGCGGGCAGCGACGTGATGCTGGGGCTCGATTGCGCTTCGACCGAATTCTTCAAGGACGGCAAATACGTCTACGGCGGCGAGAACAAGACGCGCTCGATTTCGGAGCAGGCCAAATATCTTGCCGATCTCGTCTCGCGCTATCCGATCGTCACCATCGAGGACGGCATGTCGGAAGACGACATGGAGGGCTGGAAAGAGCTGACCGATCTGATCGGCAAGAAGTGCCAGCTCGTCGGCGACGATCTGTTCGTCACCAACGTCAAGCGCCTCGCCGACGGCATCAAGGGCGGTCTTGCCAATTCGATCCTGATCAAGGTCAACCAGATCGGCACGTTGACGGAAACGCTGGCGGCGATCGAGATGGCGTACAAAGCCGGCTATACCGCAGTGATGTCGCACCGTTCAGGCGAGACGGAAGATTCCACCATCGCTGATCTGGCGGTCGCCACCAATTGCGGGCAGATCAAGACCGGCTCGCTGGCACGCTCCGACCGCACGGCCAAATACAACCAGTTGCTGCGCATCGAAGAGCAGCTCGGCAAGCAGGCGAAATATGCCGGGAAGGCGGCGTTGAGGGCGCTGGCGTAAAGGCAAAGCGTTTTCGAGCGAAGCCTGTCCCGCACTCGATGCGGGATGGATACCGGTTCGCGTTAAGAAAACGCGTCATACAAAAATGAGCCCCCGTTCCGATTCCATCGGAACGGAAGCGGCTCTACCGCGCTGCTGCGAGCTTGGGCCGCTGGGGCTTGGACGGTTTCGCCGCTACCGCGCGCTTTGCCGCGCTGGGCTTGCTGTGCGCGGCGTGCCTCGTGCGCTTCTTGACGTCGGCGCTCGCGGCCTTCGCGCCGCCGCGGCGGGATGCGTATTCCGGGCCGTCGATCGGGCCGACATGCGGCGGGTCGAAGGCGAGATACGGCCGTCCGATGCCGTATTGCTTGCCGTTCGCATCGACCCATTTCCAGAGGATTTCGGTCGAGGTCCAGCGCTGGGCGCGACTGGCGCCGTTGACGCTCACGATGTCGGCGGCAAGCCCCTTGCCGTAACCGCCGCGGAGACTGCCGCCGTGATACGACCTGTTCGCCGCCGCCTTCAGGCCGGCTGCGATCGACTGGCGGTAGTCGTCGCGGAACGCGCTGGTGATGCCCGGCTGGAGCCCGGCATTCTCCGCCGCCTGTAGCATATAGAACAGTTTCAGCTTGAAGCTCCTGTCCATGCCGCCGATCACGTAGTCGCTCATCGACATGCCGATGCGTTCGGCCGCCTTGGGATCCTTCCAGGTGAAATCGTTGTCGACGAGTTTTGTGAAGCTGCGGGTGACCGTGATCAGCTTGCCCTTGCGCTTGATCTGCACCTTGCGCTTCTCGGTCTCCTTGATGGTGTCTTCCTTGGGCGTGCGCTCATACAGTGCGAACAAGTATTGGTCGATGCAGGGCTCCGCGACCAGGCACTCGCCGACGATCTCGATGCGGTTCGGATTCGGCCTGATATCCTGAGGAGGCGACTCGATGGTACCAGATATGGCCGCCTGCACGGGCGAAGGTGCCTGCGGCAACACTTCCGCGGGATCGCCCGCCGTAGCGACGACGATCGGCTTCAGCTCCGCCTCGGCGGTCGCCGTAATCTCGGCGGTCGCTGTAATGGTGTCGGGCTTTGTCGCCGCGGGTGGATTCGCCACGAGGTCGGCGGCCGCTTCAACCTCAGTGGTTTCGGGTATGGCGGTGCTTACCGCAATTGTCTGCGCCGCAATCGTCTCCGGAACTGCTACCTGCGGCGCAGCCGCATGGTTGACCGCGGCGGTCAATGAAGGCGCGAGCCGGTCGACGACATGCGTCGCCGCGTCGGTGTTCTCGATGCGAGGTGAGGCCGTGCCGGTAAGGCTGACGAAAGCCCAGCCTGCAACTACGACGGTTGGATAAAACGCCGCCGCCAAACTTGCGGATCGCCGCGGGTTCATGATCCCTGCCTCCAACGGCCCCCATCGAGCCCGGTTGCACAATCAAGTATCCGACTCCGATGTTTCGGCCCGGAATGTGGACGTGCAAGGGCGGATGCTACAGGAATTCAAATGATTTGGGGAACTGTTGCCGTGGCGCAACGCGTCGGTCTGTGGGTATGTGCGTCGGCTCGAACACGCCGCAATCGTTAACGTCATTGCGGACCGTGGCCGAAAATGGTGTTTGGACAAGCAAAAGCGCCGGTGTGTCCGGCCGCGGGCAGGGAGGAAGTGGTCATGAGTGATGGCAAGAGCGGGCTGCAACTGCGTTCGCTGCTCAAGAAGAGCGGCGAGCTCGAACTTTCGCTGGTGAATATCCCGACCCCGGAACCCGCGGACGACGAGGTGGTCGTGCGGGTCGAGGCGACGCCGATCAATCCATCCGACCTGGGCCTCTTGATCGGCACCGCCGACATGTCGACCGCCAAGGCGTCGGGCACCAGGGACGCGCCCGTGATCACGGCAAAAATGCCCGATGCGGCCATGCGGATGATGGCGGCGCGGCTCGATCAATCGCTCCCTGTTGGCAATGAAGGCGCCGGCACCGTGATCCGGACCGGCGCATCGGATGCCGCGAAAGCGCTGATGGGCAAGACGGTGTCGATGATCGGCGGCGCGATGTACACCCAGTATCGCGTGCTCAGGGTGAGGGACGTGATGGAGCTGCCGGCCGGCACCACAGCGGCCGACGGCGCATCCTGGTTCGTCAATCCGCTGACCGCGCTCGGCATGACCGAGACGATGCGGCGGGAGAACCACAAGGCGCTGGTGCACACCGCGGCCGCCTCGAACCTCGGGCAGATGCTGAACAAGATCTGCATCAAGGACGGCATCGGCCTCGTCAACATCGTGCGCAGTAAGGAGCAGGCCGACATCTTGCGCAAAATCGGCGCGAAATACATCGTCGATTCCTCCACCGATACGTTCATGGACGATCTCACGGGCGCGGTGGTGGAGACCGGCGCGACGATCGCCTTCGATGCGATCGGCGGCGGCAGGCTGGCGGGCCAGATCCTCACCGCGATGGAGATCGCCGCCAACAAGACCGCGAAGGAATACAGCCGTTACGGCTCCAACGTGTACAAGCAGGTCTACATCTACGGCAGCCTCGACAATCGGCCGACCGAACTCTCCCGGTCATTCGGCCTGAGCTGGGGTGTCGGCGGCTGGCTGCTGACGCCGTTCCTGCAAAAGATCGGCCCGGCCGATATTGGCCGGCTGCGCCAGCGCGTGGCGTCCGAACTGAAGACGACGTTCGCCAGCCACTACACGCGGGTGGTGTCGCTACAGGAAACGCTGCAACTCGACAACATCGCTGTCTACGCCAAGCGCGCCACCGGCGAGAAATTCCTGATCAACCCGAACAAGGAGGCGTGAGCAACTGTCCTGTTCGCGGCTTCCTGCAAGCGCATTTTTGTGAACGCTGCGTTTCCGGATTGCGGCATGCATGCACTTGCATGGGACTACGGCTGCCGCTAGGTCAGTTTCGCCTGTCGGTTCTCAAAGGAAAAATTCAATGGCCTATAATATCGTCGCGATCGTCGGCAGTCTTCGCAAGGACAGTTTTTCGCTGAAGGTCGCCAATGCGCTGGCAAAGCTGGCACCGGCTTCGCTTCAGATCGACGTCACCACGCTTCATGGCCTTTCCTTCTTCAATCAGGATCTGGAAGCGGCACCCCCGGCCGACTGGCTCGCCTTCCGCGAAAAGGTGCAGAAGTCGAACGGCATTATCTTCGTCACGCCGGAGTACAATCGTTCGATCCCGGGCGTGCTGAAGAACGCGATCGACGTCGGCTCGCGGCCCTATGGCAAGAGTTCGTTCCTCGGCAAGCCGACGGGGATCGTCTCCAATTCGCCGGGCGCGCTGGGCGGCGTAAGCGCGGCCAAGCATTTGCAGAATATCATGCCGGGCATCACGGGCCCGATCATGGGACAGCCTGAAATCTATCTGAACGCCATCGGCGCTGCCTGCGACGATAAGGGTCAGCTCGCCAGCGAGCCGGTGCAGAAGGTGCTACAGCAATACATCGACGCCTTTGCGGCCTTCGTTGAGAAGCAGAGCAAGTAACGCCCAGCGCCCCGCTTAGCATTCCGTTAACCCCATGGCCGCATGGTTGCGGCCATGGTCTCCCGTACCCGACTCAAATCGATCCTTACCGGGCTCGCGCTCTATACGATCGCGGCGCTGATGGTCGGCTATTTCGGCGTCAACGCCTACACCGGCAAATACGGGCTGAACGCGCGGCAGGAACTCGATCAGGAGATCATTGCGCTGACCTCGGAGCTGGCGCGGCTGAAGCGCGAGCGCGCCGAGGGCGAGCAGCGGGTATCGCTGCTGCGCTCCGACCGGGTCGACCCCGACATGCTGGATGAGCGCGCGCGATTCCAGCTCGACTACGCCAATCCGCGCGATCTGGTCCGGGTCATCAGGCCGGTCAGCGGGCGCTGAGGCAGACGCACAATCTCTTTCGGAAAACCGGTACCTACTTATCGCTACGCGGCCTCTGGCTCCGGAGTGTGCGCAAATTTCAAAATCCGGTCACAACGATCACGAAAATGTCGCGCTCGTTGCAGTGCGGCATAGCAATATTTTCGTGAAGCCGTTGCAATCCTTTCGCAGGCATTTGAGTTGGGATAGACAAGGTTCCTCCCCACCTTCTCTCACCCGGAAACGTCATGGCCGCACCCAAGAAAAACACCGCAAAGGAAGCAGGGCTGGAGCATGCGAAGGGCAACGGCTCGGTGCCGGAATTTTCGAAAGAGCAGGAACTGAAGGCGCTGCGCGACATGCTGCTGATCCGGCGCTTTGAGGAAAAGGCCGGCCAGCTCTACGGCATGGGCGCGATCGGCGGCTTCTGCCATCTCTATATCGGCCAGGAAGCCGTCGTCGTCGGCATGCAGATGGCCCTGAAGAAGGGCGATCAGGTCATAACGGGATACCGTGATCACGGCCACATGCTGGCCTGCGGCATGGAGGCCAAGGGCGTGATGGCCGAGCTGACCGGACGCCGCGGCGGCTACTCCAAGGGCAAGGGCGGCTCGATGCACATGTTCAGCCTGGCCGAGCATTTTTACGGCGGTCACGGCATCGTCGGCGCGCAGGTTTCGCTCGGCACCGGCCTTGCTTTTGCCAACCGCTATCGCGGCAACGACAGTGTCAGCCTCGCCTATTTCGGCGACGGCGCCGCCAACCAGGGCCAGGTCTATGAGAGCTTCAACATGGCGGAGCTGTGGAAGCTTCCCGTGGTCTATGTCATCGAGAACAACCGCTACGCCATGGGCACCTCGGTGACGCGTTCTTCCGCGCAGACCGATTTCTCCAAGCGCGGCGCCTCCTTCAACATTCCGGGCAAGCAGGTCGACGGCATGGACGTGCGCGCGGTGAAGGCCGCAGGCGACGAGGCGGTCGCATGGTGCCGGGACGGCAAGGGGCCCTACATCCTGGAAATGCAGACCTACCGCTACCGCGGCCACTCGATGTCGGATCCGGCAAAATACCGCACCCGTGAAGAGGTGGAAAAAGTCCGCCACGATCAGGATCCGATCGAGCAGGTGCGCAATCGCCTGCTGGCCGCAAAGGTCAGCGAGCAGGATTTGAAGAACATCGACGCCGAGGTGCGCGAGATCGTCAACGAGGCGGCGGATTTCGCCCAGCACGATCCCGAGCCCGATGTGTCCGAACTCTACACCGACGTTTATCGCTGAGAGCGCAGAGCATGATCCCGAAAAGTGGGAACCGGTTTTCGGACAGGATCATGCTCAAACAAAAGGCCTAAGTTTCGGAGCTACCATGCCAATTCAAGTGCTGATGCCTGCGCTCTCGCCCACCATGGAAAAGGGCAACCTCGCCAAATGGCTGAAAAAGGAAGGCGAGACGATCAAGTCGGGCGACGTGATCGCCGAGATCGAGACCGACAAGGCGACGATGGAAGTCGAGGCCACCGATGAGGGCACGCTCGGCAAGATCCTGATTCCGGAAGGCACCGCCGACGTTGCGGTCAACACGCCGATTGCAACGATCCTTGCGGACGGCGAGAGCGCGGCCGATCTTGCCAAGGCACCGGCGCCCGCGGCTCCGCAAAAGGCCGCGGAGTCGGCCCCGCCCGCAGAAGCGAAGGCCGAGGCGCCGCAGCCGAAAGCCGCGCATCACCCGACCGCACCGGCCGCCGTCAGCGAGCCGGAGCCTGATGTGCCTGAAGGCACCGAGTTCGTGACGCAGACCATCCGCGAGGCGCTGCGCGATGCGATGGCCGAAGAGATGCGGCGCGACGGCGACGTCTTTGTCATGGGCGAAGAAGTCGCCGAATATCAGGGCGCCTACAAGGTGACGCAGGGGCTGTTGCAGGAATTCGGCGCGCGGCGCGTGATCGACACGCCGATCACCGAGCACGGCTTTGCCGGCGTCGGCGTCGGCGCGGCGATGGCCGGGCTCAAACCGATCGTCGAATTCATGACCTTCAACTTCGCCATGCAGGCGATGGACCAGATCATCAACTCAGCGGCCAAGACGCTCTACATGTCCGGCGGCCAGATGGGCTGCTCGATCGTGTTCCGCGGGCCTAACGGCGCCGCTGCACGCGTCGCGGCCCAGCACAGCCAGGACTATTCGGCCTGGTATTCGCAAATCCCGGGCCTGAAGGTGATCGCGCCGTTCTCGGCCGCCGACTACAAGGGGCTGCTCAAGGCCGCGATCCGCGATCCCAACCCGGTGATCTTCCTGGAGAACGAGGTTCTGTACGGCCACACCGGCGAGGTGCCGAAGCTCGATGACTACATCGTGCCGATCGGCAAGGCGCGCGTGGTGCGCAAGGGCAAGGACGTCACGATCGTCTCATGGTCGAACGGCATGACCTATGCGCTGAAAGCCGCCGAGGAACTTGCCAAGGAAGGCATCGAGGCCGAGGTGGTCGACCTGCGCACGCTTCGCCCGATGGACACCGAAACCATCGTCGAGTCCGTGAAGAAGACCGGCCGCGCGGTGACGGTGGAAGAAGGCTGGCAGCAGAACGGCGTCGGCGCCGAGATCGCCGCGCGCATTATGGAGCACGCATTCGACTATCTGGATGCGCCGGTCGCGCGCGTCTCGGGCAAGGATGTGCCGATGCCCTATGCGGCCAACCTTGAGAAGCTCGCATTGCCTTCCGTGGCCGAGGTGGTGGAAGCCGCCAAGGCCGTCTCCTACCGGTAAGCCGCCATGGCCGGCCCGAAGGAACAGCCGTTGCCGCCCGACGTGATCGGCCGCGAGGATGCGCAAGAAGTCTTGCGAGCGTTCGTCGTCGATGGCGGGCTTTCGATCGCGTTCCAGCGTGCGTTCGAGGAACCGGACATGTGGGGCTTGCTGCTGGTCGACGTCGCCCGCCACGCCGCGCGCGCCTATGCGCGCGAATCCGAGTTTACCGAGGAAGAAGCGCTGGCGCGCATCCTCGACATGTTCGAAGCCGAAATCGCGCGGCCGACCGACATGGGCTCTACCACGCCGCGGTCGCAACAGGGTCACTGACAATGCCAATCAATATTCTGATGCCCGCGCTGTCGCCGACGATGGAGAAGGGCAACCTCGCCAAATGGCTCAAGAAGGAGGGCGACAAGGTCAAGTCCGGCGACGTGATCGCGGAGATCGAGACCGACAAGGCGACGATGGAAGTCGAGGCGGTTGACGAGGGCACGATCGCGAAGATCGTGGTGCCCGAGGGCACGCAGGACGTTCCCGTCAATGACGTGATCGCAGTGCTTGCCGGCGACGGCGAGGATGTGAAGGCGGCGGGTGCTGCGGCCGCAGCACCCGCGCCGAAAGCTGCCGAAGCACCAAAACCCGCGCCGGCTCCTGCTGCTGCGGCACCGGCCGCCGCACCTGCGCCGCAAGCTGCGAAAGCGCCACCACCGCCGGCTGCTCCGGCTCCGCAGGCCGCACCCGCCGCGAAAACTAACGGGCAGGGCCGTATCTTCTCGTCACCGCTGGCGCGCCGTCTGGCGAAAGACGCCGGAATCGATCTCGGCCGCATCACCGGCACCGGACCGCACGGCCGCGTCATCGCCCGCGACGTCGAGGGCGCCAAATCCGGCAAGGGCCTCAAGGCACCCGCCGCGGCGCCTGGCGCCGCACCGAGCATCGCGCCGGCGATGTCGGACCAGCAAATCCTCGCGCTGTTCGAGCCGGGCTCCTACGAAGTCGTGCCGCATGACGGCATGCGCCGAACCATTGCCCAGCGCCTTACCGCGGCGACGCAGACCATTCCGACCTTCTATCTCACCATCGACTGCGAGATCGGCCGGTTGCTCGATGCCCGCGAGCAGATCAACGCGGCGGCTCCCAAGGACAAGGAGAAAAAGCCGCTCTACAAGCTCTCGGTCAACGACTTCGTCATCAAGGCGCTGGCGGTCGCGCTCCAGCAGGTGCCGGAATGCAATGTCAGTTGGACCGAAGGCGGCATGGTCAAGCACAAGCATTCCGACGTCGGCGTCGCCGTGGCGATGCCCGGCGGCCTGATCACGCCGATCATCCGTAGCGCCGAGAGCAAGTCGCTGTCGACCATTTCGAATGAAATGAAGGATCTCGCCGCGCGCGCGCGGGCGCGCAAACTCAAGCCGCAGGAATATCAGGGCGGCACGTCGTCGGTCTCCAACCTCGGCATGTACGGCATCAGCCACTTCACGGCTGTCATCAACCCGCCGCAGTCGACCATCCTGGCGGTCGGTGCCAGTGAGGAGCGGGCGGTGGTTCGCAACGGCAAGATCGAGGCCGCGCACATCATGAGCGCGACCTTGTCCTGCGACCACCGCGCCATCGATGGTGCATTGGGTGCCGAGCTGATCGGCGCCTTCCGGCGGCTGATCGAAAACCCCGTGATGATGATGGTGTGAGGAGATCGCCATGTATGCGATCTACGCTCCCTATGTGCTCGTTGCGCTGGCAGTGATCGCCGCCGGCGTCATCTGGAATCGGGACCTTGCCTCGACCACGCAGGTCCGCATCATCCTGGGCGGTGCGGCGGCAGCCGCCGTGCTGTGGACCGGCGTGCTGCTCGTTCTCTCACGATCGGATTTGTAATGGCCGACACCTCCTTCGACGTCATCATCATCGGCTCCGGCCCCGGCGGCTATGTCACCGCGATCCGCGCGGCCCAGCTCGGCTTCAAGACCGCGATTGTGGAGAAGGCCTATCTTGGCGGCATCTGTCTCAACTGGGGCTGCATCCCGACCAAGGCGCTGCTGCGTTCGGCGGAAATCTATCACTACATGCAGCACGCCAAGGATTACGGGCTGTCGGCCGAAAAGGTCGCCTACGATCCGAAGGCCGTGGTGCAGCGCTCGCGCGGGGTGTCGAAGCGCCTCAATGACGGCGTCGGCTTCCTGATGAAGAAGAACAAGGTCACGGTGATCTGGGGCGAGGCCACGATCGATGCGCCCGGCAAGATCACGGTGAAGAAATCCGCCGTCGAGGCGCCGAAGGGCGCGAGCGGCGAGGGGAGCTATCAGGCCAAGCACATCATCCTGGCCACCGGCGCGCGGCCGCGCGTGCTGCCGGGCCTCGAGCCCGACAAGAAGCTGGTCTGGACCTATTTCGAGGCGATGGTGCCGGAGAAGATGCCGAAGTCGCTGCTGGTGGTCGGCTCCGGCGCGATCGGCATCGAGTTCGCGTCGTTCTTCCACACCATGGGCTCTGACGTCACCGTCGTCGAAGTGCTGCCGCAGATCCTGCCTGTCGAGGATGCGGAGATTGCAGGGCTGGCACGAAAACGTTTCGAGAAAATGGGCATCAAGATCCTCACCAATACCAAGGTGAGCAAGCTCGAGAAGAAGAGCGACAGCGTGGTTGCCACCATCGATGATGGCAAAGGCAAGCCGCAGACGGTTGAATTCGAGCGCGTGATCTCGGCGGTCGGCGTGGTCGGCAATATCGAAAATCTCGGCCTCGAAAAACTCGGCGTCAAGACCGACCGCGGCATCGTGGTGGTCGACGGCTACGGCAAGACCAACGTGCCCGGCATCTACGCCATCGGCGACGTCGCAGGCCCGCCCATGCTGGCGCACAAGGCCGAGCACGAGGGCGTGGTCTGCGTCGAGGCCATCAAGGGCCTGCATCCGCATGCCATGGACAAGAACCTGATCCCGGGCTGCACGTATTGCCACCCGCAGGTCGCGTCCGTCGGTCTCACCGAAGCCAAGGCCAAGGAAGGCGGCCGCGAAATCCGCGTCGGGCGATTCCCCTTCGTCGGCAACGGCAAGGCGATCGCGCTCGGCGAGGATCAGGGCCTGGTCAAGGTTGTCTTTGACAAGAAGACCGGGCAATTGCTTGGCGCCCACATGATCGGCGCCGAGGTCACCGAGCTGATCCAGGGCTATGTTGTCGCGATGAATCTCGAGACGACCGAGGAAGAGCTGATGCACACCGTCTTCCCGCATCCGACCCTGTCGGAGATGATGAAGGAAGCCGTGCTCGACGCCTATGGGCGCGTGTTGAATATCTAGGGATGCCGTCATTGCGAGGAGCAAAGCGACGAAGCAATCCAGCTTTCTTCGCTTGGCAAAGCTGGATTGCTTCGCTTCGCTCGCAATGACGAACAACAAGAACATTTGGGCAGGAAAGAAACCTTAAGTGAAAGACAACGACAACCTCACCATCGAACGCCCGACGTTCGTGACCCATCTCGAATGCGCGATGGAAGGCGATCATTATCCCGCCGACCAGGTGCACAATCTCTCCAAGGCCGGCAAGCCGCTGCTGGTGCGCTACGACCTCGCCGGCGTGAAGAAGGCGCTGACCAAGGATGCGCTGGCGCAGCGTCCGGCCGACATGTGGCGCTATCGCGAGATGCTGCCGGTGCGGAAAACAGCCGACATCGTCAGCCTCGGCGAAGTGACGACGCCGCTGATCCGGCTGCCAAAATTGTCCAAAAAACTCGGTGGCGGCGAGATCATCGTCAAGGACGAGGGGCGGCTGCCGACCGGATCGTTCAAGGCGCGCGGCCTCGTGATGGCGGTGTCGATGGGCAAGGCGCTCGGCATCAAGCACATGGCGATGCCGACCAATGGCAATGCCGGCGCGGCGCTCGCGGCCTATGCGACGTCTTGCGGCATCAAGACCACGATCTTTTGTCCCGCCGACACGCCCGAGGTGAATGTCAGCGAGATCGAGCTACAAGGCGCGACCGTCTATCGCGTCAACGGGTTGATCGACGATTGCGGAAAAATCGTCGGCGAGGGCAAGGCCAAGGCCGGCTGGTTCGATACCTCGACGCTGAAGGAGCCGTACCGGATCGAGGGCAAGAAGACGATGGGGCTGGAGCTTGCCGAGCAGCTCGGCTGGGACGTGCCCGATGTCATCTTCTATCCGACCGGCGGCGGCACCGGCCTGATCGGGATGTGGAAGGCGTTTGCCGAGCTGGAAGCCATCGGCTTCATCGGCTCCAAGCGGCCGCGGATGGTGGCGGTACAGGCTTCCGGCTGCGCGCCGATGGTGCGCGCTTTTGAAGCAGGTACGGAGCATGCGCCGCGCTGGGAAGACGCCCACACCATCGCCTCCGGCATCCGCGTGCCGCAGGCGATCGGAGATTTTCTCATTCTCCGCGCCGTGCGCGAGAGCAAGGGATTTGCCATCGCGGTGCCGGACGAGAAGATTTCTGCTGCGCTGAACGAAGTGTCGCGCGAGGAAGGACTGCTCTTGTGTCCGGAGGGGGCGGCGACTTACGCTGCGTACAAGGAAAGCCTTGCGGACGGGCGCGTCAGCAAGAATGATCGGGTGATGCTGTTCAATTGCGCGACAGGGCTCAAATATCCGCTGCCGCCTGTGACACGCACGCTCGATCGTCACAAGCCGATCGACTACGCGAAATTGTAACGGGCCCTCATCCTGAGGAGCGGCCTCTTGGCCGCGTCTCGAAGGATGGCCACGGGTTGCGGCCCATCCTTCGAGACGCTTGCTTCGCAAGCTCCTCAGGATGAGGTAAGTATTTGCGGCTGTAGAGGGGGAGAGCGTGATGCGGAAACTGGTTCTGACTGTCCTTGCAACGCTCGCCCTCGGTGGCCTCGCCTCCGCCCAGAATTTCCCCTCTCGCCCGGTCACCATCATCGTGCCGTTCTCGGCCGGCGGACCGTCGGACGCGATGGCACGCATTCTCGCCGAGCGGATGAAGGTTTCGCTCGGCGAAACCGTGCTGGTCGAAAACGTCACCGGCGCGGGCGGCTCGATCGGCGTCGGCCGCGCGGCAAAATCGCCGCCTGACGGCTACACCGTCTCGTTCGGCCATCTCGGCACCCATGTCGCCAATGGCGCGATCTACAAGCTCGGCTACGACCTCGTCGAAGATCTCGATCCGGTGGCGCTGCTGCCGAGCAATCCCATGATCATCGTCAGCAAGAACGCGGTGCCGGCGAAGACGCTGAAGGAACTTTTGGACTGGCTGAAGTCGCGGCCGTCGCCCGCCACCGCCGGCACGGCCGGCGCGGGCTCCGGCAGCCATGTCGCCGGGCTGGCGTTCGAAGCGGCCACCGGCATCAAGCTGCAATATGTGCCGTATCGCGGCACGGGGCCGGCGATGAACGATCTTGTGGCGGGCCAGATCGACATGATCGTCGACCAGACCTCCAACTCGATCCAGCAGGTGCGCGCCGGCACCATCCGCGCCTACGCCATCGTCGACAACAAGCGCGTCGACTCGGCGCCCGACATTCCGACCACGGACGAAGCGGGATTGCCTGGCTTCCACATGACCCTGTGGTCGGGCATGTGGGTGCCGAAGGGAACGCCGAAGGATGTCATCGCAAAACTCAACGCAGCCGCGGTGGAAGCGCTGAACGATCCAGCCGTGCGCAAGCAGCTCGAAAACCTGGGCCTACAGATGCCGCCCAAGGACAAGCAGACGCCGGCAGCGCTCGGCGCATGGCAGAAAGCCGAAATTGCAAAGTGGTGGCCGATCATCAAGGCTGCCAACGTCAAGGTGGACTAGCGCGCCCGCGGCGCGCGCTGATCGCGTTACGGCGGGCGGCGATTGCGAATGGCGTCTATGCAACGCGCGATGGTCTCTGCTCTCCAGTAGATTCTTTTTTGCGTCATTCTGTTGCGCATCTTGCTCGGCATTCGCCGCGTGGTTACATGACTTCACCTTCATATGATTGTCATCAGTTCAACAATCAGCGAGCGCAGTTGCGTACTGCGCACGTGCTTCACACCTGCGCGTGGGGGTTTCCAAACCAAACAACAAGCTATTCGGAGAGACGACAATGAACTTGTTCTTGCGACTCGGCGCGCCGGCGACGGCCATTGCCGCCGCGGCTATTTTTGGCGCGCTGGGCACGGGCAGCGCGACCGCCGGCGAATACTGCCGTCAGGACGTCACCGGCCACATGACAAGCTGTAGCTATTCCTCGATGGAGCAGTGCCAGGCGATGTCGGCGGGTATCGGCGGCGACTGTTTCCGCGATCCCCATCTCGGCAGCAGCAACCCGGGTAACGCGCTCGCCCATGCGCCGAAGGCTCCGCATGCGGCGAAAGGCAGCCGCAGGGGTAACGCCGCCAGCAGCGGCAACTGAAGCATACGCCGAAGCACCGTTTCGACATCAGCATCAGGCCGGGCGCACGTTGCGCCCGGCCTTTTGCATGCGAGAATCGACCGAGCCGCGATCACGGGTCATTTCCTCGTGAGACGCCCACGAAGAACAGCAAAGGTGCGCGTTCGACAATGCATGGCTGTCACGCCAGAGACGCGAGTCGTGCGGTCTGGCGCGGCACCATCGGCTTCTGCACATTGAGGCGGCATCGGAGGGTGGCCATGACGGTTCGCGCAGACTTCGCCAGCCAGGAGTATTTTCGCAATCCAGCAGCCTCGATCGAAAGACTTCGGCAGCTTGGCCCCGTCGTCGAAGTGAGTTTTCCGATCATCGGACGGGTCTGGGCTACGACGACCCAGGCGCTTGCCGATCAGGTGCTGAAAGACACCGATACGTTCACCATCCGCAAGGACGACGGCACCGTCGCCGGACTGCGCTGGTGGATGCCGCGTATCGTGCGCACCATGACCAACAGCATGCTCTCGATGGACGAGCCGGATCACAAGCGGCTGCGCGACATCGTGGACGAGGCGTTTCGCCGCCGTGCCGTGCTCGGGATGGAGCCGCATATCATGGCCGTCGGCGACCAGCTTGCCGACGAACTGTTTGCGGAGGGAAGCCCGGCCGATCTCGTCGAGCGGTATGCGCGAAAACTGCCGCTGTCGGTGATTTGCGAACTGCTCGGGCTGCCGCTGGCTGACCGGCCGAAATTCATGGCCTGGACGAGCGGTTTTACCCGGCTGACCGGCGCGCTGGGCTTTTTCAGCATGATCCCGAACGTTTTTGCCGTGAAGCGTTACATCGAGGCGCATCTCGAAACCGTTCGCCGGCGGGGCGGAGAGGGGCTGATTGCCGAGATCGTGCGCGTCGAGAAGGAGGGCGGAAGGATCAGCCGCGATGAAATCGTATCCATGGTGTTTCTGCTGCTGTTCGCCGGGCACGAAACGACCACGCATCTGATCAGCGGCTCCGTGCATGAACTCCTGAAGAACCCCGGCCTTCGCGACTGGATCGAGCAGGACTGGAGCCGCGCCGATTTGGCGGTGGAGGAATTTTTGCGTTTCATCACGCCGGTGCAGTTCACAAAACCGCGCTTCGTCCGCCGGGATGTCGATCTCGGCGGCGTCACGGTCAAACGAGGCGATCGCATCATGGCGATGCTGGCGGCGGCCAACATGGACCCCGCGGCCAATCCGCATCCGGAGCGGCTCGAGTTGACGCGCAAGCCGAACCGGCATGTCGCCTTCGGCACCGGCATCCATTTCTGCCTCGGCCATCAGCTCGCCCGGATCGAAGGCAAGTGCGCGCTGAAATCGCTGTTTGGGCGCTGGCCCAAGCTGGCGCTCGCGGTGGATGAGTCGGAAATCCGATGGCGCAAGCGGCCGGGTTTGAAGGCGATCGATCGCCTACCGGTTGTGTCGGAACCAGTATAGGCCGCTCAGGTACATGCAACAGACGCCAAAAATGGTTGCCGGAGGGCAACGATCGTGTTGTGCGGGCAACAGTTAGCTAAGATTTGAGTGGAAACCGGGCCGGTTCGCGGAACCGCCGCTTTTTGGCCACACCCTCAATGAGATCATCCCCTAGATATAGCCGCAGCGCTCACGAAGGCGAGGGAGATTGCCGACACCTCCCGGGTCCAGATGAGCCTGATGAGGAAATTGATTTTTCGCAATGGACGCCAGGACCGACATCAAGAGCAGATTGCCGAGCCGCCACGTCGCGGAGCGTTCTTCGCGCGCGCCGGCCAGTCTGTTCGCCATGGCGAAAATCTTCAAAAAGACACCCAATATCGCGGATTTGAAGCGGGCTGGCCGCGATGTTGCCAAAGACATCCACGAAATTGGCGGCATACCGCTTCTGATGAAAACGTTGCTCGATACTGGCCATCCGTACGGGGATTGCATTACCGCCCCGGGCCGACCGATCGCCGAAAACCTCAAAAGCGCAAAAAACAATCCGCAACCAGATGTGGTGCGGTTCGCGCTTGATGGCGCCGGCGTCGAGGAAGGCATGTCGAACCTGAAGGCCAATGTTCCCCAAGCCGCTGTTGGCGGCCGGGGCGGCCTGTTGCAGGGCGGTAACGTCCCCGGTTTCGGCGCTGATGCCAAAATTATTAACGGAAATTTGACCGGCACCGGGCTCGCTGAGCATCAAACCAAACAGCGACTCCGAGAGACAGACCATAGGTCTGGTGCGCGGTGGAAATTTGCCCAACAGGTTGGGCCGGCAGTGGGTGGGGCCGTAACCCATCCGGGCGGTGCGCACGAGAAGCAGTGCCATGCAGACGTGTAGGCGTACCATTGTCGCGTTCGTTCTGGGGGCCATCCCGCTGGCTCCCGCGTTCGGATTCGATGGTTCGCCGGTCAACCAGGATGCGCCGGTTGCCGTGGTTGCGCCCCAGGGTGCGGCGGCACCCGCGCTGAAAAAGATCGCTGTCCCGCCGACGGCGGCCGTGCCTGCTGCGGCGTCCACGTCCTCGCTTTCCTCGCTGCAATATGCCGCCGAAGGCGGTCACCCGATCGCGCAGTGGCAGCTTGGCCGCATGTATGCCGATGGCAATGGCGTCGCCCAGGACGATCTGCGCGCCTTCGAATATTTCAGCCGCATCGCCAACCAGCACGCGGAGGATTCACCGTCCGCGCCGCAGGCGACGATCGTCGCCAAGGCGTTTGTGGCGCTCGGCCGCTACTACCTCAGCGGTATTCCCAATTCGAAGATCAAGTCCGATCCCGATAGGGCGCGGGAGATGTTCTCCTATGCTGCGTCCTATTTCGGCAACGCGGACGCGCAATACGTCCTGGGGCAGTTCTATATCAACAATGCCGGCGCCTCGCGCGACGATTTCCGCTACGGCATCCGCTGGCTCGGCCTTGCCGCCCAGAAAGGCCAGCACCAAGCGCAGGCTTTGCTCGGCCAGATGATGTTCAATGGCGACCAGATGCCGCCGCAGAAGGCCCGCGGGCTGATGTGGCTGACGCTCGCGCGCGACAGCGCCGCGCCTGACGAAACCTGGATCAAGGAAAGCTATAACAAGGCGATCGCCAGGGCTTCCGACAACGACCGCGCCATGGCGCTCCAGATGCTTGAGCACTGGGTGCAGGGCCGCCGCGACTGAGTTTTGACGCCTCGCCTCAGCGGCGCGCGATTTGCCGGAACATCGGATAGCTGGAAGTTGTCCCGAACTTCCGTTGCGGCGCGCCATCGTCGACATAGCCGCGCGACAAATAGAACCGATGCGCCGTCTCCGTGCTGACGAGCGTGCAGCGCGTGCTGCCGCGGTCCAAGGCCCGCGCTTCGAGGGCCGCCAGCAGCGCCGAACTGACGCCGCGAAAGCGCGCCGCGGGGGCGACATAGTTCAGCGTGATCTCCCCGGAATTCCTGACGGCGCCGACCGCAAGGATCGTCTCGTCCTCCATCGCGATCAGCAGGGAGCTTTCCGGTTCCATGGTCCAGCCGGCGACGATCTCCGGCGTCTTGTTGGCAAGCCAGCGTCCAAGGATTGCGGGATCGTTGTGGTGATCGGCCGCGCAGAGCTCGCTGATCGACCGCCGCAACACGTCGCAGGCAGCCGTGGCATCCGCTGGCGTGGCGTCCCGGATCCGCACGGCTGGTGCGCCCGTCAGGCCGTTTCCAGATCGAAATCCGCCCAGACCGGGACGTGGTCCGACGGCTTTTCCCAGGCGCGAACATAGCTGTCGATCCCGACGTCGATCAGCCGGTCGCTGGCCTGCGGCGAGAGCAGCAGGTGATCGATCCGCAGGCCCCAGTTCTTCTGCCAGGCGCCCGCCTGATAGTCCCAGAACGTGTACTGGCCGGGCTCATCGTTCACCGCGCGCAGCGCGTCGGTCAGGCCGAGGCCGAGCAGGGACTGGAAGGCTTCGCGGGTAGCCGGGCGGAACAGGGCGTCATTGACCCAGGCGGGCGCGTTGTAGACGTCGCGGGCGGCCGGAATGACGTTGAAATCGCCCGCGAGCACCAGCGGCTCCTCGGCCTTCAGGCGCTCCTTCGAATACTCAAGAAGCCGCGACATCCATTTGAGTTTATAAGGATATTTTTCGCTGTCCGGAGGGTTGCCATTGGGCAGATAGAGGCAGGCGACCCGCATCACCCCGTGCTTGAGGGTGACCACTCCCTCCAGGAATCTCGCATGGGCGTCTTCGTGGTCCCCGGCCAGCCCGGATTTGGTCTCATCGAACGGCAGCTTCGAGAGCAGGGCGACGCCGTTGAACGTCTTCTGGCCGTGGGTGACGACGTTATAGCCGAGCGCCTCCAATTCCAGCCGGGGGAAGGCGTCGTCGGTGCATTTGATTTCCTGAAGGCAGACAATGTCCGGCGAGCATTCCTTCAGCCAGGTCATGAGGTGCTCGAGCCGCTGCCGGATCGAATTGACGTTCCACGTAGCAATGCGCATCAAATTGACCCGGCTCGTAACCACACATTTTCGCTTTGTGGCATACCATGTGTCGCGAGGCTGTGATAACCATTTACAAATAAGGCGCAAAAATTGCCATCAAGGGGCTGGGTGAAACCGTCCCCGGCCGTTTCGGCCGGCGAACGTGAAGAACTATGAAAAAACGAAACTGGATATTACTTGCGGGCGCCCTTGGCATCGTTGCAGTCGGCGCCTTTGTTACTCGATCGTCGTGGATGGGCGGCAACGCCAGCGCGCAGGGGCCGCAACGTCCGCGCACGATCTCGGTCGAGCTTGCCACGGCCGAGCGCAAGCCGGTGCCGGTCGATGTCGATGCGATCGGAACCGTCACGCCGATCACCAGCGTCGCGCTGAAGTCGCGGCTGGAAACCACCATCGTCTCGGTTCATTTCGAGGACGGCGCCAAGGTCAGCGAAGGCGATCTGCTGTTCACGCTCGACTCGCGTCAGATCGATGCGCAGATCGAGCAGGCCGAAGGCACGCTTGCGAGGGATCGCGCGCAGCTCGAGGGCGCGCAGCGCGACCTGCGC
Organism: Bradyrhizobium lablabi; assembly: GCF_018129385.1. Classification (GTDB taxonomy): domain Bacteria; phylum Pseudomonadota; class Alphaproteobacteria; order Rhizobiales; family Xanthobacteraceae; genus Bradyrhizobium; species Bradyrhizobium lablabi_C. The sequence goes on from NZ_JAFCLN010000002.1 coordinate 209,453, forward strand.
CGCTACACCGATCTGGTTGGCAAGGGCGCCACCACGCAGGTCAATGTCGACAACGCCAAGACGCAGTCGGACATCCTGACCGCAACCATCAAGGCCGATCAGGCCACGCTCGACAATCTGAAGGTCCAGAAGAGCTACACAATCATCACCGCGCCGTTCTCCGGGCGGATCAGCGCGGCCAATGTGAAGGTCGGCAATCTGGTGCGGCCGGCCGATACGCAGGCGCTTGCGGTGATCAACCAGATGGCGCCGGTCTATGTGACCTTTCCTGTTCCTCAGCGCGTGCTGGTCGACCTGCGGGAGTCGATGGCCAAGGGCGGCGGAGCCAAGGTGACCGCGACGATTCCGGGCCGGCAAAACTTCGATGAAGGCAGAGTGGCGATGGTGGAGAACACCGTCGATGCCACCACCGGCATGATCGTCGTGCGCGGCATCATGGACAACAAGAACGAGACGCTGTGGCCGGGTACGCTGGTGGCGGTCAAGCTGACGATCCGCACCGAGGACGCCGTCGTGGTACCGACGGTGGCCATCCAGCGCAGCCAGAACGGCAATTTCGTGTTCGTCGTGAAGGACGGCGTTTCCAGGGTTCAGCCGGTGAAGGTCGACCGTACGTTCCAGGGCTATTCTGTGGTTGCCGAAGGGCTGTCGGGTGACGAAAGCGTCGTTGTCGACGGGCAATTGCTGCTGTCGGAGGGCACGCGCGTGGAGCCGCGCGCCAGGAAGGCGGGAGCCTAGGGCATGACGCTCTCCGAACTCTGTATCCGCCGGCCGGTGATGACGACGCTGATCACTGCGACGATCATCGCCTTCGGCGTATTCGGGTTCCGCCTGCTGCCGGTCTCGGCGCTGCCGAGGGTCGACTTTCCGACCATCGCCGTGACCGCGACGCTGCCGGGCGCCAGCGCCGATACGATGGCCGCCTCGGTCGCCGGCATTATCGAGCGCCAGCTCTCGACCATCGCCGGCATCTCCTCGATGACCTCGAGCTCGTCGCAGGGCACCAGCGTCATCACCATCCAGTTCGATCTCAACCGCAACATCGACGCTGCCGCGCTGGACGTGCAGACCGCACTAACGATCGCGCAACGGCGATTGCCGATCGAAATGATCATTCCGCCGAGCTTCCGGAAGGTGAACCCGGCCGACTTCCCGGTGCTGTTCGTCTCGCTGGGCTCGGCGACGCTGCCGCTCTCGGCCGTCAACGAATATGGCGACATCACCATCGGTCAGGCGCTGTCGCAGCTCCCGGGCGTCGCGCAGGTCCTGATCTATGGCGCGCAGAAATTTGCCATCCGCGTCCAGGCCGATCCGGAAGCCGCCGCGGCGCGCGGACTGACCCTCGACGACATCCGCGCCGCGGTGTCGCGTGCCAATTCGTCGACTCCGGTCGGTACGCTGAACGGACCCAAGCAGGACGTGGCGCTACAGGCTTCTGGCCAGATGGACAAGGCGGCTGACTACAAATCGGTCGTCGTCGCGTTCCGCAACGGGTCGCCGGTCAAGCTCGACGAAGTCGCGCGCATCTATGACAGCGTCGAGAACGACAAGATCGCGACGTGGCTCAACGGCGAGCGCGCGATCGTGCTGGCGATCCAGAAGCAGCCTGACGCGAATACGGTCGCGGTGGTCGATTCCGTGCTGGCCAAGCTGCCGGCGTTGCGCGCGGCCATTCCGCCGTCGGTGACCATGCAGGTCATGATGGACCGCTCCGTGTCGGTCCGTCAGGCGGTTGCGGATGTCGAGGAAACCCTGATGATCGCGATCGCGCTCGTCATCATGGTGATCTTCCTGTTCCTGCGCAAAGTCTCCGCGACGCTGATTCCGGCGCTGGCCGTGCCGATCTCGCTGTGCGGCACCTTTGCGGTGATGTACGCGCTCGACTACTCCATCAACAACATGACGCTGCTGGCGCTGACGCTCTCGGTCGGCTTCGTGGTCGACGACGCCATCGTCATGCTGGAAAACATCGTCCGCCATATCGAGCACGGTATGCGGCCTTATGAGGCCGCACTGAAGGGTGCGCGCGAAATCGGCTTCACCATCATCTCGATTACCTTCTCGCTGATCGCCGTGTTCATCCCGGTGCTGCTGATGGGCGGCATCGTCGGCCGCGTATTCCGCGAGTTTGCGGTAACCATCTCGGTCGCGATCGTGGTGTCCGGCTTCGTGTCGCTCACGCTAACGCCGATGCTGTGTGCGCGCGTGCTGAAAGCGCACGACGACAGCAAGCGGCCGAACATCGTGCTGCGCATCTTCGAGCGGATGTTCGATTCCTGGCTGAGGGCTTACGAATGGACGCTGGACAAGGTGCTGGCACGCAAGGCGATCATGCTTCTCGTGACGTTCGCCACGCTCGGAGGTACCGTCTATCTCTACATGATCGTGCCCAAGGGCTTCTTCCCGCAGGAAGACACCGGCTTCCTGATCGGCGTGACTGAAGCTGCAACCGACACGTCCTTTGAAGCGATGAAGGAACGCCAGCTGGCGCTTGCGGATATCCTGCGCAACGACCCGGCGATCGAATACATCAACGCCACAGTCGGTTCCGGCGGACCAAATCCGACGGCAAACTACGGCCGTTTTTTCATTGCGCTGAAGCCGAAGAAAGAGCGTGACAATCTCAATTCGATCATCGCGCGGCTTCGGGCCAAGGCGCGTCAGGTTCCCGGACTCCAGGCATTCTTTCAGCCGATCCAGAACCTCAATATCGGGGGCCGGATTTCGAAGGCCCAGTACCAATACGTGATGCAGAGCGGCGACACCGATGCGCTGTATCGCCTCGCGCCTGAAATGCGCGACAGGATCGAAAAGATCCCGGGCCTGCTTGACGTCACCACCGACCTCTACATCAAGAACCCGCAGATGACGGTCGATATCGACCGAGAGAAGGCGATGGTTTACGGCGTCACCGTCGATCAGGTCCGCAACCAGCTCTACAACGCCTACGGCGCGCGGCAGGTCGGCACCATCTACATGCCCTCGAACGACTACCAGATCATCTTGGAGGCGCAGCCGCAGTTCCGGGTCGATCCGTCGAACCTGTCCAAACTTTATGTGAAAACCGCGAACGGCCAGACCATTCCGCTGGATGCGGTCGCGAAAATGGTGCCGACGGTCGGCCCGCTGCAGATCAACCACCAGGGCCAGCAGCCGGCGGTGACGATCTCGTTCAACCTCGCGCCCGGCATCTCACTGGGCTATGCGGTGGACAAGATCACGCAGCTCGAGCAGTCATCGAATTTGCCGGTGACGATCGTGACCGGTTTCTCCGGCACCGCACAGGTGTTCCAGGATTCGCTGCGCGGGCAGGGCATCCTGATCCTCGCTGCCGTGTTCGCCGCCTTCGTGATCCTGGGCATCCTCTACGAAAGCTTCATCCACCCGATCACGATTATCTCCGGCCTGCCGTCGGCGGGCATCGGCGCGATCCTGACCTTGATGCTGTTCGGCATGGAAATGTCCGTGATCGCGATGATCGGCATCGTGATGCTGGTCGGCATCGTCAAGAAGAACGCGATCATGATGGTCGACTTCGCGCTGGAGCGCCGCCGCGTCGGCTTGTCGGCCGAGCACGCCATTCGCGAGGCCGCGCTGCTGCGCTTCCGTCCGATCATGATGACGACCTTTGCGGCGATCTTCGGCACGCTGCCGATCGCGCTCGGCGCCGGCGCGGGCGCCGAACTGCGCCAGCCGCTCGGCATCGCGGTCGTCGGCGGGCTCTGCTTGTCGCAATTGCTGACGCTCTACATCACGCCGGTGGTCTACATCTATCTCGACCGCATCGACCGCCGCCTGAAGCGCCGCCTCGAGCCGCAGGCCGAGGAGGGGGGCGAGGTCGAGCGCCCGCACGTGGTCGCGGCCGAATAATGCGAGCCGGCCGGCTGATGCGCGTCGCATTCGGCTGCGTCGCGCTTGCGCTGTTCACGGTGACCATCGCGCGCGCGGCCGAGCCGATCGAGATCTTCGACGCGCACCTGCACTACAATTGGGAGCCGAAGCCCTACTACCAGCCCGATGAGGTGCTGGCGCTGTTCAGGAAGCACCGCATCACCGGTATCCTCGCCACCAGCCGTCCCAACACCGGCACGCATGCGCTGATGGATGCGAAGGCCGAGGGCCTGTGGGTGGTGCCGTTCATCCGCCCGTACCGCGTCCGCCCGGACATCCAGACCTGGTTCAACGATCCCGTCATTTTCAATCTGGTGCAGGACGAATTCAAACGCGGCTACTACCGCGGCATCGGCGAGTTTCACCTGCACGGCAAGTCGGCCGAGAACGAATGGGTGAAGAAGACAGTCGATTTCGCTGTTGCCAACAATCTCTATCTGCACGCCCATTCCGACGACGAGGCGATCGAGATTTTGATGCGCCATAACCCGAAGGCGCAAGTGATCTGGGCGCATACCGGCTTCGGGCTCTCGACGGATCGTGTCGCCGCGATGCTGACGAAATACCCAAAGCTGTGGGGAGAATTGTCCTACCGCAGCGGCATCGTCGACGGCTCGGGCAAGCTGACCGCCGAATGGCGCGGCCTGTTCGAAAAATATCCGGACCGCTTCCTGCTCGGCTCCGACACATGGGTCCCCGAGCGCTGGGCGAGCTACGGCGAGATCATGGCAAGCTACCGCGCCTGGCTCACGCAACTGCCGCCGAAGATCGCCGCGCAAATCGCCAATGGGAATGCGAAGGCGTTGTTTGCCTCGCCGGGCGTCACGAAGAATTAATCCGGCGATCCGCGAAAGCCGCATCAAGGCAATTTGACCCGGTGTGAAGCCGGTCCGGCTTGGAGCGGGAGCTGCCAATACGCACATCGTTGGCTTGATATCGATAACGGTCGAGCACCCGATGAAAGCCGTTCTGGTGAAAGCCGTTCTGGCCCTGGGCCTTCTGATAGCCTTGTGCGCTTCCGCCGACGCTGCGACGAAACATCACCGCAGAGCGCCGGAGGTCCGATGGGCGCCGGCGCCACACGTTATCGCCCCCACCAAGGGTTTTGCAGCGCCCGGCTGGACCGACGAGGAGACCTGGAGGTGGCTGTACGACGGCAGCTCCGCCGCTGGCCTCGGCTGACCGTCGCCGCGGATCCGACGTCAGCCGGCCGCCAAAAGTGTCTAGATTGAAAAGCTGGTCCCGCAGCCGCAGGAGGCGGTGGCGTTCGGGTTGACCACGCGGAACGAGGCGCCGATCAGATCGTCGACGAAATCGAGCTCGGAGCCAGCCAAGAACGGGACTGAAGCGGGATCGACCAGCACCACCGCGCCGTCATTGGCGATCACCAGATCGTCCTCGGCCTTGTTGTGCTCGACGTCGAATTTGTACTGAAAACCGGAGCAGCCGCCACCCTCGACGCTGATGCGCAGCATCGCGCCTTCGCCTTCGCCCTTGAGGATCTGTCCGATGCGGCGGGCGGCCCGCTCGCTGACGGTGATGGCAGTGGTCATGACACGGTCTCCAGGTGATCCCAAACAGGCGTCATAGCCAATTCATTTGGTATCGCGCTTACGGCATAGTTAAGTGCGCCGGCCAACGGAATCAAATGGATAAGGATTAAATTGCCGTGTCGGTCGGAATGGCTGCTCCCCGTGCGCCCTATGCCTGTCACCCCGACCGCAGCCGCGGCCGGCTGTTTTCGGAGCCGCCGAGCAAGACCCGCAGCCCGTTCCGCCGGGATTGCGACCGGGTGATCCATTCCACCGCCTTCCGCCGCCTCAAGCACAAGACCCAGGTGTTCGTGTTCCACGAAGGCGATCACTACCGTACCCGGCTGACCCATTCGCTGGAAGTGGCCCAGATCGCCCGCGCGCTGGCCCGCCAGCTCGGGCTGGACGAGGACCTCACCGAGACGCTGGCGCTGGCGCATGACCTCGGCCATCCTCCGTTCGGCCATGCCGGCGAGCGGGCGCTGGATGCGTGCCTGAAGGCGTATGGCGGCTTCGATCACAATGCGCAGACGCTGCGCGTCGTGACTTCGCTGGAGCACCGCTACCCCGAGTTCGACGGCCTCAACCTGACCTGGGAATCGCTGGAGGGCATCGTCAAGCACAACGGCCCGCTGACCGGACGGGGCGGGGCGGCGATCGGAAAATACAGCGAGCACGGCATTCCCGTCGGCATCGCTGATTACGACAAGATCTACGATCTGGAGCTGTGGAGCTTTGCCTCGCTGGAAGCGCAGGTGGCGGCAATCGCCGACGATATTGCCTATGACGCCCACGACATCGACGACGGCCTGCGCGCCGGGCTGTTTGCGGTCGACGACCTCAAGGCGATCCCGCTGATATCGGACATAACAGCGGAAATCGAAAAACATTATCCCGGCCTCGACCACGTCAGGCGCGGCGCAGAGCTGGTGCGCGAACTGATCTCCTATCTGATCTCGGCCGTGATGGGCGAGGCCGAGGCGCGCCTTAACGCATTCCAGCCGCAATCGGCCCACGACGTGCGCAATCTCGACCGGCCGATGATTGCCTTTCCCGCCGGCGTTGCCGAAGTGGAAGCGGGCATCAAGGCGTTCCTCTACCAGCACATGTACCGCCACGATTGGGTGATGCGGGTGATGCGCGAGGCCGAAGGGATCGTGTCCGACCTGTTCAATCGTTACCAGAAATCGCCCGGCGATCTGCCGCCGGAATGGCTGGAAGGGGCCGCCGGCGAAACCGAGGCCGAGCGTGTCAGGCGGATCGGCAATTTCATCGCCGGGATGACCGACCGTTTTGCGCTGATCGAGCATCAAAGGCTTTTTGACTCGACCCCGGATTTGCGTTAGGCGGCGGCCCATGGCCGATACCCCGTCACAGCATCTCTTTTCCGCCGTTTTGGCGCGCGTACACGCGGCTTGCGCGGCGCTCGCCGCCGAGGGCAACTGGCTCGCGGGCACGGATTTTTCGCGTGTCGTGGTCGAGCCGCCGCGTGATGCCTCCCATGGCGACATGGCGACCAATGCCGCCATGGTGCTGGCCAAGGAGGCCAAGGCAAAACCGCGCGATCTGGCCGACAAGATCGCCGAGAAGCTGCGCGCCGACGATCTGATCACGTCGGTCGATGTCGCCGGTCCCGGCTTCATCAATCTCACCCTGAAACCGTCGGCCTGGACCGATGAGCTGCGCGAAGTTCTGCGCGAGGGCGCGGCCTACGGCAAAAGCGCCGTCGGCGCATCGGAAAAGGTCAATGTCGAATACGTCTCGGCCAATCCGACCGGGCCGATGCATGTCGGCCATTGCCGCGGCGCCGTGTTCGGCGATGCGCTGTGCAGTCTGCTGCAATTCTCCGGCTTCGACGTCACGCGCGAATACTACATCAACGACGCGGGTGCGCAGGTCGACGTGCTCGCGCGCTCGGCCTTCCTGCGCTACCGCGAGGCGCTAGGCGAGGACATCGGCGCCATCCCGGAAGGGCTCTATCCCGGCGATTATCTGAAGCCGGTCGGCGAGGCGCTGGCGAAGCAGTACGGCGACAAGCTCACAGCGATGGGCGAGGGCGCCTGGCTGCCTGTTGTCCGCGACAAGGCGATCGCCATGATGATGGACGAGATCAAGGGCGACCTTGCCGCGCTCAACATCAAGCACGACGTGTTCTTCTCGGAGCGCTCGCTGATCGAGAACGGCAACAACAAGGTTGCCGAGACCATCGATAACCTGCGCAACAAGGGCGACATCTACGAAGGCCGTCTGCCGCCGCCGAAGGGCGCGCCGGTCGAGGATTATGAGGACCGCGTGCAAACGCTGTTCCGCGCCACCGCCTTTGGCGACGATGTCGACCGTCCGCTGATCAAGTCGGACGGCTCCTACACCTATTTCGCCTCCGACATCGCCAACCACCGCAACAAGTTCGAGCGTGGGTTTGCCAATCTGGTCGACGTGTTCGGCGCCGACCATGGCGGCTACATCAAGCGGATGCAGGCCGCGGTGAAGGCCGTCACGAACGGCAAGGCCACGCTGGATGTGAAGGTGGTGCAACTCGTCCGCCTCCTGCGCAACGGCGAGCAGGTGCGGATGTCCAAGCGTTCCGGCGACTTCGTCACCCTGCGCGAGGTGGTCGACGAGGTCGGCTCGGACGCCGTGCGCTTCATGATGCTGTTCCGCAAGAACGACGCGACGCTCGATTTCGACCTCGCAAAAGTGCTGGAGCAGTCCAAAGACAATCCCGTCTTCTACGTCCAGTATGGCCACGCCCGCGGCCATTCGATCTTCAAGAATGCCCGGGAGGTCATTCCGGACCTGCCGGAGGAGGACGGTGCGCGGCGCGCTTTTCTGGCCGGGGCCCCCCTCGAGAAGCTGTCCGAGCCCGTGGAACTCGACCTGCTCAAAAGATTGGCACTTTTTCCAAGGATGGCAGAAGCGGCCGCCATGGCACATGAACCGCACCGAATCGCTTTTTATCTGTATGATTTAGCCAGCGAATTTCATGCACTTTGGACGAAGGGCCGCGACCTGCCGCATTTACGCTTCATTATCAATGATGATGCAGAGATCACAAGGGCGCGACTGGCTATGGTCCAGGGCGTCGTCTCGGTTCTGGCATCGGGCCTCGCCGTTCTCGGCGTCCACGCTCCAACCGAGATGCGGTAGGCTAGGGGTGAAGGCTGCACGCATGGGGATGTGGCGCGGCACTGGCAGGTAACCATTCGTTTGTCGTACGATTTGGGCTCCTGTTGAAGGGGATGCATCGTCACGATGGCTGATCGATATCAGAACCGAACTTATCCCGCCCAGGACGAGTATGGCCGCGGCAACGATCCGCATGGTCAGGCCGAGAGCGATCCGCTCGCGGAACTGGCGCGCCTGATCGGGCAGACCGATCCGTTCGCGATGGGCCGCGCCAACGTAAAAGCTCAGCCGCGTTCCGAGCAGCGCCAGCCGGTCCAGCAACATTACGAGCCGCCGCCCGCCTACGAGGACGAGCCTCCCGCAGGCCCGCCGCCGTGGATGCAGCGCGCGAACCGGCAGGAAGCGGCGCCTCCGCCGCCGCCGCAGCAGGATTACTACGACGAGCCGGAGTATCAGCCGAGCCCGGTGCATCCGTTGCACCGCTACGCCGCGCAGCATGCCGCGCCTGAGCCGCAATATGCGCCGCAGCCGCAGTATCAGCAGCCGCAGTATCAGCAGCCGCAACACCAGCAGCCGCAATATCAGGACGAGCAGCAATACGCACGGAACGAGCAGGCGCCCGATCCATCGCGCTACGACGATGCGCTGTACGGACAGATCGAGTCCGGACAGGACTATCAGCGCGATCCCGCTTATCCCGACGATCCCTACGCATATCAAAACGCCTATGAGGAAGAGCCGGAAGAGGAGCCGCGCAAGCGCGGCGGCCTCATCACTGTTGCCGCCGTTGTTGCACTTGCGGTGCTCGGCACCAGCGCTGCGTTCGGCTACAGGACGTTCGTCGGCTCGCCCCGCAGCGGAGAGCCGCCGATCATCAAGGCCGACAACAGCCCGACCAAGGTGATGCCGGCCGCCGCGGAATCTGCGCCCAAGGCGCCGGACCGGATGGCGCTTGGGGACGGCACCGAAAAGCTGGTGCCGCGCGAGGAGACGCCGGTTGACGTCAACCGCTCCGGACCGCGCATCGTGCCGCTGACCCAAAATCCCAATCCGCCGTCGCCGGCGAGCGTGGCGCCGACCGGGATTGCCCCGGCGCCGACCGCGAACGGCACCATGCCGAACAACGAGCCGCGCCGGATCAGGACCTTGTCGGTCAAGGGCGATCAGACCGATGCCGGGGTACCCCCCGGCGCCGGTGCGCCGCCGCCGAGGCCGGCGGCACCGGCCGTCGTGGCACCCGCTGCGCCGGCACGCACGGCGGCTGCCCCGGCAGCGGCTGCACCCGCGCCGCGCAATCCGGCATCCGCCAATGCCAGCGCCAATGGGCCACTCTCGCTGTCGCCGCAGGGGTCGCCCGCGCCCGAGCCTCCGGCACGGGTTGCTGCCGCCAGTCCGGCACAGGTTGCACCCGCGTCCAACGGCAATGGCGGCAACTATCTGGTCCAGGTGTCGTCGCAGAAGACCGAGGCGGACGCCCAGGCGTCCTATCGGGCGCTCCAGAGCAAGTTCTCCAATGTGCTCGGCTCCCGTCAGCCCGTGATCCGTCGCGCCGATCTTGGCGACAAGGGCACCGTCTATCGCGCCTTCGTCGGCCCGTTCAGCACCCGGGACGAAGCCACAAGTTTTTGTAGCAACTTCAGGACTGCCGGCGGGCAGTGCTTTGTCCCAAGCAATTAGCGGCTGATTCCCTGACCCTTGCTTGACCCCCGGGCTGCGCAGGGGCTAGTCGGGCCCATGAGCAGCCGCGCATTCATCACAGGCGTATCCGGCCTGGAACTGACCGATTCCGAGCGAAAATTCATCGCCGCGGAGCGGCCATGGGGCTTTATCCTGTTCGCGCGCAATATCGAGACGCCGGCGCAAGTTGCTGGACTTGTGAGCGAATTGCGCGGAATCGTCGAAAATCCGGCGGCGCCGGTCCTGATCGACCAGGAAGGCGGCCGCGTTCAGCGGCTCGGCCCGCCCCATTGGCCGGTCTATCCGTCCGGCGCGGTGTTCTCGGCCCTCTACGACATCGATCCGGCGCTTGGGCTGAAGGCGGCCCGTCTCAGTTCGCGCCTGATTGCGGCCGACCTGATCGATCTCGGCATAACGGTGGATTGCCTGCCGCTGGCGGACGTTCCGGTGGAGGGCGCGGACGCAGTGATCGGCAACCGGGCCTATGGAACCGAGCCGACAAAGGTCGCCGCGATCGCCCGCGCCGTCACCGAAGGGCTGGAACAGGGCGGTGTGCTACCCGTTCTCAAACATATCCCCGGCCATGGCAGGGCTACCGCCGACAGCCATTTCAGGCTGCCGACGGTCGATACGCTGCCAAACGAGCTTGAACGGACCGATTTTGCCGCGTTCCAACCGCTCGCGGACCTGCCGATGGCGATGACCGCACATGTTGTGTTTAGCGCGATCGATCCCGCCCAACCGGCGACGACTTCTGCGAAAATGATCGAACAGGTGATTCGCGGCGTGATCGGGTTCCAGGGTTTGTTGATGAGTGACGATGTTTCCATGAACGCGCTGGCGGGATCGATCGCCGAGCGGACGAGGGCCATCGTCGATGCCGGCTGCGACATGGTCCTGCATTGCAACGGCAAGCTCAACGAGATGCGCGAGGTCGCCGGCCAGACGCCGGAATTGTCCGGTCAGGCTCTGGTGCGGGCGAAGGCGGCGCTGGCGGCGCGGAAGCCGCCTCAGCCGCTCGATCGAACAGCGGCGCGCGCAGAGCTGGATGCGTTGATTGAACGGGCAGGGATGGCGAGCGCATGACCGCGGAAATTCTGTCATTTGAAACCGGGCGGCCTGCCGAGATCGCCGAAGGCGAACCGGCGCTGGTGGTCGACGTCGGCGGCTATGAGGGCCCGCTCGACCTCCTGCTGACGCTGGCCCGGCAGCAGAAGGTCGATCTTTCCAAGATTTCGATCCTGGCGCTGGCCGACCAGTATCTCGCCTTCATCGAGGAAGCGCGAAAGATCCGGCTGGAGCTCGCCGCCGATTATCTCGTGATGGCGGCCTGGCTCGCCTTCCTGAAGTCGCGCCTGCTGCTGCCGGAGCCGGCAACGCCGGACGGGCCAAGCGCCGAGGAGATGGCGACTGCGCTTGCCAACCGGCTGCGCCGCCTGGAAGCGATCCGGGAAGCGGCCAACCGGCTGATGAACCGGCCGCAGTTCCAGCGCGATATTTTTCCGCGCGGCAATCCGGAATCGATCGCGGAAATCCGTCATCCGAAATACACCGCGACGCTGTTCGATCTGCTCAGCGCCTATGCCACGCAGCGCCAGCAGCGCGTGCTGACCTCCGTGCATCTGCAAAAGCGCACGGTGTGGTCGCTGTCGGAAGCGCGCGCCTCGCTGGAGCGGCTCGTCGGCCTCGCCGAGGAATGGAGCTGCCTCGACGAGTTCCTGCTGCAATACGTCGCCGATCCCTCGCAAAGGGCGACCGTGTTCGCATCGAGCTTTGCCGCCGCGCTCGAACTCGTGCGTGAAGGTGAAATGGAATTGAACCAGAAGCAGGCGTTTGCACCGCTTTATTTCCGGAAACGTCCGGCGCAGGCCGCAGCCGCGCCTGATTTATCCGTTGAGTAGTTGGAAGAAGGAGACCAGCCATGGCGAGCCTGGCGGAGAGACGCGTGGAAGAAGACGAGGCGATCACCCCCGCCGATCCGCAAGCGCGGCCTGAGGAATTGCGGCTCCTGGAAGCCCTGTTGTTCGCGTCCGCCGAGCCGATCGACACGGCAACGCTCGCCAAGCGCATGCCCGACGGCGTCGACGTCAAGGCAGCGCTGGCGCAGTTGCAGGCCGAATACGCCCCGCGCGGCGTCAATCTGGTTCGCGTCGCCAACAAATGGACGTTCCGTACTGCCGGCGATTTGTCGTGGCTGATGACGCGCGAGTCCACCGAGACGCGGCGGCTGTCGCGCGCGGCAATCGAGGTGCTGGCGATCATCGCCTATCACCAGCCTGTGACGCGCGCCGAGATCGAGGAAATCCGCGGCGTGGTCACCTCCAAGGGCACACTCGATGTGCTCCTGGAAACGGGCTGGATCCGCCCGCGCGGACGCCGCAAGACGCCTGGCCGTCCGCTCACCTTCGGCACCACGGAGGCATTCCTCTCGCAGTTCAGTCTGGAAGCGCTGGGCGATCTGCCCGGTCTCGAGGAGTTGAAGGGAACGGGATTGTTGGATTCGCGTCTGCCCACCGGATTTAATGTTCCGACGCCTTCCGACGACACGGCGCTGCGCGAGGATGAGGAAGCGCTGGAGCCCGGCGACAGCCTGGAACTGCTCCTGGCACCTGCTGCGGAGCCTGAGGCACCAGCCGCAGAGGCTGAGGCGCCGGCTGCGGAGCCCGAACCCGACAAAGGCGAGGGAAACTAGGCCGCTTCGTCCCGCAAATTCCCGGGGTTAACGGTAGCATTAATACGTAGGCCGGACAGCGATTTGCCGCGGCCAAACTCCTTGTTTTCGGTCCCTCGGGAGCCTACCTTCCGGCCAAAGCTCTGGGCCGGCTCGGCCCCCGTGTTTGGAGGAGTTGCAGGATGGGTTCGCTTAGCATTTGGCACTGGATCGTCGTGATCGTGGTGGTCCTGCTGCTGTTCGGCCGCGGCAAGATTTCGGATCTGATGGGCGACGTCGCCAACGGCATCAAGGCCTTCAAGAAGGGCATGCAGGACGACGACAAGGCGCCGGAAAAGCCCGCCGAGCCGCCGAAGACGATCGACCACAATGCGGCGCCGAACACGGCCGCCCGGACGGATGTCGGCAGCAAGGCTGTCTAACTAGAGCCGCATTGAGAAACAGCGCGGGCGCGCCCAAATCCTGCTAGAGGGATTAGGGCTAAATTTCTCGCGTGAGCGGAAACTTTCATGTTTGACATCGGGTGGAGTGAGCTGATGGTCATCGCGGTTGTCGCGTTGATCGCCATCGGCCCGAAAGAACTGCCCGGTGTGCTGCGCAGCGTCGGACAGTGGATGGCCAAGGCGCGCAAGATGGCCGCCGAATTCCAGGGCCAGTTCCAGGAAGCGATGCGCGAGGCCGAAATGGCCGACCTCAAGAAGAGCTTTGACGAGGTCAAGGACGCCGCTACCGGGCTTGCCGGCGGCAATGTCATGACGTCGCTACAGAAGGACGTCAGCGACGCCCTGCAAATTCCCAGCCTCGACAAGCCGGCCGAGCCGCCCGTCGATGCGCAGGTCGCCTCTGTCATCGAAGAGCCGGTGACGCCGACCACGCCTGCCGAGCCGACGCCGTCGACCTTTGTCGAGGCCGAAGCGCACGCGGCGGCCAGCGAGCCGCTGGTCATTACCCGCGAGCACGAAGCCGCGCAGCAGCAGGCCGCGGCTACGCAGCCGTCCGAAGTGCTGAAGGACGCCAAAGCGTCATGAGCGACGAAGACATCGAGGCCAGCAAGGCGCCGTTGATGGATCACCTGATCGAGCTGCGCTCGCGGCTGATCAAGGCGCTGCTCGGCTTTGCGGTGGCGTTCATCTTCTGCTTCTTCTTCGCCAAGCAGATCTACAACGTGCTGGTGTGGCCGTTCGTCTTCGTCGCCGGCCCCGAGAACTCGAAGTTCATCTACACCGCGCTGCTGGAATATTTCATTACGCAGTTGAAGCTGGCGCTGTTCGGCGCCGCCTTCATCTCGTTTCCGATCGTTGCCACCCAGATCTACAAGTTCGTCGCGCCCGGTCTTTACAAGCACGAGCGTAATGCGTTTCTGCCCTACCTGATCGCGACGCCTGTTTTCTTCGTCATGGGCGCGATGCTGGTCTATTTTGTCGTGCTGCCGATGCTGGTGCGCTTCTCGCTGGGCATGCAGCAGATGGGCAGCGAGGAGACCGCGCAGATCCAGCTTCTGCCGAAGGTCGGCGAATATTTGTCGCTGATGATGTCGCTGATCTTCGCCTTCGGCATCGCGTTCCAGCTTCCTGTGATCCTGACGCTGCTCGGCCGGATCGGCATCGTCACCTCGAAAATGCTGCGTGAAAAGCGCCGCTATTTCATCGTTATCGCCTTTGTCATCGCGGCCGTCCTCACTCCGCCCGACGTGCTGAGCCAGGCCTCGCTCGCCATCCCACTGCTGGTCCTCTACGAGGGCGCGATTTTTGCCGTGCAGATGGTGGAAAAGAAGGCCGCCGCGGGGCAGGCCGCCGCCGGCGCGCCGTCAGCGGCCAATCCGGCGGAATAGGCCATTGTCGTCACCCGCGCAGGCGGGTGACCCAGTATTCCAGAGACCTCAGCTTGAGCCGAGACGCCGCGGCGTACTGGATACTCCGCTTTCGCGGAGTATGACGGGTGTGGTACTGGGAGCGCGCCCTAGTCGGGCCGATTCAGGAATTCCCGCCATGCACGATATTAAAGCGATCCGCGACAATCCCGAAGCTTTCGACGCCGGACTGAAGCGGCGCGGGCTGTCGCCGATGTCGTCTTCGCTGCTGGCGATCGACGAGCGCCGCCGTGCTGCGATCCTGGCCTCCGAACAGGCGCAGGCGAGGCGAAACGCAGCCTCCAAAGAGATCGGCGATGCCAAGAAGGCCAAGGACGAGGCCCGCGCGTCCAAGCTGATGGCTGAGGTCGCCGAGCTCAAGACCACGATGCCGGAGCTGGAGGCAGCCGCGAAGGCAGCCGACGAAGAGCTTTCCAAAGAGCTCGCCGCGATTCCGAACCTGCCGCTCGACGAGGTGCCTGACGGTACCGACGAGCATGGCAATGTGCAGCGTCATGTCTTCGGCAAGAAGCGCGACTATGGTTTTGCGCCAAAGCCGCATGACGATCTCGGCACAAGCCTTGGCTATATGGACTTCGAAACCGCGGCAAAACTCTCCGGCGCGCGCTTTGTCGTGCTGAAAAAGGGGCTGGCGCGGCTGGAGCGGGCGATCGGACAGTTCATGCTCGATCTACACACCAATGAACACGGCTATACCGAGGTGAATCCGCCGCTGCTGGTGCGCAACGACGTGATGTTCGGCACGGGGCAGTTGCCGAAATTCGAGGACGACCAGTTCTGGGCCATCAAGGGCGAGTTGCTTGCTGCGCCCGGCGAGAGCCTGAGGACCGAACGCCTCGGTCTCATCCCCACCGCCGAAGTCGCGCTCACCAATCTCGTTCGCGAATCCATCGTCGACGACAAGGAATTGCCGATGCGCCTGACCGCGCTCACGCCGTGCTTCCGCGCGGAAGCGGGCGCAGCGGGACGCGATACACGCGGCATGATCCGGCAGCACCAGTTCACAAAAGTCGAACTGGTCTCGATCGCGACGCCCGAGGACAGCAAGGATGAATTGGAGCGCATGCTCGCTTGCGCCGAAGAAGTGCTGCGCCAGCTCGACCTGCATTACCGCGTGATGACGCTTTGCGCCGGCGATATGGGCTTTTCCGCGCAAAAGACCTACGACATCGAGGTGTGGATGCCGGGGCAGGGCGACGGCGGCGCATTCCGGGAGATTTCGAGCTGCTCGGTGTGCGGTGATTTCCAGGCGCGGCGGATGGATGCGCGCTATCGTGGACCCGACGGCAAGCCGCGCTTCGTGCACACGCTGAACGGCTCCGGCACCGCTGTGGGGCGCGCGCTGATCGCAGTGATGGAAACCTATCAGCAGCAGGGTGGCTCGATCGCCGTGCCCGATGTGCTCCAGCCCTATATGGGCGGCCTCAAGGTGATCGAGTAGCGCCACACAAGAAGAAGCGTACGCCATGGCGTTGCATCGCGACATCCACTGGATCGGCCGGCAATGGGCGGTCACCGGATTCGGGATGCAGGCGATCGATCAGCGGCATGGCGGCCGGTTCGATATCGGGATCGCGGCTCTCTGGGACGATGAGCTGCTCGATCGGCTGACCGAGCAAAAATGGTTCAACGCCGAGGATTTTGGCAAAGGGCTCGCGATCGCGCGCAGGCGCTATCCCGAGCCGCCGCGCGTGGTCGAGCCTTCGCCCGAACCTGAGCCGGAACTGGCACCCGAACCTGAACCAACGCCAGAGCCTGAACTAACGCCCGAGCCTGAATCAGCACCGGCTCTACCGCCAACGGAGGCCGCGGCGCCCTTGCAGATGCGCGCTTTCGTGGATGCGCCGCTCAAAGTCGCAGAGATCTCCGAGCCAAAAACTCCGACACCTGAACCGCCAAGGCCGGCGCCATCTGCGTCGCCTGAGGATTTGCTGAACAAATGGTTTGAAGCCTACGGCCTCGACAAAACGCTTCCCATTGCACCGGCGCCGCCGCGCCAAATCGTGACGCCGCAGCCGGTCACAAAAGCGCCGGAGCCAGCAGAGCCTGCCGCGATGATAGAAGATGCGCCGCGGCAATCGCCGGTGATCGAAGTCGCGCAACCGCCGTCACCGGCAGCGCCGTTCATGCGCATGCCCATCCCCGGCCGCGCCAGGTTTGTTCGTCCCTGGCGCGCGCAGATTCACGCGGTTCAGTCGTACAGGCTGTGAGTCCCGATCGGGTAGTTTGGATAACGATGGGGCCGCGCGCCCTGATAATAGGATGGGATTCCCACCTCGGGGCCGAGGCGAGGAATGGCGTAGCCGGGCCTTGCCGCGACGCAGTTGCCGGCCTTCGTCCGCACCGTGCCGCGCGCGCAGGCCTTTCGCCGCGGTGAGCGCTCCGCCGGTTTCGATTCAGGCTCTTCGGTTTCCACCTTTGCCTCCGGCCGGTGACTTGCCGTTTGCGGACCGCCGGCCACGCAACTGCCGCCAACGTTGCGATAGGGTTCTGTGCACTGGCACAGATAGTTCACGAACTCAGCATTCGGTCCGCAGATGCAGCGGCCCTCGAAGCAATCGATCGCGATTGCCGCTGGCGCCGCGCAGGATCCGTTCTTGCGCCTGGACTCGGCCGGACAGAACGTCGGGTCAGGCACGCAATGCAGCCCGGTCGCGGCCGCGCCGGGACTTGCCGCGTCGGGGATGTAGCCGGTGCGGCACGTGAAGGTGAATGCCCGATCGTTGCTGGCGACGCATTGGCCCGCCTTCAGATAGGTGTCGACCGGGCATCGCTTTGGAATGCACTTGCCGCCGACCCATTCGAGCCCATAGGTCTCGCCCGACATCGTCACGCGCCCATTGCAAAGACAGGTGCCGTCGGCGGTCAGATCGCCGCCGCGGCAATTTTCTGCATTGCTCTGGAGGCATTTGCCGCCCTTTCCGGAAGGCACGGGAAGCAGATTGAATCCCGCCGGGCAGGCGCACTGTCCGCTGATGACGGTGCCGCCGTCGCACGCGATGGCTTCCACAGGCTCCCGGATCGTCTTGGTCAGTTGCCGGGTTGAACCGGTGCCGGTCGGCGCTTGATCCGATTGCGCGAACGCCATCGTCGGCGCGATCAGGCCGAACATCGCGATGGCGATCACTGCTGCAAGGCGGGTCACGACCAGATCCCTTGTCGTCCTCAAGACACGACGTCGCCGTCGCAACGTCATTCACTTGAGCATAGCCGCAAGAATCCGCTGCTCGGCGGGCCTTTCGACTATGCGCTGTCGAGATTTCAGACTGTATGACCGATATCACAATCGGCGCCTGGCCCGGTACAACCGAAAATCGCCGTTTTGCGAAGGTTTGCGGGGTTTGCCTCGCCGGCGATAGGCGGTTAAGACGGCGCCTGACGGTTTGGCGGAATCGACCGAAAGGCCCTGAAAACGAATGCGAATTCTCTGCACCAATGACGACGGCATTCATGCGCCGGGCCTGGAGGTCGTCGAGCAAATCGCCCGCGCGCTGTCGGACGATGTCTGGGTGGTGGCGCCGGAGCTCGATCAGTCCGGCGTGTCGCATTCGCTGTCGCTGAACGATCCCCTGCGGCTGCGCGAAGTCGGCCCGCGCCATTTCGCCGTGCGCGGCACGCCGACCGATTGCGTCATCATGGGCGCGCGCCACATCCTCGGCAAGGAGATGCCCGACCTCGTGCTGTCAGGCGTCAACCGCGGCCGCAATGTCGCCGAGGACGTGGTCTATTCCGGCACCATCGCCGGTGCGCTCGAAGGCACCATTCTGGGATTGCCCTCGTTCGCGCTGTCGCAGGAATTTTCGGTCGAGACGCGCGAAAAGCCGCTGTGGGAGACCGCGCAGAAATTCGGCCCCGAAATCATTCGCAAGGTGATGGACGCGGGCGTGCCGAAGAACACCGTGATCAACGTCAATTTTCCGGCCCGGCTGCCGGGCGAGGTGAAGGGCGTGCGCGTGACGCGGCAGGGCAAGCGCAATCTCGGTTTTCTCAACATCGACCAGCGCCGCGACGGCCGCGGCAATCCCTATTTCTGGATCGGCTTCGAGCGCGCCGCTGTCATGGACGCGCCCGCCGAAGGCACCGATCTCGCCGCGCTGGCCGCCGGCTACGTCTCGGTGACCCCGCTGCGGCTCGACCGCACGGATGAAGCGTTTTCGGAAACGCTGACGAAGACGCTGGGGTAAAGAGGGCCGCAAACTCCGCCGTCATCCTGAGGTGCGAGCGCTTGTCGTCGTATGACGGTGGGCACTTAAGCTTTCGCGGACCGGCTTGGGTCCAGGTTTGCGATTTAATCCCTCTGGCCCATGCGCCTTCCACGCCTTGATCCAGTCATGCAAAATCTCGCGTGATATCCCAAGCTCGCGTGCGACCGGCAGAACGCCGTCGCCTCGTTCGGCACGCTTGATCGCCTTCAATTTAAACGCCGTCGGAAACTGACGGTTCTTTCCTCGTGATGCCACAGGTCATCCTCGAAATGCCTGTCACCGCAATTACCGTGTCTCACTTAAGGGGTGCAGTCCAGCACTGTCACCGCAATGAAAGGCTGTCCGTAATGGCTGCATTGGTTCTACGTAGATGGGTTCCGGACGCGCAGAGAGACCTCAGCGTCATCAATAATTCGTTCGATGTAGGAGGCGCAATCCAGCGTGGCTCCCCTCAAATGTGCGACTAACTCATTTTCCCGCCGCCGTAGCATCGATCGAATTTCAGCTGTTCCCATCCCCAGCAATCGTGCCAAATACGCTATTTGAGCCGCCCTCATCGCGCCATTGACATGAACCCACCGCACAGGCTCCTCATCCTTCTCAAGGAGAGATAACAATCGACCAAGATTTGTCACTTCGCGAATTACAGGAAATAGTTGGTATCGGACAGCTTCGCTTATCAGATCCACCAAATCAGCCTCCGGTTGATTCGAGAGGGTCAGAGACCAACGGGGACTCCAGCCTGCGATTTTGCCAAGTGGAAAGCGCATGTAGCACCGCATTGGTTCATCTTGCTCAACTAGTCGATAGATAGCACCTCCATAAGCCCGCACGCATTTCACGCCGAATGACTGTGCGGCTTCGTTTCGAACTCCAAAATCTCCCGCCAGAAATTCTTTGGGGGAGCCATAAGTTGAAAAGTAAAGGTAGTGTTCCACATCTGGCGCGCTCCAGCTGGCTTTATAGATGAATCTTCCGCAACGAAGATATCCAAGTTCCTTGAGCCTTAGCGTAATCGTTTTCTCTTTCAGCATCTTAAATTTTCCGCCAGTGTCATGGGCGATATACTCCGGGATACCCTCCGTGCACAAAGGGTACGCCAAAGTTACGCAATGTAGATCGAAGCGCCGAAGACCTGATATCAACAACGTTGCAAGCAAAACAATAAGTTTGATAACCAACTCCAGTCACCGTCACTCCCAATGTTGACGCTACACCACCAGCACTCATCACGACGACATCTCTTGCAACTTGAGCCGGGTTCAAACGGATAGTGTCGTATAGCGTTGTTTTTACTTCAACACCGATGATGGCACTAGCGACGGGATCTCTCGCAATGAAGTCGTAGACTCGTGGCGTATCGAACCCAGGGACCTGTACAGCAACAGCCCGTAGGGCGGATTAGCCGACAGGCGTAATCCGCCATCTTTGTTTCAACGGTTCGGCGCGTTACGCTTCGCTAGCCCGCCCTACGGTCTAGCTGCGCTCGCCGAACTCGCCTTGGGTCTCAATATCACCTGCCCAATCTTCCGGGAAAATTCCCGCGCGCACGTCTCGGTGGAACGAGGAATGTGGCCAGTCCTGCACCCGCGTCACTAATCCGTGCTTCACCGGATTGATGTAGCAATACTCGACGTGGCGGGCATAGTCGGCCTCATCGCGGATGAGGTGCTCCCAAAACCGGCGCTGCCAGATGGCGCGTTCGCTCCGCGCCGCGCGCACCTTGCTCAGGCGTTCCGTCTTCGGCTGTGCTCTCGCAAATCGCATCTTGATCAGCCGCCAGCGGGTCGAAAAGTCGGCGTCGCCGGGAGGCAATGTCCAGACCGCATGGATGTGGTCGGGCAGCACCACGACGGCATCAATGATGAACGGGCGCGCCTTGCGCGTTGCATTCACGGCTTCGCGCAACGCATCGACACAATCGACGAGAAGCGATTTGCGGCGCTCCAGCAGATTCACCGTGAAGAACCAGCACCCGCCGGGGACGAACGCGCGACGATAGTTTGGCATGCCGGTTCTCTGGCAGGGATGTAGGGCGGATTAGCGTAGCGTAATCCGCCACCATTGTATCGACCCCTGAGGGCGGATTACGCTACGCTAATCCGCCCTACAAATCCTCTGCGACCCGACGGGCAAATCGAATTCCGATTTTCAGAATCGATGTCAAGCCCCAAATCAAAAATATTCCGCTTTCCATTTCTGCAAATCAGAATTATAAACCTCGCCGTCTCATCCCCGAGGAGGGGGCGTCGGCCGTCGTCACTGAACGTCGGGATGGGATGCGGTGGACGCTGATGGCGTCAGGCGTTTCATCACGCCGGACGAAACGTCATCCGCGTACGGCGAAGTCGTGTGGTCCTGGCGCCGCGACGCTGGCGTCAAGTTGGCGGGAGCAATCTCGCCGGCGATGGTGACAACAAGCTCGCTCACCAGGGAGAGCGCGATATAAGCCGTAAAGCCATTGCGCAGGGGATGCCGGAGTGTTTCCGCTTCACCTGTATGCTCGTGTGCATTTTTTTGTTGCGCAAGCAGCGCACACGGGACCGCGGGTGCAGCGCGCACCCGGCATTCCCCGCGCCCTCCGGGCGTGAAGCGCATGCACAACTCGGGCAGAACGTGTCGCGAGAATACGAGCCTTTGCCTATCCGTCACCGGTCGCCGCCAATTCGGCTAATAAGGCTAGGCCGCAGCGTCCTTCAGCGTGGAGTCGATCATCCGCGCCAGCGTCTCGAGCTGGAATGGCTTCTGAAGCGCGGGGCGGTCGCGGTATTCTTCGGGCAGGCCCGACGAGCCATAGCCGGTGGCGAAGATGAAGGGGCGGTTGCGCGCCTTGATCAGGTCGGCGACCGGCGAAATCACCTTGCCGTTGACGTTCACATCGAGAATGGCGAAGTCATAGTCGGTCGATTGCGCGAGCTTGAGCGCCTCGCCGATCTCGCCGGCCTCGGCCGCGACGCGGTAACCAAGCTCTTCCAGCATGTCCGCGACCATCATTCGGATCATGACCTCGTCCTCGACGAGGAAAACAGAACCGCCCCCCGGGCGTGTTGCCGTCATCACTGGATTCCTTGCCCTTGCCCTGAATCGAGGTTGGCAAATAACGCCTCCAGACGCAACTTTAATGCTTGGATCACGGGCTTTTACGGGGAGTTATCGTTTCCTGATTGTCGTCCCTGGCGCTTGGCAACTGCCGGGACCCTAAACGCTAGTAACGGGCGCCGGGTTCCTTGCCGGGAACGGGGGAAAAGCGCAAATTTTCGCCAACCGCCAGGGTCCATATGGCATCAATCTGCTTGACGCGCACGTCAGGCTGCCGCGATCCGCGCCGCTTCGAGATTGACATGGCTGTTACTTCAAATCCGCCGGAAAAAATGATGTTTCAGCTCAACCTGCGGCGGCGCGGGATCAGCGACCAGACGGTGCTGCGCACCATGGAGGAGGTGCCGCGCGAGGCGTTCGTGGACGCTGCTGATCGCGAGGATGCCTATCGCGACAGCGCGCTCGGCATTGCCTGCGGCCAGACCATCAGCCAGCCCTTCGTGGTCGCCTATATGACCGAGCAGCTCAACGTGCAGCGGTCGAACCGGGTGCTGGAGATCGGCACCGGCTCGGGCTACCAGGCTGCCGTCCTGTCACGGCTGTGCGTCGACGTCGTCAGTATCGAGCGTTACCGGACTCTGGCCGACAGTGCGCGCGAACGGCTCAAGACGCTCGGCTACAACAATGTCGAGGTGATCGTCGGCGACGGGTTCGATGTCCCCGACAGCGCCGGCACCTTCGACCGCATCATCGTGACCGCGGCGATGGAGCGGATTCCTGAAAAATTGCTGGAGCGGCTGGAGCCGGGCGGCGTCCTGATCGCGCCGGTCGGACCGCATCACGGCGTCCAGACCCTGGTCCGGGTGGTCAGGACCGAAACCGGATTTGAGCACCGGGAACTGGTGGACGTTCGCTTCGTGCCGGCCCTGCCGGGGATCGCCCGCGAGCTGTAGAATTGCGGATTGGCGCCTGCCGCCAACAGCTTATCCGGGCCTTAAGCGGTTATTTACTCCCGAGGTGTTTACTCAAAACAGTATTTTGTTGCGTACGAGTGAGTAACCATGTCCCGCGTCACCGAGTTGCTTCGCTCGCGTCGCGTGCCGCAAGCCGCGGCACTGGCGCTCATTTCCGTCGGGTTTGCCGGGTGCAGCGCCGACACCCAGACCCGCTTCCAGCAAAGCTCGTTCAGCAATCCCTTTGCGTCCCAGCCCGAGACCACGGCCGCGGTCCCGGCCGCACCGGTCGAGCGCCGTGAGCTGCCGCAATACGCCCGGCCGCAGTCGCAATATCAATCGCAGCCGTTGCCCCCGCCGGTGTCGGCTCCGCAGTCCTATCCGGTTTCCAGCCGGGGCGTGTCGGGAGGAGGGCGCGGGCTCTCGTCCTATGCGCCGCCGGCCCAACCGCCTCGCCTCGAGACCACCGGCACCGTGGCGCCCAAATCGGTCGCCGCGCGCAGTCCGGCCCCCCAGGGGGCGGCACATCAAGGGGCAGCACATGGCGGCACCACGATCATCGTCGGCACCAGCGATACGCTCGAAATTCTGGCCAAGCGCTACAACGTTTCGAGTGCCGAGATCCTGAAGGCCAACGGCTACAAGGGCCCGCGCGCGCTGTCGCCCGGCCAGCAACTGGTCATTCCACCGCGCCACACGGCCGCTGCTGCACCGGCGCCTGCGGTCGCGCCGCCCGCCAGCCGGCCGGTCGCGAGCGCCTCCAGCGTCCATATCGTCAATCGCGGCGATACGCTCCACAGCATCGCGCGCCGCAACCACATCACAGCCGCCGACCTCGCCAGAGCCAATAATCTCGACCAGTCGGCCCGGCTCAGCCTCGGCATGAAGCTGACCGTGCCCGGCACCAAGAGCGCTGCGGCTGCGCCCGAAGCCGCGCCGGCTCCAGCCGCTCCCGCACAGCAGGTCGCCGCGCTGGCGCCGCCCGCGACGCGCTCGATCGCGCCGGCAGGCGCGCCGCCGCAGGCCGCGCGTCTCGCACAGCCCACAGCGCAGGTTGAGGAAAAGCCGGCCGCCGCCGAGTCCAACGCGAAATCCAGCGAAGCCACCGGCGCGCTGCCGACCTTCCGCTGGCCGGTGCGCGGCAAGGTGATGACGGCGTACGGCGCCAAGACCAACGGCAAGGCCAATGACGGCATCAATGTCGCCGTGCCCGAAGGCACGCCGGTGAAGGCCGCGGAAGACGGCGTCGTCGCGTATTCCGGAAACGAGCTCAAGGGTTACGGCAATCTGGTTCTGGTGCGGCACTCCAACGGTTACGTCACCGCATATGCCCATGCGAGTGAACTGATGGTGAAGCGCGGGGATACGATCAAGCGCGGCCAGGTCATTGCCAAGTCGGGTCAATCGGGTGAGGTGGGCTCGCCGCAGCTCCATTTCGAAATCCGCAAGGGCTCTTCGCCGGTTGACCCGATGCAATTCCTCAACGGTACGTGAGGCCTTGGTCGAAGGTCTTGCTATCAACGATCACGATCGCCCGCTTGCAGCGGGCGATTTGCTGTTGAGGCCATTCTTGCGGTTCCGGCAGGGCCGGTTGCCGGACCGCCAGAGCCGTATACAGCGCAGTTGCGGTCGGCTATTTCATCTCCTGGCATTTGACTGACCTCGCAATTCCCGCCCTTCGGTTTCGGCAAAACACTCCCTTTTCGCGCGCCCTGTGCGCCGCTTGAGACGATGACGCGCACCGCGCAATGACGGTCTGGCGAACGACAAAGGCACGGATAGGCACCTGGTTCGGCTTCGGCCTGATGTGCGTCGGCATGTTCATGGCGATCCTCGACATCCAGGTCGTCGCCACCTCGCTGCCGACAATCCAGAGCGCGCTGAGGATTTCGCCTGACCGGATGAGCTGGATCCAGACGGTCTATCTGATCGCCGAGATAACGGCCATTCCGCTCACCGGCTGGCTGACGCGGGTCCTGACGCTGCGCTGGCTGTTCGTGATCGCGATCTCCGTCTTCACGGTGACGTCGGTCGGCTGCGCCTTCAGCACCAGTTTTGCATCGCTGGTGATCTTCCGCATCTTCCAGGGCTTTGCCGGCGGCACGCTGATCCCCGCGGTATTCTCCGGAATCTTCCTGCTGTTTCCGGCGCGCGCCCATCCGGTGGCCGGAACGATCGCCGGCATCATGGCGGTGCTGGCGCCGACGGTCGGGCCCGTCGTCGGCGGCTGGATCACGCACCATTACTCCTGGCCCTGGCTGTTCCTGGTCAACGTGATCCCCGGCGTGGTTGCCGCGCTCGCAACGCCATTCCTGCTGCCGTGGGGCAGGGCGCGTCTCAATCACCTCAGAAATTTCGACGCAATCTCGCTGGCGCTGATGGCGATTGCGCTGGCGAGCCTCGAGATCGGATTGAAGCAGGCGCCGCAGTCGGGCTGGCTCTCTGTGCTGTGCTTTGCACTGTTTGCCCTGTGCGCCGTCACCACCGCGCTGTTTGCGATCCGTACCCTGAAGGCGGTGCAGCCGATCGTCGAGCTTTCGACGCTGAGAGTGCGGCCGTTCTCGATCGGCTGCGTGCTGAGCTTTTGCCTTGGCGTCGGCCTGTTCGGCGCGGTCTATCTGATGCCGGTCTTTCTGGCCTATGTCCGTCAGCACGATGCGCTGGAGATCGGCAAGATCATTCTGGTGACGGGCGCAGCGCAACTGGTGGCCGCGCCGATCGCGGGCGCGCTGGAGAGCCGGGCCAATCCGCTTTGGCTATCCGCATTCGGCTTTTCCCTGTTCGCGGTCGGGCTCGGCATGAGCGCGTTCGAAAGCAGCACCGCCGATTTCGACGAGATGTTCTGGCCGCAGGTGCTGCGCGGCTTTGCGGCGATGTTCTGCTTGTTGCCGCCGACCCGGATGGCGCTTCAGACGTTGCCGCACAAGCAGGTGCCCGACGCCAGCGGTCTGTTCAACATGATGCGCAACCTCGGCGGCGCCGTTGGCATTGCGCTGATCGATACCATCCTCTACGGCCGCACCAGCGGCCATATCGAGGCCATCCGGCAGCGCCTCGCCGCCGGCGATGTGGCGACCGCGCAAGCGATCGGGCTGGACCGGATTCCCTCGGACTTGTCGACGGCCACCGAAGCGATCGAGCAGGCGGCCTTCGCCGCCAGCACCAACGAGGCGTGGGCCATGATGGCCGGAATCGCGGTGCTGGGCCTGCTGCTGATTCCGTTTGCGCGCTCAAAGCGGGGCGATGGGAAGCCGAGCTAGGACTTTCGTTCCCCGGACGCGGCGCAGCACGGAGTGATGCGCCGCAGAGCCGGGGGCCATTGGGCCGGGGGTCCCGGCTCTACGAAGCAGCGTTTCACGCTGCATCGCATCCGGGACACGAGAGGCTCAACCCGCCGTCATCCGCACGCCGAGCCGTCCGGCCAGTTCCTGCGTGAACTGCCAGGCGACGCGGCCGGAACGCGAGCCGCGCGTGGTCGACCATTCCAGCGCCTCGCGCTCGAGTTCCTCTTCGGCGAGCTTGATGCCGAAATGGCCGCAATAGCCCTTTACCATCGCGAGATACTCGTCCTGGCTACAGCGATGGAAGCCGAGCCAGAGGCCGAAGCGATCGGACAGCGAGACCTTTTCCTCGACCGCTTCGCCGGGATTGATCGCAGTCGAGCGCTCGTTCTCGATCATCTCGCGCGCCAGGAGGTGCCGCCGGTTGGAGGTGGCGTAGAGGATGACATTCTCGGGGCGGCCCTCGATGCCGCCTTCCAGCACCGCCTTGAGCGACTTGTAGGAGGCATCGTTGCCGTCGAACGACAGGTCGTCGCAGAACACGATGAAGCGGAAATCCGAATCCCGCAGCAGGTCCATCAGGGCGGGCAGGCTCTCGATGTCCTCGCGGTGAATCTCGATGAGCTTCAGCTTGTCGGCCGGCTTGCGGTTCAGATTGATGCTGGCATGGGACGCTTTCACCAGCGAGGACTTGCCCATGCCGCGCGCGCCCCACAGCAGCGCGTTGTTGGCGGGTAGGCCGTTGGCGAAGCGCTCGGTGTTTTCCACCAGGATATCGCGCATCCGGTCGATGCCCTTGAGCAGGTCCATCTCGACCCGGCTCACGCGCGGTACCGGCGACAGCCGTCCGTCCGGGTGCCAGACAAAGGCATCGGCGCTGCCGAACGTTTCGGCGGTCGCAGCGGGCGGGACGGCGGCGGAAAGGTGCGCCGCGATGGCTTCCAGCGCGTTTGCGATCCGCTCCGCATTGCCGTCTGTTAACGCAGCCGCCGGACGTTTTGTCGCGGGCTTGGCAACCTCAGGGGTTGCGGCCTTGGAGGCCGCCCGAGGGGCAGTTTTATTAGGTTTCTTGGGTTTCTTGGACATTGGCGAAGTTCCTGACGGGGCAGCCTTATCGGGCCTTGGCAGGTCTCGCAAGCTGCCTAAATGAGAAGCCAGCCAGCGTTGCAATTGGGACCGCGGCCGCTATAGTCCGCGCGAATTTGGCCCGAACCGGCCCCGGCGCGTCCCGCGCTTGCCGGTTCTTTTCCGTCTTACCCCGAGGATTGTCCGAATGCTGATTACCCCTGCGTTTGCCCAGGCCGCAGCCGGTGGCGATGCCAACAGCATGCTCATGTCGCTGCTGCCGTTCGCGCTGATCTTCGTGATCATGTATTTCCTGATTCTGCGCCCGCAGCAGAAGAAGGTGAAGGACCACCAGGAACTGGTGAAGAACATCCGCCGCGGCGATACCGTGGTGACCTCGGGCGGTCTCGTCGGCAAGGTGACCAAGGTGGTCGACGACGACCAGATCGAGTTCGAAATCTCCGACGGCGTGCGCGTGCGCCAGATGCGGCAGATGATTTCCGGCGTGCGCGCCAAGGGCGAGCCGGCCAAGGAGAAGGCCGAAGCCAAGGACGATGCGACCGCGAAGTGATTGCGCGCCGCATTCTCTCCTGATCTGACAGGTCATATCCGATGTTGTATTTCTCGCGGTGGAAGGCGCTGGCGACCGTCCTTACGGCGCTGATCGTCTGCCTGTTCGCCGTTCCGAACTTCTTTCCGGAATCCACGGTCAAGACCTGGCCGAGATGGGCGCAGCGCCATCTGGTGCTTGGCCTCGATCTGCAAGGCGGCTCCTATCTTCTGCTGGAAGTCGACGGCAACTCTGTAAAGAGGGATCGGCTCAATGCCATTCGGGACGACGTGCGGAAGGTTTTGCGCGATGCCCGGATCGTCAATTCCGGTGCCGTAGTCCGCGGCGACGCCGTTGAAGTTCGCATCACCAAGGATACCGACGTTCCCGCTGCGCTCTCCAAGCTGCGCGATCTCGCGCAGCCCCTTGGGGGCCTGATGGGAGGGAGCGGGCAGCGCGACCTCGAAGTGTCGGACGCAGGCGGCGGCTTGATCCGCCTCACCGTTCCGCAGCCGGCGATTCTCGATCGCATGCGCAAGACCATAGAGCAGTCGATCCAGATCGTCGAACGCCGCGTCAATGAACTCGGCACCGTCGAGCCTCTGATTCAGCGTCAGGGCACCGACCGCATCCTGGTGCAGGTGCCGGGCCTTCAGGATCCGACCCGCCTGAAGGAATTGCTTGGCAAGACCGCCAAGATGGAATTCCGCATGGTCGACCTTACCGTGTCGCCCGAGCAGGCGGCCGGCGGCCGCGTTCCGGCCGATTCGGAATTGCTGCCCAGCGCCGAAAACCCCGGCCAGAACTACGTCATCAAGAAGCAGGTGCTGGTATCCGGTGGCGACCTGACCGACGCGCAGCCCGGGTTTGATCAGCGCAGCGGCCAGCCGATCGTCTCCTTCAAGTTCAATACGACGGGCGCGCGCAAGTTCGCGCAGGCGACCACCGAGCATGTGAAAGAGCCGTTCGCGATCGTACTCGACAACCAGGTGATCTCCGCGCCGGTAATCCAGGAGCCGATTACGGGTGGCCAAGGACAGATTTCCGGCAACTTTACCGTCCAGCAAGCCAACGACCTCGCGATCTTGCTGCGCGCCGGCGCGCTGCCGGCGCCGCTCACGGTGGTTGAAGAGCGCACCGTCGGCCCGGGCCTCGGCGCGGACTCGATCGAAAAGGGCGAGCTCGCCGCGTATGTCGGCTCGATCCTGGTCATCATCTTCATGCTGGTCACCTACCGCCTGTTCGGCGTGTTCGCCAATATCGCGGTCGCGATCAACGTCGCCATGATCTTCGGCATCCTGTCGCTGCTCAACGCCACGCTGACACTGCCCGGTATCGCCGGCATCGTGCTCACCGTCGGCATCGCCGTCGATTCCAACGTGCTGATCTACGAGCGTATCCGCGAGGAGCTCCGAGCCGGTCGCACGCCGATCTCGGCCATCGATGCTGGGTTCAGGCGTGCGCTGGCGACAATTCTCGACTCCAACATCACCACCTTCATCGCCGCAGCGGTGCTGTTCTATATCGGTACCGGACCGGTTCGCGGTTTTGCCGTGACGCTCGGCATCGGCATCATCACCACTGTCTTCACCGCCTTCACTGTAACCCGCCTGATCGTGGCGTGGTGGGTGCAGTGGAAGCGGCCGAAGACTGTGCCGATCTGAGTTTGCGGAGCCGGCTGTGACCACCCAATTCGTTCTGATCTCTCTGGCCGTTCTGATTGCCGTGTTGACCGTTGTCAGCGTGCTCGATCTGTTGCCGCCGCTGCGTATCGTACCCGACGACACGCATTTCGACTTCACCCAGTTCCGCCGCATCTCGTTTCCAATCTCGGCGGCGCTGTCGATCGCCGCAATCATCCTGTTCTTCACCCACCCTTTGAATTTCGGCATCGACTTCAAGGGCGGCACCTTGATGGAGGTACGAGCCAAATCCGGTACCGCCGACATCGCGCAGATGCGCACCACGCTCGGCAGTCTCGGGCTTGGTGAAGTGCAATTACAGCAATTCGGCGAAGGTCAGGCCGACGTGTTGCTGCGCGTCGCGGAGCAGCCCGGCGGGGACAAGGAGCAGCAGGTTGCTGTCGACAAGATCCGCGCCGCGCTTGGCGATTCCGTCGAGTATCGCCGCGTCGAGGTGGTGGGACCGCGCGTTTCCGGCGAGCTTCTCGCCTACGGCATGCTCGGGCTGATGCTGGCGATCGTCGGCATCCTGATCTATCTCTGGTTCCGCTTCGAGTGGCAGTTCGCGCTCGGCGCCATGATCGCCAACGTGCACGACATCGTGCTGACCATCGGCTTCATGTCGATCTCGCAGGTCGATTTCGACCTGACCAGTATCGCGGCGCTGCTGACGATTCTCGGTTACTCGCTCAACGACACCGTCGTCATCTACGACCGCATCCGCGAAATGCTGCGGCGCTACAAGAAGATGCCGATGCCGCAGCTCCTGAACGAGTCCATCAACTCGACGCTGTCGCGCTCGATCATCACCCACGTCACGGTGACGCTGGCGTTGCTTGCGCTGCTCCTGTTCGGCGGTCACGCCATCCACAGCTTCACGGCCGTGATGATGTTCGGCGTGGTGCTGGTCGGCACCTATACGTCGATCTTCATCGCCGCGCCGATCCTGATCTATCTCGGTGTCGGTGAACACCGGGCCGACGCCGAGGACAAGCCGGAGAAGATGGAAAAGCCGAACAAGCCGGAAAAACTGGCAGCCAAGAAGTAAAAATCCATGACCGCGCCCTCGGACCTGCATTTCCCGAGGTCGGCCCCGATCGATGCCTACGGTAAGGGCGGGTTCGCCTTTGCCGACATGTCGCATCGTGGCTCGCTGCTCTGCCTGCCGGATGCGATCTGGGCCTGGCCGGTGATGAGGCCGCAGGAGATCGACCGCTACTCCCTGACAAAGGTCTTTGAGGCCGCCAACAGCATCGATACCTTGATCGTCGGTACCGGCACGGAAGTCTGGGTGCCGCCGCGCGAATTGCGGGAGGCACTGCGCGCCGTGAAGGTGGTGCTCGACGCCATGCAGACGGGGCCTGCGATCCGCACCTACAACATCATGCTGGGAGAGCGGCGGCGCGTTGCGGCCGCGCTGATCGCGGTGCCATGAGCGAAGTGCAGTCGCCCGAAGAGGCCGCCGCCTTCTGCGCCGATCTGGTGCGCACGCACGATTTCCCGCGCTACGCTTCGACCCTGTTCCTGCCGAGTGTGCACCGCCGCCCGCTGCTGGCGCTCTACGCCTTCAATGTGGAGATATCGCGCGTGCGTGAGGTGGTCACCCAGCCGCTGCCGGGCGAAATCCGCCTGCGCTGGTGGAGCGATCTGCTGCTCGGGGAGGACCACGGCGGCATTGAGGGCAGCCCGGTGGCCGCCGAGCTGTTATGGGCGGTCCGGACCTGGCGGCTGCCGATCGACCGGCTGGTGCGGCTGGTCGAGGAGCATGAATTCGACCTCTACAACGATCCGATGCCGTCGCTGTCGGCGCTGGAAGGCTACGCCAATGACACCGCATCGGCGCTGTTCGCCTGCGGCACGCGTTTCCTGCTGCGGCCATCGGCGGAGATCGACCATGTTGCGCGCCATGCCGGCCTTGCCTACGGCCTGACGCAGGTCATTTCGGCGCTGCCGATCGACACTGCCCGGCGCCAGCTATTCGTCCCGTTGCAACTGCTGGAGCAGAACGGCAGCGGCCAGCACGAGGTTTTTGCCGGCAAGCAGACGCCCGGAATGCGGGTCGCCATCGATCAGTTGATAGATGAGGCAAAAAAGCATCTCGACACGGCGTTGCGGTTGCTGGCGGAGGTGCCCGCAGACGTCCGCCCGGCCTTCCTGCCGCTGGCGCTGGCGCGCCGCGACCTGAAGCGGATGTCGCGGGCCGACTACGATCCCTTCGTGCCGCGGCGGACACCGCGCCTTCGATTACTCTGGACGCTGTGGCGAGCCTCCCGCTCCCCGGAGTTTAGGGGCGGGGACTAGCAACAGCGCGCCATGCTCTCGATTGTATTCAACCTGCCGCCCGGAACTGCACTTCGCCGTTGTTCAGGAAACAGGTCTTCGTAAAGAGCGTCAGATCGAGCGGGTTCGGCGATCTGACGTCTTCCAGATCCGGGAGCGGCTTCGTCGACGGATCGTACGACCGATCGATTTGGGAGATGAAGACGAAGATCAATCCCTTTGCCCGTGCGAACGACTGGAGCGTTCGAACCTGACGCATCAGTGCCGGGTTCTCGCGCTTCTGATCGAGCAATTGCAGATAGTCGATGACCACCAGCGTGCCGCGGGGCGCGGTGGCCAACTTGCCGACGATGTAACCCGCGCTGATGTTGTCCGAGTTGTCGAATTCGAACAGGCTATGGAAATTCGCCGGCTCCACGCCGATCGCGCGGAAACAATTCAGCATGTCCCATTTTGTGTACTCAAGGGTGAAAAACACAGCCCTGTTGCCGGACTTCATCGCTTGCACGGCAAGCTCAAGGCTCATCAAGGTCTTGCCGTGACCGGGACGTGCGCCTACCAGCACAAGATCGCCGCGAGACAGCCGCGCAAACAGTTTGCCGGCCGGCGTTTCGGATGAAGCGCGGGCTACCAGCAAGCTCCAGCCGGCAAAACCCTCCTGTGCGGCAATTCGATCAAGCGCTTCGTGCAGGGGAATGCGTGCTTCGCGGGATAGAAGCCGGGCCTTCCGTCTCAATTGATAAACAGGCGCAGACAGTCGCATCGTGAGAACCTCCCATTGCGAGCAGTTGTCGCAACCCCTCCTTATGCTTGATGCTCGAACAGTCGGTTCGATGATCGATGGTGGCCCGGCATGAATGATGCTTTCCCATTGGAGGGGGGAGGCGCGGGCCGCGCCGGAATCAAATTATAGCCCGATCCCTTGCGGGGCGATACCGCCTGGCTTGGGCGCAATGGGGAAAGTCAACGCGCGGGCGAATTCAGGTCGGCCGATTCGAAGTTGAACCGGTCGCGCAGGTTCTTTCGCGATTCCAGAATGTCTCGCAGGAATGCGCGGTCTTCATCATTGCGCATCATCGGCTCGATCAGGTCGAGCTGGTTCATGGCCACGAGTTGCAGGATTTCCGTGCGCGGCTTGCCGGCGGCATCGCGCGGCAGCGCATGCACCACCTGGATATGTTCCGGCGGTTTTGCGCCCCTGGCGGCGGTGAGCTCGTCGCGCAACTGCTGTTCCAGCGAGGCCTGATCGGCCTCGACGAAGGCATAGAGCCCGACGCCGGTGCGGCGATCGGCAAAGGCGACGATGGCGGCATCGCGCACGGCAGGATTTTTGCGGATCAGTTCGGCCAGAACAGGCGCATCATTGACCAGCCGCTTGCCGCCGCCTTCACGGTCCCTGAAATTGAACAGACCCCGCGTGATCGCCTGATAGACCTTCTTGCCCGTCTTGAGCCAGACGCTGGCGACCAGCGACTTGCGCGCCAGGATCTTTCGCTCCTTCGCCGTCAGCGCTTCCGGCGCGTAGCTGCGCTTGTGCTTGAGCATGTGGCGCAAATCTTCATAGGCGGCGACACGGAACAGCCAGCTTCGCCGGGAGAAGCAGGCCGCAAGCTGAAAATCCGTGAGGTACGCACGGCCGTCGCGGCCGACCAGCCAGTTCTGCTCCTTGGCGAGATCGTTGTGGCAGATGCGCGCGCGGTGCAGCCGATGCAGCGCCTGTCTTGCGGATCGGAAATAGGCGGCATCGCCGTGCGGCTTTGCAAGATGCAACGCGACGCCATCGATGAAGCCGCGCACCAGGGCGCGCCGTCCGGCCCACAGCAATTTTGGACCGACATTGAGGTCGCGGGCACGCTCCAGCGCGCGCCGTTCGCGGGAGAACAGATGCAGCGCCAGCCCGTACGACCACCACGGCACCTCGTCGAGCCGGCGCAGCACGCCGTCGACCTCGCCGCCGTCGACGCGAAACCGGCCGCGCTCGACAATGGAAAACACGTCGCGCTTGAGCAGCACGCCGTCACGCCAGCGTGCCGCAAGCTCCGCGGCGTCATGCTTCGGCAGGCTCATCAGATGCTCACGCGGCCGCCGCGACACGCAGGTGATCGGCGATCCAGCGGTCAAGATCGGCGAGCGCGCGGGCGCTCATTGCCTGCTTCTTGGCGACCGTCTTTTCATTGCCGCGCAGCCGCGATCCGTCGGGCTTTTTGGTCGGCGGACTCGCGAGCGGCGGGAACAGGCCGAAATTGATGTTCATCGGCTGGAACGAGCGCGGGCCTGCATCGACAGTCTCGATATGGCCGCCCGTGATATGGCCGAGCAACGATCCCAGCGCGGTCGTGGCAGGCGGCGGCGCAAGTTCTTGCGCGCGCGCATTAGCCGCCGCGTATAGGCCCGTGATCAGGCCGATGCTGGCTGACTCGACATAGCCCTCGCAGCCGGTCATCTGGCCGGCGAAGCGCAGCCGCGGCTCGGCGCGCAGCCGCATTTGCCGGTCGAGTAGCTTTGGCGAATTCAGGAAGGTGTTGCGATGCAGGCCGCCGAGCCGCGCGAATTCGGCATTCTCGAGCCCGGGAATGGTGCGGAACACGCGCTGCTGCGCGCCATGCTTCAGCTTGGTCTGAAAGCCGACGATGTTGTAGAGCGTGCCGAGTTTGTTGTCCTGGCGCAGCTGCACGATCGCGTAAGGCTTGACCGTCGGATCATGCGGATTGGTCAGCCCGACCGGCTTCATCGGCCCGTGCCGCAGCGTCTCGCGGCCACGCTCGGCCATCACCTCGACCGGCAGGCAGCCGTCGAAGTAGGGCGTGTTGGTCTCCCAATCCTTGAAGTCGACCTTTTCGCCCGCAAGCAGCGCATCGACGAAGGCGTCGTACTGCTCCCTGGTCATCGGGCAATTGATGTAGTCGGCGCCGGTGCCGCCGGGCCCGACCTTGTCATAGCGCGACTGGAACCAGGCCACCGACATGTCGATGGAATCCTTGTGCACGATCGGCGCGATCGCGTCGAAGAAGGCGAGCGCATTTTCGCCTGAGAGTGCGCGGATGGCGTCGGCCAGCGGCGCCGAGGTGAGGGGCCCGGTAGCCACGATCACGTTGCGCCAGTCGGCCGGCGGCAGTCCGGCGATCTCCGTGCGGTCGATCGTGATCAGGGGATGATTTTCCAGTGCTTGGGTCACCGCCGCCGAAAAGCCGTCGCGATCGACCGCCAGTGCGCCGCCGGCCGGCACCTGATTTGCGTCGGCCGACCGCATGATCAGCGAACCGAGCTTCCGCATTTCGGCGTGCAGCAGCCCGACCGCGTTGTTGGCGGCATCATCGGAACGGAAGGAATTGGAGCAGACGAGTTCGGCGAGCCCCTCGGTGCGGTGCGCCTCGGTCATCCGGTGTGGCCGCATCTCGTGCAGCACCACGGGAATGCCGGCAGTAGCGACCTGCCAGGCGGCTTCCGAGCCGGCCAGGCCCGCGCCGACAATGTGCACGGGCTCAAGAAGTGATTTGGGGGTTGTCATGGCGCGCAGGGTTAGCGCGTTTTCGTTCACCTTGCACCTGCGCTGACGATATCCGGATACGACAACGCCCGCGCGAGGCGGGCGTTATCCGTTCATTCCGGCGGCTGAAAAAATTCAGTTCTTATAGTTTCCCGCCGCAACGTTCGGAATGTCCGAGCGATCGAGGCCAATATCGGCCAGTTCACGATCGCTGAGCTGGGACAGTTCGGCGAGATTGCGCTGATAGTCCCGGAACGATTGGATCAGGCGGATGAGCGAGAGCAACATGGTAGTCTCCTGGTAGTTACGATTCAGCTTTTGCGGGGCGCTGCATCGTTGAAATGAATATAGAACACCTTGCTGCAATGCAGTAGTTCCGATGTTGCGATGCAGCTAATCTGTCCATGCATGGCAGCGCTAAGGAACGCTTAACCTTTCGGCGCCGTTGCCCTCAGCGCGGGCAGGGAGCGGCGCGCCGCGGCAAAAAGCCCTGTACAATTACGGGGTTGCCGAATCGTCTGCGTCCCGATCTCCGACTCTTCAGATGGTTAAATGGAACCGAAAATCAAGGCTGGGGGGGGCGATGTGGGCCCTCACACCAGTCGGCAGCCGTTACTTTTATGCGTGATTCGCATGGGGATTTTTCACAATAAAATGAATTAGAAATCACTTTTAGGTAGGTGCAGGGTGATCCCCCGAGATGGACCGTTCGCCGGTGAAGCGGTCGCGGACATCAGCCTCCCAGTCCATTGCTTCCATTAGAGCGCGGCGGCATTCGCTTTTGGGTCGCGCAAATCGAAATACTCGCCTGCAAACGCCGCTGCGCGCGAGCCGTGTTCGTTACGGGCTTGTAATCAAAACGATACGTTTCGCATGAGGCATTGCACGGCGCGCCGATCACATTCGAATCGCGCGGAGTTCATTCTCAAAATTTCTGGAGATCAGGAATCTATTACCTCGCAGATTCCGGCAATGATGCCGGGCTGCGCAACAACAGAAAATGGAAAAATAACATGATCAATAAGTTGCTCGCGGCCACCGCGGTGGCTGTCATCGCCTACGCAACATATCCGGCCAATGCTGCAAAGGTGCAAGCGGGCTGTAGCGGAGGAAACCTTGAGAAGGCCGAATCGATGGTCGAGACCATGGCCTTTGGCGAAAGCAGGTGGGCAGCGCAGAGAGAGGTTGCGGCCGCGCAGGACGCGATGCTCAGCGGCAAAATGGGTGTCTGCGCAGCCCATCTCAGCAAGGCAATGCACGTCGGACCGGCGAAGTAAGTCCGGTCAAAGGGGCCGGTCGCCGCCGCGATCGGCCCTGACCAGGCGCCTCACGGCGCCCGCGCGAGTTGGGTCGCAAAGTAGCCGATTGTTCTGGCGTAGACCTCGCTCTTGTTCCACTCCTTGATCACGGCAAAATTGGCGCTGCCGGGCTCCCAGTCCTTGCCGCCCTGCCAGCCCTTGCTGGCCAGGAAGTTCGCGGTAGACGCGAGAACGTCGGGCACGCTGCGGAAGAGATCGCGCCGGCCGTTGCCGTCGAAATCGACGGCGAATTTCATGTAGCTCGACGGCATGAACTGGGTCTGGCCGATTTCGCCGGCCCACGCGCCGCGCATGTCCTGGGGCGCGATGTCACCGCGCTCGACGATGCGCAGCGCATCGATCAATTCGGCCTTGAACAGATCGGAGCGGCGACAGTCATAGGCCAGCGTCGCGAGCGAGCGCATGGTCGGGAATTTTCCGATGTTGACGCCAAAATCCGTCTCCAGTCCCCAGATCGCGACCAGCACCTCGCCGGGCACGCCGTAGGTCTGCTCGATGCGGCTGAGCACGGAGCCGTACTGCTTGAGCATGTTGGATCCGCGCGTCAGGCGCGGCGGCACCATGCGGCCGGAAAATTCCTCGAAGGATTGCGAAAACACCTTTTGCGATTGATCGCGCGTGAGCACCGCCTTGTCGAGCGTCACGCCGTTCAGGCCGGTGACAAGCACGGCCTGCGGAATGCCCTTTGCGGCGGCTTCCTTCTTGAAATCCTCGAGCCAGGATTCGAACGAGCCGGTGCCGCAGGCGGCCGCAAAGGCCGGCGCTGCCGATACTGCAAGCAGCGCGCTCAGCGCGAGGACTTTGAGTGAAGAGCCGGACTTCATCGAGATGGATGCTCCATGCCGAGACGCTGCCGATATTGGTGTCGCGACTTTAGCAAAATTGTTCGCGGCAACCGCGGCCAAAACATGGCTGGTTCCGTCACGATGCTTCACAAGGGCATTCAGAGTAAACAGTGCATATACGCCAACCGCCGGTCGATAACATCGACCGGCGGCTCGCGGGAGAATTCGATAGCTCGGGTCAACCGCCCTTGCGCCGCCAGGGGAACAAATTGGCGGGGAAATCAGCCGCCGGGCGCTTTTCGCGCGGCGGACGGGGCGGCAGCGGCTGCGGATTGAGTTCAGGCTCGATCACCTGGCGATAGAGATGCCAGGTGGCATGGCCGAGCAGGGGAATGACGATCGCGAGCCCAAGGAAGAACGGCAGCGATCCAGCAACCAGCAGCACCGTGACGATCAGACCCCACACCGCCATCGGCAGCGGGTTCTTCGCCACCGCGCGCAGCGATGTCACCATCGCTTCGCCTGCACTGGCGTGGCGGTCGAGCATGATCGGGAACGACACCACGCTGACGCACAGCGCGACCAGTGCGAACAGGAAGCCGACGCCACATCCCACGATGATCAGCCACCAGCCTTGCGACGTGGTCAGGATACGCGTTGCAAAGTCGGGAATGTTGGCCGCGATCTCGTAGCCGAATGCGGCCGTGTATACCGCCTGTGCTGTCATGATCCAGACCACGAACAGCGCAAGCAGCAGGGTGCCGAGCCCAAGCATCGCACCGAACGACGGCGACTGGAAAACATCCATCGCATCCCAAGCCGAGGCCGGCTGTCCGTTCTCGCGGCGTCGGCTCATCTCATAGAGGCCGAGGGCGGCGAACGGGCCGAGCAGGGCAAAGCCCGCGGCCAGCGGAAACAACAGCGGCAACACGGAATAGCCGTGCACGAGGCGCGCCAGCACGAGCCCGAGCACCGGATAGATCAGGCAGAGGATGATCGCATGGCTCGGAACAGCCTTGAAATCTTCCCAGCCGAGCTGCAACGCGCGATGCAGATCGGACAAGCCGATGGTCCGGATGACGGGCCCTGCCGCGCTGCCCGGCGCGGCTTCGGCATGTGTGACATTTCCTTGAAATGGCGTGGCCATGGTCGTCGTCTCCCTTGACGAAACGGCCATGCTGTTCTGCCCACGCGAAGGGCACTCGGCCGTTCCCGCGTAAACGATCACGATCAGACCAGGCGCAGACAGGAAACCGTAACTGGCCTTGTCGCGAACTGAACCACCAAGATACTCCGAAACGGAGAGTCTGTCCAAACAGCGACGACGTCACGCTTGAGTGAATGCGACATTGGCAAGTTCCTTCGTGCTGAGGTAGAATCGCTCGCGACCCCGGCCGGGTGCTGCCGGTAACAACAGAAAGCGCCGCCAACCTCCACGCCATCTTCAAGTCCATTGGGAGCGAACGATGAGTATTTTCGGAAAAATCATGAGCTCAATCTTCGGCAGCTCGGCCAGCGCGACCCCCGCCGGAGGTGCGGCCGCAGGCGGTGCTTCGGCTGGCGGCGGCGCTGCTGCCGCGCCCGCCGCGGCGAATGTCGACGTTGCTCCTATCCTTGACGCGGCGGTCGCCGCCAAAAAGGAGAAGCTGGACTGGAAGCACTCCATCGTTGACCTGATGAAGGCGCTCGACATCGATTCCAGCCTCTCCGCGCGCAAGGAGCTCGCCAAGGAGCTCGGCTATAGCGGCGACACCAACGATTCCGCGAGCATGAACATCTGGCTGCACAAGCAGGTGATGGCCAAGCTCGCCGCCAACGGCGGCAAGCTGCCGCCGGAGATCAAGCACTGAGCCGATCTTTTCAGATTCCGGAAAGGCCCGCGCGATCGCGGGCCTTTTTCGTATATGATGCAACGAGAACAACGAACAGGGAGAACACCCATGGATACGATCGATCGCAGGACCATTTTGGCTACCGGCGCGCTGGCGCTGACAGGGGCGGTGGCCAGTTCTTCGGCGCAAGCGCAAGCCGGGCCGAAAGCGCTTTTTCCCGTCGGCACCACGACCATTCCGATTGTCGGCGAGACCGACGTGTTTCCGGTGCGGCGGATCTATTGCATCGGCCGCAACTACGCTGCCCACTCGCGCGAAATGGGCTCTGATCCCAACCGCGAGCCGCCGTTCTTTTTCCAGAAGCCGACGGATGCGATCCAGAACGTCTCGATCGGTGCGGTCGCCGATCATCCTTATCCTTCGCTGACCAAGAATTACCATTACGAGGTCGAGCTGGTGGCTGCGCTGAAATCCGGCGGCAGCAATATTCCGGCCGACAAGGCGCTCGATCATGTCTACGGCTACGCCGTCGGTCTCGACATGACGCGGCGCGATTTGCAGCGGGCGATGGGGGATGAGAAAAAGCCGTGGGAGATCGGCAAGAGCTTTGACCGCTCCGCGGTGCTTGGCCCGATCCATCCCGCCGCGAAGACCGGCCACTTTACCAAGGGCGGGATCTCGCTCGCGGTGAATGGCAACGTGAAGCAGAACTCGAACCTGCAAAACATGATCTGGAGCGTGGCCGAGCAGATTTCAAAGCTCTCCGAAGCGTTCGAGCTGAAGGCCGGCGACATCATCTACTCCGGCACCCCCGAAAACGTGGGGCCGGTGGTCAAGGGCGACGTGCTCCTGTGCAAGATCGAAGGCCTGCCGGACATGTCGATCAAGATCGTATAGCGCTCGCGTCGCCCCGGGGACACTCGGGGCGGCAGCTCATCCGGTCATCTCCGCGTACTCCGGATGCTTGTAGAGATAGTCCACCACAAATCCGCAGCCGGCGATGACCTTGCGTCCGTCGGCGCGGATCAGCTCCAGAGCGCCCTTGATCAGTTCGGAGGCGACGCCGCGGCCGCGCAGCGTACGCGGGGTCTCGGTATGGGTGATGATGACGGCCTCAGGCGTCAGGCGGTAATTGGCGAACGCCACCGCGTCCTCGACGTCCATCTCAAATCGGCTCAGGGTTTTGTTGTCGCGAACGGCGGCCATATCTGAAATTCCAGTCTGAACGTCCAGGTCAATTTCCATCCTGATCTAGGCGTGCGATCCGGCGGGCGCAAACCTGCGGCCGGCTCACGCCTTCAGCAGGTCGGCGTAGTCGGGATGCTTGCCGATCCAGCCCTTCACGAACGGGCATTGCGCGACAACCTTCAGTCCGTCCGCGCGCACCT
Source organism: Bradyrhizobium lablabi (assembly GCF_018129385.1). Taxonomy (GTDB): domain Bacteria; phylum Pseudomonadota; class Alphaproteobacteria; order Rhizobiales; family Xanthobacteraceae; genus Bradyrhizobium; species Bradyrhizobium lablabi_C. The sequence goes on from NZ_JAFCLN010000002.1 coordinate 250,086, forward strand.
GGTCGAGCGCGCCCTTGACCAGTTTCGAGCCGATGCCCTTGCCGCCGAGTTCGGCCGGCACTTCGGTGTGCTCGAACGTGATCACGTCGCCGGCGCGCTTGTAGTAGGCCGCGGCCATATGGCCGTCGACCTCGAGCTCGAAGCGATGTTGCGCTGCATTGTTGGAAATCACGTCAGTCATCCGTTCGATCCTGGTTACAAAATTGTACTCACGGGGTCTTGTGCGTACAAAACCCGTTCACACGTTCTAGTTACTGGACATACGCCCTGATGCGGCCGGACGGGTCGCCTGACAGTCGGAGTGTCGTGCTCTCCAGCCGCCGACGTATGCCTCTTCCGAGGGAGGTTTACATGTCGCATTTAAGCTTCTTCAAGACTCATCGCACCTGGGAGGATTGGCTTGGCATGGCGCTCGGCGTGCTGATCGTGCTGTCGCCGTGGTTCCCGACCCAAGCCCCCCACGAGATGGTGGATGCGGAACGCAGCTTTATCGTCCTCAACACCTTCACCGTTGGTTTGCTCGTGTTCGGCCTGGCACAACTTGAGTATGTTGCATTGCAGCGTTGGGAGGAGGTGGCCGAAATCCTGCTCGGCCTGTGGCTGATCGTCTCGCCCTACATCTTTGGCTATTGGGAAGAGGGGATGCTGCGTCTCTGGCACACGACTCTCGGCGGCCTCGTCGTGCTGCTGGCGGGCTTCCAGCTCTGGCAGGACTGGGACCTGAACGAGCAGGAACTCGCCAGGCACGGGCAATAGCGCCTGGCTCCTCGCGGGCAGCCGGTCCGGCAGCGGACCGACGGCTTGCGCGTGTTTGATCAAGCGGCGAAATCGAAGGGGGCCGCAGGTTCTCCGGCAATTGCCGAACGGCATTCGGCTTGGTAGGAGAGCCGATCCACCCGACGAAAGCCCATGGCCGATATCGACGAGACCGATCTGGAATTGATCGACCTCCTGCAAAAGGACGCACGCATTCCGCAGGCGCAGCTTGCGGCAACCGTTGGGCTCGCCGCCTCCTCTGTGAATGAGCGCATCCGCAAACTCGGCGAGCGTGGGCTGATCTCGGGCTACCACGCCAGGATTTCGCCGGAAGCGATGGGCTACGATCTGCTCGCCTTCCTCTATGTCGCCTGGAGCAAGGCCGAGACCGAGCGCGCCTTCCTGCGAAAGGTCGCGGGCCAGGCGGTCGTGATGGAGATCCATCACGTCACCGGGCTCTGGAATTACATGCTGAAGGTGCGGGTGAAGAACACGCGCATGCTGGAAGGATTTTTGGCAAAGGTCATCAAGGCCGTGCCGGGCATCGAGCGCACCGAGACGGTGATCGTGCTGTCGTCGCACAAGGAGACCTCGCAAATCCCGACGCGCGAGCCGGACTGGATGTCGTAGTGGTCCGTTTATTTTTTGAGCATGATCTTTTCGGAAAACCGGTATCCACTTTTCCGGATCATGCTCTGCGCCGCCTGCGGACGTGGATGTTGATATCGAGGTCGATCGCGCTGACGCAGGTTTGCTCCGAGCGGTGCGAGCCGCCTTCGTGCCAGTCGCCCTCGCGCGCATGGGCGTAACTGACATGGGCCAGCCGCAGGCAGCGCCATTGCGGCAACCGGCCGCTGCTACTTCCGCCGAACTGCCAGGCCAGTACCACGTCCTCGCCGTTGCGGTTCTTGCCGATGATGTGCGGGCAGAGCTCGCGCCGGCGGCCGTCATAGGTGCATACCACCTGCTTCTCCCGCAGGATCGCGTCGTAGAACAGGGCATAGGTCGCACTGGGCATTGAGCTACCGCCACTGCTAGGCTTAATTCCAACGGGCCGGCGCGCAGGGTGTTCCAGGGCCGCCGGCCGGACAAGAAGAAGTCAGGGAGACCGAATTGACCGAGGCTACCACCAATCCCGCGCCGCGCGGCGGCCTGAACCGGATGTCCCGCCGGGTCATGAACCTTGCCTATATGCTGACGCAAAACGCCCGCCGCCACGGCAAGCGCGTCGGCCTCGTCTGGGCCGAGCGGGCCTGGACCTGGCGGGAGATCGACACCAGGGTTTCGGCGCTGGCGGCGGCGCTGGCCGCGCGCGGCATCGTCAAGGGCGACCGGGTTCTCGTTCATTCCAAAAATACCGACGAGATGTTCTTCTCGATGTTCGCCGCCTTCCGGCTTGGTGCGGTGTGGGTGCCCACCAACTTTCGCCTGATGCCGGACGAGGTGGCCTATCTCTCCAGCGCTTCCGGCGCCAAGGGATTTTTGTGCCACGGCGAGTTTCCCGATCATGCCGGCGCGGTGAAAGCCGCCAGCCCCGCGCTCGAGTTCATCTGGCGGATCGGCGAGGACGGCACCTTTGGCGAGCGCACGGTCGGCGAAGCTATTGCGGCGCATGTAGGCGCAACGGTGCAGGAGGCGAAGGTCGACTACGACGATCCCTGCTGGTTCTTCTTCACCTCCGGCACTACCGGCCGCTCCAAGGCGGCCGTACTGACCCACGGCCAGATGGGTTTTGTCGTCACCAACCATCTCGCCGACCTGACGCCCGGCGTGACCGAGCAGGACGCCTCGCTGGTGGTGGCGCCGCTGTCGCACGGCGCCGGCGTGCATCAGCTCGTGCAGACCGCCCGCGGCGTGACGACGGTGCTGCTGCCGACGGAAAAGTTCGACATCGCGGAGGCGTTCCGCCTGATCGAAACGCATCGCGTCGCCAACATGTTCACCGTGCCGACGATTTTGAAGATGATGGTCGAGCATCCCGCAGCCGACAAATTCGACCATTCCTCGCTGCGGCATGTGATCTATGCCGGCGCGCCGATGTATCGCGAGGACCAGAAGGCGGCGCTGAAAAAGCTCGGGCCTGTCATTGTGCAATATTTTGGACTCGGTGAAGTCACCGGCAACATCACAGTGATGCCGGCGGCGTTGCATGAACTGGAAGACGGTCCGCAGGCGCGGATCGGTACCTGCGGCTATGAACGCGCCGGCATGCAGGTGTCGATCCAGGACGATCAGGGGCGCGAGCTGAAACCGTTCGAGACCGGCGAGATCTGCGTGATCGGCCCAGCGGTGTTCGCCGGCTACTACGACAATCCCGAAGCCAATGCGAAAGCCTTTCGCGATGGCTGGTTCCGCACCGGCGATCTCGGCCATGTCGACGAGGAAGGGTTTATCTACATCACCGGCCGCGCCTCGGACATGTACATCTCCGGCGGCTCCAACATTTATCCGCGCGAGGTGGAGGAGAAGATTCTCACCCATCCCGCGATCGGCGAGGTCGCCGTGCTGGGCGTGCCTGATCCATTCTGGGGTGAGGTGGGCGTTGCCGTCTGCGTGCCGCGCGAGGGCGCAAAGCCCGTGAGCGAGGCGGAGTTGGCGGCGTTCCTTGCGCCGAAGGTGCCGCGCTACAAGATGCCAAAACGCTTCTTCTTCTGGGATGCGTTGCCGAAATCGGGCTACGGCAAGATTCCGAAGCGGATGGTGCGCGATGAGCTTGAGGCACGCGGACTGTTGGCTGACATCGCCAAAGCCACGGGCACTTAGGCGATGCGGCGCATCGAGCAGCCGGGGCCGCCAGTGCCCGAGCGCATCCAATGGGTGGAGGCGCGCGGCCGCGCCTTTTCCTTCACGCTGGAGGCAGGCCTGCCGTTGCTGGAGGCTGCGCGCCGCGGCTTTGCCGATGCGGGCTTTGCCGGCGGCGTGTTGAACATGCGGGCAGGGGCACTGGCGCCCTTTGCCTATGTGATGCCGGCGCTGTCGAAGACGGCCGATCACGCCGCGTTCTACAGCGACACGTTTCGCCCCAACGGCGTCACGCGCATCCGGATGGGGGCAATGACGCTGGGAATGCGGGACGGCGCGCCGTTCTTTCATTGTCACGCGCTGTGGCGTGAGGCCGATGGCCGCATCAATGGCGGGCATATCCTCCCCGAGGAGACGATGGTCGCCGAGCCGTTTGAGGTCGATGCGTTCGGCGTCGACGGCGCGATGTTTTTGGCGGAGCCGGACGTGGAGACCGGGTTCAAATTGTTCGGCCCGGTGGCGCGCGAGGCGACGGGTGTCAAAGGCACTGCGCGCGCCTTCGCGCTGCGGCTGCGGCCTAACCAGGATTTTGCCGGCGCGCTGGAAGGCTTTTGCCGCCAGCGCGGCATTTTGCAGGCCCGCATCCGCGGCGGCGTCGGCAGCATTATCGGGGCGCGCTTTGCGGATGGAAGCAGCCTCGTGCCGTTCGCGACCGAGCTTGCGATCGGGGCGGGGGTGGTTGCCGCGGGTGCAAGCGGCGCGCTGGAGGCGCAGCTCGACATCGCGCTGGTGGATTATCTCGGCGGGCTTGCCGAGGGGCGGCTGGTGCGCGGCGACAATCCGGTGCTGATGACGATGGAGCTGGTACTGGAGGTGCTGGAGGAGGTGGGAAGGGGTTAGTGCCCGGTCACCTCTGTGCGTGCCGAGCACGTTCAACAGCAACGGTCGTCATGCCCCGCGAAGGCGGGGCATCCAGTACGCCGCGGCTTCTCGGATCAATCACGACGGCCTCTGGAATACTGGATCATCCGCCTTCGCGGATGATGACGAGTGAGTGCGTGGAAGCGGCTCGCACATCAAACGCAACTTCTCGTTCTCGCGGCGCGTTTCGCCCGAGTTTTGCAAATTCGCCTTTCCCTCAAAAGACAGAGGGAGCAGGGAATGCCGGGTGCGCGCTGCACCCGCGGTCTCGTGTGCCAAGTTGCGCAAGCAAGAAGGCGCACACGAGCATACAGGTGAAGCGGAGGCATTCCGGCATCCCCTGCGCAATGGCTTTACGGCTTACTTCGTGCTCTTCCCGGTGGAGCGGGCTTGTTGTCACCGTCGCCGGCGGGACACTTCCCGCCAACTTGACGCCAGCATCGCGGCGTCAGAACCACACGACTTCGCCGTACGCTTTGGACGTTTTCGTCGGGTGAACATTCACCACGCCAAAGCGTCCACCGCATCCCATCCCAACGTGTGGTGACGATGGCCAACGCCCCTCTCGGGGATGAGACACAGCGCTTATAATTCTGATTTCCAGAAATACCAAGCGAAATATTTTTGCCGCGAGGGCTGGACAAGTTTTGGCTGATTTGCCCGACAGAACGAAGTGCTTGAAGTTGCTGGATAAACAGACATCGCTCCGTTCTGTTGACCTAGTTCCTCTTTTGTTCTTGACGCCGCGATTGCCCGCTGGGAGAGTGGAACCGCCATCCAAAACCAGAGCGAGCCATGAGTTCGAAACGTAATCGCGTCATCAAGATGCCGGCGCCATACCTCAAGCGGATCTGGATCGATCCGGAGCGGGTGCCCGACCGCAGGGCCTACCCGTTCTGCCTGCCGTTTCTGGGCGACGAGTTCGAGCTCGATTTCGACCACGCCTTCACGATCATCGTCGGCGAGAACGGGACGGGAAAATCCACGCTACTGGAGGGGATCGCGGTGCTCGCCGGATTTGACGAGGCCGGCGGCGGCAAGGGCTACCGGACGGTCGACCACTCCAATGCGCTGGAGGAGATGGGTGGAGAATTGTCCTCCGCGCTTCGCGCAAGCTGGTTGCCGAAAATTACCAATGGATGGTTCTTTCGAGCCGAAAGCTTCTTTTCGGTCGCGCGATATCTGGACGAAGTCAATACGGAGGAAATTCCTAACGTTCCAGGCGGGGTGCCTCCGGACTTCCTCTCGCACTCGCACGGCGAGGGCTTTTTGCGCTTCTTCGAGGAGCGTTGCCAGCGCCAGGGCATCTTCATTTTCGACGAGCCGGAGTCTGCGCTCTCGCCCGCGCGCCAGATGGAATTCCTGAAACTGATGCGTCGGATGGAAGAGATCGGCCATTGCCAAATCATCATGGCGACGCACGCGCCGATGCTGATGGCCTATCCGGGCGCGCGGCTGCTGCGGCTGACGAAATACGGGCTGGAGCCGGTGAGTGTGAAGGATACGGATCATTTCAGGGTGATGCGCGAGTTTTGCGATGATCCGAAGGGGTTTGTGGAGGCGGTGTTTGAGGAATGAATGACACCGTCGCCGCCCCGTCATTGCGAGGAGCGACAGCGACGAAGCAATCCATGCTTCGCCAGCGGCACGATGGATTGCTTCGCTTCGCTCGCAATGACGCTCAGACGCTACCGTCGCGTTTCGACGACAAGTCTCGCCACGTCTTCCATCCGCTCGAACACCATATCCGGCCCGAGCGCCCGCAGCGCTTCCGGCGCGGCGGAGCCCCACATCACGGCGCCGCAGGCGATGCCGGCGGCGCGGGCGGCTTCGATGTCGCGGAGTTCGTCACCGATCGAGATCACCTGCGGTGGGGCCACGCCGGTGCGCTTCAGGACGCGGCGGAATTTTGCAGCCTTGCCGAACAGCGAGGCGCCGCAGTCGAAGTGCGCGAACAGGCCCGCCGTCTCGCCGAGCTGACGGCGCGCATTGGCTTCGTTGTCGGAGCTGACGAGCACGAGCGTGAGGCCGTTATCGTACAGCGTCCGCAGCATCGCCTCCGTGCCCGGAAACAGCGGGATGTCGGCGAGCTGTTCGGCCTTCATCCGCTGCATGTGCCGGGCGATGGAAGGCAGCTTCCATAGCGGCACGTTCAGGCGCTTGAGAATCTCGCGGGAGCCGGCGTGCCGCAGCGATTGAACGTCCTCGTCCTTGATGCGGTTAAAACGGAAGCGATCGGCGACATCGTTGACGTTGCGCAGGAACCACGGAAAGCTGTCAGCCAGCGTGCCGTCGAGGTCGAAGATGACGAGCGAGTAAGGCATCACGCCCCCGTTTACGGTTTCCGATTGGCGACTGACTTCAGCCGCTCGATCGCGTCGCGGATCGGACCGAACGGTCCGTATTTGTGCTGCTTCTCGCTGAAACCATCGGCATAGGGCCCGTAGGGAGCGTCGACCGGCTTGTCGAGCAGATCGGGAAAATCCTTTGCGAGGCCGGCGCGTTGAGGTCTCGGGTGGGAAAGCACAAAGGCCGCGACGTCCCAGGCCTGCTCGGCCGTCAATTGCGGATTCAGATAGTCGGCGCCGTGCGGCATGTTGAAGTGGACGAAGTTGGCAAAGTTGATGAGGCGCGCCATGCCGGCGCCGTCATTGTAGCTGCCGGGCCCCCACAGCGGCGGAATCATGTAACCGAGTTGCGGCGCGCCGCGATCCCTCAGGATGCCGGAGCCGTCGGTGTTATGGCAGGCGGCGCAGGAGCTGATATAAACCACGCGGCCCCGTTCGGGATCGGCCGCGCGCGTCAACTCCTTCATCTTGCCGGCGCCAAGGCCCGGCAATTGCTGACCCGCCGGCACGCCGGTGGACAGGAATTCGACATAGGCCACGAGCGCTCGCATTTCAGGGGCATCGTTCGGCATGGCGCGGCCGTTCATGCTGCGGGTCATGCAGCTATTGAGGCGGTCCTCGATGCTGATCGGACCGCCTGTGCGCGCACTGTAGGCGGGGAAGTCGCCGTAGATGCCGAACAGCGGCAGGCCGAATTTCTTGGTGCCCGCGTCGAGGTGGCAATTGGTGCAGGCGAGATTGTTGCCGGAAAAGCGTTTTGCGGGATCGGCCACGTTGGGGCCGATATGCGCGTAGGTTGCCAGCACCAGATCGCGGCCGTCGCGGATCAACTGGCCCCGTGCATCCCGGGGCAACGCGCTGACTTCCGGCATGGTCCAGGGGATGGGGCTGGCCGGCTGCTGGGCTGAAGCCGGGAGGGCGATGAGCGTCAGGAGGCCGGAAGCAAAAAGGCAAATCCGCATGGCGGCCTCGTTGAAGTGCGTGGTTTGTGGTCGGGGCGTCACTATGCGGAACGTGAAGCCGAATTCCTAATTTTCCCGAAAGACGAACTCACGATCGCCAAACGCTGCCCTCGGTCCAGCCGAGTTCGGCGAACTCGGCGGCCCGTAACGGTGCTTCCCCCTCGGCAAAGAATTCGTCGAGCTGAGGCGGCGGCACGTTGGTTTCCGAGAGCATGGCGTGCGCCTGTCCGCGATGATGAATCTGGTGCTGGAAGAGATGCATCAGCAGGCGATCGCGGCGCTCGGTCTGGACTCGCGTGTCGCGGTTGACGCGTACGAATCCGTCGAGGAGGTCCGGTGTCAGCGCGTCGCACAGGGCGATCAAACGCCGGTCGATCGCGGCTTGCGCGGACTTTAGCCCGGCAGTGGACGGATACGGCACGTCGTTCGCAAAGGCGGCCGGCCCGAGCCATCCACCCTCCAGCGCATCGACGTAGAAGAGGTCGATGATGTAGATGTGGTTCAGCGTAAGCTGCAAGCTCGGAAAGAAGCCGGTGCGCGCAGCTTCGAAATCCGGTTGGCTCAACGCGGCGCAGGCGGTGAGCAGCCGATGGTTCGCCCAGGCATTGTTGTGGGCGAATGCGCGGTAGGTCTGGACGAGGCTGGCCGGCAAAATTGCTCTCCTTTGGACCTAATCGTTCGTCGATTGGTGTGCTTCAAATAGTCGGCGACCGCGGAAGGAGTAAGACGGATTGGCGGAGCCTAATCCGCCGATGCTGCACAAAGAGCGGGAGATTAAGCCCTCGGTATAGGCTCTACGAACTGCTACCCGCTTGCTAAGTTCGCTTGTTTGGAAGAACCGGATCGCCCGAAAAGGCTAACTTTTCGGATTGAACCTTCGCTTCTTCGTCGACCAACGGCTTAACCCAGTCTTGCAATTCTCTTAGCGTTTTGAAGCGAGGAAACGGATTGTCGTGCCAAGGGTCCAACATCAACGTAGCCGCCGCAAAAGCGTCGCAACTGCGCCTCGGGTGCTGGAAAAGATAGCTGTTATGGATGTCCGTTTGAATTCCGTAATGATGGCTTACAAAGAACTCCTGCCAATTTTCCTCTAGTTCATCCTTCGGCTTGATATCAATAATATCTACCTCGGCTAGCTCCAACGTTGGGTTCTTTTTCCAATCGGTTAGCATAAGTTGACGAGCTTCGACGTCAGTCTTTGGAGCACTATAACCGAAGATCGTAAGATAGTAGCCATAGCTAAGCGCGTATCGAAGCGCATCCCACTCGCTCTTAATAAAAATGTCGGTTGAATAGTCTTTGTGCTGCACGGGATACAACAATTTTGATGGTTCAAAAAACTTGTTGCATTTCGAGCATTTGTTGCCATTGACGCCGGAGATGCGGTCAGCTTCGCAAATTCCTATCTTAACGTTCCCGTGCAAGAAGCAAATGCGAGGTCGTCGTATCTTCGACACGCATTCATTTCGTTGATAAGCTTGAAGTAAAAATGGATCCCAATTGAAACTTGCAATGGTATCCTTTTCTCTAAGCGACAAGACGAGATAGTCGTAAATCGTTGGTGCTTCTGGAAGTGAAAGGGTTGAGAAATATTCGTAGACGCGGCTTTCGATCAGCTTGCGAAGCTCTTCGTTCTTCCCAGTTGATGCCAGTTCGTCATAGAGCAACTCAAAGTTCGTCAGATTGGGATCGTATCCGGCCGCGCTTACGTCAGTTCGTAGGGACAGCAGGTCGATCAAATTAAGCATAGAAGGAAGTGCTGGACCAATCTTGCCCCAGTCATGGTAAGCAGCAATGCTCGCGCCCGCCCCTAAAATAACTATGTGAGGAGCCGCGACGATCTTTCCATCCATTGCTGGCATGCTAGGCATAACTCGTCACTCCGCCGCCTCGCTCGCCCCGCTGCTCTTCTTCCGCGGCGCGACCTTCTTCAGCACCGGGGCCAGGAACTTGCCCGTGTAGCTCCGCGGCGCCTTCACGATGTCTTCCGGCGGGCCCCAGGCGACGATTTCGCCGCCGCCGTCGCCGCCTTCGGGGCCGAGGTCGATGACCCAGTCGGCGGTCTTGATGACTTCGAGATTGTGCTCGATCACCACCACCGTGTTGCCCTGGGCGACCAGTTCGTGCAGCACTTCCAGCAGTTTCTTGACGTCGTGGAAGTGCAGACCGGTGGTCGGCTCGTCCAGAATGTAGAGCGTGCGGCCGGTGGCGCGCTTTGACAATTCCTTGGCAAGTTTGACGCGCTGCGCTTCGCCGCCGGAGAGGGTGGTGGCCTGCTGGCCGACATGGATGTAGTCGAGGCCGACGCGGTGCAGCGTCCGGAATGTTTCGCGGACGCGCGGGACGGCCTTGAAGAACTCGGCGGCCTCTTCCACGGTCATGTCGAGCACGTCGGCGATGCTCTTGCCCTTGAACAGGACTTCCAGCGTCTCGCGGTTGTAGCGCTTGCCCTTGCAGGTGTCGCAGGTGACGTAGACGTCGGGCAGAAAGTGCATCTCGATCTTGATGACGCCGTCGCCCTGGCAGGCCTCGCAGCGGCCGCCCTTGACGTTGAAGGAGAAGCGGCCGGGCTCGTAGCCGCGCGCCTTGGCTTCGGGCAGGCCCGCGAACCATTCGCGGATCGGCGTGAAGGCGCCGGTATAGGTCGCCGGGTTCGAACGCGGGGTGCGGCCGATCGGCGACTGGTCGATGTCGATGATCTTGTCGATGTGCTCGAGGCCCTCGATGCGGTCGTGCGGGGCGGCGCCTTCGCTGGCGTTGTTCAGTTTTCGCGCGATGGCGCGGTAGAGCGTGTCGATGAGGAGCGTCGACTTGCCGCCGCCGGAGACGCCGGTCACGCAGGTGAACAGGCCGAGCGGGATTTCGGCCGAGACGTTTTTCAGGTTATTGCCGCGCGCGTTCACCACCTTGATGGTGCGGCGGTGGTTCGGCGGGCGCCGCTCGGGGATCGCCACGTTCAATTCGCCGGTGAGATATTTTCCGGTCAGCGAATTGGGATCGCGCATGATGTCTTGCGGCGTGCCTTCGGCGACGATGTTGCCGCCATGCATGCCGGCGCCGGGACCGATGTCGAGGACGTAGTCGGCAAGGCGAATGGCGTCCTCATCGTGTTCGACGACGATGACGGTATTGCCGAGGTCGCGCAGCCGCTTCAGCGTTTCCAGCAGGCGCGCGTTGTCGCGCTGGTGCAGGCCGATCGAGGGCTCGTCCAGCACGTAGAGCACACCGGTCAGCCCCGAGCCGATCTGCGATGCGAGGCGGATGCGCTGGCTTTCGCCGCCGGACAGCGTGCCGGACGAGCGCGAGAGCGTCAGATAATTGAGGCCGACGTCGAGCAGGAAGGAGAGGCGCTCGCGGATCTCCTTCAGCACGCGGGCGGCGATCTCGTTCTGCTGGGCGTTGAGCGCTTCAGGCACGCTCTCGAACCATTCGCCGGCGCGCTTGACTGAAAGCTCTGAAATCTCGCCGATATGCTTGCCGCCGATCTTGACGCAGAGCGCCTCGGGTTTGAGGCGGTGGCCGTGGCAGGCCTCGCAGGGAATGTCGGAAAAATACTTTGCCAGCTCCTCGCGCGCCCACTCGCTCTCGGTCTCGCGGTAGCGGCGGTTGATGTTGGTGATCACGCCCTCGAACGGCTTTTTGGTGTCGTAGGAGCGCACGCCGTCTTCGTAGGAGAACTTGATGTCCTCCTCGCCGGAGCCGTGCAGCAGCACCTGCTGGACCTTCTTCGGCAGATCCTTCCACTTGGTGTCGAGCGTGAACTTGTAGTGCTTTGCCAGCGCGGTCAGTGTCTGCAAGTAATAGGGCGAGGACGACTTTGCCCAGGGCGAGATCGCGCCCTTGCGCAAGGTCAGCTCCTTGTCCGAGATGACGAGGTCCTCGTCGATGTGCTGTTCGACGCCGAGGCCGCCGCAGGCGGGGCAGGCGCCATAGGGGTTGTTGAAGGAAAACAGCCGCGGCTCGATCTCGGGGATGGTGAAGCCGGAGACCGGGCAGGCGAATTTTTCCGAGAACAGGATGCGCTCGGGGCCGCTCTTGTCGTGGATCTTTGCGGTCTTCTTCTTGTCCTCGGTGGCGGCGGCCGGCGCGTCGGCGTATTCGATGACGGCGAGGCCCTCGGCGAGCTTCAGCGCGGTCTCAAAGCTTTCGGCGAGGCGCTGGGCAAGATCCGGACGCACCACGATGCGGTCGACCACCACGTCAATGTCGTGCGGAAATTTTTTGTCGAGCGACGGCGCGTCGGACAGCTCGTAGAAGGTGCCGTCGATCTTGACCCGCTGAAAACCCTTCTTGAGGTATTCGGCGAGTTCCTTCTTGTACTCGCCCTTGCGGCCGCGCACGACTGGGGCGAGCAGATAGAGGCGCGTCCCCTCGGGCAGGGCCAGCACGCGGTCGACCATTTGCGAGACGATCTGGCTCTCGATCGGCAGGCCCGTGGCGGGCGAATAGGGCACGCCGACGCGGGCCCAGAGCAGGCGCATGTAGTCGTAGATCTCGGTGACGGTGCCGACGGTGGAGCGGGGGTTCTTCGACGTCGTCTTCTGCTCGATCGAGATGGCGGGCGACAGGCCATCGATCTGGTCGACGTCCGGCTTCTGCATCATCTCCAGGAACTGGCGCGCATAGGCGGAGAGCGACTCGACATAGCGGCGCTGTCCCTCGGCATAGATGGTGTCGAAGGCGAGCGAGGATTTGCCGGAGCCGGAAAGGCCGGTGAACACCACGAGCTTGTCGCGGGGAATCTCGACGTCGATGTTTTTCAGATTGTGCTCGCGCGCGCCGCGGATGGTGATCGCGCGCGTTGCGGACGCATTCTGGTGGCGTTTGGCGCGGAGTATTTCATCCATATCGGCATTCCCAGGCGCGCCTGACGGCCGCTGTTGTTTGTTTGAGCATGATCTTGCCGGAAAACCGGTGCCCGCTTTTTCCGATCATGCTTGGCGCGCATCGCCGGGAAAATCCGGGATCAGACGCCAATGGAGTGATGATATCGGAACGTAGGAAGAACGGGAGATGATTTCCAGTGCGGCCTGCGAATCATCAACGGTTTGTTTTGAAGGCACTTTTACTGGCAGCAGGTGTCAGCGGCGCTGATGGAACAAACAAATGAAAAGGCCGGCGCGAGGCCGGCCTTCGTCATTCCGTATATGTCGGACGGTCAGTATTTTGCGATGACCGGACCGCCCCAGCGATAATTCACACGCACCGTGACGACATCGACGTCCTGCCTGATGCGGTCGGTTGCGAACAGCGCGCCGCCCGGCACCGTGTTGAAGGTGTAGCTGCGGCTGTCCATGAACAGGTGGTCGTAGGCGACGCCGGCGGACCAGTTCGGCGAGAAACCGAATTCGACGCCAGCGCCGACCACGCCGCCCCAGCGGGTATCGTCGGTGGTGTTGGCGATGAGCGCGCCGGTCGCGGTGGAGTAGATGCGGAAGCGATCGTCGGTGACCGCACCGCCGCCGCGAACGTAGAGCAGCACGTTGTTCCAGGCGTAGCCGATCTGACCGGTGAGCAGGCCGAACGCGCCGATCTTCGATTCAGCGGTGATGGCGGGCGCAAACACGCTCACATGGTTGCCCTTGAAGTCGGCCCAGTTGCCCTGGCCTTCCAGACCGAACACCCAGGTGCCGGCCTGCCAGCGATAACCGATCTGACCGCCGGCCGTACCGCCGGTCGCATCGTGGCAGCCCTCCGCAGCAACGAAGACACCGAGCGCTTCGCGATCCCAGCACTTGTGGCTCGAACCCCAGCCGCCGTTGGCGCCGATGTAGAAGCCGCTCCAGTCATAGAGCACCGGGATCATCGCAGGCGGCGCCTTGGTGTAAGGGCGTGCGGCGAGATCAGCGGCCGAAGCAGGAACGGCCAGTGCAGCAAGACCGGCGAGACCCAGCAGAATCTTCTTCATTGCAATTTTCATTTGGCTACTCCGGCTCCTGATCCGCTTTCGTTGTCCCCGAAGCGTCAGGAAAAATCGGTGCGAGCGCCGCAACCATCCATTGATGAGCGGAACCTACGCGATTCAGCGCCAAAAAGCCGTCTCCGAAATGCAACAGTGGCGGACGAAGTGGGGAACGGCAAGATCGTGATTTGTTTAGAATATTTCCGGACCGTGGTTCCGCCGGTTCCTTGGAGGCCGATGGCCTTGGCCGGGGTGGGCCAATCTCCGCCAGTCGGGAACAAAACTGGAACAACGGGGAAAACGGTGCTATATGTGGATAACCGCCGCGGGCGTCGGGATCGGGGCCACCGCGCCGCCGTTGAGCGTATAGGGTCGCGCCTCAACATTTGGCGGCGGGCGGCGACAGCGACGGGGTGTCCGGGGCGGCCCAGTAATTTCGAGCGTGGAGAGCGGCGATGGCGGGAAGTGTGAACAAGGTGATTTTGGTCGGCAATCTGGGCAAGGACCCGGAGATCCGCCGCACCCAGGACGGTCGGCCGATCGCCAATCTCTCCATCGCCACCTCGGAGACCTGGCGCGACAAGAACACCGGCGAGCGCAAGGAAAAGACCGAATGGCACCGCGTGGTGATCTTCAATGAGGGGCTGTGCAAGGTCGTCGAGCAGTACCTGAAGAAGGGCTCGAAGGTCTACATCGAGGGCGCGCTACAGACCCGCAAATGGACCGACCAGAGCGGGGTCGAAAAGTATTCCACCGAAGTCGTGCTACAGGGCTTCAACTCGACACTGACCATGCTCGAAGGCCGCGGCGGCGGAGGCGGGGGCGGCTTTGGCGATGACGCCGGCGGCGATTTCGGCAGCTCCAGCCCGGCGCCGCGCCGGGTGGCCGCGGCAGGTGCCGGCGGCGGCCGCAACGCCGACATGGACGACGACATTCCGTTCTAACGCGCAGGAAGAGCCGATCGGGACAGGAAACGGCCGGCCCGGCTTTCGAGCATCCGAACCAAGATCGGATCCATGAATTCGTAGTCGTCCGGAATATCGAGGCAGATGACCCGTTTGCCCTTCAAGCTGGAACGGAATTTCCGGTTCAGCTTGGTGCGATGGGTCTTTTCCATGACGAAGATGATGTCGGCCCACTCGACCTGTTCGGACGACAACGGCACGTTTGCGCCGTTGGAGATGCCGGCCGAGTCGGTCTCGATCCCTGGCCACGTCGAAAAGATCTGCTCGGCGGTTGGGCTGCGAAGGCGATTGGCGCTACAGACGAAAAGGACATTTGTCACTTTGTCACTCGAAGGGGCGACGGAGCGCGATGTTCGCAGACTTACCCTGTGGCCGGAAACGGCAACGCCGACATGACGATGATATTCCGTTCTGACTGCGTCGCAACCTGATGGCATTCGGGCGTGGCCGGGCTCGCGAGTCCGGCCATGATGCATTTCAGCACCATCCGCAAACTTGACAGTGGAAAGATTGATGTGAATACTCGTCACATCGATCGTCGAGTCATTTTTGCAGGTGTTTCGATGTCGCTCGCTCCATTGCTCGCCGCGGCCCCCGAAATCCAGGTGCACGCCTTCGCCGCGATGGCGGCGTTCGTGCTCGGTGCGGTCCAGATCGCGGCGCCAAAGGGCACGCTGCCGCACCGGACCGTCGGCTGGATTTGGGTAGGCCTGATGGCGGTGGTTGCGATCTCCTCATTCTGGATTCACGAAATCCGGCTGTGGGGTCCGTGGAGCCCGATCCACTTCCTGTCGATCTTCACGCCGGTCATGCTGGTGCTCGCGGTGTGGTACGCGCGCCGGCACAATGTGCGCGGCCACAGGATCGCGATGGTTTCGATCTTCTTTGGCGCGCTCGTGATCGCGGGACTGTTCACATTCGTGCCCGGGCGGATCATGCACACGGTGGTTTTCGGCCCCTAAGGGGGTGATCGCGGTTCCGAAAGCCGCATTTCAAGGTCTTCCCACGAAGCGATTTTGCGGGGCCGCGACCGCGCCATAAGCCCCTGAAAAAACTGAGGGAAAAAGCGCTTTGCGGGCGCTTTAAAAAGTGGTCTGAAGACCCCAGATGGGCTATATGATTCCGCACCTAAGAACTCACGGATTCCCCTTTGTCCGATAGCGAAGATGACAAGCCCGGCGAACCGCCGGTGCCCTCCGATATTCGTCCCGTATCCATTCTCGACGAGATGAAGCGCAGCTACCTCGATTACGCCATGAGCGTGATCGTGTCGCGTGCGCTGCCTGATGCGCGCGACGGCCTCAAGCCCGTGCACCGGCGCATCCTCTACTCGATGTACGAGAGCGGTTACGAGTGGAACAAGCCGTACCGCAAATCGGCGCGCACGGTCGGCGACGTCATCGGTAAGTATCATCCGCACGGCGACCAATCGGTCTATGACGCCTTGGTTCGCATGGCGCAGGACTTTTCCATGCGCGTGCCGCTGATCGACGGTCAGGGCAATTTCGGTTCGGTCGACGGCGATATGGCGGCGGCGATGCGCTACACGGAATCGCGCCTGACCAAGGTCGCGCAGCATCTGCTCGACGATCTCGACAAGGACACCGTCGACTTCGTTCCGAACTATGACGGCCAGGAGAAGGAGCCGTCGGTCCTCCCGGCGAAATTCCCGAACCTGCTTGTCAACGGCGCCGGCGGTATTGCGGTCGGCATGGCGACCAACATACCCCCGCACAATCTCGGCGAGGTCATCGATGCCTGCATCGCGCTGATCGACGATCCGGCGCTCGGCATCGACGACCTCATCAAGATCATCCCGGGTCCGGATTTCCCGACCGGCGGCATCATCCTCGGGCATCAGGGCATCCGATCGGCCTATCACCTCGGCCGCGGTTCGATCGTGATGCGCGGCAAGGTGACGATCGACACCATCCGCAAGGATCGCGAAGCGATCATCATCACGGAGATCCCCTACCAGATCAACAAGGCCAGCATGGTCGAGCGCATCGGCGAACTGGTGCGCGAGAAGAAGATCGAGGGCATCTCCGAACTGCGCGACGAATCCGACCGCGAGGGGTTCCGCGTGGTCGTGGAGTTGAAGCGCGATGCCGTGCCCGACGTGGTACTGAACCAGCTCTATCGGTTCACGCCGCTACAGACCAATTTCGGCGCCAACATGGTGGCGCTCGACGGCGGCCGGCCGCTGCTGATGAACCTGAAGGACCTGCTGACGATCTTCGTCGCGTTCCGCGAAGAGGTCGTCACCCGGCGCACCAAGTTCCTGCTCAACAAGGCGCGCGACCGCGCCCACGTCTTGGTCGGCCTTGCCATCGCGGTCGCCAATATCGACGAAATCATCCAGGTGATCCGGACCTCGCCCGATCCCGCCACCGCGCGCGACCGCTTGATGGAGCGTGATTGGCCGGCGAGGGACATCGAGCCGATGCTCAAGCTGATCGACGATCCGCGTCACCGCCTCAATGACGACGGGACCATCCGCCTGTCGATGGAGCAGGCGCGCGCTATCCTCGATCTGCGCCTACAGCGCCTGACCGCGCTCGGACGCGACGAGATCGCCGAGGAACTCGAAAAGCTCAAGGTCGAGATCGCCGACTATCTGGACATCCTGCGCTCGCGGGCGCGGGTGCAGGCGATCGTCAAGACCGAGCTGGCCGAGATCAAGGCCGAGTTCGCCACGCCTCGGAAAACCGTGATCATCGAGCAGGAAGGCGAGGTCGAGGACGAGGACCTGATCCAGCGCGAGGACATGGTCGTGACCGTCTCGCACGCCGGCTATGTCAAGCGCGTGCCGCTGTCGGCCTATCGCGCCCAGCGCCGCGGCGGCAAGGGCCGCGCCGGCATGCAGACGCGCGATGAGGATTTCGTCTCCCGCCTGTTCGTGGCTTCCACGCACACGCCGGTGCTGTTCTTCTCCTCGCGCGGCCAGGTCTACAAGGAAAAGGTCTGGCGGCTGCCGATGGCGGCGCCCAATGCGCGCGGCAAGGCGCTGATCAACATCCTGCCGCTGGAGCAGGGCGAGCGCATCACCACCATCATGCCGCTGCCGGAGGATGAATCCTCCTGGGCCAATCTCGACGTGATGTTCGCCACGACCGGCGGCACCGTCCGCCGCAACAAGCTCTCCGACTTCGTCGACGTGCGCCGCTCCGGCATCATCGCCATGAAGCTCGGCGAGGGCGAGGCGATCGTCGACGTGCAGATCTGCACCGAGCGCGATGACGTGCTGCTGACGGCCGCCGGCGGCCAGTGTATCCGCTTTGCCGTACCCGAGGTGCGCGTGTTCACCGGACGCACCTCGATGGGCGTGCGCGGCATTGCGCTGGCGGAAGGCGACAAGCTGATTTCGCTCGCCATCCTGCGCCATGTCGAGGCGACCTCGGACGAGCGCTCGGCCTACCTGAAGATGCGCCGCGCGGTCGCGGGCGAAGCTTCGGCCGAGGAGGGCATCGAGGCGGAGACCGAAGAGGCATCGGGCGCGATCCAGCTCTCGCAGGAACGCTATGCCGAGATGTCCGCGCTGGAGCAGGTGGTGCTGACCGTGTCCGTTAACGGCTACGGCAAGCGCACCTCGTCCTACGAGTACCGCACCACCGGCCGCGGCGGCAAAGGCATCGTCGCGATGAGTGTCAACGACCGAAACGGCAAGCTGGTGGCGTCCTTCCCGGTGGAGCACAGCGACCAGATCATGCTGGTCACCGACAAGGGCCAGCTCATCCGCTGCCCGGTCGAGGACATCCGCGTCGCCGGCCGCTCGACCCAGGGCGTGATCGTGTTCGACACCGCCGAGGACGAGCATGTGGTCTCGGTCGAGCATATCGGCGAGGAAGAGAACGGCAATGGGAATGGCAACGGAAGCTGATCCGTCGCGCCGCGCCCTGACGTAACGTCCTTCAAAAACGAAGAAGCCCTCGGGGGGCATCCCGAGGGCTTCGATCCAGAGCAACCTGGACGTCCTGGAGCGGAATTACGGGTTGCGGTCGGCGGTCACCAGCCGGGCTTCGCGGACGATGGTGTTGGTGCCGGCGGAGCGCAGGCAGGAGGCTTCGAAATTCGGCCAGGCCTTTTCGGAGCAGTCGCGGCCGACCTGCTTGATGTCCAGGCGGTCGCCCTTGGCCAGGGCTACCGGCACGCTGGCTTCGACCTGCGGTGCAAAACCCGGAAGAACGGTGAGAGCGGCAGCGATGAACGCGGCTGCGGCCAGCGCAGAAATTGCCTTGATCATGACGGTCCCCAAGTCATCGGGCCGTTTTTGGCCCCCGTTTGATGGTGAAGAAGTAACCAAGCCGGGTTTCCGGACGTCTTCTCGGCCGGCGAAAATGGTTTCGTCACATCCCTGTTTTGTTTCGTGGCCGCCTGCGGGACGAAACATTCCCCCGGCAGACGCGCTCAGACGGGAAGTGGTTCATTGGCCGGGCGAAAATCGGCCGGTGGCCGAGGTGTGAACCGGGGCGGCTTGCCCGGCCGCCCGGGGCGGGCTAGGGAGGGGCCATGCCCCGCATCGCGCTCTATCCCGGCTCCTTCGATCCCGTTACCAACGGCCATCTGGACGTCGTCCGGCACGCCGTGACGCTCTGCGACAGGCTGATCGTCTCGATCGGGGTGCATCCCGGCAAAAAGCCGCTGTTTTCGACCGAGGAGCGGCTGGAAATGGTCAAAGCCGTCTTCGAGCCGGTGGCGAAGAAGGCCGGCTGCGCCTTCGACTGCAATACCTACGACAACCTCACGGTGACGGCGGCACAGAAGGCGGGCGCCACCATCATGATCCGGGGCCTGCGCGACGGCACCGACCTCGATTATGAGATGCAGATCGCGGGCATGAACGAGACCATGGCGCCCGAGGTGCACACGGTATTCGTGCCGGCCTCGCCGGCGGTCCGCCCGATCACCGCCACACTGGTGCGTCAGATCGCGGGCATGGGCGGCGACGTCTCCGCCTTCGTGCCGCCCGCGGTCGCCAAAAGCCTCAAGACCAAATTCAGCTAACGCCTGTTTCGCGGCTCCACTCTTTCATCCGATCCGGAGTTTTCATGATCCGAGCTCTCGCCCTCATCGCCGCGCTGATCTGCGCCGCTCCCGCCATCGCGCAGCCGCTGCCGGCCAATCTCGACAAGGCCAACGCCATCGTGATCGACACCAACAAGGGCCGCATCGTCATCAAGCTGCGCACGGACCTCGCGCCCCAGCATGCCGAGCGCATCAAGCAACTCGCGCGCGACGGCTATTACAACAACGTGCCGTTCCACCGCGTGATCGAGGGATTCATGGCGCAGACCGGTGACGGCAAGAACTTCAACGGTACCGGTGGCTCGAAATATCCCAACCTGGCCGCCGAATTCTCCAACGTGCCGTTCAAGCGCGGCATCGTCGGCATGGCGCGTGCCGGCGATCCCAATTCGGCCAATTCACAATTCTTCATCATGTTCGCCGACGGCTCGTTCCTGAACGGCAAGTACACCGTGGTGGGCGAGGTAGTCTCGGGCATGGATGTCGTCGACAAGATCAAGCGCGGCGAACCGGTCACCGATCCCGACAAGATGGTGAAGGTGCAGGTCGCATCCGACATCAAGTGAGTGGCGGCGGTGCGATGCGGCAAACCACTCCTCTGGTTTGCGGCACTGCTATTGCTGCTGCCGGTACTGATATCGACGGCACAAGCCCAACAGCTCGACACCCTCAAGGATCTGTTCGCAAGACTGCAAGGCTGCTGGAAGGCGCCGCCCTTGTCGCGGGCCAGCCCGATGGACATCACCGTCGTCGTCAGCTTCAACCGCGACGGACACATCCTGGGCCGTCCGCGGATCACTCATGAATCGGAGCGGGCTAGCGATCACGACCGTTTGCAGTACCGGCTTGCGGTGATGGAGGCATTGCAGCGCTGCACGCCGTTGCCATTTACCGAAGCACTGGGCGGCGCCGTTGCGGGCCGGCCCCTTGCAATTCCATTCAGGACCAGAAAATCCACACCCAAACCAGCAGAGAGACAAGTATGGCTGTCACCGAAAACACTTTGATCCTCGAAACCACCCAGGGCCCCGTCACCATCGAAATGCGCCCGGATCTGGCGCCCGGCCATGTGGCGCGGATCAAGGAACTGGTGCGCGAGGGGTTTTACGACGGCATCGTGTTCCATCGCGTGATCGAGGGCTTTATGGCCCAGACCGGCTGTCCGCACGGCACCGGCACCGGCGGTTCCGGCCAGAAGCTGAAAGCCGAGTTCAACAAGGAGCCGCATGTGCGCGGCACCGCCTCGATGGCGCGCGCGGCCAGCCCCGACTCCGCCGACAGCCAGTTCTTCATCTGCTTCGACGATGCCTCCTTCCTCAACGGCCAGTACACGGTGTGGGGCAAGGTCACCGAGGGCATGGAGAACGTCGACAAGATCAAGCGCGGCGAGCCGGTGAAGGACCCCGACAAGATCGTGAAGGCCCACATGGCGGCGGATGCGGCCTAACTCCACCTCCTCATGGTGAGGAGCCTGCACAGCAGGCGTCTCGAACCATGCGGCCACTGAACCATCCGGGCCTCATCCTTCGAGACGCGCTTTCGCGCTCCTCAGGATGAGGGTCGGCAGGGTAACGCGCCATGCGCACCGACCTCTTCGACTTCGACCTCCCGCCTGAACGGATCGCGCTACGGCCAGCCAGCCCGCGCGACTCCGCGCGCATGCTGGTGGTGCAGCCCGATGGTGTGCTGCGCGATCGCGCGATCTCCGATCTGCCGGCCTGGCTCGAGCCGGGCGACCAACTCGTCGTCAACGACACCAAGGTGATCGCGGCCCAGCTCAGGGGACGCCGCATCGGCCGCGAGACCG
Source organism: Bradyrhizobium lablabi (assembly GCF_018129385.1). GTDB lineage: Bacteria > Pseudomonadota > Alphaproteobacteria > Rhizobiales > Xanthobacteraceae > Bradyrhizobium > Bradyrhizobium lablabi_C. The sequence continues at coordinate 271,514 of NZ_JAFCLN010000002.1, forward strand.
AGCCGAAGGTCGACGCAACGCTGATCAAGCGGCTCGACGGTTCGCGCTGGCAGGCGCTGGTGAAGCCGGCGAAAAAACTCGCTGCCGGCGATCGCATCCGCTTCGGCAACGAAGGCAAGGTGTGCCTGCTCGGCCATCTTGACGCCGAGGTCGAGGCCAAGGGCGAGGAGGGCGAGGTGACGCTGTCCTTCTCGTTCCATGGACCCACGCTCGACCAGGCAATATCGGATCTCGGCAGCCCGCCGCTGCCGCCCTACATCGCGTCAAAGCGCACGCCCGATGATCAGGACGCGGCCGATTACCAGACCATGTTTGCGGCCAATGAGGGTGCGGTCGCGGCGCCCACCGCCGGGCTGCATTTCACGCCGCCGCTGGAGGCTGCGCTACGCAACCACGGCGTCGGCCTGCATCGGCTGACGCTGCATGTCGGGGCGGGAACGTTCCTCCCGGTCAAGGTCGATGATACTGCCGAACACCGCATGCATGCGGAATGGGGCTGCGTCACCGCGGCGACGGCGGGCGCGCTGAACGAGGCGCGCGCGCGTGGCGGCCGCGTCGTCGCGGTCGGCACGACCTCGTTGCGGCTCCTGGAAAGCGCGGCGGCGCAGGACGGCACCATCCAGCCCTATACCGGAGAGACCTCGATCTTCATCACGCCCGGTTACCGGTTTCGCGCGGTCGACATCCTCTTGACCAATTTCCACCTGCCGCGTTCGACGCTGTTCATGCTGGTTTCGGCCTTTAGTGGGCTCGAGACGATGAAGCAGGCCTATGCGCACGCGATCAAGAGCGGGTACCGGTTTTATTCGTACGGAGATGCGTGCCTGTTGTTTCGTGCGCCGGACTGAACCTAGCGAACGATGATGATGGCGGACGAGACTGGCCTGGCGCGCCTCGTTTCGCCGGGAACGAACTGGGCAAACACGTCCCTGACGCGGCTGGCCGGCGTCATATCGCGCGAATAGCGAAACTCGTATGGCGCCGGCATTTGCTCCTGCCGAGGCGCGTAGGTGGCGCTATCGAACAGCGACGCATCGAAGCGCGTGTTGCTCTCGTTATCACCGAAGCAAGCGTCAAATACGAACAGCAATGCGAGCAGGGCAGATCCAACATAACCAAAATATTTACCGACGGGCATAATCTGAGCGAGCCTCCTTTTCGAAGGAGGTTGCACCGCGCGCCATCAAGGGCGGGTTTAAGCCCGCCACGCTTTTGCCAAGGTGGTTGGCTGCCGGTTGGCAATTTGCGGATAATTTTAATGAACGGGTGGCGGACAACGGCGCAATCGCGCCGTTGTCCGCCGAGGCTTCACGCCATTACGCGCTGCGGCAACAGTTCGGCGATCTGGATCGCGTTGAGTGCGGCGCCCTTGAGCAGTTGATCCGCCGCCACGAACATCGAGATCGAGTGGCCTGAGGGATCGCTGAGATCCTTCCGGATGCGGCCCACCAGCACGTCGTCCTGGCCGGAGGCGTCGATCGGCATCGGGAAATAATTCCCGGCGCGATCGTCGATGATCTTCACGCCCGGCGCGCCCGCCAGCAGCTTGCGCACGTCGTCCTCGCCGATCGGCCGCTCGCATTCGAAGGTGATGGCTTCGCAATGGGCGCGCAGGACAGGCACGCGAACGCAGGTGACGCCGACCGCGATCTTCTCGTCCTCGAAAATCTTGCGGGTTTCCTTGATGACCTTGGTCTCTTCGTCGTTGTAGCCGGTCTCGGGGTCGACCGTGGTGTTGTGGTTGAACAGGTTGAAGGCGTAGGGGTGCGGCAGCACCTTGGGCTGGTAAGCCTCGCCGTTAAGGCTGGCGCGGGTGGATTCCACCAGCTCTTCCATCGCGGCGGCGCCGGCGCCGCTGGCGGCCTGGTAGGTCGAGATGATCAGGCGCTTGATGCGGTTTTGGCGGTGGATCGGCCAGAGCGGCACCAGCGCGGTGATCGCGGCGCAGTTCGGGTTGGCGATGATGCCCTTGTGATCCCGGATGCGGCCGGCGTTGATCTCGGGGATGACCAGCGGCACGTTCGGATCCATCCGGAAGGCCGAGGAATTGTCGACCACGACGGCGCCGGCCTGCACGGCGATCGGCGCGTACTTCCGGGAAATGCTGCCGCCGGCCGAGAACAGGGCGATGTCGACATCGCGGAAAGCGTTCTCGTTCAGCTCCTCGATGACGATCTCGCGGCCGCGGAACTGCAAGGTCTTGCCCGCCGAGCGGGCGCTCGCCAGCGCCTTCAGCTTGCCGATGCGGAAATTGCGGCGGTCCATGGTGGCGATGAATTCGGCGCCGACGGCGCCGGTCACGCCGACAATCGCTACAACGGGATCGTTACTCACTTTAATTCTCCATGTTTGTGATGCGGGCAACAAAAAAGCCCCGGACCTTTTCAGGCGGGGCTTCGGATGAAGTCGATGCGACCTAACTGACTACGCGCGCACGCCTCCCGAACCCCTGATGGGTTTGGTGGTTTTGGTCGCGGTTTTGGTGGTCAGCGTCATGGCGCGGACTTATGCGGGAGAGTTTTGGCGCCGTCAACGGCTTTTCACCACAATCCGGACTGCAACAGCGCCGGCCTCGTCATTTTGCCGGCCGGCGCCCCGGGGGTTCAAGGATGACCTCCTTCAACTCGCTGCCACTGATCACGACGATCGCGAAATTCAGCCTGCCGCGTTCGCGGATCAGTCCGCCGCTGATCGCCTTGCCGGATGCCGCATGCTCGGCCACCCGCACGGCTTCCGGCAGCCGGTGCCGGACGGCCCTGAGCGCAGCCAGATTGTTGCGGTCGTCAGCGTCGAGCTCCGTCAGTGGGAGCGCGGCGGCGCCGCCGACGATCCTGCCGGTGGCGGCATCGACGGCGTGCTGCCAGATGCGATCATTGTGCAGGATTTTAACCCGGTAGACCGGCAAGTCCGACGCGCCGTCGAAGCTGACATCGGCAGTCGTCGAGCCCGCGTGGAGCGCTTCGGCAATCGCCATCGCCTGGCTGAGCGAGATCGTTGACCCACGGAAGAGCTCGAGCTCGCGGTTAATCGCTGGCTGGCTGGCTTCGGCTCCGTCGCCGTTCCCGGTGTAGGGCGATGCTCGCTCGTCCGTTGATGGGGCGATGGCATAGGCCGGGGCAGGAAGGGGCAGTGCCAGAATCATGACCGCAAGCAAGTGTCTCCAACCTCTCGGCATACGCATTCTTGCAGTCTCCAACCTTGGGTCCAACTCTGCCGTCGGATGGGCAGGATCGTCTCGAACAAAGGCGCGGCCGACCCTTTGAGCGGGCGGGTCGGCCGCCGAGCGTCGCAACGAGGCTGTACCTCGTTGCGACGCTCGAAGCGCGGCGCGCGCCCGGCGGGGCTGTCGAACGCGGAGGCCGCATCTTGCCTATAATTAAACCATACCGTATCGTTTTGTTTCGGTCAAGGATGGGTCGAGCCGCGGCCTGCGGGAAATTCCGTTCTCACGGAATTGTCAGCGGGAGGGGCGCCGCCGGATGGTTGGTTGGGAAGCGGACCGGCTGCGGCCCGCCGGGCCAAGCGCGCCCGCCAGGAAAAGCCTGATTGCCGATCGCATGCGCTTTTCGGCCGCCTTTATCTCAAGGGGCATGCCGAACGTCGCCATGCGGTGCGTGTGACCGACAACGACGTCGAGGAATACCTCGGCGGCGATTGTCGTATCCTCGACGTCGAGTGCACCTTGCGCCACGAGATGATCAAAGAATCGCGCTGTGGTGGCGACCGCCTTCAACCAACCTTCTTCCTCGCCGAGCTTGGCGAACTCGGGAAAGTTGATCGACTGCGCCGTCAGCATGCGGCTGAAGGCCGCGGCATCGGGACCACAGGTGAATGTCAGCATCTCGCGCCCGACATCCACCAGGCGCTGTTCGGCCGAGATGTTCGCAGGGCTCGTGAGCTGTACTTCGGCAGCCTTCGCAAGCGGAGCAAGCCAGCGTGCAATCTCGCGTCTCAGCACCGCCGCGAACAGCCCGCGCTTGTCGCCATAGCGCGCGTAGACAGTGGGCTTGCTGACCCGCGCAGCTTCCGCGACCGCATCGAGCGAGGTCGCATCATAGCCGCGATCGAGGAAGAGGCGCGTGGCGACCTCGATCAGCCGTTGATCGCGCTCGAGAGCGGCGCTCTTCGTCGGCCGGCCGCCGCGCGATTTCGGCACATCGCGTTTTCCCGGTCTTGCCTTGGTCGCAGTCAATCCCATGCCTGTTGATCCCTGCGCGATAGGGACAATCGCTACGCTCTATAACGTGCGGCCATCGGCGCGTCATCGCCAAACTGGACGAATAGCCCCTGTTTTCAACGACCTAGAGCGAGATGACTTTTCTTCGAATCGTCATCTCGCGCTAGCTCTTTGTTTGAGCATGATCTTTTCGGAAAACCGGTGCCCACTTTTCCGGATCATGCTCTGGATCGAATGCCGGTGCTTCGGCTTAGGGAAGCTCCGAACTCCATGCCCTGCCGGCCGCCGCCTTCTCGTATCCATACTGATAGAGGGCACGCATATAGGCGGTGTCGAATCCGTTCGAAGACGAAGACGGGTAATCGCGCTCGATATAGGAGAGATGGAAACCAAACCGATTCCGCCTGGCGAAATCCCAGGTCGAGAAGATGACGGAGCGCGTCTGCGACTGGGTGATCGACGACAGGCTGCGTGAAGCCACGTCGATCGTGCCGTTGGGCACGAGCTCGAAGGTGCGTTCGATCTTCTTGTTGACGAGGATGTAGATGTTGAGGCGGCCGTCCCCCGGCAGACGATTATGAAACAGCAAGGCGTCCGGCACCGTGAGAACGGGGGTCGTCACGCCGCCATCGACATGCATCTCCTGAAACCGCCGGCCCTGGCCTTCGGCTTCGATCAGGATCGGCGGAAACACAAGAGGAATGCTGGCTGACGCAGCCATCACGTCGCGGAACAGGTGCAGCGCGTCGGGCGAGCCGATCGCGGCAATCTTCCCCATGTCCCAGATGGCGGTGCGCTGGGTATCGAGGTCGGTGGTTACGACGAGTAACCGGCGCCCCCTGGCATGTTCGCGGGCGACGGCGGCCATTATCTCGGGGCCGACATAGCGGGCGACCAGCTCGCGCAGCCGCGTGTTGCCGAACAGGCCGGACCCAAAGAGCACGCGCATGATGCTGGGATCGTCCAGCAGGCTTTCCGCGATACCACCGGTGTAAACCTCTCTCAGCGTATCGTCGTACTGCGGCCCGAGAAATGCAAAGGGGGCGATCAGACCGCCCGTGCTTACGCCGGATACGACCGAGAAGATCGGACGGGTACCAGCCGCGGTCCAGCCGTTCAGGACGCCGACGCCATAGGCGCCGTCGGCACCGCCACCGGAGAGCGCAAGATAGGCTCTGGTGCCGGAAAAATCGCGCTTTTCGAAACGAAAGTTCGCGATGGGCTCGTCCGTGTAGCGCCTGAGACCGTCGAGGTTGAGCACGCGGGCACTGCTGGCATCGGCCTCGGTGTAGGGGGTACGCGGCAGGGACGTGCAGGCGGCCAGCGCAAAGCTGCACAGCACGGCGACCGCCTTGCGCAGACGAACGCCGTCGGACCGGACGGAAAGTGCAGTTAGAAGAGAGGAGAAGAGCATTCGCCGCCGGTACCGTTCACGCAATTGCTATCGCCGCCAGCGTCACTGTGGCGCTTCATCCGCCTTCTGATAAAACTATACGGTATCGTTTTGTTTAACAAGACAAGCCGATTGTGTCCAGGATTGGGCAGGGCGATCTGATGCGGGCACGCAGCGGTTGATCGGCATTCCCCGGCAAGCAATAAGCAGCCGCATGAACCCTCCCAACCATTTTGAACTCCTAGCGACCAACGGCGAGGCCCGGGCCGGCCGCCTGGCCACGCCGCACGGTCTGGTGCAGACGCCGGCCTTCATGCCGGTCGGCACGGCCGGCGCGATGAAGGGCATGCACTGGCGCGACGTGCGCGATGCCGGCGCCGACATCGTGCTCGGCAATACCTATCACCTGATGCTGCGGCCCGGCGCGGAGCGCATCGCGGCGCTGGGCGGTTTGCAGAGATTCACCGGGTGGGGCGGGCCGATGCTCACCGATTCCGGCGGCTTCCAGGTGATGTCGCTGTCGGAGCTGCGCAAGGTCACGGAGCATGCGGTGACGTTCCGATCGCATATCGACGGCACCAAGGTGGAGCTGTCGCCGGAGCGCTCGATCGAGGTGCAGCGGTTGCTCGGCTCCGACATCGCGATGCAGATGGACGAATGCGTGCGGCTGCCGGCCGAGCGCGGCGACATCGAGCGTGCGATGCTTTTGTCATTGCGCTGGGCCGAGCGCAGCAAGCGCGCGTTCGAGAGTGCGCCCGAAGGCTACATGCTGTTCGGCATCGTGCAGGGTGGCGACGTGCCGGCGCTGCGCCAGACGAGCGCGCGAAAGCTCGTGGAGATCGGTTTCCACGGCTATGCGATCGGCGGGCTGGCGGTCGGCGAGCCGCAGGCAGTGATGCTGGCGATGATCGAGGAGAGCGCGCCGCTTCTGCCCACAGACCGTCCGCGCTATTTGATGGGCGTCGGCACGCCCGAGGATCTGTTGGAGGCGGTAGCGCGCGGCATCGACATGTTCGATTGCGTGATGCCGACCCGCAACGGCCGCCACGGCATGGCATTCACGCGCTTCGGCCAGATCAACCTGCGCAACGCCCGCCACGCCGACGACCCGCGGCCGCTGGACGAAGAGAGTTTGTGGCCGGCTGCGAAAAGCTATTCGCGCGCCTATCTTCACCATCTCGTGCGTTCAGGGGAGACGCTGGGCGCGATGCTGCTGTCGGAGATCAATGTCGCGTACTATCAGCAGCTCATGCGCGATATGCGCACGGCGATTTGCAGCGGCACATTTGAAGCATTCAAAAATGAAACGCGCGCCGGGTGGGCGCGCGGTGACATCGCTCCAACGTGAGCGCTTCACAACTCAGTTACATTGGAAGCGCTTCACGGAGTGTTTTGTGACAAAACCATAACCGCAGGTGTCGCACGTCCACAGATACGAGATGACGTGGTCAGTCAGGTACGCCGATGCTTCCGCGGCAACCATGGAATCTGCGCAGACCGGGCAGGTTGGTAGATCACTTCCGCGCGGGTCGGGTTGAGACGCGATGGTCGACAGAATTTCAGCAACTGCTGGCATCGTGACCTCCTTTGCGTTCAGAACCTGGGTTTCCACTCACGACGAAAGTATACACTGAAATCTTTGACGCTGTCGCAACACAAATGCGTTGGCTTTGCGTTATTTGAAGAATTTCAATAGTTCCCGATTTTGCGATGCAGCGAATTCTTTGATGCACGCGTTGCACCTTGCGCGTAGCCATGCGGTGCACCTAACTTGGGGAACTGCAATTCCCCCGCACATCTCGCCAACAGGAGCGCTTGCGATGGACGCCTCGTCAACCACGGGTGCAGTGCACCGTCCCGGCCGCGGCCGCGTCTTCGATTCCATCGTGGACGCCATCGGCGATACGCCGATCGTGCGCCTGCGCAAGCTGCCGCAAGCCCACGGCGTCAACGCCACGATTTTAGCAAAACTCGAATATTTCAACCCTGCGGCGAGTGTGAAGGACCGCATCGGGGCTGCGATGATCATCGCGATGGAGAAGGCGGGCATCGTCAACGCCGACACCGTGCTGATCGAGCCGACCTCGGGCAATACCGGCATCGCGCTCGCTTTTGTCGCGGCCTCGCGCGGCTACCGGCTGAAACTGGTGATGCCGGAATCGATGTCGATCGAGCGGCGCAAGATGCTGGCCTTCCTCGGCGCCGAGATCATTTTGACGCCGGCGGCGCAGGGCATGAAGGGTTCGATCGCAACGGCGGAGGAGCTGGTGCGGACCACGCCCAATGCCGTGATGCCGCAGCAGTTCAAGAACCTCGCCAATCCAGAAATCCATCGCCGCACCACGGCGGAGGAGATCTGGAACGACACCGGCGGCAATATCGATTTCTTCGTGGCCGGCGTCGGCACCGGCGGGACCATCACCGGCGTCGGCCAGGTGCTCAAACCGCGCAAGCCGTCGCTCCGGATCATCGCGGTCGAGCCGGAGGAAAGCCCGGTGCTGTCGGGCGGGCAGCACACGCCGCACAAGATCCAGGGCATCGGCGCCGGTTTCATTCCGGACATTCTGGATCGCTCTGTCATCGACGAGATCGTCAAGGTCAACAGCGCGACCGCGATCGAAACCTCGCGCGCGCTGGCGCGCCAGGAGGGTATTCCCGGCGGCATCTCTTCGGGTGCGGCGATTGCCGCCGCGCTGGAGGTCGGCAAGCGGCCGGAAGCGGCGGGCAAGACGGTGCTCGCCATCGTGCCGTCGTTCTCCGAACGCTATCTGTCGACCGCCCTGTTTGAAGGAATCTGATTCATGCCCGACCAGCCGCGACGGCCGCGAACCCTGAACGATGCCCGCACCGAAGCGGAAGCAGCCTTCAAGCGCACCACGACCAAGCCGGTGGAAGCCCCGCCGAAGCAGGCGGCGATCCCCGGCGTGCGTGAGCAGGTGACGCTGCGCATCGACCAGGATGTGCTGGAATACTTTCAGGAGGGCGGTCCCGGCTGGCAGGACCGGATCAACGAGGCGCTGCGCAAGGCGGCGGGGAAGTAAGCATACCCGTCATCCTGAGGCGCCCTCGCAAACGCGCGGGCCTCGAAGGATGAATCGGCCACCGACGGGCCGTCGCCCTTCGAGGCTCGCTTCGCGAGTGCCTCAGGGTGACGGTGCCGAGCATTGGATCAGCAGAACAAAAAGCCCGGGAGATGATCCCGGGCTTTTGCCTGTCTGAGGCGATCACGGCTCAGCGGAGCATGCCGCCCATCACGCCGCCGATGAAGCGGCCGGCGCCGGCGGGATCCGGGCCGTGGGAGCGTTGTTGTTGATAGCCGCCGCCACCGCCTCCGCCACCACCGCTGCTGGCGCGGCGACGCTGCTTCGGCTCCTCGTCGCTGGAGCTCGCGGTCGGCGTAGTCGCCACGATTTCGGTCAGCAGCGCCTTGTGCTGGAGCTTGTTGAGATAGCCGCTGGCGGGATAGCCACGCGCGGCCTGCCAGCGCTTGATCACCGAGCGGGTGGATTCGTTGAACGCGCCCGTGACCTTGTTATCGAAGCCGAGGCCATTGAGGCGGCGCTGCACGTCGCGGCGCTGGCCCTTGTCGAGGCCGATCTGGTCCTCGGTGAGCTGGCTCGATTCCGCGGTGAAGGTTGCAGGATCAATGCCGGTGGTGAGGTTGCGGGTCTGGCTGTCCTTATCCGTCTTGCCGCTTTCCAGCGCTGCCATGCGCGACAGCGCCAGCGGCCTGAACTGGCCGTTCGGGTAGTTGGTCAAATAGGCCTGTAGCTCTTCGGGCTTGTTGGAGTCCTTGATCGAACGCCAGAACTCCACCTCGACCTCCGAACCCGGCGTAACAGCAGCGACGGCGGGCGCGCTCGGCGCGGCGCCGGGGGCGGCCGGGGCGGGCGCGCCGTTGAGGTAGACCGAGCCGATCAGGTTGGTGTGGCCCCAGGGAAGCTGCCCCTTGTTGGTCTCCTCGTTGACCTGGGCGCGGACCTTGGTCATGGCCTGCTGGATCTCGACGCCGGGCTGGGTGATGTTGGCGAGCAGCGCGCGCGTGAACGGTGAGTTGCCGCCTTCGGTGCCGTCAAGCGCGGTCTGGCCGGGGCCGGTCGCAAACGCGATGAGGGTGCCTTCGCCCGACTTCATCTCGGCAAGGCCGGTCTGCACGTTGACGCTGCGGGTCGCCGAGTTCGACTTGATCTTGGCGGCGAACGGATTGTCGCGGCAGGCATCGAGGAACACCAGCTTGACCTTGGCATCGCCCATGGTCTGCTCGAGTGTGAGGTCGATGTTGATGGCGGCCCCGAGCTTCACGTCCATTTCGGATTTGATGTCGGCATCGACCGGCAGGAGATAGTTGGTGCCCGAGATGGCGATGCCGTGGCCGGCATAGAAGAACACGGCGACGTCGGCGCCTTGCGCGCGCTTGCCGAAATCGAGCAGCCGCTCGGTCATCTTGTCGCGGGTGAGGTTGGAGCCTTCGACCACTTCGAAGCCGACATTGCGCAGCGCGCCGGCGATCGCCTTGGCGTCGATCGGCGGATTGGGAAGCTGGGCCACGTTCTTGTAGGTGCCGTTGCCGACGACGAAGGCGACGCGCTTGTCGGCCTTGGCGCTGGTCGCCGCAAATGCCATGCAGACCAGCGAAACGATGAGGGTGAAGTAGCGCATTGGAAAATACCCCGCAGAATCGAAAACGTTTTGGCAGTAACGCTGCCACACAGACTACATGAAACGGCCATGCTTCGCGCCAGAAAAAATTGAGCGCCCGTGCCCATCTTTCAGCGCCGGCCATCGGCCGCAACGGTTACGCAGCCGGCCGCCAAGGCTGCGTGATCTGGATCACAAATGGCAGAGGAATCGGGAAGGAAATTCTGTGGATGTCAGGTACTTGCGCGCGCCGGCGCGGGACTGCCCGGCCTCAGGTTGAGGAAATTGCCGGTGAGGATCAGCGCCGCGCCAAGCACGGTGAAGGCATCCAGCCGCTCCGAATAGAGCAGCCAGCCCATCAAGGCGGTGAGCGGAACCCGCAGGAAATCCATCGGAACCACGACGGTGGCATCGGCGTATAGCATCGCCCGCGTCATGCAATAGTGCGAGAACGTGCCGCAGAAGGCCACCACGATAGCCCAGCCCCACGCGGTCGGCGATGGCCAGGTCCACACATAGAGGCCGGGGAGCAGACTGCCGACGACCTGCACCAGAGCCATGTAGAGGACAATCGTCACCGTCTGTTCGGTGCGGGTCAGCGACTTCACCATGGCCACGGAAACGCCAAAGCCGACGGCGGCCGCAAGTGCGATCAATTGCCCGATATTGATCTCACCGGCCGCGGGACGAACGATCGTGACGACGCCGATAATGCCGAGCACGATCGCGCCGAACTTCCAGAGCGTGACGCGCTCGCCGAGAAACAGCGCGGCGACGATGGCGGTCCAGATCGGCATGGTGAATTCGATCGCCACGACCTGGCCGATCGGAATCAGCGTCAGCGCAAAGAACCAGCCGAGCTGCGCTCCAAAATGGATGGTGTTGCGCCCGATATGCAATGGCAGACGCTGGGTTCTGATGGCCGCAAAACCGCCGGCGCGATGAATCAGCGGATAGAGCAGGAGGAGCCCGACGCTGGAGCGGATCAGGATCAGTTGGAACACGTTCAGCTCACGCAACACCTCACGGCCGGCGACCGTGATCATCAGCATCAGCGCGAGCCAGCCGGCCATCCACAGCGCGGCCATCGGTTTGGAGGGGGTGCGTTCCATCGGCAGGAGTTTCAAAGCGGGGAGGCCGGTATGTTCGACCTTGCCTGCCTTTGCAACGGGCAAATCTGCCGACCCCGCGATGCGCGAGACGATTTTCGCAGTGGGATCATCGGCCTGAACGGTGCTAAGGAAGCCGCCTGTTCCAGGGAGGAATTTTCATGCGCATTCTGCAACCGGCCGAATGGTCGAAACCGCGCGGCTTTTCGCACGGCGTTACCGTGGATGGCCCCGGCAAATGGGTGGTGCTGGCCGGCCAGACCGGCGGCGACGAGAAGGGCGACTACGCGCCCGACATGGCGGCCCAGGTCGGCTCGGCCTTGAAGCGCATCGTCAAGCTGCTCGGCGAAGCAGGGGCTGGCCCCGAGCACATCGTGCGGCTGACCTGGTATCTGACCAGCCGCAGCGAGTATGAGACCGCGGGCGCGGGCATCGGCGCGGCGTGGAAGGAAACGCTCGGCCGCAACTTTCCGCCGTCGACGCTGCTCTATATCGGCGGCCTCGTCGACGAGAGAGCAAAAGTCGAAATCGAAGTCACCGCTTTCATCCCGGCATAGGAAACTCTTCGGACGATGACCCAACGAAAAACTTCAGCGGATTTTGTCACTGCCTTCGCCACCGGCTGGCCCGAGAGCCAGCCTGACGTCCTGGTGCTGTCGCTGACCACGCACAAGGGCGTGCAGGATTTTGCGCTCACCAAAGAGCAGGCCTTGCTGATCGCAAAAACCATGAAGGAAACCGCGGACAGGCTGCAAAAGCCGAAAACCGCGTAGACAAAATACCCTCGGGGTTCAGCCCAGGGCTATCGCATATGACCCATTGAGCGTGTGAGCGAGCCCGGCCTTCATGGTTCGAGACGCGCCGCAAGCGGCGCTCCTCACCATGAGGGTCCTAGGATTTTACTGCGAAACAAGACCTCATCCTGAGGAGCCCGCCAAAGGCGGGCGTCTCGAAGGATGGCCACAACGAAGTCGCCTCATCGAGTCCTCGCTCATATGCGATAGCCCGGGGGTTCAGCCCGAGGGTATGATCTGCCTTATTTCGACATCGACAGATCGGCGCCGCGGAAGATGTTGTCGGCGCGGATCGTGATCGACTGCTTGTTGCCCGCCGTGCGCAGGCTGATATTGGCGTTAAAGCCGGCGGCGGTCGCCACCACCTGGAAATTGCCGCCACCGCCGCGGCCGGCAAGGTTGCCGCCGACATTGCGGCTGGTTTCGCTCCAGGTGCCGGAAACCTCGCCACCCTGTGCAACCACCTCGGCGCGCAGGTCGAACTTGTAGGCGTCGCTGGCGCAGGTCAAAACCATACTCATGCTGCCGCCGGGCACGGTGTAGGTGGCGCGGCAGCGCAGCCGCTCCTTCGAGCCGTCATCCAGCGTCACCGTGCCGCCGCCGTGCCAATTGCCCGCCATGCCGGCAAAAGGTCCGCCCGCCTGGGCATGCGCGACGGCGGTTGACGTTACAAAAAAAGCGGCGGCTGCAAATGCGAGCCGCCGCGAATGAGCGAAGGTGCGAGCCAAAGATTTAGCGACGGGAAGCTTCCCATCGACCGCTGCACGGGACGCCCGCTGATGCACCATTCCACTTCCCCGATCCGGAGTTGCCACTGAGTTGACCGTTCGCATATGCACCATTGATCGAGACTCGCACAAGACCCCCGGTGCTGACGCTGCCCGAGATCGGGCCACCCGAAATCTTGCCGTCGGTGACAGTCAGGGTTGAGGTGGTCTGCGCATCGCAACTGCCGGTCTTGGTGGCCACGGTAACCTGCCACAGGCCGTCATAAGGGTGCTGGGCGGACGCGGAAGCGCTGGCGAGGCCGGCAACGAGCAGGGAAGCAGCAAAAAGCAAGCGGATGCGGTTGTGACGCATGAATCAATCCTTCAAATGTCGGGTGATGCTGTAGCGGCTTATTTCGGCAGAATGTGACGAAACTTTGATGCGCCGCAGCATCAAGGAAAGTTCCTGTGAACACAAGCACATCGTGGTGAATTTGGTTCCAGCCACGGAACAAAATATCACTTTGTTTCGCTACTATAATACCCTTTCTAGGATCGACCAGCGAGCCTAGTGCTTGGCTGGCGTCAGGTTGGGCGCCAGGGTAGCGAACTGCTCGTCCTGCGGCTTGGCCGGCAGCGACTTGTGGGCCTTGGCATAGTCGATCACTTCGCCCAGCAGCCGCTGGCCCAACGGCGCCAGCGCGCGTTCCCAGAGTTCCCGGGCAGTCTCGCCCTTGCGGACGAAAACCCAGTCCTGCGCGGCAATGGCGCCGGCATCCATGCGCTCGGCAAGGTGATAGACGCTGCCGCCGGCGATCGGATCGCCTTCCTTGATGGTCCATTCCACGGCGGCGATGCCGCGATGCCGGGGCAGGAGTGAAGGATGATAGCCGATGCCGCCGAGCCGTGCCGCGTGCAGCGCCTCGCGGCTGATGCGGGCGTGGCTATGCGCTGTTACGATCAGGTCGGTGTCCGGCGCAATCTCCGAAGCCGCGACGATCCTGGGATCCGCCTGCACGACGACATCGATTCCGGCGGCCTTGGCGGCACCAGCCAGGCGATCCTCGGGGTCATGCACGATAACCCGGGCGATATCGACACCGCGCTCTCGCAGCATGTTGAGGGTCGTCACGCCAAAATGGCGGGAGCCGACGAGGGTGATCCGCATGAGATTTTCCGTCCGTGGGTAGGCGTCGCCGCCCGTCGATAGCATGTGAGGCGCGCCTGTCCACGCCGGGCCTGAAACACGGCGCGAGGTTATCAACAACGCAACTGTTGCGCCGCTGCCACAAAAAGCAGCAAAAATGTGTCAGCACTATTGATCGATATCTGAGGTTGTGATTTGGATGCAGTGGGAACTACGCATAGGGGCGTTCTAATGAAAAGAAGTGGTTTGGTAATTCTGGCGCTGGCGGCGTCGGTTAGTGCTGCGTGCGCGGCTGACATGCCGGCGGCTGCACGCGCGCCGGTCAAGGCGCCGATATCTCCGGCGTTCAACTGGAGCGGGTTTTATGTCGGTGTGATGGGCGGCTATGGCTGGTCCGATCGGGCCTCGGTCAATGGCTTCGCCACCACGGGCAATGACTTCAGTGGCGGCTTCGCCGGCGGCACGGTTGGTTTCAACTATCAGCCGGTCGGCAGCGCCTTCGTCATTGGTATCGAGGCGGACGCTGCGTGGGCCGATATTGGCCGTTCGACGACTGTCGGCATCGTAACCGTAGCCGACAAGATGCAGGCCTTCGGCTCGGTCACCGGCCGCGTCGGTTTTGCAGCGGACACTGTGCTGCTCTACGCCAAGGGCGGTTATGCCTGGCTGAACAACGAGATCAGCGGGACGGCGCTCGGAGTGACGATTTCCGAATCGCAAACCCACAACGGCTGGACCGTCGGCGGCGGTGTTGAATTCGCCTTCGCTGGCAACTGGTCCGCCAAGGGCGAGTACATGTTCGCGCGCTACAGCGAACAGACCTATCTCGCGGCGCTCGCGCCTCCCGGCCTCTCGGTCGGATTTGACGTGCACACGGTCAAGGCCGGCATCAACTACCGCTTCGGCTGGGGCGGGCCGGTGGTCGCGAAGTACTGATATTCAAGTACTGAGGCTTGAGACTTAAGTCGGCGGATCGGAAAAGGCGCGGGGCATGACCCGCGCCTTTTTGATTCAACCCTTCTTCTTGATTCAACCTTCTTGCCGCGTCGCCAGGACCTTGTCGATGCGTCGGCCGTCGAGATCGACGACCTCGAACTGCCATCCGCCGGCGCTGACCTTGTCGCCGACATCGGGGATGGCGGCGAACTCCTGCAGCAGAAAGCCGGCAAAGGTCTGGTAGGGCCGCGACAAGGGCAACTCGATGCCAAGCAGGTCCGCGGCTTGCAGCGCCGGCGTCCAGCCGGAAATCAGATAGGAGCCGTCCTCGCGTTTGACGTAAGGAAGTTCAGCCGGACCTTCACGTGTATGGAAGGAGCCGACGATGGCCTCCAGAATGTCCGCGCTCGTCACCACGCCCTGGAACACGCCGTACTCGTCGTGCACCAGGCCGATATGCACCGGCGACTCGCGCAGGATCGCGACGACATCCCGTGCATCGACGGTTTCGGGGATGATGGGCGCCTCGCGCATCAGCGCGCGGATGTCGGGTGTAACCCCCGTCAAATAGGCGTCGAGCATGTCCTTGGCGTGCACGATTCCAAGCGCATGGTCGCGGCTACCGTCAAACACGACGCTGCGCGAATGCGCGGTCTTGAGCAGCGCGGCAAGGCTCTCGGCCTGTGGATCGGCAAGGTCGATCATGCTGACTTCGTGCCGCGGCGTCATCACCGCGCCGACCGGAAGGTCGCCGAGCCGCATCACGCCCGCGATCATTTCCTTCTCGCCGGGCTCGAGCACGCCGGCATTTTCCGCTTCGACCACCAGCGTACGGATCTCATCCTCGCTGACTTTCTCCTCGCGGTCGCTGCGGTGACCGAGCAGCCAGAGGATCCCCTTGCCGGAACGATCCAGCAGCCACACCAGCGGCAGCGAGATTTTTGCGAGCAGCATCATCGCGGGCGCGACCTTTACGGCGACGGCCTCGGGATCGCGCAATGCGATCTGCTTCGGCACGAGTTCGCCAACGATCAGGGAAGCATAGGTGATGACGCCCACCACGAGGCCCACGCCGACGGTGTCGGCCACGCCTTTCGACAGCCCGAAATCAACCAGCCATAGCGACAGCCGCTGGCCCAGCGTGGCGCCGGAGAACGCGCCTGACAGCACGCCGATCAGCGTAATGCCGATCTGCACGGTGGAGAGGAATTTTCCGGGATCGGACGCCAGCGCCAGTGCGCGGCGGGAACCGCTGACGCCCTTTTCGACCAGCGCGGCCAGCCGCGCCGGACGCGACGACACGATCGCCAGTTCCGACATCGACAGGAGCCCGTTGACGACAATCAGGACCGTGACGATGGCGAGTTCAAGATAGAGCACAAAGAGACCTTCTGTTGGGAAGCGCGGCCGCAAGCCGCCGGACGGCATATAGGCATTCCGCGGAAGGGCTGCGCCGGACGGAACAGCTTTCGCGCGGGAAAAATTGCCGCGGCTCAGTTTCTGCCGACGCAGCTCGGATACGGCGCGGTTTCGCCCGGCACGATCTGACAGAGA
The DNA here is from genome assembly GCF_018129385.1 of Bradyrhizobium lablabi. GTDB lineage: Bacteria > Pseudomonadota > Alphaproteobacteria > Rhizobiales > Xanthobacteraceae > Bradyrhizobium > Bradyrhizobium lablabi_C. The sequence continues at coordinate 287,969 of NZ_JAFCLN010000002.1, forward strand.
CGGATCGGCTGCAACTGGCGCAGCCGGGCCTGCCATTTGGCAGCATCGATCGCAGGCTTGCCGGACGGACCGGCTCGCTCGGCCCATTGCATGGTGTAATAGTCGACACTGCCCTTGATCGCGACGATCAGCGCGGTCTCGCTGTGCTTGTCGGCGCTGGATTCCACTCTCCCACAGCCGGCGATCGCGACATAGGCTTCGTGGCCGCCGAATTTCGTTGCGCCCACCCCTTGGGCCGTGAATGTGTCGGGGCACGCGTTCTTGAATCCGGCGGCGATAAATCCGGCCACCGTTTCGGGCGTAGCCTTCGGATTTCCGGCGGCGCCCCTGGCGCCGGTGATCGTAATCATCTGGGTCCAACGGGCGATGGTCTCGCCCTTCAGCACGGCCTCACGAATATAACTCGGCCCTTTCGTCTCTTCGAACGCGGGGACGAATGTCATCGGCATCGAGAACGCCACCAACTGGCCGAAGATTGGAGAGATCGCGGTGGCAACGGAGGGATTTTCGGCGTAGGCCGCCGAAGAGATGAGTAACGCGCCAAGCGCGGCGATCCGTCCGAGATTTCTCGTCATCGCCAAGGTCGTATCCAAACCTTGTTACTGTTGCAACACGCGGCCGTGACGAACCTATTTGGATTCCAGTGTGCGGATTGCATCCCATCCATCGTCCGGCGGGTTGGCCGCCAGTTGCCGGGCGCGCTCGAGGAAAATCGATGCGGGCCGGTCGGTCTCCGCCGATCTTTCGAAGCAGGCGGCGGCCGCAGTGAACTCGCCGGCGCGCCAATGCGCCAGTCCCTCGGCATAACCGGCAATCTCGGACTTTTGCTGATCCGACAGACTGTCAGCCGCTGCCAGCAATTCAAAGATCTTGAGCGGCTGCATCCGACCCTTGACCCTGACGGCGTCGAGCTCGCGCCAGGCAAAGCCTTCGCCCGCGATCGCGACGGTTGCTTCCGAGGCGATGACCGTGGTGCCGTAGAACTTGTTGGCGCCCTCGAGGCGTGAGGCGAGGTTCACGGCATCGCTCATGACCGAATAATTGAAGCGGCGGCTGGATCCGAAATTCCCGACCAGCGCCTCGCCGGAATTGATGCCGATCCGCTGCTTCAGCTTGACGTCGCGGAACGCTTCGGCGTCACGGTTGAGCTCGTCGAGGCGCGCGCTGCATGCAAGGGCGGCACGCGCCGCATTTGCCGCATGGTCGGGATCGTCGGCGGGTGCGCCGAACACGGCGACGATGGAGTCGCCGATATATTTGTCGACATAGCCGCCGTGGTTCTCGATGATGTCGGTCATCTCAGACAGATACGCGTTCATCAGCGCGACCAGGCCATCGGGCGGCATCTTTTCCGCGAGCAGCGAAAATCCCTCGATGTCGGAAAAGAACACCGTGACGTTGCGGGTTTCCCCGCCAAGCTCGGGCAGCTTGTTCGACGCCAGCATCCGGTTGATGACGTGGGGCGCCAGATACAGGGCAAAGCTCTTTTGCAGCAGCCGCCGGTCCTTGTCGGTGGCGACAAAGCGATAACCGATCGTTGCAACCAACGCACCGATGCCCGCAACGAAGGGTTCGACGATCGGAAGCGCCAATCCATGATCGAAGGCGACCGTGGCATCGATCACGCCAATGGCCGTGATGGCAGCGAACGTGATGGCGGCGGCCATCGGCCTGAGCAGCCGGGCCGCCACCGCCGCGAGTGCGGCGAAACCGGCTGCGATGAGGAAAATGGGCAGCTTGCCGAGCTCGGTCAGCGCATTCTGACCGATCAGATTGTTGACGGCAGTGGCATGGATGTAGATTCCGGCGATCGAGCTGCGGTGAAAGGATGTAGCGACCGGTTTGACCTCGTCCGTGCAGCGGGGCGCCCGCGCGCCTTCCTTGCCGGTGGCGAAGCGCTTTGAGGTGAAGCGGCGATCCTCGCCATCCAGCACCGTTCCGAGAATGACGACCTTGCCGTCAAACCAGCGGCGGAAATAATCCTTGTCGTTTCTGAGCGCGCACGCACGCAGGTCTGCGAGGGAGAAGGTCGGGATATCGTCCGCGCCGCCCGCGAAATTGAGCGTCATGGTGTTGGGGAGGCTGACCGGGATGCGGTAGCCCGCGAGCGTGGCCGATCCGTTCGCGCCGAATTCCGGTTTTGCGTTGAGCGCGCGGGCGGCCAGTTCGACGGCCATGCCGGGCAGGGTGCCGCCATCCACGGAAAACGACAACAATGCCCGGCGAACGACATCGTCGCTGTCGGTATAGACGTTGAGCGGCCGGATATTCTGTTGCTGCCTGACGGCGATCCGCTGTCCGGCGGAGGGTCTGATCGGCTGATCCCCGCGCAGGACCTCACCAAGCACGACCTTGCCTGATGATGCTGCGCCCGCCAGCGCGCGCAGGAAATCGCGGTCGAAGCCACGGACCTTTTCACCGAGCACGCCGTCGCCGAACGGTACCTCCGATTGCTCAAGCGAGTTCGGGATGACCACGTCGAAGCCGACCACTTTTGCGCCGCCCTCGATCACCGCACTTAACACGCGCCCGATCTCACCGGTCCAGGTCAGGGTGGGCGTACCCTTGAACGGAGCCGCCCGGTAGGTTTCCTCGTCGATCGCAACGACAACCGCGGGCGATTTGGCAGGATCGTGCGGCTTGCCGAAAAACTGCCAGCGCAGCGCCGTCAGGATGTCGAGCGACAGGCCGTGGACGCGATCGAGCGCGGGCGACACCGAGACGGCTGAACACACCAGCACGATCAGCGTGATGGCAATTGCGTCGCGCGTGATGCGCCCGATGCTCACCGCTCCGCGCCCGGCAAGCTTATTGGATGCGGATCAGGCGCCCGACGATCGGCGTCGGCCCCGGTTTGGCCTCGGGATCGACGCGAAACACGATTCGCTGCGATGCGAATGTCGCGGCGTAGACTCCGCCTGGCGTGAGCGTGCGGTTGGTGCCGGCGAAATCGTAAAAGCGTCCCCTGAGCTGTTTGCCGTTGATCTCGACCTGCTGGCGCTCGCCCTTGACGTCGAGACGGTCGATGACGAGCGTGCCTTTGCCCTTGACCTCGAACAAGGGAGAGGTGCCGTAAAGCGTCAAGTCCGCCTGGATGTCGGCGTCCTTGCCCTTCTTGACGCTGCGCAAGACGGTGGCGGCGACTTCGCTGGTGGCCTTGGTCGTGGCATGTGTCTGCCTGGAATCGCACTTGGTCGTTTCGGCCTTGACGTCGGCGAGATGCACGTTGCTCTCTTCGGTGCCGACGATGACCGTGCCGATGCCGCTGATCGTCTCGCGGCGGCAGGAGTTCATGTAGCTGATCACGACCGAGCCGCCGTCACCAAGCTTGATCACGGTCTTGGGGGTGACATAGTCCATGAATTCGGCGCCGGTGACCTTGCCCTGCACCTCCTCAACGACGGCGACAGGTGTCTGGGCTGCGGCGGGGGCCGCCAGTGCCAGCAAGCTCACGCAAACGGCAAACGTTCGTTTCATCTCGAAAAACCTCATCCAGAATTCGGCTTATGTCCCAGTCCCGCCGATTGTTAGTCGCTGCTGAGTAGACAGTCGTTCGCCGTAATGGATGTGATGAATATCACATAACTATGGCCGTCAACAGCGTCCCGCGTTCGCGCGGCTGTCTGACTACTTCCGTCCGGAATCCTTTGGAGGATTCTTGGGGGCATTCTTCGGCGTGTCCCTGGGGCTACCGACACTCGCAAGAATGGCTTTCGCTTCCTTGCTCCCTGCCTGCGCTGCCTTTTGCAGCAATCGCCTTGCCTCGGGGATGTCCTTCTTTCCTCCAATGCCGTTGGCGGAGCAGCGGGCCAGGTTGACCATCGCGTCGGGATCGCCCATCGCGGCGCTCTTCTCGTAGAGCGCGCGGGCCTGTTTCACGTTGGCCTCCACGCCCAGCCCCTTCTCGGTCAGCTCTCCCAGCTTGTTGATGGCCTTTGCGTCGCCGAGATCGGCCGCGCGCTGATACAGCGCATAGGCCTTGGCCGGATTCCTGTCGCCGCCCAGGCCGCGCTCTTGCTGCAAGCCGAGGCTGACGATTGCAGGCGCAAATTTCATTTCGGCGGCGATCTCGTAATAGAAGCGGGCGCGCGCCGGATCCCTTTCGACACCCTCGCCATTGTCATACATCGAGCCCAGCGCGTAGAGCGCCCGCGTGTTGCCGAGCTCGAACGCCTTCTTGTAGCTGGCAAGCGCGGCCGGATAGTCCTGCACCGCATACAGCGCGCGGCCGAGCTGGTAGTGGAATCGATCGACGCCGGGAAGTTCCCTGACGGCTTGCGAGCATGCGGCGATCGCCAGTGCCGGCTTGATGTCCTCGAGCTTGACGCCCTTGACGCCGAGACCGCGCTTGGAGTCGTCAGGCGCGGCGGCAAGATTGTCGCAGGGAAGGGCCGCCGACGGGTCGGCTTGAACCGGCGAAAACGCGGCTTGCTTGACGGCATTGAGATAGATCTTGCCTCGTGAGAGCTGGCCGTACATGTACGGCGTCTGCTTCTGCCGCGTCGAATTCCGCACTTCGTCGCGCACGTTGCGGAACAGGAAGCTGATCTCGAGATCGGGCTCGGGAAGATATTTCAGGAGCGCCGCCGCCAGCGGAGAGTTGCGGCCCTGGCCTTCCTCCGACGTCCGCGACGGTTCGGTGGCAAAGAACACCAGCGCGTTGCGCGATGCATCGAGGCCGCCGGACGATGGCACATCGAAGTCGCGGCCAGAGTCCTGCCGCCCGAGTTTAGCGGGGAAGGGATTTCCCCGCAGTGCATCGAGAATGACGAGCCCGAGCACGCGTGCTCCGGCGACCTGGAGCATGGCCGCGCGCAGCGTGATGGTCTCGGTCCGGAAAGCGTCCGGCGTGGCGAGCCGGGCATCGACCGGGATCAGATAGCCGTCGACGCCGGCGTTGAGGCTGTAGCCTGCAAAATAGATGATTGCGAAATCGGCCTTGGTGGATCTCTCGGCGAAATCCTGGAGCGTCTGCCTTAAGTCGCTCGCGGCCGTGTCACGCCGAAGAACGACGTCGAAACCAAGGCCGCCGAGCGCCTTCGCGATATCCTCGGCGTCGTTGACGGGCGTGGCGAGGCGAGGCGCATGCTGGTAGCTGGAATTTCCAATCACCAGCGCGACGCGGTTTTCCGACGCGCCGGCGTCGCTGCCAAAGGCGAGCGGCAGGACCAGAGCAAATGCAAGCGCCAGAATCCGCAAAGGCCGCTTCTTCAGTTGGTTGCGCCGGCCGGATGTTCCGCGACCCAGTCCTGCCAGGTCAGGAATTTCAAGCCCAACATGCCGTAGTCCACCTGAAGATAACCGTCGTCCGTTCGCGAAACAGCCGATGGCACGCGCACGGCCACTTCCTGCGCCATGACGCCGACATAAAGCGTGTCGTCGCCGATATAGCGGTAACGGTAGAGGCGCAGGCCATCATGCGTCCGGCCGAGCGCGGTGATGTCCTGCTTGAGGCGGATGTCTGATGGCACCGGGATCCTGCTCGCCGCATTCGCCGCGGCATTCGATGCAGCCTTGCTGGCGGCGTTCGAGGCCGCCGCCGACGCTGCCCGGCTCGCCGCATTCGATGCGGCGGATGAAGCCGCCCTGCTTGCGGCGTTCGATGCCGCTTGGCTTGCCGCATTGGACGCAGCTCGGCCGGCGGCGTTCGATGCCGCGTTGGAAGCCGCATTTGCCGCGGCCGCGGCGGCGGCGGCGCTCGCCGCGCGGGAAGCGGCGGCAGCCGCCGCATTGCTTGCTGCCTGCGAGACTGCGTTGCTGACGGCATTGCTTACCGCGTTGCTGACGACATTGCTGACAACGTTGCTCACGACATTGCTGACGTTCTGGTTCACGCGCTCGGCAACGCGGCGATACTCGCGGTTCCGCACCTTTTCCCGTTCCGACCTTGTATAGGCCGAAACGAGGTAGCCGTTCTTGCGCGCATCCTCGATGGCTTTTTCCATGCAGCGGTTCTTGTTGCCGGAAGTGCGGCAGAGTTGAAAGCGGAGCTGCATGTAATCAGGGTATTTGACGACAGCCTTGGTGCACGCGGACAGATTGCCGGCGAAGCAGAGATTGACGTCATTGTCCTGTCCCGTGCGCATCATCCAGTCCGTCGGATTGATGGGCCGCAGCGCGATGTCGCTGCCCGCGGGCAGCCGATGATCGCGGATGCTGGGATATTTTTCGGCGAACGGCTGCACGATATTCTTATCCTTGGAGTCGCGCAGCACGTCCCAGGCCCGGTCAATGGAGTCGTGGCTTTTCGCCGTTGCCTCGGGCGAGGTGGAGGCAAGCTGGAACGTCGAAGGCGGCGGAGGCGTCAGATCGACCGGCTGCGAATCCGTCTGACCGGAAGCCTGCAATTTGGCGAGCGTCACCTTGGCGGCGTCGACATGCTCGCTGTAGGGATAGAGGTCCAGGAATGCGCGGTAAGCCGAGGCCGTGTTCTGTTTCTCGACGGTCGACCACGCAAACTTTTCCGCGCCTTCGAGTTGGGCAATCCGGTCGTTGACCTCGGTGACGTGCGTACTGGCGGGAAATTTCTCGGTGAAACGGCGGAGCGTGGCGATCTCGTTGGTGGCGCGCACGAACGTCCAGGCGACCCGCTCGGCTTCCGCCGCGGCATCAGCGGCCGCGACCGCGGCATCGCCCTTCAGGTAGATCTCTTCGCTGGAGAGCGTGCCGTAAACCGCCGGCTGCTGAGTCTTTGTTTCGCGCACGACGTCGTCATAGACCGTGCGGAAGAGATAGTTGATCTCGAGGCCGGGCGTTTCGACGTGGCGCAGCAGCGAGCCGGAGTAGGGGCTGTTGCGTCCGGTACCGTCATTCGCCGTGGTGCCGGCCGCAGCAGCGAAGGCGACCAGCACGTTGTCGTTGACCTCGACCGGTGCAAGGCCTCGCGCCGAGGTCTCGGCGGGCATCGCCAGTGCGGGCCTGGCCGGCGCCGCCGTCTGGGCCCCTTTCTTGGCGGCGTCCTTTCCCTTGCCCGCGGGATTGGTCGGATTCGCCAGCGCGCGTCCTGCGGCCAGATTGGTCGACGCAAAGGGATCGTTGCGGCAGGCATCGAGAACCACCAGCCCGATCACCTTGGGCATCACGGAAATATCGATCAGGGTCTCGAGGTTGATGGCTTCGGCATAGACGTCGATCTCGGACTTGATCTGGGCGTCAACGGGGATCAGCCAGTTCTTGCCGTCGATCTCGACGCCATGGCCGGCGAAGAAGATGACCGCCTTGTCGGCGCTCTTGGCCGCGTTGCCGAAATCGATCAGCGCACGGCGGAAGGCGGCGAAATCGAGGTCGGACAGATGCTTGACGTTGAAGCCGAGCCTGGTGAGCGAGGCGGCCATGTCGGCGGCATCGTTGGCCGGGTTGGTCAGCCGGTCGACCTTGCGGTATTCGCTGTTGCCGATCACCAGCGCGATCTTTTCTTCGGCCGCCGCGCGAGACGCGTTGGCGATTGAGAGCGCCAGCAGCGTTGCGCCGCAGGCGGCGGCGCGAAGCGCAGAGGCGAGGGGCTGTTTACGAGGGGAAGCTTGGCCGCACTCATGCGCGGCTGCCTTGGAAATCAGGTTGCGCATTATCGAGTCTCGAAATTCAACGTCCGAAAACAATAATTTGCGCGCACAGTACCAATTGCGATCATCTGTGGGCAAGAAGTTGCGGACTGTGACGCACCGCACGGAACCGCGAGGGACAAGGGCAACAATATACCTTGCCTTGCGGTGCTGAACTGATCCTGGAATGCCGCGCGGCGATGCCGGCGATGGAGTTTTTCGAATGACGCAGACATTTCGTTTTTGTCGGGCCTTGCTCGCCGGACTCGGCCTGATCGTAGCCCTGGCGGGAGCGGCGCGAGCGGAGGACTATTCCCCGGCGGACTCGACCCGGGACTCCATCATCCAGGGGGTACGCGACGACGTCCGGCGCAAGATCAGGGACCAGCAAGCGGCGGAAAACCGTGCTGAAGCTGCAACGGTTGGCCAGCCATCTCCACGCGTCTACCGGCCGAAAAAGAAGAAGCGGCAGGCAAGCCGTTGAGAAGACGCGGAACCGTGGAACCGATACCGGTGAACACGGACCGATTTGGTTTCTAAATCCCTAATACTGTGTCTTTCCGGCACTATTAGATCGCGGCAACATTTGGATATTTTTCGGGCGTGAATACGAGTCTTTTGGGGGCCCGAATGTTTTTTTCTAGATTTTCCAAGATCTTGCTTGCTTCGGCGGCACTTTTTGCGCTGACGGCGAAGCCGGCTTCCGCGCAATATGCCAGCGATATCGAGCAGCGGATCATCAGCAGCGTCGTTCAGAACATCATCGAGAACGTTCGTGACCAGCTCCTGCGGCGCCGGATACCGCCGCCGGGCCGATTGCAGTTCAGCGGTGAAGAGGGGCAGTTCGATAACGGCGACCCGTTCGCAGCCAAGGGCATGGAAAATCCGTTCGGCGCGCTGGCCTATGCCAAGGCGCCCGCGATGGCCGCGCCGGTTTCGGCCTGGCTCTATGGCGCGAACCTCGTCGGCAACGCCGATCGCGCTACCACGTTCGGCACCGACATCCACACCCAGACGGTCACCGGTGCCTTCGACATCACGAAGATCGGCATCTTCACGGCGACTGACGCGCTGACGTTTATCGGCACCGGTTCGCACACCTGGTCGCAATCGTACAACAGGTTCAACGCACCCGCGCCCGACTTCACCGGATCGATCCCCTCGACCTCGGGCACCCTCTCATACCTGAACGGCGGGTTCTCAGCCGACTTCACGGCCCTGTTGTCCTGGACAAGCAGTTCAGTGAAGAATGTCGCCCCGATCCTGGTTGTTGCCCCGCCGGACAGCAGCTCGATCGCCTACACCGGCAACGCGCAATACCGCTTCGAATTCCCCTACACGGTGTGGTTCGAACCGAGCGCCGGTGTGACTTATACCGAGCTCTATACGTCCAACTTCGGCACCAAGTTCGGCGACACCACCGAAGTGCACGGTGGCGGCCGCGTCGGCTTTGAAACGAAGTGGATGGGCTACACCATCCAGCCGACCCTTTCGGGGTTCGTCTACAAGATCGTCGACTCGAATTTCCCGGCGGTAGCTATTCCCGGCGCGCCGGCCTTCGCCGCCGTCACGTCGAATCTCGGCGGCCGCGCTTCGGGCAAGATCACCGTGATCTGGACCCCGAACTTCTCGTCCTATCTCGAAGCGCACGGCAGCGGTACCGCGGCGACCGACAGAGGGGTGGTGGTGCCGAACCCGCCGGCGGTTCAGACCTACGGCGTGCAGGGTGGCCTCCGCTACACCTGGTGAGCCTCTGAACCATCGACGTCAAAATGCCCGCCTTCCGGCGGGCATTTTCTTTTTAACGATCGAGCCTGCGTGGCGAGCGAAACGGCTTACTTCAGGAAGGCGAAGATTTCCTCGAACACCAGATAGCCGGCGACATAGGCAATCACGCCAAGGCCTAGCAGCACGAACGCCAGCCAGACATAGAGCGGGGACGCTTCCCGCGGTTGCAGTTGCTTCATGCTTCCCCCTGACCCCGGCCGAAGCATCCAATCCGACGCCCCGATATGGCGGCAAGGGGAATGGTGTCGCAGACCGTCGCACGGCGATCGGAGCCGGGCGCGATTGCTGTGCATTCGCTGCGGGTGCTTGAGCCTGAACGCGCCTGTGGCACACTGTGCACGGGCAAGGGGATGATCCGTGGAGGAACGTCCGATGTCAAAGAAGGGGATCACGGGCCACGACCAATGGGTCGTCACGGAAGCCCTGGCCACCGCGCTGGTCGCGCTCGAGCAGTTGCCCGAAAAACACCAGCCGCATGCGCATATGGACGATCTCAAGAAGCTGCTGGTCGCCGGCTGCCAGCCCGGCAGCGTGGTGCTGCATCTGGCCCAGGCCAAATGCCGGTTGTTTCCCGAGCGGGATCCGCTGACGATCTATGAGGAATACGGTCTTGGGGACGGGCAGGGGTGAAGCGGGAGGAAGCTGGTCGCTCCGATCCGCTTCAGCTTTCCGCATCCACCCAATTGATCAAAGGCAGGTCGATCCCGAAAACCATTTCGAGCGCAAAGCCGACGACCGCGCCGACAAGGACGAGCTCCAGCGCACCGAATGCCGCCAATACTGACAGGCCGAGCATTTTTCTGATCCGGTTCGATAGTGCCATGAGCTTTCCCCTTTAACGAAGGGCGCAATAGCACAGCAGGAGCCGGCCGCGCGGCTTGGTTGGACTTAACCCTAATCGGGAACCTGGACGGACGAAGCGATTGCCATGGCGGACGTCAGAGGGCCGGCCTTATCGCGCCGCAGCGCAACCATCGCATTAAACGAGTCCTCTATATTCCGGTTTTTACTACAATTTAGAGCATTGCTGGTTTGATGGATGGGCCGCACCGCCGCGCGGCCGAACAGCCGGGCGCCGCCTTTATCCACCTACCCCAGAGCGTGAGCGCTCGGCTGTTTGCCTGGGGAACGCGACGCGCTGCCACGCAGGCCCGATACAGCTCAATCGATGCAGCGCTCGCGATGGCGCGAAACGTGCCGGCGATGGTCGATGGAAATTGACCTGCGCGAGAAGCAGGATTGCGCTACCTTTCTCATCCTAAAGTGATATATAGTACGTATTGCAACTTATGCCTTTACAGGTCTTTAGGTCCTGGATGGCACGTTCCTGCCGCGGCCCGCGCCGAGCGCCTGGGCATCGGAGCAGGAAGTGCATTGCATGAAGCGTTTTCTTCTGAAGTTCTGGCGGGACGAATCCGGCGCCACGGCCATCGAATATTGTCTGATCGCCGTAGGCATCGCACTTGCGATCATCGTCATCGTGAGCGGTCTGGGCTCGACCCTCGCCGACAAGCTCACGTCCCTCAATTCATCCCTGAAGTAGGCAAGCAAACTCCATACAATCGCTGGGTCGCCCGCTGGTTTCTCAGGCCGGCGGGCACGTCTTGCGCTCGTTCCTGGATGCAGCAGCGCCGGCTTACACAGCGCATGAACGCGGCAGAGAGCATTCGGCGGCAACCAGTTCTCAACCAGGTTCGTTTATTCTTTTGCCCATGGCGACTCGGGCCCACCAAAGGAGGGACTGGGAATGACAGCGCGCAAACGTCGATCGGACCTGCTTGAGGTCTGGCTTGAGATGTTCGAGAAAATCGAGGGGCCCCGGCGGCGGCGGGTCGTGGAATTGCGGCGCCGTCGCAGCAATCCTGTTCGCCGCTTTCAGAACAGCCTGTCGCTGGCGCGCTCCCGGCGCTAGGGCCGCATTTCCGCGCTCGCAGCGCATCCATCTGAAGGGCCAGCCGTCGCCGGCGCGAATGACGGGTGCGCAATCCATCCGTAGCGCGGCCTTGTTCCGCGTCGCCGTGATCCGATCTATTCTAGGGCCGGACGACGGTTGGGGGGAGAAGCTCGGAGCAAGGCAAATGAGAACTTTTCTGATCGCGGCTGTATTCGTTATTGTCGCCGGCGCTGGCCCGGCCAATGCTACAGGTGGATGCGGCGCCGGCTGCTATAGAACCTCGATGGGTGCGTGCGTCGTAGAGGGCTGGGGCACCGGGCGCGCCCGATTTTCGAATGAATGCCCCGTCACGTCTCGTGCCCGCCCACCGTGCGGTGCCGGGTTCATCTGGCGACCCAATTTTGGGGCTTGCTTCCAGACCAACAAGGATTGGTACTGAATCACGGGCGGCATGGGCTCGTGCAGGTGGGCCGCTTCAAGGGATGCACAAAGCGCCCCTGATCGCGTGCGGGTGCGCCGGTGCGCACGGCCGAGTTGCTAATTCCCGATACAGGTTTAGCCGCACGGGTTATAGCGAGGCCCCGGCCTTCAGGCGCAGGCTGGCCCCGTGCCGGTGAAGCAATCCCCGTGGATCGGCACGGCGAACGGAAGCCTGATCCGCAACCAGCCCCGCGGGTCGGGCTTCTGCATTTCGCGTCGGAGCCGGGCTCACTCGTACTCCCTCATCGAAGATGAGCCGTGTGAGGCCAAGCGGGAGCGGCCTGCGATCTGTTGAGTGTCATTCCAACCCTGCCGTTGGCCACGCAGGCCATCATCCAAAAGATGCGGAGAACTAGTCCCGAAGAATGCAAATCCCGGCAGGAAAAAACCGGATTGCGCGCAGCCAATGATCCGCCGGCGATGGTGATGCGTCCCGGCATGTAGTGAGGAAACCCGGCCCGCACCAATTCCCCAGCCCTGCGGGTCGGGTTTTTCCAAGGCTTGCTCAGTTCCAAAAAAATACGCCGCCGGGCTCGAAATGTACCGTCCCGGCGGCGCCCTGTCTCAAACTGGGCCCTGCAATCCCCAGTCACTGACGATTAGCAACGCCTGTGCCATCAGGATGCGATGGCAGGGCGGTCTTTACGCCTCAACCAGTTTAGCGACCACAGCATCAATTGATTGACCGCGACTGTCGCGACCCACGCCAGGCCGGTTGCCGTGGCCCGGCCAGCAATTGTCCTGCCCCCATTGCCAATGAATGTTGGACCCTATGATCGCGCCAGATTGACACAGCGTTCGAAAGCCTCGGGGATGCTGGAATGTGGTCTCTCATCCATGGAGGCAGAAATGCATTTTGTTCGTTTCGCACAATTCGCGATTGTTGCCGTTACGTCGCTTTTCATTGGCAGCAGTGCTCAAGCAGTCGCCGTAATGTACGGTACTTATTATGACGAGTCAGTCACACCAAGTTGCATGAGCGGCGGTGCTGCTTGCACAGTGGCGTTCTCGCAACTTCCGCCAAACAAGCTGCTACTGGTAACGCACGTTGCTTGCTTCGCCCAAACAACGTCCCCTATTGTCTTTGCCACATTGGGAATCTTTACGGCACCGACATCCGGCACCCTGCAGCGCGACTATCCGCTCCAGCTTCCGCAGCCGGTGCAAGCGGGCAGCGTCTACTATACACAGATCAGTCATCCAGTTAACTTTCTCATTGGGCAATCAAGATATCCGCACGTCGCAATAGCTGCGGCGGCCACTACCAACGCCTGGGCCATAAAGTGCACCATCTCTGGCACCCTGATCAATCCGATCCCGTAGGTTGGAAGAACAAAGGTCACTCAGTTGGTGTGGGCGTCCGGCTCACACCGGCGGGTCTTCAAAGCGCCGAAAAGGCCCTTACCGACGGCAACGCCGCCCGGGAGAGCGATGATGCCTGATGGTCCGTAACATCAGCCGCCTTATTCTCACTTCATCGCGCCACGTCGAGGGAGTTACAGATTTCGGGGGCTCCCAAATGCCGGCGACACGCTCGCGCGGGTTTTGCCGGTGCCGATTGCGAATGTCCCGGCGAGAATTGCGTTTGGATTGACGCAATCTAAAAATCCAAGTCGAATGCGGCCTCATTTATTTATTTGGAGGTCGAAATGTCTTTAGCTCGTTTTCTGCAAGTCGCTATGGGTGGCGCTGTTCTGGCTGTCATTGGGATTCCGGCCTTGGCGGAACAGGCTTCCTTCGGAGCCCATTATGAGGAACGCAACCAAGCTACCTGTAGTGGCAGCTGTTGGGTCTATTTTTCGCCAATCCCGGCAAACAAGGTCTTCATTGCAAGAAGAATCATATGCCGGATGTCTTCGGCTTCACCGATTATCGGTCACAGTTTTGCAGTTCTTCAAGGCGTGGAAACGGGTTACTTGAGAAGTTCGCCCTTGTTCTACCCGACACAGGGCGTGAATATCGGTGGGAGCACCTTGTATTATTCATCCACAAACGAGACCAGATTCGCGGTTGGCGCTACACGCCTTATGCGAGTTGATTTCACCACTGTGAATACTGCATTTTCGGTCATTGATTGCCACATCTCGGGAACGCTCTATCCGTACCCTGGAGCCGGCCCGACCGCTGAGGAGCTTAATTGATCGGCTCCCTTCTTCCCTCGTGGGAGAAGAGTGATTTCGATTCAGTTGAACAACAGGCCGTCCCAATGGGCGGCCTCACGGACTACTGCGGCCCCGCGTCACGGCGCCATGCCTTCGAAGGCGCCGAGCGCGAAGGGCAGCACCAGCAGCAGTGCGATCAACGCGGCCAAGAGAAGACTTCCATCCGCCGTCGCAATCGATTTGCCAACACGGGCCAGCGCGGCGGTGCAGGACCAAGCGATTGATTTGGTAGGCGGGGAGGGACTCGAACCAACGATCCCGTAATTCAACAGCAAGTCACCTTCGCACGGCGTCGAGGAAGCGCTGACGCCAGCGTGCTTCGAAGCTGTCGGAATTGTCTGGCATAAGCGCCTGTGCATCCAGAAAATTCTCGGAGCTTGCTGGAGGTGGGCTTGCTTTCCGCTCGGCGTCCGCTTGCTCAGTTTGAGCCCTTGGCCAATGCAACAATGCTTTCGACAGCATCGGCTTGCCTTCGTACCAGCATTTTCGACCGTCGATGATCCGATAGGACCAATAGGACCGCGCATCGGCCGGCCGCTCGGTGCTGCATTGCCTTGCTTGGGCGGTCGCTGCGGAGGAGAAGGCGACCGCCGAAACTCCAGTAATGCAGGATGCGAGGAGCAACAGCTGGAATCGTTTCATAGAACACCTGCGCAAAGGACCAAAGGAATGTCTTTTCAGCAGCTTAGGTGGAAAAATGAGCCGCAATTTAGGCAGTTTTCCACAGGCTATGCACAGGCGCATGGGCCCAAATTCAACACCAAGTGCGATCGGATGACAGGTCGGAAGTCCGGCCGCGGGAGCGCGCCCTCATGCGGCTGGTGAGCGGTGAGGCGAGCATGTCGTGCCATTGAGAGCGTAGCCGCCCAGGATGCGGCGGCTGCGGGCAAGACCAATCAAGTCAAACACCATATCAACCGAAGAGCAGCCAGAGCACGACGGCAACCGTGCCGGCAATCCATGCTCCAGCAACGAATATCTGCCCCTTGTCGGTTGGCATCAGTCAGGATTTGACTTTGACACGTAGTACAACACGTCGTGCCGGCGACCGATCAGCCGAAATAGCATGTTGATGCACCGGACCAAGAAATAGACTGAGAGGATCTCGAAGATCATTTTAGAATCTCCGGTTCGAAAACAGCTGTTCTGAAACGCTCCGAATTTAGGCTGCCCAGGCGCGCCTGTGTGGCCACAAATGCGCAATGCGATGCAGAATGAAAAAATGAGTTGCTGAGCAGCCACAGCATCGAGAGATTGCGTTTTCAAAAGCAGGCAACGGCATGGTGCCTTCAGGCGAACAGATTGGCTCCGTCCGCCGCCGTCCTGACGAACGTGCCGCTCTCATGCTCGCGACGAACCGCATCCGATCGCCAGCTTCATGTCGGCTGATTTTTGGAGCGTCGCCGCGCCAATTGGCGCATGTTCCAGGCCTCAGCGAGCGGCCCGGCGAGGGGCTTTGGGGAAGCTTTTTCCCGCCGGGCCCGGTCACGCCCGCGGTGTCACCTCAACGGACGCAACCGAGGCTCAACTGCACCCTTCTGGCAGAGTTGCTATTTTTTCCCGAAGGTTCTGCTGCAACAGCAGACCTGCAAGGGAAGAACTAGTCCCGATGAACGCCGATGCTGGCAGGAAAAAGCCGAATTGCGCGCAGCTAATGGTCAGGTCGGAAACTTCCCTTCCGGCGTTCGAGAGAGCAGCCCGACCCGTTTCCTTCCCCAAGCCCAGCGGGTCGGGCTTTTTCGTTTCTTACCGTCGCCGTTGCAGTCGAGTGGCGATCAGCAACCGCGCCGATCGCGATCAGGGTTACGACCAAACCCATATCGTCAGGCGTCCAACCGTTCATGAATTCTCCCCATCATGCGAGCCGTGTTTTGAAGGCCCGCGAAGCGGGGAAATCCGAATGGTGAGCGCGGAGGGACTCGAACCCTCGACCCCATGATTAAAAGTCGTCTCCTGTCATTATGACGATCAGGGCAGGGAGGCGCAAGTTGTATTAAAAACCTTCATATTTTCAACTATTTGGGTTATATTTTCGGGGCAGGCTGGGGCAGCCCTGTTCACGATAGGACAGCCTCGATTGCTATCCTGAAACCTATCCTGAGGGGCCCCCCGTGTCGGAGCAAAAACAGGACCTTCGCAAAGGGCGCGATCGTTCCTTTGATCAATCACGTTCCAAGCGTTTCACGGAGTTGGGCGTCTCGAAACTCAGGCTTGGCATGAGGAGAACGAAGCAAAAGGACGGCACGGTCACCAGCAAGCCTGAAACAGAAGCTACATATCGTGACAGGAAACAGGGTGGGCTGCTCCTGCGCATCAACAAGTCGGGCGCTAAGATGTGGCGCGTGCAGTATTACGATCCGCATCAACGCAAAATGCGCACGGATAAACTCGGGGAGTTTCAGCCCGGCAACCCGATCCACATGTCCGTCAAGGACGCCCGCAAAGCTACAAAATATCATCACGGGAACCTCGAAAAGATTTTAGACGAACGCAAGAAGATGGCCGTCGCCAACCGCGACAGCTTCAAGGCCGTGTCGGACTGGTACGTGGAAAAGTTCGTCGAGGGGCAGCGCCGATCGGCCCCCCAAATCAAAGCCGTCATCAAAGCGATCCTGCCCACCTGGGAGAACAAGCCGTTCGAAGCGATCACGCGGCCCGATGTCGTCGAACTCCTGGACAAGATCGCCGAGACCCGCGGACCGAGGGCGGCCGACGTCACCTTGGCCGTGTTGCGTCGCATGATGAACAAACACGCCGTTCGCTCCAAGACCGGGTACTCGTCCGTCATCGTCGAGGGCATGGCCCAAATCGAAGACCCCCGCGAGCGTGCCCGCGACCGTATCCTTGACGACCGGGAGATCCGGCTCATGTTTGCGGCCTGCGATCGTCTCGGCACCTTCGGCGCCATGTGCAAGGTGCTCCTGTATACGGCGCAGCGCCGGACCAAGGTCGCGACCATGCAATTTGACGACATCCTGGACGGAGTATGGACGATCCCGATGGAGAAGCGGGAGAAGGGCAACGCGCAGCGCCTCAAGCTGCCCAAGCCTGTGCTCGATATCATCGAGGCGCAAGCCGAGCTCAAGATCAACGACTACGTATTTCCGGCAAGCCGTGTCGGCCGACGTGACGGCCCGGGCGAACACTTCGGCTCATATTCGGCATTCGGGCAAGGGAAGGCTGACCTCGACAAGGCGATGGCCGACATTGCGCCCAAGCCTGTCGTCCCACACTGGACGCTCCATGACATTCGCCGCACGTCGCGCTCGTTAATGTCGCGCGCCGGCATCCGGCCCGATATCGCGGAGCGCGTCCTTGGCCATGTCATCGGGGGCGTTGAGGGCGTTTACGATCGCCACGACTATGATGCGGAGCGCGAGACCGCTTTGCTGTCACTCGCGTCTCTAATCGAAACGATCATTCGTCCCCCCGCAAAGGGCGGCAACGTCGTCTCCATCAATCGACGTTGATAGACCCCACCGTTTCCCGGGACCGCACAGGGCGCGCTGTGCCCGCACGCAATCGACAATCAGAACGGAGCAGGGCGCGCCCCATGCGCGCGGCGAGGCCCCGACGCACAAATGCACATCGATCACGAAACACCGCTCCAGCGCGCTCTGCCGCCGTTTAAGCGGTTCCCCGATCTGACCTGAAGTGCCTTGCAAAAATTTGCGCGTCCTGACAAAATCGAAACATCGGGCTCAGCCATGGTGAGTACTGCTGCCCGGGGACCTCGCTCCCGTCGCGCGCCACAAGCAGCCGACTCTCTTCATCGTTTCACGCGGTAACCGTGCCAATGCGCACCTCCGCGACAGACGAGGAGAGGTGTCGCAGTGCCGAACAACTCACACAAGCAGCAACGTAAAGAGCGTGGCCCCAACAAAATCCGACCGATCACGCCCGCCCGCAAGCTGATCTCGCGCGTCGAAGCGGCCGACATGCTCGGCCGCAGCGTTGACACCATCAAACGCATGGAGAAGCGGAGAGGGGGGCCGCTCGACGTAGTCAAGCTGCGAGGAGCGCAGTCGACGACGTTCTATCGGCTCGACCAGATCAACGCGCTGATTAACCCCACTAGCGAAGCAGCCGAATAGAAAAAAGCCCACCCCGTTGCTGGCGGGATGGGCTCGGAGACTTCGCATGCGAATGACGACGCCCGCTGGGGAGTGGGATCATCAACACCGAACGACACCGACAAAGGAAATCGCTCGATGCCTTCAACATTAGACTACCTTGACGAGTGGCGCAATACCGCTGCAATTGCGCGTGTTGCTCCATATGTCGATACGATCGAGTGCGCTTCCCGGCGCTCGTTTCCGTCGCCACTGCTTAAGGCGATCAAAGCGAACTGCGGGAGTATGCTGCTCAAGGAAATTCGCGATCAGCACGATCCCAAGACCATTTGGTTCTACCTGCTCGCGATCAATCAGCCGTCGCGCTACTGCATCGAACTCCTGCAATGGTACTCGCAGCACCGCAAGCTTTCGATCTATCGACTGCACCTTGCAATCGACGTGATCGGGATTTCACCCGACTGGACGCGGGACGCGGTGATCGAGGTGTTCGCCAAGCTCCTGCATCTGCGGCACCGCAGGGGCTCCGACGAAATGCACGATGCAGATGGCACCGTGTATTCGATCCGTGTTGTAGGCCGCAAATCGAGACCGCAAAAGAACTCGGCCTTTTACATCGCGGACCACTCCAAAATCACGGGCGAGTGTGACGCTCTGCATTTTGAGATCAGACTGGAGCGGAAGCGTGCTGTTGAAGCCGCAGAGATCATCACACCGGCCAACGTGATCGACATAGACCCGGTCGCATTCGTCGAAAAACACCTCACCGCAAAGGAAATCGGACCGATGCTGGAGAAAATCATTCAACGTTCGATCAGGACACAGGGGCCACACCCGATGATGCAGACCGAGAGGCGCATTCGCGCATTGGTCAGGCGTATGGGTGCAGACCATGCTTCGACGTTTGCACGTGCGTTTCCGAAGCAGTTTGAACGCGTGGCACACTGGGACTGTTTGGACGTGGAAAAGACCCTGAATTGGGCCAGTGCTGATGTTGCGTGCGATCGGGAAGTGGGGGAGTTGTGTAGTTTGTTACCCCCTAGACGCAGACCGCACAGGGAAAGACTGCTCATTCGGGAGAGACTGGACTAGGAGCACCCTAGTCGGAATTTACGACCGGCCCTGCAAGCAAACGATACGTCGGCACCCAAGCCGTGTTCCGCGTCCGTGCACAAGGTGGCGATTGGAACTTCAGATTGCCGAACGGCTTAGTCTTTAGAGGTAAGCTATGGAACCAGACCGTCGAGTGCGGCTGCAAGTCATGCTGTCGGAGAACGAACTGTCAGCGATCGACGATTTTCGATTTGATCACCGGCTCCCCAGCCGCGCGGCCGCGTTCCGACTCTTACTTCGCACGGGTCTAACGGTTTCCGATGGCTTGCAGACGAGCGAGCCCAAGTCATCGCAAAAACATTAGGTGCCTCTGATCATTCCGGGTCGTTCTCGCGTTCGAGTTCGCGTTCGGCCTGTAGCCAGAACTCCAAGTCCCGTCCTGTGGGCCGCCCCGCTTGTTCCCACAGTTCGCGAGCCCGGCGCTGGATCGCCTCATGGGCTCTATCCCTCCAGAGCAGTCGGCTCAGCTTTTGTTGCAGTTCGTCGGCGAAAGCGAGGAACCGTTGGACGGTCGTAGGGTCGTTAATCGAAGACGCGAGCCGGGTTGCCCGTTCAAGCTGGCGCTGTAACTCCTCAGGATGGTTCTTGTCGTCCATCCCATTATGACGCCGGAACTCCTCAAATCGTTCACTTTAGAAACACTCTTAGACATCAGCACCGGCGGCACAGGGGCAAGGAGCGCGGCAATATAATCGAACGTGACGATACCCCCGAAAACGTCAGAACCGCGCCCATGCCCGCCCTAATCGACGGCATTCAACACCCTCGGCCTAGTCAGCAGCGCGAAAGGCGATAATGTTCCTTGCCCTCGATGATCAAACCCGAGGGACCCCACAATGACAATCGACAACGATATCGGATACGAGTTCGCAGGGAAGGGAGCAAAGAGACGTCAACGGCTCACGCTCGACACGATCCCCAAGCGCATCGCCCATTACAAGCCCGAGTACCGGCTCAATCGAAAACCCGCAAAGGAAGAACCCGTAAAGGTGACAGAGCGGGGAATGCGGAGACGGATCACGCGATACACACTCCAGCTTGCGAACGTGTCGGAGATACATGACCGACTAGACCGAGAGGCCTACGGCCCCGGGTCCAAGGTCATGGTCGCGTCTGTCCGCAATCACGCAATGGAAGTGATCAAGGTAATGATCGACGAGGGGATCATCAGCCAGGACGACCTCGAACGATATCGGAAGCGTTGCGCGAAAGAGGACAGGGAGCGTTTCAAACGTCGCGACTGAGGCCGGTTGCAGAGAGACTATTTGCGTCAAAAATGGTGCGCCTCACGCATCCACACTCGTTTGTGCAAATCAGAACGCAGGCCCCTGGACGATCGATTTTAACGAGTGATGTGATCCCGTATCACGTGGTCAGTCACCGCAAAGCCTGCAATAGCAGGTTGTAGCACCTTTGGATTGCGCCCCGGACAGGTAGCAGGATACGTTTCGCACCCCAAACAGGGTGATATCGAACGCATGCACGGGACCGCAAACAAAGTCGTCGTCAGGAGCGCAATCAGCAGGGGAGTGCGCCTGTTCGAAAAACGCCTCGACATGCGCACACCGCGAGGCCGGCGCTTCAAGGACCTGATCGACATTTACTCCGATGCAGTCGGCTCGACGCTGACCGAAGTGCAACGCATGTTGATCCGCGACCTCGCGATGCTTCAGTGCCTATCGGAGCAGTTGCAGGCAACGTTCATCGAGGCGGACACGATCGCACAGGAAGACCTCACGCAGTACTCGCGCCTGTCCACCAACATCAAGACAAACCTCAAGCGCCTCGGTCTGTTGAGCGTCAAGCCACAGGCCGACGATGACGACGTGGAAGACCCCCTTGAGTATATGCGCCGTGGTGGCAGTCGGAAGCGTGCCAAGCTCGACGATGACGAGGAGGACGACTGATGCTCCCCGGCGGTGGCATACCCGGTCGCGATGTTATCAGTCAGATCAGCGACCGACGTAACGCGGCAGTATCGGGCAATGCTTTCACACTCGCGTCCTCGCTCCCGACCACGGGCAAGGCGTCGATTACCGAGCAGGGCCAAACACTCACACCCAGTGTCTCCCTGATCGCAGGCCACGCTGTAGGCTCCGCAGCGACACCCGGCAAGACCATCACCGTCAACACCTCGCTGATCGCAGGCACCGCAGCGGTGAGTGCCGTTGCATCAGGTGACGTTCTTCAAACCGTCCTCACACTTGATGAAGGCGCAGCTACAGTCTCGGCCGTTGCATCAGGTGACACCCTCGTAATCACACCTTCCATCATTGCGGGCGAGGCCATCGGCGATGTTGTAGCACCGGGCACCGTGCTCGACGTGAGCACGACCGTCATTGCAGGCGTGGCCTCGGGCGAACAGCCGCAGCGCCGTGTTGCGGGCGGTACCGCACTCGTTCGCCGTCGTCGTCGTCGTCGTGGAGATGCCATTGCGCCCGGTGCCATCCTCGAATTGGGCACCTCGATTGTCGCGGGCTCTGCACAGGTCGGTCACGAGATCACGGTCCACCACGCCGATGGCAGTACCACGTTCTACGTCTGTTTCGGCCTGACCGATGAACAACTCCGCAGCAACGAGTTCACAACGGCGCTCCTGATGGACGATTTGGACGGCTACATGCTCGGATTATACAAAGACAGGGAAGCCGCATAGATGCGCACTCGTCGTCATCGCGAACGCCTTGACGACATACCGACTACCACCACACCGAAGAAGAGGGTCAGGCTTCGTCTCGAAGACCCCGACCACCTCACTCTCCTCGACGCCTTTTCAGACCCGCGTCTCTTTGCGAAGTTCTTCAAGGACCCCGAAAGCTGGCTTGCGTGGACGGCGTTGATCGCAGCCGCGTTCGGCCTGCCCATGTCGGCCGACCAGCTCGCGATTTATCGCAAGTGTACCGGCCGCACCGACCCGCCCGTCGAACAGATGCGGGAGTTGGTGCTTGTCGTCGGACGACGTGGCGGCAAATCCCGCGTCCTCGCTCTGATCGCAACCTGGCTGTCAGCCTTCGTCGATTACAAACCCTACCTCGACCCCGGCGAGCGCGGCGTTGTGCAGGTGCTGGCGGCCGACCGTGATCAGGCGAAGATCATCCTTCGCTACGTCAAGGCGTTCTTCAAACTGCCGATGCTGGCAAAGCTGATCGAACGCGAGACGCAGTTCGGCCTCGACCTAACCAACTCCGTTGCGATTGAAGTCACCACTGCATCGTTCCGTTCCGTTCGCGGTCGAACCGTCGTCGCCGCCCTCGCGGACGAGATCGCGTTCTGGAATGACGAAGGCGCGAACCCCGACGCCGAAGTCATCAAGGCGATCCGACCGTCGATGGCAACCATCCCCAATGCCATGCTGCTGCTGGCATCCTCGCCATACGCTCGCAAGGGCGTGCTGTGGGACATGCATCGGCAGTACCATGGCAAGGACGATCCTCGCGTGTTGTCGTGGCAAGCCGCGACCGAGGTAATGAACCCCTCGATCGATCCCAAGTGGCTCACGGAGCAGTACGAGCGCGACCCTGTGTCGGCATCGGCCGAATATGGCGCTCAGTTCAGGACGGACGTAGAAGCCTTTATTGCAGCCGAAGCCGTCGATGCCGTCACGTCCGACGAGCGGGAGCGCCCATACATCGCAGGCAAACGCTACTACGCTTTTGCGGACCCCGCGGGCGGCTCGGGCAAGGACAGCTTCACGCTCGCAATCGGCCATGTCGAGGATCGCATACCGACCTTGGACGTGATCAGGGAGTTCAAGCCGCCATTCTCGCCCAAGGCCGTCATTGAGCAGTGTGCCGACGTGCTCAAGCAATACGGCATCCGCAAATGCACGGCCGACCGTTACGCTGCGGAGTTCGCAGTCGAAGGCTTCCGAGAGCATCAAATCACGCTCGAACATTCGTTGAAGCCCAAGTCGCAAATCTACTCCGAGTTCTTGCCCCTGTTGAACAGCAAGACCTGCGACCTCCTCGACCACGCCCGACTGCGAACGCAGTTGATCGGCCTCGAACGCAAGACCGCGAGGAGCGGCAAGGACAGCATCGACCACGGACCGGGCGGCCATGACGACGTTGCGAACGCGGTCGCCGGCGTCCTCACCGGCATGGGAGTGAGGAAGTATCGCTACGACGTGACGATGGCGTGGGCGGGCACCATCGACGCGAAGACAGAACAGCAGAGCGCCGCTGCACAGAGGTTAGGTGCGTTAGTTCAAGTTCAAACCATGAGAGGACTATTACGATGACTACCACGAAAGACGACTACGTTACCGATGCGCATGGCCGCCGAGTTCGGCGTCGAAACGACGACGTGTTGGCCGACGGCCAGGTTTTGCGGGTACCCATGATCCTCATGGACACCGTTGTCTCGGACGCACAAGTTCGCGCCATGCACGATGCGGCGGCTCAGCTTGAGAACCATCAGTTGTCGGCATTCGCGGATGCCGTCAACGGGGGCGCGTCATTCGCCGATGCCGTCGCAAAAGCGAAGGCCCTCAAGCGTATCGAGCAATTCGATGCGCGCGGTCACCGTCCGGGCTTTGTGTTTGATCACTCGCCCGAACTCAGCGCCGCACGCGATCAGTACCACGCCCGAACTCACGATAGGTGGAAAGCTTCACCTGAACAGAGCTCGTTAACGGCTGACGAAAAGGCGGCTCTCGGCGTCGCCAGCGGCGCGAACGATCACAAACCACATACCGTGATCGCTCCTAACGGTTCGAACTATGGCGATGTGCGTGCTGCGGCAGACCGCGTCATCGAAAATCGGGACAAGCGGCTCGAAGCCGCATGGCAGCGTTGATCAGCAACGGCCCCGCGTGAGCAATCACGCGGGGATCACTCCCAACGCAACAGGAAGGCAAACAATGACTGACAGAGACAGACTTCCCCCGAGGGCGAGAGCGAAGATCTTCACGTTCGCGGAGACCGAGGCCTCGCTGATGACGGCGATCCACGCGAACCAAACCCAAATCAGGGAACTGGAAGATGCGCTCGCGATGACGACCGAGGACCAGCGCAAGCTCGACCTCCATGAAATGATCGCGCAGCGGCGTGAAGTTCAGACGACGCACCGCGCACGGCATCACGCAATCGCTGACTTGAACGGCCGGATCAGGCGCTACCTCGACATGTTGCCAGCCGATGCGCTCCTCGACGATGCAAAGCCACCCAAAATCAAGTTGAAAGGCGAGACCCATCAGCAGGCCGTCGCGAACCTTCGCGGTCAGATCGTCAAGCTGATCTCCGAGCGGGGCCAGGTCGAACGTGCGGCGCTGCCGATTGCCGAGATCAAGGCGCAGGTGAAGAAGTGGATCACTGAACGCTCGATGCGAACGGTGCCGCAGATCGTCGCCACGCACGAGACGTTTACCGTCAAGCTTGAGCACTACATCGACGGCGCGCTTGCGCCTGTGCCCGACATTGCCGCGATGCTGGCATGGTTCGACCCGGAGCATTTTGAGGCGAAGCTGATGGCGCTGATCGATCAGATGCCCAAGCCCAAGCTTGCCATGACGCCATCGGAGAAAGCCGAGCGTCTCGCCGCGATCAAGGTCGAGCTTGGCGATGCAGAGCGGCTTGAATGTGCGCTGGTCGATGACGCGATGGATAACGGCATCATCATCGACCATAGGCCGAACGTCGATATCCGAGCGCTCCTCGGCCTCGTCGTGACGAAGAAGTCGGCGAAAGCCGCATGATCGCGATCCTCGGTGCCTTCTACATCTTCTTTGGCATCCGAGTGCGGGCGGCCGTTATCGTTCGCGGCGCGGCCCGAACTCCTCCGTCTCGATGCGGAGGGGGTCTTACCCAGTCGCCTGATCGTCAACGGGGGCGACTGGGGATTGGCAAGTCGGTGAGTGCTGATCTTCATGAAACAACCCCGACAGCCCGCGGTCTGACATCCTAGGACGTGGCGGGCAAAGGGCCCCGTCGTCGTGTGTAGCTTCCTGTTCGCGACGACGGGGCCTTTCGTTTAGTCAGAGCCTAGAAATCCAGCGGCTTTCGCTTTGGCGACCCAGTGTGGCATGCTTTTCGTCTTTTCAGACCACTCAACGTAAGCCTCGGTCGTGACGAAGCCATTCAGGTCCTCCGAGTATCCCCACCCGTGCAAAAGCAGAGAAATTTGGCGAATTAGTTCTGTGCGTTGACGCTCGTGCAGGGCATCGAGCGCAGAATAGATCGAGCTTGCAATCGTCCCGCTGACATCCCTGAGATCAGGCTCCTTCTTCGTCGATCTGGCCGTTGATCGATGCACCAGCGTCGTGCGCTTTACTCGCTTGGCCGCAGTCTTCTTCTTACTCGACATGGTACTCTCCCCGCATGAAGGCGAGACCATTCCGCCCTCTACGGCTCAGTACTTTCACCATCTTTTTGAGGTAGTCGAATTGCACCGATTTACACCGGCCGCTTAGGTTTGCGATTTGATCCACTCGATGAAACCATCGATGTCGTGAGCCCAGACGAGATACAGCCCTGCGGATTGTGCCGTGCGCAAGTCTGCAACCTTGAAGACGCCCGACAAGAGAGCCACGCTGATGATGTTTTTTCCAGCTTCGGCCGTGTAGTGCTTCGCCTTCGCGGCTGTGTCGTTCAACAATCGCTTCGTGCTGTTGAGAGCCGAACTCGAGTCCTTAGCTTCGAGAGCTATCATTCGCCCTGTCTTGAGCGCTATGAACAAATCGACCTTGCGACCGTATACGACACACTCACCATAAAAGTGCGGATACGTCGGATGATGGCTCGGCTGAGTGATCTTTCCTTTGGCAGGATAGGTCGGAAGATTGGGGGGAGCGACAGCCACGACTTTGCCTTTTTTCTTACGCTGGCCCGCAACCTTTACAAAACCAAGCTCGGTCAATCTTGTTTCGAGGCGCTGCTCCACAACCTTGCCATGGCCACGACGTTCGGTCTGAAGTGCCTGGGTGGCGTGCATGGTCATTGTGGTTTCGATGGCTGTCCGTATTTCGCCTCTGCTAGGAGCACGGCCCGCAGCAATCCAAGGAAAACGGAACGGGTCCGCGAGCTTGCAGATCAGCTTCAGAACCTCGACCGGCAAGCCGGGTTTGTCCTTGAGGTCCGTTTTGCCAATGCCTTCGACCCTTCGCGTCACGAGCACTCCGAGATCGTCCTCGGAGACGGGCGGGCCTGTCACATAGCGTAACGCGTCGAACAATTCCGCATCAAGCAGCACGGTTCGAACGATGTCCGGATCGGGATTGGAAGGATCGACGCCGGCGAGCGCCTTAAACAGTCGAACAATTGCCCCACGCCGTGCCCGAACATGAGCAAGATACTTCCCCCCGGGCTCGGCGAGCCTACGATCAACGAACTCTTCAAGCGCTTTCTGTGCCTCGGCGGCGAGTTGCGCGTCGTCCCAAACGGTCGGCATATCGCTCACGTTCGGGAGGGTCATACACGTGCAGTAAGAGTAGATGGGTCAGGGATATGAAGCCGCGACACTTCGCCCGGCTCGAACTTGACAAGACCGCCAGCATAGACGCGGCCCGACGTCATGGAGACGGTCTCACGCAAATGCTTCGCAATTGCATCAAGTGTTGCGTCGCTCATCGGCTGCACTGGGTAAAGCCCGTGCGAGATGTTGAGATGGCGGACGCCAGCATAGTTGCGCACGAAGGCGGGAGCGCGACGCGCCATGTACGTGCAGAGGATAGGGGCGGGTTCTTTGAGGCCCACAGACCACCACGCGCGGCGATGGGTCGCAATGAAACTCTTGTGTGCTTTCGCGAGCTTCGCCCACTCCAGAAAATCATCGACGACAGCGCGGTCGGCCGCGTTGAGCTGATCAAGGTCAACGGGCAAATCGACGACCCTTCGCAGATGCTTGTCGCTGCGAAGGTACTCGCCAGCTGACAGAAGGTCGCGAGCTTTGGTGATAGCAGGAAACAGATAGCGGGCAGGGAGATGGGCTGCGTCGTCCCCGGCTATCCATACGGCGTTGCAGCCCGTGACCTGGCCCCGATGCACGCGAAAGAGTTCGCCAAGCTCGATTTCGCCATAAGGCGCCCGAGGCGTCGTCCGCAACAATGTGGACCAACGCTTCGAACCCTCGATTGTTGCCCAATCGACGCCTTCTCCAGCCGACAACGGCGATAGATCATCGAGCGATGCAACGTTGCGGACGGTAAGCTGATCCGGCCGATGACCGACCCGAAAGCATGTGATTGCTCCCGTGCTGAGCGTCCCAACGAAAGGCACCGCTTTGGGGTCAATAACGTGCAGGGCCGTGCCGCCTAGACCGTCGGCCAACATGCGTCTGACCACTGATCCATAATTGACGTCCATCCACTCAGCGGCCGTGATGAACGCACCATAGTCTCCCGGCTGAGCGATCTGCCGCGTACGCAGGAAGAAATGCACGTGCAAGCCCGCAAGAGCGCTCGCCTTAAACCCTAGCTTGTGTGCGGCGTCACTGAACCACGTTTTCCACCGGGCCGAGATGTCGTGGTGACGTACGTAGGGCGGGTTCCCGATGAAAAGGGTCGGCCCGTCGATGCGCGGAAGATCCAGAGCACGATAGTCGATGCCCTTAACGGTAAGCCGCTTTGCGAACCCAAGCGCGGCCGCATTGGCGCGGACCAGGAGGGCAGCCAAGGGGTCAATTTCGACCGCGATCAATTTCGCCTTGGGGAAGGCCTTGGCGGCGGCGCTGACGAAACGCCCGCTCCCGGCTCCTGCATCGACGACCCGGACAGGCGGCGTGACCTCGTTGGCGGCCCAAGCCACCATCGCGTCCACGATAACCTGGGGGGTATAGGTGGCACCTTGTTCGCGTCGCACCTCGGCCGAACGAATGGTCGCGAAGAAGTCGCCCAAGGGGTCGTTGCCGGAGCGTATACTGCTGCGAATGGCGGCCACTTCGCGGGCTGAAAATTTCTTACGACGTGGAACAAGGCGGCGTTCCCGGGCAGGGAGCCTCGCCCGTCCAATCAGCGCGATGGCGAGGGCGGCAAGGTCTTGCTCGGTCGCAATCATTGGCGCGCTTTCGCCGGCTTGGTTTTTTCGTACTCCGCCCATAGCTCCTCGAACAGCTTGCGCAGGCTCACGCCGCGCTGAGCCGCCTCTGCCTTCACCGCACGCGCGATCTCCGGCGAGAGGCTGAAGCCGACGATTTGCCGAGTCGTCTTACGATCAGGTTCACGAGGTCGAGTCGCCATGCGAAACTTTGTCGACAAGTCGACAACAAGGTCAAGTTGCATTTTTGCATTGTCCCGCCCGCACAAGGTCAACTTGATCGCGGAGCAGGAGTTCGCGCCCTCGAAAATGACGCCGCACGACGAGGGGACCTATCCTGAACCTATCCTAGCTCCATATCGCGAATTGCGGATAGTTGGCCTAAACTATTGAAATCATTGGTGAGCGCGGAGGGACTCGAACCCTCGACCCCATGATTAAAAGTCACGTGCTCTACCGCCTGAGCTACGCGCTCACTCCAAGCCATGATCCTTCCAAAAGCCGGATCATGCTCTCGCCGCGCTGTGTAGGGGGCAGACCCCCTCGGGTCAATAGCGCAAACCTGCGCGAAATGGCGAGACGACTGACCCGAATTGCGTCGATTCTACCGCGGCTTAGTGCCTCGTTCTGACGGCTTTTGTCACCCGCCATCCACCGTCAATCAACTGGCCTCGCGGCGGATTTCGTTGACCACCGGCTGGGAGTTCGGAACCCGCGACGGTATCGCAACGGGACGGAGCCCAATCAGTTCCGCGGTCCGCACGGCCGTGTTGCGCCACCACGAGAAATCATTGGCTCGCGAGTTCTCGAGCAGTGCAATCGTGACGGCCGCGAGGAACGGCAGGCTTTGGAGCGCCAGGACAGCCGCGAACACGTAGATTTCGCGCACCTGCTTGGCCTCGTTCGTCACCACCAGCACCGCGGCGCCGATCAGCAGCAGCACGCCGATCACGGCTTCCCAAAACGCCTGGAATTCGATCGACATCCGTGACAGGCCGCCCTTGGAGGTGCGGGCGAACGGCAGGTGCTCGGTGATGAGGCCCTGGGCGACCGCGCGCGATACCGTCCATTGCACGCTCATCGCGGCGATCATGGCGCCCAGCATTTGCCCGGCCTTCACCTCGACCCGAAGGCGATACAGCGCCACGAAGTGTACCAGCGAGACGACGAACGAGGCGATGATCGGCAGCGTCAAAATCTTGTCGGGAATGGCGATGTCGGCAAAGGCCACGATCGGCACCCAGATCAAATTGAGGATCGCCACCAGCACGCCGAGGCTTTCGGCCCCCAGCCAGTTCAGCCAGCCGAGGCCAAATTCGCGGCGCTGCTCCTGCGTCAGCCGGCTCGCGCCCGGCAGGAAACGCCGCCAGTGCTTTTTCACGATCTGGAAGCCGCCATAGGCCCAGCGATGGCGCTGTTTCTTGAACGCCTCATAGGTGTCGGGCAACAGGCCGTGGCCGTAGCGGTGGTTGGTGTAATGCGTGAGCCAGCCGTGCTCCATGATCGCAAGGCCAAGATCGGTGTCCTCGCAAATGGTGTCGCCGGCCCAGCCGCCGGCCATGTCCATCGCGGCGCGGCGGATCAGGCACATCGTGCCGTGCACGATGATGGCGTTGAACTCGTTGCGTTGAACCATGCCGATGTCGAAGAACCCGGCATATTCGCCGTTCATGATGTAGTGCATCAGCGAGCGGTCGCCGTCGCGGTGCTCCTGCGGCGCCTGCACGAGACCGACGCGGGGATCGGCGAAAACAGGCACCAGATCCTTCAGCCAGTCCGGCTGCACGACATAGTCGGCATCGATGATGCCGATGATCTCGGCATCCGCCGCGGTGCGGTCCATCGCGATGCGCAGTGCGCCGGCCTTGAAACCTTTGACCTTCTCGGCATTGATGAACTTGAAGCGTTCGCCGAGCGCCCGGCAATGATCCTGGATCGGCTGCCAGAAGGCGGGATCAGGCGTGTTGTTGATGATGACGACGCATTCGAAGTTCGGGTAGTCGAGCCGTGACACCGCATCGAGCGTCTGCTTGAGCATCTCGACCGGCTCGTAATAAGCGGGGATGTGGATCGAAACCTTCGGGAAGGTGACGCTGTCGCCGATGGTCGCCGGCGCCAGCGGCTCCGGCTTGACGATCAGCCGGCGCGGATTGCGGCCGAAGGCGATCGCCGCGATCTCCTCGATTCGGGCCATCGCGATCAGCACCAGCGGCACCAGCAGGACGACACCGAGCCCAAGTGCAAAGGCCGAGCCGAAGACGAAATAATGCGTGTTCCAGTAAGAGAACACGGTTGCGGTCCAGGCGCCGACGCCGTTGGCGGCCGCGGACAGCACCAGGGCCTGCATCACCGTCGGCCGGTCAAGCCGCAGAATCGGCAGTGACATCAGGATTCCGACCAGCAGGGCGATGGTCGCGAGTTTCCAGTAGTCCTCGTTGACGATCGGACCGGTCCAGGAAAATTTCGGCTCGCGCGATGCGTTCAGGATGCCCCAGTAGGGGCCGACGCCGCCTTCGAAGAACTTCCAGGGCTGATCGATGGCTTCGACGATGTTGTAGTCCATGCCGATGGACTCGGCGCGGGTGACGAAGTTGCGCAGCACCGAGGCCTGCTCGAACTGGCCGGGATTGGCGTTGAGCAGATTGTAGCCGTTGCTGGGCCAGCCGAATTCGGCGATCACGATCCGTTTGCCGGGAAACTTGTTGCGTAGCAATTGATAACGATCGACCGCCTGGTCCACCGCCTGCTTGTCGGTGAAGTTTTCCCAATAGGGCAGGACGTGGGCGGCGATGAAGTCGACGGTGGACGCCAGCGTCGGCTGATCGCGCGGTGTCTCGTCGAAATTGTCGCGCCAGATGTTCCAGATTTCGCCGGTCGTGACGGGAACGCTGACCGACTTCTTCACCCGCTTGATGAGCTCGATCAGGTCCTCCACCTTTTGCTCGCCGCGGTAGATCGTCTCGTTGCCGACGACGATGCCGATGACGTTGCTGTTGCGCCTCGCAAGATCGATGGCCGCCTCGATCTCGCGCTTGTTGCGGTCGGCGTTCTTGTCGATCCAGGCGCCGACCGTGACCTTCAGCCCGAACTCGGCGGCGATCGGCGGGACCATTTCCACGCCGCCGGTCGACGAGTACAGGCGAATCGCCTTGGTCATCGTCGACAGCTTCTTCAGGTCGGCGCGGATTTTCTCCTGGCTCGGCAGGTTGTCGGTGTCGGGATGGGCGCTTCCCTCGAACGGCGCATAGGACACGCTCGGCAGGACGCCCCGGAAATCGGGAGCGGACTGCTTTTCCTGAAGCAGGCCCCAAAGTCCGGCGTGGGCAGCGGTAACGAACAGGAGAACAGCGATGACGGCGCGCATCTCGCGACTAAACCATACGGGGCCTGATGTTTGGGAAGCGAACCCGTCCCCTAGGCTCGACCGACACGGCGGCACTGCGAAGATAAACCTGCCACGCGATTTAACAACTGGTATGACGCCATGGCGTTTTGAGGGCGCAGTTGTTCAGGCAGCGTTCACCGGCGGCTGCGGTCAAGCACGTTACGAAGCCGTTAGTTCCTATTTCGCCGCGGGGGCAGGAGGAGTGGCGGGCGGCGCCGTGCCCGCGGTCGTGGGAGCCGGGGCAGGCTGGCCTGCGGCCGCAGCGGCCTGCGGCTGGGCGCCGGGATTGATCCAGCAGGCCTGAATGCGGTCGGAGAGGCTGCGCGGCACCTTGTCGTCGATCTGGCTGCCGAACCGGGTCAGGCAGCGAAAGCTCGCCTGCACATGGCCGCCGGGGCAGCCGAAGCGGTCGTAGAGGTCGAGATGCCGGAAGGCAGTGTCGAGGTCGTCCCGCCACATCAGGGTGACCACGCGGCGGCCGAGCCAGACGCATTCGGGGTTGCCCGCCGGGCCATTGATCGCCTGCTGGGCCTCGATGAATTCGTCGGTTTTCCGCTGATTGTCCTTGGTGCCGTCGGTAGCCGCGGCGGCGGGAGCCTTGCCCTGTTCCTGGGCGGCGGGATTGCCGCTTTGGGCGAGCGCCGTGGCGGAGCCGAGCAGCAGAGCCAGCACGGGAGCGGCGAGGTGTCGCAAGACCGAAGTTTGAACTTGAAGCACCCGTCGACGCATACGTTCCCCGATTGGTTGAATTGCTGCGCCAACGCCCCTGGCGCGCGGGTTTGATGCCGTCCAAATAGGTCTCCAATGCGGCGGAGACGGCACCGGACTCCCATGCCGTGTATTTGGGATTTTGTCCAGCAAACTCACCACTATAGTCATAAGTGGCCGGGACCCGGAAATCCTTGAGCGATTTGGTCGCACTTTTATCTTAACGGACCGGCGGTGCAGACTGGGCTGACGCATCGATGCCGATGAAGCGGTTCAGTTCCTCACGCTCGACCACACAATGGCTATAGTTCTAAAGTTGTCGAAGGCGTTAAAGACAACTCCGAGCAAAATTATGCAGTTGCTCGAGAACGAAATCGGTGTGGTCTGAGGGGCCATCACGAGGGCGAATGGGGCCTCGCGAAGTCTGCTATGGTCGAAGCATCTCGATTTCGAATGGTCGCGTCCGCCAAGGAGGATCGGGCATGGAAAGAATGGATTGCGCGAAAGCCGCGCTGGCGTTGTTGTTCGCCGCCGCGCTTTCGCTTCAGCCTGGCCGTGCCACCCTGGCGGCGCCGCTCACGATCACGGTTGCCGATTTCGACTATAAGGACACGTCCGGGGAGGTGAGGGATCAGCGCGCGGAGCATAGGGCCCGCATCGCGCATTTCGCCGAGCTCGTGCGGGAGAATCTTTCCGCGAAAGGCGACTATCGCGTGCTGCCGTTCGATTGCCCGCAACGCCCCTGCACGCCAATCCGCATGGGATCGGACGATTTCATCGCTGCTGCACGGCGCACCGGCGCGCGGTTTGTGGTTTATGGCGGCATCCTCAAGGTGAGCACGCTGGTGCAAAACGGCTTGGTCGAGGTGGTCGATCTTCAGAACGAGAAACTGATCTTGAAACGCACGGTGAGCTTCCGCGGTGACAACGACGAGGCCTACCGTCGCGCGGCGGCATTTGTCGATGAGACGGTGCGGGACGCGATGAAGGAGAAGTGAGAGAAATCTACCTTCGCTTCCCAACCTATGGCGACCGCGAAAGCCGTACGCGGGCCAGCCTGGTCCATTCTGTTCAACCAGTTATCTAGTTGATTTGTCATCGAGTTCCCTCCAACACGCTCACGACTTATCGCCGCATGGTAAAGCCGCCGCGACGGAAGGCCGCTATCACCTGAGTGCGAGCGGCGGCCTGACGTCTTGCAACCCACTTGGCAGACGGCCGTCGACCGGGTAATCGACGGGCCCCGCCCGGAGGATGGAACAGATTTCTCTTCGTACGCCGCTGGCGCTTCTCCTGATATCCCTTGGCGCGATTGCCGCGGTGTGGTGGTGGATGGCCACGCCGATCACCCTGCCGCGCGCACCGATCGATCCCAATGCAAAGCTGCTCTGCGTTTCCTATGCGCCGTTCCGCGGCGAGCAGACACCGCTGGTGCCGACCACCCATATTCCGGCCGAGCAGATCGCCGAGGATCTCGCGCAGCTTGCCAAGGTCTCTGAATGCGTCCGTACCTATTCGATCGAGAACGGGCTCGATCAGGTCCCGGCGCTCGCCGCCAAGGTCGGGCTGAAGGTCATCCAGGGCATCTGGCTCGGCAGCAACCGGCTCAAGAACCAGATCCAGATCGCAACCGCCGTTCGCCTCGCCAAGGATTATCCCGGCGTGGTCACCTCGCTGGTGGTCGGCAACGAGGTATTGCTGCGCGGTGAAATGACGGCCGCCGACCTCGTGTCCAACATCCGGCAGGTGAAGGCGCAGGTCATGGTGCCCGTGACCTATGCCGATGTCTGGGAATTCTGGCTGAAGAACCGCGAGGTCTATGACGCGGTCGACTTCGTCACCATCCACATCCTGCCGTACTGGGAGGACATGCCGATCCGCGCCAAGTTCGCCGCGGTTCATGTCGACTCCATCCGGAAGCGCATGGGCGTGGCGTTTCCGGGCAAGGAGATCCTGATCGGCGAGACCGGCTGGCCGAGCCAGGGGCGGATGCGCGAAGCCGCGCTGCCGTCGCGGACCAACCAGGCGCGGGTGGTGTCGGAAATCCTCGACCTCGCAAAGAGGGAAGGCTTTCGCGTCAATCTGATCGAGGCCTATGACCAGCCGTGGAAGCGCCAGCTCGAAGGCACGGTCGGCGGCTTTTGGGGGCTGTTCGATGCGGAAAGACGCGAGGTGAAATATCCGCCGGGCGTTCCCATCACCAACGTGCCGTCGTGGAAGCTCCAGATGGCGGGCGGCATGGCGCTTTCCGTTCTCACCTTCGCCGTCGCGCTGCTGACGCTGCGGCGGCGGCCGTGGACGCCGCGATTTTCGGCGTGGCTGGCGGTGGCGGTATCGGCCACATCGGCCGGGATGCTGCTGGGCCTTGCCGTCGACAAGATGCTTTACGAAAGCTACGGCATCGGCGGCTGGCTGCAATGGGGCGCCTTGCTGGCGGCAGCCATTGCCTCGCCGCTGTTGTGCGCGCATGCGCTGGTATCGGGCAAATCGCTGCCGACCTTCCTCGAACTGCTCGGGCCGCGCGAAAGCCGCGCCAAGTCGATCGTAGCGGTCCTATTGGGCCTCGTGCTTGCGGTGGCCACGGTAATTGCGGCGCAGACGGCGCTCGGCTTCACTTTCGACCCGCGTTATCGCGATTTCCCCTATGCGTCGCTGACCATGGCAGTGGTGCCGTTCGCCTGCCTGATGCTGCTCAACCGGCCGCAAGCCGGCGTGCGGCCGATGGCCGAGAGCACCTTCGCCGGTTTGCTGGCGCTCTGTGCGATCTACATCGGCATCAACGAGGGCACGGATAACTGGCAGGCGATCTGGACCTGCGCGATCTATCTCTTGCTCGCGATCACGCTGTGGCGGGCGCGGGCCGCGCAAAGCCCAGGATAAGCAGCCCGATCGCAATCCCCGACAGCACGATATTGTAGAGCACGATGCCAAGGCCGGCGGCGATCAGGCCGCCTGTCAGCAGCACGATCGAGGGCCGCATCACATGCAGCGCCGCGATGACGAGCGCCGTGATGCCGAACACCGAGTTCTTGAACAGATAAGTGGCTAGCGAACGCATCTTGCAGACCATGGTCTGCAAGCCGGCATCGCAAGCGAGGGCGACAGTGGAAAATTCGACCGCGAGATAGCGCAGGTACAGCGCGTAGCCGACGGTGACGAAGCCGACGATCAGCAGGAATTGCACCTGGTAGGGCGTCAGCCGGAACGGGACTTTTTTCATGCGCGGAATATGGCCGGGATTATCGGGAGGGACAAGCCTGCGGCGCTCACTGAATTTGCGCGAATCCGGACGAGGACCGGAACGCAAGATATTGCGGCGGCGTACCTTTACTCGGTTTTCTTCCGGCTGAAGAAGGAAGAAATCGTCGAGGCAGTGGTGGTCGTTGCGGGGGCCGGCTCAGGCTTTTTCGCCGCTTCCTCGACAGCCGCCTGCTTTGCGGCACCGCGCCTGCGCGACGGCGCAGGCTTTGCGGCGGGCGCGGGCTCGTCGGCATCCACCGTAAGGCGCTGACCGTCGAAAACAGCGGTCTCGCAGGGACGCTTGTTCTCGTTCATCACGGCGCAGATCTTTGCCGCGGCCGCCGCATCGCGCAGGGGACCGGCCACCAGCCGCAACTGCATGCCAAGGCCGCCGGTGCCTTCCTTGATCACGATGATCGGACGCAAGGCGGCGAGCGGTGCATTGGACCGCGACTTCAGCAGACCGCGCCACAGCGCGCGCAAGCCCGGCACGGAGTTGGCGCCGCCGACATCGACGCCGAATTCCGTGCGCTGGATCGTCGGCAGCGACGTTTCCGCCTCCGCCCGCGCGTCGCCTGCCACCGGTGCTGCTGCCACCACTTCCGGTATCGGCTCGGCGGCGATGGCGGATTTGCCTGGTTCGATCAGCTTGGCGGCCGCCGGATCGGGCGGCGCCATGATCGATTTCGATTCCACCAGCGGCGTTGCCGGCGATGCGGCCGGCTTGCTGCTGGCTTCCCTGGCCGGAGCGTCCTTGCTCGGGGTCTCCTTGCCCGGGGTCTCCTTGTTCGGATTATCCTTGCCTGGATTGTCCCTGGTGTTGGGGACGTCCTTGGCGACGTTGACCGGCGCCGGCTCGGCGGCTGGAGCGGGCGAGGGCGCTTTCTCCGTCGGTGCGGCCGGGGCCGTTGTGACGGGAGCAACAGCGGGGGCTGGCGGCGGTTCGGGCGCGGTCGCCGCAGGCGGCGTGGTCAGCGCCGGATGTTGCCGGGCGATGGCGCCGGTGACGGAATCGAGGCCCTGTTCCAGCACGGTGACGCGCGAATAGAGCCGGTCGCGATCGCTGTTCAGGGTATCGATGGCGGATGCCAGCCGCCGCGATTCATTCTGGCTTTCCTTGGCGACGGTTTGCAGCCGGTTGGCCTGCTGCAACAGATCCGTGGTCACCATCTGCTCGCGCCGCCAGCCGAGCGAGGATTGGTTGGCCATCACGCCAACCACCACCGCTGCGATCGCCGCAACACCCCAGGTTCCGAGCCGCCACAGCGCATGGCGGTCGAACTGGTCTTCCTCGGCGAGGAAGCCGCTCAGCACGCCGCCGGTGTTTTCGGTGTCGAAGCCAGCCAGATGGTCGGGATCTTTGGCCAAAACGCGATTGGCCCTCCTCAAGGCCTGCCGAATCAAAGGCAAAGATATCAGGAAATGCGCGTTCATCTTGAATCCGGACGTCTCCGGAGCGGCGAATCACCTTTCCATCCCGGCCAAAAACGCTTTAAGACGGCGGCGCGTGTTCAAAGCGAGAAGGACCCGGATGACTGATCGCACCAGCCTTACTGTCGTGCTCGCCGCCGGTGAGGGCACGCGCATGCGCTCGTCGCTGCCAAAAGTGCTGCATCCCGTCGCCGGTCAGCCGCTGCTGGCGCATGTGCTCGAGGCTGCGCCGCACGGCGCAGGGACTTCGCTCGCGGTGGTGATCGGTCCTGATCACACCGCGGTTGCCGCCGAGGCGAGGCGCCTGCGGCCGGATGCGGCGACCTTCGTGCAGCGCGAACGTCTCGGCACCGCCCATGCGCTGCTGGCTGCGCGCGAAGCGATTGCGCGCGGCGCCGACGATCTGCTGGTGGCGTTCGGCGACACGCCGCTGATTTCGGCCGAAACATTTGCGCGGATGCGCGCGCCGCTGGCCAAGGGCGCGGCGCTCACCGTGCTCGGGTTTCGCGCCGCCGATCCGACCGGCTACGGCCGTCTCTTGATGGAAGGCGGCAAGCTGGTCGCGATCCGCGAGCAGGCGGATGCGAGCCCGGAGGAACGCAAGGTCACGCTGTGCAATGCCGGCGTGATGGCGTTCGACGGACGCAAGGCGCTCGAAGTTCTCGACCGGATCGGAAACGCCAACAGCAAGGGCGAGTATTACCTCGTCGATGCCGTCACCATCGTGCGGAACATGGGATTGGAGGCTGTCGTGATCGAAACCAGCGAAGACGAAGTGCGCGGCATCAACACCAAGGCGCAGCTCGCCGAGGCAGAGAGCGTGATGCAGGCGCGACTGCGCAAGGCGGCGATGGACGCTGGCGTGACATTGATCGCGCCGGAAACGATCTTTCTCGCCGCCGACACCAAATTCGGCCGTGACGTCACCATCGAGCCGTTCGTGTTCATCGGCCCGGGTGTCAGCATCGCCGACGGCGCCGTCATCCATTCCTTCTCGCACATCGTGCAGGCCTCGATCGGCAAGAATGCGTCCGTCGGTCCCTATGCGCGGCTGCGGCCCGGCACGTCGCTCGGCGACGGTTCGCGGATCGGCAATTTCGTGGAGACCAAAGCGGCGACACTCGAAGCGGGCGTCAAGGTCAACCATCTCTCCTACATCGGCGATGCCCATGTCGGCGCCAATTCCAACATCGGCGCCGGCACCATCACCTGCAACTATGACGGCTTCTCCAAGCACAAGACCACGATCGGCGCGGGCGCCTTCGTCGGCACAAACTCCTCGCTGGTCGCGCCGGTG
The DNA here is from genome assembly GCF_018129385.1 of Bradyrhizobium lablabi. Lineage (GTDB taxonomy): Bacteria > Pseudomonadota > Alphaproteobacteria > Rhizobiales > Xanthobacteraceae > Bradyrhizobium > Bradyrhizobium lablabi_C. The sequence continues at coordinate 326,050 of NZ_JAFCLN010000002.1, forward strand.
AAGATCGGCGCGGGCGCGTATATCGGCTCGGGCTCCGTCATCACCAAGGACGTGCCCGACGACGCCATGGCGGTGGAACGCAGTCCGCAGACCAACCGCGAGAACGGCGCTGTGCGCTATCGCGAGCTGAAGACCGGGAAGAGGGTGCCGAAGGAGGGGTGACATCTCTCCGCCTGGACACAAAATCGCGAAAACAACCCCATGCACAGTAGAATTGGCGCCCGCGATCGCAACTCTTGAGCGAGTTTCTCAACGTCACAACTCTCTCCGCCGGTATTTGCCGATGCACCTCTTCCGGTCGTGCTCGCGCTATGCGAAAATTACGATATGCAGAGATGGCTGCAAGTTCTGAAGGCGACAGCCACGCTCGTCGTTGGTCTGCCGTTGATTGCGTTCGTGACGTGGCTGGGGCTAGCCCAGTTATGTCGCGTGTTCACGACGGGAGAATTGTACTCGCGCGGCTACGGCCCGGGTTACGTCGGCTGGTCAAGACTCATCAGCTTTGAGAGCGACCCGATCCACTTTCTGGTGACTCTCGGCCTGTCGATACTGATGACGGCATTCGGACTATTCGTTTTCGCGCAACTGTTTCTTAAAGTCCGACGCTGGTGGAGCGCCAGGTACGCGCCGACCAAATAAGATCAGATTGCCGATAAGCGCGCTGTCGAGCGCGGACGGCAAGGTGACCGCGACGATTCTTCAGGCCGGAATTGGCCAGGCGCTTTCGAGATCATCTAGCCGCTTGGGCGCTGACACGCCGATTCAACGCAGGCGTGATCCCTTGCCGCCAACACAACTAAGCGTGAGATGTGAAGCCGTTCACCATCGCTGCAACGCGCTACGAAATAGCTTTGCGCGCGCGGCCAGTTGGCGAGAGCCGAGTGGCCCACCCACGAACTCCTCACCTAAGGAAAGGTCCAACCATGGCGCAGGTAACAGGCATTTTATGTCAGGTTATTACAGGCAATAAGGATGGTGCCGGCACTGACGGTAGAGTCTATCTCGGACTCGGCGGCCGCGAGTTCCGCATGGATTCAAGCGCCGACGACTACGAGCGTCGCTCGTGGCGCGAATACCTCATCGGCGATCCTCCGGTAGAACCGGATCCGAACAATACGCCGGGCAATCAAATCCGCGTCCAGAACGGCTCTCGAAACGATCCTCGTGATGTCGGATTTCACATCGACAGCGACAATCTGTCGAAGAGCCCGGTCTATATCCGGTTCGAACCGTCAGGCTCGAGCCCCGACTGGAATCTTTCGTTCGTCGCCGCCGTGGTCTATGCGCCGCCGTTCTGGATCGGGTTCCTTCCACCAGTCGGCTTCACCAACAGCCTGTGGTTAGGTGATAACTACGGCAAGGTGCTTTATCTGACCGAGCGTTTAGACGGCCGTCTGGGGGACGCGGCCGCCAAGCAATTCCTGGATGTCGGCAGAAAGCAGGCGGCGAGATTCGAAGAACACTTCGCGTGACGCAGGACGGCAGACGGCTGTCGTAGCGAGTTTCAGAAAGAAGACCTCGGGAGCGCACACTCCCGAGGTGTTGGCTCGATGTAGGGCGGGTCGGACCACGACATCGGATGGCGGGTAAGGTAAGCCGACAAGCCCGTTAAGCTTTCCGCTTAACACTGTCGCAATCCGCAATAATTATTGAGTATCAGGGCGGCGCGATTTCTCGTTAAGAGAGCGTGGCGCGCCGTTGGCGAATTTTCGGCGATTTGGGGATACATCACCGCATGTGCGGCATTGTCGGCATTTTGGGACGTGCTCCGGTTGCGGAGCAACTGGTCGATTCACTCAAGCGCCTTGAATATCGCGGCTATGATTCAGCCGGCGTTGCGACGCTCGAAGGCAAAAAGCTCGACCGCCGCCGCGCCGAGGGCAAGCTGAAGAACCTCGAAGCCAAGCTCGAAGCAAAGCCGCTCGCCGGCCATAGCGGCATCGGCCATACCCGCTGGGCAACCCACGGCAAACCGACCGAGAACAACGCGCATCCGCATGCGACCGAGCGCGTCGCGGTCGTGCACAACGGCATCATCGAAAACTTTCGCGAGCTGCGCGAGGCGCTGGAGAAGAAGGGTACGGTCTTCAGGACCGAGACCGACACCGAGATCGTGCTGCACCTCGTCGACGACATGCTCAGGAACGGCGTCAAGCCGGTCGAAGCGGTACGCGCGGCGCTGACACAGCTCCGCGGCGCGTTCGCGCTCGGCTTCATCTTCGCCGGCGAGGACGATCTGATGATCGGCGCACGCAACGGCCCGCCGCTTGCGATCGGCTATGGCGAGGGCGAGATGTACCTTGGCTCGGATGCGATCGCGCTCGGGCCGTTCACCGACACCATCGCTTACCTGGAAGACGGCGACTGGGTCGTGCTGACGCGCAATAGCGCCACCATCTACGACAAAAGCGATGCCATCGTGCAGCGCGAGGCGGTCAAGCACACGGCGGCGACCTCGCTGGTCGACAAGGCGAACTACCGCCACTTCATGGCCAAGGAGATCCACGAGCAGCCGGAAGTGGTCGGTCACACGCTTGCTAGGTATGTCGACATGGCGACCGAGCGGGTGACGATGCCCGTGAAGCTGCCGTTCGACTTCAAAAATATCCAGCGCGTCTCGATCGTGGCCTGCGGCACAGCGAGCTATGCCGGCTATGTCGGCAAATACTGGCTGGAGCGGTTCGGACGTCTGCCGGTCGAGATCGATGTCGCCTCGGAATTCCGCTACCGCGAGGTGCCGCTGCGCAAGGGGGATCTCGCTATCTTCATCTCGCAATCCGGCGAGACCGCCGACACGCTGGCCGCGCTGCGCTATGCGAAAGAGCAGGGCGTGCACACGGTGGCGGTCGTCAACGTGCCGACTTCGACGATCGCGCGCGAGGCAGAGACAGTGCTGCCGACCATTGCGGGTCCGGAAATCGGCGTCGCCTCGACCAAGGCCTTCACCTGCCAGCTCATGGTGCTGTCGGCGCTGGCGATCGAGGCCGGCAGGGTACGCGGCGAATTGTCGGATGCGGACGCGGCCAAGCTTGTTCACGGCCTGGTCGAAATACCGCGACTGATGGCGGCGGCGCTGACCACGGAAATGCAGATCGAAAAGCTCGCCCGCGACATCGCAAAATCAAAGGACGTGCTCTATCTCGGCCGCGGCACCAGCTATCCGCTGGCGCTTGAGGGCGCGCTGAAGCTGAAGGAAATCTCCTACATTCACGCCGAAGGCTATGCCGCCGGCGAGCTCAAGCACGGGCCGATCGCGCTGATCGACGAGAACATGCCGGTCGTGGTGATCGCGCCCTATGACCGGGTGTTCGAAAAGACCGTCTCCAACATGCAGGAAGTGGCGGCGCGCGGCGGCAAGATCATCCTGATGACGGATGCCAAGGGGGCGACGGAAGCGACCATGGATTCGCTGGTGACGATCGTGCTGCCCGACATGGCGGCGGCCTTTTCGCCGATGGTCTATGCCGTTCCGGTCCAGCTTCTGGCCTACCACACTGCCGTGATTATGGGCACCGACGTCGACCAGCCCCGAAATCTCGCCAAATCCGTCACGGTCGAATAGTCGCACGGTAACCGTCCGCCGCTCCAGGCCTTCAAAAACCTGCTAGGATGGCTTAGCTGAGGGGGCGAAGAGGCCCGTCCGGCCGACCTGGAACCGCATGAACCGCGAAGAGCTGCCGCCGACCGTGACCCCCGACGAGTTGCCGCCGCCAGACGCCCCCCGCGGGCTGATGGCCCGCTTCCGCAACTATTTTCTGACCGGCCTGGTCGTGGCCGGTCCGATCGCCATCACCTTCTACCTGACCTGGTGGTTCGTGACCTGGGTGGACGGCATTGTCCGGCCGTTCATGCCGACGGCCTATCGTCCTGAAACCTATCTGCCCTACGGGGTGCCCGGCTACGGGCTGATCGTCGCCGTGATCGCCTTGACGATGCTCGGCTTCCTCACCGCCAACCTGATCGGGCGGACGCTGGTCGACCTCGGCGAGCGGCTGCTCGGCCGGATTCCGGCGGTGCGGGCGATCTATCGCGGCTTGAAGCAGGTGTTCGAGACGCTGTTTTCGGGGCAGGGGTCGAGCTTTCGCCGGGTTGGCCTGGTTGAATTTCCCTCGCCCGGGATGTGGTCGATCGTGCTGATCTCGCAATCGCCGAGCACGGAGATCGCGAGCAAGCTTCCGGGCCAGGAAGAGCACATCTCGGTGTTCCTGCCCTGCGCGCCGAACCCGACCACGGGCTTCTTCTTCTATGTGCCGAAAAGCAAGATCATCGAAGTCCAGATGAGCGCCGAAGACGCCGCGACCCTGATCATGTCCTGCGGCGTGGTGCAGCCCGGCACCGACCAGCAGAAGAAGGTGGCCGCACTCGCCGGCGTGGCCAATGCGGCCCGGATCGCCAATTCCGCCGCCGCGCTACAGCCGCAGCCTGCGAAGGTGGAGTAGGGCTGCGCGGGACCGTGCGGAAGGGAAGTCGCTTCAGCGCCTTTCACGCAACAGCGGCTCGATCACTTACCTAACCCCGGCCAAGCCGCTGCCTTGCCACCAAGGCGCGTGCGGGCGCTTTCATCTCGATGGCTCGACCCTGCGGTATATCGGTTATCGGGGGCACAACTGATCAAGCGTCCGGCGGCTTCGACTTCCGATCATGATTCCAAAGCGGAAGTTCCTCCAGCGAGGAGGATCTCGCTCAGCTCGTTTGACACTATAATTAGTTTATACTAATCATTAGTGATGACTAATTACAACAACAGAGCCCGATGCCGTGACCGCGTGATGCGAGCCGCGCGAAAATGGGCGGCATCGAGCGCCGGCTAACCATGGTTAAAGACAGCGTGCAGTTGGCCGCTTTAGGCGATCCGACCCGCAGACGAATATTCGAGCTGGTGGGAGCGCGGCCTCGCACTGTCGCCGAAATCACCCGGGAACTGACGGTCTCCCAGTCAGCGGTCTCCCAGCATCTCAAGGTGCTGCGCGAATCTCGTTTGGTTCGTGCCGAGCCGAAGGGGGCCAGCAACATTTATCACATCGATCCAGCGGGGCTCGGCCAGATGCGTGCCTGGCTTGACCGGTTCTGGAGCAGCACATTGGCAGCTTACAAAGTGGTCGTCGAGAAATCAGTGGAGGACAAGAAATGAGCAAACGTGTATCGGCCGCGCCCGTCAAACAATCGATCGTGGTTGAGGTTCCGATTGAGCGCGCGTTCAAGGTCTTCACCGAAGACTTCGGCAGCTTCAAGCCACGCGAGCACAATCTGCTCGCCGTCCCCATTGCAGAGACCGTGTTCGAGCCCCGGGTTGGAGGTCACGTTTATGATCGGGGTATTGACGGCAGTGAATGCCGTTGGGCGCGCGTCTTGGCTTTTGAGCCGCCGAATCGAGTGCTTCTAAGCTGGGACATTAGCCCGCGCTGGCAAATCGAAATCGATCCCGACAATACCAGTGAGTGGGAGGTGCGATTCATCGCTGAGTCGCCAAACCGGACTCGGTTAGAACTTGAGCACCGTCACCTCGAACGTCATGGCCAAGGTTGGGAAGGTGTGCGAGACGGCGTTGAGGGCGATCAAGGTTGGCCGCTTTATCTGAAACGGTTCGCCGAGCGCATTGCCCGCGAGGCATGATGCGCGTGTATCCCATGCGACGTGATCATAATTGCGGAGATCGGTATGGCAGCCTACTCGCTTAGCATTGTCGGAGTGCTTGTCCTTTGCCTCCTGTCGGTTCTGCTGGCGGTCTATTCAGGATCGTCCAAAGGTAGGGCCGGAGCACTCTCGGGGCCTGTCCTGCCACTTGATGACGACAACTTGCTGTACCGCATCGATCGCGTCCACATGAACGCAGTGGAGGCTCTCCCGCCTTTTGTTGTCCCCGCCGTGTTGGCCATGATGGTGGGAGTGAACGCCGCCACGCTTGCAACGCTTGTATGGGTGTATGTCGCAATTCGTTTGATCCACGTTGCGATATATTTGCGCGGCGGCAACGCTGCCAAAGGCGGCAGCATCAGAACTGTTCTCTATGTCTCGGGGGCGCTCGTAAATGTCATTCTCATTGCCATGACCGGCCTTGCAGCCATCCACTAGTTACAACAATTGTGTCCCTAACGAAGGCGATAATCTCCGCTTCTGGCCCCATAGCGCGCGCGGACATATCCGCATCGGCCGCTGATGTCCGCTTTCGGCGGTAAGGCCGACGCGCGCCGGAATGATGACGAACATCATCCCGCCCCGATCAACGGCACGGCCTCATCCCGCTCATAAAGATACAGCAGGCAGCGCAACGCTTCGCCGCGCTCGCCTTTCAGACGCGGATTTTCCTTCATGATGCGCAGCGCCTCGTCGCGGGCCTGCGTGATGAGCTGGCCGTGCACGTCGGAGCGCGCGATGCGGTAGCCGGGCAGGCCGCTCTGGCGGATGCCGAGGACGTCGCCTTCGCCACGCAGTTTTAGATCCTCTTCGGCGATCCGAAAGCCGTCCGTGGTTTCGCGGATCACCTTGAGGCGCGCCGTGGACATTTCGTTCAGCGGCTCCTTGTAGAGCAGCAGGCAGGTGGAGGCCTCCGAGCCGCGGCCGATGCGGCCGCGAAGCTGGTGCAGTTGCGCGAGGCCAAAGCGTTCGGCGTTCTCGATCACCATGATGGTGGCGGCGGGCACGTCGACGCCGACTTCGACGACGGTGGTCGCAACCAGAAGGCCGATCTCGCCAGAGGCGAATTGCGCCATCACGCGGTCCTTTTCCGTGCCCTTCATCTGGCCGTGGACGAGGCCGGCTTGATCGCCAAAGCGCTTTTGCAAGCTCTCGAAGCGCTTGGTGGCATTGGTGAGGTGCTCGATGCCCTCGGCTTCGGACTCCTCCACCAGCGGGCAGATCCAGTAGACGCGCTTGCCGGCCTTGAGGGCGCGGCCGACGGCATCGACGACTTCCTCGATCCGGCTGAGCGGCACCGCGCGGGTATCGATTGGCTGCCGTCCGGCGGGCTTTTCGCGCAGCTCGGAGACATCCATGTCGCCGAAATATGTCAGCACCAGCGTGCGCGGAATTGGCGTGGCGCTCAGTACCAGCACATCGACGGCCTCGCCCTTGCTGGTGAGTGCGAGGCGTTCGCGCACGCCAAAGCGATGTTGTTCATCGACCACGGCCAGCGCCAGCGCCTTGAACACGACGTCGTCCTGGATCAGCGCGTGGGTGCCTACCAGCAGATCGATCTCGCCGGCTTCCAGTTCGGCAAGGATCTCGCGGCGTTCCTTGCCCTTTTCCCGGCCGGTGAGGATCGCGACGCGAAGGCCTGCGCGCTCGGCCAACGGGGCGATGGTCTTGATGTGCTGGCGCGCCAGGATTTCGGTCGGCGCCATCAGCGCCGCCTGCTTGCCGGCCTCGGCCACCGCGGCCGCGGCAAGCAGCGCCACCACGGTCTTGCCGGAGCCGACGTCGCCCTGAAGCAGCCGCAGCATCCGCACCGGCTGCTTCAGATCGTCGGTGATCGCCGCCACCGCCGAGCGCTGCGAAGCGGTCAGCGCATAGGGCAGCGCGTCGATGATCTTCTTGCGCAAATGGCCGTCGCCGGCGTTGCGGTCGCCGGCCGGCCGGCGAAGCTGCGCGCGGATCAGGGCCAGAGCCAGTTGACCCGCGAGCAATTCGTCGAAGGCCAGACGCGACCAGAACGGGCCATCGGGGAGGATGTCCGTCAGCTCGACCGGGACATGGACGCGGGTCAGCGCTTCGGTGATGTCGGGGAATTTGCAGCGGCGGATCACTTCCGGGCTGATCCATTCCGGCAGCGCCGGCAGCTTTTGCAGCGCCTGCATGATCGCGCGGCGGAGCGAACCGAGCGCAAGCCCTTCCGTCAGCGGATAGACCGGATCGATGCCGGAGAGTTTTGCAAAGCCCGCTTCATCGACGACGCGGTCGGGATGCACGATCTGCGGGATGCCGTCGTAGAATTGCAGCGTGCCGGAAACAAAACGCTTCTCGCCGACCGGCAGCAGCTTTTCGACATAGCCGGGTTTGGCGCGGAAGAAGGTCAGCACCACGTCGCCGGTGTCGTCGCTGGCATAGACGAGATAGGGCGCGCGCGAATTGCGCGGCGGCGGCGGACGATGGCGGTCGACGGTCACCTCCAGCGTCACCACGGTTCCCGCCGATGCTTCGCGAATCTTCGGCCGTGCCCGGCGGTCGATTACGCTGGCGGGAAGATGCAGCAGCAGGTCGACCAGCCGCGGCGTCTCATCGCGGCCGAGCAGATAGCGCAGCAGCTTGTCCTGCTTCGGCCCGACGCCCGGAAGGCTCGTGACCGGCGCAAACAGCGGATTGAGCAGGGTGGGGCGCATTGCGAGACCTAAGACCGTTTCCGCTCGTCATGCCCGGGCTTGTCCCGGGCATCCACGTCTTTTTTTGTGGCCAGGACGTGGATGGCCGTTCTGCAAACAGAAAGGGCTGACATCGGTCATCCCGATGGCTATATCAACCCCGCCCGGCACGTCCGGGCTTTTGGCGTTCGGACAGGACTTGAGAAATGACGGGAACGACACGGTCGAGCGACGGCCTCGATGACCGCCGCAAGCGGCTTTTGTTTCGCTGCTGGCACCGCGGCACCCGTGAGATGGACCTCATCCTCGGCCGCTTTGCGGACGCCGAAATCGCAAATCTCGGGGATGGCGACCTGGACAGGCTCGAGCAACTGCTCGAGGTGCCCGATCCCGATCTCTATGCCGCGCTGATCGGCGACAAGGCGCTGCCATCAGAATATGCCGGGCCGCTGTTCGAGCGCATCAAAACGGTTCGCGCTGTGGATCACGACGTATGAAGCTTTCTGCCAAATCTCCCGCCGCCATGCTGGCGCCCGGCCGCGCGCTGACCTTTGCCAATGTGGCCGAGGGCGCCGAAGGGCTGGTTGTTTCGGATCTGGCGCGCGCCATTGCCGCGCAGCCGAAGAAGCCGGCCGTCAGCCTCGCCGTGGTCTGCCGCGACGGCCCCCGCATGCAGCAACTGGCCCGCGCGCTGGAATTCTTTGCGCCCGATATCGCGGTGCTCCAGTTTCCGGCCTGGGATTGCCAGCCCTACGACCGGGTGTCGCCGCATGGCGGTATTCTGGCCCAGCGCCTGACGACGCTGGCAAAGCTTTCGCGGCTGACCGGCAGCGACAAGCCGCTGATCGTGCTGACGACGGTCAATGCCATCGTGCAGCGCGTGCCGTCGCGCGATGGCGTTGCCGCGCAGGCGCTGTCGGTCGCGCCGGGCAATGTCGTGCCGATGGATTCCATCGTCGCCTGGCTGGAGCACAACGGCTACAACCGATCCTCCACCGTGCGCGAGCCCGGGGAATATGCCGTGCGTGGCGGCATCCTCGATCTGTTTCCGGCCGGGCTCGAACAGCCCGTGCGCTTCGATTTCTTCGGCGATTCCCTGGAATCGATCCGCACGTTCGATGCGGAAACCCAGCGCACGCTGCTCGACATGCGCGGGCTCGATCTGGTGCCGGTGTCCGAATTCCAGCTAACCACCGACACCATCCGCCGCTTTCGCATGGGCTATGTCGCGGCCTTCGGCGCCCCGGAGCGCGACGACCAGCTTTATGAAGCCGTCACCGAGGGGCGCCGTCATCCCGGCATGGAGCACTGGCTGCCGCTGTTCTCCGAGCGGATGGACACGCTGTTCGACTATCTCGACGGTGCGCCCGTTACGATCGAGCCGCAGGGCGAAGACGCTGCGCGCGAGCGATTCAAGCAGATCGCGGACTATTACGAAGCTCGCCGCGAGGCGCTGGAGCATCCCGGGGGCGGCGCGATCTACAAGCCGCTGCCGCCGGACCGGCTGTATCTGACCGAAGACGAATGGACGAAGCGACTGGGCAAGGCGGCGCTTGCCCGGCTGACGGCGTTTGCCGTGCCCGAAGGCACTGCCGATGTATTTGATGCCGGCGCGCGGCAGGGCCGCAATTTTACGCCGGAACGTGCCGACACCAAGGTCAACGTGTTCGAATCCGTCGTGGCGCATGTGCACGCGCTGCTGGCTCAGCGCAAGAAAGTGGTGATTGCGCTGTGGAGCGAAGGCTCGCGCGACCGCATGGCCAGCATGCTGGCGGACCACAAGCTTGCCAACGTCACCAGCGTCAACACCTGGCGCACGGTGCAGGCAACACCGCGCAACGAGACCATGCTGGCCGTGCTCGGCATGGAGTCCGGTTTCGAGACCGACGAATTCGCCGTCATCAGCGAGCAGGACATTTTGGGCGACCGCCTGGTGCGGCCGCGCAAGGCGAGCCGCAAGCTCGACAATTTCATCTCGGAGGTCACAAGCCTGTCGTCGGGCGACCTCGTCGTCCATGTCGAGCACGGCATCGGCCGGTTTGTCGGGCTACAGACGCTGGAAGTATCGGGCGCGCCGCATGACTGTCTCGAGCTGCACTATGCCGCCGAGACAAAACTGTTCCTGCCGGTCGAGAACATCGAGCTGCTGTCGCGCTACGGTTCCGATCACGCCAATGTCGAGCTGGACCGGCTCGGCGGCAGCGGCTGGCAGGCGCGCAAGGCAAAACTGAAGAACCGCATTCGCGAGATCGCGGGCGAACTGATCAAGATCGCGGCCGAGCGCATGCTCCACGAAGCGCCGAAAATGCCGGTGCAGCCGCATGTCTATGACGAGTTCTGCGCGCGCTTCCCGTATGAGGAAACTGAGGATCAACTAGGCGCCATCACCTCGACCTTGAAGGATCTGGAAGTCGGCCGGCCGATGGACCGGCTGATCTGCGGTGACGTCGGCTTTGGCAAGACCGAAGTGGCGCTGCGCGCGGCATTCGCGGTGGCGCTCGACGGCAAGCAGGTGGCTGTCGTCGTGCCGACGACGCTGCTGGCGCGTCAGCACAGCAAGACCTTCGCCGAACGCTTCAGAGGTTTCCCCGTCAATGTCGCGCAGGCTTCGCGGCTGATCCCGACCAAGGAACTCAACCAAGTCAAGAAGGGCCTGACGGACGGCAGTGTCGATATCGTGGTCGGCACCCACGCGCTGCTCGGCAAGTCGATCAAGTTCCGCGATCTCGGCCTGCTGATCGTCGACGAGGAGCAGCATTTCGGCGTCAGCCACAAGGAGCGCTTGAAGCAGCTTCGCGCCGAGGTGCATGTGCTGACGCTGAGCGCGACGCCGATTCCGCGCACATTGCAACTTGCGTTAACCGGCGTGCGCGAACTCTCGATCATTGCCTCGCCTCCGGTCGATCGGCTGGCGGTGCGCACCTTCGTGGCGCCGCATGATCCGCTGATGATCCGAGAGGCGCTGCTGCGCGAGCGCTATCGCGGCGGGCAGGCGTTCTATGTGGTGCCGCGGATCGAGGACCTCGCCAGCGTCAAGGATTTTCTCGACAAGAACGTGCCCGAGATGAAAGTCGCGGTCGCGCACGGCCAGATGCCGCCGACGGTGATCGAGGACATCATGTCCGCCTTCTACGACGGCAAATACGACATCCTGCTGTCGACCACGATCGTCGAGTCCGGCCTCGACATTCCCAATGCCAATACGCTGATCGTGCATCGCGCCGACATGTTTGGCCTGGCGCAGCTCTACCAGCTCCGTGGCCGCGTCGGCCGCTCCAAGCTGCGGGCCTATGCGCTGTTCACCTTGCCGGCGCAGCAAAAAATCACGGCGCAGGCGGAGCGGCGGCTGAAGGTGCTGCAATCCCTCGAAAACCTCGGCGCGGGCTTCCAGCTTGCCTCACACGACCTCGACATCCGCGGCGCCGGCAACCTGCTCGGCGAGGAACAGTCCGGCCACATCAAGGAAGTCGGCTTCGAGCTCTATCAATCGATGCTGGAAGAGGCGATCGTCAATCTCAAGGCCGGCGTTGCCGAGCCGGCCGCCGACCGCTGGTCGCCGCAGATCACCATCGGCATGCCTGTTCTGATCCCGGAGGACTACGTCAACGACTTGTCGGTGCGGCTGTCGCTGTACCGGCGGCTGGCCGACCTCGATACCGACGAGGAGATCGACAATTTTGCCGCCGAGATGCGCGACCGCTTCGGCGTGCTGCCGGACGAGGTGCGCTATCTCTTCAAGGTGGCCGCGATCAAGGCTTATTGCCGGAGAGCCAATGTCGAGAAGGTCGACGCCGGCCCGAAGGGCGCCGTGCTCTCGTTCCGCGACAACAGTTTTGCGCAGCCGGAGCGCCTCGTCGCGTTCATCCGTCAGCACGGCCAGGCGGCCAAGGTGCGGCCGGACATGAAGGTGGTGTTCTTCCAGGACTGGGAGACGCCCGAGGAACGGCTGATGGGTACGACGGAAATTTTGCGGCAGCTTGCCAATCTCGCCGAGAGCAAGAAGGCGGCCTAACGCAAGTCAGCCGCCGGCGTTGCCGCCGACGGCTGCTCTACGCGATGTGATTGCTTACTTCGGATATTTGAACTCCGGCGCCTGCTTCAGCGCTTCCTTGGTGGTGTTCATCGACGCCACCCACTTGTCGTTCTTGGTGTCGTGGCGGATGCTCACCGACTGCGGCGATACCGCGACATAGCGTTCGCCGATACCGAGGAAGCCGCCGACCGACAGGATTAGCGCGTCGACCTGGTTGTTCTTGATCGCGACGTCGGTGATCTCGCCGACATTCTCGTCCTTCTGGTTATAGACGTTCAGGCCCTTCAGCTTGGAGCTGAACATCTCGTCCTTGCCGACGGTCGAGAATTTGGCTTCGGCCGGCGCCGTGCCGGTGGTGGTCTTGGTGTCCTGCGCCACGGCGGGCGCCGCTAGGACGGCGAGCGAAGCGGCGATCAGTGCAATTTTCCTCATATTCTCCTCCAGTGCATTGCCCAAACGACAATGCGAGGAGGGAGCGGTTGTTCCTTCAGGAAATCTTCAGGAGGCCGCCCGTTGGGCGGCGTCATCCAACCGGGCGAGCAGCGATTTCGCGGAGTCGTGCGGCATCAGCGTTGCGACCGTCACGAGGGGCTCGGCGCGCGTATCGCGCTTGCCATGGCGGGTGTGGCGCATCACGGCGGACAGGCGGCGGGCGATCATGTGGGCATTGCGCAAATCCGTTTCGGCAAAGACGACGATCACCGAGCCGTCGCTGCAGGCCGCGCCGAAATCGCTCTGGCGCATCAGGCGGCTGATGATGCGGGCGCCGTCAAACTGCGCGCGGGCATGGGTGGGATCGAAGGCAAAGCGCGCCACCGACAGGCCGCTGCCGCCGGACTGGGCCTGATAGACGGCGGTCGCGAAATCACGCTCGAAGGCGGCCGGGGTCAGAAGCCCCGTGCGGGCATCCACGAGGCCGTTGGCATCGATCGACCGCAGCATCCGGCTCAGATGCACCTCGAAGGCGTGCTGGTGCACCATCGGCAAGATCGACGCGGCAACGCGGGCGGGATCTCCGGCAATCAGTTCGAGATTGGCAAGATCGTAACTGGCTTGAACGTTTCCCGTTGTCACAACGACGGGCAAATTGCGGAAGCGCACATCCTCCGACAGTACGGTGAGGAAGGCATCGACCACCCGCGGGGCAAAGCCTTCGCCGAGCACGATCCCGTCAATGTCGCGGGTGTTGAGATGCTTTGCGGCGGCCTCGATACTGAGCGCGCCGACCACGCCCATGCGCTCGCCGAGCGCGACGGACAGCGCAGGATAGGCGCCGCCGCGGCCGATCAACAGGACGGTCGCATCGCGCGCGGGATCGATATCCGACATTACGGCGCGCCGCGGCGGATCGAGCCGTCGCATCACGGTGGCATGTAAGGAGCGCACCCGCAGCGCGGAATAGAGACGCGCAAACAGGCGTTCCGGATGATTGCCGCTGTAGGTGAAGGGAATGGCGTTGTCAGGCAGCCGCGCTTCGGGATCGATCACGATCAGCGGCAGATAGGGCTCACGCGCGGCGATCTGCGCGGCCAACGCAGCGAAGGCAGACTTGTCGATGCCGAAGGAGGAAATGAGCACCGCGCCAGGCCGCAATTGCTCGACGGCTCGCACGGCGTCCGCCCAGCCGGCATCGATTACCGGAAACAGTTTTGTCTCATCCAGCGCCGCTGCGAATGACGGGCGCCCGCCTGTGGAAACGATAAGGATCGGGCCTTGCTGGGACATCAGATATCGCGACCTCCGGATTGAGGTAGCGATCCTAGGTTTGCCGGCTTAATGCGAGGTCAACAATCTCGCGGCCGCTTCCTCACGCCGCTCCGGCCCGATCACGAAAGGCTTCCACCATCAAGGGGTTAAGGCCGAGTTCTGAGAGCGCGTCGCGGGCGCGGGCATTGTCGTGGGCGCGGCCGGCGAGCCGGTAGCCGCTCATGCGGTCCGGCAGTGCGGTGAGGAGGGCGCCCTGGCCGAGGCGCTTGGCCCATTCCTGCAAATCCTGCGCGAGGAAACGGTAGCCGCCGACGGCCATGATGCCGGATGGTGGTGCCGTGATGTGGACAGCGCCGGTGGCGCGATCGAGGCGCGCGGAATAGTCGGTGTCGACATAATCGCGCGGCGGCGAAGCGATCATGGAATCGTTCGGCGGCGGGGGCGGCGCGTAGGCCGCAACCGGCACCATCGGCCCACGCAGGCCAAGCGTGCCGCGCGGCGTCAGCAAAATTTCTCCGGCGATGGAAGAGCCGGGCAGTTCGCGCGGGGCGCCGTGCGGGCCCGGCTTGATGGGAGCTGCCGAACCGTCGGCGCCGCGCCGCGCGCCGAACAGGCCGGCCTCGCCAAACAGGTAGACATCGGTGAGGCTCGCCTGTTGCGCGCTCCAGGCCGCGCTGGAGGCCACCTGTTCGGGCGCGCGCCAGAGACCGATCACGTTACGCAGCTTCGGCAACCGCGCAAGGTCGAGCTCGTCCAGCCGCAGCGCCAGTTGCGCGGGCGCCACCAGTGTGTCGCATTCGTACTCGTTGATCTCGCGCTCCAGCACCTCGTGATCGAAGGGGTGATGGAACGCCAGCCTGCCGCCGGTCAGCAGCCAGATGGTGAGCGACGACACCACGCCTGCAAAAGAGCAGGGTGCGAAAGCGGACATAATGGTCGCACCCTGCGGCACGTCGCTTTCGAGCGAGACCGCAAGGCCGGCCGCGATCACACTCAGATGCGTCCGCGGCACCGCGCGAAAACCGTCCGAGGTGACGTCGAAGGAGACCAGAGCCGCCTTGCGGCCGTCCTGGATCACCGTGCGCCGTGTCGGCGATTCCGCCGCGATCGCCCGGTCGAGCGAGGCCATGCCTTCCGGCAAATCGTCGCCGAAGCCGCAGACATGGCGGATCGAAAAACATTCCGCCGCCGCGTTCATGGCGATGTCGGCGTGCACGACGCCATCGATGCGGCCGGAGGTGACGACGGCGCGCGCCCCGGTGCGGTTGAGCGCGACGGTCAACTCCGCCTGCCGCCATAGCAGCGGCAGCACCGCCACGATCAGGCCGGCGCGATGGGCGGCCAATACGGTGAGCGCGAACTCGATCGTGTTCGGCAGCTGCACCGCGATCACGGAATTGGCCGGCAGGCCCGACTCGATGAAATGTGCCGCCAGTGCCGAGATCGCGCGATCGGCCTGGGCATAGGTCAGCCGTTTGGGCGGCTGGCCGGTGATGCGGGGCTTGTTCAGGGGATCGAGCAGCGCCAGCGCGTCGGGCTGCCGCGCCAGAATTCGCTGGAACAGGACGTCTAACGTCGGCGAGGCGTTGGAATAGGTCACGGCGTCACTTCGGTTGTGCATCCACCTTGTGCCACCAGGTTTCCGGCAGGTATCCGGACAACGCGGTGGTCGACGGCTTTTCTATCCGATTCCACCGCGCGATCCATTGCTCGGCGACGTTAAAAAGCGGGATACCGTAGAAACCCGACATCAGAGCGCGGTCCAGCGCCCGCACCGCGGAAATGAACGCCGGCCGCTCGCGCGCCTCCAGGATCGCCGCGATCATCGCGTCGATGGCCGGGTCCTTGGCGCCCATGTAGTTGCGGGTGCCCGGGATGTCGGCGGCTTCGCTGCCCCAATAGAAGGATTGCTCGTTGCCGGGCGAGAGCGACTGGTCCCAGCGGTTTTGCAGCATGTCGAACTCATAGCCGAGCCGGCGCTGGTCGAACTGGACGGGATCGACGGCGCGCACGCTCGCCTCGATGCCGACGCGCTTGAGGTCGCGCTGATAGGCGAGCGCAATGCGCTCCTGATCGCGCGTGGTGCACAGGATTTCGAAGGTGAGGGGAGCTTTTGTGGCGCGGTTGCGCAGCACCGCGCCGTCGAGCTCGTAGCCGGCCTCCGACAACAGCGCGAGCGCACTGCGCAGCGTGGCGCGGTCGCGGCCCGAGCCGTCAGTGACGGGCAGACGATAGCTGCCGTCGAGAATGTCGGGCGCGATGGTCGACAGATACGGCTTTAGCAGCTCGCGCTCGCGCGCGTCGGCGTTAACTCCATAGGCCGACAATTCCGAGCCGGCGTAATAGCTCGCCGTTCTGCCGTAGAGACCGAAGAAGTAGTTCTTGTTGATCCATTCGAAATCGAACAGCAGTGTTAGCGCCCTCCGTACGCGGATATCGGAAAATACCGGACGGCGGGTGTTGAAGACGAGGAATTCCGACGGCTGCGGCACGCCCGGCCGGATGGTGTCGCGGATCACTTCGCCGCTGCGGGCGGCCGGGAAATCGTAGCCGTCATGCCAGCGCAGCGGCTCCTGCTCGACACGAAAATCGTAGAGCCCACGCTTGAACGCCTCGAACTGGGCGTTGGACTCGCGGAAGAAATCGAGCCTGATCTCGTCGAAATTCCACAGGCCGCGATTAACGGGGAGATCGCGGCCCCAATAGTCGGGGTTGCGGGTGAGCGTCACGCTGGCGCCCGGCTTCACCGCGCTGACGCGATACGGGCCCGATCCGACCGGCCCCGTCATGCTGGTTTCCTCAAAGGTCGCGGGGTCGACGGCGTGGCGCGGCAACACCGGCATCAGCCCGAGGATCAACGGCAGTTCGCGATCGTTGGCGCCCGCCAGATCGAAGCGAACCGTGAGCGGATCGACCGCCTCGGCCTTTGCGACTTTCGCATAGTACTGCCGGTGGTTGGGGCGGCCCTTGTCGCGCAGCAGGGCCCAGGAGAACAGCACGTCATCGGCGGTAACAGGCTTGCCGTCCGAAAAGCGCGCGCGGGGATCGATGCGGAAGGTGACGTAGCTTCGCGTATCGTCGGTCTCGACCGTTTTGGCGATCAGGCCATACAGCGTGAAGGCTTCGTCGTTGCCGCGCGCCATCAGGCTTTCGATGACAAAGCCCCGCATCTGCTGCACGGCAAGGCCGCGCACGATCAGCGGGTTGAGGCTGTCGAAGGTTCCCAAAATGCCCCAGACCAGGCGGCCGCCCTTGGGCGCCGCGGGATTGGCATAGGGCATGTGGGTGAAATCGGCCGGCAGCGCCGGTGCGCCGTGCATCGCGATGGCGTGGGCTTCCGTGGCTTCAGCGCGGCCGCCGCCCTTTCCGAATATGAGCCCGCAGGCGAGCAGGGCGCAGGCCAGACGCCGGCCGCCGATCGCCCCCAAAACGCCTTTTCCCGCGTGCGGATTTGATTCGGAAATTTTCACCCGCGAAGCTTTACCACAGGCATCGGTGCGCAGCCGCGACATCGGTCAAAGATACTTGTCGGCATTGATCTTTTCGTCCGCCGCTGTATTGAAGGCGGGCAATTGATCTAGGCGGCGGAACCTGTCACGCATCCGCCTCAATTGGCAAAGAGACAGCCGCCCCAAGCGGCTCAGGCGTCGGTACCCGCAGCGGGTCGGGTGCTCCGGTTCAGAAAGGGTTTTCCGCAATGAATTTCCGTATCTTGGCCGGTTCGATCCGGCCGCATGGGCGGGTTTTCGCCTTGTTGGCAGCGACCAGCCTGTCTGCGGCGCTCCTGATTTCCAACGCGGAAGCTCAACAGCCGGCTCCGGCTCCCGGTGCGCCGGCTGCTCCCAAGGCGCCGCCGAAGGCGGCCCCTCCGAAGGCCGCGCCGAAGGCTCCGGCACCTGCTGCCCAAGCTCCGGCCGCGGGTGCACCTGCCCAAGCCCAGGCTCCGGCTGGCCAGCAGCAGCCCCAGGAGCAGCAGATCCAGTTGATCTACGCGCCCTGGACGAAGTTCTGCCTCAAGGGCCAGGACGCCGCCGCCAAGCAGGTCTGCTTCACCGGCAAGGACGGTCGCATCGAGTCCGGCCAGCCCGTAATCGCCGCCGTCATCATCGAGCCGGAAGGCGAGCCGAAAAAGATTTTGCGCGTGACGCTGCCGCTCGGCATGCAGCTCCAGCACGGCACCCGGATCATCATCGACAGCAACCAGCCGCAGCAGGCCGGCTATGTGATCTGCTTCGCCAACGGCTGTATGTCGGACTACGAAGCGACCCCCGAGATGATCGCCAACCTGAAGAAGGGGCAAAACCTCGTCGTGCAGGCGATCAACTCCAACGGCGCCCCGCTGACGCTGCCGCTGCCGCTGGCCGGCGAATTCGCAAAAGCCTATGACGGCCCGCCGACCGATCCGAAGGTGTTCGAGGAAAACCAGAAGAAGCTACAGGAAGAGCTTCAGAAGCGCGCCGAAGAGGCCCGCAAAAAGCTCGAGGCCAATCCGCCCGCCGGAACGCCGGCGGCCAATCCGGCGGCGAAATAAGCCGCATGGTCCAGCAACGAAAAGGCGCCCGAGCAGGGCGCCTTTATTTTGTCTCAACCGTCATTGCGAGCGAAGCGAAGCAATCCAGAGCCGCATGATGAAGCATGGATCGCTTCGTCGCTTCGCTCCTCGCAATGACGATAGTTAATTGAGCGAAGGATTGCGTGGCCGATAGCTGCCCGACTTGTCCTTCACAAAGATCTCGGCCACCTGCGAATGGCGGATCGGCTCGCCGGAATCGTCAGGCAGCAGATTCTGCTCGGAGACATAGGCGACGTATTCGGTTTCGGAATTCTCGGCGAGCAGGTGATAGAACGGCTGGTCCTTGTGCGGCCGGACCTCTTCCGGGATCGACAGCCACCATTCCTCGGTGTTGTTGAATTCGGGATCGATGTCGAAGATCACGCCACGAAACGAGAATACCCGGTGGCGGACGATCTGGCCGATCTGGAATTTGGCGGTACGCGCTTTGATCATGTCTTCGCAGATAGACCAACATTGTGGCCGATGCTAGGGGCATTTATCCGAATTAACCTTTGACGCTGCTGTCAGAGTCGGCTGCACGCAACGGAAAATACTGAAGAAAACTGCCTTACTGATGATCGATATCGTTAACCTCGCGATCCCCTATTTCGGCCTTATCCTGGTCGGTTATGTCTGCGGCAGGATCAAGGGATTGCCCGAGGCCGGGCTCGCCTGGATGAATTTCTTCCTGCTCTACGTGTCGCTGCCGGCATTGCTGTTCGGGATCATGGCGCGCACGCCGTTTGCGGAGCTCAACAACCCGCCATTCCTGATCGCGACCACGCTCGGCACGATGCTCGCCTTTGCGCTTGCCCTGATCGTCGGCAAGCTGGTCGGCAAATTGTCGTTGCGCGAGGCGACCATCGCGGGGCTGGCGGGCGCCTATGGCAATATCGGCTATATGGGCCCGGGGCTGGCGCTGGCCCTTTTCGGCGACACGGCGGCCGCGCCGACGGCCCTGATCTTCTGCTGCGACAGCATTTTCCTGTTCACGATCGTGCCGCTGCTGATCGAGCTGACCGACCGCGACCATCCCTCGCTGCTGCACGCGCTGGGGGTGACCGCAAAACAGATCGTGCTCAACCCGCTGATCATGTCGGCCTGTCTCGGGGCGCTGGCCGCAGCGCTGCATATCCAGTTTCCCGTCGCCCTCAACAATACCCTGCAATTCCTCCAGAACGCGGCCGCGCCGACGGCGCTGTTTGCACTGGGCGTCACGGTTGCCTTGCGTTCGTTCGATCGCGTGCCATGGGAGGTGCCGAGCGTCATTGCCGTAAAGCTGCTCATCCATCCGCTGATCGCCTTCGGCCTGATGCTGGCATTCGGGCCGTTCGCGCAGCCCTGGGCGGCGACCGCGCTGCTGATGGCCGCGCTGCCGCCGGCACTGAATGTGTTCGTGATGGCGCGCCAGAACGACACCTGGATCGAGCCGGCTTCCGTCGCGGTCCTGATCGGGACGTTCGCATCCGTCGTCACGCTGACCAGCGTGATGTGGCTCATCCAGTCCGGAAGGCTGGTGTTTCCCTAGAGCGTGATGACTTTTCTTCGAATCGTCATCGCGCTCTATCTTTTTGTTTGAGCATGATCTTTTCGGAAAACCGGTGCCCACTTTTCCGGATCATGCTCTAGCCGGTGTCTGGCTAGCTGCGCCAGGACGGCGCCAGCCCCTCGCGCATGGCGAGCCGCCGCAGCGGGCCGATCGAGCTGATCAGATGCAGGCCGGTTGCGCGCGCAGCTTGCATGGGCAGAAAATCCGACAGCAGGGAGCGGTTGGCGATGTCGATCACCATGGTGCGGCTCGTGACGTCGCTGGCCCGCGCGCGAGCGTAGCGGCCGAGCGAGCGTTGCGAACCCGGATCATCGCCGGCTGCAATGGCATCGTGAACGATGTCGGCGACATCAGCGGCGTCGCGCAGTCCCATGTTCAGACCCTGTGCGCCGATTGGCGGCACGACATGGGCGGACTCCCCAACCAGTGCAACGCGGTTCCGGGCAATCTGCCGGGGCTGCTCGATCGACAGCGGAAACTTGTTCCGGCCTGGCTCGACGGCAACGCGTCCCAAAATGGAATGCGATTGCTTTTCGATGGCCTCGGACAGCTCTTCGTCGCCGAGCGATATCAGCCGTTCGGCTTCCCTGGGCGAGGTTACCCAGACGACGCTGGAGCGATCGCCGGGCAGGGGGACGAACACGCAAGGACCATCGGACGTGTGAAATTCGGTCGAGATGTTCTTGTGCGGCCTTGTATGGCCGATGTTGAACGTGAGTGCGGCCTGGTGGAGGTCGCGCCGGCTGACCGCGATGCCGGCCGCCTCGCGGCAGAGCGATTGCCGGCCGTCGGCGCCGACGACGAGCCGCGCCGCCAGCGATTTGCCGCCGGCGGTGACGATGGTGGCCTGTTCCATGTCGGGCGTCACCGCCTGCGCCTCGTCGTCGAGCCGGGTCAACCCTGCCAGTTCGGCGGCGCGCTGCTCGAGCGCCGCCAGCAGCGTCCGGTTGTCGATGTTGAAGCCGAACTGCTCGAGACCGATTTCCTCGGAGACAAAGCGGACTTCCGGCGCGCGGATCAGCCTGCCGGTATCGTCGACCAGCCGCATCACCCGAAGCGGTGCGGCCTTGTCGCGGCAGCGTTGCCATACATCGAGCCGTTCGAGCAGGTCGACCGAGGCTCCCAGCAGCGCCGTGGTGCGGTTGTCGGCATAGGGGGCGCGTCGGGCGAGCAGGGCCGTCTTGGCGCCCGACTCACTCAGCGCAATCGCCGCCGAAAGCCCTGCCGGGCCGCCGCCGATCACGACGACGTCATAGGTTCCGGATACACCGTTCATGCCGGGACAATTGACGCCTCCGGCGGCTTTTTCAAGTCTTTAGCCTTTCCGGAAGTTTCCGCGGTTTACGCGGCTGAACGCCGCAAGCGCGGATGTGCAAAGCTTTCCGATTCCTGATATGCCGCGATGATGGAAACCAGCCAGCCCATTCTGCCTGAAGCGACCTCGCGGATGCGGGCGGCGGCGTTTTCCGTGCATATCTTCACCGCGCTCGGTGCGGGCGTGGCGCTGATCGCCATGCTGGAAGCCGTGCGCGAGCACTGGACCAACATGTTCGGCTGGCTGGGCGTCGCGCTCATCATCGACGCGCTCGACGGCCCGATCGCGCGGCGGCTGGATGTGGTGCGGCTACAGCCGAACTGGTCCGGCGACATCCTCGACCTCGTGGTCGACTTCCTCACTTACGTGTTCGTGCCGGCCTATGCGATCACGGCGAGCGGAATGCTGTTGCCGCTGGCCGCGCCGGTGCTCGGCATCGGCATCGTGGTCTCCAGTGCGCTCTATTTCGCCGACCGCCGCATGAAGGCGTCAGACAATCATTTTCGCGGCTTTCCGGCGCTGTGGAATGCCGCCGCCTTCTACCTGTTCCTGCTGCACATGCCGCCGGTGCTTTCGACGCTTGCGGTTGCCGCGCTCATCGCATTGACCTTCGTTCCCATCCACGTGCTGCATCCGGTTCGCGTGGTACGATTGCGCTGGCTCACCTTGTGGCTGATGGCCGCCTGGGCCCTGCTGGCGCTGCTCGTGCTGCTGAACGATTTTAACGTCGGGCTTCCCATCGTCGTGGCGCTGTGCGCCATCGGCGCCTACATCATCGGCAGCGATGCTGCGATCCGGCTGATCAAATCCTTCAAGGCATGATGGAATTACTGACCAGTCCCGAGGCCTGGGCGGCCCTGCTCACATTGACGGCGCTGGAGATCGTGCTCGGCATCGACAACGTGATTTTCCTGTCGGTGATCGTCTCGCGGATTCCGGAGCCGCAGGCCACGCGGGCGCGGCAGATCGGCCTCTTGCTCGCGCTGGTATTCCGCATCCTGCTCTTGAGCATTTTGGTGTGGCTGATCGGCCTGACGGCGCCGGTCATCACCATCAAGAACCTTGCGCTGTCGTGGCGCGACATCATCCTGATCGCCGGCGGCATGTTCCTGATCGCGAAGGCGACCCACGAAATCCACACCGAAGTCGATGCCCATCAGCACGGGCGTGAGGAGAGGTCGCCTGCCAGCGCATTCCTTCTGGTGATCATGCAGATCATCGTCATCGACATGGTGTTTTCGCTGGACTCGATCATCACGGCGATCGGCATGTCGCAGGATCTCGAGATCATGGTGGCGGCCGTGGTAATTGCCTGCATCGTCATGTACGTCTCGTCCGGTCCGGTCTCGCGGTTCGTGGCGGAGCATCCCACCACCAAGATGCTGGCGCTGGCTTTCCTGGTGCTGATCGGGGTGGCGCTGGTGGCCGACGGATTCAAATTCCACATCCCGCGCGGCTATATCTACTTTGCCATCACGTTCTCGGCCGCCGTCGAATTCTTCAACGTGCTGGCCAAGCGCAACCGCAGGAGGACAGCGGCGAAATAGGCCGTTCGCACCGGTTCCGGTGGCCGTCGGTTGACATGTCAGCGCCGATGGCATTCGTTTCGCATCGAAACAAATGCCCGGGAGACCGAGATGACCAAGGCCGTGCGCGTACACAAGGTGGGTGGACCGGAAGTCCTAACCTACGAGAGTGTCGAGGTGCCGGCGCCCGGCCCGGGCGAGGTGCGAATCCGCCAGCATGCCGTCGGGCTCAATTTCATCGACGTGTATTTCCGCACCGGCCTCTACAAGGCGCCGGGCCTGCCGTTCATCGCCGGCAACGAGGCGGCGGGCGAGGTGCTGGCGGTCGGCCCCGGCGTGACCAATTTTCATCCTGGCGACCGCGTCGCCTATTATTTCAATCTCGGCGGCTATGCCTCGGAGCGGGTCATTCCGGCGGACAAGCTGGTCAAGCTGCCGGACCACATCACCTACGAGCAGGGCGCGGTGCTGATGCTCAAGGGCCTGACGGTCTGGTATCTCCTGCACAAGACGTTCAAGGTGGAGCAGGGCCACCGCGTGCTGATCCATGCTGCGGCGGGCGGCATCGGGCTGCTCGCGTGCCAGTGGGCGCGGGCGATGGGCGCGCATGTGATCGGCACCGTCGGTTCGAAGGCCAAGGCCGATCTTGCGCTCGCCAATGGCTGCGATCACGTCATCAACTACAATGAAGAGGATTTTGTCGCGCGGGTGAAGCAGATCAGCCGCAACGAGCTCTGCGACGTGGTCTATGACGGCGTCGGCAAGAGCACATTCCCGGGTTCGTTGTCCTGCATCAGGCCGCGCGGCATGTGGGTAAGCTTTGGCAACGCCTCCGGGCCGGTGCCGCCGTTTGCGATCGCCGAGCTCAACAATCACGGTTCGCTGTTTGCGACCCGGCCGAAGCTCAACGACTATGTCGCCAACCGCAAGGAATTGCTGGAGGGTGCCGACACGCTGTTCGCCGCCGTGATCAACGGCAAGCTGCATGTGCCGATCAACCACGCCTATGCGCTGAAGGATGCAGCGAAGGCGCATACCGATCTTGAGAGCAGGGCGACGACGGGGGCCGCGATCTTGCGGCCGTAGGGGCGCAATAGTCGCAAACACTTTGCTGGACAAGTCGGCCCAGCAAAGTGGCGGTCCCGCGAGGACTCGAACCTCGAACCTTCGCGTCCGTAGCGCGGCGCTCTATCCAATTGAGCTACGGGACCTTGCCATCATCGGCTGCGATCCGGCCTGTCTACGCCACCTGTCGTGCCGCGCCGGCCTTGGTCAGGACCGCATCCAGGCACCCGATCATCAGCGATATCTCCTCCCGCGTGACGTTGAGCGCCGGCATGAAGCGCAGCGCGTCGGGTTGCGGCGAGTTGATCAGCACGCCCTCGGCAAAGGCCTGCGCGACGATCGAGGGACCGATCGGCAGCTTCAGATCAAGCGCCAACAACAGGCCGCGTCCGCGGACGTCGCCGAGGCCGTGCCGCGCCGACAGCTTCTGCAACTCGCTTTCGACAAACAGCCCGGCATCCGTGGTTGCCTTCAAAAACTCCGGCCGGCTGACGGTTTCGAGCACCGCAAGCCCGGCCGCGCACATCAGCGGATTGCCGTTGAACGTGCCGCCCTGGTCGCCATGTTCGAAGCAGGAGGCGTTCTCGGTCGCCAGCAGCACCGCCAGCGGCACGCCGCCGCCGATGCCTTTGCCGAGCGTCATGATGTCGGGTTCGATTCCGGCGTGCTCGTAGTGGAAAAGCTTGCCGGTTCGGCCGACGCCGGTCTGGATCTCGTCGAAGATCAGCAGCAAGCCGTGCGCCCTGGTCAATGCGCGCAACTGCCGCAAGAATTCGTCGGTTGCAGGCCACACGCCGGCTTCGCCCTGGATCGGCTCCAGCATCACGGCAACGGTGCTTCTCGTGATCAGCGCCTTCACCGACTCGATGTCGTTGAGCTTTGCCTTGCGAAAGCCGGGGACTTTTGGCTCGAACAGCGGCTCGAACGCCTTCTTGCCCGAGGCCGACATGGTCGCGAGCGTGCGGCCGTGAAAGCCGCCCTCGAAGGTGATGATCTCGTGCGCGCCGTTCTTGTACAGCGAGCCGTATTTCCGGGCGAGCTTGATCGCGCCTTCATTGGCTTCCGCGCCGGAGTTGGCGAAGAACACCTGGTCGAAGCAGCTCCGCTCGATCAGCGCCTTTGCAAGCTTCAGGCTCGGCCCGTTGTAAAAGGCCGGGCTCGGGGTGAGCAGCAGCGCCGACTGCGCCGCCAGCGCGTCCGCAATAACGTCAGGCGAATGGCCGAGGGAGTTCACCGCCCAGCCCTGCATGAAGTCGAGATAGCGCTTGCCGCTCTCATCCCAGAGATAGCTGCCCTTGCCGCGCACGAACACGGCTTTCGGGCGCGCGGTGATGTCCATCAGCGCGTCGAACGGATGGGAAGCGTAGGTCATGTCGGTCTCCTCTTCGATTTTCTCTTGGGGTTTTGGGATGAAAGGGCAGGCCGAAACGCAAGAAGGCCGCACCTTTCGGGTGCGGCCTTCTCGAAAACCTAGCTGATCTAGTTGTTCAGCGTAGTCGTCGGACATGGCGCGCGCCCACATCGTCGTGGGTACGACGGCGGTCGGCGGCGCGGCGGATGGTCCGGTTGAATGTCATAGGGCGCGCTCATACAGCCGAACCGTTGGCCATGTCAAGCCGGTCGCCCCATGAACCCTTTCGGCGAGTTGCCCGACCAAGGTCGGCACCGCGCAATCAGCTACGGATTTCCCGCCTTGTCCGAGAACGCCTACTACGTCGACGTCGACAGCATCCGCCGTGCATTTCCGCCCGGCAATGACGCACCATCCTTGCTGCTGGATTTCGCCGAAGGGCTCGAAGGCTGCCCATGGGGCAACGTTGGATGCTTCAATCTTGTCGGAGATTTTTCCGACAGGGCTCCAATTGTCGATGGCAGCCCGCTGCGCGACAAGTTCGCGCTGTTTGCGCGGTTGCCGGAAGGATCGGTTGTCGGCGCCTGGTACGGCGCAGGCCATGAGGCGGCCAAAGCTCCGATCGTGGTGCTGGGCTCCGAAGGGCAGCACGAAATCATCGCGCCTTCGCTCGAAGGCTGGCTGGCCAGGATTGCACTGTTGTGGTTCGAGACGAACCAGGTATGGACTGATTTCACGCCGCACGAAGACGCCGAGGACGCCACCGACGAATTGGCGGACTGGCTGCGCGAACGGCTTGGCGTGGACGATCTGGAGCCTCTGACACAGATGCCGGACGGATTGCCGGATTTCGCCGGCTGGATGGGAAAATGGTGCAGGGAGCGCGAGGCGTATTGGGAAGGCCATCCGGCCATGGCCGAGCTTGCGGCAAAACTGACGGCGCACAAGCCGGCCGGCAAAGATCCGTGGGGTCGCACAATCTTCGAGGTCGCCATCTCTGGCGCACAGTATCAGGCGCGCGTGCTACGCCGCGGCCGACAGCCGATCGAAGAAGCGGCTGCGATCGAGCCCGTGCTGCGCGCCCTACGCGACGAGATGTGGCGCGCAAAACCCGAACTCGGCCTGTGGCATCAGATGGTGCTCGGGATGAACGCGTCCGGCTGCATCCTGCCGTCGTTCGATTACGACACGCGCCCGACCTTTGGCGAAGCACCCGCCGATATTTCCGAGGCGAAGGCCGATCTCTTGCGCGCGCCGCGGCCGGAGCGATGGGTGCCGGCCTGGCTGGTCAATTCCTGACTGACAGCGCCGGTCAGAATCCGGCGACGCTGCCGTGCAGGTCGTACTGGTCGGCGCGCTCGATCTTCGCCGTGACGATCTCGCCGACCTTCAGCGGACGGCGGCTCGAGACGTAGACCGCGCCGTCGATCTCCGGCGCGTCGGCCTTTGACCGACCTTTCGACACGGTCGGCCCGACCTCATCGATGATCACCTGCTGGCGCGTACCGACCTTGCGCTTCAGCCGTCGTGCCGAAATTTTTTGCTGGCGCGCCATCAGCGCATTCCAGCGCTCCTGCTTGACCTCGTCGGGCACGGCACCTTCGATCGCGTTCGACGCCGCGCCGGCGACGGGCTCGTATTTGAAGCAGCCGAGGCGGTCGATCTCGGCTTCTTCCAGCCAGTCGAGCAGATAGGCGAAATCGGAATCGGTCTCGCCGGGGAAGCCGACGATGAAGGTCGAGCGCAGCGTCAGCTCAGGGCATTGCTCGCGCCAAGCCTTGATCCGCGCCAGCGTCTTTTCCTGCGCCGCCGGACGCTTCATCGCTTTGAGCACGTCCGGGCTCGCGTGCTGGAAGGGAATGTCGAGATAGGGCAGCACCTTGCCCTCGTTCATCAGGCCGATCACCTCGTCGACATGCGGGTAGGGATAGACATATTGCAGGCGCACCCAGGCGCCGAGTTCGCCGAGCTCCTTGGCGAGATCATAGAACTTTGCGCGGACCTCGCGGTCCTTCCACGGGCTCGCGGCATATTTCACGTCGACGCCATAGGCCGAGGTGTCCTGCGAGATGACGAGCAGTTCCTTCACGCCGGCGCCGACCAGCCCCTCGGCCTCGCGCAGGACATCGCTCGCCGGCCGCGACACCAGATCGCCGCGCAGTTTCGGGATGATGCAAAAACTACAGCGGTTGTTGCAGCCTTCGGAAATCTTCAAGTAAGCGTAGTGGCGCGGCGTCAGCTTGACGCCCTGCGGCGGCACCAGATCGATGTGGGGATTGTGCAGCGGCGGCAGCGCACGGTGCACGGCCTCCAGCACGCTCTCATATTGCTGCGGTCCCGTGATCGAGAGCACGCCGGGATAGGCGGCCTCGATCTGCTCGGGCTCGGCGCCCATGCAGCCGGTGACGATCACCTTGCCGTTCTCGGCCATGGCCTCGCCGATCGCGCCGAGCGATTCCTTTTTTGCGCTGTCAAGGAAGCCGCAGGTATTGACGATGACGATGTCGGCGCCGTCATGCTTGCGCGCCAGCTCGTAGCCCTCCGCGCGCAGGCGCGTGATGATGCGCTCGGAATCCACAAGGGCCTTGGGGCACCCCAACGAGACAAAGCTGATTTTGGGCGCGGCGGCCTGTTGCATTTTCCAAATCTGCCTGATTGATGCGCAGGAGCTAGTCCCAATTGCTCACAATTACAAGGCTTTGCGGGCGCTTTCGGCATGCTATGGATACCGTGCCGGGTCCGTCGAGTGAATATGAGCGCCGAAGCTTCTCCAAAGATCGTCATTGTTGACGAAAGCCCGATCCGTGCCGCGATCCTGGAAGAGGGGCTGCGGGAGGCAGGCTATACCGGCGTCGTCCATATCAGCGAGATGCAGAGCCTGCTGGCGCGCATCTACGCGCTCGACCCCGACATCATCCTGATCGATCTCGAAAACCCCAGCCGCGACGTGCTGGAACAAATGTTCCAGGTCAGCCGCGCCGTGCGCCGGCCGATCGCGATGTTCGTCGACCAGAGCGATGCCGCCTCGATCCAGGCTTCCGTCGATGCAGGTGTCTCCGCCTACATCGTCGACGGGCTGAAGAAGGAACGCATCAAGCCGATCCTCGATCTCTGCGTTTCCCGCTTCAACGCCTTCGCCAAACTCCAGGACGAGCTCGACCGCACCAAATCCGCGCTCGAGGAGCGCAAGGTGATCGACCGCGCCAAGGGCATCCTGATGAAGCTGAAGGGCCTCACCGAGGACGAGGCCTATGTGCTGCTCCGTTCCACCGCGATGCGCGAGAAAAAGAAGATCGGCGAGATCGCCCAGTCGATCCTGACCGCATCGGAGATCCTGAAATGACGACACCGCTGCGAATCGGGTTCATTCCATTGTGCGACGCCGCCGCCCTGATCGTCGCCGTGGACAAGGGATTTGTCAGGGACGAGGGCCTCGACGTGACGCTGGTCCGCGAGGTGTCGTGGTCGAACGTTCGCGACAAGCTCAACATCGGCCTGTTCGACGCAGCGCATCTGCTGGCTCCGGTCGCGATCGCATCCAGCCTTGGATTGGGTCATGTCAAGGTTCCGATAACAGCCGCGTTCAATCTCGGCCTCAATGGCAACGCGATTACGGTGACGCCGGCCTTGCACGCTGCAATCATGGAGGAAATTCAGGGCGACCGCCTTGATCCGATGGCGACCGCGCAGGCGCTGGCGCGCGTGGTCGAAAGGCGGCGCAAGACGGGAGCCGAGCCGCTGACCTTCGGCATGACCTTTCCGTTCTCCACCCACAATTATCAACTGCGGTTCTGGATGGCTGCCGGCGGGGTCGATCCGGACGAGGATGTGCGGATGGTCGTGCTGCCGCCACCCTACATGGTGGAAAGCATCAAGAACGGCCATGTCGACGCCTTCTGCGTCGGCGCGCCCTGGAATTCGATCGCAGTCGATCTCGGAATTGGGCACATCCTGCACTTCGTGTCCGATATCCTCGTGCGCGCCGTCGAGAAGGTGCTGGCGGTGCGGCAGAACTGGGCCGAGAAGAATCCGGACGTATTGGCTGCGCTGGTGCGCGCCCATATCCGCGCAGCCGACTTCATCGAGCAGCCGGAAAACCGCACCGAGGCGGCGGAAATCCTCGCACAGCAGGATCGCATCGGTGTCGCCGCCGAGGTGATCCAGCGCACGCTCGACGGCCGCCTGAAGATCTCGCCGGACGGCACTTTCCGGGAGAGCAGCCGCTATCTGCTGGTCGGGCGTGAGGGCGCCGACAGACCCGACCCCGCGCAAGCCGCCTGGCTCTATGCGCAGATGGTGCGGTGGGGGCAGACGCCGATGAGCGCGGATGCGCTGAAGACCGCGATGGCCGTCTTCCGGCCGGATCTCTACGACGCTGTCGCCGGCCGCGCTGGAGAGCCTGTGGAGGCTCCTGACCCCATTGGGGCGTTTGCCGGCCCGGCGTTCAATCCCGCCGACATCGCGGGCCATCTTGCGGCGTTCAGGATCGGGCGCCAAAGCGACTGAAGCAAAATTATGCAGTCCTATGGCGGCGACTAAATTTTAGGCGCGCTGCCTGAAATTAGCGGTGAAGTCGAATTCACTGTTCCGCGGCCAATTTCTCAAGCCACTGAAACAAATAGATATTTTGTCCGACTCAAGCTGGCACGCTCCTTGAATGTTGCAGTGCAGCCAGCCGTCGCAGATGCCTGCTGGCCTCACGTCCAAGATGGATTTCCGCAGCAACGAAGCTGATCGGACCGTTTCAGGAGAACAGCCCGGCACCGATGCCGAGCCGAACTCCGAGCGGTCGATCCATTCCGTTGAACCACCAATCGTGGCCGCAGGAGCTTCGTCGCCTCATGAAAATCGAAACGCTCTCAGTCGACTTTACCGACGAGCAGAAGCGCTATCTGGAAGGCTTTACCACCGGCTTGCAGATCAGCCGGGTCGGGCGCGGCCTCGGTGGCGGGGCTGCCGGCGCAACGAAGGCCGAGCCGACGGGACCGGAAGCCGCGCACATCAGGGCGCAGGACAAGGTCATCGCGTCGGGCAAAAAGCTCGTCGACCAGGAAAAGTTCAAGCGCGACGAACATCCGTTCGATGCCTATCCGCGGCTGAAGCAGCAGGCGCTCGACAATGCGCCGCCATCGCCCGCGGATAATTTCCGCTGGCGCTATTTCGGTATTTTCTACGTCGCGCCGGCGCAGGATTCCTACATGTGCCGCTTGCGGATTCCGAACGGCATCATGAAGCACTGGCAGCTTGCCGGCATGGCCGATCTTGCCGAGCAATTGTGCGGCCCGTATGCGCACGTCACGACCCGCGCCAACCTTCAGGTGCGCGAGATTCCGCCGAAGAATGCGGTGGCGCTGATCGAAGGCATTCAGGATCTCGGCCTGTGCTCGCGCGGCTCGGGCGCCGACAACATCCGCAACGTCACGGGCACGCCGACCGCCGGGATCGATCCGCAGGAACTGCTCGACACCCGCGAATATGCCCGCGAATGGCACTACCACATCCTCAACGACCGTTCGCTCTACGGCCTGCCGCGAAAATTCAACGTCGCCTTCGACGGCGCCGGCAAGATCGCGGTGCTGGAAGACACCAACGACATCGCGTTTTCGGCCGTCGAGGTCAGGGACGGTTTTGGCGTCGAACCCGGCGTATGGTTTCGCCTGGGGCTTGGCGGCATCACCGGCCACCGCGACTTCGCCAGGTACGGCGACATCATCGTCAAGCCGGCCGATGCGACAAAGGTGTCGGACGCAATCGTCCGCGTCTTCATCGAAACGGGCGACCGCACCAACCGCAACAAGGCGCGACTGAAATATGTGCTGGACGGCATGGGCCACGACAAATTCCTTGAATTGGTCGAGCAGCGGCTTGGAAAACCGTTCACGCGCGTGCCGGCGGAAGCCATGGCGCAGCGGCCGGAATTCGACCGCATGGCACACATCGGCGTGCACAAGCAGAAGCAGGCCGGGTTCAACTGGATCGGCATCTCGCTGCCACTGGGCAAGGTGACCTGCGAGCAGATGCGCGGCTTGGCGAAGATCGCGCAGGATCTGGGCGATGGCGAGATCCGCCTGACCGTCTGGCAGAACCTGCTGATTTCGGGCGTGCGCGACGAGAACGTCGAACTCGCGGTCGCCGCGGTCCAGAAGATCGGACTGGCAGTCGAGGCCTCGCAAATCCGCGCCGGGCTGATCGCCTGCACCGGCAATGCCGGCTGCCGGTTTGCGGCCTCCAACACCAAGCTGCATGCGGCGCGCATCGGCGACTGGTGCGAGCCGCGCGTCAATATGGATACGCCCATCAACATCCATCTGACCGGCTGCCACCATTCCTGCGCGCAGCACTACATCAGCGATATCGGCCTGATCGCAGCCAAGGTGCCATCCGGGGGCGGCGAGGATGACGACCCGGTCGAGGGCTATCATCTCTTCGCCGGCGGCGGCTTCGGGCCCAACGCCGATGTCGGGCAAGAGGTCTATCACGACCTCAAGGCCGAGGATGCGCCGAAGACGGTCGAGAAACTCTTGAAGGCTTACCTCTCGCACCGCGGTTCACCTGAAGAGACCTTCCTTTCATTCGTGCGCCGCCACGACGGCGAGACGCTGCGCAAGCTCGCCGATGCCGAGGTATCCGCATGAACCAGATCACGCCTCCGCCGAAGATCGAGATCATCCCCTCCAGCGCGCCGTTCTCGGAAGCGCAGCGCTCCTGGCTGAACGGCTTTTTTGCTGGCCTGCTGTCGGATGCACCGACGCCGCTTTCAGCGGAGCAGGGCGCGGCCCTCATGCCCGGCGCCGCCGGTGACGGCGACGATGGCGAAGCGCCCTGGCATGACCAGACCATGCCGATCACTGAGCGCATGAAGCTCGCCGAGGGCCGCCCGTTGCGCCGGCGCATGATGGCGGCGATGGCGCAGCAGGATTGCGGGCAGTGCGGCTACAATTGCCACGATTATTCCGAGGCGATCGCCGGCAAGACCGAAGCGCGGCTCAACCTTTGCGTCCCCGGCGGCAAGGAAACCGCGCGGATGCTGAAGTCGCTCTACGAGGAAATCGACAAGGCGCCGGCCGCGCCCGCATCGACGCCCTCGGCTACACCTGCGGCAGCCGCGGCCGCAATCGCGGAGCCGGGCCGCTCGCGCGACAATCCCGCGCCGGCAAAATTCCTGTCGCGGCGGTTGCTCAACGGCAAGGGATCGGAGAAAGAGACCTGGCACATCGAGTTCGACCTGTCGGGCTGCGGCCTCGACTATGTCGTCGGCGATTCCTTCGGCATCTTTGCCCGCAACGATCTTGGCCTCGTCGACCAGATCATCGCGCTGCTCGGCGCGTCCCACACGACGGAGGTGAGGGGCAAGACGCTGCGCGAGGTGCTGCTGGAAGATGTCTCGCTGTCGCCCGCGCCGGATTCGCTGTTCGAGCTGATCTCCTATCTCACCGGAGGGGCCTTGCGGGAAAAGGCGCGTGCGCTGGCGCAGGGCGAGGATCCCGATGGCGATGCCGCGACCCTCGACGTGATGGCGGTGCTGCAAAAATTCTCGAAAGTGCGGCCGCACCCCGAAGCCTTTATCGAAGCGCTGGAGCCGCTACAGCCACGGCTCTATTCGATCTCGTCCTCGCACAATGCAACGCCGGGCAAACTGTCGCTGACGGTCGATTGCGTGCGCTATGTCATCAACAAGCGCAAGCGGCTCGGCCTTGCCTCGACCTTCCTTGCCGAGCGGATCAATCCCGGCGATGAGCTGAAAGTCTATGTGCAGAAGGCGCACGGCTTTGCACTGCCGCCGGATCCGAAGACGCCGATCATCATGGTCGGTCCCGGCACCGGCATCGCACCGTTCCGAGCCTTCCTGCTCGACCGCCGCGCGACCGGCGCGCCGGGCAAGAACTGGCTGTTTTTCGGCCATCAACGCAGCGAGTGCGACTTCTTCTATCGCGACGAGCTCAACGGCATGAAGACGTCAGGATTGTTGACGCGCCTGTCGCTCGCATGGTCACGCGATGGTGAGAAAAAATTCTACGTGCAGGATCGCATGCGTGAGGTCGGCCGCGAGATGTGGACGTGGCTCGCCGAAGGCGCGCATGTCTACATTTGCGGCGATGCCAAGCGCATGGCCAAGGACGTCGAGCGCGCGCTGGTCGATATCGTCGCGCAGTTCGGCGCGCGGTCGACCGATGAGGCCATCAGCTTCGTTGCGGAACTCAAGAAAAACGGGCGGTTCCAGCAGGATGTGTATTAGTTTGAGCATGATCTCTACGGAAAACCGGTACCCACTTTTCCGGATCATGCTCTGAATCGGTCCAATCTGGACCAAATCCGGCCGAATAAAATTCTCGGCTGAATCCGGCGAGGAGAATTTTTGCTCTCACGCCGGGGTCACGAGAGTGTTGGCATCACTATTTTCGTGACCATCTTGCAGTGCGCAAGAACGATATTCCATATGCAGCCCATGCTGCGTTGGAGATCATCAATGCGCCAACTATCGGCGGAAGCCCGCCTGCACTTTCATGCACGCTCCTTGTCCCGGCGGACGACCGAGGCCCGCATTCACACCATTGCGCTCTACAGCGCCTTTGCGGTCATCGCCGCCGTGGTGTTCGGCACGCTCTCGTTTCATCCGTTCTGAAGTTGGTATCCCAGCGGGATGAAACGGGGCTGAAACCATTTCCCTTGGCCTGCGAAAGAACCCTGAAACCGGACCGGCCTAGCGTCCACAGCGTGATCAACGACGGGGTTCGATCATGTGGACCATCATCAGCAATCTGTACCGGCTGTACTGCCTGACGCGATTGATGGAAATCCGGCGCTACCGGCTCGGGCACTGAGACGGTAAGTTAGCCCGCGTGGCGCTGCATCGGCTCAAAAAGCAAGGCCGCCGCCGGCGTGAACCGGCAACGGCCTCAAACAAAATCAATCAAACAGATGTCAGTAGCCGCAGGTCGCGCAGCTCGGCGCCACCGCCGTGTAATAGGAATAGCCGGGCGAGACCATTTCGACGCGTTGCTGGGTGGCGTATTGCGGCGGGATGCGCTGATAGGCGACGCCCTCCGGCGCCACCATGACCGTCTGCGGCACCATCACCGTGCGATACTGCGCAGGCGTGCGGTGTGCGACGACGCGGCCGGGCGAGACCATCACCGTCTCCTGCACGGTGCGGTATTGCGGCGGCACGGTCTGCATCTGGTAGCAGGTGACGCAGGGCTGGGGAGGCGGCACGTAGCAGCCCTGGCAATAGGCGGAAGCCGCCGTCGGCAATGCGGCGGTGATGACGGCTGAAACAATCAGAGCGGCTGAAGTGCGCAACATGCTTTCGTACCCGATTTTCCTGTGAGGGACGTTAAGGTCCTAGAAAGCCACAAGTATCAACCATTGTGAAAGTTTGGGTTTAGGAAGACTCTTAACGAAATCTGAAGCGCGGTGGCCCGCGCTTCAGATTCGAGTCGAACTTCCAGCTTGAGCGCGTATGTTCAGTTCGCCTTCTTGAACGGCGCGACCTCGATGCCGCCGTCCTTCAGCGCCTGCCGCACGCCCTTGGCGATCTCGACCGCCCCTCGCGTGTCGCCGTGGATGCAGACGGTATCAGTGCGCATCTTGATGACTTTTCCGGTGACCGACACCACCGCGCCATCCTGCACCATCCGCAATACGCGCTCAGCAATCTGCCTGGGATCATGCAGCACCGCGCCCGGCTTCTTGCGCGACACCAGTGAGCCGTCGTCCTCATAGGCGCGATCGGCAAACACCTCGTGCACCATCGGCAGGTTGGCAGCTTCGCCCGCCTTCACCAGCTTTGAATTGGCGAGCACCACAAAGATCAAATTCGGATCGACCGCCTTGATGCCATCAGCGATCGCCTTCGCGGTCATATCGTCCTCGCAGGCGACATTGGAGATCGCGCCATGTGCCTTGACGTGGGTGACCTTGTAGCCGGCCGCGGTCGCGATCGCCTGTAGGGCACCGATCTGATAGGCGATCAGGTTCTCGATCTCCCGTGACGTCAGGCCCGGCATCGGGCGGCGGCCAAAGCCGTGCAGATCGCGGTAGCCGGGATGCGCGCCGACGCTGACACCGCGCGCTTTGGCGAGTTCGACCGTGTGGCGCATGATGTCGGCATCGCCCGCATGAAAGCCGCAGGCGACGTTGACCGACGTTGCAAGCTCGATCATCGCGGCATCGTTGCCCATTTCCCAGGGTCCAAAGCTCTCACCGAGATCGCAGTTCAGATCGACTGTCTTCATGTTGTTTGCTCGCTTTGTTCAGGGCGACGGACTCTGCCATGTTCCGGCATCGACGGCGCTGACGGCGCTGCCGGCGACATTAGCATTTCTCAGGGCTTCGATATTGAGGTCGAAGTTTTCGATCGGTCGCAGCCGGTCAGGCAAGGCCCGCAGCAATTCCCAAAACTTTTTCGCCTCCGCCTGCGCCTCGGCCATGCTGACCGCCTTGAAGCGAAAACCATGGCCGGCCGGCGTCTGCGCAAAGCGGCCGAAATCCGCCGTGATGACGGTTGCGATCTTGGGATAGCCGCCGGTGGTTCCCCGGTCGGGCATCAGCACGATCGGCTGGCCGTTGCCAGGCACCTGCACGCTGCCGTTCACGGTGCCGTCGGAAACGATGTTGTGGCCGTGCAGATGTTTGATGCTTGCCCCTTCCAGCCGATAGCCCATGCGGTCGCTGGTGGCCGATATCTTCCAGTCGCCGGCCAGAAAGAGCGCTTTCGCTTCATCCGGAAATTCATCGTCCTGCGGACCCATCACCACACGGATCGGGCCACCGGCGGCCGCGGGCAACTCGATCCGGCGCTCCGCCGTGCCGCTCGCCGCCTTCACCTGCAACTCATCGCCGGCCTGTAGCGGGCGGGGATAGGGGCTGCCGAGCCCGGCGCGGGCGTTCACGGCGAGGCTGCCGAACATCAATTCTCCGGCGATGCCGCTCTCGATCGCGAGATAGGAGAACGCGCCGCCGCGGGCAAAGCCCAGCGTCAATGTCTCTCCGTCAGCCAGCGTCATCGAGGTATCGAATGCGGCAGCTCGCCCGGCGATATCGGCGTTGCGCGTGCTTCCAGCCAGAGCGACGCGGACGGCGCCGTCGCGCGCCGTGAAGGCCGCGCCGAACGGCCCGATTTCAATCGCCGCCGCCAGCGCCTCATTGCCGACGAGCGTGTTCGCCGCTGCCAGCGAAAGGCGGTCCATCGCACCGCCCGAGGTCAGGCCATAGCGCTGGGAGCCGGGGCGGCCGCCGTCCTGGACGGAGCTTGCAGGCCCGATCGAAGCAACGACCAACTTGCTCATGACGGCATCAGCTCGGCGACGATTTCGCCGGCTTCCGCGGCGCGGTCCTGTTCGGCGAAGGTTTTTGCGTCAATCGGCGAAAACGTAACGCGATCACCGGGTTCCAGCAGGAAGATGGGATCGCGGTGGAACTGGTAGGTGCGCACCGGGGTGCGGCCCAAAAGGTGCCAGCCGCTGGGACCGGCAAGGCACTGCACGCCGGTCTGTACGCCGCCGATCGAGATCGTGCCTGATGGCGTCATCACCCGCGGGTTCTGCCGGCGCGACAGGTGCAGCGATTGGTCCAGCCCGCTGAGATAAGACCAGCCCGGTGTGAAGCCGATCATGGCAACGCGGTAATCGCCCGCGACATGCCGTGCCACGATGTCGTCGGGCGTGGTCCGAAGCGCCTTCGCAACATCCTCCAGATCGATGCCATGCTCGCCGCCATAGGTCACCGGGATGCGCCAGCGCCGCGCCTTCGCCGCCGAAGGTGCAGGCTTCTGCGCCAGCGCAGTGAGCTTGACGCCGAGCGCATCGAAGGAGATTTTGACGGGATCGTAGTGCACCAGCAGCGAGCGATAGGTCGGCACGGTTTCCGTCACGCCCGCAATCGGCTCGCCCGCCAGTGCACGGTCGAGCGCCAGCACGCGCAGATTGGCGACCTCATCGATGTTCTTGCTGAATTCTACCGTGATGGCGCTGTCGCCACTCGGCAAAAGGCGAGGTGGGTTGCTCTGTGGTGCGGCCATGACCTTTTCGGACTCGTGCGGGAACAAGGTAGCCTGTTTTGTGCCGCAGTGGAATCTGCGCGCTGCAAAATGATGTAGCAACTTCAATAAATTAATCCGCATGCCGGTGATAAGGAGAGTTGATCGCGCTTTGCTTCGGCCTGCCCTTGACGGAAGTAGCGCGCCCCGCAAGATGCGCCCGCCAATCAATCCCTACCGGAGCCGATCTTCCAGATGTCCCTGACCCCTGACGCGATCGCGACGCTGTCGCGCGTGACCACCGCCACCATCACCACGGTCCTGCTCAAGAAGGGCCTGCGAAACGTCTGGATGCGGGGCGCTCGTCCGCTGCGGCCGGGTCAGCCGCGCCTGGTCGGACCGGCCTTCACGCTGCGCTTCGTGCCGGCGCGCGAGGATCTGGCAACGCCGGAGTCCTGGTCGTCGCCGATCTCGACCCGCACCGCGATCGAAGCCATGCCGGCCGGATGCATCGCCGTGGTCGACGCGATGGGCGTCAAGGACGCCGGCATCTTCGGCGACATTCTCTGCGCGCGCATGGTCAAGCGCGGCGTCACCGCGCTGGTCACCGATGGCGTCGTGCGCGACGTCGAGGGCGTGCTCGGCACCAACCTGCCGGTGTGGTGCGACGGCTATGCGGCGCCGCCGTCGGTTGCCGGGCTGACCTTCGTCGGCTGGGGCGAGCCGATCGGCTGCGGCGGCGTCGCCGTCTTCCCCAATGACGTGATCGTCGCCGACCAGGATGGTGTGGTGCTGATCCCGCAAGCGATGCTCGAGCATGTCCTGGCTGAAGGACCCGAGCAGGAACGGATGGAAGCCTGGATCGTCAACGAGGTGAACAACGGGGCGGTGCTGCCCGGCCTCTATCCCATGAATGCCGAGACCAAGGCGCGCTACGCGGCAACCAAGAAATAACATCAACAACGAGAGGTAACTCCATGCAGATCCACTTTGCGGGTACCCGGCCGACCCGCCGGGCGCCGGCCGAATCGTTCACCGGGACGGTGCTACAGGACCCCATCATCGTCGCCGAAGCTCCGGCGCGGGTGGCGTCCAACCGGGTTTCCTTTGAACCCGGCGCGCGCACGGCATGGCATACCCATCCGCTCGGGCAGACACTCTATGTGATCTCGGGCGTCGGCCGGGTGCAGGCGGTGGGCGGCCCGGTGCGTGAAATCCGCCCCGGCGACGTCGTATGGATTCCGCCGGGCGAGAAGCATTGGCACGGCGCCGCGCCGAACAACGCGATGACCCACATCGCCATGCAGGAAGCGCTCGACGGCAGCTACGTGACGTGGATGGAGCAGGTCACCGACGCCGAGTACAACGTCGCGCCGAGTGGCTAGCGCCATCAGATCTTCTGCGCCGTCCAGGTGCCCGAGCACATCGCCGCGCGCCAGGTGCCGGAGCCGGACGATCCGCTGAGCTGGCCGTTGCCGACCGCGCGCTTCATGCCGCTGGTCAAGGTGACGCTGATGCTGCCCGCCTCGGCAACGCGGCCGGATGCCGTGACCGCCGCATTGCTGGAGGCGACGCGGCCATTGCTGATGCCGATCGAGACCGACGCACCATTGGTGCAGGCGGAATTCGACGAGGAGATACGAACATTCCATTCGCCGTCGAATGTCGCCGCCCTGGCGGGCGCGGCGGCGAACAGAACGGCTGAAAGCATGAGGCCTGCGACGAGAGAGTTGCTGCGAGCGTTTTCCATGACCTTCCCCTTGTTCGATGCCGTCACTGTCTCACGGCGGCACAGGGGGAACCGTGATGGCTGTCACGTGCAGATGCCTCGGCCCGAATGCCACACGCGGCCCGATGCGACCTGCCTCACATTGAGCCGCAAACGCAAAAGCCCCGCCGAACGGGCGGGGCTTTTCATTCGAAAGGGTGCGAACGCTCAGTTCACACGTGTCCAGGTCTGGCCACCGCAGAACATGCCACCGAAGGCGCAGCCCTGGACGCGCAGGGTGTCAGTCCCCTTCATGGCGATGGTGGAATCGTAGGTGCTGCCGGAATTCGGATCGAGGATACGTCCGCTCCATTTGTCCTTGCCCGGCCTCATGTTGATCAGGACCTGCTCGCCATTCTGGTTCGATTTCTTGTCGACCGCATAGCCGCACAGGTTGGGGCCGCATTGCTCGATACGGACCTTGCCTTCCTTCTCTTCGGTCAGCCACACGCCGATCGGTGAGTTCGAGAGCTGCACCGGGGCCGGCTTGGGAGCTGGAGCAGGCGCCGGCGGTACGGCAGCGACAGCTGGCGCAGGGGCCGGGGCTGGCGCAGGCGGAACGGCAGGGGTGGCATCCTGCTGCACCGGCGGCGGGCTCGGCGGAGCAGCGGCCTGGGTATCGGCCGGCGGTACGGCCGCGGTCGCCGTCGACGGCTCGGTCGAAGGTGGAGGCACCGGCGGCAACGCCGCTGCGGGCTCCGCAGGGGCGACGGTGGCCAGCGGCGCAGCCGGCGGCACCGCAGGCAGAGCCTGTGGCTGGGGCTGCGGATCGGTCTTGGCTTGCTGAGACGGTTGCTTGGCCGGGCGGTCGCTCTCATCCTTCTTCGAGCGCTTCTCCTTGCGGGTATTGTCGTAGACGCCGGGGATCTGCACCGTCCCGCGGTCGGGATCGATGCGGATGGTCTTCCCGCCATATTCGAAACTGTATTGCGCCTGCGCCGCTGTGCTCGCCAGCAAGAGCGCGGCAATCGCCAAGAGCTTCTTCATGACAGTCTCCTGAGCAGGGAGGGTCCCGCCGAAATTCCTAGCCTTCGGCCATCGGTCGCAACGTGACCTGGATCACTTTCAAATCATAAGTCGTAGGCCGGCAACTTCGGTTCAAACCCAACGGCCGTCAGTGTAATTTGAGCCTGAAAGACGGTCAATTTCGCGCGAAAACTGCGCTGCAATTACGCTTCGGAACTGTCCTTGCGGGCGGTGCTTCGGCCGGTCATATCGCTTCGCAAACTATCAAAGCGCTGGCGCGCCTCACGTTCACGATCGTCAACGAATTTGATCGCCGCATCCCGGCTCATCGGTCCGGTCGTCACTTTCGCAGAACCGTCGCCGATCGTCTCATCGACGTAAAAATGGCCGTCTTCAGCGCGGCGCGCCATCCATTTGAAACGGATCGAGGCGATCGGACCGGGTCCAACCTTGCTGTAGCCGTCGGCTTCGATGTGCTCCGGGGCCGGCGGCCTTTCTTCGACAGCCGGCTTTTCTTCGACGGCCGCCTCTACGGCTTCGCGCGGCAGCGGCGGCGGTTTCGCCTCGGGCTTGTCCAAAATGCTGGCAATGGCAGCCAGCGCGTGGTCGGTCGGGTCGCCTTGGCTCACGATCAGGCCTCCGCATCAAATTCCGTCAGCGGAATCGGTGTCCCTCAGCCGCCCGGTTCCCCATTCCTTGGCTGAGAATACGGCAAAGTCTTGTCACAATTGGGAAAACGCCCCTGAGCTTACGCACATACCGCCGGCAGTCTGTCCTTCCAGGGGCGTTCTCGCTCGACCTCACCCGCGAGGCGGAAGAGGGTCCCTTCGTCGCCTAACTTTGCCGAGAACATCATGCCGAGCGGCAGGCCGGCCTTATTCCACGCCAGCGGCACTGACATCGCGGGCTGGCCGGACATGTTGAACATGGAAGTTGCGGGCATGTAGCGGCGCAGGATCGGACCGATATGCGAGAGATCGCTCGACATCGTGTTGAGCTCTCCGATCTTCACCGGCGGCGCGCACAGGGTCGGACAGAGGAAGACGTCGCAGGTTTCGAAGAACTCGGCGAGCGCGCGAGCAATGCGGAACGCGTCGAGTTGAGCCGCAACATAGTCGGTTGCGCTGCTCTTCTGTGCGTTCCGGCTCATGGCCATGGTCATGATTTCGAAATCGTCCGTCGTCATCGGCCGGCCGAAAGCTGCCTCGGCCATGCGAACGGTAAGCGCCGTGTTGGCGCCGACAATGACGGCCATGACGGCGGCGGGATCGGCCGGCAGCGCCGGCGCGCGCTCTTCGACATGGTGGCTGA
Source organism: Bradyrhizobium lablabi (assembly GCF_018129385.1). Lineage (GTDB taxonomy): Bacteria > Pseudomonadota > Alphaproteobacteria > Rhizobiales > Xanthobacteraceae > Bradyrhizobium > Bradyrhizobium lablabi_C. The sequence continues at coordinate 367,467 of NZ_JAFCLN010000002.1, forward strand.
GTTTGCCGAGCATCGCGGCCACGTCACGCACGGCCGCGGCGATTTCAGGATCGATCGCATCGCCATAAGGCGAGCGGTCGGTGAAGGCGATGCGCAGACGACCGGGATCGCGAGTAACCTCCTGCGAGAACGGCCGCTCCGGCGGCGGCGCCACGTAGAGGCTCGTCGTCTCCGGCCCGTGGATCGCGTCCATCATGACCGCGCTGTCGCGCACGCTGATGCTGACGACATGGCCGCCCGAGAACCCGCCCCAGCCTTCGCCGCGATCGGGGCCGAGCGGGTTGCGCGCCCGCGTCGGCTTCATGCCGAACACGCCGGAGGCGGAAGCGGGGATGCGGATCGAGCCGCCGCCATCGCTGGCATGCGCCATCGGCAGGATGCGCGCGGCGACCGCCGCTGCGGCGCCGCCCGACGATCCTCCGGACGAATGCTCGAGATTCCAGGGATTGCGGGTCGGGCCGAACAGGCGTGATTCCGTGGTCGGCATCAGCCCAAATTCGGGACTGGAACTCTTGCCGAAGATGGCAAGGCCGGTGTCGAGGAAACGCTGGGTGAGGGTGCCGGAATGATCGGCGACGCTGTTACGATAGACGCTGGCGCCGAAGGTCGTGACGGTCCCTTGCAGCAGATCGAGGTCCTTGAGCAGGAACGGGACGCCGGTGAAGGGGCCGTCGGGCAAGCCCTTGTCGATCTGCTTTTTGGCGTAGTCGTAGTGCTTGACCACGACAGCGTTGATCTGCGGATCGACCTTTGTGGTGCGCGCGATGGCCTCGTCCAGCAATTCGTTTGCGCTCACCTGTTTCTTGCGGACGAGCTCGGCAAGCCCGACCGCGTCAAAACTGCCGTATTCCTTGAAGGCCATGGGACACCTGCTGAAGAGGCGCAGCGTCGCCGTCGGATTGGCGACGCTCCAATGGAAACGATCGGTCAAAGATCAGCCGAGCACGTCCTGATTGATGACGTTCTGACGGATCGGCTCGCCGTCGAGCGCACTGAGGATGTTGCGGGCGGTCTGCTCGCTCATGCGGTCGACCGCTTCCCGCGTCACGCCGGCCACGTGCGGCGCCATGATGACGTTGGGAAGGCTGAACAGCGAATGGCCGGCCGGCGGCGGCTCCTGCTCGAACACGTCTAGTCCGGCGCCCGCCAGCTTGCCCGATGCCAGCGCGTCATACAGCGCCTTCTCGTCGACGATGCCGCCGCGGGCGGTATTGATCAAATAGGCCGTCGGCTTCATCAGCTTTATCCGCGCCGCATTGAACATCCCGACCGTTTCAGGATTCTTCGGGCAGTGGATGCTGACAAAATCGGCGCGCGGCAGCACGGCATCGAGACTGCTGACCGGCTCGCATCCGGCGGCCTTGATGTCGGCGGCGGTCTTGTAGGGGTCGTAGACCAGGACGTTCATTTCCATGGCAAGGCACCGCCTGGCGGTGCGGGTGCCGATGCGGCCGAAGCCCACGATCAGCACGGTCTTGCCGAAGAGATCGTAGGGCAGCATGCCAAGCCTCGCCGCCCAGTTGTTGTCCTTGACGCAGGCGTGCATCTCGACCGCGCGCTTGGCGAGCGTGAGCATCATGAACAGGGCCTGCTCGGCAACCGACGGCGAGTTCGCAGTGCCCGCCACCATCAGCGGCACCCTGCGCTTGCTCAAGGCGGGGACGTCGACGGCATCGAAGCCGACGCCGATCCGGGTCACGACCTTCATGTCGCCGGAAGCCTCGAGCTCGATTTCGCCGAAACGGGTGGCTCCCAACGCGACGCCGTGCACCGGCGCATGCTCGCGCAGCTTGGCCTGAAAATCCCCGGCCGAGATCATGTTGGAGAATTCGACCATCTCGATGTCGTCGCGTTCGCCGAGAAGCGTGCGGCCGGCCTGCGAGAACGATTCTGTGATGAAAATCTTCTTCTTGTTGGACGCCATTTCCTGCCCTGGTGATGCCTGCGCGCCGTCAAAGGACGGCGCCGGTCACCTCGTTTAGCAAATGCATATTGTTGAGGTCCATCGCCAAACGCATGGGAGCTCCGTCCTGCGCGCCTGCATTGGGATTGACGCGGCCGCAGACCTGCGCGCCGTGCAATGGGAAGTAAACCAGCGTTTCCATGCCCATCGGCTCGGTGACGTCGAGGACGGCGTCGAAGGGCTCGACGCCGGACTCCGCATGCGCGCTCGCCTCGGTGACGTGCTCCGGGCGGATGCCGAGCAGCAATTTGTCGGTACGCGGAATTTTCTGGTAGCGCGCCGCACGGGCCGCCGGCAGCGGGAAGGCGATCCTGTCGCTGAGGCGTATCTGCGGCTTGCCGCCGGCATCCTCTATCTGGCACGGAATAAAGTTCATCGCCGGCGAGCCGATGAAGCTGGCGACGAACCGGGTGGCGGGACTGTGATATAGCTCGGTCGGCGTGCCGATCTGCTCGATGCGGCCATGATTCATGACCACCACCCGGTCGGCGAGCGTCATCGCCTCGACCTGGTCGTGGGTCACGTAAACCGTTGTCGTGCGCACCTTCTGGTGCACCTTCTTGATCTCGATCCGCATCTGCACGCGCAGCTTGGCGTCGAGATTGGACAGCGGTTCGTCGAACAGGAAGACCTTCGGGTTGCGCACGATGGCGCGGCCCATGGCGACGCGCTGGCGCTGGCCGCCGGAAAGCTGCTTCGGCTTGCGGTCGATCAACTCGCTGATGTCGAGCATGCGCGCGGCCTCGTCGACGCGCGCCTTGATCTCGGCCTTCGGGTAGCGCTTCAGGCGCAGGCCGAACGACATGTTTTCGGCGACCGTCATGTGCGGATAGAGCGCGTAGTTCTGGAACACCATCGCGATGTCACGGTCCTTCGGCGGCACGTCGTTGACGACGTCGCCGCCGATCATGATGTCGCCGTCGGAGATGTCCTCGAGCCCGGCGATCATCCGCAGCGTGGTGGACTTGCCGCAGCCGGACGGGCCGACGAGAACCACGAACTCATGGTCGGCGATATCGAGATCGATGCCGCGCACCGCCTCGACTTCGTCGTAGCGCTTCACAACCTTACGCAGATTCACTTCGGCCATGAGTACAGTCCTCAACCCTTTGTCGCACCGGCGGTCAGGCCGGCAATGTAATAGTCCATCAGGAAGGCATAGATGATCAGCGGCGGTGCGGCGCCGAGCAGAGCGCCGGTCATGATCTGTCCCCAGTTGAACACGTCGCCCTTGATCAGGGTGGTGATGATGCCGACCGGCATCACGAGCTGATCGGTCGAAGTGGTGAACACCAGCGGATAGAGGAACTGCGCCCAGGAGACCGTGAAGGCAAAGATCGTCGCCGCGATCAGACCGGGCAATGCCACGGGGATGAAGATACGGGTCAGCGTCTGGAACCAGGAGGCGCCGTCGATGATGGCGGCTTCATCCAGCTCCTTCGGGATCGAGGCAAAATAGCCGATCATGATCCAGGTGCAGAACGGCACCGTCAGGGTCGGATAGATGAACAGCAGCACATACCAGCGGTTGATCAGCTGGATTCCCGTCCAGTCGCCGATCACCACGAACATCTTGAACAGCGGAATGAAGAGCAGCGTCTCGGGAATGAGATAGGTCAGGAAGACGCCGGTGCCGAGAACCGTCGACCCCCAGAAGCGCATCCTCGACAAGGCAAAGGCCGCCGGCACCGAGATCAGCATGGTGATGCTGACGACGAAGATGGAGACGATCGCCGAGTTCCAGAAGAAGCGCAGGAACTGGTTCGAGGTGAGGAGGGCAATGTAGTTGTCGAGTGTCGGGTGGAAGACCCACCATGGATTGGTTGCCGCCGAAATCTCCGCGCTGGTCTTCAGCGAGGTGATGAGCATGTAGATCGGGGGCGTCAGGAAGAAGATCGCGAAGATCACCAGGAAGAAATAGGACCAGCGCAGCGCCCAGGCCCGGTCGCGGCTCATGCTGCCGTATTTGGTCTTGCGGGTCGGTCCGGCCTTGTCGATCGTGATCGTGGTCATCAGGCTTCATTCCCGCGCTTGGAGATGTCACGCAGGATGAAGATCGCTGCGACCGCCAGGATCGGCACCATGAAGAGTGAAACGCTGGCGCCGAGCGGGATGTCGCTGCCCTCGATGCCGACGCGGAACGCCCAGGTGGCGAAGATGTGGGTGTGGTCGAGCGGGCCGCCTGCGGTCAGGATGCGCACGATGTCGAAATTGGCAAAGGTGACGATCAGCGAGAACAGCGTCGTGATCGCGATGATGTTGCGCATCATCGGCAACGTCACGTACCAGATGCGCTGCCACCAGTTGGCGCCGTCGATGGCGGCGGCTTCATAGAGCTGATCCGGCACGGATTTCAGCGCGGCCAGATACATGATCATGAAGAACGGCGCGCCGACCCAGATATTGACGAGGATCACCGAGAAGCGCGCCCAATATGGGTCGCCAGTCCACGGGATCGGTCCGATGCCGAAGAACGAAAGGGTGTAGTTGAAGGCGCTGTAGGAGGGGTCGAACAACCACAGCCAGGCCAGCGTGCTCATCGCCGGCGGGATGACCCACGGCACCAGCAGCATGCCGCGCCACTTGCGCTGGCCCTTCGCCGGTATGTTGTGAACGAAATGCGCGACGATGAAACCGATCACCGCCTTGAAGATAACGGCCGTGATCGCGAAGATGCAGGACTGCTTGACGACCAGCCAAAATGTTTCGCGCTTGAACAGGAATTCGAAATTCCCGGTTCCGACAAAGCGCGCCATCGACTTGTTCAGCGTCGCAAGATGGACCGCGTAGAAGGCCGGATAGATGACGAGCGTCGCTATCAGCAGGATCAGCGGCAGGGCCATCAGGAACGCGATGGTCGATTTCCGGCCCAGCACATTGCGCAGGCCCGAGCGTTTTTGCGCCGTCCGCGCGGCGGCCGTGCTGCTCGGCTGCAAGGCGACGTCAGCCATGGTGCGTCTTCCCCGTCAGTTTTCGTCCCGGACGAGGCAGGCTCGCAAGCCTGCCTGACATGAGGCAGCGGCGGCCCGCGATGCGACGGGCCGCCCCGAACTGCCGCGTCAGCTCCGCATGAAGCCTTCGCACTCGCCTTCGGCCCAGGCGAGCGTCTTTTCCATCGCTTCGCCCTGGGCGTAACGCAGGCACATCTTGGTCATCGTGGCCTGCGTGTAGATCTGCTGGGCGATCTTGGGCGGCGCCGGCGCCGCGGCGATCGAAAGCGTCTGATGGTTGTGCGGATTCGGGTAATGGTAGAGCGTGCCCTTCGGCGGCCCTTCCTCCTGCCAGACCTTCAGCGTGGTGAGATTCGCGTAGCCGGGCAGGTCGTAGCCACCGCTCGCCACGCACATCTTCTCGATCGCCTCCGGCGTGGACAGCGCGCGCAGCACGCTCTTGGCGGCCGGCTTGTTCTTGGAGAACGACCAGGTGGCCCAGAAGTAGGACAGATACGGTGCGTAGCGCCCTTTCGGACCGACCGGGAAGCCATGAGTCCAGCACTGCTCGGCAACCTGCGGTGCGTCACGCTTGGCGACGGCCCAGGCACTCGGCGGGTTCATGATCATGGCGCCCTTGCCGGAGACCAGCCACTTGTTGTTGGAAGCGTCGTCCCAGGCCCCGACATCCGGCGGCAGGAATGAGATCAGCTTCTTGTAGAACTCCAGCGACTGGCGCACGGCATCGGTCTTGACCGTAAGGTTACCCTTCTCATCGACAAGGGCCGCACCGTGGGCCTGGAAAAACGCGCCGGCGGAGTCGACGTTGTCGCTGGTCTCGCCGAGACCGATGCCGAAGGGAACGCCGGCCTTCTGGCAGGCCTCCGCGGCCTTCAGGAAGGTTTCGAGGTTCCAACTGTCGGCCTTGGGCGCCTGGCCGGCGGGATAGAGCGCCTGCACATCGATGCCGGCATGCTTCTTCATGAGGTCGATGCGCGAGCAGGGGCCCTTGATCTGGCTGCCGACGCTCGCGGGCACCGCGAGCCAATTGCCCTTGGACTGTCCGAGATACTTCACGGTGCCGTTGACTTCACCGTTCTGCTTGATGAGATCGCCCATCACGTCGTTCATGGGCTCGAGCAGCTCGGCCTGCGCATGCGGCCACCAGGTCGGCATCGCGAGGATGTCGTGACCCGACTTGGCCTGCGCTTCGGCGGCGATGGTGAGCAGATTCTTGTTGCCCTGGCTCGGGATGTAGTCGATCTGAACCTCGACCTTTTCCTTCTCCGCCCAGGCATTGACGATATCGGTGGAAGCCTTGTTGGCGCCGGGAACCCAGTGGTCCCAGAAGCCGATCGAGAGCTTGCCGGCGGCGTGGGCGCCGCGGACATAGGGCGCCGTGATCATCGCGGCCGAGGTCAGCGCAGTAGCAGCAACAAATTGTCGGCGAGAAAGCTTTTTCCGAGACATGGGGTTTCCTCTTTGTTGAGCCAGGTTTTTGATTGTTTTTTATTTGCTCCGTCCTGCTTCACACCGGATCGGACGGTGTGGCGGCGGATTTTTCTTGAGCAGGATCAGAGCAGAATTGTTTGCGTCTGTCGAGAAAACAGGTTGGGCAATCTCATTGAACTAACGTTGCGTGCAAAATGAGCGATGATGGTCGTGTGCACGGCAATGATCACGGATCATCAATAATCGGTCCCACGATATTGCGCCGCACACATTACGGGGCGAACTCGAAACCGGGATCGTGCGCGATTGCGCCGCAGTTCCACTGTTGCCGGTTTAACTCGTTCGCCCGACAAGATTTTCCCGAGCGCCGGTGGAGCCGCGCGACGGTGGACGAGTTCGGGGCGAAAACGATAGTCTTGAACCTCGGCCAACAGCGTTTGCTCACGCCAGACTTTCAGATCGACCATGGAGACCACGTAATGACCCGCCCTGAACCGATCGCGCGCGCCAGATCGCGGTTGTGTCTTGCTGTCGCATCCGTCCTCGTCCTGGCTGTCGGCATTCCGGCCATCGTGAACGCACAAGGACTGGTGCAGGGCGTCCAGCAAGGGGCGCGTGAAGGCAACAAGGCGGCCGGGCCGATCGGCGGCGTGTTGGGTGGCGCCATCGGCGGCGTGGTCGGCGCAGTCGGCGGCGTGGTCGGCGCGGTCACCGGCAACAACAATCAGAACCAGAAGGGTGCGCAGCCCGCGGCCAAGCAGGATGCTGCCAAGGACGCCGCCAAGTCCGACGCGGCCAAGTCGGATGGCGCCAAGTCCGACAAGGCGGCCAAGAACACCAAGACAGCCAAGGCCGCTGCCGCCAAGCAACCGGCAGTGCTGACCCAGCCCGGCGCGCCGCAACTGACCGCCGACCAGATCGTCGCCACCAGCGACGCCAATATCGAGCGGATCAAGAAAGAGCTCAATCTGACGCCGGAGCAGGAGAAGCACTGGGGCGGCTTCAACAGCGCCATGCACTATCTCGGCCACAACGGCGCCGAGCGCCTCAACCTGCGCGTCTCGCGCGCCAAGCGCGATCCGCCCGACGACATCATCGAGCAGATGCGCAACGAGGCGCAATTCCTCAACGACCGCGCGGTCGACCAGCGCAACGTCGCCGACGCCGCCGAGCCCTTGTTTGCCGCGCTCGACGACAAGCAGAAGCAGATATTCATCAACGAGATGGTGCGCCTCAGCCACGAACGCGGGCTGGACTAGAGCCGGATGACTTTTCTTCGAATCGTCATCCCGCTCTATCTTTTTGTTTGAGCATGATCTTTTTCGGAAAACCGGTATCCACTTTTCCGGATCATGCTCTAGCCGCAGTTCCAACCGCCATGATGACGGGGCTGCCGCAGGAGCGGCCGGCCGACGGGGCCGGCTGCGAATAGCCGGGCGACCATGCCCTGGGGTAGGTTGAGAGGCGCGGCACCCGGCTATCCTGCCGCAGCGGCGCGGCGCCCTCCAATTCTCGTCCAATCGTGAAGAAACGCTGACCGACTGTGGCCGGAGTGATGGCCAAGTCGCGGCCTTGTCGGGAACTTTGGCCTTTCGCAACAGGTGTTGCGCGGCAATCACAACGCTCCCGAATTCATGCGTCAAACCAACATCCCGTCAACGCAGGCCGGCCGGATTGGTGTCGAATAGAAGGCGAGATCAAGACGCCAGACAATCCCAGCGTGATTGCACGGCACACCCTTGCGGCTATGCTTCCGGGCGATTCCAGGGGAAGGGCGGCCGGATGGACGAGAGGCGCAAGCACGCGCGAACCGAGGTCAACGAGCCCGCTTATGTTTCCTCCGGCGGTTCGGTGATGCGCTGCGTGGTGCGCAACATCTCGCCGGAAGGCGCGGCCATCGACGTCGAGCAGCCGGCCTTCGTGCCGGCGCGCTTTCGCCTTGTGATGGCGAACGATGCTTCCAACGTCCATGAGTGCCGCGTCGCCTGGATCCAGCAGAACCGCATCGGACTGACCTTCGTCGATGCGGCGGATCTCGCCGGCTAGCGCTTGAGCAGCGGCTTGAGGAGCGCTTCCAGTTCTTCGTAGGACATCGCGCCCTTGTATTTCTGGCCATTGATGAAAAAGGTCGGGGTCGAATCCACCTTCAACGTGTCCAACGCAAAACGCTGGTCGGCGGAGAGCTTCTCGATCATCGTCCGATCGCTCTCGCAGGCCTCGACCTCCTTTTCGCTCAGGCCGTTCTGCTGGCCGACGAAGTAGAGGGTCTCCTTGGGCTCGGCCATCAAGCGTGCCTGTAGCTTGAACACGGTCTCGACCACGGCGAGATATTTTTCGGGATCGTTCTTGCTGATGCAGCGCGCCAGGATCGAGGATGCCGCTGCCGCCGCATCGAGCGGGAATTCGCGGAACACGAAGCGCACCTTGCCGGTATCGATATAGCGGCTGCGCAGCATCGGAAACACGTTCTCGCCGAAAGCCGCGCAGTGCGGACAGCTCATCGAGGCATATTCGGTGATGGTGACCGGCGCCTTCGGCGAGCCGATCGCGATGTCGGGCAGCGATACGGGTTTGGCAACCTCCGCCGCGATCACGCTTTGCGCTACCGCCTGGCGGGGAAGGGCGAGCGGCAGCATCGCAGCCAGCGCGACAAGCCCGGCCGGCAACAGCGCGCGGGCGATGGTTTGGCGAATGCCTTGCACAGGCTGCTCCCGAATGGCCGGTAAATGGCTGTGGCGATGATGGCGCCGGGCGCCGCTCTATTTCTGCTTCCCAGCGGCTTTCGGCGCATCCGGCGAGCGCACCGTCCCCCAGGGATCGGTCGGGCCCTTGTCCGGAATGTTCTTCAGCGAATTGCTGTAAGCCCGTTGCGCATCGCGCTCGGCCTGGCGTTCCGTCGTAGTCTTGGCCTTGTCTTCCTCTCCGTACCGCGGCATCCGCTCCTGCTGCGCAAATGCGGATTGGGCCAGGGCAATGACGATGGCTGCCGACAGGATAACTCTCATTGTGTCTCTCATAAAACTGAACGTTGCGCATTTCAGATAGGGCAGTCTATCACGGCTGCCACGATGGCGGCCAAGGGGTCGTTGCGGCGTCTTTTGCGCCGTTTGGCCACAGTTACCCCGCATGGCGCGGTTTCGCATTCCCGCGGCACGATTTTGCCCGGGTTTTGCCGTTTCGTTGACCCTCCTTGAGAAGAGGGCGCAGGGAATGCCGGGTGCGCGCTGCACCCGCGGTCTCGCGTGCCAATTGCGCAAGCACAAAAGGCTGCACACGAGCATACAGGTGAGCGGAGAACACTCCGACATCCCCTGCGCAATGGCTTTACGGCTTACTTCGTGATCTTCCCGGTGGAGCGAGCTTGTTGTCACCGTCGTCCCTGAGAAGCGTGAGCTTCTTAAGAACTTGACGCCAGCGTCGCGGCGTCAGAACCACACGACTTCGCCGTACGCAGCCCGGCTTCGCAAGAGCTTCGCCGGGCACGGCCCGTGCGGTCCTCTCTTGAAGCGCAACGCCACTCGCCTGTGGCGCCGCCGCGTCCATCGCATCCCGCGCCCAACGTGTCGTGACGATGGCGATACGCCCCTCATCTGGGTGCGAGACGGGCAGGTTATACTTCTGATTTTCCGAATTGTAAAGTGATTTTTTGCGCGGCGATCTGGACGACCCAAATCAGCTTGAGATTGTTCAGGAAAATAGATTTCAGGCGCAACGGAATTCGTGTGCCCTGGAAGGTGTGACTAGCACTGCGCGCTGAGTGGATAGAACACGCAGACCGTTCTGTCGCCAACTTGCTCAGTTGCGAATCCGTTAAGAATAACCCGATTAGGAACACCGGGACGCCAGCGCCTGTTTGAGTGCCGTGGGAGGCCAGAATCCGATGGTCGGCACGCGTCACCGTATCAAGAGCATACAATCACGCTCGAAGAGCGCCTTGCCGCGGAGGCTGCCCGACTGCGAGAGCAGGCCAAGTTGCTTCCACCTGGCGCGGTGCGTGAGCGAGTCTTGCGGAAAGCCCGCCAGTGCGAGACAGGCTCGCTCGTGAATGAGTGGTTTAGATCGCGCGCATCAGAAAGCCCGACCTGAGCATGCGCCCGATCAGAGCAAATAGAGGCGAATTGTTATTCTCGATCGCACTGATCTGGATGCTGTTTCTTAGCGCCGCCCTGATCTACATCATCTTCGGAATGTAACATGACCAAAGCCGATGCGAACCGCTACCGCAAACAGGCCGCGAAGTGTCGTCGCCTCGCGGTGAACGCAGCTAGTCGTATTGAAAGGGAAGCATTGCACCAGATGGCCGACGAATGGCTGAAACTCGCCCAACGTGCCAAGTATGTAAGCCGGCGGCCGTAATTATAGGAACGATGCTCTCAAGTCCTCTTTGGTCTTTGCAAACCAAAAAGGAGCATGCACAGGCTCAAAAGTCGCGCAACTTGAATCCCGCGGACTCTCCGGCTCGTACTGCGTAACGCATCAAAATGCTTCGTGGCATTCCCTTCGGCATTCAAGCGTCTCACGCGTTCAGGTTCATTCAGACCGCCTTCGGCTCGGTAAAATTCTCGATCGCGGCTGTGTCGTGGTGTTGACGGCGCACGTTCGAGCCGTCGCCGAGACGGGCGCATTCCAGAAGGACGCGTTCACGTCGGCGTTCCAAGTCTGACCAGGCATTCCTTGAGAAAGGAATATTCCATTTGCTGGCGACAAGCCATGAAGCCACAAGCAGCGAATCCGATCAGGAGCATGGCCCAGTCCGGAGGGTTCAAAAACGGCTAGACGGCATCAGCCGCCGGTTGCCACCAACATGAACCCGCTGGCCATACACGTCACAGCCGCAATAAAGAGAGCCATTTCCGACGGTGTCAGCATCCAATCGTTACGCATGTTGCGCCTCAATTGTTGGACGGACGAACCTCAGCGCCAAGGCTGGCTTCGAAACCATTAAAAAGTGGTTAAAGATTGAGTTGTTCCATTTCCGCTCGGGACTAGTCCGCAGGGGTATGTACCCACGGCCGACTGCTTGTAGGCGGCGACTTTCAACCAATCGAGCTAAAGGGCGGCCCTCTTCCAAGGTCTGGGAGGAGTGTTGATAAGTAAGCCCGCACCAGCCGAGCTCAGGACAAACGACAATAGCCCGTAAGGGTAATCGACAAGCAACCAGCAGAACACAAGCCACGCAATCAGAGCAGCCTTCGTCCTTGCGTTCCCTGCATGCAGCCTCGAACGAAGTCCTTTGATGGCACCCTTGATTTGGTCGTCGCTCTACCGCCGCAGTAGAGGCGGCGGCTTCGATGCAGGCCGCTTACGTGCCAGAGCAATAGATTGTTGAGCCCGACCGTCACCAGCAGCGCCAGTGCGCGCGGCTCCTCATCTTTTGAAGAACCCATCATAACGGCGCACGGCCTCGTTGACGAGGTTGCGATCGTGCCGCTCCGCTTCGGGGAGGGCGATCACCGGATGGTAGATTTCAGCCGGGATCGTCAGTCGATCCCGCACGTCCTTGTTGGCCTACTGCCACCAGCGATCGAAAGCGTCCATCAGACTTCAAGGGGTGAACAGCCCTTTGACATCAGTCAAACGAAGCTTGGTCCGCGCGGCAAGTGCTGCCTCAGCATCCAGCTCGTCCCGCGGCGATCTTGTCGCCCGCGAGCTGGTCTTTTGCTTTGAAGAATGCCCGCATGTCGCGAACGAAGGCTTGGGCCACCTCAGGCGGCAATTCCAGCTGTTTACGCAACATAGTGTGAAGATGGGGAATTTAAGCAAATATCGAGTCTAGCTTATCATTTGATACGACAGGAGCCTGCCGGATAGGCCATTATCGACCATCCGGGGAGGAGGACATTTCAGTGGAAGATTGTGAGCCCGGAAGGCCGCTGACGGTTTCAGCGGCCTTTTTGCGCTCGGCACGCAAAGTAGACCGCAGACGAATCCGAAGTGAGACGCCAACACTGTAGAGCGTCGCGGGCATCCCCCCGTTCGCGATGCCCACGGTCAATCATACGTAACAACGCGTCGAGCATCTCAGACATTCAGGTTCATCCAGACCGCCTTCGGCTCGGTAAAGTTCTCGATCGCGGCGGTGCCATGCTCGCGGCCGAGACCGGAATCGCGCTCGCCGCCCCACGGCAACCGCACATCGGTGTAGCCATAGGTGTTGATCCAGACCGTACCGGCGCGGGCGCGTTTGGCAAAGCGCTGGACACGGCCCATATCGCGGCTCCAGACGCCGGCGGCAAGACTGTAGGCGGTGCCGTTGGCGATGCGCAGCGCGTCGGCCTCGTCCTTGAACTTGATCACGCTGACGACGGGGCCAAAGATTTCCTCCTGCGAGATCCGCATCTCGTGCTTCACGCCGGCGAATACGGCCGGGCTGATGAAATAGCCGCGCTTGCCGATCTTTTCGCCGCCCGTGACGAGGGAGGCACCCTCATTCCGGCCGATGTCGACATAGTCGAGGATCGACTTCATCTGCTTCTCGGAAATGACCGGGCCGAGCGAGGTGCCGCGATCGAGCGGATCGCCCATCCGCAGCGACTTTGCGCGGGCGGCAAGCCGTTCGACGACCTCATCGTAAGCCTTCTCCTGCACCAGCACGCGCGAGCCCGCCGAGCACACCTGTCCGGCATTGAAGAAGATGCCGGCCGCGGCAGCCTTGGCGGCGGCGTCGAGATCGGCATCGTCGAAGATGACGTTGGCGGACTTGCCGCCGAGCTCGAGCGAGACGCGTTTGAAGTTGCCGGCGGCGCCTTTCATGATGCCGCGGCCGACGCCGGGCGAGCCGGTAAAGGTGACCTTGTCGACATCGGGATGGTTGACCAGCGCGTCGCCGACGGTGCGGCCGGGGCCGGTCACGATGTTGAAAACGCCGGGCGGCAGGCCGGCCTCCAGCGCCAGTTCGCCGATGCGCAAGGCCGAGAGCGAGGTCAGCTCGGCGGGCTTCATCACGACCGTGCAACCGCAGGCCAGCGCCGGCGCCAGCTTCCACATGCCGATCATCAGCGGAAAATTCCACGGCACGATCGCCGCCACCACGCCGACCGGCTCGCGCACCGTATAGGTCAGCGCGTCGTCGCGCGTCGAGATCACGTCGCCGCTGATCTTGTCGGCCCATCCGGCGTAATAGGTGAGGGTGTCGATCGCCGCGGGAAAATCCTGGCGCAGCACTGCGGCAATCGGTTTGCCGGCATCGAGGCTCTCGATCTCGGCGATTTCATCCGCGTGTCGCTTCAGAAGCTCCGCCCATTTGAGCAGGATATGGCCGCGCTCGGCGGCGCGCATCGTGCGCCACGGCCCCTCAAAGGCGCGGCGCGCGCTCGCGACCGCGCGGTCGACATCCGCCTCATTGCCTTCCGCGATGGTGGCGATGACCTCTTCGGTGGCTGGATTGAGCGACTTGAACGTTTTGCCGGAGGCCGAGGCGACGCGGCGGCCGTCCAGAAGCAGCCCCTGCGGTTTGGAGAGGAAGGCGGCTGCCGCCGTCTCGGGGGTAAAGTCATATGCAATCGACATCATATTTCCTCCGTAGCTTGTGTTTGAAGGTAGGAGGATATTTTCAACAGTAAATATGATATCGTGTGCCTATGGCTCGTCTAAATATGAACTGTATTTCATATACTGGTGATACATGCTGAACATCGAGATCGAGACCGTCTGGCGTTTCCACCGGGAAGGCAGCCCGCAGAGCGTCGTGGTGATGCTGGGCGTCCTCAACGAAATCAGGAAAACCGGCAAGATCACGAGCGCGGCCAATGACGCGCATCTTTCCTATCGCCACGTCTGGAACCTGATCGAGCACTGGTCGCAGTTTTTCGGCGTGCCGCTGGTCGAAACAAGGCGCGGCAAGGGTTCGACGCTCACCGCATTCGGCGAGAAGCTGGTGTGGGCCGGCGAACGCATGCAGGCGCGGCTCGGGCCGCAGCTCGAAAACCTCGCGCAGGAGCTTGCGACCGAGATCAAGCCGTTCCTGCATCAGCGGCCATCAGTCATCCGCGTTCACGCCAGCCATGGTTTTGCGGTGTCAAAGCTGCGCGAGCTGCTGGACCGCGAGCCGGGCATCGGCGTCGACCTGCGCTATGTCAGCAATCAGCATTCGCTGGTCTCGCTGGCGCAAGGCGCGTGCGATCTCTCGGGCGTGCACCTGCCGCGCGGCGAACTGCGCGCGCAGGGCGTTCAGGCCTGCAAGGAATGGCTCGACCCGCGCCAGGATCGCGTGATCAGCTTTGTGACGCGCGAGATGGGTCTGATGGTCAAGCGCGGCAATCCGCTGAAGATCGGCTCGCTGAAGGATATCGCTCAGAAGAAGGCGCGGTTCGTCAATCGCGATCACGATTCCGGCACGCGTCTGCTGTTCGACCAGTTATTGACGCTGCATGGCATCGACGAGGCACGGATCAACGGTGCACAGCAGATCGAGTTCACCCACGCGGCGGTGGCGGCCTACGTCGCGAGCGACATGGCCGATGTCAGCTTCGGCGTCGAAGCAGCCGCGCGGCAATTCGGCCTCGATTTCGTGCGTCTGTTGACGGAAGACTATTTCTTCGTATGCCGCCACACGTTTCTGGATACGGCGCCGATGCGGCGCGTGCTCGACATCATGAAAGGCCAGGAATTTCACGAAGCTGTGGCGGCGCTGCCGGGTTACAGGGCGACCGACACGGGCGTCGTTCACACAGTCAGGGAATTCCTCGACAGGGTGGACGCCTCCCGCGGCGCAGCTTCTACCTGACCGCATTTCCGGCAATCAGAAGCGATTTCCCGTCGTGTCGAATTTATCACACCCGTCAGCGGTGGAGCGCGCCTCGAAGCCTCGTGTCATTTAGTTGTTAAGTGTGTCCCGATTGGGATCGACAGAAAGTCCGTCGCGGACGTAGATAGGGCACTCCAATTTTCCACCGGGGGGCGGAAATGCAAGAGTACCACGCTTACCTGATCGCGCCGGACGGCCGCGTTGAGTTTATCGCCCTGTTTCTTGCCGACGAAGAAACAGCGAAGGATCGTGTTCGACCATTCGCGTGCGAGCACGATGTCGAATTGTGGCATGGCGACAGGAAGGTCGCGGCGTATTCAAGGCCATCTTAGGTTGCAGCCTGCCCGCGATGGCACTGGAGTTCGGCTCTATTATCCCGGAGCGGGATGACTTTCATGCTCTGGCGCGGAAACAAAAGGGGCCGCTCAACCGCGACCCCCTGCCGGCAAAATCTTGTTCGGAAATGAAATGTAGCCCCGGCCCGACAGTTTTACCGACTGTGGCCGTCATTGTGGATTCCGGAAAAGCACGGTGTTCCCACGCCGGAACCCGCGACGCGTTGGTGTCGACCATCGATGGCCGAACGTGGGCGAATTAATGGCTACGGGATTGCGCGGTTGCCAGGGCTATCGCGGGAGCATGCTCTTGATAGCCCGCTGCACCACGTCGCTGTATCTGCCCTTGTTGAACTCGATGTCGATCAGCCACAAAATTCCGATAGCCGTGCAGGCTGCGATAAATACTCTCATGGCGCTGACCTCACAATTTGAGGGACCGATGAGCGTCACGTCAAAAATGCGTCTGTTCAATTGCGGGCAGAACACTCTGCCGATTTTCGATAGCGACTGTCGGGTAGTCCCCGAACTATCGTTTGACCCGCCAAACAGCCGGGACGCATGATCCTATCATGGCTGGCAGATCACATGTCCGGGACAATCCGCCGCTGATCAGCCTCGGCGGATGTGTCGTCATTGGTTTGCCCGAATGGAGGCGTATCGCACCACCGTTTGCTGATTGCGTTTGATTTCAGTCTGAGCGCCGGTTGCGCTATTTATGAGAGAGAGATTTTCGCATGGGCAGGACGACCAGAATTACGAGCGGCGATCTGTTGTGGATTTTTCGTGAGCGGCTCTCGTCCATCAGCGATCGTTTCGGGACTGCGCCGATTGCGATCGTGCCAACCGCCGATGGCTGGGAAGCCATAACATCGCGCCGGTATCGAAATTCCCAGCCGCAGCTCGCCAAGTGCATCGAGCAAATCCAGGCGGAGCTCCGGCCGATTTACCGGCTGTCGCAGGATTGACGTTCCCGTCTTAAAGGCGATCGTCAACCGGCTTGGACAAGCCTCAGTGCCGGCAAGCAAACTGCAATGAAAGCAGGTCGAACACGCGCGAATCAACTACAGTCGGAGCGGGGTAGGAAGCGGAGAACTCGTCATGAAGTTCGCTTCCTTCGAAAACGCGCTGACGCTCGCCACGCTGGCGCTGTTCGCCGTATTTCTGGTGTGGAGTGTCAGAATTATTGCCGCGTGGGTGTGAGCCGGAGCGTGATGACTTTTCTTCGAATCGTCATCGCGCTCTACATCTTCGTTTAAGCATGATCTTTTCGGAATACCGGTGCCCACCTTGCGCTAACGCGGCCCTTCGGGTCCGGATCATGCTCTAACCGGTGCGCAGCGCGTCCACCGTATGGGCCGCAAACACACCGATGCTCACAAGGAGCATGAACGCAACAACGATATCCATGACGCCACCTATTGGTTTGGCGGCACTTTACGCGCGTCAGTGTTTCTGAAGTGTTTCGTCCGGTTCAGAAAATGGTTTCGCGGGGAACCGCCAAACCCCCTTGCTCGCCGTTTCGCCGTTTCCGGAAGAACGGGAGGTCGTTGGGAGCCGGACGTGGGGTGACTGCGACTTCTCGCTCCCTGTGTGACGGCAGGGATGTCTGTACATCTTCGCCACATGTTCGATTCGTATCTCGCGAAGTGGGACCTCGTTCCCGATGGCAAACCAATCGTCACACGTGCAGCGCGGCTGCTACCGGTAATCCGGCGTGGCGAGCCTGCCATGCTCAAACTATCGCTTGAGGAGGACGAACGACGCGGCGGCCTCGTCATGGAATGGTGGAATGGTGACGGCTCGGCCCGTGTGCTGGCGCGGGAGGATCACGCTCTGCTTCTGGAGCGCGCCTGCGGCCTTACTTCTCTCAGCGACATCGCCCGCACGGGACAGGACGATGCGGCTTGCCGCATCCTGTGCTCGACGGCCGCACGCCTTCATGCGCCCCGGGCAGCGCCGTTGCCGAAACTGACGCCGCTTGCACAATGGTTTCGCGAGCTGGCGCCGGCCGCGAAAACCCACGGCGGCATTCTTGTCCGGTGCGCTGAAACGGCCGACACGTTGCTGCGCACTCAGCGCGAGATCGTGGTCCTGCATGGCGATTTGCACCACGACAACGTGCTGGACTTCGGTGCGCGCGGCTGGCTGGCGATTGATCCCAAACATATTGCCGGCGAGCGCGGCTTTGACTTCGCCAACATCTTTACCAATCCCGATCTGGCCGACCCGACACGACCGGTAGCGACCGAGCCTGGACGCTTTGCGCGCCGCCTTGAGATCGTTGCAGAGGCCGCGAAACTTGACCGGCTCCGCCTGCTTTCCTGGATCCTCGCCTGGACCGGGCTGTCTGCGGCGTGGTTTCTGAGCGACAATGATCCGATGGCGGAAATCGACCTGCATATCGCCCGGCTCGCCGCGGCCGAGATCGATCGGATGTCCTAGACGCGCTTGCGGCCTACGGCGCAGGCCGGTCGTTGCCGTCAAACAAAATCCGTTCGGCCGCGCCTTCGAGATCGTCATACTGATCGTTGTGCAGCGTCCACATGAAGGAGGCGAGGCCGGCGAGGCCAAGGCCGATGGCGATCGGCACGAGAAAGAAGAAATCGATCATTTGACCGCCCCGATCAGGACAGGCGGCTTTTCCCGTGGCGCGGCCGGCCGTGCGCTTGTTGCCGGCCTCAAGCGGCCGAGCCGGAGGGCGTTGAGCACGACGGTGATGGACGACAGCGACATCGCAATCGCGGCCAGCAGCGGGGTGACCTCGCCGAGCACCGCGAGCGGGATCGCCACGACATTGTAGACGACCGCGAGAGCGAAGTTCTGGCTAACGAGCCGGCCGGCGCCTTTCGCGATCGCGATCGCCTGCGGAACGGCTTGCAGGCTTTTGCGCAGGAACACGAGGTCGGCGGCGTTGCGGCCGATATCGGAAGCCGATCCCGGCGCCATCGAGACATCGGCGGCCCGCAGCGCCGGTGCATCGTTGAGGCCGTCGCCGACCATCAACACCTTGTTGCCGGCCTGCCTGAACGCCTCGACACGCCGGATCTTGTCGGCCGGGCGCGCCTCGGCCGTCCAGGTCAGGTCGAGCTGGCGAGCGATTTTTTGCACGCGCGCGTCGTGGTCGCCGGACAGGATTTCGACAACGGCGCCAGAGCCTTTCAACTGGGCGACGGCTTCTGCCGTGCCCGCGCGCAACTGATCGTCCAGACCAAAGCAGGCAAGGGCCTTGCCGTTGATCGCCAGAGCGACCGTCGCATCGCGCGCAACTTCGGAAGCGGTGCGGTCAGTGACGGCCCAGTCCGGCCGCCCGAGACGGTACAGATCGCCGCCACGCCGCGCCTCGATACCGTCGCCGAGGTGCTCGGACACGGCGTCAAATGCGAGTTGCGGCCGGCCATGGCCGAGCGTTGCCAGCGCTTGCGAATAGGGATGACGAGAGTGGGCCGCCATGGCGGCCGCGATCCCGAGCGCCTCGTCGGCCGCGTTGCCGATGACGGCGAGCCGCGGTTGCCCAGATGTCAACGTGCCGGTCTTGTCGAAGATCACTGTATCGACGGCGGCGAGCCGCTCGAGCGCGCTGCCGTCCTTGATCATGATGCCCTGCTCGAACAGCCGCCGTGCCGCGACGACATGGACCATGGGCACCGCAAGGCCGAGCGCGCAGGGGCAGGTGACGATCAGGACGGCGATCGCCGCCGTCATAGCAAAATGAGCGCCGCCGCCTGCGATCATCCAGCCCGCGAAGGTCAGGACGGCGAGGGAGTGCACCAGCGGCGCGTAGAGCCGCGCGGCCCGGTCGGCGATCCGGCGGTAGGCCGACCGGCCGGCTTCCGCCGCTTCCATCATGCGCGTCATCTCGGTAAGGAATGATTGCCTGGCCGCTTTCGTCGCGACGATCGTCAGAGGGCCCGTCAGGTTGAGAACGCCGGCCTGCAACTGTTCGCCTTCGCCCGCTGGCCGCGGGGCGCTTTCTCCCGATACCAGCGAGAGGTCGAGCTCGGAATTTCCGCTGATCACGCGCGCATCGACCGGGACGCGTTCGCCGGCGGCGAGCAGGATGGTCATTCCCGGCTCGATCTCGTCGACCGGCAGATAGGTCCGCGCGCCGTCAGGCTGGAGCACCAGCGCGCCGCGCGGCGACAGCCGCGCGAGGCCCGCAACCGCCTGCCGCGCTCGCTCGCGCATGACATGATCGAGCGTGCGGCCGATCAGCAGGAAGAACAACAGCGACACCGCCGCGTCGAAATAGGCATAATGACCATGATGGATGGTCTCGTAGAGGCTCATGGCGAAAGCGAGCAGGACGCCGACCGAGATCGGGACATCCATGTTGGTCCGGCCATGCCTGAGGCTGCGCCAGGCCGAGGCGAAGAAGACGCGGCCGGAATAGGCGAGCGTCGGAAGCGCGATCAGTGCCGAAATCCAGTGGAAGAGATCGCGCGTGGCCGCGTCCGCGCCCGACCACACCGAAACGGAAAGCAGCATGATATTGCTGGACGCAAAAGCCGCCACCGCGAGCGCGCGCAGCAACTGGCTCAGCACTACGTCTTTGCGGTCGGCGCCCGCATCGTGCAGATGGGCGTCGTAGCCGATCGCCTTCAGCGCTTGCATGAAGGCGGGAGGCGTATCGCCGCGCCAGAACACGCTCACCCGCCGCGCCGACAGATTGGCACGTGCGCGCGCCACGCCGTCGAGCTTGCCGAGCGCCGCTTCGATGCGCTGTAGACATCCGCCGCAATGAATGTCCGGCACCGACAGGTCGGTTTGCCGCAGGCCGTCCGCGACCTGCCGGCTCGCGAGCATGATCTCGTCGTCAGGCGCACTCACCTGCTGGAGATGGAGTTCGGCTCCGGGTGCGCAACAGCTCATGGCTCAGCTCCGTCGCATCGAGGCGGTCACGCCGTTTCCGCCTGCACCGCACGATACGCATGCCAGGTGGCGTGCCCGAGCAGCGGATAGATCACGACGAGGCCAAGCATGAAGGTGGCAAGGCTTGCCAGGAACAGCGCGAGCACGATCGCCGCCCAGATCAGGAGGACGCCGAGATTGTTCCACACCAGCGCCATGCTCGAGCCCATCGCCGTGAACGCATCGGTGCGCTCATCGAGCAGCATGGGAATGGAGAATGCGCTGATCGCAAAGGAGAACGCGGCGAACAGGCCGCCGACCAGCGTGCCGACCACGAGCATCGCCCAGCCGGTTGGCGTCGTGAACAGCATCGGCGCAATGCGGTCGAGACCGGGAAACGCGACCATGCCGAAGAACAGGGCGTAGATCAGCACGGCCGCCCGTATCCAGACAATCATCAGAAGGCACAGCAACACGCCGGTGAACAGGATCTGCCCGCCGGAACGCGGCTGGACGAAAACCATGTGCTTCCAGCTCAGCGGCTTGCCATCCTCGATCCGGCGGCTCTTCTCATAAAGGCCGATCGCCAGGATCGGACCGATTACCATGAAGCCGGCGAAGGCCGGAAACAGAATGTAGTCGCGGTTGAATGCGACAAGACCGGCAACGAGCCCGATCGAGATCGCGAGAATGACCACGCCATAGGCGAGGCTCAGCGGCATCTCGGTGCGGAAATCCTGCCAGCCCTGCGCCAGCCATTTCTTCGGATCATCAGCCGTCAGGGCCCGGATCCATCTGTTGACGGTCGGAAGCGGCGGCGAGACGGGAGGAAGCATCGTCATCGCGGTTGTCCTTCTTGGGATGCGCCGGCCGCGGGTGAACAGGACGATTTGGCGGCGCGATATTGCCCCGGCAAAGCGCCGGCATCGCGCAGATGCTCGACGCAGGCCGGCTGCGAGGTGGAGGCGACATAGACGAGGTGGGCATTGGCGGCGACAAGAGCGATCACGCCGCAGGCGACCAGCAGCCAGACCCAGACGGCCTGACTGCCTTTCCTGCGTGCGCCGGCCGCGAGCTCGCTCATGGACCGGCCTTCCGCTTGTCGAGGAGATAGAGCGTCAGGATCTTGCGGTCGAGGTTGGAGAGCCGGTTCTCCCAGCTCGGCATGTGGCCCTGACGGCCGCCCCACACCGACGTGTCGATGTTTTCAAGGGAGCCGCCATAGATCCAGAATCCGTCGGTGAGGTCGGGCGCGCCGAGCTCCGGATTGCCCTTGGCATTCTCGCCGTGGCAGGTCACGCAATTGGCGGCGAAGAGCGCCTTGCCGGCATCGACCTTCGCGGGATCAAGCTCCTTCGCGCCGGGATGAGACAGCGAGTAGACGTATGAGACGACCTTGAGGATATCGGCGCGCGGCAGCATCTGATCGCGGCCGAACGCCGGCATCTGCGACACCCGCGTATCCGGATTGGTCCAATTGATGCCGAGGCGGATGGTGTTGAAGACGTCTTCCGGCTTGCCGCCCCACAGCCACGAACCGGTGGTCAGGTTGGGAAATCCCGGACCGCCTTTGGCATTGACGCCATGGCAAACGGCGCAATTGTCGCCGAACAGGGCCCCGCCGGTTTCGCGCACGATGGCCATCAGGCGTGGGTCGGACTGGATCGCGGCGAAATCCTCGGTCTCGATCTTCTTCGTCCACACGCTGCGTTCGAGCGCGGCCTCTTGCAGTGAAGCCGTGACGACGTTGCGCTGGTCGATGCCGAGCAGGCCCTTGGTGTAGCTCACGCCGAGCGGCCAGGCCGGCATCAGCACCCAGTAGCCGACGGAAAACAGGAACGACAGGATCAGAAAGAAATAGACCGCGCGCGGAACGGGCGAGTTCAATTCCTTCAGCCCGTTCCATTCGTGGCCCGTGGTGAGATAGCCGGTGAGGCTATCGCGCTCCGGTTGCTCTACCGACATGGTCCGCCCTCATCGTGAAAGATCGACTGGGCGGCATCGTCGAAGCGCTTCTTGTTCGACGGCCACATGGCGTAGATCACGACGGCAATCGACAGGGCGATCAGGTAAAACAGCCCGAACGACTTCGAGAAGCCGACAAGGAATGCGTGCTCGACGATCATTTCGCGGCCTCCGCCTGTGCAACCGGCTTGTGCGCGGCTTCGGTGAGACGTCCGAGAATCTGGAGATAGGCGACGAGCGCATCCATCTCGGTCAGGACGCTGGGCTTGCCGTCGAACGAGCGCATCGTGGTGGCCTTGCCGTAGCGCTTCGTCACGCCGTCGGCGAGCGGCGAATCCGGGTTGGCCTGCGCGAAGGCATCCTGCGCTGCATTGGCGATCATGTCGTCGGTATAGGGAACGCCGACGGCGCGCTGCGCCTTCAGATGGAGGCCGAGATCGCTGGTGCGCAATTCGGTGGTCATGAGCCAGTTATAGGCAGGCATCACCGAAACCGGCACCACGTCGCGCGGATTGTTGAGGTGGGCGACGTGCCACTGGTCGGAATATTTTTCACCGATGCGGGCGAGATCAGGCCCGGTGCGCTTCGAGCCCCACAGCATCGGGTGGTCGTATTTGGATTCGACCGCGAGCGAGTAGGGGCCGTAGCGGTCGACATCGTCGCGAAGGGTGCGGATCATCTGCGAATGGCAGGCGTAGCAGCCTTCGCGGATGTAGATGTTGCGCCCCGCCAGCTCGAGCGGCGTGTAGACGCGCATGTCGGGTGCATCTTCCACGGTCTGGTGAATGGTGAAGAGCGGCGCGATCTCGACCAGCCCGCCGATGCTGGCCACGACGATGATTCCGATCGTCAGGCCGATCGCCTTGCTTTCCATCCGGTAGTGAAATCCAAAAATTGACATGGCGTTCACTCCGCGGGTTGCAGCACGCCGGAAGCCGGCGGTGGTTGCGGAACATCGCCCGCCTGGCTTGCCGCGGCGCCGGGTTGCAGGATGGTCATCCAGACATTGTAGGCGCCGACGCAGCCGCCGATCAGGAAGAAGAGGCCGCCGACGGCGCGCGCAATGTAATAGGGATGCATCGCCACCAGCGTGTCGATGAAGGAAAAGGCCAGCGTGCCGCCTTCATTGTAGGTCCGCCACATCAGCCCCTGCACGATGCCGGAATTCCACATCGAGAAGACGTAGATGACGGTACCCGAGAGCGCGAGCCAGAAATGCACCTCGACCAGCCTTGGCGAGTACATCTGCTCGCGCTTCCACAGCCACGGAACGGAGGCGTAGATCGCGCCGAAGGTGATCATCGCGACCCAGCCGAGCGCGCCGGCATGAACGTGACCAACCGTCCAATCCGTGTAATGCGACAGCGAATTCACCGACCGGATCGCCATGAACGAGCCCTCGAAGGTGGTGAGGCCGTAGAACACGGCCGCCACCATCATGAAGCGCAGCGTGGCATCGTCGCGCACCTTGTCCCATGCGCCGTTCAGGGTCAGCAGCAGGTTGCCGGCGGATCCCCAGGACGGGATCAGCAGCATCAGCGAGAAGGTCATGCCGAGCGTCTGCACCCACTGCGGCAGCGCCGTGTAGTGCAGGTGGTGCGATCCGGCCCACATATAGAAGAAGGTGATGCCCCAGAAGCTGATGATGGACATCCGGTACGAATAGATCGGCCGGCCGGCGCGTATCGGCAGGTAGTAGTACATCATGCCGAGGAAGCCGGCGGTCAGGAAGAAGGCGACGGCGTTGTGGCCGTACCACCACTCCGTCATCGCATCCTGCACCCCCGCGAAGGCCGAGTAGCTCTTGGCGCTCGTCAGCGAGATCGGCACGGCGAGGTTGTTGACGATGTGCAGGATCGCCACCACCAGGATGAACGCCATATAGTACCAGTTGGAGACGTAGATGTGCGGCTCCTTGCGCCGGGCCAGCGTGCGCAGATAGAGCACGAAGTAGATCACCCACACCACGACCAGCCACAGGTCGACGTACCATTCGGGCTCGGCGTATTCCTTGGATTGGGTGATGCCCATCAGGTAGCCGGTCACCGCGAGCAGGCAGAACAGGTTGTAGCCGAGCAGGACGAACCACGGCGTCACCTGGTCCGGCAGGCGCGCGCGCGAGGTCCGCTGCACCACGTAGAATGACGTGGCGATCAGCGCGTTGCCGCCGAAGCCGAAGATCACGCCGGTGGTATGAACCGGCCGCAACCGGCCAAAGCTCGACCAGGCGGGGCCGAAGGTCAGGTTCGGCTCGACCAGTTGCCAGGCCACCCAGTCGCCGACGGCGAGGGCGAAAACGACCCATATCATCGCAAGGACAATGCCGGCCCTGCTGGGATCGTCATAATACCGCGTGAGCCGGTCTTCGGACGGCTCCGGCGCGTAGTAGCTCATGCCGATGCGGAAGATCATCAGCATGCCCGCGACGAAAATCAGGGCGCCGTGGATGCCCATTACGTCGTCGCGTCCGCCCAGCATGATCAGCGCGCCGCCGACGGCCACCGCGATGCAAATCGCGATCGCACGTTGCCGTTCGATCAGGGTCAATTGAGCGATCATTGCGAGATTCCCCCCGGTTCTCGACATACTAGCCAGTTTGGCACCACAGGTCTGCTTTCATGCCCAAAGGTATTTGGCCGTTCTTGGACGGCCTTGCAGTTTTTGTCTTTGATCCAGCGCAATGAATCGCATCTAACTTTGACCCAGCCGGAATGACTCGCGGGATCCGCGAATCCGACTTCCCCTGCAACGTCAGCGGCCCATCCGCCTGTAATCGGAGCCGATCTGCTATACGCCCGGCTCATTGTCTGCCGCCGCGGGCTACTGCAAAATGGGATGAAAAGCGTGTTTTTCGCGCGACAACAAGGGAGTAGCGGCCGCAATGGCGCGCGATCACGGCCAGCGATCCGTGTACACCTATTCGGGCTGGGAGATCGACCTGACCCGTCGCGAAGTAAGGCTGCGCGGCGCGCATGTGCCTCTGGGCGGGCGTGCGTTCGATATCATTGCGGCGCTCGCGGCAGCAGACGGTCAGCTCGTCACCAAGGAAGAGTTGCTGGCGCGGATCTGGTCCGGCGTCTATGTCGAAGAGATCGCGCTCCGCGTCCACATCGCTGCCATTCGCAAGGCATTCGGCGCGGATCGCGGCATGCTCGAGACCGCGGTCGGGCGGGGCTATCGGCTGCTCGGCAGTTGGGAAGCGCGCGAACCCGCCGATACCGCCAGAGTCGTGCTGGAGCCTGTCCGGACGCTCGCCCCGCCCATTGCGACCAATCTGCCCACCGCAACGTCCGGCTTGATCGGCCGGGCCGCCATCATTGCGCATGTGCAGGAGCTGCTTTCGGCCTATCGGGTCATCACGCTCACCGGCCCCGGAGGTATCGGAAAGACGGTGCTGGCGCTGGAGGCGGCACGCGCGGTGGTGCCAACCCTGGATGGCGACTGCGTCTTTGTCGAACTGGCTTCGATCTCGGACCCAAAGCTCGTTCCTTCCGCCGTCGCCAGAACGCTCAACCTCAAGCTGGATGGCGAGGAGACCTCCGCCGACGCCGTGGCGAGAACGCTCGCAAACCGCAAAATGCTGCTTGTCCTCGACAATTGCGAGCATGTGGTGGATGCGGTCGCGCCGTTCGCCGAAACGGTGGTCAGCCGCTGTCCCTCGATCACGATCCTGACGACCAGCCGCGAGACATTGCGGATCGACGGCGAACATGTTTGCCGCGTTCCTCCGCTCGATGCGCCTTCGGCAGACGAAGCGGATCCCGACACCAGCAGCCCGGCAGTCGAGTTGTTTCTGGTGAGGGCGAAAGCGCTCGGCGTCGTTTTCAGCGCAGAGGAGGATCTGACGGCCATCGCGGCGATCTGCCGGCGGCTTGACGGCATTCCGCTGGCCATCGAGTTTGCCGCAGCGCGTGCCGTCACCCTCGGGCCGCCCAAGGTCGCAGCTTCACTGGATGACCGGTTCAACGTCCTGACCACGGGCCGGCGCACGGCGTTGCCGCGGCACCGCACGCTCAGGGCCACGCTCGACTGGAGCTACGAATTGCTGCCGGATATCGAGGCGAGGGTGTTGTGCCGCCTCGCGGTGTTCGCCAAGGAATTCTCGCTGGAGGCTGCGATTTTCGTCACCGGTGAAGATGCGGCCGGAACCGTGACGGACAATCTAGCGAGCCTTGCGGCGAAGTCATTGATCGCGGTCGATCTGCGCGGCGACAGCCCGCACTACCGCTTGCTGGACACCACACGCGTCTACGCGATGGAGAAGCTGCGCGGCAGCGGAGAATACCAGCAGGCCGCGAGGCGGCTGGCCGAGTTCTACGTGCAGCTCTTCACGCGGGCCGACAAGGCGAGCCGGTCGACGCCACAGGGCGAGTGGCTGTCGATCTACGCGCCGCACATCGACAATGTGCGCGCAGGGCTGGACTGGGCCTTTTCCAGCGGCGGCGACACCAGGATCGGGGTGGCTCTGATGGCCGCGGCGGTGCCGTTGTGGGTGCAAGCCTCGATGCTGGCCGAGTGCCGCGAACGGGTTCAGCTTGCATTGGCAAATCTGGACGGCGCCGGAGAGGAATCGGCGCGTCTGCGCATGGAGCTGTCGGCTGCCCTTGGCTGGTCGCTGATGTACGGGGTCGGCCGCGCCCGCGAAGCGGGCCCGGCCTGGACCCGCGTGCTGGAGCTTGCCGAACAGCTCGACGACCGGGATTACCGGCTGCGTGCGCTCTGGGCATTGTGCATCGACCAGTTCAACAACGGTGAATTCCAGAAGGCGCTCGAACTTGCGCAGCGTTTCGCGGACCTCGCAGCAACCTCCGATGACGCGATCGAACTGATGATGGCCGATCGTCTGTTCGCAACGACGCTCCATTACCTCGGTGACCAGAGCGGTGCCCGCCACCATATCGACCGCGTTATCACCCAACTGGCCGTCGTGCCGCAAAGGACGCCGATCATCCGTTTCAGCTTCGACGTACGGGTCTCGACCCATTATTTCCAGGCGCGCATTCTCTGGCTACAGGGTCTCGCCGACCAGGCCTTGCGCATCGTCGCGAGGAATATCGAGGAAGGCCGCGCCAGCGGACACGCCCTGACGTTCTGTAGCGTGCTCGGGCAGGGGGCTTGCCCGCTCGCGTATTTTTCCGGCGACCTTGATGCCGCCGAGCTCTATTGCGCGGCGTTGCTCGATCACACCGAACGTCATCCGATACGGCTTTGGCATCTGTGGGCGCGGGGCTTCAAGGGCATGCTGATGGCCAAGCGCGGGGACATCGAAGGCGGACTTGCGACGCTGCGGAGCGCTCTGGACGGGGCCGGCGAGGCGAGGTTTCTGCCGCGCTTCCTGCTGCCGCTTGGCGAACTCGCCGCTGGTCTGGGCCAGGCCGGCCAGGTGGGCGAGGGGCTGGGGGTCGTCGATGACGCCTTGGCCAGATGCGAGGCCCGGGAAGAACGATGGTTCGTTGCAGAGCTGCTGCGCATCAAGGGCGAACTCATACTCCGCGAGGCCGGCCGATCGTCGGCATCCGATGCCGAGGAATGCTTCATGCAATCGCTGGAGCTGGCGCAACAGCAAGGCGCGCTGTTCTGGGAGCTGAGAAGCAGCCTGAATCTCGCGCGGTTGAGGATCGACAAGGACCGGATGGCGGAGGCGCGGGCCGTTGTTCTGTCGGTCTATGAGAAGTTTACGGAAGGATTCGAGATTGCCGATCTTCGGGCAGCCAGATCCCTACTGGCGCTACCGTCTGTCTAGAGCGGGATGACTTTTCTTCGAATCGACATCCTGCTCTATCTTTTTTGTTTGAGCATGATCTCCGCGTAAACGCTTCGCGTTTGTCGCAGGGAAAACCGGTGTCCACTTTGCGCTGACGCGGCCCTGCGGGTCCGGATCATGCTCTAGCCGACCAGGCCGGGCCGGTCGGACGCCGCGCTAGGCCGATTTTCATTCAACGCCTGTCGCCTGTCGCCGGCACAACCCCGTTCACGGCGCCAGGCGCCGGGCGTCTTGCCGACGACACGATGAAATCGCGTGGTCAGATGGGCCTGATCCGCAAAGCCGACCTGCAAGGCAATTTCCGACAAGGGCTGATCCGTTCCCAGCATCAATTGCTGCGCGCGCCTGACGCGACGTTCGACGACGAATGCATGCGGGCTGACACCGAGGCTCTTCTTGAAGGCGCGCCGGAAGTGGCTCGGGCCAAGATGCGCGACACTGGCGAGCTCCGTCACCGCTATGCTGCTGCCCAAATTCTCCTCGACATGGACCTTGATCCGCTGAATCTGCCACGGCGTCAGTCCGCCCGACACCGTGGCCGGGGCGGTGCGGTCGATGATCCCGTCCGTCACCGCAGACGCCTCGAGCACCGCGCAGGCCTTTGCGATGATCTGGGCGGCGGCTTCCTGATCGGTGTCGAGAGCCTTCAGCCCTGCACGAAGCAGCCTGGCGACGACATCGGCCATCGCTGCGGCGTGGGGGTCTTGCCCGCCGAGCGGAAGGGTAACGGATTGCAACAGGTCGGAAGCAACGGGGGCGTTCACGGGGCAGCTCCTCGGCAGGCGATGGTGATTTCCGCCGAGTTGCAGCATCGCTCAGGACGGGCGTTGCTGCTCGTTAAGTATTGTTAAATCCGACTTTCGCTTTCGGGACGAATCGTCAGCGATTCCAGCCGGTTACGGCGTTGTTAAAGCAAAGGATGAAGAACTTCGCGCGTTTTATACAAATCCGGCGCGCGGCTTCCTATTCAAATCGCGGCCGCGGACCCACTGTCGTGCAAGCAAAGCCGAATGTTGTCCGCAGGTCGCCAAATGCATGCCCTCATCGTTTTGACGTCACATGATCGTCTGGGAGATTCCAGGCGCAAGACGGGCGTCTGCCTGTCGAGCTTTGCGTATGGATATTACGCCTGCGTGGATGCCGGCTTCGATGTGACCATCTGTTCGCCGCTGGGCGGCCAGGCGCCGATCGACAATCTCTGCAATTGCCGCAGCGAGGCGCCTGATATCTTGCAACGGTTTCATTCCGATCGGACCGCGCGCGAAGAGTTCGCGGACGCCCTGGCGCTGTCACAAGTATGTGCCGCCGATTTTGCGGCGGTCTACTTTTCGGAAGGCTGCGGCGCGCTGTGGGATCTCGCAAATGATCCGGCCGCTCACAGCCTGATCCTCAGGCTGCATGAGTTGCGCCGTCCCTGCGCCTTCGTCGGGCATGGCACGGCCGCGCTGTTGCACGTTCGCGGGCCCGACTCGGTGCCGCTCGCCAAGGGGCGCGGAATCACCGCTCCGAACCAGGCGGAGGATGCCATCTACGACATGCCGCCAGATGCACTCTCGCTCGAGCGCGAGTTCACCTCGCTTGGAGCGTTCTACACGAGCGGACCAGACTGCATGCCGCATCTGGTTCAGGACGGCAGTTGGATCACCGGACAAAACGCCGCATCGAGCGAGATCGTCGCGCGCGCCTTGATCCGGGCGGCAACGTAGGCGCGCCATGTCACCGCATCCGACAAAAGCGTGCGAATTGACAACCCGAGCTCTGAAAAGTCGCGGCAGTCAGCGCCGCTACAGCCGGCCGGCTTGTGTGGAACGCGCGCGCTTTGCAGCAATGGATCCCCGGACCATACCAATGGGTGGGGCGACTAAACCGCACGCACAATTGCCGCAGCAGGGTGAGTCGATCCATTGTTTCGCTACGATGACAAATGAGCCGGCCTTAGTTCGCAACATGCAGGACGGTTGCTCGCTCGGATACCGCTATTGAAGCAAACCCAAACGCTCTGAAAGGGATCTATTCATGCTCAAGCTCGCGGAAGGATATCGGAACGAACAGTCTGCCGTGCCGTTTCACGCGACCATCGCCGACGGTCAGAGCGAACCCTTGCAGCTGCGGCTGGTGGTCGGAGATCAGGCGGACAGGGAAGGAGCCGTTCCGTCCAAGGCCTTTGCCCGCGGCGGGCTGCCGCCGAGGGTCGTAAGGCGGGTGCGCGAGCACATCGATGCCCACATCGAAAAACGGATCAGCGTCGAAGCGCTGGCTGCCCTCGCAAATCTTTCGGTCTGCTATTTCGTCCGCGCCTTCAAGCAATCCGTCGGCGTGACCCCGCACGATTACCTGATCAGGCGCCGGGTCGAGCGGACGATGCAGCTTCTATCGGGCACCGACATGTCGCTTTCCGAGATCGCGCTGGCGGCCGGCTTTGCCGATCAGAGCCATTGCGCCCGCAGATTCCGTCAGCATGTCGGGATGTCGCCCCGCCACTACCGTTGGTCAATTCCGTAATTGGCACGAGCCGCGGACGCGTCTGCAACCGTCCGCCTCGTGCAGTTGGAGATGAAACATGACCCAGCTCTATTTCCACTGCTCTCACGCGCAAGGCGTGCTAGTCGATCAAAGCGGCACCGCGGTCGACGACCTGAACGAAGCACGTGACCATGCCACGGGCGTGGTTCGTTCGCTCATCATGACACGCAGCGCTGAAGACTGGCGCAGTTGGGTCGTGCACGTCACCGACAAGGTCGGTGCGGAGCTTTTTGTCGTGCCCTTTGCGTTCGTGCTCGGCAGGCCGCATTGAGACGGTGACCGTGGCGGCTTCGCGAGGCCGGGCAGGGCGCGTCGCAACATCGGCCGTATCAGGCTTTTTGCTCCACTCGATGGCAATTCCGGCTGCACTGAAGGCAAAGCTCGCTTTCCCCGGGCCTGTGCTCGTGGCGACTTCCCATCCTGCACGCCTCGCCGCATGGAACGTCGAGCCTCGCTCGTATTTCCATATTCCGTCTTCGTTGAAGACAAATAGCGGGCGATAGTGCCGGGCATAGCTGTCCTCCACGATCGCCATGCGGCGGTTGTCGAGGATGAGCCAGCGTCCGTCGAACCAGATGGCGGCGACCGCGTGGTCTCCCCCCCGAAGCTCGTCGCGTACGATGACGATCCGCAGTTTGTCCGCGGGCACGCCGGCTTCCCGCAGGGCGACATATTTGGCGACCGCGTAGTCCTCGCAATCGCCGGCGCCCCTGAAGAACGTGACCAGCGCAGATTTCCAGGCGTCGAACAGACCATATTGCGCAAGATCGCTCACGGGGCGGATGGCAAGGTTGACCGACCGGTTGATTTCGCCGACGCGCGCGAGACCATCACGCTTTTTCGCCCTGTCGACGATCGCAAGAAAGTTGATGGCGGATGACGAAGCACAACCGGTGCGGTCGCCATCGCACAGTGCAAGCTGGACTTTGTCATCGCCGAGGTCGTGCGCGAGCGCCGACCATTTTTTCTTCAACTGCTCGTCAGTCAACGGAAGAACGATCAGGCCGAATGGCTCGGCCGATTGACGCGCCTGGACTGCAGCGCCGGAGGTCGCATGGGATACCGAGGAGCATGCGGCTGCCATGACGCACGCAAGACCAACGGCAAGGGCAGTTCTCGACGTCATGACGCGACACCTTCCAGGGAGAAAGTATGATTGCGGTCGCTCAGCCGCCATAAGGGGGTGTCGGAGATGATCGAACGCTTGATCTCGGAATCAAGCAACGTTGCTGTGATCTGGCGGATTGTTGATTTCCGGGAGCTGCATAAACACGTGCGCGTGGACGCAATTTTGTACAAGAAGGGACCGCGCGCCCCTTGTAGGTTACTGGCGTCACGCTTCCTCGCCCCCCTTGATCGATGCGAGCGTGACGACCTGTTTTGAGCGCCTGTCTCTCCCCCCGAGACGCTCAGGGATCTTGCTTTCCCCTTCAGGTCTACCTGGGCCGATGGCAGTTGCCATCGGCCCTCTTTTGTTCTGCTCAATCCGAGAAGGTTCGCAAATCTGCTCCTCGCCTTGTGCTAGTCTTGCAAAATGCCTTTGCTTTCACGACGACAGCTCCTTGAAAGGGCCGCGAGTGGTGCTGCGCTGCTCGCCATGCCGCGAGGCGCAAGCGCCGATAACTACCCCTCGCGTCCCATCCGTCTGGTGATCCCCTACACAGCAGGCGCCGCGGGCGACCAGATCGGCCGCCCGTGGGCCGACAAAATGGAAGCGCTGCTGGGCCCAACCTATGTCGAGAATATCGGCGGCGGCGGCGGCGCGGTGGGCAGCGCGGCCGTCGCACAGAGCGCGCCTGACGGCTACTCGCTGCTGCTCGGCAATGGCAGCACCCATGTCATGATTCCCCTGACTTCGGCCCGTCCTGCCTACGATGGCATCCGCGATTTCCGCGCCATCTACCGGTTGATCACCAGCACGCTCGCTTTCGCGGTTCATCCGTCGCTGCCGGTAAGGGATCTGCAAGGGCTGATTGCTTACACGAGGGCCAATCCGGGCACGCTTTCCTACGGAACGCCGGGAGTGGGTACGGGCAATCATTTGATCGGCGAAATATTCAAGCAGCAATCGGGCTCACTCGATCTGGTGCACATTCCATATCGGGGCATGGGGCCGGCTACCAACGATCTGATCAGCGGACAGATCGCCCTCGTGATCGCCGTCGTGTCCGCCCAGTTGCTACAGTTGGGCGAAGCGGGCAAGATTCGAATACTCGCGGTGACCAGTGAAAAGCGACTGAGTGGCGCGCAGGAAATTCCGACCGTGATCGAGGCCGGCATGCCCGATCTTGCGTATGCCGGATGGTTTGGCTTGTTTGCACCCAAGGCAACGCCGGATGTGATTGTCGATCGGATCGCCGGAGCGACCCGTCTCGCCGTGGCAGATTCGAAACTACAGGAAGCTTACCGCGCTCAGGGCCTGGAGCCTGATGCCCATTCGGGCCCGGACCAATTCCAGCGGCTGGTCGAGGACGAATTTTTCCGTCTGGGCCCGATCATCAAATCGATCGGCCTGAAGCGCGATTGAGCGAAGGCCGGGATTTCACGCGTCGCTCCCTGCGCGTTCGTTCTTGAAATCGGGCTATTTGACAAAATTGAAGTTAGCCAAATTGCGTCGCCGGCACGTGATCGATAGTGTCACCGCACGAAAGAATTGAATGCGCCGCGACGCACGGCTTTCTACATGTCCAGTCCGGAACTCATCATCACTCCAGCAATTCAGCCGCTCGACATTCGGCATCGGCGGATCATCGCCGCCGCCACGATCGGAAACCTGCTGGAGTGGTACGATAACTTTGCCTACGGTGTACTCGCGCTGACCATGGCAAGGTTGTTCTTTCCAACCGGGAACGAGGTCACTTCCCTGATCCTGGCCTTCGTCACCTACGGAGCAGGGCTGGCGATGCGGCCGGTCGGGGCGATCATCCTGGGCACCTATGCGGATCGCGTCGGCCGCGCGGCGGCGCTTTATCTTGCAATGCTCATCATGGGGCTTGGTACGGCACTGACCGCGTTTGCACCTACCTATGAAACGATCGGGGTGTGGGCGCCGTCGATCATTCTGATTGCGCGTTTGCTGCAGGGGTTTTCGGGGGCGGGCGAGATCGGCAGCGCGACGGCTCTCCTCGTCGAGAGCGCGCCCGCACGATCAAGAGGGCTGTACACAAGCTTGAACGCATCGAGCCAGCAGATCGGTTTCGTGCTCGCGGCATCGGTCGTGATGGTAATGAATCTGGTCATGACGCCGGAGCAGATAGCGGGAGGTGGTTGGCGCCTGCCATTCGTGTTCGGTTTGACCATCGTGCCTGCTGCGCTCTATATTCGGGCGAATCTGCAAGAGCCGGATATGTTCCTTGAAAAATCCAGGGAGCGTATGGAGGCGGCCGCTGCTATTGCAACTGGCGTAATCCGGCCGATGTTCCGTGCCATTGGCATGCTGCTGCTCTACGTCACTGCGGGCAGCGTGCTGTTCGTCTACATGCCGAGTTTTGCGGTGCAGAAGCTCGGGATCGCCAGCTCCGGGGCGTTGCTCGCAACCGTCGTTGCGACGAGCGTGACGATCGCCTGTACACCGCTGGCCGGCGCTGCGTCGGATCGATTTGGCCGCAAGCCGCTGCTGTGGATTTCGATCGCCGGCTTTCTGCTGGTGACCTATCCCGCTTTCGTCCTTCTGACGACCATGCCATCGGTCGCACTTCTTGCGCTCGTCCAGTCAGGATTCGGAGTGCTGATTGCACTGTACGTAGGGCCGCTCTTCCCGGCACTTGCGGAGCAGTTTCCTACACGAGCGCGAGCCGCTTCCGTGTCGCTGACATATGGTGTAGCGGGTGTCATCGGCGCCTTTGCGCCGGCCGTCGCAACATGGCTCATTACTGCGACCGGCGATAGTAATGCACCGGCTTTTGCGGTCATCGGTGCAGGAATCCTCAGCGGGTGCACGCTGCAGGGTTTCACGGACCGGTATCGCCAGCCTCTGTCGTAGCCTTGTTTTTGGGCCAGGTCGCGTGAACATTCTGCGTCTACGAAACATCGCGCTTGGTCATGGATAGCTCGACGAGCTCAATCGGCAGCACGACCGGAATCCTCTCTCCTGACAGGATGGGCCATGCCGTCCATAGACGTTCTGATCGCTGCATCGAGAGTGATGCCCCGGCGGGAATAGCGGATCGCTGCTCGTTTGTACGTGGCTGTTCACTCAGGCAGCGGGATATATCAGTCCTTCACCACACCTCTCGCCGTTTTATGCAATTTCACGTTCCTCGATCCGGTCTCGAAGTTACTGCTAAAGCCGTAGTCGTCGCGGTGCGCAGCGACCTCATTGCCTACCCGGAAACATTGAGATGAATGTGAACGTTCTTAAGAGCGTTTGAGCGCGTAAAGAGAGGAAGGACAGATTATGAGGGCAATACAGGTTGCGGTCGTGATCGTTGCACTTGTGGTGGTGGCGAAAATCCCTGCGGCGATGGCCCAGTTCATGGACAAGAAGGTCCTCACACTGGCTACGGCACTGAACATGGCGGCAGCCGCCAAGGCGGAGGCTGAACGCAATCATATCGCAGGCGTGATCGCTATCGTCGACGATGGTGGCTGGCCGATTGTCCTCGTGCGCATGGATAACGCAGCCTATCTCGCGAGCGTTGATCTGGCGCCCGGGAAGGCGCGAGCTGCCGCTTTGTTCAAGAAGCCGACCGAAGCGCTCGAAAACGCGATCAATCAGGGCCGCATCGCGGCCGTGACAGCTCACAAATTCGTCGAGATGAAGGGCGGACTTCCCATCGTTGTCGATGGGCAGGTCATCGGTGGCATCGGTGCAAGCTTTGATACTCCGGAACACGATGTACAAATTGCCGAGGCCGGCCTCGCGGTACTTGGACGATGATCCCCATGTCCGCCACGAGGCGAGCAGAGCCGGGAGAACTCGGGACTCGTTTATGACTTAACCTTCCGCCGACGCTGGCATCACACGGAAACTTTTCGTCAAGTTGAAGCGGGAACCGTAGTGCCATCCGGCGCGCCAGTCGTGCACCCGCACGGCCGAAACCATCCAAAAAGCGGCTGCATTTTGCGATTGGAACATGTTATCCGGGACCGGGGTGCATGCGGCGCGCATATTTCGAAGGTCGAATTTGCTGCAACGATCCGACGAACTCGACGTGTTTCAATTCGGGCCGTTCCGTCTGGTCGTCTCGAAGCGATTGCTGCTGAAGGATAATGAGCCTGTCGCGATCGGCAGCCGTGCGTTCGATATCCTGATCGCGCTGGTCGAGCGGGCAGGCGAAGTCGTCAGCCACAAGGAGTTGGTCACACGGGCTTGGCCTGACGTCGTTGTCGAAGAGACCAGTCTCCGGGTTCATATGGCGGGACTTCGCCGTGCGCTCGGCGATGGCCGCGAGGGCGCGCGTTACATCACCAATGTG
This sequence comes from Bradyrhizobium lablabi, assembly GCF_018129385.1. GTDB lineage: Bacteria > Pseudomonadota > Alphaproteobacteria > Rhizobiales > Xanthobacteraceae > Bradyrhizobium > Bradyrhizobium lablabi_C. The sequence continues at coordinate 403,413 of NZ_JAFCLN010000002.1, forward strand.
CCCGGCAGGGGATATTGTTTCGTGGGATCGGTCCAGCGTTCGGCGCCGGACAGCATGCCGGCTGCCGCGCCAGCCTGGAGCATCCAGGGCGAAACCCTTCCGGTGCGATTGCTTCGGATGGTCGGCCGCAACGAGACCATCGATGCGTTGCGCGCCCAAGTCACGTTTCAACGTTTCGTCAGCATTGTGGGGCCAGGCGGCGTCGGCAAGACAACGGTCGCCATCGCTGTTGCGCACGAAATCGCCGCCGAATTTGGCAATGCCATCTGCTTTGTGGATCTCGGCGCTCTCAAGAATGGCGTGCTGGTGGTGCCGGCCGTGGCATCGGCGATCGGCTGTCTGGAGCAGGTCCAGGAATCGCTGCCGCGCCTACTCGCCTTCGCGGCGGACAAGCGCGTGCTGCTCGTGCTCGACAGTTGCGAACACGTCATCGACTCCGTAGCGGCGCTGGCGGAAGGACTATGCCGTGAGGCGCCGCTCGTCCATATCATCGCGACTTCGCGCGAGTCGCTCCGGGTGGAAGGCGAGCATGTCCACTTGCTCCAGGCCTTGGATACCCCGTCAGGAGAGGCGAGCCTCTCGGCCGCTTCAGCGTTGGCGTCACCGGCCGTGCAGCTTTTCATGGATCGGGCCGCCGCCGGCGGATATCGGCTTGGTCTATCCGACGAGGACGCGCCGCTTGTTTCAGAAATCTGCCGCCAGCTGGACGGCATGCCACTGGCGATCGAACTGACAGCAAGCAGGACCAGCACCTACGGCATCAACGGTCTCGCTCAATTGATCGGCGACCGGTTGATGCTTGCCTGGCAGAAGCGTCTCGGCGCGCCGCGCCATCAGACGCTTCAGGCAATGCTCGACTGGAGTTACGATCTGTTGTCGGAAGACGAGCAGGCCGTTCTATGTGCGCTGTCTATTTTCGTGGGCGCCTTCGAACTCGAAATGGCGCAGGCAATCGCGTCGGACATGGATCGGGACGCATGCTCCATCATCGGTGCGATAGCGAGCCTGATCGACAAATCATTGATCTCGGTAAATCGGTCGGAACGCGACAATATCTACCGTCTGCTCGACACGACCCGAACCTACGCCGCAGCCAAGTTGACCGAACGGGGCGAGGCCGACGCGGTCGCCAGGCGCCATGCCCTGCACTTTGCAGAACGTTTGGCAGCCGTTCGGGCTCCCGTCCGGAGGGATCGCGATTTGACGGCTCACGCGCGGCAGATCGGCGACATCAGGGCCGCGCTGGAATGGAGCTTTTCGGATACCGGCGACGCTTCAGTCGGGGTGGCGCTCGCCTCGGGCGCTGTTCCTCTGCTTCTCGGCATGTCGATGCTGCGTGAGTGCAGGCACTGGTGCCTGGAGACAATGAATGCGTTGTCGGGCGAGCATCTTGGGACCCGGCTCGAATTGAGCCTCTTGCTGTCGCTTGCCACCGCATCGAACCACGGTCACAGCGACAGCACTGAAGTCGGATCGGCGCTGGAACGTGGATTGGCGCTAGCCGATTCCCTGGGGGATACCGAGTATCAGCTGGAATTTCTGGCAGGCCTTAATCTTTTCCGGACGCGGCTTGCCGATCATGGCGCTGCCCTCGCGGCCGCCGAACGCTATGCCGCCACCGCCGGAGAGCTTCGTGGTGACCACGAGATCGTTACCGCCCAGTGGATGTTAGGAGCTACTCATCATCTCATCGGAAGCCAGGCTCTTGCGCAGCATAGTTATGAGAACGGTTTCCGGCGTGCCGCGACAGCCGGCGTGAGCAAAGTGCACTCCTTCGGATATGATCATCAGGTCAGGGCCTTGATCGGCTATGCACGGACGCTGTGGTTGCGTGGTTTTGCCGATCAGGCTTCCGAAATCGCCCGCCAGGGCATCGAAGTTGCCGAACGGCTCGGTCATCCTGTTTCGCTTTGCATCTGCCTGATGTACGCCACACCGGTCTTCATCTGGCGCGGCGATTATCAAACAGCCGAGCAACTCATCGACCGGCTCATTGCACAGGCTAGCAGGTACTCGCTAACGATGTATCAGGCCGGCGGCCTCGGCTTGCGAGGCGAAGCCATGCTGGCGCGTGGCGAGACCAGCGCCGGGGTCGAATCCCTGCGTGTTGCGCTGTCTACGGTGCAAACCGAACAGCGATATATCCTCTCAACAACCCTCTCACGCGCGCTGGCGGAAGGATTGGCGGCGACTGGGCATCCCGCAGAAGCGATAATGATCATCGATGCGGCCGTGGACGGAGCCGGGCGCGGCTCGGGGACATTTGAGCTGCCCGACCTGTTGCGGGCCCGTGCCGCGGTGCAGTTGGCGGCGTCACGTGAAAACTGGAGGTCTGCAGAGGCCTCTCTCACCGCTTCGCTCGATTGCGCCCGTCGGCAAGCTGCCCCGGGATGGGAATTGCGCGCCGCAATCGCATTGGCTCGCTTATGGACGGATCTTGAGCGCGCCGATGAGGCACGATCCCTCCTTTTTGAGGTCCGTTCACGGTTTACGGAGGGATACGAGACGACTGACCTGCGTCAGACCGAACATCTGCTTCACACCCTCGGCGTCCGATAGGTTGTCTTCCTGTCTTGTATGCCAGTTTACTTGTAGAGACGCTAACGGGCTTCGCCTGCATTCACACTTCGTAACACCAATAAACTCGCAACCGGGCAGGCGAGGCGTCAGTCTGTGACAGCATTTTCGTCACTGGCTGGAGCAAGTTCATGGCGTCTTCTCGCGTTTCATCCATCAGTTGGGAGGCCGCCGCGGCAAAGGTTCGCGGCTCGGAAGATAGCTGGAATATCCGCGATCCCGAGCTTGTTGCCCGCGACTATGCCATCGACAGTTTCTGGCGCAGCCGCATCGAGTTTCTTTCGGGGCGTGCGGCGATCGAAACGTTTCTGCGACGCGAGTGGGCGAAGTTCGCGGAATACCGCCGAATCCACGAGCTTTGGGCCGTTACGGGCAACCGCATAGCCGTGCGGTTTAGCTACGAATACCTCAATGAACGCGGCGATTGGCACCGGGCGTACGGCAACGAGAACTGGGAACTCGATCGCGATGGGTTGATACGCCTGCGCGTGGCCAGCATCAACGAGCACGTCATCCTGGAAGCCCAGCGGATGTTCCGGTGGCCCGAAGGGCCCAGGCCCGACGATCATCCCGAACTCAGCGATTTCGATTTCTAGGTCGGCGAAGCATCTGACCATGTCTGAATGGCCCCCGCAGGCAGTGCCGATCGCAATCTTCGACAGGAAGCACCTCTCCACTCACGCGGTCACGACGGCGGGAGGCATGCTTCAATCACGAACCTGCAGCCTGCACTTCGGTCCGCCGAAAGCTCGCTCGATACTGCGCCGGCGTCACACCCAAACGTTCGCTGAACACGATGCGCATCCGGTCAGTCGTGCCGAACCCGCAGTCATAGGCGACTGCCTTGAGAGGCATGTCGCTGCTTTCAAGCCGCATGCGCGCGGCATCGACACGCGCCCGCTCGACGAACTCGTGCGGCGTGATGCCGGTCTCGCGAACAAAATGCCGGGCGAGGTTGCGCGTGCTCATTCCGACCGTTTCGGCGAGCGACTGAAGCGTATGACGGCTGCCGATATGGGCCATCACATGATCCTGAATGCGTGCGATCGGCGAAGCAGGATCGGCGGGCGCCGTGAGATACGGACTGAACTGCGACTGCCCGCCCTGACGCTGTGCCACCACCACGAGGCGTTTGGCGACGGCCACAGCCACGGCAGGGCCGTGGCGCTCGCCAACCAGCGCAAGTGCCAGGTCTATGCCCGCGGTTACCCCGGCCGATGTGACAAGGCGGCCATCACGCACATAGATCAGGTCGGGCTCCACACGCGCTTTCGGAAAGCGTGCGGCGAGCCTTGCGGCATTCTGCCAATGGGTCGTTGCACGTTTGTCGTCGAGCAGCCCGGCATGACCGAGCGCGAAGGCGCCGGTACAGATCGAGCCATAGATGCTGGCGCGCCATGGCGCCTCGCGCAGCCACTCGGTAAAGCGAGGATCCGGATCGGCGTCGGGCAGTGCCGGGCCGCCGGCGACAAACAGCATGTCGAAGCCGCCGGCCGCTTCCTCGAAACTCAGGTCAGCCATCATCTGCATCCCGTTCGATGCGCGAACCGGCTTGCGGTCGGCGGCGATCAACACCGTTTCATACTGTGCGTCCCCTGCGACATAGCCGTTGGCTTCAGCGAACACATCGACCGGGCCTGCCACATCGAGGGCTTGCACGCCCTCGTGAATGACGATGCCTACTTTCTGGCCGGCCATTTTCGCCTTCCTCCGATGTTGGCTGGAAACGGTGTGCCATTGTCCCGATCCGACGGGCAAGCGTTAGTGCGATCGCGCGCCGAAATCTCCATAACAAGACAGACCGCCGCTCTCGACAATGGGCCGGATCTCCAGCCATCCGGGCCTCCACGAACCCATGAAAGGAGTGTTTCGATGATCGAGTTCATTGCAGGTATCCGCGTTCCCGACAGCGCCATGGCGCGCGCCGCAACCCAGCTCATCCGCGATACCGAGGACGATCTGCTCTACAATCACAGCCGCCGGGTGTTCTTCTGGGGCGCCTTGACGGGCGAAAGGAAGGCGCTGAAGTACGATCCGGAGTTGCTCTATATCGGTGCGATGTTTCACGACATGGGGCTGACCGAAGCGCATTCCAGCCCCGATCTGCGGTTCGAGGTCGACGGCGCGAACGCCGCGCGCGATTTCCTCAGAAGCTATAGCGTGCCCCAACAGGACATCGAGGATGTCTGGGCCGCGATCGCGCTTCATACGACGCCGGGCATCCCGGAACACATGCGACCGACCATTGCGCTCGTTACCGCGGGGGTCGAGATGGACGTGTTGGGCATCGCCTATCACGATTTCACGCATGAGCAGCGCGATCATGTCTGCGCACATCATCCGCGCGAGACGAACTTCAAGGAAAACATCATCGATCACTTTGCGCGAGGAATCATCAAGAAGCCGCTGACGACGTTCGGCAACGTGAAAGCCGACGTGCTCGCACTCAAGGATATGAACTACGTCCGCCAGAATTTCTGCTCGATCATCCTTGCATCGGCCTGGCCGAGCTAAAGGCTACAAGCAGCCCGCAACCCAGCAGTCGACGTCCTCCACACACGAAGTGACATCAAGCAATGACCGATTCTCGTCCTCCCATGACCCATGCGACCGGCGCACCGGTTGTCGACAACCTGAACACGATGACGGCCGGACCGCGCGGTCCTGCGCTCCTCCAGGACATCTGGCTCATCGAAAAGATGGCGCATTTCGATCGGGAGGTAATTCCCGAGCGCCGGATGCATGCGAAAGGCTGGGGTGCCTACGGCACGTTCACGGTGACGCACGACATCACGCGTTTCACCAAGGCGCGGATTTTTTCCGGGATCGGAAAGAAGACCGACCTGTTCGTCCGGTTCTCGACGGTGGCCGGTGAGCGCGGCGCGGCGGATGCCGAACGCGATATCCGCGGGTTTGCCGTCAAGTTCTATACGGAAGAGGGAAACTGGGACATCGTCGGCAACAACACGCCGGTGTTCTTCTTCCGCGATCCCATGCGGTTTCCCGACCTGAACCACGCCATCAAGCGCGATCCGCGTACCGGCCTGCGTTCGGCCGACAGCAACTGGGATTTCTGGTCGCTGCTGCCGGAGGCGCTGCACCAGGTGACGATCGTGATGTCGGATCGAGGCATACCGAAAAGTTTTCGGCATATGCACGGCTTCGGCAGCCATACGTTCTCCATGATCAATGCGGTGAACGAGCGGGTCTGGGTCAAGTTTCACTTCCGAACGCGGCAAGGCATCGAAAACCTGACCGATCAGGAGGCCGCCGCACGGGTCGCCGGCGATCGCGAGACGCATGGCCGCGATCTGCTCGAGGCGATCGACAGCGGCAACTTTCCGAAATGGACACTGTTCATCCAGGTAATGACGGAGGCGCAGGCCCGCAGTCACAGGCATAATCCATTCGATCTCACCAAGGTATGGCCAAAGGCGGACTATCCACTGATCGAGGTCGGCGAGATGGAGTTGAACCGCTACCCGGACAACTACTTCGCTGAAGTGGAGCAGGCCGCTTTCTCCCCGGCGAACGTCGTGCCCGGCATCGGATTTTCGCCCGACAGGATGCTGCAGGCGCGGCTGTTCTCCTATGGCGATACCCAGCGTTACCGGCTTGGCGTCAACTTCAACCACATTCCGGTCAATGCGCCACGCTGCCCGGTTCACAGCTATCATCGCGACGGCAAGATGCGCACCGACGGCAATGCCGAGGGCAAGCCGAGCTACTGGCCGAACTCGCGCGGGGCCTGGATGGGCGACGCCCCCGAACTGATGGAGCCGCCTCTCAAGTTGGAGGGCAGCGCAGACCATTATGATCATCGCGTCGATGAGGATCATTTCGAGCAGCCGGGCAACCTGTTCCGTCTCATGACGCCGGCCCAACGGCAGCTTCTGTTCGAGAACACCGCGCGAGCGATGGGCGATGCGCGCCTCGAAGTGAAGCAGCGCCACATCGACAATTGCGCCAAGGCCGATCCTGCCTACGGGGCAGGCGTCGCGGCGGCACTGGGACTGCGATTTCGATAGTGACAACGCCTGCGTCATTTTGGCGCGACCCGGGAATAAACAGGAATAAATCAGCAAGCGCGAATTTTCCGATGAAAGTTCGCGCAAACAGCCGAATTGCCGCTGTGAGCGAGAATATCGACGACGTGCATGGTTAATAAACCGTCACCTCGATGTAATTAACGGCCGCCTATATTCCCGCGCGCCGACGTTAGCTGCGGCGTCAAACAAAACCCTCCTTCAATGCTGCGCGAGCACCTCGTGCCGCCACGGCATTCCTTTGCCTTCTTCATATGGAGAATTTCGATGGCTCTCGGTCCCGGTTCGATTGCATTCGTCGGTTTCAACGCAGACGGAAATGACGGCTTCGCCTTCATTGTCATCGATCCGATTGCTGCCGGAACGGTAATCCGGTTCAGCGACAACGAATGGAACGGCTCGGCCATCGGCGCCGGCGGCGCTTTCAACTCGGGTGAAGGCGGTTTGACCTGGACCAACGGCGCAAGCGAACTGGCGGCCGGCACGATCGTCGAAATCCTCAATACTTCTTCCACCGCCACCCGCAGCGTCAACATCGGCACGGTTTCCGGCGGAACGATCGCGCTCGGCAACTCCGACGAGTCGATCTATGCTTTCCTTGGAACATCCGAGAGCACGCCGACCACGTTCCTGGCTGCGGTGACGAACACCAACGGCGGCTTCACCACTGCGACCGGCAGCGGGCTGCTCGGCGGTACCGGCCTCACTGCGGGGCAGACGGCGCTGGTGCTGCCCCGGACGGATGGCGCCGATGTCGCCGTCTACGATCCGGCTGTCGGCGGCCTGATCTTCGCATCGCGCATTGCCGCTCTGACGGCGTTCAACACCACCGCCAATTATATCGCGCAAAGCGGCAGCGGCGATCAGGACAATGACGGTACGAGGCCCGATGCGCCGTTCCGCACCGATCCGCAATCGCCGCTGGCAGGCGTGACGTTCGACATCCCGTCCGGCACGCAGGCGCAGACCGTTGCCTTCAACGCCGGCTCGGTCTCCGTCTCCCACGCCGAAGGCAATGCCGGAACGACGATCTTCACCTTCACCGTCGAACGCACCGGCGGCACCACCGGTGACCTCAGCTTCACGGGACAGCTCACCTCGGCAGCGGCCAATGCCGCGGATTTCAGCGGCGTTGTGGCCGTGCCGTTCACCTTCAACGGCGTCATACCCGCCGGCCAGACTTCGACAACCGTGATCGTGCAGATCGCGGGCGACACCACGGTCGAAGCTGACGAGAATTTCACACTGACGTTGCAGACGGCTTCGAACAACAGCAGCGGCGTATCGACCTCGCTTGGCGCGCAGACGGTTGCCGCCGGGACGATTCAGAACGACGATTCCGCTCCCGGAAACGAAATCAACGGCATCGCGATCCTCGACCAGGCGCCGTCGCTACAGGGCAATGCCGTGACACCGGTCGGCACCAACGCGGTCGAGCTCGTTCGTCTCGGCAATTACGCGCCCGCCGCCGGCACCAACGCCGAGGTGGTTTCGTTCGACCCCACGACCGATCGGGCCTACGTGCTCAACACCATCGGCGAGACGATCGATATCGTCGCCATCAGCGCGACCGGCGCCGTCAGCTTCGTGTCCTCGATCGACCTGAGCGAACTCGACGGCTTCGGCGGCGCAAATTCGGTCGCGATCAAGAACGGCATTCTCGCCGTGGCTTGCGGCGGCGCCCCGGCCGGAACGGACGGGTTCATCGCCCTTTTCGATTCAAACGGTACGTTGATCAACACCGTCGATGTCGGCGCCGGCCCCGACCAAGTGGTTTTCAGCGCTGACGGATCGAAACTGCTGGTCGCCAACGAAGGCGAACCGGTCGTGGTTTCGCTCCCCGGCGGCGGTACGCAATTGATCAACCCTGAGGGCAGCATCTCCATCATCGACCTTTCGGGCGGTGCCGCCAACGCGGCCGTGACCAACACCATCTCGTTCGACGGCCTCGACGGTTTTGAAGCGGTGCTCGAGCAGGCAGGCGTTGCGATCCTGGACGGCCAAACGGCGTCCGCGGATATCGAACCGGAATACATCACGGTTTCGCCGGACGGAACCCGCGCCTATGTCACACTACAGGAGGTCAACGCGGTCGCGGTGATCGATCTGACCGATGCCACGGCAAGCAAGCCGATCGCGATCCTGCCGCTTGGCGGCGTCGATCGCAATCTGGCCGGCAACGCTTTTGACGGCACCGATCGTGGTGGAATCAATCTCCAGGCCGCCGACGTGATCGGTCTGCTTCAGCCGGATGCCATTGCCAGCTTTGAGGTCGGCGGCGCGACTTACTTCGTCACCGCGAACGAGGGCGATGCGCGAGTGGAACTCGACGATGAGTCCAATCTCGCCGACCTCTTGCTCGACTCCACGGCCTATCCGAACGCCGCGGCCCTCCAGAACAACACCACCGGCCTCGGGCGGCTTCGTGTCCGGTCCGACCTCGGCGATACCGACGGCGACGGCGACATCGATCAGATCTACGCATACGGCGGCCGCGGCATTTCGATCTTCAAGCAAAATGCCGACGGCACCATCACCAAGGTTCGCGAAACCGGCGGTGAGTTCGAGGCGATCATTGCGCGCGATTTTGCGGCGCGGTTCAACATCGACACCGCCGAAAACGGGGGAGGCGGCGCTGCCGACAATCGCTCCGACAACAAGGGTCCGGAGCCGGAGGGCGTCGATATCGGCGTCATCAATGGCCGCACCTACGCCTTTGTCGGCCTCGAGCGTGTCGGCGGCGTCATGATCTATGACATCACCGATCCGGCCAATGCTTCCTATGTCGGCTACCGGCCGCCGCTGGCAGGTGAAGGCAACGCGCCCCAAGTCACCAAGTTTATCAGCGCCGCTGACAGCCCGACCGGCACGGCACTCGTGCTGACCGCCAACGAGGGCGACTCAAGCGCGGGATATGCCGGCTCTGGGCTGACCGTTTACGCGGCCCTGCCGGAAGACTACACGCAGGAGGTTCGTATTGCGTCCTCCTCGACCAATGTCACGCACGCGGAAGGCAATAGCGGCACCACCGCGTTCACCTTCACCGTCGAGCGTACCAACGGCACGATCGGCTCGATCGACGTGACGCTGCAACTGGCGCCGGGCGCCAGCAACGGCGCCAATGCGCAGGACTTCTCCGGCATCGCGAACCTGCCGAGCACCGTCACGGTCACGATTCCCGCTGGCCAGACCTCGGCGACAGTGACGATCAACGTCGCCGGCGACAGCTCGTTCGAAGCCAACGAGATCTTCACGGCTACCATCACCGGCGCAACGACGACGCAGGAAGGCGTGGCCGCTGCGGTGAGCGCCACCCAGGCGGTCGCGACCGGCACGATCCAGAACGACGATATCATGCATATCTACGACGTTCAGGGCGCGGGACATCGCTCGGAGCATGTCGGCCAGCAGGTCACGGTGCGCGGCATCGTCACGGCCATCGATGCGTCCGGCACCGAGAATGGCGGCAACAACCCGGTCGGCTATTACATCCAGGACGCGGTGGGCGACGGCGACTACCGGACCTCGGACGGCATTTTTGTCTTCCTGGGCACCGGCGCCGGGGCAACGATCCCGGCCGGCATCGTGGTCGGCGCGGAAGTGCAATTGACCGCAACGGTCAACGAATTCGCCAGCACGAACCAGCTCTCGGTGACACAGCTCAATCCGGTGGCAGGCACGACGAGCATATTGTCCACCGGCAATGCATTGCCGACGGCGGTACGCATCGGCGACGTCGACAACCTCGTGACCGGACTTGAGCGCAAGCCGGCCCTGGTTTCGCTCGGTGACGACGATGTCGACACCACGGCGCCGGGCGGCGTCTACGATCCGGTCCATCAGGGATCGGATTTCTGGGAATCGCTGGAGGGCATGCGGGTCACGCTTGAAGACGTGCGCGTCACGTCTCCCTTCCACTCGGCTTTTGACGAGCAGTTCGTCACGCCGAACGTGGGCGCCAACCCCTCGGACAACCCGCGGGGCGGCCTGACCATCAGCGACACGACGCCCGGAACGGCGCAGCCTGCCGACAAGGTGTTCGATTTCAATCCGGAGCGCATCCAGCTCGATGACGAGGCGGGCGTTGCGCTGCCAACCGGCTGGCAGACCGGCGATCGCCTGGGCGATGTGACCGGCGTCGTCAACTACGCCAACGGCCAGTACGAGGTGAACACGACCGAGGCCTATGGCCCGGTTACGGCGGCGAACCTCCAGAAGGAAACCACCACCATCGTGGAGAATTTCGACCGGATGCGGGTTGCGACCTTCAATGTCGAGAATCTCGCGCCGGTGGGTCAACCCGTGGATGGCGTGCCCACGCCGCAAAGCAAGTTCGACGGTCTTGCGGCCGCCATCGTCAACAACCTCAAGGCGCCCGAAATCATTGCGCTCCAGGAAGTGCTGGACAATAACGGCGCCACCAGCTCGGGCACCACAAGCGCTTCGCTGACCCTGTCGCAGCTCATCGACGCCATCGTTGCCGCGGGCGGGCCGCGCTATGTGGCCATCGACTCACCGCCGATCGACAATATCGGCGGCATCCCCGGCGGCAATCAGCGTGTTGCCTACCTGTACAATCCCGATGCGGTTTCGCCGACCTCGCGCAACGGCCTGACCACCATCCTCTCCGATGCGGATGGCGTGAAGGTGCAGGAATTCCCGAGCGCCGACCAGATCGGGCAGGGCAATACCGATTTTGCCGCCACGCGCAAATCGCTGCCGATGGAATGGTCGCCGGTGGGCTACACCGACGACCAGGGCGGAACGTTCTGGACCGTCAATAACCATCTCTCCTCCAAGGGCGGTTCGGCTCCGCTCTACACCACCTTGCTCGACCTGCCGCTCTATGCCGATCCGATCAACGGGACCGCGCAACAGACCGGCACCTCGAACGAGCGTGAAGGGCAGGCCGAAACGATCAACGCCTTCGTCGACAGTCTCCTCGGCAACGTGTCGACGACCGATGACCGTATCGTGGTGTTGGGCGACCTGAACGACTTCCAGTTTTTCCCGGTCGTCGATCTCGTCACCGGCGCGCTCACCCGCACCACCGCCAATCCGGACGGAACCGCCAGCATCTTTGCGCCCGGTAGCGCCGTACTGGCGGAGCTGATCAGCAAGCTGCCCGAGAACGAGCGCTATTCCTACAATTTCGACGGCAACGCGCAGGCGCTCGATCACATCCTGGTCACCAACAACCTGTTCGACAGCACCCAGTTCGACATCGTGCACATCAACTCGGAATTCATCGACCAGCTTTCCGATCATGATCCCTCGGTGTCGTCGCTCGTGATGTCCCGCTCGGCTGCGATCGCAACCGCCGGCAATGACGTGTTCGACCAGGCCGCCTATACCCTCAAGTTCGGCGCGCGCGGCAGCCTGTCCGGCGATGACACGTTCAGCGGCCTCGGCGGTGACGACCGCTTTGTCGCCGGCGGCGGCAACGACCTGATCGACGGCGGCAGCAACGGGGCGGCCGGCGACGTCGCCGTCTACACCGGTGCACGCAGCAACTACACGATCACCATGCAGAGCGGCTCCTTTGTCATCACCGACAACCGTGCAGGCTCCGCCGATGGTGTCGACACCGTCGTGAACGTGGAACGGTTCGAGTTTTCGGACCGGACGCTCACGGCCGCGCAACTGATCGACCAGGTGGGACCCGTGCTCACGACGGCAAACCCCGCCGACAACGCGACCGGCGTTGCTGCCGGCAGCAACATCGTCCTGACCTTCGACGAAGCTGTTGCAGCCGGCACCGGCAACATCGTCATCAGCAACGGCGCCGGTGATACGCGTACGATCTCGATCAACGACGCCTCGCAGGTCACGATCTCCGGCAACACCGTCACCGTCAATCCGACGGCCGATCTGGTGGCTGGAGCCTCCTACGACGTCACGATGGCTTCGGGCGTGATCACCGATGCTGCCGGTAATGCCTTCGGCGGTATCGCCCAGGATGCCCTCGACTTCACCGTCACGGCAGCGTCGCAGAACTTCCGCCTGCAACTGCTGCACTTCTCGGACGGCGAAGCCAGTCTGCTTGCGACCAGCACCGCCAAGAACCTCGCGGCCATGGTCGATGCCTTCGAGGATCAGTTCGCCAACACGCTGGTTCTCTCGGGCGGCGACAACTTCCTTGCCGGTCCGTTCCTCTCGGCTGGTACCGATGCGTCGGTCCGGGCCGCTATCAACGCGGCGTCGGGCTCGAACGTTGCGGCCGGCGTGAACGTGCCGATTGCGGCCGCCGATATCGCAATGCTCAATGCGATCGGCGTCGAAGCGTCGACCATCGGTAACCACGAATTCGATCTCGGCTCGCGTGTTCTGCGCGACGCGTTCACGCCGGGCAGCGTTGCGGGCTGGTCGGGCGCGAACTTCGTGTACCTGTCCTCGAACCTCGACTTCTCGGGCGATGCCGACCTCAATCCGCGCTTCACCAACACGGTGGGCAACGGGGCAGGGACGCTGACCCCGGAAGCCAACACGTTGAAGGGCCGGATCGCTCCGGCGGCGGTTATCACCGAAGGCGGCGAGAGAATCGGTCTCATCGGCGCCACCACGCAGCTCCTGGAGTCGATCTCATCGCCGACCGGCACCGAGGTGAGGGGCTTCCCGACCGGCCCCGGCGCCAACGGCGAAGTCAACGACATGGTGCTGCTCGCAGCCCAGTTGCAGCCGATCATCGACGAGATGATTGCCGAAGGCGTCAACAAGATCATCGTGCAGTCGCATCTACAGCAGATCCAGAACGAGAAGCTGCTGGCGACCCTGCTGCGCGGCGTCGACATCATCCTGTCGGCAGGCTCGGATACGCGCCTTGCCGATGCCGATGACGAGCTGGTTGCCTTCCCGGGACACAGCCCGACCCCCGACGATACCTATCCGCTCGTCACAACGGGCGCCGACGGTGGCACGACCCTGATCGTCAATACCGACAACGAGTACACCTATCTCGGGCGTCTGGTCGTCGACTTCGACCAGCAGGGCCGGATCGTGCTGCCGAGCCTCACCGAGAACCAGTCGATCAACGGCGCCTATGCTTCGACGCAAGAGAACGTCGCCGAGGCCTGGAACACGACGGTCGGCAACCTCGAAAACACGGCCTTCGCGGAAGGCACCCGCGGCGACAAGGTCCGTGACGTCACCGACGCCGTCCAGGCCGTCATCAACGTCAAGGATGGCAATGTCTTCGGCTTCTCCAACGTCTATCTCGAGGGCGAGCGCGCCATCATTCGTAACGAGGAAACCAACCTCGGAGACATCACTGCCGACGCCAACGCCGCGGCGTTGCGCGATGCGGTCGGTGACGTACCGTTCGTGGTTTCGCTCAAGAACGGCGGAGGCATCCGCTCGGCCATCGGGACGGTGTCCGATCCGGACCCGGTCACCGGCGAGATCGACAAGCTGCCGACCGCGGCCAATCCGGACGCCGGCAAGCCGGCAGGCGCGATCTCGCAGCTCGACGTCGAGAACGCCCTGCGCTTCGACAACAAGCTGATGGCGTTCGACACCACGGTGCAGGGTCTGCTCAACATCCTCAACTGGGGCGCGGGCCTCGGTCCGAACAACGGCGGATTCCCGCAGATCGGCGGCGTGGCCTATTCCTACGATCCGACTGGCCAGGGTAACGTCGGCACCACGCCGGGATCGCGTATCCGCGACCTTGCGCTGATCGATGAGGACGGCAACACCATCGTCAAGCTCGTCGACAACGGCGTCATCCTCCAGGATGTCCCGTCCGTCATCACGGTGATCACTTTGAACTTCACCGCCAATGGCGGCGATGGGTACCCGACCAAGGCGAATGGCGAGAATTTCCGCTATCTGCTGGCGGACGGAACGCTGTCGGCGCCGGTGGACGAGTCGCTCGACTTCACTTCTGCGGCCGGTTTCGCGGGAGGTGGCGTCACCGCGGCCAACGTGCTGGGCGAACAGGCGGCGTTCGCGGATTATATGTCCGAGAGGTACGGCACCCCCGAGACCGCCTACAACATGGCCGACACGACCCAGGCCGGTGATCTGCGCATCCAGAACCAGGGGGCACGCACCGATACCGTGCTCAACGCCGTCGCCGTGACCGAGAACGGCGGCGCCGGAGACGATCATCTCACCGGATCGGCGCTTGACGACGTGCTGACCGGCAATGCCGGCAACGACACGCTGTTCGGTTACGGCGGCAACGACCTGCTGCGGGGCGGTGGCGGCAACGACAAGCTCTACGGCGGACCGGGCCGCGACACCCTGCTCGGCGGATCGGGTGACGATCTGCTTGATGGCGGCGAGCAGAACGATCAACTCGAAGGCGGTCGCGGCAACGACACCGCTACCGGCGGCGCCGGGTCGGATACGTACTCCTACGAGTTCGGCGACGGCTCAGACACCATCACCGAGGCCGCGGGTACGCCCGCCGACAGCGATATCCTGGTGTTCCAGGATGTCGCCTCGTCAGAGGTTACGTTCCAGAAGCTTGGCAACGACACCCAGATCGTCCTGTCGGACGGCAGCATCGTCACGCTGAAGGGCCAGCAGGCCGGCGGCGGCGTCGAGAGGGTGATGTTCGCCGATGGCGAGGAACTCGACCGAACCGGCATCACCGACGCGCAGGTCAATCGCGGGCCGGTAGCCACCGACGACACGGCTGCGGACGTGGCCGAAGATGCGGCAGCGTTCATCATCCCGTTCGCCAACATCCTTGGCAACGACACCGACGCCGACCTCGACACGCTCGTCATCAGCGCCGTGTCGAACGGAGTCGGCGGCACCGTGGAGCTGGTCGCAGGCGGCGTGAAGTTCACGCCAGCGGCCAATTTCAACGGCCCGGCCTCGTTCGAATACACGGTCAGCGATGGCCGCGGCGGTTCGGACACCGGCAAGGTCAGCTTCAC
Source organism: Bradyrhizobium lablabi (assembly GCF_018129385.1). Lineage (GTDB taxonomy): Bacteria > Pseudomonadota > Alphaproteobacteria > Rhizobiales > Xanthobacteraceae > Bradyrhizobium > Bradyrhizobium lablabi_C. The sequence goes on from NZ_JAFCLN010000002.1 coordinate 418,924, forward strand.
CGTTACGTCGGCGAACGACGCACCGACGGCGACTTCACCGGTGACGGCAAACACCGACGAGGACACCGTGCTGGTCGGCCAGATCGCCGCCAGTGATGCGGACGGCAACACGCTGACCTACCAGGCGGGCAGTGCCCAGCACGGCACGGTGAGCGTCAATGCGCAGGGCCAGTACACCTATACGCCGGTCGCGAACTTCCACGGCAGCGACAGCTTCATCATCCAGGTCAGCGACGGCATCGCGCCGCCCGTCGACGTGGTGGTGAATGTGACGGTCGCAGCGGTGAACGACGCCCCGACGGTGACGACGCCGGTGGCAGCGAACACCAACGAGGACACCCAGCTGGTTGGCCAGATCGCCGCCAGCGATGTGGACGGCGACGTGCTGACCTACCAGGCCGGGGCTGCGCAGCACGGCACGGTCAGCGTCAATGCCCAGGGTCAGTACACCTACACGCCGGATACGAACTTCCACGGCAGCGACAGCTTCATCATCAAGGTCAGCGACGGCACTGCGCCGGCCGTTGACGCCGTGGTGAACGTGACGGTCGCTCCGGTGAACGACGCGCCGGTCACGGTGGACGACGCGGCGACGGTCGGCGAAAACCAGTCGCAGGCCTTCGCGCTGACGGCAAACGACACCGATGTCGAGGACGGCGTACCGCCGACCTTGACCGCGTTCGAGGTGACCGGTGTTTCGGGCATCAACCTGAGCAACGGCGCCGCGCAGTCGGCCTTCTCGATCAACCAGAGCGGCCAGTTGCAGTTCAACCCCGGCAACCTGTTCGATGGCCTGAACGACGGTGAAAACGCTACCGTTTCCATTCGTTATACAGCCGAGGACAATGCTCACGCCGCCTCGACCGGAACCTTCACCTTGACGGTCACCGGCGAGACGGATGCCAACGTGATCGACGGCACCAACGCCAGCAATCTGCTGTTCGGTACCGAAGGGGTCGATATCATCAACGGGCGCGGTGCGGCCGACTTCCTGTTCGGCCAAGGCGGCAACGACATCGTCAATGCCGGATCCGGCAACGACTTCGTGTTCGGCGGTTCCGGCAGGGACATCCTGCGCGGAGAAGCCGGCCGCGATGTCCTGTTTGGTGAAAACGGCAACGACACGCTCGCCGGCGGTCAGGGCAACGATCAGCTTTACGGCGGCGCGGGCAACGATACCTTCGTGTTCCAGCGGGGAGACGGACGCGATCTCGTGTTCGATTTCCAGGCTGGTGCGGGCTCGGACGACGTCATTCAACTCGATGCTGCGGTATTTGCCGACTTCAACGCGTTGATGCAGTCGAGCGCAGTGTCAAACACCGCGATCGGTACCGAGATCGCCTACAATGACGGGTCCAGCATCACCCTGATCGGGGTCAACAAGGCATCTCTCACGGTGGACGACTTCCGCTTCGCCTGATCGTCCAGCTCAGTCGAGACCCGAAATGGGGGCGTTCGCGCCCCCATTTTTGCGTCGTCAGATAACTGTAACAATTCTCAGATACGGCCACAGCCAGACGAGTGAGCGTATCCATTGACACCCAGCCGGCAACAATCCGGAGATATCAGAGGCGAGCTGGATACGGCGCTTGCGCGTTTCCGCTCGGCCCTTTTTGCCATCGCCGGATTCAGCGCGATCCTCAACATTCTGGCGCTGACCGGCTCCCTGTTCATGATGGAGGTCTATGACCGGGTTCTGCCCAGCCGGAGCGTGCCGACGCTCGTCGGTCTGCTGGTGCTGGCGCTCACGCTTTATGTCTTTCAGGGTTTTTTGGACGCGCTGCGGGGCAGGCTGCTCGTTCGGATCGGCATCCGTCTCGACCAGGCCATGTCGGATCGCATCTATGCGACCGTCATGCGACTGCCGATCCAGGCGCCAAAGCGCGGCGAGTCGATCCAGCCGCTTCGCGACCTCGATACGGTGCGCACTTATCTGTCCGGCGCGGGGCCGACCGCTTTCTTCGATCTGCCCTGGGTGCCTTTCTATCTCGCGATCTGCTTTGCTTTCCATTTCTGGATCGGCGTCACCGTGCTGGTAGGCGCCCTGATACTGGTATCGCTGACGCTGGTGTCGGAATTGCTGGCAAAGCGGTCGGCGCTCGACGCCAATCGCATCGGCAACCAGCGCGCACGCCTGGCGGAGACAAGCCGTCGCAACGCCGAAGCGTTGACTGCGCTTGGCATGACCGGATGGATCTCCGGCCGTTGGCAGTCGCTGAACCGGAAGTTCCTGTCCGGGCAAGCCGGGTCAAGCGATCTGGCCGCCGGCCTCGGCGCCATGGGACGATCGTTCCGGATGATGATGCAGTCGGGCGTGCTTGCCGTCGGTGCCTACCTCGTGATCAACCAGCAGGCCACCGCCGGCGTCATCATTGCCTCGTCAATCCTGTCAGCCCGGGCGCTTGCGCCGGTCGATCTGGCGATTTCGCATTGGCGCAGCTTCGTCGGGGCCAGGCAGGCGCGCGAACGCCTGCACAAGCTGCTGTTGCTGCTGCCGGAGGTGAGGGTGCCGACCTCGCTGCCGAAGCCGCAGCGCGGGCTCAGCGTCGACAATGTCAGCGCGGCGCCGCCGGACGTGCCGCGTGCCGTCGTGCACGAGGTGTCGTTCTCCCTCAAGGCCGGCAACGGGCTCGGTGTGATCGGTCCCAGCGCGTCCGGCAAATCGTCGCTTGCCCGGGTCCTGGTGGGGCTGTGGGCGCCGGCGCGCGGCACCGTGCGGCTGGATGGCGCGACGCTGGATCAATGGATGCCCGATGAGCTCGGACGACATGTCGGCTATCTGCCGCAGGATGTCGAACTGATCGAGGGGACCGTCGCGCAGAACATCTCGCGGTTCGATCCCAACGCAACGTCTGAGGCTATCATCGCTGCGGCAAAAGCCGCGGGCGTCCATGAAATGGTGCTCGCTCTGCCGCAAGGTTATGACGCGGAGATCGGCGAGCAGGGCTCGGCCTTGTCGGCCGGCCAGCAGCAGCGCGTCGCGCTGGCGCGCGCCCTTTACGGCGATCCGTTTCTGGTGGTGCTCGACGAGCCGAACTCCAATCTTGACGTCGAAGGCGACGAGGCATTGACGCAGGCCATTCTCGGCGCGCGGGCGCGGGGAGCGATCGTGGTGGTGGTGGCGCACCGGCCGAGCGCATTGTCGGGGGTCGATCATGTGCTCGCGCTCAATAGCGGCCGGCAGCAGGCGTTCGGCCCAAAGGACGAAGTGCTGGCCAAGGTGCTGCGGCGCGACCCTGTCGTCAGCGCGCCCAAGGTCGTTCAGGCCGTGCAGGCATAAGCCATGTCAGATCCGGATTTGATCGATCCGCGCGCGTCAACCCGACGGCACATCGTCGCGGGTCTCGCGGCCGTCATGCTGGTCACGGGCGGCATCGGCGGATGGGCCGCCACCACCGAAATTTCGGGCGCCCTGATCGCGCCCGGCAGCGTCGTCGTCGAATCCAATGCGAAGAAGGTCCAGCATCCGACCGGCGGCGTGGTTGGCCAGATTGCGGTAACCAATGGCATGAGCGTCGCGGCCGGCGACGTTCTCATCCGCCTCGACGAGACCATGACGCGGGCAAACCTGCAGATCGTGTCGAAGACGCTGGACGAGCTGACCGCACGGCGCGCGCGGCTGCGGGCCGAACGCGACGGCGCATCCGAAGTCGCATGGCCGTCCGCATTCAAGGACAGGCGGCAGGAAGAAGGCGTCATCGAGCTGATGTCCGACGAGCAGCGTCTGTTCCAGCTACGCAACACGACCCGGCTCGGCCAGAAGCGGCAACTGCGCGAGCGGATCGCTCAGCTCAACGAGGAAGCCGGCGGGATCGTTGCCCAGCAAGAGGCCAAATCCAGGGAACTGGTTTTGGTCAACAACGAATTGGAGGGTGTCCGGCACCTCTGGGCACAAAAGCTCATCCAGATGACCCGGCTCACGGCGCTGGAGCGCGAGGCGGCACGGCTCGAGGGCGAGCGGGCGCAGCTCGTCGCGGCGGCGGCGCAGGGTCAAGGCAAGATATCCGAGATCGAACTTCAGATTACCCAGATCGATCGCGAACTGGCGAGCGAAGTCGGCCGCGAAATGCGCGAGATCGACGGCAAGGCAGGCGAATACACCGAGCGGAAGGTAGCCGCAGAAGATCAGTTGCGGCGGATCGAGATCCGCGCTCCGATTTCAGGCACCGTCCATGAATTGAATGTCCACACGGTCGGCGGCGTCGTCAGCGCCGGCGAGCCGCTGATGCTGATCGTGCCGGCCCTGGATCGTCTGACGATCGAGGCGAGGGTGATGCCGCAGGATATCGATCAGGTACGGATCGGGCAGGCCGCCGCGCTGCGGTTTTCCGCCTTCAGCCAGAGGACGACGCCGGAGATCAATGGAATGGTCAGCCGGCTATCGGCCGATGTAACGACCGAACAGCGCACCGGCGTGAGCTACTATACCGCGCGCATCGCCATCACCCCTGAGGAGCTCGCCCGCCTTGGCGAAGTCAGGCTCGTGCCCGGCATGCCGGTCGAAGCGTTCATCAAGACGGCGGATCGGACGGTCGGCTCCTATCTGGTCAAGCCGCTGTTCGATCAGGTGGCCCGGGCATTTCGAGAGCGATAGCTGCGGCCTGCGCTCGCGTGCGACGTGCGCGCTGTGCTCCAGCCGGTTGTTGTTCTCTTAGAAACCCACCTGCCTCATTTCGCGAAAGCCGCTGGCGCCTACTGCGGTTCGATGCCCGCCGCCTTGATAATTCGGCCCCACTTGTCGACTTCCGCCTTGAGAAAGGCCTCAAGCGCTTCCGGGGTGGCACGCTCTTCTTCGACCGGAGCCATGCTGAGCTCGCCAAAGCGGCTGACCAGCGCCGGATCCTTGAGCGCCGTCTGGAGGGCGGCCACCAGCGTGGCGGTGACCGGTTTCGGCGTCCCGCGCGGCGCATACAGGCCATACCAGGTTGTGACGTCGAACGCAGGAAGGCCGGCCTCGGCCGAGGTCGGCACATCAGGCAATGTCGGAACACGCTTCTTGCTGGTGATTGCGTAGCCCTTGATCGTGCCGGCCTTGATGTGGGGCGTCGGTCCGGTGGCGGGATCGCAATAGACGTCAATGTGGCCGGCGATGACATCGTTCAGCGCGGGGCCGCCGCCCTTGTAATAGACCGATGTGAGCTTGGTGTCGGTGGTGCTCATGAACATCAAACCACAGAGCTGCGACGCGGACCCGAGCCCGACATTGCCAAGCGTCATCTTGTCGGCGTCGCTTCGGATGCGGGCGACCAGCTCCTTCAGGTCCTTTGCCGGAAAGTTCGGCCGCGCTACCAGGATCATCGGCACGTCGGTGACGAGGCCGATCATCGAGAAATCGCCGACCGGATCGAACGGCAATTTGGCATAGAGTGCCGGCGCGGTTGCCTGGCCGACATGCATCAGGAGCAGCGTGTAACCGTCGGGTAGAGCCTTCGCGACCCGATTGGTGCCGAGCGTGCCGCCGGCGCCGACCACGTTTTCGATCACAAAGGATTGCTTGAGCGTCGCGCTCATGGCGGTCCCGAGAATGCGCGCGATGACGTCACCGGGGCCACCGGCGGAGAAAGGCACGATCATCGTGATCGGACGGGAAGGATAGTCCTGCGCGAGCGCTGTGGCTGAAGGAAAAGCAAGCAACAGAAGCAGGGCAAACGATCGCACCAGATACAACATCGAACTCTCCCTATGCGCTTCACCTATTCGTCGGGAAGCGAACTCTCCTTGGCCGAATTGCGTGCGATCATGTCGAGGGCGGCGACCGCCGCGGCCTTGACGTGATCGATGCAGCAACGCTCGGCAAGCTCCTCATCGCCGCTCTGGATCGCGCGCCAGATCGCAGTCACCTCGCGCAGGCTCTTGTTGATCCGCTTGGGCTGCGACATCGAGGTGATGCGCAGCAGTGTGATGCGGTCATGGAGCGGTCTGAGCATCCGCTCGACGAAGCTGTTGCGGCAACCGCTGATCAGTGCGCCGTAGAAATCGGTCTTGGCTTCCAGGCATCCGACCAGGTCCTGCCTGGCTGCCGCCGCTTTCAGCCGGGCCAGCGCATCGCCAATCCGCCGCACGACGTCGGGATCGCGCAGCCGGGCGCACTCGCGGCCGGCAAATCCTTCGAGCACCGCCCGGGCATCATAGAGTTGCCGGGCTTCCTCAAGGCTGATGGTGCTGACCACCGGCCCGCGATGGGGAACGGTGTTGACGAGCCCGTCGGCCTCCAGGTGCCGCAGTGCCTCGCGGATCGAGGGACGGCTGACGCCCATCATTTCGCAGAGCTCGCGCTCCACGAGCCGCTGCCCCGGCTTGAGCGTGCCGGACATGATGGCTTCCCGCAGCTTCTGGGCGACCATTGCCCGAACGGTCGGAACGTCCTCGATTCGAAGCGTCGACTGCAATTCCGTACGTCTGTCCATGGCGGGCCTTCGTTCGCGTGGCTCAGTACCGGTTTATAGGCAGAATCATCATTTCGGCAATTTGAACATGGGGCGGCTGGTCGAGGGCGAAAACGTCAAAGGCATTCCTTTCCGGAGCGTTCGTCTCATGCGATCGACCACCCGCCATCGATCGGTATGCTGGCGCCTGTGATGTCCTGTGCCGCTGCGCTACAGAGAAAGACGACGAGCGCGCCGACAGCTTCCATTCCGATGAACCGGCCGGAAGGCTGGCGGCTCGCCAGGTAGTTTTCCGTGGTGCTCTCCAGGCTTTCGCCGGCCTTTGCGGCGATAGATGCGATCTTGCTCTGGATGGCGGGTGTCGGAAGCGTGCCGGGCGCCACCGCGTTGCAGGTAATGCCGGTGCGGGCGGTTTCCAGCGCTACCGCGCGGGTGATGCCAAGGATTGCCGTCTTGGTGGTGACGTAATCGATGCGATCCTCGACGGCGCGCGTCGAGTAGATCGAGGCAATGTTGATGATGCGGCCCCAGCCGCGCTGTTTCATGCCCGGCAGCGCCAGGCGAATGAGATGGAACGGCGCTGACAGGTTCACCGCCAGCGCGCGATCCCATTCCTTCGGCGGAAAGTCATCCACCGCAGCGAAATGCCGGACCACGGCGTTATTGACGAGAATGTCGATCGTACCACAAAGAACCAGCAGGTCGTCCATCATGGTTTCGATCGCCTTCCGCCGCGACAAGTCGGCTTCAACGGCGATGACGGTGACACCAAAGCGCGTGGTGAGGCGATCGGCCGCTTCCCTTGGTTCCTCGAGGTCGTGCAGGATAATATTGACCCCCGCACCGGCAAGGCTTTCCGCCACCGCCAGTCCAAGGCCGGCGGTCGCTCCGGTAACGAGGGCCCATTTGTCCTTCATGTGCGGCATCTACTTCCTGTCGAGCTCGGCGAACACCTCTTTGGCGTTCCTGAACGCGTCCACACCCGCCGGCACACCGCAATAGATCGCGACCTGCATGAACACCTCGCGGATTTCTTCGCGGGTGGCGCCGTTGGCCAGCGCGCCGCGGACATGGGTCTTCAGTTCGTGCGGCCGGTTGAGCGCGCACAGCATTGCCAGGTTGAGGAAACTGCGGGTCTTGCGCTCCAGGCCGTCACGGCCCCAGACATAACCCCAGCAGTACTCCGTCGTCAGATCCTGCATCGGGCGGTTGAACTCGTCGGCGCTCGCCAATGCCTTGTCGACGAACTCGCTGCCGAGCACGCTTTTGCGGATTTCGAGACCGCGGTCGTAGGTCGCCTTGTCCATGTTGTTCTCCGTTTCTTGTTGGGCGATGTCAGTTCTTCGGCCAGAACGGCTGCGCCAGCGCGAGCTGCGGCGGGAACACGGTCACCGGAATGCCGGACTGCCATTGCACGATGGTCATGCCGGCGCCGATCCGGCGGCCCTTCTCGTCGAACTTGATCTCGCCGAGCGGATAGTATTTCGAGGGTCCGGCATCCATGCTGCGCAGCGCTTCGGCAACCGCGACGCGGTCGGCCTTGCCGGCCTTTTCGAGCGCGTCCTTGATCACCCACATGTCGCCATAGGTGGAGATCGCGTTCTGCGTCATCCATGGTTCCTTGTAGCGGGTCTTGAGCTCGGCGATCAGCGCCTCATGTCCTTTGGCGCCCCAACTCGCGACGCAGGTCAAGACGCCCTGTAGCAGCTCGGCGCTGACGGTCTGGAGCATATCCGGTTCGGCGATCGCGATGCCGAAGGAGATGGTGGGGATCTTGCCCTGGCCGAGGCCGAACTCATTCATCTTCTCGAGCAGGAGCTTGGCGTCGGAGATCACCGTCGGCAGGAAGAACAGCAGATCGGGTTTGGCGGTTCGGATCTTCTGCACCAGCGACGTCGCATCGGCGAGCGGAGGCGTAAAGGTCTCGTCGACGATCAGTTGGAGCTGGTTCTCCGTAAGCAGGCCTTCGCGCATGGCCTTGGCCGAGGCGATGGAAGCCGCGGTGTTGTCGGTCAGGATCGCGACCGTCTTCGGCCGCTTGCCCGACGCGGTTTCCGCCAGCTTGATGATCTGCGGCAAGGCCTGGCGCGCCTGAGAGCCGGCCGTCGCAGAAGTCTGGAAGACATATTTGAAACCGCGATCGGTGATCAGGTCGGAATAGGAGAGGGTGAGAACGGGCAGATTGGCCCGTTCCGTAACCTCGGTAACAGCGAGCGTGAACGAAGAGAGATAGGCGCCGCTCGCCGCCACCAGATCGGTCTCCTGCGCCACCATGCGCTGTGCGGCGTTCTTGGCCTTCTCGGTGCTGTCGCCGGAATCGAGCACCACCAGCTTCATTTTGGCGCCGCCGAGCGCCTTGATGCCGCCCTGCGCGTTGATGTGATCGATCGCCATCTCGGCGCCCTGGCGCATCACCGTGCCCGGGCGGGCGTACATGCCGGAGATCGGCACCAGCAGGCCGACCTTCACTTCCGAAGGTTGTTGCGCCCAGGCGCGGGATGCAACCAGTGCGCTGGACGCGCCGGCGAGCAACGTTCGCCGGGTCATTTTGGTCGTGATATTCCCAGTCATGACGATCCTCCTCCCTCGATGGTGACGAAACGCTCCTGTCAGGATTTTTTGGGCCAGAACGGCGTGGCTTGCGCGAGCTCGGGCGGGTAGACGGTGACCGGCACGCCGTTCTGCCACTGCACGATGACGACGCCGGCGCCGACACGGCGGCCCTTCTCGTCGAATTTGAGCTGGCCGCCCGGAAAATATTTCGAGGGGCCGGCATCCATCGTGCGGAAAGCTTGCGCGACAGCCTGACGATCGGCCTTGCCGGCCTTCTCAAGCGCTTCCTTCATCAGCCACATGTCGCCGTAGGTCGAGACGACGTTCTGCGTCGCCCAGGGCTCCTTGTATTTGGCCTTCAGTTCCGCGATCAGCTCCTCCTGGCCCTTCGAGCCCCAGTTGGCGACGATGGTCATAATGCCTTGCACGGCTTCCGTGCTCACGCTTTGCAGCATGTCGGGTTCGGCGATCGTGATACTGAAGGAGACGGTCGGGATCTTGCCCTGGCCGAGGCCGAACTCGTTGATCTTCTCCAGCCCGAGCTTGGCGTCCGATACCGCGTTCGGCATGAAGAGCAGCAGATCGGGACGCGCGGAGCGGACCTTCTGGATCAGCGGGGTGGCGTCCGACAGCGGCGGCGTCCAGACTTCCTCCACGACGAGCTGTAGGCCTTCCTGCGCGAACAGTTTTTCCTTCAGCGCCTTCGCCGTCGCGATCGAGGTTGCGGTGTTGTCCATCAGCATCGCCACCGTCTTCGGCCGCTTTCCGGACGCGGATTCGGCGAGCTTCATCAGCGTCGGCAATCCGAGTTCGGATTGCCGACTGGCAGGCGCTGCCGTCTGGAAGATGTATTTGAAGCCGCGCTCGGTGAGCAAATCGGAATAGGAGAGGGTCAAAACCGGCAGTTCGGCCCGTTCGGTCACTTCGGTCACGGCCAGCGTGAACGACGAAAGATAGGCGCCGGTGGCGGCGACGAGGTCCGTCTCCTGCGCGACCATCCGCTGCGCTGCGTTCTTTGCCTTCTCGGTGGTGTCGCCGCAATCGATCACAACGAGCTTCATCCTGGCGCCGCCGAGCGCCTTGATGCCACCCTGCTTGTTGATGTGATCGATGCCCATCTCGGCGCCCATCTTCATGACCTGGCCGGGGCGGGTGTAGATGCCGGAAAGCGGAACGATCAGGCCGACCTTGACCTCGGCCGGTTGCTGCGCGCGGGCCAATCCCGAGAGGCCGACAGCGGCGGCGCCCGAAAGAACGGTCCGGCGCGTCATTCCCGCGGCGTTCCTGCCTTTAGTGTTCTTGTTCATCTTGTTCTCCCTGTTTCTTTTGTTTCTCAGGACTCGTTACATGCCGAGATAGGCTTTGCGGACGCGGTCGTCGGCGCGCAGCGTTTCGTTGTTGCCTTCGAGCACGACCCGTCCGGCTTCGAGGACGTAGCCGTGATCGGCCGATTCCAGCGCTTCCGCCACGCGCTGCTCGACCAGCAGCATGGTCAGGCCGGATTGCTTGCGGATATCGATCAGGCGATCGAAGATGAAATCGGCGGTCGACGGCGCGAGCCCCATCGACGGTTCGTCCAGCATCAGCAATTTCGGCGAGGAGGCGAGACCGCGGCCGATGGCCAGCATCTGCTGCTGACCGCCCGACAGCGTGCCGGCAAACTGGCCGCGGCGCTCTGCGAGAACCGGCAGCCACTGGAAAATGCGCTCGATATTCTCTTTCCAGTCGCGCCGGCCGCTCTCGGTCATCGCGCCCATTTCGAGGTTTTCCATCACCGTCAGTGACGGAAAGACCTGGCGCCCTTCCGGCACATGCGCGATGCCGAGATGGGCGCGTTGTGCGGGCGGAATCGCGAGCAGGTCATTTCCATCGAACGTGATGCGACCGCGGCTCGGCGAGAGAATGCCGGAAATGGTCTTGAACAGCGTGGTCTTGCCGGCGCCGTTCGGACCGACGATGGCGACGAACTGGCCTGCCTCCACGTTGATCGACACGCCGTTCAGAACAGGCTTGGCCGAATAGCCCGCGCTCAATTCCTCAATGCGCAGCATGGGCCACCCATTTCTTGCCGAGATAGGCCTCGATCACGCGGTTGTCGCGCGTGACGGCTTCCGGCTCACCCTCGGTGATGACGGCGCCATGGTCGAGAACGACGAAGCGGTCGACGAGTCGGACCATCGCCTGCATCGTATGTTCGATGATCGCGATCGTGATGCCGTCGCGGGCAAGTTGCTGAATGACGGCAACGACCTCGTCCGCCTCGCCATGGCCGAGGCCGGCCAGCGTCTCGTCGAGCAGCAGGATGCGCGGCTGGCCGGCAAGCGCCCGGGCCAGTTCCATCAGGCGTAATTCCTTGGTCGAGAGCTCGCCGGCGACCCGATCGGCAACATCGGACAGGCCGACGCGCGCGATCGCGTCTGCCGCAAGCTTCCGAGCTTCGTCCTCGTCCTTGGCGCGCACATAGGCGCCGACCACGACGTTGTCGAGGATCGACATGCGCAGGAACGGACGCATGACCTGGAAGGTGCGGCCGATGCCGGCTTCGCAGATCGTGTGCGGACGTTGGCCCGACATGTCGCGGCCGCCGATGAGAACTTCGCCCTGGTCGGGCCGCAGAAACCCGTTGAGGAGATTGAACAGCGTGGTCTTGCCGGCGCCGTTCGGGCCGATAATGCCGAGGATCTCGTTCTGATGCAGCTTGAAGTTGACATCCTGAACCGCCTTCAGGCCTCCGAAGGAGCGCGAGAGATTGCGCACTTCGAGCACGACTTCCGAGGTGGCGGCGCGTTTTCGAGCTACGGTCAAGGGTGTCACGGTGGCCGCAACCGGCTGCGTTACATCCGGTGCCGCGGTTGTCTGAGGCGTGGATCTTGCAAATCGCTTGCGCAGGAGATCGCGCAGCTTCCAGAACAGCCCCTCGGGCGCGACCAGGATCACGCAGATGATGGCAAAGCCGAAGATCACGCCCTGGATGCCGGGGAAGCGATCGCCGGCCTCCGCATGCAGGATTTCGGCCAGCGGGATCAGGATCACCGATCCGATCACCGGTCCCCATACCGTGCCGACGCCGCCGAACATGGCAACGGTCAGGGCCTGCGCCGACACCAGCATGCCGAACACGGATTGCGGGGTAACGACCAGAAGAACCTGGGCGTAAAAGGCGCCGATCGCGGCGGCGATGGCGCCGCTGAGCGTAATCGCACGCAGCTTCCACGCCAGCGTGTTGATGCCGGCGGCTTCGGCTGCTGCTTCGTTCTGCTTGATCGCGAGCAGGGCCATGCCGAAGCGGGATTGCTCGATCATCCGGGTCAGAACGATCGTGGCCAGCATGATGGCCAACGCCACCAGCGTGTAAACCCTGGGATCGCCGAACTGCATAAAGGCGATGGGCGCATCGCGCTTCATCGGAAGCGTGACTTCCTGGAAGCCGAGCCATTCGAACACGTAGAGAATGGCAAGCGGATAGGCGAGCATGGCCAGCGCGAAATAGTGGCCCTGTAGCCGGAACGTGGGGAAGCCGATCAGGAGGCCGGCGATACCGCCGAGCATCGCTGCGACCGGGATCAGCAGCCACGGGGACAGACCAAAATAGATCTGCCCGAGCGCGGTCGTATAGGCGCCGATCCCGAAGAAGGCGGCATGGCCGAACGAGATCAGGCCGGTGTATCCGCTGAGCAGATTCCAGGACAGCCCGAACACCGCCCATACCGGCACCAGCGTCAGCACGAGCTGATAGTAGGAATTGGTGACGCCGATCGAAACCACGGCATAAGCGATGGTGAAGACGATGGCGGGCAATAGCGAGCGCAGATGCGGCATGGTCACGTCCGCTCCACCATGCGCCCAAAGAAGCCTTGCGGACGGAAGAAGATGATGAGGAGGAAGACCACGAAGATCGCAGCGTTCTGCAACTGCGTCGGCAGGATCAGCGTCGACATCTGCTGAACCAGGCCGATTGTCATGCCGCCCCAGAACGCGCCGATGATGCTGCCCATGCCGCCCAGCACGACGCCGGCATACATCACGATCACATATTCAAGGCCGACAAAGGGATGGAACGGGTAGTTGGTGGCAAGCAGGCCGCCGGCGATGGCGGTGATGCCGGAGCCCAAGGCAAACGCAATTCGGTGCGCACGGTCGACGTCGATGCCCATATAGGTGGCCGCGGTCGGGTTGTCGGCGGCGGCACGAAGCGATTTGCCGATGCGCGAGCGCGTGATCAGGAGGCTGAGCAGCGTCATGATCACCAACGACACGATCGCATCGATACCGCGCGCCTTGTTGATGAACACGCTGATGTCGGAAGACAGGTCGAGCGCCCAGGCCGAGCTCGAGAGCGGCGTACGGATCGAGGCCAGCACCGATCCGAAGATGAGGAGGCCGCCGTTTTGCAGGATCAGCGCGATGCCGAGCGTAAGGATGAGCTGGGCATAGTGGCCTTCGCCTTCGAGCGAAGCCGTGCGCGTGCCCGACACGTGAGAGATCAGGGTGAGGTGAACGAAATAGCCGAAGACTGCAAGCACAGGCCCTGCGAGCAGGATGGCGACGAACGGCCCGACGGCGTTGCCGAAGACCGCCTGAATGCCGGCTGCGGTGAAGAGATAGAAGGCCGTATACATGCCGAGCATCATGAAGTCGCCATGGGCGAAGTTGATGACGCGCATGACGCCGAAGATCAGGCCGAGGCCCACACACATCAGGCCGTAGACCGCGCCGATCAGCAGGCCGGCCGTGAGCGCTTGCAGAAAGGCCTCCATCAGCGGCCGCTCCCGACTAATGCAACGCTGGCTTGCTGGTTCACGATTCCCCCTGGCATTCGCTTACGATGCGGTTCGCAAAATCTGTCCCGGCGGCTCGAGCCGGCATGAAGCGGCGATCAGTCCGGCATCGCCAAGCTGTTCGCAGCCATCGATGGCTTGTTCCAGCCGTTGCGCACGATCCGCGCCGATAACGCGTCCTGCGGCGGATCGAAAACGGCTTCGGATTTCCTGCGGGGTCGCGGCGACCACGTCGGGAAGGCTGTGCCGGATCGTCCTGCCGTCACGTAGCCGGATGGCGACTTCGGCGCCTTGCCGGGCAGGAAAGGCGGCGGTGAAAGCGGGGTCATCCTGAAGATCGGTTGTGGCGATCAGGCGGAGGATTTCCGGCTCGTCGAGGGATGCATAGTTCTCTTCGCCGATCTCGCCGCGGGCAAGCGTGGCTGCCACGCTGAAGGGAATGCTCATCTTCGCTTGCAGCGCGTTCCGGTAGGGCCCTTTGGCATCACAGCCGGGATAGCGAACGGCGGCTTCCGGCGCGCGAATGATCACGCGCTCGATGGCATCCGTGCCGGCAATCTCGCGCGAGACACGCAGCGCCGCTTGCGATGCGGTCTGGGCGAAATTGCATGCCGGAGCCGGCTTGTTGTAGACGGCCATGATTTCGGCCTCGCCGCCGGCGAACAGCTCGATGTCGTCAGGCGCGCCTTGCCGCCGGTAAGCCGCGAACAGGCCGGCCTCGCCCTCCAGGATCGTCTCCGAAGCAAGTGCGCCGGAAGAGGCGAGGGCGATGGCCCGGAGCGCGTTGGCGGCTGCAAAACCCGGGTGAAAATACATTTCCGAGCCGCCGCCATGCGGCCACTGGTTGAGGCCACTGGAAGTGTTGGCGGCGATCGCGACGGCGCTGGCTGCGGCTTGTTCGGAAAGGCCCCGCGCGAAGCTGCCGGCCAGCGCTGCGCCGAGCGGTGCGACCAGACCGGTCGGCCGATACAGGCGGGCAAGGTCGGTGTTGAAGAGCGCGCGGCCGATCCGCGCGCCGGCCTCGTAGCCAATGATAGCGGCGGTGAGCAAGGTGGTGCCACGCATGACAGTCTGTTCGGAAAGCGCGAGCAGGGTCGGCCAGACCACGACGCCGTGGTGCGAGATGCTGCCCGCATGCATGTCCTCGCGCACGAGACCGTGACCCATCACGGCATTGGCAAAGGCGGCATCGGCGGGCGACGCAAGCCGCGAGGTTCCGATGATGGTTGCGCCGTCGTTCGCGGGATGAGCCGCTGCAACCGCCTGCCGGCTCCAGGGATGGCCTCCAGCTTCGAATGCACAGGAGAGGAAGTCGATCAGGCACAGTTTCGCCTTAGCGACGACCTCCGGACCGAAATCCGACAGCTCGACGGCAAGCGCCGACCGCGCCATTCGCCGCGCCAGCGGTTCAGTTGCCGATCCGGTCGCGCCGATCACCATCGCTTGCGTTGCTCCGGTCAGCCGCGCATCTGCACGCCGGCCCATTCCTCGACGACCTTGGCGATCGACGTGAAATCGGAGGCGGCACCGAATTTGGCGTTGGTGATTGCAAGCATCTGTCGCACCGCCGCGCCGCAGACCATCGGCACGCCCATGGCCTCGGCCTCGTCGATACAGAGCCGCACGTCCTTGTAGGAAAGGCCGGTCGCGAATCCGAAATCGAAGGTGCCGGGCAGTACCGCGCGTGGAAACTTGTCTTCGGACGCGCTGTTGCGGCCGCTGCTGGCATTGATGATGTCGATCAGGACTTTTGCGTTGACGCCGCCCTTGACGCCCATCGCCACCGCTTCCGATGTGATCACCAGCGCCGCGGCTGCCATCAGATTGTTGGCGAGTTTGGCGGTCTGGGCCACGCCCGGTTGATCGCCGGTATAGAACAGCTTGCCGAAATTCTTCAGGATCGGCTGCACCGTGTCGTAGGTCGTTTGCGGGCATGACACCATCACGGCGAGCGTGCCGTTGACGGCGCCCTTGATGCCGCCGCTGACGGGCGCATCGACCAGCGTCATGCCCTTGGCCTTTAGGCCTTCCGCCACCAGCTTGGCCGCGCCGGGACCGCTGGTGGATAGATCCACCACGATACGCGCCTTGTTACCGCTGCTGATGCCGTCGACGCCGAGGGCAACCGCCTTGACGATATCGGGGGTGGGCAGGCTGGCCAGCACGATCTCCGCGCGGGAAGCGACATCGGCGGGTGATTTGGCTTGCTGCGCGCCGCGCTTGAGCAGCGGCTGCATCGCTTCGCTCTGGGTATCGTAGATGACGAGCGAATAGCCCGCGTCAAGCAAGCGTCCCGCCATCGGACCGCCCATGCGGCCCGTGCCAATTACGCCGAGGGTCTCTCCCGCCATCGTTTACTCCCCTGCCGCGCGTCTCGAAGGCGAGCGCGCTGTTGTTGTTCCGACTTGTCGTCGTTGTTTGCTTGTGGCCGTCGGGCTTCCGCGGCGGCTATCTGTTCAGATTGTCAGTCAATCTGTCAAGCTGAAGAATTTGAGGTCGACAGTTGGCCGCAGGTCGGCTTAAGGTTCGGAAAAAGAGGAATGCGCCCAGGTGCCGCAAAACGAAGTTTCAGGTGTCAGCCGGACGTTGGCTGATCTGGTTGCCGTCACCTCATGGGCGGACATTGCGGCGCAGGAGCACGAGGCCAAGCGGTCGCTGCTCAATTTTTTCGCTACCGCACTCGGTTCGGCGCATGATCCGGCCGTTACCATCGCCTTGCGGACGTTGTTGCCATTCAGCGGCCCCGCGACCTCGACCGTCATCGGGCGCACCGAGCGGCTCGATGCGATGGGCGCGGCGTTCGTCAATGCGATCTCGGCGAACCTTCTCGATTTCGACGACACGCATCCGGAGACGATCATTCATCCGGCAGCGCCGGTTGCCGCGCCTGCACTTACGCTTGCTGAGGCGCGCAAGCTGTCCGGCCGCGAGGTGCTGACGGCCTTCATCCTGGGAGTGGAGATCGAGTGCCGTATCGGCAACGCCGTCTCGCCGCGGCATTATGCACGCGGCTGGCATATCACATCGACCTGCGGGATTTTCGGCGCGGCGGCGGCCTGCGCGAAACTGCTCGGGCTATCCGCCGAGGGAATCGCCAATGCGATCGGCATCGCGGCGAGCCAGTCCGCCGGCAATGTCGAGAATCTTCCGACCGCCGCCAAGAATGTCAGCGTCGGCAATGCGGCGCGCAACGGCTTGTTTGCGGCATTCCTTGCCCAGCAGGGGTATGAGGCCGCGCCGCGGGCGATCGAGGGGCCGCTCGGCTGGGCGCGCGCCATGGGCGATGATCCCGACCTCGGGCGGTTGCTGGACGGCCTTGGCCGGACCTGGGAGATCTCGAAAAATACCTACAAGCCCTATCCGGCGGGCATCGTGTTTCATGCCGTCATCGACGCCTGTTTTGCGCTGCGCGAGCGCATTGAGCGGCTCGATCAGGTCGAGGCAGTGACAGTGCAGGGGTCGGCATTATTGCTTGCGCGCGGCGACCGGGCGGTCGGCAATGAGCGCGACGCCCGCGTCAGCATCCATCATTGCGTTGCCTGCGGCCTGCTGGTTGGCGCTGCCGGCGTCGCCGAGTTTGCCCGCGAAACTGTATTCCGGCCGGATATCGCAAAATTCCGCGAGAAGGTGCGGGCCGAACTCGATGCTTCCATGCCCGACGGCGCTGCGCGCGTGGCCATCCGCCTGACATCGGGGGAAACGATCACCGAGACGGTGATGTCTCCCCGCGGCAGCCTGGCCGATCCGCTTCGAGATCATGATATCGAAGCCAAGCTGCGTGAAAGCGTGCGCACCGGCGGCAGCGATTGGGATGCCGACCGAATCATCGAGGCGGTCTGGCGGCTCGACACTTGCAACGACATTCCCGGTCTGATGAATGGCTCGCGCATCCTGTCGGCGCCGAGCCATTCATCCAGGAAAGATGCTCTTCAAACCTGAAAGGACGATCCATGAGCAAAAGCGAACTTTACGAAAAGGGCCTCAAGGTCCGCAAGGAAGTGCTCGGCGAGGACTACGTCAACAAGTCGATCGCGGGCGCGGACGAGTTCACCCGTACCATGGCGGAATGGTCGACCGAGTTCTGCTGGGGTGCGCTGTGGACCCGGCCGGGAATGGACAAACGGACCCGCAGCATCGTCAATCTGGCGATGCTGGGAGCACTGAACCGGCCGCATGAACTCAAACTTCACGTCAAGGGCGCGCTGAAGAACGGCCTTACCAAGGATGAGATCAAGGAAATCCTGCTCCAGGTGGCGGTCTATTGCGGCGTGCCCGCCGGCATCGACGCCTTCCGCAACGCGCGCGAGGCGTTCAACGAGGTCGACGCAAAGTGATCGATCGCGAGGGCTTTCCTCAGTTCTCAAAAGATACGCCGCCGGGCTCGAAATGCGTCATCCCGGCGGCGCCCTGTCTCAAACTGGGCCCTGCAATCCCCAGTCACTGATGGATAGCAGCGCCTGTGCCATGAGAATATGAAACGGTTCACATCGGGCTGTCGAACGCGCCCGGCGGGAGGATCTGATGACGTCTGGCGGAAGATGTCTGGCGGAAGGCGTATCCCGTCAACCTATTTGAATCTTTTGAGTTTTCGGACGAGGATAAAAAAGTCCTGACTACGGGCAGTCGACCCGGCTTTATGCCGGTTCAACAGATGGGGAGAAACTCGGCGCTTGATCTGAGTCAAGCTCACGAATCAAGGCGCCAAATATCTTCAGGTCAGATCCGAGGGCGCATCTTGCGAACGATCCGACAGCTCCTTGCGGGTGAGGACGAAATCCAGCTTGCCGTCCGGCTCGCGCTACTGGCATTGCTGATCTACTGGTCGTTCGTTGTGATCCGGCCATTCGTGCCGATCCTTGCCTGGAGCATGGTGCTGACAGTCGCGCTCTATCCGGTCTTCAACTGGTTATCCCGCTTGCTGGGACATCGTCCTAAAACAGCCGCGACGATCCTGACGCTGATCAACCTCGGCATCGTCATCGGTCCGGCGACCTGGCTTGGGCTCGGCGCGGTGGAGGGGCTTCGCAGCTTTGCCGCGCAGCTCAGCGCCGGTACGGTCGCGATCCCGTCACCGCCACCCAGCGTCAGGGATTGGCCGATCATCGGCCAGCAGGCGTACGGCTTCTGGGATCAGGCTTCGACCAATCTGCGGGCGCTCGTGGGGCAAGTGGCTCCGCAGTTGAAGCCGCTGGCCGGAACCATGCTCGGTCTGGCCGGCGACGCGGGGGTAGGCACCCTGAAATTCCTCGTGGCGGTCGCGCTCACCGGCTTCCTCTTTCCGGCTGGACCACGGCTGGTTGCGGCGAGCAAGCGGTTCCTGTCCCGGGTCGTCGCTGAACGCAGCGTGGACTTTCTGGCGTTGGCGGGAGCAACCATCCGTTCGGTGGCGCAAGGCGTGATCGGCATCGCGGTCGCGCAGGGCCTGGTCATCGGGATCATCATGAAGCTGGCCGACGTTCCGTGGGCGGGACTGCTGGCCTTTGCGGTGATGATGCTCGGAATTCTACAGATCGGCTCGGCCATCATCGTCATTCCCGTACTCATCTGGGTCTGGATGACCAAATCGTTTGCCGTAGCGCTTGTGATCACGCTTTGCATCCTGCCGGCGTCCCTCGCCGACAACGTGCTCAAACCGATCGTGATGGGACGCGGACTGACCACGCCCGCCCTCGTCATCTTCCTCGGCGTGATCGGCGGCACGCTGGCGCACGGCATTGTCGGCCTCTTCATCGGACCGATTATACTGGCGGTCGTCTGGGAATTGCTGACGGCGTGGGTGCGCGATGACGACCCACTGACCATTGCATCCGATACCGATGTGGTCGCGAAAGACAGGGAACTGGGAAAAGTGTGATGCTGAATTAGTGCGTCGGCGACGGCCAGCGCGATCAGCGTTGCCCGCGGCGCGGCGGAAAGCGGCTGCATCTGATGAGCGTCACTGTCGCGCATCCTGGCTGGACGGCGGCCCCGGCACGCTTTTTCAGTACTGAAGATCGAGGCTCGCGAGCTTGTCCCGGTCGCGCAGCACGATCTGGCGCTGGTTGTTGCCGATGAAGGCGAGGATGCCGAGGGCATGCAGGCGCGAGAGCGCGCGCGACACCGTCTCCAGCGTCAGTCCGAGATAGTCGGCAATGTCGCGGCGGCACATCGGCAGCGCAAGAATGCCGGCCGCTGTCGATCGCTTGTCCATCTCGATCAGGAAGGCGGCGACGCGCTCGAGCGACGTCTTGCGGCCGAGCAGCAGCATATGATCCTCGGCATGTCGCAGGTTGTTCGTGGTCATGCTGAGGAGATTGCGGGCGACCATCAGGTCGTTCTGGGCGACGAGCTCGAGGCTGCGCCGCTTCATCAGGCGAACGGTAGTATCTACGATCGCCTCCGCGGTGAAGCGGTGGTCCGTGCCGATCTCGAGACCGAAAATATCGCCGGCGAGGTGAAAGGCACCGATCTGGCGGCGTCCGTCCGAGAGCAGCTTGTAGCTTCGCACCGCACCCGTAGCGATCTGGTAGACGTAATCGGCCGGCTCCTTCTCGCCGAAAATCTCGGCGCCCTTCCTGTAGCTGAATTCATTCAAATTGATCCGTAAGGCTGAACCTTTTTCGGGGTATTCCGCATCGAAAATGCCGGGGAAGCCGGCCGGGCCGAGGCTGGTGCAGGCAAACATGGACCATCTCCTTCGAAGGTGACGCTTTGGCGATAGGCCAAACCTTCTCAAATAGTGCATGCAACGCCGTTGTCGCATTCCGCGAAGGTCGTCTCACAGCGGCAGGCATTCTCACCATTGCGCGGGCGCAATCCATTGTCCCTGAGGACAGGTCCGATGGCGGAGAGCCGATGCGTCAACATGGCTGCCGGAGGACAGCGACCGCGGTGTTTCCGTTCGAGCGGCGGAGTGCTAATTTCGATTGCAACGCCTTGCTGTCCGGGGGGACGTGGTGAGGATCAAAGGCCTGATCGTCGGATTGGTCACGCTGCTCGCGCCGATGTCGCTTTCGGCGCAGGAGAGGCGGCCGCATTCCGTTCTGGTGCTCGATCAGTCGGACGGAGGACCGTTTTACTATCAGTTGCTTTCAAGCCTGCGCGGCACGGTCGCCAATCATCCCGATGAGCACGTGGCGCTGTACAGCGAAAATCTCGACCTGAGCCGCTTTTCCGGTCCGGTCTTTGAGGCCAGCCTGAAGCGGTACCTGAAGGAGAAGTATCAAGACAAGACGATCGGCGCGCTTGTATCGGTCGGTGCCGCCACGACCGAGCTTGTGGTCAAATGGCGCGACGAATTGTGGCCGGGCATTCCGGTGGTTTACGCAATGCTCGACGAGATGGATGTCGCGCGCCTCAAGCGGCCGCCCAATGTCACGGGCGTGATCAACCACTTGCCGCTTGCCTTCGAGATCGAGGCGGCGCGGGCCGTGGTGCCCGATCTCGATACGATCGCTCTTGTCGGGGACCCCTGGAATTCGCTGGTTGTCTACCGCAACTGGGGCGATGAAGTCGGCACCGCGGCCGCCGGCCTGAAGGTGATCGATCTCGTCGGTCAAAAACTGGCGGACGTCCGCCAACGCGTGGCAGAGCTGCCGGAACGCAGCGCCATCATCTACTCCGCCATGTTCTCCGACGGCGAAGGAAAATTCTATCTGCCATCCGTCGCACTTGGACTCATTGCGGAGAGGGCGAACCGGCCGATCATCACTCCTGCCGAAACATTTCTGGTCCCCGGCGGAATCGGCGGATACGTCCTGCTTCCCCGCCAGATCGGCGAAGAGGTCGCCGGGGTCACGCTTCGCATTCTGGACGGCGCGCGTGCGGCGGAGGTTCCACCTGTGCACGGAGGCGTCAAGCCGATCTTCAACTGGCCGCAGATGCAGCGCTGGAATGTCAGCCAATCCAGTCTGCCGGCTGGCAGTGAAATCCGTTTCCGTGACCCGAGCTTCCTCGAAAAGTATCGCTGGCAGAGCGCGCTCGTCGCCGCAGCGCTGCTGATCCAGGCGGGGCTGATCGCTTTTTTGCTGCATGAGCGGCACATGCGGCGTCACGCAGAGGTGGAATCGCGGAAGCGAATGACCGAACTTGCGCACGTCAACCGGCGGGCGACGACGGGCGAATTGTCATCGTCCATCGCGCATGAGCTCAACCAGCCGCTCGGGGCGATCCTCACCAATGCCGAGACCGCCGAGCTGATCCTGAAATCCGACAATCCCGATCTTGGCGAGATCAGGGAAATCCTCGCCGACATCAAGCGGGACGATCAGCGCGCCGGCGAGGTACTTCGCCGCCTGCGTGGCTTCCTGAAACGCACGCCGTTCGAGACCCGCGACATCGATCTCAACGAGATCATGAGCGAAGCCTTCAAGTTCATGTCGGTGCAGGCCTCTGCTCGCAATGTGGCGCTGTACCTACAGACGGCGCCGAACGCGCTGCGCATCAGGGGCGATCCGATCCATCTCCAGCAGGTCATCCTCAACCTTGTCGTCAACAGCATGGACGCGGTGGCAACGATGCCCTATGGCCGCACCGTCATCGGCCGTACCGAACTGAACGGCGGATCGTCGGCCGTGGTCTCGATTTCGGACTCCGGACCGGGCATTCCAGCCGATGAACTGAGTCGGGTTTTCGATCCGTTTTTCACCACCAAGGATCAGGGAATGGGGATCGGGCTTTCCATTGCGCGCACCATCGTGCTGGCCCACAGGGGCCAGATCTGGGCCGAAAACCAGCATGGCGGCGGGGCGGCATTTCATTTTACACTTCCGCTGGCCGCGTAGGAGGCAGTTGTGACGAGCCGCGTGCATGTCGTCGACGATGATGAGTCCTTCCGCGCTGCAATCGAGCGGCGGCTGAAGCTGGCCGGTTATCAGGTCGCGTCCTATCCGTCGGGCCAGCAGTTGCTCGACCGCCTGCCGGAAGAAAACGAGCCCGGCTGCATCCTGCTCGACGTGCAGATACCGGGATTGAGTGGCCCGGAATTGCAGGACCGCCTCAACGAGGTCGGCTCTACGCTGCCGATCGTATTCCTGACCGGGCATGCCGATACACCGACCACCGTGCGGACCATCAAGGCCGGCGCGGAGGATTTTTTGACCAAGCCGGTTGAGTCGGAGCAATTGCTCCGCGCCATCGAGCGCGCTCTGGCGCGGCACACCCATCTTCGATGCGAGCGGCAGAAGCTGGATCAGATGCGCGCGCTGGTGGCCGAACTTACGCCACGCGAACGGCAGGTCTTTGACCTTGTCGTGCGCGGCAAGCTGAACAAGCAGATCGCCCATGAGCTGGGAGCGACCGAGCGCACCATCAAGGCGCATCGCCATCAGGTGATGGAAAAGATGAAGGTGCAATCGTTGGCGGAGCTGGTGACGATCGCCGAGCGGCTCGGCCTGCTGGCCTAACCGCCTGTCCCAAGGGACAATATGAAGATTTCGCGTTCGGCAGCAACATACGCTGGTGCGGCAGCCGGTATGAGGCGCCGGAGTTATTCTGGAACTTTCGTCCACCGGAAAGGTTGGCTGATCGTCCTACGTGGCCGCGAAAATTGATTTCCAGTATCTGAAAGCCAGAGAACCTTGTCCCAACAGCGCCGCAAAACCGTCCTTGTCGCTGATGATGATCCGTCCATGCTCAAGGGCATGCGTCGGCTGCTGAAGCAATACGGTTTTGAAACCATCCCATTCGAAACGGCAAGGGCCCTGAAGGATCATGACCACTTCGATCAGGCCTTTTGCATCGTGCTTGACATCAACCTGAGCGACGGATCGGGTATCGAGCTGCGCCATCAACTGACGGAACTGGGCGTGACGCTGCCGGTCATCTACATCACCGGAAATGACAGCAACGCCACTCGCATGGCCGCGATGGCGTCGGGTTGCCTTGCCTATCTCACCAAGCCGTTCACCGCCCGCTCGCTGATCGAAACGATCGAGCAGGCGGCGGCGTTGGCGTGATCTATTCGTCAATATTCTGTTCGTAGGTTTTCGTGGGCGCCCCCTTGCGAACGGCGGCGAACTGAACGAGCGGGAGTGAGGTCGTGACCGCAAGCATGTTGGTGTCGACGACCTCCACCGTCAGTTCCTTGCCCGCTTCCATCTCGCGGAGCAGTATCGGATTCGCGGCATCACCGGCGATGCAGGTGTTGGTCAGGCACCAGTTGAACGGGATCGTGTGTGCCGTTCCCCTGTCCACGGTGAGCTTGACGCCGGGGCGGACATAGAGGCCGACCGGCAGGAACAGTTGCAGCCTTGCGGTACTGTCGTCCTCTCGCTCGACGACGTAAATGCGCACAGCGATCTGACCCGTCTCGAAGGTTCCGGCGATGGTGGTGCGGCAGACCATTTTTGCGCCACCCGGCTTGAAGCAGATCTTTTGCCAGGCGCCATATTTGATGGCGCGCGCTTCACGCTGGCCGCGCGTGGCGAATTCGTCCGCGGCCAGCTTTTTGGCTTGCTGTGCAAGCGCCGGCGCAGTCGACGACACGGTGAGGGCGACGCCGAAAAGAAATTGCAGCAATCGAAAATGTCGCATGGCTCCTCACTTGTGCTTGTCGAGGAAAGCGCCGACCAAGGGCGACCAGACAGGGATCGCATCGGCCATGCCGACGAAGAAATGCCCGTCGCCGCCGTGCGGCGGAAACAGATGGTATTCGGCATTGCCGCCGGCTGCGGTGAAGGCCGCATGCATCCGCTTCGACAGTTCCGGTCCGAAATAAGTGTCGTTCTCGATGTACATCATGAGCATCGGCACACGGGAGGTGCGGCCAAATTCCGACGTAGCCTCCACCAGCTTGTCCGGCGCACAATTGTTGTTGGGCTTGCCGTCGACGCGCCCACCGCGCCCGGCGGCGAAGGTGATAATGGCTTTCACCGGCGGTGGGTTGACGCTCGACAGCGCGATCGCCCCCCATCCACCGGCGGATTGGCCGATAACGATCACGTTGTCGGGGACGATCCGTTTCAACGTGCTCATATATTCGATAATCCAAAGGCTGAGCTGAGCCTTCGCAAGCCCCGCGTCACGAAAATTCGGGTTCGTGCATTTGCCGATTTTGGAGAAGAACACGCTGAACAGGCCGGCTTCCGGAGCTTCGACTGCTGCTGCGCCGTAGCCTGGTCCGGACGGCGCCACGACCATGTAGCCACGGCGCGCGAACCACATGGCGGCATCGCGAAATTCGACCAGCGGAAAGAAGATGCGCTGCGCCGGATCCATCGACACACCGTGATTCATGATCGCAAGCGGAAAGGGGCCATCGCCGACAGGGCGTACGACATAGGCGATGGTCGGCACGGGAAGGGGGAGCGCCCACACTTCCTCCTGCAAGCGCGGCGGCGGATCGTCGGCCGCCATCGCCAACGACGCGGCCATGACGGTCGCGGATACGACCAGCATCTTCCAGAGGCGACGGAACATTCCCGTTGTCCCAGGCAGAGGTGCGAAACTCCCTCATCAGAGGGCCGGATTTCCGCGAACCGATTGATTCAGATCAAGCCTGACCTGCACCGCCACGACTTTTACTGGGTCCGATGAGCTCAAGGCTGCCGTCGATCCAATCCGTCGCTCCGCCAGCGCGTCGCGAGGAGACGTTGCTGGTCGCCGTGCTGCTCGCGTTCGCAGGCGGTTACCTCGACACCTATACATGGATCACGCACGGTGTTCTTGCCAACGCCGAGACGACGCTGACCCTTAGCGTTCCCGTTTTCGTACTGCTGCTTGTGCTTCTGGTGTGCAGCTTGGCGCGCCCCATCGAGGCATCGGAGCAATTTTGAACCGGTGACACCATGAAATCGAAGGTAACAGCATTCTTTCCACCGCTGACATGGCTCGCCGGGTATCGCGCTTCCTGGCTTCGCCCGGATGTCATCGCAGGCGTCACGCTTGCCGCCTATGCGATCCCGGTGTCGCTGGCGTACGCGGCGCTTGCCGGCTTGCCGCCGCAGATCGGCATCTATGGCTACATGCTGGGCGGCATCGGTTATGCGCTGCTCGGCTCGTCCCGGCAACTCGCGGTCGGTCCCACCTCCGCGATCTCGTTGATGATCGCCGCGACGGTGAGCCCGCTCGCGGCGGGCGATGCGGTTCGTTATGCGCAGATTGCAAGTCTTGCAGCCGTGGCCGTCGCGGTGCTTTGCCTGATCGCCTGGATTTTCCGGCTCAGCATGCTGGTGCGCCTGATCAGCGACAGCATCCTGGTCGGCTTCAAGGCCGGGGCAGGGTTGACGATCATCATGACCCAGTTGCCAAGCCTGTTCGGCGTTGCCGGCGGCGGGCATAATTTCTTCGAACGCCTGATCAAGCTCGCCGGCCAGCTCGGCAGCATTCACTGGATCGTGCTGACGATCGGACTGGTAGCGATACTTCTGCTCCTGCTCGGCGAACGCTTCCTGCCGGGACGGCCGGTCGGGCTCACGGTGGTCGCTCTGGCCATTCTTGTTGCGACGATATTCGGACTGCCGTCACTGGGCATTCCCGTGACCGGGAATATCCCGAGCGGGCTGCCAAGCCTTGCCGTGCCGACCTTTGGCCTGCTGGAGTTCGACGAACTGTTTCCGCTCGCGGCCGGCGTCCTGCTGCTCGCCTATATCGAAGGCGTGTCCGCCGCGCGCAGCTTTGCCGCAAAGCACGGCTATCCCATCGACGTCCGGCAGGAGTTTTTGGGACTTGGTGCGGCCAATCTCGCGGTGTCGCTCGGCCATGGTTATCCCGTTGCAGGCGGATTGTCGCAATCAGCGGTCAACGACCAGGCGGGCGCAAAAACGCCTCTGGCGCTCATCATCTGCTCGGCGACGCTGGCGATCTGCCTGCTCTTCCTCACCGGCCTCCTGACCAACCTGCCGAAGGCAGTGCTGGCCGCCATCGTCTTCACCGCGGTCTACAAGCTGGTCGATATCGCTGCGCTGGTACGGATGTGGCGGATCAGCCGGATCGACTTCTACGCCGCCGCGATCGCACTTGTTTCGGTGCTGCTGCTCGGCATTCTCAAAGGCATCCTGCTGGCGGCGCTAGCCTCGATCTTGCTGCTGCTGGCGCGCGCCTCGCAGCCGAACGTGGCTTTCCTGGGTCGCCTACCGGGAACCGGCCGCTATGCGGACAGCGCGAGGAATCCGGATGTCGAGCCGCTCGCAGGCGTGATTGCATTTCGCCCCGAGGCATCGCTGCTCTACATCAATGCCGAAACCGTGCTGGAGACCGTACTGGCGAGGGTCAACGCATCGCAGGACACCAGGCTGGTCGTTTGCGGGCTCTCCTCCTCGCCGTTCATCGATCTTGCGGGTGCCAAGATGCTGCACGACCTCCACGGCGAGCTCGCCTCGCGTGGGATTGCCTTCCAGATCGTCGGTGCGCGGGGACAGGTGCGCGATGTCCTGGAGGCCGATGGCCTCGCAAAGAAGACTGACAGCGCCAATTGGACCCGGCGGATGGACAGCGTGCTCAGCGATGTGAAGGCCGGATCGACCCGTGCGGCGCAACTCGACCTTGACCTGGATCAAGGTAGCCGCCCAGCGCGCGGATGATCATCGATCGAGTGACAGCGAAGCGAAAACCTGAAGGGGCAAACGATGAAGAAGAACTGGATGACGCTGGCGGGCGTACTGGGGTTTTTGGTCTCTGCCGGTCTGCCGACGCCAAGCCTTGCTGAAACCGGCCAGGTGGCCGTGGTCTTCACCAAGGGTGGCTTTATCGTCGGCGTCGGTGGCGGGCAAGGCGTGCTTACCTTCCGCGGCAAGCGCTATCCGTTCACGGTGTCGGGCATGAGCGTGGGCTTCACGATCGGTGCCTCCACCAGCAAGTTTGTCGGCAGGGCCTTGAATTTGCGCAGCCCCGGCGATCTCGCCGGCAGCTATGCCGTGGGTGGGGCGGGCGGTGCGCTCGCAGCGGGCGCCGGCGGCGTGCAATTGCAGAATGCCAATGGCGTGATCCTACAGCTTAGCGGGCCCAGAGTCGGCGTCGAAGCCTCGGCCGCCATCGGAGGCGTCACGATCGCGATGCAATGAGAGATGACGGGACCCGCCTTGTGCGGGTTCTCACTTTCGCTAGTAGCGCTCCTCGACGAATTTCATCCTGCGTAAGCTCGCCTGATCGTCGTAGCGCCCCTTGTGGGTCCGCTTCGGCAGCTTGACCTTGTCTCGCGCGATCTTCTTGTACGGAATCGTTCGGAGGATGTGCGAGATTACGTTCAAGCGAGCACGCCGCTTGTCGTCTGAGCGGATCAGCCGCCAAGGCGCATGCTCAGTGTCGGTTGCCTCCAACATCATGTCGCGCGCCCGTGAATAATCGTACCAGCGCCCGAACGATTCGGTATCCATCGGGCTGAGCTTCCACTGCCGCAGCGGATCCTCGATGCGAGCCTGGAAGCGCATTTCCTGCTCCTCCATCCCGACCTCGAGCCACAGCTTGATCAGGGTGATGCCGCCATCGACGGCGAATTTCTCGACCTGCGGGCATAGCTCCAGAAAGC
This sequence comes from Bradyrhizobium lablabi, assembly GCF_018129385.1. Lineage (GTDB taxonomy): Bacteria > Pseudomonadota > Alphaproteobacteria > Rhizobiales > Xanthobacteraceae > Bradyrhizobium > Bradyrhizobium lablabi_C. Next base: position 447,084 of record NZ_JAFCLN010000002.1, read on the forward strand.
GCTTGTGCTCTTCTGGAGTGCAGAAGCCCATGACATATTCGACACCGGCGCGATTGTACCAGCTCCGATCGAAGATCACGATCTCGCCGCCGGCGGGGAATTGGTCGATGTAGCGTTGCAGGAAGAGCTGGCTTTTCTGCCGGTCTGACGGCGCGGGAAGGGCGCAGACGCGGAACACCCGTGGGCTGACCTTTTCGGTGAGGGCCTTGATGGTGCCTCCCTTGCCGGCCGCGTCGCGGCCTTCGAAGATGATGATCACCTTCAGCTTCTTGGCCTTTACCCAATCCTGCAAATGGCAGAGCTGCACCTGGAGCTTGCGCAGCTCCTTCTCATATTCCTTCCGCTTCATTTTCGGCGAAGCGCGGTCTTTGTCCATGCGCAAAGATTCCCCCGTTCAGATGCGGAAAGGCTAGCCGTCCCAGCTTATGGTGATGGCGATGTCGCCGGGCACGCCGCCGGAAAAATCGATGATCTGGTAGCGGATGCGATAGCCCCTCGGCTGTAGGTAATCGGACCAAAGCTGAAAGATTTCCTTGGGAATCCCGGTCAGCGTCGTTTCCCAGCCCTTCTCCATCTGGTTGATGGCGCGGCCCTTGTCCGTGCATAGCGAATTCGGGAAGCGGTAGACCTGCACTTCGGACAAGCCGTTGCGTACCGCGCGCTGGATCACGGTCGAGGCAAGCTGAACCTTCTCCTCCTCCGACAGTCCCGACGGTTTGCTCAACTTGTCGATCAGGGCCCGCTTTTCAGCGTCGGCCGCCGCCAGGCGCTTGGCGTGCTCGTCGGCCTTCTGAGCCTCCTTCAAGGCTGCCTGCTTCTGGATTTCCTTTGCGCTGGGGATCAGGTCGTCAATCTTGGCCATGACAAGTCTCTCCTGAAAGACCCGGTCGGGTCCGCTGCCGCACAGAAGGTTAGGACTGCGGCCGCGATCCGGACCTTGATTCAGATCAAGCCTCGATGGCGCATCTTCAACGCTGCGGGCCCATAGCTGCACATTCTTGATGCCGAGAGCCCGTTCGGCAGCCGATATCACCGTGGCCCGCGCATTGATTGCGTAGCAGTCTTTCACGGCCTTGACGGCCCATGCGATCGGAGCGCTGGATGCCTTGCACAAAATCCCGCTGCGCAGAGAACGACGCTTCATTGATCTGAATCAATGGACGCCGGGCCGGTCGCCGGAAGCTGCGCCAGGACAGGAATGGAGGCGACGATGTTCCGTTGCGGCACGATATTGCTTGCACTGGCGCTGCTGTTGGCGGCTCCGGTAGCCACACCGGCGCAAACACCAGCGCAGCCACCAGCCCAGCCTGAGCCGACCCAGGCGACGGCGCCGAGTCAGCCGCAGGCCGAGACGCTCAAGCCCGAGCAACTCGAGGCACTGGTCGCGCCGATCGCGCTGTATCCGGATGAATTGCTCGCCAACGTGCTGGCGGCCTCGACCTATCCGCTGGAAGTCGTGCAGGCCGACCGCTGGGTGAAGGGCAACAAGACCCTGAAGGGCGATGCGCTGAAGGCGGCGGTCGACAAGCAGGCCTGGGACGAAAGTGTCAGGGCCCTTGTTTCAACGCCTGACGTGCTTGCCATGATGAGCGACAAGGTCGACTGGACCAAGAATCTCGGCGATGCCGTGTTGGCGCAACAGCCTGACGTGATGGACGCGATCCAGCGGCTGCGCGAGAGGGCGCAAAAGAACAACAAGCTCGTCAGCAACAAGCAGCAGAAGGTCAGTGTTCAGAAGCAGGACAATCGGGATGTGATCGTGATCGAGCAGGCGCAGCCCGATACCATGTACGTTCCCTACTACGATCCCGCGACGGTTTACGGAACCTGGCCCTACGCAGAGTATCCGCCCTATTATTTCGGCTATCCGTCCTATATCGGCGCAGGCGTAATCGCAGCCGGTCTTGCCTTCGGCGCCGGTTGGGCGATCGGGCGCTGGGGCAACTATTGGGGCGGCGGCTGCAACTGGGGCAACCGCAACGTCTACGTCAACCACTTCAACAAGATCAACAACGTTGGAGGCGGCTGGCAGCACAACCCGGCGCACCGCGCGGGCGTCAAATATCCCAACCAGAATATCGCCAATCGCTTTGGCCAAAACACCGCGCGGGCGGGTGCCAGCGACCGCATGAACTATCGCGGCCGCGACGGTCAGCAGGTGCTGAAGCCCGGCGGCGATCGTCCGGGTGCGGGCGATCGAGCCGGTGATCGTGCAGGTGATCGCGCCGGCGATCGTGCGGGCGACAGGACCGGTGATCGCGGGGGCAATCGGGGTGACCGCGCCGCAGCCGGTGATCGTGCCAAAGGCGGCGGCGATCGCGCCAAGGGCGGCGGTGATCGCGCCAAGGGTGGTGGCGGCGGCAACCGCGCGGCTGCGGCCGATCGAGCCCGCGGACCTTCAGGTGGAGGCCGCGGCGGCGGACGCGACAGCGCCTTGGGCGGTATGTCGGGCGGCGGACGCGCTGCCAACGTCGCTTCCGCGCGCGGTCAGATGAGTCTTGGCGGACGAGGCGGTGGCGGCCATGCCTTCGCGGGCGGTGGCCGTGGTGGCGGCGGATTTGCCGCGGCCGGCGGTGGAGGTTTCCGCGGTGGAGGTGGTGGCGGTGGCGGTTTCCGGGGCGGCGGCGGTGGCCGACGTTCCGACATGGCGCTGAAGCACGACGTCGTGCTGCTCGGCCATCTCGACAATGGCCTCGGCTATTACCGCTTCAGCTATCTCGGCAGCCAAAAGGCTTACGTCGGCGTGATTGCCCAGGAAGTGCAGATGGTGAGGCCGGATGCGGTGACGCGTGGCGGCGACGGCTATCTGCGCGTCTATTACGACAAGCTCGGCTTGCAATTCCGCACCTACCATGACTGGCTTGCCGCGGGCGGGCATGTCCCCACGCGATCGAGGATTTGACATGACCGGGCATCGTTCGCTTTCCTCTGTTCAAATCGCCTGCGCCGGGTTCACGTTCGCCGGAATATTGGCCCTCGCCATTCCGAACGCCAGCGCGCAGCAGATATACAAGTCGCCCGACGAGGCGGCCAGCGCGCTCGCCACGGCGATCAAGTCCGGCGTGCGCAGGGAAATGCTGCGCGTGCTCGGCTCCGGCGGCGAGGACATCATTTCCTCGGGCGACGATGTCGCAGACAAGGAGTCGCGTGAGCGCTTCACGGCCGCTTACGACGCCAAGCACGCGGTCAAGCTCGAGGACGACAAGAAGGCCGTGATAATGCTCGGCAACGACGACTTCCCGTTCCCGATCCCGTTGACGAAGAACAACAGCGGATGGGAATTCGACACTGCGGCAGGCCGTCTCGAGATCCTCTACCGCCGCATCGGCCGCAACGAACTCGATGCGATTCAGACCTGCCTGGCCTTTGTCGATGCACAGAACGAATATGCCGAGAAGGATCGCGGGCAGGGGGTCGGCGCCTATGCGCAGCGTATCGTCAGCACCACAGGCAAAAGGGACGGCCTCTACTGGCCCGGCGACGACAGCCCGCTCGGCGAACTCGCGGCGCAGGCCTCCGGAGAAGGCTACAAGGTCGGCGAGGGGCCGATCCCCTATCATGGCTACTATTACCGCATTCTCACCCAGCAAGGCCCAAATGCGCCCGGCGGTACACTCAGCTATGTCGTCAAGGGCAAGATGATCGGCGGTTTCGCGCTGCTCGCCTATCCAGCCGAATACGGCAATTCCGGCGTCATGACTTTCCTCGTCAACCACAACGGCGTGGTCTATCAGAAGGACCTTGGCAACTCGACCAGGTCGCTCGTCAAGCGGATGAACTGGTTCGATCCCGATCAGACCTGGAAGAAGGCAGACGCCGCCAAGCCTTGAGACGGCAAGCGGTGATCGATGGCGCCGTCGGCGACGGTTGCGGCTCTTTACAGACTGAGCGTCAGATGAACGACTTGTGGATCACGTCCCCGGCGTGCCTGAAAGCCGAACTTGCTGAAGACCTTCCGCATGGCGGCGTTTTCGGGCAGCACTTCGGCGATCAGTTGCGTCAATCCTGCCTTGCGAGCGATGACGGCGAGGTGACGCATCAATAGCGTGCCAATGCCCTGTCCCTGGTAGTCGTCGATCACCACGAAGGCGATTTCGGCATTTCCTGGCTCCGTCACGATGTACCGCCCGCCACCGACTATCACCTTGCATCCGTCCTCATCGGCCAGCGCCACAAGAGCGACATGATTGATGAAATCAATATTCATGAAAAAGGCGATCTCCTTTTCCGAGAAACCGCGCTTTGCCACGAAGAAGCGTCGTTGCAGCGACTGCATGCCGGTGCGGCCGACAGCGGTTAGCATGTCGTCCTTGTCGTCGGGCTGTAGCGCGCGGATTTCGACATTGCGCCCGTCGCGCATGTGCTCGATAGCGGAGTAGTCGCCTGGCGCCGACATGAATGTTCCCTGTCCGTGGCTTATTGGGCCCGGTCCGGTCGTGCGAGATTGACCTAAGTCAAGGTCCGATGATGCCAACCGCCTTCAATCCCATCGCTGGTGGAAGGAGCGAGAGATGTCACTGGACAATTCGCAACTACCGGGCGGCCCCATGTCGGGGCTCGTCGCCAAGGCCGTGGAATATATGGTCGATGCCGGGCAGCGCAGCGTGCTGTTCCTGGATATCATGCGCCAGCGCGGCGACCAGTACCGCGAGCACGTCGCTCAGACAGCGCCACACGTCCTGAGCTATGCAGCGGAACTGATCATCGACGGCCGTAAGCTTGAACAGCCGGTCAACTACGCGCTGGTGCGCATCATTCCGCCCAAGGGCGTGGAGATCGACCTCAAGCGGCGGCCGTTCATCGTGGTCGATCCGCGCGCCGGTCATGGGCCTGGCATCGGCGGCTTCAAGGCCGATAGCGAGATCGGCGTCGCCATGAAGGCTGGCCATCCCTGTTATTTCGTCGGCTTCCTGCCCGAGCCCATGCCGGGCCAGACCATCGAGCGCATCGCTCGCGCCGAGGCGATCTTTATCGAGAAGGTGATCGAACGGCATCCCGAGGCCGACGGCAAGCCATGCGTGATCGGCAATTGCCAGGCGGGCTGGGCGGTCATGATCCTTGCCTCGCTCCGGCCGGAACTGTTCGGCCCGCTGATCATCGCCGGCGCACCGTTAGCCTATTGGGCGGGCGTGCGCGGCCAGTATCCGATGCGCTATTCGGGCGGCCTGCTCGGCGGCAGTTGGCTGACCGCGCTGTCCAGCGACCTCGGAGGCGGCAAGTTCGACGGCGCCTGGCTGGTGCAGAATTTCGAGAACCAGAACCCGTCGAACACGCTTTGGACCAAGCAATACAACGTCTATTCCAAGGTCGACACCGAGGCCGACCGCTATCTCGAGTTCGAGCGCTGGTGGGGCGGCCACGTCAATCTGAACGCGGAAGAAATCCAGTTCATCGTCGACGAGTTGTTCATCGGCAACAACCTTGCCGCCGGCCGCATCAAGATGTCGGACGGAAGCCCCGTTGATCTGCGCAACATTCGCTCGCCGATCGTCGTGTTCTGCTCCAAGGGCGACAACATCACGCCACCGCAGCAGGCGCTGCACTGGATTCTCGAGCTATATGCCGACGTCGACGAGATCAGGGCCTATGGCCAGACGATCGTCTACACCGTCCATGAAACGATCGGTCACCTCGGCATCTTCGTCTCGGGGGGAATCGCCAAGAAGGAACATGCCGAGTTCTCCAGCAACATCGACCTGATCGACGTGCTGCCGCCGGGGCTCTATGAGGCGACCTTCGAGGCGAGGGGGGCCGACACCACAAACGCCGAGCTCGCGGTCGGGCAATGGGTGATGCGCTGTGAAGCGCGCACGCTGGATGATATCCGCAATATGGGCGGCAATTCGCCCGAAGATGAACGGCGCTTCGAGACCGCCAAGCGCGTTTCGGAGATGAACATCGAGGCTTACCGCAAGTATGTGCAGCCTTGGGTCAAGTCCATGGTTACGCCGCAGATGGCCGAGATGATGCGCAACTGGCATCCACTTCGGCTTCAGTACGAGGCGTTCAGCAGCCAGAATCCCTTCATGCAGGTCGTAGGAAATGCGGCCGAAAAGGCGCGCGAACGACGCAAGCCCGTCGCCAACGACAATCCTTTCCTGGCATTCCAGGACAGGATATCGAAGCAGATCGTCAGTTCCCTCGATCAATGGCGAGATTCACAGGAAGCGCTCAGCGAAGCGATGTTCCTTGCCATCTACGGCTCGCCCGCATTGCAAGCCGCGGTTGGCGTCGATCCGAAGTCCATGCCGTCGGGTCCGCGCGAGATGGATCCGAAGCATCGCGAGCTGCTGGAGGCGCGTGTCACCGAGTTGAAGTCAAAGATCAGTTCCGGCGGATTGCGCGAAGCCGGCGTGCGTGCGCTGCTCTACGTCGGATCCGCCCGCGGCATGGTGGATGAGCGCAGCCTTGAAGCCTTACGGCGACTGCGCCAGACCGACGAGTCGAAACGAATAACCTTGGCCGAATTCAAGACGCTGGTTCGAGAGCAATTCTTCATGTTGTTGCTCGACCGCGAAGCGGCGCTCGCGGCGATACCGAAGCTGCTGCCGAAGAATGCGGAACAGCGCAGGAAGGTGTTTGCGGCCATTCAGGAAGTGCTGTCGGCCAGCGCCGAGATATCCGGTGAGGTGGCGAAACGGCTCAAGCAGGTCGCCGGCCTGTTCGGGCTGGATGCAGCAGACGGCTCGAATGTCAGATCGCTTGGGAGCAAGGCGTCATAGGCGCGCTTGCTCCTGCTTCTCGCGGGATACGCCGAACGTTACTCGATAGATCACCCAGTAGACGGCGCCGACAAAGCCGGCGCCGCCGACAATGTTGCCCAGCGTTACCGGCACGAGATTGTGCAATATGCCTGGTATGGTGATGAGGGAAGTATCGAAATTCGCCGGGGCATGCCCGGTCTGGACAAGTAGCCATGCCAACGGCAGGAAGTACATGTTAGCCACGCAGTGCTCGAACCCGGCTGCTATGAAGGCAGAGATCGGCAGCACGACTGCAACCATCTTGTCGGTGACCGATCGGCCTGCATAAGCAAGCCAGACGGCCGCGCACACGAGCACGTTGCACAGAATGCCCTTGAAGAACAGCGCGACGACATCGGGCCGGATCTTTCCGGCAGCCGTGTTCAGTACCGACAGGCCGATACGGCCATCATTCATGTCGAGGTGATGGGAAAAGAAGACCAGGAAAACCAGCCCAAGCGCTCCGGTGAAGTTGCCGAAGTAGACGATGGTCCAGTTGTGCAGCATCGTACCCGTGGAAACTTTGCCGCTGGCCCAAGCCATCACGATCAGGTTGTTGCCTGTAAACAGCTCGGCTCCTCCCACGAGAACGAGTGTCAATCCGAGGGTGAAAACGAGTCCGCCAACGACGCGTGCCGTGGCGAAGCTGAGCGTCGGATCGCTGGCAACGATCGTGTAATAGAGCGCGCCGAACCCGATGCCGCCACCTGCCACGACCGCCAGCATGAAAGAGGTAAGGAAGGGCAGATTGGCCTTCTTCACGCCAACCTTTTCGACAGCCTCCTTGATCTCGGCCGGGCTGTAGGCCTGCAGATTAAAAATGGGCGCGCGTCCGGAGTCAGCCATTGTGCATCCTCGATCGCCGGGCCTCAGCCACCGGCGCTACCTATCGCCAGAAGTCCGACGATCTGCACGGCGATGACCTTCACCAGCGTCATGGAAGGAAAGATCATCGCGTACCCGATATCGGGCCGCTCGGTAGGCGCCATTTTGGTCGAGTAGACGAGAATGGCGGGATTTCCGGTCGCTCCCGACGCCACTCCGACGAGATCGTCATAGGGAATTCGCATGAGATAGTGGCCGACCAGCAGAACGATCGCCACCGTGGTGAGCAGGACGGCAGCTCCGATGAACAGCATCGTGAAGCCGGATTCAGCGACCGTTCGGACAAAGGGTTGCCCGGCGTTGACGCCGACGGTTGCGAGAAACATCGCAAGGCCGAAATTTCGCAGCACGATGTTGGCCGGCAGCGGCATGGTCCAGAGCATGGGGCCCGTACGGCGCAGCTTGCCAAGGATGAGGGCGACGATCAGCGGTCCGCCGCCAATGCCAAGCGTGACCACGCCAACGCCCGGGATCGGGATCGGGATCAAGCCAAGGAGAACGCCCATCACCATGCCAAGCCCGAGGGAGACGTAGCTGAACTCGGCGGTCGCCTTCACCGTGTCGCCGAAATGCCTGCGAATTTCCTCCTTGCGATCCGGGCGTGTCAGAACGCCGACGCGGTCGCCAAACTCCAGCATCAAGTCGGGCGACGGCACAAGGTCGGCATCGTAGCGCCGTACATGGAGGAGGTGAGCGGGAAAACCTGATGGCATGGGGAGACTGGAGAGCGGAATTCCGACCACACTGGCCTTGCCGACAAACACGCGAATGTAGTCAAGATCAGCCCGGTCACTGGCCAGCCGCCCCGGTTCCAGTTTTCCGACTTTTGCTGCGGCGCTTGCAATCGCGTCCTGGCTTTCCGCAACAACGAGCACGGCATCGCCGGCGGACAACACAATGTCACCCAATGGCACGATATTCTGGTCCGCCTTGCGAACCATGGTGACCTGGGCACCGCTCAGAGCTTCCTTGCTGAGTTCATCCAGGGTACGGCCGGCAAAGCCGGCGCCGATGGAAATTTCGCCCATGTGAAAGCGTTGGGCCTTGGTTGGGAATTTCGGCTTCACCATGCGCGTCATGAAATAGATGCACAGGATCGGGCCGATGACGCCGAATGGATAAGCGATCGAGTAGCCGATCGACGGGTCTTTGCTTTTGGTGACATCCAGCGCCGCCTGAAGGGTGGCCGTGCTCGTCATCGATCCCGCGTAAATTCCGAGCGTATGCCCCATCTTTACGCCGAACATCTGCCCCAGCAGGAGCGCCACACCAAGACCCGCAAGGCACGCGATCAGGGCGAGGAGATTGTACTTCTGTCCGGCGCCGACCATGCCTTCAAAAAACTGCCGGCCGTACAGAATTCCGATACCGTAGAGGAACATGATCAGGCCGGTGAGACCGATCGGACCAATGATCTGGGCTTTCGGCGCGAACGCGCCGATGGCGAGGCCCACGAAGAGCACGGCGCCGACGCCGAGGGAGAAACCAAAGATATTGATCTGGCCTACCAGATAGCCGACGCCGATCGCGAGAAAGGCTGTAAGTATCGGCTGGCTGCCGATGATATCGCGCGCAACATCCAACATTTCACTCTCCGACTCAATTCAGGGCAGCTAGCGGGCATTGCAGCCAGCATCGCGAAATTGGCCGATAACCCTGTTCACCAACTCTCGCGTAGGGGGTGGTGTGTTTTCGTGCTTGTAGTCGAGGCCTATCGCTTTCCATTTGAAGGAACCCATCTGATGGAAGGGTTGCACCTCGACCCATTCGACGTTCTTCATGGGAGCGACAAACCGCGCGATGCCTTCGACGTTGGCCGGGTCGTCGGTGGCGCCGGGAACGAGTGTGAAACGGACCCAGACGGGTTTGCCGATCGACGCCAGACGCTCGGCAAAGCGTAGTGTTGGTGCGATGTCCCGGCCCGTCACCTTTCGGTAGGTGAGGGGATCGGAACTCTTGATATCGAGCAGTATGAGATCGACCACGTTGAGAAAGGAGTCGTCAGCCCGATCGCCAAGGAAGCCGGACGTCTCGATCGCCGTGTGCAAACCCATCGCCTTGGCGCCGGCAAAAATGCGCTTGGCGAAAGCGAGCTGCACCATCGCTTCGCCGCCCGAGATGGTCAGCCCGCCGCCGACGCTGCGCAGCGAGGGGGCAAAGTCGCCAAGACGTTTCAGCACCTGTTCTGCCGAAACGTAGGTGCCGTCCTTGAGGTGCCAGGTGTCCGGGTTGTGGCAATAGCTACAGCGCAAGAGGCAGCCTGACATGAACAGGACGACCCGCAGGCCGGGCCCGTCGTAACGCGACGACGACTCGTAGGAATGGCAGTATCCGAACGCACCTTCCTCGTCCTTGAACTTGTCCTCGTCGGGCGCATCAGGTGAGGCGCCCGTACGGAGGTCGTGGCGACTGCCCGATTCGAGCGGTTGCACCGTCGACATCGCCAATCCCCGAAATTCAGATCTGGCCGTGGAAGGTACGGCTGATCACATCCCTTTGCTGTTCCGGCGTCAGGCGGACGAAATTGACGGCGTATCCCGACACGCGGATGGTGAGCTGGGGATACTTGTCCGGATTCTTGATGGCATCCTCCAGCGTCTCTCGATCGATCACGTTGAGATTCATGTGGAAGCCGCCGCGGCCGAAATACATGTCGAACGCCTTGGTGGCCTCCTCGATGAGCTGGCCTTCCGACAGGTGCGCCTTCTGCGGTGCGATCGAGACGGTGTAGCTGATGCCGTCCTGCGCATCCTTGTAGGGCAGTTTTGCAACGGAGAGGCAGGACGCCAGCCAGCCGTGACTGTCGCGGCCGTGCATCGGGTTCGCACCCGGGCCGAACGGTTCTCCCTTCCTGCGGCCATCCGGCGTGTTGCCGGTCGCCTTGCCGTAGACGACGTTCGACGTGATGGTGAGAACGCTCTGCGTATGTGTTGCGTTGCGATAGGTCGGATGCTTGCGGATCTTCTCCATGAAGGAGGTGACGATCTCCGACGCGATCTGGTCGACCCTGTCGTCGTTGTTGCCGAACTGCGGGGTCGAGGCGTTGCCCTCGTTCTGGTAGTCGACGATCAGTCCGGTCGCGTCACGCGTAACACGCATCTTGCCGTACTTGATGGCGCTCAGGCTGTCGGCAACCACCGATAGTCCGGCGATCCCGAACGCCATGGTGCGCAGGATGTCGCGATCGTGCAGCGCCATTTCCAGGCGCTCGTAGAAGTACTTGTCGTGCATGTAATGGATGCAGTTCATGGCATGCACGTAGGTCTTCGCTAGCCACTCCATGGTGGTGTCGAACTTCGCCATCACGTCGTCGTAGTCGAGGAAGTCACCGGTAACCGGCATGGTTTTGGGCGCAACCTGTTCGCCCGAAACCTCGTCGCGGCCGCCATTGATGGCGTAGAGCAGGGCCTTTGCCAGGTTGACGCGGGCGCCGAAGAACTGCATCTGCTTGCCGAGCCGCATGGCCGACACGCAGCAGGCGATTGCGTAGTCATCGCCCCAGAACGGCCGCATCAGGTCGTCGTTCTCGTATTGCAGCGACGACGTGTCCTTGCTGACCTTGACGCAGTAGCGCTTAAAGGCCTGCGGCATATGGTTGGACCAGAGCACGGTTATGTTCGGCTCAGGTGCCGGCCCGAGATTATAGAGCGTATGCAGCATGCGGTAGCTGCTCCTGGTCACCAGCGCGCGTCCGTCGAGATCCATGCCGCCGACGCATTCGGTCGCCCAGTAGGGGTCGCCGCTGAACAACGCATCGTAGTCGGGCGTGCGAAGGAAGCGCACGATCCGCAGCTTCTGCACCAGTTGATCCCAGAGTTCCTGCGCGCCGAATTCATCGAGCGTCCCTTCCTTCAGGTCGCGTTCGATGAAGATGTCGAGGAAGCTCGATATGCGGCCAATCGACATGGCCGCGCCATTGGCTTCCTTGATCGCTCCAAGGTAGGCAAAGTAGGTCCACTGGAACGCTTCACGGGCGTTCATCGCGGGCTGGGTGATGTCGAAGCCATAGCGCTTTGCCATGGCCGCAAGATCCTGAAGAGCGCGTATCTGCTCGGCGAGTTCCTCGCGCTGGCGAATGATCTCGTCGCTCGGCCACATGTCGTCGATCTGTGCGCGTTCCTGGCGTTTGACCTCGAGCAGGCGGTCGGTGCCGTACAGCGCGCCCCGGCGGTAATCGCCGATGATGCGGCCTCGGCCATAGGCATCAGGCAGGCCGGTGATGATGCCGGACCGGCGGCAATTCATGATCTCGGGCGTATAGGCGTCGAAGACGCCATCATTGTGCGACTTGCGATACTTGGTGAAGGCTTCGTGGACCTGAGCGTCGGGCTCGAAGCCCGCAGCCTTGAGGCCCGCCTCCACCATGCGCAGGCCGCCGAATGGAAAGATTGCCCGCTTGAACGGCTGGTCGGTCTGAAGGCCGACGATGACCTCGTTGTCGCGGTCGATATAACCGGCCTCGTGCGCCAGCAGGGTCGACGGATTCTTCGCGTCAACGGCGAGCACGCCTTTCTTCCGTTCTTCTGCGAAATAGGGCTGAAGCTTTGCCCATACGGCCTTGGTGCGTTGCGAGGCCGGCGCCAGAAACTGCTCGTCTCCCGAATAAGGGGCAACGTTCCTTACGATGAAGTCTCGGACATTGATGGACGAGGTCCAGTCACCCGGCTGGAAGCTTCTCCAGCTATCCGCCGTACCGACGTCCTTCTTGAGCGCAGCGCTGCCCTTCATGAGAACCTCCCCGTGTCGAATTTTGCGTCGGCCTCGCCTGCGTCCGGTTGGCACAGGATCGCCGCGGAGCGAACCAGGTTATTCCTGTCAGGCTAAGGGTGACCGGAGCGGTCTCGAATTGATCTATGTCAAGCCAATCAGACGAATGTCAGCGCTTTCGTGCGGGTGCTGACGTCGGCGCGTCCTTCAAAGCCGCGTCCTGCGGCGCGCCGCGATGTTGACCTAGATCAAGGCTCGTCAGATTGGGTTGGGGTGCAAATTCGCCAGCGTTGGTCTCACAAAAATTTCCGGAGCGAATTATGAGCGCCATGCCAGCCGACACGAAGCCGCCCGGGTCAAAGTATGACCGTCTGATCGCTGCCGCGAAGGGAGTCCCGACTGTCTCCACCGTCGTCGCGCATCCCTGCGACGAGAGTTCGTTGCGTGGCGCGATCGAGTCGGCGCAGGCCGGGATCATCAAGGCGATCCTTGTTGGTCCGGCGTCCAGGATCAACGATGTCGCCGCCAAGCACGGCCTGAACATTTCAGATTGCGAGCTCATTGACACGCCGCCGACCGAGGCGGCCGCCGCGACGCGCGCGGTCCAGCTGATTCACGAAGGTAGGGGCGAAGCCCTGATGAAGGGCAGCCTGCACACCGACGAGATCATGCGCGCCGTCACGGCGAAGGAGGGCGGGCTGCGCACCAACCGGCGCATCAGCCACGTCTTCATCATGGACGTGCCGGCTTACGCCGAAACCGTGTTCGTCACCGACGCTGCCATCAACATTTTCCCTGATCTCGACGTCAAGCGCGACATCATTCAGAACGCCGTCGATCTGTTCAACCAGGCCGGCTTCGGCACGACACCGCGCGTCGCGATCCTCTCCGCAGTCGAGACCGTGACCTCCAAGATTCCGTCTACCATCGAGGCTGCCGCGCTGTGCAAGATGGCCGACCGCAAGCAGATTACGGGCGCCTTGCTCGACGGTCCGCTTGCTTTCGACAACGCCATCGACACGGAGGCGGCGCGGATCAAGGGCATCAAGTCGGAGGTTGCCGGCAAGGCGCAGATACTGGTCGTGCCGGATCTGGAGTCCGGCAACATGCTGGCCAAGAATCTCGCCTATTTCGCCAAGGCCGACGGCGCCGGTATCGTGCTCGGCGCACGCGTGCCGGTTGTCCTGACGTCGCGGGCCGACTCCGCGCGGTCGCGGATGGCTTCCGCTGCGGTTGCTGCGCTCATGGCCGATGCCCGCAGGCGCAAGGCGCCTGTCGCCGCCGCGTGACCGCCATGGATACGATCCTCGTCGTCAATGCCGGCTCCTCCAGCGTGAAATTCCAGGTCTTCGCGGTAGAAGGCGAGGGCCGGTTGCAGCGGCAGATCAAGGGCCAGATGGACGGCATCGGCAGCCGTCCGCGGCTGCGCGCAAGTGGTCCGAATGGCGATCCCATGGCCGACAGAGCCTATCCGATCGAAGCCGTTGCCGACGTGCCGGCTGCGATGGCGGTTGCGGGCGCGTGGCTTCGGGAGGAAAACAGCATCAATCCCATCGCCGTCGGCCATCGCGTCGTGCATGGCGGACCGGACTATTCCCGCCCGGTGCTGATTGATCATGGGGTCGTGAGCCGACTGGAGCGGTTCGTCTCGCTGGCGCCGCTGCATCAGCCGCATAATCTGGCGCCGATCAAAACGCTGCTCAATACCCGCCCGAACCTGCCGCAGGTTGCCTGCTTCGATACCGGCTTCCACCGCGATCACGATGCGCTGGCGGATTATTATGCGATTCCGCACCAGCTTCATACGGAAGGCGTCAGGCGTTACGGCTTCCACGGCCTGTCCTACGAGTACATTGCCCGGCGGTTGCCGGAGGTGGCGCCCGATATTGCGGCCGGACGGGTAATCGTTGCGCATCTCGGCAGCGGCGCCTCAATGAGTGCGATCAAGGATGGAAAGAGCGTCGAGAGCACGATGGGCTTTACCGCGCTCGATGGACTGGCGATGGGGACGCGGCCGGGTCAGATCGATCCGGGAGTCGTGCTCTACCTGATCTCAGAGAAGGGCATGTCGGCGACAAACGTGCAGAATTTCCTTTATCGCGAATGCGGCTTGAAAGGTCTGTCCGGCGTCAGCAACGACATGCGCGAACTCGAAACCAGCGAGGATCCGCGCGCAGCCTTCGCGATCGATTACTTTGTCTATCGAGTCGGTCTCAATGCGGGCATGCTGGCGGCCGCATTGCAGGGCCTTGACGCCTTCGTGTTCACGGCAGGGATCGGCGAGAATTCGGCAACCCTCCGCGCCCGCATCGCCCAGAAGCTGGCCTGGCTTGGTGTCGCGATCGATCCGGCCGAGAATGCGCGGCATGCCACGAGGATATCGCGGTCCGAAAGCCGCATTCCCGTTTATGTCGTACCCACCGACGAAGAGCGGATGATTGCCCAGCATACGCTGGCGCTGCTCATGAACCAGCAATCGCCCAGCCAGCATCGCGCGAGAGTGTCATGAACATTCCCGTTTTTCCTGAGACCAATGTCGCGCTGAAGGGCAAGAAGGGGCTCATCGTCGGCATTGCCAACGACCAATCCATCGCTTGGGGTTGCGCCAAGGCGTTTCGGGCGCTCGGTGCCGAGGTGGCCGTCACCTACTTGAACGAGAAGGCCAGGAAGCACGTCGAGCCGCTCGCCAAGGCGCTGGAATCGCCGATCTTCATGCCACTCGACGTCATGGTCGAAGGCGAAACCGAGAAGGTATTCGAGCATATCAAGAAAGAATGGGGGCAGCTCGACTTCCTGCTTCATTCGATCGCTTTCTCGCCGAAGGCGGCATTGCACGGCCGCGTCGTCGACGTCGATCGGGAAGGCTTCCAGAAGACCATGGACGTGTCCTGCTGGTCGTTCATGCGGATGGCGCATCTGGCCGAGCCGCTGATGAAGAATGGCGGCACCATTTTTACCATGACCTACTACGGTAGCCAGATGGTGGTGAAGAACTATAACGTCATGGGCGTTGCGAAAGCCGCTCTCGAGGCCGCGGTTCGCTACATCGCGGCAGAGCTCGGGCCGAAGGGCATTCGTGTCCACGCCATCTCTCCCGGGCCGCTGGCCACGCGCGCCGCGTCGGGAATCCCCGAATTCGACGAATTGATGGACAAGGCGCAATCGCAGGCGCCGACGCGAAGCCTGGTCAGCATCGATGATGTCGGTAATGCCACCGCTTTTCTGGCACTCGATGGGGCCAAGCTGATCACGGGCGGCGTGCTCTATGTCGATGGCGGCTATCACATCATCGATTGAGACCACGAAACCTTTGCCTCAGCCGTAATGCAGCCCGATCACTTCGGCGACACAGACCGGGCGCTTGCCGCCGTCGATTTCGATCACCACGCGGTAGTGGCCCCTAAGGCGGGGTAGCGATCCGCGTTGATCAGAACTTCATTTCCGGCACCTTGTCGGGAATATCGAGTTCGGCCTCCGTGACGGCCAGCACCTCGGCGATCTTGAGACCGGGTGCCGTCTCCAGCAGCGTCGCCTTGCCGTCAGGGAAGGCGATGACCGCCATCTCGGTGACGACAAGATCGATCACCCGTGCCGATGTCAGGGGCAAATTGCACCTGGCGACGATCTTGGATTTGCCCTTGGCAGCGTGCTGCATGGCCACGATGACGCGCTTGGCGCCGCTTACCAGGTCCATGGCGCCGCCCATGCCCGGGACCAGCTTGCCGGGGATCATCCAGTTCGCGAGCCGACCTCCGGCATCGACCTGTAGCCCGCCGAGAACGGTGATGTCGACATGACCGCCGCGGATCAGTCCAAACGACATGGCGCTGTCGAAAGTGGCTGCCCCGGGCAGGGCGCTGATTGGCCTTCCGCCGGCATCCGTCAGAAACGGATGTGCCATGCCTTGCTCGGGAATGGGACCAGTGCCGATCAGTCCGTTTTCGGACTGGAAAAAGACATTCAGCCCTTTCGGAACGTAATTGGCAACCAGCGTCGGGATGCCGATGCCGAGGTTGACCAGATTGCCGGGACGAAGCTCCTGCGCCACGCGGCGGGCAATGATGGTTTGTGCGTCCATGGGGGTCACCCGTTCGCGACGATATAATCGACCAAGGGGCCAGGCGTGACGACATGGTCGGGTGCGATGACGCCGACCGGAACGATATGTTCGGCAGTCACGATCACCGTGTTGGCCGCCATCGCCATGACAGGATTGAAGTTGCGCGCGGTGAGGGCATAGGAAAGGTTGCCGGCATAGTCGGCGAGGAATGCGTGCACCAGCGCGAAATCTGCGCGCAGGGCGGTCTCGAGCAGGTAAGCCTTGCCGTCCACCTCGATCTTCTGCTTGCCGTCCTCGACCAGCGTCCCGACGCCGGTCGGAGTGAGCACGCCACCGAGGCCGCAGCCGCCAGCGCGGATGCGTTCGACGAATGTGCCCTGCGGGATGAGATCGACGCTGATCTGCTTGCCCAGCATCTGCTGCTGCGCCTTTGGGTTCAGACCGATATGGGTGCCGATCATGCGCGACACTTGCGCGCCTTCGAACAGCTTGCCGACGCCCTTGCCGGGCACCGCTGCATCGTTGCTGATCAGTGCAAGGCCGGATTTCTTTTGCCGGACCAGTTCGTCGAGCAGCCGCTCCGGCGAACCGACGCCCATGAAACCGCCGACCATGATGCTCGCACCATTGGGGATCATCGCAACGGCTTCTTCGGCGGAAACGGCCTTCATGGTCTGACTCCGGAAATCGATCGGAGATGGACATCCGCCGGAAAATGATGCCGTCAGGTCCAAGGGTGACCTTTGATCTGGGTCAAAGGTCTGGTCAGGCGCTTCCTGTTCCGCGCTTGATGCCGATCCCTGCGAGCGGCTCTTCCTACAATTTCCGCGCCTGCCGATGCCTGCTTCGGCCGCGCTATTGACGGCGTCGCGAAGCGGTTTGAGATCGTCGCTCTTGAGGAAGTGAATTTGCGCCTGGATCAGCCGACCGCTGTTCGAACTCGATCCGGCGCAGTGCGATCGCAATAAGGATCTTCTGCGGATATATCGACGGGCAGCAGCGCGGCCGGCCGAATGGGCACCATGGACGGCATGCCCGAGCGCGGCGATGTCGATCGTCATCGCCAGCACCTGGCCGGCAACTCCGCTAGCCCATGACGAGCTGGCCGCCGAGCGAGTGACCGAGATAGGTTGCCTGCTTGACCTTGAGCTGATCGACGACGAGGTCATACACGACCTCGCGCAGGTCCTGCATGGTCCGTCGAACAGCGGATGGCGGAAGGGGTGGGATTCGAACCCACGGTGCCCTTGCAGGCACGCCGGTTTTCAAGACCGGTGCCTTAAACCACTCGGCCACCCTTCCGTCCGCGCAACCTCAATCATTTAGCCGCGCAAAGATCAAGGACGGGCTGGGGCGGGTCGATCCCGGCTTCAGGAAGCAGATGCCATACCACCGGGCCGCTATTTACGGCTCGGCAGCTTGACCGGCACGTGAGGCGACGTGCTCACCGTGCGCGAACTGCCGTCGGGATGGGTGTTGCTCTTGAGCGTTTCCAACAAAAGAAAAAACTTTTCGGCAAGCATGGCGTTGCCTCCTCAAATAGGCTCTTATTGGTCGCGGACGCCGCGTCGCGGTTCGATCAACTCACCGAGAACGCGCGACACCGGAGCCGCACTCGGGTAGGGTGTTCGCATTGCAACACAAATAAAGTAAAAGCTCGCAGCCGAGGGTTGCGACCCCATTTTCAGACCTTTAACGTCGAATTAATGCTGGTAAGGCACTCGTTACGAGCATGCCGCGGAGTTCCCGGTGACCTATCGAACCGACAGTCCTTACGACCTTGAGGAAGAAGCCTACGAGGCGGACGACGACGAAGAGCCCCGGCGCGGGCTGCTTTCCTGGCTTCTGATCATCGCAATGCTGATGGGGACCGGCAGCGGATCGGCCCTGATCTGGCGCACGTTTGGTGGCGGCCCGGTTATGGCGTCAACCACGACCGCGGCGGCACCAGCCGAAAAAGCGCCCGGACAAGGCGACCTGGCGGCCCTGCGGCGGGAGGTCACGGGTTCTGTCCAATCGACGCAACAATTGCTCGCCGCCCAGCAGGCGGAGATCAAGCGGCTGTCCGAGCAGGTGGCGGCACTCTCGAACAAGCTGGAACTGTTGCAGCGGCCCGTCACATCTGCCCAAGCGGCGATTCCCGTCCCGGTGGTACCGGCACCCGCAGCGGCGCCGGCGCCAAAGGCCGTGACGCACGCACCGAAGAAAAAGCCTGACGCCCCGAAGCCGGTCGCCGCCAAACCGGCCGAGACCAAGCCGGCCGAAGCGAAGCCGGTCGAGGCCAAGCCGACCAACGGGCCGATTTCGACCGGCGGCGCACCATTACAATTGAGCCGCTGACGCCTGCCGCGCAAGCGTAGGGGCACGAACCCACGAATCGTCGTTTGGGAGTTTCGCGCGCGGCCGCGCGAGAAGCTGTCTCGTTTGGCCTTAGCTGAGGGCGAAGGCGAGCAGGCTCGAACAGAGCAGCACCATGCTCGCTGTCGTCAACGCAAGGAAACCACCGGAAACAAGGTCCTGATTGCGCATGGTCCACCTGTCACCATTGATGCTCGTCCGAATTGATTAAAGATTTCGGAATCAGCCTCTCAGAACGGGCGTGCCTCGTCTTGTTCAGAATTTCACGCTCTGGAACGAAATCCTTCGAAAGCATGGGCCAGAAAAATGCCTACGCTCACCAGGCCCATCACCGCGCTTACCGTCTCGATCATTTGCAATCTTCCTTCCCACCCCACGTGCGAGAGAACGACTGCGGCCTTGCACAGTCAAAAAGATTCAGGTGCAGGACTTCCAGATCGGAAATGACTGAGGATTCGACGCAACACCCTGTCCGGAAGAGGGACAGAACTTGCGAGAAATGCCCGTAAATCCACGGAAAACTGTTGCAACCATTCGTTCACCACCGGAACGCTCTCCCCATTTCCGCCGTGTTCGGGTTGCGATATCGTCACGGTTCGATGTGGAGGTGGGCCGCGTCGCACGGCTGGCAGAAATGGTATTGGGGCGGATGGGGATTCGGCGGTCAGATCAGGTGATCCGGGCGGCACGCGGCGTTGCTGCCGCAACAGTGTGCCTTGTGCTGGCCAATTGCGCCTCGTCGGACAAGTTCGCCAGCCGCGTCGATCCGAAATACGGCGTGTCCTCGAGCCCGCGGGTGGTGGCGTTCGGCGATCCCGTGCCGAAGGGCGGCGGAACCTACCGCGTCGGCAAGCCGTACACCGTGGCGGGCCGGGTCTATGTTCCCGAAGAGGATCCGAACTATCGCGCCGAGGGCCTGGCGTCCTGGTACGGCGATGACTTTCACGGCCGGCTGACCGCCAATGGCGAGGTCTTCGACATGACCTCGCTCACCGCAGCCCATCCGACCCTGCCGATCCCGTCCTATGCCCGTGTGACCAATATGCGGAACGGGAAGTCGCTGATCGTCCGCGTCAACGACCGTGGCCCTTACCACGGCAACCGCCTCATCGACGTCTCGAACAAGGCGGCCGAACTGCTTGAGTTCAAGCACAATGGCGTCGCCAAGGTGCGGGTCGAATATGTCGGCCGGGCTCCGCTGGAGGGCTCCGACGACCGCCAGTTGCTGGCGACCCTGCGCACCGGCGTGCCGGCGCCGACCCCGTCCATGGTCCGGGTAGCCTCCGCGCGCTCCTTCGTTCCGGACTTGCCTTCATCGGGCCGGCCGATCCGGGGCGAGGTTCCGATGCCGGAGGGGCGGCCCTACAACCTCGGCAATACGTCCGCCGACTACGCCTCGATCAACGCGACGTCGGAAATGTCGGCCTCAAGCCGTACGCGAGGCCGAACGATCGAGAATCCCCGCGCCGTGTCCTATGAGACCGACGAGCGGTTTGCCTCTCAGCCGGCAGCCTACGCTCCGATCGATCCGCGTGGGCCGAAGGACTTGCTGGCGGGGCGGGGGCTCTACTGAGCCATTCCAGACTCACTTCAGAAAATCGATCAGCGCGGCGTTGACCTCTTCAGGCCGCTCCTGCTGGATCCAGTGACCGGCGCCTTCCAGGATGATCTTCGCCTTCAGGTTCGGCAGCACGCGCTCGAGCTCGTTGACGCGCCTGGCGCCGATCAGTCCGGTGATGACGGAATCCTTTGAGCCGGCAATGAACAGCGATGGCTGATGGATCTGCGCGCCCTGCCATGGCGCCGTCAGCTCCCAGTTGCGGTCGAGGTTACGATACCAGTTCAGTCCGCCATGAAAGCCGGACTTCCGGTAGGCATCAGTGAAATGCCCGATGTCGGCTTCGCTGAGCCAATCCGGCAGCAGGCGATCCGGATCGAGATTGCCGAGAAAGCTTTTGCCATCGCGAATGTGGAGATGGCTCGTCTCCGAAATGCCGCGCCCGAGCACGGTTCGCATGGTCAGATCGATATCGCGCTCGAACTCGGCTTCAGCAACGCCCGGCTCCTGGAAATACTGCCAATAGAAATCGGTGACGCCGGCTTCGCGCAGCAGATCGAGCGGCCGGCCGCGGCCGCGGAAGGGCGGGGGAACGCTGAGGCCCGCCACACGCGTGAACATGTCCGGCCGGAACATCGCGCAATGCCAGGCGACCGGCGCGCCCCAATCATGGCCGATCACCACGGCCTGCTTCTCGCCGAGCGCGGTGACGAGCGCAACGATGTCCCCGACATTGTCAAAAATGCTGTAGGCATTCACGTCGGCGGGCGCGCTGGTCTGGCCGAAGCCGCGCATGTCGGGCGCGGCGACATGGAAGCCGGCGGCAGCCAGCGCCGGGATTTGATGCCGCCAGGAATAGGACAGTTCCGGCCAGCCGTGGCAGAGCACGACGAGGGGGCCTTCGCCCTGTTCGCGCACAAACATCTCGATCCCGTTGAGCGGAATCGTTCGTGAGGATGCCATCGCCATTTCCTGTCCTGTCGGGAGTTGTCGTCGCGGGCCGGGGAGCGATCACGATATTCGGGCTCCACCACGCTCGCAATCGTGACGGGTTCGGCTATCGTGCCCGGCAAAAGCCGTGTTGTTCGCATCCCCTGCAACTGGTAGAACGCCGCTCCGCAAGGACTTGAGCAATGGCCGCCAAACCTTCGTTTTTACACAGATTCCGGTCGATCCAGCCCCTCTGGCGGGGAGCTGCGACCGCGGCGTTCGTCCTGGCGGTCGTCTCTGCCGGCGCCGTTTACGCCGCCAATAACAGCGTGCAGGGGGCCAAGAAAGACGACAACGCCTTTGACGGTGACGCGCCGACCGCGATCCTGATCGAGGCGACCAGCGGCAGCGTGCTGTTCGAGAAGAACGCCGATGAACTTCGCGCGCCGTCCAGCATGATGAAGCTGATGACGGCGGAAGTGGTGTTCAACGCCATCAAGAAGGGCGACGTCAAGCTCACTGACGAGTACCGCATCAGCGAGAATGCCTGGCGGCGCGGCGGCGCGCCTTCGGGCGGCTCGACCATGTTTGCCGCCATCAACAGCAAGGTGTCGGTCGACGATCTCCTGCACGGCGCGATCATTCAGAGCGGAAACGATTCCTGCATCGCGCTGGCCGAGGGCATGGCCGGCAATGAGCGCATGTTCGCAACCGACTTCATGACCAAGCGGGCGCGCGAACTCGGCCTGACCAAATCGACCTTCGGCAATTCCAACGGGCTGCCCGATCCCATGAACAAGATGACGGTGCGGGAGCTCGCAAAGCTCGCGCGCCATATCATCCTGACCTATCCCGACATGTACAAGTTGTTCGGCGAGCGCGAATTCACCTGGAACAAGATCCGCCAGCAGAACCGCAATCCGCTGCTCAACTCGCTCAACGGCGCCGACGGGCTGAAAACCGGCTTCACCAAGGAAGGCGGCTACGGCATGGTCGGCTCGGCCGTGCAGAACGACATCCGGCTGATCGTGGTGATCAACGGCCTCGAGGATCCCGACGACCGCGCCCAGGAAGCCAAGAAGATGCTGGAATGGGGCTTTCGCAATTTCGAGGCCAGAACGCTTTTCGCAGCCAACCAGTTCGTCGGCTATGCAAAAGTGTTCGGCGGCGAAAGCCGCTCGGTAAAGCTCGCCAGCCGCGAGCCGATCAAGGTGATGATGCCGAAAAACGGCAGCGAAAGGTTGATCGCGCGGGTGGTCTATAACGGGCCGGTGCGCGCGCCGATCACGGAGGGCCAACCGGTCGGTATCGTGCGCGTCTGGCGCGGCGCCAATGTCGCCGTGGAAGCGCCGGTCTACGCCGCCGAACCGATCGGCACGGGCTCGACGGTGCGCCGCGCCATCGATGGCGCGAGCGAACTCGTCATCGGCATGTTCCGCGCCGGCGCCGAGAAGCTCTGAACCATGGGGGAGGCAGCAGCGGTCAAACGGCCCTCCGGGCGCGGCAAGTTCATCTCGTTCGAAGGCGGCGAGGGGTCGGGAAAATCGACCCAGATCAAGCTGCTGGCGCAGCGCCTTGAAGCGGCAAAGCTGCGCGCCATCGTCACGCGCGAACCTGGCGGCTCGCCGGGCGCGGAGATCATCCGCCATCTGGTGCTGTCAGGAATGGGCAAGCTGCTTGGGCCGGAGGCCGAAACGTTGCTGTTTGCCGCCGCGCGCGACGACCACGTGCATACCGTGATCGAGCCGGCGCTGACGCAAGGCACCTGGGTGCTGTGCGATCGCTTCTCGGATTCGACGCGGGCCTATCAGGGCAGGTTGGGGAACGTGCCGGCCGGTGTGCTGAACGCGATGCAGCGGGTGACCATCGGCGACCTGAAGCCGGACCTGACCATCATTCTCGACGTTCCCGTCGAGGTCGGCCTCAAACGCGCCGCCGCCCGCCGCGGTGATGGCGCGCCTGACCGGTTCGAGGCCGAAGACATCAGGTTTCACCAGGAGCTGCGCGAGGCTTTTCGCCAGATCGCCGCCGAAGACCCCAACCGCTGCGTGCTGATTGACGCCACGCAAAGCAAGGACGCCGTCGCCGCCCAGGTGTGGACGGCGCTGCGCGACCATCTGTTCGCGATAGCGACCTCAGCCGGCACCGCATGAGCCCGCGAAAATCATCCGAAGAGGAGAGTGCGGTCCGCCACCCACGCGAGACCCCCGACCTGTTCGGGCATCGCGAGGCGGAGAAAGCGCTACTCGATGCCTATCGCAGCGGGCGGATTCCGCATGCCTGGCTGATCGGCGGGCCGCAGGGCATCGGCAAGGCAACGCTGGCCTACCGCATGGCCCGGTTCGTGCTGGCGCACCGCAATCCGCATGCGCCGGATGTTGAGCGCGCCACTTCGCTCGAGATCGCCCCGTCGGATCCGGTCGCGCGCCAGATCGCGGCCGAAGCCCATGGCGGGCTCTTGGTGCTGGAGCGCGGCCTCAACGATCGCGGCGTGCTCCGCACAGTGATCACGGTCGACGAGACCCGCGAGACGATTTCGTTCTTCGGCTCGACCGCGGCGGTGGAGGGCTGGCGGGTCTGCATCGTCGATACCGTCGACGAGCTCAATCCGAACGCGGCCAATGCGCTGCTGAAAATCCTCGAGGAGCCGCCGCAGCAATCGCTGTTCCTGCTGGTGAGCCACGCGCCTTCGCGGGTACTGCCCACCATCTTGTCACGCTGCCGCAAATTGCCGTTGCGGCCGCTGGCGAGCGAGGACGTCATTCGCGCAGCGGCGGGCGCCAGCGATCGTCCGGCCGGCGATCCGGCGCTCGTTGAAGCTGCCGCAGCTTCGGAAGGCAGCGTGGCGCGCGCGCTGACCCTGCTCGGCGGTGACGCGCTGAAGCTTCAGCAGCGTACCGCGGCACTGCTTGCGACGCTGCCCAGAGTCGATCCGCGCGAACTGCATGCGCTCGGCGATTCCCTTGGGATCAGCGACCGCGTGGCGCTGGCCGCCTTCATGGACGGCGTCGAACGCTGGGTCTCGGAGCGCCTGCATGCGGACGAGGCCAACGCCAATGCGAACCTGCCCCGCCTTGCACGGCTGGCGGAGGTATGGGAAAAGATCGCCCGCGCCGCGCGCGACACCGCAGAATATAATCTGGAACGAAAGCCGCTGGTTTTCTCGGTGTTTTCGCAGCTCGCGGAAGCAACGCGCTAGCGGCGCATACCGAAAAATCATCTGCGTTCGAACCGACAAAGGAATTTGTGGTGGCCAAGAAATCTTCGAAAAAGAAAAAGACGAAGAAGACAGCGGCCGCCGCTTCGAAGAAGCGCGTGAAAAAGGCGGGCGCGAAAAAGACCGCGAAGAAGGCCCGGAAAGTAGCCGCGAAGAAATCCAAAAAGACGGCCAGGAAGGCGCCGAAGAAGGTCGCGAAAAAGGCCGCCAAAAAATCAGCCAAGAAATCAGCCGCGAAACCGGCAAAGAAGGCCAAGAGCGCGCCCCCGAAAGCGGCTGCGCGCCCGAAAGCCAAGACCGCTGCCCAGGACGCACCCAAGCCAGCCGCGCCAAAGCCAGTTGCACCCAAACCGGCCGCACCGAAGAAGGCCCCGCCGGCCGCAGCGCCTGTGCCGGCGACATCGCGCGGCAACATCTATTACATCACCACCGCCATCGCCTATCCGAACGGCCAGCCGCATATCGGCCACGCCTATGAGGCGATCGCGACCGATGCGCTGGCGCGCTTTCAGCGGCTCGACGGCAAGGACGTGTTTTTCCTGACCGGCACCGACGAGCACGGCCAGAAGATGATCCAGACGGCTGCCGCCGAAGGCATGACCCCGGCTGAACTGGCCGCCCGCAACGCCGGCCGCTTTCGGGAGATGGACGAGGCACTCAACGTCTCCTTCGACCGCTTCATCCGCACCACGGAGCCTGCTCACCACAAGTCGGTGCAGGCGATCTGGAACCGGATGCAGCAGAACGGCGACATCTACATCGACGTCTATTCCGGCTGGTATTCGGTGCGCGACGAAGCGTACTATTTCGAGGAGGAAACCTCCGTCGGCGAGGACGATGTGCGCCGCGGCCCGCAGGGCACGCCGGTGGAGTGGGTCGAGGAGAAGAGCTACTTTTTCCGGCTCTCCGCCTATCAGGACAAGCTGCTTGCGCTCTACGAAAGCCAGCCGGATTTCATCGGGCCAGACTCGCGCCGCAACGAGGTCATCAGCTTCGTGAAGGGCGGGCTAAAGGATCTTTCGATCTCGCGCACCACCTTCGACTGGGGCGTGAAGGTACCGAACGACCCCGAGCACGTGATGTATGTCTGGGTCGATGCCCTGACCAACTACGTCACGGGCGTCGGATTTCCCGACGAGACCGATGCGAACTGGCGCTACTGGCCGGCGGATGTGCACATCATCGGCAAGGACATCATCCGCTTCCACGCGGTGTACTGGCCGGCGTTCCTGATGTCAGCCGGCGTGCCCTTGCAGAAGCGCGTCTATGCCCACGGCTTCCTGTTCAGCCGGGGCGAGAAGATGTCGAAGTCGGTCGGCAACGTCGTCGACCCCTTCAATCTCGCCAAGCAATATGGCGTCGATCAGGTGCGCTATTTCTTCCTGCGCGAGGTGCCGTTCGGGCAGGACGGCAACTACAACCACGAGGCCATCGTCGCGCGCATCAATGCCGA
Source organism: Bradyrhizobium lablabi (assembly GCF_018129385.1). Classification (GTDB taxonomy): domain Bacteria; phylum Pseudomonadota; class Alphaproteobacteria; order Rhizobiales; family Xanthobacteraceae; genus Bradyrhizobium; species Bradyrhizobium lablabi_C. The sequence goes on from NZ_JAFCLN010000002.1 coordinate 472,995, forward strand.
CCTCGCCAACGATCTCGGCAATCTGGCGCAGCGCTCGCTGTCGATGATCGCAAAGCAGCTCGGCGGCGTGCTGCCGGAGCCGGGCGAGTTTTCGGACAACGACAAGGCCATTCTGGCGCAGGCCGATGCCATGATCGAGGCCTCACGCACCGCGATGGCGACGCAGCAGATCCACCAATGGCTCAACACGGTGTGGGCCGTCGTCGCCGAAGCCAACCGCTATTTCGCGGGCGAGGCGCCATGGGCGCTGGCGAAGACCGATCCTGGCAGGCAGAAGACGGTGCTCTATGTCACCGCCGAAGTCGTGCGCCAGATCGCGATCCTGGCGCAGCCGGTGATGCCGGAATCGATGAGCAAACTGCTCGACAGCCTCGGCATTCCCCAGGGCGAGCGCCAGTTCGCGGCACTGGGCACGCGCATAGCAGCCGGTACGGCCTTGCCGCTACCGGTCGGTGTGTTCCCGCGCTATGTCGAACCAAAAGAGCCAGAAAACGGCCAAGTGTGATTGAGGGTGATGCTCGTCGACAGCCACTGCCATCTGGATTTTCCTGATTTCGCCGAGGACCTCGACGGCATCGTCGCGCGCGCCGAGACCGCCGGGATCGGGCGCATCGTTACGATCTCGACCCGGGTGAGGCGGCTCGGCGAATTGCTTGATATCACCGAGCGTTTTCCGAACGTCTATTGCTCGGTTGGTACCCATCCGCATAACGCGGATGAGGAGGACGGCATTCCAGCCTCGGAGCTGATCGAGCTGACCAGACATCCCAAGGTCGTTGCACTCGGCGAGGCGGGGCTGGATTACTTCTACGAGCACGGCTCGCGTGAAGCGCAGGAGCGCGGTTTTCGCGCCCATATCGCCGCTGCGCGCGCCACCGGTCTGCCGCTTGTGATCCACACCCGCGAGGCGGATGAGGATTGCGGCCGTATCCTCGAAGACGAGGTGGCGAAGGGCCCGTTCAAGGCGGTGCTGCATTGCTATACCGGCGGGCGCGAGCTTGCGATGAAGGCGATCTCGCTAGGGCTCTCCATCTCCTTCACGGGCATCCTCACGTTCAAGAAGTCGGACACCTTGCGGGCACTGGCGGCCGAATTGCCGGCCGACCGCATCATGGTCGAGACCGACGCGCCGTATCTCGCCCCCGGCAAGTTTCGCGGCAAGCGCAACGAGCCGTCCTATGTGGTCGAGGTGGCAAAGGTGCTGGCGGAGACGCGTGGCGTGACGCTGGAAGAAATCTCGCGGCAGACCACCGAAAACTTCTTTCGCCTGTTCTCCAAAGTACCGGCGTCGAAGGCCGCCGCATGACGCTGACGCTAACAATCATGGGCTGCGGGTCTTCCGCCGGCGTGCCGCGTCCGGCGCTCGGCTGGGGCCGCTGCGATCCCAATAACCCGAAAAACCGCCGCCGCCGCTGCTCGCTGCTGGCCGAGCAGAATTCCGGCAACGGCACCACCCGCGTCGTGATCGACACCTCGCCCGACCTGCGCGAGCAATTGATCGACGCCAATGTCGATCACCTCGACGCGGTGTTTTTGACCCACGAGCACGCCGACCAGACCCACGGCATCGACGATCTGCGTTCCGTCGTGCTGCATCAGCGCAAACGCATCCCGACCTATTTCAACCAGTCGACCGCCAAGGACATCATGGCGCGGTTCTCCTACTGCTTCATCTCGCCCGAGGGCAGCGACTATCCGCCGATCCTCAACCGGCATTCGATCGAAGCCGGTGAAAGCCGGGAAATTTCGGGGAAGGGCGGCGCGATCACGCTGACCGCCTTCAACCTCCAGCACGGCAACATTCCCGCGCTCGGCTATCGCATTGGGAACGCCGCCTACACGCCCGATCTCAGCGACATCCCCCAGAAAAGCTGGCCGGCGCTGGAAAACCTCGATCTCTGGATCGTCGACGGACTGCGCTACGCGCCGCATCCGAGCCATTTTTCGGTCGACGATGCGCTGTCCTGGATTGCCCGCTTCAAGCCGAAGCGCGCCGTGATCACCAATATGCATGCCGACATCGATTACGAAGTGCTGCGCCAGAGCCTGCCGGCGGGAGTCGTCCCAGCGCATGACGGGATGCGGTTGACGCTGGAGGCCAGTGGCTAGATCGGGAGGAGCTTTCCATGATCGGCTTGTTTTTTGAAGTTGAGACCCGGGAAGGGCACCGAGACCAGTATCTCGATCTCGCCGCCGCGCTGAAGCCCGCCCTTGAGGCGACGGGCGGCTGCCTGTCGATCGAGCGGTTCAGGAGCCTCACGCGGGAAAACCTGCTGCTCTCCCATCAGATTTGGCAGGACGAGGGAGCACTCACGGCATGGCGGGTCCACGGCCAGCATCACAAGGTGCAGGAGCTCGGCCGCGAAAAGGTCTTTTCGGATTATCGCATCCGCATCGCCCAGGTGATCCACGAGGCGCGGCCGGGAAAGCCGGTCTGGCGACCGGAACGTCGTACGCCCTATAACGATCCGGCGCGTCGTCAACCAACCTACGTATTATCAGCGGAATCAAAGAGCGCCAGCCTGCCGGTCGAAACCGAATGGCGGCGGGACGCATTCGAGAGCGTTTATCGCGAAGGCCACTTCGCGCACCTGATCGATCTGCCGGACCCTCAGTCCGGCATCGATTTCGGCCAGCGGTTGTTTGCGGATGCCACGACCGAATATTTTCGCGTCCTCGAAGTGATGCGGGACTATACCATGTACGATCGATCGGAGGCGCCGCAGTATTATCCGCCCGTTGAGCGAGCGTCACACTAAGCGAAGACCGTCATTGCGAGGAGCGAAGCGACGAAGCAATCCATATCGCCGCAAGCGCAAAGATGGATTGCTTCGCTTCGCTCGCAATGACGGGCCGAGAGACCTAGGCCGAAATCGCCTTTGCCGATTCCACCTGGTTGCGCAGCAGGAATTTCTGAATCTTGCCGGTCGACGTCTTCGGGATGGCGCCGAACACCACGGCCTTCGGCGTCTTGAAGCCGGACATGTGGCTGCGGCAATAGGCGATGATCTCGGCTTCGGTCGCTTTCGCCCCTTCCTTCAGCTCGATGAAGGCGCAGGGCACTTCGCCCCATTTCGTATCGGGCTTGGCCACCACGGCGGCGAACAGCACGGCCGGATGCTTGTAGAGGATGTCCTCGACCTCGACGGACGAGATGTTCTCGCCGCCGGAGATGATGATATCCTTGGAGCGGTCCTTGATGATGACGTAGCCGTGCTCGTCGAGCACGCCGAGATCGCCGGTGTGAAACCAGCCGCCGGCAAAGGCTTCCTGCGTGGCCTTCTCGTTCTTCAGATAGCCCTTCATCACGATATTGCCGCGGAACATGACCTCGCCAATGGTCTCGCCGTCGCGCGGCACCTCGCGCATCGTTGCGGGATCGAGCACGGTGACGGCTTCCTCCAGCGGGTAGGGCACGCCCTGCCGCCGCTTCAACTGCGCCCGCTGATCCGCCGGCAGCTCGTCCCAGCCGGGCTGCTCGGCGCAGACCGAGGCGGGGCCATAGACTTCGGTCAGGCCGTAGACATGGGTCAACTTGATGCCGATGCTCTCGGCGCCCTCGAGCACCGCGACCGGCGGCGCCGCGCCCGCGATCAAACCAACCACGGGCCGCGCCTTCGCGCCCTTGGGCGCGCCCGGCGCGTTGATCAGCGTGTTGTAGACGATCGGCGCACCGCACATGTGGGTGACGCCGTGCTTCGGGATCAGCTCGAATATCTTGGCAGGGTCGACCTTGCGCAGGCAGACATTGACGCCGGCTGAGGCCGCGACCGTCCACGGAAAGCACCAGCCGTTGCAGTGGAACATCGGCAGGGTCCAGAGATAGACCGGGTGCTGGCCGAGATTGCCGGCGAGAATGTTGCTGACCGCATTGAGGTACGCGCCGCGATGGTGCGTCACCACGCCCTTGGGATTGCCCGTGGTGCCCGAAGTGTAGCTGAGTGCAATGGCGTCCCATTCATCGGTCGGCAGTCTTGGCTCGAAGTTTGGATCGCCTTGGGCGACGGCGGCTTCATACTCGATCTCGCCGATCCGCTTGCCGCCTGTGAACGCCGCATCGTCGACGTCGACAACGAACGGCTTTGGGCCCTTCATCTGCGTCAGGGCTTCCGCGATCACGCCGGCAAATTCCGGATCGACCAGAATGATTTTGGCGCCGCCATGGTCGAGCTGGAAGGCGATCGAGGGCGCATCGAGGCGGATGTTGAGCGCGTTCAGCACGGCGCCGGCCATCGGCACGGCAAAATGCAGCTCGTTCATCGCGGGGATGTTCGGCAGCATCGCCGCGACCGTGTCGCCTTGCCCGATGCCGCGGCCGGCCAGCCAGGACGCAAAGCGGCGGCAGCGCGCATAGGTTTGCGACCAGGTGAACTCGCGGCCCTCATAGACCGTACTGACATGGTTCGGGAAAACCGCCGCGGAGCGAACCAGAAAGCTCAGCGGCGTCAGCGGCACATAATTGGCCGGCGTCTTGTCCAATCCGATGCTGTACTGGTTCGGCGTCCCGCTCATCGGCATTTCCCCGCAAAAAATGTTCTTACAAGAATCCGATCGAGATCCAGGGGAAGATCGCCACGATGATGAGACCGACCATCAGCGCCAGCAGGTAACCCCAGATCGGCCTGATCCCCTCGTTGGGATCGACGCGCCCGATCGCACAGGCGGCATAATAGCCTACTCCGAACGGCGGCGCGAACAGTCCGATGCCCATGGCGAGGATGATGACCATGGCGTAGTGCACCTCGTGCACCCCCACCGTGCGGGCGATCGGAAAGAGCAGGGGGCCGAACAGCACGATCGCCGGAATGCCTTCCAGCACGCTGCCGAGGATCACGAAGGCCAGGATCGAGACCGCGATGAAGCTGGCGGAGCCGCCGGGCAGGCCGGTCATGGCGGCCGCCAGCGCGCGCGAAAAACCGGATTGGGTGAGGCCCCAGGCCATACCGGTGGCGGCGCCGATGATCAGCAGGATCGAGCCGGACAGGCTCGCGGTCTCGATCAGCATCGGCACAAGCCGGCGCCAGTCGAGGTTGCGGTAGATGAAAAGGCCATAGGCGAAAAAGCCGACCACGAAGGCGTAAACGATCCCGATGGTGGAAACTTCGGTCGCCGTCGCGATGCCCTCGACGACGGCGTAGCGGATCACGAACGGCAGCGCGAGCGCCGGCAGCGCGATGATGAAAGACTTCAGGATCTCGCCGCCGCTGGCGCGCCTGACGTGGCTCAAATCCTCATTGCGGTACCGCCACCACACCAGCGCCGACAGCGTGATCGCCAGCACCACGCCCGGCAGCAGCCCGCCGGTGAACAGCGCGGCGATCGAGACGCCGGTGACCGAGCCGATGGTGATCAGCACGAGGCTCGGCGGGATGGTTTCGGTCTGCGCGCCGGTGGCCGAGAGCAGGGCGACGAGATCGCCCGGCTTGGCGCCGCGCTGCTTCATCTCGGGGAACAGCACGGGCGCAACAGCCGCCATATCGGCGGCCTTGGAGCCGGAAATGCCGGACACCAGATACATCGCGCCGACCAGCACGTAATGCAGGCCGCCGCGGACATGGCCGAGCAGGCTCGCCAGGAACGCCACCATGGCCCGCGCCATGCCGGTCATCTCGATCAGCAGGCCAAGGAAGACGAACAGCGGCACCGACAGCAGGATGAGGTGGCTCATGCCCTCGTCCATGCGGCCGACCAGCACCATGACAGGCGTGCGCGTCGTCAGCGCCAGATAGCCAAAGGTGGCCAGCCCAAATCCGAACGCGATCGGCACGCCCGCGAATACGCAGAAGCCGGCCACGCCCACAAAGAAGATGATGAGGTTGAGATTGCCGAGCGGCCGCAGCCAGGGCTGTGCCAGCCAGAACACGGCCATGACAGCGGCGACCGACAGGATGGCGGCCAATACCATCCTCTTGTCGCCGGCCCGCGCCAGCCGCAGCAATGCGAACAGCGCCATCAGGCCGATGCCGACCGGCAGCGCCGCCGCGCGCCAGCTGTTGAGGATCTGGAGCGCGGGCGTGGTGATGTAGCTCTCTTCGTAGGCGTATTCGTAGGCCGGCCAGGCGATCAGCAGCAGGAACGCCAGCGCGGCCGATGTCGCGACCAGATCGAGATAGGCGCGCATCGCGGGCTTTGTGCCGGCCACAACCGCCGTCATCCGCATATGCTCGCCGCGGCGGAATGCGACTGCCGCGCCCAGCATCGCCAGCCACAGGAACAGGATCGAGGCCAGTTCGTCCGACCAGATCAGCGGCTTGTGCAGGACATAGCGCGCGACCACGCCGGCAAACAGGATGACGATCTCGGCGACGACCAGCAGCGCCGCCGGAATCTCCACGAGCACGCCAAGCACATGCTCGAGTGAGCCGACAAACGAACGCCGGCGAGGAGGGGACTCCACCTCGCCGGCCGTTTTCGTCATCTCGGCATGAGCCATGCCCGGCCCCCTACGCGCTTAACCTTAACTCGGCCTGGCTTAGCTCAGCTTGCCGACGGACTTTTCCAGCAGATCCCAGGCTTGGTCGCCGTATTTACCCTTCCATTCGGCGTAGAAGCCGGCCGACCGCAGCTTGTCGCGGAATGCCGTCGCATTGGGCTGATTGAACGTGAGGCCCTTGGACGCCAGGTCCTGCTGGAGACCGGCGTTGAGCTTGGCGACATCAGCACGCTCGTTGACCGCGGCCGCGTTGATGTTCCTGGCGACGATCGCCTTGAGATCGTCAGGCAGCTTTTCCCAGGCGCGGCGGTTGGCCAGGAACCAAAAACCGTCCCACATGTGGTTGGTCAGCGAGCAGAACTTTTGCACCTCGTAGAGCTTTGCGGTCGAGATGATTGCCAGCGGATTCTCCTGGCCTTCGACGATTTTGGTCTGGAGCGCGGAATAGACCTCGCTGAAATTGATCGAGGCGGGCGCTGCATCGAACGCCTTGAACATCGAGGTCCACAGCGGCGATACCGGCACGCGGATCTTGAAGCCCTTGAAGTCGTCAGGGCCGTTGATCGGCCTGGTCGAGGACGTGGTCTGGCGGAAACCGTTGTCCCAGATCTTTTCCATCACCACGAGGCCGGCCTTGCCGATCTCGCCGCGCACATAGGCGCCGAGCCCGCCATCCATGGCCTTCCAGACCGTGTCGTAGTCCGGGAATGCGAAGCCGATGCCATTGATCGACGCGGCCGGCACCAGCGTCGACAGGATCAGGCCCGACAGCGTGAAGAACTCGATGCCGCCGGAACGGACCTGGCTCAGCATGTCCGTATCGGAGCCGAGCTGGTTGTTCGGGAATATCTGGATGTCGACCTTGCCATTGGTCTCGGTCTTGATCGCCGCAGCCATCTCGCGGGCCCGGACGTTCATCGGATGGGTGTCCGGCAGGTTGTTGGCGTATTTGTAGGTGAACTCGGCGCTCTGGGCCCGTGCCACCATCGGCGCACCGATGCTGCCCATAACCGCCGAGGCGGCCGATGCCTTGAGCAAGGTGCGGCGTGAAAAGCTCATGTAAGGTTTCTCCCTTGAGAGGCTTGTTGTTCTTGTGAGCCGCACGGTCTGCAAGCTCGTGGGAAGCCGCGCTTATTGCAGCGTCCGGAGGCGGCGGCAATATCGGCTGACGGATGGCCGACGCACGCCCGTGCATGGCCATGGGGCTGGCCATGGACTGGAGCGAACTTCAAGCCGCGAAGCTGATACGACCCGCGAGAAATCCCGTCTAAACATTTGATCTAATTATAGATATAAATATTCCATAATATACCTTATGCGAATTCGATATATGACTTGCCGGGTACCGGGCCAAGGCTACTCCAAGGCCGCTCCTACTGTGCATGGGGTTGTTTTCGACTTTTTGAGTCGGCGCCCTCGGTTGGCTCCCGCCCAGCCCAAGGTCAGCCCTTGGCGTGATGCGTCGCCGACATCAGGTAGCCGGCATCGGCTGCCACGCGCTTCTCGAGGAATGCCATCACGGCCTTGATGCGGGCGATGTGGAGAAGATCTTCGTGGACCGAGAGCCATATGTCGCGGACCGAAAAATAGCTCGGCAGGATCGGCCGCAGGTCCTTGTTATGAGCGGCCACGTAGGACGGCAGCATGGCGATGCCGAGGCCGCTTGACGCGGCCATGTATTGGGAGACCAGGCTGGTGCTGCGGAACACGACATGGGCCGGGCGCAGGATGTCGGACAGCCAGCGGTTCTCCTTGATGTGGATGTGTTCGTCGATGAAATCGATGAAGTCGTGGTTGTCCAGATCCTTCAGATCGGACGGCATCCGCTGGCGCTGGAGATAGGCGCTGGAGGCGTACAGGAATATCCTGAATTCGCCGATCTTCTTGACGGAGAGCCGCCTTCCCTTCGGCTTGAAGAAGCTGATGAAGATGTCCGCCTCCCGCCGCGTCATATCGAGGAGACGGGTGTCGGTGATCAGCTCGACCTGGATCGACGGGTACGCCTTGCCGAAGGCCGCCATGCACGTCGTCAAGTACATGCTGCCGATGCCTTCCATGCCGGCGATCCGGACGGCGCCGGCGGCGTCGGCCTTTTCGGAACCGACCACGGTTTCGATGATCGCGTTGGCGTTGTTCTCCATACCCTCGGCATATTGGAGAAGCCGCAGGCCCGCCTCGGTCAGCGCGAAGCCCGCCTTGCTGCGCTTGAACAACGTGGTGTTGAGGCTTCGCTCGAGCTCCCTCACCCGCCGGCTGACGGTCGTGTGATCGACCTTCAACTTCTGGCCGGCGCGAACGAGATTGCGCGCCCGCGCGACCTCCAGGAAGAAGATGACGTCGTCCCAATTGTAGCGCAGCGTTCGCGCAGCCTTTGCCACCTCAGCCGTCCTGATATGCCCGTTCGCGAGCCTTCGCATCGAACGCGCGCTACTTTCGGGCATATCGGCCGACACGGCAACCGTCAGGCGGCGATGATCGGCGCGTAGGTCTCGACCAGCCGGTTGGCGAACATGTCGACCTTGGGGATCATCAACTTCTGCCGGCAGACCGCGAGATCGATGTGCTTGGGCATCACGGCGCCGAGCTTGAGCACGCGCGGCGCTACGACGTTGATGTCCCAGAGCGGAAAGCCGGTCGGCGGGATCACCAGGCTGCCGCCCGGATAGGGCGAGTCGACGCGGTTCGCCAGCACCACGGCCACGCGGTTGTCCTCGGCCCGGGGAATGGCGAGCAGCTCCCGCTCGAACGGCTCGCGCAGCGAGGCCGGCCACAGGATGATGTCGGCCGCCGCGATGCCGAGGCAGCGCGATGTTTCCGGGAAGACGGCGTCATAGCCGGACATGATGCCGATCCGGCCGAACGGCGTATCGAACACCGGATAGTCGTCGCCCGCCCTCGCCCATTTCCGCTCCTCGGCCGTGAGATGCGTCTTGCGATACTTGCCGACTTCCTTGCCGTCAGGCCCGATCAGGAACGTCGTCACGTAAAGGCCGGCGGCGGCGCGCTCGACGGTCGGCAGCGTGATCAGGCATTGATAGCGCGCCGCGATCGCAGCGGTCTTCGCCAGCAGCGCCGGCGTCTGGTCGGCCAGCGCAGCGGCCTCCGCAGCGTTCGGAATAGCCGATGGACAGAATGCATATTCCGGCAGCGTGAGCACCTTGATGCCGAGCTTGGCGGCGTGATCGATCATGTCGAACACTTCCCCGGCCGGACAGTCCCTGGTCACATGCATCTGCACGGCCGCGACCTTGGCGACAGATTTTGCCGGGATCAGCGGCTTCTCCGCGATCCGGTAGACCGGCGTCTTCTCGTACGGCAGCGCCATCAGGCCGTAGGTTTCGGGACGGCGGTCGGCGATCTTGTCGTTGGCCGAGTAGATCGACTTGTCGTGCGCGGCGTCGAGGTCGACGTCGGCGATTGCCATGCCATGGGTATCGTACGGCACCTTCGACAGCACCCGGCCCTTGGGATCGACGATCATGCTGCCGCCGGGATAGTAGATCGACCGCTCGTAGCCGGCCTTGGTGGCGGCAACGAGCCACAGGCCGTTCTCGTAGCTGCGGGCCGGTCCCCACATATCGGCCTGGTCCATGGCGAAAAAGTTCGCCATGTCGACGATCACTTCCGCGCCCTGCATCGCCATCGAGCGGAAGATTTCGGGGATGCGGCCGTCGAAGCAGATCAAGAGGCCGATCTTTCCGAGATCGGTGTCCACTACCGGACAGCCGCGCTCACCGAAGGCGAACCAGTTCTGATCGTGGGTCGCCAGGAACTGCTTGTGGTAATGGCAGACGGTCTCGCCCTTGCGGCCGAACATGATGCCGGTGTTGAAGATCTTCTCCTTCTCCGGGTCCCATTCGGTGACGCCGCTGGCGATGTAGATGCCGTGCTTCCTGGCGAGCGCGGACAGCGCCGTCACGAACGGTCCGTCTTTCATCGTCTCGGCGAGTTCGCGGCAATGCTCGGCGGAATCGAAGAGGTAACCGGTGTCCATGCATTCGGGGAACACCACCAGCTCGGCCCCCTGCCTCACCGCGTCCTCGACGAACTGGGTCGCCAGCGCGATGTTGTGGTCAAAGTCGCCCAAACGGGCGAGCGTCTGGACGGCGGCAGCGCGGAAACGGCGCTTCGTCATATCGGTCTCCATTTTTCTCAGTATTGATCAGTCTCGTTTGACCTCGCGCCAGAAGCGGTCGAGGCAATGGCGTTTCAGGTTGATGAACCCCTCGCCCGTCGTGACGTCGAGGTCGCGCGGCCAGGGCAGATCAACGGGTACGATTTCAGCCACCCGCGTCGGCCGCCGCGTCAGCAGCACCACCTGGTCGGCAAGCTGAATGGCTTCCTCGAGATCGTGCGAGACCAGCAGCATGGTCGTCTTCAACTTCATGAAGATGTGCTGAAGCCGTTCGCGCATGAACAGCGTCATCTCGTAGTCCAGCGCCGAAAAGGGCTCGTCGAGGAACAGGACTTCCGGGTCGGTGACCAGCGCCCGCAGGATCGAAACGGTCTGCTGCTGGCCGCCCGACAGCGTGTAGGGATAGGCATTGAGATCGAACGGCACGTCGAATTCGGCGAGCAACTTTTCGACGCGCCGGCGGCGTTCCTTTCGATCTACCCCCAATACCTTCAGGGGGTAGTGGATGTTGTCGATCGCGCGCATCCAGGGGAATAATGCTTCCCGGTAATTCTGGAAGACGTACGAGATTTTGGTGTCGCGGATGGTCTGGCCGTCGTAGAGCACCTGCCCCGCATCCATCGGCATCAGGCCGGAGATCATGTTGATAAAGGTGCTCTTGCCGCAGCCGTTCGGGCCGAACACCGAGATGAACTTTCCCATCGGCAGGTCGATCGAGAAGTCGTCGTAGATCGTCGTGCCCTGGAACTTCTTGCTCAGCCCACGCACCGTGACATAGGCCTGCCGGGGCTTGGGCGACTGGGCAGGCGCCGGGCTTTCGGCGGCTGGCCAGTCTGCGTTGCGGATCGCGGTCACGTTCCCCATCGGTATCGGCTCAATTCCCGAGATCGGACTTGGCGAGGACCTTGTCCTTCACGTTGATGGGACCGGCCACCACGCCTTCCTTGATGAAGACGTCGACCAGCGCCTGGTACGACTTCATGTCGGTCTCGTTGAGGTCCTTGAAGCCGCGCAGATAGGGCTGCGCCAGGAACTCGAGCTGGTCCTCCTTGGTCGGCGTGTACTTGGTGAGGATCGGCTTGTACTTGGCGAAGTTGGCGTTCACGAGATCGGTCGCCTCGTCGATGGCGGCGACGACCTTGCGCGCCACGTCGGGCCGCTCCTTCAGGAACTTCGTGGTCATCAGCGAAGCGCCGGAATAGAAGGGATCGGCGATCACGCGCGCGACCGGGTTGGTCATGGCGCGGGCCGCCTTGCCAGACGCAACCGCGATCGACCCGACCGGCTCCAGCGACAGCGTTGCGTCGACAGTGCCGCCAACCACGGCGGGCACCTGCATGGCGACGGCGAGATCGACCAGCTTGACATCGGTATCGGGATCGAGGCCGGCCGAACGGACCATGTGGCGGGAAATCGTGCGCCACTGGATGCCCGGCACGTGACCGAGCGACTTGCCCTTCAGGTCGGCAAAGCTCTTGATCGGGCTGCCGGGCTTGACGATCAGGCCATCATTGATGCGATCGACCGCGACACCCCCGCCCTGTAGGCCAAAGACCTTCAGCTTGCCGGGAAACTTGGCCTCCGCGATCATTGCAATGCCGGCGGCCGCACCCGGAGGACCGAAATCGGCACGCTCCGCGATCAGGGCGTCGATGATCTGGTTTGGCGCTTCCATCTTGGTGGAAACGATCTCGATGCAAGCTTTTTCGAACAGCTTCTCTTCCAGAGCGACGTAATAGGCCGTGGTCTGCATGATCGGCAACCAGACCGCGGTTACCTTCTCCATCTTGTCGCAGGCTGCATGTGCGCCCGTCGCGCCGAGCAGGAACGCGGAAGCTGCCGCTGCCCCAAGGATTCTTTTCATCTGCATGATGGCCTCTTCGTTTGGATTTGCGCGGACTATTTCCCGGACCAGTGAATGAGCGAGCGTTCGATCATCAGGAGCATCAGGTTGAGCCCGTATCCCATCGCGCCGGCGACGAGGATCGAGCCGTACATATCGGTGAGCGAGTACGAAATCTGCGCGTCGATGATGCGATGACCGATGCCGTCAGTCGCGCCGATGAACATCTCGGCGACGATGATCACGACGAGCGCGAGCGACACCGCGGTGCGCAGGCCGACGAAGGTCTGCGGCAGGGTTTCATAGAAGATCACATCCTTGAAGATACGGAGTGACGATGCGCCCATTGAGCGGGCCGCAAGGATGCGGGTCTGGCGGGCATTCATCACGCCATATGCGACGTTGAACACGATGACGAGCCAGGCGGCAAAGGCGGCAACCGCGATCTTGGCGAAGTCGCCAAGACCGAACAGCAGCAGGAACAGCGGAAACATCGCGGTCGCCGGCGTCGAGCGGAAGAAGTCCACCAGGAATTCGACCGATCGATAAATCGCCGCCTTGGCGCCGAGCACGATCCCGATGGGAACGCCGGCGACGACCGCGATCAGGATCGAGTAGCCGACGCGCACGATGGTATGTACGAAATCCCCGGTCATCTTGCCGGCCGCGATGCTGGTAGCGGTGTCGCGCAGCGTATCGACCGGCGACGGCAGCAAATCCTTGTTGACCAGTTGTCCCTTGAAGGCGACCCACCACAACGCGAACAGCAGCAGCGGCCCTATCGCCAGCTCGATGGCGCGCTTGACCTTTGCATTCGAGATCGCGTCAGTGACATATCGCATGACATTGCCCAGTCGGCTCTTCGGCGGAATTGCCTGTCTTCCTTCCGCTGCGAACAGGCGAAGTGTTGGCCTGCGCGAAACAAAAGAAAATGCCGAGATGTGCAATTGATCGTGCAAGAATGCATATTGAAATCAATCTGCTAGGTGATTGATTGCAGGCTTGCATGCTCATTTGGTCGGCAAAACCGCTCATTTCCGCGCAATCAATGGGCAGCGCGCATGTGAGCGGCAGCGACCTACCGCCCAATCGGCTCGATTTCATTGGCTGCGCACTCCGGCGTCAGGATGCTTCCGGCATGAACTCGGGACGGACCGTGACGCCCAACCCATGCCCTTCGGGGACACGGATGGTCATACCCTCCTCACCCCACCCTTCCAGAATCGTATCGTCAAAGTGCTTGTGGCCTCCGACGAAGATGTCCGTGGCGTAGCGCGCGTTCTTCAGTGACGCGGCTACATGGGCGGATGCGGCAATACCCGGTCCGAGTTCGAGGTTGCCGCTCATCACGATGGGCAGCCCGCCGGCATCCGCAATCGCCGCGATGCGCCGGGCCTTCGCAATGCCGCCGACCTTGCCGACTTTGATGTTGATGATGTCGGCCGCCTCCTCCATCACGATCCTAAGCGCGTCTTCCGGCGACATGACCGACTCGTCCGCGAGGATCGGCGTTTGCAGGGCCTGACGTAGCCGGCGCATTCCAGTGATGTCAGCCTGGCGGCATGGCTGTTCGATCAGTTCGAGATCGAATTGCTCGAGCTTGCTGAGGATGCGCAAGCCGCCATCGGCCGTGTAGGCGCAGTTCGCGTCGACACGGATGAGTGCGTCCGCACCCAGTTCATTTCGGATCAGGCGTATCTTTTCAAGATCTTCGCCGTCATCATGGCCGATCTTGACTTTGATGACCTTGAAGCCGCCTTGGTACTTCCGGACCGCTTCGTCCACGGTTTCCTTGACGCTCTTCAGTCCGATGATCCAGGCGAGCGGGATGCGGTGGCGTACCGCGCCGCCGAGAAGGCGGTACACCGGCAAGCCCAATGCCCTCCCCATCAGGTCGTGGAGCGCCAGGTCGAGCGCAGCTTTCGCGGAATTGTTGCCCGGCAGCTGCTCGTCGAACTGCTGAACGATGCGATCGATGCCGAATGGGTCTTTCCCTTTCATGCCGTCGGACAGATAGATCATCGCGGCTTCGATCGTCTCGCCTGTTTCTCCCATGAACGCCGGGATGGTCGCGACCGCGCCGACCCCGCTGACGCCGCTATCGGTGTTCACGATACAAATAAGATGATCGCACTCAACGATGGATTGGGATGCGATGACGAAGGGTTCCTTGAGCCGCATCTTGATCCGGCGGATTCGGACTTCGGTGATCCTGAGGTTCGAGCTAGGCATGTTCAACCATCGTTGCGAATGCGCCGTTGCGATAGAGCAACGGACTTTCTTCGTTGGTATTCGCCGAGACCACGCGGCCGACGAATATTGTGTGACTTCCCGCCCCGACCGCTTTTGCCGTCAGGCACTCCAGCGTCGCGATGGAGCCTGCGAGCAACGGACATCCCGTGACGCCTTCTCTGTAGCCGACGTCAGCAAAGCTCTTGTCGGCGCGGCCGGCGAAATACTCCGCGATATGCTGTTGATCGGCCCGCAGGATGTTGACCGCAAAACTCCTGCTTGCATCGATGATCTGGTGCGAGTTGCTCGACCGGTTGACAACGACAAGCATCATCGGTGGATCGGCGCTGACGCTGCAAAAGGCCGTCGCGGTCATGCCATTCATCGTTTTGCCGTTGCGGCTGGTCACGACGGCGACGCCGGTGGCCAACTGCCTCATCGCCCGCTTGTATTCGGAAGGGTCGACGGAAACGATCCCGCGAAAATCACGCATGGCCAGCGAGCCTCCCGCGCAACGTTTCGGTGCCATACTCCCTACGCAGACGGCCGCTTTTCTGCAGGATCGGGACGACGTGCTCGACGAAATCCTGGAAGGAATCCGGCAGGAACGCCGGCGACAACACAAAACCGTCGGCGGCATCGTCGTCGATGATCGAGAGCAGATGTTCGGCGACGTCCTTGGCCGTACCGACGCTGCGCGGGCACATCACGCCGCTGCCGTACACGCGGCCTGCTTCCGCAATGGTGAGGGAGCCGCCCGGCGCGATGCTACGCAGTGCCGCCATGTTGCCCTGGCTGCCAGTGCTCTCGATCTCGCTAACGGTCGCATCGAGCGCCAAGCTGCTGAAGTCGGAATTGGAATGGGCCGCCAGGGTCGACAGGCCCACTTGGGGAACAACGAGGCTATCGTGAAGATCGCGCTTCTCCTCGGCCTCCGATCGGCTCGTCCCGACGAAGGGCATGATCGCCATCAGCACCTTGCTGGCATCTTCCGGCCTGCCGGCATCTGCCAACTCGGCCCGGATGCTGTTCCGGAAATCCTTCATCCGAGCCATGGTGGGCTGAAGCGCAAAGATCACTTCCGACCATCGCGCGGCGAAGCGCTTGCCCCGGCCCGATGACCCGGCCTGGATGATCACGGGCCGTTGCTGCGGCGAGCTTGGGATGTTGAGCGGACCTCGAACCTGAAAATTCTTTCCGACGTGGTTCACATAGTGAACTTTGGTGGGGTCGGCGTAGATGCCATTGGCACGATCGAGCACAAGTGCGTCAGGCTCCCAGCTATCCCAGAGCTTGAACGTGACTTCCATGAATTCGTCTGCGCGGTCGTAGCGTTCGTCGTGCTTCAGATGCCTGGCCGCGCTGTAGTTCATTGCCTCGCTGTCGTTCATCGATGTCACGACGTTCCAGGCGGCCCGCCCGCCCGAGATGTGATCGAGCGTCGCCATCTCCCGCGCGAGACTGTACGGCGTGCCGTAGGTCGTGGAACGTGTCGCGCCGAGGCCGAGATGTTTGGTGGCGGCGGCCATCAACCCCAAAATCGGAATCGGATCCAGCCGCGTCGCGTCCTGATCGCCGTAGCGCAGCCCCGTCTCGGAGCTGTTGCCGTACTGGTCCGCGATCGCCAAGCGGTCGGCAAGGAAGACGAAGTCGAACTTGCCCCTCTCCAGGGTGCGGGCGAGTTCGACGTAAAAGTCGCCGCGAAGAAATCCGGTTTCGTGCGCGGGATTTCGCCAGATCGCATGGCTGTGCGACACCGGCCCTGCGCAAAGGAATGCGCAGAGATGCATGGACTTTTGGGACGACATGGTCCTCTCCTTGGTCTTTTCTGGTGTTTGGTTTTCCTAGAACATCATCACGAGGTCCGGATCTTCCTGCAGCGTTCGGGGCGAGCCGTCGAAGCTCACCAGGCCCGTCTTCAGCACCACTGCCTTGTCGGCAAACGGAAGCACGTTCTGCACGTTCTGCTCGATCAGGATGATCGACTTTCCGAATGCATCTCTGATGTCTTGAATGGTCTTGAACATGAAATCGGTGACGCCCGGCGACAATCCGGTCGACGGCTCGTCCAGGATCAGCACCTTGGGATCGCTGATCAGCGCCATCGCGATCGAGAGCATCCGCCGCTCGCCGCCGCTGAGCGTATAGGCTAATTGATCTGCACGCTCCGACAGGCGCGGAAACATCGTCATGATGTGATCGACGCGCGCCTCGAGCCAGGCCTTGTCATTCCAGCGGACATGGCCGCCCAGATACAGATTTTGCAGAACCGTCAGCGTCGGGAACACCGGTTGATCCTGAAACGACGCGACCACGCCAAGCTCGACTCGTCGGCGGGATGGCTGGTTCGAAAGTTCGATGCCATCCAGCTTCAGGCTGCCGCTCCATGCCGGCAGAATGCCTACCAGCGCCCGCACCAGCGACGATTTCCCTGCCCCGTTATGGCCGAACACGGCCGTGATCGCGGCATCGGGTACCGCAAAGGTGACGCCTCGCAGGATAGGATCGCGGCCATAGCCGCTGACGAGTTCATTGAGTTCCAGCATCAAGCACCCTTGCGCTCGCGATGTCCGAGATACATGCGCATCAGGACCCGATCACCGATAATGTCATCGGGTGCGCCGGCAGCCAGGGTACGGCCTTCATCCATGAAGACGACCCAATCGGCGAGGTCCTTCACGACCGACATGTTGTGCTCGATCAGGCAGATAGCCTTGTTGTCGTCCTTGGCGAAAGAGCGGATGTGCTGGAGAAAGATGTCGAGCCGCCGCGGATCCACCCCGGACGTCGGCTCATCGAGCAGCATGACGTCGGGCTCGAAGGCGCTGATCCGCGCCAGCGAAAGCATTTTTCGCTGCGCATAGGACAGATCACTGGAGGGCATGTTGGCGAATTGCTGGAGGCCGAAACGTTCAAGCACGGCATAGGCGCGTTCGACACCTTCCGCTTCGGCCCGCCGGCACAACCGCGGCTGCGTGAACAGGTTGACGAGGTTTGCGCCAGGCTGGTCGCGCCGCGCCGCGAGAATATTCTCAATGGCGGTAAGCCCCTTCCACGTCCTGACCTCCTGGAAAGTACGAGCCAGACCCATCCTTGCAATGCGCTCCGGCGATAGACCGATGATCGACTCGCCTTTCAACGTGGCACTGCCGGCATCGCAGTCGGTGATGCCCGAGAGGATGTTGAACAGGCTGGTCTTGCCCGCACCATTGGGGCCGATCACGACGATAATCTTGCCGGCGACCAGCTCGAGACTTGCGTCGGCAACCGCTTGAACGCCGTCGAAGCGCTTCTGCAGGCCGCTGCAGGTAAGGACCGCAGGCAACTTCTCCTCGCGAGCCGGCTTTCCGGTCCCAAATTCTCCGGCGATGACCTTGGCCGATGCTACGTCGACCGTTGGATCGACCATGCGCGGAGAGCCCTGCCCGTATTCCAGCACCGGTGTACCTTGCTTGTCGTGCCGCGGACGCCGTTCCGGCACCAATCCGTTGCTGCGGACCGAGAGGATGGCGATTAGAGTCAGGACAAAGAACAGCTGCCGGAGGTGCGCCGTGAGTTCCGCAGGCACACCGAGAATGCTTTCGAGCAGATAGCGCAAAGCCTCCAGCATGAGCACGACGAGGATCGGCCCCAGGGTTGCGCCGACCAGGCTGTACTGCCCTCCGACGATCAGCATCACGAGGAAGAGCATGGTCGCGTCGAGTTCGAACTGGGTCGGGCCGACATAGTTGAAGTGATGGGCGAACAAGCCGCCGGCCAGTCCGGTAATGGCAGCACCGAGAACGAAGGCCGACAGTTTTACCAGGATAGCGGAACGGCCGTGAGCTTCGACGACGACCTCGTCCTCACGGGCGGCGCGGACTAGCCGGCCGTAAGCCGAGCCGATGATGTACCGGCACAGGAAGAACGACCCCACGGCAAAGCCGATCATCACAGCGAGCTTCAGCTGGCTATAGGTCAGTGTGACGAAGCCCAGCGGCAGGCTTTCGCGGCTTGTCGGCTGCCAGGGGCCGAGCGAAAGGCCGGGAATGGACGTGATGCCGTCCGGTCCGCCCGTCACCGCCAGGTTGATGACGAAAGTGACGAAGATCAGCTGGATCGAGAACGTCACGATCATGAAGTAACGGCCGCGGTTCCGCAGCGCGGGCCAACCCACGATCAGACCGCCAATGGCCGCGACGATCGCAGCGCCAATCAGGGAGATCGGAAACAGTCCGGTCGGCAGCACGCGGGTGGACAGAATGGCCGCGCCATAGGCGCCAAGTCCGTAGAACACCGCATGGCCGAGGTGGAGCATCCCACCCAGACCCTTGATGATCATATAGCCGTGGGTGGCGACGATCAGGATCGCGGTCAGGGTGAGAACATCGACAAGGTAAGTCATCGATCAGGCCCGTTCACGCGCAACGGACATGCCGCCGAACAAGCCCTGCGGCCGAACGATCAGCGCCAGCAGCACGAGGGAGTACGCAACCACTTCCTGCCACTGCGAGGAAAACGCCCAGACGGCCAGATGAAACGCCAGCCCCAGCAGCAAGCCGCCGAGAACAGGATTGCGGAAGCGCCCGAGTCCTCCGATGATGATGGCGGCAAGGCCAAGAAAGATCGGATTGGATGCCAGATAGGGATCGACGCCGCTCTCCGTCGCTTCCGGAACGGCCGCTGCCGCGACGATCAGGCCTGCCACGCCGAACGTCCACATGCGCGCACGATTGGTGTCGACGCCGAGGGCTTGCGCGAGCGACGGATTGTCCGCGACCGCCAGGACGCACTGGCCCGCTTTTGTCGACAGGCAGAACCATGCGAGGCCCGCCAGTGCGATCAGGCTGACCAGCATCTTGGCGATCTGCACGATATTCAGCCGTGTCCCCAGGAATGAAAAGCCCGGCACGATATCGTCGATCAGATAGAATTTCTGCGCCGTGACGGTCGCCCCTAGCCCGTGCTGTGCCGCCGTGAACACGGACAGCGCCACCAGCACCAGCACGAACAGCGACGCCCCCTTCTGTAGGAAGAATCGGTAGATAATGAGATAGATCAGGACACTTGCCACGGGTCCCGCCAGCAGGCCGACCACGGCAGCGGCCGGATATGGCAGGCCGAGAACGCCCTTCGCAAAGTACGCCGCATAGGCCGCGGCGAGGTACACCGCACCGAGGCCGAAATCGATCATGCCGACCGTACGCCATATCAAGGCGAGCGCGAGGGCGATCAGCGCAACGGACAGGCCGAGCGCGATGCCGTTGACGACATAGGGAACGAATTGCATTTTGCTCTCGGATGATCGTCGAATGTTACTGATCGAGTGCCGACGGGGCCCGGTGCCGAGGGGCGCGCGATTGGCGCGCCCCGGTTCATCGTGATGACCGGCGCTATTCCGCGAGGTCCTTGGCCGAATAGGCCTTCAGCAATTTCCGCGCGCCGCCGTTGACGCCGAAGATGCCAAGCGGCCGGACGGTATCGCCGTCCTTCTTGAACACATAAGTGTTAAGGGGCGTTTCGACTGTGTTCACGCCGCGGATCTTGTCGATGATCCCCTGCCCGTTGACCGGCTGTCCCGCAGCCGTGAGGTCGTTCGCCAGCTTGCCGACGAGCCAGCCGTACTCATAACCGGCGGCGGCATAGCCGCCGTAGGCTGCCGCAACATCCTTTAACGCAGCCGGTGCGCTGGCCGGGATGTCGTGCGCGACGAAGAAGAAGTCTTTTTCGGCAAGCTTGAAGGTGTAGACGTCTGAGGTATCGCCGGCCGACGTCGTCATGTAGAGGCCGGTGTATCCGAGCTCCCGACCGGCGCGGATGCCGAGCGGAATGGTGCCGCCGCCGATCGGCGCGAGGAAGATGGCGTCGGGCTTGGCTTCAAGCAGTTTCGTCGTCTGGGCGCGAAGATCGGTCGGCGCGTTCGGATGGCCCTCGGAAGCAACCATCTCGATACCGACTTTTCCGAACTCGATCTGGCACTGGTCACGAATCTCGATGCCGAATTCGTAGTTCACGTAGAGGACCGCCAGGCGCTTCACGTTCGGAAAGTTTTCCTTGGTGTACTTTGCCGTGACGCGGCACTGCATCGTCGTGATGGCTTCGAGCTGCTGCGTGAACTTCGACTTCTTCGGCACGTTCAGGCCCTGGGACATCGCGAACGCGGCAACGCCGGCCCCATCTACAATCGGCCCGTTCTGGGCCATGACGTTCGTTCCCCAGCAGATCAGCGCGACGATCTTGTCTACCTCGATACCCTTCGTGAACGACAGCCGCGCCTGCGACGGATCGTTGTTGCCGATATCGAGTGGAATGATCTCGATCTTACGGCCCTTGGCGCCGCCCGCAGCATTGAATGTGTCGACCGAGAGCTGGGCGCCCTTCAGCAGCGCGGTTGCAAATTTCGCGGGACCCTGCGCGGTGCTTTGGCAGATGCCGATCGGAATGGTGGGCTCTGCTGCGACAGCGCCTGGCATCGACGCTGCTGTTGATATCGTTGCAGCTGCCACACCTGCAGCGATCGCTTTCCATCGTCCCGAGATCGAAACACTCATCAGCACCAGTCCCCTGCGCATGCGGCCTCGTTCACGCGGCCGCGTGTGATTGATCAAGATTTGTTCGATTGCTGTTTATTTTTATCGCAACGTGCTTGTTGACTTGGCAGAGCAGATTGCGTGTTACAAGAAGGATGGGCGAACGTTTCTGCAAAGACAAATTTAATTTGCTTTGCAGCAACCAAAGTGTTTTTTATCACTCATGCAGCGTGTTCTGGAGATTGGCCTTCTACGCACGTTCGTGATGCTTGTCGAAGAACGCAGCGTCACTCGCGTAGCGAGACGACTTCACCGGACACAGCCGGCTATCAGTCTACAGATTCGTCGTCTTGAAGACGCGGTCGAGCGCCCGCTGTTCGAATCCAATCTTCGTCATATCCGTCTCACGGCTCATGGTGAGATGCTACTGCCCTACGCCCGCAATCTGCTGACGACGCATGACGAAGTTCACTCCCGCCTGTCGGCCGATGAAGTGAACGGGCGCGTGACGCTGGGCTGTCCCGACATCTATGCGGCATTCATTCTGCCGCGAACTCTCGCAAGCTTCAGGCAGGCCTATCCGAAGGTCGAGGTGACCGTCGTATGCGCGTTGACGAAAGAACTGGCGCGCGCGATCGATGAATGCAGGGTCGACGTAGCGGTCGCCACCCGCATGCCCGGCGTCGCGCCCAGGGACGGCCTGGTCTGCAAGCTTCGCACCGAGCCATTGGTTTGGCAGGGCGCAAAGGGGGGCAGCGCGTCTCGGCAGGAAACGCTGCCGCTGGCGTTATTGTCCGAAGGGAATCTTCATCGCGATCTCGCGTTGAATTCGCTTCATCAGGCCGGACGACCTTGGCGTATCACGTGTACGTCCGACAGCATTTCCGGCTTGCAGGCCGTTGCGCTGTCCGATTCCGCAATCATCGTCACGGCGCAGTCGGTCCAGACCGAAGGTCTCGAGATTCTCGGAGATCGAAGCGGACTTCCGCCGCTCCCTGCCGTCGAGCTCATGCTTTGGCGGCGGCGGTCCGACGTGTCCGTGGCTGCGAAACGGTTGGCGGAAGAAATCGAACGCACGGCACGCGCACCCGCCTGATGCGCGGCTGTTGCGCCATCAGGCTTGCAATGCCCAATGAGTGAGCAAACAGGTTATTTTCGCAAAGCCGATGGGCAGCGCGTGCCAAGCAGGCTATCGCCGCCGGCCCTCGGGTTTACCTGCCTGCAGCCGGAACGCGGCCGCTATGCTCAGGGCCAGATCGTATTGAGGATTTCGGCCAGCCGCGCGCCGCCCCTGGCGAGCTGCTTGCGCTTGATCAAATCCGCCTGCCACAGATAGGCGGTGTGGTCGTCGAAGGAGACGAACCACTGCCGCCTTGTGTCGGGCGGCTCCGGCGGATTGAACTTGAAGCTCAGGCCGGCAAACGCGTCGCGCGCGACCAGGAGGGATTCTGTCGCCCATGCGGCAGGCCAGCTTTCCATCGGTCCCTGGCTTGCCGGCACCTTTCTGGCTGCGGCAAGCAGCTCCCGTGTCGAGGCTTCGCCGATGTCGGTGGGGATATCGTCCCACTCGTGATGCAGGTTGAGGTTCTGGTCCTGAATGGCGTTGGCGCCGGCGGTCTCGGTCTTGGGATCGTAAGGATTGGCCTTGTCCGGATCGACCAGCTTGCCGTCATCGTCGAGATAGACCGTTCCCACATGCAGCGGCTGATGCAGGTCGCCGATGAAATGCGCGAGCAGGAACAGCGCCTCCCGCTTGTCCTTGAACGAGAACAATGGCGAGGGCGGCTTGTCCGCCAGCACGGCGATGGCGGCGCCGATCGCCGCCACCAGATCGCGCTCGTTGGTGCCCCTGTAGCCCTGCTCGTAGCGGTCGCGCTGGATCGCGATATTCTCGAAATGGAAGAGGTTGAGGCAGCCCTGCGGCGGCCGGTTCGGATCGGGCTGGTATGTGCACGTGGTCCAGTTGCGCGAGACGTAGTCCACCATGGCGGCCCTCTCCGCGTCGGACTTGAAGGGCGTGCACGGCACTTCATAGTCGAGATGTTCGGGGTTCGCGACGTATTCGTAAGTGCCGTTGTCGTGACGGACCACGCTGCGGACGCAATCGGCCCATGGCGCGACTCTTCGCAGATCGAGATTGGGACCGAGGATCTGCCTCACCTGCTCCTTCGCATTCGGCTTGAGCAGCTTGTCGGCAATCGAGCCGACCACCTTGTGGCCCTGATAGCCCCAGGCGGATGCCGTGACCGGGTAAAGCAACGCGAGCAGGCAATTGAGCGCAAAGACGAATCTACACATGACGGCCTCGCTGCAGAATGGTTGTAGCCTACGCGATATACAATCTCGAAGCCAACGTCTTAACGCGGCCATGTGACGGGGATGTTGTCCGCACCGGGCGAAATTGCGATCAGCGATGTCACGCGTCAGCAACAGCCATCCCGCAAAATGCCGGCCTTCAGTTTTTGCTATAGTTGAGACGGCGTCAGAGAGATTCGGTCGTTCGTTTGGTTGCGTTCTTTGCACGTCGCTTGCTGTCGTCGGCAAGAACTTGGGGGCTGCCGTGAAAGTGCTTGCTCGGAGCGTTCTGCTCTTTTCGTTCGCTACAACTGTCGCTGCGAGCGCAGCCGACCTTGCAGTCAAGGTGCCGCCGCCTGCGCCCTGGAGCTGGACGGGGCTTTATGTCGGATTCCACGTCGGTGGCGGATCGGGCGCAAGCAATTTTTCTGATCCGTTCGGTCCCTCCATTTTCGGCGACAAGGTCAGAACCCCCGGCTTCCTCGGCGGCGGCCAGATTGGCTACAACTGGGAGTTGCCGTCGACACGCTGGGTTCTTGGGGCCGAGGCCGATATCAGCGGCCTCGATTCGGACGGGACCTCCACCTGCTTTGCGTTTTCCGGCGACTTTGTCTCAGCGAATTGCCGGGTTCGTCCGCGCGCTACCGGCACTTTCACCGGACGCTTCGGATATGCCGCCGGCCCGAGCGGGCGTACCTTGCTCTATGCCAAAGGCGGCGCCGCCTGGCTGCACGACAGCATCGACATAACGACCAACAATCTGTTCAACAGCGGCGTTGCCATTTCGACGGCAAGCGGACCCACGAGATGGGGTTGGACGGCCGGCGCCGGTATTGAGCAAGCGCTAACGCCAGCATGGTCTTTGAAACTGGAGTACGACTATTTGCATTTCGGCGGCATGAACGTCGCTACACCTGCCAGCGAAACAGTGACCCCCGGCGGAATAACGACAATTATTCCCGGCAACGTATCGAGTGCGTCCCAGGACCTCCATCTGGTGAAGCTTGGCGTGAACTATCGATGGGGCGTGGCTCCCAAAGCGGGCTGGGACAGCGCCGTGTCGACGGCCCTTCCCGTGAAGGCGCCTCCGCGCGTTGCGTGGGCTTCCGGTTGGGACATCGAGATCGGCCCGCGCTACTGGTACAATCTCAACCGATTCCAATGGGACAATGCCGGTGCCGTCGGAGGTCTCGTTCAATCGCGGCTGACCTATGATGATCGGAAAACGCACGCCAGCGAAGTGTTCGGGCGCGTTGACAGCCCGTGGGGGATCTTCGCCAAAGGATTCGTCGGCAGGGGCTGGACTGGCGGCGGCCATATGAATGACGAGGACTGGGGCATACAGGACCCTGGCGCACCGGCGATTTCCTATACCAACACCCGGCATGACAAAGTCGACGGCAGCATTCGCTATGCAACCGCTGATCTGGGTTACGCGTGGCTGAAGGACGCGCGCTACAGGGTCGGCTCATTCATTGGCTACAATTACTTTAACGAGAAGATGAACGCATTCGGCTGCGTTCAAATCGCCAGTCCCGCCAATCCAGGCGCTCCTTGCGCTCCGGGCAATCCCGGTTTCCAACCAGTTCCGACAACCGGCAGTGCGGTCATCACGGAAAGGGCCACGTGGCAGTCGCTGCGCCTCGGCGTCGTCGGGGACTACATGCTGACCGATCGCCTGAAGCTTACGGCGGAGGCCGCCTATTTGCCCTATGTGAAATTTGACGGCGAGGACAATCATTTCAAGGGCAACTCCGGAATACTTGACACGGTGTTCCCGCAGGCCGGACATGGTGCGGGCGTCCAACTCGAGGCGATGCTCTCCTATGCGTTGACTGACCGGTTCAGCGTTGGGCTGGGCGGCCGCTATTGGGCGATGTGGACGACGCAGGCGCAGTACTGTGCATTCGCAGCCGGTACCGCACCCTGCATGCCATCAGCTCCAATCAAAGCAGCGACTGAACAGGCTGGCCTGCTGGTGCAAGCCTCCTACAGGTTTAGCGTTCCGTCCGCCGTGGGCCGGCCGCACCTGTAGTTCTGGATGAGCCGGCGCTGATCCGATCAGCGTCCCCGGAACCTCGGCTTCCGCCGCTCCAGGAATGCGGCCACGCCCTCCCTGTGATCCTCGCTCAGGCTCGCCAGCGCAAACTGGTCGACGTCCATGTGGCTGGCGAGATCGTCGAGGGCGTGCGCGAGGCGGTTGACGGTCAGCTTGGTCATGGCGACCGACAGCGGCGGCTGCGCGGCGACTTTTGTCGCGAGCGCCATGGCGGCATCAAAGCTCTTGCCGGGATCGGCCACCTCCTCCACCAGCCCCCATTCGTAGGCCTCCGCGGACGAGATGCGCTGGTCAGCCAGGATCACCGCCTGCTTGGTGCGCGCCGGGCCCATCAGATGCAGCATGCGCGGCACGCTCTGCCAGCTCATGTTCATGCCGAGCCCGATCTCGGGCACGCGCAGATGGGCATCGCGCGCCATTATCCGAAAATCCAGCGCCACCGCGAGCGCTACGCCGCCGCCGATGCAAAAGCCTTCAATCGCACCGATGGTGACCTGCTCCATGTCCTGCCAGGCCTGCGTCAGCCGCGGCCCGAGCTTCAGGTGCCGGCGCAGCGTGCCGAGGTCCATTTCCTTGCGTGAGCGGCCTTCCGCATCCTTGAGATCGAAGCCCGCGCTGAACGATTTCGCGCCGCCGGTCAGCACCACCACCGAGGTTGCCGCATCATCCTCAAAACTGCGCGCGGCATCGGTAAGCTGCCGCAGCGCTTCCGGGGACAATGCGTTGATGCCGTCGCCGCGGTCGAACCGCACCACCGCAATGCGGCCTTCGGGGCCGAGGCCCTTCTCGATTCTGACATATCCCGTCAACGCAACCTCCCTGCCCGCTTTTCTTGTTCGTTCACAACGGCGAATGTACCAGACCGCCCGCCTCGACATAGCCGGGATTTTGCGCCTATCCTCCGCTCATGAACGGACACGATCACGACCACCATCATCACCACCACGATCACGACCATTCCGAATTGTCGGAGACCGAGCTGCGCGTGCGCGCGCTCGAGACGATTTTGACTGAAAAAGGCTATGTCGAACCGGCTGCGCTCGACGCCATCATCCAGGCCTATGAGACCAAGATCGGCCCGCATAACGGCGCGCAGGTCGTCGCCAAGGCCTGGACCGACCCGGTTTTCAAGCGCGCCCTGCTCGAGGATGGGAGCAAGGCGGTCAGCACCCTCGGCCATGTAAGCCGGGTCGGCGACCATCTCGTCGTGGTCGAGAACACCCCGGCGCGTCACAACATGGTCGTCTGCACGCTGTGTTCCTGTTACCCTTGGGAAATGCTCGGGCTTCCGCCGGTCTGGTACAAGGCCGCGCCATATCGCTCTCGCGCAGTAAAGGACCCGCGCGGCGTGCTCGCCGACTTCGGCGTCAGCCTGCCGAGGGAAACCGAGATCCGCGTCTGGGATTCGACTGCCGAAACGCGCTTTTTGGTGCTGCCGATGCGACCTCCGGGCACCGAGGGCTGGAGCGAGCGGCAGCTCGCCGAACTCGTCACACGCGACTCGATGATCGGCACCGGATTTCCGAAGCTGCCTGGTGCGCCATCATGAACGGCGTGCACGACATGGGCGGCATGGATGGTTTTGGCAAGGTCGAGCCCGAACCGAACGAGCCGATGTTTCACACCGAATGGGAGGCGCGTGTGTTGGCGATGGTGCGCGCGATGGGCGCCGCCGGTGCTTTCAATATCGATACGTCGCGGTTCTATCGGGAGATGTTGCCGCCGCATGTCTATCTCAGCAGCTCATATTACAGGAAATGGCTGCTCGGCCTCGAAGACCTCCTGATCGACAAGGGCTTTGTCACCGCCGACGATGTTGCTGCCGGCCATGCCGTGCAACCGCCGAAGCCGCTCAAGCGCGGCAAGTTCGTGCTCGGCGATGTCGAGCGCGTCATGGTGCGAGGAAAATTCGATCGTCCCGCTCCCGCCGCTGCAAGGTTCAAGCAGGGCGATCGCGTCCGTGCGAAAAATCTTCATCCGGCAACCCACACAAGGCTGCCGCGCTACGTACGCGGCCACGTCGGCGTGATCGAGCGTGATCACGGGTGCCATGTGTTTCCGGACTCCGCTGCGATGGAGGCCGGCGAGGACCCGCAGTGGCTCTACACTGTCGTATTCGATGGGGCTGAACTCTGGGGACCGGGTACCGATCCAACCGTGAAGATATCCATCGACGCATTCGAACCATATTTGGAGGCGATCTGATGGACACCGTTGCTGCCGCAGCGGCTAAAGCTGTTCCGGGCATTCCGCGCGACGAGGACGGTCCTGTGTTTCGCGAGCCTTGGGAGGCTCAGGCATTCGCGATGGCGCTGACATTGCACGAGCGCGGATTGTTCACTTGGCCCGAATGGGCCGCGGCCCTCGCCGATGAGATCAAGCGCGCGCAAGCGAAGGGCGATCCGGACACCGGCGAGACCTATTACCGGCACTGGCTGGCAACGCTGGAGAATCTGGTCGCCGCAAAGGGCGTTGCCACATCCGAAACCCTGCATCGATACCGCGACGCCTGGGACCATGCCGCCGATCGCACCCCGCATGGGTCGCCGATTGAGCTGACGGAAGAGGATTTTGGGTAGTGCCACTCCGTTCGTAGGATGGGTAGAGCGGCTACGAGTGCCGAAGCTTCCGCAGGCGATGCTGGAAGCGAAACCCATCGATACGACACGGAGCGTGATGGGTTTCGCTTCGCTCTACCCATCCTACGAAACGCGCCCCGCATACTCCCGCCAGCCTTTGGCGCGGAGGCTGCACGCCGGGCATTCGCCGCAGCCATAGCCCCAGTCGTGCCGGGCGCCGCGTTCGCCGAGATAGCAGGTGTGCGAGTGCTCGCGGATCAGGTCGACCAGCCCTGCCCCGCCGAGATCGTGCGCGAGCTGCCAGGTCGAGGCCTTGTCGAGCCACATCAGCGGCGTGTGCAGCTCAAAGTTTTTGGCCATGCCGAGATTGAGCGCGGAGTTCAAAGCCTTGATGGTTTCGTCCCGGCAGTCGGGGTAGCCGGAATAATCGGTTTCGCACATGCCGCCGACGATGTGACGGATGCCGCGCCGGTAGGCGAGCGCAGCGGCGAAGGTCAGAAAGACCAGGTTTCGACCGGGCACAAAGGTGTTCGGCAGGCCGTCTTCGCCCATCCTGATTTCGACGTCGCGGGTCAGCGCGGTGTCGGAGATTTCGGCGAGCGTTGGGATTTCCAGCGTGTGGCTGTCGCCGAGTCTTGCGGCCCAGTCCGGGCGCATCGATTTGATGCCTGACAACAGGCGCTCCCGGCAGTCCAGTTCGATGGCATGGCGCTGGCCGTAGGCAAAGCCCAGCATCTCGACGCGGGCAAAGCGCGACAGCGCCCAGGCGAGGCACGTGGTGGAATCCTGCCCGCCGGAAAACAGCACAAGCGCGGTTTCGGAACTTTGATCGGTCATGCGGTGGCTCTACCACCCCGCGATCCACAGGCCAACCGGCCCGAATTCGCGCCAGCCGGCTCGTTTCGCTGGGATCGGCGGGCCCGATGCGGCATAAGGCGGGAAACGCCAAGCATTCGGAAATTCCATGACCCCTTCCCGCGATACTTCACGCCTGATCGAGATCATGGCGGCGCTGCGCACGCCCGTCACCGGCTGCCCATGGGACCTCGAGCAGAATTTTGCGACGATTGCGCCCTACACGATCGAGGAAGCCTATGAGGTCGCCGACGCTATCGCGCGCGGCGATTTCGACGACCTCCGGGACGAGCTCGGCGATCTCTTGTTGCAGGTGGTCTACCACTCGCGCATGGCCGAGGAACAAGGCGCGTTCGCATTCGGCGACGTGGTCGAGGCGGTCACGAAGAAAATGATCCGCAGGCACCCGCACGTGTTCGCCGACGAGCACGGGCGCCTGACGCCGGCGGGCGCCACCAGCGCCTGGGAGCGCATCAAGGCCGAGGAACGGGCCGAGCGCGCTGCGCGGCGACCGGGCGAGCGTCTTGAGAAGACCCTGCTCTCCAGCGTCAAGACGGGGCAGCCGTCACTCGGCCGCGCGCTCGACCTCCAGCGCAAGGCGTCCAGCGTCGGGTTCGATTGGAACGACCCGCGCGAGGTGCTGCGCAAAATCCGCGAGGAAGCCGACGAGATCGAAGCCGCGCTCGACCGCGGCGACAAGGAAGAGCTGGCGGAAGAGACCGGCGACCTGATGTTCGCGCTGGTCAATCTCGCGCGCCATGTCGATGCCAATCCGGAAATGGCGCTGCGCGGGGCCAACGCAAAATTCGAGCGGCGGTTCGGCTATATCGAGCGCACGCTGGCGTCGCAGGGACGGACGCTGGAGAGCGCAACACTGCAAGAGATGGATGCCTTGTGGGATGAGGCGAAGGCGAAGGAAGCCGTCCTCGCGAGCCCCAGTTCGGCATAAAGCCGGCCTGGCAGGCTTGTCTCCGAGAGTCCCGACAGGCGGCAGAATAGGGCGGACGAAAATGTCGTCGGCTTGATAGGAATGTCCGAAGCAACCCGCTAGGATACGCTGACCCTGAGCAAGCCCGGCGCGCTCTCCTCACTTAAACGGCGCCGGCCGGGGTCCTGTCGGAGGAGACGTCATGAAACTTCATCGTCGTCAATTCTTGCGGCTGGCGGCCGGTACTGCGACGCTCCCGATTGCCTCAGGGATCGCTCACGCACAGGCCTATCCGTCGCGGCCGGTTCGCATTGTGATCGGTTATACTCCGGGCGGCTCGGCGGACCTCACCGCGCGCCTGATGGGGCAGTGGCTGTCGGAACGGCTCGGGCAATCCTTTGTCGTCGAGAACCGGCCAGGCGGCGGCACCAATATCGCGACGGAATCGGTGGTCCGCGCGCCGCCTGACGGTTACACGCTTCTGCTGGCCGCGCCGGCAAACGCTATCAACGCCACGCTGTACGACAAACTCAATTTCGATTTTCTGCGGGATATGGACCCGGTCGCCGGGCTCATTCGCTTTCCGAATGTCGTGGTGGTGCACCCCTCGCTGCCGATCAACTCAATCCCCGAGCTGATCGCTTACGCCAAGGCCAATCCCGGCAAGCTCAACATGGCGTCCTCCGGCAACGGATCCACCATCCACATGTCGGGCGAACTGTTCAAGATGCTGACCGGCATCAACATGGTGCACGTGCCCTACCGCGGCGGGGCTCCGGCCCTCACCGATCTGCTCGCCGGCCAGGTCCAGGTGATGTTCGATAACCTTCCGACCTGCGCCGAGCACGTCAAATCCGGCAAGCTTCGCGGCCTCGCCGTCACCAGCACGACGCGCTCGGACGTGCTGCCGGACCTGCCGACGCTCGCGGATTTTCTGCCCGGCTACGAGGCGAGCGCCTGGTACGGCGTCACGGCGCCAAAGGGCACGCCGCCTGAAATCATCGCTCGGCTCAATAGCACGATCAACGAGATACTTGCCGATCCCAAGGCGAAAGCGCGGTTTACAGAACTTGGCGCGCTTCTGCTCCCGGGTTCGCCGACGGACTTCTTTAAGCTGTTGTCCAATGAAACCGAGAAATGGGGCAAGGTGGTCAAGTTCGCCGGCGCCAAGGTCGATTAGGACGCGCGGCGCGGCGAGATCAGGATGACCCTCGCACCCATCGAGTGCGATCAAATTTCCAGCGCCGTTGTCAGGTCCAACGTCAGTTGTTCGAGCCGCTGCCCGTTTCCGATTTGCGCCATCCAGCACCAAAGCTCGAGCACGAAGTAAAGATGATAGAGATCGAGCGTTTGCGACCAGCGTGCCCGGTCCATGGTGCCGTATCCCCGGACAACGGCCTGTCTGGACTCGGCGTCCAGATAATAGAGCGACTTGGCGACGTCCATTAACGGATCGCCAGCCAGCGCGTTTTCGAAATCCAGGACACCCGTGAGCCGTGGGCTCCCGTCTGCAACTGATGCAAGCAGATTTCCGGCATGCAGATCATTGTGACACAGCACTGCGCGCGTGCAGGCGTCAAGCAATTCGGCGCGGCCGGCGAAATGGTCGGCGACCTGCTGGGCGAGGCCGGCATCTCCACCGCGCTCGGTAAATTCATTGAGCTTCCGCTGGAATTGATGCGTCAGGTAGAGCCGATTTGTCGGGTGCGCCGTCCAGACGCCCTTCGGGCCGATATAGCCGAAAGCCTCCATCGAGATGCGATGAAACTCCCGCAGCAGTCCGCCGATCTGTGCGTAGACGGAGAGCTTTTGCGCCGAAGGCAAAGCTGTTTCCAGCCGTCCCAATATCGAACCATCGAGCCTGGTCATCAACGTGAAGTTCAGACCGAGCAATCTTTTCGAGTCATCCGAAAACAGGATGCGCGGCACAGACACGCTGACGCGATCCTGGACGAGGCCGATGACGGTGACCTCCTTCTGCATCTTCCAATGCAGTTCGTCGGGATAGACCTTCAGCACGAGCGGCGACGACGCCGGGTCCACGAAAGCAATCTCGTAGACCGCTGCGATCTCGCCGCCATGCAGCCTGGAGACCGCCGCAACCGCGTGTTCCGATCCGGCCTGATCAACAATCGCCTGCGCAGTCGCGACCGACAATTGCAAGTCCGGCTTGAGGTGCAACGGCATTTGTCACGCGTGCGGCACAGCCGCAAACCGGCTCACCACAATATCCCGCTTGGTCTCGTCCACGCGCACGGTCATCGCAAAGCGGCCGTCGTGCAGCTCCTTGTTCAGCACTTCGGAATTGCGGTGCAGCCAGGAAATGCCGGCGCCGTCGGAAGCGTCGATGGAAAGGTCGAGCGTGGCGCGCTTGGTGGCGAGCCGGTTCTCGATGGCGAGCAGCAATTCGTCCAGGCCCTCCCCCGTGTGGGCCGAGACCAGAAAGCACGGCCGCTCCGGCGGACGGCGCGCGGCGATGTTTTTCAGGTTCTCGCGCTCCTCGGGATCGAAGCGGTCGATCTTGTTCCAGACCTCGATGATGCGCTGGCCGGAGCCGGCATCGGGATCGATGCCGAGCTGGCGCAGCACCGCCTCGACGTCGCGCTCCTGCGCTTCGGCATCCTCATGCGAGATGTCGCGGACATGCAGGATAACGTCGGCTTCCAGCACCTCTTCCAGCGTGGCGCGGAAGGCGGCGACGAGTTGCGTCGGCAGGTTGGAGATGAAGCCGACGGTGTCTGACAGCATCGCCTTGCCGCCATGCGGCAGGTTGAGCGCGCGCAAGGTCGGATCGAGGGTGGCGAACAGCATGTCGACGGCCTGCACGTCGGCGCGGGTCAGGCGGTTGAACAGCGTCGACTTGCCGGCGTTGGTGTAGCCGACCAGCGCCACCACACGGTACGGTACGCGCTGGCGTCCCGCGCGGTGCAGCCGGCGCGTCGCCTGCACCTTCTTCAATTCGTTCTCGAGCCGTGTGATGCGATCGCCGATCAGCCGGCGGTCGGCCTCGATCTGGGTTTCGCCGGGGCCGCCCATGAAGCCAAAACCACCGCGCTGGCGCTCAAGGTGAGTCCATGAGCGCACCAGGCGGCTGCGCTGGTAATTGAGATGGGCGAGCTCGACCTGCAACGCGCCTTCCTTGGTCTTGGCGCGGCGGCCAAAGATTTCGAGGATGAGCCCGGTGCGGTCGAGCACCTTCGTATTCCAGGCCTTTTCGAGATTGCGCTGCTGGATCGGCGACAGCGCGCAGTCCATCACCACGAGCTCGATGCCATGGCCAGCGATGAGACCGCTGATCTCCTCGACCTTGCCCTTGCCGAGATAAGTCGCGGGCCTGATCTGGCCGATCGGCGCGATCAGCGCGTCAGCGACCACGAGGTCGATGGCGCGCGCCAGCCCCTTGGCCTCCTCGAGTCGTGCCTCGGAATCGCGGACAGCGTGATCCGTTTGCGCATCGGCCTCGCCGCGGCGCATCCGCAAATACGGGCCGATGACAATCACCCGCCCGGTTGCCTTCCCCCCGTCCGACCGTGGACGGTCGGCGCCCCCGTCAAATTGCCGGGGTTCCAATCAGGTCACTCTCAAGCCGGAGCATCCTCCCCGCCCTCGAACAACTGGATCGGAGCGCC
This sequence comes from Bradyrhizobium lablabi, assembly GCF_018129385.1. Classification (GTDB taxonomy): domain Bacteria; phylum Pseudomonadota; class Alphaproteobacteria; order Rhizobiales; family Xanthobacteraceae; genus Bradyrhizobium; species Bradyrhizobium lablabi_C. Next base: position 506,492 of record NZ_JAFCLN010000002.1, read on the forward strand.
CGGCATGATGGTCGAGATCGCATGCTTGTAGACAAGCTGCGAATGACCGTCGCGCCGAAGCAGCAGACAGAAATTGTCGAACCAGGTGACAATCCCCTGCAACTTTACTCCGTTGACCAGAAAGATCGTGAGTGGCGTCTTGGTTTTGCGAACGTGATTAAGGAAGGTGTCTTGTAGGTTTTGTGCGCGGTCTGCCGCCATTTTTCTTATCCCGCAGTCTTGTTTGTTTTTTATTTGAGCCCGGTTGCTGCCCTCTAACGGAGCCTCCCCCAGCCCCCGCCACCCCTTGAGATCCCCCTCCTGGGGCGCGGCGGTATGATTAGAAGGCAGGCGCGGTTTTTAGGCAAGTCGGTTCGCGTATCCGGCCGGGATAACGCGGTGGCCTTTCTCCATTAGGCCACGGAAAGAGAGAAATTTCCCAAGCAAGTGCATCCACACTGTTTGCGCTAACATGATCCGTAAAGGCCGCAAAAACGTGCTCAGCCGACCCCAAGCGCCTTCAATTTCCGATGCAGCGCCGAGCGCTCCATGCCGACAAATTCCGCCGTTCGAGAGATATTTCCGGAAAATCGGCTGATCTGGGCGATCAGATAGTCGCGTTCGAACACTTCCCTCGCCTCGCGCAGCGGCAGGCCCATGATGTGCTCGCCATTGTTGCTGGTCGGCATCGCCGGCACCATCGAGCCGACGTCCTGCGGCAACATGTCCGCGGTGATGATCACCTCCGGACCGCCGCTCGCCAGAATCATCACGCGCTCGACGTTGTTGCGGAGCTGGCGCACGTTGCCGGGCCAGACGTGCGATTGCAGCACCGCCATCGCGTCCTGCCCGATCTGCCGCTTCGGCAGGCCGGTGGCGGCGGATATCTGGTCCATGAAGTAGTCGATCAGTTCAGGAATGTCCTCGCGCCGCTCCGACAGCGGCGGCACGCGAATCGGCACCACCGACAGGCGGTGATAGAGATCCTCGCGGAACCTTCCCTCGGCGATCTCCTCCTCCAGGTTGCGCGCGGTGGAGGAGATGATGCGGACGTCGACATGGACTTTTGCGGTGCCGCCGGAGCGCTGGAACGTCTGATCGACCAGCACGCGAAGAATCTTGTTCTGGGTCTCGCGCGGCATGTCGGCGACTTCGTCGATGAACAGCGTGCCGCCATGCGCCTCTTCCAGTGCGCCGGCCTTGCGCGGCTGCTCGCCATTGGTCTGCTCGATCCCGAACAACTCGACTTCCATCCGCTCGGGCGTGATGGCAGCGGCATTGATCACCACGAACGGGCCGTCGGAACGGCTGGAGGCAACGTGCAGCGTGCGGGCCACCAGTTCCTTGCCGGAGCCCGAGGGGCCGACGATCATGATGCGGCTGTTGGCCTTGGCGGCGCGGTCGATGGTCTGGCGAAGCTGGTTCATGCAGGCGGAGCGGCCGGTCAGGATGCTCGCGGCCGGGGCCAGTTGCTTGAGTTCCTTGACCTCGCGCTTGAGCCGCGAGGTTTCCAGCGCGCGCGTTGCCACCAAAATCAGCCGGTCGGACTTGAACGGCTTTTCGATGAAGTCATAGGCGCCGCGCTTGATCGCAGCGACGGCGGTTTCGATGTTGCCGTGGCCGGAGATCATCACGACAGGCAGATCCGCATTGTCCTTCTTGATCTGCTCGAGCAGTTGCAGCCCGTCCAGTTTCGAGCCCTGTAGCCAGATATCGAGGAAGACCAGATGGGGGCGGCGATTGGCGATTTCCGCCAGCGCGGAATCGCTGTCGCGCGCCGTGCGGGTGGAAAATCCCTCGTCGTCCAGAATGCCCGCCACGAGGTCACGAATATCGGCTTCGTCGTCGACAATCAGAATGTCACTGGCCATGGGTTACACCTGTCTTGTCAGCTACCTGTTGCGGCTTTGATTTTTGATTCATTGTTGGTCGCGTCTGGCGGGTTGTTGGTCTCAGATTCCGGCGCATTTTTTTGTTCGGGCGCGTCTTTTTGCTCGCCCTGCTGCTTGTGTTCCGGCCTGGCGGCCTGTCCCGACACGGCAAAGCGCAGCCGCATCCAGGCGCCGCGCTGGCCGGGACGGAAGTCGGAGGCATCCTTCAATTCGATGCGGCCGCCATGGTCTTCCAGCACGCGGCCGACGATCGCAAGGCCAAGGCCCGTGCCTTTCTGACGCGTCGTCACATAGGGCTCGAGCAGGCGCTGTCGCGCGACCTTCGGCAGGCCGATGCCGTTGTCGATGACGTCGATCAGGACGTCGTCGCCCTCTTGCGCGGCGATGACGTCGATGCGGCCCTTGCCGAGCTCTTCCGGCGGAACCTGCTCGATCGCCTCGGTGGCGTTCTTGATGATGTTGGTGAGCGCCTGCGAGATCAGCCGGCGGTCGAACTGGGCTGCAATCTTGTCCTGCTTGATGTCGGCCTCGATATCGAGGTCAGGATGGCCGACCTTCATCAGGAACACCGCCTGCCGCACCACGTCGGCGACGTCCTCGCCTTCCATCACGGGCTTTGGCATGCGGGCAAAGCGCGAAAATTCATCGACCATGCGCCTGATGTCGTCGACCTGGCGCACGATGGTGTCGGTGCACTGGTCGAAGATTTCCTTGTCCTTGGGCTCGGTGACGGTACGACCGAATCTTCGGCGGATGCGCTCGGCCGAGAGCTGGATCGGCGTCAGCGGATTCTTGATCTCATGCGCGATGCGGCGGGCGACGTCGCCCCAGGCCGAGGTGCGCTGCGCCGAGACGAGCTCGGTGATGTCGTCGAGCGTGATGATGTAGCTGTCGCGCGACTGGCTGGTCTGCTCGGCGCTGACGCGTACCGACAAATTGCTCTCGTGGCCTTCGCGGTTGATGGTGATCTGGCCCTGCACCAGCTTCTGCGTGCCTTCACGCGCGGTCTTCATGAGATCGTCGAGTTCGGGCAGAACTTCCGACAGCGGGTGGTCCAGCACCTCGGATTCAGCCTTGCCGATCAGTTTTTCGGCGGAGCGGTTGAGGATGCCGATGCTGCCCGAGGCATCGACGCCGATAATGCCGGCGCTGGCCGAGGACAGCACAGCCTCGATGAAGCGGCGGCGGCTGTCGACCAGCTCGCTGGCGCTGACCAGCTCGTCGCGCTGGGTGCGCAGTTCCTGCGTCATCTTGTTGAAGGTCTCGCCGAGCTGGGCGAGATCGCCCTCCGACTTCAGTACGGGAACCTGGACGTTGAGGTCGCCGGTCGAGACGATGTTGGCTGCGCCCATGATCCGCCGGATCGGCGCCACCAGACGGTTGGCGAAGTTGAGGCCGATCAACACCGAGGCCATCAGAATGGTCAACGCGATCACCGCAAACATCAGCGCAAACGCGACCTGGATACCGAGCTTGCGCGATTCCAGCGCGGCATATTCGGCCACGCTGGCCTGGGTTTGATGCAACTGCGCCACGAGCCGCGGATCGAGCAGGCGGGCGACGTAAAGGAAGGTATTGTTGAAGGAACGCAGCCGGATCACGGCGGCAACGTAATTGGCTTCAAGAAAGACCGCGATCTGCGGCTCGTTGTCGTCGACGCCTGTCAGGAAATCCGGCGCGGGCGTCTGGAAATCCGCCTGAATGCCCGTTTGTGCGGTGACCAGCACGTTGGCCTTGTCGTCGATCAGCATCGCGCCCGGCAGATTGCGGGAGGCCGCGCCGGTGGTGAGCAGCTTGAGGAAGCTGGAGCGATCGAGATCGAACAGCGGCCGGGCATGGGAGAGATCGTTGGCCATCCCCAGGATGTCGCCGCGGATGAGCTGGGCGTGCTCATGCAGATAGGCATTGGCCACGATCAGCGAGTTCTGGATCACCTCCTTGGTCGGACCCGAGAACAGCCGGTCGAGGCCGCGATCGATGGTGACGTTGGCGACGATCGCCACCAGCACCGCCGGCAGCACCGCGATAACCGAGAACAGGCTGACGATCTGCACATGCAGCCGCGCCGCCGCCCGGCCCCGCCGCCGTGCCTGCACGACCTTCCAGACCTCGCGGCCGATGATCCCGATCAGCAGCAGGATCATCGCCGCGTTGATCAGCAGGAAGCTGTAGACGACATCGCGCTTCGGCTCGATCGGCGTCAGCCCGGTGAGGACAACGAAGGTCAGGAAGGCCGACAGCAACGCCATGCCGACCGCGAGCGGTCCCAGCCATCGCCGCAGGGAAAAGCCCTTCGGCGCGGGGAATGGCGGGTCGAGTTCGGTGGCCGAGTTGTCTGCCGTGGTCATCAAAACTAAAATGGTGAGCTGAAGCTTTTGGTCCGCCTGCCAACGGACTGATGCATTCATATCACATTGTTGCCGAATTGCGACAATTCCGCGGCGTGTTCTTCCGTAACAACACCGTCAACAACACGATTCTAGAAATACTTCCCGACCGATTCAACTCACGAGGGCAGTCCGAGGCCTTCCAGGGCTTCAAAAACGCGCGCGCGATAGCTGTCGGTCAGCGGCGGAAAATCCGCCATCACCTTTGAAAGTGTCAGGTCCGGATGGGCCTGCCGCAGCGCCCGCAGGCTGCGTTCGGCCATCTCCCGTTCGCCGGCGAGCGCGTAAGCGGGGCAAAGCGTGCGATGGATCCAGGCCGAGGACGGATGCTCGGCCAGCGCCCTCGCCTGCCAGCGCGCCGATTCCTGGTACCGGCCGGCATTGAAATGCGCGGCGCCGATTCCGACCATGGCGTTGAAGGCGAGCGAATCATCGGGCGCCAGTTCCAGCGCGATGGTGCATTTCTCGATCGCTGATTCGTCGTTGCCCCTGTAGGCATCGATCCACCCGCCCCGGTTCCAGACCCAGGACAGGCTGGCACCCGTCGCGAGCGCCTTGCCGATCACCTGTTCCGCCGCATCGATCTCGTGAAGCACCGAAAGGGCGCTGCCCGCGATCGCCAGCACCGTCGGATCGCCACGTAGTGTCAAGGCGCGCCGGACCAGTTCGACGGCGCGGGCGCGCTCGGCCGGATCCGAAACGAAGAAATAGATGCTGCGCTGGCCGTATGCCCAGGCCGCGAGCGCGGCCGAGAGCGCGTGATCCGGATCAAGCTCCATCGCGCGGTTCAACAGAGCCAGCGCACGGGCATTGCCCTCCGCATCGAGCGAGAGCACGCCCGGCATGGCACGGAGTGCGAGATCGCGGGCGTTAAGTTCAGAGTCCGGTTTGTCGCGTGCGTGGTCGATCTCCGCGGAGCGCAGGCTCGGATACAACGCGCCCGCAATGCGGGTTGCCAATTGCTCGTCGAAAGCGGCGACACCGAGCGGGGCTTCCGCCCGGTGCGCCCACAGATGCCGTCCGGTCTCGCGATCGATCAGCCGAAAGATCAGGCGGGCCTGCCCCAAGGTCTGGCGGATCGTGCCGCTGAGATGATAGCGCGTCGACCCGGTGTGGCTGCAAACGGCAACGCCCGCCCGCAGCAGCGCGGTCGACAGTTCGCCTTCGATGTCGCGGGCCACTTCGCCATGACCGTCTACCGTTTCGATCGGACCGATCGTCAGCCGCGGCCGCTCGTCATGGATCGGCGGCAACAGGCGCGAGGAGATGGTGTTGAAGAAAGTCGCCTGACGCTTGAGCGTCTGCGACGGCGTCTCGCCGTAGCGCCTGCGGTACTCGATCGAGAACCGGCCGAAATGCGCAATGCCGCAACGCGCTGCGACATCCATTACCTTCGTGCCGGGCGCGGCGCGAAGCAACTGCCGCCGGGCATCCTCGAAGCGCACATCGTGCAACGCCTCCAAAGGCGTCTTGCCGAGGAAGGCGCGGAACTGCCGCTGTAGGGCGCGGCCGGAAAGACCGGCGGCCGCGGCAAGCTCGGCGATGCCGATGTCGCGCTTCCCGGCCGACTGCATCAGGTCGAGCGCGCGCCGAACGCCGCGCGGCAGCACGGCGGCGGCTTCGGATTTTTCATTTCGCTCGATCGTCACGAGTCACCTTCGGGAGGCGCTGGTCGGGGCATTATAGCCCAGTTCCCGGCTGCGAACGCGCCGAAGGTTTCGCCGGACGGATAGCCATGTCGCAATTTGGATAGGTGGAAACCGCCCCTCGGCCTACTCAATTGCGATGGAAGCGCCGGTCTCCGGCGGCGCGCCATTCACCCCAAGCCAAGGAGCCTTAGGATGAACATTCAGACCACGGCCGCTCCCACCGCCGACCTGTCCGCCGTCAAGACCCGCCAGCAAACCGCCTGGAGTTCGGGCGATTATGCGATCGTCGGCACCACGCTTCAGATCGTCGGTGAATCGCTCTGCGAGGCGATCGACCTGCGCGCCGGCCAGCGCGTGCTCGACGTCGCCGCCGGCAATGGCAATGCAACGCTTGCCGCCGCCCGCCGCTTCACTGAAGTCGTTTCGACCGACTATGTCGGCGCGCTGCTCGAACGCGGCCGCGAACGCGCGACCGCGGAACGGCTGCCTGTCACCTTTCAGGAAGCCGACGCGGAAAGGCTTCCGTTTGGCGCTGCCAGCTTTGACGTGGTGCTGTCGACCTTCGGTGTGATGTTCACGCCCGACCAGCAGCAGGCCGCGAACGAGCTTGCACGCGTCTGCCGTCCAGGCGGCAAGATCGGCCTCGCCAACTGGACGCCGGATGGGTTTATCGGCCAGTTGTTCAAGACCATCGGAAAATACGTGCCGCCGGCGCCGGGCGTAAAATCGCCCGCGCTGTGGGGCACGAAGGCGCATCTCGACGCCCTGTTCGGCGCGAAGGCGACGGTCGAGGCAACGAGCAAGTATTTCGCGTTCCGTTACAAATCGCCCGAGCACAAGCTGGAGATCTTCCGCACCTATTATGGCCCCGTGCTGAAAGCCTTTGCGGCGATCGATTCCACCGCGCAGCAGTCGCTCGCGGCCGACATTCACGCGCTCATCAGCAAGTTCAACACCGCCAAGGATGGCACCGTGGTGATCCCGAGCGAATATCTCGAAGTGGTCGCCACCAGGCGCGGCTGAGCCACGGGTCTCCACAGCCATCAACCTGCGGCGCTGCCTCCGGCGGATTTCGAGGCAGTGCCGCCTTACGCTTCGCACTGCCCGACGGAAGACATAGCATGACGACGCTTGCAAACGACCGCGTGACCGATCCGCCCTATGGCTGGGTGATCGTCGCGATATCCACCGTCTGCCTGGCGCTCGGCTTCGGCGCCGGCGCCACGGTGTCGGTGTTCATGAAGCCGTTCGAGCAGGAGTTTGGCTGGCTGCGCGCCGACACGTCGATGGCCTACACCATGCACACGATTGGCGCCGCGCTCGGCGGCCTGATGTGGGGCAGCCTTTCGGACAGGATCGGCGTGAAGCGGATTGCCGTCATCGGCACCTTCGGAATGTCCGGCGGCATCGCGGCGCTTGGATGGCTTGCCGGTCTGCCGTCGCTGTACGCGATCTATTTCCTGATCGGTTTTGCCGGATTTGCCTGCCTGTTTACGCCGATGCTGGCGCTCGCGGGATTGTGGATCAGCGCGCGCAAGGGTCTTGCCATCGGCATCGCGACCGCGGGCGGTGCGATCGGTCAGGGCATCGTGCCCTATGCCCTGCAACATCTGATCGCCGATTTCGGCTGGCGGACCGCCGCACTTTATCTGGGAGCCGGCTATTTCGTCCTGCTGTTTCCGCTGATGTTTTTCCTGCTGCCCGCGCCCTCGGTTGCCATGGCGACGCGCCAGAACGTGCAGGACGATTCCAATCTCTGGAATGTGCCGCATGCGATCAGCATCGCCTGGCTCAGCCTCGCCGGCCTGTTTTGCTGCATCTGCATGGCGGTGCCGCTGGTGCATCTGGTGCCGCTCGGGATCGATATCGGATGCAGCCCGAGCACGGCCGCGGGCCTATTGCTTTCGTTGATGATCTCGGGCGTTTTCGGCCGCGTGTTCTTTGGATGGCTTGCCGACCGGATCGGTGGCCTCGCAACCTACTTCCTCTCCTCGCTGGCGCAGACATCCGTGGTGTTCTGGTTCACCCAGACGCGCGACATCGCCATGCTGTTCAACCTCTCGATCCTGTTCGGCTTCGGCTTTGCCGGCGTAATGACATGCCTCCTGATCTGCGCCCGCGAGGCAGCGCCGCTGCGGCTATCCGGCACGGCGATGTCGATCGTCACCACGGCGGGGTGGATCGGCATGGGGCTCGGCGGCTATCAGGCCGGCTTCTTCTACGACATCACGGCGAGCTATTTGCTGCCCTACGCCAACGCCGCGATCGGAGGGATCATCAACCTTCTGATTGTCGCGGCATTGTTCTGGTACCGGCGGCATCGTCAGGCGAGGCTGGGCCGCCCCGCCCTCGCCTAGCCTCCGCTGCGGTAGACCTGGATATCGAGATCCCGGATCTTCTTGCGCAGCGTGTTGCGGTTCAGCCCGAGCAGATCGGCGGCCCTGATCTGGTTGCCGCGCGTGGCCGCCAGCGCGGCCGTCAGCAGCGGCACCTCGATCTCCTTGAGGATGCGGTGATAGAGGCCCGGCGGCGGCACCCCGTTGGGAAAGCCCGAGAAGTGCGAGGAGAGATAGGCCTCGACCGCACCGCCGAGATTGTCGACGCTCTGGCTGGCGTTGCTGCCCGACGTGACGGCGGGCGGCGCAAGCTCGCCGTCAATGACGGAACCCGTAATGACGTCCTGCGGATAGAGCGCAGCAAGCCGGCGCGCGAGGTTTTCCAGTTCGCGGACGTTGCCGGGCCAGCGGTGCTGCTTGAGGCGCTCCAGCGCCTGCGTGTCGAGCTTCTTCGGCGGCAAGCCGTCCTTTTCGGCGAGCGAGAAGAAGTGCCTGACAAGATCGGGCAGATCCTCGATCCGCTCCCGCAAGGGCGGCAGGCGCAGCGGCACGACGTTCAGGCGGAAGAACAGGTCTTCCCGGAACAGGCCCTGCTGGATCAGGATGCGCAAATCCTTGTTCGAGGCGGCGACGATGCGCACGTCGGTCTTGATCGGAGTACGGCCCCCGACGGTGGTGTACTCGCCCTGCTGGAGCACGCGCAGCAGGCGCGTCTGCGCTTCCATCGGCATGTCGCCGATTTCATCGAGAAACAGCGTGCCGCCCTCGGCCTGCTCGAAGCGGCCGGAAGCACGGGTGTTGGCGCCGGTGAACGCGCCGCGCTCATGGCCGAACAGTTCCGACTCGATGAGGTCGCGCGGGATCGCCGCCATGTTGACGGCGACGAACGGGCCATTGCGCCGCTTGCCGTAATCGTGCAGCGCGCGCGCCACCAGTTCCTTACCGGTGCCGGACTCGCCCGAAATCATCACGGTCAGGTCGGTTTGCATCAGCCGCGCCAGCACGCGATAGATTTCCTGCATCGCCGGCGAGCGGCCGACCAGCGGGATCGCATCGAATTCGGATTCGTCTTCGTGGCTGGCCGCCCGCTCCTTCGGCTCCGCCAGCGCGCGGCCGACGATGGTGATCAGCTCCTTCAGGTCGAACGGCTTTGGCAGATATTCGTAGGCGCCACGTTCGGAAGCGCGGATCGCCGTCATGAAGGTGTTTTGCGCGCTCATGACGATGACCGGCAGGTTCGGCCGCATCTTCTTGATGCGCGGCAACAGGTCGAATGCGTTCTCGTCCGGCATCACCACGTCGGTGATGACGAGATCGCCCTCCCCCTGGCTTACCCATCGCCAGAGCGTTGCCGCGTTGCCGGTCAGGCGCACCTCGTATCCGGCGCGTGACAGGGCCTGGTTCAGAACCGTGCGGATGGCGGTATCGTCATCGGCGACCAGAATGCTACCTGCGGGCATTTTCGTTATTCCTCATCGTTATTCCTGTGAGGCAGGCGACGGCGTACCCGGAACGTCGTCGCGATTGCTGGGGTCGAATTTCCTGGAAGTGCTGTACATCGGCATCAGCACGCGGAACGTGGTCTTGCGCGGTTGCGACTCGCATTCGATGATGCCGCCGTGATCGCCGACGATCTTGGCGACCAGCGCAAGGCCAAGGCCGCTGCCGGTCTGCTTGGTCGTGACGAAGGGATCGAACAGGTTCGGCAACAAATCTTCCGGCACGCCGGAGCCGTTGTCCTTGACGCAGAATTCGAGCGGCAGCGATACCCGCGTCTTCTTGCCCGGCACCGAGAGGCGCACGCCCGGGCGGAACGCCGTCGTGAGGTGGATTTCCGCATCGCTGCCGAGGTCGGCGACGGCTTCGGCGGCGTTCTTCACGAGATTGAGGAACACCTGGATGAGCTGGTCCTGGTTGGCCAGCACCGGCGGCAGCGAGGGATCGTAATCCTCGATGAACTTGATATTGCGGGCAAAGCCCGACTGCGCCAGCCGTTTGACGTGATCGAGCACGGAATGAATGTTGACCGGCCCGCGCGCCACCGGGCGTTCGTCGCCGAACACCTCCATGCGGTCGACCAGGGTAACGATGCGGTCGGCCTCGTCGCAGATCAGTCGTGTCAGCATGCGGTCCTCGGACGAGGCCTGCTGCTCCAGGAGCTGCGCCGCGCCGCGGATGCCGGAGAGCGGATTCTTGATCTCGTGCGCCAGCATGGCGGCGAGCGCGATCACCGAGCGGGCGGCGCTGCGATGGGTGAGCTGACGGTCCATCTTGTCGGCGATCGTGCGCTCCTGGAGCATCACGACGATATGGCCGGGCCTTTCGGTCAGCGGTGCGACATGCAGATCGACCTGGCGGTCGCCGCCGATCCGCGGCGTGCCGAGATCGACCTTGTATTCGTTGACCGGCGAGCCGGTGGCGCGGACCTGATCGATCAGCGCAAGCAGCGGACTGCCGAACGGCACCAGCTCCTTCAGCGACTGGCGCCGCAGGAATTGCGTTGAGATTTCAAAGAACGATTCCGCTGCGATATTGGCATCGACGATCTTGCCGTCGGGCGCAACCAGGACCACAGGATTCGGCAGCGCATTGAGAATCGCTTCGCCGTCGGAGGGCGTCGGCCTGCTGCGGTATTCTGCGGCTGTGTTCATGCAGCGGCACTCCATGCGAAGTCGTCATAGGCCTCGCCGAGCGAGCGGTGCACACTCGCCGGTTCGTCGGAGGTCAAGATCTTCTGCCGCCAGCCTTTCAGCGTCGCGGCCGGCGCCCGGCTGTAGAGGGCAGCGACGTCGAGCGCCCAGCCGAGATGCTTGCGCGCATGACGAAGGCCGACGCGCAGCCCGTAATGGCGGCAGACCTCGTCATAGAGCGCACGGACATGATTGAGCTGCTCGGTGAGCGGCGGTGCGGCCTCTGTCGTGCCGGTATCGAGCCGGCGGCCGACCTGGCCGGGCAGCCAGGGCTGGCCCTGCGCGCCGCGGCCGACCATGACGGCGTCGGCGCCGGATTTTTCCAGCGCGCTGACGGCCATCTCGAACGAGGTGATGTCGCCGTTCACGACCAGCGGAATCGACACCGCTTGCTTGACCGCGCGCACCGCGGCCCAATCGGCATCGCCCTTGTAGAACTGGCAGCGGGTGCGGCCATGCACGGTGATCATCTGCACACCGGCACTTTCCGCGCGGCGCGCCAGCTCCGGCGCGTTGATCGAGCGGTCGTCCCAGCCGAGCCGCATCTTCAGCGTCACCGGCACCTTCACCGCCGAGATCGTCGCCTCGATCAGCGTGAGCGCGTGGTCGAGATCGCGCATCAGCGCCGAGCCGGACTGGCCGCCCGTCACATGGCGGGCCGGGCAGCCCATGTTGATGTCGATGATGTCGGCGCCGGCGGCCTCGGCAATCCGCGCGCCCTCTGCCATCCAGCGGGCCTCACAGCCCGCAAGCTGCACCACGTGGGGGCCGATGCCGGCCGCCTCGCAGCGCAGCCGGGACATCGGCTTGCCATTCACAAGGTCGTCGCTGGCGGTCATTTCGGAGACGACCAGACCGGCGCCAAGGCGCGCCACGAGTCGCCGGAAGGGAGCATCGGTAACGCCGGACATCGGCGCGAGAAGAACCCGGTTGGCGAGCTCAATGTCGCCTATTTTCAACGGCTTAGGGCGTCGGAATTCCAGGCCGGTCACAGGTGTCTCGTTTCTCGGGCAGCCGCGCCATTGCAACCGCCAGCGCCTATTCTGAGCACAAATCTTGTGCAGTCAAGCTTCATGCCTACAGTTTAGACAGTTCTATCATTTGTGCAAGTGCACTGCAACAAAATCTGCTTTTCCACAGGAAGAACGGCTTGACCCGTCATCCCGTTCTGTCCGCCTCGGAAAACCGGTTTCCACTTTTCCAACCCGCGCTATGGAATCGCTCTGTCTTTCAGCGCGAGCCGTGGTAAGGGCTGGGCGCCGACGGCAACCTCCTGCCCCGCATCAACCGACGCCTCCAAGATTTTGAGTCAAATGCAAAAGCCCGTGCGTACCGCCGCCATCCTAGTCGCAGCCGGGCGCGGGCTCCGCGCGGGCGCGGGCGGCCCCAAGCAGTACCGCACGATCGGCGGCCAGACCGTGATCTTCCGGGCCATGCAGGCCTTTTGCCGCCATCCCGATGTGGCGACGGTGCAGCCGGTCGTAAATCCCGATGATGTCGCTCTCTTCAACGAGGCCGTCTCCAGCCTGCGCCACGCGCCTCCCGCCAATGGCGGCGCGACGCGTCAGCAATCGGTGCATGCCGGGCTCGAGGCATTGGCAAACGACAAGCCGGATATCGTGCTGATCCACGACGCGGCGCGTCCTTTCGTGACATCGGCGGTGATCTCGCGCGCGATCGACGCGGCGGGGCGCACCGGCGCGGCTGTCCCCGTCATTGCCGTCACCGACACGATCAAGCAGGTCGATGACGGCGGCGATGTCACCGGCACGCCGGAGCGCGCCCGGCTGCGCATCGCACAGACGCCGCAGGCGTTTCGCTATGACGTGATCCTGGAAGCGCATCGCCGCGCCGCGCGCGATGGCCGCAGCGATTTCACCGACGATGCGGCGCTCGCCGAATGGGCGGGATTGACGGTTGCGACCTTTGAAGGCGATGCTGCGAACATGAAGCTCACCACTCCAGAGGATTTTGTGCGCGAGGAAGCCCGGCTTGGCGCCATGCTTGGCGACATCAGGACCGGCACCGGCTACGACGTGCATGCCTTCGGCGAGGGCGACCACGTCATGATCTGCGGCGTGCGCGTGCCGCACAATAAGGGCTTTCTCGCCCACTCCGACGGCGATGTCGGCCTGCATGCGCTGGTCGATGCCATTCTGGGCGCGCTCGCCGATGGCGATATCGGCTCGCACTTTCCGCCCAGCGATCCCAAGTGGAAGGGCGCCTCCTCCGACCGTTTCCTGAAATACGCGGTCGACCGCGTCACCGCGCGCGGCGGGCGTGTCGCCAATCTCGAAGTCACCATGATCTGCGAGCGGCCGAAAATCGGCCCGCTGCGCGACACCATGCGCGCGAAGATCGCGGAGATTTCCGGCATCGATATCTCCCGCATCGCCGTGAAGGCGACCACCAGTGAGCGGCTCGGCTTCACCGGCCGCGAGGAAGGCATCGCGGCGACCGCGAGCGCCACTATCCGACTTCCCTGGAGCGAGTAGCCATGAGCGGCAGCGACGCCCGCGCATTGTCCCGCTCGCTGCTCGATCTCTGCCGGATGCGCAAGCTGACCATTGCGACCGCCGAATCCTGCACCGGCGGCCTCGTCGCCGGCGCCCTCACCGACATCCCCGGCTCCTCCGACGTCATCGACCGCGGCTTTGTCACCTATTCCAACGACGCCAAGCGCGCGATGCTCGGAGTGAAAGCCAGCACGCTTGCGACATTTGGCGCGGTGAGCAAGGAAACCGCGACACAGATGGCGATCGGCGCGCTGGAAAAGGCTGGTGTCGACCTTGCGGTATCCATCACCGGCATTGCCGGCCCCGGCGGCGCCACGCCCGGCAAGCCGGTCGGCCTCGTGCATTTCGCGGTCGCCGCGCGCGATGGCCGCATCATCCACCGCGAGCATCGTTTCGGCGCCATCGGCCGCATTGCCGTGCGCCAACGTTCGGTGGTGGAAGCCTTGCGCATGCTGATGGAGCTGGCGCGCGGCCCGCAGGCGCCGAAAAAGCCGCGGCGCGAGGCGGCCAGCCGCCTGCGGCCACGCGCGGCGCGGACACTGCGCGGCGGTACACCGGTAAAACGGCGAAGGCCGCCTCCGCGCGCTTAATCGACGATCTCAGGCGCGACGACCTGATTGTTGCCGGTTTTCAGCGCAAGGTTCGACTCGCGGGAACTTTCAGTTCCCCCACGCGTCATCTATCCGCCGACAAGTAACGCGACCGGGCTTTCCGCGGGAGAGGTGCCATGCCCAAATGGCCCATAGGAATTGCCGTTGCCCTTCTGACGATTCTGCCGTCGAGTGAAGCGTTTGCCGGTATCCGTATCGGTGTCAGTCCCATCGGCGTCGCCAGGCTCGCGGTAGGCCGCGTGCTTTCGCTCGGACGACCGCATCACGTCCGTCGTCACGCCCACTACCGCCACGCGCGAATGGCCGGCGACAGGTCGCGAAACGTCCGCAGGGCCATGGCCTCAGGCGTGACCGACCCGGCGGCGCGCAAGCAGATCGCGGCGGTCGCGGCGCTGGCGGGCTGGAACAACGGCCGCGCCTCGGGCGGATGGTGGGAACACGACGATGGCGGATATGGTTGGGTCGGGCCGATGTTCTGGCCGTTCGCCATCTATGACGTCTACGATTATGCGATGTGGGGCGACGGCACCGGCTTCTGGAGCTACGGCTACCCGGATATCCATGCCGCGATCTTCACCCCTTATAGCCGCACCGAGCTTGCCGCCTACACCGGCTCGCGTCCCGCTGGCCGGCGCTACCGCAAGGTCCCGCTGGTCGCACAGCTCTGCGGCGACGACAGCCGCCTGATTTCCGAAGGCCTCATCGGCCAGCTCCAGCAAACCGTGCAGCCGGGCAATGAGGCACAGCGCGCTGCCCTGGAGGATCTCGCCACGGCGTTGATCACGGCCGGCCACATGATCCGTGCGACCTGTCCGGCACACGCTGCACTTTCAGCACCGGAGCGGCTCACCATCATGCAGCATCGCATCGGCGTGATGATCAAGGCACAATCGACCGTGCAGCCGGCGCTGATCAAATTCTACGACCTCCTCGACCAGGAGCAGGAAGCAAGGCTCAAGATGCTCGCCGAAGACCGCCGCAAGATGGACGCACCCGCACGAGCTTGCAGTCCGGCGCAACCGGCTCCGTTGCGATGGCCGGATGAAATCGGGACCAGGCTTCGCCTGAACGACACCCAACGCGCCGCGTTCAAGGCGCTCCAGGACGCCAACGGCACAGCCAGGGAGATCCTGAGTGCGTGCCCGCCGGACGACACGACGACACCACCTGCCCGCCTCGATGCCGTGGAAGGGCGGCTGAATGCCATGCAGCAAGCCGTCTATCTCGTGAACACCGCGCTCGGGGAATTTTATGAGACACTAAGCGACGAGCAGAAGGCGCAGTTCGAGGCGATCGGGCAGAAGCGAGCGGCGTAAGGGGCACGAGAATACGCTAGCCTACCTTCCCGTACACCTTATCCGCGCGCTTCTCGAATGCGGCGGAAAATCGCGCAAAGGCCGCATCGAACATCGAGCCCATCAGCATCGCGAGCATGCGGCTCCTGAACTCGTAGGACAGGAAGAAGCCGACATCGCACTCGGTTTCGGATCGCGGCTCGAACGTCCAGCGGTTTTCCAGATTGCTGAACGGGCCCTTCAAATACTCGACCAGGATTTTCAGATTGGGACGGTCGAGCGTGACGCGGCTGGTGAAGGTTTCCCGCACCAGCTTGAACGACACGGTCATGTCGGCGATCAGCACCTCCGTGCCGTCATCGTTGGGCGTGCGCTGGCGGATTTTCAGCGCCTGGCAGAGCGGCACGAATTCGGGATAGCGCTCGACATCGGCGACGAGGTCGAACATTTGCGGTGCAGTATGACGCACCCGGCGCTTGCTCGAAAACCGCGGCATCAGTGCACGCTCGCAAGGTTCGGCACGGGCGCCAGGTCGCGTAAGTAGCGGTCGGCCTGCGCACGGTCGGTAAACGTGATGAATGTCTGATCGCGCCGTAGCCCTTCGAAAAAGGCCAACAGATTCGGCCGCTGCCTTGCCCGGTAGGTCCAGACATAATGGAAGAATTCGAGATCGATCTTTTCGGGGCAACCCGGCGCCATTTCCGGCCGGACGTGGCCGTAACTCTTTGCGATCCGCGTCAGGATGCCGAGCATGCAGGTCCGGCGCGGCAAGTCAAACCAGAAGACGGTATCGCAGATCTCGCGGCGCAATTCGCCCTCGGCAGAGGTGTAGTTGCCGTCCATGATCCAGCGGGGCTCGCGCGTTGCCTCGGCCAGTCGCTTCCTGAACTCACTCCGTTCGGATTCGACCCAGCCGGGCTGCCAGAACAGCGCATCGATCGACACCACGGGAATACCCGTGATGTCAGACAGCCGCCGAGCAAATGTGGATTTGCCGGACCCCGACGATCCCATGACCATGATGCGTTGCATTGAAACGTTCCGGCGTCAGCGTGCTTGCGCCGCGCGCGCTGCCTGCAATTTGGCAAAGTCCTCGCCCGCGTGATGCGACGAGCGGGTCAAGGGGCTTGCGGACACCATCAGGAAACCCTTGGTGTAGGCGACCTTCTCATAGCCCGAGAACTCATCCGGCGTGACGTAGCGCATGACAGCGTGATGCTTGCGGGTCGGCTGTAGATACTGCCCGATGGTGAGGAAATCGACCTCGGCCGAGCGAAGATCGTCCATCACCTGCAACACCTCGTGCCGCTCCTCGCCCAGCCCCACCATGATGCCCGACTTGGTGAAGATGGTGGGATCGATCTCCTTGACCCGCTGCAACAGCCGGATCGAATGGAAATAGCGTGCACCCGGGCGGACCGAGAGGTAGCGCGACGGCACGGTTTCGAGGTTGTGGTTGAACACGTCGGGTTTTGCGGCGGCCACCACTTCCAGTGCGCCTTCCTTACGCAGGAAGTCCGGTGTGAGGATTTCGATGGTGGTGTTCGGGCACCGGGCGCGGATCGCGCGGATGGTTTTTGCAAAATGCCCGGCGCCGCCGTCCGCGAGGTCGTCGCGGTCGACGGAGGTGACGACGACGTGCTTCAACCCGAGCTTGAAGGTCGCTTCCGCCACATGTTCCGGCTCGGACAGATCGAGCGCGCCGGGCATGCCGGTCTTGACGTTGCAGAACGCGCACGCGCGGGTGCAGGTGTCGCCCATGATCATGAAGGTGGCGTGCTTCTTGTCCCAGCATTCGCCGATGTTCGGGCAGCCCGCCTCCTCGCACACCGTGACGAGGCCGTTTTCCTTGACGATGTTACGGGTGTCGGCATAGCCGCGCGTGTTCGGCGCGCGCACCCTGATCCAATCGGGTTTTGGCGGCGACAGCGCGTCGGGCCGGTTCACCTTTTCGGGGTGGCGCGGGCGCAGCGGATTGGATGAGATGGTATCGACGATGGTGACCATTGGCTGTGCCCGGCGATTGAAATACCTAGGTAATCCGTATGGCCGGCACCTGCAACCCGGCTCGCGAAGCCGTCCCAAACATGCAACACTTTGCGGCCTATTCCCGACTGTTCCAGCCCGATTCCCCGCTTCAGAATGCCTCGAAACTCGAAACCGGCCATTGCCGTGACCCCGACCCTCGGCAAGCCGCTCAAGCGCGCGTTTTTCGACCGCAGCGTGCATGAGGTTGCGCCCGATTTGATCGGGGCGACATTCCTGGTCAATGGCGTCGGCGGCATCATCGTCGAGGTCGAGGCCTACCACCACACCGATCCGGCCGCGCATTCCTATCGCGGCCCGACGCCCCGCAACCGCGTGATGTTCGGACCGGCTGGGTTTTCCTATGTCTACCGCTCCTATGGCATCCACTGGTGCGTCAATTTCGTCTGCGAAGGCGAGGGTTCTGCGAGCGCGGTGCTGATCCGCGCGATCGAGCCGACCCATGGGCTCGCCGCCATGCGCCGCCGCCGCGGCCTCGGCGACGAGCGCGCATTGTGTTCGGGACCAGGAAAGCTCTGCCAGGCGATGGGCATCACGATCGCGCACAGCGAGCTGCCGCTCGATAAGCCGCCGATCGCGCTGTTTGCGCGCATGGCAAAGCCTGAGATCGCAACGGGCATCCGCATCGGCATCACCAAGGCGGTGGCACTGCCGTGGCGCTATGGGCTGATGGGTTCGAAATTCCTGAGCAAGCCGTTTTGAGGAGGTTGATCGCGCGACTGCGCCCTCGCCTCAGATGCGCCGGTCGATGACCACGATGCCGTAGGGGTTGAACTTGAAATCATCGGCAGCATAGGACTGCTCGCGGGACAGCGTTGCCTTGCGCGCCCGCAGCACATCGCCGAGCTTTTGCCGCGCCATGTCTTCGGCAACGCCATCCATCAGCGCGACAGCCTCCCGCTCGCTGCCATACGATTTTGCGACATAGACGTCCGGCAGGCCGATCAGATGAAAGCCGACGCTCTCAAGGTACTTTTCCGACGACAACGGCCGCTTGGCGAAGGCAAGACGGCAGATGCGACGCAGCGCAAGGTCGTCGTCGGACTGCAACGCCGAACCGGCCTGAATGGCCAATCGCTGCCATCGCGCCAACCCGTGCGCGATACCGGCGCTCTCGCCCTTGATAGCCACAGCGCCCGCCTTGATTGCGGCAACGACCAGCATCAGGGCCCCCGCCGAAACCGTGACGGCGGTGTCGGCCGTCATCGGTGGTCCCTGCACATAGAGCACGGATTTATGGTTGAGGACGGCTTCCTCGTCCTTGTCTGTCCACGCATTGGGCTCGACGCGGTCCCAGCAAACGCCGAACGAGCGTTCCATCCGAGGGTCTGCTTCCGTGCGGGAATAGATCTCGTCGATGGCAAAACCCTTTGCGAATTCTGCGATTGCCCCCGACACTGCCTCGGACAGGCGTTGCTTGCCACCTTCACCGCCAAGAAAGCAGAGGACGTGGCGCGGCTTCACTTGGGATTTCACTTGGGATTTCGCCGGCGCGGCGGCGCCATCAACCGCGATCATCGGCAATGCTCCCATCGTCAACAAAAGGGCCCGGCGGGAAATTCTTCGGGGATTTCGGCCGGCAGGATCGGATTGTCTGGCAAACATGTCGGCTGTTTGGTCGGCGCCATGCGGACAGAGGTTCACGCCACCGGTACAAGTTGAACCGGATGATGACAGACCGCTTCGGCCGAGAGGCGCCGGCTAGGATGCCCGCTTCAGGCGCTCCAGCGCTTCCTGTAGCTTTGTCTTTCGCGCCAGCGCGGCCTCGCGCTTTTCCTTTTCTTCCTCGACGATCTCTTCCGGCGCGTTCGCCACGAATTTCTCGTTGCCGAGTTTTGCATCGACGCGCTTGATGTCGCCGTCGGCCTTGCCGATCTCCTTTTCCAGCCGCGAGCGCTCCGCCGCAAAGTCGATCACGCCCTTGAGGGGCAGCGCGGCCACCTCGCCACGGATCAGGAGTTGCACCGCGCCTTCCGGCGCGCGGTCGGCAAAGGAGACATCGGCCAGCCGCGCCAGCCGCTTGACGGTGTCGATCCAGCGCTGCGCCCGAGCCTTGCTTTCATCCGAGGCGGCGGCCAGCACCAGCGGCGTCAGGACAGACGGCGCGATGTTCATTTCGGCGCGCACCGAGCGGATCGCCGTGACGAGGTCGACCACCCAGCCGATCTCGGCTTCGGCCTCGGGATCGGAAAACTCGCCGGCATCGAGCGCGAGAATCACCGATGGGATCACCGCATCGCTCGGACTGGTGGTCACGACCGATGCCAGTTGCTCGTCCGAGAGCGCGCCCGCCTTGCGCGGCCAGTCCGCCAGCACGAGCAGGCCGTCGCGCTTTGCGGTCACCGCCCACAGCTCTTCGGTGATGAACGGCATGAACGGGTGCAGCAGCTTCAAAATCTCGTCGCGCGCCCAGGCAACCATCGCGCGCGTCTCCGCCTTCGCGGTCCCCTCCTCGCCCGTCAGCACCGGCTTTGCGAGTTCGAGATACCAGTCGCAATAGACGTTCCAGACGAAGCGATACATCGCATTCGCCGCGTCGTTGAAGCGATAACCCTCGATCGCCTCGGTGACCTCGCGCGTTGCCCGCGAGGTCTCATGCGCGATCCAGCGGTTCAGCGTCTCCTGCGCGTTGGCCGGATCGAAATCGGCCGGCATCGCGCAGCCGTTCATCTCTGCAAAGCGGCAGGCATTCCACAGCTTGGTCGCAAAGTTGCGATTGGTTTCAACGAGTTGCGGCGACAGCTTGATGTCGTGGCTGTGCGCGGCGCCGCGCGCCAGCGCAAAGCGCAGCGCATCCGCGCCATAGTCGTCGATGACGCCGAGGGGATCGATGACGTTGCCTTTCGACTTCGACATCTTCGCGCCCTTCTCGTCGCGAACGAGGCGATGGATGTAGACGGTCGAGAACGGCGCCTCTTCCATGAAATGGATGCCCAGCATCATCATGCGGGCGACCCAGAAGAAGATGATGTCCCAGCCGGTGACCAGCACGTTGGTCGGATAGTAGCGCTGCACCTCCGGCGTCTCGTCGGGCCAGCCGAGCGTCGAGAACGGCCACAGTCCCGAGGAGAACCAGGTGTCGAGCACGTCCTCGTCGCGGGTGATGAAGCCTTCACGCTTCGAGGCGTCGCGCGCCATCTCGGCGCCCTGCTCCGGCGTGATCACTTCCTGCTCGACGTAATAGCCGAGCGCGTTGCCGACGGCTTCTTCCTCGGTCTCGGCGACGAAGAATTTCCCGTCGGGACCATACCAGGCCGGGATCTGGTGACCCCACCAGAGCTGGCGCGAGATGCACCAGGGCTGGATGTTCTCCATCCACTCGAAATAGGTCTTTTCCCAGTTCTTCGGCACGAACGTGGTGGCGCCGGAACGCACCGCTGCGATCGCGGGCGCGGCAAGGGTCTTCGCGTCGACATACCATTGATCGGTCAGGTACGGCTCGATGACCACGTTGGAGCGGTCGCCATGCGGCACCATGTGCACGTTCGGCTCGATCTTTTCGAGGAAGCCAAAGTCCTCCAGACGCGCAACGATCCTCTTGCGCGCGACAAAACGGTCAAGCCCGTTGAGCTCTTCGGCAAGCTGCGAGGCCCCTTCAGGCAGGCCGCGCAGATAATCCTCGTTATCGACCAGGGTGAGGCAGGCCTCCTTGTCGAACACGTTGATCTGCGGCAGGCCATGGCGCTTGCCGATTTCAAAGTCGGTGAAGTCGTGTGCGGGGGTGACCTTCACCGCACCCGAGCCTTTCTCGGGGTCGGAAATTTCGTCGCCGACGATCGGGATCTTGCGCCCGACCAGCGGCAGAATGACGTTCTTGCCGATCAGGTTCGTGTAGCGCTCATCGTCCGGATTCACGGCGACGCCGGTATCGCCCAGCATCGTCTCCGGCCGCGTGGTAGCGACGACGATGAACGAGGTCGGATCATCAGGGCTGAAATTCTTGCCCTCGATCGGATAGCGCAGATACCAGAGATGGCCCTTGACCTCGACCTGCTGCACTTCGAGGTCGGAAATCGCGGTGACCAGCGCCGGATCCCAGTTGACCAACCGCTTGTCCTTGTAGATCAGGCCTTGGCGGTGCAGCTCGACGAACACCTTGACGACCGCGCGCGAAAGCCCCTCGTCCATCGTAAAGCGCTCGCGCGACCAGTCGCAGGAGGCGCCCAGTCGCTTCAACTGGTTGATGATGGTGCCGCCGCTCTCGGCCTTCCACTGCCAGACGCGTTCGAGGAATTTCTCGCGGCCGAGATCGCGCCGGCCGGGTTCCTGCCGCTCCATCAACTGCCGCTCGACCACCATTTGGGTTGCGATGCCGGCGTGATCGGTGCCGGGCTGCCACAGCACGTCGCGGCCGCGCATGCGCTCGAAGCGGCACAAGATGTCCTGGAGCGTGTTGTTGAGCGCGTGGCCCATGTGCAATGAGCCCGTCACGTTCGGCGGCGGGATCACGATGGTGAAGGGCTCGGCGCCCTTGCGCTCGGGGCGGCCAGCCTTGAAGGCGCCGCTCTCATCCCAGATGCGGGACATGCGGCTTTCAATGTCGGCGGGCTGGTAATTTTTCTCGATCATGGCATCGCGGGAAATGGCTTGAGGAGGGCTAGAAAGCCGCCATGGCGCCCCAAGTCAACATGACCGGCGCCGGAAAGGCCAATTTGAAGCTTTTGTATTGGTCAAATCGGGGCGATATCGACCCGAAACGGCTATTCAATTGGGCATGATCTTTCGGAAAACCGGTGCCCACTTTTCCGGATCATGCCCTACCTGCCGCGGGAAACCCGTTCGATCTCGGCCTTGACGATGCGTTCCACCAGTCCTGGCAGATTGTCATCGAGCCAGGATTTCAGCATCGGCCGCAGCATTTCCTTCACCAGATCCTCGAGCGTCCTCGCATTGTTGCTCAAGACGGTATTGGCGAGCGTATTGAAGGCGGACTCCACCGCATTCACGGTCGAACGCGACAGGATCGCCTGCTGGGAAGCCGCCGTTTCGATCGGCGGCGGTTCATAGGCCGGCTGTGGCGGCATGGTCCGCGCAGCCGCAGCGGCCTCCGTGAATTCGATATCGTCCTGCGGATCGACCTTCTTGAATGCGGTAGCTCGTGCCGGTGGCGGCGGATCCGGCAGCGCCATCTCGTCGGTGAGCTCAAGGACTTCAGCGTCGGGCTGGGGCGAGCGCACCTCGGCCTCAGGCGTCGCCTCGTCGAGGCTCGCCAGCATCGCGTCGATGTCATCCTGGCTGTTGGCCGCAGCAGGCGCCGGCGGAGGTGGCGGCGCGGGCTTTGGAGGTGGCGTGGCCGTCCTGGCCGCCGCAGCCGATGCGGTGGAAATCGCCGAGGGCGGGATATCCCTCATCGCGGACTTTGGTGGCGGCGCAGCGGACTTTTCGGCCGCGGGCTTCGCCTCGTCATCGGCGATGATACGCCGGATCGACGCCAGAATCTCCTCCATCGAGGGCTCTTGGACCTTTGCAGGCTGCGTCATCTCCGACTCCACATCATCAACGCCGAGTTTTACACCAAGCCGGAGGAGATTCGCTGGTTCCGCATTTGCGGGTCCGGATTTTCCATGGCAACCGCCTGACTTGTCCCCAGATCAAGCGCCGCAAAAACCGATCGCGCACATCGCTATTCTGCGCCCGTCGGCGAATCACCAGAGCGCGATGACTTTTCTTCGAATCGTCATCCCGCTCTATCTTTTTGTTCGAGCATGATCTTTTCGGAAAACCGGTACCCACTTTTCCGGATCATGTTCTAACGCCGACCGGCGCGAAAGCACGGCGCGAATCGCCCTCTCGCCCCAGATAAGGCTACGTCATGACAATAATAGTGCAAGCAAATGAGCGGCTCGCCATCAAGCGAACACGCAATCGACGTTAACGGCCGTCGGGTGTCCGCACGCCGGCCCAGCTATCGCGGACCTGGTGATAGTGGATGCTCGGGTCATACACGTTCGTATTCAGATTGAGCACGATCGGCGACAGCCGACCAACCGCGTTCAGCACCGAATAGGACGCCACCACCCGGTCGTGCTGGGCGGTGACCAGCGCAACGCGCGCATTGACCAGCGCCTGCTGCGCGTTGAGCACGTCGAGCGTGGTGCGCTGGCCGGCCTTGGCTTCTTCGCGCACGCCGTTCAGCGCGATTTCGGAAGCGGTCACCTGCGACTGCGCCGATTGCACCTGCGCCTTGCCGGCAACGAGCTGACCCCACGCCTGCACCACGTTGGCGCGGGCCTGGTCGCGGACCTGTTCCAGGTTGAGGCGCTGCTGCGCCAGCGTTTCCTTGGACTGGCGGATCAGCGAATATTCCGCGCCGCCCTGGTAGACCGGTACTGACAACTGCGCGACGGTGGAAGCGCCGAAGGAACGGAAGATCGTCAGCGACTGCTCATAGGATTGCTGCACCGACGTCTGTAGCGTCACGGTCGGAAACAGCGCGCCTTCGTTCACCTTGACCTGGAGATAGCTGACGTCGATGCCGAACATCGCCGCGGTTACGTTCGGGTTTTGCGTCAGGCTGAGATCGACAGCCCCGGGCAAGGTCGGCGGCAGAAAACGATCCACCGGCGAGCCCGGTGCGAGCGCCACGGGTTCGCTGCCGATGATGCGCCGGAAATTGGCTCGCGTCGTGGTCAGGTTGGATTCGGCAGTGAGTTGCTGGGTCTTGCCGGCGGCAAGCTGGGCTTCCGACTGCGCAACGTCGGTGCGGGTGACTTCGCCGACGTTGAAGCGGTCCCTGGTCTGCTTCAGCGTCTGCTCCAGCACGCGGACGTTGCTCTTCTGAACCTCGACGATCGCGGAGTCGCGCAGATAGTCCATGTACACGGTCGCGGCCGAGAGCAGCACAGTCTGCTCCAGCACGCGCAAACCTTCGCGCGCCGCCGAAACCTGGCTCTCCGCGGCGCGGGTCCGGTTCGCGGTTTGATTGCCGTTGAACAGCGTCTGCGAGATGGTGACGCCTGCGCTCCTCGGCGCGTTGGTACCGTGAACGTTGCTGCGCACGAGCGTGTTGGGCGTACCGCCGGCGGTGGTGAGCACGTCGGTATACTGATAGCCGGCGCTCGCGGTGACGGCGACTTTCGGGCGATAGCCCGACAAGGCCTGCGGCACGTTTTCGTCGGTGGCGCGCACCTGTGAGCGCTGCGCGTTGAGCTGCGGATTGGTCTGATAGGCGCGAATTAGCGCGGCCTCGATCGTATCGGCCAAAGCAGGCATCGGGCCCGCACAAGCCAAAAGAAGGGCCGCAGCCGCAGCTCCGGTGAATACCTTCACCCCAAGCATCCCCAAATATCCGCCTATGTTCAGTTCAACTGCCGGCCCGCGCGCATGGGCCGGTGCCGCTTCATTCCAAGTGAGTCCCAGCTCACCTTAGTGCGCAGCCAGTCGCGACGGAACACCCCAACGAGCACCGCGCTGCGGAAACTCTTCACGTGGGGCAATCTGGCCACACTTCTGATTTAGAACGGATTTTATCGGGCATTAGTTACGGAAAGACTTCCAGCAAGGGGCTAGAACACGAATGCTGGCATCCGTTCCAGGCCCGGCAGGACGGGCACCGCCGCGTCAAACAGCGTCCGGTTCCCGAAATCGCCGTGGGAACGGGTCACGATGGCCGCCCGGGGCGGCTGGGAAGCGGCAAAAACCCCGACCAGACGGCCCCCCTCAGCGAGCTGCTCGTAGAGCCCCGACGGGGTGATTTCGGTGGCCCCGTTGAGGACGATCACGTCATAGGGGGCGCCCGCGGTATCCCCGTCGGCAGCCGCCCCCGTCTTGACGGTGACATTTCCACAGCCGATCTGGCGCAAAATGCTGCCGGCCTTCGCCGCCAGCGCCGAATCGCTCTCGGTCGCCGTCACTTCGGCAGCCATCTTCGCCACCAGCGCGGCCGCATAGCCGCTGGCCACGCCGACCACCAGCACCCTGTCGGTGGCCTTGATCGCGGCGGCCTGTAGCAGCTTTGCGGTCACGGCCGGCTTGATCAGGCAGCGCTTTGGGCCGCCGGCCGCGCTCACGTCGAGGTCGAGATCGAGGTAGGCCAGCGCCTGCTTGCTCTCCGGCACGAAGGCCTCGCGCGGCACTTCCAGCATGGCATCGAGAATCCGGCTGTCGGTAACGTCGCTGGTACGCACCTGGCCATCGACCATTTTCTGGCGTGCCGTCGAAAAACCGGACATGTGAAGAGACCCCGAAAACCGGTGAGAAACTGGCCACCTTTTGGTACAGCGCGGGCGAAAACGCAATAATCGGCGCGCCCGAAAGCGCTGGGCCGCCGACGCAAACTGGCTCGCTTCAGATTTGACGATGCTGTGGCAGCACCCAATGCATGCGGCTCATGAGCCCAAAATTTCTCACGTGGGCCCTAGAAGTGGCCCAACAGGAAGCGGCACCTGAGGGCGCTGCGCCGAAAAGTGAGTAACTGGTTGATTTGATTGGCTCCCGGAGCTGGATTCGAACCAGCGACCATTCGATTAACAGTCGAATGCTCTACCGCTGAGCTATCCGGGAATAGGCGAAACAGGCGTTCCGCAGCGGGCCTGCGTATAACAAAGGCTTTTGCCGTTGCAAAGGACCAAATCGACTGTTTCGGCTGCCTGAGGCGAGGGCCGAAACCGCCTGCGCGATAAGGATTTGCCGGGATTTTCGGCCCGCGCGGACGCTGCCCTCGCGCGGCTCGCCATCCACGGCGATCTTTTCCGAACATCTGCAAGAGACGCTGATCGGCGGGCTCGCCGTCCTGACCGATCGGGCATATCGGAGAGCGCGACCACTGCGAGCTCGATCCGGGTCCTGTGCGCCCCTGGCAACGCAATGGACGAGCACGATTCGTCGCGGGTTCAGCGGGCCATTCCGCTGAACCGTGTGACCAGGTGTCGTGGCATTTCAGCGTGCCCTCGCCTCCCGCCTTCGGCTAACACCGAAAGCGGGCTTCAGTTCTGGAATCCTGCCATGGGCCAGAAGTGGTCTTCAACCAACCCACGGGCATTGAACAGAAGATCAGTAGAGCTCCGCTCGAGTACGCATCATGCCAGGAACTGGTAGTCACTGGCATGAACGTTGCCGGTGATGTTGATGATTTCGTTATGCCCGTCCAGACCGGAATGAACCTGCCACTGGGTGCCCGAAATAAACGTCAGGGTCGCACCACCGGCAGCCGTGCCGAAGCCGTGGAATTCGAGCGTATCGCCGGCCGAGGCGTCATTGCCGGTAAAGTCGGTGATGGTCGCACCGACTGTGGAACCCGATACAAACACGAAATTATCGTTGCCCAAGCCGCCGGTGAGCACGTCGGCCCCGCCGCCGCCCTTGATGGTGTCGTTGCCTGCATTGCCGTTAAGGATGTCAGCGGCGGTGCGGCCGGTGATGAGGTCGTTGAAGTTCGAACCCATCACACTGTTGACGCCACCCGTGATGGTGTCGGTGCCCACCGAAGCATCGCCGCCGGCCACAATGCCGGTCGACAGGTTGGCGTCCACCGCACCGGTGGCGCCACCATACTGCACCTGGGTGGAGCCGTTGCCGGTAATGGTGTCGGCGCCGCCGCCGCCCTGGAACGAGTTGAACCCGACAAAGGCCGAGGCATTGTAGCTGTCGGCAAAGTTGCCGCCGAGCGCGCCGATGACGCCGCCGGTGAAGGTGTCGGTGCCGACCGAGGCATCGCCTGACGCCGAACCGGCGCCACCGGCCCCGAGCGTGATCGTCACGCCCCCGGTGGCGGTGCTGTAATGCGCCTGGGTGGAGCCGTTGCCGGTGATGGTGTCGTTGCCGCCCCGGCCCTCCAACGCGTTGAACTGGTTGCTGTCGAAGGCAGAGGCGTTGTAGCTGTCGGCAAAGTTGCTGCCCCACGCGGAATTGACGCCGCCGGTGAAGGTATCGGTGCCTGTCGATGCATCGCCGGTGGCCGAGCCTGCGCCGCCGGCGCCGATCGTCACGGCAACGGCGCCCGTGGCATTTTGGTACATCGCGCGCGTGTTGCCGTTGCCGGTGATGGTGTCGTTGCCGCCAGCACCCTCAAACTGGTTGAAGTTGCCGTTGCTGCCCACGTTGAGGGCGCCGCCGCTGCCATAACCAGTCGCAACGTAGCTGTCAGCGAAGTTGGTGCCCTGGATGCCTTCGATGTTGCGCAGCGTATCCGTTCCGATCGAGGCATCTCCCGTGGCCGTGCCGGCCGCCATGTCGATGGTCAAAGGACCGGTCGAGTAATAGATGTTGTTGTAGCTGGCAATATCGAAGCCACCGCGACCATCTATGGTGTCGTTGCCGGCGAGACCAGTAAACGTTTCGGTGACCGCGGTGTTGTTGCTGCCGAACATGGTGTCGTTGAACATCGTGGCCTGCACGGCATTGACGCCACTGAATGTGTCCGTTCCCGTCGATGCGTCACCGATCGCCGTGCCGGTACCCGGCGTGCCGCCCGTTTGAAGATCGACAAAGACCGCTCCGGTCGCATTGACAAAGGCCAGACGTGTGTTGCCGTTGCCAATGACCGTGTCATTGCCCGCCGCGCCATTGAATTCGTTGAACGTGCCGTTCGAACCCGCGTTGGTGCTGCTGCCGCTGAAGCCGGTAGCGTCATAGGTATCGGCGTTGATCGACCCACGCACTGCTTCGACAGAGATAAGCGTATCGGTGCCAACCGTTGCAGCATCGCCCGTGACGGTGCCTGCGGCCAGGTTCACGCTGATGCCACCCACCGCCGCCGGATCGAGCGCATAGTCCGCACGATCGAAGCCGCCGCGGCCGTTGATGGTGTCGTTGCCGGCCCGGCCTTCGAATATCTCAACCGTGCCCTGGACATTGCTGCTGCCGAGCAGTTGATCGGCAAAACCCGAACCGACAACACCGCTAAATCCCGAACCAACAAGCGTATCGGTTCCGACGGACGAATCGCCGGTGGCCGAGTGCGCCGCCAGATCCACGGTCACTGCGGCCGTGGCATTGGCATAGGAGATGCGCGTCAGCATCGCCCCCTGGCTGTTGGTGCCGCCCGTGATGGTGTCATTGCCACCCCGGCCCTCGAACTCGTTGAAACCGACTTGCGTGCCGGGCGTACCGGTGTCGCCGGTGAAGCCGGTCGCGTCGAGCGTATCGGCAAAATTGCTGCCGGAGATGGCCTCGATGCCGATCAGCGTATCGCTGCCGACGCCCGCACCGCTCGCCGTCCCAGCCGCCAAATTGACGGTAACACCGCCGGTGGCATCGCCGTAGACCGCCCGGTCGAAGCCAAGACCGCCATCCAGTTGATCGTTGCCGCCCAGGCCCTGGAGACGATCATTGCCGGCGCCGCCGAACAGGAAGTCAACGTTCGCACTACCGGTAATGTTGTCACCGAAGTTCGAGCCGAGCACGTTGTTCACGCCGCCGGTAATCGTATCGGTTCCGACCGAACCGTCGCCCGTCGCCGTGCCGGTCGACAAGTTGACCGTCACCGCGGCGGTTGCGGTGTCATATCTGATCTGGGTAGAGCCATTGCCGGTGATGGTGTCGTTGCCGCCATTGCCCTGGAACCAGTTGAAACCATTGTTGAAGGCCGAAGCGTTGTAGGTATCGGCAAAATTGCCGGCGATCGCAGCATTTACGCCGCCGGTGAAGGTGTCGGTACCGACTGAGCTATCACCTGTCGCCGAACCGGCGCCGCCGGCCCCGATCGTGATCGTCACGGCCCCGCTGGTATTGAAAAACTCGACCCGCGTGCTGCCGTTGCCGGTGATGGTGTCGTTGCCGCCATTGCCCTGGAACGTGTTGCCGCCGGTGTAAGCCGAGGCGTTGTAAGTATCGGCAAAGTTGCTGCCCCAACCGCCATTGACGCCCCCGGTGAACGTGTCGGTGCCAACCGATGCATCGCCGGATCCCGAGCCCGTGCCGCCCGCCCCGATGGTGATCGTCACCGCGGAGGTGGCATTGCCGTAGACCGCGCGTGTGGCGCCGTTGCCGGTGATGCTGTCGTTACCCGCGAGACCTTCGAACTGGTTGAAGTTGCCATTGCTGGTGGAGACGTTAGCCGCCCCGGCGAGCCCGTAACCGGTGGCATTGAAAGTGTCGACAAAATTGGTGCCCTGAACGCCCTCGATGTTGCGCAGCGTATCGGTGCCGATCGAGGCATTGCCCGACGCGACACCAGCCGCCAGGTTCACCGTGACGGGGCCCGTCACCGTGCTCAGGCTTTGATAGATCGCGATGTCGAACCCACCGCGACCGTCGATCAGGTCGTCGCCGCCAAGGCCGATGAACTGGTTGTTGAAGCTGGAGCCCAGCAGCGTGTCGCCGAACATCGAGCCCTGCACCGCATTGACGCCGGTGAAGGTATCAACGCCCTCGGTAGCACCGGACGATGCGCCGGCGACCGTGAGTGCCGTGCCGGCGGTGACCTGCAGATCGACCGTGACGGCAGCCGCCGCGATCTGAAAGTTAAGGCGGGTGTTGCCGTTGCCGATGATGGTGTCGTTGCCCCCGGCTCCGGCAAAGTCGACGAAGTTGCCCTGGGTGGAGGAGATGTTCAGCGCCCCGGCAAGGCCATAACCGGTTGCATCGAGCACGTCAGCAAAGTTTGTGCCGCGCACAGCTTCGACGTCACGAAGCGTGTCGGTGCCGACCGTGGAGTCGCCCGTCACCGTGCCCGCAGCGAGATTGACCGTAATGCCCGAGGTGGTCGTCGTGTCGTTGTTGTAGTTGGCGATGTCGTAGCCGCCACGGCCGTCGATGAAGTCGTTGCCACCGCGCCCTTCAAACGCTTCAAACGTGAAGGGGCCGTTATTCCTGCCATAAATTGTGTCGCCGTAAGCCGACCCCCACACGCCCTGCAACGCGTTGGTGAAGGTGTCGACACCGACATTGGCGGCATCGCCGGCCGCCGTACCCTGGCCAGTGCCGGCGGCGAGATCCACCGTCACCGCGGCGGAAGCGTTGAGGTATTCGACACGGGTCATCGACTGGCCCAGGGCGTTGATCGCACCCGTGATGGTGTCGTTGCCGCCGGCCCCCTCGAAGCCGCTTTGGCCGGCCCCGACGCCGGGCTGGCCGGTCAATCCGGTAAATCCCGCGGCGGTCAAAGTGTCAGCGAAGGCACTGCCGTACGCCGCTTCGATGCCGACGAGCGTGTCGGTGCCTACCCCGGCCCCGCCGGCCGTGCCGGCCGCCAGGTTCACCGTGACCGACCCGGTCGCATCGGCGTAAACAGCGCGATCGAAGCCGTTGCCGCCGTCCAGTGTGTCGTTGCCGGCAAGGCCTTGCAGGCGGTCGTTACCGTCCAGTCCATAGATGTTGTCGACCTGGCTGGTGCCGGACAATGAATCATTGCCGGACGTGCCTGTCACGGTGTTGATGTTGCTGCCAGGCAGGACGATGCGCCAATTCGCCGGGATCACGCCAAGCGAAGTGGCCTGGCTGATGGTACCGTCGTTCATCTGCCACATCTGCACGACGCCGGCATCGTTGCGCCAAAGCAAGTCGGCCATACCGTCGCCGTTGAAGTCTCCCGAGCCTGCGAGAGTCCAGTTCAACGGAATTATGCCGAGCGAGCGGGTGCTGGCGATCGTGCCGTCGCTGTTCATGTTCCAGATCTGAGTGACGCCGGTATCGTTGCGCCAGAGCAGATCCGTCTTGCCGTCGCCGTTGAAGTCGTCCACGGCCCCAACTTTCCAGTTCGCCGGGATCACGCCGAGCGAGGGAGTGTTGAGGATGGTGCCGTCGTTCATGTTCCAGATCTGTGTGACGCCGGCATCGTTGCGCCACAACAGGTCGGCCTTGCCGTCACCGTTGAAATCTCCGGTGCCTGCGAGATTCCAGTTCGCCGGGATCACGCCGAGCGAGCGGGTGCTGACGATCGTGCCGTCGTCCATGTTCCATATCTGCGTGACGCCGGCATCGTTGCGCCAGAGCAGATCCGTCTTGCCGTCGCCGTTGAAGTCGTCCGTGCCCAGGAGCTTCCAGTTCGCCGGAATCACGCCGAGCGCGCGCGTGCTGGCGATGGTGCCGTCGTTCATGTTCCAGATCTGCGTGACGCCGGCATCGTTGCGCCAGATAAAATCCGTCTTGTTGTCACCGTTGAAATCGCCGGTTCCGAGGATATTCCAGTTGTTGGGCACCGCGCCCAGAGAGTTGGCGTGAAGAATCGTGCTACCGCTCATGTCCCAGAGCTGCACGACGCCGGCATCGTTGCGCCACACGATGTCATCCATGCCGTCGCCGTTGAAGTCGTTGTGCTTTCTGGTCATGTGTTCCTCCAGCAATTTGCAGATGAGAGTAAGGAGCCTGGCGCGGCGTTTTGCTCAAAGCAGCGCGCAATCACGTGGGCATCTGCATCGATGCCGCTGACGGAGAGTCTGTTTACTGGCGGCGACATGCGGCCCCTCCAGGCAACGGAGATCGCCGCAAGGCGCAGAGCGTGATACGGGAGGCGCTTTTCGGAGAGGCTAGCCGCGAAGAAGGGGCGCTTCGGCAATCGAAATTCGCCCCCGCAAATGAAAGCTGATTGTCTGTTGGCCAATTCGTTTGAAAGCAAAAATAATCGAACAACGGCATTTTCAACTTCACAGGCGCCACACGAGGCAATTGCATCACGCCAGTCGCAAAAATATTCAAAACTGCGTATCCCACCCCGACGCACTTTTCATACCCCAAACGGGGTATGTGGGCCCATTTGTTGAGCGGTCAGAGCTTTCAGACGTCGGGCAGCAGATTGGAGATCAAAGCGACAAGGTCGGCCTGACGCCTGGTTCCGGTCTTGGCAAAAATGGATCGCAAATGCTTGCGGGCGGTCTCCGGCGAAATGTGCAATTGAACGGACGCTTCACTAACATCGTTACCTGATTGCAATGCTACGGCGAGGCGAGCTTCAGCAGGCGTCAGGTCGAGCATTGCTCTCAAAGTACCGATATCCGGCGTCAGCCTTGCATCTGGATCAACCAGAACCGCAATCGCGTGATAGGTGGAGAGCGGCGTATCGGCCAGTTGAAAGCTCCTCATCAGATACGCAGCGACTGCGCTCTTGCCGGGGCGTGGAAGCGCTATCGGGGGTACGCCGGCTTGGTCTGCCGACCACAACAGCCGCTTCAGGCCATTTTCGAAGCGATCCGTAGCCTGGCGGTCCGAACAGAAGAGGCGCTTCTTGGAGATGTTGACGTGCTCATCGAAGAGTCGATCGGCGGCAGCGTTTGCCAGAATGACCTCTCCACCACGATTAAGCAGCAGTGCGGCCTTTCCCGATATTTCGAAGGTGGAAAGCGCCGCTTGGCCTCGGGCGAATGCAAGCGCGCTGGCTATTTGCGCGGTACTGGCCAGTTGACGCGATAGCTCTTCAAAATTGCGAAGTTCGGCAGCCGAGAACTCGTCCTGTTGCGTGGTGCGATGGAAGGTGAGCGACCACACCTGATCGTCCACGCCAACCCGCACTGCCACCCAACCTTTGAGGTTCGTTCGGCCGAGAAAGTCCTGATAGTAGGGATGCCGGCGGATTTCCTGCTCCGGCATTATGTCCTTGTCGGTGAGGACGGCCTTTCTGAAGATTCGATTTGTGCCGCGTATTATCCGTTCATCCCGGTGCACCCATCCGTCCCGAACATATACCTCAAATGCCTTTCCCATCGATTTGGTTGCCGGAACGAACGGTAGCGCGCCCCGGACAGGAAAGATGATAGCCCCAAAAGAACTTGTGGCTTTGACGATTGCCTCAATCGCATGATCCCACCGATCGGGATCCAGCGCAGCAGCATTCAAGGTCGAAGCGATTGCGTTGATATCGAACTCAGCCAATTTTTGTCCGTAAATGAAATGCTTGGTGGTATGGTACAGGAATGCTGGGCATTGGTGGATAAGTCAATGATATCCATCGCTTAGGGTAAAATGCTGTTGAGATGCCGAGAAACGATGGGCTCAATGACTGTTGGTCGACCGATCGCTGGCTCGAATCCAACTCCGGGAATTTGATTACTCCAGGTTTCAGGCATTGAGCGCCCGAGGCAGAGGCGGCCCAATCGAAGCGGCATCACAGCCGCGGCTAAAGGCTGATGGTGCGAACCAGATGCTGCGCTTATCGCTGCGCCTGCTCGAAGGCCGCCGAACATGCCGGGCTCAGGCTTCCCCGCTGCCGGCGCAGACATGCCGTGATGGCGCGGACATTGGGAATTTCGCCGGCGCACAGACGATAGACATCCGGCGTGCAGGCGCGGCGCTGCTCGGCCGTACCCTGGTACTGCGCAGACGCCGGCGCGGCTGCGAACAGCGAGAGAAACAAGCCGATCGCGCAACGCGTGCGGGCCCTGCTCGATATTCGTGAAAATCCGGCCATCATGATTGCGTCTCCCTGATCGTGCCGGCGCTTCTCAGCGCCTCCGCTGACCAGAGCGCATACGTCAAATTATTTTCGCGAAATGTGATTTTTCTCACACTTGGTCTCCCGCTGGCCGGACTACGGTCCCAAAGGGGCGATCAACCATTCAGTTACTGTCGTTACCGCGATCGGCGGATCGTTAAAATTCGAACGATCCGTTAAATTCGCCCACAAGACAGTTTTGCGACCGTGCACTGCCCAAGGCGGGAGTGCGCGATGAGTGAAGTTGAGTTCGACCTGTTGCTGGACGCCGTGAATACGGCCATTGCGCTGCCCGAGGAGGATTTCGTGGCCCAACCATTGCCTGTTCGTCAGCCGCCACGCGCCGCCAACGACAATCAGCGCAAGGCCTGGCCGCTGCTGCCGTTTCCCGAAGGCTGGTACGCGGCCTGCTGAAGCAAGTTCAGCAAACGGTTGAAGATCATTTTCCGGCGCGAAGCGCCTCGATTCTGGCCGACAGCGCAGCCCTCTTCTCCTTCACGGCCGAATCGTCTGGCTCCCTCTCCGCGGCAGCCTCGATGGCCGCCGATGCTTTTTGATAGCAGGTCAGGGCGTCGGGCCCGTCCGCGCCGGCGAGCGCGGGATTGCGGCCGGTCCCATCGCCGTCCCTGTGCGCGAGGAATTCGCAGGCTTGCGCGATCATGTCGGCGACCTTGATCTGCCACGCCGCGGCAGGCTGCGTCGCGGGCGCCTTTGTCGCAACCGCCAGTGCCGACTGGTAGGCATCGAGCGCCTCGCCATATTTGTTCTGCCGCGCCAGCACATCGCCAAGCTTGATCCTGACCGAGAACAGGTTTGCAAACCGCGCGGAACCGGCTTCTTCCCGATCGAGGAGCTTTTCAAAAATTTCAGCGGCGCGCTGGTATCGCAGCGAGGCATCGGCGATGCGGCGGACCGTTTCGTCGACAACCGGCTCCGGATTGATCAGCGCCTCATTGGCCCGGGCGATCAGGATATCGCCTCGTTTCGTGTTGGTGATGGCATGCGTGCGCTGCCAGGCGATGTTGTCGGGCTCCTTCTTGAGCAGGCCCTCCTCGATCGAACCGGCGGCGGCATAGTTCTGCAACGCGCCTCTGAAATCCTTCTGGGCCAGCAGAGTATCGCCAAGCAATTTGTAATCCATCGCCAGTCCGGTTCGCCACGGCACGATACCCGGATCCCTCTCGTAGAGCGTCTTGCGCATGTCGACCGCAGCCCGGTATTCGGCCTGCGCCGCTGCGGGGTCGGCCTTCAACAGCCCGCCAATGCGCCGATGAGTCAGCGCCGCGTTCGACAGCAGGGTCGAATTGTCGGGCTTTTCCCGCAGCAGCGCGGTCTGGATCGCCAACGCCTCGCGATATGTCGCTAACGCCTTCTGTCCGTCTTCCGGCTCGCCGCGGTCGCTCAGCAATTGCGCTATTCGGCTCTTCTGTGTCGCGACGTCGATCGGATATTTCGCAGCGCCGGCCTCGGCGATCCTCAAGCCCCTGTTATAGCGATCCAGCGCCGTGTTCCAGTCATGCTTCACCGTGTCGAGATCGGCGAGCTTGTTGAGGATGAACGCGATGTCGCGCTGACGTTGCAGGTCGCCCGACTTGAGCGAGGCCCGCTTCTCCGCATAGTCGAGCGCGATGGCGAAATGCGTTGCGGCTTCCGCATTTTGCTTGCGGGCCGCTTTCTGGTCGCCAATACGAAAGCGCGCCGCGAAGATGTGCCGCATAACATCCTGGTTATCGGGATATTGCCGGTTCAGCCGTCCCGCGATCGCGAGCGCGCGTTCGGCGTACGTCAAGGCGTCGTCATGATATCCCAGCGCCTCACGCACATCGGAGAAATTGAGCAGAAGCACGATCTCGATCGCGGAGATATCCGGCGACTGATTTTCGTTCCTCGCCAGATCCTCCAGCGTTCCCCTGGCGTCTTCAAGAAGCTGCTCGGCGTTTTTTGCCGACAGCGTGCCGTTGTTGACGAAGTCACCCAGCCGTCCGACCGATTCACTGGTCGCATTGAGTGCGGTCTTGCGGCTTTCGTCGGCCTCCCTTTGCGCGGTGCTGGCGCGCTGCCAGAGCGAGCCCATCAGGACGGCCAGTCCGATGGCAAACAGGAATGTCGCCGCAAAACTCCATCGCTTGACCCGCTGCTTCCATTGCGAGGTCTCAAGCAGCCGCACCACGTGGTCGAAACCGCCGCCATATCGCTCGGCCCAGGCCGCGGTTCGCGGCCGCGCCTTCCACCAGGCCAGGCGCTCGTCGACCAGATGCGACGGCAGCGTGGCGCCGCTGTCGGCTATCGCAAGCAGACCGCGATAGCGTTCGCCCGCCTGCTGTTCGGCCCGCAGCCATCCGAGCTCTACCCCGTGGCCGCTCACCTTCTCCCAGCGCCGCAACAGGGCCTCGTGCCCGACATCGATGCGCGTATCCGGCTCCAGCCATTTGACGTCGAACCGCGGCGGCACCACGAAGGAGCAGTCATCGGCACGGAACCGGTCGAGCACCCGCCGGACATCGCCCTCGTCAATACCGGTTTCCGCGACAAGCTGCGCGAACCGCAATGCGCGGCGGATGGCGCGGCCTTCCTTGTCGAGTTCGGACAGCGCGCTGAACACCTGCGTCACCGCAAGTCCAAGCCGCGGGCCGAGGTCTTTCAGGATTTCGTCGGCATGGCGCGACAAGGCGTCGGAGAACCCGCCGATGTTGCGGTAATGAATCAGCGACAGGTGCCGTCCGGCGCCGCCGCTGCTTCCCGGTGTGCCCGATGGCGCGGAAGAGCTCGGCGTCATCTTGCCCAACGACTCTCCCGCCTCCTCCCACAGCCGCGACAGGCAATGTTGCAACACCGGCAATTGATCGAGTTCGGTGCCGCAATCGTTCAGCAGCCGCTCGACCAGTTCCGGCTCGATCGTCGCGCCGGCTTTCTCGATGGGGCGCCGAATGACCTCGTCGAGCTGGTCGCGGGTCAATGACGGCACCAGGAATTGAGCCGCACAGACCGCCTCGGGAAGCCCGTGAAAGCGCGCGCAATCGCCGATGAAGTCGGAGCGCATGGTCAGCACGATACTGATCTGCCGGAGCGGCGACCTACTCGCTTCGAGCAGGAGCTGGACGAATTGCGCCGCCTCGTCGCGGGCGCGCGCGTCTTCCGCAGTCAGATTGGTCCGCGCCGCGCCCGCAGCGGCGTAGCGAAACAACTCCTCGAACTGGTCGACGACAATGACCAGCGTCTTGCCGGTCGCGCCGCTGGTTTCGGAAAGCGCCTCCGATATGCCAAAGCTCGATCGCTGCAACTGCATCGCGATCCGTTCGCGACGGCCGGATGCGACGGCCGGATCGTCAGCGGTCGACAGGCTCGCGAGCAGATTGGCCAGCCGCTGAAGTGGCGCATCGCCCGGCCGCATTTCGCGCCACAGCCAGTTGCGTCCGCCGGAATCCTTTGTCTCGAGGTCGAGCAGCGGCAACAGTCCGGCGCGGACCAGCGACGATTTCCCGCTGCCGGAGCTTCCCACCACCGCGATGAAGCGCGACCGGTCGATCAGACGGTAGAGCGCAAATATCTGATCCTCGCGCCCGAAAAAATACTCATGGTCCTGATAGGCGAACGGGCGGAGGCCGGGAAAGGGAGACGCGGCCGACGTCGCCAGGAATTGCACCGGGGCGTTCACGGACCGCCCGCATGCGCGGCCGGCACCAGCACATCGAGCAGGTCGGCGCTCGGAATGTCCTTGTCGGACAGGTCGATCCAAAGGTCGATGTCACTGCGCGGGAACAGCAGCTTGCCGTTCTTCTTGCGCACGCCGGGTGGCGGCGCGGCGACCACCGCCCGATAGGAGAACTGTTGCTTGCGGCCGAGCTCCTGCCAGTTGCGCAACGCGCTTGCCTGGGCGCGCACCCAGACTTCCGACGCGGCCGCCCAGCACAGGATCACCGCGTCGCATTGCGCAAGCTGCTTGCCGTTAAAGCTCTTGATCTCGGCATCAGGCCCGTCGAATACGGGAAGTAATGCATCGAGTTTGCGCTGCTGGAGCGCCGCCGCAAGGTTGAGCGCATAATCGCTGTCCTCCTGCGAGTGATAGAGGTAGAGCGATATGTCGCCGCTCCTCGTGCCCGCCAGCGCCGACAGCGGTCGTGGCGGCGCAATTGCGGCCAGGTGCTGGTTCATGAAGTCGACGAATTTGCTGAGGCTGTCGCCTTCGACCTTGTCGGAAGGCAACTGGCGGTCGAACCGCGCCAGCACGTCGACGGGATGCCGCACCACCTCCTCCGGAGGCTGGCCGGCCACTGCTGCCGGCGCCGCCCAAAGCGAAGGAGCCCACACGAGCCGGTGGAATTTACCGCTGCCGTCGGCGCCCGCCGTTTCGGCGGCGCGCGCGAGCTGAAGCTTGACCATCGGCAGTTGGTCTTCCGGCGCCTGGCCCGCCTTCTCGCCGAGGACGTGAATCGAAATTTCCGCGCTCGACAGCGCCTTGTCGATGATCTCGACCGCATTGTTGAGCGGAATCTCCTCGGCCGGCGGCGGCACGACGGTGTGCCCCCGGCCGATCAGCTCGCTGACGATCCGGTCATAGCTTGCGCGCATGTCGGATGCGGGCTTGGCGACGTAGATCGTCCTGCCGCTCGGCGGATAAGGCGGCGGCGGAGGCGGCGGAGGCTTGCGCTTCAGCAAATGCGCGACGAGTGCCTTGACCTTTTCCCAGTAGCGTTCATCGCGGGCTTCGCCGCGGTCAAAGAACTCGGTGTCGCCGGCAATGTCGTCGGGGTCCTTGTTCCGCACATAGAATTCGAAACCGGTTTGTCCCTGCAACAACGCAGGCCGCTGGTCGAAATCGATATGGTGCTTGCTCACGACGACGATGCATTGGGGATCGGAGCCGTGATACCTGGCGAATGTCTGGAGTTCCCGGTTGCACCACTGGCTCGCCATCCAGTTTGGCGAGAGAACGACGAGGAGGATGGACGCCTGCTGCAATGCGCCTTCCAGTTCGGGCGTAAACTGGTCGCCGTCCGAAATGCGGTTGATGTCCCGCCATATCTTCGGACGGTTGGGGCCGAGGTCGCGAAATTCGTACTGAACGGAGTCGTACAGGAACGAGACA
This sequence comes from Bradyrhizobium lablabi, assembly GCF_018129385.1. GTDB lineage: Bacteria > Pseudomonadota > Alphaproteobacteria > Rhizobiales > Xanthobacteraceae > Bradyrhizobium > Bradyrhizobium lablabi_C. Next base: position 545,282 of record NZ_JAFCLN010000002.1, read on the forward strand.
AAGCCTTTTCGATCCGGCCTGTCCGGCGGCGGAAGATCATCGTCGCGCGCGTAGGAAACAAAAATATCCGCCACAGTCGCGCCCCTTTCGCTCCGGTTGTCGACTGTCCGTTGGACCAGTTTCGTATGACCGCCATCGCGGGGTCAAGCATTGACCGCCTTCTACAATCTGTACGCGATAATGACGTTGCCGAGTGTGCGGTAATTCACAATGGCCGAATGGCTGGAGTCCTGAATCGGGACAATGCCAAAGCAAGTGCGCAGCAGGACTGGAATCAGTTTGCCGGAATCGCCTTGCTGGCAGACAAAAGGTCGAACAGCCGATCGGCCACGACTTTCTGACCCTCGGGGGTCCAGTGACCGCCAACCGATGCACCCGGATAAAACGGCGCGCCTTCAAGATTGACGAAGGGAATATTGCGCGCTTGCAGGTGCTCGATGAGTTCCTTGTCCGTTGCCTGTAGGCCGACGAAAAATTTCGCGCCCTTGGACGAGACGAATTCAGCAATGCTGTCGACCAGCCGCTCGGTCGGATCCGGCACCTCCAGCTTCGGATGGCGTATCTTCAGGTAGACCGCGTTGGCCAGCCTTCCCAACCAGATGTTGCGGACCCACCAGACCTCGTTGATGTATTGCAGGCGCGACAGCGGAACGGGCTGCCCCTTCAGTTCGAGCGAGCCATCCGCAGCGGTGACGAAGTACGGCTTGTGATAGCCCTCGTAACGGATGTTGGTGCTGTTATCTCCCCGATCGTTCATGGTGCAGAACACCAGCACAACGATCGCCGGCTTGACCTGCGGCCAGAGCTTTTGCAGCAGCAGATATTCCTGGTCGGTGCCGTAGCCGGAAATCCCGGCCGCGAGAATCCTGTGGCTCGGGATGCGCGGCTTCAACAGCTCGGAAAAGCGCTCGTGGGGTTCGGCATCCAGCCCCCAGACAAAGGAATCGCCGAGGAACAGAATGGTCGGCTTGCCGTCCGGCGCAAATTCCTCGTCGCGCAAGCCAAGACTGTTGTGGCGGACGGCAACGGTGCGGGCATTGGTGGCGGTCGAAGCCGAACCGGGAATTGCCGTCCATCCCAGTTCCGCGTCATAGCGATAGCTGAGCGACCGCTCGCTCACGCCTTGGCGCAATTCCCGAAAGTCGGCGATGCGGAGAACGATTTCGAGCGCCGCAAGCGTCAGGATCGTCACCACTAGACCAGTGGCGATTGCCCCCGACATCTGCCGGAACCTGCCGCGCTCGGGCGCTTGCGTCATCACCGGGGGTTCCGTCAACGGAACAGATCAGGACGGTATTTTTGAAATATTTTCAAATAGTTGGATGGAGGCCACGTCCGGAATTGAACCGGAGTAAACGGTTTTGCAGACCGCTGCGTAACCACTCCGCCACGTGGCCCCATGGGGCACTCATATACACCCTGCCTGATATAGGCAACCGAGAGCTTCCTCTCTTTTGACGCGCTCGAAGCGTCGATATCAGCCCCGCTTCCGGCGACGGAAATCGCGTTTCTTCGGCTTTGGCGCCAATTCCGGCATCGTGCGCTGGACCTCGCGATACTGCGCCAGCATTCGTCCGAAGCTGCCATCGAGCGCCGCGGTGATGTCTGGCCGCTTTTCGAGCGCGCCGAGCAGCAGGCCGGCCGCCTCGATGGTGGAAAGCCCGTCGCGGCGCGGTTCTTTCCGCAGTTGCCCGTAACGCGAGGGATGTTTGGGGCCGAGAATCACACGCTGGCATTTCAGCATCCAGGCGTTGCGCCACCACAGCGCCTTGGCCTGGCTCCAGGTGCCGTCGAGCAGCACGACGCCTTCGATGCCGTTCAGGATGGCGCGCTGCCCCTGCTCCATCTCGCCCTTGCGGTTGATGGCGACGATTTCGGCGTCGGTACCGAAATTCTCCACCGTCGCGGAACCGAGATAGAGAACGGCCCAGCGCGAGGGATCGGACACGGGACGTCCCAGCGCCTTGGAGAGGCTTGGCCAGGACAGGCCGATCTTCACGACGGCATTTGCAAAGTGATGCGCCGTTAGTCGTGCAGTGCCGAGCGCCCTGTCCTGCTCCTGCGGGTGCTGGAGGATCAGGAGCGAGATGCGGTTCTCGATCGGCGTGACGCTGTCGCAGATGCACAGCGGCATCGGCTTGCCGCAATGCGGGCAGTCGGCGAGCAGCTCGGCGGGTTCGGTTTGTTCCGGCATGGGCCCGCTATACGCGTTATGGCCCGCTATTCAAGGTCATTCCGCCGGCGCCGCCACCGCCCTCGGCTCCTGCCGCCGCCGCAGCCGGTCGATCAGCAGGTAAATCACCGGCGTCGTGTAGAGCGTCAGGATCTGCGAGACGAACAATCCGCCGATGATGGTGATGCCGAGCGGGCGGCGCAGCTCGGTGCCCGGACCGGTCGCGATGACAAGCGGAATGCCGGCAAACAGCGCCGCCATCGTGGTCATCAGAATGGGGCGGAAGCGCGCGCTACAGGCTTCAAAGATGGCGTCGGCCGACGACAGGCCGCGATGCCGTTCGGCGTCAAGCGCGAAGTCCACCATCATGATTCCGTTCTTCTTGACGATGCCGATCAAGAGGATGATGCCGACAAAGGCGATCACGGTCAGCGGCGTATTGGTGATTTGCAGCGCCAGCAGCGCGCCGAGGCCTGCCGACGGCAATGTCGAGATGATGGTCAGGGGATGGGCGAGGCTCTCGTAGAGCACCCCTAGCACAATATACATCGCCACCAGCGCGCCGAGGATCAGCAGCGGCTGCCGGCCGCTGGTCTTTCTGAAATCGCCGGCGTTGCCGTCAAAGCTGCCGCGGATGCCCTCGGGCATGTGCAATTCGTCGACCGCGCGCTGGATATTCGTGGTCGCGACCTCCAGCGGAACGTCCGGCATCAGGTTGAACGACACCGTCGTCGAGGGGAAGGACTGCGAATGGTACACCGCCAGCGGCGACAGGCCGCGCTCGTAGCGCACCACCGCCGACAGCGGTACCTGTGCATCGCCGGCGCCGGCGACATAGATGCGTTCGAGGTTGGAGGGATCGCTCTGGAATTTCGGATCGATCTCCAGCACCACCATGTACTGGTTGCGCTGGGTATAGATGATCGAGATTTGCCGCTGCGCGAAGGCGTTATTGAGCGCGTTGTCGATGTCCTGCACGCGCACGCCGAGCGACGACGCTTTTTGCCGATCGATCTTCAGCGTCAGTTGCAGCCCGCCGGGATCGCGGTCCGACGACACGTCGGTGATGCCTTCGACCGTCTCCATGCGCTTGGCGACGATCGGCGCCCATTTCTGCAACAGATCGAGATCGGTGCTGGACAGCGTGTACTGGTAATCGGAATCGCTCTGGCGGCCGCCGGTGCGGATATCCTGGGCCGCGAACATGAACAGGCGGATGCCTGCGACGCGATAGAGTTCGCGCCGCAGGCGATCGATCACCTGCGCGGTGGTGGCGCCGCGCTCTTCCGGCGGCTTCAGGCTGATGAACATGGTGCCGCGGTTGGAGGTGCCGCCGCCGGGCCCGCCGCCGCTGCCCAGCGAAGAGCCGATGCCGGCCACCGCCGGATCGGCCATCACGATATCGGCAAGCTGCTGCTGCAATTTCAGCATCGCCTGGAATGAAATATCGGCCGAGGCGCGGGTCGAGCCGATGACGAAGCCGGAATCGTCGGTCGGAAAGTAGCCCTTCGGCGTCTTGATATACAGCACCACCGTCAGCGCGATGGTGGCAAAGAACACGATCAATGTCAGGAACGGAAAGCCGAGCACGACCCGAAGCGTGCGCGTGTAGAAACGCACCATCGCCGACAGCGTGCCCTCGACCAGCCGGTCGAACCAGGTCGCCCGGTCCGACGTGGCCTCCCTGATGTAGTGGGCGCAGATCATCGGCGTGATGGTCAGCGACACCAGGGTGGAAAACAGGATCGCGAACGTCAGCGTCAGCGAAAATTCGCGCAGCAGCCGGCCGACCAGACCGTCCATGAAGATCAGCGGCGTGAAGGCGGCGATCAGCGACAGGCTGATCGACACGACAGTGAAGCCGATCTGTTTGGCTCCTTCGAGCGCCGCCGGATAAGGCGCCATGCCCTGCTCGAGATTGCGGTACATGTTCTCGATCATGACGATGGCGTCGTCGACCACGAAGCCGACCGAGATGGCGAGCGCCATCAGGGAGAGGTTGTCGATCGAAAAGCCGGCGAGCCACATCCCGGCGCAGGTGCCGGCGAGCGCCAGCGGCACCGAGATGCCTGCCGCGATGGTCGGCGTCATCCTGCGCAGGAATACAAACACCACGAACATCACCAGGAAGGCGGTCGCCAGCAGCGTGAACTGCATGTCGAGCACGCTGGCGCGGATGGTGCCGGTGCGGTCGACCAGCGTGGAGATTTCGACGCCGGCCGGAATCCATTGCTTGATCTCGGGGATCAGCGCCCTCACCCGGTCGACGGTGTCGATGACGTTGGCATCGCCCTGCTTGGTGATCTGGATCAGGACCGCCGGCTGCTTGTTGAACCAGGCAATCGAGCGGCTGTTGCGAACGGAATCCTCGATGTCGGCAACGTCGGACAGCCGCACAAAATTGCCGCTAGAACTCTTGATGACGATGTCGCGGAATTCCGCGGCGGTGCGCATCTGGCGGTTGATCGAGAGCGTCTCGCTCTGGCGGTCGCCGTTGAAAATGCCGACGGGACCGAGCGGATTGGCATTGACGATCGCCTGCCGGACGTCATCCGTGGCAATCCCCGCATTCGACAGCGCCACCGGATTGAGCGCGATGCGCACCGCGGGCTGGTCCGCGCCTGACACAGTGACCTCGCCGACGCCCGGCACCTGCGATATCCGCTGGGCCAGCACCGTGTCGGCGACGTCATACATCGCGCTGGTCGAAATCGTCTTCGAGGTCAGCGCCAGCACGAAGACCGGCGCCGCCGCCGGATTGGCCTTGCGGAATCGCGGCAGCGTCGGCAGGTCGCTCGGCAGGTCCGCCAGCGAAGCGTTGATCGCCGCCTGCACGTCGCGCGCGGCGCGGTCGATGTCGCGCCCGATCGAGAACTGGAGCTGAATCCTGGTATTGCTGAGCGAACTGGTCGAAGTGATCTGCTCGACGCCCGCTATCTGGCCGAGCTTTCGTTCCAGCGGTGCGGCGACGGTCGCGGCCATCACCGACGGGTCGGCGCCCGGACGCGTTGCCGAGACCATGATCATCGGGAAGTCGACATTCGGGACGGAAGCGACGGGGAGGAACCGGTAGGCGACGATGCCGAGCAGGAACAGGCCGATTGCCAGCAGCGTGGTGCCGACCGGCCTCTTGATGAAGGGCTCGGATATCGAGACCATCACTGCATCCCTTCGGTGGCCCCCGGCACCGGCCGGCCGGACGGTCCGGGATCGGGCACCGCCTGCTCGATCCTACGATTGAGCCGGTCGAGCGCGAGATAGATCACCGGCGTGGTGTAGAGCGTCAGCACCTGGCTGAGCAGCAAACCGCCGATGATGGAAATGCCGAGCGGAAAGCGCAGTTCGGCGCCGGTGCCGCTTTCGATCGCGAGCGGCAGCGCACCGAACAGCGCTGCCAGCGTCGTCATCATGATGGGGCGGAAGCGCAGGAGACAAGCCTGCACGATCGCATCATAGGCCGACATGCCCCGATGCCGCTCGGCCTCCAGCGCAAAGTCGATCATCATGATCGCGTTCTTCTTGACGATGCCCATCAAGAGGATGATGCCGATCAGGCCGATCACGGACAGATCCTGGCCGCACAGCATCAGTGCGAGAATCGCGCCGATGCCCGCCGACGGCAGCGTCGACAGGATGGTGATCGGGTGGATGTAGCTCTCATAGAGCACGCCGAGCACGATGTAGATCGTGACGATCGCGGCTAGGATCAGCCAGGGCTGCCCGGCCAGCGATTTTGCGAACTCCGCCGCGTCACCCGAATAGACACCGGCGATGCTGGCGGGCATGCCGATCCTCTTCTCGATCGCCTTCACCGCCTCGACCGCGTCGCCGAGTGCCTCGCCCGGAGCGAGATTGAAGCTGAGCGAGACGGCCGGGAATTGCGCCAGATGCGAGATCGCGAGCGGTGCGGTGGTGCGCGTCAGCGTCGCCACTGCCGAGAGCGGCACCTGCGCGCCGGGACCGCCGGCGGTGCCCGCCGCTCCCGGCAGATAGAGTTTTGACAGGATCGAGGGATCGCGCTGGTACATCGGCAGCGCCTCCAGCACCACGCGGTACTGGTTGGCCTGGCCGTAGATGGTCGAAATCTGCCTCTGCGCGAAGGCGTCGTTGAGCGTGTCGTTGACGGCCTGAAGGCTGACGCCGAGCTGGCCGGCGCGCTGCCGGTTGATGTCGAGCGCGGCGCGCAGGCCGCCTTCCTGCGCTTCCGACGAGACGTCGCGGAACAGGGGATCCCTGCGCATCTCGGCAACGAGTTTGCCGGCCCAAAGGCTCACTTCCGCAGCGTCGGTCCCGGTCAGCGTGTACTGGTATTGCGAGCGGCTCGACTGGGTCGAGATCTGCACGTCCTGCACCGGCTGGAAGTAGATGGTCATGCCGGGGATGTCGGCGACGCGCCGCTTCAGCCTGTTCACCACGACGGAAATATCGTCGTGGCGTTCGCCGCGCGGTCTTAACGTCATCACGAGACGCCCGACATTCGTCGTCGGGTTGACCGATCCTGCGCCGATCACCGAGACGACGCCGATCACATCGGGATCGGCCTTGATCTCGGCCGCCGCCCTCGCCTGCCGGCTCGTCATTTCCGCGAACGAGACATCGGCCCCGGCCTCGGTCACTGCCGTGATCGAGGCGGTGTCCTGGAGCGGCAAAAATCCCTTCGGCGCGATCACATACATGAGCAGCGTGGCCACGATGGTGGCGAAGGTCACCGCGAGCGTCGCGCGCTGGTGCCGCAACACCCACAACAGCGTGCGGTGATAGAATTCGACCATGCGGTCGATGCCGCGGCTGATGGTGGCAAGGCCGGGAACCGCCATTTCCTCGTGCAGATGCTTGAGCATCCGCGAGCACATCATCGGCGTCAGCGTCAGCGAGACGATGGCTGACGTCACCACCGCGATCGTCAGCGTCAGCGCGAACTCGCGGAACATGCGGCCGACCAGTCCCGACATGAACAGCAGCGGGATGAACACCGCGATCAGCGACACCGTCAGCGAGATCACGGTAAAGCCGATCTCGCTGGCGCCCTTGAGCGAGGCCTCCATCACAGAATCGCCGTCTTCCATGTGACGGACGATGTTCTCGATCATGACGATGGCGTCGTCGACGACGAAACCGGTGCCGATGGTCAGGGCCATCAGCGACAGATTGTCGAGCGAGAAGCCGGCAAAATACATGATGCCGAAGCTCGTGATCAGCGACAGCGGCAGCGCCACGCCCGCGATCAACGTTGCCCGCAGCGAGCGCAGGAACAGCAGCACGACCAGCGTCACCAGCACGACGGAAAGGATCAGCGTGAACTGCACGTCGCGCACGGAGGCTCGGATCGTGACGGTGCGGTCGCTGACGATGTGCAGATTGACGCCGGCCGGAATCAGGCGTTGCAGCTTCGGGATCTCATCGCGGATCTGGCGCACCACCTCGATGACGTTGGCGCCGGGCTGGCGCTGGATGTCGATGATCACCGCCGGCGTGCCCTGGTACCAGCCGCCGGTGCGGTCATTCTCCAGCCCGTCGACGATCACGGCGACGTCGCCGATGGTCACCGGAGAGCCGTTGCGATAGGCGATAATGATCGGCTTGTAGGCTTCCGCCGCCGCGATCTGGTCGTTGGCGGCAATGGTATAGGACTGCTGCGCGCCGTCGAGCGAGCCTTTGGGCCCCGAAACATTGGCGCCGGCAATCGCGTTGCGCAAATCCTCCATCGAGATGCCGTAGGCGGCGAGTCGCGCCAGATCGGCCTGCACACGGATAGCGGGCTTCAGGCCGCCGAGGATCGACACCCGTCCGACGCCGGAAATCTGGGCAAGGCGCTGGCCCAAAACAGTGTCGGCGATGTCGCTCATGGCGCGCAGCGAGATCGTCTCGGACGTCAGCGCCAGCGTCAGCACCGGCGCATCGGCCGGATTCACCTTGGCGTAAACCGGCGGATACGGCAGGGTTCGCGGCAGGATTCCGGCGGCGGCGTTGATTGCGGCCTGCACGTCCTGCGTCGCGCCGTCGATGTCCCGGTTGAGATCGAACTGTAGCGATATCTGGCTGACGCCGAACGAGCTGGTCGACTGCATCGCGGATAGCGACGGAATCTGCCCGAGCTGGCGCTCCAGCGGCGCGGTGATCAGCGAAGCCACCACATCCGGACTCGCGCCCGGCAGTTGCGTCGTCACCTGCACGGTCGGGAAATCGACCTGCGGCAGCGCCGAGACCGGCAGCGCCCAGTAGCCCAGCGCGCCGCCGATCATCAGCGCGATCCCGAGCAGGGACGTCGCGATCGGCCGGCGGATGAATGGTTCGGAGACGCTCATGGCGCGCTCGCTGTTGTCACGCGTTTACTGTTTGGCAGTGCCGGACGACGGACTTGCCGGAGCCGGGCCGGTCTGCCCCTTCTGATCGCCCTCGCCGCGCCGGCCGCGATGCTCGCCCTCCCTGGCCGGACCGCCGCCCTTATCGGTGCCCTTGGCATCCGGACTGCGGCTGCGCTTGCGCGGCGCGAGATCGGCTGACGGCGCGGCGTCATCCTTGCCGATGAACACCTTCGCGCCGTCAGACAGGTTGGCAAACCCGGTCGTCACCACGCGATCGGAGGTCGAGATGCCGCTCGCGATGACGGCATCGTGCTCGTTCTGCTGCGTCACCACGATCGGCTTTGCCGTGGCGATGTCGCCCTCGCCAATGACGTAGCTGAACGTGCCGGCGGGTCCGCGCTGCACGGCCGATGTCGGAATGACGATCGATTTCGGCAGCGTCTCGACCTTGAGCCGCACGTTGACGAACTGCCCCGGCCAGAGCTGGAAATTGCTATTGGGGAATTCGGCCTTCAGCTTCAGCGTGCCGGTGGTGGGATCGACCTGGTTGTCGATGCCTCTCAGGATGCCGGTGTCGACCACGGTGACGCCGTCATTGCCGAACACGTCGACGGAGAGCGGGCCCTTGGCGGCGGCGGCGTTCACGCGCACGATCTGCTGCTGCGGCAGGCTGAACCACACCGCGATCGGCTGTAGCTGCGTCAGGATCACCAGGCCCGTCGTATCAGAGGCCTTGATGATATTGCCCTGGTCGACCTGGCGCAGGCCCGCGCGCCCCGTCAGCGGCGCGACGATCTTGGTGTAGCTAAGCGTCGCCGCCGCATTGTCGATCGCTGCCTGATCGGCCTTGATCAGCGCTTCCTGCTGCGCGACCAGCGCCTTTTGCGTGTCGGCCTGCTGCTTGGAGCCGGCATTGGACGCCGCAAGCTGCTGATAGCGCGCCAGATCGAGCTTCTGGTTGACCAGCATCGCTTCGTCCTGCGCCTTCTTCGCTACCGCCTGGTCGTATTGCGCCTGATAGATCGCCGGATCGATCTCGGCGAGCACATCGCCCTTCTTGACGTCCTGCCCCTCGACGAAATTGACCGCGAGCAGCTTGCCGTCGACCTGCGCGCGCACGGTGACCGTATTGAGCGCGCGCACCGAGCCGACGCCATCGAGATAAACCGGCACATCCTGCACGCGCGGCGTCGCCGCCAGCACCGGCACGGGAAGATCGCGCGGCGGACCGTTGCGGCCGGCGCCGCCCTGCTTCGGCTGATAGGCCAGCCAGCCGATGTAACCGAGCCCGCCGAGGATCAGCAGCAGGATGGTGAGCGACACCATTCGCCGCAGCACGCTGCGCACGACGCTTCTGCCGGCGGCTTTCGCGGTCTCGTTCAATTCCGGCTTAAAGAGCATCGACCGGCCTTTCCATCCTCGGCTCCCAGCCGCCCCCCAGCGCCTGATAAAGGCTGATGATCGCGAGCAGGCGCGCCAGTTGTGCCTGCACCAGCGCGTCCTCAGCCTGGAACAATGTCAGTTGTACGTTTAGCACGGTTACGATGTCGGCTGTTCCGGCCCGGAGCTGATCCCCGGCCAGTTGAAAGGCCCGGCGCGACGAGGCGACGACGTCGCGCTGTAGCCGCAGCCTGATGGTGGTTTCGCGAATCGACGTCAGGGCATTGTCGACGTCGGCAAAGGACTGCACCACCGTCTTGCGGTAGGTCTGGAGCAACTCGTCCTGTCTCGCCTTGGTAAACTCGAAATTGCCCAGAATCCGTCCGCCGTCGAAGATCGGCTGGGTCAGGCTGCCGACCATGCTGAAGAACGCCGCATGCGGCTGGAACAGCGACGACAGCGACGAACTCTGATAGCCGCCCTGCCCGGTGAGCTGGATGCTCGGGAAGAACTGCGCCCGCGCATTGCCGACATTGGCGGTAGCGGAAGCCAGTTGCGCCTCCTGCCGCCTGATGTCCGGACGCTGCGTCAGGATCTCGGACGGCAGCCCGGGCGTGACGCGCGGGATTGCAATCCGATCCAGCGTGCCGCCCGCGACACGGACACTCTCCGGCGGGCGCGACACCAGCGTTGCGAGCGCGTTGATGTTCTGGTCCAGCGTCTGCCGCAGCGGCGGCACCAGCGCGCGCTGGTTGGCGAGCACGCTCTCCTGCTGCGCCACATCCAGATCGGTGCCGGTGCCGGCGGAGAGCCGCTGCTTGATCGCATCGAGGATGCGGGTGGCGCTGGCGATGTTGCGCTGGGCGACCTTGAGGCGATCCTGCGAGGCCAGCACCTGGAAATAGGCGGTGGCGACGCTGGTCAGCGTGGTCAGTGCCACCACGTCGCGGTCGAAGCGGTTGGCGATCGCCGTCTCTTCCGCCGCCTGCGCGGCGTCGCGATTCTTGCCCCAGAAATCGAGCTCGTAGCTGGCGCTGAGCGAAGCCGAATAATTGACGACCTCGCGCCCGCCGATGGAGAGGCCGCTCTGGCTCGAGCCCGAGGTGCGCGAATAGCTCTCCGAACCGTTGAGCTGTAGTGCCGGCAGCAGCACGGCGCCGGCGATGCGCGCCTGTGCATCGGCCTGCTGGAAGCGCGCAGTGGCCGCTGCAATGTCGAGGTTGACGGTCTGTGCTTCCTCCATCAGATGCGTGAGCTCCAACGAGCGGAATCCGTGCCACCAGTCCAGCGTCGGCGGGGCATCGAGCGGATTCTTCTTGCCGGCCTGCTTGTAAGCCGGCGGGATATCCAGCGCAGGATCGGGCAGATCCTTGGTCAGCAGGCAGCCTGACGAACTCAGCGCAAGACAAAGCACGGCAAGCCATCCCGCCAGGCGCCCAGCCCTTCCTAAATCGGGCCTTCCTAGATCGCGTCCTGTCAAATTCAGCCCCGCGGCGCCCGTCCCCATGACGCTTTGGGTCACCCCCGCTCTCCCCGCCTCAGTAGCGTGCCCCGCAGCCGCACCGAATCGCATCCGGCCCGGGCGCGGACGATTTCTGAAGGGCATTTCTGCAAGGCGAACACGGTGATGCATCCGATGGAACCGGAACGCCATCCTACCCTTGCGATCCCGACGCGCCCAGTCCCGCAGACCTTGACGCGCGTTGCTGTTTGAGTGCCGGAAGGCGAAGCCGGATAGCTTACTTCTCCTTATTTTATGGGCACTTCTCGCGATTCGAGACAGTCTGAAAGGGAAAAGGATTACCAAGATTTCATGGGGATTTTCCCCGGTTTCGGAGGCACTCGCGGCGCAAGGCCCCGCCGCGCCGAATCTCGATGGCGCAAGCGAGAGCCACTGGAATGCGGATCGCGGTCATCGGAACGGGAATCGCCGACGATGCCTCAGGGACTCGTCATCAGTGCAGCCAAATTGATTTGCGGCCGCCGCGATAGAAGAACTCTTGCCCGCCTCTCCTTTGCCTTTTGTCGAGGCAACGATATGCCACCATCGTGCCGCGTCCTGATTCCGCAAATGCGAACGAAGCGCGCGACACCTTGTCGGTTCCCGACGGGAACAATTATGTTACGCTGGCGTTGCCTGCCCGCGCCAAGGCGCTCTGGTCCAGTGGGGGTCGGACTAGCCGATCTGTCACGGGGAAATTTGGACCGAAGGGCGAGGCCTGTGGATGGGATCGGCCATGCCCGAATTGATCGCGATCACTTCTGATACCGCAGACAAACTGCCGCCCGACCTGCCGCGCGTGGTCCGCCTGGCGCTCAGTTACGGCGCCAAACTTCAGCGCGGCACGCTGGACGTGACGCTGCCCGACGGCCGCACGGTTCGGCTTGGCGGCAACGGGCCGGGACCATCAGCCGCCATGAACGTCCATGATTTCGCCTTTGCCTCGCGCCTGCTGCGCGGCGGCGATATCGGCATTGCCGAAGCCTATCTGCGCGGCGAATGGGATACGCCCGACCTGACGCAGTTCCTGTATCTGTTCTGCGTCAACCAGGACTGGATGCAGAAGATGCTGGTCGGCAATCCGGTGATGCGCTCGGTCCAGATCGTCAGGCACTGGTTCAACCGCAACACCAGGCGGCAGGCCCGCCGCAACATCTATGCGCATTACGACATCGGCAACGCCTTCTACTCGGCATGGCTCGATCCGAGCATGACCTATTCGTCGGCGCTGTATGAAGATCACACGCCGGACCTGACCTCGGCGCAGAACAACAAGTATCGCCGGCTTGCCGAAGCGATCGATCTGCGCCCCGACCAGAAATTGCTGGAGATCGGCTGCGGCTGGGGCGGCTTTGCGGAGTTTGCCGCCAAGCAGGGCGCAAAGGTGGTAGGCCTCACCATCAGCCGGGAGCAGCGCGATTTTGCGCAAGCCCGCATCCAGCGGGCGGGACTTTCGGAAAAGGTCGAGATCCGCCTACAGGACTATCGCGACGAGCGCGGCCAGTATGACCGCATCGCCTCGATCGAGATGATCGAAGCGGTCGGCGAGCAGTTCTGGCCGAAATACTTCTCGCAGCTACGCGACCGCCTGCTGCCAGGCGGGCTCGCCGGCATCCAGGCCATCACCATCCAGGACAGCCTGTTCGCCGCCTACCGGCGCGAGGTCGACTTCATCCAGCGCTACGTTTTTCCCGGCGGCATGTTGCCCTCGCCGCAGGTGCTCAAAGCGCTCGGCGAAAAGTTCGGCGTGCCGGTCATCCGCGAGCGCATTTTCGGGGAAGATTATGCCAAGACGCTTTCGACCTGGCGCAGCAATTTCCGCGAGGCGTGGCCGAACCTGAAGCCGCTCGGCTTCGACGACCGCTTCAAGCGGCTGTGGGAATACTACCTCGCCTATTGCGAGGCCGGATTTCTGTCGGGGAATATCGACGTGCGTCAGGTGGTGTTCGCCAAATCCGGATGACACGCGCGCGTTCCCGTCGGCTTGTGCCCCGGGCGGCGGTCCTTTAGGGTCGCCCGCGCAGAGGAAACAACCGGCGATATCAAAGACATGACCATCAACAACGACGTCATCCAGGCGATCGGCAACACGCCCCTCATCAAGCTCAAGAAGGCCTCCGAGCTGACGGGCTGCACCATTCTGGGCAAGGCCGAATTCATGAATCCGGGCCAGTCGGTGAAAGACCGTGCCGGCAAATGGATGATCCTGGAAGCCGAGAAGCGCGGCGACCTCAAGCCGGGCGGCCTCGTCGTGGAATCGACCGCGGGCAATACCGGCATCGGGCTTGCCGTGGTGGCGAGCGCGCGCGGTTATCGCACGCTGATCCTCATTCCCAACACCCAGAGTCAGGAAAAGAAGGACATGCTGCGGTTGTGCGGCGCCGAGCTCGTGGAAGTGCCGATGCTGCCCTATTCCAATCCGAACAATTATCAGCATGTCGGCCGCCGGCTCGCCGATCAATTGCGCAAGACCGAGTCCAATGGCGTGTTGTTCGCCGACCAGTGGAACAACCTCGACAATGCGAAGGCACATTTCGAATCCACCGGTCCGGAAATCTGGGAGCAGACCGGCGGCAAGGTCGACGGCTTCATCTGCTCGGTCGGCACCGCCGGCACGATCGCCGGCACCACCGCGTTCCTGAAATCAAAGAACAAGAACATTGTGACGGCCTGCGCCGATCCGCCCGGCTTTGCCATGTACGAGCTGTTCAAGAACGGCGAGGCCAAGTCGACACCAGGCGACTCCATCACCGAAGGTATCGGACTTGGCCGCATCACGTCCGTCGTCAAGGAAGCCAGGGTCGATACCGCCTTCCTCATCCCCGATGAGGAATCGGTATCGGTGATCTATGACGTGTTGCAGCACGAAGGCCTCTGCCTCGGCGGCTCGACCGGCGTCAACATCGCGGGCGCGATCCGGCTGGCGAAGCAGCTCGGACCGGGCAAGACCATCGTCACCATCCTCGCCGATTCCGGCAATCGCTATCAGTCAAAACTGTTCAATCCGGAATTCATGCGCTCGAAGAATCTCCCCGTGCCGGAATGGATGGAGAAGCGCAGCAAGATCGAGCCGCCGTTCGAGAAGGTGTAATAGGCTAGACTTCGGCCTCGTGGTTCGAGACGCGCGGCGTTGCCGCGCTCCTCACCATGAGGGTCTAGCAATCCCACTCCGCTCTCGACCTCATCCTGAGGAGCACGCGTCAGCGTGCGTCTCGAAGGATGAAAGCCGCTAATGCCGCAAAATCTGACTGAGGAACAGCTTCGTCCGCGCGTGCTGCGGATTGGCGAAAAATTCCTGCGGCGTATTTGACTCGATCACCTGCCCCGCGTCCATGAACACGACGCGGTTGGCGACTTCCCGCGCAAATCCCATTTCGTGGGTCACGACCAGCATGGTCATGCCTTCCCTGGCAAGATCGACCATGGTGTCGAGCACTTCCTTGACCATTTCCGGGTCGAGCGCCGAGGTCGGCTCGTCGAACAGCATGACCTTCGGGCTCATGGTGAGCGCGCGGGCGATCGCGACGCGCTGCTGCTGTCCGCCCGACATCTGGCCGGGATATTTGTTGGCCTGATGCGGGATTTTCACCCGCTCCAGATATTTCATGGCGGTCGCTTCGGCATCCTTCTGCGGGATGTTGCGCACCCAGATCGGCGCCAGCGTGCAGTTCTCCAGCACGGTCAGATGCGGAAACAGGTTGAAACTCTGGAACACCATGCCGACTTCGCGCCGCACTTCATCGACGCGCTTCAGGTTCGGGCCGAGCTCGATGCCCTCGACGTTGATCTGGCCCTCCTGGAATTCCTCCAGCGCATTGATGCAGCGGATCAGCGTCGACTTGCCCGACCCCGACGGGCCGCAGATCACGATCCGCTCGCCCTTGGCGACCGCAAGGTTGATGTCGCGCAGCACGTGGAAATCGCCGTACCACTTGTTGAGGCCGCTGATGTTGACGATCGAATTCGCTGCCATGTTGTTCACTCAGTTGCGGCGATGCGCGTTCAGCCTGTTCTCGACGAACAGCGAGTAGCGCGACATGCCAAAGCAGAACACGAAGTAGATGATCCCGGTGAACGCAAAGCCCGTGAACAGCGTGGTGGGCGTCGACCACACCGGATCGGAGAACGAGGCGCGCAACTGGCCGAGCAGGTCGAACAGCGCGACGATCGAGACCAGCGAGGTATCCTTGAACAGGCTGATGAAGCTGTTGACGAGGCCGGGGATGACGTGACGCAGCGCCTGCGGCAAGACGACCAGGAACGTGGTCTTGGCCCAGGACAGGCCGAGCGCGTTCGCGGCCTCGCCCTGCCCGCGCGGGATCGCGGCAAGGCCGCCGCGGATGTTTTCGGCCTGGTAGGCGCCGGTAAACAGCGCGATGCCGATCAGGGCGCGCATCAGTCCGTCGATGGTAAATCCGGTCGGGACGAACAGCGGCAACATGTAGGTTGCGAAGAACAGCACCGTGATCAGCGGAACGCCGCGCCAGAATTCGATGAAGGCGATCGAAAAGATCCGGATCAGCGGAATGGTCGAGCGCCGCCCGAGCGCCAGCGCGATACCGACCGGCATCGAGGTGACGATGCCGACGACGGCGACCACCAGCGTCACCAGCAGGCCGCCCCACAGCCGCGTGTCGACGATGGGCAATCCGCCGCGGTCGAGGCCCATGATCGCGATGAGGAGGCCGATGCCGGCAAACACCGCGAGGCAATTGATCAGGGGTCGCCAGCCGGCGCGGAAGCCGCCGGTGAGCCAGAACAGCAGACCGACGACGATGATCGTGGTGAACGCGAGATCCGCCCATACCGGGCGGCCAAAACTCTGAATGAAGTCGCGCAGCCAGGTCAGCGGCAAGAGGATCCACGACACGAGCGTGGAAAGCAGCACGAGCAGCTTTCCGATCACCCACAGCAAGGGTCCGATCACCGCCGTGGCCTCACCTGACGCCACGAGCTTGCGCCCGCCATCGCCGATGCTGTCGTTGAATCCGGACAGAAGCCCGGCGGTCCAACTGACGCCCAAGCCCTTCAATCCCCCGCCATACAGCAGGAAGAACGCGACGACGGGAAACGCGAGGAAGAACAGGCCGGCGTTGAGGCTCTTGGCCGGCAGTCGCGGAATCAGCAGCGGCAGCAACAATATCGCGCCGAGGAAGAACACGATGTTGACCCGCCAGCGCTCCGGCTCCGGATAGAAGCCGTAGATGAACTGGCTGAATTTGGCCTGGATGAACGGCCAGCAGGCGCCGACCGTTTGCGAGGCATCCTTGGCAAGGCACGCGGTGCGGTCCTTGCCGGTCCAGACCGCATCGATCAGCATGAACCTGATGGCCGGGACGAGTAGGAACCACAGCAGCAGTGCGCTGACGATGGTGATCAGGATGTTGGTCGGCGAGTTGAACAGGCGCGTGCGCAGGAAGCCGATGAATCCGGTGGTCTTCACCGGCGCCGGGCGTTCCGGCACCAGTTCCTGGCGGACGAACGAAGATGGCAGCGCGTCGCTCATCACCCCATACTCCGGCTGATGCGCCAACCGTAGAAACTCATGATGGCGCTGGTGACCAGCGAAATCAGCAGATAGACGCCCATGGTAATGCCGATGATCTCGATGGCCTGCCCGGTCTGGCTCAGCGTCGTGCCCGCAAACACCGACACCAGATCGGGATAGCCGATCGCGACCGCCAGCGAGGAATTCTTGGTCAGGTTGAGATACTGGTTGGTGAGCGGCGGCAGGATCACGCGCAGCGCCTGCGGGATCACGATCAGTCGCAGCACCGAGCCGCGCTGGAGGCCGAGCGAGGAGCCCGCCTCCATCTGTCCCTTGTGAACGGAAAGGATACCGGCGCGCACGATCTCCGCGATGAAGGCGGCCGTATAGGTCGAAAGCGCCAGCGTCAGCGCGACGAATTCAGGGATGATGCGCGAGCCGCCGGCAAAATTGAAGCCGCGCAGCACCGGCACGTCGAACTTCACCGGTGCCCCGAAGATCAGCGCCGACAGCAGCGGCAGTCCAATCACAAGACCCAGCGCATACGGCCAGACCTTGATCATCTTGCCGTGCAGGAACAGTTGCCGGCGCGCGTAGCGCCACAGCGCAATGGCAACCACGATCGCAATCAGCAGCGCCGCGACGAACGGCTCAAAACCTGCCGTACCCACCGGCTTTGGAACCACCAGACCGCGGTTGGACAGGAATATGCTGTCGAGGATGGATATGCTCTGCCGCGGGTTGGGCAGCGCGGCGAGCACCGCCAGATACCAGAACAGGATCTGGAAAAGGACCGGCAGGTTGCGGATCAGTTCGACATAGCCGCCCGAAATGCGCGACAGCAGCCAGTTCGGCGACAGCCGGCCCAGCGCCACGAGGAAGCCGAGCACGGTGGCGAAGAAGATTCCGATCACCGAGACCAGCAGCGTGTTGAGCAAGCCAACCAGGAAGACGCGGGTATAGGGATCGGAGCCCGAATAGGGAATCAGGCTTTGGCTGACGTCAAAGCCGGCATTGTTGGCAAGAAAGCCAAAGCCCGCGGTGATCCGCTGCGCTTGCAGATTGGCGCGGGCATTGGCGACGATCTCATAGGCGATCCAGGCGAGCGCAGCGACGAACAGCAACTGGACGATAAAGCCGCTCCAGCCCGCGCTGCCGCCCAGCGCCCGTTGCAGTCTTGGAATGAACTGCGATGGCGGCTTTCGAGGTTCGATGGTCATCGCCGTGGCCCCCCGGCCAGCGATCAGCGGATCGGCGGCGAGTACTGGATACCACCCTTGTTCCAGAGCTGGTTCAGGCCGCGGGCGATGCCGAGCTTGGAGCCGGCGCCGACGTTGCGCTCAAAGGATTCGCCGTAATTGCCGACCGCCTTAACGATCCGCGACACCCAGTCCTTGGTGAGACCGAGCTGT
This sequence comes from Bradyrhizobium lablabi, assembly GCF_018129385.1. GTDB lineage: Bacteria > Pseudomonadota > Alphaproteobacteria > Rhizobiales > Xanthobacteraceae > Bradyrhizobium > Bradyrhizobium lablabi_C. Next base: position 563,541 of record NZ_JAFCLN010000002.1, read on the forward strand.
TCGCCGAGATTGCCGTCGGTGCCGAACACGCGCTTCAGCTCGGGCTTGTCCGATTTGGCCATCTCGTCGACGTTCTTCTGGGTGATGCCGAGCTCTTCGGCGCTGACCATGGCGAACAGCGTCCACTTGACGACGTCGAACCACTGATCGTCGCCATGGCGGACCATCGGCCCGAGCGGCTCCTTGGAGATCACTTCCGGCAACACGACATGGTCGGCCGGGTTGGCGAGCTTCAAGCGCTCGGCATAGAGCTGCGAGACGTCGGAGGTGAACACGTCGCAGCGGCCGGATTCATAGGCCTTGACGGTTTCGTCGGCGGTCGCGAACGCGATCACCTCATACTTCATGTTGTTGCCCTTGAAGTAGTCGGCCAGGTTCTGCTCGGTGGTGGTGCCGGTCTGCACGCAGACCGAGGCGCTATTCAGTTCCAGCGCCGATTTCACCTGGAGCGACTTTTTCACCAGAAAGCCCTGCCCGTCGTAATAGGTCACGCCGGTGAAATTGGCGCCGAGCGAGGTATCGCGCGACAGCGTCCAGGTGGTGTTGCGCGACAGTACGTCGATTTCGCCCGATTGTAGCGCGGTGAAGCGGTCCTTGGCCGAGAGCGGCACGAACTTGATCTTGGACGGATCGTTGAAGACCGCGGCCGCGATCGCACGGCAGATGTCGACGTCCAGCCCGGTCCAGTTGCCCTTGTCGTCCGGCGAGGAGAAGCCAGGCAGGCCCTGGCTGACGCCGCAGGACAGCATGCCCCGGTCCTTGACCGTCTTGAGGGTTTGCGCGGAGGCGGCCTGGGCCGAGAGACCGGCGGCAACGGCAAGGGTGAGAACGAGGGATACGCGTTTCATGGCAAAGGCCTTTCAGGGGTCGTCCGGGAACATTGGCTCCGCGCCATGCATGTCGTGGGCCAACCCGATGATCCCTTGCCGGAAACGTCGTTGTAAAACGGCAGATAGACGTTCGCTACAGACAGGCAATTGACCGAAGGTCGCGGCAGGCCCCTCAACATGCTGCGACTGGAGTGTCGGGTTGCATCACAGAACGACTGGGGCTCCGGGTCAAGGGGTTGACGGCGCTCTTCGCTGTCCTGTTACTAGGAAAACCCGACCGGACCCGCAGCCCGGCGGACCTGATGCGTTGCGGCTGCGGCAAAAAGTCTTTGGTGCAAGCGCATGAACTCTTCAGGGGCGGACGATCGGTCGTCTCAGCAACAAGCCGAAACCCGACTGGTGACGGCGGGCCGCGATGCCAAGGCGCAAAAGGGATTTGTCAATCCGGCGGTGTTCCGCGGCTCCACCGTGCTCTATCCGTCCGCCGACGACCTGCATGCCCATCGCGCCGAATACACCTATGGCCGTCACGGCACCCCGACCACGCGGGCGCTACAGGATGTGCTGATGAAGCTGGAGGGCCCGCAATGCGCCGGCGTCGGCCTTGCGCCATCGGGCCTCGCCGCGATTTCGACCACGCTGCTCGCGGTGCTGAAGGCCGGCGACCATCTCTTGGTCTGCGACAACGTCTACCGGCCTTCGCGCAATTTCTGCAACGGCCTGCTCGCCCGTTATGGCGTCGAAACCAGCTATTATGACCCCCAGATCGGCGCCGGCATCGAAAAGCTGTTCAAGCCGAACACGCGCGCGGTGCTGGTCGAGGCGCCCGGCTCGCAATCCTTCGAGATGCCCGATATCCCCGCCATCGCGGCGGTGGCGCATGCGCGCGATGCGCTCGTCATCGACGACAACACCTGGGCGACGCCGCTCTACCACCGCTCGCTCGACCAGGGCGTCGACATCAGCATGCAGGCCGGCACCAAATATATCGGCGGCCATTCCGACATCATGTTCGGGACCATCTCGGCCAACGCAAAGGCCTGGCCGATCATTTCGGAAAACATCCGCCTGCTCGGCGTCTGCGCCGGACCTGACGACGTCTATCTCGCGCTGCGCGGCATGCGCACCCTGTCGGTGCGGCTGGCGCAGCATTACCGCTCAGGCCTTGAGATGGCGCGCTGGCTGGCGGCGCGGCCGGAAGTGGCTCGCGTGCTGCATCCGGCGCTGGAAAGCGATCCTGGCCACGCGATCTGGAAGCGGGATTTCACCGGCGCCTCCGGATTGTTCAGCATCGTGCTGAAGCCGGCGCCGCAGCAGGCGGTCGACGCCATGCTCGACACCTTGACGCTGTTCGGCATGGGCTATTCATGGGGCGGCTTCGAGAGCCTGGCCATCCCTTTCGACTGCGACGGCTACCGCACCGCCACCAAATGGTCGCCGGGCGGGCCGACCTTGCGCCTGCACATCGGCCTCGAGAATGTCGACGACCTCAAGGCCGATCTCGACCGCGGCTTTGCGGCGCTGAAGGCTGCGTCGAGCTAGAACCGCCCCCTTTACCGACGGTTAACCAGGCTCCGGTCGCGCAGAGGTTGCGCGGCCTTTGACGTCGCCGCCGGTGCAAACGCTCCGTGTTTATGCGGGTTTGTCTCGTTTCAATAACGGACTGTTCACCATGGCGACGATTCCCTGGAACCGGGATCGGGCCGCGCAATCTCCCTTATACTTTTACTGGCCTAGTCATGGTCGCGGGTGAGGCTCGAAAGGCCGCACCGTCCCGGCGTGTGAGTAGCGTAGCGTATGAAGACAGCCCGTATCGTCGTCCTTGCCATTGCTCTTGGTGCCGGCGGTATCGCGGCATATCTGGCGCGTGGCACCGACACATCGCAGCGCCCCGAGCCGCCGCCGGTCGTTCAACTGCCGACAACCGAAATCCTCGTCGCCAAATCGGACATTGGCCTCGGCCAGACCGTGAAGGCGGAAGATCTGCAATGGCAGACCTGGCCAGCCTCGACCGCCAGCAACAGTTTTATCCGCCGTGAAAACGGCAACGGCATGGAGAGCGTGATCGGCTCGATCGCGCGCTCGCCCTTCATCACGGGTGAACCGATCCGCGAGCAGAAGCTGGTCAAGGCCAACGGCTCCGGCTTCATGGCGGCAATCCTGCCGACCGGCATGCGCGCCATCTCGACGGAAATCTCGGCCGAAACCGGCGCCGGGGGCTTCATCCTGCCGAACGACCGCGTCGACGTGATCCTCTCCAAACGCGAGAAGAATCCCGACAAGGGCGGCGCCGACATCGTCAATTCGGAAATCCTGCTTTCCAACGTCCGCGTGCTCGCGATCGACCAGGCGCCGAAGGAAAAGGACGGCCAGAACGCCGTCGTCGGCAAGACCGTGACGCTCGAGCTGAAGCCCGAGCAGGCCGAGACGCTGGCCCGCGCGCGCCAGACCGGCACGCTACAGCTCGCGCTGCGCAGCATCGCCGACATCAACAAGACCGATGCCGACAATTCATCGGATCAGGAGTCCCCGAAGCGGGGCGAGAGCGTCAAGGTGGTTCGCTACGGCGTCCAAACCATCACGACGACACAGAAGTGATTTGAGGGGACGCGAGTATGAAGTGCGGTAACAATCGACTGACGGCTCGAACGGCCGTCCGTGCGCTGTCACTGGCGGCGGTCGCCGCGGTGGCGTTCCATCTGGTCCCCTCGCCCGTCACTGCGAACGAGCCGGAAGCCAGGGTCGACTCCAAAGCAGAAGCCAGAGCCGAATCGCGGCCGGAGCTGAAACCCGATCCCGCTCCGACCGGCGCGATCAATTCGGGATCGCTGAGGACGCGCTTCCTGTCGCTTGGCACCGGCAAGTCCGTGATCGTCGACCTGCCGCGCGAAGCCAAGGACGTGCTGGTCGCCAATCCCAAGGTCGCCAACGCCGTGATCCGTTCGGCGCAGCGCGCCTACATCATCGGCGGGGACGTCGGCCAGACCAACGTCGTGTTCTTCGACGGCGACGGCCAGCAGATCGCCTCCTACGACATCGCGGTGAAGCGCGACCTCAACGGCGTCCGGGCGGCGCTGCGCCAGAGCCTGCCCGGGATCAATATCGAAGGTGTCGGCGAAGGCGTGCTCTTGACCGGAACGGTCGGCAGCCCTGTCGAGGCCCAGCAGGCCGCCGACGTCGCCTCGCGGCTGGTCGGCAGCCCCGACAAGGTCATCAACTCCATCGTCGTGCGCGGCCGCGATCAGGTGATGCTCAAGGTCGCCGTTGCCGAAGTGCGGCGCGACATCGTCAAGCAGATGGGCGTCGATCTCAGCGCCAGCATGAACTACGGCACCGCCGTGGTGAACTTCAACAACTCCACCCCGTTCACCGCCCTCGGCCGTCCGCTGGTGCCCGACAACGGTTTCCAGGCGGGAGCGCTCCTCAAGGGCGTGCCGCAGGTCACCGCGACCTTGCGCGCGATGGAATCGGCCGGTGTCGTGCGGACGCTGGCCGAGCCCAACCTCACGGCCATCTCGGGCGAATCCGCCACTTTCATCGCCGGCGGCGAATTTCCGATTCCAGCCGGCTATTTCTGCGATCCCAGGACAGGCGTCTGTACGACGCAGATCCAGTACAAGAAGTTCGGCATCTCGCTCAACTTCACGCCGGTGGTGCTGACCGAAGGCCGGATCAGCCTGCGCGTCATGACCGAGGTTTCCGAGGTCTCCAACGACAATTCCATCACCTTGGTGCAGAACGGCTCGTCGCTGACGGTGCCCTCGATCCGGACCCGCCGCGCCGAAACCACGCTGGAAATCCCCTCGGGCGGTTCGATGGCGATGGCCGGCCTGATCCAGCAGCAGACCAAGCAGGCGATCAACGGCTTGCCCGGACTCGACCAGCTTCCCGTGCTTGGCGCGCTGTTCCGCAGCCAGGATTTCGTCAACAACGAGACCGAGCTGATGGTGCTGGTGACGCCCTATGTGGTGCGCGCGGTCGCGCAGAAGGAGCTGTCGCGCCCGGATGACAATTTCGCGCCGGCTTCCGATTCCCAATCCGTCCTGCTCGCCCGCATCAACCGGATCTACGGCATCGCGCGCTTCGAGCCGGGCACAGGTTACCAGGGTCAGCTTGGCTACATCATCGACTGAGGCGGGCGCTCGACTGACGCGGGGCATAGGGGACGACAGAATGACGGGCAAGACAGATCTCAACCGCCTCAAGACGCTGCGCAGCCTGACTGCGCTCGTCGCCCTTTCGGCGGCGCTCGGCGCGTGCACGGTCTATGGCGGCGAAGTCACCGCGAGCGTTCCGCCGACCGATTACCGGCAGCGTCATCCCATCGCGGTTCAGGAGGCCGATCGCTCGATTGTGGTGTTCGTCGGCACCGGACGCGGCGGACTGTCGCCGTCGCAGCGCGACGACGTCCGCGGCCTGGCGCGCACCTGGGTCAATGAAGGCACCGGCACGATCGTCGTCGACGTGCCCTCGAACACTCCGAATTCACGGGCGGCGGCATCGGCCTGGCGGGAAATCCGCTCGCATCTGGTGGCCGGCGGCGTGCCATCGCGCGCCATCACGATGCGCCACTATACCCCGGATGATCCCAGGCACTTTGCAGCCATCCGCCTGAGCTATCCGAAGATCACGGCGGTGGCCGGCCCCTGCGGGCTGTGGCCCGCCGATCTCGGTCCCAATATCGACAACCCCTTCTACAACGAGAACAAGCACTACCATAATTTCGGCTGCGCCTCGCAGCGCAACCTTGCGGCCATGGTCGCCAATCCGGCCGACCTCGAGCAACCGCGATCCGAAACGCCCGCCTACACGCCGCGGCGCGACGTCGCTTTCAGCCGTTACCGCAAGGGCGAGCCGACCACGACCACCTATCCTGAGCAAGACAAGGCCAAACTGAGCGACACAGGCAAGTGATGAGCCGCGACCCACAAGATCAAGAACAACAGCCGGACGCCCCGCCCTCCCACGGCGACGACTACATCGCGCCGGCGCCACGCATCTCGGCGCAGGCCTTCTGCGAGACGCAGGCGACCGCCGCCACCGTGCGGTCGGCGGCGGAAGACCGCCGCCTCACCAAGGCGCATCTGTCGGTGCACATGGGCGGCATCGCCGCCGCCATCGAGGCCTATCACAAGGCGCCGACGCCCAACGTCATCATCCTGGAAACCCAGGCGCAGACGGACATCCTGGCCGGGCTCGACGAGCTCGCCAGCGTCTGCGACCCCGGCACGCGCGTCATCGTGATCGGCAGCGCCAACGACCTTGCGCCCTACCGCGAGCTGGTGCGCCGCGGCGTCAACGATTATGTCATCGGGCCGGTTCAGGTCATCGACGTCGTGCGCTCGATTTGCAGCCTGTTCTCGGCCTCGGAGGCGGTCACCGTCGGCCGCATGATCGCGGTCATCGGCGCCAAGGGCGGCGTCGGCGCCTCCACGGTCGCGCACAATGTGGCCTGGGCCATCGCGCGCGACCTTGCGATGGACTCGGTCGTGATCGACCTCGACCTCGCCTTCGGCACCGCCGGCCTCGACTACAATCAGGACCCGCTACAGGGCATCGCCAATGCGGTATTCTCGCCCGAGAAACTCGACAGCTCCTACATGGAGCGCCTGCTTGCCAAATGCGGCGACAATCTCAGCCTGCTGGCGGCGCCCGCGGCGCTCGATCAGGTCTATGATTTCGGGGCCGACGCCTTCGATTCCATCTTCGATACGCTGCGCATGACCACGCCCTGCATCGTGCTCGACGTGCCGCACCAATGGACCGCCTGGACGCGGCGCGCGCTGGTCGGCGCGGACGACATCCTGATCGTCGCCGAGCCCGACCTTGCCAACATGCGCAACACCAAGAACATGATGAACATGCTGAAGTCGGCGCGGCCCAATGACCGCCCGCCGCAATACTGCCTCAACCAGATCGGGATGGCCAAGCGGCCGGAAATTGAGCTCAAGGCCTTTGCCAAGACGGTCGAGAGCCAGCCGATCGCCACCATCGCGTTCGACTCCAAGACGTTCGGCCACGCCGCCAACAATGGCCAGATGATCGCGGAAGTCGATGACAGCCATCGCGCGGCAAAAACCTTCCTGCAAATCGCCCGGCGCCTGACGGGACGCCCCGAGCCGAAGAAGGCGCGCGGCGCATTCCTGCAACCGATCCTCGGCAAGCTGCGCGGACAGCGCGGCGCGGCTTGAATTTCGAGGAAAGCGCTGCTTGTCGCGACCGCAAGCAGACATCCAACGTTGGAGAATGGATTTCCGCTCGGCGGTCAAACCGCTCAGGCGACAATGTGCCAATTGGCAGGTATCACGCCAAGTGAATAGCTATTGGTAATGGTGGCGTCGTTCATCGTCCAGATGGTGGTCGCGCCGTTGTCGTTACGCCACAGAAGGTCGGTCTTGCCATCGAAATTGTAGTCGCCGGTATCTTCAAGCTTCCAGCTGTTCGGCACCAGGCCCAATGAATTTGCGTGCAGGATATTCCCGGCGCCATTCATGTCCCAGATCTGGGTGAGCCCGGAATCGTTGCGCCACACCAGGTCGGTATTGTGATCGCCGTTGAAGTCGCCGGTGCCCACCAGCTTCCATGCCGCCGGCATCACGCCGAGCGACTGTGTGCCGATAATGGCGCCGTCATTCATGTTCCAGATCTGCACCGTGCCGTTGTCATGGCGCCAGATCATGTCCGGTCTGCCGTCACCGTTGAAGTCGCCGGTGTCCTGAAACTTCCATACTGCCGGGATCACACCGAGCCCGCGGGTGCTTTCGATGGTGTCGTCGCTGTTCATATTCCAGATTTGCGTGGTGCCGGCATCGTTCTGCCAGAGCAGATCCGTCGTGCCGTCGCCGTTGAAGTCGACGATCGTGCGCACGTGCCAGTTGGCGGGCACCACACCCAGCGACCGGGCGTTGATGATCGTGCCGGCCTGCATGTTCCAGATCTGCGTCACGCCGGTGCTGTCGTTGCGCCACAAGAGATCGCTGAAGCCGTCGGCGTTGAAGTCGCCGGTGCCTTCGACCCTCCAGTTGGCGGGCACCGATCCCCATGAGTCGCTGCCGAAATTGGTGCCGCCGTTCATGTACCAGACGACCGTGGCGCCGGCATCGTTGCGCCAGACGAGGTCGCTGAGGTTGTCGCCGTTGAAGTCGTTGACCGAACCGTCGAACGCCGAACTCGCGATCGTTTCGTTGTTCGCCAGGAATCCGAACTTTTCAACGGAGTCCACGAGATCGCTGCCATCGTCGTAAGCGCTGCTGGCGGCGCCGAGCCTGTCGGTGATCGTAAATTGCTTGAGCGTGGCATCATACGTGATGTGGTAGTCCGACGCTGTGCCACCAAAAAGGACGGTGTCGATCCCTGTACCGCCGGTCATCCGGTCGTTGCCGCCACCGCCCACGAGGAAATCGTCGCCCCCGGCGCCGTTCATCACGTCGTGCAAACTGTCGCCGTAGATCGTGTTGTTGGCGCTGTCTCCCAGCTGGTCTCGAACCAATTCCAGGACGCCATAGTGTATCGAGCTATCGCCTCCGCCATCGGCGGCCGAACTCGACCAGGCACTCACAAACACGCCGCTGTTGAGCGCGATCAGTTCCGGCTCGATCGCGCTGCCATCGAACCGGGTTTCTCCGGAAGTCACCGCCACCCCCGACCAATCATATACCTTCATCCAGCCGTCGGAAGCATTCGACCAGCCGACCACGATAAAACCGTTGTCGAGCTGCGTAAGGGTCGGATTGTTCTGATCGCCCGCCGTATATAGCTGGTTGACTTTTATGGGGCCGGCCCGCGGGCTCCCATCGCTGTTGTATATCTTGAGCGTAACGTCGGTGTCGGCGCCGCCGGCAGCCCAACCATTGTTGGTATAGGCGACGGCAAAGCCGCCGTCCTTGAGACCGATCACCTGAATATCGGTGAGCGTGGTCCCCGCACTGTCGATCAGGACGGAATTGACATCAACCGCCGTTCCGGATGCGCTATAGCGCTGGAAGCGGACCTGTTGATTGCCTGACGCGAGCGGGCCCTCCTGCCAGACGATCACAAAACCACCGCCCGCAAGACCGGCGACCGACGCAAAGTCCGTGCTCAGGTGGCTGGCGGTTTGAACGGCGATGGGACTGCCCACCGCGCCGCTGCCGTTCATGATCTGGGCGCGGATGTCATTGTCGCCGCCGGAGAAGACGCGGGTCCATACCACGACATAGTTGCCGTCGGTCAGCGCCGCGACGTCGGGCGAACGGTCGGCAGTGGTGGAGCCGCTCACAATGGCGAAGTCGGTTCCCGCGGGCGCTCCGTTGGCGGAAATCAGACGGGCGCGAATATCGCCGGTGCTATCGACGCTTTTGTCGGTGAAGACGAATACGGCGCTGCCGTCATTCAGGCGCGCGCCGGCCGGATCTATCTGCGCATTGGCCGTGGTCGTATTGAGGGGGAACTCGCTCGCGTGCGGCACCGTAGCCGTATCGAAAGTTCGCGCCCTGACATCGCCCGGCGCAATTCCGTCATTCCAGGCCGCCGCCCATCCGCCATTCCCAATGCCCGCGACAGCCACCGAGTTCTGGGCACCGCTCGTAATGACATTGTTGGCTATTTGCACCGTAGGTGAAGAAACGAAAGTAAAGTAATAGGTCTGGCTTACCGTCACGTCCTTCTCCTCTTGATCGGGATGTCTGGTCCGGCGCGTACAATGCAAAAGCCAAGCAATAGAGCGCGTTCAAAAAAGAAGAAATGATCTTGCGCCCTGGGGCGATCAATCCGCTTTACGCAGCGGAACTTTCAATTGCCGAAAGAGTATCGTGCGGCCAATCGATTGAAAAGCAAAAATCGACTTTGCAGGCTGCTTTTGGGCACGCATGTGGGCCCAGAATCGTTATGGGCGGCCACGCCGAGTTCGGGGTCTCTACTCGGTCAAGACCGTTTGGCTTACTCCGTCTACCTGGTGGCGGGAGCCGAAATCTTCCTGGCCTCAGCCCGCGCATCGTTGACATCGCCCTTGCGCGCCAGCAGCCGTTTCAAGTTGGCGACATTGGCGGATGCGTCCGCCGGCGGCAGGTCGGCCTTGGCGATGCTTTCGGCTTCCTCCGTCCGGCCCTGTAGGCCGACCACCATGGCGAGGTTGCCGCGGATGCGCTGATCGGAAGGAGCAAGACTATGCGCGCGGCGCAGCGTCTCTTCGGCCTTCGGCAGGTCCTTTGACAGCACATAGGACAGTCCGAGATTGGACAGCACCGTCGGCTCGTCCGGAGCGATCTTCAGCGCACTGGTGTAGTACTGCCGCGCCTCATCGTAGCGGCCGAGCTGATCGAGCGAGGCGCCCTGCACCGACAGAATGCGCCAGTCCGGATCTTCCGGGCTGTGGGCGCGCCCGAGCACGTCGAACGCCTGCTGGAAATTTCCGTTGTCGGCGAGCGCCCGGCCGTAACCGGCGAGCAGCGCCTGATTGGCGGGATTGGCGACCGCGGCCTGTTCGAGCACGGCGACGGCCTGCGCCTTCTGTCCGTTGAGGCGCAGCGCCTTGCCGTACTGCACCGCTGCATCGACGTCCTTTGGATTGGCGCGATGCCGCTCGCGCGCCGTCGCAAGGTCGATGCGCGGGCTGGCGGGTTTTTCGCCGATGGAGCCGATCGAGCCCGTGATATCAGACGGACCCGAGGTTTGGCAGCCACACAGCCCCAACGCCAGAATCGCCAACGATGCGGCGATTGCAAAAAGCCGTGTGAATCTAGGTTGTTGGGAGGACTTCTGGAACACGTACTTGACCTGTCGTCAGCGTTGTCCAGAAATGCTCACAGCTTAACCCTAAATTCGGGTTAAGCGAGCCGTCTTTGGGGCGGAAAAGCGGCCTGACCCGGCGTGTGATCGAGACGCACCGGCGGATGATCCCTCGCCCCCGGCGGCACAAGGTGCCCCGCCCGGCACCCAGCCAACTTCACTTAAAGCATGATGAGATCGAGGTGAAGCGGAGCCGGATCCAAAGTTCACATCTCCCTCTGGGAGAGGTGAACCGAGCGGATGGCGATCGATCCAACCAAACGCATCTGCATTACGCGATGATCTGCCAGTTGTTTGGGATCACGCCCAGCGACGTGGCCTGGGTGATGGCGCCGTCGTTCATCTGCCACATCTGGGTGACGCCGGAGTCGTTGCGCCAGACGATGTCGCTCATGTGGTCGCCGTTGTAATCGCCGACCGCGCCGACTTCCCATGTCGTCGGGATCACGCCGAGCGCACGGGTGCTGTCGATGGTGGCGTTATTCATGTTCCAGATCTGTGTGACACCGCTATCGTTGCGCCACAGGATGTCGCTCTTGCTGTCGCCGTTGAAATCGCCGACGCCCGCGACCTCCCAGTTGGTCGGGATCGAGCCGAGCGACGTGGCGCTCAGGATATTGCCGCCATCCATGTCCCATATCTGGGCAACGCCGGAATCGTTGCGCCACAACAGGTCGGTCTTGCCGTCGCCGTTGAAGTCGCCGGTGCCGGCGACCTTCCATGCCGCCGGGATCACCCCGAGGTTATGCGCGCCGACAATGGCGCCGTCGTTCATGTCCCACATCTGCACGGTGCCGTTGTCGTTGCGCCAGAGCATATCCGTGTTGCCGTCACCGTTGAAATCTCCGGTGCCGGCCAGTTGCCAGACAGACGGGATCACGCCGAGCGGGCGGGTGCTGGCGATGGTTGCGTTGTCCATGTTCCAGATTTGCGTGACGCCGGCATCGTTCCGCCAGATCAGATCGGTCTTCCCGTCGCCGTTGAAGTCGCCGGTGCCAACAACGTTCCAGTTGGTGGGTACCAGGCCGATCGAGGTTGCCGACTGAATGGCAGGACCATTCATGTCCCAGATCTGCCCGACGCCGGCATCGTTGCGCCAGAGGATGTCGCTCTTGCCGTCGCCGTTGAAGTCGTGGGGTGCGCGCGAGGTTGCGGGAAGGACGGCGATCGAAACACCGTCGGCATCGCTCTGCGGGCTGCCGGCACTGACTTCGTTGTCGTTGGTGGTGATCGTCAATGTATCAGCGCCGGTATAGTTCGACGAGGCGCGATAGCGCAGGCCTTCCAACGCCGCGTTGATGCTTGCGATCGAACCTGTGAATGTCATGGCCGCATCGGCCGTGCCGTCGCCCGCGGTGAAGGTGAGCCCTGTGAGCGATCCCAGCGTCAGCGCGCCATGCGCGACCGACAGCGTGACGGTCGGATTGCCGGAAGCACCGTCGGCGTCCGAGATCGACACCGCATTGCCGCCGGCCGCGTTGAATACCAGGTTGGTGTTCGCGGCCACCGACTGGGCGCCCGGTACGTCGTTGACCGGCGCCTGGTTGAGCGCGAACACCTGCGCTTTCACGGCGGAAAGGATGGTGTCGCCGCCCGCGCCGCCCACGCCTTGACTGTCGTCATCCCACGTCACCACGAAGCCGCCGTTCGACAGCGCCGTGATCTGGGCGGCGGACTGATTGTTTGCCGTGGCGGTGTTGACCAGGAATTCACTGCCGACCTTCGTGCCGGCAGCGGTGAACACCTGCGCCTTAACGGCGCTGCCGCTGCTGTCGCCACTCGCGCCGCCGCCGCCCGCGCTGAGATCAGTCCAGGTCAATATGAAGCCGCCATTCGAAAGCGCCGTGATCTGCTGGCCGGACTGGTCGTTAGCCGTCGCAGTGTTGACCAGGATTTCGCTGCCGACCTTCGTGCCACCGGCCGCGAATACTTGCGCCTTCACCGCCGTGCTGCTGCCATCGCCGACTGCGCCGTCCACGCCCAGGCTGTCATCTTGCCACGTCACTACGAAGCCGCCGTTCGACAGCGCCGTGATCTGCAGGACGTCCTGATCGCCAGCCGTCGCGGTGTTGACCAGGATTTCGCTGCCCACCTTCGTGCCGCCCGCCGCAAACACCTGAGCTTTCACGGCATAGCCGGAGATGTCGCCGCCCGCGCCGCCCACGCCTTGGCTGAAATCTTGCCACGTCACCACGAACCCGCCATTCGACAGCGCCGTGATCTGCGAGGTCGATTGGGTACTTGTTGTCGCACTGTTGACCAGTATCTCGCTGCCGACCTTCGTGCCGCCGGCCGCAAATATCTGCGCCTTCACGGCGTAATTGCTGCTGTCGCCACCCGCCCCGCCGACGCCTTGACTAAAATCATCCCACGTCACCACGAAGCCGCCGTTCGACAGCGCCGTGATCTGCGGGTTGATCTGAGCACTTGCCGTCGCGGTGTTGACCAGGATCTCGCTGCCGACCTTCGTGCCACCGGCCGCAAACACCTGCGCCTTCACGGCGTAGAGGTCGGTGTCGCCGCCTGCCCCGCCGACGCCCTGACTGAGATCATTCCATGTCACTACGAAGCCGCCGTCCGACAGCGCTGTGATCTGCTGAAAGTCCTGCCTGCCCGCTGTCGCGGTGTTGACCAGGATTTCGCTGCCCACCTTGGTGCCGCCGGCTGCGAACACCTGAGCCTTCACGGCCCAGGAACTGCTGTCGCCAGCCGCGCCGCCGACGCGATTGAGGTCGGCCCACGTTACCACGAAGCCGCCGTCCGACAGCGCGGTGATCTGAGCACCGGACTGATCGGTTACCGTTGCGGTGTTGACCAGGATTTCGCTCCCGACCTTCGTGCCGCCGGCTGTGAATACCTGCGCCCTCCCGGCGCTATTGCTGCTGTCGCCGCCCACGCCGCCGAGGTCAGTCCATGTCACCACGAAGCCGCCGTTCGACAGCGCCGTGATCTGTTGGCCGGTCTGATGGTTTGCGGTCGAGGTGTTAACGAGGATTTCGCTTCCGACCTTCGCATAGCCGTGGGGTACCGCTGCGCGGGCGTCGATCGCGACGACGTCGGTGTCGGATTCATCGCCGTCGGAGGTCGATATCGTCAGGGTATCATTGCCGCCAAAGCCGGGCGAAGCCTGGTAGGAAAGACCTGACAGGGCCGAATTGATCGCGGCCGGCGAGCCGGAAACGACGACGTGCCCGGTGCCGTTGCCGGACACGCTGGTGAGGCCGGCGGTCGAGCCGAGCGTCAGCGTACCATGGACGACGTCCAGCGTCGTCGTCAGCGCATCTCCCTCATTGTCGGAAACGGTGACGGCGGTATTGAGGCTAGCCGAGAACGTAACAGTGCCGTTGTCGCCTGCCGTCACGGCGGAGGGCGCGGCGTTGACGGGCGCCTCGTTGAGCGCAAAGACCTGCACCTTCACGGCCATGCCGCTGCTGTCGCCGCCCGCTCCGCCCACGCCCTGGCTGCTATCGTGCCATGTCACCGCGAAGCCGCCGTTCGACAGCGCCGTGACCTGCGGGATGCTCTGATCACTTGCCGTTGCGGTGTTCACCAGGATTTCGCTGCCGACCTTGGTGCCGCCGGCTGAGAATACCTGGGCCTTCACGGCCGTGCCGCCGCTGTCGCCGCCCGCTCCGCCGACGCCGTGACTGGAGTCTTCCCACGTTACCAAGAAGCCACCGTTCGAGAGCGCCGTGATCTGGGCGTTGGCCTGCTCGTTTGCTGTTGCGGTGTTGACCAGGATCTCGCTGCCGACCTTGGTGCCGTCGGCCGCGAACACCTGCGCTTTGACCGCGTAACCGCTGGAGTCGCCGCCCGCGCCGCCCACGCCTGCACTGGCGTCACGCCAGGTCACCACGAAGCCGCCGTTCGACAGCGCCGTGATCTGCGGGATGACCTGATCGCCCGCCGTTGCGGAATTGACCAGGCTTTCACCGCCGACCTTCGTACCGTTGGCAGCGAACACCTGCGCCCTCACGGCGTAGCCGCTATCTCCGCCCGCGCTCAAGTCCTGCCAAGTCACCACGAAGCCGCCGTTCGACAGCGACGTGATTTGCGCACCGGACTGATGGCTCGCCGTCGAAGTGTTGACCAGAATTTCGCTCCCGACCTTGGTGCCGCCGGCCGCAAACACCTGCGCCTTGACGGCGTAGCCGCTGGCGTCGCCGCCCGTGCCCCCCACGCCCTGGCTTAGATCACTCCAGGTCACCACGAAGCCACCATTCGACAGTGCCGTGATCTGCGGGTTATCCTGATCGCTTGCCGTCGCTGTGTTGACCAGGATTTCGCTGCCGACCTTCGTGCCGCCGGCCGCAAACACCTGCGCCTTGACGGCGCTGCTGGAGGTATCGCCACCCGTTCCACCCACCCCCATACTATAATCGGTCCAGGTCACCACGAAGCCGCCGTTCGATAGCGTCGTGATCGTGGGTAAGGACTGATCGCCCGTCGTGGCCGTGTTGACCAGGATTTCGCTGCCGACCTTCGAGCCGCTGACCGAAAATACCTGCGCCTTTACGGCGGTATTGCTGGTGTCGCCACCTGCGCCACCGACGCCTTCACTGAAGTCGGTCCACGTCACCACGAAACCGCCGTCCAACAGCGCCGTGATCTGCGGGACGATTTGGTCGGTTGACGTCGCTGTGTTGACCAGGATTTCGCTGCCGACCTTCGCGCCACTCGCCGCGAACATCTGCGCTTTCACGGCGGTAAGGCTGCTATCGCCGCCCGTGCCGCCGACGCCCTGACTTGGGTCAGTCCAGGTCACCACGAAGCTGCCATTCGCCAGTGCCGTGATCTGTGCGTAGGTCTGAGAACCCGCCGTCGCGGTATTGACCAGGATTTCGCTGCCGACCTTCGAAACGATTGTCACTGCATGTTCTCCCAATTGCCCGGCTGCCGCGCCGGGCCTCAAATCAGGTTCTTGTCGGATGACGGCGACTGTCGCGATGCAGCTTTGCGCCGGGCGGGCGCTGAGTAAAAGCGGCCGGAACAGCCACAGGGCGCGCATCGGCGCAGCCTTCGAAATGAACGCGGCTCAATTGACCCATCTTGAAAATTGATTGCGTTAAAAACCTTCTGGTCGACTTGCTCGAAAAAATAGGCAGCCGGAAAAATGTTGACATCACCCAAATGGGGCACGTCTCCCCCATAGCGGCAATTTACCCCAACCGCCTGCGCGCCCACTAAGCGATCCACGCCTCATGGGCTCCTCGTGTCGCTCTTCCTGCCGAACCTTCTGATGCCTGAGGGACCACAGAGCTGAAGCCGGGACGTATTTCCGATTCGCCCGCCTCGAAGGTTGCCGATGTCGTACCGCATCGGCTCGCCGTCTTAACGATCTCGGAAATTTCCCGCGTGAGACCGTTAGCTACTCAGCCGCATTTGGGTAGGGTGACGGCGCAGCTTTTGTGGTGATTAATGACCGCCGATTCCGACCATCTGATTGATCGCATTTACGAGGCGGGCCTATTGCCGTCCCAGTGGCCGGCCGTTCTCGGCGAGCTTAGCATGCCGATCGGAGGCAACGGCGGCGTCTTGTTCGCGGTCCGCGATGGATACGCAAGTGGCGTCGCCACGGCCGAACTGGCCGAGGTAATGAAATTGTTCCTGGAAGGTGAATGGAGCCAGCGTGACCAGGCGATCAAGCGCGCCTACGCGCTCAACCACCCCGGTTTCGTCAATGATGCCGACCTGTTCACGGAACACGAAATCGAAACAGACTACGTCTACCGGAACTTCTATCGAAAACACGGGCTAGGTTATCGCGCCGGAACGATCATTCCAATGCCGATCGGAGATTCGATATCGATGATCATGTTTCGACATCACGAGGACGGTCCGGTGCCGCGCGAGGTCGTCACATTCCTCGACGGACTGCGTCCGCATCTGGCGCGCTCCACGCTGACGGCCAACCGGCTGGGATTCGAGAAGGCGAAGGCGCAGGCGGAAGCCTTGCAGGCTTTGGGCATCCCCGGCGCTGTTCTGCGTGGCCGCGGCCGACTGTTTGCGGCCAACGCGCTGTTCGAGGCGCTGATGCCGTCGCTGTTCCAGGACCGGATGCACCGCTTGGCCGTCGCCGATCGGGGAGCCGACGCACTTCTCGCTGTAGCGCTCGAGACGCTGCCAGGTGGCAGCCGGGGTGCCGTGAAGTCCATCGCCGTCGCGGCAACGCCGGAGCGTATTCCCATGGTGCTTCATCTGTTGCCGGTTCGCGGCGCCGCGCATGACATCTTCACGCAGTCGACGGCGCTACTGGTCGTGACGCCGGTGGATCGCGCTGCCGTGCCGGCGGCTGAAGTGCTGCAAGGCCTGTTCGATCTGACCCCTGCCGAGGCCCGCGTGGCGCGGGGCATCGGCATGGCCCAAACCATCGAGTCGCTTGCCGAGACGGCCGGCGTCAGCCTTGAGACGGTCCGCAGCCAGGTCAAGGCCGTCCTGTCGAAGACAGGCCTCTCGCGCCAGCAGGAACTGATCAGCCTGCTGGCTGGCAAGGCCTTGCGGGGCTAATCCAACCATCCGGTTACGCAATGGGAAAAGCAGCGCGCAGCAACGGTCGCGTGGAAGCGCCGGCTCTGAAACGTTCGGAGGCTCAGGCTAATCGACGAATTCGGCACCGAACTCGTAGCCAATCCGCCAGGCGAGGCGGCACTGCCGCGGCCGGCCGGCCGAGAGGATGATCGTGAATTGCGGGGGCACATCGACGTTTTCGGCGACGACCTTCACGCCGCCAGCCGAGATATCCGTAATGATGCAGTCACGCGGCAAGGTGCCGGTGCCGAACTGAATCTTGGCCCCCCGCCTGCACGCCTGGCGCTCGCTCTTGCGCCGATCAACAAAATCGTTCTTCCGCAGGCTTGCAAACATGCCGTCCCCGAGTCTCGCTGAGTGTTGTCCATCCGGTTCCCCGCTATTGATAAAGGGCAAGTGTTGGAATCCGGCTAGCGGAATAGCTTGCAATGTAACGAATGCCTTCCGATTTCATTTACGTGAGGCGGCCTGCCCTCATGCGAGCACAAGCGTTGACGCAATCCGGGCCTTCGCCGGCCGCCGGCTCACGCAGAAATCAAGGGTTGATCGGTGGCCTTTTACCGGTAGCCTGACTGTTCGACTCGATTTTCGAGGCGTTGGCGGAAATGGGAACCATGGTTCTTCTCGATTTGATGGGCGGCGTGGCGCTACTGCTGTGGGGCCTGCACATGGTCCACAGCGGGATTCTGCGCGCGTTCGGCCCTCACCTGCGGCAGTTGCTGGCCAAGGGCCTCGGCAACCGCTTTACGGCGTTCGCCGCCGGCCTCGGGCTCACGGCTTTGCTCCAGAGCAGCACCGCCACCGCGCTGATCACGAGTTCGTTCACCGCCGAAGGCATCGTCAGCCTGGTGCCGGCACTTGCGATCATGCTCGGCGCCAATGTCGGCACCACGCTGATCGTGCAGGTGCTGTCCTTCAACGTCGCCGCCGTTGCGCCTGTCCTTTTCATCATCGGCCTTGTCGCCTTCCGCAGCGGGCCGCGCTCGCGCATCAAGGACCTCGGCCGCGTCGCGATCGGGCTCGGCTTGATGCTGCTGGCGCTCCATATCCTGATCGATACGCTTGCGCCGGCGGAGAGCGCACCCGGCGCGCGCGTGTTCATGAATGCGATCACCGGCGATCCCGTGCTCTGCATCCTGATCGGCGCGGTCGTAACCTGGGCCGTGCATTCCAGCGTCGCCAGCGTGCTCTTGATCATGTCGCTGGCCTATGCGCATTTCGTTACGCCTTTCGCAGCCTTGGCGCTGGTGCTCGGCGCCAATCTGGGCAGCGCGATCAACCCGATCTTCGAAGGCACGAGGCGCGACAATCCGGCGAGCTATCGCCTGCCGCTCGGCAATCTCATCAACCGCCTCGTCGGGATCCTGCTGGTGGCGCCATTCCTGCGGCCGATCAGCGAGAGCCTGCCCGGCTTGCAGCCGGACCTCGCGAAGGCAACGGCTGCCTTTCACATCGCCTTCAATGTAGGGACCGCGGCGCTCTTCATCGGCGTGCTCGACAGCCTGGCGCGGCTGCTGAAGACCCTTCTGCCGAAACGGGTAAAGGAAGCAGATCCGTCGCGGCCGCGCTATCTCGACGAAAGCGCGCTGGAGACTCCCTCGCTGGCGCTGGCCGACGCGTCACGCGAAACCCTGCACATGGGCGATCATGTCGAGGTGATGCTGCGCAAGGTGATGGCGGCGATGATGAACGACGACCGCGCTTTGGTCGACGAGGTCTCCCGGATGGACAACCGCGTCGACAAGCTGGACGAGGCCATCAAGCTCTATGTGACAAAGTTGACGCGCGGCAGTCTCGACGAGCGCGAGGGCAAGCGGGCGATGGAAATCGTCTCCTTCGCCATCAATCTCGAGCATATCGGCGACATCATCGACAAGAACCTCAGCGAGCTCGCCACCAAGAAGATCAAGCGCCGTTTCCAGTTCTCGCCGGAGGGTGCCGAAGAACTCTCGGCCTTCCACAAGCGCGTGATGGATTCGCTGCGGATTGCCTTCGGCATATTCATGTCGGGTGACGTCAACGAAGCCCGCAAGCTGCTCGCCGAGAAGACAGCGCTTCGCAATACCGAACTGGCCGCCATCGAGCGGCACCTCGACCGGTTGCGCGAAGGCCGGCCCGAAACGCTGGAGACCACGTCGCTGCATCTGGACGTGCTGCGCGACCTCCGGCGTATCCATTCGCATATCTGCTCGGTCGCTTATCCCGTGCTGGATGCCGCAGGCGAACTGGAGGCCTATCGTGCGGTGGAGAGCGAGGTGACGGCCGCGTCACTGCCAGCACCCGGGCACTGAATGTAGAGGTTCTATAGTACCTCTGAGGCAACCGAGCGCTACTGTGCATGGGGTTGTTTTGCGACTTTTGCTCTAGCGATCCAGTGTCTTCGAGCCGGTGCCGCGGTTCTTCACGATCAGCATGATGTTCCTGACGTAGATGATAGTCGCCAGCGCCTGCCCGAGGATGATGACCGGCTCACGCTTGACGATGCCATAGACCAGCGTCATCAGCCCCCCGCCCATCGAGCAAAACCAGAATGCCATCGGCACCACGCTGTTCCCGGCGCGCTCGCTCGCGATCCACTGCACCAGGAAGCGTGCGGTGAAAAACAGTTGCGCGACCAGGCCGAACGCGAGCCAGAAGTCGAACTTGGCGACGAAGACGTCGTAGAGATAATCGCCAAGCGCCTGCCCGTATTGAATGAGCATCACTGCACCTCCGTCGCAACCGGCGTCGGCTTCTTGCGGCGGATCAACCACCACACTCCGGCGAGATCGAGGATCCCGATCCAGAGGCGGTCGAAGAATCCGTAGTTGGACACGCCGGAATGACGCGGGCGGTCGACCACGTCGACATAGGCGATGTCAAAGCCTTCGCGGCGGACCAGCGCCGGAAGGAAACGATGCAGCCCGTCGAAATAGGGCATCGACAGGAACACCTCGCGCCGGAACGCTTTCAGCCCGCAGCCGGTGTCGCGGGTGCCGTCGTGCAGGATGGCGTTGCGCACGGCGTTGGCGGTGCGCGACTGCCATCGCTTGAAGCCGGTGTCCTTGCGGCCGACCCGCTGGCCGGCTGCGAGGCCGACGCGGCTACCGCCCTTCTCAATGGCTGAAATCAGCTTCGGCAGGAACGCCGGATTGTTCTGCCCGTCGCCGTCCAGCGTCGCCACGATCTCGCCGCGCGCGGCACGGACGCCGCTGCGCACCGCCGCCGACTGGCCAAAGGACGTGGCGTGACGGAGCTGTCGCAATTCTGGCTGGCGCTTCATCAATTCCGAGAGCCGTTCGCCGGTCGCATCCGTCGAGCCGTCATTGACATAGATGATCTCGTAGGGCCACCGACCGTCGAGCGCAGCGACGATTTCCTTGACCAGCGGCGCCACATTTTCGGCCTCGTTGCGCACGGGCACGACGATGGAAACGTCCACTTTTTTGTCGGAAGCAGGCAAGTCGGCGCTCTCGTTCCAGTTGGCTTGCCTGCGGAACCGGCCGGGGCCGCGGCGACCGCTTATTATGGGCCGAACGGGTTGCGGGCAACCCTTTTGAAGCGCTCGAAGGATGGGCCGGGCAGCGGCAAAACCGTGCCGCCGGGGCCGATCGCGAACGCCAGCCGCCGTGCCGCGAACCAGTGGCGCACGAACATCGCGCCGATCACGCCGACCAGCGCGCCCGCCACTACATCGCTCGGGTGGTGGGCGAGCAGCACCAGGCGAGTCATCGCGATCAGAAGCGCGTAGACGAGCATGACGATGCGCAATTGCGGCCACAGGGCGGACACCGCAAACGCCAGCGCAAAGGCCGTTATCGCATGTCCGGACGGCAGGCTCTGATAGGCCTCACTGCCGTCGAAATGCGAAAAATGGAACGCATTGGCTTCACCGCCGACGAACGGCCGGCCGCGCCCGACGATCCATTTGAGCACTTCGCCCGTCAGCACCGAAACGAGCACGGCCAGGAACAAAAATTGCAGCCGCGTGCCGAGCCCGAGCAGCAGCGATCGCGCGGTGCCGCGGAATGCCGCCGAGACGATCAGCACTGCGAACAGCAGGCCCGCGAGCGTCCACAGCACGTAGGCCGATTTGCCGAAATCGGTGAGGATGCGCAGCGGCCACAGGCTTGGCGTGCCGCGCTTCGGCATCATTTGGATTTCGGCCGCGTCGAGCCAGTACATCAGTGCGATGATCGCCACGCCGATGCCGGCGCTGAGCCACAGCACGTGGCGCGCCGACCGCCGCCTCGCCTCGGCGCGGCGCGAATGCGAGGGCGCGCGCACGAGTTGCGCCAGCGACGCCCGGAACGTGGCAAGCAAACGCGAGGCGTAGTTCTGCGGAACGGTGACGCTCGACGTCGTGGGCATCTTCACTCCGTCCCTTCGGAGCGGAAGATCGCGATCGAGATCGCCTTGCCCTGCGAGATGTTGTAGCCGTCGATCCGCGGTCCAACCCGGTAGCGCAGCCCGATGGCCTCGGCCCGCGCGACAAAGTTCCGCTCCGAACGCGACTCCACCAGCGCAAACCGGCAGCTGCCCTGGCGCAGGAAATCGGCGGCGCCGGAGCCGTCCGTGAGCAGCGTCGCCGTATCCGTCAGGAAGACGAGGCTAGGTTCATGGAAGCCGGCGGAAGCAGCCTTCGGTCCGACGCAGGAGACATTGCGGAGCGCGCGCGCAACCTCGACGCTCGGGAACAACCGTGCCAGCCCCGGCACCACGACGCCGTAGATCGCAAAGGCAAGGAAGATTGCCGACACCACGGCATTGAGCAGCGACCGTTCGGCATAGCGGTCTTCATACAGCCACCAGGCGAACAATCCGAAGATCAGCGCCGCGGCGACGAAAGGCCAAGCGAAAAACACCGGCTGGCGCGTCAGCGTGATCGCGCCGACGATCGCCAGCACCGATGCGCCGGCCGGGATCACGAACCACCAGGCGGCGCCGCGCACCAGCCATGGCCAGCGCGACAGCACGTTCCGCTCCATCGCGCCGACGGTGAGGATCGCGATGGCCGGATACAGCGGCAGCACGTAATGCGGCAGCTTGGTCAGCACCAGCTCGAACACGATCCAGGACGGGATCACCCAGGCCAGCAGATATTGCGCGCCCGGCTCGCGCCGCGCCCGCCATATCGCCGGCGCCGCCAGGCCCGCCAGCGGCGCGCCGGGCCAGAAAGTCACCACGAACAGGAGCAGATAGAGTCCGGGCGGCGCGCCATGCGACTCCTGCCCGGCGAATTTGGCGAGCATGTCGCCGCCGACGGAATCGGTGAAGAAGGTCTGGCCGGCGCGCCAGAAAATCGCGACGAACCACGGAAGCACCAGCACCAGGGTCCACATCAGGCCCCAAAGCGGACGCAGCCGCCACAGCCAGGACGCATTGCGATCGAGGATCGCGAGCGCGGCGATGGTCAGTCCGACGAACATCAGGATCAGCGGGCCCTTGAGCAAAATGCCGCCGGCAATCGCCGTCCAGAGGATCGCGGGCCAGCTCCAGGGCGGGCGCTCGGAATCCTCGCCGCGCTGCCAGGACAGATAGACCCGCGCCATCGCACCCATGGCGGCAACGACGGTGAACAGCAACATGGCGTCCGTCTTGGCGAGCCGCGCTTCGGCTCCCAGCAGCACCGAACTGCACATGATGAGACCGGCGAAGATCGCGCCGCGCCGGGTGACGAAGGCGAGCGCCGTCCAGTAGGTCAGCAGCACCGCGCCGGTGGCGCCGATCAGCGAGGGAATCCGGTAAAGCCAGATCCGCGCCTGCGCCCGCGGCAATCCGAGCGCGGACGCGGTTTCGACCGCTACGGTCTGTAGCCAATAAATGCCGACCGGTTTCTTGTAGCGGACGTCATCCTGGAAGCGGATGTCGATGAAATCGCCACTCTCGACCATCTGCTTGGTGGCTTGCGCAAAGCGCGCCTCGTCGCGGTCGATTGGCGGGATGGTAAAGAAGCCGGGCAGGAACAGCAGCGCCGCACAAACCAGCAGGAAAGCGACCGCCCGGGCGTGGCTCGACGAGACATAGTCGATCACGCCGGCCAGCCGGCTACCCGGATTCACCCGGTTTTTCGGCTCGCGCGGCTCACCAAACCGGGGTCGGGGGTAGGTCTCAGCCATCGGTTCCCGCTTACGCCGAAACCGCTATCCGGACAACCGCTTAGGGTGCTTTTATTGAATTCTGATGACAACTGTGTCCGCCGCGCCCGTGGCATCGATCACGGTGAGGCGAGCGAACCCCGGCCCGGGCGGCTCGACCAGCCGCTGGCGGCGGCTGTCGATTTCGCCGGCGGTGGCGCCGTTAACGAGCACGGTCATGGGCAAAACCCCGCCGGCGACCTTGACCGGCATGGCCGACGACTGTCCGTCGGTGCGGTCGACGTCGATCCGCGAGCCGTGCAGCGGGAACTGGATACGCGGCGCCTGCTCGCTGCCGGTCCGCACCAGTTCGCCCATCGGGCGGAACCGCCGCAGCGGCAGCGGCAGTTTTGCGTTGGCCGCGACCAGCACGCCCTTGGGCGGCTTTGGGAGCGCGGCGGGCAACTTTCCGGTGCGGGCAAAGGCATCGAACAGGATCGGGGCTGCGACCGCGCGGCCGACCAGCCCCGGCACCGGCGCGCCGTCGGGACGGCCGACCCAGACGCCGATGGTCAGCTTGCCGTCGAACCCGACCGACCAGGCGTCACGATAGCCGTAACTAGTGCCGGTCTTGAAGGCGATGCGGTTATGCGCGCCGTTCTCCGGCGGCGGCGTGCCGATCAGGACATTGCCGACCTGCCAGGCGGCGGCCTGATCCATCAGCCGCATCGCTTCGCGATCGTCGTGGGCGCTCACGATCTCGCGTAACGGTTTTGTGCTGCCGAGCCGAGCCAGCCCCGCATAGAGCTGCGCCAGGTCCTGCAAGCTCACGCCGACGCCGCCGAGGCCCATGGCGAGACCCGGCGCCTCGTCCTTCGGCAGTACCAGGCTGGTGCCAGCCTGCTTCAGCCGAGAGGACAGCCGGCTGGAACCGACGCGATCGAGCAACGCAATCGCCGGCACGTTCAGCGACAATTGCAGCGCCTTGCGTACCGGCACCGTGCCCTGAAAGGTCATGTCAAAGTTTTCCGGCGCGTAGCTGCCGAAGCGGATCGGCCGGTCGTCGATCAGGCTTTCGGGATGCACAAAGCCATCCTCGAAAGCAAGGCCATAGATGAACGGCTTCAGCGTCGAGCCCGGCGAGCGTACTGCGCGGGTCATGTCGACCTGCCCCGCCCGCCGCTCATCGAAATAATCCGCCGAGCCGACGCGTGCCAGCACGTCGCCGCTCTCGTTGTCGACCGCGATGATCGCGACCGAAATATTGGACCCCTGCGCCAGCGCGCGGTCGCGCGCCAGGGCTTCCAGCGTCTTTTGCAGACTCAGATCCAGCGTCGTGCGGATCACCGGCTGACCCCTGATGATGGCAACGGCCGCATCGGAGGAGTGCGGCGCCAGGATCGGCATCGGCTTGCGCAGTTTTGGTATCGTTACCGTCTTGGCCTGCACCACGTCCTCGCGCGACACGACGCCCTCCTCGACCATGCGGTCGAGCACGCGGTCGCGCGCGATATGCGCTGCCTCAGGGTGACGATCGAGACGGCGGTTTTCCGGCGATTGCGGCAAGGCTACCAGCAAGGCGGCTTCCGCCAGCGACAGCCGCTTCGGCTCCTTGCCGAAATAGGCGATCGACGCGGCGCGGACGCCTTCGAGATTGCCGCCGAATGGCGCCAGCGCAAGATAAAGATCGAGGATCTCGTCCTTTGAGAGCTTGCTCTCGAGCTCGACGGCCCGAACCATCTGCCGCAGCTTTGCATGGACCGACCGTTCGCGCCGCGGCTCCATCAGCCGCGCGAGCTGCATGGTGATGGTGGAGCCGCCCGATACGATGTGGCCGCGCGTCACCAGTTGCAGCGTTGCGCGTCCCGTCGCGAGCGGATCGACACCGGCATGGGAGTAGAAGCGCTTGTCTTCGTACGCGAGCAGCAGCTTGAGATAGCCCGGATCGACATCGCGCTTGGCACTCACCGGCAGGCGCCAACGTCCATCCGCCATCGCAAAGGCGCGCAACAGCTTTCCGTTGCGATCGACGATCGTCGTGGAGACCTGGCGCGCCTGCTCCAGCGGCAGCGGCCCGAGCGAGATGACCCAGCCGGCAAAGGTTGCGAGGACGACAAACAGAGCAATCGCGAATCCGATGGCGACTTTGCGCAATCGCCCACCACCGCCGCCGTCATGGCCGGGCTTGTCCCGGCCATCCACGTCTTCTTTCGTCGCGGCAACAGCCGTGGATGCCCGGGTCAAGCCCGGGCACGACAAAGAGCGAGTATGGTCTGCACGCTCGCTCATTTCGCCGAACGAACCTCAACGGTACCGGTGCCGCTGCGGCCGTAGCGCGAGGGGTTGTACATGTCCTCGACATAGGCCTGCGGCAGCACGTATTTGCCGGGCGATACCGCGCGCACGATATAGGCGACAGTAAATACCGCCTGATCGTCGGCCGCGCGATCGATGGCGGCCGTGAAGCGGTCGTCGCGGAACTCGGTGTTCTCAGGCTCCTCGCCGTCCTCGATCCAGTCGAGCGTGCCGCTATCGCCGGACGAGACGAGGCGCGGATTGTCGATCTCAAGCCCGGCCGGCAGATAGTCGGACACCATGATGTGCCCGTATTCCGGCTTGGCCTCGGTGACCTTCAGCACCACGGCAAAGCGATCGTTCTGCTTCGCCTTGCTGATATCGGCCGGCTTGCCGTCGAGCGTGAAATAGCTGCGCTCGATCTTGAAGCCGTTGGAAGCGGCCGGCTCCGGCGTGACCGGCGAACCCGACACCGAAACCACCATCTGCACCGGCGCTTCACCGGTGTTGGTGATGCGGATCGGTTTGCCCGCCATCTGCTCCGCCTTGTAGCTGCGGAAGACCGCGGTCTTCACCGGTTGGCCGTCGATGTCGAGGTTCAGCGTCTCCTTGGCCAGCGCGCGCGCCGCCAGCACCATCCAGGCATTCTCCTGCGTGGAGGTGTAGGCCGAAAGCCCGCGCGCGGCCTCGACCCGCTGCACCGCCTGCGTCAGCGTCGCGCGCGGCGCGTTGCCTTCGCTGGCGAGCGACACCAAAGCTGCGGCATCGCGCAGCGCGCTGCCGTAATCGGTGCGGCCGAATTCCAGCACGGGTTTCGGGTTGAGCGCTTCCAGCGCGTTGGCATAGACCCGCTCCGCCCTCGCCTTGTCGCCGACCAGCGCCAGCGCCGCCGCAAGCTGCGATTTTGCGATCGGAGTCGCGAGATTGCCAAGCTTGGTGTCGGCGAGATAGCGGAGGTCGCCGATCGGCGCTGCCCCGTTGCGGGCCAGCACATAGAGGCCATAGGCGAGATCGCGGCCGCCGTTCTTCTCCGGCTCCTCGGCGTTCACCACCGAGTTACGGATGCGGTCGAGCGCGTTCTTGAACAGCACGTCCGGCACCGCAAATCCCTTTTCGCGGGCGCGGGTCAGGAAGTCCGTGACGTAGGCATCGAGCCAGGCGTCGTCGCCGCCGGCCGACCACAGGCCGAACGAGCCGTTGGAGCCTTGCCGGGCCAGCAGCCGCTCGATCGCATCCTTGATGCGCTGGTCGACGGCGGTATCCATGGCAAGGTGCGCACTGGCCGCGAGGTCGTTGACATAGAGCAGCGGCATCGCGCGGCTGGTGATCTGCTCGGAACACCCGTGCGGATAGCGATCGAGCGCCTTCAAAATGGTGGCCGCATCGAGCGCGGTCGACAGGCTCGCCGACAGCGAGACGCCGCCGGTGCCCGAGACCAGATCGGAGAACATGTCCGAGGTCAGCGTCAGACTCTCGCCCTTCGCCAAGGTGCGGACCGAGCGGCGCGCCAGGATCTGGTTGGCCGGTTTGACGTCGAGCGCATAGTGCCGCGCCAGCGTCAGCCCGTTCGGTCCCTTGATGTCGACGTCGATATTCGCCGTGCCCGCACCGCCGGCCTCCAGCGCGAGCTGCATCGAGGTGCGCTGCTTGGCGGCAAGTTTCGCCGTGATCGCGGGATTACCAGTCACCTTCACGGGACCTACGATCTTGACATTGACGATGTAGTCGCCCGCCGCGCCCTCGACGTTGTCGAGATCGAAGCTCATGGTGCCCTTGTCGCCGTTGAGCAGGAAGCGCGGCAAGGTCGCGGTCAGCACCACGGGATCGCGCACGGTGACATCGACCGTGGCGCGGCCGAGTTTCGTGGAGGTCCACGCCACCGCCATCACCCGCGCGGTGCCGGCGAATTCGGGGATGTCAAAACTGATCTCGGCCGAACCGTCGGCGCCGACGGTGACAATGCCGGAATAGAGCGCCAGCGGCTTTTGCGTGGGCGGGCTGCCCTGCAACTCGCCTCCCGAGGCGTCGCCGCCCGACCTGATCTGGCCGCGGGTGCCCTGCATGCCGTCGATCAACTGGCCGTAGAGGTCGCGGATCTCCGAGGTCAGGCGGCGCTGGCCGAGATAGTAATCATCCGGCGCCGGCGGCTTGTAGTTGGTGAGGTTGAGAATGCCGACATCGACCGCGGCAACGACAATCTTGGCGTCCTCGCCGGGATTTAGCCCGCCGAGCTTGACCGGAATCTTCAGCGTAGAGCCGGGACGCACGAGATCAGGCGGTGTGAGATTGACGGCGAGCGTGCGGCTCTTTCTGTCGATCCCGAACCACTTTAGCCCGATCGCGCGGCCGGGCATGCGCTGCGCGGCGGCATCGAGCGGACAGCGCAAGGTCGCCAGCACATAGGCGCCGGTGCCCCAATCCTTGCCGACGGGAATCTTGACCTGTGCGGTGCCTTCCTTGACGTCGATGCTTTGCGTCGTCAGCAGGCGATCGCCGAGCACGTTGATGGTCAGCTTGCCGGCCGTGCGGGCATTGACCGACACCACCATGGTGTCGCCGGATTGATACTCCGGCTTGTCGATCGAGGTTTCCAGAAGGTCCGGCGTTTCCGCGCTACCTTCCCAATACCAGCCGACATCGAACTGCACCGAGGTGATCGGCCCGTCCTGTTCGGTCGACTTGACGTCGAGACGATAGCGGCCGGGCTGCGGCGAGACCGACACCCGCGACGCCTTGTCAGCGGCGAGATCAATATCACCGTCGGCGACGCGCCGGGTCGACTTGACCGGCTCATATTCCCAGGACGAGTTTTGACGGTACCACTGATAGCGCGACTCGACCTTCATCAACTCGTAGCGCAGCCCGCTGCGCGAAAGCTGCTTGCCATCGGGCGCAACGAAGATGACGTCGAATTCGGCCTTGTCGCCCTCGGCGACGCTCTTGTCCTGGAAGAGCGGCTTGATGCCGATCAGATTGGCGGCAGGCGCCACCGGCAACACCAGCTTGCGTTCGACCGCGCGGCCGCCGGCTTCCGCCATGCGGATGAAGATCTGCGCTTCCTGCGGGCGGGTCGAGGTCGGGGCTTTGGCAAGGCTCACTGGGAAGGTCGCCACGCCGTTGGCGTCGGACTCCGGAAGGCTTTCGATCGGGGTACGCTCGTTGCTGGCGGTCTCTTCATCCGCCACGCCGAACTGGTAGCCGGGATAGCCCGGCCGGCCGGAGACGGCCGTCGTCACCAGCATGTCGCCCTCGAGCTGCAACCCGGAGGCCGGCGCACCGTAGAGGAAGCGGCCGTCGACCTTAAGCTCCACCGGAACTTCGGCCTGGATCTGCTTCTCCTTGGCGGAAAGCGTGAATTCGATCCGTTCGGGAATGTAGTCCTCAACCATGAAGGAGGTCTCGCCGATCGAGGAACCCTTCGGGTCGGTAAAGGCGCGCGCCCGCCAGGTCCCGGTCGGGACGGCCGAATTGAGCGCGATCGACATGGTCCGCCCGCCGGCCCCCTGGTCCGGCAGCACCGCGCGGCGGTATTCGACGCCGTCGGGGCGTTCGATCACCATGGTCAGCGGCCCGCCGGTGACGGCGTTGCCCTGCCCGTCGCGCACCAGCGCGGTCAGGTAGACAGTCTCGTTGGAGCGGTAGACGCCGCGCTCGGCATAGACAAAGGCATCGGCTCCGGCAGGAACCGCCCGCCCGGCGACGCCACGGTCGGTCAGGTCGAAGGCATTGGTCTTCAAGTTGAGGAACGCGTAGTCGCCCTTGTCGCTCATCACCGTCAGCATGGCCGGCGACAGCCCGCCCTCGCCGCGGGCAAGCCCCGCCTCGAACAGCACATGGCCGGCGTCGTCGGTCTTGCGGGTCGCCAGAATTTCGTTGTTGCGCGCGACCAGCTTCACTTCGGCTTTGGAGACCGCCTCGGTGGAGGCGAGCGAATTGACGAACACATGCACGCCGTCATTGCCGGAGAACGCCGTCAGGCCCATGTCGGAGACGATGAACCATTGCGTGGCGAGTTGGTAATCATCGTCGCTGCCGGGATTCTTGGCGGCGGCCGTCATCACATAGACGCCGGGCTGTAGGTCGCCGAGCGCCTGGTCGACCGGGAACGCGGTGACGACGTCCTGGTTGAGCGTGGTCGCGGTCGCAAGCTCGCCCGACCAGACTTTTACGCCCCGCTCGTCGCCGAGATCGGAAAGCTCGTAGCGGCTGATCGCGCGCTGGAAATCGCCGCCGATCACCGTGTTGATCAAATTGCGGTCGCCGATCCGGAACACGTTGATGTTGACCGCCGGTGTGTTGACGCTGACCAGCGGAATGCCGCGCTGGCCGGTTCGCGGCAGCACATAGGCGCGGCCCGTGAAACGCACGAAAGGCTTGCGGTCGCGGACATAGATGTTGAATTCGGCCGACTTCGGCAGGCCCTCCTTCACGCCGGACGGCATGCCGGCGCGCAGATTGATGTTGTAGCGCTCGCCGTGTTTCAGGCCCTCGACGCAAAGCTGCTTGCCTTCGGTGGAGAGCGCTGGCTTGTCGCTGCCGGCGAGCGCCACGAACGGCGAGAAATCAACGCGTTTGGCGAGCTCTTCGGAGAACTGGAAGCATGCCCGCGGCGTCGCACCATCGGAATCGACGGTGTAGTCGAGCAGGCGAAAACCGTGCTCGTCGCGCATCTTCTCATACTGGCCGCGCACGTCGGCGACCTCGCGCAAATCCAGCGACAGCCGCAGCGCGTCCAGCGCCGGCCGCCAAAGTTTCCGGTCGGACATCGCCCGCCCGAGCACGGCGAGCGCTTCGGCTTCCTCGCCGGTATTGCCGGCGCGCTGATAGGCGATGTAGGCGGCGGTCGAGGCGCGCTCCAACAGGAAGGTCTGCTCGCTGGAAGAGGACGCGCGGATCTGGAAGATTGTGCGCGCCAGCCGCAGCCAGTTACCGGCATCCTCCGGCGTGGTCGCCGCGATCTGGCCGAGGATCTGTAGGCCGGTGCGGAAGTCCATCCGCTTGAAGGCGGTATCCGCATCGGTTTTCAGCGTTGCATTGGATTTGGCGACGGCGCCCGCCTCGCTCTTGATCTGGGCTTCCAGCTTGATCGCGGAATCGGCGAGGTCGTCGCGCTTGAAGGCCTTGTCGGCGGCGTGCGCCGATGCCAGGCCAAGCGCCAGCGTTGCGCAAAATACGGCGGCGCGAACCAAACCGTTCATGATGGAGCTCCTTGGGCGCGGTCGGATGCCGCGTGACAAATAAGAGGGTGCGAAAGGTGACGGGCTGATGGCGGCCTGAAAGACGGCCGGAGAAGCAGCGTGCAGCATTGCCGGAACAGTCCCTACCCCCGTGCCCGCGGCAGGAGGCGTCGCGTTGAGGGCGGCCCCGATGCGCCGGTCCACCCTTCGGCTTAGTCGCAAGTTGAGGGGTTTGGGTTCGGAACTGGCTTGGCTCCGAAGCGGATTTTTCATATTGCCAGTGCTAAACAGGTGCCGACGGTCCCGTAGCTCAACTGGATAGAGTAGCGGATTTCTACTCCGCGGGTTGCAGGTTCGAATCCTGCCGGGATCGCCAACAAATTTCTCAACGAGAGCAATGACTTCAAGCATGGTCGCCATCTGTTCGGCGGTCATTTTCGTGTTGCAAGGGTAGCGAGGTTTTTCCGGCAGCTAGCAGCCATTCCAAACGGCTCCATGCAACACGGCCGCAACACCTGCATTCCTATTTCGTTCGCGTGCGAACGGCGACCATCAAGAATTTTCCGTCACATCATTTTTCGGAACGGCTCATGATGAAGTTTGCAAAGAAATGCCATTGCAGCGCCTGCGCTGCTTCGCTGAACCCGAAGTGAGGCGATTCGACTCAAAGATTACCGAATCGCGGCCGCTCATTGTGATGTTCTCGTATTGGGGCGCACACGGCGGATTGGGATACCGGCTGCTCCGGCTCGGTCAACATCACGACAAACTGGCATGACATGCCAAGCAGCAGTTCGCCTTTCTCGGCTCAATAGCAGAATTGAGGAACGGACTGCGATGACGGACCCTAAGGCGCCGCCGGCCAACCCGTCTCAACTCGACGACGCCGGAGTGCTCGCGCTTTACAATCCCCTTTTCGAACCTTTCTTGAAGGCGCATGCGGGCGGCTCGGAGACGCCCTTACTGGCGCACTACACCTCGATCAAGGTAATGGAGAGCGTTCTCAAAACCAGCGAAATCTGGTTCTTCAACCCCCTGCTCATGAACGACTGGCAGGAGATGCGTCACGGCGCGGTTGTAGGTACGGAGCTCTTTTCCAACATCGATAATATCAAGCGAGCCGGTGGTAACGACGAGCGAGCCGAAATTCTCCGTCGAGAGTACCTCGGACTCGTTCATCACCTTGAAGAGCATCAAGCCTTCGACACGTACATTTTTTGTCTGACCGAGCATCTTCCAGCAGACAATGACGGCCTGCTTTCGATGTGGCGTGGATATGGTCAGCAGGGAAATGGGGCAGCGCTGGTGTTTGATCCCTCAAGGATAACGGTCGTGCCGGACTCTCCGATAGTTGTCGCAAAGGTTTCCTACGCCACCGAAGTCGCGCGCTCGGATAAAGTGCGCGAACTTTTGGAGCAGTGGGCCGAACTGACCCAAAGCCTAAACCTGCCGAACGATCAGCTGCACCTTGCTGCTTATGCAGCCTTTTGGATTATCAAGTCGCTTGCCCTCGTCACGAAGCATTACGGGTTTGCGGAAGAGAAGGAATGGCGACTCATCTACGAGCCCGATCGTGACGATAAGGGGCTGCTGAAACCAAATCTGAACTATCACATTGGCGCACGCGGGGTAGAACCGGCGCTGAAATACAAGATTGGTTACTTGCCTGGTGTTAGTGCTGAGGATTTCTCGCTCGAAAAGATTCTCGATCGCATCATTCTGGGTCCGAGTCACTCGTCGCCGTTGGCTCAGAAGAGCGTTGAGCGATTGCTGGATACGATCGGCAAGGCACATCTGAAACCGCTGCTGAGGGCCTCCAGTATTCCATTGCGCCGTGTTTCCGGAAGCTCCTTCTAGTCATTGCAAACGGATCGCGGGAGATGCACCAGAACGGAACGTTCGTGCCGCAACGCCAGCCGGCGCGCCGGGATGTTCGCCTAGTCAAGTGACGGAGGTTGCGACGCGGAACACGGCTCGATACCGGGCGCCAACACCATTCGAGGGCGAGGCACAAACTCAAGCAGGATAGGAGCTCTGGCCGCGCCGCGGTTGATTACGCACCAACGCGCTTGCGAACGAGATTGATAGACCACTCCAGGCTCCAGCCAAAAACATCTGCTCGGGCTGACTTGGCAGGAAAACACCAAAAACGCGGATAACACGTACTCCACGCTCATGAATTGGAGCCTCAGGCAAAAAGCCCGACCTCGCACGGGCAATGCGGGTCGGGCTCTATTAGATGTACCAAGCCTTCAGGGGTAATGATGGCCCGGTACGGTCTCCAGCCTGCCAAGGCGCGCTGCGGGTTTCCATGACAAACTTCGAGGCGGAGCTCTATCTTTAGCGTTACGCCGGATAAGCCGATCGAGTTATCGATGGGCCAGCGCTCCGACGGATACTTCCGAATCTAGGAGTCTTCGTAATAACTGACCATGGAAGCGGCGGAGAGCGCGCTCTCCGACCGGCGGCCCAGAAAAAATACGCCGCCTGCTGCGTCTGCCGCCATTCTGGATTGGCAAAATCGATCCAGCCATCTGATCCAGACAAACAGCATCGCGATCAGCCGCGAGATTTTTTCACCCATGCCGAGCGATCGCAGCAGGTATCGTATCGACCAAACGAGCGCCACTCCCGGGCCGGTGACGGGACCGGCAGCGATTTCCTCGAACCGTCTGAAGAGCCACCGGTGACCGCTGGGCGTGAAGCGCGTGAAGTCATACGCACGCTCGTGGACCTGCTGCATGAAGGGTGTTTCGGCGTAGATCAGGCCATCCTTCCTGAGAACCCGGTGGATCTCCGAAACCACAATATGCGGATCGAGCACGTGCTCGAGGACAGCCTGGACCCATACGCCGTCAAAGGTGCTGTCCTCAAAGGGTAGTTTGTGCGCGTCACAAAGCAGATCGGTGCAAGAGGATGCGTACACGTCGGTCCCGATGAGTTCGATGTCGGGATCGCGGTACAGGCCCTCGGCTCCCTTGCCGACACTGCCGCCACCGATGACCAGCACCCGCGGTCGCCGGCTTTGCGCCTTGATCAATGCGAGGAACGACCGGCAGTTTCTGACAGCAACGGGATTGTCCCCGTCGACGAAGCGGTGGAGCCGAGACCGCAGGCCGCTCCGCGAGGGATCGCGCGCAATCGCGCTGCCATTGCCCTCTTTGTAGTTTGATCTTTGGAAGATGCTATCGAGAAAATCGATCAGCACCGGCTGCCCATCGACAACGGGAAATCCCTGACCGGCATAGATACATTTGCTGTCGGTGCAGAATGCCCGGTCGGCCGCAACGCTTACCCGCGCCTTGCAGCGCGGGCATATCAGTATCAGCCTGCTTTCCAAACGACCTTCAGAACCAACCAAACGATCCAAACAGTTCCCCCTGGAGACGTCGACGAAGCAGCCATCCATGAAATAGCCAGGCACCGGCTGGCTCAATGAAGTGCGGGCAAGCCTGCCCCGTAGCTAACGCAAACACGCCGGGACGGTTTGCGGGCAGTGACGAAATTTTCGAGGAACCTTTGAGCTGTTCCGGTTGCGATTCTTGAGCGCGATCCTTGAGCGCCATCCTTGAGCGCCATCCTTGGGTGGCGATCCCTGGGGCCGGCGCGATCCGCTTCTCACCGGCGCCCGAATTATGCCCAGCATCGGCCGCCAGCTTTGTTTTGTCTTGCGCCCCCGCGTGACTGTACCGTTTTAGACAACCGGCCCGTGTCAACCGTTTGGCGTTTCCGAGGCCCGCGGGTGGATCAACTTTGAAATGGATGCAACACGCGGCCGAGTAGCCAGAATTTGGCGGCTTGTGCTAGATTTTGACGTTTTCCGGGATTGCTGTTTATGACCCACGATACGGGCCTCGGCTCGAAGCCTGACAAGAAAGCCATCGCCGACGCCATCCAGCGCTATCTCGACGCCAACGGGCTGGCGCGAAAGGACCTGATCCGGGAGCATTTGTCGAAATCGACCATCGAAAAGCTCTTTCAAGGCGACTTCACCGACCGCACCCTGAACAAGGTCGAGGGCGTCCTGAAGACCAGTTTTCAAAGACCGTCGCGGGGGACGCAGGAGGCTGCATCCAAGACCGTCGGCGCGTATGTCTTCGAGGCCGTCGAGTACCTCCAGGGCGACTATCTCTGTGTTCGTCCGCTTTTCACTGACCCGTCCAACTTCAGCGCCTATCTGATTTCCATCGTCTGGAGCAACGAGCAGAACTGCCTCATCTTCGAGGAGAAGTCGCGTTTCGACGCGAAGTATCGCCAGGTCGGAACGGTCTATATCCCGTTCGGAACGTCGTTCATGAACCTGGTCAGTTCGGCCCAGGGAAATGTCCGCACCATCCTGCTGTCGCTGCCGGACTCCGAAAGCATCCTGCGCGGAATCATCTCCACGCTCAGCAACCCCAAGGGCTCGATCTTCATTCCGGTGACGGCGCCGATCTTTCTGCGCAAATTGCGCGCCGGCGAGGCGCCGCAGCTTGGCAAGATAACGCCGGAGGGCCGCGACTACGAGGAATACCGGTCATTGCTGATGACCGTCCTGACCGAGGAGTTCGGAATCTTTGCCGTCCCGCCGATGCCCGGAAGAAGCCCCCGGGTGGCCGCCAAGTCCTGACAGCCGTCAGAGCGCACCCGAACGGCCCGGAGGCAACGAATATCGCACTGCCTCTCGCGCTTCGAAGGCGCCAGCGATTCCTGCGCCGGCGGCGATAGACGTCCTGGAGCATGATCCGGAAAAGTGGACACCGGTTTTCCGAAAAGATCATGCTCAAACAAAAAGATAGGGCGGGATGACGATTCGAAGAAAAGTCATCCCGCTCTAGCGCTGGTCGCGCCCGGTTCGGGTCGAGCCCTTCCGGCATGGGCGATCCGCCTCTTTGCCTAAGCTTGCGATCGCGGTGTCCGCGTGCGCTGCTCTTCGGCAGGTCGTCAGGACGAAAGCGAGCCGGGTGCATTGCCAGTCCGGTCCGAGCGCTGCGTTTGAGACCGGTTCGGGAAAAGCGAGTCCGATCGAAACGGCAACCGCTGCGGCCGAGAGCATCATGATCGCAACTGACAGCACGAGGCCCTTGCGGGTCCAAAAGAGAGAGGTCATGGCGTCAGCTCCTCTTCAATTGGGGCCGAAGGTACGGCTGATCGCTGACTCTCCCTGTGATCGACCCCACAACCCCCTCGCCTTTTCGAAATGCCACCTTGCCGACAGAAGCGGCCATTCGAACGTTGGGAAATCGCTGGATAAGTTCCGCAATTCCGTTGCGCGTCATCGCCCCTTGGGAAACAATAATTGCGGGGTAGGCGTGGCGTACGGGGGCGTACGATGGCGAAAGAGGAAGCGGGCTACGACTATACGCGTTATCGGACATTGCTGGCCGAGGCGGTCGACGAGCAGCGGCGGCTTGAGCTGATCGATCTCCTGATCCGGGAGCATGCGCGGGACCGGCTGGAAGCCCAGCGGACCTCCGATCGGGTGGCGATGACGGCACAGACCGTCGCCCGGGTCTTGGGCTCGTCGGGCCGGCGCGACAATTTCAGGCTCGGCTAGACGTTCGGCAAGCGGATCGGCGGCGCGCTTCTCGCGCCTGCGGCTACGCTTATCGATCCCTGTGACAGCCGTGCAACGCCTGTCAGCATCACGTCTGACCATCTGCCATTCGCGAAACTCGCCCCTGCAATTTGGGTGCTGGCATTTTGCCGCCGGTTCGCTTAGTGAAACGGCCAAATCGGCTCTGCCAATCTCCCAGCCCCAACTGAACAACGACAGACCATCGATGAGTGGATTCAAGGAACCAGGCTTCGCGGACCGCCAGAAGGCCGCGCAGCAGGCGAGGCAAAACATCCTCAACAAGTTTCGTGCCCAGCCGGGCCCCGACGATCCGGCGGTGAAGCAGAGGCAGGCCGAACGCGAGGCCATCGCTGCCGCCCGCGCCAAGGCGAAGGAAGCGCGCGAGGCCGCCAAGGCCGAGGAAAAGCGCCTCGCGGAGGAAGCTGCCGCAGCCGAGGCCGCCAGGATTGCCCGCGAGAAGGAAGAAGAAGCCGCCAGGCTGGCTGCACTGGAAGCCGAGCAAAAGGCCAAGCGCGACGCGCGTTATGCCGCCCGCAAGGCCAAGGGCAAGAAGAGATAGGCCGGGCGACGACGAGCGCCTGACACGTAAAGGCCCGCCTTTCGTGAGGCGGGCCTTCACGCATGAGCGGTCAGTTCTTCTTCATCGCATCGTCTTTCTTCATGCCGTCCTTGCTCATGGCATCGTGCTTCTTCATGCCGTCGTTCTTCTTCATGGCATCCTTGGACATGGAATCCTTCTTCATCGCGTCGTCCTTGCCCATCTTGTCCTGGGCGAAGGCGGCCGGCGAAAGCGCAAGTCCGAGCGAGATGATGGCGGCGGAAGCGCCGAGCGCGATTCGGGAGCGGAAAGTCATGGTTGATCGTCCTTGTCTGAGAGTTCCTGAAAGCGACGGATGCCGCTTCCATTCCCGACGAGTCCGGCCGCCTGATCGTTACGGCAGCTCCACGCCCTGTAACGAATTCTTGAAAGCCGCTTTTCCGCCTTGGGGCGGCAACGATCCTGACCGGGGTTAGTCGTATTGTGGTCCGAGTTCCCTGCGAGATCGTGTTTCTCGGTGTGCAGCGCAACAATGCTGGGACTTGCGGCCGCTCCGAGCCTCGCACTATCCCATCCGCCTCGAACTATCAGATGAGAGAATTTTGGATTCCGGAGGGCTAGGCTCCGCGCCGCCTCCTGCATCCAATCAAGAAATAGCCAAGAAGGGGAAATTCCCATGCTCAATCGTCGCCACCTCCTCGCCTCCGCCCTCGCCGCGCCTGCCATCCTCCGCTTCGGGACCGGCACGGCGCACGCCGCCACCACGCTGAAGATCTCGCACCAGTTTCCGGGCGGCACGATCGACAAGGGCGATTTCCGCGACCGGCTGTGCCGGATGTTCGCCGCCGAGGTGGCGAAGCGCTCGGGCGGCGAAATTGCTGCCGAAATCTATCCGAACTCCTCGCTGATCAAGACCAACGCGCAGTTCTCGGCCATGCGCAAGGGTGCGCTCGACATCAGCCTCTATCCGCTGCCCTATGCCGGCGGCGAGTTGCCGGAAACCAATATCGGCCTGATGCCCGGCCTGGTCTCGACCTACGATCAGGGCCTGAAGTGGAAGAACGAGCCGGTCGGCAAGGCGCTGACCAACTTCCTCGCCGACAAGGGCATCATCCTTCTGACCTGGGTCTGGCAGGCCGGCGGCGTCGCCAGCCGCTCCAAGGCAATCGTCGCGCCGGAAGACGCCAAGGGCCTGAAGGTGCGCGGCGGCTCGCGCGAGATGGACATGGTGTTGCAGACCGCGGGCGCGGCCGTGCTGTCGGTGCCGTCGAACGAAATCTATGCGGCGATGCAGACCGGCGCCTGCGATGCCGGCATCACCTCCTCCACCAGCCTGATCTCGTTCCGCCTGGAGGAAGTCGCGAAATCGCTGACCTCGGGCGCCGACGCTTCCTACTGGTTCATGATGGAGCCGCTGATGATGTCGAAGGCGATCTTCGACAAGATGCCCAAGAACCATCAGGACATTCTCCTTAACGTCGGCGCCGAGCTCGAAGCCTTCGGCAAGAAGGGCGCCCAGGACGACGATATCGAGGTCGCCAAGGTCTATGAGAAGGCCGGCGCCAAGGTCAGCAAGCTGGACGCCGCCACCGTCGGCAAGTGGCGCGACATCGCGCGCGATACCGCCTGGAAGGACTACAGCGCCAAGACGGCTACCGCGGCCAACCTCCTGAAGCTCGCAAGCGACGTTGCGGCATGATGCATGGTCCGATTTCGGATCAGGCCGACATCAAAGCGCCCGCCACGAGCAATCCGCTCGTGGCGATGCTTGGGCGGGCCCTCGATCTCTGCAACCGCATCATTGTCATCTTCGCCGGCATTGCACTGATCGCGGCCTGCGCGATCCTCAGCTACAGCGTGCTCGGCCGCGCGCTGTTTCACAGCCCCAATTACTGGCAGGACGAGGCGGCGGTATTCCTGCTGGTCGGCGCCACCTTCATGACGGCGGCCTATGTGCAGAGCCAGCGCGGCCATGTCAGCATCGAGGCCTTTGTCGGGCTGCTGTCGCCGCTCGCCAACCGTGTCAGGCTGTGGCTCGTCGACGTCGCCACCTTTGCCTTTTGTGCCTTTTTCACCTGGAAGTCGTGGACGCTGGCGCATGAGGCCTATGTCGACGGCCAGGTCTCCAACTCGATGTGGTCGCCGCCGCTGGCGATCCCGTATTCGCTGATGGGGCTCGGCATGACCCTGCTCTGCATCCAGCTCCTTTTCCAGATCATTCTTCCCCTCACCGGAGCTGCGCGCCGATGACCATGGGTGTTCTTGGCATCGGCCTCAGCTATGGGGCTGCCACGTTGGTTGCGATGTTTGCGGGGATGCCGATTGCGTTCGCGCTCGGCGCCGTTGCGCTCGTGTTCATGGCCATCTTCATGCCGGCGGCATCGCTCGATACGGTGACGCAGAACGTCTACGAGGAGATGGCCTCGATCACGCTGCTGTCGATCCCGCTGTTCATCCTCAAGGGCGCGGCGATCGGAAAGTCGCGCGCGG
Organism: Bradyrhizobium lablabi; assembly: GCF_018129385.1. GTDB lineage: Bacteria > Pseudomonadota > Alphaproteobacteria > Rhizobiales > Xanthobacteraceae > Bradyrhizobium > Bradyrhizobium lablabi_C. The sequence continues at coordinate 602,777 of NZ_JAFCLN010000002.1, forward strand.
GCCAGGACCTCTATTCGGCCTTGCATGCCTGGCTACACCGCATTCCCGGCGGGCTTGGGGTCGCCAACGTGTTTGCCTGCGCGCTGTTCGCCGCGATGGCTGGCTCCTCGCCCGCCACCTGCTCCGCGATCGGCTCGGCCGGCATCCCCGAAATGCGCAAGCGCGGCTATTCGGGCGGCTTTGCCGCCGGCATCATCGCCGCCGGCGGAACGCTCGGCATCCTGCTGCCGCCGTCGATCACCATGATCCTGTTCGCGGTCGCCGCCGAAAAATCGCTCGGCCGGCTGTTCCTGGCCGGCATCGGGCCGGGCCTGTTGCTGGTCACGCTGTTCGGCCTCTACGCCGTGTTCCGCTTCCGCAAGGAATTTGCGATGGCGCAGGCGGCCTATGAAAAGAGCGGCACCGAATCGCCGATCCTGCATCGCGACGATTTCACTATGGCCGAGCGCTTCACCATGCTGCCGCGGGTGCTTCCGTTCGTGTTGCTGCTGACCGGCGTGATGATCGCGCTCTACGGCGGCTATGCGACGCCATCGGAAACCGCAGGGCTAGGCGGCCTGCTGGCGCTCGCGCTAATCGCCCTGATCTACAGCGTGTGGCGGCCGAGCGACCTCGCACCGATCCTGCAATCGACCGTGCGCGAATCCACCATGCTGATGCTGATCATCGGCATGTCGCTGCTCTATTCCTACGTGATGAGCTATCTGCACATCTCGCAATCGGCCGCCGAATCCATCGTCGCGATGCACCTGCCGCGGTGGGAATTGCTGGCGGCCATCCTCGTGATGGTGGTGGTGCTCGGCTTCTTCCTGCCGCCGGTGTCGATCATCCTGATGACCGCGCCGATCATCCTGCCGCCGCTGCGCGCAGCCGATTTCGACATCATCTGGTTCGGCGTCGTCATGACCATCGTGATGGAAATGGGGCTGATCCACCCGCCGGTCGGCCTCAACATCTTCGTCATCCGCAACGTCGCGCCCGACATCCCCTTGAGTGAGGTGATCTGGGGCACGCTGCCCTTCGTGCTCTTGATGATGCTGGCGGTGCTGCTCTTGTGCTTCTTCCCGGAGATTTCGACCTGGCTACCGAATCTCGTGATGGGGCCGGACGGGGGACGGTAGACCCTCATCCTGAGGAGCCGCGCAGCGGCGTCTCGAAGGATGAAGGCCACAGACGGGCCTACATGGTTCGAGACGCGCGCGAGAGCGCGCTCCTCACCATGAGGATTTAGTGCGCCCGCGCCTTCGCATTGAGCGCCGCCGCGACCCGGCTTACCGGCGGCCGGCCGATCAGCTTGCTGATCGTGTTGGTCGCCGCCACCAGCTTTGCCATGTCGACGCCGGTCGCAATGCCCATGCCTTCCAGCATGTAAACGACATCCTCGGTCGCGACGTTGCCGGTCGCCCCGGGCGCGTAGGGGCAGCCGCCGAGGCCGCCCGCGGCGGAATCGATCACGCGGCAGCCTTCCTCCATTCCGGCATAGAGATTGGCCAGCGCCTGCCCATAGGTGTCGTGAAAATGCATCGCGAGATTTTGCATCGGCACCGTGCCCGCAACCGCGCGCAACAGTTGCCGCGCTTTCAGTGGTGTGCCGACGCCGATGGTATCGCCAAGCGAGATTTCATAGCAGCCGAGCTCCCACAGGGTCTTTGCCACATCCACCACAGCCTGCGGCTTGATCTCGCCGTCATAGGGGCAGCCGAGCACGCAGGAGATATAGCCGCGCACCCTGATGCCGTCGGCTTTCGCGCGCGACAGCACCGGCTTGAACCGCTCGATCGATTCGGCGACGGTGCAGTTGATGTTGGCGCGTGAAAACCCCTCTGAGGCGGCAGCGAACACCGCGATCACCTTGGCACCGGCCGCCTGCGAGGCCTCATAGCCCTTTTCGTTCGGCACCAGCACGTGGAATTCGTTGCCGGCATGGCCAATGACGCCGCGCAGCACCTCGGCCGAGCCGACCATCTGCGGAATCGCCTTGGGCGAGACGAAGGCGCCGACCTCGACGGTGTGCAGGCCCGCCGCAATCAGCGCCTCGATGAAAGCGATGCGATCGGCAACGCTGACTGATGTCTTCTCGTTCTGGAGCCCGTCGCGCGGGCCGACCTCGACGATGCGGACGGTGTCACCCATGGTCAGGAAGCCTTCTCGACTTCGGCGAGCTCGACGCCTTCGCCGACGATGTCGCCGACCTTGCACTTGATCTTCTTCAATACGCCCGCATAGGGCGCGCGCAGCGTCTGTTCCATCTTCATCACTTCGAGCGTGAGGATCGCCGCGCCCTTTTCCAAGGTCGCGCCTTCCTGCGCCAGCAGGGCCACCACGGTGCCCGGCAGCGGCGCCACGATCTTGTCCTCGCCGATCTGCTCCTCGGTCTCGCCGCCGAACTGATCGATCCAGTGCAGGTCGAAGCGGCCGTTTGGCGTGCGCAGGTAAAGCTCATGGCCCTCCAGCGCGGCAAAGACATGCGACTTCACGCCGTCAAGCGTGAGATCGAAGCCGCCATCCTCCTTCGAGGCAATCTCGAAAGGCAGCTCGTGCTTGCCGGCCTGTAGCGTCGGCGTGCCCTTGCCGTAACGTAGGCTGACCTGATGCTCGGCCCCCTGCCCTTGCCGGAACGAAAACACCCGCTTGCGCCGGCCGACCGGCGTCCAGCCAAAGGTGTGCCAGGGTGAAGGCGCCTCGGCACGCGCGGCCTTTTGCTCGTCATTGAGAATTGCCGCCACCGCAGCGCACAGCTCAAGCTCGCCTGCGGCGGACGTCCCCTCCGTCAAGACCTTCAATTCACGTTCGATAAAACCGGTGTCGATCGCGTTGCGGCGGACATCCGGATGCGTCACCAGCGCGGAGAGGAACGGAATGTTGGTGACGATACCGCGGACATCGGTCTGCTCCAGGGCGCGGTTGAGCTTGTCGATCGCGATCTCGCGCGTCGGCGCCCAGGCGATCACTTTAGCCAGCATGGCGTCGTAATAGGGCGATACCGCATCGCCGTTGCGATAGCCGGCATCGATGCGCAGCCCGTCCCCTTCCGCAGGCGTCTGCCACGTCTTGATGCGGCCAACCGACGGCATGAAGTTCTTCTGCGGGTTTTCCGCATAGACCCGCGCCTCGATGGCGTGACCATTGAGCTTGATCTCGCCTTGCGTCAGCGGCAGCTTTTCGCCGAACGCCACCCGCAACTGCCATTCGACAAGATCAATGCCGGTGATTAATTCCGTCACGGGATGCTCGACCTGCAACCGCGTGTTCATCTCGATGAAGAACACGTCCTTGCCGTCGGACACGAACTCGATGGTGCCGGCGCCGACATAGTTCACCGCGCCGGCCGCCTTACGCGCCGCCTCGCACACCTTGTCGCGCTGCGCTTCATTGAGCGTCGGCGACGGGGCTTCCTCGATCACCTTCTGGTGCCGGCGTTGCAGCGTGCATTCGCGCTCGAACAACGACAGCAGATTGCCATGGCTGTCGCCGATGATCTGCACCTCGATATGCCGGGGGTTTTGCACATACTTTTCGATCAGCATGCGGTCGTCACCGAACGCCGCTTTAGCCTCGCGCTTGGCGCTGACGATCGCCGGCCCCAGTTCCTCGGCCGAACGAACCACGCGCATGCCGCGCCCGCCGCCGCCGGCGGACGCCTTCACCAGCACCGGGTACCCGGCCTTCTCCGCCGCCTTCGCCAGCGTCGCCTCGTCCTGGGCGTCGCCGTGATAGCCCGGCACCAGCGGCACGCCGGCCTTTTCCATAAGCGCCTTGGAGCCCGACTTGGAGCCCATCGCCGTCATCATCTCGGCCGTCGGTCCGACGAAGACAATACCGGCCCTGGCGCAGGCATCGGCAAATTCGGCATTCTCCGATAGAAATCCGTAGCCCGGATGGATCGCCTCGGCGCCGGTCTTCTGCGCCGCCTCGATCACGCGCTCGATATTGAGATAGCTGTCGCGCGCCCGCGCCGGCCCGAGCAGCACGGCGCTATCGGCCATCGCGACATGCATGGCGTCGCGGTCGGCCTCGGAATAGACCGCAACGGTGCGCAGGCCCATGGCGCGCGCGGTGCGGATGACGCGGCAGGCGATCTCGCCGCGGTTGGCGATCAGCAGCGTGCGAAAGCGCCGGTAGAGCTTTGAACGGTCCATCGCATCACATCCTGAACAGGCCGAATTTTGTCGGCTCGATCGGCGCATTGGCCGATGCTGATAGACCCAAGCCCAGCACAAGGCGCGTGTCGGCGGGATCGATCACGCCGTCATCCCACAGCCGCGCGGTGGCGTAATACGGGTTGCCCTGGCTCTCATATTGCGCCCGGATCGGCGCCCGAAACTTTTCTTCCTCCTCCACCGACCACGTCTCACCCTTGGCCTCGATATTGTCGCGGCGCACCTGGCTCAGCACCATCGAGGCCTGCTCGCCACCCATCACCGAGATGCGCGCGTTTGGCCACAGCCAGAGGAAGCGCGGACTGTAGGCGCGGCCGCACATGCCGTAATTGCCGGCGCCGTAGGAGCCGCCGATCACGACCGTGAATTTCGGCACGCCGGCGGTCGCCACCGCCGTCACCAGCTTGGCGCCGTCGCGCGCGATGCCGCCGGCCTCGTATTTCTTGCCGACCATGAAGCCGGTGATGTTCTGCAAGAACACCAGCGGGATATTGCGCTGGCAGCACAGCTCGATGAAATGCGCGCCCTTGAGCGAGCTTTCGCTGAACAGAATGCCGTTGTTGGCGATGATGCCGACCGGATAGCCCCAGATATGGGCAAAGCCGCAGATCAGCGTCGTACCATACAATTTCTTGAACTCGTCGAATTCGGAGCCGTCGACGATCCGCGCGATGATGTCGTGCACGTCGAACGGCTTGCGGCCGTCGGCCGATACCACGCCGTAAATTTCTTCCGCGGCAAACAGCGGCTCCCGCGGCTCGCGCATATTCAGCGCTGCCGGCGCCGGCTTCTTCAGCGTGGCGACGATGCGCCGGGCGATCCCGATCGCATGCGCATCGTTCTGCGCATAATGATCGGTCACGCCCGATTGCCGCGAATGCACGTCCGCGCCGCCGAGTTCTTCGGCGGTGACCACCTCGCCGGTTGCCGCCTTCACCAGCGGCGGCCCGCCGAGGAAGATCGTGCCCTGATTGCGCACGATGATGCTCTCGTCCGACATCGCCGGCACGTAGGCGCCGCCCGCCGTGCAGGACCCCATCACGATGGCGATCTGCGGAATGCCCTGCGAGGACATCTGCGCCTGATTGTAGAAGATGCGGCCGAAATGCCGCTCGTCGGGAAATATCTTGTCCTGGAGCGGCAGGAAGGCGCCGCCGGAATCCACCATGTAGACGCACGGCAGATTGTTCTGCCGCGCGATATCCTGCGCGCGCAGATGCTTTTTCACGGTCATCGGGTAGTAGGTGCCGCCCTTGATGGTCGCGTCATTGGCGACGATGACGCATTCGCGGCCCGAGATGCGTCCCACCCCGGTGATCACGCTTGCCGAATGCACGTCGCCGCCATAGAGGCCGTGGGCCGCGAGCGGCGACAATTCCAGGAACGCGGTGCCGGGATCGACCAGCAGGTCGACGCGCTGGCGCGCCAGCATCTTGCCGCGCGACGTATGCCGCTTGCGCGAGGCTTCGCCGCCGCCCCCTGCGACCTGGGCAAGTTTTTCGTGCAATTCGGCAACGAGGCCGCGCATGACTTCGGCGTTGCGCGTAAAGTCCGGGGATGTCGGGTCAATGGTGGAATGAAGCGGCATGATCGGCGTTTTCTTCTGTGCTGGACAGCCGTTGAGACGGGTTCAAGACAGCCGGGACTGTAGCATGCGCGACCGCGCGACAACCCGGCGCCGCCTCCTGGCAGTCCTCCCTCTAATTAAACGATCATACGTTTTTTTATCTACTTTACAAGCGGATACGGTGAATGGTTTACGTTATTGAATTTACTTATATTTCATGAGATAGTCGATACAATCGACCGCTGGTTTCAACTTAGGACCAATCACTGGCTAGTTCAGGGATCACATGGCGCGCACCATCGGCTCATACGGCCCGAAAACGCTGGAAGCGATCCGCAAAGCCGGCGTGCGTCTCATCTTCGAGCACGGCTATGCCGCCATGAGCCTGCGCCAGCTCGCCGCCGAAGTCGGCATCCAGTCGGGCTCGCTCTACAATCACATCAGCACCAAGCAGCAATTGCTGTTCGACCTCGTGCAGGATCACATCAACGAGCTGCTCCGGCAGCTCGATCTTGCGCTGGAGGGCAAGGAGCGGCCGGAAGAAAAGCTCCGCGCCTTTGTCGCGTTCCACGTCACCTATCACATGACCAAGAAGCGCGAGGTCTTCATTGCCAACTCCGAGCTGCGCAGCCTCGAGCCGAAAAACTACGAGGCCATCGTCGCGCTGCGCGGCGCCTATGAGCAGCGGCTGGCGCAGATCCTCGCCGAGGGTGTATCGGAAGGCGTCTTCGAAGTGGTCGACGTGCAGGTGGCGACCTTTGCGATCCTGGCGCTTCTGACGGGGCTGTGCACCTGGTACCGTCCCGGCGGCCGGCTGACGCGGGAGGCGATCGTCGCCGCCCATGAGAAGCTGGTGCTGTCAGGCGTCGCCCCTGGCGCCGCGGCCGCTCCGGCCCGCAACAAACGCAAGCCGGCCCGGAGCCTTGCAACCCTTTAGATGGTCGAAGCCCGGCCAGAGCCTTGAGCCATGACAGAACGCCCACAGCTCGACGAGATCGACGTCAAAATCCTGTCCGAACTCCAGAAGGACGGACGCGTCCGCAACAACGAGCTGGCGAGCCGCGTCGGCATCTCCGAGCCTCCCTGCCTGCGGCGCGTCCGGTCGCTGCGCAGCCAGGGCGTCATCAAGGCGATCACGGCCACGCTCGACGAACGGCTGCTCGGCTATGAGGTGACGTCCTTCGTCCTGATACAGTTGGCAAGCCAGGCGCGGGGTAGCGTGCAGGCATTCGAGGCGCAGATCGCGTCGAATTCGCTGGTCTTGCAGTGCTGGCAGCCCTCGGGAGACTCTGATTTCCTGCTGAAATGCGTCGCACACAGCGTCGAGGGCATGCATCAGCAGCTGCTGCAGTTCTCTGCAATGCCCGACGTCAAGACCATCCGGAGCTATCCGGTACTCGGCCTGTCCAAGGACGCGCCGCTGCCGATACCGACCCCGAATCCGCCCCCACCGCTTCAAAACGACTAGCGGCCCGGCGCGTCGGTCCCTCAGTACGTCCAAATCCCTAATGCGTCCAGGGCTCGCCGCGCCGGAAGGCAAAATTGTCGGCATAGGCAATTTGCCGGTGCGCCGAAGCCTTCGGCTCGATCACCTGGTAGGCGATGCCCTTGCGCTCGCAATAGGCGATGGCGTCTTCCTTGGTATGGAAGTGAAGGGTGAGCTGCTGCTTCATGTCTCCCGACGAAGTCCAGCCCATCAGGGGTTCGATCGCCCGCGGCTGCTCCGGCTCGTAGTCGAGCTGCCATTCGCGGGTCTGGGCCCTGCCCGATTGCATCGCGTTTTTGGCGGGCTTAAAAATGCGTGCGGTCATGGATGGTCGGTTCCCCAGAAATATGCGACATGGAGACGTTTGGCGGCCAACGGCGGAATAGGATAGAGACACCTTTCAGGGATTTGATCGGTGATTCCTAAGCCGACGTCAGCTTTCCGGACGGTATAGTCGTTATGCTGCACTGTGACAATCTGGCCGTCCGGAAGGCGATTTCGCGGCGGTATCCCCTCGAAGGCACCACCCCGAAGCGGCACCCAAAGCGGCACCCATGAAAATCAACGCCACCCTGCCCGAAAAAGGACGCGACCTCCGGCTCGACCTGTTTCGCGGGGTCGCGAACTGGGCGATCTACCTCGACCATATTCCCGACAACGTCGTGAACTGGATCACGACACGGAATTACGGATTTTCCGACGCCGCCGACCTCTTCGTCTTCATCTCCGGCTACACGGCCTCGTTCGTCTACGCGCGGATGATGATCGAGCGCGGCTTCATCGTCGGCGGCACGCGGCTGACCAAGCGCGTCTGGCAGCTCTACGTCGCCCACATCGTGCTGTTCGTGATCTACATCGCCTCGATCAGCTATCTCGCGCTGCGCTTCGGCGATTCCGAGATCATCAACGAATTCAACGTCGCCAGCATCATCGAGAACGCGCCGGAGATGCTGCGGCAGGGCCTGTTCCTCAAGTTCAAGCCGGTCAACCTCGACGTGCTGCCGCTCTACATCGTGCTGATGGGCCTGTTCCCGCCGGTCCTGTGGATCATGCTGCGCCAGCCCGACCTCACCATGCTGGCCTCGATCGTGCTGTGGCTGGTGTCGCGCCAGATGGGCTGGAACCTGTCGGCCTATCCGGCCGGCACCTGGTACTTCAATCCGTTCGCCTGGCAGGTGCTGTTCGTGTTCGGCGCCTGGTGCGCGCTCGGCGGCGCCCGCAAGTCGATGGCGATCATCCAGTCGCGCTGGACGCTGTATTTCTGCATCGCCTACCTGATCTTCGCGCTTGTCATGACCATGGCCGGCAAGTTCAATGACTTCGGCGGACTGTTCCCGCAGTGGCTCTATTCGACCTTCAATCCCAACGACAAGACGTTCCTGGCGCCCTACCGCTTCATCCACTTCGTCGTCATCGTCATCATGGTGATCCGCTTCGTGCCGAAGGACTGGCCGGGGCTGGAGTGGAAGGTGTTCGATCCGCTGGTGGTCTGCGGCCAGCAATCGCTGGCGGTGTTCTGCGTCGGCGTGTTCCTGTCGTTCGTCGGTCACTTCCTGCTGTCGGTGAGCTCGGGCTCGCTGCTGGCGCAGATCTTCATCAGCGTCGCCGGTATCGCGATCATGACGACCGTCGCCTACTACATCTCCTGGTCGAAGAAGCAGGACAAGCCGCTGCCGAAACCGGCCGCGCCGGCGGCGAAACCGGCGTCGCCGGCGCCGAAGCCGGCCGCCTGACGCGCACCCGGGCTGTCGGCGAAGTTACGCCGGCTGCGATCCCACCTTCACAAGGTCCGAAACGTCGCCGAACGTCCTGACCAGCGGCTCGACCACCTTGTGCAGAGCGCTCTTCGACACCAGCGTGTCGTGCAGCACCAGATGGTCGATGCCGGTGGCGAGGAAGCACTGCATGGCATCGTCGGGCGTCTCGACGATCGGCTCGCCCTTCACGTTGAAGGAGGTGTTGATCAGCACGGGAACGCCGGTCAGCGCTTCGAACTCTTTCAACAGACGATAGAGCTTTGGATTGGTCGCCTCGCGCACGGTCTGCACCCGCGCCGTGCCGTCGACATGCACGATGCCCGGAATTTTCTCACGCCATTCGGGCCGCACCGGCTTTGCGATCAGCATGAAGGGCGAGTCCTCCTCGCCCTCAAAAATGTCCGTCATCCGCTCGGCCAGCACGATCGGCGCGAACGGCCGAAACGCCTGCCGGTGCTTGACGCGGCTGTTGAGGATATCCTTCATCTCGGCTTTTCGCGGATCGGCGAGCAGGCTGCGATTGCCGAGCGCGCGCGGCCCGAATTCGGACGGCCCCTGAAACCAGCCGATCACCTTCTGATCGGCCAGCAGCTTCGCCGTGTCGCGGCAGATATTCTCGCTACGCACCGGCTTGATCTGGATGCGTACCAGCGGCTTTTGCAGCGTGCCGGCGATCTCGTTCTCGCCATAGACCCGCCCCGTATAGGCATGCTCCATCACATGGGTGCGCGGCTGCTTCAGCACTTCGAGCCAGCCGTAATAGGCGCAGCCGATCGCGATGCCGTCGTCGCCCGCCGCCGGCTGGATCCAGACATTCTCGAAACCGCCTTCCCGCGCGATCCGCCCATTGGCGACACAGTTCAGCGCCACGCCACCGGCGATGCAGAGATTCTTGGCTCCCGTCGTCTCGCGCAGCCAGCGCGTGCGCGCCAGCAGCACGTTTTCGGTGTCGTCCTGCACCCGCCAGGCCAGATCCTCCCAATGCCGCATCGCCGGGTGCTTTTCCCAGTCGCCCGCGCCGATCAGGAATGGCTGCTTGAACTCGCTGTTCCAGCCCGGCACGCGCAGCTCGCCGCCCTCCATCGCAAGCAGATGCTTGACCTGGTCGCGACGGCCATAGGGCGCGAGCCCCATCAGTTCGCCGCACTTGTTCCAGTCGCCGAACACGTAGGTCGAGGCCCGGCTGTAGAGCGCGCCCAGGCCCGGCATGCTGTAAAATTCTTCGTTGAGCACGCCGCGGGACGGCTCCAGCCAGACCTTCTTGAGGCATTCCAGACGCGCGCCGGAAAACCGGTAATAGCTTTCCGATTCCCTCGCGAGCGGATTGCCGGCATCGTTGCCGGGCGGTTTTTCCATGGCGTCCGCGCGATAGCTGCCGACGCCATCGACGATCATTACCGCGCCCTCCTCGAAGGGCGAAGCCGCAAAGGCGCTGTAGGCATGCGCCAGATGATGCGAGATGGACACCACCTTGTCGGAGTTCGCCCGGAAGATCGGGTGCTTCTCGGCCTGCTCGCGCTCGGGCGGCGGCAGGAAGCCCGGCATGTCCCGGAAAGCCAGTTGCTCCTCCATTTCGGGAACCGGGAGGATGTAGCTGTTGCGCACGACGAGATCGACATCGTCGAGCGTGATGCCTTCCGCCTCGAGGCAGTAGTCGATCACTTCCTTGTAGAATCCGGATGCGTGCTTTTCGCGCGTCAACCGTTCCTTGGAGATTGCGAACGCGATGGCGCCGTCGCGAAGCAGGCAAGCGCTGACGTCGTGGTCATAGGTGTTGAGACCGAGCACGTAACTATGTTTTTTGGGCATGGGCACTGTTCTGGCGGAAATGATTTGGCGCTGAAGCGGAAGATCATGTCGAGTTCAAGGTGACGGCGTGGCTTTTCTCGCTTCAACATGCTTTGCAACGCACAATCAATTGAGAGCGCATACGATTCGCGAGCGCATTTGCAATCTAGATGAATGGGCCGCAAACTTGACCTTATCCGGCCGTCTCAATAAAGTCCTGCGCGCCCGCAAGAACCTTAGTAAAAATATTGTCTTAACGCATCCGAACCAAACGCTGTGCTCGTGCGTCTTAGTGAGATGGCGAACCAGATGCAGGGTGCATTGGAAGTGACCGGGAGACCTAGATGACTAAACGCTACAACGTCCTGACGCGTTGCCTTGCAGCGATGGCTCTGTTGTTCGTGTATTTCTTCAGCACCTCGGCGATCCTCGTCGGCGCCACGACATCGCCGGCGCAGGCTTATCGTGGGCGCGGGCGCGGCTTCTATGGTGGTCGTGGACGTGGCTTCTATCGCGGCGGCGGGCGCGGCTTCTATCGCGGCCGCGGCTATGGCTATTACGGCGGCTACGGACCCCGCTGCTTCTACAATCGCTGGGGCGCGCTGGTCTGCCGCTACTGATACCGGCTCATCGCAGCTTCGGAAGAAAATCGGGCGTGCCAGAGATCGGCACGCCCCTTTTTTATGCCAGCAGCGCGCGGGCGATCCACTACCTGCCGGTCGCGCGCTCGAGAAATTGCACCAGCGCGGCGCGGTCCTGCTCCGACCCGATCCGCTGCTCCGGCATCTTGGTGCCGGGCGTGTAGGCCGCAGGCCCGACCTCGAACAGCTTTGAAACGGTCTCCGGCGTCCAGACGATGTCGAGGTGCTTGAGCGCGTCGGAAAAATTGTAGCCCGGCGCGGTGGCGATGCGCCTACCGAAAATGCCCGCGAGCGTCGGACCGGCGCGGACGCCTTGCTCGGCGCTGAGCGTATGGCACGCGACGCAGGCGCGAAAAATCTCTGCGCCACGATCGCCGGCATAGGCGGCGAGCGGATCGCCCGCCGTTTCGATCAGGACGGTATCGACGGGCTCGCCGGTCGCCGCATTCCAGCGGCGGATGATGTTGTCGGCGCCACCCGTCAGCAGCGTGCGGCTGTCCGGCAGGAACGCCACCGACCATACCGGCAGGCCCGGGCCTACCAGCGTGCGCGCCAATGCGTGCGTCTTGCGATCGATGATTGCCACCGATCCGCCGATGCTCGCTGCCGCGGCGAGTGCGCCATCGGGCGCGACGGCAAGCGAGATCATCGGCCGGGGACCGGCGGCGACATCACCCGTGCGCGCGCCGTCGGCAGCGAGGAAGTAGACCCTGCCATCGCCGCCGCCGGCCGCGATCTCGCCATCGCTGCCGATGGCCACTGCATTGAGCGGTGTCGGCATGGCGACGACCGCCGGGGCGGAGCCTGATGTGAGCGGCCAGATGCGTACGCTCTGATCGTAGCTCACGCTCACCAGTGCCCGTCCATCGGGCGTAAAGGCGACGCCATTGACGTTCTGGGTGTGCCCTTCGAGCACGCGCGGCGAACCGCCCGCGAGCGGCCACAGCCGAACCGTCTGATCCCACGAAGCAGAGGCCAGCATCGTCCCGTCAGGAGACACCGCCAGCGCGACGATCGGCGCCGTGTGGCCTTCGAGCACCGTGTCAGGCTGCGCTTTGCCCGGCGTCCAGATCGCGATCCGCCCGTCGGCGCCGGCGGTGGCCGCGCGGCCGTCCCTCAGCAGCGCGACGGCGTTCACGGCATCGGCATGGAAACGCAGCACCTGCTCGGCCGCATCGCGCGTCAGCGACCAGCGGATCGCGGTTGAATCAAAGCTTCCCGAGAGCGCGGTTTTCCCGTCGGCCGAAATCGCGACCGCCCGCACCGGCCCGCCATGGCCGCGCAATTGCGCGGCGGCAAACGTCGTCTGCAACGGCAGCGTCACCAGCAAGGCGGCAAGGGTCAGGACTGGCCGGCGGGAAATGGGGCGAGGCTCTGGCATTCGCCGGCAATGCTTTCGCGCGAATGTGCCGCCGTCAAGGCACCTCGCGGAACACGCCGCGCATGGCCCGGTCAGCGCATACCGGGTCTGTCGCGGTCGAGGCCCTTGGCCTGGAGATCGTCGAGATAGTTTTGGAAACGCTGCCCGGCATTGACACCGAGATCGTGCAGGAACGCCCAGGAGTAGATGCCGGTCGTATGCATGTCGTCGAAACCGAGCCGGACCGCATAATTGCCGACGGCATCGACCGAGAGAATGGCGACGTTGCGCTTGCCGCCGACCGTCTTGCGCTCGGCTTCCGAATGGCCCTGCACTTCCGCCGACGGGCTTGTCACCCGCAACAGTTCCGCCGGCAGGTCGAATTCCGTGCCGTCGTCGAAGCTGACATGCAGGGTCCGGCGATCCTTGCGCAGCCGGATTTCAACCGGCCAGGGCGGCGCGGCAGTTTGCGTGTTCAAGCTTCCTCAACCCGGCCCGACCAGATTGGTGCCGGGGTCGCCGACCCTGGCGCCGCTGGTGGTGAAGGCAGTGTAGCTTGCCATCTGCACGCCGCTCAGCACGAACGACGCGACGAAGGCGGCCAACACCGCAAACACAACGGCCGCGATAAACATCTTCATGGTGCTTCCCTACCCAATCCTTGCAGCCTATTCGGCCGGCTGGGCATGCGAGCCCGCCGCCGGAGCGCGGCCTTTGGCCTGCTCTTCCTCGACCCAGAGCGAGTGATGTTCCTTCGCCCAGTTGAGATCGACCTCGCCGGTTCCCATGGCGTCGAAGGCGCCTTCCATGCCGACCGAGCCGATGTAGATGTGCGCCAGCATCGCCGCGATGAACAGCATCGCGATGATGGCGTGGATCACGGTCCAGAACTGGAGTTCGGTGACGTTGGCCGGAAGATATGGGAACAGCATGAACCAGCCGGACACGCCCATCAGCGCGCCGCCGATGACCACGATCCAGAAAATGCCCTTCTGCCCGGCGTTGAAACGTTTCGCCGGCGGATGGCTGCCTTTTCCGAGAAGGCCGCCGCCCTGCTTCAGCCACTGCCAGTCGAGCTTGCCGGGAATGTTGTCCTTGATCCAGATCAGGAACATCACGAGCACGCCGAACATGAACGGAAACGCCAGGAAATCATGCGCGATCTTGGCGTAGGCCGACAGCGTTGCGAACGCGGAGGGGCCTAACAGCGGCAGGATGAGCGCCCGGCCGAAGCTGATATTGAGTCCGGACAACGCCAGCACGACGAAGCAGCTCGCCGTCATCCAGTGGATGAATCGCTCGAAGCTCGCAAAGCGCAGGATCTTCATGCCCGAAAAACCGCGCTCAGGGCGGATGCGTCCGCGCACCATCAGGAAGATCGCCAGTAACGCCAGCATGCCGAGGATGGCGACGCCGCCGATGACCGGCAGCTTGCTGCGCTGGAAATCGCGCCAGTCGCGGCCGGCCGGCTGGATCAGGTTTCTGGCCATCGGATCGGGGATCGAGATGCGCCCGGTGATCTTGTCGCCCTCCTTCAGCGCGCCGAGGAGCTTGTCCTCCTGAACGGCTTCCGCGGTAGGCTTGAACGACAATTGCGCTGCGGCCGGCTGCACGACCACGAACAGCAGCGCGATGGCGGCGCAAAGCGCCTTGAGGGTTGAAAGCGAGCCTGGCATCTGCACAACGCCCTTTCGGTTTTCCATGTTACGCGAGCGCCGCTGCGGCCGAGCGCAGCGGCGCGAGTTGCATCAGCCGGTCGGCGAGTCGGCGTAGGCCGTCTTCCAGCCCCACATGCCCGAGCCGTAGCCGCGCTTCGTCACGCGCTCCTTGTAGATTTGGGCGATGATCGCGCCGTCGCCGGCCAGCAGCGATTTGGTCGAGCACATCTCGGCGCAGATCGGCAGTTTGCCTTCGGCGAGGCGGTTGGCGCCGTATTTGGCGTATTCGGCCGGCGTCGAGTCGGCCTCCGGCCCACCTGCACAGTAGGTGCACTTGTCCATCTTGCCGCGCGAGCCGAAATTGCCGACCTTCGGATATTGCGGCGCTCCGAACGGACAGGCGTAGAAGCAATAGCCGCAGCCGATGCAGAGGTCCTTGGAGTGCAGCACCACGCCGTCGGCGGTGGTGTAGAAGCACGACACCGGACAGACCGCCGCGCACGGCGCGTCGGTGCAGTGCATACAGGCCATCGACACCGAGCGTTCGCCCGGCTTGCCGTCATTGATGGTGACGACGCGCCGGCGGTTGATGCCCCACGGCACTTCGTGCTCGTTCTTGCAGGCCGTGACGCAGGCGTTGCATTCGATGCAGCGGTCGGCATCACAAAGGAATTTGACGCGAGCCATATCTATTCTCCTCTCACGCCGCCTGGATCTGGCACAGGGTCACCTTGCCCTCGTGCATGCCGGTGACGGGGTCGTAGCCGTAGGACGTGATGGTGTTGACGCTTTCACCGAGCACGATCGGATCTGCGCCCTTCGGATATTTGCCGCGCTGGTCGACACCCTGGAACCAGCCGGAGAAGTGGAACGGCATGAACGCCACGCCCTTGCCGACGCGGTCGGTGACCAGCGCCTTGACCCGGGCCTTGGAGCTGTTTTCCGGGCCATAGACCCAGACCCAGCCGCCGTCCTTGATGCCGCGCTCGGCGGCATCCGATGTGTTGACCTCGACGAACATGTCCTGCTGCAATTCGGCGAGCCACTTGTTCGAACGCGTCTCTTCGCCGCCGCCTTCATATTCGACCAGGCGTCCCGAGGTCAGGATGATCGGGAACTGCTTTGCCAGCCCCTTCTCCACCGCGGCCTTCTGGATCGAGAAGCCGAGATTGGCCATGCGGAACTGACGTCCGTCCGGACGCGTCGGATATTTCGCGACTAGTTCAGGACGCGGCGTGTAGATCGGCTCGCGATGCACCGGCACGGGATCAGGCAGATTCCACGCCACCGCGCGCGCCTTGCCGTTGCCATAGGCCATCACGCCATGCTCCAGCGTGACGCGGATGATGCCGCCGGAGAGATCGACCGCCCAGCCGACGCCGTCAGGATTGTTGCCGCCGATCTTGTTGATGGTGGCGAGCTCTTCCGGCGTGAGATCCTTGTCCCAGCCGAGCTTTTTCAGCACGCCATAGGTGAATTCCGGATAGCCGTCGGTCAGCTCCGAACCCTTGCTGTAGGAGCCTTCCGCCAGCAGGTTGACGTTCTTGACCGAACCGTCCGGCTGCTTCTCTTCGTACACGACGCCGAAGCGTGCGCGGAACGTGCCGCCGCCGTCCTTCACATGAAGGTTGGTGTTGTAGAGCGTGTGGGTGCCGGGATGTTTGATCTGCGGTGTGCCCCAGCACGGCCACGGCAGGCCGTAATAGTCGCCGCCGATCTCCGGCTCATCCGCCTTGGCGCGCAGCGTCACCAGGTCGAACTTGCCCTGGTTCTTCATGTGCGCCTTCAGCCGCTCCGGCGACTGGCCGGAATAGCCGGTCGAGAAGCCGCCGCGGTTGATCTCGCGCAGCAAATCTTCCGGCGAGGGCCGCTTGTTCTCGACCTTGATGTTCTTGAACATCCTGTCGGCGAAGCCGAGCTTTTCCGACAGGCGATAGATGATCTCGTAGTCGTCCTTCGATTCGAAGATCGGTTTGACGATCTGCTCGCCCCACTGTAGCGAGCGGTTCGATGCCGTGCGCGAGCCCGAGGTTTCGAACTGGGTGCAGGCCGGCAGCAGATACGTGCCGTTCTTGCGCTCGGAGATCGCCGCAAATGTCGTCGGATGCGGATCGGCGACCACGAGCAGTTCGAGCTTCTCGAGGCCCTTCACCATTTCCGTCATGCGCGGAATGGTGTTGCCGCCGTGACCCATGATGAAGACGCCCTTCACGGCATCGCGCTGGTCGACATCATCGGGGTTGGAGAGCGTCGCATCGAACCAGCGGGTCCATGGGATGCCCGGCAGCTCCATGTTCTGCTTGCGGTTGCGGGCCGGACGGCCAGCCTTGGCCGGCACTTCGTCGAAGCGCGATTGCAGATAGTCGTATTCGACCTCCCAAACCCGTGCCCAGTGCTTCCAGGCGCCTTCGACCAGGCCGTAATAGAGCGGCAGCGAGGTGATATCGAGGCCGATGTCGGTCGCGCCCTGCACGTTGCAGTGGCCGCGGAAGATGTTGGCGCCGGTGCCATAAGCGCCGACATTGCCGGTCGCGAGCAGCAGGCAGCAATAGGCGCGCACGTTGGCGGTGCCGACGGTGTGCTGGGTGCCGCCCATGCACCAGATGAAGGTCGAGGGCTTTTGCGTGGCAAAGGTCTCGGCGATCTTCTTCATCTGCTCGCCAGGAATGCCGGTGACGCGCTCCACCTCGTCCGGGGTCCATTTGGCGACTTCGGCGCGGATCTGATCCATGCCGTAGACGCGCTGGGCGATGAACTGCTTGTCCTCCCAGCCATTATTGAAGATGTGGTGCAGCAGGCCCCAGATCACTGCGATGTCGGTGCCGCCGCGGAAGCGGACATACTCGGTCGCATGCGCTGCCGTACGCGTGAAGCGCGGGTCGAGCACGAACACGTTGGCGCGGTTGATCTCCTTGCCGGTCAGGATGTGCTGGAGCGAAACCGGGTGCGCCTCGGCCGCATTCGAGCCCATGAACACGATGGTCTTCGAATTCCTGATGTCATTGTAGGAATTCGTCATCGCGCCGTAGCCCCAGGTATTGGCGACGCCGGCGACGGTGGTGGAGTGGCAGATGCGGGCCTGGTGGTCGATCGAATTGGTGCCCCAGAACGCCGCAAATTTGCGGAACAGATAGCCGCCCTCGTTGGAGAACTTCGCGGAGCCCAGGAGGTAAACGGAATCGGCGCCGGACTTGGCCCGGATCTCGAGCATCTTGTCGCCGATCTCGTTGATGGCCTGATCCCATCCGATCTTCTGCCACTCGCCGTTGACGAGCTTCATCGGATATTTCAGGCGGCGATCGCCGTGGGTGAGCTCGCGCACCGAGGCGCCCTTGGCGCAGTGCGAGCCGCGGTTGATCGGAGAATCCCACGCCGGCTCCTGGCCGACCCAGACGCCGTTCTGCACTTCGGCGATCACGGTGCAGCCGACCGAGCAATGCGTGCAGATGTTCTTGCGCACTTCGGTCGGCGCGCCGACGATCTTCGGACCGGCCTCAGCCTTGCGCACCGAACCCAGCGGCATCAGGCCGACGGTAGCGCCGACGCCGGCAGCCAGCCCTGAGCGGCGCAAAAACGTACGGCGGTCGAGCACGCCGGAGGCAAGACCGGCGGCGATCCCCTGCAAACGCGCCCTGCCCGCGGAGCCTTCTTTTCGCTTGATCAACATGTGCGTGACCCCATCAGTAGCGATTGACGCGATAGAAATTCTTCACGTGGTCCGTCTCCTTGTAACGGGCCTTGACGCGCTCGGCCTGCGACTCGTCGGCGACCGCCTCGCCGCTTGCCAGCGGCACAGTCGCAGCCGCCACCACGGCCGATCCACCCATCGTGAAGAAGCGGCGGCGGTCGACGCCCGCCTGCGGCTTGCTCTTGCTGTCGGATGGTTTGCTCATTGCAGTTTCCTCCACGTCATGGCGCGCACCGTCACTCGGACAGCGCGAACGCCTCGGATTCCAGTTCGATGAAGACACGGCCGACGCGCCCGACGGCGCGATAGAACCTGGCCGATTGCGACATTTCGAGATCGGCGAACATCCGCGCCGCCCATGGCTTGAGATGCCGCTCGAAGAACTTTTTCTGCTCGCCGAAATCGGCTTCAAACTCGCCGCGCGCCAGCCCGCTCATCACCTCGAGCAGGATGGCGATATGGTCTTCCGGTTCGCGCGAGGGCCCGGCGCGCTCGATGCCGAGGCGGTCGAAATCTTCGCGCACCCGCGCCAGCGGGCGCTCGTGCAGAAAGCCCGTGAGGTAGTACGAGGCGTAAGGCAGCAGTTCGCCGCGACCGACGCCGATGAAGAGATTGAAAAATTCCTTACTGGTGGCGCCATCGTCGGCAGCCGACGCGGCCGTTGCCAGTTCGACATGCGCCATACCGAGATCGGACGCATCGCCCTTCAGCGTCGCAACGCGCGCGAGCGTGTCGGCATCCGGCGCCTTGCCGAGCAGCAGCGACAGCAGGCCGTATTCGGCGGCACGCAGATGATCGATCTCGTCGATGTCGGATCTCTCTGTCACCTGATCCCTGGAAGGTCCGTAGAGATCGGGACGAAGGATGTTGCGCGACACCTGGGTCAGCGCCTCGACGGCCAGCACACGTTCGGCAGGAATGCGCGACCACGCCGACACCGAGGGCTGCGCAATGCCAATCCCACGTGCCAGCGATGCAACGCCGCCTGCTGCCTTGATGGCTTGTTCCAAACCAGCGTCCCGCATGGTCTGACCGCTTCGATCCCCCGCCCGACCCATGCCTCATATTAAGGCATACAATTTAGAACTGGAATTATTCCAGTCTCGGAACAACTAACATAGGCCATACCTATGTCGTCAAAAACTTTTGTCTAATCAGTTGGTTTCGCTGAGCCATGACGTCGCACCGGCCGCTGCGGCGCAACAGAATCGGGAGTGTCGGATTCGCGCCCCTTGCTCGCCTCGGTGGTGCCATCTTCGGCACCAGAAACCGCCTCATCGCTCACGCGCAGCGCGTGGGTCGGAAATGCTACATCTTTCCCTTGCACCGCGGCATGCTCGGAAGGCGGCACGGATGGGATTGCCGTCGCCTCTTTCCCTTCGGCCGGCGGTTCGTCACCCATGATCTGCGCGACCAGTTTTGAGATATCGATACCGGCGCCGAGTTCGCCTGTCCCGGGCACGCCGCCCGGCGTGTTCCAGTCATAGGCATAATCAAGTGCGGGATTGACGTAGTTGCGAACCGCGGGATCGAGCGCCCAGGATTTTCGCAGCGCCGCATTGCGCAGATGCTCTGGCACCCCCTTGCGCAGGAAAACGGAGACGTCGGTCGTCCCCGTAATGTCTTCAAGTTTCGGCAAAGTTGAGAGATCGAATTCCTCGACGGCTTCGCCGGTTTGATCCTGCGGCTTTGGCTCGGCAGTCTCGGCCGCAGGCAGGTCGGGCTTCGGCTCCGGTAGCTTTTCCTCCGGCTGCTTCGCCTCCAGCTTGCGCTGCGACCAGCGCGCCAGAAAGCCCTTGTCGTCCTGCTCGTCCTGCCCGCTCATTCGTGGCCTCCTCGCTCGCCGGGAGGGCGTGAGCCGCGCTCGCCGCTTGCGCGGTCGCGCTGGCGCTTGTGGAAGACACGCTCGACATGGAATTGATCGACAAAGGCCGCGATCCACGCCGCGATCTCGGGCGGCATCGGCACGGCGCCGATCACATCGCAGCCGCTTTCGAACATCGCCTCGCCCTCGGTCGGGTCGGCCGTGACCTTGGTCAGTTCGAGTTCGTCGCCGCCCTCCTGACGCCGCAGCGCGATCCAGATGCGAGGGCTGCCGTCGGCGAGATTGTCGCGATAGGCCGCCGTATCAGAGCTGAACAGCTCGATGCTCGCCTCGCCCGCGTAATAGATCGTGGCATCGGACTCGCGCGACAGCACGGTCCACGGCGCGGTCTCCGGCACCTCGTCCAGCACCTTCAGCGGCGACCAGGCGTGATCGATCCAGGGATTGTCGATCGCACGGCGGCGCAGCACTACACCGACTTGCCGGGATGCTTCGCTCAACGCCATCGCCGCAACTCCATCCTGCCGCCGATCATGCCACATTCGCTGCCGCCGCCAGCGGCAAACCCACGATCAGATTTTGCGGCTTGAGCCGCACCACCTTGTCCCCGCCCGCGGCCAGAATGAGATAGACCGGCCGCTCGCCGACACGTTCGTCCACCAGGCGCGTATCCTCAAAGCTCAGCCGCATCAGCGCAACGATGCGTTCCGCCTCGCCGCCGTCGAGCGCAGCGCCGTTCCACAGCGCGTTGCCGATGCGGGTGGCTTCGGTGTCAAGACCAATGAACCAGCGCCAATCGCGGTCTTCGATCGCCGGCACCGTTTCGACGCTGACGGCAATGCCGAGCAGATGCGCGATCCAGCGCTCGATGACGCGGCAGAGCCCGGCGCGCGCCTTCGGATTGCCGCCGACATTCATCGCCATCGCATGCGCATCCGACCTCGACCAATAGGTCCAGGCGTTATCGTCGTCCATCACGTCCATTTCGCCAAAGGCCTGCGGTTGCAGCATGGCTGACAGCGGCGACAAATGCATATCGTGCTGGGCATGCTGCTGGGCCTCGACGACTTCGGCGTCGGCCAGCAGCAGCGTCCCTTCGTGAACGGCGGCCGACTGGCTGCGATAAAACAACTCGCCGGCACGCAGGATATAGGGATCGTCGCACCCTTCCAGCGCATTGCGCAGGATGAGATGGACGAGCTGCGACAGAAAGATCGGCGGCAGTTCGCCGGCACCCTTGCGCGCCAGCGTCAAGTAGACGGCTTCGAGTGACGGCGCCGCGACCAGCCGGTCGCGAAAGTTCATCATGAACGACCAGTTCTCGCGCGCATCGGCGTCAGCGATGCCGGCGATATCGGCCTTCGAAACCGGGCGCAACGGATCGGCCAGCAGGCTGGCATGCAGCGCGCGCTCGGCCTCGCAGGCATCCTCCGGCGGCATCAATTCCGGCCGCGCCAGATAGGCCATGATCAGCTCGGGCGTAGCCAGCAGCCCGCCGTGATCGCCGCGGCGAGTCAGATGATGGCCGGATGCGACCCAAAACTCTCTCATGTGCGATCCGTCTTCCTGTGATCCGTCCCGAGCAAGCCGAGCAGATCGACCTCTTCCGCCGGCTCCGCTTCGCCTTCTACTTCATGAAAGGTAAAGGCCCGGGCATGGCCATGCAATTGATCGGCATTGTCGGCGGCCGGACGCGGTTTCAGCGTGCGGAACCGTTCGCGGATTTCGCCGCCCTCGATGCTGCGTTGCACGGCCAGCAGGGTCTGCGCCGGATGGTCGCACAGCGAGGCCGCGAATGCGACTTCCTCCTCCGCGGCGCTGCGCGCAGCGGCAATATCAGGTGCCCCGAACTTTTCCATCAACTGTCCGGCAAGGCGCTCGACCATGGCGTGCCGGTCCGCTTCACTCGCTTCGGTAACGATCGCCAATGTCGACCAGCCGAGACTGTCGATGCCGAGAAAACCCGAGCGCAGCGCCACGCGCTGCTTCTGATCGAGCGTGGCCGGATCGACGTTCCAGAATATAAAGGCCCCCGAAACTGCCCATTCGCCGGGTTCGGCCGCGCGCGCGAACACAAAGGTATCCGAGGGATCGAGACGGATGGTACGCGGCAGTTTCAACATGCCAGCCTCATCCAAGCTTCGGGCCACGCGCTTGCGGATCGTACCAGGCCGACCGCGCGAGCGCTTCCACCAGGCTGGTGCGGTCCGGCGGACCTTTGCTCGCCGGCGTTCTCACCAGCAGATCTCCATTGCCGTCGAGACCCCGGCGTTCGCCCGCCTTGCGCGCGGGCAACCGGTCCAGATAGTCGCGCGCGATCGGCTCAAAGCCCCCTTCGTTCCAGCGGTCGAACGCGGTCATGAGGTGGCGGCAAAAGCTCTCGATGATCGCATTGGTGTCGATCATCTCAAACCCTTCGCTCAGCAGCGCAACACCGGATGCCGCTTGCACTTCTTCTATATGCGCCATATCTGCCGCGCGCAGAATGACGCCGAACGCCAGCCACGAGGGAATCTCTTCTTCCGCGCAGTCCCGCGGCCAGCCGAGACGTGCCCCGCCCAACAACCCTTCGTCGAACAGGACGGTGTCGGGCCAGACGAACTTCACCTCGCGTTCCGGCGGGCAATGGGCGGCAATCGCATCCGCCAGCGCATTCATCCCGGCAAAGAACGCCCGCCGCGCCGAGACCAGCGGCTCGTCGGGCTCCAGCACGACCGCGAACTCGACGAGGTCATAGCGTCGCACCCATACCAAGGTGCCGGCGCCCGCCTCGCCCGCGATCTCGCAGGCATGCGCAAAGGCATCGCCCAGCTCGCGCAGCGCGACCAAAGTATAGCCGGGGGGCAGATCGAGGGTCTGTTCCGGATCCGCTGGAGGCGGCATCGAAAAACGCATCCTTTTTCGCTATACGCACTATGCTATCCCGCCCAAGCCGTCACCGCGAGCGGTATGGCCTTGCAGGATTTCGCGCCACGGGCTACCGCGAAACGACAGCCTGAGGCAACCGCGTGATCGGCACAGCGGTTTTGGTAAACCGAACATGAGTACGGCGTCACCCCATCTCCTGATTTGCAGTTGCGAGAAGAGCATGCCGCTCGATGCGCAGGCGATCGGGCGCGGCTGCGCGGGGAAGATCACGCGCGCCGACCAGCTCTGCGGCCTCGAGCTCGAGCGCTTCAAGGCGGCGCTCAAAACCGGCGCGCCGATCACGGTTGCGTGCACCCAGGAAGAGCCGCTGTTCCGGGAAGTGGCGGAAGATGTTCCGCAGGCGCAACTCACCTTTGTCAACATAAGGGAGACCGGCGGCTGGTCGAAGGATGCGCCCGCCGCCGGGCCGAAAGCCGCGGCACTGATTGCGGCCGCCGGCGAGGAGATGCCGCCGATCCCGCTGGTGACGCTGGAAAGCGAAGGCGTCGCGCTGATCTATGGCCGCGACGAAATCGCGATCGAGGCCGCGCAGCGCCTTGCCGACCGCCTCGACATCACCGTGCTGCTCACCCGGCCCGGCGACGTGGTGCCGCGCCGGACCAACGAATTCCCGGTACTCAAGGGCACGGTGCGCAACGCCAAGGGTTATCTCGGCGCATTCGAGCTGTCGATCGACGATTACGCGCTGCCGCTGCCCTCCTCGCGCGCCAAACTCGTGTTCGGCGCCTCGCGCAATGGGGCGACCTCGACCTGCGACCTGATCCTCGACCTCTCGGGCGGGACGCCGATGTTTCCCGCGCATGAATTGCGCCCCGGCTATCTGCGCGCCGACCCGCGCGACCGCGCCGCGGTGGAGCGCGCGATTGCGGATGCGGGCGGCCTTGTCGGCACCTTTGACAAGCCGCGCTACGTCAATTTCGAGGCCTCGCTTTGCGCGCATTCCCGTTCATCCATCACCGGCTGCACGCGCTGCCTCGATTTGTGCCCGACCGGCGCGATCACGCCGAACGGCAATGCGGTGGCCATCGACGAGAATGTCTGCGCCGGCTGTGGCGCCTGCGCGTCGGTCTGCCCGACCGGAGCAGCATCCTACGCGCTGCCGAGCGCGGACGCGCTGATGCGCCGGCTGCGCACGCTGGTGCAAACTTATCGCAAGGCAGGCGGCAGCGATGCTGTCGTGTTGTTCCACGACGGCGAACATGGCGAAGAGATCATCGACGCGCTCGCCCGGTTCGGCGCGGGCCTGCCGGCCAACGTGCTGCCGCTGCGTGTCAATGAGGTGACGCAGCTCGGGCCGGAGGCCATCGCCGGTGTCTTTGCCTATGGCGGCAGCGGCGCTGCGGTTGTTACCCGCGCCAAGCCGAAGCACGATATCACCGCCCTTCGCCGCGCGGTCGAGACATCGGAGACCATCGTCTCCGCACTTGGCTTTGGCGGCGGACTTGTGCGGATCATCGAAACCGACGATCCTGATCAGTTGCGCGCCGCGTTAGACGCGGCGCCCGCCGGCGTCGCAACACAAAAGCCGGCGAACTTCGTGCCGCGCGGCGCCAAACGCAGCGTGCTGGAGACGACCTTTCGCGAGCTCCATCTTGCCGCGCCCGCGCCGGTCGATGTCGTTGCGCTGCCTCCGGGCGCGCCGTTCGGCGGCGTCAAGCTCAATGTCGAGGGCTGCACGCTGTGCCATGCCTGCGTCACCGCCTGCCCGACGCATGCGCTGTCGGACAACCCCGATCGTGCGATGCTGCGCTTTACCGAAAGCCTTTGCGTGCAATGCGGGCTGTGCCAGGCGACGTGCCCCGAGAAGGTCATCACGATCGAGCCGCAGCTCGACTTCAAGGCCTGGAACGCTCCCTTGAAAATCTTGAAGGAAGAAGAGCCGTTCCATTGCATCGCCTGCGGCAAGCCCTTCGGCACCAAAAGCTCGATCGAGCGCGTGCTGGCCAAGCTCGGCGAAAAACATTGGATGTTCCAGGGCGCCAACGCCAGGCGGATCGATGTCATCAAGATGTGCGCCGATTGCCGCGTCGAGGCCGTGGTGAACGAGAGCTTTGATCCGCATGCGGCGCCACAGCGTCCGCCCGTCATGTCCACGGAGGATTATCTGCGCGCGCGAGAAAAGAAGAAGGACGATCCGCTCGGATCGTAACGACCGTGTCCGCTGTACCGCCCGATCTTAGAGCGCGCGCCACCTCGAAAGCGTCCGGCATTCCCGGCGTCAAACACGTCGTTGCGGTCGCCTCCGGCAAGGGCGGCGTCGGCAAATCCACCACCTCCTGCAATCTCGCGCTCGGCTTTGCGGCGATGGGACTGAAGGCCGGCATCCTCGATGCCGACATCTACGGCCCGTCGCAGCCAAAGCTGTTCGGTCTGCGCGGCAAACCGCGGCAGATCGGCGGCGGCATGCTGGAGCCGATGGAGCGCTTCGGCGTCAAGGTGATGTCGATCGGCTTTCTGGTCGAGGAAGACCTCGCCATGATCTGGCGCGGCGCGATGGTGATCCAGGCGATCACCCAGATGCTGCATCAGGTCGCCTGGGGCGAGCTCGATATCCTCGTGGTGGACTTGCCGCCCGGCACCGGCGATGCGCAGCTCACCATGGCCCAGCAGGCTCCGCTTGCCGGCGCGCTGATCGTCTCGACTCCGCAGGACCTCGCATTGATCGATGCCCGCCGCGCGATCGCGATGTTCGACAAGGTGAAGATCCCGATCCTCGGCCTGATCGAGAACATGTCGGGCTTCTGTTGCCCGGCCTGCAATCAGGTCACGCCGATCTTCGGCCATGGCGGCGCGCGGCACGAGGCCGAAACGCGCGGCATCCCCTGGCTTGGCGGCATCCCGCTCGATATCGGCATTCGCGCGACGTCGGACGAAGGACGCCCGATCGTGGCCATCGAGCCGGACAGCGCCCACGCCATACGCTATGTCGGCATTGCCCGCGGCATCTGGAGCGCGATTGTCTCGGGCGCAGCGAGCCGGCCGCCGCCGCGCATCGTCATCGAGTAAGCTGGGCAGCCCGAGAACATGTGGAGGCGGCTGGCCAATCGCTATTGGATCGTCGAGAGATACAGCGCGGGGTCGAAATAATCCGTGGCCGGCGTCGACGTCGCAACGCCGGCTTCCGCCATGAAGAAATCGCTGACCTGCTGCAACCACCTGGCGACCGTTCCGTCGGCATAGAGCCGTTTCCATTCCCGTGACGAAAACATCTTTTGCGCTTTCAGCGCTTCGGCGATGTCGGCAACCGAGGCGTTCTGGTAGTGCCGCTGCTGAAGTGTTTCGGCCGCCGCCTTGGGATTGCGGACCATGTAGTCGTTGGCTTCCGCCCAACCGCGGATGATCCGCTGCACGACGTCCTTGTTGGCCTGATAATAGGCATGTCCCGCGACCCAGCCTCCGACGACCGCGGACTGCGGATAGAACGCCGAAGCATCCACCAGCTTGACGGCGCCGGGCGCCTTGTCGCGAACGCGGATGTTGAAGGGCACCCACAACGCCACCGCCGGCACCTCCCCCGAGATGAAAGCGCCGACGGCATCCGGCATGCTGCTGCTCGCCACCTGCACGTCGGCAAGGCCAAGGCCGTTGGCGCGCAGGGCGCGATCGAGGAAGATGTGCGCCGTGGTCCGCTCCGTCGTCGCGACGCGCTTGCCGCGGAGGTCGGCAAATGTCCTGACCCCGCGGTCCGGCCGCACCCAGAGCTGGGCGGTGGCGATCTCGACGTCGTTGATCAGGAAGGCGCGGCCGGCGCCGAGCGCCAGATAGTTCGAGATCACGCCGCCGGCCGACAGCACGTCCACTTCCCCCCGGGCCATGGCCTCGAACACTTCCGGCCCGGTGTTGCGCTCGACCAGTTCGAAATCGATGCCCTGCTTGTCGAACGAGCCGCGATCGAGGCCGGTAAATATCTGGCCATCGACGGCAACGACATGCAGATAGCCGAGCCGCACGCGCGTTCGCGCCTGCGCGATCGCGGGGGCCGCAAGCGCGGCGCCCGCCGCGAACCCACCGGCGAGCACCTGGCGCCTGCCCAGTATCGGTCCCTTCATCTTGCGCCTCCGGCAGACGCCAGACGTGCTCTGCCCAGTTCCGCGCGAAGCCGTTCCGCGTGGTAATGCGCAACGCCGTCGCCTGGATACTGGGTAAGAAAATCAGTCACCCATACCAGCGCGGTGGCCGGCGGGTCCTGCCGGATCGCGGCGTAGACGATTTCCCAGCGCTGAAGCAAGGCATGCTCGGAGACGCCTTTCGTCTCGCCGCGCAATTCGAAAATCCGAACGGCCTCGGCAAAGCCCTTGGGACTGATCTCGTCGACGCTGCGGAAGACAAAGCGTCCCTCGACACGCTCCTTCACGGCGGCGGTGACCAGCACCCGCGTCCCGTAATTCTTGTTCAATCCCTCGAGGCGCGCGGCCAGATTGATGTTGGCGCCGAGCGCGGTGTAGTTCATGCGGTCTGAGGAGCCGACATTGCCGACCACGGCATCGCCGGTATGCAGGCCGAAGCGCGTTTCATACGCCGGCCAGCCGGCCTTGCGGAACGCTTCGTTCAGCACATTGTTGCGCTCAAGGCAGGCGAGCACCGCCTCGCAGGCGTGAACGACGTGATCGGGATCGTCGTCGGGCGCGTTCCAGAACGCCATCACGGCATCGCCGATGAATTTGTCGATCGTGCCGTGATGCCGCATGATCGTCTCGGAGAGCGCCGCAAAGTAGCGTGACGTAAAGATCATCACTTCGGAAGGATCGGCCCTTTCCGTCTTGGCCGTGAAATCGGCAACGTCGGTAAACAGCACGGAGATTTCTCGCCGCGTTCCGCCAAGCTGCAGCGATGTTCCGGATTCGATCAGTTGCCGCACGATCGGCCGCGGCACGAAAGCAGAGAAATTCCGCAGCACCGTCCGCATCGTGAAGACCGAGCGGCCGAGCTCGTTGATCTCGTCGATGACGGAGCGCACCGGCGGACGGTCCGCGAGCTGAAAATGCTGAATTTCGTCAGTCTGTTGCGCCAGACTCCGCAGGCTCTGCGCGAGCATCGAACCGAGCCAGATCGCCAGCGGCAGCATGCCGAGCACAAAGCCGAGCGCCAGTGCGAACAGGGCGGTGCGCTCCTTGATGATCGTTGCAAAGAACTCATCGAGCGCCGCGATCACCGCGAGCTTGATGTTGGCATTGCCCGCCGTCTCGATGCCATGAAAGGCCGCGACATAGGTGCGTCCTGCCTGGTCGGCGAAGAACTGCTGCGACGTGCCGTTCTTCTTCCGCTTCAACGCATCGATGGCGTGCGCAAGGCCCGGAAGCCCGATCGCACCGATATCAGGCAACTCGTCTTCGCGCTTGGGGATTTCGGCCATCAGCCGGCTCATCTCGGGATGGCCGACAATCCGGCCGGACTCGTTGAACAGGAAAGCGACTCCGGATTTGCCGAGCTTCTGCTCGGAGAGCATTTCCTCGAGGCGATTGAGCAGGAGATCGGCAGCCACCACGCCGCGGCGGCCCTCCTTCAGAGGCGTACGCAAGGTGTAGCCGGGCTGGCCCGTCGCAAAGAACACATAGGGCCCGGTCAGCAGCGTCTGTTCGTCCTTGAACGCTTCGATATACCAGGGCCGCTGGCGCGGATCGTAGCCGGACGGTCCCTTGACCTCACCGACCTGGATCAAGTTCTCCGACAGGAACACCGTGGCTGACGACGGCGCGGCGCCCGTGCGCGAAATGATGACCAAGCGAAACGCGGCATCTTCGTCGACGCCGAGGCTTTCCCGGAACGCCGGCTTGGCGCGGTCGATCACATCCATTTCCAGGAACGAGCCGTCCTCATAGCCGACATAGAGATTGAAGAGCTGCGGGTTGTTGCGCAGCATCGAGGCCATCAGGCCGTAGAGCCGCGAGTTGTCCTCGATCTCCGCCGACTGGATCCAGGGCAGTCCGGCGAGAATCTCAAGATTGTCGCGTACATTGCGGAATTTCGCATCGATCCTGGAAGCACCCAGTTGCGCGACCTTGTCGATGAAGGTGCTCGCCGCCGTCTGCGTGATCAGCGAGACGCGGCTGAAGCTGAGATAGACCAGCGTCAATCCGACGAACAGCACCACGGCCACGAACAGCGCGACGATCGAGGTGCGAAACCCAACACGAAACTTGCGCTGCGAGGCGGAGCGGATGTCGGTCATCGCATCAAATCGGTATTCGCCGCTGACAAGCCCCAGATCGCCGCCTCCAACGCGTGGCTTTCAATGAGACGCCGATTGGTATCGTCGGTGGACAGGACGAAATCGGCGCTTCCTTGCGTCGTCACCTTGGCGACGAAGTCGGTGATCGATTTCTTCGCTGCGCCATCGTTCCATGAGGGTAGTGGATCGCTCTGGGCAAAAGCTACGGCCCGGAGAAAGACAAGCCAGAGCACGGACAAGACGACGATGGTGGTCTGTCGGATGACGGAAGGAAGCAAAGCAGCCATTGCAGTCACTCACGCCAGCGAGGGGTTGCAGGATTCTTCGACATTGCCGGCCCGCCTTCAGGCGAGCCGGTTCAAATGACGCCTGCCGATCAGCGAGCTTGAAGCTGCTGTTGGATGATCCTGGTCAGTTCGGCGCGGACCCTCTCGACGTCCATTCCCTCCGCAAGCGCCCTCTTCTGCTTGATGCCCTCGAGCATGCTCTCCATGATATTGGCCGGATTGAAGCTCGGCGGGAACGATCGGGGCGGGAACTCCTTGAACGTCGCGACGAACTGGAAGACGTCGTCCATCGTGCCGTATACGGCCCCCACCTCGTTCAAATTCCAGTCCCAGTACGTATTGGACGTGATGTCCGCCCGTTCGAACGGGTCCTGCATCAGGTTGAAGATTTTCTGAAGGCGGAGCGTGGTGAACGGCTCGCCCCACAGTCCCATCGTGCCTTGCTTGCGCTGCTCGGAGTAGACGTATTTCAGGTCACCCTTTCGCAGGCCCACCAGCAGCCCGTCGTCATCGGCATAGAAGAACTTGTCGCGGGCGCTCCTGGTGCCGTTGTTGTTGCCGGGCGTTCCGCTCACGTTGCGCAGGAACTGCGACTGGTCGAATCCATCAAGATGTACCTTGTAATTTATCCCGTTCGCGATGTAGCCCGCTTTCAACTTGTTGACGATGTCGGGCTCGCCGGCGATGGCGCAAAGCGTCGGTATCCAGTCGTTGTGACTCATGAGCTCGTTGCTGACCGTGCCAGGCTTGATGTTTCCCGGCCAGCGCACCAGGCACGGTACGCGGAATGCCCCTTCCCAGTTGGTATTCTTCTCGGAGCGGAACCAGGTCATCGCGCCATCCGGCCAGGTGTTCATGTGCGGGCCGTTATCGCTGGTGTAGAGAACGATGGTGTCGTTGGCGATGCCCATGTCGTCGAGCGCCTTCAGCAACGTTCCGATGGTGTCGTCATGCTCCAGCATGCCGTCGATGTACTCGCTGTCGCCATGGGTATATCGGCCTCGATGGCTGCTCCGCACATGCGTACGCAGGTGCATGCGGGTGGAATTGAACCAGCAGAAGAACGGCTTTCCGGCAGCCTGCTGCCGTTTCATGTAGTCGATGGCGGCCGCTGACGTCTCGTCGTCGATCGTCTCCATCCGCTTCTTGGTGAGAGCACCGGTATCCTCGATGGTCTGCTTGCCGATCTTGCCGAAGCGCGGATCGACGGTCGGATCGTCCCGGTCGGACGCCTTGCAGCGCAAGACACCGCGCGGGCCGAACTTGGCGCGGTAGGCCGGATCCTTCGGATAGTCCGGCAGCTCGGGCTCCTCTTCGGCATTGAGGTGATAGAGATTGCCGAAGAACTCGTCGAAGCCATTCACGGTCGGCAGCGATTCGTTGCGATCGCCGACGTGATTCTTTCCGAACTGGCCGGTGGCATAGCCGAGATTCCTGAGCAGTCCACCGATCGAGGGATCGAGTTGGCTCATACCCATCGGCGCACCCGGAAATCCGACCTTGCTCAGTCCGCTGCGGATGATGTGCTGGCCGGTAAGAAAAGCCGAGCGGCCAGCCGTACAGGACTGTTCGCCGTAGTAGTGCTGCATCTTGAGGCCCTCGCGGGCGATACGGTCGATGTTGGGCGTCTCGTAACCCATCAACCCGTTGGAATAGGCGCTGATATTTGCAATGCCGACGTCGTCGCCAAAAATCACGAGGATGTTTGGCTTGCGGCCGGACGGCGTTGCGGGCTGTGCTACGGCGGGTGCTGCTGCCGGCGCGGTCTTTTGGGCCTGCGCCAGCGCCTCTGAGTTCAGCGAGGCCGCTGCAACGAGAGTAGAGGTGCCGAGCAAGAGATTACGGCGGTCGATGGTCTTGCCTTTCGGTTCATCGCTCATTTCGACGCTCCCTGTAATGTGGACACCCCTACTTCGCGCGGGCTTCCGCACGCGTGGTCAGCAGAGGATCGGCCGGACCATGGCGTTCAGGCTGCCCTGCCGCCGGCCATCGAGTTCTTGATGAGACCGACAATCGCAGTGACAATCGCGCCGGCCACGCCGCCGCCGACCGCCTGCCCGGCCAGGGCCGCGATATCGATGTCGCCCCCTGCGGCGCCCTGCAGCATCGGCAGCAACGCGGTGAGCAGCGTGCCGCCGCCCGCGCCGCCGAGTGCACCGGCGATCGTGTTGCCGAGCGCGCCGAGATCGAAGTTCTTCATCGCGGCCCCAGCCGCGTTGCCGCCGATCGCGCCGGCGATGAGCTGAATAATGAGATTGATCACGGTTGCCGACATCTCGGTTCTCCTCTTTGTTGCGACTTGATGTTCCGGTGCCTTTATGCGGCTCCTTCGCTCGCGCCGGTTCGACGAACGACGCAGCGGAATCCGACGTGGCTGGTCGAGGTGTCGACCGGCTCGGCATGACGCGCGGCCGGCCGGTAGCGGCGGCAATAGTTGGGCGCGCAGAGGTGCGAGCCGCCCTTCAAAACCTTGCGCGGAATGCGGATATCGGGTTGACATGGATCAAGGCTGCCGGCCTCCGGGCCGCCGCGCGGATTTTGCGGAATGCAGCAGGCCTTGGGCGCGTCGGCTTCATGCCTTGTCGACCACCAGTCGGAGGTCCACTCCCAGACATTGCCGATCATGTCGTAAAGGCCATAGCCGTTCGGCGGAAACGCCGTCACCGGCGAGGTGCGCTCGAAGCCGTCCTGCCCCAGATTCTCGGTCGGAAAATTGCCCTGCCAGATATTGGCCATGTGCCGGCCGCCCGGCGCGAGCGCATTGCCCCAGGCATATTCCTCGCCGTCGAGGCCGCCACGCGCGGCGAACTCCCATTCGGCTTCGGTCGGCAGATCCTTGCCGGTCCATTTTGCGAAAGCCATGGCATCGGCAAAGGACACGTGCACGACGGGATGATTGTCCGATACGTTGATGCTGCTCTTCGGCCCGTAGGGATGCCGCCAGTCAGCCCCTTTCATGAAGGTCCACCACTGGCTCCAGTCGCGCAGGTCGGTGACGCGCCGCGGCGGTGAGAACACCAGCGATCCCGCATAGATCATGTGCGGCAAAGCGCCGGGATAATCCCTCGGATCGGGCGGGACCTGCGCCGTGGTGACGTAGCCGGTCGCCCTCACAAAATCCTTGAATTGCCGGTTCGTCACCGGCGTACGGTCGATCCAGAAGCCGTCCACCGATACGCGATGCACCGGCGCCTCTTCCGGATAATGATCGTTCGATCCCATCCGGAAGGTGCCGCCTTCGATCCAGACCATTTCGTCGGTCTGGCGCTCATCCGGCTGCGCTTCGCTGTCTCCGATTTCCGTCGGCTGCACGGCTACGCCCCTCCACGCATGTTGGCGGCCTACTGGCAGTAGTCCCAAAAGTCCTGCGTGCGGGATGATTGGTCCGAGGCAGCTTGCGTGCCGAGCGCGCGCGCCGCCCCGATATTCATCGGGCAAGCGGGAGTGGATGACGCACCGAGCGCAAGTGTTACGCCGCAAGCCAGACCGCCGAGAATGTTGGAAAAGTCACGTCCCCGACGATCAGCCGTCGTCTTTGATGAACGCATTTGTCGAGCCCTTTCATTTTCAACCCCGCCGGACTGTCCGGACGAAGGAAACAAGTCAGCCCCACTTTCCTTTTTCCATGCGCACGCGCTGCGCATACTCCTCCTCTGTCGGCCCACGCTGGTGATGCAACGTAGACGTGCTTCAGCTCCCTGGAAATTGCTAAGATAGATCAGCGCGAAGGGTCTGTGATGTGCAGTTCGTGCCAAATGCAGGCCGGGCCATGTCACACCTAACGAAAAATGGCTGGACGTCGATCAATCGATCGGCGTCATGCAAATCACCTTTTATGAAAAGTCGCCGAAGTTTTTCGGCGCAAGCTGCAAGGGCTTGCGTGGCAACGACATCGTGCCGCGTCAAACCGGCTTAGCGAAACAAGGTCAGAGCCAGCAAAGCCACAGGTATGGAGCCCACCACGATCACAGCAATGCGGTAAAGCAGTTCATTTCCCATGCACGCAAGGCTAGCCTCGGCGACGCGGGTAACAAGTGCACTATGTGCCAAAAATTCCCGAATGCAGAACGCACGCCGGATCGCGCAAATTGTCGCCGTTGCAAAAAAGTCATTGTCGCCAGTTAGTTGTGTGACCTATTGTACTCGCGTGGCAGTTCGAGGCGCGTTACATGGGCGAACAGCTTTCAGTCAGCAGCGCTGACCTGAACAGCTTCGAGGGATTGCACGAAGCTGTGCGTGGTTCGCATGTCGATGTCATGCAGCTACGGCGCGGCAGACTGCGCGGCACGCTATCGCATGTCGGTATCGGCGATTTCTCGCTCAGCGTCGGCTCGTTCAATCTCGGCGTCCGCACCCAGCGCACCTCCAGCGACGAAAAACTGATCGTCGGCATGCTGCTGTCGGCGGAAGACCGCGTCACCCATTTTGCCTTCGACATGAGCCCGGCCGACGTGCTGGTGATTCCGCCCGCGGTAGAGCATGACGGCATCTTCCATGGCGCATCATCCTACGCGGCACTGCGATTCGACCTCGACGAGGTCGTCACCATGTTTGCCGGCGAGGCACGCCTGAGCGACCCCGCGACCTGGTGCGAGAGGAATCGCTTTCGCGCCGATCCCGCCATCGCCGCCATGACGGCCGGCCGCCTGCCGCAAATCGTATCCCGCCTTACGCAACATCAGCACGCGCTGAACCAGGCATCCGCCGATTTCTGGAAACGTGCCATCATCGACTGCATCACCGCAACGATCGTCCAGTCACTGCCGCCCGACGACCTCGGCACGCTGCCGTCCGCATTGCGGCTCGTCCACAATGTCGAGGACTATCTCGCCGCCGCCGATGCACGCCCCGTTCATGTGTCGGAGATTTGTACGGCGTTCCGCGTATCGCGGCGCGGGTTGCACCGCGCCTTCCATGAGGTGTTCGGCATCGGCCCTGTCACGTTCCTGCGCCACAAGCGCCTCTGCGCGATCCATTCCGCGCTAAAGGAAAGCGCGCCCGGCAAGACCACCGTTGCAGAGGTCGCCATGCAGCAAGGCTTTGCCGAACCTGGCCGCTTCTCGCAATATTATCGCGAGCTGTTCGGCGAGTACCCGTCGGAGACGCTTGGGCTGCGCGGCCGGCGCGCGGCATTGAACTGAACGCTCGCGACCGCGTTAGCATCCCGAACACCGGCAGATCGCCACCCGATCGTCCGCGATCAAGCTGAATGGCAGCCAAGCCAGGCGTTATGCCGAAATTTCCCGCGACGGATGAACCGCATCATCCCAGGCGCCAAGGCCGGTCGCCGCGGCGAATCGTGATCGAGTGAGCGTGGAAGCCCCTCGAAGCGCCGTGGTATCATAAGGCGATGGACGGGCGACCGCCGGAGACGGATTGCAGGCTCTCTCAATCGGCCCGGATGCTACGGATGACTTCGCAAGATGCAGAAGCTGATGAAAGCGAGACAAGCGTGCTTAGATTTGAGAACCAAAGCTTTTTGATCCTGCTGCTCGCCGTTACCGTCGCTTTCGCCTGGATCCTGTTGCCCTTCTATGGCGCCGTGCTCTGGGCCATCGTCGGCGCGGTGATCTTTGCCCCGCTCAATCGGGCATTGCTGACGTCCATGCGCGGAAGGTCAAGCCTTGCGGCCGCGGCTACTGTCCTGATCATTTTGACACTGGTCATTCTGCCGCTCGCGATGATCGCGGCGTCCCTGATTCAGGAAGCTTCCGGCATTCACGCCAAGCTCCAGTCGGGTGAGTACGATTTCGGCCGCTTCATCCAGCGGATATTCGAGGCCCTGCCCGCTTGGGTAACCGGCATACTGGATCGCCTCAACCTGACCGACCTCGCAGCCGTTCGCGAAAAACTGGCGGCCAATCTCATGAGGGGCGGACAGCTCGTCGCTCCCCAGGCGCTGAGCATCGGCATGAACACGCTGGATTTCGTGATCGGCCTCGGCATCATGCTTTACCTGCTGTTCTTTCTGTTGCGCGACGGCAGGGCGCTGGCCGAACGGGTCAAGCAGGCCATTCCACTGCACGCCGATCAAAAGACCGCCTTGTTTGCCCGATTTGCCGACGTCGTTCGCGCGACGGTCAAGGGTGGAATCCTGGTGGCCATTGTCCAGGGCACGCTCGGCGGCATCGCATTCTGGTTTCTCGGAATCCATGCACCGCTGCTTTGGGCGGTGGTGATGACGTTCCTGTCCCTGCTGCCCGCGGTCGGCGCCGCCCTGGTCTGGCTTCCCGCTGCAATCTATCTTCTGGCCAGCGGAGCCGTGTGGCAGGGCATCGGCCTGATCGCATACGGCGTGCTCGTCATTGGACTGGTGGACAACATCCTTCGTCCGTTCCTGGTCGGCAAAGGCACCAAGCTGCCCGATTACGTCGTGCTGATTTCAACGCTGGGCGGCATCGAGGTTTTCGGCCTGAACGGCTTTGTCATTGGCCCGCTGATCGCAGCCATCTTCATGGTCACCTGGGAAATCTTTTCTTCTTCCAGGCAGACGGCAGGCGACCAGCCAGCCGCCCCCAAAGAATGACCCGACAGGGGCAGATTGATCTCGGCTAGGCCGGATCGACCAGGTCGCCGATCATGGTGCAGGTAACACCGGCAGTCCCCGACTGATTTTGCTCAACCAACAGGTATGGAAATCGCCCTTCACCTATCAACCAGCGTGTCTGGAGGTTCGCGCTGGTGTAGTAGAAACCGCCCGCTACCGGCGGGACATACGGGATTGGAATCGGCAAAACCCGAGCAAGGGTATCAGCGCCATTTGCTACTGTTGAAATTTGTAGAATCGCCCGGCGCGGCTGGGATGCCGTCAGAATATTGCAATTGATTTCACGTACCATCAGGCGTTTGTTTGGCGGCAATTGCGAGAAGAAGACCGGACAAAGAGACGCGCTACACATCCCGGACGCGCTCTCGTCCCAGTAAGTGCCGACAATGACGGGGGCTGCGTTGGCCTGGGTAGCGACGACGAGCGCACTGGCAACGGTCGCAAAGAGAGCTAGGCGACGAAAAAACACCGTTAATCTCCATTCAAGTAAAAATGGCAGCTAATCCTAGCGTCGCGGGAGCGTCAATAGAGCAGCCATCGCTCTTCTTGTGGCCCTCTCTTGAAAGCGCTGCCGTGCGGGTGTTGGTGGCCCGAGATCAGGCGCGGCACATCCGCGCACCGCATGGACACCGGCAAATGAAATTTGCCGCCCGCACCGCTTGCGCTTCTCGATCTTTCTTCCGGCTGCTCCACCATGAGGTCGCAGTCGGTTCGAGCGCGGTAAAGCTATCTGCCCGGACTTGGCGGCTGCGGTATTTGGGTCAGCCTCCAGGCGCAACAGAGCGCCTCGAATTGCCAGCAGGGGGAAAGCCAGCCAAACTGCTCGGACCGTGTTTATCCGCGGCGATCCGAATTTTTGACTTGCCGCGCGGTAGAGCGTCGACAAAAAACCGCGGAGTAAAAAATGAAATTGGTTTGTTTTTTTGTTTCTCTCGTTCTGGCCGTGCTTGCTTCAACGATGGCGGTCACCTCCGCTTCAGCCCAAGGGGTCATAATCGTCGGCAACCTCTACGAGGAGACCAAGTCTGCGTCATGCTTTGGTGCAGGCAACTCGGCCTGCCATCTGATTTTCAATCCTGCACCGCCGACGAACAAGATTCTGATCACAGACGTTAGTTGCCTGTTCACTCACACCCAACCGATTGCGCAATCGGCGATTGCCGTGTCCGACAGTCCAACGTCCGGACCATTTCGCCGATTTGAGTACTTCCCCGCGCAAACCGGTAACGCCCAGGCGGGCAACACCTTCTCCGCCGCAAAATTCAAGACCAACTTCCTGTTTGGGGAGGGAAAATACCCAGCGATATACTTCAACATGGTGGCCGTTGGCACAGGCCAAATAACCTGCAAAATAGTGGGCGTCGTTCAGCCGTAGGTTGGGCGTCCGCGGGGCGAGGTAGCTGTCCGTCGTCAGCCCCTCAACGCGTATCGAGCGGTGGAAAGAAGCTCCGGCAAATCGGACGTGAGCGCATGTTTCCCGAACTTGGGAAACAGGTCTGACGGACGGTCGATCAACTTCGCGCATCGCCTCGGCCGCGGGACAAGAAAGCCGCGGCTCGCCGACGTGAAACGAACGCTTGTCGAGGTGAAGGATCGCCCGATGGATGAATTAAATCGGGCGCACAGTGCTGGATGTTCGAACGATCGGCGTATCCCGTCGACGTTGCCCTTTCCCTGTTGCGCGGCGCCAATCATGCCGGCCTTATGCACACGAACTGGCCGCGAATTCCGTTGCGCACGGAATCGAATTTCCCGAGCAATCTCAAGCTGATTTGGCTCGTCCAGATCGCCGTGCAAAATATTTCGCTTTACGATTCTGAAAATCAGAAGTATAACCCACCCGTCTCGCACCCACATGAGGGGCGTATCGCCATCGTCACGACACGTTGGGCGCGGGATGCGATGGACGCAGTGGCGCCACAGGCGAGTGGCGTTGCGCTTCAAGAGAGGACTGCACGGGCCATGCCCGGCGAAGCCTCTCCTGACCCGCCGAAGTCCGCCTTCGGACGAAGGCGGTTGGCGAAGCCGGGCTGCGTACGGTCAAGTCGTGTGGTTCTGACGCCGCGAGGCTGGCGTCAAGTTCGTGAGAAGCTGGCGCTTCTCAGGGATGACGGTGACAACGAGCTCGCCCCACCGGGAAGATCACGAAGTAAGCCGTAACACCATTGCGCAGGGGATGTCGGAGTGTTCTCCGCTCACCTGTATGCTCGTGTGCAGCTTTTTGTGCTTGCGCATCAGGCACACGAGACCGCGGGTGCAGCGCGCACCCGGCATTCCCTGCGCCCTCTGGCTTCAGAGGGGCAACGAATTTCAAAACTCGGATGCAAATTGCGTCGCGAGAACGAGAACACACACTCACTCGTCATCCCCGCACAGGCGGGGATCCAGTATTCCAGAGACAGCTGTGATTGAACCGAGAAGCCGCGGCGTACTAGATTCCCCGCCTTCGCGGGGAATGACGACTGACGTCGCGGCAACAGTGTCCTACGCCGCCTTCGGCTTGACACTCACCACCCGTGTTCTCATTATGTTCTCTACGCAAAAATCTCGCTGGGGGCGAACGGTCGGCATGGCAATGACAGCCACCATCCTCCACGCGGATCTCGATGCGTTTTATGCCTCGGTCGAGCAGATGCTTGAGCCGTCGCTGCGCGGCAAGCCCGTTGCCGTGGGCGGCGGAGTCGTGCTGGCGGCTTCCTACGAGGCCAAGGCGTTCGGAGTCCACAGCGGCATGTCGGGACGGCAGGCCAGCGAGCTCTGTCCGCATCTGATTTTTGTCGAAGGACATTTCAGGGAATACCAGCGGCTGGGCGATGCCGCCATCGAGGTGATCGGCGATTTCACGCCGAGCATCGAGCGGATTTCCATCGACGAGGCCTTCGCCGATGTGGCGGGCTGCACGCACCTGTTCGGTTCGCCCGCCGAAATTGCTGCGGCGATCCGCCGGCGTGTGCGGGTGGAGCTGGGCCTTCCCATCTCGGTTGGCGTGGCGCGCACAAAACATCTGGCGAAGATCGCTTCACAGGTGGCCAAGCCGGACGGGCTGGTGGTGGTCGATCCCGGCACCGAATTGCAATTCCTTCATCACCTGCCGGTCGAATTGATGTGGGGCGTAGGCCCCGTCACCAGGGCCAAACTGGCCGGGATCGGCGTCGCAACGATCGGACAGCTCGCAAGGCTGCCTGGATGGTCGCTCGAACATTTGCTCGGTCCTGCCGCGGGAGAGAAACTTGCCGCGCTCGCATGGAACCGCGATCCACGCGCCATCCAGACCGACCGTCGTGCCCGCTCCGTAGGCGCGCAGTCGGCGATCGGCAGGAAACCGGTCGAGGCGCGGATTTTCCGGCCGACCCTGTTTCACCTTGCCGACCGGATTGGCACCCGGCTCCGGGCCAGATCGAAGCCCGGGCGGACCGTGACGGTGCGCGTTCGTTTCGCCAATTTGAACTCGGTGACGCGTTCGGTCACGCTCGATGCGCCGATCTCCGCGACCGTGATCCTCGCCGAGCTTGCCGAAGAGCTTGTCCGGGCGGTGCTCGCAGAACATCCCGAGGAACAGACCATCTCGCTGCTGGCGATCTCGGTGTCGCACCTTGAGGAGCACTGGGACCTGGAGCTGGAACTGCCGCTGGGACTTCCCGATGAACCCCGCCGTCCCGGCAGCAAAACAGGCATGGCGCGGTGGGCGGCCGATCGCGCCGTCGACAAAATCCGCGATCGTTTCGGATGGGACGCCATCGGCTACGGCTCGGTCGCGCTGGGTATCGCCCGTTCCGTTCCCGATGCGTTTCGTGAACTTGCCGAGAAGGATTTGTGACGTTGCCGCCTTGCTCCTCAGCGCATGCGAATCTTGCGTTTCGACATGTTGCCCTTGTGGCTGCGAAATTCCGCACGGCTGTCGCGGAAGCGCTGCTCGCGGATTTCGCGTGCCCGGATTTGCCGCCTGACGTCGTCACGAACACTTTGCGTGATCGATTCCCGAACCCCTCGCGCGGGGTCGAAGGCATGCACCGGCGTATTGGCGCATATCAGGCCCAGCAGTCCTGCAAGGAACAGTTGAACAATTCGGGTGCTGATCATCGTCTTCTCGTTTGTCGTGGTCCTGTAACGCGTTGTGCCGGCCGATGGTTCACGATGCTGCGGTGCAATTCGAGAGATGGTGCGCCTTTGTCGTTCGAGGGCGGCGGTCAGGTTCACGTGCCACAGTCGGGCTGGCGTGGTGTGTGCGCAGACGCCACACCGCTGCGGCGCGCGCCGGGACTTGAAACCGCCGCGAATGGAACCGCACTATCCGTCTCGGGGGTGCCGGTAGCAGAGCGCCCTGTCATGGGAGGAGACAGATGAGAGCATTCTTGTTGGGTGCGGCGATCACGCTTGCCTTTTCCACCGTTGCCGGCGCGCAGGCGCCAAGCTGGACGGTCCCGCCGGAAAGTGCGCGCTGCCCGTCGAAATGGGGCGCGGCCGATGAGCGCGGTTCGGCCAATCACCAGAAGCCTGCGGCCGTATTGAACGCCGCCAAACTGATCAAGACCGGCGAAGTGATCGAGCTTGCGCATGTGCTCGGTCCGAGCATGGCGTTCTTCGGAACGCGGCGGTTTGACATGCACACCAAGCGCACGTTCATGAACGAATTCTCCAACATGCGCGGATCGAACGAGGAGATAATCATCACCGAACTCGGCCAGGTCGGCACGCAGTTCGACGGCTTTGCGCACCAGACCCATCTCGATAGCTGGTACAATTGCCAGAAGGTGGCCGAAAATACCGACCGCACCGGCTTCAAGAAGTTCGGCATTCACAATGTTGGCGCGCTGTTCACGCGCGGCGTGCTGATCGACGTCGCCGGTTTCAAGGGCGTCGAGATGCTGGGTGACAATTACGAGATCACGGTGGCGGATCTCGAGGGCGCGCTGAAGAAGCAGAACCTGACATTGCAGGCGGGCGATGCCGTCGTCATCCACACCGGCTGGGGCAAGCTCTACGGCAAGGACAACCCCCGCTATGTCAAATCCTGCCCGGGGCTCGGTGTGCCGGCCGCGCAGTGGATCATAGCAAAGGACCCGATGCTGCTCGGTGCCGACAACTGGCCGGTCGAGGTCGCGCCCAACCCCGACAAGCAATTGTCCTTGCCGGTGCATCAGCTCGCGCTGGTCGTGAACGGCGTTCACCTGCTGGAGAACATGAAGCTCGACGAGCTCGTGCAAAAGGGCGTCAGCGAATTCGCCTTCGTGATGCAGCCGCTGAAGATCCAGGGCGGCTCCGGCTCTACGGTGTCGCCGATCGCGGTGCGGTAGCGGCGGCGCCTTTGCCGTTAACGATTACGACTCCCTGCAAGCTCCCGGCTTGCAGGGAGCTGGTTCACCGGCTTGTGATGCCACAGTTTGCGGCATCGCGGGGTTTTTCATAGGACGTTGCCCAGGATTGGCTATTCACCGTGTTCTCATTCTCGCTGAGGCTTATGATCGTTCGTCATCTTGTCCGCGCCTTGACCTTAGGCCTATGCCTGTTCGCCCTCGCGTTCACGTCCGCGCGGGCGCAGAACGCGGCTGACCTCGTCAAGGTTGAGTTGTTGGCCGAGCCCGCGGCCATCGTGCCGGGCGAGCCTTTCAGCGTCGGCGTGAAGCTGACGATGAAGCAGCATTGGCACACCTACTGGCGAAATCCCGGCGACTCCGGCGAGCCGACGCAGGTGACCTGGAAATTGCCGCAAGGCTTTTCGGCCGGCGATATCGAATGGCCAGCGCCATCGCTGATCCGGGTCGGGCCGGCCGCAAACTTTGGCTAC
Organism: Bradyrhizobium lablabi; assembly: GCF_018129385.1. Lineage (GTDB taxonomy): Bacteria > Pseudomonadota > Alphaproteobacteria > Rhizobiales > Xanthobacteraceae > Bradyrhizobium > Bradyrhizobium lablabi_C. Next base: position 644,423 of record NZ_JAFCLN010000002.1, read on the forward strand.
GAGGGCGAAACGATCCTGCTGGCGCGTATCACGCCGCCGCGCGACCTTGCGCCTGGTACCACGGCCAATCTCGCCGCCGATGTCGGCTATCTCGTCTGCGAGAAAATCTGCATCCCCGGTGAGGCCTCGGTCTCGCTCGCGGTTCCTGTCGCGCAGCCGGGCGCGCCGTCCCAGACCAATGTCTTGTTCGATGCGGCCCGCGGCAAGCTGCCGCAACCATCGCCTTGGAACGCGACCTTTGGCACCGACGCGAAAACAATCACGCTGTCGCTGCACGCCAGCGACCTGCGCGGCGACGCCATCCGCTCGGCGACATTCTTCCCCTACGACAATTCGCTGATCGAAAATGCCCCAAAGCAGATTTTGCGCAACGATGGGCAGACGACGCAGATCACCATCGAACGCAGCCAGATCGCGAAAACGATTCCAAAAGCGATCGACGGCGTGCTGGTGCTGGAGGAGGACATCGGCGGCAAGACTGTCCCGCATGCCTTTGCGATCGAGGCGACGCCGTCTGCCGGCCCGGCGGCAGGCGAGGGCGGCATGACGCTGCTCTACGCCATGATGTTCGCGCTGATCGCGGGCGTCATCCTCAACTTCATGCCCTGCGTCTTCCCGGTGCTGTCGATCAAGATCCTGCATCTGACCGAGCAAAGAGCCGAGACGCCGCGCCGCGTGCGCCTGCATGGCATCGCCTATGCGCTGGGGATACTGGCCTGCTTCACCATTCTGGCAGGAGTGCTGTATGGGCTGCGCGCCGGCGGCGCCGAGATCGGCTGGGGCTTTCAGCTCCAGTCGCCGCTGATGGTCGCATCATTGGCGTTCATCCTGTTCGCGCTTGCCTTGAGTCTTTCCGGTATCCTGGCCGTCGGCGCGTCGCTGACCCGCGTCGGCGGAAGCCGTCTTCTGCAACAGGGCGGCCTGCCGGGTTCTTTCTTTGCCGGCGTGCTGGCAACGGTGGTGGCGACACCATGCACCGCGCCGTTCATGGGGGCGTCGATCGGCTTTGCGCTGGTGCAGCCGTTTGCCGTTGGGCTAGCGGTATTTCTCGCGCTCGGGCTTGGGCTCGCATTGCCGTTTCTCATTCTGGCCTTTGTCCCGGGCCTGCAACGACTGCTGCCAAAGCCAGGACGCTGGATGGAAACGCTGAAACAGCTTCTTGCTTTCCCGCTCTACGCGACCGTGGCCTGGCTGATCTGGGTTCTCAGCTTTCAGGTCGGCGCGACGGGATTGCTCGCCGCGCTGGCAGCGCTTGTGTTGATCGCGTTCGGCGCGTGGGCTTATGGACTGTCGCAAGGGCATGCGAGTGGAGCGAGGCGTGCCTTTCAAGGCTTGACCGCCATCGCGCTTGCCGGTGTGGTCGCGCTTGCCGTGGTGATTGACCTCAATCGACCGACTGAATCGACCGCACAGGCCGCATCGTCGAAGGCCGGCTACGAAGCCTTCAGCCAGCAGAAGCTCGATGCGCTGCTGGCTTCCGGGCAGCCGGTCTTCGTCAACATGACGGCGGCCTGGTGCATCACCTGCCTCGTCAACGAACGGACCGCCCTGTCGACGGGCGCCGTGCGCGAGGTATTCGGGTCCAAGCGCATTGCTTATCTCAAGGGCGACTGGACCAATCGCAATCCGGAAATCACGCGCCTGCTCGAGAAATTCGGCCGCAGCGGCGTGCCGCTTTATGTGCTATATCGCAGCGGCAGCGAACCCGTGGTGTTGCCGCAGATCCTGACGCAATCGCTCGTGCTGGATGCACTCAAGCAAATCTGAACCCGATCGCATCGAAGTTGGAGACAGACAATGGATAGACGCACGTTCACGACGATGTTCGCTTCCTCCGCCGCCATTCTGCTGCTGGCCGGTACGCCGTCGCAGGCAGAACCGAAGGTCGGCACGCCGGCTCCCGCATTCTCGGCCGTGAACACCGACGGCAAGACGGTCAATCTCAACGATTATAAAGGCAAGACGGTCGTGCTGGAGTGGACCAACGACGGCTGTCCCTATGTCCGCAAGCATTACGGCACCGGCAACATGCAGGCGCTACAGAAGAAATGGACCGAGCAGGGCATCGTCTGGCTGACCGTCATCTCCTCGCCGCCCGGTGAACAGGGATTTGCGGATGCCGCCCGCGCCAAATCCCTCACCGCGGAGCGCAACGCAAAGCCATCGTCAGTGCTGCTCGATCCCAAGCAGCAGGTCGCTCGCGCCTATGGCGCGACCGTCACCCCGCACATGTACATCATCAAGCCGGACGGCGTGCTCGCCTATGCCGGCGGTATCGACGACAAGCCGACGACGCGCGCCGCTGACGTCAAGGATGCGAAGAACTTTGTCGACGATGCGCTGGCCGAATTGAAGGCTGGAAAGTCGGTCTCCAATCCCGCGACGCGCGCCTATGGCTGCACGGTGAAGTACTCGTCATAGGCTCCGCGACCCGGCTCTCGCCGTACGCGCTACGGCGAGAGTTTTGCCAGTCCGTCCCAGTCGAAGGTGATGCCATGGCCAAGTCGCGTTGGAGCTATGGCCATTCCCTGTTCGAGCACCAGCGGGTGCTCGATGTAGCGGCCAAGCCCGAATCCGTGCGCCTCGAGATAGGAGCGGTTCGGGCAGGCCGCGAGCAGATGCACCGTGACATCATGCGCGCCGTGGCTGGTCACTGGCAGATTGAATGCCTCCGCCAGCCGCGCGATCTTCATGAAGGAGGTGACGCCGCCGCAATTGGTGACGTCGGGCTCCGGATAGGAGACCGCACCGGCCTCGATATAATTCTTGAACTCCCAGAGCGAGCGCAAATTCTCGCCTGCCGCGATCGGCACGCCGCCGGCCGACATGATGCGGGCGTGACCTGCGATATCGTCGGGAATGATCGGCTCCTCGAGCCAGGTGAGATCATATGGCTGCAAGGCGCGCGCGGCGCGAATGGCTTCCTCAACCGTCCATTTCATGTTGGCATCGGCCATCAGCGGAAAGCCTTCGCCGAGATGCCGGCGCATCGCCTGCACGCGCTTGACGTCGGAAGCAAGGTCGGGGCGGCCGACCTTCATCTTGATGGCGCGAAAGCCCTTGGCGAGATTGTCGTCGGTCTGCTTCAGCAAAGCTTCGACCGAAAGATCGAGGTCGATGCCGCCGGCATAGCAGGGCACGCGCGCGTCAAAGCCGCCGAGCAGGCGAAACAGCGGCAGACCGGCGCGGCGCGCCTTCAGGTCCCACAGCGCGATGTCGAGCGCCGAAAGCGCGAGCACGACCGGCCCGCCGCGGCCGCCGTAATGCAGGCCCCACCACACGTGATTCCAGATCGCTTCGGTATCATCAGCCTCGCGGCCTGCGACCAGCTCGGGAATTTCTCGCCTGAGAATATCGGCAACCGCGCCGCCGTTGCGGCCGACGGTGTAGGTATAGCCGACGCCTTCAGCTCCGTCGGAATCGCGGACGCGGCATGTCACGAGTTCAAACGCCTTGATTTCGCCGTGCGTGCTGTCTGAAAGAGTAACCGTCAGCGGAATCCGGTAGAATCCGGTCTCGATTGATTTGATCAGTGCCATTCGCTTCCACCCATCATTTCATGACATCGTAGGCCGGCCGAGTCGACAGAGCAATGCTTGCGGCAAGTGACGCGGAGAAGGCAAATGAAGCGATACCGGAGTCTCGCCATCGCCAGGATGTTCGTAACAGCGTTCCTGATCTGGTGCGCGGGTGCGATGGCGGCGAACGCAGCCGATCTCTATCGCACCAAGACTGTCGTCACAGGGCAGGGCGAGGCCAATCGCCTGATCGGATTCGGCAGGTGTCTCGAGGACGTGCTCATCAAGGTATCCGGCGCGCAGAAGCTGGCGGGCGATCGCCGGCTTGCGGTTCACAAATCGAACGCAAAAGATTTCGTCAAGGCATTCAGCTATCGCGATCAGTTCGAGGGCAAGCCCATTCGCGACGAACAGGGCACGCGTGATCGGCCCTATGATCTCACCGTCGATTTCGACGAAAAGAAAATCGACGATCTGCTTGGTAAGCTCGGCCTCAAGCCGTGGCTTTCACCGCGTCCGCGCCTCTTCGTGCTTGCCGAGATGGAGCAGGGAGCGCGGAAATTTTTCGTCACGGCTGATGGCGCAAAGTCCGATCTACAGCGGGACGCGTTGCTTGACGCGGCCGACAGGCGCGGGATGGCCATTGTGTTGCCGCCGAAGGAGATCGAAGCGCGGGGCACGTGGGCCGGGCGATTCGAGGCGCCGGCCGGGGAAGGCCCGATACTGCCATTGACCGGACATCTGGTGTGGGATGACCGCGCGCTCGGATGGGCCACCGATTGGGAGCTGCAATGGCAGGGCCGCCCGCATCGCTGGCAGGTTCGCGGCGTCACATTTGATGAAGCCTTCCGTCGCGGCCTCGGCGGCGCCGCCCAGATATTGTCGGGCAATGGCGATCCGGCCGGCCGATAACGATGGAATTCAACGTCGATTATAAAAGCAGACGGCCGGCCCTCGGAGAGCAGGCCGGCCGTCGCCGCGCGGCATACAGGTCCGTCACTCCGTTACCGGATGAGGCGAACCACGTCCTGCCGCAGGAGGTAGAGCGAGACGCCGAGCAGAACGACATCCTTCATCAGGAAAGGCACGTTGCCAGTCATCGCAGGAAAACCGCCCGCTGCGACGTCCCAACCTTCGGGCATGAACGGGATGATCGTGACGGTCGCAATGAAGGTACCGGTAGCGCCGAGCGCGCCGAGAACGCCGAGCCGCTTGTCCCAGAAGCCTGCGAGCAGAAGAGCGCCGAACGTCCACTCGGAGACACCCAGGAAGTAGCTCGCGCCGGCGTGGCCGAACACGGGATAGAGCCACCAGATCAGCGGCCCGTTGCTGATAAACGGAACCAGCCGTTCGAACTCGTACGGAAACCACTTCTGGTAACCGAAGAAGAAAAACATGATCACCATCGAGGTGCGAACGATGTGGTAGTCGAGGTCCTCCGCAAGCAGGCCGGAGTTGCGCAGTGCGCGGACGAGTGGATTTTGCATGGTGTTGGAAATCGTGGTCATGGTCATGATCCTTTGAATGCTTGCTTCCAATGCAGTTGCTTCACGCGACTGCGGGGAAGTCGATCTCGGTGTCGTTGATGCGGTTGAAGACGTTGGTGAAGACGACGGTCGCGAACGCGAGGCTGATCTCGACCAGTTGCGCGTCGCTGTAGCCGGCGGCCTTGATCGCGGCGAAATCCGCATCGCTCACGGTGCCGCTGGACTGCGCCAGCTTGCGGACGAAGCCGATCAGCGCGTCGCGCGTGGCGTCTCCGGTAGGCCGGCCGTCGTGGATCTGCTTCAGCACCTCGGGCTTGAGCCCGGCGAGCTTGGCGAGATAGGAGTGCGCGGCGACACAGTAGTCGCAGCCGGCGGCGCCGCTGATGACGAGCTTGATGACCTCCTGGTCACGCTTGCTCAGTGTGCCCGCCGCAAGCACCGCATCGGCGGCCAGCACCGACTTGAGCGCGGCGGGGCCGTGCGCGGCGATCGCCGCATACGTGTTCGGGACCTTGCCGATCGCCTTCTTGATCTGGGCATAAACCTGGCCCGACGGGCCGGTGTCGGATTCGAGATTGGGGACTGAAAGACGGGACATGATGTCACTCCGTGGTTGGGGTGGTGAATGAGTACGGAGTGACAATAGGGTTCGAATTTGAGACCTTGAATGTCGTAAAATCTCTAGTATATGCTCATTCGTCTCACGTTGGATGTTTCGGGAGGCCGCCATGGATTGGCTCAGCCGGCTGTTCGAGGTGATGCCGGTGCGCGGGCGGCTCGATCTGCGCTGTAGCTACGGTGTGCCGTGGCGCATCGACCAAGGCCCCGCCGCGTCGAACGAAATGCCCTATCACGCCGTGCTCGCCGGTTCGGCGATCCTGGACGATCCCTCGGGCGGCCGGCCGGTGCAGTTGAATGCGGGCGATATCCTTCTGCTTCCCGGCAACCCGCGTCATGTCATGCACGACGGAAGCGGCGCGCCGCCGTTGCCGGCGCGCAATCGCGCATCGCTCAACTTCACGATCTCTGAAAATCCCGGTTCGGACGACCGGCTCGATCTGTTGTGCGGCCACTTCGCGATCACTCCCCCGCACGATCGCCTGCTGCGCAGCTATCTGCCGCCGCTGCTCATCGTGCATGCGGGTGACAGGAGCGGACAGGAGGGCACCGCCGCGCGGCTGGGCGGCATCGTTTCGCTCATGCGCGGCGAGACCGCGGATGATCGCCTCGGCGGCCGCGCGATGCTGAATGCGCTCTCGACGGCGATGTTCGCGCTGGTGCTGCGGCTTGCGAGTGAGACGGATAATGCGCCGCGCGGTCTGCTGGCGCTGGCCGGTCACCCGCGCCTGGCGCCGGCGGTGGCCGCACTGTTCAACGAGCCGGGCCGCGCATGGTCGCTGCCCGAACTTGCGCGTCTCGCCAACATGTCGCGCGCGACGATGGCGCGGCAATTCCAGGAGAAGCTCGGGCGATCGGCCAGCGATCTCCTGACCGATATAAGGATGACGGTGGCGGCTAATGAATTGAAGAAATCTTCTCTCTCCACGGGCGCCGTGGCGGAGGCTGTCGGGTATCAGTCGGAAGCGGCGTTCCAGCGCGCATTCAAGAGCCACATGGGCATCACGCCGGCGCAGTGGCGCAAGACGCAGCAGCCGTCCGGCCGTGAGGTCTTTGCAAGACCCGAAACGCATGCGGATGCTGAACCTGCGGAGAGCGCGGAAGCGAATCCTCCCGCCAGTCGCAGGCCGACGAAGGGTGCCGGGGCGGCACCCGTTTCGTTGAAATCGCGGGATTAGCGAACACGCGGCATTGCATGGAGATCAGCATCCGCGGCAAATAACCAGCTTGCGGTCGAGCTCCCGGTCGAGGACCTGTTGCTCGCGCTCCCATGCGGAGAGGCCGCTCGATTGCGGGATATCGGCGAGGCGCGGTTGCCGATGGCCGACCGGAGCAGGCCAGGGGAGTCGCGAACTCACGATGACGGGCCGGCTCTGCCCGTCGGCCCGGGCGGCGGCGTAATACGACGCCGCGCTGACTGAAACAGACGCGGGCAGCTCCATTGCATTTGCCGGCGACAGTAGCCTGATCAAGACGAGAATTGCGGCCGCGGTGCTGATTGAGCGCTTTGCGATCGAGAGGCGGGACATGGTGACACTCCTTGGCAGGAGACCCGGAATGGGCTCCGTTGAGTGTCACCGTACGCGTACGGTCCCAGGCTTGAATGCCGCCCGGGATCGAAGATATGCTCGTTCGTCTCACCGCGCGACGTCGGTCCTAGGCCAATCCCAAGCCGCCATCGATGGCGATCACCTGACCCGTCATCCATTGCGAAGCGGGGCCGGCAAGCTGCACGATCCATTCCGCGATATCGTTCGGAACGCCGCGGCGGCCGAGCGGGATGCTCGCACGCTCCTGCTCCTCGACAGCCGCGGCCTGTTCAGCGGACAGCCCCATCATGCCGGTCAACGCGCCTGACTCCGTCGGTCCCGGAGCAACCGCGTTCACGCGAATGCCGAGCGGTGCAAGCTCGAGCGCCCAGCAGCGAGTCAAGTGTTCCAAGGCGGCCTTGCTGGCGGAGTAATGGGCGAGCCCAGCCGCCGGCTTGTGGCCAAATGTGCTGGAGATGTTGATGATCGTTCCGCGCGTCTCCTTCAGGTGAGGTAGCGCGGCAGAGGCGAGCAGGCTTGGGCCGAGCACATTGACGGAGAAGATGTCCGTAATCCGCTCGGCTGTCGTGTCAGCCAGAGGAAGGATCGCGCCCGCGCCGGCATTATTGACCAAGGCATCGATCCTGCCCCAGCTATCGAGCGCCTTGGCGATCGTTCGCTTCGCATCCTCGGCGGAAGCGCTATCCGCCATCGTGCCTGCGATGTTGGCATGCTCGGACATTGTTTCTTCGATGGGGCCGGGACGGCGGCCGGTAATGAGCACCTTGTAGCCTTGTCCGGCGAAGCGCAGCGCTGCTGCCCGCCCGATGCCGGAGCTGCCGCCCGTGATGATGACGACCTTTTCATTCTGCATATTCGATTTCCTTGGACTGTTGAGAAAGGGCATAGCCGGGTCAGCAGTGAATTGCCGGCTGTGAGAAGGTGCGTGTCGTTGGGCCTGGCGCCGTCGAGAAATCGATCATGGGCCGGCGCTGCTCGGGCTCGCACATCCATGGATGAACTTGTCGATGGTGGCCTTGATGCTGTCGGCGGGTGCTTCTTCCCTGCTCGCTGCGGGATTCAGCATCAGCGCCTGATAAAGCGGCTCCCTCAGCCGCCCGATCAATTGCTCGGCGGCCAGGTGTGCGTTCGATATCGACAGGACGCCCTTTTCGTTCGCTTCCGACAGAAACTCCCGCAGCCTCAGCGTGACGGCCTCGGGCCCAGCCTCATACACCCGCTTCCTGAGCGGCACGTTGCGCGTACCTTCGCTCATCACCACCCGAAGAAGCCCGACCAGTGTCGTCGAATATTCCTTCCAGGCGATGCGTCCGAAGGCGATCAGGGTGTCGCGTACATCGGCGACGGTAGCGGGACGCGCCGCCAACGGCTCGGATATGAGGGAGGCCTTGCGTTCGGCAACCGCAACGAAGGCATCATCGATATTCTCGAATGCCGAGAGGATATCCTGCTTTGAGTATCCGCAGTTCTTGAGGACACTGTTGAGATCAGCGTGCGCGCCGCGGCGATGCGCGAGCGTCGCGCTGATCGCCAGCACGACCTCGGCGCGCGCATCAGGTCTCCATCCGGCAATGTCCGGTAATGCGGGAATCAGCGCGGGATGTTTCGTGTCGCGGCTCCTCAATGCCGGTTCACTGCGCACAGCGTGCGTCTTCGCGTAGCGGGCGATCGCGATCTTGATGGCGACCAGCACCGGCGCGGCGAATACGAACAGCAGGGCGATGGCGTTGAACGCGGTGTCGAAGGCGATCACGGTGGACTGACCGGTGACGACCCGGCCCAGCAGCATCGTGGCGGCCCGGCCGGCGGCCACGGTGTCCATTCCCTTTGCGGCGAGCATGGCGGACATCGCCGCCAGCCGGTCGCTGACGGCAGAAGCGCCGGCAGTAACGCTCGCGCCGAGTACCGCGACGTTGTTGACCACGTTGTGATCGATCAGTGTCTGAAGTCCGGCGACCCCCATGAGACCGCCGAGCTGACGGCCCGCATTGAACAGACCAATGCCCGCTGCGCGGTTGCGCTTGTCGAGGTTGCTGAAGGCGATCAGGGTGATCGACAGGAACAGGAAACCGAGACCAAAGCCGCGCAGCAGGATGGCCGGCATCATATCGTGGGCGCCGCTTTCGCTGGTCGAGCCCGACAGCATCCACATCGAAAGCATGATCAGCAGGATGCCGAAGGGCACCGTGGCGATCGGCGGCGCGCCGCGGGCCTGCATGAGGAAGGCGGCCAACAGAAGCGCGCCGACGAAGAGCGCCCCGCTCGGCAACAGCAGCAGGCCGGCGTCGGTCGGCGTGAACGCCAGAACGGATACGGCAAAGGAGGGGATCAGGAACGCGCTGCCGAATAATGCGGCGCCTGCGACAAAACTGACGATGAAGGCGAAGGAAAAATCGTCGGAGCGGAATATGGTGAAGTCGATAAGGCCACGGCCGTCGGCCATGAGCTGCTGGCCGAGAAATAGCATCAGGCTGGCTGCACCGATCACGGTCAGCCAGAGGATACGAGGTTCATCGAACCAGTTCCATCGGCTTCCCTGGCTGAAGATGTAAGTGAGGCAGAAGAGGGCGACGGTAATCAGCGAGACGCCGATCCAGTCAAACGGACGAGGTGCGGTTGCAACGCGCCTCGGACCGTCAGCCATCAACAGCAATCCGGTGGCCGCCGCGGCTACCGGGATGACGCTGAGGAAGATCCATATCCAGGACCGGCTGTCGATCAACCAACCCTGGAGCGCCGGGGCGATCGTCGCGGGAGCGACCACCGATCCCATCGCGAACAGGGCCTGGAGGATCGGCTGGCGAGATCGCGGGTAAGCGACGAAGATGATCGCCTGGCCGCTGACAAGCAGGGCGCCGCCGGAGAAGCCCTGCATGAGGCGGAGCGCGACCAGCACGTCGAGCCGGGTTGTGATCGCAGCGATGCCGCAAGCCACACCCATGATCAGAGTCGCGCAGACGATCAGGCGGTACGGATCGACACGGCTCATCAGCCATGGCGTGACCATGAATCCGACAAGCTTCGCGGCGGTGTATCCGATGTCCAGCCAGGCGAACTCATCGGGCGTTGCGTAGATGTCGCCGATGATATCGTTGCGCCCGAGCGACAGGACGGTGCTTGCGATCGCCTCCGTCAGCGTCGCAAGCACGATGCCCGCGATCAGAAGAGACCCGGTCGCAGGCCTGTCGCGGCCCGGCATCAGCGCAATCGTCGTGGTCATGAGCCGCTTCCCCGGTCGATCTCGACGCGCGCGGACAGCCCGGGCACGATACGGCCCGGCAACGGGTTGCCGGCAAGGCGAATCTTTACCGGCACGCGCTGAACGACGCGGATGAAATTGCCTGTCGCATTGTCCACCGGCAGCATGCTGAAGGCAGAACCGCTGCCGGGTGCAAAGCTGTCGACCACGCCTTCGATCGTCTTGTCCGGATATCCGTCGACGGTGATGCGGACGCGCTGACCGGGCCGGATATTCTCGATCTGGGTTTCCTTGAAATTCGCCACCACCCACACGTCGTTGACCGGAACGATGTCGAGCAGGGAGGCGCCCGGCGCGACAAGCCGGCCAAGGCGGACCTGGCGGTTGCCGATCACGCCGTCGACCAGCGCATGCACCACGGTGTGGTCCAGATCGATCTGGGCGAGATCGCGTGCGGCCTTTGCCTGCGCCACGGCGGCAACGGCAGCTTCGCGCTGCGTGGCGAGCACCGCGATGCGCTGCTGTTGCGCCTCTACCGTTGCCGATGCCGCCGACACGCCCGCTTCGGCTCTCGCCAGCGCGGCGTCGCTTTCGTCGACCTGGGCCTGGCTGACCGCGTTGGTGCGGATCAGTTCACGGCGGCGATCGGAGGCCTTGGTCGCCAGATGCCTTTCGGCCATGGTCGAAAGCTTCTGGGCCTCGGCCTGCCGGACCAGCGCGTGCTGAAGCTGGATCTCGGCATCGACATTGGTGAGACGAGCCTGGGCGGATTCGACGTTGGCCTCTGCCTGCGCAAGCCTGGCGCGGTAGTCGCGATCGTCGATCCGGAACAGCACGTCGCCCGCCCGGACGGACTGATTGTCTTCGACCTCGACTGCCGTGACGTATCCCGCGACCTTTGGCGCGAGCGAGGTCACGTCGCCGCGGACATAGGCGTTGTCGGTCGACGATTCGCCGGCGCGATACCAGACCCATCCTCCAGCGACGAGCGCCGCCGCGCTGACGCACAAGAGCAAGCCGACCACCTTCTTCCCTGGTGAGGACATGTTCCTCTCCTTTCGCTACCGCGCGGTCCAGCCGCCATCGACGGAGATCGCGGTGCCCGTGATCTGGTCCGCCGCGGCGGAGCACAGGAACGCGACTGTGCCGCCAAGCTGCTCCGGAGACGCAAATTCGAGCGACGGTTGCTTCTCGGCAAGAAGCTCGTTGGTCGCTTCCTTCTGACTGATGCCTTTCTGCGCGGCGATGTCGCTGATCTGCTTTTCGACCAGCGGCGTTCGCACCCAGCCGGGGCAGACCGCATTGCAAGTCACGCCGCTGCCGGCGGTCTCGAGGCCGACCACCTTGGTGAGTCCGACCAGTCCGTGCTTGGCTGCGACATAGGCCGCCTTGTGCGTCGAGGCGACGAGACCGTGCGCGGAAGCGATGTTGACGATGCGTCCCCAGCGCTGCTTCTTCATCTGCGGCACTGCGGCCGCGGTGCCGTGGAACGCGGCCGACAGGTTGATCGCGAGGATCGCATCCCACTTGGCGGCCGGGAATTCCTCGACCGGCGCGGTGAACTGGATGCCCGCATTGTTCACGAGGATGTCGAGACGCCCGAACTTTTCGACCGTCGTCTCGATCAGCCCGTGCACGGCCTCGCCCTTCGACATGTCGGCGCCGTCATAGGCGACACGCACGCCTTGCTGGCGTTCGATTCCGCCGCGGATCTTTTCGATCTCGGCGGCGTCACCAAAGCCGTTCAACACGAGGTCAGCGCCGAGCTTTGCGAGTTCCTGCGCGATCCCGAGGCCGATGCCGCTGGTCGACCCCGTTACGATGGCCACTTTGCCCTTCAACATGGCAATTTCCTTTCGATGCTTTCAGATAAACCGCGCCGAGCGATCAATCGCGGCGATGAACGTCGTGAGTGACGATGCCAAGCTCCGGCGGCGGCGGGTCCAGACGGCGCGGATCGGACAGCGTGCGGCGAATGTCCTCGAGTCCGCTCTGCCAATGCGCGCGCATCGCGCTCAGTCCGAACTCGTAGTCCCTCGAATGGCCTTCGTGGAGCTTGGTTTGATAGATCAGGTGAACGATGTTGTGGGAGCGATGGCGTGCCATATCCGCGATGGCGCGGATCTCGGGTTTCGCCTTGGCGCTTTCCGGCAGTTCCTCCATCACCCGCTGCAACGCCTGACGCATCTTCTGCGTCCGCAGCACCTGGTCGGTGACGGCGCGCGTGCGACTGGAATACTGGATGTCCTTCTGCCGGCTCGACACTTCCATCAAGTCGTAGGGCACGCGGCCCTTGGCCGACCAGAGATCGACCTGGAATGTCAGCGTGTCGCATGGCTCGCCGGACAACACGCGGGAAAGCGGTGTGTTCGAAACCACGCCGCCGTCCCAATAGTGCTCGCCTTCGATTTCGACGGCGGGGAATCCCGGCGGCAAGGCGCCGGATGCCATGAAATGCTTTGGTCCAAGCTTGCGCTCGGCGGTGTCGAAATAGGTCAGGTTGCCGGTGCGCACGTTGACCGCACCGACGCTGACGCGGACCTCGCCCGAGTTCAGCCGGTCGAAGTCGACGAGCCGCTCCAGCGTCTGGTGTAATGGCGCAGTGTCGTAGAAGCTGGTCGCGGCATCGCCCGAGAATGGCGACCAGAGCGGTGAGGGGAAGCGTGGCTTGAAGAAGCCGGGCTGGCCCTGGACCAGCGCTCTTGTCGCCGCCAGCGCGTTGCGCACCGACTTGATGTCGAACGCGAAGGGCAAGGCATCGGCCAGTCCCTCGCCGGCGGGCCATTCGATCGAATGGGCACAGATGATCTCCCAGAACTCGCGCAGCCGTGCAACGCGTTCTTCCTCGGGTGAGCCCGCAATAATGGCGGCGTTGAGCGCGCCGATCGAAATGCCGGCCAGCCAGTTCGGCCGGATGCCGGCTTCGTGCAGGCCTTCATAGACGCCGGCCTGATAGGCGCCGAGCGCGCCGCCGCCTTGCAGCACCAGGGCGACGACATCATAGGGCAGCGGCTTGCCGGACTGCTGCGGCGCAGGATCAGTCTGTTCGCGCATGACGTTAAGCATTGCCAAAACTCCTTGCATTGGGGCTGACCGATCAGCCGGCATTCGCTTCGATGAGGACCCTGGACTGGGATCCGCGTACGGCAGCGTCCGGAGCCAGGTAGTCGTGGACGACGGTGCCGAGCCCGAGCGTGAGGTCGGCAACGAGATGCTTGGCCGACAGCACTTGCAGCACCGGCAATTCGGCGACGGGGGCGAGGGCGTGCGAGTAGAGGTCGAGCGCCGCCGGTCCGGTCCACGCGCCCTTCACATTGATGTCTTCGAGATGGAAGCGCACCAGCTCGCAGATGCGTGCGGTGCCGTCGACATGCGGGATGATCTTGAGCAGGAAGTTCGGTGCGGCGAGTTTTCTGGCTTCGACCGACGCGTCGAGAGCGCGATGCTTGTAGCCCATAGTGCCGGTGGCAATACGCACCGAACCGTAGTTCAGCGTGCCGACCAGCGTGTCGATCTCGACGGCAAGTTTCGGTTGCGCGAGCTTCTTGGGAAAGCCCCACAACTCGCGTCCGCCGGCGATCGGCGGATGATCGTTGAGGAACATCTGATGGACGAAGCCGCCGGCCTGGCCTTTGTACGACACCGGGATGACCTGGCCGCTCTCGGTGTAGTCGCCAAAACCGGTCGAGTCGGGCATGCGGATGAACTCGTAGTGCACCACCGGCTCGGCGAGCTCGAGCGGTTCCGGCACGATCCGGCGCAGCGCTTCGGGATCGGTCCGGTACGTGATGATGAAATATTCGCGGTTGACGAAGCGATAGGGGCCGGGCGGGAAGGCCGGATTCGTCAGCGGCATGGCGAAGGCCGTCTTGCCGACGGTCAGCTTGGTCATCTCTAAAACTCCTGGTTTGACGATTGTGTCCAAGCCGCGCTCCTTTCGTGGGAGCGCGGTCCTGTTTGGTGCGAGGCTATTGACCGTCGGTCACACGCTCCGGATCGGCCGTCGCCTGACCCGGCAAGCGGTCAGTAGTCCCAGAACACCGGCACCCAGCGAAAGGCGTCGCCATCGGCGGCCACCCTGCCGACAGACGGGAACGGCAGGTGAGTGGCCACCAGCATCTCGCCGCTCTCGGCGAGCTGCCGCAAAAGATGGATGCGAACGCGCGCGGCCTCCTCGGGGTCGTGCTCGAAACCGTTGTGCCAGTTGGGTTCGTCGAACCCGACCGCGAACACGGCGTCGCCGGCGAATGTCAGCGCGTCACCGCCGGACGCGATGCGGACTACGCTGTGCCCGGGGGTGTGGCCGCCGGTCCGATGGACGACGACTCCTGGCGCCACCTCGTGCTGCTCCTCGAACGTCCGCAGATGGCTGCCGTATTCTTTCGTAAAGCGCTTGGCGGCCGACCGAAGCGCATCCGGGAATCCCTGCGGCATATTGGTGTGCGAGAAATCGGGCGACTCCCAGAACTTGACCTCGGCGGCCGCCACGTGGATGCGCAGGTCCGGACGCAGCCGTTCCTTCACCCCGTCGACGATCAGTCCGCCAACGTGGTCCATGTGCATGTGGGTCAGCACCACGTCGGTCACGGCGCCAAGATCGATGCCGGCAGCCTCCAGTCGCTTGATCAACTGTCCGGCCCGCGGCAACTGCAAGTCCGGGTCGAACCCCAGCCCGGCGTCGATCAGGATGGTCTGGTCGCCGCTACGCACCACGACGACGTTCAGCGCCCAATCGAACGCATCCGGCGGCAGAAACATGTCGTGCAGCCAGGCCGCTCGGTCGGCCGGGTCGGCGTTGTGGGCCAGCATCTTGGTGGGCAGTGGCAGCACGCCATCGCTGACCACCAGCACGTCGATCTCGCCGATCCGCACCGCGTAGCGCGACGGGACCAACTCTTCGGTCTTTGATGTGATGTGCAGGTTCATGTTCGTCTCCTGTTGAGTGTTGCGGATGATCTGATTCATTTTTGAAACTCCTGCGTTTGATCCCGGGCGGGCCGCGCTTCCCGCGGGGAAACGCGGCCCTTATTGTGTTAGAAGCCGCTTACGTCGGTGACGCGCTCCGGATCGGCGGAGGCGAGCGCGGCGGCGCGCTCGGCCTTCGGCGGATAGATCCACACGGTGTTGATCTCCTGCTTGGTCTTCTTGGCGACATCGCCGACCATCTGGACCCTGCGTTCCCAGCCGTTCGTGAACAGCGCGCCGGCTTCACCGAGGTCGAGGCAGGTGACGTAAGCCTTCTGGTGGTACGGCTTGGTCGGCACGCCCAGCAGCTCGGCGGCGGCGTTGTTGCCGGCAAACGCGCCCATGCGCGTGGCGTGCTGGCACGACATCAGCGCATAGTTGCCGACATCGTCGCATGCCGCGCGCGCGGCATCGCCGGTAGCGAACACGCCGGACACTCCGGGCACGCGCAAGCAGCGGTCGACCAGCAGCCGGCCAAAATTGTCGCGCTCGGCGGGGATCTGCTGGGTCAGCGGCGCGGCGCGAATGCCGGCGGCCCAGACCACGGTCTCGGTTTCGATGTGTTCGCCGCTGGAAAGCGTGACGCCGGATTTGTCGAGCGAGGCGACTCCGGCGCCCAGCCGGGTCTCCACGCCAAGCTTGCGCAGGGCTTCCTCGATGACGGGGCGGGGGCCTTCGCCCATGTCGGGGGCAATCGCGCTGTTGCGGTCGACGATGATCACGCGCGTCTTGGCGTCCTTGCCGAAGATTTTCCGCAGCCGCGCGGGCAACTCGGTCGCCGCCTCGATGCCGGTGAAGCCGCCGCCGGCAACCACGACCGTGTCGCGCCCGTTCACGGCCGGCCGGTCGGGCAGGCTATGCAAATGCTTGTCGAGCGCGACCGCGTCATCGAGCGAATCGACGCTAAAGCTGTGCTCGGCAAGGCCAGGAATGTTGGGACGGAACAGACGGCTGCCGGTGGCTACCACCAGACGGTTGTAGGACAACGTCTTCCGCGTGCCCTTTGAGGTCGCGATCTGCACCGTTTGCGCCTTGGTGTCGATGGTCTCTGCGCTGCCCTGCACGTAGTCGACGTCGATCGACTTGAGGACATCCAGCAACGGCGCCGTCAGGGTTTCCGGCTTCGGTTCATAGAGCCGCGGGCGGACCACCAGCGTCGGCTCGGGCGCGACCAGCGCGATCTCGAGTTCTTGCGGCGAAACGCCCTGGACATCGCGCAGGCGGGCGGCAGAAAGGGCGGCGTACATGCCGGCGAAGCCGGCGCCGATGATGATCAGTCGCATGTGGTTTACTCCTGGGGTTGGATCTGGGTTGGATTTTCTAGGCACTTGCGCGCGTCACCACCGCCCGCCGTTTGGCGGCCATGCCTTGCGATCGACGATGACGCGAATTGTGAAACGAGGACCGGAGCGTCCTTACGGAGCGGCGCAGTTGGGCAGTGACGACATCAGCGCGGGGCCCTCACATGTCGCGCGGCAGCTTCTCGGACCCAGCGGCCAGCCGCGCAGGGCGATCGGCAGCACCGGCCTCGAGGGCGAGCCGTTGTTGATCATGATCGAGGTCAGGGGATTGGCGCCGTGCGTGGCCTGTATCGGCGTTTCTTCGCCCGTTGGTGAAGTGAAGCGCACGGTCAATGAAAGTCCGTACACGAGCGCGGTCCCGACGGCCCTTCGTCGCGGTGCAATTGCAAGGTGTTTCCAGTCCATCGTTTGTCTCCGAACGTCGTTGTGTGGACACTGCGATGATTAACGAACCAGATATTCGACCGCCCCAGAGCGATTGCCGTACCTGTAGAGAGATTGCTGCTAACGCATGCGCCTCCGCCAATCGCTCGGCGTCTCGCCCGTCAGCTTCTTGAAGGCCGCGGCGAAAGCCGTCTGGGAGGAGTAGCCGAGCGCTGCTGCGACCGAGATGACCGAGGTCTCGGGGTTGCGCAGCATGTCCATGGCCTGCTCGAGACGGTACTGGCGCAGCCAGGCATGCGGCGAAAGCCCGGTGCTCTCCTTGAAGGCGCGGCAGAAGTGGAAGCGCGACAGGCCGGCATCGGAAGCGAGCGTCGCGAGCGAGACGTCCGCATCGCTGTCCGAGCGCAGGCGCTCGACGGCGCGGCGGAGTGTCGTCGGCGACAACCCGCCGATGACGGGCTGTATGGCGGCAGGCGAACCTGCGTGGGCGGCCAAAAGGCGCGTGGCCATGAGATCCGTCAGTTGCTGCCTGAACAGCGCATCCAATGTCGTACTGCCTTCCATCGCATCTGTGGCGCTGAGGAGCAGCCGGGATGTAACGGGGTCGGGATGCCCGGTCCGCTCCAGGAGATCGCCGGGACCGGCCAGGCCGGCTTCGAGAGCAACCCGCTGGAGCGTTGCCTGCGGAAGGTAGAGGTGAACGACCGTCAGCGGCTCGTAGACGTCCCATCGGGATGACGATCCGGCCGGAATCACCGTCACGGTCCCCGAACGCACCGTCCCGGCGACAACCGATTTTCCGGACCGGCGCTCGAACCGCTGTGGTCCGGCGGGAAAGGTCATGATCACGTGATCAGCCATCGGTTCGACGATGTCGTGCAGGGGATCATGTTTCCAGTATGCAATCACGCCATTCGACGGGTCTGAAGCCGTGCGGAGCGGCGCCATCTTGAGCACGCGTTCCATTTCGGCATCGGCGGGACGTCGATCGGCAGGCGCTGATGGGTGCTGGCGTTCCTCGGGAGCGCCCGGCGGAGCCTTCGAAGGATCGTTCGCGATCAGCTTGCTCATGGACTGTGCTCGCATCGGCAAGGTCATGCGCCCACTCCGCGATCGCGCCGGGCGAAGGCCCCATTGCCTTCCGTGTGGTCGCAGTATGAAGGGGGGCGCAGCGCCGCGGAATCGTGCAGCGAGTCTAGTGACGCTGGTTTGGCGGGTAGCTCGACCTGTACCTTGGGATAGGTGGACGCGATGCCCGCTATTGCGCAGTCATTCGCTCCCTCGAGCAAAAGCCTGGTGAGCGGGCCGAATTAAGTCGCCGTCGGTGGCGTCTGCTCCGCGCTAGCGGATGCGCCTGCGCCAATCGCTCGGCGTTTCGCCCGTCAGCTTCTTGAACGCCGCGGCGAAGGCGGTCTGGGAGGAATAGCCAAGCGCGGCCGCGACCGAGACGATCGACTCATCAGGGTTGCGCAGCATCTCCATGGCCTGCTCGAGGCGGTACTGCCGCAGCCAGGCATGCGGTGAAAGCCCGGCGCTTTCCTTGAAGGCGCGGCAGAAATGGAAGCGCGACAGACCGGCTTCCGAAGCGAGCGCCGAGAGCGAGACGTCCGCATCGCTGTCCGAGCGCAACCGTTCGATAGCGCGGATCAGCACCTTCGGCGAAAGCCCGCCCATGGTCGGCTGGACCGTGGCTGGCGAGCCGGTGTGCGCAGCCAGGAGACGCGTCGCCAGCAAGTCGGTCAGTTGCTGCCTGAACAGCGTATCCAGGGCCCCGTTGCCCTCCACGGCATCCGCTGCGCTCAGGAGCAAGCGCGATGTAATGGCGTCGGGATGCGCCGTTCGCTCCAGGAGATTGATCGGCGCGGCGGCGTTGGCCTCGTCGGCAACGCGCGCGAGCGTTGTGTGAGGAAGGTAGAGCTGCACGACATCGACGGGTTTCGGAATATCCCATCGGGAGCTGGACCCCTCCGGAATGATGATCACGACCCCGGGGCGAAACGTTCCGATCGCAACCGATCTTCCTGACCGCCGCTCCATGCGCTGCATGGTGCCATTGTAAGCCATGATGACGTGGTGGCTCATCGGCTCGACGACGTCGTGCAATGGTTCATGTTTCCAGTGCGCAATGCCCGCGCCGGAGGCATCCAATGCCATGCGGAACGGTTCGGTCCTGAGTACGCGCGCCATCTCCGCATTGGCAGAACGGTGGTCGGCAAGTGCCGTTTGGTGCTGGCGCTGCTCGGGAGCGGCCGGCTGATCGTTCAAGGAAGCGTTTACGATAGGTTTACTCATGGATCGCGCTCGCATCGGGGAAGCCATGACGCTCCCTCCGCAGACTGCGTCGGGGCGAAGGGCCCGCACCATGATGAGGGATGCTGCGGGACTAGTGACGCTGGTTTGGCGGGTAGATCGACCCGTACCTTGGGATAGGTGGACGCAGTGTCCGCTGTTGTGCAAACGATCGCGTCGTGAATCAACCGTGCTGAGAGGGCCGAATTAAGTCGCTACAGCGGGGCGGCCTCGACAATCGTCGGCACCGGCAGCGTAAAGCGGAAATGGGCGCCGCCGTTCGGACGGTTCGAGCCCGAGATTTGGCCGCCATGTGCGGAGATGATCGATTGGCAAATGGCGAGACCGATGCCGATGCCGGCTTCCTTGGTGCTGAAGAAAGTCTCGAAGATGCGATCGATATCCGCGGCGGCAAGGCCCGGCCCGTTGTCAAGCACGGAAAACACGACCCAGCCATCCTGATCCAGCGATGTCTGCACATCTATCTGGCGTACCGGCTGCCCTGACTGGGTGATGGCCTGGATGCTGTTGACCAGCAGGTTAATGATTACCTGCTGCAACTGGATTCGATCGCCCATGACGCGGGGCAGGCCGGAGCCGAACGACATCGATAGGGTAACAAACTTCGATTCGATGTCATGACGGATGAACAGCAGAGCCTCTTCAACGATCTCGTTGAAGTCGACGAGATGTTTCTCGCCTTCCTGCTTCGCCGCCATGCCGCGCATGCGATGAATGATATCGCTCGCCCGGCGCGCGTTCGATACGATCCGGGACGTGAGCTGTGTGACCTTCTCGATGTTGTGATCGTCGCGCGCCAGCCATCTCAGGCTGGTCTCGCCATTGGTCATGATCGCCGCGAGCGGCTGGTTGATCTCGTGCGCGATCGAGGTGGCCAGTTCGCCCAGCGTCGCGATGCGGCCGCAATGGGTGAAGTCGGCCTGCAATTTTCGAAGCTGCTGCTCTGCGTTCACTCTTTCGCTGATGTCCTGCATGGTCAGAAAGGTGGTATCGAGCTGCTCGGGTGGCCTCGGATATGTGACTGTCAGCAGGACATCGATCACCGTGCCGTCAAAGGCGCGGATCCTGGTCTCTTCGAAGAAATTCCGCCGGCCTTCGAAGTGAGCGATCATGATCCGCTTGGCGAGCCCGTTGGCGGCGACAAACAGATATCGAATGGGCTTGATGAGGTCGGCGGCGTTTTTGGCGCGAAACAGCGATACCGCATCCCGGTTTACTTCCGTGATACGCACCAGCTCTCCGGAATGCCTGACAAGCTCCGGATTCCGGTCGAGATAGGCAGCGATGTCGCGTACGCCGTTTGCTTTCAATTGATCGAACGCCTCTCCCATGCGCCGGGAATCGATTTGCCACAGGGCGGTCGGCAGATATTGAATCAGCTTGCGGTACCGCTCCTCGCTCGCCTGCAATTCCCAGGAGGTGCGATCGTCATTCGCTTCGCCGTTGATCGTCACGAATACGGTGCCGGGCGGCTTTGGCTCGCCACAACGCCATGCCCTGACGACCGCGTTGCGGATGGTTCCGCCCGCGACCATCTTGCGCCGATGGAGGCGCGAGCTGTCATCGGCCACGGCTTCGATCAGGGCCGCGAGCGCGGAACGGCATTCGGCCGGCCAGAATGCGCCGACGGGTTGACCGACCATCTGCTCGAGACCGGCATGCGCCCCGAACATTCGCACCGCGCGGTTGTTGACGGCCGAGATGCGGGTGGCAGTCAGCAGTTTTTCGACCCATTCCGGGTGTTCATCGAGATTGTCGATGATGCCGCGGTTTCTGAGTTCGCCGATGGTTCGGAGCACAGAGCGCGCGGACGAGGTATCGAGCTCCCAACAGGCGGCAAGGCCAGCCTGAAGCTCGGCATCCATGCGCAGGGTTGCCGCTTCGGACATCTCTCCGGCATTTCGTCCGAATTCAACGATATCGAGCAACGTGCCGGCTGCGTCACGCCTCACGGTCTGCCTGATAGCGACTGTAACTTCCGCGCCGGTCAGGCAGCGGCGGCGGACCACGCCCTGCCATCGGCCCTCCCGTATCAGCGCGTTCGCATGGCCGGCGTCGTCGCCGCCGGATGGGTGGAGCGTTGCCAGATTCTGTCCGATCATGGCCATGGCAGGCCATCCGTAGAGAGCTTCCGACGCCGCATTCCAGTACTTGATGACGCCGTGGCCGTCGCGGACGATCACGCTTTCGGATGCGAAATCGGACAGCTCCATTCCCGGTGGAGACGTGAAGGCCGGCTCGCTCCGGCTCCTCACCTCCTTGTGGACGAAGCTAGCCATCAGGAGACTTCCCGTCCGTCATCGCCACAGCGAGAGCCAGCCAGGGCGGACTGCAAATGACCAAGCAAGGCTTCGCTGCTGACCGGCTTGGTCAGATAGGCATGCGCGCCGCCGTGGATGGCGCGCGACCGGGTTGCGCTGGTGGTATCGGCTGTGACGATGATGACCGGAATCCGGGAGCCGATGGTTCGCAGGTGCTGTAGCAGGTCGAGGCCGCTATGGCCCGGCATGCTCACGTCGGTGATCAGGCAATCGAACCTGCCCGGGACGTATTCCGCCATGAAGGCCTCCGCTCGATCGAACGTGCGACACGACAGTTCCAGCACCAGAAGGAGGTCCGAGAGGGCCTCCCGGACGGCTTCATCGTCATCTACGATCGCGACTAAGGGCGCTTTGGACAAACGGACTGCTCTCGCTAGGGCGGCCGGACGGCCAATTCCCTCATCTGATCCGTTGCCGGCCTGATCGTAACCATCCTTTGGTCTAGGGTGATTTCTCCTCCCGGATATCCGCAGGGAGTATCTCCCAGATCCGGATGAGCTGGCCAACGGACGTGGCCTGCATTTTCCTTGTCACACTGCCGCGGTGCAGCTTGACGGTGACCTCACTGATGCCGAGATCGAACGCGATCTGCTTGTTCAGCCGTCCCCGTGCCACTTCGCGCAGGACCTCGCGCTCGCGCGGCGTCAGTTTCGCGTAGCGGTCGACGTGCTGTTTGATGTTCCGGGCTGCGCTCCTCAGCGAGACGTCTTTTTCGATTCCCACCGTGACCGCGTCGAGCAGCGTCTGGTCTCTTACCGGCTTTGTCAGAAAGTCGACGGCGCCTGCCTTCATGGCCTGAACCGTCATGGCGATGTCGCCATGGCCGGTGAGGAAGATGACCGGCCGCGTATTGCCGTTGGCGGTGAGGTGCTGCTGGAGATCGAGGCCGCTCGCGCCGGGCATGCGGACATCGAGGATCAGGCAGCCCGGCCGGTCCGGTAGATCAGCCTGTAGCAATTCTTGCGTCGACCCGAAACAGCATGCATCGATTCCGACCGACAGCAGGAGTTCCTCGAGCGCCAGCCGGATTTCCTCGTCATCGTCCACGATCAGGACGAGCGGACGCTCGCTATGGTCGGCAGTTGTGCTCATGGGAAGGCGGGGCGGGTAGGGTCGTGCAGATGTGCCGGCGGATGCAGTTGTCCCAAACATGGCCTGGTCTCCTTAAGTCCCTTCGGCTCCCTGGTCGTCACCGTCTTCAGCAAGGGATCTTGAAGTCCCTCTTCTCGGGATGTCTTGTAGGCGCCGGGTGGCTCCGGAGTCTTTCCCAAAGCCGCTATCCTTTGCCGGAACCTGCTCCAAGCCGCCGTGACGCGCCGCCTTGCGACCAAAGTCGTAATCGAGCGCGGCGAACGGTCGCGGCCTACCGCTGTCGAGCCAGACGGCCGGGGCTACAAGTGCTTGTGATGCGTGGCACTCTTGCGGTTGGGCAACACCACTGACATTTTCGCACACCCACAGAGATGCTCGTTTTGTACAAGCGAGCATTGCCGCTCACTGATATTCAGGTGCGGAGTCGCGACCTCGCAGGGCATGACCTGCACGGGTCCCCACGGATGAGATCGATTCATATGGCGCAGGCGCCCTCTATCGGACAAATGCTCGGGCGGCCGTTGCACCTGAAGGACGCGCCCTCGCTCATCACGCGCTCGTTGCGCAGCGCGGAGCTCGCAGTGACCGAAACGCGCGACGACGATCCGGTGCCGGGCCTTTGCGGCGCATTTCCCGCCGACGATGCCTACATGGTAAGCCTCAAATTCCGCGACTACCCGGACTGCGAGTGCTGGGAACGCGGCCGCTGCGTGGTCAAGACCGATGTCCGTGCCGGCGCGACCTATCTGTATGACCTCAAGCGCGATCCGCGCTACGTGATCGACAAGCCGTTCCACTCGCTCTTTTTCTATCTGCCGCGCTCGGCGCTCGATGACATCGCAAGGCAGGCCCGCAAGCCGTGGACCGGCGAACTCGCCTATGAGCCCGGCATCGGCCATGACGACACCGTCGTCCGGCATCTCGGTACGTCGTTTGTCGAGGCACTGCGGCGGCCGGAAGAAGCCAATCAGCTTTTCGTCGACCACATGATGCTTGCACTCACGGCCCACGTCACCCAGACCTATGGCGGACTGCGGCCCGGCGCCGAGCCGGCCCGCGGCGGCCTTGCGTCGTGGCAGGTGAAGCGGGCCTGCGAAAAGCTTGAGTCCGACCTCAGCGGCAAACTTTCGCTGGAGCAGATCGCCGCCGAGTTCGATCTCTCGGTCAGCCACTTCTCGCGCGCTTTCCGAATCTCTACCGGCCTGCCGCCACATCAGTGGCTGCTTCGCCAGCGCATCAAGGCGGCCAAGCAGTTGATGAGCGTCCGCGACCTGCCGCTGTCGGAGATTGCGATCTCGGCCGGCTTTGCCAATCAAAGCCACTTTACGCGGGTGTTTTCGGCCGTGGCCGGGGTCAGCCCGGCGGCGTGGCGCCGTGAGGTGCAGGGCGCTAACGAAGCCGCAGGTTGATCTACCTGGCGGCGCGCTTTGCCGGTGAGATGGCATAGGCAATGCCGCGCGCCGCAAAGATTTCGTCCGGCGGCCGGTCGATGCCTTCCGCCAGATTTGCCGGATCGAATCCAAGCGCATCGCAGGTTTCGTCCGCTTCAAGCCCGGTGATGACGATTGTCCCGAGCCGTACCGCCTCGCGGCGGTCCTCGTCCGGCCAGCGGACGGTCACATCCATGACGGGATCACCGGGACGGTCAAGCAGCGCCATGACGTTGAAGCGGACATCCCCCGTGGCGATCCGGCTTTCGAGGTCGTCATGCAGCAAGGCGGCGGACATGGCCTTGGTCCCGGCTGTGTTCCTGGCCGGCTTGACCTCTCTGCCGGCGGGGACGACCTTGAACTTGATGAAGCGCGTCTCGCCCTTTGCGTTTGTCGCCGGAAAACAATGAACGCCCCAATAGGTGGTGCCGGCAAAGCTGGCGGGCGGCGGATGGGCCGCGAGGTAGTCGGCCTGACGCAGCGTTTCCGGATTGGCGGCGGAGAACGCCCGCAGTTTCCTGATGTTCGGCTTGCCGTCCACCCGCGGAATGCGCACTTCCAGGAAAGCCAGCATCTGGTCGAGCGTTTTCGCGAAATGGACCGGCGCGCTCTCGACCAATATGTCCGAGCGATGGTCGGCCCCACCGAGCCTGAAACTGAAGCCGAGCAGTGCAAGGCTGTTGGCGTCAGGCGCGTCGGGATTTCCGTCAATCGAAAACCGTGCCAGCACGCGGGATGGCCTTGTGAAGCTGCGGGATTTTGTAATTTCCTTCGCCTGGTCGGAGGCGGCATAGGTGCCGCGAACGCATTGGCCTTTGACGAAGTGCGCGCGCGCCTTTGGCAGCCCGCCGGATACGGCTTTGAGGGCGGCGACGATGGATGCGGGCGTGGCGGCGCCGGCAGGAAACCGGGACACGAAGAACCTTTGGTTTAGCGCGTTAGGTACGCGTTGTAGTTGCCGTGCACCAGGCCGTCTTTCCCAAAGCCGCCATGACTTGTCCGATCCTGCTTCGGGTTTGCCGCGGCATGCGCCGTCCGGCTGATCGACCCTGGACCACGGGATAGGAGCGCGAACCCCTCGTACGATAGCGCGCAAGGTTCCATGCGACGCATCCTTGCGCCAGCGCAAGCGAATTCACGCCGCCTGCTGACGCGCCCGCATCTCTTCCGACGGCTTGATGTCCTGCGAGCGGCTGTAGATCGCAACCGCCGCGATCAGCACGACGGTCAGCACGCCGAACAGGGCGCGGTAGGCGCTCTCGCTGCGCGCGCCGTCGGCCAGTGGTTCGAATGAACCGATGACGATGCCGGAAAAGGTTTGCATGCAGGCGACGCCCAGCATCACGCATGTGTTGATCGTCGCCATGCCGCGCCCGATCAGCCGGTCCGGAATGATGCCGCGGCCGTGCGTCATCACCATCGTGCTGGACGCCGCGAAGAAGCCCATGCAAAGGATGGCGCCGACCGGGACCCAGACCGGCGCGCTGGATGCGAGCGCCAGCACCGCCATCGTGCAGACGATCGCGAGCGTGCCGCCGATGGCAATCCATTTGCGGGTATCGAGCCGGCGGTCCAGCGGACCGAAGGCAACGATCCCGAACTGATAGGTGATGACGGCGGCGAGCAGGACGTTGCCGGCCTCGATCGGAGTAAAGCCGTGCACCTCGCGCAAATAAGGCCCGCCCCAAAGGCCTTGCACTGTAAAGACGCAGGCGTAGTTGCAGAAATTCATCGCCAGGATGGGCCGCAGGCGGGGATTGCCGAGCACTTCGATCAGGCCCTGTAGCAGTTGGCCCGGCGATTCCGGCTTGCGCGCGAGGAAAGGGTGGCCGGGGGGCGCATCGCGCACGATCAGCCAGACGGCGATGGTGGCAAACGCAATGAACACGACGACGGCGCCGAACGCTGCGCGCCAGCCGATCGCCTGAGAAGCCCAGGCCAGCGGGGTGGTGGCGACGAGATTGCCGACGAGGCCGATCGACAGCACCATCGCGGTCAGCGTGGAAAAACGATCCGGCGGAAACCAGCGCGAGATCACCACCATGCTGCCGATCAGCATCACACCGAAACCTGCGCCCATCATCACACGGCCGGTGAGCAGGACGGGCCACGTCGGTGCCAGCGCAAAAATCGCCGCACCGGTCGTAGCGAGGATCAGCATGCCGACCACGGTGAGGCGCGGGCCGAAATGGTCGAACAGGAGGCCGCAAGGAATCTGCATCGCGGCAAAGCCGAAGAAGAACGCGCCCGTCAGCGCGCCGAGGGCTTCCGGCCCGATCGCGAGGTCGCGCATCAGGTCGAGGCCGATGGTGACATTGGCGGCGCGGAAGAAATGGCTGCCGACATAGGCGGTGGCCAATGTCGCGACGATGATCAGGCCCCGGCGGAGGGGGAAAGGGCGCCGCTCGGAGGACTGCATCGGTGAGGTATGTCCCGCTTCTTGTTGGGAAGGATCTGTGGCGGTCTGGTTTTGCCGAGCCTAAGCGGGCTTGCTGAGCAATTCAAGCAGCGTACACCGGCGGAGGTCCACCGATAGTGCGCTGCAACTATTTCATGACGATGCCACGTGGCCGTTTACGCAGCGCGCGCGTTCTGAAGCACGGCCTGCGGCGTTTTCCGGAAACTGATGGCCAGCCGGTTGTAGGTATTCATCAGCCCGATCGCGATCGTCAAATCTGCCAGCTCCTTTTCCGAGAAGACGGCGCGCGCGGCCTGGAAATCTTCCTCCGGCACGCCGGTCTCGGCGACGCGCGTCACCGTTTCGGCCCAGGCCAGCGCGGCCCGCTCGCGCTCGCTGAAGAGGTCGCCGGCTTCGTGCCAGGCCTGTAGCAACGCGAGCTTTTCGGTCCTGACGCCCTGCTTGAGGAGGTCGCGGGTGTGCATGTCGAGGCAAAAGGCGCAGTTGTTGATCTGCGAGACGCGCAGATAGACGAGATTCACCAGCTCGCCGGGAAGGCCGCTCTGCATGATGTAGCCGTACACGCTGCCGAGCGCCTTTACGCCATTCGGCGCGATCTGGTCGTATTCGAGACGTTTGGTCATTATCGTTCTCCGTAAATGTTCAGTCGTTATTTGAGGTAGGTGGTCAGTTGCTTGTCGCCGGTGTCGGCGACGAAAACCGCGAGCAGCTTTGCCGGCTTGGTCTTGCTCGCGTTGCGGCTGACGGGATGGCTGGCGCCGGGCGGCTCGGACCAGCTCTCGCCGGCCTTGTAGATGCGCGTCGTGCCGTCATTCACCTTCGACTCGATCTCTCCGGAAATGACATAGGCGTAGACGAAGGCCGATTTCGCGTGGGTGTGCGGCGCGGAGGCTGCGCCCGGCGCATAGTCGACGACAAAAGCGATCAGCGACTTGCCAGGAACGTTCGGAATCGCCTGCTCGAAGTTTTGCGTGACCTTGTCGCCGGTGTCATGCCCGAAGGCCGGCGTAATGGTCGCGAGGGCAATGGCGGCCCAGGCCGCCCTGATAAAGGTTTTCATCTTCATGGCTGTTCTCCTTCTCGCCAAGAGATGCGCCTTTTGTGGGTTATAAAAAAGAACCAAAAACCGACAGAAATCGTGTACTACGGCGGTATGGCCAAACCGCTTCATTTGAAGATCGACCGGGCCGCGAAGACGCCGCTGGCCGAGCAAATCCGAAGGGCGCTCGCCACGGCGATCGAAAGCGGGGTGCTCGCACCGCGCGCGCGCCTGCCGTCGTGGCAGGACCTCGCCGCACAACTTGGCGTCGCGCGCGGCACCGTGCGCACGGCCTATGAAAAGCTGTCCGCGGCGCAACTGATCGTGGCATCGCGCTCGGCCGGGACCCGTGTTGCGGAGCGGCCTCGCGCCGCGCGGCGGCCCGAACGGCGTCCCGATCCCGGCTCGTTCATGGAGATGTACCAGGAGCTGACGCAGGGCCCGGCCATCTTCCAGATGGGCGTGCCTGCAACGGACACATTTCCCGCTACGCTGCTGGCGCGCATCCGCGCCCATGCGGTTCGCGCGGAAACCGCCGCGCCGCCGATCTATGCCGACCCGCGCGGCGAACTTGAATTGCGGCGCGAGATCGCCGCCTATCTCGCCATCGCGCGTGGCATCGAATGTTCGCCCTCGCAAGTCTTCATCACAGGCGGATACAGCAGTGGCCTCGGACTGACGCTGCGCGTGCTCGGCCTCGAAGGACAAAAGGCCTGGGTGGAAGAGCCCGGCTTCCCCTTCACCCGGAAGGGCCTCGAACTCGCAAGACTATCGCTTGCGCCGATACCGGTCGACGCCAGCGGCATCGACGTCGATCATGGGCTTCGCCGTTTTCCGGATGCGAAGATGGTTGTGGTGACGCCGGGTCAGCAGGCGCCGCTCGGTGTGACGATGTCGCTGGAGCGGCGCTTGCGCCTGCTCGACTGGGCCTCTAGTGCGCGCGTCTGGGTGATCGAGGACGATTATTTGAGCGAGTTGCAGTTGAAGGGGCGGGCGGCGCCGGCGCTTGCCTCGCTCGATCGCGAAGGGCGCGTCATCCACATCGGCTCCTTCAGCAAGACCATCAGCCCGACGTTGCGGCTCGGCTTCCTCGTCGCGCCTGTTACGCTGATGTCGCGCTTCGCCGAGGTCGCCGCATGTCTGGCGCCGCCGCCCGGGCCATCCGTGCAGCTCGCAGTCGCCGAGTTCATGCGCGAAGGCCACTATCTGCGCCATCTGCGGCGCACCAAGCGGGCCTACTCGGCGCAGCGTGACGCGCTGCTGGAGCAGTTGCTGCCGCACGCAAAGGATGCAGCCATCACAACCGCGGGCCTGGGCGTATTGCTGCGCTTGCCCGATGGTTCGCCGGACACGTCCATTGCGAGGGAATGCCTGGCGTTTGGATTGGCGCCGCCTCCGCTGTCAGCCTGGTACATGCGTCCGGCCGGCCGATCGGGGCTTCTTCTGGGCGTCGCGACGGTACCGAAGAGGAATCTCGCGAGAGCCTGCGACCGCCTTTGGGGGATCATCGATCGCTTTAGATGAACCCGACCCTAATCTTCGCTCGCCTTGAACCGCCCAAGTCCCTTCATCACAAACGGCGCGATCAGCGCAATCAAGGCGATCGCGAGCAGGGTGGCCGACATCGGGCTTTGCAGCAGCGTCATGGGATCGCCGAGGCTGATCTGTAGCGCGCGGCGAAGCTGGCTCTCGGCAATCGGGCCGAGAATGAGCCCGACGACAACAGGCGCGATCGGGAAATCGAACC
This sequence comes from Bradyrhizobium lablabi, assembly GCF_018129385.1. GTDB lineage: Bacteria > Pseudomonadota > Alphaproteobacteria > Rhizobiales > Xanthobacteraceae > Bradyrhizobium > Bradyrhizobium lablabi_C. Next base: position 673,803 of record NZ_JAFCLN010000002.1, read on the forward strand.
GGCGCATCAAAAAGCCCAGCACGCCAAAGCCCGCCAGCATCGACAGCTCGACCACCGATGGTTTCGCCGCGATCGTGCCCATGGTCGCGAACACCAAAATGCCCGCATACAGCCAGGGCTGCGGGATCGCCAGCAGCTTCACCCACAGGCCCACCAGCGGCAGGTTGAGCACCAGCAGCATGACGTTGGCGATGAACAGGCTCGCAATCAGGCCCCACACCAGGTCGGGCCGCTCGGCGAACAGCAGCGGCCCAGGATTCAGCCCGTATTGCTGAAAGCCGGCGAGCATCATCGCGGCGGTCGCCGATGTCGGAAGCCCGAGCGTCAGTAGCGGCACCAGCGTGCCGGCAGCGGAGGCGTTGTTGGCGGCTTCCGGCCCGGCGACGCCTTCGATCGCGCCCTTGCCGAATTCTTGCGGGTAATTGGTGAGCCGCCGCTCGGTCGAGTAGGACAGGAAGGTCGGAATCTCGGCGCCGCCGGCGGGCAGTGCGCCGATGGGGAAACCGAACATCGTGCCGCGCAGCCATGCTTTCCAGGAGCGTTTCCAGTCCTGCGCCGTCATCCACAGCGAGCCGCGCACCGGTTCCAGCTTTTCCTCGGCATGATGGCGGCGCGAGACGACGTAAAGCGCTTCGCCCACCGCGAACAGGCCGACCGCGAGCGTGGTGACCTCGACGCCGTCGAGCAGTTCGGGCACGCCGAAGGAAAGGCGCGGCTGGCCGGTGAGCTTGTCGATGCCGACGAGGCCAAGCGTCAGCCCGATGAACAGGCTGGTGAGACCGCGGATCGGTGAATCGCCGAAGGTTGCGGATACCGTGACGAAGGCGACGCACATCAGCGCAAAGTAATCTTCAGGCCCGAAACGCACGGCGACGTCGACCAGCCACGGCGCAAGGAAGGCAAGACCGATCGTGGCGAGCGTGCCCGCGACGAACGAGCCGATTGCGGCGGTCGCCAACGCCGGGCCGCCGCGGCCGGCCTTGGCCATCTTGTTGCCTTCGAGCGCGGTCGCCATCGAGGCGCTTTCGCCGGGCGTGTTGATCAGGATGGCGGTGGTCGATCCGCCATACATGCCGCCGTAATAGATGCCGGCGAACATGATCAGCGAGCCGCCGGGATCGAGCTTGTAGGTCACCGGCAGCAGCAGCGCGACGGTGAGAGCAGGGCCGATGCCGGGCAGCACGCCTACCGCGGTGCCGAGGAAGACGCCGATCAGCGCATAGAGCAGGTTCATCGGCTGCACGGCAACGGCCATGCCATGGGCGAGCGCGGCAAAGGTTTCCATTACAGCAGTCTTTCCAGCGGGCCGGAGGGCAGGCTCAGCGTCAGCAGCTTGTCGAAGGCGAGATAGATCAGCGTGGTCAGCACCAGCGCGATCACGATGTCGGTGACGATCGCGCGCCGCCCGAACGCCGCCGACGTGGTGACGAACAAGGCCGACGTTGCAAGGATGAAGCCGCCGCCGAAGCCGATGATGGCGATCAGCAGCGCAAGCCCGATGAGGATCAGCAGCACCGCCTTGACATCGGCGCTCTCGCGCGGCGGCAGGTTGCCGCGCAGCGCGTCGATCAGGTTGCCGATTGCGAGCAGGCCGAGCCCGACCGCGACGACGACAGGCATCGCGCCGGGGCCCATTCCGTAGGTCGTCGCCGACTGCAACTGGCTCGCGTCCCACACCAGCACCGCGGCGAGCACCGCGAGCGCCAGCGCAATGACAAGGCCGGCGCGATCGACGCGCCGTGGCGCCGGCCTGTTGGATGTCCCATCGGTCATGATTTGACGAGGCCAACCGACTTCAGCACGTCGGTGACGCGCACGATTTCCTTCTTCAGGAAATCCTGGAAGGCATCGCCGGAGAGATAGGCGTCATCCCAGCCCTTTTGCTTGAGGATGTCCTTCCAGGCGTCTGATTTGACCATCTTTTCCACCGCGTCGTTCAGCGTCTTGCGCTGTTCGGCGGTGATGCCGGGCGGCGCCACCACCGAGCGCCAGTTGGCCAGCACGAGGTCGATGCCTTGCTCCTTGAAGGTCGGAATATCAGAGCCCGGGATACGCTTCTCCGAGCTTACGCCGATCGCGCGCAGCTTGCCTGACTTGATCTGGCCTTCATATTCGCTCAGGCCAGAAATGCCGGCCGTGACCTTGGCGCCGAGAATGGCGGCAAGCGACTCGCCGCCGCCTGAGAACGGGACATAGTTGACCTTCTTGGCATCGGCGCCGACCGCGCCAGCGAACAGCGCCGCCATCACGTGGTCGACGCCCCCGGCCGAGCCGCCGGCGAAAGTCACCTTGGCGATGTCGGCCTTCAGCGCATTGGCCAGATCCTGCGCCGTCTTGAGCGGCGAACTCGCGGGCACGACGATCACCTGAATCTCTTCCGTGAGGCGCGCGATCGGCGTTACCTGCTCGAGCGTCACCGGCGACTTGTTCATGGCGAGCGCGCCGACCATGACAAAGCCGTTCACCATCATCTGGTTGCCGTCGCCCTTGGCGCCGTTGACGAACTGCGCAATGCCGACGCTGCCGCCGGCGCCGGCCACATTGGTGACCTGCACGCTGCGGGCGATCTTGGCGGCGACCAGCGCCTGCTGCATCGCGCGTGCCGTCTGATCCCAACCGCCACCGGGGGCCGCGGGCGCCATTAGCTTGAGTTCGAGCTGCTGGGCGAGCGCCGGGGAGGCGACCGCGAGGGTGAAGGCGATTGCAGCGCCAAACAGGCGCCTGGGTACTGGGATCATTGAGGTTTCCTCCGAGAGCCTTGGCGGCGCGGCCGCTGTCGATGAGCTGCCGCATCGCGTCAATTCGTCGCATTTCAGCCGGAAAAGCCTCCGCTGTCCAGACGCATCGCTCAGTCGTGCCAAACGGCGATGCGGAAAGCGTAATAGAAATCCACAGGGGTCATCGAGGCCGCAACGGAACAGTACGAGAGAGATCATGAACGTCGCGATCATGGGCGCCGGCGCCATCGGCTGTTACTTCGGAGCGCTGTTGGCGCGCGCCGGTCATTCCGTCGTCCTGATTGGACGCCCCGTCCATGTCGAGGCCATCAACAAAAATGGTCTGCTGCTCGAAACCAAAACGTTCCGCGATTATCTTCCCGCGCGCGCTTCCACCGATGCTTCCGCGATCGCCGATGCAGACCTCGTCCTGTTCAGCGTCAAGTCGCAGGATACCGAGAGCGCCGGGCGGTCGATGACTTCGCATCTCAAGCCAGGCGCAACCGTGCTCAGCCTCCAGAACGGCGTCGACAACGCCGAAAGACTTTCAGAGGTCATCGGCCGCGCCGTGACGCCGACGGTGGTGTATGTCGGCACGGAAATGGCGGGGCCGGGACATGTCAGGCATCACGGTCCCGGCGAACTCGTGATCGGCGCCGGGCCGGAAAGCGACAAGCTCGCTGCGCTGATATCGGAGGCCGGCCATCCCTCGCGTGTGGACGCGAACGTAGCGGAAATCCTCTGGCACAAGCTGATCACCAACTGCGCCTACAACGCGATGTCGGCGGTCTCGCAGCTTCCTTACGGCGCGATGGTGGAGGTGGAGGGCGCAAGGGACGTCATGCGCAACGCCGTGACGGAATGCGCCGCTGTTGCGCGCGCCTGCGGCGTCGCCGTGCCGGATGACATTGTCCAGAGGGTGCTGACCGTCGCGCGCAACATGCCGAGCCAGTCTTCCTCGACGGCTCAGGATCTCGCGCGCGGCAAGACCACCGAGATCGACTATCTCAACGGCTATGTGGTGCGAAAGGGTTTAAGCCTCGGCATATCAACGCCGACCAATCTGGCGCTACAGGTCATGGTCAAGCTGCGCGAGCGCAAGCTTGCCGGCTAAGCGGGACCAGCCGTCATGCCGAGCCGGCCGATGCCCGGAAATTTCAGCGCCGGCCGGCGGATGTCGAGGCCGAGCACCGCTCCGAGGAAATTGATCTCAAAGCCTTCGACCCAACCGATGGTGAGGCCGATATAGCCGCCGAGCGTAGCAAAGACGCCGGTGCCGGATGCGGTTACCCCGAACCAATCGCCGTCATAAGGAAAATCCTTGCCGATCGCGGTCGGCGGCAGCACCGCCTTCAGTTCGGGAACGGCGTTGAGCGCGGCCTGCACAAAGGTGTTCGAATTCGGTCCCGGCCAGGGGCTGTAGTCGCCATAGGCGCGGAACTTGTAGTTCTCGACGACGTGGCGGATTTTTGGAATGAGCAGGGCGGCTTTTTCGCCGTCGACGGCCACCACGGTCTCGGGCGCTGCGCCGAACCAGCGGGCATCGGCGGCAAAGCCGTTGGTGCGGATCGGCTCGCCCCAGGCGGTGTAGTCGTATCGCGTATAGCGGTTCGCGCCCTTTTCCTTGATGACGATCCAGCTATGGACCGCAAAGATGCTCTTCCAGCGCAGCGTGCGCGCGGCATAGATGCGGATGAGGGCGTCGGGGTTCTCAGTGGCCGGCGGCAATAGTCCGGCGCTGGAACGGTCCGCCGTCTGCCAGCTACCCCTGGCGTCACCGGCCCAAAAATATTGCGCGGCCGATACGCCGATCGGCACGAATACCAAAAGCAGGAAGATGAGCACGAATTTTCTCAAGGGGGACAGTCGGAACGGGATGCTCGGCTCAATATAGGTCTGCCCGCCGCGTGCGCCAGCGGCATGGCGCCGCGCCGTTTCTAAAGCCAGAGTATCTTCTTGCGGTATTCCAGGTCGGTCAGCAGCGGGGCGGCCGGTCCCTGGTGAAATACCTTGCCCCGCTCCAGCGCAAAGACCCGGTCGGCGAGCGCCAGCACGAGGTCGAGATTGTGTTCGACAATAACGATGGAGGCGTGTTGCCGAAGGAGATCGAACACCTTGAACAGTTCGAGGATCACCGCCGGCGCCAGGCCCTCGAACGGTTCGTCGAGCAGCAGCAGCTTGACATTGCCCGACATCGCGCGCGCCACCGCCACCATCTGCTGCTCGCCGCCGGAGAGATAATCCGCCGCGACATCCATCCGCGCCTTGAGGCGCGGGAAATATTCGAGGATGCGTTCCTCGCTCCATACCACGCCGCTGCTGCCGTCAGTCTTGCGCGCCAGCCGCCCGAGTGCGAGGTTTTCCCGCACCGTCATGCCGGCAAACAGCCCGCGCCCCTGCGGCACGTAGCCGATGCCCATGCGAGCGATATCCGGCGCCGGCAGGCCGGCGATAGCGCGCCCCTGATATTCGATGGCGCCGGAAGCTGGCGGCACCAGCCCGGCGAGCGTCTTCAGCAGCGTCGACTTGCCGGCGCCGTTGCGGCCGAGCAGGGCGACGATCTCGCCTTCGCGCACGTCGAGCGTGGCGTCGTGCAGGATATGGCTCTTGCCATAGAAGGTGTTGACGCCCTCGAAGCGAAGGATCTGCGCAGCCTCCTCCTTTGCAGCATCGCTGCGGCTGTGCTCGACTTCGGGAATGCCGGTGCCGGTGTAGATCTCCTGGACGCGGCGGTCGCTGCGCACGGCGGCGGGCGAACCCGTCATCAGGACTTCGCCCTGGTTCATGACGGTGACGTGTTGCGAGAAGCCGAGCACGCGGTCGATGTCGTGCTCGACGATCAACACGGGAATATTTTGCGAGATATTCTTGATCAGGTTCGACACCCGCTCGCGCTCGGCAGCCGCAAGGCCCGCCAGCGGCTCGTCGAGCAGCAGCACCTGCGGCTTGGAGCCGAGCGCGATGCCGAGATCAACCAGCCGCTGCCCGCCATAGGACAGCTCGCCGCCCTCGATTGTCTCGATGCCTTCCAGTCCGAGGAATTTGATCAGTTCTGCGGCCTCAGCGTGCACCTCGGAATAAGAGTCGATATCACGCCAGATGTTGAAGCGCATCGGATGGCGCGCCTGTAGCGACAGCCGCAGATTTTCGTAGATGGTGAGCTCGCGGAACAAATTGGTGATCTGGAACGAGCGCGCCAGCCCCTGATGGCAGATCAGGTCGGACGGCGTGCCCTGAATCTCCTTGCCGTTGAGGCGGATGGTGCCGCCGTCGGGCGCGTAGAGGCCGGAGACGAGGTTGAAGAGCGTCGTCTTGCCTGCACCGTTCGGTCCGATCAACGCGTGGATTTCGCCGGCGCCGACCGTCAGGCTGGCATTGCTGACAGCGCGGATGCCACCAAATTTTTTCGAGATGCTTTCGACCTCCAGCACCGTTCCCTTCAACCCCTCGGGCCGCAAAAAAGCCGGCAGTGGCAGGCCTTCGTAGATTTTCCGCCTGCTCATCGCGGCGGCTTCTTCCGGCGGTGGCCAGAAGCGGCGGCGGACGGTGGCCCAGATGCCGACGAGACCGCCCGGCGAATACAGGATGAAGGCGACGAAGATCAGCCCGAACCACAGCAGCCAGTTCGGCGTCCAGATCGAAAACAGCTCGCGGAACAGGATGAAGAACAGCGTGCCCAGCGCCGGCCCCAGCATGCTGCGCATGCCGCCGATCACGACAATTGCCAGCAGTTCGCCGGAGAAGGGCACCGAGACGGATTCCGCCGACACCAGATAATTCTGGAAGCCGATCAGTCCGCCCGCGAGTCCCGTTACCACAGCCGAGATGACGAACACCGCGAGCTTGTAGCGCTCGACCGGATAGCCCTGAAAGGTCGCGCGCAACTGGTTGTCGCGGATCGCGACCAGCACGTGGCCGAATGGCGAGCGCGCCAGCCGCAGCAGCAGGTAAAGCACCGCGAGCGAGATCACCGCGACCACGATGTAATAGTTGAGTGCGTTATCCAGATTGAACGGCCCGATGCTGCCGCGCTTCAGCCCGCCGAGGCCGTCCTCGCCGCCGGTGAGCGAGGTCCAGCGGAACGCTGTGGTGTAGGCAAGCGCGGCGAGCGCCAGCGTCAGCAGCGAAAAATATACGCCGCGCCGTCGCAGGATGACGACGCCGACAAAGGCGGACGCCGCGGCGACGATCACCATGGATAGCAGCAGCGGCAGCCAGATTTCGCCGCGGAACCAGTTGAGCTGGATCAGCCCCGCCGCATAGGCGCCGATGCCGAACCAGGTGCCGTGGCCGAACGAAACGAGGCCGGTATAGCCGACGCAGAGATTGAGGCCCATCGCGGCCACCGCCAGCGCCACAATCATGGTGCCGGTGTTGTAGGAGAGCCCGAGCGCATAGAGCACGAACGGCAGCAGGACCACCGCGAGCGTCGCGATCAACAATGGCCGGTATTTTGTCCCCGATGACACCGTCATTCGAATTTCTCGATCCGTTCGCCGAGCAATCCGCGCGGGCGCACCAGCAGCACCAGGAACATCAGCATGTAGATCGAGGCTTCGCCCGCGGCCGGCTCGAAATGGATCGTGATGCCGCGCACAACGCCGACCAGCAGCGCCGCGATTACCACGCCCCAGAAACTGCCGAGGCCGCCGATCACGACCACGACAAAGGCGATGGTGATGATCTCCGATCCCATCGCCGGATGCACGGTCGAGATCGGCGCAAAGAACACGCCGGCGAGCGCGGCCATGCCGACGCCGAGCATCACGATCGCGGTCATGTAGGGCTGCAATCGGATGCCGAGCGCGGCCACCATGTCGGGCCGCTGGATGCCGGCGCGCACCACCCGGCCGAACGAGGTCTTGTGCAGCAGCAGCCAGACGCCGATCAGGACGACAGCGACCACGGCGAGGATCAGCAGGCGGTAACGCGAGAACAGGAAATCGCCGATGATGACCGAGCCGCGGAAAGCTGGAGCGATCGAGGCCGGGATCGGCGGCGAGCCCCAGATGATGCGGATCGCCTGTTCGGCGACCATCGCGAGCGCAAAGGTCACGAGCAGGCTCAGGATCGGGTCGGCGGTGTAGAAGCGGCGCAGGATGAAGCGCTCGAACAGGATTCCGAGCAAGGCGACCGCGATCGGCGAAATCACCACCGCTGCGCCGAAGCCGAGATATTTTGTAGCTTCGACCGAGAGATAGGCACCGAGCGCGTAGAAGGCGCCATGGGCGAGATTGACCACGCCGCCGACGCTGAAGATCAGCGACAGCCCCAGCGCAATCAGAAGGTAATAGCCTCCGAGCACGAGGCCATTCACCACCTGTTCCAGCAAGAAGGCGAACTGCATGGGATGCCGCGATCTCTACAAAAATGGCGCCGGCGATTGATGCCGGCGCCGCACATGCGCGCGAGTGTTGATGCTATGCCTTCATCTCGCAGGGATTTTGCGTCCTGGTCGGGTAGATCGTTTCCAGCGGCTGGCCCGCCACCGGCACCGCATCGCCCAGCACCAGCATGTCCCACTTGTCCTTCATCTCGCCCTTGGCCTTGACCGTGAAGGGATAGGCCTCCTGCACGAGTTGGTGGTCCCAGGAACGGAAATAGCCCTTGCGCGCCTTCATGATGTCGAGCTCGGTCTGCTTCTCGAAATAGGCGATCAGCGCCTCGCTCTCGGTCGACTTGGTATCTTCAATGGCCTTGGCCAGTGCCTTCAGCGTGATGTATTCGATCCAGGCGTGGTTTTCCGGCGGCTTGCCGTATTTCCTGGTGAAGGATTCGACGAAGGCCTTCGAGGCCGGATTGTCGAGCGTGTGATACCAGACCGTCGGCCAGGTGCCGCTGAGATTGCCTTCGCCCATCGCCCAGGCATCGCCGGTGTTGAGGTTGAAACCGACCAGCGGATAGGGGAAGCCGAACTCGGCATATTGCTTGACGAGGTTGGTAACCTGGTTGCCGGCGAGATTGCAGCAGACGACATCAGGCTTGGATTGCCGCACTTTCAGAAGATAGGGACTGAAATCCGTAACGTCGGTCGCGATCAGTTCGTCGCCGGCCAGCGTAGCGCCATTGGCATCGAAGAAGGATTTGGCCGCCTTCAACAGGTCATGGCCGAAGATGTAATCGGCGGTCAGCGTGTGGAATTTCTTGCCCTTGACCATGCCCTTTTGATTGAGCGCGGTGCCGACCGCGTTGACCATCACCGTGTTCGGGATGTCGCAGTGGAAGGAATAGCGGTTGCAGTTCTTGCCGCGCAGCGCGTCGGAGCGGGCGCCGGTCGAGAAGAACACCTTTTTGTTGCGCTCGGCGACCTGCATGATCGTCAGCGAAGACGCGGACGAGATTTCGCCGAGCAGCACCACCGCGCCGTCCTGCTCGATCATGCGCTGCGCCTTGGTGGAGGCGGTGGCGGGATTGACCGAGTCTTCCGAGATCAGGTCGATCTGTCTGCCCGTAATCCCCCCGGCCGCGTTGATCTCCTCAGCGGCCATCCTGATGCCGAGCTGGGCGTAGCCGCCGATCGCGCCAAGGAAGCCGGTCAGCGGCACGAGGTGGCCGATCTTGATCCGCGCAGGCTGCGCGCGGACGATCGCGGGAAATCCGATGGCGGAGGCGCCGGCAAAGGCGGCGCCGGCTTTCAATAACGTACGTCGGCTGGTGCGGGTCATGGTGTCTCCTCCCTGGGCGCGCGTCACGACGTCCTGCCTCCGATCTCCAGTATGCGAGATTGTGAGAGACGTTTTTTTATTGTTGGATGATATTTCCGGACGCAAGGGGTCCTGTCAACGCCAAATGCGCCGCAGGCGAAGGTCGATTGTCGTCAGAAAACCTTGGCGGCGCCTTTGGCGCCGAACTCGGCGGACAGGCGATTCGCCGCCGCCTGCACGCTTTTCGCGCGGCTTTGCAGCACCTGGTCGGTCATCCGCCAGATCGGGCCGGATATCCCCATCGCGCCGATCACGTCGCCGGTGAAATTATAGACCGGCACCGCAACGCAGCGGACTTCCGGATTGAATTCGCCGTCGTCAATGGCGATGGCGTTGCGCCGGACCTCGGCGATCTCGCGGAGCAGCGCGTTCGGGTCGGTGATTGATTTCTTGGTCGACGGCTTCAGCTCGACGCGTTCCAGAAAGCGCTTGAGCTGGTCCGGGCGCAGCGAAGCCAGAATGATCTTGCCGAGCGCCGTACAATGCGCCGGCCGCACCACGCCGACCCGGTCGGTGAGCTGGAATGCGCCGGAGCCGCTGGTGCGGGCGATGACGATCACCGCATCGCCCATTCGCACGGCAAAATGGCCGCTTTCCCCGGTTTCCCGCGACAGATCTTCGAGAATGGGCGTCGCCAGATTGACCATCTCGATTTCGTCCAACGCGCTTGCCGCCAGCGCAAACAGCGGCCGGCCAACCCGGTAGCGTTTGGAATCTTTCTCCTGCCTGATGTAGCCCAACGACACCATGGTCTTGGCGAGGTGGAACGTGGTGGAATTGTGCAGGCCGACCAGCTTGCTGAGTTCAGCAAGGCCAATGCCTTCGCGGTGGCGGGCGATCTCTTCCAGGATCGCGAAGGCGCGCCCGAGCGACTGCACGCCGCCGCGCTGGCGATCCTCGGCCTCATCGTCGATATTCGGCTCGGTCGACGGCACGAGGCGGGCAATGGAGGTCTTGCGCGGACTGGCCGGCTTCTCGCTGGTCTTCGGCTTGCTGCGCGCTTTCACGAATCTTCTCTCCCCATGGACGTTGCAGACTCTAACGTCCGCCCGCACAGCATCAAGCGCGGTTCGCGACAGACCCCGATGCGAGGCTCGAGCCTGAACCGTCCAGCCCGGCGACCATACCACAATAGCAATTGACGTACAGTATTATGAGAAAGTAGGGTCGCGGTCTTGCGACGGCAAAAAGCGAAAATGCGGGCCGTCGCCGTTGAGCGAAGGGAGAAAGCGATCCGATGGCAGGCAACATGCTCAACGGCGCACAGGTCATCGTCGACTATCTCATCCAGGAAAAGGTGCCGCAGGTGTTCGGCCTCTGCGGCCATGGCAACATCCAGTTCATCGACGCGCTGTACGAGCGCTCACACGACATCAAGACCATTTCCGTGCATCACGAGAGCGTCGCCGGCTTCATGGCCGACGTCTATTATCGCGTTTCGGGACGGCCGACCGCGACCTTCACCTCCTGCGGACCTGGCTCGGCGAACCTTCCGATCTCGCTCGGCAATGCGTTTCTGGACTCGGTGCCGTTCATGGCAGTCACCGGTAACGTGCCGACCAGCCAATTCAACCGCGGCGCATTCCAGGAACTCTATCGCCACTATCAGGCCGACTTTCCTTCAACCGTTCGCTCTTACTGCAAAAAAGTGTTTCAGCCGACGCGCGGCGAGATGGTGCCGCTCGCGGTGCGGCAGGCGTGGAAGACGATGACTTCAGGCCGTCCGGGGCCGGTCGTGCTCGACGTGCCCTTTGACGTGTTCATGGAGTCAGCCGCCGAAGAGGCGCCGAACGCGCAAGCCTGGAACGGCAATATTTCCAGCCGCTGCGGTGCCGATCCCGAAGGTATCATCAAGGCAGTCGACATGCTGCTCGGCGCCGAGCGGCCGGTAATGCTGGTCGGGCAGGGCGTGCGCTATGGCGGCGCCGCGCAGGAATTGTTGAAACTCGCCGAACGGCTCCAGATTCCGGTCGCGGCGTCCGCCAGCGGCCTTGGCGCGATCGACACCAACCATCCGCTTTCACTTGGTCTCGTCGCCCGCGCGGGGCACTATCAGGCCAATCACGCCACTCGGCAGGCGGACGTGTTGCTGGCGCTCGGCGTGCGCTTCGACGACCGCACATCGAGTTCATGGATTCCCGGATACTCCTTCACCATTCCGCCGACGCGCCTGATCCATGTCGACATCGATCCGGAAGAGATCGGCCGCAACTATCCGGTCGCGCTCGGCCTGATGGCCGACGTGCGCATCTTCCTTCAGCAAGTTCATGCCGAACTCGACCGCCGCGCGGACCTCTCCAAGCGTGCCGATGCGCGCAAAAAATGGCTGGCGCAGATCGATACGTATCGCAAGGAATGGGACAAGTTCGTCGCGCCCGGCTTTTCCGACGATACTACGCCGATCAATCCGCAGCGCGCCGCGCTGGAAATCGACAAGGCGCTGCCGGAAGACGCGATCCTCGTCAGCGATATCGGCGTGCACCACAACTGGCTGCTCGGCTTCTGCAAGCCGCGGCGGCCGGATTCGCTGATCGGCTCGATGGGGTTTGGCCCGATGGGTTTTGGCGTGGCCGGCGTGATGGGTGCAAAGTTCGCTGCGCCTGACCGTCCCTGCGTGTCCGTATGCGGCGACGGCGCCTTCTTCATGCACGCCAACGTGCTGGGCACGGCAGTGGAATACAATCTGCCGGTGGTGTGGGTGGTCTGGAATAATTACGCCTATGCCTCGATCCGCGGTCTGCAACGCGGCTATCTCGGCGGCCGCGAACTCGCGACCGACTTCCATGATCCTGTCAGCGGCCAGCGTTACAATCCGGACTTTGCGGCGATGGCGCGCTCCTGCGGCGTCGAGGGCGTCCGCGTCGATCGCGCCGGCGATATCGTCGAAGCCGTCCGCAAGGGCATCGCCGCCAACAAGCCCTATCTGATCGACGTCGATATCGCCGCCGACGTCAATCCCGCCGGTGCCGGTGTCTGGGAGCTTCCGGGCCTCGGCCGCAGCAAGCCGGGCATCGGCGTGCAGTTCGAGCCGACCTGAAATCGTCACATAGATCGAGGAAACATCGATGCAGCTTGCAGGCAAGAAGGTCGTCGTGGTCGGCGGCTCCTCCGGTATTGGCCTGGCGACGGCCGAACTCGCCAAGCGCGAAGGCGCCCAAATCATCATCGCCTCGCGCAACGCGGAGCGGCTGGATGCGATCGCCGAAAAGATGAACGTTGTCGCAATCCCCGCCGACGTCACCGACGACAAGAGCGTCGCAAATCTCTTCAAGAGCTGCGGCCCGGTCGATCATGTCGTCGTCACCGCCGCGCAGTTGCGCACCGGGCCGTTCAAGTCGGTGCCGATGGAAGACGTGCGCTCCACCATGGAAGGAAAGTTCTGGGGCGCCTGGCGCGTAGCCCGCGCGGCGGACATCCGGCCCGGCGGATCGCTGACGCTGGTCTCCGGTTTCCTCAGCATCCGCCCGCGGCCGAATTCGGCTATCGTCAGCGCGGCCAACGGCGCGCTGGAGTCGCTGGCCCGCGCGCTCGCGCTGGAACTGGCGCCGGTGCGCGTCAACGCGGTCTCGCCCGGCATCATCGACACGCCGATCCGCGCCGCGATGCCGGAAGAGGCGCGCCGCGAAATGCTGGCGAAGACCGCCGCATCGCTGCCGGTCGGCCGGGTAGGGGTGAGCGAGGACATCGCCCGGCAAATCCTTTCCTTCATGACGATCGGGTTCGTCACGGGATCGATCGTCTATGTCGATGGCGGGGCCTTGGTCACGTAAGGGAGATGGCAATGGCTTCGGAAGCAAACGGCGCCTTCATCCGCAACATCGCCGAAGTGCCTTGGCGCGAATTTCCCAACCACTTCGGCGGCGCGCTTTCAAAGCCGCTGGTGATGCCGGAAACCGCCGGCTCGCGCCGCATCGACTACCGGATATCGATGTACCAGCCGATGGCCCATGTCGCGCGGCACAGCCATCGCGTGCAGGAGCAGATCTACCACGTGCTCGAAGGCGAGGGCCTGATGGAGATCGCGGGAAAAAATCATGTCGTGCGCAAGCACGACTTCATCTTCCTGCCGCCCGGCGTCGAGCACGCCATCTCCAACTCCGGGCTCGTCGACCTCGTGTTCCTGGTGGTCACGTCACCGGTTACCGATGACGAAACGGCGGTCTGATCGCCTGTGGGCCCGTTTGCGAAGCGACCGGATCGTCGGTGCAACCTGGCGTGGATGCTGATCGACGCTGAACGAAGCTGTGACGGCGCCGCAAGCTTCGCTGCGAGGTCATTGAAGCAGTTCAGCTATTCGGGCAGCACATCCCCTTGCCGCGAAAGATGAGGTATCGGCCCGCTGCCGAACGGTGCTAAGCCGCATCCAATGTTCGCCGGGCTGGAAATTACATGAGCAGCGGTACTGTTGCGCCCGCGGGGACCGGCCGTACCGGTGACCGCGCGCTGATCTTTGCGCTGCTGGCGCTCGCCTTCGGGCACATGCTGTCGACGCTGCTGCGAACCATTCCCGCGCTCAGCATCGACCTGATGGCCGCCGATTTTGCCACCCCACCGCAGACGCTCGGGAGCCTGACCTCGATCTATCATTTTGCATTCGCCGCTTCCCAAATCCCGGTCGGCGCGGCGATGGACCGCTTTGGCATCCGCCCGGTGTCGTTGAGCCTGCTCGCGGGCACGGTGGTGGGCGCCGCCGCCTCCGGTTTTGCGACCGGGCCGGAAGCATTTTTGCTGGGCCAGTTCATGCTTGGAGTAGCCACCTCGGGCATGCTGATGTGCCCGATGACGCTCGCCGCCAAGAACGTGTCCGCCGCCCGCTTCGGCCTGTGGTCGGGCATGATCCTCTCGCTCGGCAATATCGGCATGCTGATCTCATCAAGCCCGCTGGCCTGGGTGATCGAGAACTATGGCTGGCGCGCGAGTTTTTGGCTGTCGTCGCTGTTCGGGATTGCGGTCGCGATTGCCGTCTTCCTGCTGGTTCCCCGGTCCGACCCCGCGCATGCGGACGACTCCTCTCCGCTCTCCCAGATGGTGCAGGTCATCCGGCTCGGATTGTCGCGCCGGCTGCGCGGCATCATCGCGCTGGCGCTGGTCTCGCTGGCGATTTCGCTGGTGCTGCGGGGATTGTGGGGCGGACCGTGGCTGATGGAGATCAAGGGCCTTGGCCGGATCGAGGCCGGCAACGAGCTCGGTCTGTTCACGCTCGCCTTGATCGTCGGGCCGATGGTGATCGGGCTGTTCGACCGGAAATTCGGTCATCGCCGCGCCATGCTCGCGTGCGCGCACCTGGTCGCGGCGGTGGCCCTCGTCCTGATGGCGGGCGGCGCGCCGCATCTCTTTGTGTCGAACTTTTTCGGCACGGGCATGATGCCGCCGGTGTACGACCTGGTGCTGTTCGTCGTGATCGGTTTTGCCGTGTCGGCGCAACCGCTGCTCTACGGCATGACGCGGCAACTGGTCGAGCCGCAAAACGCCGGCAAGGCTTTGTCCGCGGTCAACCTCGCCTTCTTCCTCGGCACGGCCCTGATGCAGTCGCTGACAGGGGTAGTTGCGACCGCCTTCGGTTTACCGGCGGTGCTGGTGTTCATGGCGCTGACGCTGGTCGTCGGGCTAGTCCTGTTCCTGGCGTATACCTAGATCGCCGAGCAGCGCCTCCGCCCTGAGACGCAGCGGCCTTGCTTCGCTCTGGGTCGTGATTTCGATGCAATTCCGCAGGGAACGCGTGACGGCGGATCTGTCGCTTTCGTTGTTGACCGGCGACACCATGGCTTCGGCAAACAGGGCTTCCGCTTCCACCCCGCCAAATCCCTGTTGCCGGGCGGTATTGCGTGCATCGCGCAGCAGATCGAGCGCAGGGCGCATCTGGCCGAGCCGGCTGAGTGCGAGCGCGAGATAAATCGCCGTGCGCAACTCGATGGATTTGTAACCGACCGACTTTGCATCTTCCAGCGCACCTGAAAGGATCGTCCGCGCCTCCTCGATGCGTTCCTGCTCAAAATAGGCGAGCCCGCGATAGCATGCGGTGATGGAGCCGAAGATCCGCACGCCGTGCTCCTGCGTCAGCGCGAACGCTTCGTCGAGGATGATCGCTGCGCCGGCCGGGTTGCCCTGGGCGAGCATAAGGTGGCCTCCACTATATCCGGCGGCGACGCGGTCGAACGGCCGGTTGGTCTGGTCCGCAATCTCCTGCGCAATCCGTTGAAAGTGGTCCGCCGTATCCAGTTCTCCGAGCGTTGCATGCATCACGCTCTTCATCATGCAGCACACGAGCAGCAGATATTTCGGAGTAGTGCCGATCGGGGCGCTGGCGCCCGGACGTATCAATTGTTCACAGGCTCGCGCCGTCATCTGCTCAGCTTCGCGGTAGCGGCCGGCAATATGATAGGCTTGACCGAGGCCATATTGGGCGAGGCTGAGCCAGCCGGGCTCGCCCCACTGCTCAGCCAGTTCCACAACCTGCTCACCCGTCGCGATGGCTTCTATCGGCGTGCTGTAAAAATTATGTGCCGCCGCCCTGACGGTCATGGCGGCCACCTTGCGTCCGATGTCGCCAATCTTGTCAGCGCGTCGTTCGGCTTCTTTTTCCAGTTCCAGCCACTCGGCGACCTTTCCGACACTTGCAAATGCTATGCGCGCCTCGATCCGAAGATCGATGGCTTCGACTTCGCGCTCGTGTGAAACCGGAGTCCGGTCAAGCGCATCCATGGCGATTTCGAAGTACGAAGCCGCGTCGGCGAATGCGGACCGCGCGACGCACTTTCGCGCGACGTTTCTGCCGTAGGAAATGGCCTTTCCCCAATCCTTTGCCCGTTTGGCATGGTAGCAGAGCGTATCCTGCTCCTCGCGCCGACCTTCGTCGCTCTCGAGCGCGGCAAGGATGCGCGTGTGCACCGTCTCGCGTGTCCGTTCGACCATCTGGTCATAGGTGACTTGGCGAATCATCTCGTGCGGAAACTCGAACGTATCCTCGGGAGCGCCGATTTCGGCCCTCACCAGCAATTCGGAGCGGTCCAGCGTATTGAGGACGCGCTGAAGCCGGTCTTCGGGCAGCGCGGCCACTTCGCGCAGCGTGGTCACGATCGCGCGCGAACCAAGGGCGGCCGCGATTTGCATCAGGGTGCGCTCATCCCGTGGCAGGCGGTCCAGGCGAGCGGCGATCACTCCCTGGATGCTGTTGGGGATGCCGAGGCCGGCGACCGGCCGATCGAGGGTAAGATTGCCCCATTCTCCTCGCAGCACGCCGGTTTCCTTCAGGCCCCGACATACTTCCTCGACGAACAACGGAACGCTGGCCGTGTGGCGAATGATTTGGCGCTTCAGGTCGAACGTCGTGGAGGAAACCCCCAAAATGGCATCCAGCATCGCCATTCCAGAACTTGCATCGAGCGGCCGCAAGGCGACGATTCCGGCTTCACCTTGATCGACCCATTTGGGGATATCGATGGGCCTGCTGGTCACGACGATCAGCAGATGCGGCGTTTTCAGCGACGCAAGTGCCGCGATGACGGAGTCGCTGGCACGGTCGACCCAGTGCAGGTCTTCGATCAGCAGCACCGTCGGCCGGCCCTGGGCGGCGTGCTCGACGAGCGCACAGCTCGCATCGGAAATGGCCCGTCCGCGCAACTGCGGCTCCAGCGCCTCCCAGTGAGGATCCGATATCGGCAGGTCGAGCACGGCGTCGATGGCGGTCCGCAAGGTCTGCGGCAGGCCTGCCTTCGGGTCGCGATCACCGGCTGCGGCGCCGTTAAGGATCGAGAGCAGCAGGCCCTTGAGCGCCGCAAAGGGTGAGCTTTGCAGGTTCGCGCTGCACTCGGCCTCGATCAGTTGCCAGCCGTCAAGTTGCAGCTCGTGGACAAACTCGTGAACCAGCCGCGATTTTCCGATGCCGGGTTCGCCGGTCAGGAACACGGCCCGGCCATGGGCCTGCGTACCCTCGGCCGCGCGCCTCAACTGCGAGGTCTCCCGGGTGCGGCCGACGAAGCGCGAAACATTGCGCGCCTTGCGCAGCCGCCAGCTTGAAAGATCGCGCGCGCCGGTGACCCGGTAGACCGGCACCACTTCGTTGAAACCGCGCAGGGGCTTCGGCCCCAGGAATTCGAACTGGACGTGGCCTTCGGCGAGCTTCTGGCAGGCTTCGGACGCGTAGATCTGACCGGGCCCTGCCTCTGCTTCCAGCCGGGCGGCCAGATGCTGCGCCGCACCACCGATCTCGTAAACCTTGGAAAACTCGCTGGCCACGACGTAAGCCACGACTATTCCCGAGTGCAGGCCGACCCGGACTTTTATGCCGGGATCGCCGAGCGCCTCGACGCGCCGTACCAGTTCAAGGGCGGCGTGGCAGGCCAGCGGTGCATGGTTGTCGTCAGCGATCGGCGCGCCGAACACGGCCGCCAGCCCGTCTCCGAGCTCCTTGCTGACGATGCCGCCGAATTGGCGCACGGCCGCGCGCATCGCTGCCAGTGCGGGCTCAAGCCGCGAGACCGCTTCCTCGGGGTCGAGCTCGGCGATGAGGCCGGTCGAATGGACGACGTCAGCCCTGAGGATCGTGACGAACTTGCGTTCGCTGTCCGGGTCTCCCACCGGATGCGCCGTGCTCACTGGAGGCACCTGATGTCGCCCACGTCCGTCATTGCTTGCCACGCGAAAGATCGCATTCCGCGCTTCTTGTCGGCTGCGATAGTTCGAATGAAGCACCCCGCGGGCAGCCCGGCGCAAGCGTACTTTTCGATTGTACCCAGCAGAGCTGACGGGACAAGCCGTCATTCGGGTTGTCTCTGGACGTCACGCAGCCTTGGGTGATAGCCTTACTTTCGGAATCGGACGCATTGGCCGTGTGATCGCAGTGTTCAAACGCGATCGGACGTCTTGATCCAGCATCGTTTGGCCGTTCCGGCACCATTTATTTTTTAAGAGGGGGAAGTTCGACCATGTTGCAGATGATGATGGCGGGGAGGGTATACGAGAGCGGCGAGTTCAAGACGGCCATGGATAGTAACTACTATCCCTTGGACAACATGAAGAAGAGCGTAGCAATACTGACAAGCTCGCAGAACATCGATATCGCCACGATGGAGTTCGGTCAGTATCAGCCGATCCTGTCCCCGGCGCAGATCAATCCAAACGGTCCCAAGGAATGGCTGAAGCATGTCGGCTCCGCGCGGGTCAGTTTGACGGCTCAAGCCAACACCAAGCCCCTGTCCAAGGACGAGCCGGGCGTCGTTCCGCTGACCAAATGCGCACTGATGGACGCGTCGGTTCGCAAGTGCTTCAATTCGAGCCCGCCCATCTGCATGCAGGTCAATGTCACGCAGAGGGCAAAGGACGATCCAGACGCAGACAAGCATGACATCCTGCTGGACTGGGAATACGCAGCAGGAAGCAACGTGCCGACGCTTCTGAATTTGACGATGGTCTGCCCCTACATCGGTCCCAAGATCTGATCTGGTGGCAATTCAGGTTCGCAATCTCGTCGGCCTCTTCGAAATCGGAGAGGCCGAAATTTTGCGCCCACCGTAGGATCAGGCGTTCAGCCCCATCGCAGCCGCGCAATCGCCGCGTCGAATTTCTGGCGATCGAGCCGCTTGAGGGCCTGGGCTTCTTCAGGAGAAAGGCCGAACTCGCGCCCGATCGCTTCGGGATCGGCGAGAAGTCTGTCGCATAATTCCCGATCCAGCAGAGCCCTGCTGAGCAAATCCGTCAGTTGCAGGCCCGGCTCGGGCCGGGCGTCGGAATTTTGATCGTGCGTCTGCAATGTCGTTATCCCTCGGTCCGCGCGCGACGTTCCACCAACGATGCGCTGAAGCGAAGCGCTTCCCCTGCGTCGATGGATTTTACACTTGGGATACCGCCGGAAAATGCCAGAAGGGCGTCGAGCCTGTCCGCGGCGATGGCGCGGCGCAGCGTGTCTATCAGTCTGTCCGGCGTCCGGTCGGCAAAAAAGATGCCCCGCGCCAGCTTTAGCAGCCGTCCGCTATCCTTGGGCGCGATCAGGCCCGCTACCAGGGCCTGTTCCATCCAGTATTCGATGTCGACCAGCGGCACCGTCATCGGCTTGAAGTCGAGGGGGGAGTAGACCAGCGCGACATCGGCATCGCGCCGGACCGGGGACTTTCGGAAATAGTGGTAGACCCAGCCGACGCCGATCATGCCGGAGCGGTCCAGTTCCGATGCGCGCAGCGCGCCCATGCTGGCGGCGCCGATCACGGTCTTGCCGCGTTCCAGCACGGAGAGAATTTCCTTCGGCGTCACCGAAAGATTCTGTCCGAACTCGCCGTCGAGAATGACGAACAGGTCGTAATCGCCTGCGGCCTCCAGGTCGCCGCGCTTGATCGGCGGTGCATGGACGCATGTCACAAGCTGCTGCACCTCCGCCTCCGATAGCGATGGCCCGGAGAATACGATGGTCTTCATCGCATCACCGATGTGGCTCGTCGAGGGCGAGGCGGCGGCCACCTGGCGTTCACCTGATCTGTCGCAGCGCGCGAGGCCCAAGGCTCGCCCGGGCACCCTCGGCCACATAAAGCGTCCACATCTCCGATCGCGGCACGATCACACGCACCACCGGAATCCCGACGTCCTTGCTGGTCACGTCGACCACAACGACCTGTTCGAAGCCGCAATGCCGCATCCGCTCGATCATGAACTCGACGTCGTCGTTGACCGAAGCATGCTGATGCGACGCGATCTCTTCGAAACGGATGGTGCGGCGATTGCGCGGCCGCGGTTTCACCGGGCGCGCGCCTCTGGCCGGAGCGTAATCCGGCAGGTTTTCCCTGCCGCCCTGGATGCAGGAAAGCCGCGATTGCGCCGCTTCTGTCAGCGCGCGGGTGAGCGCGATGCGCGCATCCGGATGGGTGCCGCACCCGCTGAATGCATTCATGCCGCCGGGCGGGCCCTGCGGATCGGTGATGGTGCAGGCAATGGTCGCAATGCCGACATCGGATGTCAGGTTGAGCAATTCGACATCGAGCCCGGCGCCTTGCAGCTTGCGAACCAGCGCTGTTGCGGTGCGCGGCAAGCCGCGAAGCGATATCAGCGGCGCTTCCTCGGCCTCCGTCGGCAACCTGCTGGCGAACCCCATCTCCGCCAGCAGTGACGCGACGGCGGGTTTCACGTCGGATCGCGCCATGGCCAGCGACGTCGCGTCGCGCTCGATCACCTCGCACAATGCATGAGAGATGGCATCGACCCGGGAATTGCCCGACGCCAGACCGTTCGTGCTCGAATAGAACAGGGCCATGCCGGAGTCCGGCGTATAGGGCGACACCACGCAGTTGAGCGGGGCCAGCGTCGGTCGGCGCGTCATCAGGTCATACCCCAGCACCCATTCCAGCATCAGATGCTCGCTGTATTTGCGGATCATCGGCACGTGGATTTCGAGCGGATCGATGCAGGGGTATTCGTCGCGGAGATTGTGGTAGGACGAGGCGATGACGCGTCCGTCATAGCGTTCGCCGGCGTGACGTTCGACCGCCTCCATCAGCGCACCCGCATGCGCAGCGGCGCGCGTCGTTCCCTTGCCGTTGTAGTAGGAGATGCCGGGGCCGAGATCGTGCGGCCGCACCGACATGAAATTCGGAATGCCGACGCGGTCGAGGTCGGTCACATCGGCAACCTTGGTGACGCCGATGACATCGAGCACGGCCTCCGCACGGCGGATGGTGGCTTCGGGCTTGACCGCACGCTCGACGCCTGAGGCGCTGTACTTCATCTCTTTTGGGCCGAGCCAGTATTCATAAGTCCGCTCGTCCATTTCAATCCCTGTTTGAATGCTTGTTTGAAATCGGCAATGCCATCATCCTCCATTTTCTTGAGGACGGCACAAGTGGAGGCCAGCGATATCAGCGGCTTATTTCCTTGACACGGCATTACTCACGGGGTCCGGAACTGGGGCTCGGCTCAATGCTGTTTTGGCATGCGCCCAAGCGGCGGTTTGCCTGTACGGGGGCAGGGTGGAGGGCTAGATTGCACGCCAACGCGATCAAGCAAGCCGCGCGCAAAATCCTTGACCTCTGGGAGGAAGCTTATGAAACACGCCTACGTGCCTCGCACCACCACCTACACCCTCAACCCCGAAGACGATCTCAACGACCTGCGAATGTCCGAGCAGGTCCGCCCACTCTACGATCACGTCAAGCGCTTCATCCGCGAGACCGTCGAGCCGATGTCGGTGGAGTTCTACAAGCACGGCGAGGGCAAGACCGATCGCTGGAGCTTTACGCCCGGCCAGCTCGAAGTGCTTCAGAGGGCCAAGGACAAGGCCAAGGAAGAGGGCCTCTGGAACTTCTTCCTGCCGGATGCGGAGACCGGCGAGGGCCTGAAGAATCTCGACTACGCCTATATCGCCGCTGAGCTCGGCAAGAGCCCGCTCGCGTCCGAAACCATGAACTGCTCGGCGCCCGACACCGGCAACATGGAAGTGCTGGAGCGCGTCGGCACCAAGGAGCAGAAGGAGAAGTGGCTGAAGCCGCTGCTCAACGGCGAAATCCGTTCCGCCTATGCGATGACCGAGCCGAACGTCGCCTCATCCGACGCCAAGAACATCTCGACATCAGCAAAGCTGGTCGGCGATGAATGGGTGATCAACGGCGAGAAATATTACATCTCCGGCTTAGGGGATCCCCGCTGCAAGATCATGATCGTGATGGTGAAGACCAATCCCGACGCGCCGCCGAGCAAGCAGCAGTCGCAGATCCTGGTGCCAAAGGACACGCCCGGCGTCGAAATCCTCGGACCGATGCACGTGTTCGGCCACGATCACGCGCCGCGCGGCCACATGCATCTGCGCTTCAACAATGTCCGCGTGCCGAAGGAGAACATGCTGCTCGGCGAGGGCCGCGGCTTCGAAATCTCGCAGGTCCGCCTCGGCCCCGGCCGCATCCATCACTGCATGCGCACCATCGGCAAGGCCGAAAAAGCGCTCGACATGATGGTGACGCGCGGCCTCACCCGCGAGGCCTTTGGCAAGAAGATCGTCCATCTCGGCGGCAATTTGCAGATCATCGCGCAGGCGAGATGCGAGATCGAATCGATGCGGCTGATGGTGCTCAAGGCGGCGAAAGCGATGGACGTGCTCGGCAACAAGGAAGCGCGCGTCTGGGTCTCTATGGTCAAGGCCATGGTGCCCGAGCGCGCCTGCAAGGTGATCGACCAGGCCATCCAGATGCACGGCGCCACCGGCATCTCGCAATGGACCCCGCTCGCCGAAATGTACCAGGACGTCCGCCACCTGCGCTTCGCCGACGGCCCGGACGAGGTGCACTGGATGGTGGTCGGCCGGCACGAGATCAGCATGCCTTGAGGCTTGCGGCCTTCAGGAATGGAAAACGGCTCCCTCGCGGGAGCCGTTTTGCTTTTGGCTTATGGCAACGTCCGAAAACTCACTCCGCCGATTTCATCCAGCGCGCAATCTTCGGCCAATATTCTTCGAGCGTCTGCCGTCCCATGAACAGGCCGAGATGATTGGACGGGGCGATGTCGTGACGCAGATGCTCGGCCGGCGTCGCCACCAGATGCTCCACCGCCAGCAATTGTTCCGGCGCAACCACATCGTCGGCGCTGCCGGCGAGCAGGTAGATTGGAAGCTGAAGGCGCGAGAGATCGATCTTTTGCCCCAGCGCGACAAAATTTCCGCCGGCAAGTTCGTTGCGCCTGTACAGTTTCTCGATCACTTCGAGATAGTATTTTCCGGGTAGATCGAGCACCCAGGAATTCCAGTTCTTGAAGATGGCTTCGAGCCGGGAAAATTCCGGCGAGCCGATCGGGGCAAGCGTCTGTAGCGCTTCGCTGATGTCGCTCGCCCCGGTGCCGTTGCCCCAGAACCTTGCGACGCTGCGGCCGATGACGCGGCCATTGCCGAGATGAACCAGGCCCTGAAACATCATCAGCGGCGTCGCCCCGGCGATTTCCGATAGTCGCGACGGCCGCGCGGCAATGTCGACCGGCGCGCCGGCCATCACCAGCCGGCGCACCTTGGCGGGGAATCGTCCGGCATAGAGCAGGGACAGCCAGCCGCCCTGGCAAAGCCCGATCAGATCGACCGGGCCGCCGATGCAATCGACAATGACATTGAGCTCGGCGAGATATTCGTCGATCCCGAGAAATCCCATGTCGGCGCCGGCCGAGCGCCAGTCGGCCATCAGCAGCCGCTCGATTCCGGCGCCGCGGAGCGCGGCAACGAGACTGTGCCCGGTTGCGAGGTCCGCAATGGCGGCGCCGTGCAGCGCGAGCGGCGGGCACAGCAAGACGGGAACGCCGCTGTCGGCCGTGCTGAAGTCACGCAGCCGCACCGCATGCAGTTCGAGCGCTATCCTGCCGGGCGTTGCTCCCCGCGGCTCTTTTGCGTCGCTATCGCCGCCGGTCTCGCCTGAAAGTTCGAGGAAGCTTGCCGCCATGGCCGACGAAGCCTCGGCCGCCGATGCAGCGACGAGCGCCGGCCAGAAGAACGCCGCATACGGGAATTGACCTCCAAGATACCGATCCATGGAATCCCCGGCCTATCCCTGCTGTCTTGATCGAGATCCTAGAGCCGCAGGGCGGATTAGCGACTTGTCCGCCGTAGCTCAACGAGCGAAGGCGGAAGCGTAATCCGCCATTGGCCGGGATTCTATAGCGGCCGATTACGCCTTGCGGCCAATCCACCCTGCGGCTGAAAACGATCGGACACGAAACGAGTTTGGGACAGCGTGGCTGCCGGATTACTTCGCTTGCGGTCATAAAAATTTGAGCGTTGAATTCGCCCGCGTCATGCGCGGCAGCGATGCAACTTTTGAGCGAGACGGAACGGCGAGGCGCGCCGGCCTGCTCAGCGCCGGGAAGCACCCGGACGCGAGCCTCCATGCGGGCAACGACCGGCACGCTATTCAAACATCAAAAAAGGGAGGAGAACGATGAGCACCTGGCTGAGTGAGCGAGAGCAACGCCTGGTCGCGGGTGCCGAGGCGGCATCGGCGGCAACACCGATTCCGACCCAGATTGTTTCCAACGGCGAATATCTCCCACCCCCGCAGAGCGCTACACAGAAGAAAGTCGAGGCGCGGATCAACGATCTCGCCGACCAAAACGGCAAGCATCTCGGCTTGAGCCGCAGGCAGTTCCTGCACACGAGCTGCGGCATGGCGGCTGCATTCCTCGCGATGAACGACATCTACGGCAATGTTTTCCAGGTCACGCCGGCAGAGGCCCGCGAGCCCGAGCTGATGCTGGCGCGCGCGCAAGGCCTCGCCGGCCAGTTCATCTTCGACGTTCAGACCCATTTCGTCCGCGACGATTTCGATCACAAGGAGCTGCTGGGTCTGGCAGACTTTGCGAGCCAGCACTGGAACCCGAAGATGAAGGAGGAGGGCGTCTCCTCGCTCGGCCGCTACAAGTTCCAGAACTATGTGAAAGAGATTTACTACGATAGCGACACCCAGATAGCGCTGCTGAGCGGCGCGCCGTTCGACGATCCGAGCTGGTGGCTGCTGTCCAACGAGCAGATCGTCAAGGCCCGCGAGCTTATCAACGATTTTGCGGGCTCGCGACGCCTGCTGGCGCATAGCGTCATCACCCCGAAGCAGCCCGGCTGGATGGAGGAGGTCGACAAGGCGATCGAGGTCTACAAGCCCGATTCCTGGAAGGCCTACACGATCGGCGATCCGCTGGCGCCGTCCAAGTTTCCATGGCGGCTCGACGACGAGAAGGTGATGTATCCGTTCTACGAAAAAGCGGTGAAGGCCGGCATCAACACGCTGTGCATCCACAAGGGGCTACTGCCGCCCGATTACGAAAAATCCTTCGCCGGCGTGTGGGAATATGCGACTGCGTGGGACATCGGAAAGGCGGCGAAGGACTGGCCGCAGATGAATTTTGTGATCTATCACTCGGCACTGCGGGCGTTCCTCGAGCTCCCGGACAAGTCCTTCGCCGAGTTCGAGCAGACCGGCCGCATCCCGTGGGCCACGGACCTTGCGGAAATCCCCCAGAAGTTCGGCGTTACCAATGTCTATGCTGAGCTCGGCACGTCCTTTGCGAACTCGGCGGTGGCGCATCCGAAATTCTGCGCCGCGCTGGTCGGCACGCTGATCAAGGGCATGGGGGTTGATCACGTGATGTGGGGCACCGACTCGGTCTGGTACGGCTCGCCGCAGTGGCAGATCGAGGCGCTGCGCCGCCTCGAAGTTCCGGACGACATGCAGAAGAAATACGGCTTTGCGCCGCTCGGCGACGCCAACAGCGCCGTCAAGCAGCTGATCTTCGGCGGCAACGCCACCAAGTTCTACAAGATCAGGCTGAAAGCGGCTGAGAACACCAGGATGCCGGCCTTCTCCGAGGACCGTCTCGCTCTGCTCAAGAACGAGTATGCGCTGGCGGACAAGAAGCCCTCGAACCTGCGCTACGGCTACGTTCGCGCCGCGTAAAAGTTTGGGCGGCCGCGCCGGCGGAGCAGGCAAGCTTCGTTAGAGCATGATCCGGAAAAGTGGATACCGGTTTTCCGAAAAGATCATGCTCAAACAAAAAGATAGAGCGGGATGACGATTCGAAGAAAAGTCATCCTGCTCTAGGCGCGGTCGACGCGCGGTTCAAGCCCTGGTCAAGCGGTGCGGTCACACATGCACCGCCGTGCGCACGCGGCCGACATTGCCGAAC
This sequence comes from Bradyrhizobium lablabi, assembly GCF_018129385.1. Taxonomy (GTDB): domain Bacteria; phylum Pseudomonadota; class Alphaproteobacteria; order Rhizobiales; family Xanthobacteraceae; genus Bradyrhizobium; species Bradyrhizobium lablabi_C. The sequence continues at coordinate 699,847 of NZ_JAFCLN010000002.1, forward strand.
ACGCGCAGATAACGATCGACCTCGGACTGGATGCCGGTTGCCTTCTCCGGATTATCAGACAGTTTTACGGCCGGCCGTCCGTCCACCGACGTCACCTTGCAGACGATCGAGATCGGATCGAGATCAGACGATCCGTCCGGCATGCAGCCGATGAAATCATTGGTGAGGTTGGTGCCCCAGCCAAAACTGATGCGGACGCGCCCCGCAAAGTGGCGGTACGTCTCCTCGATGGAATCAACGTCCATGCCGTCTGAGAACACCAGCAGCTTTTCCCTGGGATCGCGGCCCTTCTGTTTCCACCATCGTATGATCTCTTCGCCGGCCGCGATCGGCGGCGCGGAGTCGGGGCGAAAGCCGGTCCAGTCGGCGACCCAGTCCGGCGCATCGCGCAGGAACGGTTTCGTGCCGAAGGCGTCGGGCAGCGCGATCAAGAGGTTGCCGCCATAGGTGTGACGCCACTGGTCGAGAATACGGTAGGGCGCCCAGCGCAGCTCGGTGTCGTCATTGGCGAGCGCCGCGGCCACCATCGGCAATTCATGCGCGTTGGTGCCGATCGCTTCGAGATCGTTGTCCATCGCGAGCAGCACATTGGAGGTGCCGGTGAAGGAGGAGCCGAGGCCTTCCTTCACGGCCTCGACGCACCAGCGCTGCCAGAGAAAGCCGTGACGCCGCCGCGTGCCGAAATCCGAAAGCCGAAGATTGTCCAGCTTGCGCAGCCGCTCGACCTTGGCCCACAGCTTGGCCTTGGCGCGTGCATAGAGCACGTCGAGCTCGAAGCGGCCCTTGCCCTTCATCATCTGTCGCGAGCGCAGCTCGTTGAGGATGGCGAGCGCCGGAATCTCCCACATCGTGGTGTGGGTCCACGGCCCGTGGAAGTGAAGCTCGTACTGGCCGTCGACCTTGGTGAGCTCGTATTCGGGCAGCCGGAAATTGGCGAGCCACTTGATGAACTCGGGCGAGAACATCTGGGTCTTGCCGTAAAACGTGTTACCGGCGAGCCAGATCAGTTCGTTCTTGGTGAAGCGGATGGTGCGGGCGTGGTCGAGCTGCGCGCGCAGCTCGCCCTCGTCGATCACCTCGGCGAGGCGGACATGCTTGCTTCGGTTGATGACCGAAAAAGTGACCTGCTGCTCGGGATAGAATTCCCGGATCATCTGTAGCATCAGCAGCTTGTAGAAATCAGTGTCCAGCAGGCTGCGCACGATGGGATCGAGCCGCCAGCCGTGGTTGTAGGTCCGCGTCGCAATATCGGTGAAGGTGCTCATGGGCGGACTTTATCGCGTTGGGGAACCCGCAACCAGTACCCGCCGGGGCATGATCGCCCTGCGAATTTAATCCAATCCGGCCGATTTTACCCTTGCAATCGCGGCATCCACGCCGGTCCAGGCCGGTTTGCCGGGGGCAAACTGTTGCCTCAACCAGGAGACGAGTTCGGCAATCTGCCGGTCGGTCAGGCTGTCCTTGAAGGCCGGCATATAGCCGAGGTCGCTTGATACAGGGGAGGCAATGCCGTGCAAAATCACCTGGATCAGGTTGTCGGGCACCGCACTATGCAGGTTGCTGTTGAGCGATAGCGACGGCCGGCTGCCGAACAGCGCGGGACCGCCGACCTCATGGCACACCGCGCAGGCGCCCTGATATAGCCGCGCGCCGACAGAGGAGGCCGCGTCCGTGCGCGTCGCCGTCGCGCTCTCGAATTTCGCGGCAAGCGCATCCTGCGTTGATGGGGCGACGTCCCGGTTGAACGAGGCGAGGTAGACCGCCATTGCGCGGATGTCCTCGTCCGGCAACGCCTTCAGTTCTTTCACGACCGGCGCCATCGGACCCGCCGCTACGCCGTGAAAGCGGGACTCGCCGGTCCGCAGGTAAGCGTAAAGCTCGCTCTCCTTCCACGGGATCGGCGCCTGCGACAGCGAGGTCAGGGCCGGAGCTTCCCATCCTTCCGCAAAGCCTCCGGCGAGATAGCGGCTTGCGATTTCAGCGCCGAGTTTGTTGCGCGGGGAGTGACAGGCGCCGCAATGGCCAAAACCTTCGACGAGATAGGCGCCGCGATTCCAGACCTCCGATTTTGACGGGTCCGGCCGGAACGTTTGCGGCGTGTGGAACAACGCATTCCATCCGGCCAGCAGCGGCCGCTGGTTGAACGGGAAGGCGAGCTTGTTGTTTGGCGTCTCCGCACGTACCGGCTGCTGCGCCATCAGGAACGCATAGAGCGCCTGTAGATCGGCGTCGGTGGCCTTGGCGAAATGCGTGTAGGGAAACGCCGGATAGAGATGTTTGCCGTCGCGATGAATGCCTTCGCGCATCGATCGTTCGAACGCAGGATAGGACCAGTTGCCGATCCCGGTCTTCTCGTCCGGCGTGATGTTGGTGCTGTAGATCACGCCGAACGGCGTCTCCAGCGCTCGGCCGCCGGCATTGATCGCGCCGTTCGCCGCGGTGTGGCAGACCATGCAATCGCCGAGCGCGGCGAGCTGCTGGCCGCGGGCAATGGTCGCGGCGGAAAACACCGCTGGATCGGGCCGCGCGATGGGGGCGATCGCTCGCCACGGCAACGCCGCGGTGCCGATCGCGATGGCGGTGGCGCATGCCGCGGCAAGGCCCGCGAATACGCTGGGTCGTACCGCAAATGGGTTCTTCCATGTGCCGGCGGGAGGAGCGGGCGCAGGCAACGGCTCAGGCGCGCGCGGTGCCTCGCCGTGCAATCCCCTGAGGATGCGCTCCGGCGTGAATGGCAATTCGCGAAACCGCACGCCGGTGGCATCGAAGATCGCATTGGCAATCGCCGCCGCGCTCGGCACCGAGGCGGACTCGCCGACGCCGAGCGGCGGCTGGTCCTGCCGCGGCAGCATCAACACATCGATCTTGGGGACATCGGGAAACTTGATGATGGGGTAGGCGCCCCATTCGCGCGCCGTCACAGAGGTGCGGTCGAACGAAACTTCTTCCATCAGCGCGCGGCTGGTCGACTGGATGACATTGCCGTGGATCTGGTGCCGCACGCCGTCCGGATTGATCATCAATCCGGAATCCTGGCCCGCGACCACCCGCGTCACGCTGACATCGCCGGTCGCCTTGTTGACGGCAACATCGGCGATCCACGCCGACCACGCTGCGCCATAGCCCGGAAACTTGCTGTGCACATACAGCGCATAGGCAAAGCCGCGCCCGCGCACGATGTCGCCTTCGGCTTCCGGTTCCTTCCATACCGGCCGCGGCTTCCAGCCCGCACGCTCGGCCACCGCGTTGACGAGGTCGACCGCGCGCTCGTCCTTCAGATAGCGCAGCCGGTATTCGATCGGATCGACCCCGGCTTCGGTCGCCACCTCGTCGATGAAAGACTCATGCGCAAAGGTGTTCGGCAGTGCCGAGACGCCGCGGAACCATGACGCGCGCACGATCGGCGGCATGTCGTTGGCCACCACGCGCATGTGCTCATAGTCGTAGGGCGGAATCGCGGTGCGGTCGCCCATCTCGAAGACGGCCGGTGTCGGCGAGATCCGCCTGGTGAGCAGCAGCGCCAGCGTGGGCGCGCCGTTCGAGGGATAGCGCGTGGCAAAATCGTAACCCGCGACGCTGCCGTCCGCGTTCATGCCGCCATTGACGTCCATCAGTTGCGCGGTGCCCTTGGGCTCCCACGCATGCTCCTGCTCGCGCGTGAGCTGCACGCGGACGGGACGGCCGACCGCGCGCGACAACAGCAGGGCGTCGGCGGTGACATCGTCGGCGCAGTTGCGGCCGTAGCAGCCGGCCGCCTCCAGCCGGATCACCTCGATCTCGGCTTCCTGTTTTTCGATCAGCAGCGCGAGGTCCGCGCGCAGGATGTGCGGATTTTGCGTGCCCGACCACACCCGGATATTTCCATCGCTGTAGTCAGCGACCGCGCAGGAAGGGCCGATCGAAGCGTGCATCTGGTACGGCCAGATGTAGGTCCGCTGCATCGGTTTTGCCGCAGCCGCAATTGCCGCATCGACATCGCCCTTGTCGATCAGCTTTCGCGGCTCCGAAGGATTCTTGCGTAGCGCCGTCTCGATATCCCCGAGATCGGGCAGAACAGGCGTCTTCTTCCAGCTCACCTTGAGCTGCGCCGCAGCTTTGATCGCGTTCTCCTCGCGCTCGGCCACCACGCCCACGAAGTCGCCGATGCGAACGACGGCAACCATTCCCGGAATATGTTTTATCGAGGCTTCGTCCACCGCAATCAGGCTGGTGCCGACAAACGCCCCCGCATCGACGCCGGCATAAGGTGGTCGCACCACGCGGCCATGCAGCATGTGGGGTACGCGCACATCGTGCACGTAGACGATCTCGCCGGTTGCCTTGGCCGGCAGATCGATGCGCGGCACGGATTGGCCGACGATGGTGTAGGCGCTGACATCCTTCACCGCGACGTCGTCGGCAAGTTCAAGGCGGATATCCTCGCTCGCGATCAGTTCGCCATAGCTGATACTGCGGTTGTCCCTGCCGCGCACCAGCCCGTCTTCGATCGAGAGCTCTGCAACCGGCAGCTCCAGCCGCTCGGCCGCGCGCGCGATCAGAAACTGCCGCGCCTGCGCTGCTGCCTTACGCAAGGGCACCGCAGTAATCTGTATCGTCTCGCTCGCAATCGTCGGGCCCTGATTGGGCACTTGCGACGTGTCGCCGAGCACGACCACGACGCGCGCAAAGGACACGTCGAGCTCTTCGGCTACGATCTGCCCGAGCGCCGTGCGGATGCCGGTGCCGAGATCGACATGGCCGTTATAGGCGCTGACCGATCCGTCCGCGGTGATCCTGATGAAGGTCTCGAACGCGCCGCCGTTCGCCGCGGGGCGCACCACCGTCAGCATGCCCTGCCGTGCTGCCATCAGTCGCGCGCCTCAAGGGCATGGCCGGCTGCGCGCAGTGCCGCACGCGCGATTTCGACATGCGCGCCGCAGCGGCAGAGATTGTAGCGCAGCGCTTCGATCACTTCGTCTTCCGAAGGCGCCGGCGTGCGCGCAAGCAGCGCCTTGGTCGTGATGATCATGCCGTTGAGGCAGTAGCCGCACTGCGCGCCTTGTTCGTCGATGAAAGCCTGCTGCACGGGATCGGGACGTTCGCGCGTGCCGAGACCTTCCAGCGTCACGATGTCGCGCCCGTCGCAGCCTTCGATCGGAATCACGCAGGAGCGCGCGGCGACGCCGTCGATCAGCACGGCGCAGGCGCCGCACTCGCCGAGCCCGCAGCCATATTTCGGTCCGTTCAGTTCGAGGTCGTTGCGCAGCACGTACAGCAGCGCAGTGTCGGGAGCGGCCGCAACGTCATGGGTTTTGCCGTTGACGGTCAGGCGCATCGTGCTCGCGTTCCCTTCGTTTCGCTTCGTCGCTTCCAAATTCGCTCTTTGAGACTACCGTTTGTATACAAACGTGCAAGCGTGGCGCCTTTCGCGCTGCAACGCGATGCCCGCATTATGAACAGACACGATAGGCAATCCGGCTTTTTATTCGGCAGCATGCGTTTTGCCGCATTCACCCGCTTGACAGCTTTTCCCCTCGCGCGCAGGATCATTCGTATACGAACAATCCCCCCAATGCCGGAAACGGGGATATGATCGGGGCGTCGCGAATGCAGGCCTGTTCATGAGCACGGAAGCCATTCCCGCCGCCATCGGCGACAAGATCCGCTGCGATGCCTGTCCGGTGATGTGCTATATCAAGCCGGGCGCGGCCGGCGCGTGCGACCGCTATGCCAATCATGACGGCGTGCTGGTGCGCGTCGATCCGCACATCATGCTGGAGCGCACCGTCGAGCACGGCGGACGGCTGGTGCCGTTCCAGGCCGGCGGCGAGTGGGACGGCAAGCTCGTCAATCAGCCCGACGTCTTTGTCACCGCGATCGGCGCCGGCACCACCTATCCCGATTACAAGCCCGCGCCTTTCATCGTCTCGTCGGAGGTCGACGGCGTTGACATGGTCACCGTCGTGACCGAAGGCATTTTCAGCTATTGCGGCGTCAAGGTGAAGATAGACACCGACCGCTATCTCGGCCCGGAAGCCGCGACCGTGCGCGCGCAAGGAGAAGCGGTCGGCCACGTCACGACCGGCGAATACGGCTCGCAGATGCTCTCGCTCGGCGGCGTGCATCATCTGACCGGCGGCTCCAAGAAGGAGGGACGCGTCACCTGCGACACTTTGATGGACCTCTCCAACTGCAAGCCGGTGGAGCTGACGATCGATGGCGGCGCCACCGTGGTGGTGCAGGCCGGCTATCCGCCAATCGTCAACGGCGCGCCCGAAGAGCGCATGCGCGTCGGCTGCGGCTCGGCCACCATCGGCATGTTCGCCAAGCAGTGGCACGGCAAGGTCGACGAGGTCGTCGTGGTCGACGATCACATCACCGGCGTGCTGAGTGAACACCAGGCGGGAAAGCTGCTCGATATTCCCGATACCGGGATCAAGATGAAGGGAAGGCGCTCGACGCCCGGCCGCTACTTTCAGGTCGCCGAGCCCGGCACGGGCTGGGGCGGCACCAATATCTCCGATCCGCTGTCGGTGCTCGGCCCCTTCAACCCGAAGGAAGCGCGGCCGGGCCTCACCATGCTGATGGTGTCGACCACGGGCGAGCACGCCGCCTATTACGTGCTCGACGAGGCGCTGCGGCCGGTCGAAACCGAGATGCCGGCGGATTTGCGCTTCTCCGTCGAGCGCATCCAGGAAAACTGCGAACCGGCGCTATGCACGGTGCTGTTCATGGGCGGCGCGGGCGGATCGCTGCGGGCAGGGGTCACCGACAATCCGGTGCGGCTGACGCGCTCGGTCAAGGACGCGCTGACACGCGTCACCAGCGGCGGCGCGCCGGTTTATGTCTGGCCGGGCGGCGGCATCACCTTCATGGTCGACGTCACGCAGATGCCGGCCGGCGCCTTCGGCTATGTGCCGACACCGGCGCTGGTGGCGCCGATCGAGTTCACGCTGAAATTGTCGGACTACGCCGCGCTCGGCGGCCACATGGATTATGTTCGGCCGCTGTCCTCGCTGAGGGACAATGCGGAAATCCGCCCGATGCCTTACATCCCGGGACGGCGCGCATGAAACGGCTCCCGCAAATCGCGCTTCTCGCCGACGGCAAGCGGCTGCATTTGCAGGACGGCCCGATCGACCTGATCGTGGAGGCGAGGGGCAGGGAGGTTCGCGCGGCCTATGAGGCGGCGGCAACGCGTTTCACCGGCCTGCTCGACGAACTCTGCGAGGAGCTGACCGAACTGCGCAAGGCGGCCGATCCGGCGAGCTGCTCGCTCAAGGGCATCGTCGCATGCCGCATGCATGCGGCGGTCGCGCCGTTCGCCGCAGACGAATTCATCACGCCGATGGCGGCGGTGGCCGGCAGCGTCGCCGAGGAAATTCTGGGCGCGATGCTGCGCGCCGCTTCGCTCGACCGCGCCTATGTCAACAATGGCGGCGACATCGCGCTGCATCTGACCGGCCATGAACAATTTTCCGTCGGCCTGATAGATCGCCCGGACCGTCGCGGCGTGCTGCGCACCATGATCATCGATGCGGATGACGCGATCCGCGGCGTCGCCACCTCCGGCCGCCACGGCCGCAGCTTTTCGCTCGGCATTGCCGATGCAGTCACCGTGCTGGCTCGATCCGCTTCGCAGGCCGATGCTGCCGCCACCATCATTGCCAACGCTGTCGATCTGCCGGGCCATCCCACGATCGTCCGTATGCCGGCAAACGAATTGCAGCCCGACAGCGATCTCGGCCCGCGGCTCGTCACGCGCGACGTCGGCCATCTCACGGCGGACGAAATCGAGACCGCGTTGGCCGCTGGTGCGCACCGTGCGCGGCAACTATTGGCTGCCGGATTGATCGAAGGCGCGGCATTGCGTCTCCTTGGCGAGACCGTCGTGGTGGGCGCAAAGGAAACGATGGTGCCGCAGGTCTTTCATGAAAACGCGGTACGAGACTTGCAGCATGCGTGAGCCGGAACGGAACTGAGGCATGAGCGCGGTTATCAGAAAAATCGTCACGGTGGTCGAGGAAACCCATATCGAGATGGGCAAGACCATCGCGCCGCCGACGCGCCGCGCGGCGGCGATCGCCGTGATCGAAAATCCCTTTGCCGGAAAATATGTCGAGGACCTTTCGCCGCTGATCGCGATCGGCGAGGAGCTCGGCGATCTCCTCTCCAAGCGTGCCGTCGCCGCGCTCGGCATCGACGGCGCTAAGGCGCACAGCTATGGCAAGGCCGCCGCCGTCGGCGAGAACGGCGAGCTTGAACATGCCGCCGCCATCCTGCATCCCAAGATGGGCGCGCCGGTTCGCAAGGTGCTGAGCAGGGGCGCGGCGCTGATCCCGTCGTCGAAGAAGCGCAGCGGGCCGGGCACCACGCTCGACATTCCGCTTGGCCACAAGGACGCTGCCTTCGTGCGCAGTCATTTCGATGGCATGGAAGTGCAGATCAACGACGCGCCGCGTGCCAACGAGATCATGGTCGCGGTCGCCGTCACCGATAGCGGCCGGCCGCTGCCACGCGTCGGCGGGCTGACGGTGAGCGAAATCAAGGGCGAGGACGGACTTCGGTAATTTCAACAGGAGTGGAGGCAAGGGATGCGTAAGTTTATTCTGGCTGCAAGTCTTGCGATCGCAGCCGCAGGTTTTGCAAATTCGGCGCAAGCGCAGGGCGAGATCAAGATCGGCGAGATCAACAGCTATTCGCTGCTGCCCGCCTTCACCGAACCCTATCGCAAGGGCTGGCAGCTCGCGGTGGAAGAGATCAACGCGGCCGGCGGCATCAATGGCAAGAAGCTGGTCGTCATCTCCAAGGATGACGGCGGCAAGCCGGCCGACGCGCAGACGGCGGCCAACGAGCTGGTCTCGAGCGAGAACGTCGCGATGCTGACGGGCACGTTCCTCTCCAACATCGGCCTCGCCGTCAGCGACTTCGCCAACCAGAAGAAGGTCTTCTTCCTTGCGGCGGAGCCTTTGACCGACGCCATCACCTGGTCGAAAGGCAACCGCTACACCTTCCGCCTGCGCCCCTCCAATTACATGCAGGCGGCGATGCTGGTGGAAGCAGCCAGCAAGCTGCCGGCCAAGCGCTGGGCGACGGTGGCGCCGAACTATGAATACGGTCAGTCGGCAGTCTCGGTTTTCAAGAAACTGATGTCGGAGAAGCGCCCGGACATCCAGTGGGTCGACGAGCAGTGGCCGCCGCAGGGCAAGATCGACGCAGGCCCGGTGGTGCAGGCGCTCGCCGCCGCCAATCCCGAAGCGATCCTCAACGTCACCTTCGGCGCCGACCTCGTCAAGTTTGTGCGCGAAGGCAACACCCGCGGCCTGTTCAAGGGCCGCGACGTCGTGAGCTTCCTCACCGGCGAGCCGGAATATCTCGATCCGCTCAAGGACGAAACGCCGGTCGGCTGGATCGTCACCGGCTATCCCTGGTACGACATCAAGACCCCGGACCACGATAAATTCCTGAAGGCCTATCAGGCCAAGTTCAACGACTATCCGCGGCTCGGCTCGATCGTCGGCTACCAGACCATCAAGGCCGCCGCCGCGATCCTGACCAAGGCGAACTCCACCGATCCGGAAAAGCTGATCGCCGCCACCGAAGGCCTGTCGATGCCGTCGCCCTTCGGCGAGATCACCTTCCGCAAGATCGACCACCAGTCGACCTTGGGCGCCTATGTCGGCAAGACCGCGCTGAAGGACGGCAAGGGCGTGATGGTCGACATCGCCTACAAGAAGGGCTCGGACTTCCTGCCGAGCGACGCCGAAGTCGAAAAGCTGCGCCCGAAGGATTGAGCCTGGCTCGCTCCGCGCAGTCAATCCGTAGGGTGGGTTAGCCGAAGGCGTAACCCACCATCTACGACAGCAGGAACGGCGGGTTACGCTTCGCTAACCCGCCCTACAAGCTACAAAGCCTCACCCTGAGGAGGCGCGAAGCGCCGTCTCGAAGGGTAAGTCATGACGCAACACGAGAACAGCAAAGCCGCATGGCCTTCTACGTCGTCCAGTTCCTGACCGGTCTTGCCAGCGCGGCCTCGCTGTTCCTGATGGCGTCGGGCCTGTCGATCATCTTCGGCGTCACGCGCATCGTCAATTTCGCGCACGGCGCGTTCTACATGATCGGCGCCTATGTCGCCTTCACGCTGACCGAACGTTTTTCCGGCGCGCTCGGCTTTTGGGGCGGCATCGTCGCCGCAGCGCTGGTCGTCGCGCTGCTCGGCGTGCTGGTGGAGATGGTGCTGCTGCGACGCATCTATCATTCGCCCGAATTGTTCCAGTTGCTTGCCACCTTCGGCCTTACGCTGATGGTGCAGGATCTGGTGGTGCTGATCTGGGGCCCGGACGATCTGGTCGGCCGCCGCGCGCCGGGCTTTAAGGGCGCCGTCGATTTCTTCGGCCAGGCCATCCCGAGCTACGACCTGTTCTTGATTGTGCTCAGCCCGGTCGTGCTCGGCATCCTCTATCTTCTGTTCCAGCGCACCCGCTGGGGCATCCTGGTGCGCGCCGCGACGCAGGACCGCGACATGGTCGCCGCGCTTGGCGTCAATCAGAAATGGCTGTTCACCTCCGTCTTCGCCGTCGGCGTCTTCCTCGCCGCGCTCGGCGGCGCGCTCCAGATCCCGCGCGATGCCGTGCACCACGCCATGGACCTGCGCATCATCGTCGAAGTGTTCGTGGTGGTCGTGATCGGCGGCCTCGGCAGCATCATCGGCGCGTTCGTCGCGGCGGTATTGGTGTCCGAACTCAACGCCTTCGGCATCCTGATCTTTCCAAAAATCTCCATCATCCTCGTCTTCCTCGTGATGGCGGTCGTGCTGATCGTGCGGCCTTGGGGCCTGTTCGGAAAGCCGGAGGCGCCCGCGCGCCGCTCGCCGGGGCTGACCGTCAATCCGTGGCGGCCGCTGACCTCGGGCGAACGCCTTGCCTCGCTTGCCGCGCTCGCAATCGCCGCGCTGCTGCCGTTCTTCGTCGGCAATTACGCGCTCAGCGTCGGCTCGGAGATTGCGATCTTCGTGATTTTTGCGGTCAGCCTGCATTTCCTGATGTCGGTCGGCGGGCTCGCCTCCTTCGGCCATGCCGCCTATTTCGGTCTCGGCGCCTATGGCGTGGCGTTCCTCGCCAAAATGGCGGGGCTGCCGATGATCGTCTCGCTCTCGCTCGGCCCGTTGCTCGGTTGCCTCGGCGCCGCCGTGTTCGGCTTCTTCTGCGTCCAGCTCTCCGGCGTCTATTTTGCGATGCTGACGCTCGCCTTTGCCCAGATCGTCTGGTCGATCGCCTTCCAGTGGGTGGCGGTGACCGGCGGCGACAACGGCATTTTGGGCGTCTGGCCCGACAAATGGGCGGCCAGCCCGTCGAGCTTCTACTGGCTGTCGCTCGGCATCGCCGCGCTCGCGGTCGTCATCCTGCGCATCATCGTGTTCTCGCCATTCGGCTACGCGCTGCGCGCCACGCGCGACTCGATGCTGCGCAGCGAAGCCATCGGCATCAACGCCAAGCGCATGCAATGGACCGCGTTCGTCATCGCGGGCACGGTCGCCGGCGTCGCGGGCGCGCTGTTCGCCTTTCTCAAGGGCAGCGTCTTCCCCGACAACATGGGCATCCCGCTCTCGGTCGATGCGCTGGTGATGGTGCTGCTCGGCGGCGTCGAGACCGTGTCAGGCGCCGTCATCGGCGCCATCGTGTTCAAGGCCGCCAACATCTGGCTGGTCAGCCAGACCGACTGGTCAAAACTCGTGTTAGGCGCCTTCATCGTCCTGATCGTGGTCGCGTTCCCGAAAGGAATCGTCGGCACGCTGGAAGCCCTGATCAGCCGCCGCAAATCCGCATCCGCCAAACCGCTCGTCACCCGCATCGAGACCGCCGAATGAGCACGCCGGAAACATTGCTGTCGGTCGAGGGGCTGTCAAAGTCCTATGGCGGGGTGCACGCCGTGCGCAACGTCTCGTTTTCGCTGAAGGCTGGCGAGATCCTGGCGCTGATCGGCCCGAACGGCGCGGGCAAGAGCACCTGCTTTGACATGCTCAACGGCCAGAACCTGCCGGATAGCGGCCGCATCCATCTGCTCGGCAGGGACACTGTCGGCGAAAAGCCGCGCGCGATCTGGCGCCTCGGCGTCGGCCGCACGTTTCAGATAACGGCGACATTCCCCACCATGACCGTGCGCGAGAACGTGCAGGTCGCGCTGGTCTCGCACCAAAGGCAGCTCTTCAATTTCTTCGCCTCCACGCCGAAATTCGCGCGCGACGAGGCCGGGCAGCTGCTCGATCTCGTCGGCATGGGCGGCTACGCCGAGCGCCCCTGCGGCGAGCTCGCCTATGGCGACCTCAAGCGGCTGGAGCTTGCCGTCGCGCTCGCCAACGAGCCGAAACTCTTGCTGATGGACGAGCCGACTGCCGGCATGGCGCCGCGCGAACGCATCGACCTGATGCGTCTTACCGCAAGGATCGCGCGCGAAAAATCCATCGGCGTGCTCTTCACCGAACACGACATGGACGTGGTGTTCGAGCATGCCGACCGCATCCTGGTGCTCAACCGCGGCAGCCTGATCGCGGAAGGTTCGCCGGAACAGGTGCGCGCCAACCCGCAGGTGCGCGCGGTCTATCTCGGCGAGGGCCTCGTCTACGACGCCCGCCACCGCGATGGAGCGCACGCATGAAGCTCCAGGTGACCGACCTCAACAGCTTTTACGGCCCTGCGCACATCCTGTTTGACATCGCGCTCGACGTCGGCGAGGGCGAAGTCGTCGCGCTGCTCGGCCGCAACGGCGCCGGCAAATCCACTACCTTCCGCTCCATCGTCGGCCTCGTCGAAAACCGTTTTGGCCGCATCCAGTTCGAGGGCAGGGACGTTTCGCGCGAGCCGACGCACGCGATCGTGCGCGGCGGCCTCGGCTACGTCCCCGAAGAGCGCCGCATCTTCACCGATCTCACGGTCGAGGAGAATCTCGAAGTCGGCCGCCAGCCGAAGCGTGAAGGCGCACCATACTGGACGCGCGAAAAGCTGTTTTCGCTGTTCCCCAATCTCGGCGAGATGCGGGGGCGCCCGGGCGGACGCATGAGCGGCGGCGAGCAGCAGATGCTGACCATCGCGCGCACGCTGATGGGCAATCCGTCGCTGGTGTTACTGGACGAGCCCTCGGAAGGCCTGTCGCCAAAGATCGTCGAGCAGATGGTCGACGCCATCCTTGCGATGAAGAAGGAAGGCGTCAGCATCGTCGTCTCGGAACAGAACCTGCAGTTCGCAAGGCTGATCTCGGACCGCGCCTACATCATCGAGCGCGGCCGGATCTGCTTCGGCGGCACCATGGCCGAGCTCGATGCGCGGCCGGATATCCGCGACGCGCATTTGTCGCTGTAGGCGGAAAAGGAAGAGGGCGGGGGAAAGCAAGATGGGAAGGAGCGTCGCAACCAAGCGGAACGCCAAGCCGTCACGGCCGGCCTATATCCTCGACGAGCAGATCGGTTTCATCCTGCGCCAGGTCTGGCAGCGCCATGCCACCATTTTTGCCCGCGACATCGGCATCAACCTCACGCCGACGCAATGGGCGGCGGTGTCAAAACTCGCCGAGACGGGTGCGTGCTCGCAAAACCAGCTCGGCCGCCTCACCGCGATGGACGTCGCCACCATCAAGGGTGTGATCGACCGCCTCACGGCGCGCGGCCTGACCGAGACCAGCCCCGATCCCGAAGACGGCCGCCGTTTGCTGGTGAGCCTCACCCGCGCCGGACAGCAGCTCGCCGAGAAGGCCGCGCCGAATGCGCTGGCGATTTCAAAGGAAACGCTCGCGCCGCTCGATGCGAAGGAGCGCGAGATGCTGATGGAGCTGCTCGGCAAGCTGCGGTAAGCGCCGGCCATGCGGCGGAGTCAACGAGGCCCGGAGTGCCTAGGAGTCCGGGCCTCGCGACCAAACAGCCCCTGAAGCATCCGGTGTGATGAACCGAACGCTATCCCCCTGCTGTCCGCCGGCACCTTATACGCACGATCGGATGCGTAACTAAATCCGGGTCACTACGGTGTTCCATCTCCGTGTTCGCGCGCCACGGGCGGAGCGCAGGTTCGATCCGCGGCCATTCCAAGTGATGCAACTGCGGCCCTCTCATCAGAAAATGATGCCGATAGCTCGCCATCAACCTCGCGCTCGCGTGACCATGACAGTCGGTGTTACCGGCGAATCGGATCGTGAAGCGCAACCGGGGGCAAGTGACTTGCTTGTCGCCGGACGTGCATGCTCAACTTCCGGCATCAGAATCGCGGCGGAAAAAATCCAATGAAAATCGCAGTGATCGGCGGCGGAATCGGCGGGCTCTCGGCCGCATTGCAGCTCCTGAAAGCCGGGCTCGATGTCCACGTCTATGAGCAGGCGCCACGGATCGCCGAAATCGGCGCCGGCATCCAGATCAGCCCCAACGCCTCCCGGCTTCTTCTGCGGCTGGGCCTCAAAGCTGCCATGGACGCCGTCGGCGTGCGGCCACGCGCGGTGCATCAGCGGCGCTGGGACGATGGACGTACCTTGCAGCGCGCGCCGCTGGGGCCGGAGGTCGAGGCGAATTTCGGCGCGCCGTACTACCACTTTCATCGCGGGGATCTTGCAAATCTTCTGGCTGGCGCGCTGCCGCGAGAGCGCTTGCATGCCGGCCACAAGCTCATCGGGCTGGAGCAGAAAGGCGAGCGCGTGATCGCACGGTTCGGCAACGGCGCGACGGCCGAGGCGGATCTCCTGGTCGGCGCCGACGGGATCCATTCACGCGTACGCGAAATCGCCTTCGGTCCCGAGAAGCCGCGTTTCACCGGCTGCGTCGCCTGGCGCGGTTTGGTTCCGGCCGAGCGCATCAGGCATCTCGGCATCGAGGTTGCTTCGCACAACTGGGTGGGACCGGGCGGCCATGTCGTGCACTACTGGGTCTCGGGCGGCAGGATGATGAACGTGGTCTGCATCGTCGAGCATGGCGACTGGACACGGGAATCCTGGACAGACAAAGGCGAGGTGGCCGATGTGCTCGCGCGCTATGAGGGATGGCACCCGACGGTGCGCAGCCTGATCGGCGCCTTTCCGGAGACGTTCATCTGGGCGCTGCACGACCGCGCCGAGTTGCCGCGCTGGAGCGATGGCCGCATCACGCTGCTCGGCGATGCCTGTCATCCCATGCTGCCCATGATGGCGCAGGGCGCGGCGCAATCGATCGAGGACGGCGCCGCGCTCGCGACGCTGCTCAAGGCCATGCCGGACGACATCGCGGGCGCACTGGCGCGCTATGAAGCGTTGCGCAAGCCGCGTGCCACGAAATTACAGCAGGCCAGCGCCGCCAACCGGACCCGCTTTCATTTGCCTGACGGCGAAGCGCAACGCGCCCGAGACGAGGCGATGGCCACATCCGGCGACCGATCGATCGCCAATATTGGCTGGCTCTATGCGCATGATGCGGCGGAAGCGCCGTAGCGAGACGGCGAGGAGCGGCGTGATCGAAGCGGATGGCGCTCATTTGGGGCAACTGGCCGGGCCAGCGCAAACCAATTCCGGGCGGTCGCCGTGCGGATTCTGATTTTCAGAATCAATGTCAAGCCCTGAATGCAAAAATATTCTGCTGGCCAAATTCGGCAAATCAGAATTATAAATCGTGCGTCTCATCCCCGAGGAGGGGCGTTGGCCATCGTCACCACACGTTGGGATGGGATGCGGTGGACGCTTTGGCGTTGGTGAATATTCACCAGACGAAAACGTCGAGGTGTACGGCGAAGTCGTGTGGTTCTGGCGCCGCTATGCAGGCGCTAAGTCTTGCGGAGCTATCCGCAAGGCGACG
Source organism: Bradyrhizobium lablabi (assembly GCF_018129385.1). Classification (GTDB taxonomy): domain Bacteria; phylum Pseudomonadota; class Alphaproteobacteria; order Rhizobiales; family Xanthobacteraceae; genus Bradyrhizobium; species Bradyrhizobium lablabi_C. Next base: position 715,622 of record NZ_JAFCLN010000002.1, read on the forward strand.
GTGA
>NZ_JAFCLN010000020.1 GCF_018129385.1 Bradyrhizobium lablabi
TCGGTGTCCTCGTTGCGGCGGGAGATTTCCAGAAGCTGGTTACGGGTCAAGACCAGCTCGGAGACCATGGTCATGAGGTGCTCGAGGGTGTCGACATTGACCCGGATCGACTGGTTGGCGACCTTGTCGCTCTCGGCGAGGTCGGGCTCGACAGCAGGAGCTGGCTTCTTCACGGCCTTCCTTTCCTTCTGAACTTCTTCAGCGGCGGCGGGCTTCAGCGCCGGTGCGGCTGACGTCACCTCGGTCTCGGTTTCGCGGAAGGCGCGCTCGAGCTCATCGAGCGAGACTTCGCCCGGGCGTAGCGGACGCTCCAGGGTCTGCTCGACCAGCCTGCCCTCGGCTACGGCAGGCTGCAAGGAAGGCGCGGCCACGACCAAAGCGGGCGCTTCCTCGGCCGCGGCCGACGCATCGAAGGGCTGCATGCTGAGTTGCACCAGCGGGTCGATCAGGTCCTCGTCCGACCCTTCGGGCTCGGCTTCGGTCGCTTCAAGGCCAGCCAGGATCTCCTTGATGCGGTCGATCGAGGACAGGATCAGCGTGACGGCCTCGGCCGTCACCGGCATGCCGTCGCGGAATTTGCCCATCAGGGTCTCGCCGGCATGGGCGAGCGCTTCCAGCCGCGGCAGGCCAAGAAAGCCGCAGGTGCCTTTGATCGTGTGGACCAGGCGGAAGATGTTATCAAGGATCTTTGCGTTGTTCGGGTCCTGCTCGAACCGAACCAACTGATTGTCGACCGTGTCCAGGCTCTCGTTGGTTTCCGTCAGGAATTCCCGCAAAAGATCGTCCATCAGAATGCGCCTTCCACCACCAAAAATGGTCCTCCTGCAATCGATAACCTTCCGGGTTTCACGAGGACGTTAATTTCGCGGTCCGTGCAAATACGGACCGGGAAATCTAGAGATTTTCAGAAGGGACAATCAGGGCGTGTATCGGCTGGCATGCAACGCGCACACGCCGGCGCGACGGCCGGCTTCCGATCGGCGGTCAGTTGCAAACAGAGACTTCGGGCGACGCGAACCGGGCTCGAGCGTGATCTGATCGGAAAACCGGTACTTTGCGCCAACGCGGCCCTGCGGGGCCGGATCACGCTTTATGCCGCGCTCAAGCCTGCCCAAACAAAAACGGCGGGGTTTCCCCCGCCGCCTTGATCGTTGATATCGCCGTTTCGCTTAGCGGAGGAGCTGGAGCACGCTCTGCTGGCTCTGGTTGGCGAGCGCCAGCGCGGACACCGCAATCGACTGGCGGGTCGACAGCGCCTGGCTGTTGGCCGCTTCCTCGTTGGTGTCGGCCAGCGTCAGGTTGGACGAGCCGGTCTGCAACACGTTGATCAGGTTCTTCGAGAAGTCCTGGCGGATCTGCACGATCGACAGGTTCGAACCGAAGGCCGAAGCCTGCGAGCGCAGCGTGCTGCTGGCGGCGTTCAGGGACTCCAGGATCTTGTTCGTCGACGAGTTGTCGATGAAGTCGGTGCCCTGGACCAGCGAGGAGAGGCCGAGGCCAGCCGGGTCGAAGTTGACGCCGGTGATGGTCAGGGTCGACTTGCCGGTTTCGTTGAAGGTCAGCTTCAGCGTGTCGCCATTGAGCAGGTTGATGCCGTTGAAGGACGAGTCCTGCGCGGTGGTCCTGATCTGCTCGATGGTCTGGTTGTACTGGGCGACCAGGCTGGCGCGGGTGGCCTGGGAGTCCGGATCGGCAACCGTGTTCACGACCGATACGCCGTTGAAGATGCCACCCGGATCGGTAGCCGTGCCACCGAGCGCACCGATGTTGTACGAAGCGGCCGCGTTGGTGGTGGTCAGGGTGATCTTGCCGGTGGTGTTGATCGAGGCCTGGAGGTTGTTCGCCGCCAGCGCCGCGTTCAGTTCGTTCAGGTCGGAGACCTCGCCGGCACCCGTGCCGAAGGTGATGCTGGTGGCAACACCGCCGCCGGTCGCGCCGATCGTCAGCGTCTTGCCCGAGAGGCCGGCGTTTGCCGGGGTGCTCGCGGGAGTGATGCCGGCGGTCAGGCCGAGCTTGGCCAGGCCCGTGCCGCTGATGTCGAGGGCCGCCGTGGTGCCCGCGTTGAGCGTCACCTTGCCGCCGCTGACAGCCGAGCCCGTGCCGCCGCTATAAGCGTCGATCTGGGCCAGGACGTCGTTCACATCGGCGGTCGCGAGGTCGAAGTAGGTGGTGTTGGGAGCACCGCCGGCAACGCCGCCGAGGGTGGAGTCGAAGAACGCGATGGTCTTGGTGTTGACTACGATCGTGTCGGTGATCGAGAAGTTGCTGGTCAGCGAGTCGGTGCCGACCGGGCCCTTCAGCGTGGTATTGCCCGTGATCTGCGCGGCGGTCGCCGGAGCAGAGGTACGGAACTGCGTGCCTGCGGTCAGGCCAAGCTTGGCCACAGCGCTGCCGCCGATGGTGACGTCAGCGAGGAGACCCGTCGTGATGGTGAATTGGCCGGAGCCGTTCACCGCCAGGCTGCCGCCGCTGGCGGCGTCGAACGTGGTCTTCAACGTGTTGAGCGTGGCGGTCGCGAGGTCGATGTACTTGTTGGTGGCGTCCGTCGGGCCCTGTTGCGGAACGGCATTGCCCGAATCGAAGAAGTGGATCGTCACGCCGTTGACGACGAGCGTGTCCGCGGTCGTGAACTGGTTCGCAGTGTCGAGCGCGTCAGAGGTCGGGCTGGCGGCACCAGCCAAGCTCGTCGAAAGCGTGACCGGAGCCGGGGTCGTGGCGGCGTTGCCGCGAGCATAGGTGTTCGGGGTGAGGCCAAGGTCGGCAGCAGCCGTACCGGTCTGACCGATGACGAGATCGGCGCTGGTGCTGCCGGTGATCTGGATCGCACCGCCGACGAGCGAGACTGAAGCGCCTGCGCCAGCCGCGCCCTGGATCTTGGTCATGACGGAGGTGAGGGTGTCGTCAACCGAGATATGGGTGCCGTCCGACAGACCGCCAGCGCCGGTGATGGTCCAGGTGGTCCCGTTGACGGTGAGGGTGTCGCCGACGCTCGGCGGCGTGGTCAGCGCGCTGAGCTGCGTGGTGCCGTTGATCGCACCCGGGATCGCCGTACCGTTATGGGTCGGGGCAGTGTAGGCGCCGAGGTGGTTGTTGTTGCGCACAGCGCCGGGCGTGCTCGTGGTCGCGGTGTAGCTCTGCGTGACGTTGTTATAGAGCACGGAGCCGTTGACCGAGCTGGTCTGCTGCGGGGTGCCGGCGAGCAGGTTGGCAGCGGTGGCGCTGGAAGCGGCGCTGGTCGCGGTCGACTTGACGTAGCCGACGGGGGTCTGGAGCGCCTGGTTGGCGATCGACTTCGCACTGTCGACCAGCTTCTGGAGCGAGGTGATGCCGGTGTTGGCCGCTTGCAGGACCTGCACGCCGTTGCCGATGCCGTCGAGGAGGTTGTTGATATCGCTGGCGCGGGAATCGAGCGAGGACGCGGTGAAGAAGTTGGTCGGGTTGTCGAGGGCCGAGTTCACCTTCTTGCCGGTGGCAAGGCGGTTCTGCGTGGTTGCGAGCAGGTCGGCGGTGGACTGGAGCGAGAGCAGGTTCTGGCGAACCGATGCGGAGAGCACGATACCGGACATAGTTTCATCCTTCTGGGTTGAAAGCCAATTCTTTGACCTTCGCATCGATACCCGCGAGACTTTAACAAGGTCTCAACGCGCAGGCTCACATTGCACGCAACGGGGTGAGCCCCGTATTCGTACGGTAAAAGGTACGGCGGTTTGCTTAACGATTGGATAAGGCCGCAATCCCTGCGAGCAACAGACAGCGGATTGCACCGGGATCAGGCGTGGACCGGAAATGTCAGGGACGCTGCCCCGCTCAAATCCCGCAAACGCGGTACTCCATCAGCGCCGGGGCCGGCAAAGGAATGCGTCCTTTTGCCGATTTATCCCGTACGTCCCGTATCGTACATATAAGATAAAGAGAGTAGGCTACACCGTTGCGCTCCCCTTTCAGCAGGGAGGCTTCCTTGACACCCGCTCCTCGTCCACCGAACGGATTTCTGGCGTCGCTCTCGGAAGACGATTTCGAGCTGATCCGCCCGTACCTCAAGACCGTCGACCTCACCAATGAACTGGTGCTGGTGGACGTCGATGAAACGCTCAAGCGGGCCTATCTGCCGCACCGGGGCCTGATCTCGATTTTCGTCAGGCTCGCCAGGGGCGAACATGTGCAGATCGCCATGGTCGGACGCGACAGCGTGTTCGGCGTATATTCCGCGCTCGGGGATGCGACGGCGCTCAATGGTGCCGTCGTGCTGGTGCCCGGCATCGCCTCGACCCTCGATATCGAACGGGTGCGGGCGGCGGCCGACCAGAGTGCCACGTTCCGCTCGACGCTGTTGCGCCACGGGCTCGCGGTCTACGCGCAGATCCAGCAGACCGCCGGCTGCAACGTCGCGCATACCGTGGAATCGCGCCTGGCGCGGTGCCTGTTGCAGATGCACGACCTGTCGGGCAGCGACAAGCTGATGCTGACGCAGGAATCGATGGCGCAGATGATCGGCGCCCGGCGCAACAGCGTCTCGCTGGTGGCTTCCACGTTGCAGCAGGCCAACTACATCCACTACAGCCGCGGACACATCGAGATCACCAGCCTGGAAGGTCTCAGCAAGACCGCCTGCGAGTGCTACGCGCAGGTGAAGGCGCAATATAACCGCCTGCTGCGCCCGGCGTGACAATGGCTTCGGCCGCTGGACGTGCCGGCCGGGAGCTTGCTGCGGGCGGCCGTACTTCTACGGTTACGGATTTTCATACACGAATAACGATACGCGGCGATATTCGGCGTGAGCACAGGAGAGCTTGATGTTCACGTTTGAAACAGCGGACCAGAAGGAAGTCCGGCGTTTCCGCATCGCGCAGTTCAACGGCAGGACCGCAACGGCCCGGCCGAACGGAACGGCGGTGACCGGTATCGTCCGGTCGATCGTGGAAAACAAATCCAGCCAGCCGACGAAATGGGTCATCACGCTGATCCCCAGCCAGCCCAAGGCGCCGCCGGTCCGGCTTCGTTCCGCGCCCCATATCGGCGCCTTCGCCGAGGATCTGTACTGAAATCGCCGCCGTTCGCGAGCGCGGCGCCCGCCGCTAGCTCGCGCTGGCTTGCAGCAACAGCGCCTTGCGAACCAGGTCCGCCGTGTTGCGCGCGCCCAGCTTGCGCATGGCCTCGGCGCGATGGCTTTCGAACGTGCGCGGGCTGATGTTCATCCGCAGCGCGCCCTGCTTGTTGGAGCAGCCCTCGCTGATGAGGGCGAGAACCTCGCGCTCGCGCCGGGTCAAGGGTTTCTGCTCGGACTCGGGCGCGACCATCACGGCCGGCACGCGGCCCCCGGTTCGGCCGGCTTGCCCCTCCGCTCTGGCCGCACGCTCGGACGCAGCAAGGGCGGGATGATTCTCCGAAAGCTGCTTCACCAGCGCGTAGACCCGTTCGGTCTGCTGTAGCGCGTTGTCGACGACCTGTTGCAGGTAGATGCGATTGGCCGCCGTCTGCGAACCGCTGTGCCGCTTGATCTCGTTCATATAGAGCATCAGCGCCGTCAATGGGCCGTTGAGCTGATGCGCGATGGCCGCAACAGCTTCCTCCGCCGCCCGGGCACGGACCACCGAAAGCTGAACGATTTCGGAGTCTTCATCTGGCGGCGCGCCGCTTTCGGTCCACTCCGGGAGCTGCGAATCACCTGCGAGATGTTCTTTCTGTGGCATGCAACTGATGTATCGCGTGCACGCCGTTTCGTGGTTAATTTTTTTGCCAGTAGGAATACGGGGGACAGCTTCTGCGGCCTGCCCGATGACCGGTCCCGTAGCGGCGTGATGCCGCGCGGACACGGCCGGACTTGCGTCAGCGCAGCAGCGCCTTCCGCCGGCGCACCCGGCCGATGGATCGTTCGATCGCCGACGGATCCATCGCTTCATCGCGCAACTGCGCTTCGATGGCATCAGCGATACCAGCCATTTCCCGCTCCTGATCGAAGAGATTGTTGCCGATACAGAGCATGTCGATGCCCGCCTTGAGCGATTGCAGGCTGGCCGCTTTGGTGCCGAGCGCCTTCTGCAATCCCTGCATCTGCATGTCGTCGGTGATCAGCAGGGTGTCGGGCAGACGCTCTCGCAACCGCCCGATCGCGACCGGCGACAGCGTCGCCGGCCTCCGCGCGTCCCACTGCCGCACAATGGCATGGCTGACCAGCACGGCATTGCCGAACATGTTTGGCGCCAGTGAATAAAACAGCGCCTCCTGCTCGGGACGAAGCGCATCGGAAATATCCATGAACTCCTGATGCGAATCCACCAGCGCGCCGCCGATGCCGGGAAAATGCTTCAGGCAAAGCCCGATACGCGCCTCGCGTGCGACCTCGTTTATCAGCAGCGCATTGGCCTCGACCTCGGCGATGTCGGCCGAATAGGAGCGCTTGATCCTGCCGATATTCGGATTGTCCGGATTGTAGTCGACATCGATGACAGGCGCGAAATCATAGTGGATGCCGAGCGCCCGCAACTCCGCGAAGCTCGCCGCGAGTATCCTGCGCTTTTCCCCGGCAGCGAGACGATTGAACTCCTTCGCGCTCGGAAGCGGCGCAAACCCCCTGCCCTCCTTGAGCCGCCGCACCAGCCCGCCCTCCTGGTCGATGAACACCATCGGCGATGAAGGCAAGGCTGCGATCTCCGCGCAGAGGCGGCGCACCTGCTCGGGGGATTCGATGTTGTTGTCGTATTGCTGCGTGCGGACGGAGTAATCGAACAGGATCACGCCGCCAAGGCCATAGCGGGCGGCGAACTGCTTCAGCCAGTCGGGGACGGTCTTTCCGAAGAAGCCGAGGATGAACAGCTCGCCAATGGAATTCATCGCAGCCCGGCGCGCCCGGAAATGCGTGACGGTCGAACGGCGAAGAGCGAGAGATCGCCGGGCAGTTTCGGGAGAACAAACGACATGAGGCCTGCATCCGTCTGATCTATTCGTGTGTAACAATACCGTGTCCTGAAGTCGACCATATTGGCGCTCGCTGTCGTGTCAAATGCGTTCGCGATATTCGCGACGGTCCAGCAAATTTGCGTTTGCTACGAACGCGATGCGCGTCGAACGGAACCGGAAAAACAGTGTCGAGTTCCGGCTGCACCTATCGCGATATGTGATCGGCTGCACATTGCCAAACGCGCGCGTGGGTTAGGCTTCTCGTCGCGAGAGATGTTGCGGAGAGACTTAGCCAGCGTCAGCCCCGCACGATCTCGTGGAGATGTGTTTGCCCGACAAGCAGGCGATCTCGACGCCGGTTGAGAAACTTCCGGTTACCAGACGCGGATCAGACGTCTGAAGCACCTTTCTGGCACGAGCAACCAAAGCTGAAAGCGTACAAGCAATGCGACGCTTGCAATATTTGCGATCGATCGGCCCGGTCCCGAACCGATCAGTACGGCCAGGATTTCGTTCCCACGCGATTGCGCGGGCTATCTGGGCAGCCGTGCTGGCCATTTCCTGCTGCTTCGCCGTACTGGCCGATGTCCACACGGTTCTTGCCGGCTCCGCTTCCGATCAGGAAATGGCCAATCGCTACGAGCAGGCGGCGCAGGCGGGCGATGACGACGCCCAGTTCTATCTTGGAGCGCTCCATTCGGCGGGCGTCGGCCGTCCGCGCAACGACGAGGCGGCATTTCACTGGTTCCAGCGCGCGACCGATCAAGGTCATCCGCACGCCATGTTGATCATCGCCGGCCTCCATGCGAGCGGGCGCGGCACAGCAAAGGACAATGCGAAGGCCTATAAGTGGGGCTACATCGTCAACTCCGCGAGCAAGGTCGACGAATACCGCAATGGCGCGCGGCAATTGTTGTCGCTGCTTGAGAAGCGGATGAACAGCGACGAGATCGGTCACGCAGTGCTGGCCGCAAGAGCCTGGCGCGGCGTTCCGGCTGCCGGCGCGGTCAAGCCTTCGAACATCGAAAGAGCTGCCGACAGCTCGTCGAGCCAACCCGAACCGGCGACGCCCGCAACTGCCCCCGCTCCCCCGGCCGTGCAGCCGGCGACCGTAGCTGCACCGGCGCCTGCGCCCGCGAACGTTCAGCCGGCGCCTTCCAACATCACCGTGTTGCCGGCGCCGCCCCAGACCGCGCCGGCGCCTCCAACAAAAAGTGCAAAGCGTGACGATATCCACGATCTGATCGATCAGGTTCCTTCAGGTCTGCGCAAGCGGTTCGGCTTCTGATCCGAAGGGCATGCCATGAAACTGAAATTACAGCATCTTGTCGCAACCGGTGTTCTGGCAGTCGCCCTGACCGGCTCCGGTTTCTACGCCTGGTCCCATTTCCTCCATCCGCCGCTGGTAACCACCGCCATTGCGAGTCTGGCGCCGGTCTCCGAAGCCGTTTACGGAACGGGCACGGTCGAGCCCGAGCGCTGGGCCAAGGTGGTGCCGCTACAGCGCCGCCGCCTGATCGAACTCTGCAATTGCGAGGGACAGGCAGTCAGGGCCGGTCAGGTTCTCGGCCGTCAGGACGACGCCGAAGAGCGCAGCGCGCTTCAGCAGCTTGAAATCAACCGGGGCCAACTCGAACGTGATCTGGCCCGCGCCGAAAAGGATCGCGGCAAGAGCGACGCGGCGCGCACCGAGTATGAGCAGCGCTGGACCAAGCACGAGGAAGCAAAGTCGCGCATCGCCGCGCAGAAGGTGCTGATCGACTCGCTGGTGCTGAAGGCTCCGCTCGACGGCATGGTGCTGCGGCGCGACGGCGAGGTCGGCGAGATCGCTGGCCCCACCGACGTCCTGTTCTGGGTGGGACCGCCCGCTCCGATGCAGGTCGTCGCCGAAATCAATGAAGAGGAGATCAACCGCATCGCGGCCGGACAAAAGGCGCTGCTCCGAAGCGAAGCGTTCCCCGACCGGGCGCTGCGGGCCACCGTCTCCCAGATCACGCCGAAGGGCGATCCGACCCGCAAGACTTTTCGCGTGTACCTGCGGCTGCCACCGGATACGCCGCTCCGGATCGGCATGTCGGTCGACGTCAACATCATCTTCCGCGAAAAGCAGGCGGCGATCGTCGTGCCGGCAGAGTCGCTGGCAGGCGATTTCGTTCAGGTGGCCGACGACGGCCGGGCCAGGCGCGTGCCCGTGACCGTCGGCATCCGCGGCAGCCGCAACGTCGAGGCGATCGGCGACCTGCCGAAGGGAACGCCAGTGCTTTCGCCCGCCCGCACCGAACTCGCCGACGGCGCCCGGATTCGCATCGACAGCAGCGCGACCAGGGCGACGGTCGAACCGGCGGAAGCGAACGAACCGGCGGATCAGCCCGGCGTAACGCCCGACAACGCCACGGTAGCGATGGCGACCGCAACTCCCTCCGATCCGGACGATGCGGTGGTTTCGGCGGCGATCACCGCGCACATCGATTCAGTGATCAATGACGCGCGCCGTCGCAACACCATCAAGAACGGCCGGTAATCGCTGTGAAACTCGTTCTCAACATCGCATGGACCCATGTCAGCACGCGGGTGCGACAGACGCTGGTGGGCATGGCCGGCGTGGCGATGGGCGTCGGATTCACCATCATGATGGCGGGCCTGATGCAGGGCTCGCAAATCGACTTCCTGCGCCAGCTCGTCGACACCATGCCGCATGTCACGGTCGAGGATGAGCGGCGCTCCGTGCCGACGCAACCTGCCGAGCAGGAATATGGCGCGGTGCAGATGTCCGATATCGCCAATGTCGGCCGGCGTGCCGGCATCCGATATCCGGAATCGGTGATGAACTCGCTGCGCGCCTGGATACCCGGAGACGTGGCTCCCTCCGTGAAGACCACCGCGATCATCGATCACGGCGGCGCGCGCATCGGCATCACCTTGACCGGTATCGATCCACGCTTCGAGGTTCGCGTCTCCAAGCTCGCCTCGCAAATGCGCCAGGGAAAGCTGGACGACCTTTCGCGCGCGTCGAACGGCATCATCGTCGGCGAGGCCCTGGCAGAGAAGCTCGGACTGAAGACCGGCAACACCGTGCGCCTGATCGGCGGACAGGGCACCCGGCTGAATTCGACCGTGGTCGGGCTGTTTCGCTCGGGCCTCAAGCGCGTCGACGAGAGCCAGATCTATTCGCTGACCGGGCCGGCGCAGATCATGATGGGGCAAAACGGGGTGATCAACCAGTTGCGGCTGCGGCTGGACGATCCCCTGTCGGCGCAGAAGGTCGCCGCGCAAGTGGAAGCGCAGACCGGCTACCAGTCGGTGTCGTGGCAGGAAGCCAATGCCGATTTGCTGTCAACCTTCACCGTGCGCGATTTCATCGTGCTCACGGTGATGGGCGCGATGCTGCTGACATCATCCTTTGCGACCTACAACATCATATCGACGATCACCCACGAGAAGCGCCAGGACATCGCGATCATGAAATCGCTCGGCATGCGCGAATATGCGGTGCGGCGGATTTTCATCGTCGAGGCCGTCATCATCGGTGTGGTCGGCATCCTCTTTGGATGGATCCTCGGTTACCTGCTCTGCTACGGCTGGTCGCAGATCACGATCTTCAATCCACTGACGGGCACCACCGTCCCGCTGCAGATCTACTACTCGCCCATGCACTATCTGGTCGCCGGCGGCATATCGTTGCTCTGCTGCGCAGGCGCCGCCTATTTTCCGGCGCGCAAGGCCACGCGCGTGCATCCGGTCGAAATTATCCGGGGATCGTCATGACCGATATCGCATTGCAGGCCATCGGGCTGGTTCGCCGCATCGAAGGTGTCGTCGCACACACGCTCGTCAACGGCATCGATCTCGCGGCGAACAAGGGCGAATTCCTCGCCATCACCGGGCCGTCCGGATCGGGCAAATCGTCGCTGCTTTATCTGCTGGGCCTGCTCGATGCGCCCAGCGAAGGCGAGGTCATCATCTGCGGGCAGTCGACCTCGAAGCTGTCGGAATCGGAGCGCGCCGACGTCCGCCTGACCAAATGTGGCTTCGTGTTTCAGTTCCATTTCCTGCTGGCCGAGTTCACCGCGCTCGACAACGTGCTGCTGCCGATGCGCGCCGCGGGCAGGATGACCGAAAGCGAGATGCGCGAGCGCGGCCTTTCCCTGCTGGACTCGCTCGGGCTCAGCGAGCACGCGAACAAGCATCCCAATCAGCTTTCCGGCGGCCAGCGCCAGCGGGTGGCGATCGCCCGCGCGCTTGCCAACCGGCCCGAGATCATCGTGGCGGATGAGCCGACCGGCGCACTCGACACCGCCTCGACCGAACAGGTGTTTTCGATCCTGCGCGACATCGCGGACGAGGGCCAAACCGTGATCGTGGTGACCCACGATCCCGCGCTGGCCGCCCGCGCCGACCGCCGCATCCACATCGTCGACGGCAAGATCGCCGAGACGACCGAGCGGGGCGTCGGCGAATTGATACTTGAAACGGGAAAGTAAAGGCTCACGGAGAGGGAAGATTCTCTGCCAGGCTCCCAAGGACCCCGAAAACTGCAATCCAGGACCACGCATTCCGCGAACAGCCGGCCTTTGCCCTTAACTGACAAGTTTCACGCTCAGGAACCTTTCGGTTGCCATCTCCACCTCCGTGAAGCGGTATGATGGAACGTTCATCTTTGTGCAGGATTGCCAGTCCATTGCAGAGGAAGAGGGATCAGGATTGTGGCTTTTCACGTCAGTCTTGTTGGTCGAACTGACCTCAGTGGCGAGATCTACCGTCAGATCCGGCAGGCCATTATGGACGGGCGCCTTCGGCCCGGAGAACGGCTGCCTCCCACGCGGGAACTGGCCGCCGAACTGACGGTTTCTCGATCGACGGTGACGGTCGCGTATGAAAGCCTTCACGCGGAAGGATTCGCGACATCCCACACGGGCGCCGGGACGTTCGTCAGCCATCAATTCGAGGCAAAGCGTCCGGCGTCGAAAGCCAGGCGATCGACAGCCCGCGCCATTCGGGTGCGTGGCGTTTGGGAGGCAATACCACTTCCGATCGGCTTTGACCGCGCGGCCCGTTTCGACTTCAGAACCGGACTCCCAGACGCTTCGTTATTTCCACATCGAACCTGGCGGCGGGTCGTCGCCCGTACGCTGCGCTCGTGCGAGGTAGCGTCAGGCGTCTACGAGAATCCAGCAGGCAATTGGAACCTGCGCGCGGCGATCGCTCGCCACATCGGCATCTCGCGCAGCGTTTCCGCATCGCCCGACGACGTCATCGTGACCAATGGCACGCAACAGGCATTCGACATCGTCGCTCGCGTACTTCTCGGGCCCTGCGATGTCGTTGCGATGGAGGATCCGGGATATCGGCCTCTCAAGGAGTTGCTCAAGGCGCTGGGCGCGCGTGTGATCGGGGTGCCGGTCGATAGCGAAGGTCTGGTCGTGGAGGCGCTGCCGGCCGGGGCCAGGGTGGTCTACGTGACGCCGTCGCATCAGTTTCCCCTCAGCGTGGTCATGAGCCTGTCGCGTCGACGGGCGCTGCTTGCCTGGGCCGAGCGCAACAATGCGGTTGTCGTCGAGGACGACTATGATAGCGAGTTCCGCTTTGGCGGGCGTCCGCTCGAGCCACTTCAGACCATCGATTCGACCGGTCGCGTCGTGTATGTCGGCACGTTCTCAAAGACGTTGCTCCCGACTCTCCGGTTGGCCTTCATGGTCGTTCCGACACCGCTGCGAGAGACGGCGCACAAGGCGAAGTTCGTCACCGATTGGCATACAGCAACAATGGCGCAGAGCGCGCTGGCGCAGTTCATCGACGAGGGGTCGTTTGCGCGCCACATTCGCAAGGTGGGTCGCATCTATAGCGAACGGCATGCGATGCTGACTGCGGAGATCAAGAGGAATTTTGGCGATTGCCTTGACCTCGTTCCATCGAGCACCGGGCTGCACATAACCGCCTGCGCGCGAGGACCGGCGGCTGATCATGTCGATGCGATCGTATCGCGAGCCCTAGATCTCGGCGTCGCCATCGCTACGATGTCGCGCAACCAGGTGGACAGAAAGCCTCCGGCCGGCATCCTGCTGGGATACGGGGCGATCGAGACGGCGCGGATCGCCGAAGGGCTGAGGCGGCTGCGCAGATGCTTCGATGAGCGCATGCGTCGACGCCCGAAAGCAGCGTGAGCGGTGCCGCCTGAGGTAATGGCAGGAGTCGAATTAAGTAATCGGGCGAGGGCGGGCGCTCAGGTCGATGCGATCACAGCGGGTCCACATGCGCCGCCTGAATTGGACTGATTGATTATCTGCAGATTGGACCTTCCGACATATTGCTTCACTTTCTAATGTTGGACCGCTGACGCGCGCGGCGTCAGATAGCTGCGCCGATATTGACCAGACGGCGAGCTACAGGAGCGCGATGCGATCGTGCGCGGGCACGCCACGACGATGGCCGCGCTCGTTCACAAGCACCTTGACCGCCGATCACGATTCGTCATCGCAACAACACGTGAGAGGTGAGCAAGCTCACACGCCAGCTACGCGGATGCCGATAATTCTATCCGCGCAACGTCCGCGTATCAGGAGGACTTATCATGTCCGTTATTGTCGATTCGCTCACGAGTTGGAAGGAAGCCGCAAACCGAACTGCGGCGTCCAGCCGTCGTCGACCTGGATGGGGATTACGGTTCCTGCACTGGTGTGTCCGGTGTTCGGAGCGATCGCGGCAGCGACAAGCCCTGGCGGAGCTCGATGACCACTTTCTCAAGGACATCGGCAAGACGCGGCCAGAGGCCATGGCCGAAGCAGCCAAGCCGTTCTGGAAATGACGTCGTTCATCGCGCACCTGCTGCCGGCGATGGCGCTGGGCCTGTGCGTCGCCATCCCGTTCGGCCCGATCGGCTTGATGTGCGTGCAGCGGACGCTGACATCCGGAATCTGGTTTGGGGTCGCGAGCGGCATGGGTGCGGCAACAGCCCACGGCATGTTCAGCGGCCTGGCCATCGTGAGCGGGACCGTATTGACACAGATAACGCTCGCTCTGCACACGCCGCTGCGCATCATTGGAGGGATCGCCCTGGTCTTGATGGGCCTCAGAACCATTCTCGTCTCCGCGGGCGCGGCGAACGGCGCGACATGCACAGACGCGACATGCGGTGATTTGCTTTCGGCCTATACTACGACCCTGTTGATCGCCGCCGCCAACCCGATGACGATACTGCCGTACCTCGGCGTCACGTCCGCGCTGGACATCGGCAACCCGCTGATCATGGATCGTGCGCTGGCGACGCCCATCGGGGTGATGTTCGGCAGTGCATCCTGGTATTTCTTCCTCGTCCTCAGCACGAACACCATGCTTCGAAGCTTGCAGAAAGCCGTACTGGATTGGTTCAACAGGCTCACCGGAATCCTCCTGATGGCCTTGGGAGCTTCGTTATGCACCCGCATCGTCTGACGGCGACGGCAGAGAAGGAACTGAAGCGATCGACAGGACACGGGCCATCGAGCGTGCGACTACGTGGATTTGTGCTGAAGACCACCGCGCGGCTTAAGAGCTGCGAATTAACCGTCAACACCTGAGGAGAGCACTATGCCCAACCATCAGCGTGCTGCTGCGAACAGGACAACGCTTGCCCGCCAGCCCGATTTGATCTCGGGCGAAACAAGGCTGCGCGCGGCCGATCAACCGATCGCCACCACGCAGGAGCTTCCTTCCGCCGTCCCGCTAATGGCACTTTCGACCAGCTTCTGGGCTTTCAAGACCCTGGCCACAGCGCACGAGGTGGGCCTGTTCAGTTACCTTGCAGGCGGCGCCGGCACCACGGTTGCTGAGCTGGCGGAAGCGCTCGGTTTGCATCCACGCCCGGCCGAGATGCTGTTGACCGGCTGCGCCGCACTCGGGCTTCTGGAGAAAACGGCCGGCCGTTATCGCAATACGCCGTTGAGCGAAGCCTATCTCGTGCGCGGAAAGCCGTATTACTTCGGTGGCTTCGTGCAGATGGCCGACAAGCGGCTCTACGCAGGCTGGGACAAACTTGCCGAAGCGCTGCGCACGAACCGGCCAACCACGTGGGACCCGGCAGTGCAACCCTCGATGTTCGACGGCGAGGATCCGACGATGCTGGCATTCTTCTGGGAGGCGATGCATTCGCTTTCCACGATGACCGCACGCACGCTCGGCGAAGCTGTGGATCTCAGTCATTTCCGCCGCCTTCTGGACATCGGCGGCGGCTCAGGCGCGTACGACATCGAACTTTGCAAACAGTATGGAGCGCTGCACGCAACCGTATTTGATCTGCCGCATGTGGCCGCGATCGCCGCGGGAAAAATTGCCGCGGCCGGCTTGACCGACCGCATCGAGACCGCCGGCGGCACCTTCTTCGAACAGCTTCCCGAGGATCACGACGTCCATCTGTTGTCGATGATCCTGCACGATTGGGATGAGGCGAAGAACCGCGCCCTGCTGCACCGGTCCTTCGAGGCTTTGCCGTGCGGCGGCGCAGTCGTCATCAGCGAGCTTCTTGTCAATGACGAAAAGACCGGGCCGGCGCCGGCCGCGCTGATGAGCCTGAACATGCTGATCGAGACGGAAGGACGAAACTACACGCCGGCCGAATATTCGGCGTGGCTCGAGGAAGCCGGCTTCCGGCACATCGAGACAGTCTGGTTCGACGCACCCGCCGCGAACGGCGCGGTGATCGGCCGCAAACCATAAGCCAGGGAGACGAATCATGTCGCGGATTTCCGTTCGCCTCGCGTTCGTGGCGGCCGCCTCGGTGATCGCGCTTCCAGCGTTCGCGGCCATGGCCGACGATTCACAGATCACGCGCGGCAAATATCTCGTCACGATCGGCGGCTGCAACGACTGTCACACGCCGGGATACTTCCGGGGGAATCCCGACATGTCACGCTTTCTCGGCGGCTCGGATGTGGGCTTCGAGATTCCGGGTCAAGGTGTCTTTGTGGGCTCAAATATCACACCCGACAAAAAGACCGGCATCGGTAGTTGGACCCCAGAGCAGATCGTGAGGGCGATACAGGTCGGTGAACGGCCGGACGGCCGCATCCTGGCGCCGGTCATGCCCTGGCACGCTTTTGCGTCACTCACAGCGGATGACGCCATGTCGATCGCGGCTTTTCTCCAAAGTCTGAAGCCGGTCAGCAACCAGATTCCCGGCCCGTTCAAACCCGGGGAAAAGGTTTCGACCTTCATCTACCGGATTTTGCCACCAGGCGGCACCGCAGCGGCCGCGGCCAAGTAGTCCGCGTCTGATCCAAACAAACTCCGCGCAACGCGACTGGGCTCGGACCGATCAAGCCGTCGCGTTGACGGAAGTGATCACGCAGCATGCCGGCGGTAGCGGCATCGCGTTCCTGTGGGAGCAGCAGTTGCTCAACACGCCGGTGCCGAGCACCGCTGGTTGATTCGTGCGGAGGGATGCCGAGAATTCTTGAGCAGCGCGTTGCGAAAAGCTGATTGCTTATCGAGCCTCGTCATCCCCTTCTCAATAAGGCCGTCCATGCCTGCTGACGGAGGGAGCGCTTCTCACCTGGCGATCCCCGCGCGGTAACGGTTACTGCGCGGGCAAAAGCGCCGAGGCGCCCTTGTCCTTGATCAAGACCACCAGGAATTTCGCCGGCTGGGTGGCGCTTGCGTTCCGGTCGACGGTATGAACATCACCGGGGCCTTCATAAAAGGTCTGTCCTTGCGTGAGTGTCATCTGTTGTCCGCCCTTCAACTGCATCACGACGGAGCCCTCCAGCACGTAAACGAACGCATGGGCATTGTGCCGGTGGATGGCGCTCGACCCGCCGGGCGCATGCTCGACCGTGATCATCAGGGCTTCCTTGCCGGGACTCTCCGGAAGATCCTTGGACATGAGCGGCGTGACTTTAGGATGCTCCTGAGCCGCCGCGGTGCCCATCATGAGGCACAGGAAAACCAACGCAACTAATCTGATCGTCATAGTCGCCTCTTTCGTTCGCTGCCTGCGACCGCTCGTGACGGACCGGGCGTACCTTCGGATCAGGCTGCTGCCTGCGAGCGGCGGAACCATTCATCGAAGCCGATGCGGCCGAGGCGCGCCTCGCCGAGCGGCACGAGCGAATGCTCGACAACCTGGCTGCCCCAGTATCCGGCCTCGGGGTCGCTCACGACCTCGCGGCGGTCGCCAACCGCCTTGAGATAGCGGGCGATGATGTCGTTGAACGCCGCCCGTTCCGGGCCGGCGATTTCCACGATGCCGTTTCGCGGCACCGCGAGTGCCACATCCGCAACCATCGCGGCAACGTCGTCCGATGCGATCGGCTGGAACAGGATCGGCGGGATCCTGACCTTGTTGCCATCCGCACTTGAATCGGCGATGCCGCGGAGGAATTCCATGAACTGGGTCGAGCGGACGATGGTGTATGGGATGCCGGAGCTCTCGATCAGTTTCTCCTGGGCAACCTTGGCGCGGAAATAGCCATTGTCGGTCCGGTCGATCGCGACGATTGACAGTGCGACATGATGCCGGACGTTCGCTGCGGCTTCCGCCGCGAGCAGGTTGCGGCCCGAGGTCTCGAAGAATTCCAGCACCGCCTTGTCGTCAAACGAGGGCGAATTTGCGAGGTCGATCACCACCTGCGCGCCCGCCATGGCCTGCTTGAGGCCTTCGCCGGTGATGGTGTTGATTCCGCTTTGAGGCGAAGCGGCCACGACCTCGTGACCTCCCTGGCGCAAAATGGCGACGGTCTTCGAGCCGATCAGGCCCGTGCCACCGATCACGACGATCTTCATGGTGATCCTCCGTTGTCGTTAGTCGCGCTTGGATTCCGGGTTGCTTGCAGCCATCGTCATCAGCACCCGATCATCGTCTTACGATCGCTGCTATGACGGGCGAGGAGCCTGTGGACGCAGCATCGCCCGCCGCTCAACGACAATACCACAGGGTGCCGCGTGCCATACTATTCCAAGGTACAGGTCGAACTACGCGCCGAAGCCGTGAAACCTTACAGGTCGTATGGTTCCACCACGGGCGTTTGCCGTCGTTGTTGCGAGCACAGGTGAGGCAACGCCTCGTCGCGATCGCCTGCATCCCCGAAGGGAGGCGCGATGGCGGTAATTTCTTGAGTCTCGTTCGAGGGCTTTCTCGATGCCGTCTTAATATGGCGGAGAGGGAGGGATTCGAACCCCCGATAGGCTTGCACCTATGCCGCATTTCGAGTGCGGTGCATTCAACCACTCTGCCACCTCTCCAGGCGCCAAAAGCGGGTGATTCACCCCGCCTCGCGGTCGGCCGTGTTCTAGGCGAGGATGGCGGGCCACACAAGGCGCGGGCGAATAATTTCGTGCCGGCGGGCGCGCAAAAATGGGAGCAAAAACAATGGAGCATCTGACGGTCCGGGCCAATGGCGCGGCGTTCCATGTGGCGACGATCGGACAAGGCGGGCCGCTGCTCCTGCTGCACGGCTGGCCGGAATTCTGGCTGACCTGGGAGCCGGTGATGGAACGGCTGGCCTCCCGCTTCACCCTTTATGCGCCCGACCTGCGCGGCTTTGGCGACAGCGACAAGCCGGCCGGCCCCTTCGGCCCGGACCAGCAGGCCGCCGACATGCTGGCGCTGATGGACGCGCTTGGCCTCGAGCAGGCCGGCATCGTCGGCCATGACGTCGGCGGCGCGCTGATGCAGCCGCTGGCCCGCAACGCGCCGGAGCGCATCGCCGGACTCTTTTTCTTCGACTTCGTCTATCCCGGCATCGGACCGCGGATGGCGGAGCCGGAGCGGCTCAATAATATCTGGTACCAGTCGTTCCATCAGATGGAGATGGCCCCTGCCCTTGTCGGCGCGACGCGCGAGAGTTGCCGCAGCTATGTCTCGCACTTCCTCAAGCAGTGGTCGCATCGCAAGGATGCGTTCGACGACGTCGTGGAAGCCTTCACCGACAACTTTCTCAAGCCGGGCAATCTTGCCGGCGGCTTTGCGCATTACCGCGCGGCGCATGCCGGCCGCGTGAAGATGATGAAGGGCGAGGCGCCATCGCTTCCGCCGATTTCGGTGCCGACCTGCATCCGCTGGGCCGAGCACGATCCGCTGTTTCCCTATGCATGGACTGATCGGCTGGGCGAGACGTTTACCAATCTCGATCTGGCGATGTTTGCTGGCGTCGGGCATTTCCCGCATCGCGAGGATCCGGATCGCGCGAGCGGCGAGATCGCGGATTTCTTCGAGCGCATCGGCTGGCGTTGACGAGCAATGGTGGGGCCGCCGGACGCGACAAAAACCGGCGGCCCCGTGCCGCTTCATTAAAATCCTGGCCGGGAAGTGCGGCTTCGCCGGTCAGCCGGAGCGACGCGGCGACCGTAGCGGGGCGCGCAGAATCGGCAACGCGAAGTGATTTTTAACCTAACCGGTCAAGGTTACCCGGGGACCTGAGCGCGATAGCGTTTACGCACGCAATCTTGATTGAGACATGGGGATTTCGGGACTGAGAGAACAAGATTGAATCCTTAGTTGGCAGTTCAGACCGATCTGGCTGCTGCGAAGGTGAGGATTCCATGACTGACGAGGCTCGTTCGCTCTCCCGAGATCGCAAGCCCGCAGGCGGCGAGCCGGACGCCAGGCGCCGCACGCTGCTCGGATTGCCGTTTCTCGCACCGCTGGCTTCCTTGCTACCGTTCGGCGCGGCCGCCTTTGTCCCGCTTCGCGCGGCTGCCGGCACACAAGTGTCCAATTCATACACGGAGCCGCTCGGCACGAGCCTGGAGGGCTGGCCGTATCCTGGTCCCGTGCAATTCCTGCCGCTGACCATGCACGGCCAACAGGTCCGGATGGCCTACATGGATTTCAGCCCGACGGCTCCCGCCAACGGCCGCAGCGTCATGCTTCTGCACGGCAAGAACTTTGACAGTTCGTACTGGACCGGCCCGATCGGCTGGCTGCGGGGAAGCGGGTTTCGCGTGGTCGTTCCCGACCAGATCGGCTTCAACAAATCGTCCAAGCCCGATCTGCACTATACGTTCGAGGCGCTCGCCGCCAACACGATGGCGCTCGCTGACGCGCTGTCGCTGAGCAACCTTTCGATCATCGGCCATTCGACGGGCGGCATGCTCGCGGTGCGGCTGGCCAGCATTTATCCGGAACGCATCCGGCAACTCGTGCTCGAGGATCCGATCGGCCTCGTCGACTACCGGGATTTCGTGCCGCCGCAGACCACCGAAACGCTGGAACAGGCGGAGCGCCGCTACACGGCCGAAACATATCGCGCCTTCGTCGCGCGTTATTTCCCGATTCTCCCGCCGGCGGAATACGAGCCGTTCGTGGAATGGCGAATGCGGGTCGCGCTGTCGGGCGAGTATCAACGTTTCGTCCGCGCGACCGCGCTGACCTATCAGATGATCTATCACGGACCGGTGCGCGAGCTGTTCAAAAGTCTCAAGCCGCCCGTCTTGCTGCTTGCCGGCGAGCACGACCGCACCACGCCGCTGTCCGCCTATGCTCCGCCGGAGGTTCGTGAGGCAATACCGACGCTGGTGGCGGCTGCCCGGGAGGTCGCGAAAGAGATCCCGCGCGGCCAGCTCGTGGAATTTCCGGGAGCCGGCCATGTTCCGCATCTGGAAGCAGCCGCGCTCTTTCAAACTGCCGTCCTGAATTTTCTCAGGAGTTGAGAATCCGCTAGTCCTTGCCTTTCTTCGCCTTCTTGCCGTTCTTGTCCTCGCCCTTGTCCTTGCCGTTGTTCTTCCGGTTGGTGAAGCGCGCATTGCCAAGCCCGGTGCCGATGGTCAGCACGCCCCACCGGTCGACGTCCTGCATGAACGGCACTTCCGACAGGCCCTGCACCACGCCGTCATTGTGCATGACGACCGCGGTGTCATGGTCGCCGATTTGCGGAATGCCCTCGATCAGGCTCGCCGGAAGGTTGAATTTGCTGCTCTCCCAATTGCCCGGCAGGTTTTGCGCGCCCTTTTCGATCGAGCCGTCTTCATTGATGACACCGGGGCAGGAGACGCCGATGAACGGCGCGAGCTTCAGTCCTTCCGCTTCTGCTTCCGTGATTAACGCCTTCAACATCTTGACCAGCCGTTTCACCGCACCTTCGCGCGTCGGCTCCTCATCGGCATGACGCCACAGTTCCGACTTCCACACCTCCGCCTTCGAAAGATCCTTGGCCTTCTTCCAGTTGGTTTCGACCACACCGCAGCGGATATTGGTGCCGCCGATATCGACGGCCAGAATGCTGTCATGCGCCTCGAAGATCCATGAGGGGGCCAGGTGGAGCGTGCCGATCAGCCCGGCATCGTCGGGGTGGAAGCGGATCGGCACCAGATCGACCTTGAATTCGTCGTCGCGGAGGATGATCTCGGTGCGGGCGATCGCAAGTTCGCCGAGCCGGCTTTCGCGAAAACCGCCGCCGACGATGATGCGCTCGGTCTTCGCCCAGGCCTTGGTCTTGAGGAAGCGCCGCGTCACATAGGCGAGCTCCTGCGCAAATTCCTCGATCGCGCTGTGCAGCACCGCGGAGGCCTCGACGTCGTCGCCGACCAGAACCGCATCCAGCACCTTCTTGCTGATCTTGTCCGAAGGTTCGTCGCCAAACGGGTCTTCGCCCGCCTTGCGCATCGGCTTTCGCCATTTCTCGAAAATCTCGCGAAACGCACCCTTGCTCGCGCGATCGCCCAAAAAGCCGTCTTCATCCTTTAATTCGATGTTGAAGCTGTCGATCTCGACCGACGGCAGGCGGGATGAGCCGTGCCCGGCAATCCCGGTGGTGGTAATGACGTCCTCAGCCATGATTTCCCTTGGGCCCCTGACGATGCTGCGGGACAACGGCAGCGGAACCCATTGGTTTCACCGGTCCGTTACGGCGGCCGCCGCACCGCTAGAACACCGAAATCGTGCCAAATCCCTCATATTTGGCGGTTTTTCGACCCCGTTTGCCTTGACTTAAGCCCTTAAGCCGCTATAAAGCCCGCCATCCGGCGCGGGATTTCCTGCGCTGTTTGTTTTTGCGCGAAATCTGAGGGGATTAGTCCCCGATCGCGCGAGACACGTACCCATAACGACTGAACAAAAAGCCGACCCGGACGCCGCCTTGATGGTCGCCGTCCGAGGCCGGGATCGAACACGAAGGAATTCAACGATGTTCGCAGTCATCAAGACCGGCGGCCGGCAATACCGCGTCGTCCCGAATGATGTGCTCGAGATAGGCAAGATCGCCGGCGATGTCGGTACGATCGTGCAGCTTGGTGAAGTGCTGGTTGTCGGCGGTGATACGCCGGTGCTGGGCACCCCGACGGTGGCAGGCGCTTCCGTTGCGGCCGAAGTGCTGGACCACAAGCGCGGACCGAAGGTGATCGCCTTCAAGAAGCGCCGTCGCAAGAATTCGCGCCGCAAGCGCGGATACCGCGACGAGATCACGGTGCTGCGTGTCACCGAGATTTTGACCGACAACGCGAAGCCGACCATCGGCCCGCGTCCGAAGAAGGAAAAGGTGGCCCCCGCGCCGACCGATGACGGCGACGACGAGGCGCCGAAGACGGCCAGGACGAAGGCCCCCGCCAAGAAGACAGTTGCCAAGGCGGCGGCAAAGAAGGCTCCGGCCAAGAAGGCCGCGGCAAAGGGCAAAAGCGACAAGAAGTGATCGGCTTCGATCACAAATTGACGCGTGACAAAAAGTGAAATGATTCCGTCAAGGAATTGAACTAGAGATACGGTAATCGGAGACGGGCCATGGCTCACAAAAAGGCAGGCGGTTCATCGCGTAACGGACGTGATTCCAAGGGCAAACGCCTTGGCATCAAGGCGTTCGGTGGCGAGCACGTGATCCCCGGTAACATTATCGCGCGTCAGCGCGGCACCACCTGGCATCCCGGCCTTAATGTCGGCATGGGCACTGACCATACTCTGTTCGCCAAGGTCGAGGGTCGCGTCGAATTCCGTGCCAAAGCCAACGGCCGCACCTTTGTATCGGTACTTCCGATCACCGAGGCGGCCGAATAGACGGTGGATTACATCAAATCCGCCGGGTCCTGTTTAACCGGCGGAGACTCCAAAAGGGCTCCAAAGGGGAGGCGGGAAACCGGCCTCCCCTTTTCATTCGTGTTCTGTTTTGACGCGTTGCATCACAGGAGCCGGACGATGCTACAGGATATCCCGACACCGACATTGCGCGAGGCGAGTCCTTGCGTCCTCGAGACCGAACGGCTGAGTTTGCGCAAGCCGACGCTCGCGGACGTAAAAGCAATTGCGCGGCTCGCCAACGATCGCCGCATTGCGGAAAACACCCGCCGCCTGCCGTATCCCTATCTACAGGATCATGCCGTCGAATTCGTCCGCGCCACGGCCGCCGCCGCGCGCGAGACCGTGTTCCTGATCGAGAACAATCATACCCCGCTCGGCATGGTCGGCATCAGCTGGCTGGACCCGGATGCGCCGGAGCTCGGCTATTGGCTCGGTGTCGATCATTGGGGCCAGGGCTTTGGCACCGAGGCTGCGCGCGCTGTGATTGACTATTACTTTGAGGAGTATTCGCAGGATCTGCTGTTCTCCGGCGCGCGGGTCGCCAACCCCTCCTCGCGCAACATTCTGGAAAAGTGCGGCTTCCAGTGGAGCGGTGTCGAGCTGCACCGCTTCGAGGCGCTGGGTTGCTCGACCCCGGTCGACTGTTTTCGCCTGTCGCGCGGGGTCTGGTCGTCGCTGAAGAACTGGAGCAGTTCGACACGGCGGGATGGGTAACCGATTCGACTGGCAAAGCGCCAAGCCCGCTGCTGGACCGCTAGCCTGACCGGCTATCCAGCACGCCGCCGCCCGCCCGGATTGATTCCGGGCGGCCGGCGAATCCTAACGATTCTCGTTCAGCACTTCCATGCGCATGACCGTGACGCCGCCTTCGGACAGCTCAGGCAGCCGGGCCAGCCACGCCTTCACATAGGGCATCGCGTTGTGCGCCTCGAAGTCTTCCTTATTGGCGAAGACCTCGTAGAAGATGAAGTGGCCGGGCGTTGAACGGTCCTCCTGAAGAAAATAGACGAGGTTCTTCGGGTCGCCGCGCACGAGCGCGACAAGCGGCAGCGTGGCCGCGCGCAATTCGCTTTCCTTGCCTGACTTGGCACGAACCTGCGCGACGATCGAATAGGCGCCGTCGGGGATTCGAGAGTAATCCCTGCCCGGTTTTTCCTGCGCCAATGCAGGCGTCGCCGTCAAAGCAGCGGCAACGAGCCCTGACATGCCGAGCAGGGCAAGACGGTGTTCGGGCAATTGAGGAGCGGATTTCATCGCTTGCGCCTCGTCACCTGGCGCTCGCCATCTGCCGACGCGCGCTCAACGCCTCGTCGAAGGTTTTCTTCACCGGTCCAAGCGCTTGCACGAATTCGAGCTGTTCGCCCTCCGGGCCCTTGCAGTAGATCAGCGACCAGCCGTTGGATTTTCCCGCGGTGATCCGGTTGGTGTTCGCCGAGATCGGCGCCGCCAGTCGATCCTGTTCCGTGGTGACGGTGACCGTGCGGTTGGCCCGAACCTGGGTCATGCCGCGGCGCGCCGACTCGGCTTCGAGATCCCTGATGAACTCATTGAAGTCGACATCGTCGCGAATGTGGAAGCAGATGTGCATCGAGCGCGGAAAGGCCGGGCTCATGTGATCGTGCGGTTCGGCGAAACTGTCTCCGGTGCCGGGCGGCTGACTGGCGTCGCGATATTGCAGCAATTCGATCACGACATTGTCGAACTGCACGAACCGGACATCGAGCCGCTGCGCGCCGCTCCTGAGGTCGGGCACGCCGATGGTGCGCGGATTGACACGCCGCTTGCGGGCCTCGATCTCCTGATCGGTGAGCAGCGTGTTGTGGATGGTTTCGCCCTGGAAGTCGCCGTCGCGCATCACTTCGGTGCCGCCGAGCACTTCCGTATAGAATTCGAACGCACGATCCATGTTCTGCACCGTTACGCCGAAATGCTGGACGCCCTGTAGGCGCGCGCCGAGAGAGCTTTTGTTTCGGGACACCGCCGGGGCGTTGCCGGTGGTCTGCGCGGACGCGGGGGCTGCGCCCGCCACCGCCATGCCGGCAACCAGAGCGGCGCCAGCGGCGTGCAGCACGTCCCTGCGGTCCAGGTTCACGGAATCCTTCGGTTCGTCTCGATTCATTTTTTCTCACTCCTGTTCAGCGATTGAAACCCCGCCCGCATGTTGCAGGCTAATCGCTTCGACAGGCGACTGATGTAAAACGGTGTTAATTCTTATGCAGCCGCACGAGACTGTTGAACGCGTGGCGAACGCGTTGCGTGAGTTACAGTTACGGAGACGGAACGTCGCAGGATGAAGAAGGGCGCTGCCAGCCTGATCGGCAGCGCGAGCACTGCTGGAAGCGTCGATGCCCGTTGGGAGCCCGGCACGATCCAATCGGGCGATACTGAAAACGTCCAATCGAACGCAGCATCACACCTGCGGGCCGACGTCCTGGGCCTCGCGCCCGAGCTGTTGCTCGCGCAGGAAGATATAGAATCCGGCGGCGATAATGATGGCGGCACCCACGATGGTGGAGATTTGCGGCACGTCGCCGAACACGACATAGCCGAACGCCACCGCCCACACGATCATCGAATACTGATAAGGCACGACGACGGAAGCCGGCGCCAGTTTCAGCGATCGGTTGACGCACATCAGCGCACTGACCGAGATCGCGCCGGCCAGTGCGAACAGGCCGAGGCTGCCCAGGCTCGGCGCCACCCAGCCGAACGGCGAGAGCAGCGCACCGAGCGCGAACGTTCCGACGAATTGCGTCGACGCCAGCACGATGTCGGGCGTCGCCCGCACCGAACGGGTGATCAGCATCAGAAACGCGAACGAGGTGGACCCGGCGAGCGCGATCAGCGCCGGCCAGCTCACGGTCTGCGACGATGGCCTGAGCGCGATCAACACGCCGCAAAAGCCGATCAGCACCGCGGTCCACCGCCGCCAGCCGATCTTTTCGCGCAGCAGAAGCCCCGACAGCGCGGTGACGATGATCGGACAAGCAAGGTAATAGGTGATGACGTCGGCAAGCGGCAGATAGACGGTGGCGAGGAAGAAGGCGGCGACCTCGAGGGTCGACAACGCGACGCGCAGCAATTGCAGCCAGGGGCGCTCCAACGGGAAGAACGCCCCGCGCTGCTGCCAGATCATCGGCAGCAGCAGCGCCAGCGCGGCGCAGGCGCGCAGAAACAGCAATTGCCCGACCGAATAGGTCCCGACCAGGAACTTTCCGAGCGCGTCGCCAAACGAGAACATGAAGACGCCGAGCAGCATCAAGCCGATGCCGGCAAGCCGCGCGGAGCGTTCGTCGTGGGCGGAAGGTTTTGCGAGGAGGGTCATCAGGACTGCTTGTTATTCTCTGTCATGGCCGGGCATAGCCGTCTGAAGGACGGCGTCGCTTCCGCTCGCCTATGTCCGGCCATCCACGTCTTTCTGCGCGGCAAGGACGTTTTAATGACGTGGATGCCCGGGACAAGCCCGGGCATGACGATTTGAACCAATTGTCGCAGGCGTGGCGCTCTGCGATATCAGCTCATCGACAACCCTCCTATGCACACAGGAAACGCCATGACCGAGTTCGATCCTGCCACGCACCGCATGGTGCCGGAGCAGCGCTGGTTCGAGGATTTCGTGCTCGGCGAGCGCTTCGTGCTGCCAGGCCGCACCCAGACATCGGCGATCTTCGCGGCGTTCCAGACCGCCAGCGGCGACACCCACCCGATCCACTATGACGTCGAATATTGCCGCGCCCGCGGCATGCCGCACCTGCTGGCACATGGCTTTCAGACGCTGGTGCATACCGCGCCGGGCGCCGGGCTGTTTCCTTTCATTACGGAGGAATCGCTGGTCGGCTTCCTCGAACAGTCGAGCAAATTCCTGAAGCCGGTCTATGCCGACGACACGATCTATCCCGCGCTCGAAGTAACCGAGCTGACGCCGGGTCGCACCACCGGCGTCGTGACGCTGCGCAGCACGGTGCACAACCAACGCCGCGAATTGGTGCTGGAGGGAATGCAAAAATTCCTGATCCGAAAGCGGCCGGGATAAGGCTCACGTCCGATCACGCACCCTTGCGTCGAAAATCGGCTGATACGGGCTCCGGCCCGGCAATGCGACCCTTGCCGAGACGCTCTTCCAGCGGCGAGCCCGGCAACGGCGCATTTGGATCGCCGTTCCTTGCAAGAAGCTGCACCGCAACGCGGTCGCTCGGAAGACGCTTTGTCATCTGCTCGGAAATCCGTCGTGTGACCTGCGGCGCTCCGACACTTGTCCCGCGAAGGGCCACCGTGGAGCCGCTGCGCGTGCCCGCCGCCAGGACACCGTGCAAGGCGACGGAATCGTCTGCGATCGCCGAAGCGTCGGGCCCTGTAAGCGGCGTCTGGATCGGGCCCGATCCCGAGTATTCGCTTGCGGTGCGGTCGCTCAGCCTGATGCCGCCGATGACCGTCACATGCTTGCCCGTCGCCAGCGCATTCTGGGTTCCTCGCCGGCGAATCACACTCGAGAGATCGTCTTGCTGTTTCGGGCGGCCCGCCAGATCAAACCGCACATAGTTCGGATCGTCGAACCGCGACTGCCGTCCCCAGAGCGGATGACCAAACGGGGTGTCACCGCGCTGAACCCAGGCCTCGACGTCGATGGCACTGCCGTGGTTTTCGATGATGATTTTCCAGGTACCGGACGGCGCGGTCCGCGGATGTGACGTCATCTCCGATGTCGGCGCCATCGCCAGCTTGATCCAGGGACGCCGGCCGGCCCGATGATAATATCTGGCGCGGAAACGCAGATCGTTGTGCGAGGGCCAGCGCCACTCCTCGCCCCGCTTGATCGGGGGACTGTACTCGCCGGTCGGCGTCTCGATACGAATGGCAAGGTTGGGGCGCGTGCCGTCCTGAAGCAATTTCGGCAACCAGATTTCCACGAAGCTCGACGCCTTGTCGTCGGGCTGAACCCGCCAATTCAATTGCTGAACCGGCGTATGGGTTTTTGTCCAGGCAGCCATTCTGAAAGAAGCGTGGCAACGCGACAGATAGTTATTCCCCGCGGGCAGCACGATGCTCAGGGGCGCGACGAGTTGCCTTGCCGCGATCCATTGATCAAGCGCGGCTTCCAGCGGTCCGCTGCCATCATGGGGGCCCGCAATCGAGCCGTAACTCAAATTGATCACGATCGGCAACGGCGCGGTGTCATCCTCCGCCGCGATCAAATCGGCCCGGTTGAGGATGTAGGCGATCGCGGCGTGCACCACCGGCGTCAGCAAAGCGCCTGACGTTTCCTGCGTGACCCATTTCGGCAATTGGACGCCGATGAGATAGGGGGAATCGTCGCCCACATCGTTCATGTCGAGCCCGCAGGCGACATCCATCACATGGGTGCCGTGACTGGCGCGGCGCGCCACCAGATTCTGGCTGGTCCTTCGATAGACCTCATCTTCATCGACAATGCCACAATGATTGCAGTCTTCCAGATGATCATTGATCTGGCACTGCGTCAGCTCGAGCCCCCAGCCAAACCCGGCAGTCGAACTTCCCGTTGATTCATCCTGGTTCCAGAAATACTTGAATCGCGTTTTGGTGTTGGCCGAGCGGAAGCGCTCGTGCGCGAAAGCCAATCCGTCATCGATAATCGCGACAATCGCCTTCTGCGACGGCACGCTGAGCAAAGGCTCAGTGGAGACCTCGGCCGGACTGGGCTCAAACTGCGTGAGGGCAGGCGTGCCCAGCTCAATGCGTCTGATCAACGGCGAGAGCGTGCGCAGCCTTGCCACGATTTGATCGCGCGCGCCGATATCCACGAAAGCCTTGAGCGCATCCTGCGTCATGATCGCCATGCAGAAGGTCATGTCCTCCCGGTCGAATTCACGCGAAGGCGTTCGATAGATCGACGGCACGCGGACGAGATCGGCAATCCTCGCATCCGTGACCGCGCCGGCAAAGGACGCGGCCGATCCGTTCAGTTCGAGCAGCACCCGGAACCAGTTGCCCTCCAGATACCTGAAGTCGGTGGCGGCGGCCCATTCCACGTAAGGCGCGATCAGCCTGTCATCGTCGTCCATGGCATGCTTCCTGCGAAGGAATCAGGGGAACAGGGGAGCGGTGCTCCATTCCTTGACCGATTCGGTCCAGAGCCAATTGAGGATGTTCGACACGGCGGGGGCCGTTGAAGGAAGGGGATCGAGGTAGGCCAGATTGTGGTTCTCGACGCCTGTCGCCGGATCGTAGAACTCATGGAAGTCGAAATCCCGATTGCCGGGATATCGCCGGCCGTCAAAACGCCATGCATCGAACTGCGACGCAGTGGTGGCGCCTTTGGCGCGGGCGATGAAATGGCGGGCGAGCGCAAGGCCAAGCACCTGCCCGGCCGCGGTGTCGATCGGGAAGTGTACACCGGCCACGGTGCGGTTGACCGCAATCCGCGCCGCCGCCCGCATCAATTGCTCGCCAATCTCCGGGGATGTGCTGCCCAGAACGTCGCCGAGAAGCTCCCAAAGAATGCGGGCGACCATGTGATTTTCGGTCGAGTGTCCGCTGGGGAACGTGCCGTGACCCGGCGTCAGGATCATCGGCTGTACCTGGGGAGACAGCTCGTTGGGCCTGCGGCAAGCCAGTGCATGCTTGACGCGCATCTCGACGAAATTTGCAAGGCGCAACGCGGCGTCGAGCAGTTCGATGGTCTTCTTGGTGCGATCGGGGTGAAGGTAGACCACCGAGCTCCAGAACGCGTATTGCGGGCCAAGCTGGGAGATGATTTCCGCGGCGCGGTCTTCGCGCAGGTCCGAATATTGATCCAGGAATTGCAGCTGCTCCAGGAACACCTGATCGTCAGGCCTGACGAAGGTGGTGATGCGGCTGGGCGCCGCCGCCGGCACCGGATTGTTTTGCGACGTCGTGATATTCAGACTCCAAACCGTCACCGCGTCGGGCACGCTGGTCTGGGCAATTGTTTCCGGGTGTTTCGAGAAATGGAGATTCGACAACAGCTCGAAATCAATGATCGCGCCGCGAACCCAGGGCTCCCAGTCCTTCAGGTTGCCCGGATTGTCGATCAGCCGCTGGTTGAGCGGCAATGTCGGTCCTTGCCAGGTCCCGACGATACCGTCGCGCTGCATGATCAGGGCGCCGGAAACGATGGGCGAACCGTATCCGCCATAGGCAGCGCCGCCTGCCCCGCCCGCCCCTCCGGCACCGCCCGCGCCGCCAGCACCACCTGCGCCTCCGGCCCCACCAGCACCTCCGGCACCGCCTGCGCCGCCCGCACCACCTGCTCCGCCTTCGGGACCCATCGTGCTCATTTGCCTGCCCTTTCCTCGACGCTACAGTGGCACCCCCGCACCTTCCAACGCGCTCGACCAAATCTTGCCCGTCTCGTAACCACCGCTCGGGTGATGCTTGCGGTAGCGGGTGACGGTGAGGCTCGGCTCAAGTCGAAGCAGTTCACTGACCGTCCGGCGCGCGTCATCGTGCAGGCCGAGCTGCCATTGCGAGATCGCAAGCGCGCGGAAGGTCGAGGTATGCGTGCGGTTCGCGCGAAGCGAAGCGGTCGCCAGATCGATCGCGCGCTGGTACTGACCGGCCGACAGCGCGGCGGTGGCGG
Organism: Bradyrhizobium lablabi; assembly: GCF_018129385.1. Classification (GTDB taxonomy): domain Bacteria; phylum Pseudomonadota; class Alphaproteobacteria; order Rhizobiales; family Xanthobacteraceae; genus Bradyrhizobium; species Bradyrhizobium lablabi_C. The sequence continues at coordinate 30,450 of NZ_JAFCLN010000020.1, forward strand.
CGAGCGAGTCGTAGAAATAACGGTGGGGATCGAGCGGCGAAAGCTTTAACGACCGCTCGGTGTGTGCGACGGCGATCGCTCCTTCGCCCTTGAACGCGTGAAGCGTGCCCTTGAGCAACCAAGCGAGGCCATCGTTCGGATTTATCCGCAAGGCGAGGTCATACTGCTCTTCGGCGGTGTCGAGCTGCTTCAGCAGATTGGTGTGAACGAAGCCCGACATAACCAGCGCCAGCGCGCATTGCGGGTCGGCACTCAGGGCCCGGCGGCAAAAATCCAGAGCAAACTGCGCATCGACCAGCGGATCGTTCATCCAGCCCTGCTGAACGCGCAGCACGTGCCATTTGGCAAGCCAGGCCCAGGGAACCGCCTGCCGCGGCAAGCGCTCGGTGAGCGCGATCAGCATCTCCCGTGACCGGTCGAAATCCTTCCGCGAGAGACGGTGCATCAGCGCGATCGCGCCCATCAGCAGCGTATAGCTTTCCAGCGTCGGCAACGGATGAGTCTGCGCACGCTGGAGTTCGCGCGACATGATCGCCATGCTGACGGCGGTCACGATGTCGTCGACGATCCCGTCGGTACCGCTGACGATGGCCTCGGCGTTGCCCTCGATCGTATCGGACCAGACCACCGTGCCGGGCTCGGCTGTCGCAAGCTCGACATTGAGCCGCAGCTTGCTGCCGACCGTGCGGTAGGCGCCGGACAACACATAATTCGCCGTCAGATAGCGGCTGACCTCGGCAACGGACACCTCGCGCCCGCGGAACACCGTGGTCGACAATCGCGAGATGACGTTGAGCTCGGAAGAGCGCGACAACGCGGCTATGACCTCGTCAGCCAGCACCTCGCCGACGACATGGTGATCGGGCCGTTCGGCGCGCTCGACAAACGGAATGACGGCGATCGTCGGACGCAGTTGCGGCATCGCCATGGTGCCGGGCTCGATCACTGGGCGTGGTCCCGGTGGGCCGACGCGATAGGCGCGGACCGGCCCCTGCACGTGCTTGAGATAGCACCCGCCAAGATCCTCGATATCGGCATCAAGCACAGGTGTGAGTTGATCGCGAACATCCGCGGACACGACGATTTCACCGGGACCTGCCAGGCCGGTGAGGCGCGCGGCGAGATTGACCCCCGAACCGTAGACGTCGTGCTCGTCGACGATCAGATGACCGGAATGCATGCCCATCCGCAGCATGATGTGCTGGCTGGGCATGACGCCGTCATTGATCGTTTGTCCGACCCGCTGAAGGGCAAAGGCGGCTTTCACGGCCGGCGGCACGACGGGAAATTCAAGCAGCAGACCGTCGCCAAGGCTCTTGACCAGACGGCCGCGGTGCGAAGGCAGCACTTCCTTTTCAACGACGCCGATGAACTTGCGCCATCGCTGCACGACCCCGGTCTCGTTCTCCTCCATGAGACGAACGGACTCGACCACGTCGGCGAACAGCAATGTCCGCGTAACCCATTCGGGACCATCCAACGCGCTGGGGCGATCGTCTTGAACCATCTGCCGCATCATCGTTCGGAAGCGCCTCTCATTGTTGGGCACGACCTCGCCATTGGCAAGGCCGAACGGTTTCGATTGTGAAGTTCGCAAGTCACGCCTCGGTCCGAGGCTCGCATCGATCCTGGCGCCGGCTTCTTCAGCCTCGGCGACAAGCATCCTGCCCGGTCTTCGGCTCTTCGCGTGTGAATTGCCTCATATTTTGAAGACTTTGTTCGAAGACGCCGGATCGACTACTACAGCTTGCAGCGCGCAAGCACAGCAGCCATCTCGCGAGCGAGATGCAGAGACCTAGAACGGCGGCACACGACGTCATCGAAGGCCGACCGCCTACTCGATCACCTCGTCCGCGAGGGCAAGCTGCGTGGCGGGGAGATCGAGCCCGCCGGCCTTTGCGGTCTTGAGATTGAAGATCCGCAGAAACTTGCTGGGCTGATAGAACGGGATGTCGCCTGCTCTGGTGCCGCTAGAGATCGCACGAGGGCCTGCTGAAAGGTTGCGAGCCTTTACCAGTTCCGGCGGCGTCGGTCGCGAGAAGGCCCGAAATTAAGGCTCTTCCTCGCTTTTCGGAGCCGCAAGGGTTGCCGCCGCGCCGCCGCTGCCTTACCTAGAGCCTCGGTAGAACCTAGGCCTTGGCCTGTTGGTTGACGCGTTTTATCCGCGCGAACCGGTCTTCATTCGCTCGAAAACGCTATGGTACGCCATGAAATTCCTTGACGAGGCTAAGGTCTATATCCGCTCCGGCGACGGCGGGAACGGCTGCGTAGCGTTCCGCCGCGAGAAGTTTATCGAGTTCGGCGGGCCCTCGGGCGGCAATGGCGGGCGCGGCGGCGACGTCATCATCGAGGCGGTGGATGGGCTGAACACGCTGATCGATTACCGCTATCAGCAGCATTTCAAGGCGCAGAAAGGCACCAACGGCATGGGCAAGGACCGCCATGGCGCCAACGGCAAGCCGGTCGTGCTGAAGGTGCCCGTGGGCACGCAGGTGTTCGACGAGGACCGCGAGACGCTGATCCACGATTTCACCAAACTCGGCGAAAAATTCGTGCTGGCCGAGGGCGGCAATGGCGGATTCGGCAATGCGCATTTCAAGTCGTCCACCAACCGCGCGCCGCGCAACGCCAATCCCGGCCAGGTCGGCGAGGAGCGCTGGATCTGGCTGCGGCTGAAGCTGATCGCGGATGCGGGGCTGGTCGGGCTGCCGAATGCCGGCAAGTCCACCTTTCTGTCGGTCGTCAGCGCTGCAAAACCGAAGATCGCGGACTATCCCTTCACGACGCTGCACCCGCAGCTCGGCGTGGTGAATGCGAACGGGCGCGAATTCGTGCTGGCGGACATTCCCGGGCTGATCGAGGGCGCGCATGAGGGCGCTGGCCTCGGCGATCGTTTTCTGGGCCATGTCGAGCGCTGCCGCGTGCTGCTGCATCTGGTGGACGCGACTACCGAGCATGCCGGCAAGGCCTACAAGACCGTGCGGGGCGAGTTGGAGGCCTATGAGGGGCAGCTTGCCGAGAAAATCGAGATCGTCGCGCTCAATAAGATTGACGCGGTGACGCCGGACGAACTGAAGAAGCAGAAGGACCGTCTCAAGCGCGCGGCGAAGAAGACGCCGCTGCTGCTTTCCGGCGCGACCGGCGAGGGCGTGAAGGAAGCGCTCCAGGCGCTGGTCGAGGTGATCGGCGAGGCGCCGGTGTCGTCCAAGGCGAAAGGCGGCGCAGAGCCGTGGGCGGCGACGCCGCAAAGCTAACGCATTTGCAATACGTCTTTTGATGTTGCAGCATCCTGGCGATTTTAATCGCTGAAGTGCCGGGGAAATGTCACGCGCGAAAAAGAACGTCTTGTGGATCATGTGCGACCAGCTTCGCCATGACTATCTCGGCTGTACCGGCCACCCCACGCTGAAGACACCCAACATCGATGCGATGGCCAAGCGCGGCGTGCGCTTCTCCAACGCCTATGTGCAGTCGCCGATCTGCGGCCCCTCGCGAATGAGTTTTTACACCGGCCGCTACATGCGCTCGCACGGCTCGCACTGGAACGGCTGGCCGCTGCGCGTCGGCGAGCCGACGCTCGGCGATCATCTCAAGAAGATCGGCGTGCGCAACGTGCTGGTCGGCAAGACGCATATGGCGCCTGATATCGAAGGGCTGAAGGCGCTCGGCATCGCGCCAGATTCCATCATCGGCGTGCATGTAAGCGAATGCGGTTTTGAGCCTTATGAGCGGGATGACGGGCTGCATCCGACGGGGCGGCCGCGCCCACGCTATGACAGCTATCTGCGCGAACAGGGTTTTGACGCGCCGAATCCATGGGAGCATTGGGCGAATTCCGGCGCGGATGCGAGCGGCGAATTGCAGAACGGCTGGCTGCTGGTGCATGCCGACAAGGCCGCCCGGATTCCGGAAGAGCTTTCCGAGACGCCTTACATGACACGCCGCGCGATGGATTTCATCGCGGAGGCGGAAATGGACGGGCGGCCGTGGTGCCTGCACCTGTCCTTCATCAAGCCGCACTGGCCCTACATTGCGCCGGAGCCCTACGCCAGCATGTACGGCCCTAAGGATGTGATGCCGGCGATCCGTTCCGAGAAGGAGCGGCAGGAGGCGCATCCGGTGTTCGCGGCCTACATGGACATGCGCTACTCCCGCAACATGGCGCGCGACGAAGCGCGGGAGAAGGTCATCCCGGCCTATATGGGGCTGATCAAGCAGATCGACGACCAGATGGGCGTGCTGATGCGTTTCCTCGAGGAACGCGGGTTGCTGGAGAACACCATGATCGTGTTCACCAGCGACCACGGCGACTATCTCGGCGATCACTGGATGGGCGAGAAGGATCTGTTCCACGACCAGTCGGCACGGATTCCGCTGATCGTGATCGACCCCTCGCGCGAGGCTGACGCGACACGCGGCACCGTCAGCGATGCGCTGGTCGAGGCGATCGATCTGGCACCGACCTTCATCGATTATTTCGGCGCGACGCCGGCGAACCATATCCTGGAGGGCCGCTCGTTGATGCCGCTGCTCCACGGCGGGCAGCCGGCCGATTGGCGGAAAGTGATCTTTTCCGAATACGACTATTCGATGCAGGACGTGCGGCTGAAGCTGAACCAGCCGATCGAGCAGTGCCGCCTGTTCATGGTTTATGACGGCCGCTGGAAATATATCCACGCCTCCGGCTTCCGGCCGATGCTGTATGACCTCGAGAGCGATCCGCAGGAATTTGCCGATCGCGGCGAAGACCCTGCATGCGCTGATGTGATCGTGCGGCTGCAAGCGGCGCTGTTCGACTGGGCGCTGCATCCGAAGATGCACATCACGACGCCGAACGAGAAGATTGCTGCCTACGCCGACAAGCAGATGCAGGTGAAAGGCGGCATCCTGATCGGTATCTGGGATGAGGCGGAACTCGCTGCCATCCGCGCTCGGATCGCCGCGCAATCAGCGCCGTGAAACTTCGATTGCCGTGATGCAATGGTGGTGAACGGCTGTTCAAGAAAGTTTCCTGTTGTTCCCTGCAACAGGGCCGCGCGGCATTCGTTCTCTCCACGTAGCAACGAGAGGAGAGGAACAATGAGGAAGCTCTCATACGTTCTGGCCGCGTTGGCGACCGTTGCCATCGGTGCGCCTACGGCGGCAAGCGCGGGCGGTTTCGGCGTCTATGTGGGCGGCGACCGCGACTACTACGGCGATCGCTACTATAGCGGCCCGCGAGCGCGCTTCTATGCGCACGACCGCGGCCTGCATCGCGGATGGTATCATCGCGACCGTGACCGCGACGTCGTGATCCGTCGTCATTACTGGGACGACTAATAGTAGGTGAGAAAATGGCCCCTCCGCGGGGCCATTTTCATATCGACCGGCCAGGCATTCGCTCCGGCATATTCGCTACAGGGCTTCGAGCAGCGCCCTGGCTTCCGTCAAATCCCGGGTGGCGAAACCTTCAGTGAACCGCCTATAGACCTCGTCGAGCATCGTGCGCGCCTGTGGAGCTCGACCCGTATCCCGCCACAGGCGCGCCAGGCTGACAGCGCTTCGAAGCTCCCACGACAGCGCCGTCTGGCGTCGGGCGATGTCGAGCGCTTGGCGGAACAGCGCCTCGGCCTCCGCCCGATTGGCGCCGTCGGTTTCCAGCAACTGTTCGCCCCTTGCCCGAAGAATCTCCGCCGTGCACCAGTTGACGCTGCCCGCGGTCGCGTCAGCCAGAGGCTGCGGGCAAAGTAGCTTCCAGCTAAACGTGCTCACGCTCTCCGCCTGGAAGGCGTTGAGCGAGGTATCGCCGACCAGGCCATCGCGCGCCTCCGGGTTCTGGTCCGTATTCTCGAGAAAATGCAGCGCGCGTTCATACGATTTCCCGGTGGTCTGCAAGACATGGAAGTTGATGCCGGAGCGAACTTCAAGGAGCATCGCCACATATTTGCGTGCCGCCTTCAGATCTCCGATCCAGAACGAGATGGGGCACGCCGCCCACATCAGAAAAAAGCTCAACGAAAAGGACTTTGCCGGCGGCGCCGACGCGGCCTGCTCCGCACCGTCGCCCAACATTTCATCGACGATATCGCGGACCACAGCCACGGCCTTGTTCGGCTGCCCGCTCAGCCAGAGAGCCCGCGCGTAGGTCATGCTGGCGCCGATCTTGTGGTCGTGCGTGAGCACAAAAGCGGGATCCTGCGCGGCGCGCCGTGACGCAACACGTTCCAGCACCTGCCCGGCATGCGTGATGGCCGCGGCCTGCTCCCCTAGAAAGTGCCGGGTCATCGCGGCCATTCTGCCATGCATGAACGCGGCGGCCGGATGATCCGGAACCCGGGCGATGATCTCGCCAATGCGCTCGACCCAGGGCATCAGGCTTTCATAGTCTCCGTAAACGGCCAAGGTCCCCCAACGCATCCAGACGAGTTGCACCTGGGCGTCGATGTCCCCTGCCCGCTCGGCGATGGAGAGCGCGTTTTCGGCTTCCAGATCGTCGCACACCCGGCCTTCGTGGAAGGCCGAATATTCGCGCGCCGTGTGCAGCCTTATGCGGAGGGCGTCGTCGATCTCCTCGCGTCCCTTTGCCAGCTGGATCGCCTGCTCGAGATAGAAGCGCAATTCGTGAAGCAGCATCAGCTTGAACCACAACGGCGTGGACGCAACGGCAAGTCTGATTCCGAGAATCGCGTCCCCGTCAGGGGCGAACGCCCAATTCAACGCGGCGCGGATGTCGGGAATGTCGCCGCTGTGCTGGCGCAACCAGTCGGCCGTGGGCGCCTTGATCCAGTTGCCGCCGTATCCAAGCGCACATTCATGCCAGTAGCGCGCGTGGCGCCGCCTCGCGGCCACCGCCTCCCCGCTCTCGGTCAACGCCTTGAGCGCATAGATTCGCAGCGATTCGAGTAATCGATATCTGGCGTTGCCGTCATATACTTCGACGGAGACGAGCGACTTCTCGACCAGGCCATAGAGGATGTCGACGAAGTCCGCCGTCAATCCTTCATTGGCAACCGCAGCAGCGGCTTCAATCGAGAAAGCGTCGGGAAATACCGCGAACCGCAGCCACGCAAGCCGTTCCTCGGGACCCAGGCTTTCAAAACTCCAATCGATCATCGCTTCCAGGGTCTGGTGCCTTGGAAGAGCCGTTCTCCGTCCCCGGGTCAGGATGCTGAGGCGATCGTCGAGACGATCGACGAGCCCCCGCAAGCCCAGCAATGTGATACTGGCAGCGGCAAGCTCGATGGCGAGCGGCAGACCGTCAAGCCTTGCGCAGAGTTCCGCCACCATCGGCGCGTTGTCGTCAGTTATTGCGCATGAAGGATCGGCGGCGACCGCACGTTCCGCGAACAATGCGACGGCCGGAAAGCGAAGCGCTTCGGCCGCGGTCAGTTGAGCCGGCATCGGCACCGCAAGCGGACCGAGGCGATGCACCCACTCACCGGCCGCACGCAATGGCTCCCGGCTCGTCGCCAGAATGCGAACCTCGGGCGCGCCCTGGAGAATGGTCTCCGCGATCTCGTTGATCGCGGCAATCACGTGCTCGCAATTGTCGAACACCAGCAGCATGTGCCGGCCACGAAGATGGGCGACGATGTCCGGCAGCGGCGCCTTGTCGGGCGAAGGCAGGCGCAGCAGCGATGCAAGCTGAGCGGCGATGAGCGGGCCGGTCAACGATCCGAGTTCGACGAGCTGGACGCCGTCCCGGAAGACATCCAAGACCTTCCTGACCACCGCCAGCGCCACGGTGGTTTTGCCGATGCCGCCGGCCCCGATGATCGTCACGAAGCGATTGCGCAGTAATTGAGCCTCGAACTCACCGATCTCCGCTTCGCGCCCGACCACTTGAACCAGGGGAATCGGCACAGGGGATCGCTCGGCCGGCCGCTCAAGCCTGGGCGCGCTTGCGACTGTTTCATTGTCGGACGTTCGCTCGACCCGCGCGACGAACACATAGCCGCGCCCCGGGACGTTGACGATGAAGCGCGCGCCGGACAGACCATCGCCGAGCGCCTTGCGCAGCGCTGCGACATGAAACCGCAAATTGGCTTCTTCGAGAATCCTGTTCGGCCAGACGATCGCGAACAATTCGTTCTTGCTGACGATTTGACCCGCCCGATCCAGCAAGGCGGTCAGGATATCGAGCGCGCGCCCACCCAAATGGATTGGCGAACCAGCCTTGGTGAGTGACCGCGTGACCGGCGACAGCCGAAAGTCCCCGAACACGAACGCGTCGCCGGGGCGCAACCTCTCCGGACTCGTCACGGCGGAATTCTCCATTGACCTCAGTCCTGGTGATCGTTGGGCGCTCGTGGGTCTTCTTCTTTAAGCCGGCAGGCCTTTTCCAACCTTTGCGGTCTTCTCTAAAAATGTCTCGCCGGAGGCCCTTGCAATTTGCCCCGGGTCACAGGCCATACCGGCCTCGCCGAGAACTGCGCGGGCAAGCCCGGCATTTCGGCGACCTCAACGCTGGATTTCAATCAGCAGGGGTCTCAACACCGAACTGTTTTCGGCGTCAGTCGAATTACGTGCTGATTATGCAGCCATGCGCACGGGAGAGTCGAACATTGCCGCGTCGCTCTTTAGTCTAGGGAACGAGGTCAATGACCGGGTGCCTGCCTAATTTGTGATCTTGTAGCCCGTCGCCTTCACGATCGGCTGCCAGAAGGCGGTATCGGTCGCGAGCGCCTTGGTCAGATTCTCCGGCGTCGAGCCCACCGGAATGAGGGTGACGGCGTTCAGCTTCTCCTTGATGTCGGGCTTTGCCAGGATCTCGGCCGCCGCCGCGCTCAGCTTCTTCGCAAAATCCGGCGAGGAGCCCGCCGGCAGCCACATGCCGTACCAGCCATCGGCGACGAGGTTGATGCCCTCCTCCTTCAAGGTCGGCACCTCGGGCAGGAACGGCGAACGCGTTGGGCCGCTCACCGCCACAATGCGGATGCCGCCGGCACGATGCTGCGTGATGGTATCGGATAGCGTGGTGACGGTGATCGGCAGATGGCCGGCGAGGAGATCGTTGATGATCGGCGCCGAGCCGCGATACGGCACGCGCGTCATCGAAGCGCCGAGCGCCTTCTCGAGCTGCCATCCGGTGAAATGCGGGATGGTGCCGCTGCTCGGCACGCCGTAGGTCGCCTTCGACGGGTTGGCCCTGACCCAGGCGACGAGTTGCTTGAAGTCGGTGACGCCGATCGACGGGCTGACGGCCACCACGAATTCGAAGCGAGCCAGTTGCGAGACCGGCACAAAATCCCTGGCCGAGTCGAAACTCGGCTCGTTCTCGACCATCGGCAGCAGATACATGGTCGGGCCGGTCGTCACCAGAATGGTTGTCGTGTCGGGCGCAGCGCCCTTCACCGAGCGGATGCCGATCAGCCCGTCGCCGCCGGTGCGGTTCTCGACGATAAAGCTGCGGTCGAGCGCCGCGGGAAGAAATTGCGCCAATTGCCGGCATAGCATGTCGCCGCTGCCGCCCGCCGCGAACGGAAAGATGATTTTTGTCAGCGGGCCGGATTGGGCCCACGCTGCGCTCGCCTTCGCGGCGGCCGATAGTGCGAGACCTCCGGCAACAAACTCCCGACGATTCATAAAGCTATCCTCCCGGCCATCTGCCTCATTACATCAGACCGATGGCCCCTGCGGAATAGCCATATTGTCCCAGAACGGTGCTTGCGAAGGAGGGCTGCGTGCTGCAAAACAGCGGCTCTTTGCCGGATTCCACACCCACCATGAAACGCCCTGCCCTCAAGAATTTTCGCCGCATCGTCGTCAAGGTCGGCTCGTCCCTGCTGATCGACTCGGCCAAGGGCGAGGTGAAGGCGTCGTGGCTGTCGGCGCTGGTAGCCGATATCGCCAAGCTGCATGGCGAGGGCCGCGAGGTCCTGATCGTCTCATCCGGCTCGATCGCGCTCGGCCGCAGCCGCTTGAGGCTGCCGCGCGGCCCGCTCAAGCTCGAAGAGAGTCAGGGCGCCGCTGCGGTCGGGCAGATCGAGCTGGCGCGGATCTGGTCGGAGGTGCTCGGAAAGCACGGCATCGGCTCCGGGCAGATTCTTGTCACGTTGCAGGACACCGAAGAACGCCGGCGCTATCTCAATGCGCGCTCGACCATCGCAAAATTGCTGGAATGGCGCGCGGTGCCTGTCATCAACGAGAACGATACGGTCGCCACCAACGAAATCCGCTACGGCGATAACGACCGCCTCGCCGCGCGCGTCGCCACCATGGCCAGCGCCGACCTGTTGATCCTCCTGTCCGACATCGATGGCCTGTATGATGCGCCCCCGAATGCAAATCCAAATGCAAAGCTGATTCCGATCGTGGAGTCGGTGACATCAGAGATCGAGGCGATGGCGGGCGCGGCCGAATCCGAGCTGTCGCGCGGCGGCATGTATACCAAGATCGAAGCGGCAAAGATCGCGACCACGTCAGGCACGCATATGCTGATCGCTTCGGGCAAGATCGAGCACCCCTTGCAGGCGATCGCCGATGGCGGCCGCTGCACCTGGTTCCTGACGCCGGCCAATCCGGTGACGGCGCGCAAGCGCTGGATCGCGGGCTCGCTGGAGCCGAAGGGCACGCTGACCATCGACGCCGGCGCGGTCAGCGCGTTGCGCGCCGGCAAAAGCCTGCTGCCGGCCGGCGTGATCCGCGTCGACGGTCAGTTCGCCCGCGGCGATGCGGTGGTCGTGCGCGGCCCTGATACGCACGAGATCGGCCGCGGCCTCGTCGCCTACGACGCCGAAGATGCCGAGAAGATCAAGGGCAAGTCCTCGCCCGACGTGATGGTGATTTTGGGCATCAGCGGACGCTCGGAGATGATCCACCGGGACGATCTGGTGGTGGGCGGGCCGCGCCACGGCGAACCGGGCTGAACCTCCGCGACCCTGCGCCGCGGTTGGTGGTCGCGAGCAGCATCGCCACATCAGCATCCTGATTGTTTCGCTGGAAGCGCAATGTCGGGCCATCCGGCACGCGAGACGGAGGCAATCAGACGACCGTCGTTTCCGCGAAACTGCAACCGCGAGTCGCCTCATGAATCCTTCGAAGCCATCCGCCGCTCCGACGGTAGACCTCGTCGCACCCGCCGACATCGAGCGGGCGGTCGCCGTGATCACCCTCGCCTTCAGTGCCGATCCGATGACCCGCTGGACCTATCCCGAGCCGGCGCAGTACCTCGCCATGTTCCCGGGCCTCGTTCGCGCGTTTGGCGGTGGCGCTTTTGGAGAAGGGACCGCGCATCACATTGCGGACTACGCCGGGGTGTCGGTCTGGCTCCCGCCCGGCAAAGAGCTCGACCAGGCCGCGCTGGAAGCGAGCCTGCCGCAGGGCCGGGAAGACGAGTTTGCCGCCGTCTTCGAAGGAATGGCTTCCTACCATCCGCAGGAGCCGCACTGGTACCTGCCGCTGATCGGCGTCGACCCGGCCCGTCACCGCAACGGTTATGGCGGAGCTCTCCTCCAGCACACCCTTGGCCAATGCGACCAGGATCATGTCGCCGCTTACCTCGAATCCTCCAATCCCGCCAATATCCCGCTGTATCAGCGGCATGGCTTCGAGCTGCTGGGCACGATCCAGGCGGGATCGTCGCCGCCGTTGTTTCCGATGCTGCGCCCCGCCCGGTGAAACAGGCCCGACGGCCCTGCCCGCGCCCATCTGCCATGCCGGTTCCGGACCTCGCAAAACCGGGATTTCCGTGCTAGGACATGGTCTTAACTGAAAGCTAAATTCCATGAACACCGCCCTGAAAGCCATCGACGTCTCCGCCGACCTGCCCGCCTTGATGACCGAACTGGTCAAAGGCGCGCGCGCCGCTGCGCGCGTGCTCGCGCTGGCACCGCCGGAGCAAAAGAATGCGGCGCTGGCGGCGATCGAGCGGGCGATCCGGGCCAACGCGCAAAAGATCCTGGCGGCTAATGCCGAGGACGTTGCGGAAGCGCGCGCGGGCGGCACGACCTCGGCCTTCCTTGATCGGCTGACGCTGACGCAAGCACGGGTCGATGCGATGGCCGACGGCGTTGCGACCGTGCGCGAAATTGCCGACCCCGTCGGCGCGGTGACCGAAAGCTGGCAGCGGCCGAATGGCATGACGATCGAGCGCGTGCGCGTGCCGCTCGGCGTGATCGGTGTGATCTTCGAGAGCCGCCCGAATGTTGCGGCCGATGCCGGCGTGCTGTGCCTGAAGTCCGGCAATGCGGTGATCCTGCGCGGCGGCTCCGACAGTTTCCGTTCCTGCCGCGCCATCCACGAGTGCCTGGTGCAAGGGCTGCGCGAAGCCGGTCTCCCCGAAGCTGCGATCATGCTGGTGCCGACGCGCGACCGTGCGGCGGTCGGCTTGATGCTCTCGGGCATGAACGGCGGCATCGACGTCATCGTGCCGCGCGGGGGCAAAAGCCTGGTGGCGCGCGTCGAGGCCGAAGCGCGCGTGCCGGTGTTCGCGCATCTCGAAGGCGTCAATCATGTCTATATCGATGCCTCCGCCAACCCTGACATGGCGAAGTCGATCGTGCTGAATGCGAAGATGCGGCGCACCGGTGTCTGTGGCGCGGCCGAGGCGCTGCTGGTCGATCGGGCGGCCGCGGCGACTCAACTCAAGCCGCTGGTCTCCATGCTGATCGACGCCGGCTGCGAAGTGCGTGGCGATGCCGCCGTGCAGAACGCCGACGCCCGCGTGAAGCCCGCCTCCGACGAGGATTGGGGCACCGAATATCTCGATGCCATCATCGCCGCGCGCGTGGTCGACGGCGTCGACGGGGCGATCAGCTACATCCAGAATCACGGCTCGCGCCACACCGATGCGATCGTGACCGAGGATGCCAGGGCGGCGGAAAAATTCCTCAACCAGGTGGATTCGGCGATCGTGCTGCACAACGCCTCGACCCAGTTCGCCGATGGCGGCGAGTTCGGCTTCGGCGCGGAGATCGGCATCGCCACCGGCAAATTCCATGCGCGCGGGCCGGTCGGCGCCGAGCAGCTCACCAGCTTCAAATACCGCGTGCACGGCACCGGGCAGACGCGGCCTTGAATCATTTTCCTCGCATGCGGGACGTTCGTTGAGAGAAGATTCCACGGCGTCGCACGCGATCCCGTTCTACACGCAGGGCATGCGCATCGGGCTGCTCGGCGGCTCGTTCAATCCGCCGCATGAAGCCCACCGCGCCATCAGCCTGTTCGCGCTCAAGCGGCTCAAGCTAGATCGCGTCTGGTGGCTGCTGACACCGGGCAATCCGCTCAAGGACCACAACGGACTGCACGCGCTCGCCGAGCGCGCGCAGGCGGCACGCGAAGTCGCCGGCGACCCGCGCATCGACGTGAGCTGTCTCGAAGCTGTCATCGGTACCCGCTATACTGTAGACACGATTACGCATTTGCGCCGCCGCATCTCGGGCGTGCGCTTTGTCTGGATCATGGGCGCTGACAATCTTGCGCAGTTCCATCGCTGGAAAGACTGGCGGCGCATCGCATCCGAGGTGCCGCTCGCTGTGATCGACCGCCCGCCACAAAGTTTTCGCGCGCTCGCCGCACCCGCGGCGCAGGCATTGGCGCGCTACCGTTTGCCCGAGAATGAGGCGGCGAGCCTGCCGGATCAGCGCTTGCCTGCCTGGGTGTTCCTCACGGGCATGAAACTGAGTCTATCCTCGACCGGACTTAGGAACCCGGACGGGAGCTGGCGGATAAATAAGCAACACCCGTGAGTGTCGTGCAGGGTTACTGGAATATTGAAACCATTAACCCCACATGCGTAGTATGGTCCGTGGGCGGCCCAAGGATTCGGTCGTCCGCGATACAGTGAAAGGAATGGTCCCTGGCCACATCTGTATTGTCCAAGTCTGTTTTACCGAAGGGTTCAAAGACCACTGGTTCAAAGACCGCGCGTAAAACATCGACCCCCACTACGGCCTTGCAGGCGCAACCCGACGCCGACAAGACGCTGAACATGATCCTCTCCCGCCTCGACGATATGAAGGCGGAAGAAACGGTCACCATCGACCTTCGCGGCAAATCGGCATACTCCGACTACATGGTTGTCACGACGGGCCGGGTAAACCGGCACGTCGGCGCGATCGCGGAGAACGTGACCAAGGCGCTGAAGGAAACCGGCATCAAGAGCATTCACGTCGAGGGCTTGCCCAATTGCGACTGGGTGCTGATCGATTCCGGCGATGTGATCCTGCACGTGTTCAGGCCCGAGGTACGCGAGTTCTACAATCTCGAGCGATTGTGGGCTCAAGGCCCGGCGGTGAAGGCGGTCTAGTCAGTTCGAGCCGATGCGAATCGGCTGGCGCGCATATACGGTGCGCGCATGCGCCTCGTCGTCATCGCCATCGGCCGCCTGAAGCAGGGCCCGGAACGGGAGCTTGCGGAACGTTACCGCGAGCGCTTCGACGACACCGGCCGCAAGCTCGGCTTTCGCGGCCTGGAGATTCATGAAATTCCGGAAAGCCGCGCGCGCGAGGCGGCAACCCGCATGGCGGAAGAAGCGGCTGAGATCTCGGCGCTGATCCCGGAAAAACACGTGCTGATTGCGCTGGACGAGCGCGGCAAAAGCATCGACAGCGCGGCCTTCGCCCAGCATCTGGGCCGCTTCCGCGATGAGGCCAGGGATGTAATTTTCGTAATCGGCGGCGCGGACGGACTTTCGCCCGAATTGCGGCGCAAGGCAAAGCTCACGATCGCGTTCGGAGCGGCGACCTGGCCGCACCAGATGGTTCGCGTGATGCTCCTGGAACAGATTTATCGGGCCGCGACCATTTTGGCCGGCCACCCCTATCACCGGGCATAGGGCAAAGAAGGCACTTTTCGACGAGATGCAATCAGCGCGGGACACTTCTTCCTCCTTGGGCACCGCCTGTCGCGGTCAGCGCATCTCCATCTCACTTTCGCTCGCCTTGTTGTCCGCGGCCGTGATGAACCTCTCACCTGCCGTTTCACAGACGGCGCCGCCGGCGCCAGCCGTTTCGCCCGAGGCGATAAAACAGCGCGAGCAGGAACTGGAAGCGGCGCGCGCGCAACAGAAGCGCGCCACCGAGCTACAGCAAAAGCTGCAAGCCGACATCGCAGCGATCGGCCAGGACCGCAGCAAGCTCAACCAGCAACTGATCGACATCGCAGGCCAGGTACGCGGCGTCGAGACGCGCATCAGCGATGCCGAGCTGCGGCTTGGCCCGCTCGATACTCGCGAGGCGCAGATCCGAAGCTCGCTGGATTCACGCCGGTCGGAGATCGTCGAAGTGCTGGCCGCCTTGCAGCGCGCCGGCCGGCGCACGCCGCCGGCCCTGCTGGTGCGCCCCGAGGACGCGCTGCAATCGCTGCGCACCGCCATGCTGCTCGGCGCCGTGGTGCCTGAGCTGCGCGGTCGCGCGGAAAGCCTCACCAACGATCTCGGCGAACTGGTCGCGTTGCGGAAAACCATCGCGGCCGAGCGCGACAAGATGGCGGCCGATCGCGACCGGCTGAAAGACGATCAGACCCGCCTCGCCGCGCTGGTCAACGAGCGGCAGCGCCAGCAGAGCGCGATCGAAAAGGACATGGAAGCCGAATCGGCCCGCGCCGTGGCGTTGGCCAAACAGGTCGACAGCCTTCAGGGACTGATCGCCAAGATGGAGCTGGACCTGAAGAGCGCGGCGAAAGCGGCCGCGGCCGCCAGCCTCCAAGGGGCGCCCGCCGCCCCCGGCGGCAAACCGAATACCGGGGCTCTCAGGGATCCCGCCCGTACCAGCCCGGCGGTGGCCTTTGCCTCCGCCAAGGGACTATTCGCCTACCCGGTTAACGGCATCAAGATTCGCGATTTTGGCGGTTCCGACGGCGCCGGTGGCGTGGAAAAAGGCATTTCTTTGGCGGCCAAGGCCGGGGCCCAGGTCACAACACCTTGTGACGGCTGGGTTGTTTACGCCGGCCCTTTCCGCAGCTACGGTCAACTCTTGATCCTCAATGCCGGGGGCGGGTATCATGTCCTGATCGCCGGGATGGAGCGCATTTCGGTCAGCATCGGCCAGTTTGTACTTACGGGTGAGCCGGTCGCGATCATGGGAAAAACCTCGCAGGTCGCATCGATCCTCGCGACTACCGCGAGTCAGCCCGTGCTCTATGTCGAGTTCCGCAAGGACGGCACTCCAATCGATCCAGGCCCATGGTGGGCCGCAAATGAAGGCGAAAAGGTTCGCGGATGATGCGCAAGACTTCAGTAATTCTTCTCAGCGCCGCCACCGGTGCAGCACTGACGCTGTTCGTTACCCAACCCCGGTCCGTGCTGATGGGCTCGAGCGCGCGCGCCGCGACCTCCGACACCTATCGCCAGCTCAATCTGTTCGGCGACGTCTTCGAGCGGGTGCGCAGCGACTATGTCGAGAAGCCCGATGATTCGAAGCTGGTCGAATCCGCCATCAGCGGCATGCTGGCCGGCCTCGATCCGCATTCGAGCTACATGGATGCGAAGAGCTTCCGCGACATGCAGGTGCAGACCCGCGGCGAGTTCGGCGGTCTCGGCATCGAAGTCACGATGGAAGACGGCCTGATCAAGGTCGTCTCTCCGATCGACGATACCCCGGCCTCGAAGGCCGGCATCATGGCGAACGACATCATCACCACGCTCGACGACGAGCAGGTGCAGGGCCTCACCCTGAACCAGGCGGTGGAAAAGATGCGCGGCCCGGTCAACACCAAGATCCGGCTGAAGATCATCCGCAAGGGCCAGGACAATCCGATCGAAGTCACGCTGGTACGCGACAATATCCGCGTCCGCTCGGTGCGCGCGCGCGTCGAGCAGGACGACATCGCCTATATCCGCATCACCACCTTCAACGAGCAGACCACCGAAGGCCTCAAGCGCGAGGTCAACAACCTGTCCAACCAGCTCGGCGACAAGCTCAAGGGCTTCATCATCGACCTGCGCAACAATCCGGGTGGATTGCTGGAAGAAGCCGTGACCGTCTCCGACGCCTTCCTTGAGCGCGGCGAGATCGTCTCCACCCGCGGCCGCAACGCGGAAGAGACCCAGCGCCGCGCAGCGCATACCGGCGACCTGACCAAGGGCAAGCCGGTCATCGTGCTGATCAACGGCGGCTCGGCTTCGGCCTCCGAAATCGTCGCCGGCGCGCTCCAGGACCACAAGCGCGCGACGCTGGTCGGCACCCGTTCGTTCGGCAAGGGTTCGGTGCAGACCATCATCCCGCTCGGCTCGGGCAACGGCGCGCTGCGTCTCACCACCGCGCGCTACTACACGCCGTCGGGCAAGTCGATCCAGGCCAAGGGCATCGTGCCCGACATCGAGGTGTTGCAGGACGTGCCGGATGAGCTGAAGGCGCGCACCGACACCAAGGGCGAAGCCTCGCTGCGCGGCCATCTGAAGAACGACGGCGACGAGAAGACCGGCTCGCAATCCTACGTGCCGCCGGATGCCAAGGACGACAAGGCGCTGAAGACCGCCGCCGACCTGCTGCATGGCATCAAGGCGACCGCCAGCACCAGCCCGCCCGCCACCGCCGACAAGCCCGCGGCCAAGGCGGCGAACTGAGCAGGTTTCACTGATGCTATTTGTGAAAGGGCGGCCTTCGGGCCGCCCTTTTCGTTTGAGGTGACGATCCCCGGCAAATGCCCGCATGCTCGCGCAAAGGTGAACGTGACGATCCCAGCCGTTTCTGATGATGAAGGGCTTCCACATCACGGAGGTCCTTCATGCCAGCCTACGCCATCCTCGCCCTCGCCATTGTCGGAGAGGTCGTCGCGACATCAGCGATGAAGGCCTCGGAGGGATTCACCAGGCTGGGCCCTTCGGTGCTGGTTGTGGCTGGCTACGCTGCCGCATTCTTCCTGCTCGCCAGCATCCTCGATCGGATACCCGTTGGCATTGCCTACGCCATATGGGCGGGCGGCGGCATCGTGCTGGTCGCGGTCATTGCCTGGGCTGTCTATGGACAGCGCCCCGACTTTGCGGGCGTGGTGGGTATGGGCCTCATCGTGGCCGGCGTTCTCGTTCTCAATCTGCTGTCCAGGACGGCCGTGCACTAGCTGGCCATGCTCCGGGTCGCGGGAGCGATCGTCCCAGCCGGTGGGACTTTCGTCGCCGGCTTACAGGGATTAGCCTGTCGGGAATCAGGGTCACGAACCCTGCTGGATGCTCGTAGCGAAGCGGAGGTCCGAGGATGAAGACGATCCTGGTGCCCACCCAGAACATTGCAGCGATGAAACCGGCGCTCGAGGTGGCGGTGCTGCTCGCGCGGCGTACCGGCGCCTACATCGAGGGTTTCCCGCTGCGGGTTGCCATCCCTCCGTATGTCGTGGCGGAATTGAGCGCCGGCTTTACCCTGGACGCCTACGATTCGCAGCGCGAGGAAGAAACGTCGGAACTGCGGCGTCTGTTCGAGACCTTCATGCAAGGTCACGGCATCCCGGCGGCCGGCACAACCGAGGAGTCGCCTTCCTTCGGGTGGTTTGCCGCTGCGCCGGACGATGACAGTTTCATTGGAAGCCGCGGCCGCGCGTTCGACGTCACTGTCATGAGCAGGCCGGGTGCAGATTCGACCAGCCTGCACCAGCGTGCCGTCGAATTCGGATTGTTCGAGAGCGGCCGGCCCGTTCTGCTGGCGCCACCTGCGGGCGCGAAGCAGATCGCAACCAACATCATGATCCATTGGAACGGCAGCACCGAGCAGGCGCGCGCGAACGCCTTTGCGATGCCGCTGTTGCATCTTGCCGACCGTGTCTCGGTATTGACCGTCGCCGGCGGACAAGATGTGCCAGGGCCGTCCGCCGATGACATCATCAGGCAGTTGCGGCACAACGGGATCGCCGCCAGACCCGTCCGCGTCAAGTTGGGGGACCGCGACACCGGCGAGGCGGTGCTGGACGCAGCCAGGGCGGAAGGTTGCGACCTCTTGGTCAAGGGAGCCTTTACCCGCAACAGGCTGCGGCAAATGATCTTCGGCGGCGCTACCAGCTACATCATGGAGCACGCCGACCTGCCGGTCCTGATGGCGCACTGAGAAAGGAACGCCTTACACCTCTCCGGGCGGGGTGCAGCCTGGCTTGTCGCCGCCGGTTGATCCCGATCGCCGGAATTGTCCCGGCGGCATACCGAACTCGCGCTTGAATGCGCGATTGAACGCGGCTTCCGACTCGTACCCGACCTCGGACGCCACCTGTAGCACCGCCTCGCGGGTCGTCTGCAACATTCTCGCAGCGAGCTGCAATCGCCAGCGCGCCAGATAGGTCAATGGCGGCTCGCCGAGAAACCGCGAAAACCTCTCGGCCAGCACCGAGCGCGAGACGCCCGTCTCGGCGGCAAGTTCGTCCATGCTCCAATGATGCCGGGGTTTTCGATGCAACAGCGCCAGTGCACCGCCGACGACCGGATCCCGCGCGCCCGCAAGCCAGCCGGTCTGCTCCGGCGGTAGCGCGTCCATGTAGCGGCGAATGCTCTCGATGAAGAGCGCCTCCGCCATCTTCGAGAGCAGGACCGACTGCCCCGGCCGCGCCGATCCAGCCTGCGAGACGAGATGGCGAACCGAGTTCTCCAGCCACGCGCCGGCCGCGTCCCCGCGCAGGTTGATCTTGATCATCAGCGGCAGGCCGGCCAGAAACAGCCGATCCGCATGGCGCTCGCAGCCGAAATAGCCGCAGACAAACCTCGTCGTCTCACCGCCGCCGCCCAGCCGCATCGTGGTCAGGCTGCCCGCCAAGTATTGGTCGAGCGAGGCTCCGCTGTCGAGGAAGGTCGATGGCGAGCCGTTCGACACCGTATGCGCATCGCCATGCGGGATGATCAGGATGTCTCCGGCGACAACGGGTATCTCCGCCTCGCCCGGGAAGCACACCACCGCCTTGCCATCGGTGACCAGGTGATAGCTGACCAACCGCTCGGTTCCGGGGGCGAGGACGTGGGCAACGTTACGCAGGTGCGGCACCGCGAACCCCCAAGGGGCGGTGCACTCCGCGTGATAGAAAATCGCGCCAGTCATGCGCACTGACGTCAGCGCATCAGATAGAGCATCCATTTTGCGTGCTCCGCCGGCCGTGACCTCCCGAATACGCGGCAAAGAAGCACGGATTTCCGGCAAAGTTTGGAATTTGGGCTTGCTCTAGCCTGAACCTGAGGCCGGCCGTCGCCGGCAGCCGGCAATCGGCCGCAGCGGACCGGCGGCAAATCGCTCGGGAGGTTTTCATGGGCAAGGCATTCGACGTGATCGTCGTGGGTGCGCGCTGCGCCGGTTCGGCAACCGCGATGCTGCTGTCGCGAAGAGGCTACCGGGTGCTGGCGGTCGACCGCGCATCGTTCCCGAGCGACACCGTTTCAACCCATATCCTGCATCCCCTCGCCGTCGGCGCGCTCGCGCGATGGGGGCTGCTTGATCGGCTGGCGGCGACCGGATGCCCCGCCATCGACACCTACGTTTTCGACTTTGGCGCTTTCACAATTTCCGGCGCCCCGGGCACGGAGGAAAATCCCGTCGCCTACTGTCCCCGCCGGACGATCCTCGACAAGCTGCTCGTCGACGCCGCGGCAGAATCCGGCACGGAAATCCGTGAAGGTTTCGGCGTCGAGGAGATTGTCATCGAAGGCGAACGTGTGGTCGGGATCAAGGGGCGGTCGAAGCACGGCAGCCCCGTCACGGAATATGCGGACGTTGTCGTCGGAGCCGACGGCCGGCATTCAATGGTGAGCGAAGCCGTTCGCGCCGAGCCATACCGCGAGAGGCCGTGCCTGCTGGCGGGCTATTACAGCTATTGGCGTGGACTGCCCATGGACGGCCGGTTCGAGTCCTATGTCCGCGACAGGCGTGCGTTTGCCGTCGCCCCGACCCACGACGATCTGACACTCGTGATCGCCGGATGGCCTTACGCCGAGTTTGCGGAGAACAGAAAGGATGTCGAGGGCAACTATTTGAAGACGATCGAGCTGGCGCCGGAATTTGCCAAGCGCCTGCGCAGCGCAACCCGCGTAGCGCCTTTCGCCGGCACGGCCGTGCCGAACTATTTTCGCAAGCCATTCGGCCACGGCTGGGCGCTCGTCGGGGACGCCGGCTACAACAAGGACTTCGTTACCGCGCAGGGCATTCTCGATGCCTTCCGCGATGCCGAGCTCTGCGCCGGGGCGCTCGATGAGTCGCTCTCGGGGGCGCGGTCATTCGACGACGCGATGGCTGATTACCAGCGGCTTCGCGACGAGCGCGGCGCAGCGATGTACGACTTCACCTGCGAACTCGCAACGCTGGAGCCTCCGCCACCCGAGCTGCTGCGTCTGCTTCTGGCGGTGCAGGGCAATCAGGCAGCCATGGACGGATTTGCGCGTCTGAACGCCGGCACGATCCTGCCTGCCGAGTTCTTTGCACCCGATAACACCGAAGCGATCCTCGCCGCGGCAGCCGCGATGGCCCACGGCGCGGCAGGCTCGCCCCGGAATGACTTGCAGAACCGGCCTGCCTAGGGGCCGGCGAGCCGAGATTGTGGAACGTGTTTCGGCCGCCGAACTGCCGCGTTTTTGCCTCCCCGTGGTATCGTCGGCCCGGTGATTCGGGGAGGTTTATGGCTGAGGCGACCGACGATCTGAGCACGCCGCTTGGACAGGACACGGTACGGTCCAAGCGCCGGTTTCGGCTGCCGTTCACCGGTCTACAGGCGCTCGCCGTGGTGCTCGGCCTGTTCCTCGCGACGTTCGCCGGGTTTGCCGTCTTCAACGACAATCCGCTCGGTGGCGAGCCGATGGGGCGGATCGTCCTGCGCCAGTCCGCGCCCGGTGCGGAAAAATCCGCGGCCCATTCCGCCCCCGTAGCGGACGAGCCGAAATCGGCCGCCAAACAGGCGGCGCCATCCGATCAAAAGACCATCACCGTCATCGACGGCTCCAGCGGCAAGCGGCAGGATTTTGTCGTTGGTCCCGACAGCGCCGAAAAGGCCGGGATGGACGCCGCGCCGGTCCCGATGGCGGGCGTGGACCAGCGCCTGCTGGAAAAATCGCGCTATGGCATGATCCCGGTCGTCGCCGATGGCCTGAAGCCCTTTACGGTCTATGCCGCCGAGGCCGACCGCGCCAAGGCCGCGAAAATGCCCGTGGTCTCGATCGTGGTCGGCGGCCTCGGCGTCGGCGCCGCCAAGACCACCGATGCCATCATGAAGCTGCCCCCGGCCGTGACGCTGGCGTTCACCCCCTATGGCTCCGACCCGACCAAGCTCGCGGAACGGGCGCGCGCGCAGCGCCACGAGATCCTGCTGCAAATCCCGATGGAGCCGTTCGATTATCCGGACAATGACCCGGGGCCGCAAACCCTGCTGACCTCGCTGGCGGCCGAGCAAAATCTCGACCGGCTGCATTGGCATCTCAGCCGCATCCAGGGCTACGCCGGCATCGCCAATTTCATGGGCGCGCGCCTTGTCGTCTCCGACAATGTGATGCAGCCGATCATCAAGGAAGCCGCCAGGCGCGGGCTCGGCTATCTCGACGACGGCTCCGCGCCGCGCAGCGTCGCGCCGGCGCTGGCAGCCAGCCAGGCGATGCCCTTTGCCAAGGCCGACCTCGCCATCGACGCCGTTCCGACCGCGCTCGAGATCGACCGCGCCCTGAACAAGCTCGAAAGCCTGGCGCGGGAACGCGGGCTGGCAATCGGGATCGCCTCGGCACTGCCGGTCTCGATCGACCGGATTGCGGCCTGGAGCCGCGCGCTGGAAAGCCGGGGCATCCTGCTTGTGCCATTGACAACCGCGATGCTGAAATCAAAATCGGGCTAGGAAACGGTCGGTTGGCACAGCTCCGAGGCCCGGTGCGCGTCCGTCTGGTTGCAAGGAGCCGTGACTGAATGACGCGCTACGAAGACCTGCCCTATCGCACCTGCGTTGGCGTGATGCTGCTCAACGCAGACGGGCTCGTCTTCATCGGACGCCGGGCCGGCGGCATCGAGCATGTCGATGAATCCCATGTCTGGCAGATGCCGCAGGGCGGCGTCGATCCCGGCGAGGACACCTTTGCCGCGGCAAAACGCGAGCTCTATGAAGAGACGAGCGTGCGCTCGGTCGAAAAGCTCGGCGAAGTGCCGGACTGGCTGATCTACGACATCCCGCGCACCGTTGCGGGGCGCGCCTGGAAGGGCCGCTACCGCGGCCAGCGGCAAAAATGGTTCGCGCTGCGCTTCACCGGCAAGGACAGCGAGATCAATGTCGCCAATCCCGGCGGCGGCCACAAGGCCGAATTCATCGGCTGGCGCTGGGAGCCGATGAAAAACCTTCCCGAACTGATCGTGCCGTTCAAGCGGCCGGTCTATGAGCGCGTGGTGAAGGAATTTGCCAGGCTTGCGGGCTAATGCCCTTCTCCAGCCACCCCGAAGCGGGCGGCGCTGCTCCCCGATCCAAAAATGTCGAAAACAACCCCATGCACAGTAGAGGAATACCTGCCACGCAGCGCGGGCCTCAGGCGGCGGCCGGCGCGATTGATCCGCAGCGCGGGGCTTCATGACTGACGGCAAGCCCTACCGTCCCAATGTCGGGATCGCGCTGTTCAACGCGTCAGGCCGCGTCCTGATCGGCCGCCGCTTCAAGGACGACGGTCCCGAAATCATCCTGCCCGGCCTCGAATGGCAGATGCCGCAGGGCGGCATCGATGCCGACGAGGATCCACGTCAGGCGGTCATGCGCGAGCTGTGGGAAGAGACCGGAATCGTCAGCGCCGGCTATCTCGGCGAGACCGACTGGATGACCTACGAGTTTCCGCCCTATGACGGACCGCCGTCGCACCGGCTGGCAAAATTCCGCGGCCAGCGGCAAAAATGGTTCGCGTTGCGTTTTACCGGGAATGAGAACGAGATCGACCCGCTGACGCCGCGCAACGGCCAGCCGGCCGAATTCGACCAGTGGCGCTGGGAGCGGCTCGACCGCGTGGCCGATCTCGTCGTGCCGTTCCGGCGCGAGGTGTACCTGGTGGTAGCGAGGACGTTCGCTACCATTGCAAGCTGATCTGTCGCGAAGCCAGCACCTCATCGCCGGCAGTCAGCGAAGCTTACGCCGGTCACTTCACCTTCACCGCCTTGGGATCGAAGGACCATGGCGTCTTGTCCAGCCGTTCTGCCACGCTCATGTCGGTCTTCTTCTCCAGCGGTGGAACGGCCGGATAAATCTTCAACTCGGCCGCCTGCTTTCCAAGGCCAAGATATCGTTCTTTCTCCGCGGTCGAGAATGCCAGCCGAATATCGGAGAGGCTTTTCGCTGACCATTGCGGATCAAATCCGGTTGTCTTCTCCACGATATCAATCGACAAGGCCTGCGCCGCAGCGGGTTCCCGAAACCAGGCATTTGCCTTGTCATGGTTTGACGCCGCGAACAGCGTCGCCTCCTTCTGCGCTTTCAGGAATTTCTCGACGGCGTCCGGGTTCTTGCCCCTGTAGTCGTCACGCATGGCGACAACCATCGTCAGTTCGACGCTGGAGGCAACCACGCGCGCGAGACCCTGATTCACGAAGTTCTCGACCCAGGGATCCCACACAAAAAGCGCGTCGATCTTGCCGGACTTGAGCGCATCGGCCAAATCGGCGAAGCCCATGTTGACCACCTGCACGTCGGTTCCGGGCTTCAGCTTTGCACCGTCCAGCATGGCAAGCGCTGCAAGGTAGATCGCGCTTCCGGTAGGCCCGTACAACGATTTTCCCTTGAGGTCCGCGACCGACTTTATGTCGCTCTTGGTCGAGGCGATGATCGAGCCGCGAAAGGTGGATTGCCGGGCAATGACGGTCGTGGGTCCTCCGGCGGCGGCGAGCGAGACCGAGGGCATATCGCCGATGAACCCAACGTCGATGGCCCCGGAAACCAACGCTTCGTTCACCGCCGGCCCGAAACTGAACATGGTCATTTCCGCCTTCAGACCGTTCTTCTCGAGGATATCGGTCTTGGCGAGCGTATGAGCGATCTGCGCCTGGACGGTGGTGGTCGGCTGCCAGCCTATCCTGATCGTTTTCAGTTCTTCCGCGGAGGCGACGCACCCCAGGCTCAGGAGAGCCATCGCCGTGGCTATCGAGGATCGCAGTCGGCAAAAGGCGTGGGAAGTCATGTCGGCTCCTTTTCAGGCGGGTTGAGCAACGTCTCCTGTCTCCGCGCGCCAGTCGGGACGCAGAGAGGTCCAAAGCTTGTCAACGAGATCGCGGAAGGCGGCGTCTACGCGCATCGCGGCGACACGCGGGCGGGCAAGTTCAACCGGATAGATCTCGCGCACGCGGCCCGGCCGGCTGCTCATGACGACGATCCGGTCGCCGAGGAAAACAGCCTCGTCGATCGAATGCGTGACAAAAACGATCGTCTTGCCGGTCTCGGCGGAAATGCGTGCGATCTCTTCCTGCAACAGAACCCGCGTCTGCGCGTCCAGCGCGCCGAACGGCTCGTCCATCAGGAGTATGTCGGGACTGGGAGCAATCGCACGCGCGATCGCCGCGCGCTGTTTCATGCCGCCGCTTATTTCATGCGGATAACGGTCTTCGAAGCCGGACAAACGGACGACCGACAGCAGGTCTCTGGCGACGCCGCGCCGCTCCCGCTGGGGCATGCCCTGGGCTTTCAGGCCGAATTCGACGTTCTGCTGAACCGTCATCCACGGAAACAGCGCATACTCCTGAAACACGACGGTTCGCCGCCGGTCCGGCCCGGCAACGGCTGCACCGTCATGAAGGATCGAACCGGAACTCGGCTTGAGGAACCCGGCGATCAGATTGAGCAGGGTGGATTTGCCACAACCGCTGGGCCCGAGCAGAACGAGAAACTCGCCGCGAAGTATTTCGAGATTGACGGCGGATAGCGCGGTGATGCCCTCGTCCGCACCGCGGCTGTCGAATCTCTTCGCAACATCCCGAACGGAAATCTGTACGTCCTTCCGCTCGCTCATGACCGTGGCCCGCCGGCTTTCCAGGGTATCAAGCGGCGCTCCAGCCAGACCATGCCGGCGTTCATGGCAAAACCGATCATTCCAATCGTGATCATGCCTGTCAGCACGACCTGGGTCTGCAACAGCATCCGGCTTTGCTGAATGAGGTATCCGAGACCGGATTGAGCTGCGATCAATTCGGCGGCGACGACGCACATCCAGCCCACTCCGAGCGCAATCCGAAGGCCCGGAAAAATCACCGGCAGCGAGGCCGGAACGACGACATCGGTAATAAGCAGGCGCGGTCCCGCCCCGAGACAAAGCGCGGCGTTGACTTGCGTGCGGTCCAGTCCCCGCACGGCGGCGAACGTGTTTATGAAGACTGGAAATACGGCGCCGATGAAGACCAGAAAATAGCTGGGCGCGTTACCGATCCCGAACCACAGAATGGCCAACGGCGTCCACGCGATCGGCGGAATCGGACGAACTGCTTCGACGACCGGTATCAACTGTTCGGATATTGCGGGCCACCAACCGAGAACCACACCAAGAACGGTTCCGATGGCGGCGGCGGCGGCAAAACCGACAACGACACGCTCCAGGCTCGACGCGGCATGAATCAGCAGCGATCCGTCGATCAGCATGTCCCAGAATGTCGCGACCAGCCTGCTAGGAGGCGGCAACAAAAAGGGATTGATAACGTTGAACGTGGCCAGCGCCTGCCATGCAACTATCAGTAGCCCAATTCCGATAAACCTTCGGAATGAGCCGCTCAGCCGCGTCAACTTCATTGCGTTGATTCCACGATCGCCCATTGCTGGTCCCGACAAACCAGCACGTCGATGCAAGTCCCGAGCCATACGACGGCCAGAAAGTGCGCGGAGGAGGTGAGCGAAAACCGCATCGCGCCAGCGTTGGCTGCGATCAGAAGGCCTCGCAGCTTTGAGCTGCAAAAGAATGCCCGAGGTCTTCGCGCAAAAGACTTCAGCGCCCGCCACCATGTGACGAGCGCTGGAATTTCCTTCAAACTTTTCAGGCTATCCGGCTCTCGCCGTCTTAATGCATCGCCGTCGAGCTGAGCGCGATATCGATGCTCTTGAAGTGATCGAGCCGCTCGATCTCGCGGTCGAGCTCGGAGCCGTCCTTCTCCGCGAGCTTTGCTTCCATTTCGGCAATCGTCGCGGCGAATTTGGAACGATCGAGTTCTTCGACCGAGGTCGCGGTGTCAGCGAGGACGGTGAGGCCCTTCTCCGACACTTCGGCAACACCGCCGAGCACGACGATCTTTTGACGCGTGCCGCCGGAGATGATGGTCAGGATGCCCGGCCGCACGGCCGCCACGACCGGCGCATGGCCGGCGAGCACACCGAAATCACCCTCCGCGCCGGGAACGTCGACCTGCTCGACCTCGCCGGAGAAGGCGAGCTTTTCAGGGGAGACCAGATCGAAATGGAAGGTGGCCATGGTGTTTCCGCTTTTTCCATTGTCACCCGCGGGCTTGACCCGCGGGTCCATCGAATAAGAGAACTCTTTCGAGATGGATTGCCGGGTCAAGCCCGGCAATGACGATCAATGCTTACGCCGCTTCAGCAGCCAGCTTCTTGCCCTTCTCGACCGCCTCTTCGATGGTGCCGACCATGTAGAAGGCGGCTTCCGGCAGGTGGTCGTACTTGCCTTCGCACAGACCACGGAAACCCTTGATGGTGTCGGCGAGGTCGACGAACTTGCCGGGCGAGCCGGTGAAGATTTCGGCGACGTGGAACGGCTGCGACAGGAAGCGTTCGATCTTGCGGGCGCGCGCGACCGCGATCTTGTCCTCTTCGGACAGTTCGTCCATGCCGAGAATGGCGATGATGTCCTGTAGCGACTTGTACTTTTGCAGGACCTGCTGAACCATGCGCGCGGTCTGGTAATGGTCCTCACCGACTACCAGCGGCGACAGCATGCGCGAGGTCGAGTCGAGTGGGTCGACCGCCGGATAGATGCCCTTTTCCGAAATCGCGCGGGATAGCACCGTGGTGGCGTCAAGATGCGCGAACGAGGTCGCGGGCGCCGGGTCGGTCAAGTCGTCGGCCGGCACGTAGATCGCCTGCACCGAAGTGATCGAGCCCTTGTGCGTGGTGGTGATGCGCTCCTGGAGCGCGCCCATGTCGGTAGCGAGCGTCGGCTGATAACCCACCGCCGAAGGAATGCGGCCGAGCAGCGCCGACACTTCCGAACCCGCCTGCGTGAAGCGGAAGATGTTGTCGACGAAGAACAGCACGTCCTGGCCCTGGTCGCGGAAGTGTTCGGCGACGGTCAGACCCGTGAGGCCGACACGGGCACGGGCGCCCGGCGGCTCGTTCATCTGGCCGAACACCAGCGCGCATTTCGACTTCACGCTCGGATCGGGATTGTGCGGATCGGCGTTGACCTTGGATTCGATGAACTCGTGATAGAGGTCGTTGCCTTCGCGGGTACGCTCGCCGACGCCGGCGAACACGGAGTAGCCGCCGTGCGCCTTCGCGACGTTGTTGATCAACTCCTGAATCAGCACGGTCTTGCCGACGCCGGCGCCGCCGAACAGGCCGATCTTGCCACCCTTGGCGTAGGGCGCGAGCAGGTCGACGACCTTGATGCCGGTGACGAGAATTTCGGCTTCAGTGGACTGGTCGGTATAGGTCGGCGCGTCCTGGTGGATGGCGCGCTTGGCTTCGGCCTTGATCGGGCCTGCTTCGTCGATCGGCTCGCCGATGACGTTCATGATGCGGCCGAGCGTGCCGTCACCGACCGGAATAGCGATCGGCTGGCCGGTGTCGGTCACTTCCTGACCGCGGACCAGACCTTCGGTGGCGTCCATCGCGATCGTGCGCACGGTGGATTCGCCGAGATGCTGCGCGACTTCCAGAACCAGACGGTTGTTGCCGTTCTTGGTTTCCAGCGAATTGAGAATGGCCGGCAAGTGGCCTTCGAACTGCACGTCGACGACGGCACCCATGACCTGGGTAACGCGACCGATCTGGTTGGCTGCTGTGGCCATGTGATTGTCTCCTTCGATCCGAATTTCGTGCCCGGTCAGACTGCTTCTGCGCCGGAAATAATTTCGATGAGTTCCTTGGTGATCTGCGCCTGACGCGTGCGGTTATAGACCAGCGTCTGCTTGCGGATCATTTCGCCGGCGTTGCGGGTAGCGTTGTCCATCGCACTCATCTGCGCGCCGTAGAACGACGCGTTGTTTTCCAGGAGCGCGCGGAAGATCTGCACCGCCAGATTGCGCGGCAACAGGCTGGTGAGGATCTCGTCCTCTTCCGGCTCGTATTCGTAGGACGTCGCAGCACCGTTCGCCGCGTTCTCTTCGACCACCAGCGGGATGACCTGCTGGGCGGTCGGGATCTGCGCGATCACCGACTTGAACTTCGAATAGAACAGCGTGCAGACATCGAATTCGCCGGCCTCGAAGCGCGCCAGCACCTTGTTGGCGATGTCCTCGGCATTGACGAAGCCGATCTGGCGGACCGAGCGCAGGTCGACGCGCTCGACAATCTGCTTCTCGAAGGTGCGGCGGAGCTGCTCATAGCCCTTGCGGCCGACGCAGAAGAACTTCACTTCCTTGCCCTGGGCCATCAGCGATTGCGCGCGCTCGCGGGCAAGACGCACGATCGCGGAATTGAAGGCGCCGCACAGGCCGCGCTCGCCGGTGCAGACCACCAGCATATGCACCTGATCCTTGCCGGTGCCGGCCAGCAGGGCCGGCGCGCCGGGCGAGCCTGCCGCGGCGGAAGCGATGTTGGAGATCACCGCATCCATCTTGTCGGCATAGGGCCGGGCCGCTTCGGCCGCGGTCTGGGCGCGGCGCAATTTGGAGGCCGCGACCATCTGCATGGCCTTGGTGATCTTCTGCGTCGCCTTGGTCGAGGCGATGCGGACCCGCATGTCTTTCAGTGAAGCCATTCTTCGTTCACCCCGGCGATCCGAATTCGATCGGACCGCAAGCCACTCTGTTCGGCGCGCCCGGCGTCACGCCGGGCGCTGCGCTAATCAAGCAAACGTCTTCGCAAAACCCTCGACCACCGACTTCAGCTTCGCAGCGGTATCGTCGGAGAGGTCGCGGCTGTCGCGGATGGTGTTGAGGATTTCGGCGTTCTTGCCGCGCAGCAGCGACAGCAGGCCCTCCTCGAACGCCTTCACCTTGTTGAGCGGAAGCGGGTCGAGATAGCCGTTGGTGCCGGCCCAGATCACGCAGACCTGCTCTTCCATCTTCAGCGGCGAGAACTGCGGCTGCTTGAGGAGCTCGGTCAGGCGCGAGCCACGGTTGAGCAGGCGCTGGGTCGAGGCGTCAAGGTCGGAGCCGAACTGCGCGAACGCCGCCATTTCGCGGTACTGCGCCAGCTCACCCTTGATCTTGCCGGCGACCTTCTTCATCGCCTTGGTCTGCGCGGACGAACCGACGCGCGACACCGACAGACCGACGTTCACCGCGGGACGGATACCCTGGAAGAACAGGTCGGTTTCCAGGAAGATCTGGCCGTCGGTGATCGAGATGACGTTGGTCGGAATGTACGCCGACACGTCGTTGGCCTGGGTTTCGATGACCGGCAGCGCGGTCAGCGAGCCGGAGCCCTGGTCCTTGTTCAGCTTCGCCGCGCGCTCGAGCAGGCGGGAGTGCAGGTAGAACACGTCGCCCGGATAGGCTTCGCGGCCCGGCGGGCGGCGCAGCAGCAGCGACATCTGGCGATAGGCGACGGCCTGCTTGGAAAGGTCATCATAGATGATGACCGCGTGCATGCCGTTGTCGCGGAAGTATTCGCCCATGGTGCAGCCGGTGAAGGGGGCGATGTACTGCATCGGCGCCGGGTCCGAAGCGGTAGCGGCGACGACGATCGAGTATTCCAGCGCGCCCTGCTCTTCCAGCACTTTCACGAACTGCGCGACGGTGGAGCGCTTCTGGCCGACCGCGACATAGACGCAGTACAGCTTGATGCTCTCGTCGTTCGAGGCGTTGAGCGGCTTCTGGTTCAGAATGGTGTCGAGCGCGATCGCGGTCTTGCCGGTCTGGCGGTCGCCGATGATCAGCTCGCGCTGGCCGCGACCGACCGGGATCAGGGCGTCGATTGCCTTGAGGCCGGTCGCCATCGGCTCACTCACCGATTTGCGCGGAATGATGCCGGGCGCCTTGACGTCGACGCGCATGCGCTTGTCGGCCTGGATCGGGCCCTTGCCGTCGATCGGATTGCCGAGCGCGTCGACAACGCGGCCGAGCAGGCCCTTGCCGACCGGGGTGTCCACGATGGCGCGGGTGCGCTTGACGGTCTGGCCTTCCTTGATCTCGCGGTCGGCGCCGAAAATCACGATACCGACGTTGTCGGTTTCGAGGTTGAGCGCCATGCCGCGCGTGCCGTTCTCGAACTCGACCATTTCGCCGGCCTGGACGTTGTCGAGGCCGTAGACGCGGGCGATACCATCACCGACGGACAGCACCTGTCCGACTTCAGTGACCTCGGCCTCCTGGCCGAAATTCTTGATCTGGTCCTTGAGGATCGCGGAAATTTCCGCGGCGCGGATGTCCATCAGCCTGCCTCTTTCATCGCGTTCTTGATCGAATTGAGTTTGGTGCGAAGCGAACTATCCACCATGCGGCTGCCGAGCTTGACCACAAGACCGCCGATGATGGAGGGATCGACATTCACGTTGAGCGCGACGTCCTTGCCCGTCACTGACTTCAGTGCGGCCTTCAGCGCGTCGAGATTCTTTTCATTGAGCTGTTCGGCGACGGTGACGTCGGCGGTCGCCTCGCCCCTGAATTTTGCCACCAGCGCGCGGAAGGCGCGGATCGTATCGGCCACCGTGAAGAGCCGGCGATTGGAGGTGAGAACCTTGAGGAAGTTGGCGGCAATGCCCGAAATGCCTGCCTTCTCCAGCACTGCGGTGAGCGCTTTCAACTGCGCGTCGGCCGAAAACACCGGGCTGCGAACGAGGCGCTTCAGATCGGCGCTGTCGTTGAGCAGGGCCTCGAATCGTTCGAGGTCGGCCTTGACGGCGTCGATGGATTTTTCATCGCGCGCCAGTTCGAACAAAGCCGTTGCGTAACGGCCGGACACTCCGGAGACGGACGGATCTTCTACAGCCACAGACACGCTCTTTTTTAGCTGTCAAATTCGCAAGGGAAAAACCGTCGCCACGAAGCGGCGCCTAGCGATCCAAGCCCTTGGAATTCAAGCGGGACTTCGATTTTCGACCGGCACGTGACGTGCCAAGACCGTTAAAATCGCGGCTTTGCTAACATAGCGAGCGCGCAGGTGCAACATGACGCGCTTGTGAGCGATGGCTTGTCGCAGACCGATTTTTCGGCGCGGCAAGACGGCAAATTTTTAGGACCGAATCACCCCTCGGATACGGCGCGCCTGCCGCCGTTACACCCTCGGCTCCCGGCCACGGCGCCCTGCGGTCCTCCCGTTCCATAGAAAATTGCATCGGCGAAATGACGGTTTGTGCCGGAACGAATGCGGCTTTCACCTCCACTTGAGCATTACTTGAACAAGTCTTCGCGGCGCAGCATTCTATTATTCAATTCAGTAAACCCAAGTATTGTATTGGTTAATAATTAGTTAAAATGAAGAATTACGGAACATTCCCTGATTATCCAATCGAGTCACAAGATATTTCAGCCTGAGACATTTTGGATTTACTGCCCAATTCATGCCGCATTGCGAAATCAAACGGCGCACCTCTCAACTGGGACGGGGGTTCCACTGGCCACAAATGTGGCAATACTATCAAGGGACTATAGTATGCTCAAAACCAAGAAGAAGTCGGCGCTGGGAAGGGCAACCCGGTCGCGCACCGCGTTCGGTCTCCTTGCCGCAACTCTCCTGGTCGGTGGCAGCGTCACCGAAGCTTCGGCCAAGTCCAGGCACCATCGGCATCACCACCACCATCACCATGTGGCCAAGGCCAAGCCGAGCTCTTCCAACAATTCCTGGCGCGACGCCAATGCGGCTGTCACGTCGGGCGGCGGGCGCAGCTTCTCGGGCGTTGCCTCGTTCTACGGCAATGAATCCGGCAGCAAGACCGCTTCCGGCCAGCGCTTCAACGAGAATGCCATGACGGCGGCTCACCGGTCGCTGCCGTTCGGCACCAAGCTGCGCGTCACCCACAAGGGCCGCAGTGTCGTCGTCACGATCAACGACCGCGGCCCCTTCATCAAGGGACGCGTGCTCGACCTCTCGACCGGCGCCGCGCGCGCGGTCGGTCTGACCTCCTCCGGCGTGGGTCATGTGACCGCCGAGGTCATGTAAGACGACTCACCAGGCGCCGTTTTCCGATTTACAGGAGTTCGGTAAGCGTTGCGTAGCGTAAGGCCGCAGGAATGCTGCGTGCCAGGAAAGCCTGCCGTTGTAATGACGGCAGGCTTTTCGTCGTTATTCCGCGGTCTCTTTCCTCGTCATTGCGAGCGAAGCGAAGCAATCCAGCTTCCTTGGGCCGCGACAAGAAAGATGGATTGCTTCGTCGCTTCGCGCCTCGCAATGACGGCGGAGAGGGCAGCGCGCTACAAAAAGCTCTGCGGATCGATGTCGACTTCCAGCTTCAGATTGCCCTTGGTCTTCGGGCCGCCGGCGAGCCATTCGCGCAAATATTCCGACAGGTCGACATTGCGCAGCGATTTCACCAGCAGGCGGAAGCGGTAGCGGCCCTTGATGACGGCGAGCGGGGCTTCGGCAGGGCCGAGCACCTGGATGCGCTCGTCGAGCGGCGCGACGGCGGCAAGGCGGCGCGCAAAGCTCTCGGCCGTCGGCCGGTCGCCGGCGGAAACGATCAGGCTCGCGAGCCGGCCGAACGGCGGATAGCCGGCGCGTTCGCGCTGCTCGATCTCGCTGGCGTAAAACGCCTCGCGGTCGCTGGCGACGAGCGCCTTCATCACGGGATGTTCGGGCTGATGGGTCTGTAAAAAGCCGACACCGCGGCCCTGCTCGCGGCCGGCGCGGCCGATCACCTGGTTGAGCAGTTGAAAGGTCCGCTCGGCGGCGCGCGGATCGCCGTTGCCGAGGCCAAGATCGGCGTCGACCACGCCGACCAGATTGAGCCGCGGAAAGTTATGGCCCTTCGCCACCAGCTGCGTGCCGATGATGATATCGACGCGGCCTTCGGCGATTTCGTTCAGCTCGGCGCGCATGGTCTCGATCGAGGTGATGAGATCGCTCGACAGCACCATGGTGCGCGCATCCGGGAACAGTGCGGCGGCCTCCTCCTGCAAACGTTCGACGCCGGGGCCGATAGCGGCCAGCGACTCTTCGGCCGCGCAGTTCGGGCAGATGTTCGGGCGCGGCATCGAGAAGCCGCAATGGTGGCAGACCAGGCGCTGGCGGAATCGATGATCGACCAGCCAGGCGTCGCAGATGGTGCAGGCAAAGCGATGGCCGCAGGCGCGGCATAGCGTCAGCGGTGCATAGCCGCGGCGGTTGAGGAACAGCAGTGCCTGCTCGCGCTTTTCGATCGCGAAACGGATCTGCTCGGCGAGCGGCGGCGAGATGAAGCGGCCGCGCGGCGGCGGCGCGCGGCGCAGGTCAATCGCCTCGATCTGCGGCATATGCTGGCCGCCGAAGCGCGAGGGCAGCGCCACGCGCTGGTAACGCCCCTTGCGCGCGTTGACCTCGCTCTCGATCGACGGGGTGGCGGAAGCCAGCACAATCGGGATTTTGGCGATATGCGCGCGCACCACCGCCATGTCGCGGGCATGGTAATGCGCGCCGTCATCCTGCTTGTAGGCCTGGTCGTGCTCTTCATCGACGACGATGAGGCCCAAATCCGCATATGGCATGAACAGCGCCGAACGCGCGCCGACCACGACCGGCGCCTTGCCTTCCGAGATCGCCGCCCAATTGCGCGCGCGGGTGCGCGGCGTCAGCTCCGAATGCCACTCGATCGGGCGCACGCCGAAGCGCTGCGCAAAACGGTCGAGGAACTGGCCGGTGAGCGCGATCTCCGGCATCAGGATCAGCGTCTGCTTGCCGCGCCGGATGGTTTCCGCGATCGCCTCGAAATAGACCTCGGTCTTGCCCGAGCCGGTGACGCCGTCGAGCAGCGCGACATGGAAGCTGCCGCTGGCGGCGAGCGCACGCATCGCATCGACCGCGCTGCGCTGCTGGCGCGAGAATTCCGGCTGGGCGTAATCCGGATCGGGCGGCGGCGGGGGCGGCGCCGGCGGCATCGCCTCCACCTCCAGTGTACCTTCGTCGACAAGGCCATCGATCACGCCGCTGCTGACGCCGGCTTCGCGCGCGGCTTCCGACTTGCCGTGCAACAATCCGTCCGACAGCACCTCGATCAGCCGCCGCCGCGCCGGCGTCATCCGCCGCGGCGGCTCGCCAGCCAGACGCACACCGGTACGCATCCGCTCGGGGCCAAGATTCTCGCCCATGCGCAGGGTCATGCGCAGCACCATGCCGCGGGCCGAGAGCGTGTAGGTGGAGACCCAGTCGACCAGTGCGCGCAGCTCCGGCTTGAGCGGCGGCACGTCGAGCTTTTCGCCGACGTCCTTCAGGCGGTTATGCAGCCGCGGATCGGGTTTTGGATTTTGCGCCCAGACCACCGCGATCACCTCGCGCGGGCCGAGCGGCACGGCGACGACATCGCCCGGCTCGAGCTCCATGCCGCGCGGCACCCGGTAGGAATAGGTCTGGTTCAGCGCGACCGGCACCAGCACATCGACGACGCGTGTCGATGTGGACGTGGAGCTTTCGCGGGTGACGTGATCCATCGCAGAATCGGGCCTTTTGGGGCAAACAGGCTACCGCCGCCGGTTCCGCTTAGCGAACGGTAAACGAAAGAGGTGCGATATAATCAGAGGAATCACGGCGTCCATAGCCCCGGGCATTTGAACAATGGCCAAACCGGATCAGGTCATTCAGGCAATCGAGCTCGATTGCGCCGACGACACGCTGGCGATTGCGATGGCGCAATGGCTGTCGCATCTGCGCGCCGAGCGACGACTGTCGCCGAAGACGCTGGAGGCCTATGCCCGCGACCTGCGCCAGTGCCTTGCGTTTCTCGCCGAGCACTGGGGCGCGCAGGTGACGCTGAAGGCGTTCTCCTCGCTCGAGGCCGCCGACGTCAGGGCCTTCATGGCGATGCGCCGCGCCGACGATATCGCCGGGCGCTCGCTGATGCGGGCGCTGGCGGGCCTGCGTTCCTTCGGTCGTTTCCTGGAGCGCGAGGGCAAGGGCAAGGTCGGCGCATTGTCGGCGATCCGCGCGCCCAAGGTGGCAAAGAGCCTGCCGAAGCCGATCCAGATGGCGTCTGCCAAACGTCTGGCCGATGCCGACGAGCGCGCCGGCGAGACGCGGGAGACATGGATTCTGGCGCGCGATGCCGCCGTGATGGCGCTGCTCTACGGCTCCGGCCTGCGCATCTCCGAAGCGCTCGGCCTGAAACGCCGCGAGGTACCGAAGCCGGGCGAAGGCGATGTGCTGGTCGTCACCGGCAAGGGCAACAAGACCCGGATGGTGCCGGTGCTGCACAATGTGCTGACGCTGATTCAGGAATATGCCGAGATGTGCCCGCATCCATTGCCACCGCAGGGGCCCATGTTCGTCGGCGCGCGCGGTGGGCCCCTGAGCCCGCGGATCATCCAGCTCGCGATGGAGCGGCTGCGCGGCGCGCTGGGGCTGCCTGACAGCGCCACGCCGCATGCGCTGCGACATTCATTTGCGACGCATTTGTTGAGCCGCGGCGGCGATTTGCGCGCGATCCAGGAATTGCTCGGCCACGCCTCGCTTTCCACGACGCAGATCTATACCGGCATCGATTCAGAGCGGCTTCTGGAAGTCTATCGCACCGCCCATCCGCGAAGCTGACATACCCTCGTCACACGGTTGACAGCGTAAGCTGACCTCTTGCGTCCGCCATATTGTTCGGTCAATCGTGGAACCGGGACACGGCCAGCGAGGAGGAATTCATGGGCGCCCACGAAAGCATGGAGCATGCCGAACACGCCGAGCACGCTTCCGGCTCCAACAAGAAGATCGCGTTGCTGATCGCCGTCATCGCGTTGTTCCTGGCACTGTCGGAAACGCTCGGCAAGGGCGCGCAGACCGAAGCGATCAGCAAGAACGTCGAAGCCTCCAATCTCTGGGCGTTCTTCCAGGCCAAGAGCATCCGCCGCACGGTCGTGCAGGCGACCGCCGAGCACGCCAAGCTTAGCCTCGGTCCGATCGGCGACGAAGCCGCCCGAGCGGCGCTGCAAAAGCAGATCGACGACTGGAACAAGACCGCAGCACGCTACCGCTCGGAGCCGGACACGCAGGAGGGTTCGGAAGAGCTCGCCAAGCGCGCCAAGCATGCGGAGCATGAGCGCGACGAGGCGACGGCGAAATACCATCATTATGAGATCGCCTCCGCGCTGTTTCAGATCGGCATCGTGCTGGCGTCGGCCACCATCATCACCGGCATGATCGTGCTGGCGTGGATTTCCGGCGTGCTCGCGATCGGCGGCATCGTCATCACCGCGCTCGGGCTGTACTCGCCGCATTTGCTGCATTTGCATTGAGCATTCGGCCTCGTGGTTCGAGACGCGCGGCGTTGCCGCGCTCCTCACCATGAGGGGTCCAAGACCTCATCCTGAGGAGCACGCGCAAGCGTGCGTCTGGAAGGATGAAGCCACGCTGGCGTCTACCGCGCCTCGTGCACGCTCTTGCGAAAGCGCTGGATCAGCCGCAGCGTGCGAGCCGACCAGCCCTCGCCATTGCCGGCGATGAGTTCGCGGATGCGCTGCTTGATCGGGGCGACGAGCTCGCCGGCCTTGGCGCGGATCCACAACACGTAGTCATAGAGCCACTTGAACCAGCCCATCTGCAAGAGCTTCTCGCGCGTCACATCGAAGATGAAGGCGGTGACGCCGAGGCCGGCGAATTTGGCGAACGCATAGACGCAGATCGCGCTGAGCCAGTACTCGTGCGCGAGCAGCCACAGCCCGATCAGCTTGAGCGGAAACAGCGGGATCACGGGGACGGCGAAAACGATCAGCGTCATCGCAGGCGAGAGCGAATCGACACGGTCGGACAGCCACTGCTTGAACTGGCGCAGCGGAATCCACGCGACCACCTTCGCCACGACAGGCTCGAGGTGATCCCACAGCCATGCTTCGATCAGGAAGATGACGGCGAGCAGAACCCAGAGCGGCTGAAGCAGTCGGCGCATCATCGATCGTGTTCCCAACGGCTCAGGTTACCCCAAACCGTCCCTAAAGCGAGATGACTTTCTTCGAATGTCATCTCGCTCTAGCTTTTTGTTTGAGCATGATCTTTTCGGAAAACCGGTGTCCACTTTTCCGGATCATGCTCGGCAATCACATATGGATGGCGCGTTTGCCGACCGCAAGCGCGGCTTCCTTGATGGCCTCGGACCGGGTCGGATGAGCGTGGCAGGTTCGCGCCAAATCCTCCGCGGAACCGCCGAATTCCATCAGGACGCAAGCTTCATGAATCATTTCGCCGGCTTCGCGGCCGATAATGTGCACGCCGAGCACGCGATCCGTCTTCGCATCCGCGAGAATTTTTACAAACCCTTCCGTGGTCTGGTTGACCTTGGAGCGGCCGTTGGCGGTGAACGGGAATTTTCCTGATGTATAGGCAATGCCTGCCTGCTTCAGTTCTTCCTCGGTCTTGCCGACGGACGAAACTTCCGGCGTTGTATACACAACACCTGGGATAACATCGTAGTTCACGTGGCCCGCCTGTCCCGCGAGAATTTCGGCGCAGGCAACGCCCTCGTCTTCCGCCTTGTGCGCGAGCATCGGCCCGGCAACGACGTCGCCGATGGCGTAGACGCCTTTCACGGAGGTCGCGAAATGCGCGTCGATCTGCACGCGGCCGCGATTGTCGAGCACGACTCCGGCTTCCTTCAGGCCGAGCCCATCGGTGTAGGGCACGCGGCCGATGCAGACGAGCACGACGTCGGTCTCCAGCGTCTCAGCGGCCCCGCCCGCGGCAGGCTCGACGCTCGCCTTCAGCATATTGCCCGACGTGTCGACGGCAGTGACCTTGGCGCCGAGCTTGAATTTGAAGCCTTGCTTTTCAAGCATGCGCCGAAACTGCTTTGCGATCTCGCCGTCCATGCCGGGCAGGATGCGGTCCAAAAATTCGACCACGGTGACTTCGGCGCCGAGGCGATGCCATACCGAACCGAGTTCGAGGCCGATCACGCCGGCGCCGACGATCAGGAGTTTGCCCGGCACCCTGTCGAGCGACAGCGCGCCGGTCGACGACACGATACGCTTTTCGTCGATCTCGATGCCCTTCAGCCGCGCGATGTCGGAGCCGGTCGCGATCACGATGTTCTTCGTCTCGACGACTTGCGATTTGCCGTCGGCCGACACCTCGACCTTGCCGGTCCCGAGGATTTTTCCGGTGCCGTAGAGAACATCGATCTTGTTCTTCTTCATCAGGAACTCGACGCCCTTGACGTTGCCGTCGATGCCCTGCTGCTTGAAGTTCATCATCGAGGGCAGATCGAGCTTTGGTGCGGAAACGGAAACGCCCATCTTGGCAAAGGAATGCCCGGCTTCCTCGAACATCTCTGAAGCATGCAGCAGCGCTTTTGACGGCATGCAGCCGACATTGAGGCAGGTGCCGCCGAGTGTCGGATTCTTCTCGACCACGGCGACCTTCATGCCGAGTTGCGCCGCGCGCACGGCGCAGACATATCCGCCGGGTCCGGTGCCGATGATGACGAGATCGTAGGCCATATCGAAATCCTGTAGCTAGGATGTGTGACAGCTATTAGCGCCCGCCCGACACATCAAGAGTGGTACCAGTCACGTAGGAGGCTTCATCCGACATCAGCCAGACGATCGCGTTGGCGATTTCCTCGGCTTTGCCGACGCGCTTCATCGGCACCATCGGCGCAAGGCGCTGCGCACGATCGGGCTCGCCGCCGGAGGCGTGGATGTCGGTATCGATCAAGCCGGGACGAATGCCGGCCACGCGAATGCCGTCGGTCGCGACCTCGTGGCTAAGACCGACCGTGAGGGCATCGATCGCGGCCTTCGAGGCGGCATAATCGACATAGGTGTTGGCCGAGCCGAGCCGAGCAGCGACCGACGAGATATTGACGATGACACCGCCCTTGCCGCCGAATTTGGTCGACATGCGCTTCACCGCCTCGCGCGCGCATAAAATGGCGCCGGTCACATTGACCGCCATCATTTCCTGTATCCGCGCGGCCGTCATGTCTTCGACGCGCACGCCGCTCTTGCCGACGATGCCGGCGTTGTTGACGAGTGCGCCAAGCGTGCCGAATTCGTCGGCGGACTTGAACAGCGCAAGGATATCTCTCTCGTGGCCGACGTCGCATTTCACGGCGATCGCCTTGCCGTTCTTGCCTTCGATCATGCCGACGACTTCGTCGGCGGCCGCCTCGTTGCTGGCGTAGCCGACCACAACGCGATAGCCGCGTGCGGCGGCGGCAAGTGCGGCTGCACGGCCGATGCCGCGGCTACCGCCGGTGATGATCACAACCTTGTCCGTCAAAATCGCCCCCGATAACTCAACGAAACCATGCAATGAAAACTCCGGCCGCGAAGGCCGGAGTTGATGAGGCGTAGCGCCTTAGAGATCCAGCACCAGCCGCGCCGGATCCTCCAGGCTTTCCTTCACGCGCACCAGGAAGGTGACCGCTTCCTTGCCGTCGATGACGCGGTGATCGTAGGACAGCGCCAGATACATCATCGGGCGCACCTCGATCTTGCCGCCGACCACCATCGGGCGCTCCTGGATCTTGTGCATGCCCAAAATGCCGGACTGCGGCGCGTTCAGGATCGGCGTCGACATCAGCGAGCCGTAGATGCCGCCATTGGTGATGGTGAAGGTGCCGCCCTGCATCTCGTCGATCTTGAGCTGGCCGTCGCGGGCGCGGCGGCCGAAATCGGCGATCGATTTTTCGATGTCGGCGATCGACTTCTGATCGCAGTCGCGCACCACGGGCACGACGAGGCCCTTGTCGGTGCCGACGGCGATGCCGACGTGATAGTAGTTCTTGTAGATCAGATCGGTGCCGTCGATCTCGGCGTTGACGGCCGGAATATCCTTCAGCGCCTGCACGCAGGCCTTGGTGAAGAAGCCCATGAAGCCGAGCTTGGTGCCGTGCTTCTTTTCGAACACGTCCTTGTAGTGCGAACGCATCGCCATCACGTTGGTCATGTCGACCTCGTTGAAGGTCGTCAGCATCGCCGCAGTGTTCTGCACGTCCTTGAGGCGGCGCGCGATGGTCTGGCGCAGCCGCGTCATCTTCACCCGTTCTTCGCGCGCGGCATCGTCGGCAGGTGACGGCGCGCGGACCTGCACGGCCGCGGCGGGCTGGTTGACCGGGGTCGGCGCGGAAGCCGCCTTCTCGATCGCGGCCAGCATGTCTCCCTTGGTGACGCGGCCGTCCTTGCCGGAGCCAGGAACGGTCGAGGCATCGATGCCGCTTTCGGCCGAGAGCTTTCGCACCGAGGGCGCGAGCGGCGCATCCGACGGCGGCGCCTTCGGCGCGGCGGTCGCGGGAGCCGGTGCGGCAGCAGCGGGTGCGGGCTTGGCAGCGGCAGGCGCAGCAGCGGGTTTGGCGGCGGCCGCGCCGTCATTGATCATGCCGAGCAGCGCGCCGACCGCGACGGTGTCGCC
This sequence comes from Bradyrhizobium lablabi, assembly GCF_018129385.1. GTDB lineage: Bacteria > Pseudomonadota > Alphaproteobacteria > Rhizobiales > Xanthobacteraceae > Bradyrhizobium > Bradyrhizobium lablabi_C. The sequence continues at coordinate 71,883 of NZ_JAFCLN010000020.1, forward strand.
GTCCTTTGCAGCGATCTCGCCGAGCGTGCCGGCCGAGGGCGCCGGGACCTCGATGGTGACCTTGTCGGTCTCGAGCTCCACCAGCGGCTCGTCCACCGCTACGGGATCGCCGGCCTTCTTGAACCAGCGGCCGATGGTGGCTTCCGTCACGGATTCGCCGAGCGTTGGAACGCGGATTTCAGTCATGATGTGTTTCCTCAAAAGAACCCTTTGCAGTCATCGCCCGCGAAGGCGGGCGATCCAGTACGCCGTGCAGCCAGTGATCGGTTTGAACAGCGCGGAGTACTGGATGCCCCGCCTTCGCGGGGCATGACGGTGTTGAAAACTGTCAGTTCAGGGCGTCGTCCAGCAGCGCCTTGAGCTGCGCCTGATGCTTGGACATCAGGCCGGTGGCGGTGGCGGCCGATGCGGCGCGGCCGGCGTAGCGCGGGCGCTTGTTCGGCGCGTGGATCTGGTTCAGCACCCATTCGAGATAGGGCTCGATGAAATGCCACGAACCCATGTTGCGCGGCTCTTCCTGGGCCCAGACCAGCTCGGCGCCCTTGAAGCGGCCGAGCTCCTGCACCAGCGCCTTCAGCGGCACCGGATAGAGCTGCTCGACGCGCATGATGTAGATGTCGTCGATGCCGCGCTTCTCGCGCTCGTCGTACAGGTCGTAATAGACCTTGCCCGCGCACAGCACGACGCGGCGGATCTTGTTGTCCGGCGCCAGCTTTATCTTCTCGTCCGGCAGCATTTGCGCATCGTCCCAGAGGATGCGGTGGAACGTCGTTCCCGTGCCGAGCTCGTCGAGGCGCGACACCGCGCGCTTGTGGCGCAGCAGCGATTTCGGCGTCATCACGATCAAGGGTTTTCTGATCTCGCGATGCAATTGCCGCCGCAGCATGTGAAAATAGTTGGCGGGCGTGGTCGGGTTGACCACCTGCATGTTGTCCTCGGCGCACATCTGGAGGAAACGCTCGAGGCGAGCCGAAGAGTGTTCCGGTCCCTGCCCTTCATAGCCGTGCGGCAGCAGGCAGACGAGGCCGGACATGCGCAGCCATTTGCGCTCGCCCGAGGAGATGAACTGGTCGAACAGCACCTGCGCGCCGTTGGCGAAATCGCCGAACTGGGCTTCCCACATCGCAAGCGCATTCGGCTCGGCCAGCGAATAGCCGTATTCGAAGCCGAGCACGGCTTCTTCCGACAGCAGCGAGTTGATGACTTCGTAGTGGCCCTGATCGCCGCCGAGATGATTGAACGGCGTATAACGGCTCTCGTCTTCCTGATCGATCAGCACCGAGTGGCGCTGCGAGAACGTGCCGCGCTCCGAGTCCTGGCCGGACAGGCGGACGTGGCGGCCCTCCTGTAGCAGCGTACAGAACGCCAGCGCCTCGCCGGTCGCCCAGTCAATGCCGGTGCCGGTGTCGATCGCTTTCGCGCGGTTGTCGAGGAAGCGCTGGATGGTGCGGTGAACGCGAAACCCGTCCGGCACCTTGGTGATCTTGCGGCCGATCTCCTTGAGCACGGCGGCGTCGACGCCGGTGACACCGCGCCGGGCATCCTCTTCCTGATCGGCAAGCTTGAAGCCGGCCCATTTGCCGTCGAGCCAGTCGGCCTTGTTCGGCTTGTAGCCGCCGCCGGCCTCGAACTCGGCGTCCAGCCGGGCGCGCCAGTCGGCCTTGGCCTTGTCGACCTCGCCTTGCGTCATCACGCCGTCGGCGATCAGCCGCCTGGCGTAGATTTCCAGCGTGCTAGGGTGCGCGGCGATCTTCTTGTACATCACCGGCTGGGTGAATGCCGGCTCGTCGCCCTCGTTGTGGCCGTGGCGGCGATAGCAGAACATGTCGATCACGACCGGCTTGTGGAATTTCTGCCGGAACTCGATCGCGACCTTGGCGGCGAACACCACCGCTTCCGGATCGTCGCCGTTCACGTGGAAGATCGGCGCATCGATCATCTTCGCGACGTCAGACGGATAGGGCGAGGAGCGCGAGTAGCGCGGATAGGTGGTAAAGCCGATCTGGTTGTTGACGATGAAATGCAGCGAACCGCCGGTGCGGTAGCCCTTCAGGTCCGACAGGCTGAAACATTCCGCCACCACGCCCTGACCCGCAAAGGCCGCGTCGCCATGCATCAGAAGCGGCAGCACCGAAATGCGCATATCAGGCGGATCGCCATGCTGATCCTGCTTGGCGCGCACTTTTCCGAGCACGACGGGATCGACGATCTCGAGGTGCGACGGGTTCGCCGTCAGCGACAGATGGATCTTGTTGTTGTCAAACTCGCGATCGGACGATGCGCCGAGATGGTATTTGACGTCGCCGGAACCCTCGATGTCGTCAGGATTGGCAGAGCCGCCCTTGAACTCGTGGAACAGCGCGCGGTGCGACTTGCCCATCACCTGGGTGAGGACATTGAGGCGGCCGCGATGCGGCATGCCAAGCACGATCTCCTTTACGCCGAGATTGCCGCCGCGCTTGATGATCTGCTCCAGCGCGGGGATCAGCGACTCGCCGCCGTCGAGGCCAAAGCGCTTGGTGCCGGTGAACTTGGTGTCGCAGAATTTCTCAAAGCCTTCGGCTTCGACCAGTTTGTTGAGGATGGCGCGGCGCCCTTCGGGCGTGAAGCTGATCTCCTTGTCGGGACCTTCGATGCGCTCCTGAATCCAGGCCTTCTGCGCGGCGTTGGAGATGTGCATGAACTCGACGCCGAGCGTCTGGCAGTAGGTGCGTTCGCAGATCGCGACGATCTCGCGCAGCGTGCCCCATTCCAGGCCCAGGACGTGGTCGAGGAAAATCTTGCGGTCGAAGTCGGCCTCGACAAAGCCGTAGGAGCGCGGATCGAGTTCCTCGCGGTCGCGCGGCGCCTCAATGCCGAGCGGATCGAGCTTGGCGTGGAAATGGCCGCGCATGCGGTAGGCGCGGATCAGCATCAGCGCGCGGACGGAATCGCGGGTCGCCTGGTGGACGTCGGCGGCGGAGATTTCGGCAACCGCGGCCTGCGCCTTGGCGGCGAGCTTGCCGCTGACGGCCTTTTCCACCTGCGCCCAGTTGCCGTCGAGCGCGGAGGTCAGGTCATCGCGCGGCGTCAGTGGCCAGTTATCGCGTCCCCAGGAGGCGCCCTCGGCGTTCTTTTTGACGTCGGCGGGGGTGTCTTTCAGGCTCTTGAAGAATTCCTGCCACTCGGCATCGACCGAGGAAGGGTCCTGTTCATAGCGGGCGTAGAGGTCGTCGATATAGGCGGCGTTGGTGCCCTGCAAAAAGGAGGAAAGAGCAAAAGCGGCGTTCGCGTCCTGACGAGACATGATGGCGTCCTGGTGATTTTCGTTCGCGCATGGAAAACGGCGCGTGCAACCGGCCCAGTGAGGGACCAGCGGGTAGCGGTGACCTTTACCCTATTTGCGCCGAATGTTCGCGCCGAAAAGAACCAAGCGGCGAACCGAAGTTCAAATCTTTGAAAGCAGCCGCTCTTTGGCTCTTTCCGACGAAAAAGGCCCCGGCTTCGCTGCCGGAGCCTTCTGTTCTCTATCTAGTACGCCGCGGTCGCGATGCTACCCGCGCAGCGCTTCTACCAGCGTCTTGCCGAGACGGGCCGGCGACGGCGACACCCGGATACCGGCGGCTTCCATGGCCGCGGTCTTGGAGCCGGCATCGCCCTTGCCGCCGGAGATGATCGCGCCGGCATGGCCCATGCGGCGGCCGGGCGGTGCGGTGACGCCGGCGATAAAGCCGGCCATCGGCTTCTTGCGGCCGCGCTTGGCCTCGTCCTTGAGGAACTGGGCGGCGTCTTCCTCGGCCGAGCCGCCGATCTCACCGATCATGATGATCGAGGTGGTCTTGTCGTCGGCCAGAAATTTCTCCAGCACGTCGATGAACTCGGTGCCCTTCACCGGGTCGCCGCCGATGCCGACCGCGGTGGTCTGGCCGAGGCCTTCCTGGGTGGTCTGGAACACCGCCTCATAGGTCAGCGTGCCCGAGCGCGACACGATGCCGACATTGCCGGGCTTGAAGATGTTGGCCGGCATGATGCCGATCTTGCATTCGCCCGCGGTCATCACGCCCGGACAGTTCGGCCCGATCAGGCGCGACTTCGAGCCGGAGAGCGAGCGCTTCACCTTCACCATGTCGAGCACCGGAATGCCTTCGGTGATGCAGACGATCAGCGGAATCTCCGCATCGATCGCCTCGCAGATCGCATCGGCCGCGCCCGGCGGCGGCACATAGATCACGGTCGCATCCGCGCCGGTCTTGTCACGCGCTTCTGCGACGGTGTCGAAAACGGGCAGGTTGAGATGCTTGGTGCCGCCCTTCCCCGGCGAGGTGCCGCCAACCATTTTTGTGCCGTAGGCGATCGCCGCCTCGGAATGGAAAGTGCCGTTCTTGCCAGTAAAGCCCTGGCAGATGACCTTTGTGCTCTTGTCGATCAGAATAGACATGACTGGGATTTACTTTCGCGAAGCGGTCAGTGAGGGGTTTTAGTTGATGCGCCGGTACGTGCCCGTGAGCACGTCGTTCCAGCCTTCGGCGTCGGGCGAGAATTGGATTTTCATGGTGTAGGTTTTGTCGTCGACGACTTCGTAGACGTGGCGCGCGTTGCCGCGCAGCGAGCCGCGCACCAGGATCAGCGTCTTGCCAGCGGTCCAGCCGCCGGAAGCGGGCGACGGCGGGTAGTAGCCGAGCGAGTCGTGCCAGAACAATTTGTAGAGCCGGTCCTCACGGTCGTAGGTGAACACGCCGTGGGTGGCAAAACTCTCCTTACCGTCGCGCATCTGCACGGTGTCCTGGATCAGGTAGAAGCCGTTGAGCGCCATGCGCGCCACCACCTTCGAGGTCGCGGGACCGCCGGCGTTCCAGCGCGACGGAAAGACCATTTCCTCGCCGGCCCATTCGCCCGCGAAAACCGCCAGCTTGCGGTGTTCTTCGAGGGCTGACGGAGCGTCGAGATGGTCGGCCATGGTCAGCCTCCGTTGACGGCTTTCACGATCTTCTGCGCGGCATCGTCGAGATCGTCGGCCGGCAGCACGTTGAGGCCGGACTCGCGGATGATCTTCTTGCCGGCGTCGACATTGGTGCCTTCGAGGCGGACCACCAGCGGCACCTTCAGGCCGACTTCCTTCACCGCCGCGACCACGCCCTCGGCGATGATATCGCACTTCATGATGCCGCCGAAGATGTTGACCAGGATGCCCTTCACGTTGGGATCGGCGGTGATGATCTTGAAGGCCGCCGCCACCTTCTCCTTGCTGGCGCCGCCGCCGACGTCGAGGAAGTTGGCGGGCTCCATGCCGTAGAGCTTGATGATGTCCATCGTCGCCATGGCAAGGCCGGCGCCGTTGACCATGCAGCCGATGGTGCCGTCGAGCGTGACGTAGTTGAGATCGTATTTCGACGCCTCGATTTCCTTGGCGTCCTCTTCAGTCTCGTCGCGCAGCGCGGCGACCTCGGGATGCCGGAACATGGCGTTGTCGTCGAACGACACCTTTGCGTCGAGCACGCGGAGCTGGCCCTGCTTGGTGATAACAAGCGGATTGACCTCCAGCATCGCCATGTCCTTGGCGATGAAGGCGGCGTAGAGCTGGTTCACCAGCTTCTCGGCCTGCTTGGCGAGATCGCCGGAAAGGTTGAGCGCCTTGGCCACGGTGCGGCCGTGATGGGCCATGATGCCGGTCGCCGGATCGACCGAGAAGGTGACGATCTTTTCGGGCGTCTTGTGCGCGACTTCCTCGATGTTGACGCCGCCTTCGGTCGACACCACGAACGAGACTTCAGAGGTTTCGCGGTTGACCAGCATCGACAGGTAAAACTCCTTGTCGATGTCGGAGCCGTCCTCGATGTAGAGGCGGTTGACCTGCTTGCCGTGCGGACCGGTCTGCACCGTCACCAGCGTGGCACCCAGCATCTGCTTGGCGAATTCGGCTACCTCGCCGGTGGACTTGGCGATGCGGACGCCGCCCTTGTCGCCAGCGCTGGCTTCCTTGAACTTGCCCTTGCCGCGGCCGCCGGCATGGATCTGGCTCTTCACCACCCAAACCGGGCCGGGGAGTTGTTTGGCCGCTGCTTCGGCATCCTCGGGCTTGAGAACCGGCACGCCCTTGGAGATCGGCACGCCGAACTCGTTCAGCAGGGCCTTTGCCTGGTATTCGTGAATATTCATCGAGGCGCTCCCCAACCCTGTTGTGGTGAGTGTTGCGTGTTCACCGGTCTTTCGTCTGGCATACCATATACCAAAGGAACTGCAAGCCCCCTCCCGAGGGCTCGACCTTTCGGCCGAACCCCAAGGAAAACTAGCGCGAGATCAACGGCCTAGCAGATCCGGAGCGATCTTCTTGCAGGCGTCGACGAGGCCCTGCACAGCACCGACCGATTTGTCGAAGGCTTCGCGGTCCTTGCCGGACAATTCGATCTCGACAATACGCTCGACGCCCTTTGAGCCGATGACAACGGGCACGCCGACATACATGTCCTTCACGTTGTACTCGCCGTTGAGGTAGGCGGCGCAGGGCAACACGCGCTTCTTGTCCTTCAGATAGCTCTCGGCCATCGCGATCGCGGAAGCGGCGGGCGCATAGAAGGCCGAGCCGGTCTTCAAGAGGTTGACGATCTCGGCGCCGCCGTTGCGGGTGCGGTCGACGATCTCGTCGATGCGCGCCTGCGAGGTCCAGCCCATCTTGACGAGATCGGGCAGCGGGATGCCGGCGACGGTGGAGTAGCGGGTCAGCGGCACCATGGTGTCGCCATGGCCGCCGAGCACGAAGGCGGTGACGTCTTCGACGGAGACATTGAACTCGTCGGCGAGGAAGTAGCGGAAGCGCGCGGAATCCAGCACGCCCGCCATGCCCACCACCTTCTTGTGCGGCATGCCGGAAGCCTTTTGCAGCGCCCAGACCATCGCATCCAGAGGATTGGTGATGCAGATGACGAAGGCGTCAGGCGCATACTTTTTGATGCCGGCGCCGACCTGCTCCATCACCTTCAGATTGATGGAGAGAAGATCGTCGCGGCTCATGCCGGGCTTGCGCGGCACGCCGGCGGTGACGATGCAGACCTTTGCGTTGTCGAGCGCCTCATAGGAATTGGCGCCGACGAGCTGCGAGTCGAAGCCGTCGACCGGCGAGGACTGCGCGATGTCGAGTGCCTTGCCCTGCGGAATGCCTTCGGCGATGTCGAACATCACGACGTCGCCGAGCTCCTTCAGGCCGATGAGGTGAGCCAGCGTTCCGCCGATCTGACCGGAGCCAATCAAAGCAATCTTGTCGCGCGCCATGGGAAATCTGTCCTTTGAACAGGGGTAGCAGGAGAGGAAGGTGCTTTCGGGAAGGGTGGTTATCCCTTTAGCCGGAAGGGTTCAAGTCGCGGCATGCCCAATCCGCAGCGCTGCCTTGATTTAGGTCAGGTATGCCAGCCGCCATTCCGGGATGCGCCGAAGGCGCAGGCCCGGAATCCATAATCACAAGCCTGAGTTGGTCGAAAGAAGGCCGTCACCAGTCTTCAAGACAACGACGGCTGCGGCGTATGGATTCCGGCCTCGCGCCGAGTGGCGCGCCCCGGAATGACGGAGCTAGGTTTCCACCAACCCCGTCGTCGCACCGCTGGCGGAAGAGTCCTTCCGGCCGTGCGGCAACGCCAGGTAGGATTCCGAGCTCATCTCGATCAGGCGCGAGGAGGTGCGTTTGAATTCGTTGGCCTCCACGCCTTCAGTCGCGACGTACAGCGACACCGGATCGGCCTCGGCTGAGGCCATCAGCTTCACGCCATTGTCATAGAGCGTATCGATCAGCGAGATGAACCGTTTTGCGGCGTTGCGCTCGGCGTAGTCCATGACCGGAATGTGGTCGATCAGCAGCGTGTGGTAATCGCGCGCGAGCCGGAGATAATCGCTCGCCGCCAGCGGCTTCTCGCAGATGTCGGCAAAGGAAAACCGCGCCACGCCATGCGACGAGCATGGCACATGCAGCTTGCGGCCCTTGATCGTGATGTCGCGCGGCTTGCAGGGTGCATTGCCGGTCATCCTGGCCCACGCCTTGTTGATCGCGAGATCGGCTTCGCCATCCGCCGGCACCAGCCACATCTTTGCGCCGGCCAGTTTTTCCAGGCGAAAGTCGGTGCGTGCATCCAGCCGCAGCACGTCCATGTGCTCGGAAATCTGCGCGATGAACGGCAGGAACAGCGCGCGGTTCAGGCCGCCCTTGTAGAGATCGTCAGGCGCCACGTTTGACGTCGCCACCACGACGGTGCCGAGATCGAACAGTTTTGCAAACAGACGGCCGAGGATCATCGCATCCGCAATGTCGGTGACGTGGAATTCATCGAAGCAGAGCAGCCACGCCTCGTCGAAGATCGCGTTCGCCGTCAGCACGATCACGTCGGCGTCGCGCAACTCGCCGCGCGCGATGTTCTGGCGGTAGGCGTAGATGCGCTCATGCACCTCGGCCATGAATTCGTGGAAGTGCGCGCGCCGCTTGTGCTTGACCGGGCTCTGCTGGAAGAACAGGTCCATCAGCATGGTCTTGCCGCGGCCGACCTCGCCATGGACATAGAGCCCGCGCGGCGGCGGCTCGTCCTTGTCGGCGAACAGACGGCCGAACAGGCCCTGCTTCTTGGTCGGCTTGTAGCCGGACAGCCGCTGTTCCAGGTCGGCGAACGCTTCGGCGGCCTGTGCCTGCGCCGGATCGGCCTCGATCGCACCTGATGCGACGAGGGCCTTGTAGTGGGCATGGAAGGAGGCAGGCGAGGTGGACAGCATGGCCTACCTTTCCGCCCTAGCCGGATGGAAATTGCAAGCCGTCAATTAGAGGTGGGGCTATGCAGGCGGGCGCGCCCCACACACTCGCTCGTCATACCCGCGAAGGCGGGTATCCAGTACGCCGCAGCTTCACGGCTCCAGCACTACGGTTTCTGGAATACTGGATCGTCCGCCTTCGCGGACGATGACAGTTCGGACGTGGTGACGGCGTGCCTACGCACTCAGCGCGTAGGCATCCTCGACCACATAGGGGCCGCCGCCGGTGGAGGCGCGGGAGGAGAACAGCACGAAGCGATCGGCGGTAAACACCTTGCTCGGGAAATAACCGCGCACCGAGAGATAATCGGCGACGTCCCGGCTCGAGGCATCATGCAATCGCGCCAGCGTCACATGCGGCGTGAACTTTCTCCCTTCCGGGTCGAGCCCGAGGCGCTGCATCAGGCGCTCGAGCTCGGCCTGTAGCTCGATCAGCTGCCGGCTCGGCTCGACCGAGGCGACCACCGCGCGCGGTTTCTTGCCGCCGAAGCTGGTCAGGCCCTGCACCTTCACCTCGAACGGTTTTCGGTTGACCCGAAACAGCATCGAGGCGATCTCGTTGGCGGAAGCGCCGTCGATATCGCCGATGAAGCGCAGGGTGACGTGATAATTTTCGGGATCGATCCAGCGGGCGCCGGGGAGGCCGCCCCTCAAGTTGGAAAGCGTCTGGCCGATCTCGGCCGGGATTTCCAGTCCAGTAAACAAACGCGGCATCGCATGACTCCCGATGCTTGGTCATGACCTTAAAAAGGGCCATGTCCTGTAACAGCGCCCCGGTGACGAATCACCGATAGCTATTTTCTACCCGACTTATGTGACTCTGCGAAGCACGTGACGTTTACGGACCGGTAACCTCCTGGATATTGCCTATTTTTCAACTGCCCTGCCCCGGGATAGTGCCGGAAAATGCCTGCGGGTCGGGCATTCCGCGGCCTGATCGAGCCTTCACCGCAGAAACGTCATCCGTTGGCGAACTCGCCCGCACGAATCGCTGCATGGGCTCTTGGATAGAGCCTCGGCATTTCCACAGCCAGGAACCGTGCCGGCACATCGTGGAAGATACCATGTATTCTGTCGTAACTCATGAAGGCGCGCCCGTCGGCATCGAATGGCTGCAGATGGGCGTCGGAGGCGCCGTCGAACTCGAGGGCTTTGACTCCCATGCGCTTGCACAGCGGGGCGTCAAACGTGGGACTCACTTTGACCCATCGGCCGCCCAGCAGAACTTCGGCATAGCCGTGCCAAGCGAAAATTCCTCCGCCCATCAGTTCGAGCGTCCGCGGCGTGGCAAGATGGTTGGTGACGTCAGCGAAGGCCAGCCGCGCGGGCAATCCCGCCGCCCGACAAAGCGCAGCGAAGGCTGCTGCTTTCGGTACGCAATACGGAACCTTCCGCCAGAAGTGTGCTCGCCTTGAACGAAGCAAGGCGGTCGAAGTCCGGCGCGCCGTAGCGGATATCCCTTACGGCGTAGAAAATCCGTTGTGCGATGGCCGCCGGCGTCGGCTCACCGCTTACCAAACGTTCGGCAAGCTCCTTGACGCGGGGATGGTCGCTATCGACGTACTCCGCGGGCGCGAGGAAAACGGCATTCGGCTCTGTCGCAATCAAGGATTGGCTCCACTCGTTATTCCAGATTCGCCCTTGGGGATTAGTCCGCTATTCTTCAACTGCGTTGCCCCGAAATCTTGCCGAGAAACGCCTCCACACTGGGCAGAATATTTTTCACGATGATGTCTACACCCTCCGCGGTTGGATGGATGCCGTCGGCCTGGTTGAGCTTTGCATCCGCCGCGACGCCCTCCAGGAAGAACGGGTAAAGCGGCACGTCGAGGGACTTTGAGAGCTCCGGATAGATCGCATTGAAGCGCGCGGCGTAGTCGGCGCCGTAGTTCGGCGGCGCCAGCATGCCGCACAACAGGACGGCGATCTTGCGCGCCTTCAGGCGGGTGATGATGTCCGATAGCGCTGTGCGGGTGACATCGGGATCGATGCCCCGCAGGGCGTCGTTGGCGCCGAGCTCGAGAATCACGGCCTCGGTTCCATCCGGCACCGACCAGTCGAGCCGTTCGCGGCCGCCCGAGGTGGTGTCGCCGGACACCCCGGCATTGGTCATCTCGACCTTTATCCCCTTGGCTTCCAAGGCTTTTTGCAGACGGGCCGGAAACGCCTCGGCGCCGCCGAGGCCAAGGCCGGCGCTTAGCGAATCGCCCAGCACAACCATCTTGATCGGTTTGGCCGGCGCCGCAGCGGGGGTTTGTGCACAGGCGAATCCTGCCGTCATCAAGCCCAAACTCAACACAAGTATGTGCACGAAGATTCCAACCCGGCTCTCGACCGCACCAGCGGAAGTGCCATATGACCGAACCATGGACAGCCTCATCGCATCCTCGCACCTCACCGGCACCGAGCCGGACACCATCTCCATCAGGAACGTCAATCTCTCGCTGGGATCGGGCGCGGCACGCGTTCATATCCTCAAGGATATCAGCCTGCGCGTCGCCCCGGGCGAGGCGATCGGCCTGATCGGACCTTCAGGCTCCGGCAAGTCGACGCTCCTGATGGTGATGGCGGGGCTGGAGCGCCCTGACAGCGGAGAGGTGGTAGTTTCAGGCACGCCGTTCAATGCCCTCGACGAAGACGAGCTGGCGCGCTTCCGCGGCCGCCAGGTCGGTATCGTGTTCCAGTCGTTTCATTTGATCCCGACCATGACGGCGCTGGAGAACGTCGCAGTGCCGCTGGAGCTTGCCGGCAATCCCGATGCGGCCAAACGCGCGGCGCAGGAGCTCGCCTCGGTCGGGCTCGGCGATCGCCTGCACCATTATCCGACGCAGCTTTCCGGCGGCGAGCAGCAGCGCGTCGCGCTGGCCCGCGCGCTGGCGCCGGATCCGGCCATCCTCGTCGCCGACGAGCCGACCGGCAATCTGGACGAGGCCACCGGCAAGCAGATCGTCGACATGTTGTTCGCAAAACACTCAGAGCGCGGCATGACGCTGGTACTGGTGACGCACGACTCATCGCTGGCGCAGCGCTGCGACCGCGTGGTGCGGCTGCGCTCCGGCCGGATCGACGGGCAAAGCGCTTGACCACCATCGCCCATGAGACCGCCTACCAGGCCCGCACCTCGTCGCTGGCGTTCCGCTACGCCTTGCGCGAATTGCGCGGCGGCCTGCGCGGCTTCTATGTGTTCATCGCCTGCATCGCGCTTGGCGTGATGGCGATTTCAGGCGTCGGCTCGGTCGCCGCCAGCCTCGGCGATGGCCTCGCGCGCGAAGGCCGCACGCTGCTCGGCGGCGACGTAGCGTTCTCCCTGATGCAGCGCGAGGCCAAGCCGGACGAGCTCGCATTCCTGCGCTCGCGCGGACAGGTCTCATCCGCCGCAAAGCTGCGCGCGATGGCGCGCGCCGGCGACGGCCGCCTGGCGCTGGTCGAAATGAAGGCGGTCGACGGCAGCTACCCGATGCTCGGCGAACTCTCGCTCGAGCCGAAAATGCCGCTGGCCGATCTGTTCGCAGAACGCGACGGCGCGTTTGGTGCCGCGGTGGAATCGACGCTGCTGGCACGGTTCGACCTCAAGCTCGGCGACCGCGTCACCGTCGGCAACGCCACCTTCCAGCTCCGCAGCGTGGTCGTTTCGGAGCCGGACAAGCTCGCCGGCAATGTCGGGCTCGGGCCGCGCTTCCTCGTCAGCGAGGCCGGGCTGCGCGCCACCGGTCTGCTACAGCCGGGCAGCCTGGTGCGCTGGATCTATCGGGTCAAGCTGCCCGACAATGCGGCCGACGATCGCGCGGCTGGCGCCTTCATCGACGAGGCGCGCGCGGCTGCGCCGCAAGCGGGATGGGAAATCCGTAGTCGCGCGAATGCCTCGCCGCAGCTCGAGCGCACCATCAATCGCTTTACGCAATTCCTGACGCTGGTCGGCCTCGCCGCGCTGCTGGTCGGCGGGGTCGGCGTCGCCAACGCCGTCAAGAGCCACATCGACCGCCGCCGCGACGTCATCGCGGCGTTCAAGGCGCTGGGCGCGACCGGCCGCGACGTCTTCACCATCTACACTACGCAGGTGATCGTGCTCGCCGCGATCGGCTCGGTGATCGGGCTCGCCGCCGGCGCCGCGCTGCCCTACGTGATCGTCGGCCTGTTCGGAAAAATCCTGCCGCTGCCGGTGGTGCCGGCGCTACACTGGGATGAGCTGACGCTGTCCTTCATCTATGGGCTTCTCACCGCGCTCGCCTTCGGCCTGTGGCCGCTCGGCCGGGTGCATGACGTGCCGGTCGCCGCGCTGTTCCGCGAGACCGTGACCAACAGCCTTCGGCGGCCGCGCTGGCTCTATCTTGCGCTGATGGCGGCCGTCATCGCCGCGCTGATCTCGGTGGCGATCGGGCTCGCCTACGACAAGCGCGTCGCCGCCGTGTTCGTCGCTTCCTCGATCGCGGTATTCGCCCTGTTGCGCCTGATCGCGACCGGCCTGATGGCGCTGGCGCGCCGCCTGCCGCGGGCGCGCATCACCATGCTGCGGCTGGCGATTACCAACATCTACCGGCCCGGCGCGCTGACGCCGTCGGTAGTGCTGTCGCTCGGCCTTGGGCTCGCCGTGCTCGTCACCATCACCCAGATCGACGGCAATCTGCGCCGGCAATTCCTCGCCTCGCTGCCGGAGCGCGCGCCGGCGTTCTATTTCCTCGACATACCCAGTTCGGAAGCCGACCGGTTCGGCGCCTTCCTCAAGCAGATCATGCCGGACTCCTCGATCGAGGACGTGCCGATGCTGCGCGGTCGCATCGTCTCCGCCCGCGGCATCAAGTCCGAAGACCTCAAGGCCTCGGTCGATTCCGAATGGGTGCTACAGAGCGACCGCGGCCTGTCCTACACCGGCGAGATTCCCAAGGGTTCCAAGATCGTCGAGGGCGAATGGTGGGGCGCGGACTACAAGGGTCCGCCGCTGGTCTCGATGGAAAAGAAGATCGCCGACGGGCTGGGCCTGAAGATCGGCGACGAGATCGTCGTCAACGTGCTCGGCCGCGAGATCCCGGCAAAGATCGGCAATCTGCGCACCATCGACTGGCAGGGCCTCGGCATCAATTTCGTCCTGGTGTTCTCGCCCAATGCCTTCAAGGGCGCGCCGCACAGCCACATCGCGACCCTGACCGAAGGCCATCCCGATCCCGCCGATGATGCCAGGATCATCAAGCAGGTCGCCGACGCCTTCCCGATGGTCACGAGCGTCCGGGTCCGCGAGGCGCTGGAGACTGTCGGTACTGTCGTAAGCAATCTGGCGCTGGCGATCCGCGGCGCCAGCGCGGTGACGCTGATCTCGGCGATCCTGGTGCTCGGCGGCGCGTTGGCCGCCGGCCACAACCACCGGGTTTACGATGCTGTCATACTCAAAACGCTGGGCGCCACCCGCGCACGGCTGCTCGGGGCCTATGCGCTCGAATATCTGATGATCGGTTTCGCCACCGCGGTCTTCGGCGTGATCGCCGGCTCCATCGCGGCCTGGATGATCGTGACGCGGCTGATGACGCTGAGCTTTGTCTGGCAGGCCGGCAGCGCCGCCGGGGTGGTGGCGGCAGCCCTCATCGTCACCGTCGGGCTTGGGCTTGCGGGAACACTGCTGGCGCTGAACCAGAAGCCGGCCAGCGTGTTGCGGAATTTGTGACAAAATGTAGCGGGCACCGCCGCAGGGTTAACGCGGTTTTGCCCGCGAAACTTGTTGCAGAGCGACATTCAGCCGCGCGTGGAAGCTTGCTTTGAATGTGTTAGTTTCCCACATACCAGCCAAGGCAGACGCCCGGTTTGATGACAACCATTTAATGTCGGCAAATCGCGGGTTTCTGAGATAGATTTCTTCCCGGCAGCGCAGGCCTTGCGTCGTGCCGGACAACCAGCGGGAATTCGACCATGTCGGACCTAGACCGTAACTATGCTTCCCCCTTCGGCCGGGCAGCCGGGCGTGTTGATGCCGCGACCGTCGATGCCGGCCTGCGCGCATATATGCTGCGCATCTACAACTACATGAGCATCGGACTGGCCATCACCGGCCTCGCCGCGCTCGGCGTCTACATGGGTGCGGTCACCACCGACCAGACCGCCGCCGCTGCGCGGTTCGGCAACGCCTACCTGACGCCGTTCGGCTACGCGCTGTATGTCAGCCCGCTGAAGTGGGTGTTCATCCTCGCGCCGCTCGTGATGGTGTTCGCGATCTCGTTCGGCATCAACCGCCTCAAGCCCGCCACGGCGCAATTGCTGTTCTGGGCATTCGCGGCGCTGATGGGCATTTCGCTGTCGTCGATCTTCCTGATCTACACGCACACCTCGATCGTGCGCGTGTTCTTCATCACCGCGGCGACCTTCGGTGCACTGAGCCTCTGGGGTTACACCACCAAGCGTGACATCAGCGGCATGGGCTCGTTCCTGTTCATGGGCCTGATCGGCATCATCATCGCGAGCCTGGTCAACCTGTTCCTGGCGAGCTCGATGCTCCAGTTCATCGTCTCCGTGGTCGGCGTACTGGTGTTCGCGGGCCTCACCGCCTGGGATACCCAGCGGCTGAAGAACGACTACATCTACGGCTATGCCTCGCAGGGCGGTGACATTGCCGAGCGTGCGGCGATCTCCGGCGCACTCTCGCTGTACCTGAACTTCATCAACCTGTTCACGCTGCTGCTACAGCTCCTCGGCCAGCGCGACTAAGCGCCGAGCGGAGAGACAAGATAGAAGCCCCGGCCCTCGCGCCGGGGCTTTTCTTTTGTGGAGAGCGAAAATAGTCTCGCCGCCATGTCCGCTCCCGAAATCCGGCCCACCATCGAGGCCGACCTTCCCGCCATCACGGAAATCTACGAACACGCCGTCCGCCACGGCACCGCGACGTTCGAGCTGATCCCGCCGGATCTTGCTGAGATGACGCGCCGTTTTCGCGCGCTGATCGATGGCGGCTTTCCCTATTTCGTCGCCGAGGTAGAGGGCGAAGTCGTCGGCTACGCCTATGCCGGTCCCTACCGGCCGCGGCCGGCCTATCGTTTCACGGTGGAGAATTCGGTGTACCTGCGGCCCGCGATTCACCGCCGGGGCATCGGCCTATCGCTGATGCAGCGGCTGATCGCCGAATGCGAGGCGCGCGGCTATCGCCAGATGATCGCGGTGATCGGCGATTCCGCCAATGCCGGGTCGATCGGCGTTCATACCAGATGCGGCTTCCAGATGATCGGGACACACCCTAATGTCGGCCTCAAATTCGGCCGCTGGCTGGATACCGTGATGATGCAGCTCGCGCTCGGCGAGGGCGCGGCGACCGTGCCGGGGAATGAGCATGGAGCGCGGTAGCCGCTCTCAACCCTCATGGTGAGGAGCGCGAAGCGCGTCTCGAACCATGAGGCCCCCGATGTCGCCTGTGGCCCATCCTTCGAGACGGCGCTGACGCGCCTCCTCAGGATGAGGGGTGTTCGTGGTCACACCACCGCCAGCTTGCGGTCGATCACCAGCAGCACACGATCGAGCTCGTGCCCGCGGCGCAGGATCAGCCCGGTGGCCGAGATCACGCTGTACATGCCCTGCTTGCGGGCGAGCCGCGGATCCTTCTCGATGCGATAGAGCGGAACTTCGGACGAGCGGCGGAACACCGAGAACACCGCGCGGTCCTTCAGGAAGTCGATGGCATAGTCGCGCCATTCGCCATCGGCGACCATGCGGCCGTAGAGATTGAGGATGCGGTTAAGTTCGAGACGGTTGAACGTGACGCGGTTGGGTGGAGGGTTCGCAGCGGCAGGCCGGGCCGCTGCGCGAAGTTCGCTTGGATCGATGTCCTCCGAAATAATGCTCATGGAGCGCCTCCAATCAGCTCAGGCACAAAGGCCAGCGCCGCGCCGCCGGGCTGGTTCAAGCCTGATGTCATCCGGGTGACATGATTGCGCCGACGGCTTCCGGCCGCAAGGGGCGCGTTGAAAATACCCGAAAAGCGCGGCGATTTGGCCAAGTGCCCGTGGAACTACGGGTCACGGGATCGTTAGCCGAATCTTATTGCTGCCCCACTTCCGCCAACCGCCCGCCCCTCTGAATTGCGAGAAAGAATCACTGCGTTGGCCCGGTCCTTTCGGTTCCGGATTCCTCAGCCCCCAGCCCCCCGGGGCCGTCGGGATCGGGCCTGTCGCAGGGGAGTAAAATCCCGAGACTGGAGGACCAACGTGAGTTGGTCCTTTTTTCGTTTTGGGAGTCACGCAACGTCGCGCTTCGCCTGGACCTTGTAGCCAAACGACGTTAGCTGAAAATTCCGCGGATCAGTGAAGCGACGTGTAAGCCGCGCCCAGCATCGGCCCCGGCTTGTCGCGATTGCCGTCCTGCACATAGACCACCGCTGCATCGACGCCATCGCGCGAGATGTTTTCGAGCGGCACCGTCCAGCTTCCTGAACTGCCGTTCCAGTCGCCGACCTTGAGCAGGTTGCGCACCACGTTGTGGTAGGTGACTTCGCGGCCGCGATTTTCGCCGCGCGAAATCGTTATCGGCACGGCCTTTGCGACCGAGCAGAGCCACACTTCGCCATGAGCCGTAGCGGTCGCGCCCTTGGCGGCTTCAACGGAGACCGTGAGCTGCTTGCCGGACACGCTCATCTTGACCGGCACACTCATTACGCCGTCGGCCTTTTTGGTTTCGATCATCGCGCCTTCGATGCTGGCGCGGTCGCTGCCGATCACATGCTTCGACCCGTTGACGACCGCTTGCGGCGTGTAGACGTCGCGATCGCCGCGCATGCGCGAATAGGCCTTTTGCCGCGCGCTGAAGCGCGAGTCCGCCAGCGTGTCCTTCCAGCCAAGATAATCCCAGTAATCGATCGGCAGGCTGAGCGCGATCACACCCGGGTCCTTCGCAAGCTCGCCGATGATCTGATCGGCCGGCGGACAGGACGAACAGCCCTGCGACGTGAACAGCTCCACCACCGCGCGGGGCTCTGCATGCGCGGGACGCGCCACCACAACGATCGCGCATACGCCGAGCGCGCCCGACCATCGCGAAATCGAACTATAGGCCATCATCGCTGTCATTCCGTGAACCGTATCGCCGCCGTTAATGATCCGTATTCTTACGGGTCCCTCCGGACCCTTAACGCGCGAAGGCGGCCCTTGATAGGCCGCCTTCTTTTCTCTCGCTACTCACTTCGAAGTGAGCCACCGATCACAAATCCGCGTTGGAGCATGATCCGGAAAAAGCCTGCCACGCACCTGATGCGTGGTGAGACCGGGCTTCCCTCGCAACAAACGCAAGCGTTTGCACGGAGATCATGCTCAAACAAGGGACTAGGCCGCCAGCTTGCGCAGCACGTAATGCAGGATGCCGCCGTTGCGATAGTAATCGAGCTCGTCGAGCGTATCGATCCGGCAGAGCAACGGCACGCGTTGCAGTGCACCGTCGTTCGAGACGATTTCCGCCGTCAGGATCTGGCGCGGCTTCAGATCGCCCTGTAGGCCTCGAATAGTCACCTTCTCGTCGCCCTTCAGCCCGAGCGACGTCCAGGAGGTGCCTGGCTCGAAGGTCAGCGGCAGCACGCCCATGCCGACCAGGTTGGAGCGATGGATGCGCTCAAAGCTCTGGCAGATCACGGCGCGGACGCCGAGCAGGCGGGTGCCCTTGGCGGCCCAGTCGCGCGAGGAGCCGTTGCCGTATTCGGCGCCGGCAAACACCACCAGCGGCACGCCCTCGGCCTGATACTTCATCGCGGCGTCGTAGATCGACATCTGCTCGCCGTCGGGCCAGTGCTTTGTGAGGCCGCCTTCCGGGATGTTGCCGTCGGCGCCCTTGAGCATGAAATTCTTGATGCGGATGTTGGCAAACGTGCCGCGCATCATGATCTCGTGGTTGCCGCGACGCGTGCCGTACTGGTTGAAGTCGGCGGGACGCACCTGGTGCTCGCTGAGGAATTTGCCGGCAGGCGAAGTCAGCTTGATCGAGCCGGCCGGCGAGATGTGGTCGGTGGTGATCTTGTCGCCGAACATCGCGAGGATGCGCGCGTCGATCACGTCGGTGATCGGCTCCGGCGTCTTCTTCATGCCTTCGAAGTAAGGCGGGTTCTGCACATAGGTCGACGACATATTCCAGCGATAGGTCTCGCTTTCGGTGGTCTTGATCTTGCGCCAGTTGGTGTCGCCCTTGAAAACGTCGGCATACTTCTTCTTGAAGATCGTCGCGGTGACGTACTTCTTCATGAAAGCGTTGATTTCCTTGGTGGTCGGCCAGATGTCCTTCAGATAGACCGGCTTGCCGTCCTTGCCGGTGCCGATCGGCTCGACCGCGAGATCCTTGGTCACGGTGCCGGCGAGCGCGTAAGCGACGACCAGCGGCGGCGAGGCCAGATAGTTGGCCTGCACGTCCGGCGAGACGCGGCCTTCAAAGTTGCGGTTGCCCGACAGCACGGCGGCAGCGACGATGCCGTTGTCGTTGATCGACTTCGAAATCTCCTCCGGCAGCGGGCCGGAATTGCCGATGCAGGTGGTGCAGCCGAAGCCGACGAGGTTGAAGCCGACCTTGTCGAGATCGGTCTGCAAGCCGGAATTGGCGAGATATTCCGCCACCACCTGGCTGCCCGGGGCCAGCGAGGTCTTTACCCACGGCTTGGCCTTGAGGCCCTTGGCGGCCGCGTTGCGCGCGAGCAGGCCGGCGCCGATCAAGACGCTCGGATTCGAAGTGTTGGTGCAGGAGGTGATCGCCGCGATCACGACATCGCCATGGCCGAGATCGAAATCGCGGCCTTCGACCGCGTAACGATGCGAGGCGTCGTCGCCCTTCTTGTATTCGCTGGTCATCGCCGAGGAGAAGCCGGTGGCGACCGCCGGCAGCGCGACACGGCCTTCGGGACGCTTCGGTCCGGCCATCGACGGCACGACGTCGGCAAGATCGAGCGTCAGCGTGGTGGTGAAGACTGGATCGGGCGATTTGGCGGTGCGGAACAGCCCTTGCGCCTTGGCATAGGCGGAGACCAGCGCGACGCGCGGCGCGGCACGGCCGGAGGTCTTCAGGTAATCGATAGTCGCGGCGTCAACCGGGAAGAAACCGCAGGTCGCGCCATATTCCGGCGCCATGTTGCCGATGGTCGCTTTGTCCGCGACCGAGAGATAATCGAGACCGGGCCCGAAGAATTCGACGAACTTGCCGACCACGCCCTGCTTGCGCAGCATCTGCGTCACCGTCAGCACGAGGTCGGTCGCGGTGACACCTTCCTTGAGCGCGCCCTTGAGCTTGAAGCCGACCACTTCCGGCAGCAGCATCGACAGCGGCTGGCCGAGCATGCAGGCTTCCGCCTCGATGCCGCCGACGCCCCAGCCGAGCACGGCAAGGCCGTTCACCATCGTGGTGTGCGAATCGGTGCCGACGAGCGAGTCCGGATAGGCGACCTCGAAGGTGCCGGTCTTCTTGCCGACCGTCATCTTCTCTTTCTTCGTCCAGACGGTCTGGGCGAGATATTCGAGATTGACCTGGTGGCAGATGCCGGTGCCGGGCGGCACGACGGAGAAGTTCGAAAACGCCTTCTGGCCCCACTTCAAAAATTCGTAGCGTTCCTGGTTCTGCTTGTATTCCTCGACCACGTTCTTGGCGAAGGCCTTGTTGTCGCCGAAGAAGTTCACGATCACGGAGTGGTCGATAACGAGATCGACCGGCACCAGCGGGTTGATTTTTTCGGCATCGCCGCCGAGCTGCTGCATGGCGTTGCGCATGGCGGCGAGATCCACCACCGCCGGCACGCCGGTGAAATCCTGCATCAGGACGCGCGCCGGGCGGAAGGCGATCTCATGCTCGAGCTGCCGCTTCCTCAGCCACTTCGACACCGCGACGATGTCTTCCTTCTTGACGGTGCGGCCGTCCTCATTGCGCAGCAGGTTCTCCAGCAGCACCTTCATCGAATAGGGCAGCTTCGAAATTCCCTTCAGACCATTCTTCTCCGCCGTGGGCAGGCTGTAATAGACGTAGGTCTTGGCGCCGACCTTGAGGGTCTTGCGGCATTTGAAGCTGTCGAGAGAGGTCATGTGAGGAAATCCCAATTGATCGTAGCACCCGATAGGGTATTAAAGTACCGCTAAGCGGATTGGCCTGATTTGCTTGCAGCCGCGGAACATGTGCTGCATCAAGTTCCGGGTATAGAATCTTTCTATTGTGATCGCCACACTCACGATTGCGCTGCGGCATTGCAGACCCACAAATTCTGCTGCGCTACCCCAAGAATTTCTGGGGCAAATCAGAGGGCTGTAAAGAGGCAAGATGCGGCTCTCGGGGCGCGGTGTCAGATGTGTGCGGGGCGGCCGCGAGGTGTTTTCCAGCCTCGATTTCGAGGCAGCGTCCGGCGAAGCCGTGGCCGTCACCGGCCCCAACGGCGCGGGCAAGACCTCGCTGCTGCGGCTGATCGCGGGCCTGCTGGCGCCCGCCGGCGGGAGCATCGATCTGGAGGGCGGCGAGGCCGAGCTCACCTTGCCCGAACAGGCGCATTACCTCGGCCATCGCGATGCGCTGAAGCCGGCCTTAAGCGTTCTGGAAAATCTTTCCTTCTGGCGGGATTTTCTCGGCAGCAGTGGTGATGCCGGCCAGAACCTCGCCCGGGTCGGGCTCGATCATGCCATGCATCTGCCGGCTGCATTCCTCTCGGCGGGACAGCGGCGGCGGCTTTCGATCGCGCGCCTGCTCAGCGTGCGCCGGCCGGTCTGGCTGCTGGACGAGCCGACCTCGGCGCTCGATGCGGCCGGCCAAGCGATGTTTGCGGGCGTGATGCGGGAGCATCTTGCCGCGGGCGGGCTGATTGTAGCTGCCACGCATGCGCCGCTCGGGATCGAGGCCAGGGAATTGCGGATGGAATTGCGGATCGGAGGCGCGGCGTGACGGCGCTGGCTGCCCTCATTCGCCGGGATGTCCGCATCGCCCTGCGCGTTGGCGGCGGGGCGCTGATCGGCGTGCTGTTCTTCCTGACGGTGGTGGTGCTGATGCCGTTCGCGATCGGGCCGGATATTCCGCTGCTGACGCGGCTGGGGCCGGCGATCCTCTGGCTTGGCGCGCTGCTCGCCAGCCTGCTCACGCTCGACCGGCTGTTCATGGCCGACCACGAGGACGGCTCGCTCGACCTGATCGTGATGGGACGGACGCCGCTGGAACTCGCCTGCGCCGCCAAAGCGCTGGCGCACTGGCTGGCCGCCGGGCTACCCCTCGTCGTGGCAACGCCAGTGCTGGGGCTGCTGCTCAATCTCGACGCCACCGCCACCTCGGCGGTGGCGCTCACGCTGCTGGTGGGAACTCCGGCGCTGACCTTTACCGGCATGATCGGCGCCGCGCTGGCGGTGACGCTCCATCGCGGCGGGCTATTGCTGGCCGTGCTGGTGCTGCCGCTGTCAGTGCCCGTGCTTATATTCGGCGTGGCCGCCTCGCAGGCGGTGATCGTGGGCCCGACGCCGTTTGGAACCCCGTTTTCGATCCTCTGCGCCATCTCGCTGGTGAGTTTCGTGGTCGGACCGTTTGCCGCAGCCGCGAGCCTCAAACACGGACTCGACTGATTTGACGCCGATCAACTCTTACCGAGACGCTTTGGGCCAATTGCTTGCGGCGGCCAGCCCCATTATCAGGATGCCATGACGCTGATCGACCTTGCCAATCCGACACGTTTTCTCGCGCTGACGGCGCGCGTGTTGCCGTGGCTGATCGCGGCCACAGCGATCCTGCTCGCGGCCGGGCTCTATCGATCCGCGCTGGCGCCGGACGACTATCAGCAGGGCGCCACCGTCAAGATCATGTTCATCCACGTGCCCAACGCCTGGCTATCGATGTTCGTCTGGGGCGTGATGAGCATCGCCTCGCTCGGCACGCTGGTGTGGCGGCATCCGCTCGCCGATGTTGCAGCGAAGGCGGCAGCCCCGATCGGCGCGGCCTTCACGTTCCTGGCGCTGGTGACGGGCTCGCTATGGGGCCGGCCGATGTGGGGCACCTATTGGGAATGGGATGCGCGGCTGACTTCCGTGCTGGTGCTGTTCTTGATGTATCTCGGCCTGATCGCGTTGTGGCGCGCGGTCGAGGATCCCTCGCGCGCGGCGCGCGCGGCTGCCGTGCTGACGCTGGTCGGCGCGATCAACATTCCGATCATCAAGTTTTCGGTCGACTGGTGGAACACGCTGCACCAGGGTGCCTCCGTGTTCCGGGCGGACGGCCCGACCATGGACCGCGCGTACCTGATCCCGCTGCTGATCATGGCGGTGGCGTTTACGCTGTTGTTCGTGACGCTGCACCTGGCGGCGATGCGCAACGAGATCCTGCGGCGGCGGGTGCGCAGCTTGCAGATGATGCAGGCGAGCCGCGTGGCGTTTTCCAGCGAAACGGGCGCCGGTTCGCGTGAAGCAACCGCGTCAAAACAGACCGGAGCAGCATGATGTCGCTCGGTCCGTACGCCTCCTTCATCGCGACGTCCTATGCGCTGGTGACGGCCGTGGTGCTGATCCTGATCGGCTGGATCGCGCTCGACTACCGCAACCAGAAGGCCCGTTTGCGCGAACTGGAAGCAAGCGGCATCGCGCGGCGCTCCGGCCGCGGCGCAACGGATTTCTGATGAGCACGCCCGTAACCGACGCCCCGCCGCGCAGCCGGCGCTGGCTGGTGGCGCTGCCGCTGATTTTCTTTGCGATCCTCGCGGCGCTGTTTCTGGTGCGGCTCTATGGCGGCGATCCCTCAAAACTGCCGTCGGCGCTGATCGGCCGACCTGCGCCGCAGACCGCATTGCCGGCACTGCCCGGCCTGGTGCGAGACGGCGTGCAAGTGCCCGGACTCGATCCCGCCGACTTCAAGGGCAAGGTCAGCGTCGTCAATGTGTGGGCGTCCTGGTGCGTGCCGTGTCACGACGAGGCGCCGCTGCTGACCGAGCTCGGCAAGGACAAGCGCCTGCAACTCGTCGGCATCAACTACAAGGATTCGCCCGACAACGCCCGCCGCTTCCTTGGCCGCTACGGCAATCCGTTCAACATCGTCGGCGTCGACGGCAACGGCCGCGCCTCGATCGAATGGGGCGTCTACGGCGTGCCGGAAACGTTCATCGTCGGCCGCGACGGCACCATCGTCTACAAGCTGGTGGGGCCGGTGACGCCTGCAAATTTCGATCGCGTGCTGAAAGCCGAGATCGAGAAAGCGTTGAAATAATACTCTCCGTCATTCCGGGGCGTGCGAAGCACGAGCCCGGAATCCATACGCCGTGACCGTTGTTGTCGGAAAGACAAGTCAACGACCTTCTTTAGCCAATGTCCGCCTGTGGTTATGGATTCCGGGCTCGCGCCAAGTGGCGCGCCCCGGAATGACCGAGAGAGTCGTTACAGAAAAATAATGCGCGTTTAGCTGCCGTTCATTTCACGGCCATCCGGACGACATGATCGCGGACAGAATCAATCCTACCCAGCGCGGCGGGTGGGGGAAGTCTGTCACAGAGTTTGCGTCGTGACGGCGGCCCCCACCCTGTTTTTCTTGAGCATGATCTCCGCGCAAACGCTTTGCGTTTGTCGCGAGGGAAAACCGGCATCCACCCCGCATCAAGTGCGGGGCAGGCCTTTTCCGGATCATGCTCTATCCCTTCCTGATGTCGCCCGCTTCGGCTTCGCTGGTTTCCAGCGACGCCGGCTCCAGATGATAGCGCTTGACCAGCGGCATCTGGCTGACGGCAAAGGCCATGGTCAGCGGCAACACGCCGAATGCCTTGAAGCCGACCCAAAAATCCGTGCTCTGCGTGCGCCAGACGATCTCGTTCAGGATCGCCATCGCGACAAAGAACAGCGTCCATCGCATGGTGAGGATGCGCCATCCCGCGGGCGTCAGGTTGAACACCTGATCGAACATGATCGCGATGAAGGAGCGGCCGAACAGCAGCCCGCCGCCGAGCACGGCGGCGAACAGGCCGTAGACGATGGTCGGCTTCATCTTGATGAAGGTCTCATCGTGCAGCACCAGCGTCAGCGTGCCGAACACCAGCACGACCACGCCGGTGACCAGCGCCATGATCGGCACGTGCTTCGTCACTACATAGGACGCGATCATCGCCGCCACGATCGCCACCATGAACGCGCCGGTCGCGGCGAACAGGTTGAATTTTGCGTTCACGGCAAAGAAGACGATCAGCGGACCGAGCTCGGTCGCGAGCTTGAACAGCGGATGCGGCTGGGTCTTGTCCATCATTGGTCCATCAAATCTCGTCTGCCGCCATCCTTCGAGACGGCGCTTCGCGCCTCCTCAGGATGAGGACTTCCGTATCTCTCCCTCATCCTGAGGAGCGCGCTCTTGCGCGCGTCTCGAAGGATGAGTCACTCGATTCCCGCGATCGCCTTCGCAAAATCACGTGCGGTGAACGGCGCAAGATCGTCGATGCCTTCGCCGACACCGATGAAATGCACCGGCAGTTTGTGCTTCTCGGCCAGCGCGACCAGAATGCCGCCGCGCGCCGTGCCGTCGAGCTTTGTCATCACGAGACCCGTGACGCCAGCGGTACGATGAAATGCCTCGACTTGCGACAGCGCATTTTGTCCCACCGTGGCATCCAGCACCAAGAGCACCGCATGCGGCGCCGACGCGTCGACCTTGCGGATGACGCGCACGACCTTTTCGAGCTCGTTCATCAGCTCGGCCTTGTTCTGCAAACGGCCGGCGGTGTCGATCAGCAGCACATCCTTGCCCTGCTCTTTCGCTGCGGTCAGCGCGTTGAAGGCGAGGCTTGCGGAATCGGAGCCTTGCGCGCCTGCAATCACCGGCACCTTGTTGCGCTCGCCCCAGACTTTTAGCTGCTCGATCGCCGCGGCACGGAAGGTGTCACCGGCGGCCAACATCACCTTGCGTCCGTCGGCCGAAAATTTCAAAGTGAGCTTGCCGATTGTCGTGGTCTTGCCGGAGCCGTTGACGCCGACCACGAGAATGACGAACGGCTTTTTCGCTGCGTCGATCTCGAGCGGCTTTGCCACCGGCGCCAGCACCTTTTCGACTTCGCTCGCCACCACGTTCTTCACTTCATCGGCCGAGATCGCTTTGTCGTAGCGTCCCTTGCCGACGGCTTCGGCAATGCGCACCGCTACTTCCGTGCCAAGATCGGCGCGCAGCAACACATCCTCGATATCGTCGAGCATGGCGCGGTCGAGTTTTCGCTTGGTGACGAGGTCGGCGACCGCAGAGCCGAGCGAACTCGATGTCCGCTTCAGCCCGCTGGAGAGCCGCCGCCACCAGCTCAATTTGGGGGCATCATGGGTATCGTTCATGTGGGGGACGTGTTAGCCGTTTCACGCCATGAGCGAAAGCCTTGACCGCCCCATCGATGTTCCCGAATTGACCGCGGACGAAATTCTGTCACGCGTGCTCCATCGCGACGGGCTGATGCTGATTATCGACAAGCCGGCGGGCCTGCCGGTGCATCGTGGCCCCAAGGGCGGCGCGAATCTGGAAGCCTCGTTCGACCATCTGCGCTTCGGCCTGCCGCGGCCACCGGTGCTGGCCCACCGGCTGGACAAGGATACGTCCGGATGCCTCGTGCTTGGACGGCACCGCAAGGCGACCGCCTCGCTTGGCCTGTTATTCAAGCACGGCAAGGTTTCAAAGACCTATTGGGCCGTGGTCGAAGGCGGGCCGGCCGAGGACGAAGGCACGGTCGATATGCCGCTTGGCCGCCTCAACGCCGAACGCGGCTGGTGGCAAAAGCCGGATCCCGAGGGACAAAAGGCCGTGACCAACTGGAAAGTGCTGGGACGCGGCGGCGGCGTTGCGTGGCTCGCCATGGAACCGGTCACCGGCCGCACCCATCAATTGCGCGTGCACACGTCCGCGATGGGCTGGCCGATCGTCGGTGACAATATCTACGGCAACGGCCCGCGTTTTGGCGAGCCGCGCCTGCACCTGCATTCGCGCGAGATCGGCGTGCCGATTTCCCGCAACAAGCCGCCGGTGCATGTGGTGGCGCCGGCGCCGGAGCATATGCGGGAGCGGCTACGCGCGTGCGGGTGGAACGGGGAATAGGCTTTCCCATTCCTTTACGGAACGTTCAGGCCTGACCGGTAGAACTGCAAATTGGCTTAGAACAAGCACCCGAATCGGCTCAGGATGAGTAATGCCTAATCATGGGCAAGCGATCGCCGATGAGATCGAGGCTGCGATCCGCGGCGGATCGACACAAAAGCGCCTGGACACCGCCAGACGCGTCACCAATCTTTTCCTGGCGTCCGCCGGCAGCTTCAACAATGAGCAGGTGGAGCTGTTCGACAATGTGCTCGAGCGCCTCGTCAAGGCGATCGAGCTGCGATCGATCGCCGACATCAGCGCCCGCATGGCGCTTACCGAGATAAGCACGCAGCTCGCGCCGATCGCCCAGGCGCCGCCATCCGTGATCGGCCATTTCGCAAGGCACGACGAAATCAGCATCGCTGCACCCGTCTTGCGGGAGTCCGCGCGCCTGAGCGAGGAAGACCTGATCGAGATCGCGGCAACCAAGAGCGAGCAGCATTTGCTGGCGGTCTCCGGCCGCTGGTGGCTGAAGGAAATTGTCACCGATGCGCTGCTGGGCCGCCAATATCCAAGCGTCAGCCGCCGCATCGTCGCAAATCCCGGCGCGCGGGTTTCCGCGTCAGGGTTTGCAATCATTGTGGGACAGGCGGAAACCGATACCGACCTCGCGGTTGAGGCCGGAATCCGGATGGACTTGCCCTCGGCGCTGCGCCGTCAGCTTCTGAGCAGTGCGACGGAAGAGGTTCGAACGCGGCTGTTGTCACGCGCGCCGCCCTATCTGTTCGAGGATATCCGCAACGCAATCGCAGCCGCGGCGGCCGGCGCCGATCGTGAAATGTCCAGGGTCCGCGACTTTGCCGCAGCGAGGGACTTTGTGGCGAAGCTGGCGGAAGCCGGCGAGCTCGACGAAGCGACGCTGTTCGAATTCGCCAGCCAGAAGCGGTATGAGGAGACGGTCGCCGCACTGGCGGAACTGTCGGAATCCGCCATCGAGGTCATCCGCCCGCTGATGCAAAGCCTGCGCGACGATGGCGTACTGGTTGCCTGCAAGGCGGCGGGCCTCACCTGGGATACGACGGCCGCCGTTCTGGAGTGCCGCTACTCGACGGGATCGCCCGATGCCGCTGAGCTGGCCAGGGCTAAGCTTCACTTCGCGCGGACGAGCACCGAAAATGCGCGGCGGATGCTGACGTTCTGGAAAGTGCGGTCGACACCGGCGGCTTCGCGGATGAATTGACCTGCGATCGCAACGCCAGCCGGCTCACACGGTGAGCCGCATGCCGTCATTCCCCGCCATCACAAACGATCGCACCGTCCCCGGGGCTTCGCCGTGGATTGCGACTGGGAGGAAATGTTCGGTGCGGCCTTGCTTGTCGCTTTCGATCAGCACCTCGCGCACCCTGCCGGTCTCCGCTTCCAGCCGCTTGCGTAGCGCCGCTTCACCCGTCAGGCGCAGGCGTTTCGCCCGTTCCCTGATCTCGACGCCCGGCACCTGCGGCATCCGCACAGCCGGCGTGCCCGGGCGCGGCGAATACGGAAACACGTGGAGGAAGGTGAGGCCGCACTCGTCCACGAGATCCTGCGAGCGTGAAAACATCTCTTCCGTCTCGGTCGGGAAGCCCGCGATGATGTCGGCGCCAAACGCGATGTCCGGCCGCAACCGCCGCACCTGATCGCAGAACGCGATCGCGTCTTGCCGCAGATGCCGCCGCTTCATCCGCTTCAGGATCATGTCATCGCCGGATTGCAGGGACAGATGCAGATGCGGCATCAGCCGCGCATCGTCCGCGATCACGTCGAGCAGATCGCGATCGGCCTCGATCGAATCGATCGACGAGATCCGCAGGCGCTTCAGCTCGGGAACATGCCGCAGGATCTGCTTGGTCAGCATGCCGAGTTTCGGCGCGCCCGGCAGATCGGCGCCGTAACTGGTGAGGTCAACGCCGGTGAGCACGATCTCGGCATGGCCGCGCTCCACCAGCGTCCGCACCTGATCAACCACCGCGCCCATCGGCACCGAGCGCGAATTGCCGCGGCCATAGGGAATGATGCAGAAAGTGCAGCGGTGATCGCAGCCGTTCTGCACCTGCACGAACACGCGCGGCAGACCGCGCTGATAGCCTTCGAGGAGATGCGGCGCCATCTCCCTGACCTGCATGATGTCGGCAACCGCGATCTTTTCGGTGTCGGCAATGCCGAAGCCGGCATCGAACGCTGCGCCCGTCTCGCGCCACGCCTCGCCCCGCATCTTCTCGTCATTGCCGAGAACGCGGTCGACCTCCTCCATCCCGGCAAACATTTTTGCCTGGGTCTGCGCCGCGCAGCCGGTGACGACGATGCGCAGTCCAGGCCGCTCACGCTTGATCCGCCGGATCGATTGCCGCGCCTGCGCGACAGCTTCGTTGGTGACGGCGCAGCTATTGATGACGATGGTGTCGGAAAGGCCCGCGCGCTCCGCCTCGCGCAGAATCACCTCGGATTCGAAGGCGTTGAGGCGGCAGCCAAAGGTGACGATCTCGACGCCCATGGTCTCAGGCGACGGAGGCGAACAGCGCCGGATCGAAGCGGCCTTCGTACTCGAAATCGGCGGTGCCGGTCATCAGCACGTGATCGTCGCGCTCGCGCCACTCGATCATGAGCTTGCCGCCGGGCAGCGTGATCTCCACCGTGCGGTTGGCGCGCTTGAGCCGCGCCGCCGCCACCGCGGTGGCGCAGGCCGCCGAGCCGCATGCCTTGGTCAGCCCCGCGCCCCGCTCCCAGGTGCGGATGGTGATGTGATCGCGATCGGCGACATGGGCGAGCGTGATGTTGGCGCGCTCCGGAAAGATCGGGTGATTTTCCAGCAGCGGCCCGAAGCGCTCGAGGTCGTAGGCGTTGACGTCGTCGACCCAGAAGATCGCGTGCGGATTGCCCATCGAGACGACGGAGGGCGAATGCAGCACTGGCGCATCGATCGGCCCGATCTGCAATTCGATATAGCGGGTATCGCGAAACTCTTCGGCCAGCGGAATGTCCTGCCAATCGAACTTTGGCGCGCCCATGTCGACGGTGTAGAGATCAGGCTCGGGACCCTGCCAGCAATTGAGCAGGCCAGCCCTGGTCTCGAAGGTGACCGCGGTCTGGCCGGTCTTCTCGAACAGGCGCCGCACCACGCAGCGCATGCCATTGCCGCAGGCGCCGGCTTCCGAGCCGTCATTATTGTAGATGCGAATGAAGGCCTCGGTGCCGGCAAGCCGCGGCGGTTGCAATACCATGAGCTGGTCATAGGGCACGCTGGCCGCGACCGCGCGCGCGGCATCCGCCGTCACCGCGGCCGGCGCGTCGCGCACATCGACGACGACAATCTCGTTGCCGATGCCGTTCATCTTGGCGAAGGCGTGGTTGGCGAGGCCGCTCATGGAATTACCTGATTTCTGCCTGCCTTATATGGCCAATGATGCCGGATTGACCAGCCCGCAGGCAGGCATGACGCATCTGTCATGGGACGAACGTCAGGCTTGCGTGTTAGGGATGAGCGGGCCGCACGGCAGGGGCACGACACGCCGGTGGCATGGGGACGATGGAGAACCGAATGAACCTTTCCCAGCCTTTCCGGATGGCTTTGATCGCGCTGGTTGCGGTCGCGCTGGGCGGCGCCGCATGGGCGCAATCGCCGGCGCCGGCGGCTTCTCCGACGCCCGCGCCGTCAGCCACGCCCGCCCCGGCCGCAAGCCCCTCCCCGGTGCCGCCGCCCGCCGAAACCAAGTCCCCGGCCGACACGCCCGCCGCCCAGGCGCCTGCTCCCTCTGCGCCCGCCCCGGTGCAGGCGGCCGATCCCTTCGGCGAGGAGTTTTCGCTGGAATCGAAGAAGGTGGTGGTCATGCGGGGCAAGGCCAATTGGGACGCTGCCTTCGACAGCCTGATCGATTCCTTCAAGGCGCTGGCGGCCGTGCTCGACAAGCAGGGCGTCAAGCCCGCCGGCAATGTGATGGTGGTCTACACCTCGACGGACGATACCGGCTTTACCTTCCTCGCCCAGGTTCCGGTCGAGCAGGACGTGAAAAACCTGGCCAAGGACATGAGCATGGGCAAATCGCCCGACGGCAAGGCGCTGAAATTCGTCCACCGCGGGTCCTACGACAACATGGACAACACCTATGAGGCGATCACCAATCACCTCGAGGAGAAGAAGCTGGAAGCCAAGGATACCTTTATCGAGGAATATCTCACCGATCCGCTCAAGACCGCGGAGGACAAGCTGGTGATCAACGTCTATGTGCCGCTGAAATGACCAGACAGTTTTTCTCACACGTTATTGCGCTTGCAACGCTCGCTTTTGTTGCGGCGCCGGCCCTCGCGCAGAACCCGCCGCCGGCGATCTCGGTGAGCGGCGAAGCCAGCGTTTCGGCCGCGCCTGACCTCGCGCAGGTCGAGGGCGGCGTGACGTCGGAAGCCAAGACCGCGCGCGAGGCAGCCGATGCCAACAATGCTGCGATGGGCAAGGTGCTGCTGGCGCTGAAAGGCGCCGGAATCGACGAGAAGGATTACCAGACCTCGCGGCTGTCGCTCTCGCCGACATTTGCGCAGCCACCGCCGAACCGTGCCGGACCGCCGCAGATCACCGGCTACCGCGCCGGCAATCGCGTCATCATCAAGGTGCGCGACATCACCAAGGTCGCCAACGTGATCGATGCGCTGGTCGGCGCCGGCGCCAACGAGATCGGCGGCATCAATTTTATTGTGACACAGGCCTCGAAAGCGCTCGACGAAGCCCGCACCAAGGCCATCGCCGACGCGCGCCGCAAGGCGGAGATTTATGCCAAGGCGGCGAACGTCACGCTCGGCGAGCCGATCAGCATTTCGGAAGAAGGCGCCGCGCCCCCGCCGGTGTTCCGCGGCAAGGTGGCGGCACCGATGGCGATAGCGCCGACGCCGGTCGCTCCGGGTGAAGAGATGCTGTCGGTCACGGTCAACGTGACCTGGGCGATCAAGGCGGCGCAGTAAAACTCCGCCGTCGTCCCTGCGAAAGCAGGGACCCATAGCCATAATTGCTCGTTGTTAAAAAAAGCCGGCTGCCACTGCGCCTCAAGATGGGCCGCGGCGTATGGGTCCCGGTCGCGCTTCGCTTGCCCGGGACGACGAGTTAAATCTCGAACACCTGCCCCGGCTTCAGCGCCGCGAACTTGTCCCGCGCTATCTCTGCCTCATCCAGCGCCTCGCCGAGCGCGACGACAGGCGCATCGATCGCTTCGTCCGTGAGCTGGAACGTGCCGTAATGATGCGCCAGCGCCTGCTCGGCGCCGCAATCGACCAGTGCCTTCACTGCATCCGACGGATTCATGTGCTGGTCGCGCATGAACCAGCGCGGCTCGTAGGCGCCGATCGGAAGGATCGCCAGCCGCAACGGGCCAAACGCTTCGGCGACGCGCCGGAAATGCGTGCCGTCGCCGTAGCTGGAATCGCAGACGATGTAGAGTTTGCCCGCCGGCGTCTCCAGCACGAAGCTGGCCCACAGCGCCTTGTTGCGGTCGAACAGCCCGCGAGCCGACCAGTGCCGCGTCGGCACCAGCGTCACCGCAACGCCATTGCCGAGTTCGACGCGATCCTTCCAGTCGAACGCTTCCGTCTTGATGGCGGGATCGGCATCGCGCATGGCGATGTCGTTGCCGAGTGGCGTGATCACGCGCGGCGAGAATTTTGCGGCGAGCCGCGACAGCGTCGGGATATCGAGATGGTCGTAATGTCCGTGCGACACCAGCGCGACGTCGATGTCGGGCAGAGCGTCGAAGGCGATGCCGGGAGCACAGTGCCGCTTCGGTCCCGCAAAGCTCACCGGCGAGACGCGCATCGACCACACGGGATCGACGAGGATGTTGAGGCCGGCAGTCTGGATCAGCCAGCTCGCATGGCCGACAAAGGAAAGGCGCACCTTGCTGCCCTCGACGCGCGGCGGTGGCGTATCGGCATGCTCATTCACCACCCATTCGGGCCAGGCTGCGCGCTTGCGCTCGCCGAATTGCCAGCGCAGCACCTCGTCCAGTCGCTTCGGCGGCATGCCGTCGCGGTCGAAGAACCGCTCCCCGTCGAAATGATCGGAGATCGGGCCTTCATAGGTCTTCATGCGCGAAATCCAGACGGTCGGCGCGCCGACGGCGGCGGCGGTACCGGCAAGCAGGGCGAGAACGCGGCGGCGGGTGATGGACATGGTTGGAATCGGTGATGCTGAAACTGAGGAAATTATATGGGGCGGGCGTTGCCGCAGGGTACTCGGACCCGCCAATAAATTTGCCATTCGACAAATCCTGCATAATTACAATGCCTTACTACTCCTACTAAAATACCGCCAGTCGAGTTTCCTTGACTTTCGCAAGCTGCGGGTATTTAACCCCGCCACTTCTCGAAGAGGCTTTCTTTTCGATCCGCCGCCCGGTCCCTGAGGCCGGAGGCCAACGCCCGACAGCGCGATGCGCCCTCGGGCGTAAAACTGTTTGGACGGCCGTCTTGGCGCTCTTCGGCCAAGACATAGAGGTCGTCATCACCCGCGAAAGCGGGTGATCCAGTATCCCAGAGCAGCTCGGATTGAGCCGAGAAGCTGCGGCGTACTGGATACCCCGCTTTCGCGGGGTATGACGGGTGTGCGGAAGGCAGCACCTGCGACATGCAGGGCAAAGGACAACGGCATTGTTCGACAATCTGTCGGAAAGGCTTGGCGGCATCCTCGATCGTCTGACGGGGCGCGGTGCGCTGTCCGAAAAGGACGTCGATGCCGCGATGCGCGAGGTGCGCCGCGCGCTGCTGGAGGCCGACGTCTCGCTCGACGTTGTCAGAAGCTTCATCGACCGCGTGCGCGAGCAGGCGATCGGCGCCACCGTCGTCAAGTCGGTGACACCCGGCCAGATGGTGGTCAAGATCGTCCATGACGAACTGGTCGCCACGCTCGGCTCCGACGGACAGACCATCGACGTCAACGCCGTGCCGCCGGTGCCGATCATGATGGTCGGTCTGCAAGGCTCCGGCAAAACCACCACCACGGCAAAGCTGGCGCGCCGGCTCGTGCAGCGCGACAAGCGCAAGGTGCTGATGGCCTCGCTCGACGTCTACCGCCCCGCGGCGATGGAGCAGCTTGCGGTGCTCGGCCGCGATCTCGACATCCCGACGCTCCCGATCGTCGAGGGACAGAAGCCGCCGCAGATCGCCAAGCGTGCGCTGGAGGCTGGCAAGCTCGGCGGCTACGACATCGTGCTGCTCGACACCGCCGGCCGCACCACGCTCGACGAAGAGATGATGAAGGAAGCGGCCGACATCAAAGCCGTTGCCAATCCGCATGAAGTGCTGCTGGTCGCGGACTCCCTCACCGGCCAGGACGCCGTCAACCTCGCCCGCTCGTTCGACCAGCGCGTCGGCCTGACCGGCATCGTGCTGACGCGCGTGGACGGCGACGGCCGCGGCGGCGCGGCGCTGTCGATGCGCGCAGTGACCGGCAAGCCGATCAAGCTGATCGGCACCGGCGAAAAGACCGACGCACTCGAAGATTTCCATCCCTCGCGCATCGCGGGCCGTATCCTCGGCATGGGCGACGTCGTGTCGCTGGTCGAGCGCGCCGCCGCCAATATCGATGCGGAGAAGGCCGCGCGCACCGCCGAGCGGATGCGCAAGGGTCAGTTCGACCTCAACGACATGCGCGAGCAGCTTCAGCAGATGGCCAGCATGGGCGGCATCGGGGGCCTGATGGGCATGATGCCCGGCATCGCCAAGATGAAGAACCAGATCGCCGCCGCCGGGATCGACGACAGCATCCTGAAGCGCCAGGTCGCGATCATCGATTCGATGACGCGGCAGGAACGCAAGAATCCCGACATCCTCAAGGCCAGCCGCAAGAAGCGCATCGCCGCCGGTGCTGGCCAGAACGTCGAACAGGTCAACAAGCTCCTCAAGATGCACCGGAACATGGCCGACATGATGAAGGCCATGGGCTCCGGCAAGCGCGGCCCGCTCGCCGGCATCGCGCAGGCGATGGGATTTGGCGGAGGCATGAAGCCGCCCTCGCCGGAAGAGATGAAGGCGCTTCAGGAAAAAATGCAGAGCGGTGCCGGCGGTATGCCCGCGCTGCCGAAAGATCTTCCCGCTGGCCTGCGCTCGGGCCTGCCGAATTTGCCGGGGCTTACGGGCCTTTCCGGCAAGCCGACGCTGCCGGGACTCGGCGGCTTTCCGGGGAAGAAGAAATGACTCCCTTTCGTCATTGCGAGCAAAGCGAAGCAATGACGGCGTAACCGACCAACACACACTTCAATTCAACACTTAAGGAGAACTCAATGTCAGTCGTTATCCGCCTTGCGCGCGCGGGCACCAAGAAGCGCCCGGTCTATCACGTCGTCGTCGCCGACTCGCGCTTTCCGCGCGACGGCCGCTTCATCGAGCGTCTCGGCCACTTCAATCCGCTGCTGCCGAAGGACAATGAGTCGCGCCTCAAGCTCGACATGGACAAGGTGAAGTCCTGGCTCGCCAAGGGCGCGCAGCCCTCGGACCGCGTGTCGCGCTTCCTCGATGCGGCCGGGGTTGCCAAGCGCACCCCGCGCAACAACCCGGAAAAGGCCGTGCCGCGCAAGGAGCGCAAGGCGCAGGCCGAAGCCGCCGCCAAGGCGTAATTCGCAATGATCCGGGCCTCGTGCTTCGAGACGCACGGCATCCGCCGTGCTCCTCAGCATGAGGAGCTACTTTGGCTCTCCGCGGCCCGGTCTCTCTCTCCTCATCCCCGCGCAACGGTTTTGCCGTTGTCGCGCGAGGAGCGGCGTCTTCGCCGCGTCTCGAAGGATGAGGCCGGCTGATGGCACCGCCGATCTGCGTCGCCCGCAT
Source organism: Bradyrhizobium lablabi (assembly GCF_018129385.1). Taxonomy (GTDB): domain Bacteria; phylum Pseudomonadota; class Alphaproteobacteria; order Rhizobiales; family Xanthobacteraceae; genus Bradyrhizobium; species Bradyrhizobium lablabi_C. Next base: position 107,442 of record NZ_JAFCLN010000020.1, read on the forward strand.
CGGCGCTGCGCATGGCGTGCGCGGCGCCGTCAAGCTGTGGACCTTCACCGAAGATCCACTGGCCGTGCAGGGCTACGGCCCGCTGATGACCAAGGACGGCGCGCGCCAGTTCGAGATCGCTGGCGTGCGCGAGGCCAAGGATCATCTGGTCGCGACCTTCAAGGGCGTTGCGACCCGTAACGATGCCGAAAAACTAAACGGCATCGAACTCTACGTGCCGCGCGAAAAATTGCCGGCAACCGATGACGACGAATATTACCACGCCGATTTGATCGGGCTTGCCGCAGTCAACGCCACTGACGAGCCGCTCGGCCGCGTCATCGCCATCCATAATTTCGGCGCCGGCGATATTATCGAGATCGCGCCACCCAAGGGCGCAACCCTCTTGCTGCCGTTCACCAATGCCGTGGTTCCGACCGTCGATCTCGCCGGCGGCCGCGTCGTGATCGAGCTGCCGCAGGAAATCGAGGGCGAAGAGCCCACGCTGACATAGCGGGGTTTGCAATGACCTGGCGCGCCACCGTCCTCACGCTGTTTCCGGAGATGTTTCCGGGGCCGCTTGGCGTCAGCCTGGCTGGCAAGGCGCTGGCCTCCGGCCTGTGGGCGCTGGAGGCTCGCGACATCCGCGCTTCCGCCACCGACAAGCATCGCAGCGTCGATGACACGCCGGCCGGCGGCGGGCCCGGCATGGTGCTGCGCGCCGATGTGCTGGCGGCCGCGATCGATGCCGCCGAGATCGCCCCGGATCGGCCGCGCCTGTTGATGAGCCCGCGCGGTCGGCCATTGACCCAGTCCCGCGTGATGGAACTCGCGGCCGGCTCCGGCCCGCTGATCGTTTGCGGCCGGTTCGAAGGCATCGACCAGCGGGTGATCGAGGCCCGCGGACTCGAGGAGGTTTCGGTCGGCGACTACGTGCTGTCCGGCGGCGAGATCGCCGCGATGGCGCTGATCGACGCCTGCGTCCGGCTGCTGCCCGGCGTGATGGGCAAGGAAGCTTCCGGCGCCGAAGAGAGCTTTGCCGAAGGATTACTGGAATACCCCCAGTATACCCGGCCCCAGGTCTTTGAAGGCCGAACCATCCCGGAAATCCTGACTTCCGGGGATCACGCCAAGGTCGCGGCCTGGCGCAGGGCCGAGGCCGAGGCCCTGACCCGCTCCCGGCGGCCGGATTTGTGGGCCCTTAACGCTCGCCAAAAACGCCCAAAAAACACGACAGACGGGTGACAAGCGCGCTCCGATGCCTTATACGGGCGCCAAATCCGCATACGCGCAGGATAGATGGACGATAGCGCAGCCCCCGAAATGGCTGGGCGCGCCGCCGATGGAGATTTCTATGAACCTCATTCAGCAGCTCGAAAAAGAGCAGTTCGACAAGCTCTCCGCCACCAAGGAGATTCCGGAATTCGCGCCGGGCGACACCGTGATCGTCAACGTGAAGGTGGTCGAAGGCGAGCGCACCCGCGTGCAGGCCTATGAAGGCGTCTGCATCGGCCGCTCCGGCCAGGGCCTCAACGAGAGCTTCACCGTTCGCAAGATCTCCTATGGCGAAGGCGTCGAACGCGTCTTCCCGGTGATGTCGCCGATGATCGACTCGATCAAGGTGGTGCGCCGCGGCAAGGTCCGCCGCGCCAAGCTCTATTACCTGCGCAACCTGCGCGGCAAGTCGGCCCGCATCGTCGAAAAGACCGAGCGCGCCGCCGCCGTCGGCGAGTAAGTTTCCTCACACGAGCGTGTGACGAAAAGCGCGGGGCTTGCCCCGCGCTTTTTTGTTGCGGGTTCCTATATCTCCCGGTGCGCCGCATAACCGATTGATTGCGGCCATCTCTGTGTTAGAAATTTAAAATGGTTCCAGATCAGACCAGCCCCGCCTGCCGGCGCGTCGCACCCATCGTGATCGACGATCGCTCGCGGCTGCCTGGCCGATTCTTCGGACGTTTTGCAACGTCGGCAACGTCAGAGCTTAGCCGCGCAGCCTGATGCTGCGCTGACGCCTCGCTGCCCGGCGCGTGAATGCGCGCCCAATCGCTCACACGGAATCCTTTGGAGCTCACGCTCATGACCAAACCGACCACGCTGTACGACAAGATCTGGAACGACCATCTGGTGCACGAAGCCGAGGACGGCACGTGTCTTCTGTATATCGACCGCCACCTGGTGCACGAAGTCACCTCGCCGCAGGCGTTCGAAGGCCTGCGCGCCTCGGGCCGCAAGGTGCGCGCGCCGGAAAAGACGCTCGCCGTCGTCGACCACAACATCCCGACCACCGACCGCTCGAAGCCGAATCCCGATCCTGAAAGCATCGAGCAGATGCGGGTGATGGCGGAGAACGCGAAAGAGTTCGGCGTCGAATATTACAATGAGTTCGACAAGCGCCAAGGCATCGTGCACGTCATCGGCCCCGAGCAGGGCTTTACCCTGCCCGGCACCACCATCGTGTGCGGTGACAGCCACACCTCGACACACGGCGCGTTCGGCGCGCTGGCGCACGGCATCGGCACCTCGGAAGTCGAGCATGTGCTGGCGACGCAGACGCTGATCCAGAAGAAAGCCAAGAACATGCGCGCGGTGGTCGACGGCAAATTGCCCGACGGCGTCACCGGCAAGGACATCATCCTCGCCATCATCGGCGAGATCGGCACCGCCGGCGGCACCGGCTACGTGCTGGAGTATGCGGGCGAGGCGATCCGTGCGCTCAGCATGGAAGGCCGCATGACGGTCTGCAACATGTCGATCGAAGGCGGCGCGCGCGCCGGTCTGGTCGCGCCCGACCAGAAGGCGTTCGATTTCCTGCGCGGCCGCCCGAAGGCGCCGAAGGGCGCCGATTGGGATGCGGCGATGCGCTACTGGGAGACGCTGCGCTCCGACGACAACGCGCATTTCGATCACGAGATCAGGCTCGACGCCGCCAAGCTGCCGCCGATCGTGACCTGGGGCACAAGCCCTGAGGACGTCATCTCGGTCACCGGCTTCGTGCCCGATCCAGATAAGATCGAGGACGAGGCCAAGCGGCTGTCGAAGCATCGCGCGTTGAAATATATGGGCCTGACCGCCGGCACGAAGATCACCGACATCAGGCTCGACCGCGTCTTTATCGGCTCCTGCACCAACGGCCGCATCGAGGATTTGCGCGCGGTGGCCAAGATTGCCGAAGGCAAGACCGTCAACGCCAACGTCAACGCCATGATCGTGCCGGGCTCCGGCATCGTGAAGGAGCAGGCGGAAGCCGAAGGCCTCGACAAGATCTTCATCAAGGCCGGCTTCGAATGGCGCGAGCCGGGCTGCTCGATGTGCCTTGCCATGAACCCCGACAAGCTGAAGCCGGAAGAGCGCTGCGCCTCCACCTCGAACCGCAACTTCGAGGGCCGCCAAGGTTTTAAGGGCCGCACGCATCTGGTCTCGCCCGCGATGGCGGCGGCCGCGGCGATCGCCGGGCACTTTGTCGACGTCAGGGAGTGGCGTTAACCACGCTTGCCTAGACATCGAGGCGTTTTCGAAACGGCTCGTTAATGGCCGAGGCGCACACTGGCTCCCTGCGGAAACGCATGGAGCCGGTCATGGCCGACAAGCCGGAATATGTCGATATGATCAGCGAGGCGACGCGGCAGAACCGCCGCCGCGTCACTCCGGTCATCGTTGAGCGCGAAGCCAAGGAAACATCACGCCTCGCCCACCGCTCGGGACGCATGGACCAGTGGCGGACGGAGATGTTTACGCCGTGGAAGCTGAAGCCCTGGGGCATCAAGCACTGGGACTAGCAACTGCACCCGGCAAACGAACAACAGGCGCCCGCTCGGGCGCCTGTTTCGTTTCAAGAGAAACGGTTCAGCAGCTCACCAGTAGACCCGGTACGGATTCCAGTAATAGTTGCGATACCACGGCCGGCAGATGCGGCGCGGACCGTAATAGGTCCAGACAATCCGACAGCGGCGCGGATAGCCGTAGTAATAGGACGAGTAGTAGGGCCGGTAGTAGAACCGGCGGTGAAAATGCCGGTGACGGTGAAAGTACGGCCGATGGTAGGCGTGGCGAAAGCCGCCGTAGCGAAAGCCGCCGCCTCGATAGATGTGCCCGGCCCGAAAGCCGCCGCCACGGAACGCCATGCCACCGCCGCGGAAACCGCCGCCGTGGAATGCACCGCCGCCTCTAAAGCCGCCGCCATGAAAGCCGCCACCGCGAAAGCCTCCGCCACCACCACCGCGGAATCCGCCTCCGCCGCCGTGGCGCACTTCGATCGTCAGCGCTTCCGATGCATACCTGGCTGCCGGCACGGTGCCCGGGCTCGCCAGCGACAGCGCTTCGGCGCGCTGTTGTGTCGCGGCCGACAACGCGAGCACTGCGGCAGCCGCCAGTCCCGCGCGGCAGACAATGCTCCGCGCGGCACCTGAAATCGTCTTCATTGTCTGAAACCTCCCGAATGGTGCCGACGGCTCGCCCGTCACCGGCACTCCCATTTGCGGTCGCTCCCGACATGAAGCTAGAGATAGCGAGGTGAATGCGGAATGAATGAGCCGACCGCAGAGATGAACGACTGCGGCGAGCAAATCTTCCATGACCGGAATCGTTCAATGACCGTCTATGTGATCGTGCAGCTCAAGATGATCGACCGTGCCGCCTATGACCGCTACCAGGCGCGTTTCTTCGACGTGTTCAGGAAATTTCAGGGACGGCTGTTGTCCGCCGACGAAAGCCCGGCCGTGCTGGAAGGCGAGTGGCAGCGCGACAAGGTCGTGCTGATGTCGTTTCCGGACGAAGCCGCCTGTCGCGCATGGGCGGACTCGCCGGAATATCAGGAAATATCGAAGGACCGCAAAGCCGGCGCGAGCGCGACCGTGCTGCTGGCGAAGGGATTCGGAAGCTAGGTTCTCACCACCACGGACCGTAACCGATGCCAAATACGAAGGGCGCAGGCACGGAATAGGGATACGGCCGGTAGTACACGGGACGCGCGTAGTAATAGACCGGAGTGTACGGACGATAGTAGGGACGCGAATAAGAACGATAGCCGAAACGATAGTCGCGGCGGTATGCGCTGACGCCGGTGGCATCCGATCCGGCTTGCGATTTCGCCCGCGGGGCCCCTTCCGCGGCGACGACGGCGGGCCCGCTCAATGTCAAAGCTGCCGCAACGACGGCCATCCCGAACATCGCCTTCATCAGGCTCCTCCGCTACGCATCAAAAACAGACAGGCCCGCCCGGAGGCGGACCTGCCCGATCCTACCAGCCTGGCGCCGGTCTCACCAGCGGTGCCAGTGGCGGTGATGGTGGTGATGATGATGATGCCGGTGCCACCGGTGATGGCGATGCCAATGGTGATGATGATGGCGCCGCCAGTGTACCTGCGTCGGGATCGAATCCTCCTTGGCATTTTCCTGCACCGCCGCGGCGGCGCCGGGATTGCTGAGCGAAAGCGCCAGCGCACTCTGCGCGGGGGCTGCAACGGCGAGCAATGCCCCGACGGCAGCAAGCCCGAAAATTTTCGTCACGTTCATCTACGTCCTCCTGGGTCCATCTCACGCCTGCCATCCGTCGTCTGCTTTGACACGACGACTCGTTGCAGCGCTGATCGAGCATGAAGCAGACGACGTGAATTGCGTCTGAATGGCTTCGCCACAGACCTGAACGATTGCGCCACAGAAATTAATGATGGTTGCGCGACGCGATCGATGAGAGCCGGCTATCGCTGCGGCGATGAGGAAGAGCTAGCCCGGCCGCCAGTAGCAATGCATGCGCGGCGTGATCACCGGACCGCTCGGCCGGTATTCCTGCACATAATGCGCGTTGCAGACGCGCACCGCATTCGGGCCTGGATAGTAGCGCGGATAGACGTCCGGCTCCCACTCGTCGCGCGGATAGATCGGCACGCGCCGGAGCGGACGGCGCTGGGCCGAGGCATCGGTGAGCGGAGCCTGCGCGGCCCGCACGCCGGACGACGTTTGCGCCAGCGCGCTCGCCCCGGTCAGCAAAAGCCCGGCTGAGCCGGCCAGCAGCGCCATTGTCACAATCCGCATCATCACGCCCACCCAAAGCCTGCGATCGCCTGCCAAAGTCTCCGATTGGCGCGCCAAGGTCAACAGCGCAACCCCATAGGCGGCGGGCGGAACCCGCGGTAAAGAGGCCGCATGAACTGGACATCCCTGAAAGCGCCGTCGCTGGCCGAAATGGAAGCCATGGCGCACGAGAATTTCGAGCGCCTGCCGGAGACCTTTCGCAAGCTGTGCGAGGGGGTGATCATCCGCGTCGACGATTTTCCGACCGACGAGGTGCTGGACGAGATGAACGCCCAAAGCGAGTTCGACCTGCTCGGCCTGTTCCAGGGCGTCGGCCTGCCGCAGCGAAGCAGCCAGGACATCGCGCCGATGCCCAACATGATCTGGCTCTACCGGCGGCCGATCCTGGACTATTGGGCCGAGCATGAGGAGACGCTGGGCCACATCGTCCGCCATGTGCTGATCCACGAAATCGGCCACCATTTCGGGCTGTCCGACGCCGATATGGAGGCGATTGAGGCGGCCGCTGGATAGGCCTGCGCTTTTTGCCCCTTTAATAACTGTCATAATCGCGATAAATCAGCGCCGAAACGGCCTCGAACCGGGAAGTGCATCGATGGAAAAGTTCACCACGCTGGAGGGCGTCGCCGCGCCCCTGAAGATCATCAATGTCGACACCGACATGATCATCCCGAAACAGTACCTCAAGACCATCAAGCGCACCGGCCTCGGCAAGGGCCTGTTCTCGGAACAGCGCTACAAGGACGACGGCAGCGAGAACCCGGACTTCGTTCTCAACCAGCCGGCCTATCGCAATTCAAAGGTGCTGGTCGCCGGCGACAATTTCGGCTGCGGCTCGAGCCGTGAGCATGCGCCCTGGGCGCTGCTCGATTTCGGCATCCGCTGCGTGATCTCGACCTCGTTCGGCGACATCTTCTACAACAACTGCTTCAAGAACGGCATTTTGCCGATCCGCGTCAGCCAGGAAGACCTCGACAAGCTGTTCGATGACGCCGAGCGCGGCGCCAACGCCACGCTGACCATCGACCTGCCGAACCAGGAAATCCGCGGCCCCGACGGCGGCAAGGTCAGGTTCGAGATCGACCCGTTCAGGAAACACTGCCTGATCAACGGCCTCGACGACATCGGGCTGACGATGGAGAAGAAGTCGTCAATCGACGATTACGAGGCCAGGGCGAAGAAAGAGCGCGCCTGGGCCTAAGGCCTGCGCGCGCACGCTTGATGAGGTGACGTCGCATGCGTCCTGACGTCGTCACCTTCTGGCACGGCCCGCTTGATCGGTTGCGAACGCTCTGCCTGCGCTCACAGGTGGCCGCCGGCCACAAGGTCACCGTCTACAGCTTCGATCCGCTTCCCGGCCTGCCCGATGGCGTGGGCAATGCGGAAGCCGAAGCGGTGCTGCCGCACGCCTTCTCCGAGAAGCTTCGCCCACCGCAGCCGGACGGAAGCTGGCGCGACTGGACCATTCTGCAGTTCTCGGATTTTTTCCGCATGCGCCTGATGGCGCAAGGCGCGGGCCTGTGGCTCGACGCCGATGTGCTGCTGCTCAAGCCGATCGATGTCGATCCCGCAAAACCCTACTTTGCCTGGGAGCGTCCGCGCCAGCTCGGCAATTCCGTGCTGTATCTGCCGGCAGACGATGCGATCGTGAAAGCTTTCCATGATCTGATGGAGCAGGACGAACTGGAGCCGGACTGGCTCGCGCTGCGGCATCGTTGCATCCTGGTGCTACGTCAGTTGCGCGGACGGTCGAGCCGCACGGCGGATCTTCGCGTTGCGATTTATGGGCCGGCTTCGCTCACGGCGCTGGCCCGGCGTAGCGGCGAGATCAGTCACGCGCAGCCGAAGCAGTCGTTTTACGCGGTGCATGCCGAGCCAAAACTGTTTTTTGAGCCCGGTGATTTCTCGAAGCTGATTGCCGATCCCGCGATCGTCGGCTTCCACATCTCACCAAAGGGCCGTGGCAATCAGGCGCCCGTCGCTGGCAGCCTATATGCGTGGGCCGCGAAGAGGTTTGGATCCTAGAGCTGGCGTCCCTTCCCTTCTCCCCTTGTGGGAGAAGGTGGCGCGGACGCAGTCCGCGACGGATGAGGGGTCTGTATCCGCGGAGAGAACCCCTCACCCGGCTTCGCTTCGCGAAGCCACCCTCTCCCACAAGGGGAGAGGGTAATTAATGCCCCATCGCTGCGATCGCATCCGCGATCGCAATCGTCCGCTTGGCCATCTCGGCGTGCAGCCGCTCCACCATCCGTCCGTCGAGCTGGATCGCGCCGCGTGAGGCATTTTCCGGCAACTCGAATGCCGCGAGGATCTTTCGCGCCTGCGCCACTTCCTCGGCCGGCGGCGTAAAGATCGCGTTGCAGGCCTCGATGTGGCTCGGATGGATCAGCGTCTTGCCGTCGAAGCCAAGGTCGCGGCCCTGGGCGCATTCGGCGGCAAAGCCGTCGATATTGGCGATGTCGCTGTAGGGCCCGTCGAGGATTTCCAGCCCATGGGCGCGGGTGGCGAGGATGCAATGGGTGATCATCGGGATCATCGCCGCGCGGCCCGGCTGCATCCTGATCCGTGTCTCCCGCGAGATGTCGTTCGGTCCGAACACGAAACCGGCGAGCCGGATCTCGGAATCGCGCGAGGCCGCCGCCAGCTTGTCGGCATCCAGCACGGCGCGGGAGGTCTCGATCATGGCCCAGACCCGAATCGACATGTCCGCATTGATGTCGGAGAGGCGATTGGCGATTGCTGCCAAATCCGCGACGCTGGAGATCTTCGGCACCAGGATGCCGTCGGGCCTGGCCTTGCCGGCCATGGTGACGTCGTCGATCCACCACGGCGTATCCAGCGCGTTGATGCGGATCAGCACCTCACGCTTGCCAAATCCCCTCGCAGCCACGGCCGCCGCGATCTGGTCGCGCGCCATCGCCTTGGCATCGGGCGCCACCGCGTCCTCGAGGTCGAGGATGATGCCGTCGGCCGGCAGCGTCCTGGCCTTTTCCAGCGCCCGCGCATTCGATCCCGGCATGAACAACAGGCTGCGGCGCGGACGGGTCATGGACAGTTCCTTGGAAGCGCGATTTTTGGGCACCCCGCGATAGCATTCCGGCCTGTCTTTCGAAAGCCTTGTTCCCGTCAACGGCATATGGTTAGCCAAAGTCATGGCACCCTCGTTTCCCCAACATCTGCTTGACGGCTACCGGACCTTCACGACGCAGCGGCTGCCGACCGAACAGTCGCGCTACCGCGAATTGTCCGAGCGCGGCCAGTCGCCGGCGGTGATGGTGGTCGGCTGCTGCGACTCCCGCGTCTCCCCCGAGGTGATCTTCGACGCCGGCCCGGGCGAACTGTTCGTGGTGCGCAACGTTGCCAATCTCGTGCCGCCCTACCAGCCCGACTTCAATGCCCATGGCGTCTCGGCGGCGCTGGAATATGCCGTCAATGTGCTACAGGTGAAGCATATCGTCGTGCTGGGTCACGCCCAATGCGGCGGCATCCGCGCCTTCATCGACAAGATCAAGCCGCTGTCGCCCGGTGATTTCATCGGCCGCTGGATGTCGATGTTCATCAAGCCCGGCGAGATCGTCGAGCAGCGCGGCCATGAGACCATGCACGATTTCACGGTGAGGATCGAAAAGGCCGCCGTGTTCCGCAGCCTCGAGAACCTCATGACCTTCCCCTTCGTGCGCGAGCGCGTGCATCAGGGCGAGATGGAGCTGCACGGCGCCTATTTCGGCGTCGCCGAGGGCTCGCTGTTCGTGCTCGACCAGGAAGCCAAGGAATTCCGCAGCGCGCGGGAATCACAGACCTCATCCTGAGGAGGCCGCGAAGCGGCCGTCTCGAAGGATGGGCCACGGGCTCTCATGGTTCGAGACGCGCGAAGACGCGCTCCTCACCATGAGGGTCTACTACTCCCCGCCGTGATCGCCGCCGCTCCAGCGGTCGGAAATCGCCAGCATGAATGCCGAGACCACGAACACAAAATGAACGCCGACCAGCCAGGCGAGCTTTGTCGAATCGAAGTTGGTATCGATGTTCATGAAGGCCTTCAGCACCTGGATCGCGGAGATGGCGACGATGGAAGCCAGCAGCTTCTGCTTCAGCCCGCCGAAATGGATTTTGGTCATCCACTCGGGCCAGTCCGGGTGGCCGCCGGGATCAATCTTCGACACGAAATTCTCGTAGCCGGAAAATACCACGATCAGGATCAGATTGCCGGTCAGCGAGAGATCGATCAGAGCCAGCACGCCAAGAATGATGTCGGACTCCTTCGAGCCCGGCGCGTGCACGATGAACTCCCACAGCACCATGCAGAACTTCAACAACAGCACCGCAAGGCTGACAACGAGGCCGAAATAGAACGGCGCCATCAGCCAGCGGCTGTTGAAGATCACGCTTTCAAAGCCGCGCTCGGCGCGCTTGAGCTTTGGATTGGGCCGATAGGGAGCGGGAGCCGGCTGTTCGGTCATTTGCGACTCTCCGGCTCCGGACATCTGGTCAGGCCGCCTTCTTCTTGGCGCTGATCAGCTTGCGGTTGATCAGGGCTTCCGCGATCTGGATCGCGTTCAGCGCGGCGCCCTTGCGCAGATTGTCGGATACGCACCACAGGACAAGGCCGTTCTCGACCGTCGCATCCTCGCGGATGCGGCTGATATAGGTGGCGTCCTCTCCGGCCGCTTCATAGGGCGTGACGTAACCGCCCGGCTCCTGCTTGTCGATGACGAGGCAGCCCGGCGCGTTGCGCAGGATGTTGCGGGCCTCGTCCGCCGTGATCGGATTCTCGAACTCGATGTTGACCGCTTCGGAATGGCCGACGAACACCGGCACGCGCACGCAGGTGGCGGAGAGCTTGATCTTGGGATCAAGGATCTTCTTGGTCTCCGCCATCATCTTCCACTCTTCCTTGGTGTAGCCGTCTTCCATGAAGACGTCGATGTGGGGGATGACGTTGAAGGCGATGCGCTTGGGGAATTTCTTGTTGACCAGTTCGTCGTTGGTGTAGACGGCCTTGGTCTGCGAGAACAGTTCGTCCATCGCATCCTTGCCGGCGCCCGACACCGATTGGTAGGTCGAAACCACCACGCGCGTGATGGTGGCCTTGTCGTGCAGGGGTTTTAGCGCGACCACGAGCTGCGCGGTCGAGCAGTTCGGATTGGCGATGATGTTCTTCTTCGTGAAGCCCTTGGCCGCGTCCGCATTCACCTCGGGGACAATCAGCGGCACGTCCGGGTCCATGCGCCAGGCCGACGAATTGTCGATCACCACCGCGCCGGCGGCGCCGATCTTCGGCGACCATTCCTTCGACACCGCACCGCCCGCCGACATCAGGCAGATGTCGACGTCGGAGAAATCGTAATGCTCGAGGGCTTTGACCTTCAGGGTGCGGTCGCCATAGGAGACCTCGACGCCGACGCTGCGGCGCGACGCCAGCGCCACGACCTCGTCAGCGGGGAATTTGCGCTCGTCCAGAATGTTGAGCATTTCGCGCCCGACATTGCCGGTGGCTCCAACCACTGCGACCTTGTAACCCATCGTTCACTCTCCGAGGAAAAATGCCTCCCCGCCGCATCTGGCGGAAAGGGAAGAGGCAGCGCTTCTATGCGAGAAACGCCCCCAAGACAACGTTAGTACCCGCGTTTTTGGGCGTCTGATGCATTCCCGCGAGGCCAGAACGGCCCCCTCCCGTTATAGCCTCCGAATCCATCCGGCACTGGCCAGCTTCGGGGACGAAGTCTGCGGCACACTGGCGCGCCTGATCGCCTATGTGTGCTCGCTGGCGCTGATTGCCATCCTCGGAATCTATCTCTGGGACCAGATTCCCCCTGCCGACCCGGAAGTGGAACCTTCCGCGCGGGTGGGCTGGAGCGCGGCCACCCGCTCGACCCCGGCTTTCGCCGTCAGCCAGTTCGATTTGGCATACAGGTCAGATGCTTACCGGATCCTCCGGCATCCCGAAGGCGGCCGTAAGGACGTCCTGCGCTGGCTCGGCCCGGATGGAAAGCCGGCCGCTGAGCTCGAAATCTACCGCGCCGGCGGCGAGCTGGACGAGGCGGCGCCGACGGCCGGCCACGGCGAGGCCGCCGGCATCATCGACAGCAAATTCGGCGCGGTCACGCTGCGGCTGATGGGCGAGACCGCCGGCCAGAAGGCCTGCCTCAGCTTCCGCAAGCGCATCGAACAGCCGCATGTGCTGATTTCCGGCTGGTCCTGCCAGGGCGACACGCTGCCGGCCCGGCGGACGGCGATTGCCTGCACACTGAACCGGCTGGCGCTGGTCAGCGCCGGCAATGACCAAAGGCTGGCCGAATTGTTTGCCCACGCCGAGCTCCGCCGCAACGACTGCGCGGCCGCCTCGGCACCGGCCCAGTCGGCCGATTGGGTGACGGGCACCGACAATCCGCACCTGCGCGCGGCATTCTGACCGCCGGCATTCGGCCAAGCCGCTGGTTTTCATGCAACTTTTAAGGTCTTGCCGGCATTATTCTCGCCCGGTGTGGCCCAATTGACCTAGTGACCCCATATCTCCGGGAGCTAGGATGGCCCCAAATCGGACGTGGCCGCCTGCCAAGTCCTGACTTGCCGCAATGACGAGGACGCGATGACCGTGAAACTTTCCGTACTGCTTTCGGCGATTGCCGTCGTCGCTCTCAGTGTGGCCCCCGCAGACGCGCAACAGACCCGGCTGAAATACGACAGGGATGGCCGCGTCACCTACGGGCCGGGCGGACCCAACCGGGTCTATCAGCAGGGCCCGCGAACCCGCGTTTACGTCAGCACGCGCTCCTGGCTCGACGCCGGTACCGAAGTGCTGCCGGGCGACCGCAAGTTCACCGACTACGCGTTCCCGCCGGAAATCGGTTATCCGACCTTCGCGCGCGAGAATCTCAACCGGCCGATCGACCGCCAGCCGCTCAATCCGCCGTCGGACCTCGGCGGCTACCCGACGCGCTTCCCGCTGTATTGATTTAGCGCAGGCCAACCCACTGCGTCGTCCCGGCGAACGCCGGGACCCATACGCCGCGGCCTGTCGATAGAAACAGGGGGCCAGTTGCCTTTGCTGCAACTGGCCCCTGTGGTTATGGGTCCCTGCTCCCGTGCGCAATTGCGCACTAGGCAGGGACGACAACGATCATGCGTGCAGTTTCTGCAATTCCTTCAAGATGGCCTCGCCCATCTGCGAGGTGTTCACATCCGTCGTTCCCTCGGATTTGATGTCCGCCGTACGCAGGCCGCTGGCCAGCACCGCGGCGATGGCGGCATCGACCTTGTCGGCGAGCTCGCCCATGTCGAAGGAGTAGCGCAGCGCCATCCCGAACGAGGCGATCATCGCGATCGGATTGGCAAGACCCTTGCCGGCGATGTCGGGTGCCGAGCCATGCACCGGCTCGAACAGCGAGCGGCGCTTTTTGGTCTTCGCATCGATCTCGCCGAGCGAGGCCGACGGCAGCATGCCGAGCGAGCCGGTCAGCATCGCCGCGATATCGGAGAGCATGTCACCGAACAGATTGTCGGTGACGATGACGTCGAACTGCTTTGGCCACTTCACCAGCATCATGCCGCCGGAATCGGCGAGCTGATGCTCCAGCGTGACGTCCTTGTATTCGCGCTGATGCACCTGCGTCACCACCTCGTTCCAGAGCACGCCCGATTTCATGACGTTGCGCTTTTCCATCGAGGTCAGCTTGTTCTTGCGCTTGCGCGCCAGATCGAAGGCAACGCGGGCGATGCGCTCGATCTCGTAGGTGTCGTAGACCTGGGTGTCGATGGCGCGCTTCTGGCCGTTGCCGAGATCGGTGATGGTCTTGGGCTCGCCGAAATAGACGCCGCCGGTGAGCTCACGCACGATCATGATGTCGAGGCCTTCGACCGCCTCGCGCTTCAAGCTGGAAGCTTCCGCCAGCGCCGGGTAGCACACGGCCGGACGCAGGTTCGCGAACAGACCGAGATCCTTGCGCAGGCGCAGCAGGCCGGCTTCCGGGCGGACATCATAGGGCACGCTGTCCCACTTGGGACCGCCGACCGCGCCGAAGATCACGGCGTCGGCGGAGGTCGCCTTGGCCATGTCGCCTTCGCTGATGCTGACCTTGTGCGCGTCATAGGCGGCGCCGCCCACCAGGCCTTCTTCGGTTTCGAACGAGGCAATGCCCTGCTTGTTCAGCCAGTCGATCAGGCGCTTCACCTCGCCCATCACTTCGGGGCCGATGCCGTCGCCGGGGAGAAGCAGCAGTTTGTGGGTCGCCATTGTCGCCTCAACACTGTTGTCGTCATTGCCGGGCATAGCCGTCTGAAGGACGGCGTCGCTTTCGCTCGCCTACGCCCGGCAATCCATCCTTCTTGAGGAGATGGATGCCCGGGTCGAGCCCGGGCATGACGAGGGGAAATCTGCGCGCGGAGTGCTAAATCGCCCCGAGGGGATTGGCAAGGCACCCCGGCGCAGGTGACAGTTGCGGCGCTCAAGCCCGCCCCAAGACGGACGCCATGACCCTTGCCATCCTGTTCGCCTTTGCCTCCGCCACCCTGCTCGGCGCGGCCGTGGTCACGGCGCAATTGGGGCTGCGGACGGTCGAGCCGCTGTCCGGCGCGGCGATCAGTGTTCCCTCCTTCACGGTTCTGTTCCTGCTGCTGTCGCCGTTGATCCTGGCCGGCGAGCCGGTGGTCTGGCGCGGGCTGCCGATCTTCATGGCGATCGGACTGTTCTTTCCCGCCAGCCTGACGCTGCTGACCTTCGCCTCCAACCGCGCGCTCGGGCCGGTCATCACCTCGACGCTGGGCAATCTCGCGCCGCTGTTTGCCGTGGCGCTCGCGGTTGTGCTGCTGCACGAGCCGCTGCATGCCATGCAACTGGCCGGCCTGGTGCTGGCGGTGGTGGGCGCGGTCATCATCACCGTCACCCGCCCGCGCGACCTCGGCCACTGGCGAAGTTGGGCCCTGCTGCTGCCGCTCGGCGGCGCGCTGATCCGGGGCGTGACGCCGCCGATCGTCAAGCTCGGGCTTGAGGTATGGCCCAGCCCGCTATGGGCGTGCCTGATCGGCTACATCATGTCGTCGCTGGTCGTGCTCGCCGTTGAGCGCATACGCAAGGGCAGCTTCATCGCCGAGGCGCCACGCTCAGGCCGGTTCTGGTTTGCGGTGACGGGGATCAGCAACGGCCTCAGCGCGCTGACGCTGTTTGCCGCCGTGCGCAACGGGCCGATCGCGCTGGTCGCGCCGCTGCTCGCGATCTATCCGCTTGTGACGGTGATCCTGAGCGCGATGGTGCTCAAGCACGTCGCGATCACCCCGCGCATCGTTGCCGGAACCGTGCTCACGGTCGCCGGCGTCGCGCTGGTGCTGGCAGGCTGATGTTGTGCGATCTGCAAGACACCATTGTGGGCAGCATGCCTGTGCAAGCTCTCGGCGTCCTGCCACAATGCGCTGCCGGAGCATTTTGTGAATCCACCTGACAGCCCCAATCCCTACCCGCATCCCGCGCGGCTGATCCTGATCCTGTCGCTTGCGCCGACCGTCGGCCTCGGCATCGGGCGCTTTGCCTATGCACTGGTGCTGCCCGACATGCGCGACTCGCTGGTGTGGTCCTATTCCGCCGCCGGCTTCATGAACACCATCAATGCCGCCGGCTATCTCGTCGGCGCGCTGTTCGCCTCGCAAATGATCCGGCGGTTCGGGCTCGCCGCTTCCGTCCGCTGGGGAACGCTCGGCTGCGTGCTCTCGCTGGCGCTGTGCGCGATCTCGGGCAATTTTTTCGTGCTGAGCTTTGCGCGGCTATTGGCTGGCCTCGCCGCAGCGGCCGGCTTCGTCGGCGGCGGCGCGCTGGCGGCAACCATTGCGCAGTCGCGGCCCGAGCGCGCCAATTTCCTGCTCAGCCTGTTCTATGCCGGGCCCGGCATCGGCATCGTCGCCTCGGGCCTGATCGCGCCCTATGTGTTACAGGCGTTCGGCCCGGGGTCATGGTGGATCGTGTGGTGGGCGCTGACGCTGCTGGCGGTCGCCATGACGATTCCGCTGCTGCTGGCGCCGCTCGGCGAAGGCGCCGCCGCCGGCCGCGCCACCGCCGCCAAATTCGCCATCGCGCCGGTCGTGTTCTATCTCGCCGCCTATTTCATGTTCGGCGCGGGCTACATCGCCTACATGACCTTCATGATCGCCTATGTCCGCGACTCCGGCGGCGGCGCCGCGGCGCAGAGCGCCTTCTGGAGCCTGATCGGACTATCCGCCTTCGTGACGCCGTGGGTGTGGCGGCACGTGCTGGCGCTCGACCGCGGCGGCATCGCCACCGCCATCATCCTCGGCACCAACGCAATCGGCGCCGCAATGCCGATCCTTGCACCGATTCTTGGCAACTCGCCGGTGCTGCTGGCCGCGTCGGCCCTGGTGTTCGGCGTGGCATTCTTCTCCGTGGTCGGATCGACCACCGCCTTCGTTCGCTTCAACTACGCGCCGGCCGCGTGGCCAAGCGCGATCGCGGGGCTGACGATCTCTTTCGGCATCGGCCAGACGCTGGGACCGATCGTGGTCGGCGCGATCACGGATGCGATGGGAAGCCTGTCGTATGCGCTCAATGTTTCCGCGGCGATGCTGGCGCTGGGCGCGGTGTTGTCGGCGTTTCAGAGGAAGTTGCTAAAGTCTTGACCGCCGTCATTCCGGGATGCGCCGAAGGCGCAGGCCCGGAATCCATACGCCGTGACGGTCATTGTCTTGCGAATTCGTCAACGGCCTTCTTTGAACCAACAACGGCCTGTGGTTATGGATTCCGGGCTCGCGCTACGCGCGCCCCGGAATGACGAACGCACGTCAGCTCCCGCTGAACGAATTATAGCCCTGGTCTTCCCAGAAGCCGCCCTTGTAGTCGTTGGTGACTTCCATCGAGATCACGTATTTCGGGTTCTTGAAGCCGAGCTTGGTCGGCACGCGGATCTTCATCGGGTAGCCGTAGGCGACCGGCAGGATTTCATCCGCGAACTTGAACGCCATTTGCGTCTGCGGATGCAGCGCGCTCGCCATGTCGAGCGGCGAATTGTAGCCGTCCTTGTCGGCGCACTGGAACCAGACGTATTTGGCGCGCGTGTCGGCGCCGATCAGCTTGAGGAAATCGCGCAGCGGCGTGCCGGTCCAGCTTCCGATCGCGCTCCAGCCCTCGACGCAGATGTGGCGGGTGACCTGCTTGACCTGCGGCAGCGCATAGAGCTCGTCCAGCGTCCACGACTTCTTGTTGTCGACGAGGCCGCGCACCTCGAGCTTCCAGTTCTTGCCGTCGACCTCCGGCGCCTCGTCGATCGAGTAATAGGCGTTGAACGGGAACGGCCTTGTGATCGCGCTCTCCGGGAAGGTCGGCGCCAGCGCGTTCGGATTGAACATCCATGCCTGCACAGCGTCGTTGAATTTCGAAACGTGCTTGAGCATCTCCTCGGCCGAAGAGCTGTCGACGACATTGCAGCCGGTCAGCAGGGTCAGCGCACCGAGACTGGCGCCGCCCGTGATGAAGCGGCGGCGGGTGAGGTCCGGCATCGATTTGGCGGCATCGCGAACCAGCAGCTTCTTGTCGACGCCGGGGATGATGAGCGAACGCAGGCGGCCCATGATGATGCTCCTTTCAGCGGCCGATGATCATGGCGCGCAGGCTCTTCGGCACTAGCAGCGCCAGCGCGACATGCACCACCATGAAGGCGACGATCGCCGCCATACAGAAGAAATGGACATAGCGCGCGGCGTCATAGCCGCCGAACAGCGCCGTGAGATATTGCAGTTGCACCGGCTTCCAGATCGAAAGGCCCGACAGCACGACCAGCACGCCGACCACGATCACGCCGGCATAGAGCAGCTTTTGCACGTAATTGTATTTCGAGAGGTCGTCGTGCGAGAGTTTTCCGGTCAGTGCGGCTTTCGTATCCGAGATCACACCCTCCGGCGTGATCGGCAGCAGCTTCTTGCGGAAGCGGCCGGTGGCCAGACCGAGCGCGAGATAGAGCAGGCCGTTCACCATCAAAATCCACATCGCCGCGAAATGCCAGAGCAGCGCGCCGCCGAGCCAGCCGCCCAGCGTGATGGAGCTGGAGAAGGTGAAGCCGAACAGGGGCGAGGCGTTATAGATCTGCCAACCCGACATGATCATCAGGACCATGGCAAAGGCGTTGACCCAATGCAGGATCCGCACCCAGGCGGGCTGAACCACTTTGGCCGCGCTTGGCTTGGCCGAGGTGGTTTGCTCATTGCTGACGGTGAGGCTCGACATATCCGGTTCCTTCAGCCTGGTTCCTGTCGCTATCGGTATATACGCCGAAAGCCGGCTCTCCGTTACAACCCCGTGCCTATCGATTTCATGCACGCGACCTATTGTCATCACAAGAAAGCGAGCCAGGTTGCCCCGGCTCGCCTCCCTGTCACGCATCCTGGTACGGGGCTGTTGGACGCGCGGACTTCTTGATAGTGGGCATGATCTTTTCGGAAAACCGGTGCCCACTTTTCCGGATCATGCCTTAAGACGCCGGCATCAGCACGGTGTCGACCACATGGATCACGCCATTCGACTGGTTGACGTTGGAGATCGTCACCAGGGATTGGCCGCCCTTGGCATCGATGATCCAGACCTTGCCGCCGTCATGCTTGACCGAGAGCTGCTCGCCTTCGGCGGTCTTGAGCTTCATGCCGTCCTTGAGGTCAGCGGCCGCGAGCTTGCCCGGCACGACGTGGTAGGTGAGGATCTTGGTCAAGGTCCCCTTGTTCTCGGGCTTGACCAGGCTCTCGACGGTGCCGGCCGGCAGCTTGCCGAAGGCGGAATTGGTCGGCGCGAACACCGTGAACGGACCCTTGCCTTCGAGGGTTTCGACGAGGCCGGCGGCCTTCACCGCCGCCACCAGCGTGGTGTGGTCCTTGGAGTTGACGGCGTTCTGGATGATGTTCTTGGAGGGGAACATCGCGGCGCCGCCGACCATCACGGTCTTCTCCTCCGCCGAGACCGGCGCGGTGATCGTGGCGGTGAGCGCCAGCGCGGCGAAGGCGGCGGCGGACAACAGGGCAATACGCTTCGACATGGATCTTCTCCCGATGATTGAGCTGGCCGGCAGGGCATCCGCCGGCGAGTGAAACAACGGGTCTGGTCGGTGATATCTGACAGCGCCCGTCGTTGGCCCGAACTACGGGACGCTTTGGGGGGCGGTTTCGGATGAAAATTCTTTGTGATGGCTGAAACTATTGGGCGGGATGATCGTGTGTCGCGTTCTTATAACGTTGTCGTCCCTGCGAAAGTGTTTGGTCCCTGCTGATTGGTTGGATGGAATCGGTGTAGAACGAGGTGTGGCCTTTGTCAGGG
>NZ_JAFCLN010000021.1 GCF_018129385.1 Bradyrhizobium lablabi
ATAACAGCGGCACCTCATCCCCGAGGAGGGGCGTTGGCCATCGCCACCAAACGTTGGGATGGGATGCGGTGGACGCGCTTGTTCGGCAGACGACCGGACAAGGGCGTACGGCGAAGTCGTGTGGTCCTGGCGCCGCGACGCTGGCGCTAAACCTTGCGGAATTTTCCGCGAGGCGATGGTGACAACAAGCCCGCTCACCAGGGAGAGCGCGACATAAGCCGTAAAGCCATTGCGCAGGGGATGTCGGACTGCCTCCGCTCACCTGTATGCTCGTGTGCAGTTTTTTGATGCGCAAGCAGCGCACACGAGACCGCGGGTGCAGCGCGCACCCGGCATTCCCTGCGCCCTCTATCTTCGGAGGCGCGATGAATTTGAAAAGCTCGGGCACAGTGTGTCGCGAGATCGTTCCCACATGCTCACCCGTCATCATCCGCGAAGGCGGATGATCCAGTATTCCAGAGGCAGTAGTGGTTGAACCGATAGGCCGCGGCGTACTGGATGCCCCGCCTTCGCGGGGCATGACGACCGTCAATAGTTGCGTTCGCCGCGTCGACTAGAAGACCTACACCGCTTCCCCGCGTGCCAGTTGCGCGGCATTGCGGATCGCAGAAATGTTCGCCTTGTACGATTCCATGCTGCCGCCCTTGAACACGGCAGAGCCGGCCACGAACGCATTGGCGCCGGCGGCGGCGAGTTCGCCCGCCACATCGGGGCCGACGCCGCCGTCCACCTCGATATCGATCGGCCGCCCAGCGGTCATCGCGCGGATATCCCTGATCTTGCCGAGCGCGGAGGGGATAAAAGCCTGGCCGCCGAAACCGGGATTGACCGACATCACCAGCACGAGGTCGATCAGGTCGAGCACATATTCGATTGCGCTTGCCGGCGTTGCCGGATTGAGCGAGACGCCGGCCTTCTTGCCGAGCGCGCGGATCGCCTGCAACGAGCGATGCAGATGCGGGCCCGCCTCGGCATGCACGGTGATGTGGTCGCAGCCGGCCTTCGCGAAAGCTTCGAGATAGGGGTCGCAGGGCGAGATCATCAGATGCGCGTCGAAGAGTTTTTTGGTGTGCGGGCGCATCGCCTTGATGACGTCAGGGCCGTAGGAGATGTTTGGCACGAAATGGCCGTCCATCACGTCGAGATGGATCCAGTCGGCGCCAGCGGCGTCGACCGCACGGACCTCTTCGCCGAGCCTGGAAAAATCCGACGCCAGGATCGACGGCGCGATGACGAGGGGACGTGGAAAAAATGGCTGGGACATGTCGGCTTCCCGATAGACGTTGGCATTCGCGTAACACGCGCCATGAGCGGGGGCAACGCAGGCCGGATCAACTCCTGTGGGCGGAAAAATCTGCCGGAGGCGGCATCAATTGCCGGGTACTCGGGGCGGCATGGTTACGGGAAACCCAATGAAATAAGGGATTCTTACCATGGCACGGCACTTGCTGAGGAACCTGCACGAGTTCGTCGCGCCACCGATGCGGTGGCTACAGTTGGAGTCCCGCCATGTTCGCAGCGCTAGGCGCAGCATCGTCGGCCATCGACGCCCTGAAGGCGTTGACGTCGTCCAAGCCAACCACGGGCGTCAAGCAGGACGCGCCCAACCTGTTCGCCTTTGCCGCCGATGCTCCGACGCCGTCGGGCCCGACGTCAGGGGCGGGGACGGGAGCCGGAACATCGATCTCGCCGGAAACCATGAATGCGCTGTTTGCGGCGCAGAGCCAGTCCGGACCGGATGCCTCGTCGTCGATGCAGTCGGGCTCGCTGAAGGAATGGTTCGCCAAGGTCGACAGCGACGGCGACGGCAAGATCAGCAAATCGGAATTCGAGGCGCTCGAAAAAGGCAGCGGCAACGATGCTCGCCGCGACGATGCCTTCAGCAAGCTCGACACGGATGGCGACGGGTCGATCAGCCCCGCCGAGCTGCTGGCGGCGCTGAAAGGCAAGGGCCATCACCGCCATCATCCGCAGGTCAATCAATCCGGCGATGCCCAGCAGTCCGATCCGCTGATGCAGGTGCTCGACACCTCGTTGAACACCTCGGCTGCGAACGCCACCGCATCGGGCAATGCGGCCTCATCCTACAATTTCATGAATCAGTTGGTTCACCGCCAGTCCAGCATGATCGCAGCGCAAGCGAGTTCATCCCTGTCTGTCAGCGTCTAGTTCTCAGATGGACGCAAGACGCGAACCGAACCGATCCCCCCAGGCCGGTAACGCGCCCGGAAAAGGCAGCGCAGTCGCGGTATAGACACCACGCGCGATCGCGCGGGCTACCACATTGGCGGCGACCATGCCGAGTTCGGTGAGGCCGAACAAGGGATCGATCGGCTTTGCGCCGGTCGCCGCCGCAAATACCACATCGCCGTCGAGCGGCGCATGAACGGGGTAGATCGCCCGCGCCATGCCGGTCTGCGCGATCATCGCGAGGCGCCTGGCCTGCGCCTTCGTCAGGATCGCATCGGTGACGACTGCCACCAGCGTAGTGTTTTCGCCGGCGGTTGCTTCCGGTCCGCCCTTGATGCGCATCCTGAGCATGTCGGGCGTAAAGGATGGCGGCATGCCGCGGCCGCCGTATTCGCCATCGACCTCATACGGGGCGGCCCAGAACCACGGCCCGTCGCCGACCGTGACGCTGCCGACCGCATTGACCACGGCGATCGCCGCGACCTTGACGCCGCCGCCCGTCGACGCGGAGGCCGAACCGAGACCGCCCTTGAAATTCGTGGTGGTGGCGCCAAGCCCCGCGCCGACGCTGCCGAGCGCGAAATGGCTGCCCGCCGCCGCGGCCGCCGCATAGCCGAGATCGCGATACGGCGAAAAGCGTCCCCACGCCTTGTTGCCGCCGTTGAGGAGATCGAAGCAGATCGCGCCGGTCACGATCGGGATCACTGCATCGCGGATCCGAAAGCCATGGCCGCGCTCGGCGAGCCAGGCCTGCACGCCGCCGCCGGCCTCGAGTCCGAACGCGGAGCCGCCGGCGAGCGTGATGGCGTCGATCGCGTCCACCGTGGAGACGGGATCGAGCAGGGCGTCCTCGCGGGTGCCGGGGCCGCCGCCGCGCACGTCGATCGAGGCGACCGCCGGCTTGTCGAAGATGATGGCGGTGACGCCCGAGGCGAGCGCGGCATCATCGGCATGTCCGACCCTGACGCCGGCGATATCGGTGAGCAGGTTGTTCAAGCGATCATCCTCTGGGCCCGAAGGCTCCTCATCGTGGCATATGGACAGGCGAGGCGCGCTTCAACTGGCAAGCGCCAGCCGGATCATCCGCGCCAGTTCGGACTTGCGGTAGGGCTTTGCCAGCAGCAGCACGCCGGAATCGAGCCGGCCGTGATGCACGATGGCGTTTTCGGTGTAGCCCGACGTGAACAGCGTCTTGAGCGCCGGGCGCCGCCTGAGGGCCTCGTCGGCCAGTTGGCGGCCGTTCATCGCGCCCGGCATGATGACATCGGTGAAGAGCAGGCCGATCATCGGATTCGCGTCGATCAGGGCAAGCGCCTCCGCCGCGTTCGCCGCCTCGAGAGCGGTGTAGCCCAGGCTCCTGACCTGCGCGACGACGTAATTGCGCACCATGGCATCGTCCTCGACCACGAGCACGGTTTCGTGGCCGCCTTCGACCTGCGCGGCAGCCAGTGCCGCCTCGGCCGCGGTCTGCTCCAGTCCGGTTGCACGCGGAAGATACATCTTGACCGTCGTGCCGTGTCCTTCCTCGCTGTAGATCTTGATGTGGCCGCCCGATTGCTTGACGAAGCCGAACACCATGCTCAGGCCAAGGCCGGTGCCCTTGCCGATCTCCTTGGTGGTGAAGAAGGGGTCGAACACCCGCTCGAGATTGGCCGGGGAAATGCCGGTGCCGGTGTCGCTGACGGCGACCATGACGTGGTTGCCGACGGTGACCTCGCTATGCATGGCGGCATAGCCTTCATCGAGATAGACGTTGGCGGTTTCGAGCGCCAGCTTGCCGCCACCCGGCATCGCATCGCGCGCGTTTAGCGCCAGATTGAGGATCGCGGTCGAGAGCTGGTTCGGATCGACCATCGCCGGCCACGCGTCCGCCGCCAGCAGCGGCGTGATCTGGATATGCTCGCCGAGCGTCGGATGCAGCAGCTTGGCGGTTTCCAGCACCAGTGCGTTGACGTCGATCTCACGCGGCTGGAGCGGCTGCTTGCGGGCGAAAGCGAGCAGATGCTTGGTGAGGTTCGCGCCGCGATCGGCGGCCTCGTCGATCATCTTTGCGACCGTGGCGAGCTCGGGCTTGTCGGCGACGCCTTCGGCAAGGATGCCGATCGTTCCGGTGATGACGGTGAGGATGTTGTTGAAGTCGTGCGCGACGCCACCGGTCAATTGTCCGACGGCATCCATCTTCTGGGCCTGGCGGATCTGCGCCTCAGTGGCCATCTTCTCAGTCAGGTCGCGGCCGACGAAGAAGTGGCGCTGTACGGGCTCGGACCATGTTCCCATCCATGTCAGCATCACCGCATGCCCGTCCTTGTGGACGTAGCGCGCTTCGAAGTTCCGCATCAGGCGTCCGCGCCGGGCCGCTCGCATCTCGTCGCGGGTGCTTTCGAGGTCGTCGTGATGGATGAAACCGATCGCGCTCCGTCCGATCATCTCCTCCGGCAGATAGCCGAGAATGGACATCGAGCTGGGGCTGACCTGAACGAGGTTTCCCTTCGGATCGCTGACCAGGATCAAGTCCTGCGAGGTTTCGAAGATGCGACGACGTTCCTCGATCTCCTGGCCGAGCGCGGCTTGCGCCCGCTTGGTCTCGGTGATGTCGCGCGCGGTCTTGGAGACGCCGACGATCTCGCCGGCCGCCGAATGGATCGGCGAAATGCTGATCGAGACGTCGAGCGGGCGGCCGTCCTTGCGCACCCGCGCGGTTTCGTGCTGCTCGATGCGTTCGCCTCGTCCGATCCGGGCGAGGATGTCATTTACTTCGGCGCGCCGTTCCGGCGGCACGATGAGGTCGATACTCTTGCCGACCGCCTCGGTCGCCGTGTGGCCGAACAGGCGTTCGGCCGCGCGGTTCCAGGCGGTGATGGTGCCGTCCAGCGTCTGGGTGATGATCGCGTCGTTGGAGGATTCCACGACCGCGCTGAACAGGCGTTCGCGCTCGGCGTGATAGTCTCGGTCCGACGCGGCCTGGCGGCGCACCGTTCCGAGCAGGCGCGACAATTGAGCCTGGAGCGCGACGTTGTCGATCAGCAGCACCGCCAGCACGAAACTTGCCGCGGCCAGCCCGTAGATGCGGCCGGCGTAGAAGCCGAGATCGTATCTGGCCACGTTGACGATCGCCGACAGCGCGATGTCGAACAGCCATGCGCACATCACCACCATAAGCCAGATGTCGATGACGAAATGCGGCCGGCGCAGCCACAGCACGATGAGCGCGCCGAGGCTGAGGCACCACACCGTGGAGACGACGCCGATCATGACCGGCGTGTAGTGACCGCCGCTGAGCAGCACCGGAAGGATGTCGTGCTGCGCCGTGACGATCCATGCGAAGAGAGCAAGCGCAGCACAGACCGCGACGATGCAAGCCATGATCGGACCGGCGGTCGAGCCGCGTGTTGGCTTGTAGTCGTCGGACTTGAGCAGCGCATAGCCGATCACAAGAAGCGGGAAGACGCCGTGCCAGACCATGTACAGCCAGACCGTGGTCTGCGAACCGGCGTTGAACAGGCCGGAGGGGGCGAACAGGCCCGGAAAGGTCAGGGCATGGGTGACCGCGGCCCCCGCCGTGAACAGATATCCGCTGGCGAGCAGCAGCAGGGCCCGCGAACGCAGCACGGCGAACTGCGAAAACAACAGGACGGCGGTGATCAGATCGTTGACGGCAAGCGCGGACTGATAGCTCGCGACGAAGGCCGGTACCGGCGTCAGTCGTACCCCGGCGTACGGCACGGCGATTGCGAACAGCACCGCGGAGACAGCGACGACGGCCAGCGCAATCCTGCGATCCCGACCGGTCGCCGGCATGGTCGAAAGAAAGACGTTGCGATCATTGCCCGACGGCATCTTGCCCCCGCCAACTGGCGTCTTGCGCGCCACCTGGCCCGCCCCCGGATACGGAGCATACCGCATTCGCGGGAACCGACCACCTAGTCGAAATATGAACCCCGCAAATGAACGCCGCAGCATTGACGGAGAAAGAGAATCAACTGAGGGTTACATATTGCCTGATTGCACGGGGCCTAGAGTGCGGGTCCCGGGTAACCCTGTTTTTACTATCGACCCGAATAATGCCGCCGGCGTTGCGCCGGATCAGCCATTTTGCGGGCCGGGCGGACCCGGCCTGGGAGTTCATTTCATGCCTCGTGTGCTTGTGATCGATGATCAGGCCGATGTGCGCGCGATGATCGGCATCGTGCTGCGGATCAATCAATTTGAAGTCGTTGAAGCGGGAACCGCGGCGGCCGGCATAAGCGCCTTCGAGCAGTTCTGCTTCGACCTCGCGATCGTCGACGTCTTCCTGCAAGGCAGCAACGGCCTCGATCTCATCGCCAAGATGCGCGAGCGGGTTCCGGATCTGCCGATCATCGCGATATCCGGCATGACGACGCTGGATTTCGTGACGGGGTCTCCGGAACTGTCTGATGTGGTCTGCCTGCAAAAGCCGTTCCGCCCGAACGACCTGCTCACCGCAATCAATACCGTTCGCGGCAGGCAAATTGTCGGCGGTGCGGCCGTCGCTTAGCTCGCCTTCGGAACCGGATCAGGCGTCGGCCGAGCGCGCGGTGCGCTCGCCGCGCGGTCTTTCGGCCGCCGCATCGCGATTTTGATGACGGTCCTGCCCGGCGCCGCGCGGCTCCAGCGGCACGGACAGGCGGCACAGCAGGCCTTCGCGGCGCCAGTCGAATTCGGCGTTGCCGCCAAGCTGGGACTCGATGCTGGCGATCACGCTCTGGGTGCCGAAGCCGCGCGATGTCGGCGTTTCGACCGGCGGCCCGCCGGTCTCCTCCCACACCAGCCGCAGCAGGCCGGTCTCGTTCTCCCAATTGATCGACAGGCGGCCTTCCTGCGTCGACAGCGCGCCATACTTGGCCGAGTTGGTGACGAGCTCGTGCAGCGCGAGCGCCAGCGTCTGTGCGGTGGCGGGCTGCAACTGGATTTCCGGGCCGGACAGCGGCGCGATCTGGTTGCCGTCGGAGTAGGGCGCGAGCTCCTCGTCGACCAGACGCCTGATCTCGGCGCCCTGCCAGCTCGACAGCGAGAGCACGGTGTGCACCCGCGCCAGCGCATTGATCCGCCCTTCCACCGACTGGATGTAGGCCTTGACGTTCTCGCCGCGGGTCAACCGCACGATCGATTGCGCCAGCGCCAGCGCATTCTTGGCGCGATGGTCGACTTCGCGTGCCAGGAGGTTCTGGCGCTCCTCCGCGTGCTTGCGCTCGGTGATGTCGACCGTGACGCCGGAGACGCGCACGACGCGGCCGGCCTTGTCATGGGTGGCCGCGGCGGTGCCGACACACCAGCGCATCTGGCCGTCGGGGCGGATGATGCGGAATTCGGCCTCATAGGACTTGGCGCCCTTCTGGAACTGGGCAAGCGCCCGACGCGGCTCCTCCAGATCGTCGGGATGCAGCAGCGCCTGGATGTTGGCCGGTGTCGCCACAAACGTCTTCGGGTCGAGGCCGAGGATCTGGTACTGGCCTTCGTCCCACATCCAGTCGCCATTGACCCAGTCCCAGTCCCACGATCCCATCCGTCCCGCGGCGATCGCAAGGCTGCGGCGCTGCTCGCTTTCCAGCAGCCTCGCATGCGACTGCTCGAGCTCGGCGGTGCGAGCGCGAACCCGATCCTCCAGCTCGGCATTGAGCCGCTCCAATTGCCGGGTCTTGCGGTAAAGTTCGGCGAACACCTTGATCTTCGCGCGCAACACTTCCGGTACGACCGGCACCGGCACATAGTCGACGGCGCCCATCTCATAGCCGCGCAGCCGATCGAGATCGCTGACCTGAATCGCCGAGATGAAGATCATCGCAGTCTTCTGGAAGCGCGGATGGTCGCGGATCATGGCGGCAAGCTCGAACCCGTCGAGCTCGGGCATGCAGACGTCGACCAGGATGACGGCAACCTCGTTCTTGAGCAGGTATTCCAGTGCCTCGCGGCCGGACGCAGCCACGACGAGATTCTCGCCGAGCTCCTTGAGAATGACTTCGTAGGCGAGCAGCTTGGCGGGCTGATCGTCGACCAGAAGAATATTGACCTTCTCGTGGTCCATCATGAGTTCGCGCCGATCAACGATGTAGCCACATGCGGATCGCCAGCAGCAATTGTTCGGTATTGACAGGCTTTGCCAGATAATCCGATGCGCCGGCCTCGAGACATTTCTCGCGGTCGCCCTTCATCGCCTTGGCGGTGAGCGCGATGATCGGCAGGCGCGCAAACGACGGATTCTGCCGGATCACGCCGATCGTCTGGTAGCCGTCCATCTGCGGCATCATGATGTCCATCAGCACGACCGCAATCTCCGGATTCGATTGCACGAGGTCAACGGCCTCGTGCCCGGTGGTGGCGGTAAGCACCTTCATGCCGCGCCGTTCCAGCACGCTGCTCAGCGCAAAAATATTGCGGGCGTCATCGTCTACCAGCAGCGCGGTCTTGCCAACCAGGTCCTCGTCGGAGCTGTTCAGCTTCTCCAGCATACGCTGCTTCTCGATTGGCAATTCCGTGATGACACGGTGCAAAAACAGAGAAGTTTCGTCGAGCAGCCGTTCCGGCGACTCGACGCCCTTCACAACGATGCTTCGCGCCATGGTGTGAAGTTCCGCGTCTTCCTCCGCGGAAAGTTCCCGGCCCGTGAACACGACCACGGGAATGTTGGCGAGCTGATCGTCGTTGCGAATCTGATCGAGCACCTCAAAGCCGCTCATGTCGGGCAGTCTCAGATCGAGCACGACGCAATCGCACGGACGGTCGCGCAGCATGGAGAGGGCATCGCGGCCGGTATCCGATGTCACGATCTCGATATCATCGTGGTCGAGCAGTTCCCGGATGCTCATTTGTTCGGCGGCATTGTCCTCCACGATCAGAAGGCGCTTGCGGCGGGGCCTTGAATACTCCTTGATTTGCGACAGCGCCGCGCTGACGCCTTCGGTCGTGGTCGGCTTGTTGACGAAGGAGAATGCGCCGCGCGCCAGCGCGTGCTGGCGGTCTTCGTCGAGAGTGATGATCTGCACCGGGATATGGCGGGTGAGGGGGTTGTGCTTGAGCTGGCTCAGCACGGTCCAGCCCAGCATGTCCGGCAGGAACACGTCGAGCGAGACGGCGGTCGGCTGGAACTGCTTTGCAAGTTCCAGCGCCTCGGCGCCGCGCGCGGCTACCAGCACCTTGAATCCCTTGTCGCGGGCAAGGTCGATCAGCACGCGCGCATAATGCGGATCATCCTCGACGATCAGCAGGATGGTATCGCCCGGTTCCAGGTTCATCCGGTCGTCCGGGAGCTGCTCGATGACGCGTTCCTGCGTCGTCGTCTGCTGCGTCGAAGACAGGTTGAAGGACGCCGGCGGCTGCACGCGCGGCGCCACCGTAGGTCCGGCGTACTTCAGCGGCAGATAGAGCGTGAATGTGGAGCCCTTGCCGGGCGCGCTGGTCAGGTGGATTTCGCCGCCGAGCAGCGTCGCCAGTTCGCGGCTGATGGCAAGGCCAAGGCCGGTGCCGCCATATTTGCGGCTGGTGCCGGCGTCGGCCTGCTGGAACGCCTCGAAGATCAGCTTCTGCTTTTCGAGGGGGATGCCGATGCCGGTATCGGACACCTCGAACGCAATCACCGCCGGCGAATGCGTCAGGATCGGGTGATCGGCGCTCCAGCCGCCGAGCGCCGCCGACACGCTCAGGCGAACGCCGCCTTCGCCGGTGAACTTGAACGCATTCGACAGGAGATTCTTCAGCACCTGCTGTAGACGCTTGGAGTCGGTGACGATGCTGCGTCCGAGGTTGGGATCGATGTCGACGGTGAACGACAGTTGCCGGTTGTCTGCCTCGTGGCGGAACGGGCGCCCGACGGTATCCAGGAGATTGGTCATCAGGATCTCCTCGGCATCGACGGTCACCGTACCCGATTCGATCTTCGACAGGTCGAGAATGTCGGAGATCAGGTTGAGCAGGTCGGTGCCGGCGCCGTGAATGGTGCGCGCGAACTCGACCTGCTTGCCCGTCAGATTGCCGTCGGGGTTTTCGGTGAGCTGCTGGCCGAGGATCAGGATGCTGTTGAGCGGCGTGCGCAGCTCGTGGCTCATGTTGGCCAGGAATTCCGACTTGTATTTCGAGGTCAGCGCGAGCTCGCCGGCCTTTTCTTCCAGCGCGCGGCGGGCCTGCTCGATTTCCTGGTTCTTGCGTTCCACCTCGACGTTCCGCTCGGCGAGCTGCTGGGCCTTTTGCTCGAGCTGCTCGTTGGTCTGCTGCAATTCGCGCTGCTGGGTCTGCAATTCGCCGGCGAGCTGCTGCGACTGCTTCAAGAGGCCCTCGGTCTGCATCGTCGCCTCGATCGAGTTCAGCACGATGCCGATGGAGTCGGTGAGCTGTTCGAGGAAGGTCCTCTGCGAGGTGGTGAACGAGGTGATGGAGGCAAGCTCGATCACCGCCTTGACCTGATTTTCGAACAGCACCGGCAGCACCACGAGATTCCTCGGCATCACGCGCAGCAGCGCCGAATTGACCGGCGTCGCGTCGGGCGGGATATCGGCCACCAGCCGCTGCCGTTTGTCCATGGCGCATTGGCCGACCAGCCCTTCGCCGAGCTGCACGAACAGCGGGTGCGGATAGTTGCCGTCGCCAGCATAGGACGACAGCAGACGCAGCTGCGGATGACCTTCGTTCTCGACCTGATAGATCACGCCCATATGCGCGTTCACCAGCGGCGCCAGCTCGGTCAGCAGCAGCCGGCCTACGGTGGACAGATCACGCTGCCCTTGCAGCATGTTGGTGAAGCGCGCGAGGTTGGTCTTCAGCCAGTCCTGCTCGGTATTGAGGTCCGTGGTCAGGCGCAAATTGCCGATCATGGTGTTGATGTTGTCCTTGAGTTCGGCCATTTCGCCACGCGCATCGACCTGGATCGAGCGCGTCAGGTCGCCCTTGGTGACGGCGGTCGCGACCTCGGCAATGGCACGCACCTGCGAAGTCAGGTTGGCAGCGAGCAGGTTGACGTTGCCGGTCAGGTCCTTCCAGGTGCCGGCCGCGCTCGGCACGTTGGCCTGGCCGCCGAGGCGGCCTTCGACGCCGACTTCGCGCGCCACGCTGGTGACCTGATCGGCGAAGGTCGCTAGCGTCTCGGTCATGTTGTTGATGGTATCGGCGAGGGCCGCGACCTCGCCCTTCGACTTCACGGTGAGTTGCTGCTTCAGATCGCCGTCGGCGACGGCAGTCACCACTTTCACAATGCCGCGCACCTGTTCGGTGAGGTTGGCCGCCATGAAGTTCACGGTATCGGTGAGGTCCTTCCAGGTGCCGGCAACGCCGGGCACCTGGGCCTGGCCGCCGAGCTTGCCTTCGGTGCCGACTTCGCGCGCCACGCGCGTCACTTCGCCCGCGAAGGCGTTGAGCTGGTCCACCATGGTATTGATGGTGTTCTTCAGTTCGAGAATTTCGCCCTTCACGTCGACCGTGATCTTGCGCGAGAGGTCGCCGCGCGCCACGGCGGTGGTGACTTCGGCGATGTTGCGGACCTGCGTGGTGAGGTTTGCCGCCAACAGGTTGACGTTGTCGGTCAGGTCCTTCCAGGTGCCGCCGACGCCGGGCACGACGGCCTGACCGCCGAGCCGGCCCTCGGTGCCGACTTCGCGCGCCACGCGCGTCACTTCGGCGGCGAAGGAGCGAAGCTGCTCCACCATCGTATTGAGGGTGTCCTTGAGCAGCAGGATTTCGCCGCGCACGTCCACCGTGATCTTCTTCGACAGGTCGCCGCCGGCGATGGCGGTCGCGACCTCGGCGATGTTGCGGACCTGCGCCGTCAGGTTCGAGGCCATGAAGTTGACGTTATCGGTGAGGTCCTTCCAGGTGCCGGCCACTTCCGGCACCTCGGCCTGGCCGCCGAGCTTGCCTTCGGTGCCGACCTCGCGGGCGACGCGCGTCACTTCGGAAGCGAAAGCGTTGAGCTGGTCCACCATGGTGTTGATGGTGTTCTTCAGCTCGAGAATTTCGCCGCGCACGTCCACCGTGATCTTGCGCGAGAGGTCGCCGCGCGCCACCGCGGTGGTCACTTCGGCGATGTTGCGGACCTGCGCGGTGAGGTTGCCCGCCATGGAGTTGACGCTGTCGGTGAGGTCCTTCCACGTGCCGGCGACGCCGGGCACGTTGGCCTGGCCGCCGAGCCGGCCTTCGGTGCCGACCTCGCGCGCCACGCGGGTGACTTCGCCGGCGAAGCGGTTGAGCTGGTCGACCATGGTGTTGAGCGTTTCCTTCAGTTGAAGAATTTCGCCGCGCACGTCGACCGTGATCTTGCGCGAGAGGTCGCCGCCGGCGATCGCGGTGGCGACTTCGGCGATGTTGCGGACCTGAGCCGTCAGATTGCCCGCCATGGAGTTGACGGAGTCGGTGAGGTCCTTCCAGGTGCCGGCGACGCCGGTGACCTGGGCCTGGCCGCCGAGCTTGCCGTCGGTGCCGACCTCGCGCGCCACGCGCGTCACTTCGGAGGCGAATGCGTTGAGCTGGTCGACCATGGTGTTGAGCGTCTCCTTCAGTTGAAGGATTTCGCCCGACACGTTCACGGTGATCTTCTTCGACAGGTCGCCCTTCGCCACGGCGGTGGCGACTTCGGCGATGTTGCGAACCTGGCCGGTCAGGTTGGAGGCCATCGAGTTGACGGAGTCGGTCAGGTCTTTCCAGGTGCCGGCGACGCCGCGCACCTGGGCCTGGCCGCCCAGCTTGCCCTCGGTGCCGACCTCGCGCGCGACGCGCGTCACTTCGCCGGCGAACGCGTTGAGCTGGTCGACCATGGTGTTGATGGTGTCCTTCAGCTCGAGGATTTCGCCGCGCACGTCCACGGTGATCTTCTTGGACAGGTCGCCGCCCGCGACCGCGGTGGTCACTTCCGCGATGTTGCGGACCTGCGCGGTCAGGTTGGACGCCATCGAGTTGACGCTTTCGGTCAGGTCCTTCCAGGTGCCGGCGACGCCCAGCACGTTGGCCTGACCGCCGAGCCGGCCTTCGGTACCGACTTCGCGTGCGACGCGCGTCACTTCGCCGGCAAAGGCATTGAGCTGGTCGACCATGGTATTGAGCGTCTCCTTCAACTGAAGGATTTCGCCCGACACGTTCACCGTGATCTTCTTGGAGAGGTCGCCGCCCGCGATGGCGGTCGCGACATCGGCGATGTTGCGGACCTGCGCCGTCAGGTTCGAGGCCATGAAGTTGACGTTGTCGGTCAGGTCCTTCCAGGTGCCGGCAACGCCGGGCACCTGCGCCTGGCCGCCGAGCTTGCCTTCGGTGCCGACCTCGCGCGCCACGCGCGTCACTTCGGACGCAAACGAGTTGAGCTGGTCCACCATGGTGTTGATGGTGTCCTTCAGCTCCAGGATTTCGCCGCGGACGTCCACGGTGATCTTGCGCGACAGGTCGCCGCGCGCCACCGCGGTGGTGACGTTGGCGATGTTGCGGACCTGGGCGGTCAGGTTGCCGCACATCGCGTTCACGGAGTCGGTGAGGTCCTTCCAGGTGCCGGCGACGCCGGGCACGATCGCCTGGCCGCCGAGCTTGCCG
This sequence comes from Bradyrhizobium lablabi, assembly GCF_018129385.1. GTDB lineage: Bacteria > Pseudomonadota > Alphaproteobacteria > Rhizobiales > Xanthobacteraceae > Bradyrhizobium > Bradyrhizobium lablabi_C. Next base: position 13,708 of record NZ_JAFCLN010000021.1, read on the forward strand.
TCGGTGCCGACTTCGCGGGCGACGCGCGTCACTTCGGAAGCGAACGAGCGCAACTGGTCCACCATGGTGTTGATGGCTTCCTTGAGCTGCAAAATCTCGCCGCGGACGTCGACCGTGATCTTTTTCGAGAGGTCGCCATTGGCCACCGCGATGGTGACTTCGGCGATGTTGCGAACCTGGCCGGTGAGGTTGTTGGCCATCGAGTTCACGCTTTCGGTGAGGTCTTTCCAGACGCCGGTCACTTCCGGCACCTGGGCCTGACCACCGAGCTTGCCCTCGGTGCCGACCTCGCGCGCCACGCGCGTCACTTCGGAGGTGAACACGGAAAGCTGCTTGATCATCGTGTTGACGATGTTGGCCGACTGCAAAAACTCGCCGCCGAGCGGGCGGCCGTCGACGTCGAGCTGCACGGTTTGCAGCAGGTCGCCTTGCGCGACGGCGGCAACGGCGCGGGTGACTTCGCGCGTCGGCCACAAGAGATCGTCGATCAGCGTGTTGACCGAGCCTTCCATGTCGGCCCATGAGCCGCTGGTAAGATCGAACTTGACGCGCTGGCGGGTCTTGCCTTCACGGCCCACGACCTGGCCGACATGTTCGAGCTGCTGCGCCATGCGCTGGTTGGCCGCGACGATCTCGTTGAATGTATCGGCGATCTTGCCCTCGATGCCGAGATGATCGCCGGTCATTCGCACCGAGAAATCGCCTGATCGCATCGCTTGAAGAGCATGCAGCAGATCCCCCAGAGGTTCGCGCTTTCCGTTGGCGGCTTTTCGTTTGTTGCTACGGCGCAGCGAGGACGATGCTCCGGGGGAAAGATCACTCATGGTGTCTCCTCGAGGCGGGCAGGCATTCGAATCTGAAGGCTGTTATGAGGTTCTGCCCATAGAACTGCCGACCCATCGGCGGATCAAGTTGGAACAGCAGGTGATGCAACGAAATCAATGAGATGGAACCTTCGCCTAAACGGTTTCAAGCGCTCCGCAGGCGTTTGGTTCCATCGAGTTCCGGTAAAAAAGTTTGGGCGCCGGCGGAACTATTGTCGGGTTCCATTTTCCCGGAATGAATGCGGCACAAAAGGAAAACGCCCCGGCAGTGCCGAGGCGTTCGCTGTTTCTCGAAGGCGGTGAGGCGGAGCCCGCCACTTCGGATCAGGAACCCTTGGGGTTGATCTCGGCGTAGTTGCCCTTGGCGTCCCACTTGTAGACGACATAGTCGATCGCCTTGATGTCGCCCTTGGCGTCAAAGCCCATCTTGCCGAGCACGGTATCCCATTCGCCGGCCTTGATGGTTTCCATGACCTTCTTCGGATCGGTGGTCTTCGCCTTGGCGGCGGCCTGCGCCCAGACTTGCATCGCGGCGTAGGTGTAGAGGGTGTAGCCCTCGGGGTCGATGTTCTTGGCCTTGAACTTCTCGACGATCGCCTTGGCGGTCGGCTTGTTGCGCGGATCGGGGCCGAAGGTGAACAGGGTGCCTTCCGCGGCGGGGCCGGTGATGGAAGCGAACTCCTTGTCGTTCATGGCGTCGCCCGCCATCAGCACCGTCTTGAGGCCCTGGTCGCGCATCTGGCGCAGGATCAGGCCGGCTTCCTGATGGTAGCCGCCGACGAACACGAGATCGATATTGTCGCGCTTCAGGCGCGACACGATCGAGTTAAAATCCTTGTCGCCCTTGTTGTAGGACTCGAACATCTTTTCGGTCACGCCGGCCTTGTTGAGGGCCTTCTTGGTCTCATCCGCAAGACCCTTGCCGTAGGTCGTCTTGTCGTTGAGGATCGCGATGTTCTTGCCCTTGTAATTCTTCGCGATGTAGTCAGCGGCGACCAGACCCTGCTGGTCGTCACGGCCGCAGACGCGCGCCACGTTCCACAGCTTGCGCTCGGTGAACACGGGGTTGGTCGAGGCCGGGGTGATCTGTAGCACGTTGCCTTCGGCATAGGCTTCCGAGGCCGGGATCGACGACGAGGAGCAGAAGTGGCCGGCCACGAACGGGATCTTGGAGCTTGCAAACTTCTCGGCGACCGAGCGGGCCTGCTTGGGATCGCAGGCATCGTCGCCGACCTGTAGCGCGAGCTTCTTGCCGAGCACGCCGCCGGCGGCGTTGATGTCGGCCACCGCCTGTTCGGCGCCGTTCTTCATCTGCCGGCCGAATGCGGATTCGCCCCCGGTCATCGGACCCGCCACCGCGATGGAAATGTCCTGCGCCAGCGCTGCGGTCGACAGCGCCAGTGACGCGCCCAGTGCCAGGCCGATAAGCTTCAATGATTTCATGGATGTCCTCGCGGGTAGATCGCTACGGGAAGTGCCCGGCCCTCCGCCGGGGTGGAAGATCGTATTGTCGGCTGATTTTGACGCCAAGTCATCGGCAATTTTCGGGCAATCCGGCCCATTGCTCGCGCATCTTGCCGCAGCATGGCTTGTCCCGGACGCGGTGCAGCGCTTCTTCAGCGGTGCACCGCTGAGCCGGGACCCACGCTTTGTCCAAGATGGACCCCGGCTTAGCAGCGCACCAGGCCGCAAGTGCGGCCCGCTGCGCAGCGTCCGGGGAACGTGTCAGGCACTAACCGTGCCGGCCGCCCTCGAGGTAGGCAGCGCGGATTTCCGGGCGCTGCAAGAGTTCGCTGCCGGTTCCGGACAGGGTGATCAGGCCGTTGACCATGACATAACCGCGATGGGCGAGTTTCAGGGCGTGGTTGGCGTTCTGCTCCACGATCAGCACGGTGAGACCGTCCTGCCGGTTCAGGGTCCTGATGGCGTCAAAAATCTGCCGCGCGATCAGCGGCGCCAGCCCGAGCGACGGCTCGTCCAGCATCAACAGGCGCGGGCGGCTCATCAGGGCACGGCCGATCGCCAGCATCTGCTGCTCGCCGCCGGACAGCGTGCCGCCGCGCTGGGCGATGCGTTCCTTCAGGCGCGGGAACAGGGTGAAGACACGTTCCAGTCCGGCCGCGCGGTCGCTTTCGCTACAATCGGTGGCGTCGGCGCCCATCTGGAGGTTTTCGGCCACGCTCATGCGCGGAAAAATCCGCCGCCCCTCCGGCGACTGCGCGATCCGCAGCCGCGCGATCTCGTGGGTGGGAACACCGGTGATGTCGCGCCCGTCGAATTCGATCTGACCGGATTTTGCGCGCGGGCGGCCGAAGATGGTCATCATCAGCGTCGACTTGCCGGCGCCGTTGGCGCCGATCAGCGCGACGATCTCGCCCGGCTTGATGTCGAGATCGACGCCCTTGAGCGCCTCGATCTTGCCATAGGCCGCACGAAGACCGCGGATCGCGAGCAGGGGCGTGGCGGAGGTCGCGCTCACGTGCCGCTCTCCATCACGGCAATCGCTTCCTGCTCGTCGGCGCCGAGATAGGCCGCGATCACCTTGGGATCGTCGCGCACATGCTGCGGCGTGCCTTCGGCGATCTTGACGCCGTGGTCCATGACCACGACGTGGTCGGAGATTTCCATCACGACCGACATGTCGTGCTCGATCAGGAGGATCGAGGTGCCCTGTTCTGATCGGATCGAGAGCAGGAGCTCGCTGAGTGCCGCGCTCTCGCGCGCATTGAGGCCGGCGGCCGGCTCGTCGAGGCAGAGCAGCGCAGGTTCGGTGCACATGGCGCGCGCGATCTCGAGCCGGCGCTGGTCGCCATAGGGCAGGTTGCCGGCGGCATCGTCGGCGCGCTCGAGCAGGCCGATCCGCTTCAGCCAGACCTGCGCGAGGTCGATGGCGCGCGCTTCCGCCGCCCGCCAGGACGGCGCGCCGATCAGGCCGAGAAACGTCAAACCCGAGGCCAGCATCAGCGCGTTGTGCTGGGCCACCATCAGATTCTCCAGCGCCGTCATGCCGGGGAAGAGGCGGATGTTCTGAAAGGTGCGCGCGACTTTTGCTTGCTTGGAAATCCGGAAATCGTTCAGCCGCTCGAGCCGGATGGTCTTGCCGTCGTCATGGGTGAGCTGCATGGCGCCCGACGTCGGCTTGTAGAAGCCGGTGATGCAGTTGAACACCGTGGTCTTGCCCGCGCCGTTCGGGCCGATCAGTGCGGTGATACTGCGGCGCGCGGCGCTGAAGGAGAGCTCGTTGACGGCGACGATGCCGCCAAAGCGCATCGATAGCTTGTCGACGGAAAGGATCGGCGCCTCGCTCATCCGTGTCCCTCCTTGACGAGGTCGGACGAGATCGCCTGGTTCTTCTCCAGGAACACGGTCGGCGCGCGATGGCCGATCAGGCCGCGCGGCCGCCAGATCATCAGGAGCACCATGGCGAGGCCAAACACCAGCATGCGGTACTGGTCGAGGCCGCGGAACAGCTCAAAGCCGCCGATCATGGCGATCGCGGCGAGCACGACGCCGAGCTGCGAGCCCATGCCGCCGAGCACGACGATCGCGAGCACCAGCGCGGATTCGTGGAAGGTGAAGGATTCCGGGCTGATGAAGCCCTGTCGCGTGGCGAAGAACGCGCCGGCAAAACCGCCGAACATCGCGCCGGTCGCAAATGCGGTCAGCTTCGTCGTCGTCGTGTTGATGCCGAGCGCACGGCAGGCCACTTCGTCCTCGCGCAGCGCCTCCCAGGCGCGGCCGATCGGCAGGCGGCGCAGCCGGATCGTTACCCAGTTGGTGATCAGCGCCAGCGCCAGGATCAGATAGAACAGGAACACGATGCGGTGGGTCGGCGAGAACTCGATGCGGAGCAAAGCAGCAAGGCCGTCGTCGGCCGGCGTAAGCGGGATCCCGAACAAGGTCGGCCGGGGAATGCCGGTGACGCCGTTCGGCCCGCCGGTCAGGCTCTGCCAGTTGATCAGGACGAGCCGGATGATCTCGCCAAACGCGAGCGTGACGATCGCGAGATAGTCGCCGCGCAGCCGCAGCACGGGAAAGCCGAGCAGCACGCCGCAGAATGCCGCCAGAATGCCGGCGAGCGGCAGGCAGATCCAGAACGACAGGCCGAAATTGGTGGCGAGCAGCGCGTAGGAATAGGCGCCGACCGCATAGAAGGCGACGTAGCCGAGATCGAGCAGGCCGGCGAGACCGACCACCACGTTCAGCCCCCAGCCGAGCATCACATAGGTGAGCACGAGGATGGACAGATCGAGCAGATAGCGCTCGTTGTAGAAGATCACGGGGATGAGGATGGCAAAGACCAGCAGCACCGGGCCGATCCATCGTCCGGCAACGGCAAGCCCGTTCTGCACGGAAGGCGGAATGATCTTCGTTTCGCTTGCCGGTCCCCACCATTGGCGCAGCAGTTCGACGATGATGCTGCCGCCGAACACCAGCGCGACGACGGTGGCGAGTTCGCCGAACCGTGTCCAATAGGTCAGTTGTCCGTCAGGGCCGGCCTCGGTGCGCACGCCGATCATCAGCGAGAACAGCACCAGCGCAACCAGCGCGCTGATGGCGGCATTCTTGAAGATGAGGGCGGCGCCGGGAGCTCGTGAGGCTGGCGCGGATGCGGGCAGGGGTGCGCTCACGCGAAGCCTGTCAGACTTTTTCGACTTCGGGCCGGCCGAGCAGGCCGGTCGGAAGGAAGATCAGGACGACAATCAGGATCGAGAACGCCGCGACATCCTTGTACTCGACCGAGAAATAGGCCGACCACAGCGTCTCGATCAGTCCGATCAGGAGACCGCCGAGCATGGCGCCCGGCAGCGAGCCGATGCCGCCGAGCACGGCGGCGGTGAACGCCTTGATGCCGGCGACAAAGCCCATGAAGAAATCGACCAGGCCGTAATAGAGCAGGTACATCATGCCCGCCACGGCGGCGAGCGCCGCGCCGATCACGAAGGTCATCGAGATGGTGCGGTCGACATCGACGCCAAGCAGTGCGGCCATGGTCTGGTCCTGCTCGCAGGCGCGCATGTCGCGCCCGAGCCGCGTGCGCGACACCAGCCAGGTGAACAGCGCCAGCAGCACGACGGTGGTGATGACGACAATGATCTGGATGTTGGAAAGCTGGACCACGAAGCCGTCGGCGCCCTCATGCAGCGTGTGGCCGCCGGTGATGATCGGCGGCACCGGTTTTACGCGGGCGCCCTGGGACACTTGCGAGAAATTCGTCAGCACGAATGACATGCCGATCGCCGACAACATCGGCGCAAGGCGAAACGAATGCCGCAGCGGCCGGTAGGCGATACGCTCCACCGTCCAGCCATAGAGCGCAGTGATCGCCATCGAGACCAGCAGCACGACCAGCAGGATCAGCGGGATCGCGGTGAGGCCGAACGAGACCAGTATGAGGAAGGTGATCAGCGCGATGAAGCCGCCGATCATGAAGATGTCGCCATGGGCGAAATTGATCATGCCGACGATGCCATAGACCATGGTGTAGCCGATGGCGATCAGGCCGTAGATCGAGCCGAGCACGAGGCCATTGATGAGTTGCTGGGCGAAATAATCCATGCGCTGCCGCTGACAGAGAGATGACGCGGCGAGGGCCCCCGGCAGCCTTTGATCGTCGCGTCGTGCCGTTTTCTAACAGTTGGAACCCGGGCGCGGCAACAGCGCGGGCTGCGGCTTAAACGTCTTGTGCATAGGTAGTTTGGACCCGGTTCCGATTTGCAACAGTCGCAGCGCGCACTGCCACAGAAAGGCCGCGGAGGAACCCATGTTCCAGAGCAACCAAACTGATGCGCGTCTGTTGAGACTGGTTAAGTCAGAACAAGGGAGATTTCCGAATGAGCGGACAGAATCAGAACCCGGGTCAGCAGAACCAGAATCCGGGCCAGAAGCCTGGTCAGCAACAGGGCGGCGGCCAGAAGCCCGGCCAGCAGCAGCAGGATCCGGGCCGTCAGGGTCAAAAGCCCAATCCGGGTCAGGATCGCTAGTTCGGACTGAGCGAGAACAAGGGAAGCCCCGCCGAGAGGCGGGGCTTTTCTTTTGGGCAATTGCATTCTCTCTTTGTCATCCCGGCGGGGCCATCTTTTTCGAAGAAGACGGATGGCCGGATCAAGTCCGGCTCATCACGAGTCTGCCAGTCGTTACCGTCCAGGCCCGGCCATTAAGGTAAACAAAGGGTTTAAATTGCCGCGCCGTCTTTACGGGAGTTACGTCTGCCCAAACCGCCGCTCCCGGCAGGAGTGAGGCGGAAAACAGCGGGAAGCGGCATGTCAAACTGGCGGCTCAGTTCTTTCAACGGCGCGCTGCTGGCGGCCTATTTCATTCCGGCCTGGACCATCATCGCCTTCGCGATCATGATCTCGCCGATTCATGCGCTCTATGAGCGGCCGAGCATTTCGGTCGCGTTGTTCATCAGCGATCACCTCCACATGAACGGTATGGCGACCGTGCGCTTCGCCTGGCTGCTGGCGCTCGGCCGGATGACCGTGGTGGCGTTCTTCGCGATCTTCCTTGTGTTCATTTCCCGGCCGAAGGTCCGCCAGAGCGGCGGCTGCGATGAGGCGCTCGCGATGGCGCTGGGTCTCGGCAGCCTGATCAGCTTCGCCAGCATGGTGATGGCCTCGCAGGTCGGCGAGACCGCTGCGATGCGGCTGCATGCCACCGAACTATTGCTGATGCTCGGCACCGCGATCGTGCTGGCCGTTGAGCGGCCTGTGCAGCCGGAGGCGGCCAAACGCGAACTACCCCTTCAGCAACCCCAGCTCATTGATAATCGCTAGCGCTTCCTTCGTAGCGTGATTGGCGGCCGGCACGCCGCAATAGATCGCCTGCTGCAAGATGATTTCCTTGATGTCATCGGGGGAAAAACCGCCCTCGGCGAGCGCCGCGCGCACATGCAGGCGAAACTCGTCCCATTGCCCGAGCGCGATCATGGTGCCGATCACCAGCACGCGCCTGGTGCGATGGTCGAAATGCGGCCGCGTCCAGATATCGCCCCACGCATAGCGCGTGATCAGATCCTGGAAGTCGGTGTTGAACGAATTCCGGTTGGTGAGCGATTTGTCGACCCATTCGTTACCGAGCACTTTTCGGCGCTGGGCCATGCCGTCGTCGCGGCGCCTGTTGTCGTCCATTCGTCTCTCCTCCGGTCCTTGCGAGGAGCGAAGCGACGAAGCAATCCATGTCACCACACAAAGAAAGATGGATTGCTTCGCTTCGCTCGCAATGACGTGGTTAGTGTTAGCGTTGCGTCAAGAATCCGACGACCGCCTCGGTGAAGGCGTGCGGCTGTTCGACATTGGAAATATGCGCGGCGTCCAGCAGCGTCATGCTCGCGCCGGGAATCTTGCTGCGGATGAGTTCGGCCGCCGACACCGGCGTTGCCGTGTCGTGGCGTCCGGCGATCACCAGCGTCGGGCTCTTGATCCTGGGCAGCAGCTCGCGCTGGTCGAGCGTGCTCAGCGCCTCGCAGCAGGCGAGATAGCCCTGCACGGGCGAAGCCAGCAGCATCGCCTTCATGTTGGCCGTGACCTGCGGCTCGCGTTCGCGGAAATCCGCGGTCAGCCAGCCGGCGATGACGGTATCGGCAACAGCAGCGATGCCGCCTTCCTTCACCGCCTTGATGCGGTTGTGCCAGTTGGTCGGGTCCGCGTAGTAGCAGGCGGTGTTGGAGAGGATGATCTTGCCAAAGCGCTCCGGTGCGTTGGCGCCTAGCCATTGCCCGACCATGCCGCCCATCGACAGGCCGCACCAATGCGTCTTCTCGATGTTGAGATCGTCGAGAATCGCCAGCACGTCGCGGCCGAAACGCTCCATCGAGTAGGGGCCGGGCGGGACCTGCGACTTGCCGTGCCCGCGACGATCATAACGGATGACGCGGAATACCTGCGTTAGCGCCGGCATCTGCGGCTCCCACATTTGCAGCGTGCAGCCCAGCGAATTCGACAGCATCAAGGTCGGCCCGCCATCGCGGCCTTCGACGGATACGTTGAGCAGGCAGCCGTCGGCGTCGATCATGGGCATGTCAGGTGTCTCCGAATCCTATTTGTCGTCGAGCGAGGCGAGCAGCCGGTCGATCAGCGCTTGCGAAGCGCCCTGATAGGCCATCGGCTCGAACAGTTTTGCAAGCTTTTCCGCAGCTAGATTCGCCGTGATTTTTGCATCGGCCGTCACGACCTCGCGCAGGTGCTTCTTGTCGGCGACTGCCTTCTTGCTGGCAGCCTCGATCAGATGATGCGCATCGCTCTTGCCGATCTTTTCCGCCAACGCCATCGATACGGCTTCCGCCAGGATCAGCCCGCCCGTCACGTCGAGATTCGCCCGCATGCGGGCCGCGTCGACTTCCAGCCCTTCGGCGATGTCGACGATGGCCGCGAGGGCGCCGGACGTGACCAGCATCAGCGTCGGCAGGGTCGGCCATTCCGCATGCCACGGTCCGGCGCTGCGTTCGTGGTCGCCGACTTGCGCCGCAAGGATCGTTGCCGCGAGGTTCGGCGCCATCGTCGCCGCGGCGAGCGCGCCGGCGGCCGCCACCGGATTTCGCTTGTGCGGCATGGTGGACGAGCCGCCGCGGCCTTCGCCCGCGGGCTCAAAAGCCTCGGCGACATCGGTCTGCATCATCAGCGACACATCGCGCGCGATTTTGCCGCAGGTGCCGGCGATGATGGCAAATACAGAGGCGGCTTCCGCGATGCGGTCGCGATGGCTGTGCCACGGTGCTTCCGGCAGCGGCAGCTCGAGCTCCTGCGCGAGTTTTTCGGCGACGACCAGGCCCTTGTCGCCGAGCGCGGCCAGCGTGCCTGCGGCGCCGCCGAATTGCAGCGCCAATGCCTCGCCGCGCAACCGCTTCAGCCGTGCCCGCGAGCGATGCAGCGCCGCGGCATATTCGGCAAGCTTCAGCCCGAACGGCATCGGCAGCGCATGCTGTAGCCAGGTGCGCGCGACCACCGCCGTGTTGCGGTGCTGCCGCGCCAGCTTGGCAAAGCCCGCGATGGCGCGATCGATATCGCCGAGCAGCGCATCGATACCGGCGCGCAGCGTCAGCATGGTCGCGGTGTCGATCACGTCCTGGCTGGTTGCGCCCCAATGCACGTAGCGCGCCGCCTCCGCGTCGATCCTGGCCACATTGGCGGTCAGTGCCTTGACCAGGGGAATGGCGAGATTGCCGGAGCGGGTCGCGGCCTCCGCCAGGTGAGCCGCATCGAATGATTCGGCCTTGCAGGCGCTTGCGATCGGACCGGCCGCGGCTGCCGGGATGATGCCGGCCGCCGCCTCGGCGCGCGCCAGCGCGGCCTCGAAAGCCAGCATGTTTTGCAGGGTTGCCGCATCGTCGCAGACGGCGCGCATCGCCGCGCTCGACAGCATCGGTGCGAGGAGGGGGGAGAGGGACGTGCTCATTGCGCGCGACCTAACCACCCCGGCACCTCCCTGCCAATCCCAAACCATTCACGCGGAATTGTTGCGCTGCGAATATGCATCGGCGGTCATCCAAATGATGCCCTTCCTTTTGGGCCGACCGTGCTTTACTGGGGGCAGTCGAGTGACGTGATCTTGTCAGTGATTTGGAGGCTCCACCCATGGCCATGACGATGAACGGCGAAGTCCAGCTTGCGGCGCCGCGCCAGGCCGTGTGGGACAAGCTCAACGATCCCGAGGTTCTGAAAGCCAGCATCCCCGGCTGCGAGGAGCTGGAGGTGACGGAAGACCAGGGCTTTCGCGCCACGGTGAAGGTCAAGGTCGGGCCGGTGTCGGCGCGCTTCAAGGGCAAGGTCACCTTGAGCGATCTCGACCCGCCCAACGGCTACAAGATCACGGGCGAGGGCGAAGGCGGCGTGGCCGGCTTTGCCAAGGGCGGCGCGGATGTGGCGCTGTCGGACAAGGACGGCGGTACGCTGCTCACCTATAATGTCGAGGCGCAGATCGGCGGCAAGCTGGCCCAGCTCGGCCAGCGCCTGATCAACGGCTCGGCCAAGAAACTGGCCGACGAGTTCTTCGCCAACTTTGCCAAAGCTGTGCAAGGCTAAGGGCGGTGCAGGGCTAGCCTCCGGCGAAAGTCCCGGTAAGCCGCGGCAGGCCATGCCGACAATGGATGGCTGGCGAGGTTGCTCATTACCGGGAGGGCCCATAATATGACGATTGGAATGATTTTAATCCCCTGTTTGGCCGATATGCGGCCGGACAGATAAGAGAGTGCTGATGGCCAAGATTTCCATGATCGTGAACGGCAACCCCGTTAACGCCAACGTCGACCCCCGTACCCTGCTGGTCCAGTTCCTCCGCGAAAACCTGCGGCTGACGGGCACCCATGTCGGCTGCGACACCTCGCAATGCGGCGCCTGCGTCGTGCATCTCGACGGCAAGGCTGTGAAGTCGTGCACCACGCTGGCGGTGATGGCTGACGGCCATGAGGTCCGCACCATCGAGGGGCTGGCGGCTGACGGCGCGCCGCTTCATCCGATGCAGGAGGCGTTTCGCGAGCATCATGGTCTGCAATGCGGCTTCTGCACCCCCGGCATGATCATGACCGCGGTCGATCTGGTGCACCGCAAGGGCCACGATCTGTCCGACCAGGTCATCCGCGAAGAGCTTGAAGGCAATCTCTGCCGCTGCACCGGTTACCAGAATATCGTCGTTTCGATCGCCGCCGGCGCCAAGGCGATGGCGAAGTCGGACCTCGCGTAAATCAATCGCGACCTGCGATCAGGAAATCCTCATGTACGAATTCAAATATCATCGTCCCGGTACCGTCAGGCAGGCTGCCAATCTGCTGGCCAAGAACGAGGACGCCAAAGTAATCGCCGGCGGCCATACGCTGGTGCCGGTCATGAAGCAGCGGCTGGCCAGCCCGCCGCATCTGGTCGATCTCTCCCACATCGAAGGCCTCGATGCGATCGAGATGAAGGGCCGCTCGCTGGTGATCGGCGCCACCGCAAAGCACGCGGACGTCGCCAATTCCGCGATCGTTGGTGAAGCGATCCCGGCGCTCGCCGAGCTCGCCGGCATGATCGGCGATCCCGCGGTGCGCCATAAGGGCACCATCGGCGGCTCGCTCGCCAACAACGATCCGACCGCGGATTATCCCGCCGCCGTGCTGGCGCTAGGGGCCACCATCGTCACCAACAAGCGGCGGCTGAAGGCCGAAGAATTCTTTCAGGGCCTGTTCTCGACCGCGCTCGAGGCCGACGAGATCATCACCAAGGTGATGTTCCCGCTGCCGAAGAAGGCGGCCTACATCAAATTCCGCAACCAGGCCTCGCGCTACGCGCTGGTCGGCGTGTTCGTCGCCAAGCGTCCGTCGGATGTGCGCGTCGCCGTCACCGGCGCGGGCTCGGACGGCGTGTTCCGCGTCGCCGCGTTCGAGGAAGCGCTGAAGAAGCGTTTTTCGCACAAGGTGCTCGACGGCCTGACGGTGCCGGCGGAAGGGCTCAACAGCGACCTGCACGGCAGCGCCGAGTATCGGGCGCATCTGATCTCCGTGCTGGCGCGGCGCGCGGTGGAAGCCGCGACCGCAAAAGCCTGACGTTCTCTCATCCTACCGAAGCAAGACTGGCTGTCCCATGAGTGCATCGGCGTTACCAAAATCCGTCGATGCGACGCTGGAGCTTCTCGCCTCGCGCGGCTATCTGGCGGAGCGGTCGCTCGCGACCGTGACCTATCTTTCGCTGCGCATGGGCCGGCCGCTGTTTCTCGAAGGCGAGGCCGGCGTCGGCAAGACCGAGATCGCGAAAGTATTGGCGGCGGTGCTCGGGCGAAAGCTGATCCGCCTGCAATGCTACGAGGGTCTCGATGTCTCTTCGGCGGTCTATGAGTGGAACAGCGCCGCGCAGATGATCGCGATCCGCCTGTCGGAAGCATCGGGCGAGACCGACCGCGACCAGCTCTCGTCCGACATCTTTGCCGAGCGCTATCTGATCAAGCGGCCGCTGCTACAGGCGCTGGAGCCGGATGTGGCTGGCCCGCCGGTGCTGCTGATCGACGAACTCGACCGCGCGGATGAGGCCTTCGAGGCCTATCTCCTCGAAATCCTCTCGGACTTCCAGGTCACCATCCCCGAACTCGGCACGGTGAAGGCGCCGGCGCCGCCGATCGTCATCATCACCTCCAACCGAACCCGCGAGATCCATGACGCGCTCAAGCGGCGCTGCCTCTATCACTGGGTGGACTACCCCTCTGCCGAGCGCGAGCTTGCGATTGTGAAATCGCGCGTGCCAGGCATCTCGGCAAAACTCTCCCAGCAGGTCGTGCGCTTCGTGCAAACGCTGCGCGACCAGGACTTTTACAAGTCGCCGGGCGTGGCCGAGACCATCGACTGGGCCACCGCGCTGTCCGAACTTGACGCGCGCTCGCTGACCCCGCAGGTGGTCGGCGACACGCTGGGGGCGTTGCTCAAATATCAGGACGATATCGCTCGCATGCAGGGCGATACGCTACAGAAGGTTTTGAAGGAAGCGACGAGCGACTAGTCGTCATTCCGGGGCGCACGCAGTGCGAACCCGGAATCCGGAGATGACGGCGCGAGATTCCGGGTTCACGCTTCGCGTGCCCCGGAATGACGAGGCACCGATGGCGATCAACCACCTCAACGCCCCCACCGGCAACATTGCCGACAACGTCGTCGGCTTTGCCCGCGCGCTGCGCGCCGCCGGCATTCCGGCCGGGCCCGGTGCTGTCATCGACGCCATGAACGCGCTGCAACTGGTCGACATCGGCATCCGTGCCGACGTCTATGCGGCGCTGGAATCGATCTTCGTCACCCGTCACGAGCATGCGCTGATCTTCGCACAAGCCTTTGACCTGTTCTTCCGCGCCACCGAGGAATGGAAGAGCATGCTGGACTCGGTGCCGCTGCCCGATCACGCCAAGAAAAAGCCGCCGCCGGCCTCGCGCCGGGTGCAGGAGGCGTTTGCCCAGCCCTCGATGCGAGACGACGTCCCGCAGGTGCAGGAGCAGGAACTGCGGCTGGCAGTATCCGACAAGGAAGTCCTGCAAAAGAAAGATTTTGCGCAGATGACTGCGGCCGAGATTGCCGAAGTCACTCGCGCGATCGAGAAGATGAGGCTGCCGCAGGCGGAATTGCGCACCCGCCGCTATCAGCCGGATGCGCGCGGCTTGCGGCTCGACATGCGCCGCACCCTGCGCGGGTCCTTGCGCACCGGCGGCGACATCATCGACATCCACAAGCTCGGGCGGATCGACAAGCCGGCGCCGATCGTGGCGCTGCTCGATATCTCCGGCTCGATGAGCGAATACACCCGCCTGTTCCTGCATTTCCTCCATGCCATCACCGACGCCCGCAAGCGCGTCTCGGTATTCCTGTTCGGCACGCGGCTGACCAATGTGACGCGCTCGTTGCGGCAGCGCGATCCGGACGAGGCGTTGGCAGCCTGTTCGTCCACGGTCGAGGACTGGGCCGGCGGCACCCGCATCGCCACCTCGCTGCACACCTTCAACAAGATGTGGGCCCGCCGCGTGCTGGGGCAGGGCGCCGTCGTGCTGCTGATCTCCGACGGGCTGGAGCGCGAGGGCGACGAAAAGCTGGCTTTCGAGATGGACCGGTTGCACCGCTCCTGCCGTCGCCTGATCTGGCTCAACCCTTTGTTGCGCTACAGCGGCTTCGAGGCCAAGGCGCAGGGCATCAAAATGATGCTGCCGCACGTTGACGAATTCCGCCCGGTGCATAATTTGAGTTCAATCGAGGGACTGATCGAGGCGCTTTCCGCGCCGCCGACCCACCAGCGCAGCCAGATCCGCCCCGCAGCCTGAACGAGGTTTGCCATGCTCAATCGCGAAGAGGATATCCTGAAGGCGGCCGAAGACTGGCAGAAGGCCGGCCACGGGGTGGCCTTGGCGACGGTGGTGGAAACCTGGGGCTCGGCGCCGCGGCCGGCCGGCTCCAGCCTCGTCATCAACGATGACGGTACCTTTCTCGGTTCGGTCTCGGGCGGTTGCGTTGAAGGTGCGGTTGTCACCGAGGCGCTCGACGTGATCGCGAGCGGCCAGCCAAAGATGCTGGAATTCGGCGTGGCGGATGAGACCGCCTGGAATGTCGGGCTGTCCTGCGGCGGCACCATCCGCGTCTTCGTCGAGAAGGTTGGCTAGCCGTGAAGCTCGAAACCCTCAAAGAGCTTAACACCGAACGCGCCGCGCGGCGGCCCGTGATCATCGTCACCGACACGTCCAATGGCGAGCAGCGGCTGGTGAAAGCCAGGGATTTTTCTACCGATCCCTTGCGTGCCGAACTTGCAAAGCAATTGCGCATGGGCAAGAGCGGCAATGTCGAGGTCGGCGGCAAAAAGCTGTTCCTCAATGTCTACGCGCCGACCGCAAAGCTCGTCATCATCGGCGCTGTCCATATCAGCCAGGCGCTGGCGCCGCTGGCGCGCGCGCTGGACTACGACGTGACCGTCGTCGATCCCCGCACGGCCTTCGCCAGCCCCGAGCGCTTTCCGGATGTGCCGCTGATCGCGGAATGGCCCGACGTCGCGCTGCCGCCGCTCAACATTGATCACTACACGGCTTTCGTGGCGGTGACGCACGATCCCAAGATCGACGACCCGGCGCTGCTGCACGCCTTCGAGCGCGATTGCTTCTATATCGGCGCGCTTGGCTCGCGGAAGACGCATGCCAAGCGGGCCGAGCGCCTGCGGGCGCAGGGTGCGAAGGAAAGCGACATCGCCCGCATCCATGCGCCGATCGGGCTTGCCATCGGCGCGGTCTCTCCTTCCGAGATCGCAGTCTCCATCATGGCCGAGATCACGGCGCAGCTACGTTTGCCTCCAAAAGAAAAAGAAGAAGCGGCATGAAGTTCGGTCCCGCCAGTCCGGCTGACGCGATTGGCGGCGTCACCGTCCATACCCTTCGCCAGGGGGCGCTGGTGCTGAAGAAGGGCACCACCATCGGTCCTGCGGAGGTCGAGGCGCTCGAGAAGGCCGGCGTCAAGCAAATCGTTGTGGTGCGGCTGGAGGAGGGGGACGTCTCCGAAGACGTCGCCGCCGCCAGCATCGCGCAGGCCGTCGCGGGCGAGGGCGTCAATGTCGAGCGCGCCTTCACCGGCCGTGCCAATCTGTTCGCCGCGCGCGCCGGCGTGATGGTGGTGGACCGCGCCGCGGTTGACCGCATCAACGGTGTCGATGAAGCCATCACCTTTGCGACGCTCTCGGCCTTCAAGCCGGTCGTCGAAGGCGAGATGATCGCCACAGTAAAGCTCATTCCATTCGGGGTCGAAGCGAAGCTGCGCGATGCGGCCGTTGCCGCCGCCGGCAAGGACGTGCTGCGCATCGCGCCTTACGTCATCAAGAAGGTCGGTATCGTCTCGACCCTGCTGCCCGGGCTGTCGCCAAAAGTGATCGACAAGACGCTGCGGGTGACTGCGGAGCGGCTGGCGCCGGCCGGCGCTTCCATCATCGCCGAGCGCCGCGTGCCGCATGACGAGGATGAGCTTGCCAAGTCGATCAAGGAATTGCTCGGCCTCGGCGCCGAGCTCGTGATCGTATTCGGCGCCTCTGCCATTGCCGACCGGCGCGACGTGATCCCGGCGGCGATCACCGAAATCGGCGGAGCCGTCGAGCATTTCGGCATGCCGGTCGATCCCGGCAATCTCTTGCTGATCGGCAACGCCGGCGGGGTGCCGGTGCTGGGCGCGCCCGGCTGCGCGCGCTCACCGGTCGAGAACGGCTTTGACTGGGTGCTGATGCGCCTGCTCGCGGGGCTGAAAGTCACGCGCGCCGATCTCACCGGCATGGGCGTCGGTGGCCTGTTGATGGAGATCGTCACGCGGCCGCAGCCGCGCACCGTCCCGGATACCGAAGGCAATCGCAACGTTGCGGCGATCGTGCTGGCGGCTGGCCGCTCCACCCGGATGGGCGGTCCGAACAAGCTGCTCGCCGAAATCGACGGCAAGAAACTGGTGCGGATCGTCGCCGAGCAGGCGCTGGCCTCGAAAGCCACGGAAGTCATCGTCGTCACCGGGCATCAGGCCGAGCTGGTTGAGCAGGCGCTGGCCGGCCTGAAGGTGAAATTCGCTCGCAATCCGGATTTCGCCGGCGGACTGGCAAGCTCGGTCAAGGCTGGCATCGCTGCGGTACCGGAAAATGCCGACGGCGCGATCGTGTGTTTGGGCGACATGCCGCTGATCTCCTCGGAATTGATCGACCGGCTGATCGACACCTTCGCGCCCGACCGCGGCCATCTGATCGCGCTGCCCGTCAGCGAGGGCCGGCGCGGCAATCCCGTGCTGTGGTCGCGCCGCTTCTTCAAGGAGCTGATGACGCTCGACGGCGACATCGGCGCGCGGCACCTGATCGCCAAGCACGCGGAAGCCGTGGCGGAAGTGCCGGTCGAAGGCGACAGCGCCTTCCTCGACATCGACACGCCGCAGGCGCTGGAAGCCGCGCGGCGCGGCTAAGCCGCTAGCTGTTTTCAACCCTCCGTTCACCAAGTGGAAACGTCCCCCCGATAGATTCGCCCGCGGTTGCCTCGGGGGAGGGGATTTTGATTGTTTCGACTGCGCAGGCCCAGCGCCGCGCATTATTCATTTTTGCGCTGACCTTGCTGCTGGCGGGTGCGCGTTTCGTCACCGAGGCTTGGGGCGCGGGGGCCTTTGCAGTCGGCAAATGCGGTGCCTATGGCCAGGCTTATGACTATCCGGCCGAAGCCCAGGCGCGTGCTGCTGCGCTCAAGCAATGCAAGGGCCAGTGCACCGCGCTCACGATGAAGCGCGCCTGCGCCGCGCTCGCCGTCGACATGACCAACCCTTGCGGCCCGCACGGCTATGCCGTGAAGCCAAAAATCTCCAGCTCGCTCAACGCCGCTACGAAGAAGTGTTACGAATACGGCGGCAAGGAATGCGTGATCCGCGCCTGGGCCTGTGACGCCAAGGGGTGACGGCCGACTGTCGTTCCGGCTAAGCTCGCTCGCATGCAGTTCGACACCAAAATCGCGGTCGTGATCCGGACCGACCTGGAAGCCTGGCAAAAACTCAACGTCGCCTCCTTCCTCACCTCGGGCATCGCCGCCGCGTTTCCCGAATGTATCGGTGAGCCCTATGAAGACGGCTCGGGGACAAAATATCATTCGCTGATCGGCCAGCCGATCCTGATCTACGGCGCCGACGGGCCAGCGCTTTCCCGCGCGCTCGAACGTGCGCTGGCGCGCAACGTGAAGCCCGCGGTCTATACCGAGGACATGTTCAAGACCACGCACGATGCCGCCAACCGCGACGCGGTGAGGGCGGTTGCTCGCACGGCTCTCAACCTGGTCGGGCTCGCCATGCGTGCCGAGCGCAAGGTGATCGACAAGATCGTCGATGGCTTGAAGTTTCACAGCTAGCCGGTCGCAGACGACCTGCGGGGTCTCTGCGTAACCATATGAAAACAAAAGATCATTTCTGACGGCGGCGTTGCTCACGGCCATGTGACCGTCAAGTGCTTGATTATGACTGACTAGTCAGTCATAGTTCGTGCATGAAAAAGCCGGATACCAGAACTTCACGCCATCCCGTTTCTGCCCAACCCCGTGCGGCAAGCAGGGCGTCGGCCGCGAAGCAGACAAAGGTCGTCTCGGCAAAATTGCCGCTGATCAAGCTCAACCGCACCGAGCGCGCGGCAGAGCGGCGGCAGGCGATCATCGATGCGGCGATGGAGGAGTTCATCGCGCGCGGCTTTGCCGCGACGCGGCTCGACGACATCGCCAAACGCGCAGGCGTCGCCAAGGGGACGATCTACCTGCACTTCAAGGACAAGGAATCGATGTTCGAGGAATTGATCCGCACGGCGATCGTGCCGCTGGTCGGCCGCATGCAGGGGCCGCCGCCCGCCAGCGGCACGGTGCGCGAGCTGATCGAGGGATTTGCGCTCAACTTCATCCGGGAGGTCGCGACCACGCGGCGCGGCGACATTGTCCGGCTGATCGTTGCCGAGGGACCGCGTTTTCCCTCGATCGCTGACTTCTACTACCGCGAGGTGGTCTCGAAAGGATTGGCCGGCATGCGCGCGCTGATCGAACTTGGCATCGCGCGCGGCGAGATCACCAACAAGAACCTCGCCAGATTTCCGCAAATCATGGTGGCGCCCGCGATGATCGCAGTGATCTGGCAGAGCCTGTTCGAAAAGCACGCGCCGCTCGATGCGATCGAGATGTTTCGCACCCACCTCGATCTGATTTTCGGCGAACGGAGGACGACATGACCTCGTCGCGAATGACGACAAGGCTTTTGGCAGCGCTGGCGCTGGCCGCATTGGTCGCCGGCTGCAACGAAAAGCGCGATCCCGGATTCCAGGGCTGGGTTGAGGCCGACATGATCTTTGTCAGCCCCGACGAAAGCGGCCGGGTGATCAAGCTCAACGTGCGTGAAGGCGACCAGGTGAAGGCCGGCGATCAGCTCTATTCGGTCGACGACGACCTTCAGCTGGCCGATCTCAACCAGAACAAGGCGACGCTCGCCAATGCGCAGCAGACCTATGACCGCGCGGCGTCGCTGAGCAGAACCGGCTCCGGTACGCAAGCAAACCTGGACTCGGCGGTCTCAGCGCTGCGCGTCGCCGAAGCGCGGGTCAACACTTCTGAGACGCGGCTGGCGCGGCGCAGGGGCTTTGCGCCGGTTGCCGGCACCATCCAGCAGATCTACTTCCGCGAGGGCGAGATGGTGCCGATGCAGCGGCCGGTGCTGTCGATCATGCCGCCCGGCAATATGAAGCTGCGCTTCTTCGTGCCCGAGGCCGAACTGCCGAAACTTACGATCGGCGACGAGGTGAAGGTGACGTGCGATAATTGCTCCGCCGACCTCACGGCGAGAATCTATTTCATCGCGACATCTGCGGAATACACGCCGCCTGTCATCTACAGCCTCGATGAGCGCAACAAGCTCGTCTACCTGATCCAGGCGCGGCCGTCGCGGCCCGACAGCCTGCGGGTCGGCCAGCCGATCAGCGTCTATCTCAACGCCAAAATTCCGGTTGCGGACAAGCGATGACCCCGGCACGCACCCCTCCGCCCGACATCGCCATCGATGTCGAGGGCCTGACAAAATCGTTCGGCGGCCGCAAGGTCGTGCAGGACCTGTCGATGCAGGTGAGGCGCGGCTCGATCTACGGCTTTCTCGGACCCAATGGCAGCGGCAAGACCACCACTATCCGCATGCTCTGCGGGCTGCTGACACCCGACAGCGGCGAGGGCACGTGTCTCGGCTACGACATCCGCCGCGACGCCGACAAGATCAAGCGCCAGGTCGGCTACATGACGCAGCGTTTCAGCCTTTACCAGGACCTTTCGGTGCGCGAGAACCTGGAGTTTGTCGCGCGGCTCTATGGCCTGGCGAATGCCAAAGGTGCCGCGCGCGAAATGATCAAGCGGATCGGCCTGTCCGGCCGCGAGGAGCAGCTCGCAGGCGAGCTTTCCGGCGGCTGGAAGCAGCGCCTCGCACTCGGCGCCTGCACGCTGCCCAACCCGCAATTGCTGCTGCTGGACGAGCCCACCGCCGGCGTCGATCCCAAGGCACGCCGCGATTTCTGGAACGAGATTCACGCGCTCGCCGCCGAAGGCCTGACCGTGCTGGTCTCCACCCACTACATGGACGAGGCCGAGCGCTGCCACGAGATCGCCTATATCGCCTATGGCAACCTCTTGGCGCATGGCACCGTGGACGAGGTAATCGCAAAATCGGCGCTGTCCACCTTCACGGTCACCGGCGACGACCTCAATACGCTGTCAGCCGAACTCACCGGCAAGCCCGGCGTCGACATGGTGGCGCCGTTCGGCACCTCCCTGCACGTCTCCGGCCGCGACAAGGCCGCGCTCGAAGCATCGGTCGCGCCATACCGCGACAGCGCGAAGTGGAAGTGGCAGGACAGCGAGCCCTCGCTGGAAGACGTGTTTATCGATTTGATGAATCGCTCGAAGGATAATTTCCAATGAGCGTGACCGCGATATCCGAACAGGCCCGCGGGGCTCCCGAACCTTCGTTCGGCTTCTGGCGCCGTTCCTATGCCATGCTGGTGAAGGAATTCATCCAGCTCCGCCGCGACCGCGTCTCCTTCGCGATGATCGTGATGATCCCGGTGATGCAGCTCCTGCTGTTCGGCTACGCCATCAACACCACGCCGCGCCATCTGCCGGCCGCGGTTCTGTTGCAGGAGGATTCCGATCTCGGGCGATCGATCTTGAAGGCGATGGAGAATACCGCCTATTTCCGCTTTACCCGCGAAGTGCACGATGTCGCCGAGTTCGATGATCTCCTGAAGTCCGGCAAGGTCTTGTTTGGCGTCGAAATCCCGCGTGGGTTCGAGCGAATGGTGCGGCGCGGCGACAAGCCGGCGCTGCTGGTGGCGGCCGATGCCACAGATCCGGTTGCAGCGGGCTCGGCGCTCGGGACCCTTGGCGCCCTGGTGCAGACCGCGCTGGCACATGACCTTCACATTGGCGATCCGCCGGAAATGCCGTTCGAGATCAGGGCCCATGCACGCTACAATCCCGCGGCCTCTTCGCGCTTGAACATCGTCCCCGGGCTCGTCGGCACCATCCTGACCATGACCATGCTGATCTTCACCGCGCTGTCTGTCACGCGCGAGATCGAGCGCGGCACCATGGAAAGCCTGCTGTCGATGCCGATCAAGCCGGTGGAGGTGATGTTCGGCAAGATCATCCCCTACGTGATCGTGGGCTTCATCCAGGCGAGCTTGATCGTCGGCATCGGTGTGCTCTTGTTCGGCGTGCCGATCCTCGGCAGCGTGCTGCTGCTGGCCGCGCTGACCACGCTGTTCATCACGACGAACCTCTCCATCGGCTATACCTTCTCGACCATCGTGCAGAACCAGTTGCAGGCGATGCAGCTCTCGATGATGTTTTTCCTGCCGAGCATCCTGTTGTCCGGCTTCATGTTTCCGTTCGCCGGCATGCCGGTATGGGCGCAATATCTCGGCGAGGGCCTGCCGCTGACGCATTACGTTCGCATCGTCCGCGCCATCATGCTGAAGGGCGCAACCATCCAGAATTTGCAGTACGACACCATTGCACTGATTGCACTGATGTTGCTGGCAATGACGATTGCGGTTACACGTTTCCGCCGTACGCTCGACTGAGGTAGATGCGCCCGGTTCGTTCGGTGCAATTCGGATTTAGACGGAGATGGTTATTTTCGTGCCATGGGGAGGCAAGAAGCCGGCGGTGATACCCACCGACTTCGAGCACGCGCTGACGCAGGAAGTGCTGCGCACCGAGCTGATCCGCATCAAAGCGCTGATCGGGACGACGGTGCTGCTCTCGCTCGTCTCCGGAGGCATCTTTCTCTTCGCGCCCGACGCGGTGAGCCGGGTTTGGCACGGCAACCTCAATCCACTCTACCTTTACTTCTTCATCGTGCCGTTCATCCTGTTCGAGCTCTGGGTCCATGCTGTGATCAGCAGGCACCTCGAGGTCCATCACGACATACCGAAGTTTCGCCGCTATCTCAGCGCCCTTATCGAGACGTCGATGCCGACCGCAGCGCTGGCGCTGCAAATCAACAGCATGGGGTCGGAGGCGGCGCTCGGCTTCGTCGGGCCGTTCGTCTATTTCATCTTCATCATCCTTTCGACCCTGCGGCTGGATTTCTGGCTCTCGACATTCACCGGCTTCGTCGCGGCGACGCAGCTTTTTTGCATGGCGATGTTCTACCACCCGGCCGGAGCGCCCGCAGCGGAGCCCAACATCTATTATCACGGCGCGCGTAGCTTGATCCTGCTGGTTTGCGGCCTGCTCGCCGGCACGGTCGGCGCACTGCTGCGCCGGCAATTCGAATCGAGCATCAAGGCCGCTACCGCGCGCGATCGCATCACCAATCTGTTCGGCCAGCACGTCTCGCCCCAGGTGGTCGAGCGCCTGATGGCGGAGGGCACCACGGCGGAGAGCGACATCCGCCGCGTTGCGGTGATGTTCGTCGATTTTCGCAGCTTTACCTCGGGTGCGCGCGAGCGTTCGCCGCAGGAGGTAGTCGATCGCCTCGACGGCGCCTTTGCCGTGCTGGTCGAGATCCTCGACCGCCACGGCGGCATCGTGAACAAGTTTTTGGGTGACGGTTTTCTAGCGCTGTTTGGCGCCCCGCTGGCGGCGGACGACGCGGCGCAGCGCGCTGTCGCCGCAGCGCGCGAGATGCTCATCGCCAACGACAGGATTAACCAGGCAAGTTCCTGGCCGCTGCGGATCGGCATCGGCATCCATATCGGCGAGGTCGTCGCCGGCAGCATCGGCTCACCCCGGCGCAAGGAATACACCGTGATCGGCGACACCGTGAATTTTGCTGCGCGGATCGAGGCGCTCAACAAGGAGTTCAATTCGCAGTTCCTGATCTCGACCGACGTGCGCGAGGCACTCGGCGAGGAGGCGAACGACGCGGTCGCGCTCGGTGAGGTGCCGATCCGCGGATACGACCGCCCGATGGCGGTCTGGCAGTTGGGATAGGAGTGTCTGGAATGCAGCGGCGTTACATCACCGTCGACGTCTTCACCGACCGCGCCTTCGGCGGCAATCCGCTGGCCGTGGTGCTGGACGCCGGCGGGCTATCGACCGCGCAGATGCAGGCGATCGCTACAGAATTCAACTATTCCGAGACGACCTTCGTGCTGCCGCCGCAGGAGGCCGGCCACGACGCGCAGGTGCGCATCTTCACCGTGAACCGCGAAATTCCTTTTGCCGGCCATCCCAACGTCGGCACTGCGTTCGTGCTGGCGAGGCGGGCGGCAACACCTCCGGCGCGGCTGCTGTTCGAGGAGAAGGCGGGTCTGGTGCCGGTCGCTATTTTGAGCCAGCAGGGCAAGGTCGCCGGCGCTGAACTGACAGCGCCGCAGCCATTGAGCAAGCAGGCGCAAGTCAGCGAGGAGCAGGCCGCTTCATGCATTTCGCTGTTGGCGGCCGATGTGAAGACCGACCGTCATCCGCCGCTGGTTGCCTCCGTGGGCTTGCCCTTTCTGATGGTGGAAGTGGCTTCGCGCGAAGCCTTGCGGCGGGCGAAGCCGAGCGCCGAAGGGTTTGCGAATATCTTGCCCGGCATCGGCACTGACGCGGTCTATTTCTATACGCGCGATGTCCCGGCCGCTGAGCAGCCGCTCGATCTGCAAGCGCGGATGTTCCATCCCGGCTCCAGCGGATTGTCCGAAGATCCCGCCACCGGCAGCGCGACCGCCGCCGCGGCAGCGCTGCTCGCTGATCTCGATCCCGCGCGCGACGGCGAATTGAAATTGCGGATCGGGCAGGGCGTCGATATGGGCCGGCCGAGCCTGCTGCTGACGCGGGTCGTGAAGCAAGGCGGCTCGATCGCTTCCACGCATGTCGGCGGCAACTGCGTGATGATGATGGAAGGATCGTTGTCGCTGGCGGGAGAGCGGTGAGGCTACACCTGCCGCCCCGCCAGATTCTCTATCCTGACGCCGTCGCGCTCCTCGATGATCTCCGCAATCCATCGTCGATGACAGTGCGTATGGTCGCGTTCGTAGCAGAGGATGCAGACGGGCCCCGATTTTTTCACCAGCGCCGAGAGTTCATCGAGCTCTTCGCGGGCCTGCGGCGTCTTCAAATGCTTTGAATAGATCTTGTGCAGCAGATCGAACTTTCCGCTGCGCGCCGCCTCGCGGCCGTCCTTCGGCGTGCCCAATCCCCTCAGATGCAGATAGGAGATGCCGCGTTCGTCGAGGCCTGCGGCGAGCTGGTTCTTCGAAAAGCCGGGCCGGCGCGAGGCCGCCACTGCGCGCACGTCGACCAGCAGTTTGACGCCGGCCTGCTCGAGCTCATCGAGCACCGCCTTGGGCGGCGTCTGCTCATAGCCGATGGTGAAGAGTTTTGTCTTGCGCGCCATGTCGATCTTCCCGGCAGTTCCGATGCTCGCCCCGAGGCTATGCCAGCGGCCGACTGATTGCCATAACCGCCGAGGTGATGTGACGCGGAACGACATGCGTTGCCGCGGCAGGCGGCATATCGCATAGTTCGCCGAGGCCTGAAGCCGCATATGGGGGGATATGATGTTGGGCGTCCGACACTTGCTTGCATGGCTCGTCGCTTTTGCGGGCGGCATCGCGATGGCGCAGGCGCAGATCGCCTGGCCGGAGCGACCCGTTAAGATCATCGTGCCGATCGGCCCCGGCGGCAGCTACGACCTGGTCGGGCGGCAGGTCGCCGACGTGCTGTCGAAGCGCACCGGCCAGAGCTTCTTTGTCGAGAACAAGCCGGGCGCGGGCACCGTCGTGGGCACGCAGGCTGCCGCGCAGAGCGAGCCGGACGGCTATACGCTTGTGGTCGGCGGGCTCTCCAACATGGCGTTCAATTCGGCGCTTTACTCCAAGCTGGCTTACGATCCCCAGAGGGATTTTGTGCCGGTCGCGCTGGTCTACCGGTTCGGCTACATCATGGTCGCCCGCAAGGATCTGCCGCAGGCCAGGCTCGCCGACATCGTCGCGGCAGCCAGGGCCAATCCCGGCGCGATCAGCGTTGCGACGGCGGGCGTCGGCACCGGCCAGCATCTGGTCGCGGCGGCCTTCATGAAGGCCGCCGGCGTCAAGCTCCAGGAGGTGCCCTACAAGGGCTCGCCGCCTGCCTTCACCGATCTGCTTGCCGGCCGCATCGACCTGTTCTTCGACTCGATCGCGGCGGGGCTGCCCTACGTGCAGTCCGGACAGGCGCGCGGCATTGCCGTGCTCTCGTCCAGGCGCAGCGCGCAGGCGCTTGACGTGCCGACCATGTCGGAGGCGGGCGTGAGCGGCCTTGATGTGGACTCCTGGCTCGGCATCTTCGCGCCCGCCAGGACGCCGCCGGAGATCATCGCCAGGCTGCGCAGCGATATCCGCGCCGTGCTGCCCGATCTCAAGGAGCGGTTCGAGAAGAGCGGCGGGGAGGTGTTTGATGTGCCGAACGACAAGATCGATGCGTTCGTGAAGTCTGAATACGAGACCTGGACCAAGCTTATTCGCGAAGCCGGCATCAAGCTCGATTAGCGCGTTTACTTCACCCTTTCGATCAGCTCCATCGCGCCGTGAGGCGCGCGGACCTTGCCCTCGTGAATGACGTAGGCGAACACATCACGCGGCATCTTCTTCGGTTTCGCGTCATCGACGCGCGGCAGATCATCCGGCTCGCCGCCCGCGGCCCAGTCCTGGAATCGCTTGGCCCAGGCATCGAGCTGTTTCGGCGGATAGCAGGTCTTGATCTCGTCATTGCCCTTCTGTAGCCGCGCGTAGACAAAGTCGCTGACGACATCGGCGATCGCGGGATATTTGCCGTGCTCGGCGAACACCACCGGCGTCTCGAACTGGCGCAGCAGCGCGACGAATTCCGGGACGCAAAAACTGTCGTGCCGGACTTCCACCACATGCCGCAATGCGCGGCCGTCGAGTTTGCGCGGCAATAGCTCCAGGAATTTTCCGAAATCGGCGCCGTCGAATTTCTTGGTCGGCGCGAACTGCCAGAGCACCGGCCCGAGCCGGTCGCCGAGTTCCAGCACGCCGGAATCGTAGAACCGCTTCACGGAATCGCCGGCCTCCGCCAGCACGCGGCGATTGGTGGCAAAGCGCGGCCCCTTCAGAGAGAAGATGAATCCGTCCGGCACCTCGCGCGCCCATTTGCGAAAGCTCTCCGGCTTCTGCGAGCCGTAATAGGTGCCGTTGATCTCGATCGAGGTCAGCTTGGAGGCGGCGTAGGACAGCTCCTTCGCCTGCGCCAGCTTCTCCGGATAGAACACCCCGCGCCACGGCTCAAAAGTCCAGCCGCCGATGCCGATATAGATGTTGCCGGCGTTCTTTGCCGATGCCTTCGGGGATTTGGTCACGGTGGGGCTTTCAGGGGATGGGTGAGGGCTTGGCAATAAACCTAATCAAATCGCGCAGAATTGGCCAGTTGACGGCTACTGCCAAACCTTCGGACCTATTCCCGCGTCATGATCTTCCATGGTATCAATCGGGCATAAGGCAAGGGGATTGCTGCGGTATGGATTCTCAGTCGGTTGCGGGCATTTTGGGCGGCATTGTTGCCGCCATCGTTCTGGTGATCGCGTTTGCCTACGGACCGATGGGGCCGATGGGCAAGTCGAAGCCGGCGGCGGCGCCCGCGGCCCAGACGGCACCCGCCGCGCCGGCGACGCCCGGCCAGCGCGGACCGGTAATCCGGGAAGTCCCGAATTAGCCCGCCGGGCGGGGGGCTTTTGTCGGCGGGCAGACCTTGCGGAACGCCAAAGCATACCTATCTAGCCTCCAACGGCGACGTCGAGCTTGTAAGTAGTTCCGGCGCCGGGACGACCACGAAATAGCGGCTGCGCCGGATGTACGCGCGCCCCTCGTTCGTGGTCGTTGGCATTTTTGGCCCCGTTTTGGGACGGCGAGCCCTTCGGACCCACCCTATCGATCGCGTCTCCTCTCGAATGGCAGCATCGGCAGCCGCATCGACTGCTTGAAAAATTCGCCGTAGAGGTCGCGGATCTTCCGCGAGTCCGCGGCGAAGGTCTCGTAAGCCTGCTTTGCGAATTCGGTCTGCACCTCCATCGCCTTGTCGAGCGAGCGCACGCTGGAGAGCTTCTCGACGTAGGACTGGGCATCCTCGAGGGATTTCCTTGTGTAGTCGCGGTAGGCGGAGGCGATCGTCTGTAGGCCGACCGGAGTGGTCGTTTCCGTCTTCGCTGCGGCCGGAGGTGTCTCCGGTGCGGCAGCTTCGGCAAGGCGGGGCGCCTTCGCTACCAGGGGCGCCTCCGCTACCCGGGGCACTTCCGCAACGGGGCGCGATTCCACCACAGGCGGTGCTTCTACCACGGGCGGCTCGGCCGGGGCGGCCTCCGCGGTTGCAGCGATGCCGGCCGGTGCGGTATCGGCCGATGCAACGACAGCGTCGACGAATTCCCGCGCGGCCTGCTGATCGGGCATTGCCTTCGCCTGATCTGATTTCTTGCTCTTCTTTTGCTTCTTCTTGCCGGATTTTTCGCCGGTTTTTTCCTTCTCTGAATTCGACATGTCCCCAAGCTCCACTGCTGCCAAATCAAGGCAAAGTCGGACACTCCGCGATGTTTGCGCTGGAATCGCGGTTTCGGATTGTTGGTTGCACGGCGCTGCTGTGGTGACATTTGGAAGGTGCAACCCTGACGGGCCGATCCGGTCGTTTTTCGCCTGTTTTCCCTGTATTCCCCGGGGAACTGCGCCTTGGCATCCCCGGGGCGTGCCGCTATACGCTTGCGCATGAACGAAGCGATCAAACCGGGCCCCGAAACCCCGTCGCAGGCCATTGGTTTGCCTCACCTTTCGGTCGTCGTCCCGACCTTCAACGAGCGCGATAACGTCACCAAGCTATACCAGCGGCTTGTGACGACATTCGGCGCCACGCCGTTCGAAGTCGTGTTCGTCGACGACAATTCCCCCGATGCTACCTGGGAGGTGGTTCGCGAGCTCGCGCAGCGCGATCCCCGCGTCCGCTGCATCCGTCGCATCGGCCGGCGCGGCCTGTCCGGCGCCTGCATCGAGGGCATCCTGGCCTCCAGCGCGCCCTATGCCGCCGTGATCGACGCCGACCTGCAACATGACGAGACGCAGTTGCCGAAAATGCTCTCGCTGCTCGAGAGCGGGCAGGCGGAGCTGGTGGTCGGCAGCCGCTACATCGAAGGCGGCAGTGCCGACAGCTTCAACAAGCAGCGTGCCGGTGCCAGCGCGCTCGCCACGGAGGTCGCCAAGCGCACGCTCGGCGTCAAGATCGCCGATCCCATGAGCGGCTTCTTCATGATCCGCCGCGACCGGTTCGAGCAACTGGCGCCGCAGCTTTCCACGCAGGGCTTCAAGATCCTGCTCGATATCATCGCGACCGCCCGTGGCGAATTGCGGACGGTGGAAGTGCCCTACACCTTCGGCTCGCGGCTGCACGGCGAGAGCAAGCTCGACTCCATGGTCGCGCTGGACTTCCTGGGCCTCGTGCTGGCCAAGCTCACGCATGACGTGATCTCGCTGCGCTTCATCCTGTTCGGCATGGTCGGCACCACCGGCCTGGTCGTTCATCTGACCACCCTGTACATCGCGCATGAAATCCTCAACGTGCCGTTCGCCGAGGCGCAAGGGCTCGGGGCGTTCGTCGCGATGACAAGCAATTTCATCCTCAACAATTTTCTCACCTATCGCGACCAGCGCCTGAAGGGCTTTGCCATCCTGCGCGGCCTCATTCTGTTTTATCTTGTCTGTAGCGTCGGCCTGTTCGCCAATGTCGGCGTTGCGTTTTCGGTCTACGATCAGGAACCGATCTGGTGGCTGGCGGGCCTTGCCGGCGCGCTGATGGGCGTGGTGTGGAACTACGCGATGTCCGGACTGTTCGTCTGGCGCAAGCGATGAAGGCAAGATGAACCAGAGCGACGCGCGGCTCGTCCTCAATACGGTTCTGGTCGTCGTCGCGCTGGTCGTGCTGCGGCTGGTGGCCGCCGCCTGGACGCCGCTCACCTTCGACGAAGCCTATTACTGGATGTGGTCGAAGCATCTGGCGGGCGGCTATTACGACCACCCGCCGATGGTCGCCTATGTGATCCGCGCCGGCACCATCATTGCGGGCGATACCGAACTCGGCGTGCGGCTGGTTTCGATCCTGCTGGCGCTGCCGATGAGCTTTGCGGTGTACCAGGCCGCCGGCATCCTGTTCGGCGGCCGGCGCGTGGCGGCGACCGCGGCCATTTTGCTCAACGTCACGCTGATGGCGGCGGTGGGTCTCCTGATCGTGACGCCGGACGCGCCCCTGCTGGTTGCCTCGAGTTTTGTATTGTTCTTCCTTGCCAAGGTGCTGGAGACCGGGCGCGGCCTCTGGTGGCTCGCCGTCGGCGTTGCGGTCGGCGTGGCGCTGCTGTCGAAATACACCGCGCTGTTCTTTGGTCCGGCGATCCTGATCTGGCTGATTGCGGTGCCGAGACTGCGGCGCTGGCTGATCTCGCCGTGGCCCTATCTGGGTGGTGTGATCGCATTTGCGATCTTCTCGCCGGTGATCCTGTGGAACGCCGAGCACAACTGGGTCTCCTTCATCAAGCAGATGGGCCGCGCGCGCATCGAGGATTTCAAGCCCGCCTTCATCGCCGAGCTGGTGCCGACCCAGGTCGCCTTTGCAACGCCGCTCGTCTTCATCCTCGGCGCGATGGGGCTGCACGCGATGATGTGGCGGAATGCCGGCGCTCACGCGGCGCGCACGCTGGTCAACGCGATGTTCTGGACCATCGTCGCCTATTTCGTCTGGCACTCGCTGCACGCGCGCGTCGAGGCCAACTGGTTCGCGCCGGTCTATCCGGCCTTCGCAGTCGCCGCCGCCTTCGCCGGTCACCTCACGAAGTGGGACGTCAGACAAAAGCGCCTCGCCGATTTCTGCCTGCGCTGGGCCGCGCCGTCGGGCATCCTGCTGTTTGCGTTTCTGATCGTGCAGGCCAACACTGGCTGGTTCACTGGCTATCGGCGCGACGCCACCGTGCGCAGCGTCGGCATCGGCTGGCAGCAGGCTGCGCGCGAGATCGAGGCGGTGCGCGTGCGTACCGGCGCTGGCTGCGTGCTCGCGCCGGATTACGGCACCACGGGCTGGCTCGCCTTCTATCTGCCGAAAGGCACGTGCGTCGCGCAGCAGGCGCAGCGCATTCGCTGGACCAACATGCCCGAGCCCGATGCAAAATTGCTTGCCGGCAAGCTGCTCTATGTCGATGACAGCGCACCGACCGGCCGCCCGTTCCTGAAGGATTTTTTTGCAAGGGTCGAGAACGTCGGCGAAGTGAAGCGCATGCGCGGACCGCTGGTCGTCGAAACCTACTGGCTGTTCCTCTTGCAGGATCCAAAGGGCGAAGCGCTCGATCGTTCGCCGCCGCCGGAGTTGATACGATAGGGAAGGATCCGACCACAGCGCGTCTCCACAACGACTCGTCATGCCCCGCGAAGGCGGGGCATCCAGTACGCCGCGGCTTCTCGATTCAATCACTGCCGCCTCTGGGATACTGGGTCACCCGCCTTCGCGGGTGACGACGGCCGTGAAAACACCAGCACTTGATGTCGGACCTCGAACGCGTTCGATCCGATTAAGGATTGAAGCAGCAAG
Source organism: Bradyrhizobium lablabi (assembly GCF_018129385.1). Lineage (GTDB taxonomy): Bacteria > Pseudomonadota > Alphaproteobacteria > Rhizobiales > Xanthobacteraceae > Bradyrhizobium > Bradyrhizobium lablabi_C. The sequence continues at coordinate 44,559 of NZ_JAFCLN010000021.1, forward strand.
AAGGCGACACGGGACGTTCTGCGAACACGCGCTGCGAGTCCCGTTTTGCAACAGTTGCCCGGGCAATTACGGGGGTGATTTCGAGGACAAATCGCGCCAATTCGCCTTGCCTTACAACGGCCTGCGTTTAATCCGCTTTTTACTAAAAGTCGCCTTAATGACGCTCCGCGCCTCTGCGAAAGGCCGCGCCGGGAAGTTTCGGCGCTGCCTTGAAGAGGAAAAGTGGAACTGTTCTGGACGCGAGTGGAATGAGTACGAGTACCGGCGGCGTCGCGGCGCAGAAGCGTCGAAATTCCCGGAAAGCCAAGTCCCCAAATCTTAGAGGCCACGCAGCTATTGCGTGCCTTGTGATGGGCTGCGGCTATACGGTGTATTCCAACATATTGGGCGCGAGCGTCTATCCGTCCGTGAACAGCGCGGCCTATGAGGCGCCGGTTGTGAAGCCGACGTCGAGTTCTATCGCGCGCAGCATTCCGGCCTCGACGCTGATCGACAACGTGTTCGCCGAATATCCGGATGCGGCCAGCGCGATCGAGCGGCCGGTCTCGGTTGCCGCGACAAGTTCGATTATGTTTAACGAACGGTTTGCGGCCTACGCCGCGCAGAGCGAGGCTTCGCGCGTCGCCGAGACGACACAGGTTGCCGAAGTCGCGCCGCAGCCCGAGCTGCCGAAACTCGCCGAGCCCCCGAAGACGAAATCTTCCGCTTCCGCATCCGTGCAGGTCGCGCTCGCCACGCCCACACAGCCTTCGCAGTCCAGGTTCGCAAAGGCCCGCGACATGGCGCAGCGCGCCAAGGCGGCGGTGATGGGAGTTGCCGGCGACAAGCCCGACATGGTCGAAAAGCTCTGGGGCAAGTCGCCGTCGTCGGGATCGCTGCTGGCGTTTGCTTCCGCCGATGTCAGCGCCACCGGCAGCGTCCTGAAGGAGCAGAATCCGATGCTCGGCGGCTCGCCGCCCTATGACAAGGACACGGCGGTCTACGACATCTCGGCCAAGAAGGTTTACCTGCCCGACGGCACCCAGCTCGAGGCGCATTCCGGCCTCGGCTCCAAGATGGACGACGTCCGTTTTTCGCATGTGCGGATGCAGGGCGTGACGCCGCCGCACATCTACACGCTCAAGCCGCGCGAGGCGCTGTTCCACGGCGTGCCCGCGCTGCGCCTGACGCCGATCGGCGGCGAGGACAAGATCTTTGGCCGCGACGGTTTGCTGGCGCACACCTACATGCTCGGCGGCACGGGACAGTCGAACGGCTGTGTTTCGTTCAAGGATTATTACGCGTTCCTCGATGCCTACCGGAACAAGGGCATTCGCAAGCTGGCGGTGCTGGCGCGGGTGAATTGAGCGAGGGCGGGGCGGCGATGTGCTCGTACATGAGTATAGCGCCCGACATTCGCCCAACCACTCGCCGTCATGCCCCGCGAAGGCGGGGCATCCAGTACGCCGCGGACCATCGGTTTAATCACTGCGGCCTCTGGAATACTGGATCGTCCGCCTTCGCGGACGATGACGAGTGAATATGTGGCGGCGTTCTCGCGACGCAATTTGCATCCGAGCTTTGCAAGTTCGTTGCTCCCCTCCGAAGAGAGGGCGCAGGGAATGCCGGGTGCGCGCTGCACCCGCGGTCTCGTGTGCCTGATGCGCAAGCACAAAAAGCTGCACACGAGCATACAGGTGAGCGGAGAACACTCCGACATCCCCTGCGCAATGGTGTTACGGCTTACTTCGTGATCTTCCCGGTGGGGCGAGCTCGTTGTCACCGTCATCGGCAGCTCACGCAAGAGCCAGCCGACTTGACGCCAGCATCGCGGCGTCAGAACCACACGACTTGACCGTACGCAGCCCGGCTTCGCCAAGAGGCTTCGCCGGGCACGGCCCGTGCGGTCCTCTCTTGAAGCACAACGCCACTCGCCTGTGGCGCCGCCGCGTCCATCGCATCCCGCGCCCAACGTGTCGTGACGGTGGCGATACGCCCCTCATGTGGGTGCGAGACGGTTGGGTTATACTTCTGATTTTCAGAATTGTAAAGCGATATTTTTGCACGGCGATCTGGACGACCCAAATCAGCTTGAGATTGCTCAGGAAAATAAATTTCACGCGCAACGGATTTGAAGGTTTTTTGTCGCGAAGCCACGCATTCTCGCGCGGACATCGTTCAATTCGAGATTGCGCCTGGCGTTGTCATCGCTAATTTGGCCGCGACCGTTACGGAGGCCCGATGACGATAGCCCAGGAGATAAAACGCGAATCGCCGTGGGCGATCGCTGCGCTTGTCGTCATGAGCTTCGTGCTGATGGCTCTGGTGCTGGCGTCGCCGGTTCTGATCCGCGGCTTCCTGTTTCAGCCGTTCAGCGTTCCGGCCGGATCGATGAAGCCCACGCTGCTGGTCGGCGATTATTTCTTCGTCTCAAAATACGCCTATGGCTACAGCCGCTTTACGTGGCCGCTCTCGGCACAGCCGTTTGCGGGACGCATTTGGGGCGGCGAGCCGGCGCGCGGCGATGTCGTCACGTTCTATTTGCCGAAGGACAATGCGACTGCCTACGTCAAGCGGGTGGTCGGGCTGCCCGGCGACCGCATTCAGATGAAGCAGGGGCTGCTCTACATCAACGACGTTCCGGTCGTCCGCGAGCGCCTCGCTGACTTTATGGGGGAAGACCCGTGCGGCGGCCCGAGTACACGCGGGACGAAGCGATGGCGTGAAACGCTCCCCAACGGGGTCAGCTATGAGACGCTCGACTGTGTCGACAATGGATTTTACGACAACACCAACGTCTATACGGTGCCGGCCGGCCATTTCTTCATGCTCGGCGACAACAGGGACAATTCCGCCGACAGCCGCGTGCGTACGGCAATGGGTACCATTCCCCTGGAGAACATGATCGGTCGCGTCGGGATGATCTACTTTTCTATCGGCCGCGCGGCCGACTCGGGCCCGCGCATGGCGCGCATCGGCACGTTCGTTCGCTGACTGTGTGTCACCAGGGCGGCCGGCTCAGCTTCTGGCGCGGCGATGCAGGATGAGCAAAAGGCCGAGCAGCACGGCGGCTGACAGGCCAAGCGACCAGTGAATACCGATCGCTGCGCCGATCAGGCCGACGGTGATGCCGCTGAAGGCGCGCATGCCAAGGCCGGCCATGTTGAAGAGGCCGACGACCCGGCCGCGGATGTCGGTTGGGGCGTTGAGCTGCACCAGCGCCTGCGCCATCGTGTTGAACGACAGCTCGAAGAAGCCCGCGGCGAACAGCAGCACGATCGCGAAGGCGTAGATGTTCACCGCGGCGAAGGCCAGCAAGGACAGGCTCCATAGCATCGCGAGCAGGATGGCAGTCCGGGGCGTCGCCTTCATGCGTCCCCACGCTTCCAGCGCAATGCCGGCGAGCAGTGCGCCGGCGGCATCGGCCGCCAGCAGCGTGCTGTAGGACACTCCGGGATCGCCATGGCCGAGATCGCCGGCATAGCCCGGCATCTGCGCGTGATAGGCATTGCCGATCATGAAGGAGGTCAGGCCGGCGAGCAGCGTCATCGAGGTGAGGACGCGGTGGGTGGCGATGTCGCGGATGGTCTGGATGATGTCGGCGAGGCCGCGCATCGGGATGCGCCTTGGCGCGGCATCCTTGGCGCGCGCAGGCGCCCAGAACAGCCACAGCAGCATCGGCAGGTAAAACAGCGTGTTGAGAACGATGCCGTGCGGCGGGCCGAACGCGAGCATGATGGCGCCGCCGACGGCCGGGCCGACGAGGATGCCGAGGTAGCGCGCCATTGCATTGAGCCGCACCGCGCTCGGCAGGTCGGCCGGAGCGACGATGTCGTAGAGCAATAGCTGGTTCGGCGTTTGCCAGAGCACGCCGGCGCAGCCGTGGATCACCAGCAGCAGCATCGCGTGCCACATCTCGATCGTGCCTGTTATGAAGAAATAGCCCCAGCCTGCCGATGCGACGATGAACAGCAGCATCCCGCACTGGATGATGCGCCGCGGATCGAACCGGTCGGCCAGCGCGCCGACCGCGACCGAGAAGAACAGGAACGGCAGCCAGTGGGACAGTACGGCAAAACCGGCCAGCGCCGGCGAATGGAATTTCTGGAACACCACCCAGTAGCTGATCACGTGCTCGATATTGTCGGCCATCATCGCGAACACGTAGGAAATGAACTGCGCGCGATAGGGCCGCGACTGCATGGCGGCGAAGGAGGAGGGGGCGGCGATGGGGGGAGGAGATGGGCGAGAGTTCAAAAGAGCACCTGACTGAACGCGCGATGTTGCCGACGCGTTTATGGTAGGCTGAGGCCCATCTTTTTTGTCATTCCGGCGCGAGATTTGTCCGCCGTAGCTCGAAGAGCGAAGGCGGGAGCGCGAGCCCGGAATCCATAACCACGACTGCTCAAGGGCGTACTACGTCTATCTCCTTGCGAGCAAGAAGCACGGCACGCTGTATCTCGGTGTGACGAACGACATCGTGCGACGGGTGTATGGAGCATCGGACGAAAGCCGTCCCGGGGTTCGCTTCGCGATACGGCGTCGACAAGCTGGTGTGGTTCGAGATTTACGAGGATGCCGCATCCGCAATCGCACGGGAGAAAGAGCTTAAGAAGTGGCGGCGCGATTGGAAGATACGGCTGATCGAGGAGCGGAATCCCGGGTGGGAGGATTTGTATCCCGGGATTGCCAGCTAGGTGTCATTCCGGGGCGTGCGAAGCACGAGCCCGGAATCCATAACCACGACTGCTTGTGGAGTCTTCGGAAGGCTGACGTTCGGGGTTATGGATTCCGGGCTCGCGCCAAGAGGCGCGCCCCGGAATGACGAGGGGAGAGAGTTCGGTTCAAACAAAAACCCCGGCATCGCTGCCGGGGTTTTGCATTCGTGGATCGCTCGAGCGATTGGACTTCGATCAGAAATCCATGCCGCCCATGCCGCCGCCCGGGGGCATGCCGCCGGCCGGAGCGTTCTTCTTCGGCAGTTCGGCGACCATGGCTTCGGTGGTGATCAGGAGAGCCGCAACCGAAGCTGCGTTCTGGATCGCGGTGCGCACGACCTTGGTCGGGTCGATGATGCCCTTGGTGACCAGGTTGACGTATTCGCCGGTCTGGGAATCGAAGCCGTAGGCATACTGCTCCTTCTCGAGGATCTTGCCGACGATGACGGAGCCGTCCTCGCCCGCGTTGATCGCGATCTGGCGGGCCGGAGCGGAGAGCGCCTTGCGCACGATCTCGACGCCGGTCTTCTGGTCGTCGTTCTTGGTGCGGATGCCCTTGAGCTGCTCGGAAGCACGGAGCAGGGCGACGCCGCCGCCCGGAACGATGCCTTCCTCGACAGCCGCGCGAGTCGCATGCATCGCGTCATCAACGCGATCCTTGCGCTCCTTCACCTCGACTTCGGTCGCGCCGCCGACGCGGATCACCGCGACGCCGCCGGCGAGCTTGGCCAGACGCTCCTGGAGCTTCTCGCGGTCGTAGTCCGAGGTGGTTTCCTCGATCTGCGCCTTGATCTGCGCGACGCGGGCCTCGATGTCGGCCTTCTTGCCGGCGCCGTTGACGATGGTGGTGTTCTCCTTGTCGATCATCACCTTCTTGGCACGGCCCAGCATGTTGAGCGTGACGTTCTCGAGCTTGATGCCGAGGTCTTCCGAGATCGCCTGGCCGCCGGTCAGGATCGCGATGTCCTGGAGCATGGCCTTGCGGCGATCGCCGAAGCCCGGCGCCTTGACGGCGGCGACCTTGAGGCCACCACGCAGACGGTTCACGACCAGCGTGGCCAGAGCCTCGCCTTCGACGTCTTCAGCGACGATGACGAGCGGCTTGCCGGTCTGCACCACGGCTTCGAGCAGCGGGAGCAGCTCGTTCAGCGAGGAGAGCTTCTTCTCGTTGATCAGGATGTAGGCGTCGTCCATCTCAACGCGCATCTTGTCGGCGTTGGTGACGAAGTAGGGCGAGATGTAGCCGCGGTCGAACTGCATGCCCTCGACGACGTCGAGTTCGGTCTCCAGCGACTTGGCTTCCTCGACGGTGATGACACCCTCGTTGCCGACCTTCTTCATGGCGTCGGCGAGGAACTTGCCGATCTCGGCATCGCCGTTGGCGGAGATGGTGCCGACCTGGGCGATCTCCTCGTTCGAGGTGACCTTCTTGGAGTTCTTCTGGAGGTCGGCGACCACGGCGTCGACGGCCAGGTCGATGCCGCGCTTCAGGTCCATCGGGTTCATGCCGGCGGCAACCGATTTTGCGCCTTCGCGAACGATCGCGGCGGCGAGCACGGTCGCGGTGGTGGTGCCGTCGCCGGCCGCATCAGCGGACTTGGAGGCGACTTCGCGCACCATCTGGGCGCCCATGTTCTCGAACTTGTCGTCGAGCTCGATCTCCTTGGCGACGGTGACGCCGTCCTTGGTGATGCGGGGAGCGCCGAACGACTTGTCGAGCACGACGTTGCGGCCCTTGGGGCCGAGCGTCACCTTGACGGCGTTGGCGAGGATGTCGACGCCGCGCAGCATGCGGTCGCGGGCGTCGACGCCGAATTTGACTTCTTTGGCTGACATTTCTGGTTTCCCTGAGTTGAACTTTTATCTCTCACCCGGCGGGGAGGCGCCTCGCAGGCGCTCCTCAGGGTGAGCGGTGCGGCGGTTGGTTAGGCGGCCTTCTTCTTGGTCGCGGGGACGTCGAGGACGCCCATGATGTCGCTTTCCTTCATGATCAGGAGATCCTGACCGTCGATCTTGACCTCGGTGCCGGACCACTTGCCGAACAGCACGACATCACCGACCTTGACGTCGATCGGGATCAGCTTGCCGGCCTCGTCGCGGCCGCCCGGGCCGACGGCGATGACCTCGCCCTGGGAGGGCTTTTCCTTGGCAGTGTCGGGAATGATAATGCCGCCAGCGGTCTTCTCTTCGGCGTCGATGCGCTTGACCACGACGCGGTCGTGAAGCGGACGGAATTTCATGCAGTCCTCCTAAACTTATGAAGATGTTGTCGATTTCTGGAGTGTTAGCAGTCTGAGCCAACGAGTGCCAGCTCAGCCCCGGGGTGGAAATAATCCAACATTTTTCGGTGGGCAAGGGCTTCTAGCAGAAAAATTGGCACTCGGAAGAGGCGCCTGCCAAGTTTCGTTAAGTATAATTAATCGGCCCTCCCAAGGGGCCTTCGCCGATTGGGCATGATCTCCGCGCCGACGCTTCGCGTTTGTCGCAGCGAAAACCGGTTCCCACTTTGCGCTAACGCGGCCCTGCGGGTCCGGATCGTGCACCCCGTATTAGCACCTGCGGTAAGCTGCTGCTAATGCGTCAACTTTCAACAGTTCGTTAAACATTTAGCCTTGTGATGAGTTGGTATCGTGCGTCACATTTCTCTCATGTGAGCGCATCTCCGCCGGGGTGGCTCGGCAAGCCACCACGTGAAAATGCGCTCCTTCAATGGAGGTTGGCATGGTGTCACGGGTTGGGGTTGTTTCCGACGACTTTCGGAAGCAGGTGCTGGGTTACGGGCTGACGACGGCGCAGATCCTTTATCGGATGCCGGATCACCCCTCGCTGCTACAGACCTACATCTGGCAGAATTACGATCTGTTTCCAAAATTTCCGGCGTTGCAGGATTTTCTCGCCTTCTGGCAGGAAAAGCTGGAGGGACCGCTGTTTTCGGTGACCGTGGCGCATTCCAGGCTGATCAAGCCGGCCGAGCTGCGTGCCGTCGACGGCGTGTTCAGGTTGCATTGAGAAGGAAGGCCGAAGATCCGTAGGATGGGTAGAGCCAACGGGTCGCGCGAATGCGCGCCCGATGACAGGCTCCGCGAAACCCATCATGCGGGGCTTGGTAGCGCGAAGTTGGCGGGTTTCGCTTCGCTCTACCCACCCTACAAGTTCGAAATTTGTGTTAGCCTTCCCGCATCAATCGATAAGGGAGGAAACACAATGGCCAAAAAGGCGATATCGCGGGCCTCGGCCAAGACGGCCGTCAGGAAGAAATGGGCCGGCCACGGCACGTCGGCAAAGACCTCGGCGCGCAAGAAGATCAAGTCCAAGGGGCGCGGCACGCCGCTGAAGACCAAGGCAAAAGCGCGGCCGAAGCAAAGCATCGCGGTCAGCCATCACCGCGAGGAAGACTTCAAGGCTGACGGCCTGCGCACCTACGCAAAGTACCGCGACCTCGGCATATCGGTGGCGACCCATGGCCTCGCGCAGGCGCATGTGATCCGGCTGGTCGGGCCGTGCAATCCGGCTGAGGTCTCCAAGCTGCATTACCACGACGTCGAATTCCAGATGGTCTATGTGCTCAAGGGCTGGGTGAAGACCTGGATGGAAGGGCAGGGCGAGACGATGATGCGAGAAGGCAGCGCCTGGACGCAGCCACCGCGCATCAAACATCTGATCATGGACTATTCAGACGACGTCGAACTGCTGGAAGTGATTTTGCCGGCGGACTTCAAGACCGTCGAACTGGCGCAATGATGGGTCTCGCTTTTTCGTCATGGCCGGGCTTGACCCGGCCATCCACGTCTTTCTAAGCCGGTGCCGCAAAAGACGTGGATGCCGGGACGTCTAGCGCGAAGACGCGCTTCGCGCTTTTGCCCGGGCATGACCGATAAAGTGCGCGCGTGTTGAATTCCAAAAACTCTGTGAGACGCGACTACCGCGAGGACATCGACTGGCTGCGCGCCATTGCCGTGCTGGCGGTGGTGCTGTTTCACTTCGAGGTGCCGGGCATCTGGGGCGGCTTCGTCGGTGTCGACATCTTCTTCGTTATCTCGGGCTATCTCATCACCGGCATCATCCAGTCGGAGCTTGCGGCCGCCTCGTTTTCGTTTGCGCGCTTCTATGAGCGGCGCGTGCGGCGGCTGCTGCCGGCGCTCTATGCGATGGTGGCGCTGACGGCGATCCCGTCGTTCCATTATCTGCTGCCGTCCGAGCGCACCGAGTTCTTTCACTCGGTTGCCGCCGTCGTCACCTTCACCTCGAATTTCTTCTTCTGGTTCCAGACCGGCTATTTCGACCACGCGGCGGTGGAAAAGCCGCTGCTGCACACCTGGTCGCTGGCGGTGGAGGAGCAGTTTTACCTGGCGCTGCCGCTGCTGCTGTGGACGCTCGCGCGCCTGATGCCGGGCCGCCGCGCGGCGCTGCCGATATTGCTCGTGGTACTGACGATCGCCTCCTTTGCGCTCAGCGTCTGGCTGATGCGCCATGAACGCTCGGCCAACGCCTTCTTCATGAGCCCGCCGCGCGCCTGGGAATTTCTGGTCGGTGCGATCATCGCCGTGGAAGGTTTTCCTGTGCTGCGCAACGAGGTGGCACGAAAGATCGCGCGCGGAATTGCACTGGTCGTGCTGGCGATCCCGATCTTTTCGCTGCGGCAGGGATCGGGATTTCCCGGCCTCAACGCGGTCGCGCCATGCCTCGGCGCGGTGCTGTTCATCTGGAGCGGCATCGGCGTGCCCACGCAAAAGCGGGGGCCGTATTCGCCGTTTCATGTCGTCAGGTTCTTCGGCCAGATTTCCTATTCGCTGTATCTCTGGCACTGGCCGCTGTTCGCCTTCGCGCGCTTTTCGAAGAACAGCCTTGTGCTTGATGCCTTCGACAAGGTCGCGCTGTTCGCGTTGACGGTTTTGATCTCGTATCTGTCGTGGCGGTTCGTCGAACAGCCGTTTCGTGAGCGGACGCTGGCGCCGACGCGCGGCGCGGCTTTTGCCGGCGCGCTTTTCGCTTCGCTGCTGCTGATCGGCGGCAGTGTGGCGGGCGCCTTGTGGAGCAGGACGGGAGCCGCCGATCAGATTGCGTCGCGGCTCGAGGCTTACGACACCTACAAGTTCGAGCCGTTCTACCGTTCCGGCCATTGCTTCAATCCGGCGAGCGGCGTGTTCGCCGACGATTGTCTGAAACTTGCGCCCGGCAAGGCCAACGTGCTGCTGTGGGGCGACAGCCTTGCGGCGCATTATTTTCACGGGCTGAGCAAGGCGGCCGATCCGCAATCGGTGAACATCCTGCAAGCGACGCAGGCTGCATGCATGCCGACCTTCAACGCGGCGGCGCAGTTTCTGGCGGCGTGCCGCAACATTGCTGCGCAGATGGCGGCGTTCTTCCGCGACAACAAGCCTGACCTCGTAATCCTGTCGGGAGACTGGCTGGAATATGCCCGCCCGCCGCGCTTCGAGGGGATGGTCGCTGACTTGCGAAACACCATTGCCGATCTCAACCGCCATGGCATTCGCGTGGTGCTGCTCGGTCCATCCGTGCAGTTCAAGGGCCGGCTGCCGCCGATGCTGCTGCGCCTTCACTTGCGGAATGCGGAGGCGCGCGCGGACGATCTGCTGTTGCCGGATGCATTTTCGCTCGATGCCAGGATGCGAGCGGCGCTGCCGAAGGGCGAGCGGTTTACCTATGTGTCGGTGCTGAGCGCCATGTGCCCGGCGCGGCAATGCCCTGTTACCGTCGATGACGACGTGCCGCTGGCGTGGGATCACGCGCATCTGACGGCGGAAGGATCTGACGCGGTGATGCAGCGGCTGGCGTGGCAGTTGGGGCTTAAGTAAGAATCCCCACAATCGCCCCCATCAGACACGTCGACAGCGTGCCCGAGACGATCGACTTGAGCCCCAACGCATTGATCTCCTCGCGGCGTTCGGGCGCCATGGTGCCGAGGCCGCCGATCATGATGCCGAGGCTGGCGAAATTGGCGAAGCCGCACATCGCATAGAGCATGATCAGGCGCGAGCGCGGGTCGAGCGCTTCGGGACCAAGTTTCGAAAATTCGACATAGGCGATCAGCTCGTTCAGCACCGTCTTGGTGCCCATCAGGCTGCCGGCGGTGATCGCCTGCGGCCAGGGCAGGCCCATCAGCCAGCACACCGGCGCCATCAAATAGCCGAGCAGCCGCTGCCATGACAGCTTGGCGCCGCCGATCTCCGGCAACAGGCCGAGGATCGCGTTGGCGAGATAGACCAGCGCGACCAGCACCAGCAGCATCGCGACGATGTTGAGCAGCAGCTCCAGTCCGGACTTTGTGCCCCTGACGATTGCATCCATCGTGCTGGAGGCCTCCGCTTCCGGATTCTCCAGCGTGCCGCCGGTGCGTTTTTCGTCGGTCTCCGGCACCATGATCAGGCTGATGAGAATTGCGGCGGGCGCGCCGAGCACGGAGGCGATTACGAAATGCGCCGCCGAGTCCGGAATCAGCGGCGCGAGCAGCGTGGCGTAGAGCACCAGCACGGTGCCGGCGATGCCGGCCATGCCGCCGGTCATCACCATGAACAGTTCGGCGCGCGTGAGCTTTGCAAGATAGGGGCGGATGAACAGCGGCGCTTCCACCATGCCGAGGAAGATGTTGGCGGCGGCCGACAGCCCGACCGCGCCGCCGATTCGAAGCGTGCGCTCCAGCAGCCAGGCCATGCCGCGCACGACCGGCGGCAGGATGCGCCAGTAGAACAACAGCGTGGTCAGCACGCTCATCACGAGGATGATCGGCAGCGCCTGGAAGGCGAGGACGAAATCCGCACCCGGCGCCTTCAGATCGAAGGGCAGGGGACCGCCGCCGATATAGCCGAACACGAACGAGGTGCCGGCGCGCGAGGCCGCCGAAATCGTGTTGACGGCGTCATTGATGGCGCCGAAAGCGCGCGCCACCACCGGCAGTTTCAGCAGCACCAGCGCGGTGACGAGGGTGACGGCAAGGCCGATGACGGCCTGACGCAGCGAGACGGCGCGGCGGTTCTCGCTCAACGCCCAGGCGATCATGAGCAACGCCAGTACGCCGAACGCCGATTGCAGTTGCAGCATGAATCCCCCAGGGCATTCGCAGCGATTATGCCAGCGTCGCGCGGCCGCGCAATCCCGTGTTGCGTAAGCGTGATGACGATTCGTCATCACGCTTATCTTTCTGTTTGAGCATGATCTTTTCCGAAAACCGGTCCCCACTTTACGGGATCATGCCCGCACGGCCGTTGACATCGGCGCACGGCTCAGTCACCCGTGATGCATGTCCTCGACGACATCAGTCGCCGCCTCCGACCTGCTCAGGCACAGGTCGTTCCTGTTTTTCCTGCTCTCGCGCAGCCTTTCCCGTTTTGCCGGCATGATGGCGGCGGTCGCGATCGGCTGGCAGCTCTATGCCATCACCGGCAGCGCGTTCGACCTCGGCATGGTCGGCCTGGTGCAGTTCCTCCCCACGGCGCTGCTTGTGTTCGTCGCGGGCCATGCCGCCGATCGCTTTGAGCGCAAGCGCGTGGTGCAGCTTTGCCAGGTCGTCGAAGCGCTGACCGCGCTGTTCCTCGCGGTCAGCACCTATATGGGCTGCCTCAACCCTTTGCAGATCTACCTCGCGACCTTCGTGATCGGCATCGCCGGCGCGTTCGAAAGCCCGGCAATCGCGGCACTGCTGCCGCTGGTCACGCCGCAGGGTTCGCTGCAGCGGGCCACCGCGATCTCAAGCGGCGCAGGGCAGATCGCCGTCATCACCGGTCCTGCGCTCGGCGGGCTCGCTTACGCTTTCGCGCCGAGCCTGCCTTACGCCATCGTCGTCGTGTTCTGGCTGGCCGGCGCGATCCTGACTGGCGCTATTGTGGTGATCGCACAGGGGCCGAAGGAAGAGACGTCGTCCGACGACGACCTTTATGCCGGCGTCAGATTCATCCGCAGCAACCCGGCGATCCTCGGCACCATCTCGCTCGACCTGTTCGCGGTGCTGTTCGGCGGCGTCGTCGCGCTGCTGCCGATCTATGCCAGCGACATCCTCCAGACCGGCCCGCTCGGCCTCGGTATTTTACGGGCAGCTCCTGCGGTCGGGGCGCTGCTGATGACCGCATGGCTGGCGCATCACAGCATCACCAGCCATGTCGGCTTGCGGATGTTCCAGGCCGTCATCGTGTTCGGCGCGGCCACGGTGGTATTCGCACTGTCGCAATGGATGTGGCTGTCGGTGCTGGCGCTCGCTCTGCTGGGCGCGGCCGACGTCGTCAGCGTCGTGATCCGCTTCTCGCTGGTGCAACTCGCCACGCCCGACGACATGCGCGGCCGCGTCGGCGCGGTGAATTTCCTCTTCATCAACGCCTCCAACCAACTCGGCCAGTTCGAAAGCGGCGTCACCGCCGCGCTGTTCGGCACCGTGCCCGCCGCGGTGCTCGGCGGCGTCGGCACTATCGCCATTGCGCTATTGTGGATGAGGCTGTTTCCGTCGCTGCGGAAGGTGGAGCGGCTGGAGTAGGGCGCGAGCCTTCTGGATTGACACGCGGCCGCTGTAACGCCATATTTGTAGTTACAAAATGAAGGGCGGCGTCGGTTGCGGTGGACGTGGGACTCGAAGAAGGCAGCCGCGAACCGCATCAAGCACGGCGTGTCATTCGAAACGGCTGTTCTGGTGTTTGACGATCCGCTGCATGCGTCACGGCCGGATTCGCATCCGGATGGCGACCGTTGGCAGACGGTGGGACTCGTTGGGCGAGTCCTGCTGCTGGTCGTCCACACGTGGCCGGAGGCGGAAGCCGAAGAGGGGCCGGTCGCCCGAATTGTCAGCGCTCGCAAAGCCACCGCGCACGAAAGGAAGGTCTATGAAGAAGGCGATTTCTAAGCGATTGACACGTGAGCAGTTGGCCGAGCTCAAGTCACTTGCTGCTTTGCCGGACGATGCGATCGACACCTCGGATGCGCCGGAATTTTCCGACTGGTCCGGTGCCAAGCGAGGCCTGTTCTACCGACCCGTCAAGCAGCAACTCACGCTTCGTCTCGATGCCGACGTGGTCGCCTGGTTCAAGCGACAGACGCGTTCCGGTGAGGGCTATCAGACACGCATTAACCGGGCATTGCGTGAGTACGTACAGGGACAGGCGGTCAAGCGCCGACGCTCCCGGACTTCACGACGCGCGTGAGGATTTGTTGGCCGGCGCTGCGGAAGGTGGAGCGGCTGGAATAGGGGCCGCGTCACCTCGCCCCGCTTGCGGGGAGAGGTCGGATCGCATCGCCGATGCGATCCGGGTGAGGGGGAGCCTCCGCGAATCCTTCTGCTGGTTGAGTTTGCGGAGCGAGCCCCTCATCCCGACCTTCTCCCCGCAAGCGGGGAGAAGGGGAAGATCAACCCCGTCCCACGAACGGCATCTTCGTGGCCATGACCGTCATGAACAGCACGTTGGCATCGAGCGGCAGGCCTGCCATGTAGGCCACTGCATCGCCGACCGCCTTCGCATCCATGCGCGGCTCGTGCTTCATGGTGCCGTCGGGCTGCATCACGCCGGGGCCGGCGACCATGCGGTCGGTCATCGGGGTTGCGGCATTGCCGATGTCGACCTGGCCGACGGCGATGTCGTATTTACGGCCGTCGAGATTGCTCGACTTGGTCAGGCCCGTGATGGCGTGCTTGGTGGAGGTGTAGGCCGACGAATACGGGCGCGGTGCGTGCGCGGAGATCGAGCCGTTGTTGATGATGCGGCCGCCGCGCGGGGTCTGGTCCTTCATGATGCGGAAGGCGTGCTGGGTGCACAGGAACGGGCCCGTGAGGTTGGTGTTCACCACCGCCTGCCACTGCTCGAGCGGGAGATCCTCGAAATTCACCGGCGGTGCGCCCATGCCCGCATTGTTGAAGAGCACGTCGAGGCGGCCGTAGGTGGTCTTCACCTTGTCGAACAGCGCGGCGATCGAGGCGGGGTCGGTCATGTCGGCGGAGACGCACAGGCTCTTGCCGACATTGTCGCCGAGTTTCTTGGTCTCCTCCAGCATCTCCATGCGGCGGCCGGCGAGCACTACGGTATAGCCTGCATTCATCAGCGCCAGCGACGCGGCGCGTCCGACACCGGTGCCGGCACCGGTGACGACGGCGATCTTTTCGTTAGCCTCGGCCATTTCCTCTGTCCTTTACTTCTTTGCTTCTGTTTCGGTCTTGTACGGTGGTCTTGGAATATTCTGGTGCGCCGCGCGCAGCGCCGCGGACCAGCGCGAGCGCAAATCGTGGAAATAGGGCTCGCCAGCCTCGATGCGGTGATTGAGGTCGGCCTCGCAGGCATCCGTGCGCACCACCAGCACGTCGATCGGAAGCCCGACGCCGAGATTGGAGCGCATCGTGGAGTCCATCGAGATCAGGCCGGTCTTGAGCGCGTCATAGAGCTCGACGTCGTAATGCATGGCGCGGTCGAGCACCGGCTTGCCGTATTTGTGCTCGCCGATCTGCAAATAGGGCGTGTCGGTGGTGCATTCGATGAAATTGCCGGCGGTGTAGACCATGAACAGCCGCATCCGCGCGCCCTTGATCTGGCCGCCGAACAGGAAGGATACGTCGAAACTGACGTCCTCGGCCTTCAGGGCCGCGCCTTCGGCGGCGTGGACGAGGCGGATCGCCTTGCCAATGCGCTGCGCGGCCTGGAACATGGTCGGCGCATTCATCAGCGTCTCGAGCTCGCCGGTATCGGGGTTTTCCATGCCCTCGTTGAGGGTGGACAGCACCGATTGGCTGATGGCGAGATTGCCCGCGGTGGCGATTGCCACGATGCGCTCGCCGGGGTTTGCATAGACGTGCAGCTTGCGGAAGGTCGAGATGTTGTCGAGGCCGGCATTGGTGCGGGTGTCCGCGATCATGACCAAGCCGTCACGCACCAGCACACCGCAACAATAGGTCATTCCAGCTCATCCCCAAACCGCCGAAAGATCGGCGGCGCAACTGATAGCGAATTTCAGGGGGGCCTCCAACCCCAATTCCCGGTCCAATCCCGGGCTCAATCCCCGGCTCAATCCCCCTTGGCGCGGCCATGCCCGGACGGCTAGAAATTGAACACGGGCAGGGGGAACAGATGCGCAAATCGATCCTGATCGCTGCCGCAATCGCTGTGCTGGCAGGCACGTCCATGGCTTTTTCCACGGCTTCTTTCAAGGCTTGGGCCGGGCCGTGGGAAGATGGCATGGCGGCCTATAACCGCGGCGACTATGTGCCGGCGATAAAACTGTTCCGTCCGCTCGCGCAAGCCGGCAATGCGAAGGCGCAAAGCGTGATGGGCGTGATGTACCGCAAGGGCCAGGGCGTCGCCCGCAGCTCGGCGCGCGCCTTCATGTGGTTCAGCCTCGCCGCCGCGCGGGGCGATGCCAAGGCGAAGGCCGAATTGGCCGAGGTGTCAAAAGAGATGACGCCGGCGGATATCGCCCATGCAAGGGAGATGATGCAGGCGTGCGAGGCCTCGAACTATCGCGATTGCGCGTATTGACCGCGCGACGATCGGCGCCAGATGGTTACGATTCCGCGGTTCGTCCTGCCGGTGCATCGACGAGAAACGCATCGTCGACGGGCACGCCGAGCGCGGTAACGAGCCGGTTGGTCTCTGCGGCCATGCCGATGATTGCAATCATCTCGCGATACTCGGCCGCGGTCATGCCCTTGGCCCGGGCGCTGGCCGTATGGGAATGAATGCAGTAGCTACAGTCTTGGGCAACCGAAACCGCCACGTAGAGCATTTCCTTGACCTTGGGCTCCAGTGCGCCCGGCGCCATCACTTCCTTGATGCTCTCCCAGGTCCGGCGCAGCGTCTTCGGATCGTGGGCCAGCGCACGCCAGAAGTTGTTGACGAAATCCGACTGCCGCGTTTTGCGAATGTCGTCGAAGACGGCGCGCGCCTCGCTCGAAAGTTCATCATCGGAAAGCAGCTTGACGGTCGCCATGGGCTATCTCTCGGGTCTGTTGCAAGGCGCCGCCATTATAGCACGGGCGTGCCTTCTATCGCGCCCGGACCGAGAGCTTCCAGATCAGCACGGCCAGCGGGATCGCCATCGCGAACCACGACAAGGCGTCCCAGCCGTCATTGCCGAACAACGCCGATATCAATCCGACCGCGGTTAGCGCGCCGAGCCAGATCGGCCAGCGAAAGATCTCGCCGGCGCCATAGCGCACAGGACGCGTCATCATGAACCTTGCAGCGACGGCGCCGCGCCGACCGGCGTCTGGATTATCGCGTCGGGCCGGGCGATCTTGCGCTTGCCGAGCCAGAGATAGATACCGCTCGCCAGCACCACGATGGTGGCGAGGTCGAGCAGCGCCCAGATGATCTTCAGCGGCATGCCGCCATAATCGCCAAAGTGCAGCGGCCGCGACACTTGCAGCGCGCGCAGATACCACGGCAGCCCCTTGGCGGTGACGAGCTGTCCGCTCTCCGCATCGATCAACGCCGGCGTGAACAGGCGCGAGGTGATCGGCGTCGTTCCCTTGGTCCAGATCAGGAAGTGGCGCGGCGTGCCGAACGGCGCCTCGGTCGGCAGCACGACGCTGAGCAGCGTGTTCTCGCTGAGCGCGCCGCGGGCCTGTGCGACGGCTACGTCGATCGAGGCCAGCTTCGTCGGCAGCGGCTTGCCCCGGTAGGGCGCGAGCAGCCCGGGCATGATGTCGGCGCGCCAGGCCGTGAACAGCGGCAGCGAGATCGTGTTGATGATGCCGGTCACGCCGACGGCGGTGATCCACACCAGCGTCACCGCGCCGATCAGATTGTGCATATCGAGCCACCTGACACGCCGCGCGGCCTGCCGCCGCACCGCGCCGAATTCGAGCTTGCGCATGAACGGCGCGTACAGCACGACGCCGGAAACGATGGCAACGACGAACAGCAGGCCCATCACGCCGAGGAACAGTTCGCCCGGCAATCCCAAAAACATGTCGCGGTGGAAGATGCGGATCGCCCGCATCAGGCCGCCTTCCTGTGCATCCTCTTGCAGCAGTTCAGCGGTTCGTGAATCGAACGAGAGCTTCAGGAACCGTTTGCCGGGAACGGGCAGCGCCGTCTCCGACAGGAACACGTTGACGATGTTGGCGCGGTCCTGGTCGAAACCGACGATCTGGACGAAGCGCTGCGGGTAGCGCGCCCTTGCCGTCTCGACCAGCCTGTCGAGCGGCGCCTGCGGGGTACCGGCAGGCAAGTCGCGGGCGGAGATGCCGTCCGTATCGAAGAAGTCGTCGATCTCGTCGTGGAAAATCAGCGGCAATCCCGTGATGCAGAGCATCAGGAGGAACAGCGTGCAGATCAGGCTGGTCCACTTATGGACCCGCGACCACCATTTGACCGACTGTGCCGTCATTCAGCTCTCCTACCACCGATAGGTGACAGTTCCCAGCACCGTGCGGCCCATGGCCCAGCGGCAGCCGCCGGCGGTGCATAACGAGACATATTTCTTGTCGAAGACATTTTGCGCATTGATCGCCGCGCTCAGTCCCTTCCATTCCGGCCGCGCCATGCCGAAATCGTACGAGACCATGGCGTCGAAGGTGGTGTTGGCCGGCACCTTGTTGGCGAGAACAAGCTGCCCGGGCACCATCGTCGGGACCATGAGATTGTTCGCGTCGGTGGTGTAGACGTCGTGGACATAGCGCACGCCGCCGCCGAAGCCGAACCCGGCCACCGGGCCGCCCTGCACGACATAATTGGCCCAAAGCGCGGCCGTATGCATCGGCGTGTTCGCCAGCACCCGGCCGTAATTGACGTCGCCCCGCCCGGTGATCCGGTTGTCGAGATACGAGTACTGCCCACGGATGTTCAGGCCCGGGATGGGGCTGCCGACCATCGATCCTTCGAAACCGCGCGAGGTGACTTCGCCGATCTGGATCGTGGTGTTCGGGGGAATGTTGGGGCCGGTAACGGCCGACGGCACGTTCTCCCGCTTCAGTTCGTAGCCGGCGGCGGTGAACAGCAGGTTGTAGCCGGGAGGCTGGTACTTGATACCGCCTTCGATCTGTTCGCCCGTGGTTGGCCTGTATGGCTGACCGCTGAGCAGCAAGCCGACGCTGGTCGGCTGGAACGAGGTCGACCAGCTCACATAAGGCGCAACGCCGCTGTCGAAATTGTAGATCGCGCCGACCCGGCCCGACAGCTTTTCGTCGTCGTTGATGACGCGCGAACCGAGATTTAGCGTGTTGCCTTGCGCCCAATCGAAGCGAGCGCCGCCGAGGAAAGTCAGCTTGCCGAGCTTGACCTCGTCCTGCACGTAGATGCCGCGCTGCTGGAGCACCTGGTCTTGCCACTGGAACGGGTTGGGCGGACCCACGATGTTCTGGTTGTAGTTCGGCTCCAGAATGTCCAGCCTGTTGCTGGCCGGAAGGGGAGCGGCGAATTTCGCGTAATTGTTGAACTCGAAGCGCTGGTAATCGAAGCCGGCCAGCACGGTGTGCAGCAGCGGACCCATGTTGAATTTGGTCTGAAGCTGGGTGTCGACCGCAAGCGTGTCGAGGTTTTCGTCGGTCTGGAAGTAGTTCCGGTTGATGGTGCGGCCATCGAGCAGCCGCAGCGTCGGACCGGCGCCGGTGGTGACGAAACTGCTGGGCTGCACTTCCTTGTAATTGACCTCATTGTGGAGATAGCGGACGTTCTGGCGCACCGTGAACGTCTCGTTGAAGCGGTGCTCGAACTCGTAGCCGACGGTGGCCTGCTTGTATTGCAGGCTGTTGTACTTCAAGTCGCCGAGGAACATGTTGCGCGGAATTTCCCCGAAGGTGCCCGGCACCAGCGTGCCCTGGATCGGCAGCAGCGCATAGGCGCCGCCCTTCGGATCCTGCCGGTAGCTCGACAGGAACGTGATGGTCGTGTCGAGGTCCGGGCGCCAGGTCAGCGCAGGCGCGATCGCAAAACGCTGTTCGCCGACATAGTCGACCTGCGTATTGGCGTTGAGGCCGAGGCCGGTGACGCGGTAGAGCAGGCTCTTTTCCTTGTCGAGCGGGCCGCCGACGTCGAAGGCGCCCTGGATGCGGTCGAACGAACCGCCCTGTAGCACGACTTCGCCGAAGGCATAGTCCGTCGGGCGCTTGCTGACCATGTTGAGGATGCCGCCCGGAGAAGCGGCGCCATAAAGGATCGACGCCGGACCGGTGATGAGCTCGGCGCGCTCGAGGAAGTACGGATCGATACGGGGGAAGCCGAACGGACCGCCCGCCAGGCGGAGGCCGTCGAGATATTGCTCGACGGTGAAACCGCGCGCGTTGATGGTCTGGAAACGGAAGTCGGTGTCGTTGCTGAAATAGACGCCAGGCACATAGCGGAGCATGTCGCGGATGCTCTGCGATTGCCGCGTGTCGATCTCCTCGCGGGTGATGACGGTGACGGAAGCGGGCGTCGAGATGATCGGCGAGTCCGTCTTGGTGGCGCCGGAGGCGCGGCCGGCGACGAAGCCTCGCGTGGCAGCATTGACGCGCTCGGCGGTCGACACCAGCGGCTGCGGCGCCGTCTGCTGCGCCCCCGGATTGGCCGCCGGCTGGCTGCGGCGGGCCTCGGTGGCGCGGCGTGCGGCCGCGCTGCGCCGTGGTGTGGCGCGTTGCGCGCGCTGGGCCGGCGCATCGACGCTGACGGGCGGCAGCGCGGTGACGCCGGATTGGCCGCTGCCCTGTGCTGCCGCCTGCGAGGCGGAAAGCAACAGGCCGGCCAGCGCCAGCGCGCTGGCGGTGCTGTTGAAGAATCCAAGCGAAATTGCACGACGCGTTGCGCCGTGTGCGATCAGTTGCATGCCGTGCCCCCATCGGCGAACGCAGCACGCAGGAGCACCTAATCCCCAACCCAACGCAACGTTCGCGACAATTCGTCTCTAGGTTCCGCAATCGTGCGCGTCGAGACGGTGCGGCTTTGAATCACTCAAAACAGTTGACTTCGGATTTTTAGAACGCTTCGAAATCATTCGATAAGTGACGACGGTGCTTTTGATTCTTCGGCGAAGATCGATTGCCGCCGGTCGCTGCGCGAATACAAATCCATCGGCAAGCGTGACAAAGATGGCGCACTCCTGCGAACGCGACACGCGCGAACGGAGAACTTTGTCGAGCAAATTGCGCGATGAGGTTTGTCGATCTCTGCGTTAGAATGTCTCGACTTCGCGTATTCCGTGCAGTGGAACAGCAATGCAAGGGCGCGGATTGTGCCGCCGCACCGGCAGTCCTATAAAAAGAAAAAACGACAGGGGAGGTCGCATGACGAGCAGCCGGCTATCACGAGTGGCAT
Source organism: Bradyrhizobium lablabi (assembly GCF_018129385.1). GTDB lineage: Bacteria > Pseudomonadota > Alphaproteobacteria > Rhizobiales > Xanthobacteraceae > Bradyrhizobium > Bradyrhizobium lablabi_C. Next base: position 65,470 of record NZ_JAFCLN010000021.1, read on the forward strand.
GCGCCGCTGTCATCGGCATCGCGCTCATCGCCGCCGCGCCGGCATCGGCGCAGAAGAAGGGCGGCACGCTGCGGCTCTATCACAACGACAATCCGCCTTCGACCTCGCTGCTGGAAGAATCGACCATCGCGTCGGTGATGCCGTTCGCGGCTGTCTTCAACAATCTAGTGGTGTTCGATCCGACCAAGCCGCATGAGAGCCTCGAGACGGTCATCCCGGATCTTGCCGAAAGCTGGTCGTGGGATTCCACCAACACAAAGCTGACATTCAAGCTGCGGCAGGGCGTGAAGTGGCACGACGGCCAGCCGTTCACCGCCAGGGACGTGCAGTGCACCTGGCGGATGCTGATCGGCAAGACCGAGACCCAGGATTTCAAGCGCAATCCGCGCAAGGTCTGGTACACGAAACTCAAGGACGTCAGCATCAACGGCGATCACGAGGCGACGTTCGAACTGAGCGAGCCGCAGCCGGGGCTGCTGGCGCTGCTCGCCAGCGCGTTCTCGCCGGTCTATCCCTGCCATGCGGCGCAGCAGGTGATGCGAACGAAACCTGTCGGCACCGGGCCGTTCAAATTCGTCGAGTTCAAGCGCGGCGAATCGATCAGGCTGGTGCGCAACCCCGATTACTTCAAGAAGGACCGGCCGTATCTGGACGAGATCGCGGTGCGCACCATCGACAGCCGCGCCACCCGCATGCTGGCGTTTGCTACAGGCGAGTTCGACATCACCTTTCCCTCCGATGTCAGCGTGCCCCTGATGAAGGACATCAAGGCGCGCGCGCCGAACGCGATCTGCGAAATGACGACGACCGGCGTGCTGACCAATCTGATGGTCAACCGCGCCAACCCGCCGTTCGACAATCCCGACATCCGAAAGGCGATGTCGCTGGCGCTCGACCGCGCGGCGTTCAACACCATTCTGATGGAAGGGCAGGCGCGGATGGGCGGGGCCATGCTGCCTCAGGAAGAGGGCGAGTGGGGCATGCCGGCGGAAATGCTGGCGCAACTAACGGGCTACGGACCCGACACGGCGAAGAACCTCGCCGAAGCGCAGGCGATCATGCAAAAGCTCGGCTACAGCGATGCAAGGCCGCTGGCGATCAAGATCCAGACGCGCAACCTGCCGACCTATCGCGATCCCGCCGTCATCCTCACCGACCAGTTGAAGAAGATCTACATCAACTCCGAACTCGACATTCTCGACACGCCGCGCTGGTACGCAAAACTTCAGCGCAAGGATTACACGATCGGGCTCAATCTCACCGGCGTTTCCGTCGACGATCCCGACGGCAACATCGTCGAGAACTATTCCTGCAATTCCGAGCGCAACTACACCCAGTATTGCAACGCCGAGGTCGACAAGCTGCTGGCGGCGCAGTCGCGGGAACTCGACCGCGAGAAGCGGCGAAAAATCGTCTGGGACATCGAGCGCATCCTGGTCGAGGATGCTGCGCGGCCGGTGATCCAGCACAACACGGCCGCCAATTGCTGGCAGCCATATGTGAAGAATTTCAAGCCGCACAGCAACAGCCAGTACAACAACGTGCGGTTCGAGGACGTGTGGCTGGATAAGTGACGGCTCCTCATGGTGAGGAGCGCGTCTTCGCGCGTCTCGAACCATGTGGCCACAGGCTGGCCTGCATCCTTCGAGACGCCGCGAAGACGCGGCTCCTCAGGATGAGGGGGGAGTCTATTCCTGCGATTGGCTCTGCCACTGGCCGGGGCGGCCGGCCTGGTCGACTTTGACCGCCACCGTCAGCGTCTCATTGCCGCCGCCATAGCGGGTGCCGCGCACGGGGGCGGCGCCGAGATAGTCGAGGCCGACCGCGATGCGGGCATGCGCGTCAGTGGTGCAGATGCCGTTGGCGGCGTCAAAGCCGACCCAGCCTAAATCAGGCACGAAGGCTTCGGCCCAGGCATGGCCGGACTGCTGGTTGACGGTGCCGTCGGAGCGCAAAAAATGCCCGGAGACGAAGCGCGCCGGCACGCCGCCGGAGCGCGCGCAGGCGATGAAGATGTGGGCGTAGTCCTGGCAGACGCCGCGCTTGAGCGCAAAGGCCTCCGCGGCCGAGGTGCCGCTGTTGGTCGGATCCTCGTCGAACGTCATGTGCTCGTTGATCTGCACCATCAGGGCATGCAGGAAGCCGAGCACGTCGTCGCCGGATTCGGCGCGCAGCTCGCGCGCAAAGGTCGCCATCGCCGGGTTGACCCTGGTCAGGTCGGTGGAGCGCAGGAACAGGCTCGGCGGAAAACGCTCGTCGGTGCCGCGCAGCACGCCGCCGGTGTCGTGGGTTTCGATCAGGCCGCCGACGTCGACGGTGAGTTCGGACACGGCGCCATGCGTCAGCACATGGGTGACGTTGCCGAAAGCGTCCTCGTGCACGTCGAGCCGGGAGTCGGTGGAGACGTCGATCTGCCAGTCGGCGACATATTGCCCGTCATGGCTGCCCGGGGTCATGCGCAGGATCTGGATCACGCCGGTCGCGGGCGGATCGTAGCGGTAGCTGGTGGAATGGGAGATTCGCAGACGCATGGTGTGCCCAGTTCTTCTTCGCAGTCATTCCGGGGCGCGTAGCGAACCCGGAATCTCGAGATTCCGGGTCAGGCGCTGCGCGCGGTCCCGGAATGACGGTAAACCGTCAGATCAAATACTGCCTGGTGATGATCTCGCCAAGCCGGGAATTGTCCGCGAGGAACTCCTGGATGAACTCGTGCACGCCGTGCTGGAAGATGTCGTCCATGTTGCTGTGCTCGAGCCGGTTGCGGATGCCGCGGGCATGGCGCTGCGAGGGCCCCTGGCGGCCATAGGCGACGCCGATCTGGTCGAGGTTCCGCACGAGATTGCCGTAGCAGCTCGCCAGCGAGCGCGGCAGGGTGTCGTTGAGGATCAGCAGGTCCGCGATCAGCCAGGGCTTCAGCGTCTCGCGATAGACCCAGTGATAGGCGGTCAGCGCCGAGACCGAGCGCAGGATCGAGGTCCACTGGTAGTAATCGAGCGGGCCGCCGACATGTTCCTCCTCCGGCAGCAGCACGTGATATTTCACGTCGAGAATGCGCGCGGTGTTGTCGGCGCGCTCGAGATGCAGGCCGAGGCGGGAGAACCAGTAGGCGTCATTGCGCAGCATGGTGCGGTAGGCCGAGCCGTCGAAGCGCAGCGAGGTCTCCTGCACGAAGCGCAGGAATTTTGCCAGCTCCTCGCGCGAGGCGGTGCCTTTGCTCCAGACTTCCTGTAGCTCGAGCCAGGCGCCGTTGATGGTATCCCACATTTCGCTGGTGAGCGCGGTGCGCACCGAGCGGGCATTGAGCCGCGCATTCTCGATGCAGTTCTTGATTGAGGAGGGGTTGGCCGTCGAAAACGACAGATATTCGACGACGTTCGCCTCGGTGGCTTCCTGGTAATTTTCGTGGAAGCTGGCGCTGACGCCGGCGGTCAGCAGCGCGGATTCCCACTCATTGGTCTTGCCGATATAGGCGGCCGGCAGCGCGGTGACGCGCAGGGTGGCGTCGATGGTGCGCGCGATATATTCGGCGCGCTCGACGGAGCGGGCCAGCCAGTACAGGTTTTCGGCGGTGCGCGACAGCATGCGTTACTCGTCCAGAATCCAGGTGTCCTTGGTGCCGCCGCCCTGGCTGGAATTCACCACCAGCGAGCCTTCCTTCAGCGCCACACGGGTGAGTCCACCCGGCACGATGGTGGTCGTCTGGCTACCGGTCAGCACGAACGGACGCAGGTCGACGTGGCGCGGCGCAAGTCCGCTAGCCGTGCAGGTCGGGCAGGTGGAGAGCGCCAGCGTCGGCTGGGCGATAAAGCCCTCGGGCTCGCGCTTCAATTTGTCGCGGAATGCCTCGATGGTGGCCTTGGTGGCGGCCGGCCCTATCAGCATGCCGTAGCCGCCGGAGCCGTGCACTTCCTTCACCACGAGATCGCTGAGATTGTCGAGCACGTAGGAGAGATCCTTCGGCTCGCGGCAGCGCCAGGTCTGCACGTTCTTCAGGATCGGCTCTTCGCTCAGATAGAATTTCACGATCTCCGGCATGTAGGAATAGATCGCCTTGTCGTCGGAGATGCCGGTGCCGACCGCGTTCGCCAGCGTGATGTTGCCGGCGGCATAGGCCGACATCAGCCCGGGCACGCCCAGCACGGAATCGGGGCGGAAGGTGAGGGGATCGAGGAAATCGTCGTCCAGCCTGCGGTAGATAACATCGACGCGCTTCAGCCCCTCGGTGGTGCGCATGAAGACCTCATCGTTCTTGACGATGAGGTCGCGGCCTTCGACCAGTTCGATGCCGAGCTTGTCGGCGAGGAAGGAGTGCTCGTAATAGGCGGAATTGTAGACGCCGGGGGTGAGCAGGGCGACCGTCGGCTCCGATGAGGCACTATTCGGCGCCACCGATCGCAGCGTCGAAAGCAGCGCATCCGGATAGCGTTCCACCGGCGCGACGCGGTGGCGGGCAAACAGGTCCGGAAACAGCCGCATCATGATTTCGCGGTTTTCCAGCATATAGGAGACCCCGGAGGGGGTGCGCGCATTGTCCTCCAGCACGATGAAATGGTTCGGATCGGTCCGGACGATGTCGATGCCGGCGATGTGGACGTAGACGTCGTGCGGCACGCTCTGCCCGTTCATCTCGGGCCGGAACACGTCGTTCTGGAAGATCAAATCCTCGGGGATGATGTTGGCGCGCAGGATGTCGCGGCCGTGATAGATGTCGCGCAGGAACATGTTGAGCGCGCGGACCCGCTGCTTCAGGCCCTTTTCCAGGATCGTCCATTCCTTGCCCGACATGATGCGCGGAATCACATCGAAGGGGATGAGACGCTCCTGGGCTTCGGAATCGCCATAGACTGCGAAGGTGATGCCGATCCGCCGGAACAAGAGTTCGGCTTCCTGGCGGCGGTATTCCAGCGCTTCCGGCGGCGTCTCATCGAGCCAGCGGGAGAGTTCCTGATAGGCCGGGCGGAGATCGCCGCCGGGGCCGTTCATCTCATCGAACGCAACTGCCATAAACTCGACCCGTCCCCCTAAGTCGTTCTGGAGAGTGCATGACTTGACGGGATGGTAGCAAGGCCCGGGCCAGCGCGATATGCATCGGCTTGCGGCATTTGCTAGGAATGGTTACGGGGCGTGCCCGAAAAATTGGCGGAGGCCTGCCTGTTTCGGCAGCAAAACCCCGTGACTTCAAGGCGTTGGCCCGGCAAAGTAAAATGGACGGGTTACGAGGTGGAATGATGAGCGAGATCGTTACGGCGGGCATATTGGTGATCGGCGACGAGATCCTGTCCGGCCGGACCAAGGACAAGAACATCGGCTTCATCGCCGAGTACCTGACCAATATCGGCATCGACCTGAAGGAAGTCCGCATCGTCGCCGATGACGAGGCCGACATCGTCGATGCGCTGAACGCGCTGCGCAAGCGCTACACTTATGTCTTTACGACGGGCGGCATCGGGCCGACCCATGACGACATCACGGCCGACAGCGTGGCCAAGGCGTTCGGCGTCGACATCCACCATCATCCCGAAGTGGTGGCGCGCTTCCGCGAGCGCTGGAGCGAGCAGGATCTCAACGAGGCGCGGCTGCGCATGGCGCGCGTCCCTGATGGCGCCGAGCTGATCCAGAGCGCGACCATTCTGGCGCCGGGCTTCAAGCTCGACAACGTCATCACGATGGCCGGCATCCCCTCGATCATGCAGGCGATGATGGACATCGTGGCACCGAAGCTGAAATCGGGCGTGCGGATGCTGTCGGACTCGGTGCGGGCCAATGCGCGGGAGGGCGACATCGGCGGACCGTTGCGGGACATCGCCATTGCCCATCCCGACACCATCATCGGCAGCTATCCGTTCCAGGACGAGAACAAGCAGCCGAACACCAATCTCGTCGTCCGCTCGCGCGATCCGGACAAGCTTGCCGCCGCGATGAATGCGGTGAAAGAGATGCTCGCCGGTCTGCAAGTGCAGCGGTAGAGGATCCAGTCGAAACGGAAACAGCATCGTGGACAGAACGACCGAGCCTTCCGCCGGCAAACCGTTTCCGGTTTCCTGGGATCAATTTCACCGGGATTGCCGCGCGCTGACCTGGCGGCTCGCCGAGATCGGCCCGTTCCATGCCGTGGTTGCGATCACGCGCGGCGGGCTGGTGCCGGCCGCGATCGTTGCGCGCGAGCTTGGGCTTCGCACCATCGATACCGTGTGCATTGCCAGCTACGACCATACCAAGCAGGGCGACCTGCAAGTCCTCAAGGGTGTCTCGGAGGACGTGGCAAAGCTCGGCGGCGGCACCGGCAAGGGGCTGTTGATCGTCGACGACCTCGTCGATACCGGCAAGACCGGGCGGCTGGTGCGCGCTTTGATGCCGGATGCGCATTTTGCCACCGTCTACGCCAAGCCGCTGGGACGGCCGCTGGTGGACACCTACATCACCGAGGTGTCGCAGGACACCTGGATTCATTTTCCATGGGACACCGCGCTGTCGTATCAGCCGCCGCTGCGGGGCGGGAGGTAGCGAGATGGCCGTCATTGCGAGCGAAGCGAAGCAATCCATGGCGCCACAGGAAAGATGGATTGCTTCGTCGCTTCGCTCCTCGCAATGACGGGGATGGCGCGGCCCATGCCCCTGCAAAACCGCGTCACCCCTTTCGGCGACATCGTCGCCACCCCGCATCGCGGGCTGTTCACCGGCAACCGCGGCATCATCCACGACCCCGCGACAAAGACCTTGCTCAACAAGCGCTGGTCGAGCCCGGCCTGGCTGGTGTGCCTGTGCGAATACAAGGGCAAGCGTCGCAAGGTGATGGGCGGGCGAAGCTGGACCGAACTGTTCTTCCTCGATGAAGCCACCGCGCTCGCGGCGGGGCATCGCCCCTGCTTCTATTGCCGGCGCGAGGACGCCAACCGGTTTCGCGATTGCTGGGAGGAGGGCAATGGCGTCAGCCGCGTGCTGGCGCGCGACATCGATGCCGTGCTTCATCGTGAGCGATTGCTGCGCGGCAAGAAGCGGCTGTACCCGCTGGAGGTGCCGCTTCGGGAATTGCCTGATGGCGCGATGCTCGGGGAAGGCGCGCAGAGCCACCTGGTGGTGCGGGGGCGGGCGCTAACATGGTCGCCATCCGGCTATCAGGAAGGGCCAACCGCGATCTGGGGCGGCATGCTGCTGACGCCGCCTTCGACGTTGCGGGCATTGGCTGCGGGATATAGTCCGGTGCTGCATCCGAGCGCCATGACGTAGACCTCACCCGAACCGCTGCCGCGCCAGCTTTGCGCCAGCCCCAAGCGCGACCAGCTTTGCTTCCGCAATATCCCGCCGCATCGGCGCCATGCCGCAATTGGTGGTCGCGATGATGTCGCTGCGGGCGACGAATTTCGAGACGTCGTCGATCACCTTGCAGACCTCTTCGGCCGTTTCGACCGTGTCGCTGGCGACATCGATCACGCCGGCCTGGATCTTCTTGCCCTTCAGCAGTGCGAGCAGGTCGAGCGGCACCTTTGAATTGCGGCATTCGATCGCGACCTGCTGGATCGAGCTTTTGGCGATCGCCGGAAAGATCTCTTCGTATTGCCGCCATTCGCCGCCGAGTGTTTGCTTCCAGTCGACGTTGGCCTTGATGCCGTAGCCGTAGCAGATGTGTACGGCAGTGGCGCATTTCAGGCCTTGCGCCGCGCGCTCCAGCGCCTGGATGCCCCAGACCGGTACCTCGTCCATGAAGACGTTGAAGGCCGGCTCGTCGAACTGGATCATGTCGATGCCGTCGGCCTCCAGCGCCCTGGCTTCCTCGTTCAGCAGTTCGGCAAAAGCGAAGGCCATCTTGACCCGGTCGCCATAGTGACTGTCGGCGAGCGTATCGATGATGGTCATCGGGCCGGGCAGGGTGAATTTGAGTTTTCGCGCGGTATGGGTGCGTGCGACGCGCGCCTCGTCGGCATGGACGCGGCCCTTCAACGTCAGCGGCGCCACCACCTGCGGCACCATCGCCTTGTAGCGGTCTTTTCGGATGCCCATCTCGACCTTGTGGGCGAAATCGATGCCGTCGACCTTTTCCAGAAAGCCGTGCACAAAATGCTGCCGCGCCTGCTCGCCCTCGGTGAGGATGTCGATGCCGGCGTCTTCCTGCATCTTCACCACCAGCAGCGTGGCGTCGCGCTTGGCGCGCGCGAGCTCGTCGCCCTTGGCCTTCCAGGGTGCCCAGAGCATGTTCGGCTCGGCCAGCCATTCCGGCTTCGGCAGCGAGCCCGCGATGGTGGTTGGAAACAGCATGGGAGCCTCCCGGATGGCGTGATCTGGTTGTGATTGAGCGCCTGTCTGCCATGTCTTATGGTCGAGGTACAGAACAACGAAAGTCCCACCGGCGGCCGGCGAGTGGGCAAAGGGAGCCAAAGGAGGAGCATGATCGACCTGCATTACGCGCCGACGCCGAATGGCTGGAAAATCTCGATCATGCTGGAGGAACTCGGGCTTCCCTATCGGGTGATCCCGGTCAACATTCGCGCCGGCGAGCAGTTTCGCCCGGAGTTTCTGGCTATCAGCCCGAACAACCGCATTCCCGCGATCGTCGATCATGCGCCGGCCGATGGCGGGACGCCGTTTTCGGTGTTCGAGACCGGCGCCATCCTGATTTATCTGGCTGAGAAGACCGGGCGCTTCTTGCCCACTGATATGCGCCGCCGTTCGCGGACCGTGCAATGGGTGATGTGGCAGATGGGCGGGCTCGGGCCGATGCTCGGCCAGCACGGCCACTTTGCACTCTATGCCGCGGAAAAAATTCCCTACGCCATCGAACGCTACCGCGACGAGGCGGCGCGGCTCTACGGCGTGCTCGACCGGCAGCTCGGCAAGACCGGGGCCTATGTTGCGGGCGATGAATATTCGGTCGCCGACATCGCCTGCTTTCCGTGGACGATGACCCACAAGGCGCAGGGCTTTACACTCGACGATTATCCCAATGTGAAGCGCTGGTACGCGGCGGTGCGCGCCAGACCGCAGGTGCAGGCGGGGCTTGCGATCGGCAAATTCGTGAAGGAGCCGTTCGACGAGGAGGCGCGGAAAGTCATGTTCGGAAAAATGGCCAAGGAAGTGCTGGGAAAGGGCTAGCTGTTCTCACATCGTCATTGCGAGCGAAGCGAAGCAATCCAGCTTCCTTTCGCGGCGACAAGAAAGATGGATTGCTTCGTCGCTTCGCTCCTCGCAATGACGGTGGAGGGAGGCGGGACAAAATCAACTAGAGGAAACCCCACATGATCGAATTTTTTTTCGACTGCTCCAGCCCCTGGACCTATCTCGCCTTCCACAACATCCAGCCGCTGGCGAAAGAACTAGGCGTCGAGATCGCCTGGCGGCCGATCCTGGTCGGCGGTATCTTCAACACCGTCAACCCCAGCGTCTATGCCTCGCGCGAGACGCCGGTGCCGCTGAAGGCGCGGTACATGAAGAAGGACCTGGAGGACTGGGCGCGCTCGGCGGGGCTGGCGATCAAGATGCCGCCGACAGTGTTTCCGGTGAACAGCGTCAAGGCAATGCGCGGCTGCATCTGGCTCGGCAACAAGGACATGGTGCCGTTCGCGCGCGCGGTGTTCGAGGCGTATTGGGGCGAGGACAAGGACATCTCAAAGGACAGCGTGCTCGGCGAACTGTGCCAGCGCGTCGGCGTCAACACGGATAAATTCTTTGCCGGGATAGGCGAGCAGGCGATCAAGGACCAGCTCAAGGCCAATACGGATGAGGTGATCGCGCGCGGCGGCTTCGGTTCGCCCACGATCTTTGTCAACAAGACCGACATGTATTTCGGCAACGACCGCATGCCGCTGATCCGCGAAGCGATCCTGCGCCTGCAAGCGAAGGCGGCCTGATGCCAAAAATCGTCGTCTGCCGTGAGCTCGGGCCGCCCGAGAATTTGCGGCTGGAAGAAATTGCCTCCCCACCGCTGGGGCCGGGCGAAGTCCGCGTCGCCATCCGCGCCGCCGGGCTGAATTTTCCCGATGTGCTGATGGCCGCGGGCGAATACCAGCTCAAGCCGCCGCTGCCGTTCACGCCCGGCATGGAGGCGGCGGGCGAGGTGGTGGAGGTAGATAGCGCGGTGAGCGGCGTTGCGGTTGGCGCCAGGATGATTGTGAAGATGCGCCATGGCGCGTTTTGCGAGGAAGCGGTGGTGACGCCGGCGCAGCTCACGCCGATGCCGTCCACTTACGACTATGCGGAAGCGGCGACCTTCCTCGCGGCGCATGGCACCGCCTATCACGCGCTCATCGATCGCGGGCAGGTCCGGCCCGGCGAAGTGCTGCTGGTGCACGGCGCGGGTGGCGGCGTCGGCCTTGCCGCGGTCGAGATGGGCAAGCTGCTTGGCGCCACTGTCATTGCGACCGCTTCGAGCGACGAGAAGCTCGAGATCGCAAGATCGCGCGGCGCCGATCATCTCGTGCGGTACGACAAGGAGCCGTTCCGCGACGCCGTAAGGCGCATCACCGACGGCCGCGGTGCGGATGTCGTGTTCGATCCGGTCGGCGGCGAGGTGTTCGAGAACTCGATGCGCTGCATCAACTGGGGTGCGCGGCTGTTGGTGATCGGTTTCACCGGCGGCATTGGATCGGCGAAGACCAATCTGCTGCTGATCAAGGGCGCGAGCGTGCTGGGCGTACGGGCCGGGGAGGCGGTGCGGAAGAATCCGGCGCTGGGTGAAGTGAGGATCAAGCGGCTTTTGGAATGGGCGGAGGCCGGGAAGCTGCTGCCGAACGTATCGCACCGCCTGCCGCTTCAGGACTACGCGAAGGCGATGCGGCTGTTGATCGAGCGCAAGGCGATCGGCCGCGTGGCGCTGGTGATGGATTGATCCCCGCCGCAGCCACGAGAAACAGGATTCCGCTCAACCAAAGCGGCTAGGGCATGATCCGGACCCGCAGGGCCGCGTCAGCGCAAAGTGGACACCGGTTTTCCCTGCGACAAACGCGAAGCGTTTGCGCGGAGATCATGCTCAAACAAAAAGACAGAGCGGGATGACGATTCGAAGAAAAGTCATCCCGCTCTAGGGTCGATCTCGTTCATGAAGATGAATGGGGAACTCGACGGGATCGGTTGCAACTTGTCGCACAGGCAACCCTTGCGTCCCCGATTTTCTGAGCGCACACTCGCCACCTCCAGCGCTACCATAAGAACGGAGGATGCAGACCATGCCTCTGGTCAAGAAAGCTTCGAAGCAGAAGCGCACAACCCAGGCCGCAGCCGTAACGGTCCTGGGTGCCACCGGCCTGAGTTTTTCGCTGCTGGGTAACGCATCAGCGTCCGCGGTGCCCGCTGCTGATATCGCGCCATCTGACAATACCTCGCCCAACCAGCGCTTTATTCTTAGCGAAGAGGAAATGGCCGACGTCAGTCTCGCCACGTTCCATCTCTTCGATAAGGAAAGCCTTGGCAGCGGCGTGCAGCTGGCAGCCCGCGGGTGCGGCCGTGGCTGCGCGGCCCGCGGCTGCCGTGGCTGTGCGGCCCGTGGCTGCCGTGGCTGCGCCGTCCGTGCCTGCCGTGGCTGCGCGGTTCGTGGCTGTGCGGTCCGTGCCTGCGCAGTCGGCTGTGCTGTCGGCAGCTGTTGCGCATCCTGGGGATATTGCCGCGTGTGCTAGGTCCCGCGACCTGCACCGAGCGGCTTGACGAAATGCTGGCCGATCCGGGCGCGTGAAGCCGCGCCGGAGCGATGACACCGTCGCTGTCGCCCTATTTATAATCCCGCTCGTCCCACCACGGAAAGTAATCCGGCATGTCGCTGGACACCTTGTTCTTGAATTGCGCCGGGCGCTTCTCCAGGAACGAGACGACGCCTTCCTTGACGTCATCCGAGCGGCCGCGGGCGTAGATGCCGCGGCTGTCGACCTTGTGGGCTTCCATCGGATCGTCGGCGCCCAGCATGCGCCACATCATCTGGCGGATCAGCGCCACCGATACCGGCGCGGTCTTTGCCGCGATCTCCTTTGCCAGCGCGCGGGCGGTGGGGAGCAGGTCGTCCGGCGGCACCACCTTGCTGACGAGGCGGCCGGCCAGCGCTTCCTGCGCGGGGAAGACACGGCCGGCGTAGCACCACTCCAATGCTTGCGAGATGCCGACGATGCGCGGCAAAAACCAGCTCGAGGCGGCTTCCGGCACGATGCCGCGCTGGGAGAACACAAAGCCGAAGCGCGCAGCTTCCGAGGCGATGCGGATGTCCATCGCGAGCTGCATGGTGACGCCGATGCCCACGGCAGGCCCGTTCACCGCCGCGATCACGGGCTTGAGCGATTTGAAAATGCGCAAGGTCACCTGGCCGCCGCCGTCGCGCACTTTCGGATCGCTGTAATCGACCGCGCCGCTGGCGAGACGCTTGACCGGCCCGCGTCGGGCGTCGCGGTCGAAGGTGTTAGCGCCGGAGGAGAGGTCGGCGCCGGCGCAGAAGGCGCGGCCTTCGCCGGTGACGATAATGGCGCGGATGTTGTCATCCGCGTCGGCGGCATCGAACGCGGCGATCAGCTCCTGCTGCATCTGGCCAGTGAAGGCGTTGAGCTTTTCCGGCCGGTTCAGCGTGATGGTGAGGATGTTTTCGGCGACCTCGTATTTGATCGTCTCATACGCCATGGCGTTTCCTTCATTTTTGCGCGTCATTGCCGGGCTTGACCCGGCAATCCATCCCTTTCTTATGAAGAAGATGGATGCGCGGGTCGAGCCCGCGCATGACGACTGTGCTTGGTCGCCGTGACTTGCGCTTACACGCTACTTCGTCGGCGGACTTGGCCACGGCTTCTGCGTCCCGCGCAGGCCTTCAAATGCCTTGGCCATGCCGAGCACGCCGATGTCGTCGAAGCGGCGGCCGATGATCTGCACGCCGATCGGAAAACCGTTCTTGTCGTAGCCGCCATTGATGCTGAGGGCGGGATTCTCCGACATGTTCCAGGGCACGGTGTAGCAGATGTGCTCGAACGGCTTTGCGGGGTCGTTGAGCGGTGCGGCGAATTCGGCGGGAAAGTTCACCACCGGCGACACCGGCGAGATTACGTAATCGAGCTCGCAGAACAGCTTTGCTGCCGCCGCGCGGATCGCCATGGTCTGGTTGAAGCCGTTGACGACATCGACGCCGGAGAGCTTTGCGCCGGCTTCGCCCCACTGATAGATATAGGGCAGCGTTTTCGCGCGTTCCTGCTCGGACAGTTTCAAGAGCTCGCCCCACATGCGCGCGCGCCAGAAATTATCGAGGCCCTCCAGCATTTCGCGCGTCAGGAAGCCGTCGATTTCGGTGACGACAGCGCCGGCGGCTTCGAACGCTTTCGCAGCCTTGACCGCGACTTCGCGCACCGGCTTTTCCAGCGCCTGTCCGACGCCGAGATCGAGCATCAGGCCGAGCCGCAGTTTTCGCGGGGACTTTTCCAAAACCTTCCAGTTGATGTCATGGGCAGGCAGGCTCATGCCGTCGCGGCGGTCGGGCTTTGACAGCACGCTCATCATCAGCGCGGCGTCGTCCACCGTGCGCGTCATCGGACCCGCGACGCGGCCGACATAGGGCGGATCGATCGGGATGCGGCCGAGGCTCGGTTTGAGCGCGACAAGGCCGCACCAGTTCGCCGGCAGCCGGACCGAGCCGCCGATATCGGTGCCGAGATGCAGCGGGCCGTAGCCGGCCGCGCCTGCGGCGCCCGCGCCGGAGGAGGAGCCGCCGGGGTTCTTGGCCAGATCCCAGGGATTGCGGGTGAGGGGGTGGAAGCTCGACAGGCCCGACGACAGCATGCCGTAATCCGGCATCGTCGTTTTGGAGAAGATCACCGCGCCGGATTCGCGCAGGCGCGCCACCGGCGGCGCATCGCGCTCGGCCGGGATCAGCGGCAGGCTGGCGGTACCGAGCGGCGATGGCTGGCCCTTGGTGGCGATATTGTCCTTGATGGTGACCGGTACGCCGTCGAGCGTGCCGTGCGGCTCGCCCTTGTCCCAGCGTTCGGTCGAGGACTTTGCCGCCTTGCGCGCGCCATCTGGGTCGAAGAGGTAGAGCGCCTTGATGTGCGGCTCCCACACTTCGATATGCGACAGCACGTCCTCCAGCACTTCGGACGGCGTGAATTGCTTGGCGCGATAGCCGGCAATCAGGTCGGTGGCGGAAAGGTCGTGCAGTGAGGTGACGGCATCGTCGGTTTCGATCTTATGCATGGGCACCTGCCGGAAGCCGGGTTTCGATAATGCGGGCGAACATGCTTGCCCCAACGGGCAAAATCTTGTCGTCGAGGACATAGCCGGGATTGTGCACGGGCACCGAGCCGTCATGGCCGATCCAGAAATAGGCACCGGGCACCGCCATCATCATGTCGGCAAAATCCTCGCTGCCCATCTTGGGCTGCGCGCGCGTAAAGACCTTTGCCGGATCGACCACGGTTCTGGCCACCTGTTCGACCACGCGCGACTGTTCTTCCTGGTTGACCAGCACGCTGAAGATGTCGCGGATGTCGACGGATATCTCGACCTGGTAGGCCGCCGCCATGCCGGCGCAGAGTGCGCGCATCCGCTCGCGGATCAGCGCACGCACCTCATCGGAGAAGGCGCGCACGGTGCCGCAGAGCTTTGCTTCGCCCGGAATGACGTTATAGGCGGAGCCGGCGTGGAGCTGGGTGATCGACAGCACCGCCGCCTGTAGCGGATCGACATTGCGGCTGACGATGGTCTGGAGCGACTGCGTCAGCGCGGCGGCGATGATAACGGGGTCCTTGGAGCGTTCCGGCATCGCGCCATGCGCGCCATAGCCGTCGATCACGATGTCGAAGAAATCGGCGCCGGCCATCGCGGGGCCAGGCAGGATGGCGATCTCGCCGTGATTGAGATCGGGCGCATTGTGCAGCCCGTAGACCTCGTCGCAGGGAAATTTTTCGAACAGCCCGTCCTTGATCATGGCGCGGGCGCCGCCGAGACCTTCCTCGGCCGGCTGGAAGATGAAATGCACCGTGCCGTCGAAATTGCGGGTTTCGGCGAGGTAACGCGCGGTGCCGAGCAGCATGGTGGTGTGGCCGTCATGGCCACAGCCGTGAAAGCGGCCAGGAATGGTCGAGCGCCAGCGCAGATTGGTGTTTTCCTCCATCGGCAGCGCGTCCATGTCGGCGCGCAGCCCGATGCGCTTGTTGCCGCTGCCCTTGCCCTTGAGCACGCCGACCACGCCGGTACCGCCGAGGCCGCGATGCACCTCGATGCCCCAGCCCTTCAGCTTTTCGGCGACGATGCCGGATGTGCGCACCTCCTCGAAGCCGATCTCGGGATGGGCGTGCAGATCCCGCCGGATCGCGGTGAGTTCGTCGGCAAAGCCGTCGATGCGTTCGATATTGGGCATTCGTTTCTATCCCGTTGAGCGTGACTTGGTCGAAGGGTTGAAGGCGGGGCCGTTCGGCTTGATGCGAATGCCGGGACGCAGCCGCGTCCAGGGCAGATCGGCGGTGTCGGCCGGCATTGCGCCGGGCGCGGCGCAGATCAGGAGTGTTTCAGCGATCGGCTCGAAATCGGCGCGGAAATGCACGGAGCTCTTGTTGACGAGGATTTTTTGCTCAGTCGGCTCGATGCCGACATAGCGGTACATCGCCTGATCGGCGAGCTGCGCCTTGTGCGAGCTCACGACGACTCTGATATCACCGATGCGAAGGCAGGCCGACGGCCCCATGTCCATGTCACGGCCGCCGTAATAGGGGCCGGGGGCCACAAACTTTCCGTCCGACAGCTTTTCGACGACAAAGCTTTCCTTGTAGGGCGCATCGCCTGATATGCCGGACTTGCCGCCCAGCGCCAGCGTCACGATGGCGCCAACGCCGGCGGTATGGGCGGCCTTCGCCGATTGCGGGTCGTAGATCACGCCTGTTGCGGCGCGACTCGCCTTGTTGCGCACCAGGGCGCGCAGCATGCCTGTGGTGTCGGAATCGCCGCCGGCGCCGGGATTGTCCTGGGTATCGGCAATGACAATCGGCTTGCTTGCGGTCTTCGCCAATTCCATCGCGTGGCGTACGCCGTCGTCAGGCGAATAGATGCGGCCGTCGAAATCGTCCTCGTGGCCCTCGATGATCGCAGCAATCCTGTCGGCCGCCGCGTCGGCATCGGCCTGTGTCTTGCCATAGGCGAACACGCTCGGTCCACAATCCCTGAAATCGGCGGCGGGAAAGCCCGGCGCAAAGGACAGTGTCGGCACGCTGTCGCTCTCGAGTGCGGCGAGCTTTTCGTAGATCGATTTGGTCGGCTGGTCGTTGGTGCACTGCCAACTGATCGGAATCAGGAACGGCAATTGCCGGAACGCCTTTGCAAAACGCTGCTTCGTCTTCAGCATCAGCGCGAGATGTTTTGCGCCGGCGCGGCCGGTGTCGGCCATGTCGACATGCGGATAGGTACGGTAGGCGATCAGCGCATCGGCATGCTCGACCATTTCCGGCGTGACGTTGGCGTGCAGATCGAGGCTCGCGACCAGCGGCACGTCCGGACCAATCACCTTGCGCACGCGCGCGAGGATTTCGCCTTCGCCGTCGTCGAGATGTTCGGTGACCATCGCACCATGCAGGTCGAGATAGACGGCATCGAGCTTTCCCGCATTGGCAATGCCGTCGACCATCACCTTGACGATACGCTCGAATGCATCCTCCGTGACATGCGCGCAGGGGCTGGCGCCGCAAGCGATCGTCGGGACCAGTTCCCAGCTATTGGCTTCCGCGGCCTCGATAAAGCCTGCCAGGCCGACATTGATCCTGCGCATTACCTTGAGCACGTCGGCGCCCAGCGTCATCGAGGGCCAGCCGCCGCCATGCACGAAATCGGCATAGGTCGCCTTGGTCGGCGCGAACGTATTGGTCTCGTGCAGAAAGCCGCCGACGGCGATGCGGGTCATCTGAAGGTCTCAGCCATGGTCCGTGGCCGACGACGTTAAGCGGGTCGCTGCGCGAAGTGCAAGCCGCGGAGCAATTCCGTTTTGCATGGTGCCCTCTCGTCATTGCGAGCGAAGCGAAGCAAAATCCAGCTTCCTTCGCCGCAACAAGAAAGCTGGATTGCTTCGCTTCGCTCGCAATGACGGAGAGAGCTATTCCGCAGCCACTGAAACAGGCCTGAAATTGGCAAAATCCCAGCCGCGGCCGGGGGCGGCATCCAGCAGGGCGCGGGTATAGGCCTGTTTGGGGTGAGTGAGCACTTCCGCCGCCGGTCCCTGTTCGACGATTTTTCCATGCTGCATCACGGCAACGTCGTCGCAGATTTGCGCGGCGACGCGCAGGTCATGGGTGATGAATAAGAGCGCGATGCCGAGCCGCTTCTGAATTTCATCCAGCAGTTCCAGCACCTGCGCCTGCACGGAGACGTCGAGCGCGGAGACCGCTTCATCGGCGACCAGCACGTCCGGATCGAGCGCGAGCGCGCGGGCGATGGCGATGCGCTGGCGCTGGCCGCCGGAGAACTGGTGCGGATAACGCGAGATCGCATCCGGCGGCAGATCGACCAGTTCCAGCAGTTCGCGCGCTTTCGCCAGCGCCTCGCTGCGCGGCATGCCGTAATTGATCGGGCCTTCGGCGATGGTTTCGCCGATGGTGACGCGCGGGTTGAGCGAGCGATAGGGGTCCTGGAAGATGATCTGGATTTTCTTGCGGTGCGGCCGCAGCAGGCCGCGCGGCAGATCGGAGATTTCGCGCCCCGCCAGCCGTACGCCGCCGGAGGTCGGATCGATCAGGCGGACGATGCAGCGCGCCACCGTCGATTTGCCGGAGCCGCTTTCGCCGACGATGCCGAGTGTGCGCCCCTTGCGCAGCGTCAGCGTCACGTCCTTGGCGGCGGCCACCTCGCGGGTTTTGCCGAGGAAGGAGCGCTCGCGATAGATCTTTGCGAGTTCGTTCGCTTCGAGGACGACCGGCTCCTTCGTCTCTGGCCGCGGCGCACGCGGTACGAGGCTGGGCACGGAAGAGAGCAGGTTGCGGGTGTATTCCATCTGCGGCGTGCGCAGGATGGTGTCGAGCGCGCCGGTCTCCACCAACTGGCCGTTGCGCATCACGGCGACGCGGTCGGCGATCTCCGCGACCACGCCCATGTCGTGGGTGATGAACAGCACGGCGGTGCCGTGGTCGCGTTGCAGATCACGGATCAGGGTGAGGATCTGCTTCTGGGTGGTGACGTCGAGCGCGGTGGTCGGCTCGTCCGCGATCAGGAGTTTCGGTTCCAGCACCAGCGCCATTGCGATCATGATGCGTTGGCGCTGGCCGCCGGAGAGGCGGTGCGGGTAGGAGGCGAAGATGCGCTCCACGTCGGGCAGCCGCACGTGCTCCATCATTGCCAGGATTTTCTGCCGCCGTGTGCGCGCATCGAGATCGGTGTGAACGCGCAGGACTTCGTCGATCTGGCGGCCGACCGGCACCACCGGATTGAGCGCCGTCATCGGCTCCTGGAAGATCATCGCCATCCGGGTGGCCCGGAGTTGCCGCAAGCGCCGGTCGCTGGCGCCGAGCAACTCTTCGCCGACCAGCTTGATGCTGCCGCCGGATGGGGCCAGCGCGCCTTTCTGTAGCAGGCCCATCACCGCGAGCGAGGTGACCGACTTGCCCGAGCCGCTCTCGCCGACTACGCACAGCGTCTCGGCGTTGCGCACCTGCAACGAGACGCCGTCGATGATGCGCTTGCCGGTGCCGTGCTTGTTGAGGCCGACGACGAGACTGTTGATGTCGAGGACGAGGTCAGTCATGGCAACGCCTCTCTCCGCCCGTCATTGCGAGGAGCGAAGCGACGAAGCAATCCAGCTTCCTTGCTGCGGCAAAGCTGGATTGCTTCGCTTCGCTCGCAATGATGGTGACAGGCCATCATTTCCCCTCCCGCTGCTTCATGCGGGGATCGAGCGCGTCGCGCGCGGCATCGCCGATCAGGTTAATGCTCAAAATCGCGATCGACAGCATCAGGCCGGGCCAGAAGATCAGCGACGGCTTGACCTGGAAGAAGGCTCGGCCCTCGGCCATGATGTTGCCCCAGGTCGGCGTCTCCGGGCTGATGCCGGCGCCGAGGAAGGACAGGATCGCTTCAGTGAGGATCGCGGAGGCGCAGACATAGGTACCCTGGACGATCAGCGGCGCGATCGTGTTCGGCATCAGGTGCCGGATCATGATCTTTGGCAGGCTGGAGCCGACCGAGATCGCGGCTTCCACATAGGGCTCTTCGCGCGCCGACAGCACGACCGAACGCACCAGCCGCGCCACGCGCGGGATTTCCGGAATGGTGATGGCAACCAGCACGGTCCACAGGCTGGCGCCGGAGAGCGAAACCACGGCGATCGCCAGCAGGATCGCGGGGATCGCCATCAGGCCGTCCATGATCCGCATCATCACGGCGTCGACCCAGCGGAAGAAGCCGGAGACGAGGCCGATCAACAGGCCGATGCTGATCGAGCAGATGGCCGCGCCGATGCCGATCAGCAGCGAAATGCGCGCGCCATAGATCACGCGTGACAGGAGATCGCGGCCATAGGCGTCGGTGCCGAGCCAGAATTCCGTGCTCGAAGGCTTCAGCCGCATCGCCGGCGCCAGCTTGATCGGATCATGCGGCGCCAGCAGCGGCGCCAGAATCGCCATCGCGATGATCAGCGCGAGGCAAATGCTCGCCACCGTAATGATGGGCGAGCCCGTCAGAAATCCGAAGCGCGGCCGGAACGGCGTCGTGATCGGTATCGACGGTTCGGGAAGAGTTTCGATCGCCATTGCTGCCGGACCTCAATAACGAATTCTGGGATCGAGCAGCGTGTAGGCGAGGTCGATCAGCAGGTTGACGGCGACATAGATGCCTGATGTGAGCAGGATCATGGCCTGGATCACCGGATAGTCGCGCGCCAGCACCGCATCGACGGTGAGGCGGCCGATGCCCGGCAGGTTGAACACGCTCTCGGTAACGACGACGCCCGAGATCAGCAGCGCAAAGCCGGTGCCGATCACGGTGATCACGGGCACCGCGGCATTGCGTAGCGCATGGCGCAGCAGCACGCCGCCCTCGGCGATGCCCTTGGCGCGCGCCGTGCGCACATAATCTTCCCCGAGCACGTCGAGCATCGATGCGCGCGTCATGCGCGCGATCAGCGCGACATAGATAAAGGAGAGGGTGCAGGTCGGCAGCACGATCCGATCGAACCAGGGACCAACGCCGTTCCACAGCGTGCGGAATCCCTGCACCGGGAACCAGCGCAGATCGATGGCGAAGACCTGGATCAGCACATAGCCGATCACGAACACCGGCACCGAGAAGCCGATCACGGAGAGGCCCATCACAAAGCGATCGATCCAGGTGCCGTGCTTCCATGCCGCGATCACGCCGAGCGGGACCGCAACCAGGATCGAGAGGATGATCGTAGAGAGCGCGATGGTGATCGACGGCTCGAGGCGCTGGCTGATCATCTTCAGCACCGGCACGTTCGAGATCAGGGAGACGCCGAGATCGCCGCTGAGGAGCTTCCCGATCCAGGTGAAGAACTGGATGTGCAGCGGTTCGTTGAGGCCGAGCGAGGTGCGGATGCGATCGAGCTGCTCGGGTGTGGCGTTGTCGCCGGCGAGGATCGCGGCGGGATCGCCCGGCGTCAGCCGCAGCAACAGGAACACGAACAGCGCGACCACGCCCATCACGGGGATGGCGGCGAGAATGCGGCGAAGGAGATATCCGAGCATGCGGCGCTTAAGCCCTGGCCTGTGGTTCAACGCCCAATGGTGAACGCCTTCTCATGTTTCGTAAATCGGTCATTGCCTGCATTTCTGGCATACTTTGGTGGTGCAAGCACCATGCCATCGAGGCTTCGATTGACGCAGCCTAGGGCTGACGGTTTTCGCCGACCGAGAGCGCGCAAATCCGCGAAAGATGCGTATAGGGCAGGCCGGTTTCCTCGGCCCAGGCGTTGAATTGCGCCTGCACTTTCGCAAGATCGCTCTTTGACTTCGGTTCCTCCGCGATGTCGAGGCCGGCCTCGCGCAGGCACGCTACCACGTCCTTTGAGGTGACGAAGCCGTCCCATCCGACGAAGCGCAAGAGCATCTGCCCGGTGTTGCCGCCGAGCCGGCTGCCGCGCTTTGCGAGCAGATCGAGCAAGCCGACTTCATCGGAGGCAGGCCAACTGGCGAGGAACTTGCCGAAGCTGCCGTGTTCCTTTGCAGTCTCCTGCACGAATTGTGCGTTCTCGCGCACCGACATGATCTTGGCGCCATTGCGCACGATGCGCTTGTCATCCATCAGGCCGTCCCAGAATTCATCCGGCTGGAACAACAGCTTCGCCGGCTTGAAGCCGAGAAAGGCCTTTTCGAAATCCGGCCATTTGTTCTCGATCACGCTCCAGGCAAAGCCGGCGCAAAACACCCGCTGTGTCATTTCGGCGAGAATGCGGTCATCGCCGAGTTTGGCGAGCGCCTTGATGTCCGGCTTGCCGGGCAGCAATTTCACGAGCGCTTTCGGCCCGCCCTTGCGCTTCTCGGCGCGGGCGCGAATGATCTTGAACGAGGTCGCGCTCGCCATCGCTATTCCAGCGTCGCGAGCAGCCCGGCCATCAGCCGGCCGCGCTCGGCGAGGCTGTCGACCTCGATATGCTCGTTGAGGGTGTGGGCATCGGCACCGCGCACGCCAAGGCCGTCGAGCGTCGGCACGCCCATCGCACCGGTGAAGTTGCCGTCGGAGCCGCCGCCGGCGCTGCCATGCGGCAGCTCGAGACCCATCTGCGCGGCAAGACCCTTGGCCTTTTCATACAGCGCCATGGTGCCGGCATCCGGCTCCCACACCGGGCGGGTGACGCCGCGCGTCACCTTGAAGGTGACGTCGTTCGACGTGCCCGACAGCGCCAGCATTCTTTCCACGCCGCGGTCGAGATCGGCCTGGCGCTTGGCCATGCTCAGCGCCTCGCCGGTGCAGGTGGTGGCGACGCAGTTCACCCACTGGCCGCCATGCACGATGCCGACCGAGAAGGTGCAGTCTTCCGTGGTCATGCCGTCGATCTCGATGATGCGCCGCGCCATCTCGCGGATGGCGGAGCGGCCGGAGGAAAGCGTGGCGCCGGCATGGCTCGGCTTGCCGATCGCTTCCAGATTGAAGCGTGCGATCGCATAGCGCCCGGTGACGACGCCGTTGTTGGGCCGGCCCGGCTCCGGCACCAGTACGTACTTGTTGCGCGCCGCTTCCGCCTCGATGAGGTCGCGCACGGAAGGGGTGCCGACTTCCTCGTCCGGCGTGAACAGCACGGTGATCGGCAATGGCGTCGTGAAGGACGCGCGCGCCAGTTGGCGGATCGCCTCCAGCGACAAATAGCTGCCGCCCTTCATGTCGAAGATGCCGGGGCCGAAGCATTTGTTGCCCTCGCGCCGGAAGGTCAGCTTCTCGATGGTGCCGACGGGATGCACGGTATCCATATGGCCGGCGATCAGTATCCCCGGCTCGCCCTGCTTGGGGTGCGGGAAGCGCGCCCGCACGCAGCCGGCAAAACCCTGGCGGCCGGCGATGCGCTCGATCGTCGCACCCATGATCGCCATATCGCGCGCGGCCATGTCGAGCATGCGCTCCACGGCGGCAGAGTCCCAAGTCGGGCTTTCGCACTCCACCCAGGTGCGCAGACCCTGCAACATGGCTTCGGAATCAAAGGGAAGATTGGCTGGGTTCATTTTGATTTCTCTTGTTCTTCCTGATTTTCGGACGCGACGTTCGCCCTTCGCGCACCGGGAGAATGTTTGCCGCAGCGGATTTGTAAAGCGAAACCTCCGGAGGAAGACGCCAGGGCGAAAGCCGATTGACGCCAAACGCGCTTGGTGCAAGTCTCGATTAGCCAAGATTTACAGCGTGTTAGTTCGCCTAAATAACGAACCACATGCATAATCCGTCAGCGGGCTTTGACCAGTTTCACGTCAGGAGAGAGCGAATGACAGACATCACGCGTTGGAAACGTCCCATGATGGCGGCGGCCTTGTCGGCGCTTGCGCTGGCACTCGGCTCGCCCGCGCTGGCTGCCGGCAAGAAGACCCTCACGGCGGTGATGCATTCGGACCTGCGCGTCATCGATCCCGGCTTCACCACCGCCTACATCACCCGCGACCATGGCTACATGGTCTATGACACGCTGCTGGCGACGGACTCGAACTTCAAGGTCCAGCCGCAGATGGCGGATTGGAAAGTCAGCGACGACAAGCTGACGTACACCTTCACCTTGCGGGACGGCTTGAAGTGGCATGACGGCGCGCCGGTTACGGCGGAAGACTGCGTGGCTTCGCTGAAGCGCTGGGGCCGCAACGATGCGATGGGCCAGAAGCTGATGGATTTCGTCGCCAGCCTCGAGCCGATCGACGCCAAGAGCTTTGCCCTGAAATTGAAGGAGCCCTACGGCCTGGTGCTGGAGTCGATCGGCAAGCCGTCGTCCTACACGCCGTTCATGATGCCCAAGCGGCTGGCGGAGACGCCTGCCGGCCAGCAGATCAAGGAGCAGATCGGCTCCGGCCCGTTCAAATTCGTGCAGGCCGAATTCCAGCCGGGCGTGAAGGCGGTCTATGAGAAAAACACCGACTATGTGCCGCGCAAGGAGCCGCCGAGCTGGACCGCCGGCGGCAAGGTGGTGAAGGTCGACCGCGTCGAGTGGGTGACCATGCCCGACGCGCAGACCGCGGTGAACGCGCTACAGTCCGGCGACATCGATTTTATGGAAAACCCCTCGTTCGACCTGTTGCCGGTGCTCAAGGCCAACAAGGAAATCCAGATCGAGACGCTGAACAAGCTCGGCTTCCAGACGCTGGGCCGGATGAATTTCCTGCTGCCGCCGTTCGACAACGTAAAAGTTCGCCGCGCCGCGTTTCTCGCGATCAACCAGAAGCCGGTGCTCGATGCACTGGTCGGCAATCCCGAATATTACAAGATCTGCGGTGCCTACTTCGTCTGCGGCACGCCGCTGGCGACGGAGGAGGGCTCGGACACCCTGCTCAAGGGCACGGGCCTTGCCGACGCGAAGAAAGCACTCGCCGAGTCCGGCTACGACGGCACCCCGATCGTGATCATGGCGCCGGGCGATGTCGTAACGCTGAAAGCGCAACCCATTGTCGTCGCGCAGCAACTGCGCGACGCCGGCTTCAAGGTCGACCTACAGGCCACCGACTGGCAGACCGTGGTGACCCGCCGCGCCAGCCAGAAGCCGACCAAGGAGGGCGGCTGGAACATGTTCTTCACCAACTGGGTCGGCGCCGACGTGATGAACCCGATCGCCAACGCCTCGATCGGCGGCAAGGGCACCAAGGGCGGCTGGTTCGGCTGGGCGGAGGATGCCAAGATCGAGCAGTTGAAGGACTCCTATGCACGTTCGACCTCTCCTGACGAGCAGAAGAAGATCGCCGGCGAAATCCAGAAGCAGGCGTTCGAGCAGGTGATCTACGTGCCGCTCGGGCAATATCTCGCGCCGAGCGCCTGGCGGAAGTCGCTGTCGGGCGTGCTCGACGGCCCGGCTACACCGATCTTCTGGAATATCGACAAGAGCGAGTAGGAGAGCGCGAAGTTCCTTTCATGCGAATGGCCGGGATTTGTCCCGGCCATCTTGCGTTTTGTGGATCAGCAATGGCTGTCGCGTACCAGTTCCGGTCCGTCATTGAGAAGCGGCGGACCGCTGTTGGCCGATGGTTCGCGTCGAACTCGCGAATCCTTGGGCTCTTTGCGCTGGGTGGCATGATCCTGCTGTGAAGTCTGTTCGCTGGCCATAGGTCGTTGCTCCAAATTGCTGCATGACAACAATTTGGGGACGGACAGGTTCCTGCGCAGCGGCGGGAACCGCAGATCAGCCAACCCGTAACGGGGCGCTCAATTTTCGTAAGGCTGAGATCACCGACAGCGCCGTGATGCGGCCGGTCTTGGGATTTTCGGAGGGAACATTCTCGATCGTCATCGAGAAGCTCGCGGCGTCAGCGACCACGTCCACCCGGTGGACGTTGCGTTCGAGCGCGGGATCGGCCCAGATCTCCAGCGTCGTCTCATCCGCGCCGATGCCGGCGAGCGAAAGCGCGACGGCCACATTGAGGTTGGCGGGGAAGCCGATCGCCGCCTCGCGCGGCGTGCCGCTGAAGATGCGCAAGGGCGCCTTGATATCGGCGATATCGATGTTGTGCTCGACCAGATAGGGCGCGCCGGCAAGGCCGCGCACCGGCTTGCGCGTCACCATGCGCACCGAATGGATTTTGCCTTCCGCGGCGGCCGTCACCGCATCGAGGCCGAGCAGGGCGCCGCTCGGCACGATGATCTGGCCGCCGCTTCGCCGAGCCAGCGCAATCAGATGTTCATTGGATAGGATGGCGCCGACGCTCAGCACGATGACGGATTTTCCAGCGCGCAGGAACGGTTCCGCGATCTCGGGCAACAGTTTTGCCGGCGCGCATTCGACGACGATATCGGCAAGCGGCTCGAGCTCGGCGAGCGGCACAATCGGCACCTGTCGGCCGAGATGCGAAAGCCGCCCGGCGGCCTTGGTGCGGTCATTGGCGGAGACAGCCGCCAGCACGCAGCCTGGAATGTCCCGGTCCAGCGCTTCGGCGACCTTGAACCCGATCGCGCCGAGCCCCGCGATTGCAACCCGCAGATCCGCCTTCGGGCGGTGAGAGGCGCTGCGCTCGCTCTGGGTAAGGATGTTCATGGCGGCAGCTTACGCCTCGTGACGCCGCCTGGGCTAGACCGGATGCGCCGCAATGTGTTCCAGCATCAATTCGCTGACGCGCTGCGGGCTTTGGTCGGCGGCAAAATGCCCGACCCCGGGCAGCACCTCGAAGCGATAGGGCGCGGCGATGAAATCGACGGTGCCTTCGGCGGCAAAGCGGCCGACGGTGTCGTCGGCATCGCCCCAGATATAGAGCGTCGGCACGCGGGTTGGGCCGAGCGGCCCGCGGATCGCGCCGCGGGCGCGATACCAGGCAAGCGCGGCTTCCATCGCGCCCTTGTTGCCCAATACGGAAAGATGCTTTTCCGTCGCGGCCGGGGGGACGCCGTTTGCAGCCCAGCGCTCGCGCAGCCATTTGCAATCGTCCGCCAGCACGGCAGCGGCGGCACCCGGCTCGAGGAACGCCCGGTGATGGCGCGAGCGCTGCGCCTGATCGCCGTCCAGCATCTGGAGCGCGCGGTTGAACGCGTTCGGATGCGGCCGCGAGAGAATGGTCAGCGAAGCGACCCGTTCAGGATAGCGGTCCGCCAGCGCCCAGGCGATGCTGCCGCCCCAGTCGTGTCCGGCAAGATGGAAGCGTGCATCGGCGCGGCCGCAGGCGGCGACGATCGCCATCGCATCATCCATCAGGCAATCGATGTGGTAATGCGAGGCTTCGCGCGCATCGGGCCGGGCGCCTGGCGAATAGCCGCGCTGGCTCGGGGCCACCGCGCGGTAGCCGCCATCGCCCAGCGCCTCCAGTTGCGCGTGCCAGCAATGCATGGACTCGGCAAAACCGTGCAACAGCAGCACCAGCGGCGCGCCGTCTTCTCCGGCGGTGAGGGCATCGAAGGCGAGGGTGGAAGAAATCGAAAATTGCGTGAGCTCGACCATGAACGGGATCTGAGAAAAGGATTCTGAAAAATCAAAGGCGGGGCGGGTGTCGACTCGCGACAGCCGGACGGCAGCATCATGGAAGTGACGGTGTTGGGCAAGCCTCGCAAAGCGCCGAAGCCGGTTTGATCTCGTGCCGTGTTCCGATACCATCGGGCAAACCGCATCACCAACGACCCGCGCCAGGCGGGCAACACGAGGAGGTAACAGCCATGGCTATTTCGCTGTACGAAATGAGCGTGCCGACTTACTTGCAGACGCTCGGAGCCGTCGCCGGCTTCATGGAAAAGGGACTTTCCCATTGCAGCGAATGCAACGTCCAGCCGGGCGAGGTGGTCGAGCACCGGCTGTTCGAGGATATGGCGCCGTTCAGCTTCCAGATTCGCTCGGTGGCGCATCATTCGGCCGGTGCGATGGAGGCCCTGAAGACCGGCATCTTCAATCCACCCGGCCGAAGCGAGCCGTTCGACTATGCCGGCCTGCAAAGGCTGGTGGCCGACACGAGGGCCAGGCTGGAAGCGCTGAAACCGGACGAGGTGAACGCGCTCGAAGGCAAGGACGTCGCCTTCCAGTTCGGCGAGACGAAAATTCCGTTCACTGCCGAGTCTTTCGTGCTGTCCTTTTCGCTGCCGAACTTCCACTTCCACGCTACCACCGCCTACGACATCCTGCGCTCGCGCGGCGTGCCGGTGGGAAAGCGGGATTATATGGGGCGGCTGCGGATCAAGAGGTGAGGGCTAGCATGGTCCGGAAAAGTGGGCACCGGTTTTCCCTGCGACAAACGCGAAGCGTTTGCGCGGAGATCATGCTCAAATAAAACGATAGAGCGGGATGACGATTCGAAGAAAAGTCATCCTGCTCTAGCGGCGTGCCAGCCAGCCGACCAGCGGCGCGCCGAATGCCAGGCACCAGATGAATTGCGCGACGAACGGGGCGAAGCAGGCGACGATCGTCCCCAGCACGAAGACGCCCACCGGATAGGTTGCAACCATCAGCAGCGGGCGATCGCCACCTCGCCCGAGGGCGATGAACCACAGCAACGCGTTCAGCGTGGCGATCGTCGTCAGGTGGATTCCGTAGATCACCGCGACCACGCCATCGAGCCGGAAGACGCCGTAGAGGCCGTTCGTCACCGGCAGGATGATGATCGACAGCAGAAAGATCACGTTGAGAAAGACCTCGCCGCGGCTGCCTTCCGGCGCCAGCGCCAGCCGCCGATGATGGCTGAACCAGAACATGCCCGCGACGACGAAGCTGATCGCCAGCGCGATCAGCGGCTGTGCATACGCGCCGACGAGATCCATCCAGCCCGGCGCCTTGGCGAAGCGCCCCGCCTTCGGCAGGTCATAGGCCAGCAGCGTCATCGCCACACCGAAGATGGTGTTGCTGAGCATCTCCAGGCGGCGCATTTCGAAGCGGCCGGTGTCTTGCACGATGTGATCCCCAGTCCGTCTTCGCTCTCACTGCGTTCGAGCTACGCCGGACACCCTTCGCCCTGTCGGCCCGGCGTGGCTGCGCCACGCGTAGCCCGTCAGGGCGAAGCGTGGTGCGGGCAGCCGGACTCGAACCGGCACAGCGATTACTCGCCGAGGGATTTTCGTACCAGCTACGGCTTTCGCCGCCTC
This sequence comes from Bradyrhizobium lablabi, assembly GCF_018129385.1. Classification (GTDB taxonomy): domain Bacteria; phylum Pseudomonadota; class Alphaproteobacteria; order Rhizobiales; family Xanthobacteraceae; genus Bradyrhizobium; species Bradyrhizobium lablabi_C. The sequence continues at coordinate 93,574 of NZ_JAFCLN010000021.1, forward strand.
ACCGTTGCGCGTGCGCGCCCGGCGCGTTTGTGGTCTGGACTATACCTTCACCCTGGGCGCGTTCGCGCCGTTAGGTGCTGCCCGTCTAGTCTCTACACCTTCGCCTCAGCCGGATGGCCGAGGCGCTTGGCTCGGGATTGCCAGCGAAGGTTTCCCCGAATTTGAGCAGTTCTGCACCCTGGGTTTCCCCAAGGGCACTCAATGGTTTAAGTCCCTTGCGTCTACCGATTCCGCCATGCCCGCATCAGTAGTCAGATCAGACACTTACCGTGTTTTCGGCAGAAGTGAAATGAGGATAATCTCTGCCCCTGAACGCGCGGCCAAGGCAAAGCCTCAATCCGGACACGGGTGGCTGCTTTAGGCAATCTCAACATTGTCTGTTTACGAAGCGCCGATGCCCGTTCGTCCTGCCTATCGCCAGCCCCATTCGCGTATGCTCGCGGCGGCCATGCTGCTCGTGCTGGGCGCGGCGTTGTCCGGCTGCTCCAGCATCAGCGACAGCAGCGCGAGTCTCGCGTTTGCCGATCCTGCCAAATACGATCTCTATGAATGCAAGCACCTCGAGCCCGAACGCAAGGCGCTCGCGACGAGGGCGGCCGAATTGCAAGGGCTGATGGCGAAAGCCGAGACCGGCGCCGGCGGTGCGCTCGTGGCGGAGATGGCGTATCGCAACGATTACATCGCCGTCCGCGGCCAGCAGCGGCTGGCCGAACAGGCCTGGCAGCGCAACAAGTGCCGCGAGACGGTGCCGGGTGAAGCCACCGTGGTGACGCCACCGGTAGCGAGGCCGCAGGTCGCGCCGCCCTCGCGGGCGGGCCGTTCCGTCTATTGATCGCCGAAGGTTTCAGGGTGGTCGCTTCACGCGATCCGCTACACCCGCCAGTCAAAAATCCAGTCCTGCCGCGCCAGCATCTGTTTCGGCCCGAGCGCCCGGATGACGAGATCGCGCGCCGCGGCGGCGAGGCCCGACATGTGATAGATGCGGCCCTGGCGCCGCGCGGTGCGCTGCACCCTGGCGATGCGACCGCGCCGCATCCGCGCATAGCGCTTCAGCGCGGCGGCAACGCCATCGGCATTGTCGGTCTTGCCTTCGCTCAGGCATTTCGCCAGCACCGCGGCATCCTCGATCGCCATGCCGGCGCCCTGCGCGGCAAAGGGCAGCATCGCATGCGCAGCGTCGCCGAGTAGCGCGATCGAGCCCTGGTGCCATTCGCCGTCGTCGGGCACGGTGAACAGCGCCCAGCGCCGCCACTCGTCGACCGCGTTGATCAGCATGCGCCCGGTCGCCGGCCAGCGCGAGGAGGCAAACGTGCTCTTGATCTCGTTGGCTTCGCCCGGCGCGCTCCAGCCCGGCCGGTTCCAGGTGCCGGCCACGATCGCCACCACGTTGATCTGGCGGCCGCCCGAGATCGGGTAGGCGACCAGATGCGCGTTCGGTCCCATCCAGAGCTGTACGCGCGGCGAGGTGTATTCGCGCGGCAAAGCGGTGGCGGCGAGCGTGCCACGCCAGGCGATCAAGCCGGAGAACTGCGGCTGCACCTCCGGAAACAGATGGTTCCGCACCGACGACCAGATCCCGTCGGCGCCGATCAGGGCGGTCGCGACGTCCTGCTGGCGCGACAGCCCCTGCCGCTGCACCACGGTCAGTCCGCGCGCGTGCTTGGTGACGTCATCGAACTGGCAGCCGAGGCGCAGCTCGATGTCGGGGTTGTCGTTGACATGCGCCTGGAGCGCCGCCTGCAAATCGGCGCGGTGCACCACCCAATAGGGCGCACCGGCGGCAAAGGTGGCGGCCTGGCCGAGCGGCAGGCGCGAAATCTCCCCGCCCGCGCGCGCGCTCATGATGTTGATGGATTCCGGCATCACCGCGCGCCCCGTGAGCCGCGGTTCCAGCCCGAGCTCGACTAGGATACGGCTGGCATTGGGGGAGAGTTGCAGGCCCGCGCCGGCTTCCTCCAGCTTTTCGGCCTTTTCCAGCAGGACGATGCGAAAGCCCTTTTGGGCGAGCGCCAGCGCCGCCGTCATTCCTCCGATGCCGGCACCAGCGACAACGATGGTGCGCGACAATGCCACCGAAGAATCAGGCGACCTTGTCCTTCAGCACGCATTCGGGAGGGCGGGCTTCGCCGGCCTTGAGGTCGGCCGCAAACCGGTACAGCGTCGAGCAATACGGGCAGATGATCTCGTTGTCGTTGCCGAGGTCGAGGAACACATGCGGGTGGTCGAACGGCGGGTTGGCGCCGACGCACATGAACTCCTGCGAGCCGATTTCGATGACGGGTACGCCGGCGTCGTTGTGGAAGTGCGGAACGACCTGATCGGACATGTGAATTCACCTTGAGTGGCAATGGGAGACGGACGCAATCAGCACGCCGCGGCAGGCTCGAAATGCCGCGCACCATACTTACCGGTGTGCTTGATTCCTAGTGGCCCCGTCCGTCCATTTGCTCATGCAAATTCGACACAATCTTGTCGTCGTGGAGAAGCCCTTCTTTCGTCGGGGCTGTTGTGTCATGAAAATGGCACACCATCTCTAGTTTAGCGGAAATACGAGCTTTCGGATGAAACGGGTGCGGCTGGGACTGGCCTTGGCGGGCGTGGCAACGAGCGTTGCCGTGGGCGCTGCGCTGTGGCCGCACGCGCGCGATGCCGTTGCGGTGCTCGCCGCGCAGGACGATCCGGCCGCGCTGTCGGACGTCCAGCTCAATTTTACCCTGCGGAATAAGCCCGCCGCAATCGCCGAAAATATCGAAGCGGCGCTCGCGGCCGGCGATGCGGACCTCGCGAGCAGCTTTGTGGAACTGGCGCGAGAAAAGAACATCGCGCTTTCAGATGAATTGTTGAGCCGCGTGAACGACGCCGCGGCGGAAGAGAATTCGACATCCGGATTCGCCAAGCGTTTTGCCACCGGTTTTGTGACGGGCCATACCGACGATGTTGCCAGCCTCTCCGGCACGGTGACCGGCGATCTCTTCGTGTGGGGCGATATCCGGGACGTCGTGCGCGAAGGAAAACATCTCGCAACCGGCGAGGATACCGATCACCTCGTGCTGGGGCTCGCGACCGCCGGTCTCGCCGTGACGGCCGCGACCTACGTTTCGGTCGGCGGCGCGGCACCGCTGCGCGCCGGCCTGTCGCTGGTCAAGGATACCCGCAAGGTCGGGCGGCTGAGCGAGGGCCTCGTGACATGGGCCGGCCGCTCGGCGCGCGAAGTGGTGGATGCGCCCGTTCTCCAGAAGGCGGTCGCCTCCGGTTCGGTGCTGCGGCCGGCCGAGACGATCAGCGCCATGCGCGCGGCGTTCCGCGCCGAAAAGGCCGGCGCGCTGGTGCGCCTTGCCAAGGACGTCGGCCGTGTCGGCGAGAAGGCCGGCATAAGAGCGGCCAAGGATGCGCTGAGGATTGCGGAAAACCCGAAAGAAATCGCCCGCGCCGCGCGGCTCGCCGAATCCAAGGGCGGGCAGACGAGGGCGATCCTGAAGCTGCTCGGCCGCGGCGCGCTGCTGCTCGCCACCGGCGCGTTCAACCTCACGATCTGGATTTTCGGCGCGCTGCTGACACTGTTCGGCTTCCTCTCGTCGATCAAGTCGATGACGGAGCGGCTGACCTACGCCTGGCTGCGCCGCAAGAAGGCGCGGCGGGCGCGGTTGCAGGCGGCTGCCTTGCAACAGGCTTCACTGGCAGTCGCATGACGCGGCCGAAATTCTGCGTCGATTTTAACGAGCTGATTGAGCGCGATCTGGTCGCTCTGTCGATGAGCGATGAAAAAACTTGTTCGACAGGCGAGAAAATACTGCTTCAGGATGGCCTCGCAATTGAAATTTATTCTAACGACGATTTGGATGACAGTGGAGAGCCAGACACTCTAATTGCCTCAGGAGTTGTCGAGCGCAACAGTGCGCGTGGGTGGGCCGAGGCGATTAGGTGGTGTTGCCGAATCGATGAACTGGGCATTCGGCACGAATCTGACCTACGCAACAGCAAGTAGTTCGAACACCGCCTCGCTGGCAATTGTTGGCTTACGCGGCTAGGCTGGCCGCAGGTCTCGTCCCTTTGCCAATCCCAAAAACACGGAACTTTTGATGCCGAGTTTTCACCACGGCGATGTCGAAATTGCTTTTCTCGACGAAGGCGAGGGCGATCCGATCCTTTTGGTGCACGGCTTTGCTTCCAGCAAGAACGTCAACTGGGTCTATCCGACCTGGGTGTCCGACCTGAAGAAGGACGGGCGCCGCGTGATCGCGCTCGACAATCGCGGCCATGGCGAGTCCGCAAAGCTCTACGATTCCGCGCAGTATGAAATTGCCATCATGGCCTCCGACGTGATCGCACTGATGGATCACCTCAACATCGATCGCGCCGATGTCATGGGCTATTCGCTCGGTTCGCGCATGACGGCGGTGCTTGCGCTGGAACAACCGCAGCGGCTGCGCTCGATTATCCTTGGCGGCATCGGCATCGGCCTGATCGCCGGCGGTGGCCCCGGCGAGAATGTCGCCGCCGCGCTGGAAGCGCCCTCGCTGGACGACGTCACCGATCCCGTTGGTCGCACGTTTCGCGCCTTCGCGGACCAGACCCGTTCCGACCGCCGCGCGCTGGCCGCCTGCCTGCGCGGCTCGCGGCGGCTGATGACGCGCGAGGAGGCGGCCCGTATCACTGTTCCGACATTGATTGCAGTGGGCAGCAAGGACGAGATCGCGGGCTCCGCGTCCGCGCTCGGCGAGATCATCCCGGGTTCAACGGTGCTCGATATCCCGAACCGGGATCATATGCGGGCGGTCGGCGACAAGGTCTACAAGGCCGGCGTCGCCGGCTTCCTCTCCCAACTCGGCTGAATCCGCATCGGTCTCTTCCTCGCCGGCAAGATATCGGGCGGCCGCGATCAATACGGCAAAGGTCGTGACCCACGCCAGTCGCGCGCCATAGCGGTCATGCGGCCCGGAGATCACCGCGCAGACAAAGGCATTGCCGAGCACGGCAAAGGTGACGGTCGCGGCGAGCAGGGCGACGTCGTCGAGCTTTCGGCGCCACAGGCCGTATCCGAACAGGAGCGCCGCCAGCAGCGTCGACGCCAGCGCCACCGGCACATGCAGGCGGTTGATCGCGGTGAAGTCGAGCTCCCAGCGCTGCTGATGCGCCGCCCGCATCGGCTTGAACTGCTTGGGGACATAGCGCTCGATGATGCCTTGCGTGTGCGGGGTCCAGCCGCCGATGCCTTCGCCGGTCGCGACATGGAGCAATTGCTGCGCGGTCGCCCTCAAGGCCGCATCGGCCTGCCACGCCGCATATTTGGCGAGTGAATTGCGCACGATCAATTCCATCTCCTCGCCCAGTCCCTTGAAGCGGCCGAGCGTGTTGAACATGCTGTTGCCCCACAGGAAGTCGTCGGCAGTGGCGGGCAGCTCGTTGCGATAGGGGCAGAGCTTCAGTTTCTGCTGCGGGCAATGCTCGTTCAGATATTGCTTGACGATGCCGTCCTGGAGCATGCGGCCGAAGGCGACGCCATAGCCGCCCGGCGTCCACGCCACTTCCCCTGATAGCGCAAAGTTGGCCGACACCAGCATGGCAGCGCCTGCGACCAGCGAAAGACTCCCCTGGACGAGGCCGGAAACGGCAATGCGCTTGCGCAGGACGGGCCACACCATCCAGCCGAGGCAACAGAGCCCGAGCAGCACCGCCAGCGTCGCGCTGTGAGTCGCCGCGGAAAAGGCGATGAAGCCGAACAGCACGCATTTCTCGATTCGAGAGACTTTTGCGCCGTGCACCACCAGGATGAAAAGCGCGAGCACCGAGAGGCCGGTAAAGATGTCGGTCAGCAGCATGCTGGCGAGCCAGGGCAGCGCCGTGGCGAGGATCAGCGCAACGCCGATCGCGACCAGCCGCAAAGGCCTGAGCATGCCGTGCACCCGCAGCGTCAATTGCAGGATCCACAATGTCGCCAGCGCCTGGATGCCGAGATTGAGCCAGAACGCGGAACCCTCGCCGTAATGCAGGTAGATGCCGAACACCGTGGAGCGGCTCGGCACCAGATAGCCCTCATACCAGCGCGCCAGATAGCCGCCGGTATCCCACTGAAGCAGCGGAAATCCATTCCAGATCGCGGGGGCGAGCAGGGACAAGGGAATGGCGACCGCAGCCGCCCAGACCAGCGCGGCATCGGTGCCGCGCGCCCGTAAAAGCTGCGTATGGATGTGGAGTCCCCCAGTTTTTGGCTAGCTTGCACAGAAGTGCGACGGGGTCAAAATCCGTCAATAGTCGCGCCCCGGCCGGCTTGATTTCCTCAAAATCCCGACCAATTTGAAATGATGGCCTTCCGGGCTGGCCTTTGGCCGGGGTTTACTTTACCGAGCCGCCCCGGGACATCCGTCCGCCCGCCGTGTTATAATAGCCAGCCAACAAACGAGAGCAGCTCATGGCCATGCATCAGATCAATCCGCAAGGCGGGAAACTGGCGGCGCTCGATCCGATCTGGGATCGTGTGCGCGGCGAGGCGGAAGAGATTGTCCGCCGCGAGCCGGAGCTGGCCACCTTCATCTATGCCACGGTGCTGCATCATGACCGGCTGGAAGATTCGGTCGTGCATCGTCTGGCCGAGCGTCTCGACCATGCGGCGCTGTCGGGCGACTTGATCCGGCAGGCCTATGACGACGCGCTGGCCGATGATCCCGATCTCGGCAATGCGTTCCGCGCCGACCTCGTCGCCGTCTACGACCGCGATCCCGCCACTTCGCGCTTCATCGATCCCTTGCTCTACTTCAAGGGCTTTCATGCGCTCCAGACTCATCGTCTCGCGCACTGGCTCTACAAGAAGGGCCGCAAGGATTTTGCCTATTATCTGCAAAGCCGCTCCTCGGCGGTGTTCCAGACCGATATCAACCCCGCTGCCGTGATCGGTCGCGGCATCTTCCTCGATCACGCCACCGGATTCGTCTGCGGCGAGACGGCCGTGATCGACGACGACGTCTCGATCCTGCACGGCGTGACGCTCGGCGGCACCGGCAAGGAGAATGAGGACCGCCATCCCAAGATCCGGCATGGCGTGATGATCGGGGCCGGCGCCAAGATTCTCGGCAATATCGAGGTCGGCCATTGCGCGCGCATTGCCGCAGGCTCGGTCGTGGTGAAGCCGGTGCCTCATAACGTGACGGTGGCCGGCGTGCCCGCCAAGATCGTGGGCGAGGCCGGCTGTGCGGAGCCGTCGCGCACCATGGACCAGATGCTCAACGCGATCGGTCTGTAGATTTTACACAATTTCTGCTGCTTGCCGGAGGTGAAAAGCCTCTGGCGGTTCGCCGCGTACCGTCCTAAAACCTCCCGGAAATTTAGAGAACCCGATTGGAGACCGCCGTGGACGTTCAGGAAGTCAGAAAGCTCGACGCCTATCTCAAGCGCGTGTTCGGCAATCCGAAGATTCGTGTCGTGCCGCGGCCGAAGAAAGAGGATTCCGCCGAAGTCTATATCGGCGAGGAGTTCATCGGCGTGCTGTTCGTCGACGACGAGGATGACGATCGCTCGTTCCAGTTCCAGATGGCGATTCTGGAAGAGGATCTGGTGGAGTAAAAAGCTCCACCGTCGTCCCGGCCAAGCGAAGCGCGAGCCGGGACCCATACCCCTCGGCCCATCGATGGGACGCTGAAGCGTTGCCTTTGCTAACCACAGACATCGGTGGTTATGGGTCCCTGCGTTCGCAGGGACGACGCGAGAGCGAAGCTACCCCTTCCTTCCGTACACCTGCGCCGTCAGCCGCTCCATCGCCGCGGCGACATCGCGCCATTGCGACAGCCAGCTTCGCGGAAAGCGAAAAATGAGATCGGCGCCTTCGATGCGGCGTTCGGAAAGGCACATGCCGGGCGTCGCCGCATCGCGCGTGCAGCGGGCGATGAGCGCGGGGTTGGTGCCGAAGAACATATCCTCGCTGGCATAGGGCGAGCCGTCCTTGAACGCGCGCATCGTCAATCCGTCCTCGACCTGCGCCGAGGCCTGCTCGAGATAGCGCGGATAGATCGTGCGCACGCGCATGTCGGGCGCAAGCGAGTCACGATGCGCCGATATCGAGAGGAAGATGCGGTCGATCGGCTGCGGCTGTTCCTCGACGGTGTCGGCGCTGACATGCCTGGGCGCTTCCGGCGGCATCAGGGACGGGAAGATGAAGCCGAGATCGACGCGCTCCTGCGGACCGGAATGGCGCTGGATCTTTCGCCGGATCGCTGCCGCCGGCACGTTGAACACCGTGCCGCCGACGCTGACCGGCAGCCGCTCCGGACCTCCGGCGTTGACGGTCCCCCAGGTCGGCCACAAGAGATAGGCGACGAGCGCGATGGCGCCGGCGGCCAGCGTGGCGCCGATGATGATCGGCACGATATGGCCGCGCGGGTCTTGTCGCGACGAGCGGGCGAGGTGCTGGGCCGTTGAAAGCAGTGTCATGCGAAAGGCGTCGCGGCGAGGTTCCGAATCATCTGACGAATATGCCACGCGGCGGCGGTTTCCCGCATGTTCCACCCGCAAGGCGAGGGCGAAAAGCCATGCTGCCACGCCGCCTGCGTTAACCTTTCCTTAAGGATGATGTGGCGGTTGCCTCCGGATTTTGCGACATCAGGCGCGCCTCCAGTTGCGTAGCGGAAATTTTCGATGTCGCCCGATGCGTTGAATTCCCTGTTCTCCCTTTGCATCGGCTTTGCGTTCGCCGGCGCGCTCGCCAGCGGTTATCAGGCGCTCGCGCAGCGCCCCGCCGGCTTCGGATTGTTGCAGGAGGCGGTCGTTCCAAAGGCGCTTGCAGCAGTGCCGCTGCTGGTGTTTGCCGCGCCCTTCATCATCATGCGCAACACGCTGCGCGGCGCCAGGATCGAGCGCCGCCGCTTCGAGTTCGTGATGATCGCGACCATCATTGCCGGCTTCTGGAGCCTGATGTCCGGCACGTTTTTCCTGATGACGCTGCGCGCCGCCGGCCTCTTGGCCTAGGCGGTTTGATTATGCCAATGTCTCCTGCAACAGGAGACCAGAATGGCCATCTACGAACTTGACGGGCAGGGGCCCGACCTTCCGAGCGACGGAAACTTTTTCATCGCCGACACCGCCGCCGTGATCGGCAAGGTGCGCCTGCTCAATGCCGCCAGCGTCTGGTTCGGCGCCGTGCTGCGCGGCGACAATGAGTGGATCGAAATCGGCGAGGGCTCAAACGTGCAGGACAATTCCACCTGCCATACCGACCCCGGCTTTCCGCTTGTTATCGGCAAGAACTGCACGGTCGGCCACAACGTCATCCTGCATGGCTGCACGCTCGAGGACGACGCTCTGGTGGGCATGGGTTCGATCGTGATGAACGGCGCGAAGATCGGCCGCTTCAGCGTGGTCGGCGCCGGCTCGATCATCACCGAGGGCAAGGAATTTCCCGAATATTCGCTGATCATCGGCGCGCCCGCGCGGGTCATCCGCACGCTGACGCCGGAGCAGGCCACCGCCATGGGCCGCGCCGCCAAATCCTATCAGCGCAACGGCCCGCGATTCAAAAACGGGCTGAAGAAGATCGGCTGAGCCTTTTAAGTCCCTTCGCTCTCGCTGGCTTCGATCGCGCTCGCCACTTTTTCATGGCCGGCGGCCCACAGTGAATGCTGCTCGCTGCCGTCCTGAAAGGGATTGGCTTCCGCGGGAATGTTTTCACGGGCGGCACGCTGGCCCATCTCAAACGGATCGGGATCGGGGTTCATGATTTCGATTTCCTTCTAGTCTTCTTGCTCGTCTTCTTGGCGCCGGTCGCTTTCGCATCGCGCTCGTGGTTCGCGCCGGTGGCCGCGCTCCTGCGAAGCGCGTCCTTGAGGTCGACCGGAATGCCATGCTTCTTCAGGAGATCGGCAAAGGCTTCGTCCGCCAGCTCCTGAAGTGTTCCCATCCGATCGCGGCCAAGCTGCTTCAGCTTCTCAAACGTGTCGTCGTCGAATTCGATCAGCTTGCGCAACGCGTCATCCCGCCGCCTGGAACGCAGCGGCGTTGATCCAATGGCGGCACAGTTGAATCGTTCCGCCAGGAACCCGCCTGTTGCGCAACCGTTGTTTCCCAAAGGAGATTTGCATGGCCAAAACATCTGTCATGGCCGCGATGACGGCAATAGCGATTTTGATCTCCCCGCTCGGCGCCTATGCGCAAGGCGGCGGTAGCGGAGGGGGCGCGAGCGGCGGCGGTGCCAGCGCGGGCGGGGCGGCGAGCGGTCCTTCCGCCGGGAGCGGCAGCGCGGTGGGCTCGCCCAATGCAGGCTCTGCGGGCGCAGGCACGGCCGGCGTCAGTGGTGTGCCGTCAGGTCCCGCGAGCGTCGGCGGATTGAACAATTCCGGCAACGACCCCAGCGGCGTCGGCAACGCATCAAAACTCAACTCGCCCCCGCCGCCCGGCACCAACAGCCTCGGCACGGCGAACTCGAGCGGGCCGGGCGCCGGCGTTACGACGGGGACAGCGCGGACCAGGGAAGACGCCGCGATCGATCAAGAGACGAAGTCGCTCGATCGCAAGATCAAGAGCATTTGCAAGGGCTGCTGATGCCAGCACTCGCGCAGATGTGAGCAAAAGCTGGCGCCGCACGGCAGAAACCATTCTAGACTGCCTTCGGGATCGCGGGGAAAGCCGTTGGGGCTTTCAGCGAGTGAGTACCCAGGAGGGTTGGATGTTACGCAAGACATTGGTCGCGCTGTTCGCGATCGCCTCGCTGGCCATGCTGGTGCCGGATGTCGCCTCGGCGCGCGGCGGCTTTGGCGGCGGTGGCGGTTTCCGTGGAGGTGGCGGCTTCGGCGGCGGCGGATTCCGCGGCGGCGGAATCGGCATGGGTGGCTTCCGCGGTGGTGGGATCGGCATGGGCGGCGCAGGTTTTCGCGCGGCTGCGATTGGACCGGGTTTTCGCGCTGGTGGTGTCGGCTTCCGCGCGGGCGGCCCGGTCGGATTCCGCGGCGGCACGTTTGCAGGCAATCGCTTCTATGGCGGTCATTGGCGGCCGGGATTCCGGCATCGCGGATATCCCTTTGTCGCCGCGGCGATCGGCGCAGGGCTCGCTTACGGCGCCTACGGCTATGGCGGGTACTATGACGACGGTTATTATGGTTATGGCGACGACTATTACGCTACCAGCTATCCCTACGGCAGCGGCTATGACGACGACTACTATTACGGCAACAGCGGCTGCGTCGTCCTTCGCAAACGCGTGCTAACGCCTTACGGCTGGGCGCTGCGGCCGGTGCAGGTCTGCGGTTATTGATGCGCGTTCGATCGGGCCGGATGCGGCCCGATCGACGCGATTGCGGCAGCGCACGGCGCTGTAATGCCGCACTTACTACTTTCGTATGATGTTTCCTTCCTTTGCTAGGATGGCTGCCGGTACGCCGCTTGCACTGTCCGAGACTAGGTAAGGGATACTGACCATGCTCACACCCGCGTTGGCGCTCACCGCGCCTGCGCTGACGCTTACGGCGCCCGCGCTGACGTTCGTTTTCCTGTGCGTTGTCGTTGGTCTCGGAGCAGCCTTTGTCTGGTTGTTCTGGGAAATCGAGCAGATGTCAAAGCCGCAGCGCGACGGCGATCGCTTCAACTGAGGCGGCACCGCCGCCGCAGTCGTTGTCGCCAGAGGGCATGCGTCAGCCGAGCACGCCGTATTTCCTGAACCAGTTTTGCATCTGGCTCCAGGCATCCTCCGCCGCGTCCTTGCGATAGCTCGCGCGGTAGTCGGCATGAAAGCCGTGCGGCGCGTCGGGATAGATCTTGAACTCGGCAGTTTTCTTGTCCTTCGCCAGCGCCGCCTTCATCGCCTCGACCTGCGCCACCGGAATGCCGGTGTCGGCGCCGCCATAGAGTCCGAGCACCGGCGCTTTCATGTCAGGCGCGAGTTGGGTCGGGCTCTTCGGCCACGCCGGATTGCTGGGATCGACCAGCGGGCCGTAGAACGCAACGCCCGCCTTCAGGGCGCCGCTGTGCGCGGCATATTCCCAGACCGTGCGTCCTCCGCGGCAGAAGCCGATGATGCCGAGCCGGTTGGTATCGCCGCCTTGCGATTTTGCCCAGGCGACCGTCGCATCGAGGTCGCTGAGCAGTTCGGCGTCCGGCTTTGCATTCACGATCGGCAGCAACTCTTTCATATCGGTGATCTTGGTGAGGTCGCCGCCTTTGCGGAAATAGTAGTCCGGCGCCACTGCGAGCGCGCCGAGCTTTGCCAGCCGCCGCGTCACATCCTTGATGTATTCGTGCAGGCCGAAAATCTCCATCGCCACCAACACGACAGGTGGATTGGCGGCATTGGCCGGCCGCGCGAAATAGCCTGGCATCTCGCCGTCCGCCACCTTGATCTTTGCTTCGCCCGTGGTGAGCCCGTCTGTCGGGGTCTTGATGACCTCCGCGCGCACGGGACCTGCGGCCAGCGTGTAGCCGGCGGTCACCGCGGCGGACGCAGTCATGAAGCCGCGGCGTGAGAGCGGCGGCACCTTGGTGAGTCCGATCACGTCGGACGCTGTTTGAAGTTCGGCAGCCATGATTTCCTCCTTGCAAGGGAGGCGCATTCAGCAAGCAGCCGGAGGCAAAGGCAAATCACCTGCCTGCGAGGTTGTTTTCGATCGCTCAGGAACTGGGCTTGAAGTAGAAATCCCCCGTCAGCGAGGAGTGGTCCCACGGCACCTGCTGCTCGTTGGTCGCCCTGATGACGTCGGCGCGTACGCGCGTCAGCATCGAGCGGACCTCGAGCCCGGGCGTGCGGATATATTTCAACATCGCCTGCGTGAACGGGCTGTTGCGGCCGGAGCCATCGAGCGCGATCGTATCGGGGCTGGTGGCGAAGGTAATGAGCGTGCCGATGCCGGCATTGAGCTGGGCAAGGCCTTGGCCGACGCTGGCCGAGCGCGAGCCGCCCATCGAGCGCGCCAGGTTTTTCGACACAGTCTGGCGGCAATCGGTAACAGTCTGATGGGGCAGCGCTCTGTGCGCCAGGTCACGTTGGTATCCGGGAAAGAACAAGGCCGTTGACGTAGTATACCGCCAACGACCTTGCCAGCCCCGGATATTGAAATTGGCTTACGCCATCCGGTGTACTGCACGATGCCTCGGAATCGCACGGCTGAATGTGAACCAGTTCACACTCGGAACGAAATGTTGGACCGGGCGGCCCGAAGCGACCGGCTGAGCCGGGGGGCGGCAGTCCCGCCGGCAGCACCACGCCGGCCGCCGTTGCGAAGTCGCTGCAGCCGGGATAACCTAGAATTGTTTCAGATATTTTTTCTGCCGGAGATGGCGGACGGCCAACTCCGGGACAAATAATCTTGGAGAGGCGAGCATGGAAATCAACGTTTGCCATAACGGGGACGACGCGTTCGTGGCCTGGAAGCCCGAGGGTGTCATCAAGGACTGCCGCGGCTTTGCGCTCTATCGGCGCCGCAACGGCGTTGAGGAGGTGGTCAGCACCTGGGTTGGGTTCAAGGGGGACAAGCATGACGTCGGCGAACGCAGGGCTTCCACCAACTGGCCGATTCAGAAGTATCAATGGACCGATTACATGGCCAAGCCGGGTGACCGGCTGCAATATCGTGTCGTTCCAATGGTCGGGCCCGACAAGGACAATCTGCGGGCCGAATTGACGTCTGCCAGCAAATGGACCGCGCAGATCCAGTTGACGCACGAGGCCGAGCGGAAGATCGAGGTCTATTTCAATCGCGGCATCGTCGCCGCGCAATGGGTGTCGCGCCGGCTCGGCATTACCGACCACGATCTGAAGAGCAAGTCCCTGGAAAAGGTCATCAACACGCCCGATGACCCCTTCCGCAACTATCTCACCGGACCGCTGGGCGAGCGCCTGTTCGAAATCCTGGGCGAGGCCGCAAAGAAAAAGCGCGAGATATACGCTGCGCTGTACGAGCTGGAAGACCGACAGCTCGAGGCGGCGCTGGCCAAATTGGGCAAGCGCGCCCACGTCGTGCTGGCCAACGGCAGCGTGAAGAAAAAGGGCGAGGACCAGAACAAGCACGCGCGAGGGGTACTGAAGAAGGCCAAGGTCGATCTTCACAACCGCATGATCTCGCCGCGCGCCCTCGGCCATAACAAGTTTCTCGTCATCCTCGACGGCAAGCGGCCGCGTTGGGTCTGGACCGGCAGCCAGAACTGGACCAAGACCGGTCTATGTACCCAGGCCAACAACTCCTTGCTGATCGATGATTTCAGGCTGGCGAAGGAATACCGCGCGCAGTGGGAGCTGCTCAAGGATTCCGGCAACGAATCGCCCCCCGATCTGAAAAAGGCCAACAGCAAGCCACGCAGCATCGTGGTTGCAGGCACCAGGACGCGGCTCTGGTTCACGCCGACGATCAAGCAGGTCGATCTCGCGGAGGCCAGGAAACTGATAGGCAGCGCGAAGCAGGCGCTGCTTTTCCTGATGTTCAACCCCGGCCCCAACGATACGCTGCTCAACCAGATCATTGCGCAGGCGCGCAGGACGGCAAAGGGCAAGCGTCTCTACATCCGCGGCGCGATCAACCAGGACCCGAGCACGACCAAGAACCCGGTCAGGCTGTTCGATCAGACCAATGTCGTCAACGCCGATTACGACGTCACGCTGCCGGCGGCGATCGACAAGGCGACGGAATTCTTCGTCCGCGAAATGAAGAAGCTGCCGAAGGCGCGCGCCATGGTGCACAGCAAGGTGGTGCTGATCGATCCGTTCGGCGACAGCGTGCTGATGACGGGCTCACATAACCTCGGCCCGAAAGCGAGCGGCACGAACGATGAGAATTTTCTGATCATCCGCGGCGCGTCGGGGCTTGCGGGCGCCTACGCCACCAACATCATGGCAATCTACAACCAGTATCGCTGGCGCTTTCGCTTGCAGAAACAGCGCGCCAAAGACAGGTGGCAAGGACTTCAGGACGACGACGAGTGGCAGAATGGTTATCTCAAGCCGGGCAGTGCGGCGCTAAGAGAAATCAATTTCTGGATTGGCAAATAAAGTACCATTGTCCGATTCCCGCGCGTCCGCGAGGACGTCGCGGGAGCGGCGGTTCAACCTGACGACCTCTTGCCCTTCTTGCGGTAGGCGCTCCGGTACACCTTTTTGCGGTATGATTTGCGTACCGCCGGCTCGGAATCCGATGTTCGCGAGCTGGCAAAGGATTGCCGCAGGCCGTCGATCGATTCGGTCAGGCTGCCGACCTGCTCCGAGAGTTTCTTGGTGTCGGCCTGTTGCGCGGCGAGCAGGCGCCGCACGGTCGCCAACTGGTCCTGCACCATCTGCAACTGGTCGATCGATTCCTGCTGGGTGGCTTCCAGCCCCTTGGTCTTTTCCACGAGTTGTTCGGACGCCTGCGCGGCGCGCACCTGCATCTGGCGGGACGCCACTACGCGGTCGGTCTCCGGTGCTGCGCCGGTATAGGCGCGCCAGGCGGCGATCGCGCCGATGCCGACAATGATTGCCATCAGCGCCGCGGCGCCGATGAAAAAAGGTTGTCCGCCAAAGCGGGAAACAGGAGAAACGGGACTGTCGCTGGGATAATACCGGGGGGCGAGTTCGCTCATGGGACTCCGGACCGGACCTGATTTGCAAGGTTCCATCTGCTTAACATAACCTTAAGCGCTCTCAAACCCGTGATTTGCCGGGATCGGTAGGAATTCAGGACAAAAAACGCAGAAGAATCAGGATTTTGGGGCCGCGAATGGTTAACGCGGCGGCCCGTCGGGCCGCGTGACCTCAAGGAATCCGCGCGCGGATGAAATCGCCCGCGGCTGCGAGCGCTCGCCGGCCGTCGGCCAGCGCGGCATTCCACAGCGGCCAGGCGTGGATCATGTGCGGCCAGACTTCGAGGCGCACCTCGACATCGGCGGCGCCCGCCGCTTCCGCCAGCCGTGTCGCATCCGACAGCAGCGTCTCGGCCGAGCCGACCTGGATCAGCATGGGTGGAAAGCGGCTGAAGTTGGCGAACAGCGGCGAGATCAGCGGGTCCGTGAGGTCTGTCGGCTCCGGCGCATACGCATCGGCAAGTTCTTCGAGGTAGGCCTTGTGGATCAAGGGATCGACGAGGTCGCGCGAGGCGAGCGTCGCGCCGGACATGGTGAGATCGGTCCATGGCGAAACCAGCCAGGCGCAAGCCGGCCGCGCTTCGCCCGCCGCGCGCAGCCGGCTGATCAGGGAAAGCGCGAGATTGCCGCCCGCGCTGTCGCCGCCGACCGCGATGTTGCGGGCGTCAAGGCCTTGCTTGCGCAGAAACCGCCACGCCGTGAGCGCGTCCTCATGCTGGGCCGGGAAGGGATGCTCCGGCGCAAGGCGATAGTCGATCGCCAGCGTCCGCATCTTCGCCGCGCGTCCGGCTTCCGTCACGAGACGGCGGTGGCTGACGATCGAGCCCGAGCAATAGCCGCCGCCATGGAAGTACAGCAGCACTTTTTTCGTGTCGCTCCCGGGCGCGATCGACCATTCCCCGCGCACGCCGTCGCAATCGACCGCCTTGCACTTGATGTCGTCCGCCGGCGACCAGGTCGATCCGACCTCATCGAGCCGCGCGCGTCGTTCGGCCCAGCCGACCGGGCGCGGCTTTACGGTGAGTAGCGTGCGGATGGCGTCGATTTCTGATTGTGGCACTTGCTCGCTCCGGTTGAGTCGATTAATTGTCGCATCGACTCTTGCGTTCGACGTCTGGTGTTGGCGTGTGATGATAATTCGCGAGAAGCTTATAGCGAACAATTATAGGGGCGAGTCTTGGCACTTTTTACTACGAGCAACTATCCTTTGAACGCGCTGATTGAGGATATCGACCTCGGCAAAATCGGATTGCCAGAATTGCAAAGGCCGTTCGTTTGGCCAAACGTCAACGTCCGCGATTTGTTCGACTCTCTCTATCGAGGGTATCCAGCCGGCTTCTTGCTGTTCTGGGAAACCGGAGCAGATGTCGAACTCAAGCGCATCGCGACGAAGGGCCACCAGACCGCACCGAAGTTGGCTGTGGTGGATGGTCAGCAAAGGCTCACCTCACTCTACGCCGTGGTGAAGGGAGCGGAAGTTCTTCGAGCAAACTTCAAGAAGGAGCGGATACAGATCGCATTCAATCCTCTCTCGGATCGATTTGACGTCGCCGATGCGGCTATCAGGAAGGATAAGGCGTTTATTCCGGACATCTCGGTCTTATGGCAGCCTGACTTTAGACCAGGTGCCTTCCGACGGGAATTTCTTCAGCAGCTCGGTGAAACGCGCGAGCTGTCCGAGGAAGATGCAGAAAAGATCGAGAGCGCGATCGATCATCTTCGGAATTTGGTACACTATAATTTTGTAGCGCTAACAATGGCGTCTTCCGTGGACGAAGAGACAATCGCGGAAGTGTTCGTTCGTATCAATGGTAAGGGGAAGGCCCTTAATCAAGCCGACTTTATCATGACACTCATGTCGGTGTTTTGGGATGAAGGACGTGCTGAGCTTGAGGCCTTTGCAAATGCTTCAACAAAGCCGACCGATGGACAAGCTTCCCCCTTCAATCATTTTATCAAACCTTCGCCTGACCAGATGTTACGTGCCACCGTCGGTTTGTCCCTTAAGCGGGCGCGCCTCAAGAACGTCTATGGCGCTCTGCGTGGGCGAGACGCCAAGACCGGACTTGATGCGCCGGATCAGCGGGATCGCCAGTTCATGCTTATGCGTGAGGGGCAGAAGGTCGCGCTGAACCTTGCAAATTGGCATCATTTTCTTGATGCTTTGAAGCTTGCCGGATACCGCAGCGAGAAGATGATTAGCTCTGAGGCAGCGATCGTCTTTAGCTACGTACTTTATTTGATAGGTCTCCGAGACTACAACATTGATCGCACTGTCATGCGTCAGGCGATCGCCGAGTTCTTTTTCATGGCCGCGCTTACCGGCCGTTATACCAGCTCGCCCGAAACGCGGTTCGAATCGGATCTTGCATTGGTTCGAGACCTTACGGATGGCGCCGCCTTCCTTCAACAGCTTCGCGAGCTTAGTGCTACGACGTTGACCAACGATTATTGGACCATAACGCTCCCTGGCCAGCTGGCTACGTCTGCTTCGAGTAGCCCGTCATTGTTTGCTTATCAGGCTGCTCTGATCAAACTCGACGCAAATGTCTTGTTCAGTCCATTCAAAATCGCTGGTCTGGTTGACCCCTCAATCAAGGGAACGAAGGCAGCGCTAGAACAGCATCACTTGTTTCCTCGCGCGTATTTGGAAGAGATAGGTGTTAATGACCTGAAACAAATAAACCAAATTGCCAACTTTGCGGCTGTTGAATGGCCTTCAAATACTAAGATCGGAAAGAAGCCGCCGTCTGAATATGTGCCACCACTAGATCATGCCTTGAGTGGCACGGAGCGCGAACGGATGTACTCTTGGCACGCTCTTCCGCATTTGTGGTGGGAATTGTCGTATCCCGAGTTTCTCGTAGAGCGACGAGTCAGGATGGCGGGCGTTATTCGCCAAGCTTGGGACTTACTCACCAATGGATCGCCTCCTCCTGTCGCAGTTCCAATTTCTATCGCAAACTTGATTGCCGCAGGCGAGGGGGAGGCGGTGGAGTTTAAGTCGACACTGCGGATGAATCTCCACACTGGAAAAGCCGACGACAAGATCGAACTTTCAGCGCTAAAAACCATTGCGGGGTTTCTGAATGCTAAGGGCGGTACTCTGCTAATAGGTGTTGCCGACGATGGCAAAGTCGTTGGTCTGGACGCCGATGATTTTCCTAATGAAGACAAATTGGGGCTACACCTCGTTAATCTTGTTCGGGATCGAATCGGTGACGTCTTTATGCCTTACGTCCATCCGCATTTTGAAGATCAGGAAGGTGGGCGAGTTCTGGCTGTTCGCTGTGAAACGGGGCCGAAGGCCGCTTTCGTCAAAGATGGTACGTTACAGCGGTTCTATGTTCGTGGCGGCAACGCAACCACGGAACTCTCCGGCGGCTCTGTGACGGACTACGTCAAGCGACGATTTTCGTGAGCATCGTCGAGTGTCTGCTAGCTTGTTCCCCAAAAAGGTTGCGCCCAGGCTTTGGGGGAAGCCTGGGCGCGCGCGAACCGGTCTGGGACGGGGAGGGGTGGGGATGTGACCGGGTCGCGTGTCTCGATAATTCCTTAGCTCTTAGCGGTCGTGGGCGCTGGCGGTGGCAACCGCCGGGCGGCTGTCGCCGAGCGAGACCCAGACATTGGGATCGCTCTGCGATTGCCGCTTGACGAAGCGGTAGCCGGTCTCGGTCCAGGCCAGGACGTTTTCGTTCTGGTTGTCGAGCACGAACTCGCCCTTGTCGGACTTCACCGTCAGCACCGCGTGGCCTTCGCCCTTCTTGTCGCGCACGACGGTGATCAAGAGGGCCTCGCGCGGCCATCCGGCGTCGATCAGCATCTTGCGCTTCAACAGCACATAATCCTCGCAGTCGCCGTAACCGTCTGATGGCAGCGACCACTTCTCGATCACGCCCCAATGATCCATGTCGGTGATGGGCTTGATCGTCTCGTTGACCCATTTGTTGACGCGCACCAGGTCGCGCCATGCCGTCTGCGACATCACGATGTCGCGGGGTTGCGTCGCGCCACCGCGGCATTCGCCCGGATTCTCGGCGCAGAATTCGACCCAGCCGATCGGCGAACGCGTGGTATCGCCGAGGCTGGCATAGACGACGTCACCGGCTTTCGCCGAGCCGCCGATCCCGAGCAGGATTGCGGCAGCAACCGCCAATCCTTTCCCCTGTCCCCTGAACATTGTGGCCCCCGTTTTTCTTGTTGGGACCACCTTTCGCACAAAGGATTTGCGCCGCCGCTAAGTACGCCGGGTACATTTGAGGCGAATACAGGTAAAAGCTGCCGCGAATTCGATCTGTACTTGAATCGAATTCGCCTAGAATTTTAGACAACTGCAATTGATTCAAATTTTATCTGTTAACCCGCCAGAGCCTCTGGTTGCAGCGGAAGGCTCGGCAAAAGTTCCCTGCGTTAACCGCAAATGGCCCAAACCAAAGGCGCGAAAGGCGGTATCCGGCAACGCGGA
Source organism: Bradyrhizobium lablabi (assembly GCF_018129385.1). Lineage (GTDB taxonomy): Bacteria > Pseudomonadota > Alphaproteobacteria > Rhizobiales > Xanthobacteraceae > Bradyrhizobium > Bradyrhizobium lablabi_C. The sequence continues at coordinate 113,558 of NZ_JAFCLN010000021.1, forward strand.
GACCGCCTCGAAAGCGTCAAAACAGGGGATTTGGCGCGGCCGGTGCTTTACCGCGCAGTAACCGCTTCTTCGAGCGTCCCGGCCATCTGCTCGTGGATGGACCAACCCAGGTCACCGCCCCTTGCAAATGTTCGCGCGAAATCGGAACGACGAACCGTTTGTGGACAACGCGAATCAGCTTGCTGCCGGGTTTGCTATGCGTCGGTTAAAACTGAAAATGCAAATGACAATTGTAGAGCGGAAAGCAAACCCATCCCAGTGGCGCAGGCTATGCCAGCCGTTGAGCTGCATCCAGTGCTCCATCAAATGGTGGAAGAATACAAATTCGCCGCTCTGAAGGCACATGGTTATCAGGTAGTATCACCCCGTGTAATCGCCGAATTGATCTTGCTTGGCCGGAGAAGCCGACCATCAAGTGTTCTCAGGGATTGGAAAAGGTTGACCTTGAAACAGCGGGCTCCACGAAACCGCACTATCGAGATAGCGGCCGACGAGTTCGAAACTTATCGGTCAAGGCTCATTATGGGGGGCGACCCCCTATTGAAACCTGTCGATAAGACTATCCTCGGTGATTGTTTTGAAGTCGCGAAGAAGCTCGAGCGGGGCTTTGCCGATCTGCTTGTTCTGGATCCGCCCTATAATCTGAATAAGACCTTTGGCGAAAATTCATTCTCTCGGCGCACCGTTGACGAGTACACAGCTTGGCTGGGTGCTGCGCTTGACCTTCTTCTGCCAACCGTGAAGCAGACTGGAACGGTTTACATCTGCGGAGACTGGCATAGTTCAGCATCGATCTTTGCAGCCGCAGCCCCACGGCTTAAAATCAGAAATCGGATTACTTGGGAGCGCGAAAAGGGGCGGGGAGCAAAAGCGAACTGGAAAAATTCCAGCGAAGACATTTGGTTTTGTACTGTCGGCGATACCTACACTTTCAATGTTGAGGCCGTGAAATTGCGGCGAGCGGTTATCGCGCCGTACCGGAACGGCGATGGTTCGCCTAAAGATTGGGCCGAAACAGCCGGGGGCAATTTTCGCGATACCCATCCGTCAAACTTATGGTCCGATATCACGATCCCGTTTTGGTCAATGCCTGAGAATACGGATCACCCAACGCAAAAGAGCGAAAAACTACTCGCAAAGCTGATCTTGGCCAGTACCTCTCCCGGTGATCTGGTATTTGATCCGTTCTTGGGGAGCGGCACGTCGTCAGTCGTTGCTCGGAAGCTGGGCCGAAAATACCTCGGTATTGAACTCGACGAACGGTTTGCGCTGTTGGCCGAAAAGCGACTCTCGCAAGCGGATCAAGATCAGACGATTCAGGGATATGCGGAGGGCGTCTTTTGGGAACGAAACACACTATCGCTGATAAACGGGCGTGCTCGTCGCAAGGCTGACGCCGCGGACGAAGAAGGGCGGCTTATCTAGAGCGATAACAGCCGTTTCAAAAAAGCCAGAGCCTTTGGCACGTCAACTCGCGGCTGATAGTCAGCGTCTGTTGTGTGGCCCAGCTTGCCGGAGAGCTGCGTCACTCCGCGAGAAGCCCGGCCGGCCCAGTGATGTTGGATCACAGTCGCATCCAACAGCTCTGCGTCGAGCACTGGTAGCAAATGTACGGTAAGTGTTTTTGCGCGACTATCAACTCCGATCATCAGGAATGCGAAGACGGAGCCGGGCTGGGAGAGGAACGTCAACATTTTGTCGACGTTGTACGCCTTCGGTGCGGAAGCTCTATCAAGCAACTTCGTCTTGATGTCGACAACCAGGAGACCGCGTTCCAAATTCCGGGTTAGGTCGCCGAGATCGTGCGCATTGTGTGCGTCCGTTAGCAATTGTTCAATCGTGTTTCCTCGCAGGTTTACGTTGTCCAGCAGCGCGGCGGACAGAATTGCCTCTCGACGCTCATTCACCAAACCTCTTAGTTCGTCCTCAACAGCGCGAAAGGCCGGGGACTTGAGTGCTTCAGCGGCCCTGTCTGGCGCAGAGAAAAGAATGGCTTCTTCGGCGTTGCTTGGCTGAAACCTGCTGCTTCGTCCAACGATAGCGTTGGTAGCCTCGACCAGCCTGTCGAGATTTTCTGTCCAGGTAAAGGCCGAATGGAGCGCAAACAATTCCTCAAAGGCTTCGGGAGCGTTCGTGATGCCTTCATAGGCTGTAACGATATCCGATCCATTGAAGCTTCCCTTGACGTTGTCCGGGCGAAGCATCAGGGAGCTATGGCTGATCTTTCTCAAAAATGTTGAATTTGCGAGAAGAAACGAAACGGTTCGAGCTCGAACGACTACGACAACGAAGGGAACATGATCGTATGGTTGGAGAGCCGAGAGCGAGAGGACAGTGTTGGAGAACGAACCTGTCATGGCTTCCGAGAATCTGAACGCATAGCCGTCGCCGACAAAAATACTTCTTGCCTTCGCCGGTCGAAAGGTTTTGACGAATTCCGATTGAAGTTGCTGCTTGTTGGCAGCGCCATCGGCGGCTTTTAAATTTCTGAGAAAAGAGATCGCTTCAAAAAGAGCTTTCATATTCGGTCCTCTGTCTTCGAGCCAAAGAGTTTGGCTCGAAAGGCCGAAGAATTTCGAATCGCCGGCGCTTTACCGCGCAGTAACCGCTTCTTCGAGCGTCTCGGCCATCTGTTCATGGATGAACTCGATGGCAAAGCCTTCCTCGAGGTTTCGCACCACGCGGGCCTGCACCCGGCCCAGCATGACCAGCGATTTGAGCGGCGGGCTCTTTTCGGCGGCGATGCCCGCGCCTGACAGCGACAGGTCGATGATGCGGCAGGTCATGCGGCTGCCGTCTTCCAGCGTGAGCACCGAGATCGGATTGCGCGGCACGATGCGGTCGTGGCGGCGGTCTTCCGGCAAATTGAGGATGTCGCGGTTGGCGAGCCAGGTGAGCTGGGCGGCGAGCTTGTCGCGCTTGCGGGCGGTGGCGCCGACCGTCATGGCAAAGCCGTTGTCGATGATGCGGGTGATCTTGCCCTCGACGCGGCCGATATGGTCGAGATAGGCGATCACGCGGTCGCCGACATTGCCGATGCCGGGCGCCAGCAGGGCAAGGCCGCCGGGCGACATGTTAATAATCTGGCAAGGAAATTCGCGGCGGTCGGGCAGCATGTAGCGGCCCAGCAGGTGCACCTTCACCCGCTGGAAGCGCCGCCGCTCCTGGTGGGGCTGCGGAAGAGGAGATTTTTTCTGCACGAACGACATCAAGCGCCACCCGACAGCCCGGCCTTTCGCTGTCGCAACGACCCTAAGGCCGATAAGGTTAACGAGGGGTTAGCGGCGGTTGCGTCATGTCGGAGCGATCGCGCGGCGCGCGGCTGCGCCTGAAGCGATCCAGTTGAAGCCCAACAACAGCACGGGACACACCAAAATCATCGCTGCCCCGAAGTCGAACGCCGCGGCCGCGCTTCCCGTCCATTTTGCGAGCGCGCCGCCGACCACCGGTCCCAGCATCATGCAGCCGTAGAACATCGTGAAGAACAGGCCCATGCCGATCGCGCGGCTGGCGGGAAGCAGCACGCGGGCGGGAAGGCTCATGATCGGGCCGGCGGGCTGGCCGCCGATCAGGCCGAGCGCTATGACGGTTGCGATCACGGCGCCGGTGCGCGGCAGCAGCACCATCAATAGCGCCGACACCAGAGAGGCAACGACCAGAATGGTCTGCGGCCGTCCCGTGCGGTCCGCCAGCCAGCCGCCGAACGGGACAGAGAACACCGCGATCCACAAGACGATGCTGATGGCCGATCCGGCTGACGCAATCGACCAGCCGCGCTCAACCAGCATCGACGGACCAAAACTGAAGATCACGGCAAAGCCGATATTGAACAGGCCCCAGATCAGGCCCGCCACGATCACCGCGAAGGCGGCGCTGCGATCGAGGCGCGCCACTGCTGCCGTCGATGCGGCCGGAGCATCGGACGGCGGCCGATAGAAGAGGGCGAGCAGCGCAACGCCAAACACGATAAAGGCGGCAACCGCCAGATGCACCGCGCCAAGGCCCGTGCTGGTGCCGATCGACGGCAACACCAGCAATGACACGGCGATGCCCGCCGGCCATGAATTGACCAGGATCGCCATCGCGGTTGCGATTTCCTTTCCGGCGAACCAGTCCGTCACCATCTTCGTCAACTGCACGCTGAGGATCACGCCGCCGATGCCGGCGAGGAGCCGTCCTGCAATCTGGACGTTCCAGAGGGTGGCATAGGCCATGACCACGCTGCCTGCGAGCATCAACAGCAGCGCGCCAAGCACCGTTCGTTTGTCACCGAATTTCTGACCGATCGCGCCGCCCGGCAGCGCGAACACGATGCCCGGCGCAAAGTACAGTCCGATCAGCACACCGATGTCGGCGATGCTGACGCCGAATTGTCCGCCGAGCAGCGGCGCGACCGCCGCCACGCTCTGGAACTGGAACGCCATCGTGGCGCGCACCACGAACAGGACGGCAAGAATGCCCCAGCGATTGCGCAATGCGTCTCTCCCCCTCGGAGGGCCTCAGGAGAGACGGCGGAGGCGTTTGTGTCAATCGGCCTGGTTGCAGGATTGGCACTATTCGCGGCGCACGCTGCGACGGCTCGGCGGGTTAGAATTAGTTTAGATCGACGTTTCTTCGGGGCTGACGCGGTTGCCGAGCGCGCCGCGGCTGGCATATGTCGAACGCATTGCCACATACGAGTTTCGAATGAATCAACGATACGCAAAAAGACGGACCGAAGCGGCCGTCCCTTCGCTTCCTGATCATATCGCCCGCTCGATTGTCAGTGCGCCCTATGCGCATCTGGTGGTGCGCGCAGAGGCAGATCGATTGCAGGTTCTTCCCGAAATTGCCTCGCTGCACACGCGCAGGGAGCTGTTGACGCTTGAAGGCGTGGGCCCGGCGACGGTCAGGCGGCTGGAAGCGTGGCTGGCGCATCACGGGCGGCGGCTGCGCAATCCGTCGGAAAGCCTCGATACCGTCATCTGCAATTTCAGCTTTCATGCCCATCAGGCGCGCCGCCGTCGCGCCGCCCGCGGTTTTGCGCGCGCACATCGATAGCGCGGCGCAGATTTCGCGCGGCGCCAAGTGGCGGTATGCATGCCACTTTCAAATCCTTCTAAATTCAAAGCCTTCTAAATTGAACCCGGCGCTCCAGCCTTGAGAGCGTTTGCCACGGACTGCATAGTCGCCGCATGGGCGGCCAAACCGGATTGCATGTCTATGATCGCATCTTCGAGCAATTTCGGATCATAGGCTCGGAAGATCATTCGATCGTGAGCGACGTTGCCCGGCACGCGCAATGGCTGGAGACGCCGGGTTGCCTGTTCCAGCGCAACAACTTCGTGCTGGATTCGGAGATCCGCACCGAGGGCGTCATCAAGCCGGGACTCTTCCTCACGGTGGTGCTGAAGGGCGCCGGCGGCGGCGGGCCGCGCAAGGGCACACAGCGATTTCGCTACAGCAACAATTCGATAGCGGTGCTGGCGCTGCGCGAGCCGACGCTATGGGGTGGCGACGCGCCGCGCGGCGCGCAGATGCAGGCGGCCGGCGTTGCCTTTCCGCTGGCCTCGCTCGAGCGCATCGGCCTTAGGGAAGAGTTTCTCGCGCTGTTTTCCGACGAGCGCGCCTTCTTCGTCACGACCTTCAAGGCCCCGCCGCGGATTCTGGCGATTGCCGCCGAGATGATTTCGCCGTCGGCCGAGGGCAGGGCCGGCGAGCTTCTCCTTGCCGCACATGCAACCGAGCTGCTGGCGCGGATCATCGTCGCGCTGCGCGCCGGCAACGACATGGGCGCCGTCACTGATCCGAGACGCATGCGCCTGCAAGCCGTGCGGGAACTCATCGAATCGGATCTTCGTCATGCCTGGACGATCGCGGAACTCGCGCGCCATGCAGGTCTCAGCCGGCGCTCGTTCAACGCCCAGTTCCATCGCCTGTTCGGCACCAGCGCATCCGAATATTTGCGCACCAGCCGCCTCAAATCCGCGCGCGAAGCCTTGCTGCATCAGGGGCTGACCGTCACGGAAGCTGCCTATGCCGTCGGCTATACCAACCCTGCGAATTTCTCCACCGCGTTCCGCCGGCATTTTGGCTACGTGCCCAGCAGTTGCCAGCGCGACAAAGCCTCCTGAATGCGCGATTGCCTCGTACGAGGCAGTCTGGAGACCGTCGACACACGATCAAAGGTTTTTTGCGCACGCGCAAAGGCACCGCGAAATCAAATCTGGTCTCTCAGCAACGGGACAGTTGATTTACGGGGTGAGTTACGATGGGGCGCAACCGCAAGGGGCCACTGGCGCGGCATTCGGCATTTTTGCTGGCGACCGCAATTGGATTGAGCATCGAGGCGGCGCCGTCGCCGGCGCAAGCGCAGAGCCAGTCGCTGCCGCCGGTCAATGTCGACGCGCCGAAGCCGCAGACGGTGCGGCGCACGCAGCCGGCTCGCCGCCCTGTGGCGCGGCGTGCGACGACGACGCGCCAGGCCGCAGCCCCCGCGCAGCAGCGGGAGACCGTGCCATTTGACTCACGCGCCGGCTATGTCGGCCAGCGCGGTCTCGGCCCGGTGAACGGCTATCTGGCCAATGACAGCGTGACCGCAACCAAGACCGACACGCCGCTGCTCACGACACCTCAGTCGATCTCGGTGGTCACCAAGGATCAGATCCAGGATCAGGGCGTCCAGAACATCACCGAGGCGTTGCGCTACACGCCGGGCGTCACCACCGTCAGCTTCGGCGCCAATGCCTTCTTCGATTCGTTCAAGCTCAGGGGCTTTGACGCGCCGCGCTATCTCGACGGCCTGCGGCTGCCGATGGACGTCACCACCTTTGCGATTCCGCGCATCGAACCCTACGGTCTCGAGCGGATCGAAGTGTTGAAGGGGCCTTCCGCAGGTCTCTACGGCCAGTCCGATCCCGGCGGTCTCCTCAACATGGTCAGCAAGCGTCCGACCTCGATACCGCAATACGAGATCGTCGGTTCAGTCGGATCGTTCGACCGCTTCCAGGGCGCCTTCGATATCGGCGGCCCCGTCGACAAGAAGGGCGAGTTCCTCTACCGCCTCGTTGGCCTTGCCCGCGACAGCAACACGCAGACCGACTTCGTGCAAGACAACAAGCTGTTCATCGCACCGAGCCTGACCTGGCGGCCGACCAACGACACCACCTTCACAATCCTCTCGCACTACCAGAACGTCCAGAACAAGGGCTATCAGCAATACATCCCCGGACAGGTCTCGTTCCTGCCCAATACAAACGGACACATCCCCTACAGCCGTTATCTCGGCGTGCCAGGGTCTGACGGCTATCTGCTCGAGCAGTTCGCGATCGGCTATGCTTTCGAGCATCGCTTCGACAACAATCTGCAATTCCGCCAAAACCTGCGTTACACGGATGTCACCAACAATCTCGCTTCGGTTCGCACCGAAGGCGTGGTCCCGACTGTCCCGCCGGGTTCGGAGCGCGAGGTTCTGCGCACCTACAACTACGTGAAAGCGAATTCGAAAAACCTGGCTTTGGACAACCAGATCCAGGCGGATTTCGCCACCGGACCCTTGCTTCACAAGGTGCTTGCCGGTCTCGACTGGTTCGACCTTCGCGCCTCTACCGACTATCGCAGTACGGTCATCCCCTCGATCGACGCCTACGCTCCCGTGTACAACACCGTGGCCCCGCCGTTTGCTTCGCTGCCTCCCTTCATCCTGCGCACTGACAAGCAGCAACAGGTCGGCCTCTATTTGCAGGATCAGATCAAGCTCGACCGCTGGACGTTGACGCTAACCGGACGGCGGGACCGGGCCACTACGGAATTCGACAGCCAGGCGTTTTTTCCAGCACGAGGCCACTACGAACGGGACGACACGGCGACAACCGGACGCGTGGGTCTCAACTATCTCTTCGACATCGGCCTGTCGCCCTATGTGAGCTATTCGACGTCGTTCACGCCCAATCTCGGCGCCGATATCGCCGGCAATTCCTTCAAGCCGACCACCGGCGAGGGGGCCGAAGTCGGCGTCAAGTTCAAACCGGTCGGCTCCAACTTCATGGTCACGGCTGCCGCCTTCGATATCCGGCAGAAGGATGTTCTCACTCCGCTTCCGGGCAATCCGACGTTCAGCGTGCAGACTGACGCCGTGCGGGTTCAGGGCTTCGAGCTCGAGGTGAAGGGCAATCTGACGCGGGAATTCGAGATTGTCGGCGGCTATAGCCATCTCGATCCCAAGGTGGAGAAGAGCATCGCCGGCTACGCCGGCAAGTACATGATGAACACCGCGCTGGACTCGGCATCGCTGTGGGGCAAGTACACCTGGTATGACGGGCCGCTCGCCGGCCTCGGCTTCGGCGCGGGCGTACGCTACGTCGGCGATACCTATGGCGACAACTTCAACACGTTTGTGGTTCCCGCCTACACGCTGGTGGACGCCGCGGTGAGTTACGATTTCGCCTATATGCGCCCCGATCTCAAAGGCCTGAAGGCGCAGATCAACGTGACCAACTTGTTCGACCACTATTACGTGGCGTCCTGCTTCACCGGCCTGCCGTATTGCGGTTTCGGCAATGCGCGCACGGTGCTCGGTACGCTAAAGTACAACTGGAATTAGAGCATGATCCGGACCCGGAGGGCCGCGTTAGCGCAAAGTGGGTACCGGTTTTCCCTGCGGCAAACGCAAAGCGTTTGCGCGGAGATCATGCTCAAACATAAAGAGAACCTGATTTGACGGCAGCGACCAGATCACTCCGGCGATGGGGCGCCGTCCACAAATGGACGAGCCTCATCTGCACGCTTTTCATGCTGCTCCTGTGCATCACGGGGCTGCCGTTGATCTTCCACCATGAGATCGACGACTTGCTGCACGCCGAGGTGAAGCCGGCCGAGGTCGCTCCCGGCACGCCGATGGCGGACCTCGACAAGCTGCTGGCGAATGCAATGGCGAAGTCGCCGGGGCAGGTGCCGCATTTCCTGATCTGGGACCGTGACGATCCCAACGCGATGTTCGTCAGCGTCGGCCCGACCATCACTGCGAATCCCGTGAACAACCGCCTGGTGCGGATGGACGCGCATACCGGCGACTATCTCGATTCCCCCGACGTCACCGGCCGCTTCACCTACATCATGCTGAAGCTGCACACCGACATGTTCGCTGGCCTTCCCGGAAAGCTGTTCCTCGGCCTGATGGGCATCCTGTTCTGCGTCGCGATCATCTCCGGCATTGTGGTCTATGCGCCCTCGATGCGGAAGCTCGACTTCGGGTCTTACCGCTCCCACCGCCCGCGCATCGTGCGCTGGCTGGACGTGCATAATCTCGCGGGCATTCTGCTCGTGATGTGGACGGTGGTGGTCGGCTTCACCGGCGTGATCAACACCTGGGCCGACCTCGTGCTGAAGATGTGGCAGTTCGGCCAGCTCGCCGAGATGACGGCGCAATACAAAGACCGCGAAGTGCCGACCAAGCTGACCTCGCTGAATTCGGCGGTCGAGGTCGCAGCCCACGCCGTGCCCGGCATGACGCCCAGCTTTGTCGCGTTCCCCGGCACCATCTTCACCAGCAAGAGCCACTATGCCGTGTTCCTGCGCGGCGAGACGCCGGTAACGTCGCGACTTCTGAAACCCGCCTTGATCGATGCGGAAACCGGCAAGCTCACCGACAGCCGCGACATGCCCTGGTATGTCTCCACGCTGTTCATCTCGCAGCCGCTGCACTTCGGCGATTACGGCGGCATGCCGCTGAAGATCCTGTGGGCGATCCTCGACGTGCTGACCATCATCGTGCTCGGCACCGGCGTCTATCTCTGGCTGCGACGGCGCAAGACCGGCGTCAGCACGGTCCGCGCCATCGCGCAGACCTCTGCGGTCGAAGCGCCGCTGGCGAGCTCCTGACGGGTTTTTCGTGCAGAATCACAAAACGCTCTGGCAGATCTTCGCCGCGCCGATTCTGATCGGCGTGCTCAGCTCCATAGGTCTGATCGCGGCGCTGGTCGGCGATGGCTGGTGGGACGGCATCTCCTGGCTGACGCTGGCCCTGCCGGTGCTGCTCTATTTCTTCTTCGTCCTGCGCCGTCGGCGCGTAAACAGCTAGCAAGCGGAGTTCCGCGATGGCCGCCAACCCACCCGTGGGCTGGCGTCCGTTGCCTGTCTGTTCCGATGCGCTCGCGCAGCCGAATACCTATATTAACGGGATGGCAGATACCCCCATCAAGAAGTCACCTGCACAGAAGCTGGCGGAAGCCACGGAAGGCTATGCTGCCTACCGGGCCAAGGAAACGGCGGCATATACAAACATGCTACGGCTCCGCGCCGAGCGGCTTGCCCGGGAGGCGGCCAACCCTCCGGAGATAAAACCGGCGGCGAAGCCGAAATTGCGGAAAAGGATCATTCGCAAATAGCAGTCCGTAGGGCGCATAGCCGCAAGGCGTAATCCGCCGCCTCGCGATCGGCGGGTTACGCTTCGCTAACCCGCCCTACGAACTGCGAACCGCTGAAGACATCGCCTGCAAGAGACTCAATGCTTCGTCCGCCCTGTGGCGGGGGACAAACAGATGGTCGTGGTGAAAGGCGGAGACCGCATTCACGCTGATGCCGGCTTCAGACAAGCGGGTGGTAATCGCCGCCAGAAAACCCACGGCTTCCAGCGAAGAATGGACGGTCAGCGTGATCAGGCGCGATACGAACTGGTACCGCAGGCCCAGATTTTCGGCCTCCTCGAGCCGCACGACAAGCGTCATTCCTTCCTGTTCGCGGAATGCAAGCAGCGGCTTGACTGCGGTTGGCATTTCCTTGTCCGCTTCGACCGTGCAAAACACGAAAACGCTTTCCTGCATTTCGGGCCGCATATCCCTCAACAGGGCCTCGAGATTGAGTTCGCCCGCCACCGCGCTATCGCCTTTCCGGAAATCCAGGTCTGATCTTGATGGACCAGCTTGGACGCAATCCGCGACTCGTCATGTGTCTGGAGGTTTCCCTGGTCAGGAAATCGCGACGATCTCGACTTCGTGGCCGTTGAGATCCACTGCATCTCCGACGGCCTTGCCGGTCAACAATCTTGCAACCGGCGAGACGAACGAAATCGAGCCGGCCTTGGGATCGGCTTCGTCCTCGCCGACGATCCGGTACGTCTGCACGCGGCCATCGTCGCGCCTGAACGTCACCGTGCTGCCGAATGCCACGGTGTCGGCGGATGCAGGGGCGGCAATCACCTGAGCGGTCCGAACCCTCGCTGCAAAATAGCGCGCGTCACGCAACGGGGAGGCCGCTTGCCGCCGGCGTTCGTTCACATCCTCGATCTTCTGCGCCGCTTCGTAGGCTTCGCGCGCCTGCTGAAGTTGCAGCTCAAGCGCCTTCAATCCGGCTTCCGTGACGAGGTTCGGATGCGGCGAGATCGGACGATCGGGCAGCAGGGTCTCTGCCGCCGTCTCCGCACTCTCTTCCTTTGTGAAGGCAACGCTCAAGTCTGGTTCCTTTCGGGAGGCATGCCATGAATTCTGAATCAGATAGGCTCGGAAGCGTTGCGGCGCAATCGCTATTGAGCGAAACGTCGCCGGCGTGTGGTGTCGGGTGTGATCGACTGTCGGGCAAATCCGATTCTGATTTTCAGAATAAATGTCAAGCCCTAAAATCAAAAATAATCCTCTTGCCAATTTCTGTAAATCAGAATTATAAAACGCCACCTCATCCCCGAGGAGGGGCGTTGGCCATCGCCACCAAACGTTGGGATGGGATGCGGTGGACGCGGGCGGCGTGCTTGACGAAGCGCTGATCGCGTACGGCGAAGTCGTGTGGTCCTGGCGCCGCGACGCTGGCGCTAAGTCGGTGGCATTTTGCTGCCGGCGATGGTGACAACAAGCCCGCTCACCAGGGAGAGCGCGATATAAGCCGTAAAGCCATTGCGCAGGGGA
>NZ_JAFCLN010000022.1 GCF_018129385.1 Bradyrhizobium lablabi
CGCCTCAAATGCCTCGGCTACCAAGCTCCCATCCAGGCTCTTGCCAATCCCACGGGACCGAACACGTTCGCAGGGACGACGGCGGTGGTTGTTGGGAGAGCCCAGCTCACACGAAACCCCCAAAAACAAAAAGCCGGCGTTGCCGCCGGCTTTCGTTTCGATCCGCCTGTAAATTTGTATCAGTGCGCGGCTTCGAGTGCCGCTTCCTGCTTCGCGATGGTGCCCTTGACCGCCGACTGCACCTTTTCGAAGGCGCGGACTTCGATCTGCCGCACGCGCTCGCGCGACACGCCGAATTCGGCGGCGAGGTCTTCCAGCGTCATCGGCTCTTCAGCGAGCCGGCGCGCCTCGAAGATGCGGCGTTCACGCGGGTTGAGCACGCCGATGGCGCCGTTGAGCGCCTGCCGGCGGTGATCGAACTCCTCGTGCTCGGCCATGATGGCTTCCTGGTTGGGCGAGTTATCGACCAGCCAGTCCTGCCATTCGCCGGCTTCACCGTCGTCGCGGATCGGCGCGTTGAGCGACGCATCGCCGCCGAGACGGCGGTTCATGTCGATCACGTCCTGGGTAGTCACACCGAGCCGCTTGGCAATGATCGCCACCTGGTCGGGGCGCAGATCACCCTCGTCCAGCGCGTTGATCTTGCTCTTCGCCTTGCGCAGGTTGAAGAACAGCTTCTTCTGGTTCGCCGTGGTGCCCATCTTCACAAGCGACCAGGAACGCAGGATGTACTCTTGAATCGACGCCTTGATCCACCACATGGCGTAGGTGGCGAGACGGAACCCCTTGTCGGGTTCGAATCGCTTCACCGCCTGCATCAGGCCGACATTGCCTTCCGAGACGACCTCGGAAATCGGCAATCCGTAGCCGCGATAGCCCATGGCGATCTTGGCCACGAGCCTGAGGTGGCTGGTGACGAGTTTATGCGCCGCGTCGCGATCATCGTGCTCGCGCCAACGCTTGGCGAGCATGTACTCCTGCTGGGGTTCCAGCATGGGGAACTTGCGGATCTCGGCGAGGTATCTTGAGAGGCCGGATTCTCCATTGAGAACCGGCAACGTAGCTGTACGGGCCATTCGTGCGCCCTCCAGTGGTTCAGGCCCCCGATAGCGGCGGGCCCGGCAGGCGGCCGCTTTGTCAAAGCCGGACGCTCTGCGATGTTCCGCGTTGGATATTCAACGCACCCGCAACATACACGATCAGGGGTCCAATAGGGAAGGATTACTGACGTCAACTCCCCGTGTGGCTGGTATAACTTTTTGTAATGATAGTGCTTTTCCGAAAAGCCTGCGTCATAGCGCCGCCCGCAGGGCATTTTGCAGGAGAACGAGGTCCTCCGGCAGCGGGCTCTCCCAATGCAAAATCTCTCCCGTCCGCGGGTGCTCCAGGGCCAGGAGGTAGGCGTGTAACGCCTGCCGGTCGAGGTTGGTTAACGCCGCCCGGCTCCTGGGGGCGAGGTGGCTGGCCTTGGTCTTGAAGTGGGGGCCGTAGACGGAATCCCCCAATAATGGATGTCCGATATGGGCGAGGTGCACCCTGATCTGATGCGTGCGCCCGGTCTCGAGCTGGCAGGCGAGCAGCGAGGCCACCGGCTTGCCGTCGCGGGCAGCAAACGTCTCCTCCACTTCCCAGTGGGTCACGGCTTCGCGGCCGCCGTCGCGCACCGCCATTTTTTCGCGGGCATGCGGATGGCGGTCGATCGGCGCCTCGATCGTGCCGCGCTGGCGGTTCGGCACGCCCCAGGCAAAGGCAAGGTAGCCGCGCCGCATCTCGCCCGTGCGGCCGTGATCGGCAAACTGCGCCGACAGCGACTGATGCGCCCCGTCGTTCTTGGCGACCACCATCAACCCGGTCGTGTCCTTGTCCAGCCGGTGCACGATGCCGGGACGCTTCACGCCGCCGATGCCGGAAAGGCTGGCCCCGCAATGGGCGATCAGCGCGTTTACCAAAGTCCCCGTCTCGTGGCCCGCCGCGGGATGCACCACCAGCCCCTTCGGCTTGTCGATGACGATGATGTCGTCGTCCTCATAGACGATATCGAGCGCGATATCCTCGCCCGCGGGCTCGGCGGGGGCTGCTTCCGGCACGTCGATTGTGATCGTATCGCCGTTTCTGACATGATAAGCGGGGTCGCGGACGACGGCGTCCCTGACGGTGACGGAACCGGCCAGGATCAGCGCTTTCAGCCGCGAGCGCGACAGCGCCGGGCAGCGCACCGCCAGCACGCGGTCGAGCCGGGCAGCACCTTCGTCGCCGCCGACCGTGACTTCCAGCCTCTCGCCACCGCTAGATTCTTGCTGCAAAGAAAAACCTTATGACCGAAGACGCCATTCCCGAGCAGACCCCCGAACAGGCCGCCTTGTTTGCGCGGGTGCGGCGGATGATGCTGATCGCGAGCCTGACCACGGCGGTTGCCATCGGCGCCGTGCTCGTCGCCATCGGCTACCGCCTTTTCAAGTCGGATGGAAGCGTCACGACCGCGGCCGCCACCACTGAGGTCACCGCCACGCTGCCGAAGGGCGCCAAAATCCTCTCCACCGCGGTCGCCGGCGAGCGGCTGGTGGTGACGCTGGACGTCGGCGGGGCGACGGAGATCCGGACCTTCGACGCGAAGACCCTGCGGCCGGCAGGTACGCTGAGGTTTGCCAGCGAGCCGTAGCGCCGCGGGCGCTGGGGGTAAGAGCAGCTTCGCGTCATTCCGGGGCGATGCGAAGCATCGAACCCGGAATCTCGAGATTCCCCGGTGCGCAATGCGCACCTGAGGTCTGGTCCGTCGGACCATCCCGGAATGACGGCGGAGCCGCAAATCAGGACCTCATCCTGAGGAGCCCGCCAAAGGCGGGCGTCTCGAAGGATGGCCACAATCGCCAAGTCTGACCAAATGCGATTGCCCCGGCCTTGCGAACGGCCCATTTCGCGGCTATTCCCTCTTCCGTACGCTCCCTTCGTCTAGCGGTTAGGACGCGGCCCTCTCAAGGCTGAAACAGGGGTTCGATTCCCCTAGGGAGCGCCAAAAAAATCAACGACAAACGCGATGCCGTCGCCGTTCCGAATCAAGCGATGCTTCTCGGATGGTGCTGCTGTCAGGCTGGCATGCCGAGTCAGGGGGGCGCGGGTGCCCGTCTCCAGGCAAGCGCACGATCGCGGTCGCGCCCACCGATTCACTTTCGCAACATCTGCTTGAGCCGTCCGAACGCCCTTGCGACGACAATGCGGATCCAGCTTGTCCATGTCTGCAGCTTGGCTTCGCGCTCGACATGCCGAGCGATCTGCCTGCGCATCGTTGACGAGGCCATGGCGTCCGAGAACGCGGCGAGCCACTGCACTCGGCCGGACGTGATGATGTAGTGGGACTTGCAAGGTGCGTCGCAGACCGAGATCGACGGCCGCACGGTCGCGAAACCGTTCTGCTGCGACACCTGGTGACTGTCAGGCACCAAGAGCATAACGCGATGTCCGCAGCCGCAGGCGCAGGAAAGCGCAGCGACGTCGAATTCCGGGGAGTGGTAGAGGACTCCCTGTTCGAGTTGCTTGGGCAGGCGTTCGACGGCCCGATACATGAAGCTCACCATGCGTCCTATTCCATCTCCATCGTCGCCGTATCGAAGATGTACGACGTTGCCTCGTCCAGACGATCGAGCAGTTTGAAATGCTGCTTAAACCTGATCACGGCCATGACCGCGTTTAGCGCGTTCAACTCCGTGATCTGCGCCTGCTTGCGATACTCGTTTTCCTTGGCGTTCTCGACGGGCAACCGCGCGCTGCCGACGTTGTTGTCGTACGCCTTGCGGTCGGTGCCGGTGACGCGGACGAAACCGCTCAGTCCCACCAGGGACCTGTCCAGCCCCATCCCGCAGTCGATGTAGGGAATTCCTCGCGCGCTCAGCCAATCGACGATCAGCTTGCGGGCCGGGCCGTCGTCGACCGAGACGAAGACGAACTCGAAGCCGGCCAGGCGGTCGATGTTCGCCGAAGTGATGCGCTCGGGCACCGGCTCCAGGCCCGAATGCCAGTTGCCATACTGACGCGCCAGCGCATCCACCTTGAAGCCTCCGATCGCATCGGGAATGAACCCCGGGATCCGGAAGATCGTGTGGACGTGCACCTTGTCGTCGTCGAAGAGCGCGATGAGATCGACATGGGTCCGCGCAACGAAATCGAGGATGTACGAACCGGTCCCGCCCAAGCCGACGATGGCGATGCGCTTGCCGCGAAGCAGCGAGGAGACGTCGTTCATGTGATACCTCGAGGACATCATGTCGGGAAACCGCAGCGGACTGCCTTGGGCCGCGGCCTTCACCGCTATGCCGCCGAACGGCGTCGCGTCCGGGTACGCCGCCATCGCAGGCGCCGTGATCGCATCGAGATAGGTCTGCACCTTCTCCTCGAACGAGCGGTAGTCGCGGTTCGCGCCGTTCTCCTGCAGCTTGAACGAGAACGACTGATCGGTGACCAGATCCGGGGCGATGGTCACCTGATGCGCTCCGCCGCCGAGCCTGAGTTGCCGTTTCTGCTGGTCGAACGGCCGGGTGCCTCGCCACCATGCCTGGTGATTGGAGGGCTTGTCGATCACGGCCCCGTTGAGGTCGAGAGGGCTAGCCCAATCTCCATGCTTGAGCGCGCCGTGATCGTCGAGATACGGCAGGCCGTAGATGACGAAGTAGCCCCCGACGAAGTCGAGGTGGTAGCCGAGCTCCTCGAGATCCCTGATGAAGGGGTTATGATTCGCCAGTTCCGGCAACCCTAAAGCGCATGCCATCCTTCACCTTCACCTTCTCTCCGGGAGCCAAAGTGCCGTTCGGGTTTTCCGCCGGACCGTGCGAATACTTGACTAGGTATTCGTTCGACGGGCTGCCGCCGCTGCCGAGATAGAGATCGACGACCTGAGCGTAGGTGATGTGCTTCTTTTCGATCTGGTGCTCGTCAGTGTTCACGAAGATCTCGATCACCTTCTGGCTGTAGAAGTGCTCGTCTTCCTTCAGACGGATGCGCTCGCCGTCGCGCGGCACCGGCTTGTCTTCCTTGTCGCCGTCGACCTCGCGGTAGAGGCGCTGATGCGCCGGAATTCCCGCCAGGCCATAAAGGGCCTCGCCGGTGGTCGGGTTCGGCGATTCGTAGGCCTCCCGGTTGATGTGAATGCGCACCCGGTGCGCTGCGACCTCGACAGACATATCCAGTACCTTTCCGCGCTTCGGCGCTTGCGTTTTTCCCGAGCCGGTGTAGGCTGGTGTCTAGCCAGACAACAGTTGGCCCCGAAAAACGCCCCGTCCGGCACGCTGCCGGAGAGGGCGTGTTGTCCAGCTAGACAACATGTAAAAAACGGCAAAATTTTGGCGAGGAGGGACGATGCCGGAAACGGCGCTAGGGACTTGGTTGAAGAATTTGCGCAATCGCCGCAGCTTGAGCCTGCGGGAACTCGCCGATCGCAGCGGCGTCGACCACGCCTACATCCACCGCCTGGAAGCTGGGGTTAAGGAATCCCCTTCCGAGGAGGTGGTCGACAAACTTGTGTCGGCGCTCGCGCCGTCCAAGCGCGATGCCGAGATCCTGCGCTTCCTGGTCGAACACGGCAACATCGACATCAAGCTTGTCGATTTCGTCCGTGAGGATCCGAACGTCGTATTTGACGAATTTCACATGTTGACGACGGTGGTGAACCGCGGAGCGCGACCCGATTATGCGACCTCGCTCGCCCGCATCCGGAAATTCATGAAATAGGGGCACGGCCTATGTTCGATGAACTCGATATCGCAACGAAGGCGCGGGAGTTCATCAAGCTCTGCGGGCCGCCCGCCTTGCCCGTCTCGGTCCAAGCGTATGCGGCGCAGATCGGCGGGACGGTAGTCGAAGAGGCGTTGGGGGAGAACGAGGATGCGTGGTCCTTCCGCGACACCGGCGGCAAGTACCGCATCTGCGTGAACTGCGCGCAGAACCCGAGGCGCCGGCGCTTCAGCGTCTGCCATGAAGTGGCCCACGTCGCCCTCGGAATCGAGGCGGATCACTCGACTCCGAGCTGGAGCTATGCTCGCCGGCCGCCGGGCGAGATCGCCTGCGACGTCTTCGCCGCCGAGCTGCTGCTGCCCTATCAGTTGTTCAAACCTCGGGTCGACAGCGCCGACATCGGGCTGGCCTCGATCGGCGAATTGGCCGACGAGTTCGACGCGTCGCTGCTTTCCACCGGCTCGCGGTTCGCGACGTTCTCGCGCGAATTGTGTGCGTTCGTCGTCTCGGAAGGCGGCAAGATCCGTTACAGCGCCCGGTCGGCAGGTCTTCGCCAGGCCAAGGGCTGGATCAGACCGGGCTCGTCTCTGCCGTCCGATTCCTACAGCGCGCGCGTTCGCGCTGGCGAGAGGCCCTCCAGCCCCGAGGAAGCCGAGCCGGACCAGTGGTTCGAGGACTGGGAACGCGACGGGGTGCTCATTGAGGACACCCGGCATCTGGGACCATGGGACCAGACGCTGACCTTGCTGTGGTTCGACGAGGAGGAATTGGCGCCGCCGTCCGAACGAAAACATTGGGACGAGGACGCCTATCGGTTGCGGGAGCTCGACGGTGTGCTTCCTTGGCCCGGGCGAAACAAACGCAAGTAGGACGACGGCTCTACGCGGCGTCTGGGTTAACTTCGAGCCGCATGGCGTTGCGCGAAAGTCGCTCCGGGCGACTGTAACTACTCCGAGGGTTCTTCGGACTTGATCAGGAGGCTCAACATTATCTAGCTATGGCCCGCAGCCACTATATCCAGTCACGTTCGACGACCCTCGCGTTGCCGAGGGTCCCTTCAAAGCCGAATAGTGCAACGAAGGAACTGCGCGGATGTGGCTCCATCGCGCGATCCATTTGGCGGACGGCCATCATGAGGGCGTCAGCTTGCTCTTTAGAACGGAAGGCAAGCGCCTTGTTTTGATCGGCAGTCCACTCAAAATCCGCGCCCCGCTGGACTGCGAGATAGCGCGCTCCGGGAGCTTCAATAAGCCATTGAAAGTCTGCTTTCAGAGGCATTTCCTCGATCATGTGCCGCACCATGCCGTCAACCTGGCTGGCATCAAAGAGGTTGGTGCCAGACGGTTCATGCTTCATCGGGTGGGCTGTGCGCTCGTTGAAAGTCTTCTTAAAGCTGATGCCGCCGTCTGGGTTAAAGTTTCCGGGCAGCTTCCAGCCGAGGAAGCGGTCAATCATGTGTTTGATCTGATTTTCAGTTAGGGACATCTATATCTAGCTCCGTTGGGTGGTTACCGAATGGTACGATTCAATTTTTCTCTCTTAGTAGCTTCCGCGCTTCTCCTATTGACGCCTAGACCCGCCTCTGCACTTCGACCGCATCCCCGTACAGCCCATGCTTGTGCGCATTGGTGCGCCGAATTTCTGTGCCCCGCCGTGCACGCGGCAGCGCGTCTCGCTTGCGCACAGCCGACGAGCGGGACGCGTTGCCTCAGCGGGATCTAGAATCTATTTCTTGCACGTCGCCGGACGGATGACGGCGGCCGGGTCCGGCTCCTTATGGAATCGCGCGAGCAGCGGTCCAAGCGTCTCTCTTGACCAGAATTTCGGCGCTCCGATTTGCTTCAGGCAAACGGCGTTCCAATAGGGGCTGTCGGACGAACTCGGCCGGCGCGCCGAGACGGCTTGCGCAACCGCCTTGATGTCCTTCGATTCAGGGTAGATGTAGACCGTCGTCGGATCCTTCAGCAGCGGAATGATCTTGTCTGCATCGGGTCGCGACCAGCTCGTGCACCCGTTGCTGCGTCCGCCGGCGTAGTCCTCGAGCGTGCCGACCGGAACACACCCGTTTTCATTCGCGTAGGGACTCTTCGGCATCCATCGATAACGTATCTGTCTCAGCAGGACGGCCGCATGCCCGCCGATATCGCGCTCCCTGGCGTTGGCGGTCTCTCCCTCGCCGTCGAACTGAACGAATGAGCGCACCAGCACGGCTTCCTGTTTCGCCGAGGCGCGATAATAGCCCTTGAACAAAGTCCTCGTTTCGGCCGTCACATAGGCGCCGCCGGTCGTCAGATACGAATCCAGCGCATTGCCGAAATTCTTCACGCATTCCTTTCCGTTTCCGAAGTTCGCGACACCCTTGACGTTGCGGCCGCTGCCGTGACCCGTGCCAGCGGCGCGAAACGTCCGGTCGGCTTCGCAGATCGTGTAAAACCGCTTGCCCAATCCGCCACGGTGGGGGCGCGTCGCGTCCATGGCGAAGTAGCAGGGATTTTTGACGACGCCCGCGGTCACCTTCTTCAGATAGAGCGCGCGCGCCCGCTGCAACACCACCCGGGCGATCTGGCCTTCGCCGTCGCCAATATGGCTCCGCAGCCAAGCCGGAATGTCGGGCGCTTGCTCCTGCGCAAGCGACACAGTCGTCCCCCAAACGGCCATCGCGCCGATGAGACAAGGGCGCTTGATAAGGTGCATTCCTGAGAGCAGCAACGGAACACCTCAAACCCTGTTTGTCATAGCGATACCTCAGGGTTCGCCCATGACCAAGCGGCAAGTCGGAAGCACAGGCGAGGTCGTCTCACTTCATCTCTTCCAGCAACCTCCGCGCTTCACCCAACAGCGCCTGAATCCGCCTTCGCTCGGCGATCGCATCCTTGGTGAACCGCCCGTGCTTGCGCGCGTTCCGGTTTGCCCTTGGCGCGCCGGATCCCCGTGCGCCGCCGTGCATGTGGCAGCGCCTCTTGCCACGTCCCGCCGGCCTTCGGCACGAACCGCCGGAGCGGGTCTTGGCGCCACAACGCCGGCTCGCCAGCATCGGGCCGGTGTTGCGAGCGTGATCGCTCATGCTTGTGCTTCCTGCTCGGTATCTCCGGAATCCGGCCTTCGCGTGGAGCCCGACGCGTTTGCCCTCTTCCGCGCCGCCGCTGCCCGCTTCTTCTCCGAAACAACCACGCTCGCATGCTGCGTGACGTTGCCGACGATGGCGTTGCCGCCGTCTTCCACCTTCACGTTCTGCACGGTGATGGCGGGCTCGCCATGGCTGCGGTAGCGGTTGAGCGCGTCGATCTGGGCGGGGAACGTGCGGGCGAGCCGGCCCAGGGCGCGCGCGGCGCTGTCGTGCTGGGCGAGGTCATCAGCGCTCGCGAGGTGCTCGGCGCATCGCATCGCCATCACATGAACCGAAACCATTTGCGCCACCAGCATGGCCTCGACGGAATCCCGCGGGCGAAGGCTCTTCACCATCGAAATCATGAAGGAGAGGTTGACCTCGTCGGCACTGTCGCCGCTCACGCTGGCCCGCACCAATTGCCGGAGGATGCCGTCCATCGCTTCGCGCTCGGTGACCCCCAGCGCGCTCGCCATCAACTGTTCGCCGAGCTCCGGATCGGGATGGTCGATGGAGAACCCGTGCGGCGAGAGTTTTATGCGCGGGCAGGCGGCAGGTTTGGCCGGGTCGGTGGCGGCGACGTTGGGCATGGCGAGATCAGGAGCAGCGTTCATGTCGGGATTCCCTGGCACGCGCGCGTCGAGCGCACGCAGTTAGGCCACGCGCAGCGATCGTTCGCCGTGGCGAGGCGGTGCAAGTTCAATGGTGTGGAGGATTTTCCGGCCGCATAGCAGCCGGCGCGCCCGCTATTGCAGGTGCGACAGGTTGCAGCATTTCGGAATAATAGAAAAATACCCGTGATTTGCCCGGCGTGTCAACCCGCTTTCGAGCATCCGCGCCGGCCGCCGGCTACTGTGCATGGGGTTGTTTTCGATATTTTGGAATCGGGCATGTCGGAAGCGCACTGCGGCGGTTTGACTACGGCGCGCCCGCCAGATGCATGTCGGTGAGCGTGACCGAAAGACTTCGTGTCAGGAGGTCAACGATCGCAGCCCGCAGTTGCTCGCCTGAATCCGCGCCCTCAAACGTCCCCTCGACCGTCCGGCTTGGGCCGGCAAGCCTGATCATCTCGGTATTACCGAGCGGAGAAGCCGCTCTTTTGTCGATCACGTCGAAGGTCTTGCCATCGATGACGCGGACCTCGTAAAGCGCATGGACGATGCCATAGGATGCGAGCAACGTGCGGTACTGGGCAAAGCCAAGCCCCTCGACCTTCCGACCGGTGCCGAGTGTCGATTTCGCACGCGTAATCACGATGTAAGCATCGAGCCCCTGCGGCAGGACATTCCTGCGAACCAGAACTTTGAACGGGTCCCCACGGGCGAGATTGACGGGACCAATCGCCGACTCCTTGACGGCTGCAAACGCCCCACGGGGATAGCCCACCGTCTGCACCTGAAAGCGTCGGCTCATCAAGGCGGTGGCCTGCTGGACGATCAAGTCGTCGAGCTTCCAGGATTGCACCGGCACGCTCTCGATGCGGTTGTTCAATGGCGTAAGCCCGGCGCGTGTCATGCTTATCTCGTCGCCCATCGCCGAGATAATCCCAACCGTCTTGATCGCTTGCAGCCGCGTTGCGCGTGTCTCAAAGGCCGCGGCAGCGCTCAGTGACGCAGATGCGATGGCAAGGCCAACACATAGAGTGATCTTGCGCATGTTTGTCTATCGGATCTTGAAATCGAACGAGTAGGATGCGCCAAGGCCGATGGTGGTCTGGTTTGGCGTACCGCGGAGCTTCACGATCGGACTGTTGGCTGCGTCCCCAAGCAGCTTCTCGTACTCGACATAGGCGTGCACTTCCCATTGCGGATTGATTCGGTAAGAAACCTGGGCGCCGAATCCGACGGAGTAAGCGCCTCCTTTGGCGTCAAATGCCGGCAGGCCCGAAGCCAGTGATTGCGCGGCATCGACATCGAAATAGGGTGCGATCGCTTTCGCGCTCTTCCACGTGAAGCGTGGCCCCGCCGAGATGGTGAGCCGGTCAATCAGCGGCACGATGAAATCGGAGGAGAAGTCAGCTACCGTCCCCTTGTGGCCGCCTACACCTTGGCGCAGTTCGCTGCGCAGGCGAAGCCAGTCGACCGCATAATATTCGACGAACCCGCCGAACTCGAAGGCCGCCTTCACGTCGGCCAAGCCGTTCAGCTCGGAATGGTCGCTGCTCTTTCGTTCCTTCACGTACTTGACGGCGGGACCGGCGCGGAGATCACCAAAGTCGATCAGTGCAATGCTCGGACTATCGCGCGGGCCGCGAAACTCCTTCACCATCCCGGCGCGGCGAATGGAAAAGATCGGCACGGGACTGAGCATCCAGTTCTTCGATCCCGGGTAGTCTGGCCTATAGTCTCCGCCGATACCGATTGTAGCCGTCCAGTTGCCGGACGCGGACGGCAATCCGGGCACTTCAAAGGGCGGCGCCGGAAGCGTGAAAGCAGTCTGAGCTTTCGCCGGTTGAAAGCTTGCCACGATGGAGCCAAGGACAGCGATGGAAGCGGTCAGCAGCCGCGGTTGCACACCGCCCACTTGGCGGAGTGCGGCTTCGTCGAGATCTTTCATTTACTGGCCCCTGACCTCCGATGTCCCGGCAGGTCGGCTGGTGTGGTTCGTGCACACCGTATGTTTCGGCAACGTTGCCCGAAGATTGCCCGCCGATCCCCGCGGCCATCGACTCCCTCTCATGAATGGGATCTTCGGCCGTCGCGACCAACATTGCCCGAACATTGCCCGAGACTGCCCGCGCGCTAATTTTGCTCGTCGATATCGGTGCGGCCTTGGATTTGCCCACCTGGCTTGCCTTAAAGGAGGCCGTGCGCGAGCCGAGACGCTATAATTCGGCCGGGGAGTGTTTCGATCCAGGTCAATCGCTCCGCAATTGCAAAGGACCAGCGGCGTGCGCTCCCTCGTGATCGAAGATGAACCGGAGATCGGCCGCTACATCAGCCGGTTGCTCAATCCATTACATGGCATCGTTGATGTCGTCGGTTCGATTGCGGACGCCAGGCAGGCGCTCGACGGCTTCAAATATGATCTGGCCATTGTTGACCGGATGCTCCCCGATGGCGACGCCCTGGAGATCGTTGCGGCGTTAGGGCAACTGCCCGAACGGCCGGCCATCATCGTGCTGACGGCAAAGGACGCCAAGGAAGACGTCGTGGACGGTCTTAATGGCGGCGCGGACGACTATTTGGGCAAGCCGTTCGAGCCGCAGGAGTTGATCGCCCGGGTACGCGCCGTGTTGCGGCGTCCCCGTCAGCTCGCGCCGCCGGTGCTTTCCTTTGGCAATGTCGAACTTCATCTCAGCAGCAGTGAAGCCATCGTCGCGGACGACCGCGTCCTGCTGCGGCGCCGCGAGGCCTTGATCCTTGCCGCGCTCCTGATGCGCCGGGACCGTATCGTCACGCGCGACGCGCTGATCGAGCAGATATACGGCTTCGACGACGAGATCGAGTCCAACACGCTCGAGGCCCAGGTGTCCAGATTGCGGAGGAAGCTGACCGAACTCGGCAGCGACATCGAAATCCGGAGCATGCGAGGCATCGGCTACATCCTGCGTATGGCAAAGCGTCGATGACCTCGATCGCCCGGACTTTCGCGGTATCGCTCGGCATTGTGGCGACAGCCATCTTCCTTATCCTGCTCGGTATCGTCGTCTGGAGGTATTACACGCATGCTCGTGACGCCTCTTGCCATGTCGCGGCAGCCATCCTCGGTCGCGCCACTGTGGTCAATGGCCGCACTCTGACCATCCGCCCGACCAGCGCTCTGGAGGAGTTGAAATCGGGCAGCCCGCAACTTTGGTACGTCGTGTCCGCCGGCGATCTGGTCGACGAGTTCGGCCCCGAACGCAGACCGACTCTCCCCTTCGCGTTCCCCTACACCGGACCCGCCGGCTTTGCCGCGTTCAACACGCTGGACAGGAACAGAACCGTCTGCCTCTCGGTCGTGCAAAGGGGAGCGTTGCAACTGACGATGATGATCGCAGACCCTCAGCCCCGCTTTGGCCAGGAGATAGCGACCTTCATTTCCCGCAATGTCTTTCCCTTCGCACTGCTTGCGCTGGGATTCGCGACGATCGTCGGAATCGGTGCAATGCTGGCTGCCCGCTTCGTTTCACGCAGCATCGAACGCGTGACGCGGCTGGCGCTCGCCATTGATCCGGCGGCGCCGCAAGGTTTGATTTCGTTGTCTCAAGTGCCGCGTGAGTTGAAACCGCTGGTCGAAGCGCTGAACCGCGCTTTCAGCGAGATCGACGCCTATATCAAGATGCAGCGCCGGTTCCTGGGCAATGCCGCCCACCAACTGCGAACGCCGCTGACGCTGTTACGCGCAAAGATCGAAGAGGTACCCGAACCATCTTTGAAGGCGGCGCTCGTGAGCGACGTGCGCCGCCTGACTTCGCTCGTCTCGGCCATGTTGGACCTCGCGCGCCTGCAAAATCACGTCATCGAGAAGCGTCCAATCGACCTCTCCGTCGTGGTGCTGGAAACGCTTGCGGATTTCAGTCCCTCGGCTCTGGATTCCGACATCGAACTTGCGCTGGAGCAGGCCGAGGACGGCCCCTTCATCGTCCAGGGGGTCGAGGCCGCCATTCGCAGCGCACTCGCTAATCTTGTCGGCAACGCGTTGATCCATGCGCGCGGCGCGCAACGCGTCACGGCCACTCTAAGCCGCGGCGGCGTTTCCATCCATGACGACGGCGCGGGATTCCCATCTGGCGCCGAGCACAAGCTCATCGAGCCTTTTCAGACCGGTAACGGCGCAAGCGCAGGCGCTGGCCTCGGGCTTTCGATCGTTAGGGAGATCATGGCCGCTCATGGCGGAGAGCTCGTCATCAACTCGCGCGCCGGGCAGGGAACGACGATGTATTTGCGCTTTCCCTGCTCAGAGCACCAAGACACGTCAGCACACGCGCCAAATTCGTCCAACAAAAACGTCCAACATGTCGTCGCACATTTGAAAGAATCCTTGTCGTGAGGAAAAATTTCCATTCGTCTTGGAGGGTGCCGGACTGCATCTTGCTTCGATCGGGATCATTCGCAGGACGGGCGTCGATTTCGCAAGAATCCTCCATGGTGAACAGCGGCTGGTCCTGCATCGTCAACTGCAGGTGGCCGCTGAATTGCTGGCGAACTCGCGCATCGCCGCCGTGTACGACAAGGGTGCCGGCAAGGGCGCCGTGATATTGCGCGAGACCACCGCGCGATCGGCGGCCGATGGCGCGCCGCTCTTTACCTTCGTCATGGCGATTGTGGCGCGCGGCGACGGCGGGTTTGGCGGACCGCAAGGGTCCGGCCCTGAGCCTCATCAGCAGATGAGATCGCGACCGACATTTGGCGTGACGGCGACATCGTCTCGTTCAGGTGCCGGGTCCCGTGCGCGACGTCGTCGTTCTCGACCACGGCCGATGTCTCCTTGCAAGGGCTCGATAATTCGAGGGAGCTGGCGAGCGGCCTCCGGACCGGGATTCGTTTTCGGTTCCGGCGGCAATCGCTTGGCGCGTCGGCCTTGAATCTACCGCGTTCAAAACGCGCTATGGGTCGGAAATACCGGCTTGCGTCTTTCCTTCACCGCGGCAATTCCTTCCCTCAGCTCGGGACCGGTGAAGGCATGGAATTCGAACGCGAGCGAAGCATCGAAGATCGGACCGGCCATGCGCAGCCAGTGGTTCATGGTGTACTTGGTCAGGCGGATCGCGGTGGGCGGTCCCTCCGCGAGCTGCGTCGCGACTTGCAAGGCCTTCGCATCAAGCTCGGCATCATCGACGGCAAGCGAAACCAGTCCGATGCGTTCCGCCTCCTCGCCGGTGATGGTGTTGCACATCAACAGATGATATTTGGCGCGCGCCATGCCGCACAGGATCGGCCAGATGATCGCCGCATGGTCGCCGCAGGCAAGCCCGATGCGGGTGTGGCCGTCGATCAGCTTGGCGGTCCTGGCAACGATTGAAATGTCCGCCAGCAGGGCGCAGACCAGCCCGCCGCCGACAGCGGGTCCACGGACCGCGCTAATGATCGGCTTGGTGCAATTGATCATGTTGTAGACGACGTCACGTGCTTCGCGCAGGTTCTTCATGCGCACGTCGAAATTGTCCACCATCTCCTGCACCATATCGAAATTTCCGCCGACGCAGAAGGCATCCCCTGCGCCGGTCAGGATCACGCAGGCGACGCTGTCGTCGCCGCTGATGTCGTGCCAGACGCGGACCATTTCGGGATGCATCACTTCGTCGATCGAATTCATTTTGCCCGGATTGTCGATCGTGATCCGCAACACCCGTGGGTGCGGCCGGTCGAAGCGAAGGCGGCGGTAGCCGGCATAGAGGTCGGACATCGCGTTTCCTTTGTCAGTTTGCTTGCCGGATGGCTTGTCGCCTTCAGGGAAATCGGCAGTGAGGGTTGACCAGGTGAGGGAAGCATCCTAGACATAAGCAACCGCTTAGTAAAGACTAAGCGACTGCTTATGAAGGGCTGATGCGCTCTGGGCCCTGTCTTGGAGAGAAATTGATGTCCGCGGTGAATGACGACCTGCTTGATCCGGAAATCGTCCAGAACCCTGCGCCCTATTATCAGTTGTTGCGCGAGCATCATCCGTGTCACTGGAACGAGCGTTGGCGCGGTTGGGTGCTGTCCCGCTACGAAGACGTCTACAACGCCCTGCACAGCAGCCAGATGCTGGCCGACCGCATCACGCCGTTCTTCCAGACCCGGCTTTCGGAGGAGGAACGACGGCACTTTGCGCTGACTTACGAGGTGCTGCATTCCTTTGTCGTGTTCCGCGATCCGCCTGATCACACCCATCTGCGCCGGATTTTTGCCCGCGCATTCATGCCAAAATCGAGCGCGACAATGCGCGATGTGGTTGCAGGCTATGTGAAGGATTTTTTCGACGAATGGGAAGGGCGCGACATCGTCGATCTTAACCGCGACTTCGCCTATCCGTTTCCGGCCAACGTCATTGCCTCGATCATCGGCGCCCCCCGTGAGGACGTGCACCGCTTCCATGCCTGGGCGGACGCCTTGACAACTCTGTTGCTCGCTGGCGTCGGCGAAGAGCAGCGAATGGATCGCGCCCAGAACGCGCTGATCGAGTTCAAGGACTATCTCGCCGGGCTTTATGAGGAGCGCCTCAGGAAGCCGCGAAACGACATGATGAGCTGGCTGATGGAGGTGCAGCGCAACGATTCCGCGCTAACCCGCGATGATGTCCTGCATTCCTGCATCCTGCTGGTCAATGCCGGCCATGAAACCACGCAGGACCTGATTTGCAACACGCTGACGACACTGCTGAAAATGCCGGAGCAGCTCGATCTGCTTCGTGAAAATCCGGCCTATATGAAGACCGGGATCGAGGAGGGGCTGCGCTTCAACGGCCCGCTCAAGGGCACCATGCGGGTGGCCGGCGCCGATATGAGCATTGCCGGCAAGTCGGTGCGCGAGGGCGATCGCATCCTGCTCCTGATGGGCGCGGCCAACCGCGATCCGGCCAAGTTCAGGGATCCCGAGACCTTCGACGTCACGCGTAGCCCCAATCCGCATCTCTCCTTCAGCCATGGTATCCATTTCTGTCTCGGCGCGCCGCTGGCGCGGATGGAGATGGAGATCGCCTTCAACGAGATGCTGCGGCGCTTCCCGAAAATGCATCTGACGAGCGAAATCAAATGGGATCCGCGGATCCTCGGGCGCAGCATCGCCCCTCCGATCAATCTCATGCTGGGATGAACGGGATGAATGACCGCAAGTTGATCCGGGTCGAGGTCGATCCCAATCTCTGCGTCGGCTCGGGCATGTGCGTGAACTTCAACCCGGACCTGTTTCAAATTCAGCCCGACGGGCACGCTGCCTATGTAGGCCGGAAGCTGGATGAAATGGCCGCGCTCGATGCGGCGGAACTCTGTCCGGTTTCGGCCATCAATCTGATCTACGAAGAGCAACAATGAACAAGAAGATACAGGGGAAACGTCGATGGCCACGAAAGGGCGCTGGAAGACGGCGCTGACCTATGGCGACAAGCAGTCCGTGGTGATCCGCGGCTACAGTCTGGGCGAACTCGTCGGCAAAGTCTCGTTTGCGGAGGCGTTCCTGCTGCTCGCCCGCGGCGAGCTGCCGCCGCCGGGACACGCGAAAACGCTGGAAGCGATGCTGGTATCGGTGCTCGACCACGGCATTGTGCCTTCCAGCATCGTCACGCGCTACCTCGCTTCATCCGGAACGCCGATCCAGGCCGCAGTGGCCGGCGGCATCCTGGCTTTTGGCGACATCTATGGCGGCGCGTGCCAGCAACTCGCCGAGCGGCTGGTTCATCACCGCCCGCTGATCGATTCCGGCAAGCAGTCGCTGGAGGAAGCCGCCCAGGAGATCGTGCGGCACTTTTCGCTGCGCAAGGAAAGGGTGCCCGGATACGGGCATGCACTGCATCCCGAGGGCGATCCGCGGGTGCCGAAGCTCTATTCCATTGCCGACGCAAATGGAGTGACCGGCAGTTACTCGAAGCTTGCCTTTGCCGTACAGGACGAACTCGGCCGCGCCAAGAAACGTCCGCTGCCGATGAACCAGGATGGCGCGCTCGCCGCGCTCGGCCTCGACATGGGCCTCAACTGGCAGATCGTCCGGGCGCTCGCCTTCGTTCCGCGCAGTGCAGGACTCGCGGTTCATGCCGTCGAAGAAATGACCCGCGAGGATGGCTGGCGCCATGTGCCGGACGACGAGGTCGACTATGACGGGCCGCCGCTTCGTCCGCTTGGCAGGGGTTGACCATGGCCGGTGTGCTGCAAGGCTTGAAGGTCGTGGAGTTCACCCACATGGTGGCCGGTCCTGCCTGCGGTCAGGTGCTCGGCGATTTCGGCGCCGAGATTACCAAGGTCGAGCCGCCGCAGGGCGATATCACCCGCCGCATCGGCCCGAAGGCCGGCGACGTGGCGGCGCTCTATGCGTCCACCAACCGCAACAAGAAGGCGGTGTGCATCGACATCACCGATCCCGCCGGTGCGGCCAAGGCGCGGCAACTGGCGTTGCAGGCCGACGTCGTGATCTCCAATCTCGATACGGCCATGCTCAAGCGCGCGGGTCTTGATGGGGCGTCGCTGCGCCGCGATGAACCGAGCCTGATTTGTGTCGAGATTACCGGCTTCGGGCAGGGCGGGCCCGCCGGCACCGACGGCCTCGCCCAGGCCGCCATGGGTCTGATGGCGACAACCGGCGCCGTTGAAGGGCCGACCTTCCGCACCGGACCGTCCGTCGTCGACGTGTCGACCGGCGTCTGGGCGGCGCTTGGCGTGATGGCCGCATTGGAAAACCGCCGCGTCACCGGGCAGGGTGATTTCATCCAGGCTTCGCTGGCCGATGTCTGCCTGTACATGCAGTATCCGCACATCACCATGTATGGCGCTGCGCCCGAAATGGTCCGCCGCAACGGCAATCATTCGGTGGTGTCCTGCACGCCCAAATTCGAGGTGGCCGACGGCATGATCCAGGTCACCGTGCTGCATCAACGGCACTGGCAGGCATTGTGCCAAAAGGTCGGGGCGCCCGAACTGGCCGACGATCCGCGCTTTGCCGGCAACGACCAGCGCTGCGATGCGCAGGGCCTGATCGAGCAATTGCTCAATCCCTTGATGCGCAAACGCCGCCGCCATGAATGGGTCGAGTTGCTGCGCGCCGCCAAACTGCCTTGCGGACCCGAACGCGACTATTCCGAAGTAACCGTGGATGCGGAGCTGCACGCGCGCGGCATGCTCTACCATCTGCCATCCGGCGATGGCGGCAGCTTACAGGTACGCATGCCGCTCGAGTTTGCCACCACCCAGCGCGCCGAGCCGCAAGCGCCGCCACCGCTCGCAATGACGCCGGAGCAGGGTTGATATGCCGTCCGGGGCGCTGCCGAGGTTCGAGCTTTCGGCCGGCGAGCTGGAGCTGCTTGCCTTTGCGCGGGCGGTGACCGCGCCCTATGCCGCGCGCGAGCAAGGTCCGCTGCCGCTCGCGACGCTCCGGGAGATCTTCCGCAAGCTGGAGCCGTCGGGCTATCTCGGTTCAATCCTGCCGCTCGCGGCCGGCGGGAAGGGCCTGTCGCCGCTGGCGTTCGCAGCCCTGGTCGAAGGACTGTCGCCGAGCCTTCCGCTGCTCGGCAACCACAGTGTGCAGCGTTATCTCCACGATTTCGGATCGCCCGCGCAGCGCAAGCGGTTTCTGCCGGGCTTGCTGTCGGGCGACGACATCGGGGCGATCGCCATCAGCGAGACCCAGGCCGCCTCCGATTTGTCGCGCATCGAAACCGTCGCAAGACGTCATGGTCGCGGCTGGAAGATCACGGGACGCAAGACCTGGGTTACCCATGGCATGGTGGCTTCCCTCTTCATCGTGTTGGCGCGGAGCGGCGAGACGCCGGAGCATTTCACGCGCTTCATCGTTACGCCCGACATGGCGGGCTTCGCGCGCCGTCCTCTCGAGCCGATCGGATTGACGCATCTCAGCTTCGCCGAGCTCGAATTGAACGATTGCGAGGTCTCGGACGAGATGCGCCTGGGCGGTGAAGGCGAGGGCGCAAGCGGGGCCAAGACGGCGTTTCCGATCGCGCGCGTGCTCGCCGCCTTGCAGGCGCTGGGCATCGCGCGGGCCGCGATCGATATCGCCGCCGATTATGCCCGGCAGCGCATCGTTGCGGGGGTCGCCCTGGCGGAACGCAGTCTCGTTCAGCGTGGCCATGCGGAATTGTGGGCGCGGATCGAGGCGGCCAGGCTCTTGAGCTACCGCGCCGTCGCCGGCCTCGGCAGCTCCGATGCGAACATGCTGGCGTCGGGCGCCAAGGCGATCGGCGGCGAGCTCGCGCTGGAGGCGTGTCAATGGGCGGCCGACTGCCTTGGTTCGTCGGGATTGCCGGCAACGCACCATTTGCACCGGCTCCAGAACGACGCGCGAATGATGTCCGTTGTCGACGGTACTTCGCTGCTCAATCATCTCGTGGTGGCGCGCCGCGGCATCGCACGCGGATTTTCTCCGAGCGCAAGATACTGATGCGCGAAAAATGAAAGGACCTGTTGCATGATGCAGTGCAGCGACTGCCTGCCAGTTGACTTCGATCAGGCGACGAATAAGCTGTCGCTTACTAAATACTAAGCGGGTGCTTATCTCGTATGTCGTACGGTCCGAATGTCGCTTGTCTCGCCGACCTCGTCGGTATTGCCGTTCGCCGCAATCCCGGCGCGGTGGCGATCGAGTTCGAGGACGGCAGCCGCACCTACGGGCAGTTCTGGGAGCGCGCCAATCGTTGCGCGCAGGCGATGCTCGCTTTGGGACTCGATGCCGGCGACCGTATCGTGCTGTTCGCCGACAACAGCCCGGAATATCTCGAGACCTATGTGGGCTTGCAACTGGCAGGTCTGGTGGCCGTTCCCGCCAATTACCGGCTGACCGCGGAAGAACTCGCCTATCTCATCAACAATTCCCGTTCGAGCGCGCTCGTGATCGGCGAGGAATACCTGCCGCTGCTCGCGGCCCTGCGAACCAGGATTCCGTTCGGATCCGGCAGGATCGTGGTGATCGGCAACGCGAGAGATCACGCCATGGCTTACGAGCGGCTAATCGCCGCAGCGCCGTCAAGCGGGATCGTGAGCCGTGCGCGCCCGCACGATCCGGGTGCGATCTTCTATACGTCCGGCACCACCGGCTTCCCCAAGGGCGCGATGATGAGTCATCTGACGATGCTCACTCGTTTCAGCTCATGGGGATGGCGGTTCGGCATCACCGAGGACGCGGTGACGCTGGTGCCCGGGCCGATCTTCCATCAATCCTTCGGCTCCGTCGCGATTGTCTCGCTGTGCGTCGGGGCGCGGGTGATCCTGCGCTCCGAATTCAGAGGCGAGGAGATCCTGAATGACATCGATCGTTGCGGCGTGACCTGGTGTTTCCTAGTGCCGAAGATGATCTCGACGCTACAGGAGGCGGCGGCCCAGGGGGCGCGGGTCGGCGAATGCAGCGCGTTGCGCGGCATCATGAGCTCGGGCGCGCGCCTGCCGACACCGCTGATCGACGGCTTCGAGCAGATGTTCCCGAAAGCGCGGCTCTCGGACGCGTATGGCTGGACCGAAAGCGGCTGGCTCACCTATTGCCGTCACGAGGACCTTATCGCCAGCAATCGCTCGCTTGGACGCGCCTCTTTCGGTTGCGAAGTCGCGATCCTGGACGAGGAGGGCAAGCGATTGCCTCCAGGGGAGGCAGGTCAGATCTATGCGATCAATCCGGTGCCCTTCATGGGCTATTTCGACAATCCCGAGGCGACGGCCGCGATGCGCGTCGGCAAATGGGAGACCGGCGGCGATGTCGGCGTGATGGACGAGCAGGGATTCCTGCATATCCTCGACCGCAAGCGCGATACCATCATCAGTGGCGGCGAGAACATTTATCCGGCCGAGATCGAGCGCGTGCTGGTGGAGCATCCAAAGATCCTCGAAGTCGCCGTCGTCGGCGTCCAGGACCGGACTTGGGGCGAGTCGCCGCGCGCCTGCGTGGTGCTTCGCGACGGCGAAGCGATCACCGACGAAGAGGTGTTCAGCTTCTGTGTCGGCAAGCTTGCGAAATTCAAACATCCGAAATCGATGGTCGTGCTTGACGCCTTGCCCCGCAACAGCATGGGCAAGGTGCTGCGGCGCGAACTCAGGGAACAGTTCTGGACTCAGTAGGACAGTAGGGAGGGGAGCGCCGTGACCGTTTCTGGATTAAAACTTTGGTTGCTTGCCGCGGCGGCAAGCGTCGCCTTGAATGCCGCCGCGTCGGCGCAGACGGTCAAGATCGGCATGGTCAACAGCTTGACCGGCCCGCATGCGAGCTTCGACCTGCCCGCGGCCGAAGGCGTCCAGATGGCTTTCGACGAAATCAACAAGAAGGGCGGTATCACCGTCAAGGGGAAGAAATACACCTTCACGCTGGTCTCGGAGGATGCGCAATCCAAGCCCGAGCTCGCGGTAAGCGGCGCGCAAAAGCTGCTGCGGGACGACGACATCAAGGTCGTCTTCGGCATTCTGACCAGCGGCCCCGGAATGCCTGCCGCAACACTGTTCGGCAAGAGCGATATTCTCTATTTCGGCGGTTTCACCCTGCTGGACACGTTGCTCGGCAAGCCCGGCTTCGAACTGGCCTTCCGCACGCTGGATGCCGATTCCGTGGTGTCAAAGTCGTTCGTGCCGACCAGCGTGAAGGAATTGGGCGTCAAGAAGGTCGGCATCCTGCTTCCCAACGAGGACGTCAGCCGCTCCATCGTCGCTGCCTACAAGCCGCTGCTCGAAGGCGCGGGCGTGACCGTGCCCATCGTGGAATATTTTCAGCCCGACACATCGGATTTCGCGCCGGTGCTGCGCAAGTTCCAGAACATGGAGCTCGACGGGCTGCTGACCGGCACCAATGACGCGATGGTCGAGGCCATCGTCCGCCAGAGCACTGAACTTGGAAACCTTCCGAAAAAGTTTCTCTACCGCGGCGGCTCCGGCGCCCCGGGCATCAAATATTCGAAGCAGATCGATGGGTTCGTCTGGCAAATCCTGACCCGCGACCTCGATTACGCCAGCGAGAACAAGGTCAAGGAATGGATCGAACGCTACAAGGCTTTCACCAAGAAGGACATGTCGCCAAACACCTATTGGGCCCTGACCTTCTACGACACCGTGTTCATGATGGCGAAGGCCATGGAGCAGGTCGGGTCGGTGACGGATTTGAAGGCGATCGCCGCCAGCATCAAGGGCATGCGCTATGACGGCGTGCGCACGATGCGTTTTGACAAGGATGGCCGCGCGCAAGCCGACATCGACATCGGCATCCTGAAGGACGGCAAGATTTCCTCGGTCCGCGCTCCCTTTGAGTAGACGAGGGAGTCCATGCTGCTTGACATCGCCCAGACCGCCGTCGACGGATTGATGGTCGGCGGCCTCTACGCCACCGTTGCCGTCGGGGTGACGCTGGTGTTCGGCATCATGGGCATCCTGAATTTCGCCCATGGCCAGATGGTGATGCTCGGTGCCTACGTCGCCTTCTACAGCGTGACGACGGGCCTCGGCTTCTGGCCGGGGCTCGCGCTCGCCGCCCTCAGCATGGCCCTGTTCGGTCTGATCCTGGAGCGCCTGATCTTCCGTCACACCCTGACCGACCACATGGCCGGTCTCACGGTGTCGCTCGGCATCATCATGGTGGTGGAACATCTGGCTTCCGCGGTCTTCACGCCCGATCATCGCACCTTCGATCCGCCGCTCGCGGGCAGCGTCCGGTTCGCGGGCATGACGCTGTCGGCGCAGCGACTGCTGGTGCTCGCCCTCGTGCTGCTCCTGGTTGGCGCGTTCTATTTGTTCCTGCAAAGGACGCGCTTCGGCAAGGCGATTCGCGCGATGGGGCAGAATCGCACCGGCGCCGCGCTGGTCGGCGTGCAGATCACGCACGTTACCGCCGCGGTATTCGCGATCGGCAGCGCCATGGCGGGAGCCGCCGGCGCGCTCTATGGCAGCCTGTTTGCGATCACGCCCTATATGGCCGCGGCGCCGTTGATGAAGGGCTTGATCCTCACGGTGCTCGGCGGGCTCGGCAGCGTGCCGGGCGCCGTCGCGGCCGGATTTCTGCTCGGCCTCGCCGAGAGTTTCGGCTCGCGTTACCTCTCCGCCTCGTTCCGCGACGGTTATGGCTTCGTGCTGATGATCGTGGCGCTGCTTTACTTCCCGACCGGCCTGTTCGGCGTCCGCGGAACGGCGCGCGTATGAAGCCGATAGCTCTCGTCGCGCGGGCCCTGCCGTATGTTGGTTGGCTGCTGCTGGCGGCGCTGATCTTCGTTCCGGCATATGGCGGATCGCGCTATCTCGTCTACATAGGCACGCTGATTGCGCTACAGGCTGCGCTCGCCACGTCGCTCAATCTGATTGTCGGCTATGCCGGCCAATTCGCGATGTCGCATGCCGCCTTCTATGGATTCGGCGCCTACGCTTCCGCCATCCTGATCAACAGCGCGGGCCTGACATTCTGGTGGTCGATTCCGGCGGCCATGCTGGCGGCTGCCGCCATTGCCGCGATCATCGGCTATCCGGCGTTGCGTTACACCGGCGGCGTCTATCTCGCGCTCATCACCTTTGCCTTCGGAGAGCTGGCGCGGCTGACCGCCGCGAACTGGCAGGACGTGACCGGCGGCCCCATGGGCATGCGCATCACCTACGCACCGGAGGCACTGTTCGGTTTCAACTTCGCAAACAGCCGCGGCATGTACTGGATCGCGGTCGCCATGCTGCTGGTCACCCTTGCGGTCGTGTTCTTCATTCAGCGTTCCCGCTTCGGCCGCGCCTTGATCGCCGTCCGCGAGGACGAGGTGCTCGCCTCCTTCCTCGGCATCGACGTGATGCGTCACAAGATGATCGCCTATGTGATCAGCTCAGCCCTCGCCGCGATGGTCGGCACGCTATACGCGCCGATGATGAGCTTCATCTCGCCGGAACTGCTTTCGGTCCATGAAACGATTTCGCTGGTCGGCATCGTCATCCTCGGCGGTGCAGGCACGCTGGCAGGGCCGATCGTCGGGACCTTCGTGTTCCTCGGCATTCCCGAGCTTCTCCGGATCGAGAGCCTGTATCGCCTCGTTGTTCTCGGCGTGGTGATCGTGCTGGTCGTGCTCCTGATGCCGCAGGGCATCGTCGGCGTCGCAAACCGCGTCCTGAAGCGATGGCAACGCCCGAAGCCGGCCCCGCCGCCGGCCGAAGCGGAGAACTGACATGCTGCGCATCGACAATGTCAGCAAGCGCTTCGGCGGCCTGGTGGCGCTGCGCAACATCACGCTCGAGATCCGCAAGGGTGAGCTGAGCGGATTGATAGGCCCGAACGGCGCCGGCAAGACCACGCTGTTCAACGTGGTGAGCGGCTTCCTGCGGCCGACCGAGGGGCAGATCTTCTTTGACGGCAAGGACATCTCCGGCTTGCCGCCGCACGAACTGGCCATGCGCGGCCTGGTGCGCACCTTCCAGGGCGCGCGGGTGTTTCCAAAGCTCACCATCCGCGAGAGCCTGCGTATCGCAGGCCATTTGCCGCTCGGGCGCGGCGCGCGGCGGCAGCCGGTCATTCCGGACGTGCTGCATGAATTCGGATTCGAAAAATACGCCGACGAGCCGGCGGGCTCGCTGCCGAGCGGAGTAATGCGCGAGCTGGGCATCGCCATGGCGATTTCGACCGGCGCCTCGATGCTGCTGCTCGACGAGCCGGCGGCAGGGCTGAGCGCGGAAGAGGTTGCCAATCTCCAGCGCGTGATCCGCCGTGTGCATGCGGCCGGCGTTACTGTCTGGGTGATCGAGCACAATCTGCATTTCCTGATGGGGCTGGTCGAGCGTGCCGTGGTGGTGGACGCCGGCGGCATGATTGCCGACGGCCTGCCGGGCGAGGTCACGCGCGACCCGCGGGTGATCGAGGCCTATCTCGGAGCCGAAGCCCATGCTGCGGGTTGAAGATCTTCACGTGTCCTATCAAAGCGTGGCCGCTGTGCGCGGCGTATCGCTCGAGGTGCCCGATGGCGCGATTGTCGGTCTGGTCGGCGCCAATGGCGCGGGAAAGACCTCGACGCTCAATGCGATCACCGGTCTGGTCGCGCGCCGCGGCACGACCGTCTTTGACGGGTACGACATCAGCCAGCTCTCGACCGCCAACATAGTCCGGTGCGGCGTGGTGCAGGTAGCGCAGGGGCGTCAGCTCTTTCCCGACATGACCGTGCTCGAGAACCTGGAAATGGGCGGTTTCCTGCATCCCGCGTCGAAAGTGCAGGAGCAGCTTGAAAAGGTCTTTGCGCAATTTGTCGTGTTGAAGGAGCGAGCCGCGCAGCGTGCAGGCACGCTGAGCGGCGGCGAGCAGCAGATGCTGGCGGTCGGGCGGGCCTTGATGTCGGATCCGAAGATACTCCTGATCGACGAACCCTGTCTCGGCCTGTCGCCGAAGATGGTCGGACGCCTCGGCGAGATCGTTCGCGAGGTCAATGCGCGCGGCATTGCCGTGCTGCTGGTCGAACAGAACACCGCCTTTGTGTTCGGCCTCGCCGGCTTTGCCTATGTGATCGAAAACGGCCGGGTCGTCCTGTCCGGCACGCCCGAGCAGTTGCGCAGCGACGACAGGGTCCGCAGCGCCTATCTGGGAATTTGAAATGACGGCAGCAATTTCGGTCGAAGTCGGCCCGGACGCGATCGCGGTCGTTACGTGGCAAGCGGCCCGGCTCGATCCGGGGGCGATCGGGGACTTTGCCGGGATCGTCGACCGCCTCGTCGCCGACGACCGCATCAAGGGTGCGATCATCACCGGTCGCGATGGCAGCTTCGCGCCGGCGCTGGATATCGAGTGGCTGTTGGAGGCGACCGCTCCGGGGCGTGACAGCGGAGACCTGAACCGCGCCGTCAGCCTTTTGAATTCGGCGTTGCGGAAGATCGAAGTTGCGGACCGTCCCTTTGTCGCGGCCATCAATGGCAACGCTTGCGGAGCAGGATACGAAACTGCCTTGGCCTGCCGCCGGCGCATTGCCGCATCTGGCGCCGGCATCCAGATCGGATTGACCGATCTGCGGCTTGGACTGCCGCCCGTTGCCGGAGGCGCGTTCCGGCTCGCGAGGCTGGTTGGCGAAGCCGCCGCCCAGGCGCTGTTGCTTGCCGCCCAGCCGATGATCCCGCCGCAGGCGTTACAGCGCGGGCTGATCGACGAACTAGCGGGCCACGACGCGCTGCTCGAAGCTGCGCGGCGCTGCATCCTGGACGAGCCGTCCCCACTGCCGGACAGGTCGGGCGGACCGATGTCCCCGGTCAAGGCCGCCATCAATCAGCCTGCGGCGCTCGCGATCCATGAGGTGCTCAGGGATGGCCCGGGTGCGGGCCGAGAAGCCGCGCTGGAGATGGCGGCCCGGCGCTTTGTCGAGATCGCCAATGGGTCGGTCGCGCGCAACATGATGCGGACGCTTGGCGTCAGCGTAGCGAAGGCAAACGAACTGGTGCGCCGTCCGGCCGGTTACCCGAAGCGCAGTTTTCGCAGAGTGGGCGTACTGGGGGCAGGATTGATGGGCGGCGGCATCGCGCTCGTATGTGCCCGCGCGGGCCTTGACGTCGTGCTGCTCGATGTCAGCCAGGAAGCTGCCGCGCGCGGGCTGGAACGCCTGCGGCGGCAGGAAGAGGCGGCGGTCGCCGCGGGGCGGGCCGACCCCGGCGCGGCGGACGCGACGTTGAAGCGCATCGTGCCGGCGGGCGACTACAGCGCGTTGCGCGATGTCGATCTCGTCGTCGAAGCGGTGTTCGAGGATCGAGCGGTAAAGGCGGAGGCGACGCGCCGGGCGGAAGCGGAGTTGGCCGCTGACGTGGTCTTCGCTACCAACACCTCGACGCTGCCGATCACCGGACTCGCTGCCGCCTCGCGGCGCCCCGAACGATTCATCGGTCTGCATTTCTTCTCGCCGGTTCCGCGGATGCCGCTGCTCGAAATCATCCGCGGCGAACGCACCAGCGACGAGACGCTCGCGACATCCATGGATTTCGCCCAGGCGATCGGCAAGACGCCCATCATCGTCAGCGATGCGCGCGGCTTTTACACCACGCGGGTGGTGATGGCCTATCAGGCTGAAGCCTTCGATATGCTGGCGCAGGGGATTTCGCCCGAACTGATCGAGAAAGGCGGCGAGGCCAGCGGCATGCCCGTCCCGCCGCTCGCATTGTCCGATGCCGTTGCGCTCGACCTGATCCATCAGATCAACGTGCAGACCCGCAAGGACCTCGGCGAGGCCTACCGGCAAAGCCCGGGCTACGACCTCATCGGTCGACTGGTCGAGCAACTAGGGCGCACCGGAAAGAAGAGCGGCAAGGGCCTTTATGACTATGCCGACAACGGCGAGAAACAGTTCTGGCCCGGCCTTGCGGAGGCGGCTGGCGGCAGCGTCATGTCCTCCACGGTGGAAGACGCGCGCGATCGCCTGCTTGCGGCCCAGGCCCTGGAGACAATCCGGGCGCTGGAGCAAGGGGTCATCACTGATCCTTCCGAAGCTGACGTCGGCGCAATCCTCGGCTGGGGTTTTGCGCCCTGGACGGGCGGACCGCTCTCCTATGTCGACACACAGGGCACCGCAGCATTCGTAGCGCGGTGCGATGAACTGGCCGATCGCTACGGCAGCGAGCGGCTACAGCCACCGCGGACATTGCGGCGGATTGCCTCGCACGGTGGCACTGTTTACGGCGCGATCTGGCCGCCGTCCTGAAACACAGGGGAAAGCGTTTGACAGTGCAAAACGGCCGGGTCTAGACTAAGCACGTGCTTAGTTTTACTAAGCGAACGCTTATAACCGGCGCGCGGATGGGAGCGAAACCAGCAAGATGACGGCCGTAAAATCCGCAAATGACGATCTTCTGGAGCCTGGCCTGATCAACGATCCGTTCCCGTATTACCGGGAACTGCGCGAACACCGGCCCGTGCAATGGAACGAGCGCTGGCGCGGCTGGATCGTCGCCCGTTACGACGACGTCTATGCCGGCCTGCACGATCCGCGCATGATGGCTGACACGGTGACGCCGTATTTTGAGACACGCCTGTCGGCTGCCGAGCGCGGGCGTTTTCGGCAGACCTACGAGGTCCTCAACAGTTGGTCGGTCTTCGTCGACCCGCCGAAGCACACGCGGCTTCGCCGCATCTTCAGCCGTTCCTTTACGCCAAAATCGGTCGAGACCATGCGGCGTGTGGTCGAGCGCTTTGTCGACGAATTCCTCGCCGTCTGGCAGGGCCGCGACGATGTCGATCTGATCAGCGAGTTCGGCTTGCTGATGCCGGCGAATGTGATCGCGACCATTATCGGCGCGCCGGCCGCCGACCTGCACCGGTTCCATCGTTGGTCTTCCCAGCTCAACGAACTGTTGCACGGCGGCGTAGGCAATCCGAAGCGCATGGACCTCGCCCAGCAGGCGATCATCGAGTTCAAGGCATACTTGCAGGAGCTCTATGACGAACGCATCGATCGTCCGCGCGACGACATGATGAGCTGGCTGATGGAGGTGCAGCGGGCCGATCCCGAGATGAACCAGGACGACGTCCTGTATTCCTGCATGCTGATGCTCAATGCCGGTCACGAGACCACTCAGATTCTGCTCGGCAACACGATCGCATCGCTCCTGGGAGCGCCGGATCAGTTGCAGCGCTTGCGCGACGAACCCGGATTGGTGCGGAGCGCGATCGAGGAGTGCCTGCGCTTCAATGGACCGATGAAGGGCACGATGCGGGTAGCGTCCGACGATCTGACCATCGGCGATGTCGCGGTCAGGAAGGGCGAGCGCGTCATGCTGCTGATGGCGTCCGCAAATCGCGATCCGGCGAAGTTCGAAAAACCCGATTCGCTCGATATCGCCCGTTTTCCCAATCCGCATCTTGCCTTCGGCCATGGCATTCATTTCTGCCTGGGGGCGCCGCTGGCGCGCCTGGAAGTCGAGATCGCCTTGCGCGAGATCGTGAAACGCTTCCCGCGCATCGCGCTGAGCGGGGAGATTCGGTATCAACCGCGCATCCTCAGCCGCAGCATCGCGGCGCCGATGCGCTTGAGCGTCGCCTGACCATGACGATCGCCGAGTGGATCAGGCGTTGCGCCATTCGACACGCGAAGTCGCTCGCCTGCGTCGATGGGGCGCGCCGGTTCACTTACGCCGAGTTCAATGAACGCGTGAATCGTCAGGCCAATGGTCTGTCGGCGATGGGGCTGAAGAAGGGCGACCGCGTCGCGGTCCTGCTCAACAACGGCGTCGAAGCGATCGAGGCCGTCGCGGCCGCAGCGAAGGGCGGCTTCGTCCATGTGCCCGTCAATTTTCGCAGTGTGCCGCGCGAGATTGCTAATGTGCTACAGCACTCCGGTTCGACCGTGGTCTTGGTCGACGCCGAGTACAAGGGGCGGCTGGACCAGGCCAACCTGCCCGACGTGCGCACGGTCGTGGTGAAGCCCGGCCAGCCGGACTCGCCTTACGAGAAATGGCTGGCCGGACAGTCCGGTGCCGAGCCGACGACCGATGTCACCGGCGACGACGACTTCATGATCTGCTACACGAGCGGCGCCACCGGAACGCCGAAGGGCGTCCTGCACAAGCATCGCCAGAGCGTGGCGCATGCGCCCGTTGTGATCGTACAATACGAGATCGATGCGGCAAGCAAGCTGTTGCTGGTCTATCCGCACAACTCGATCGCGTCGATCAACATGTTCTACGTTCCGGCGTGGCTCGTCGGCAGCGCGCTGGTGACGACGGACCAGCGGCATTTTGATGCCGAGCGCTGGCTTTCGCTGGTGGAGCGGGAGCGCATCACCCACTGCCATCTCGTGCCGACCATGCTGTTTCGCGTGCTGGAAAGCCCGAAGCTGGCGACGACCGACTGTTCCAGTCTGCGCACCATCGGCTATGGGTCGGCGCCAATGCCCACCGAGCGGGTCGAGCGGCTGATGCAGGTGTTCGGCAACATTCTGATCCAGGGCTACGGCATGACCGAGGTGTCGTCGATCGCGGCCGTGCTCGACAAGGCCGATCATCTTGCCGCGATGAAGGGCGACCGCGACCGCCTCAACTCCTGCGGCCGGCCGGCTTTTGGTACCGAACTGCGCGTGGTCGATGACAATGGTCGCGACGTCGCGCCGGGTGAGGTCGGCGAGATCATCTTTCGCGGGCCGCAAGTGATGAGCGGTTACTGGAACGAGCCGGAGAAAACCGCCGAAACGATCCGCGAGGGATGGCTCTACAGCGGCGACATGGCCAGGGTCGACGCCGGCGGCTACCTCTACATCGTCGACCGGAAAAAGGATCTCATCATCAGCGGCGGCGCGAATATTTCGAGCCGCGAAGTCGAGGAGGTCCTGTACTGGCATCCGTCGGTGCGCGAAGCGAGCGTGATCGGAAGGCCAGACGAGCAGTGGGGCGAGCTCCCGCACGCCTTCGTGTCGTTGCTGCCGGACAAGCCCGCCCCGACACCGGCAGA
Source organism: Bradyrhizobium lablabi (assembly GCF_018129385.1). Classification (GTDB taxonomy): domain Bacteria; phylum Pseudomonadota; class Alphaproteobacteria; order Rhizobiales; family Xanthobacteraceae; genus Bradyrhizobium; species Bradyrhizobium lablabi_C. The sequence goes on from NZ_JAFCLN010000022.1 coordinate 30,784, forward strand.
GTTGATCGCCTTCTGCAAGCAGAGGCTCGCCAACTACAAATGTCCTCAGCAGATCGAGATCATCGCCGACCTGCCCAAGAGCGCGATGGGCAAGATCCTCAAGACCGAGCTGCGGGCCAAGTTCTGGGAAGGCATGAAGAAGAAAGTCAACTGATGCAGGATTATCGGACCTTTGACGTCGCCTACGAGGACATCACGTTCATTCAGCGCGGTTACGCTGCCTGGATCACCATCGACCGCGAGAAGCGTGGCAATTCCTTCCGTCGCAAGACGCTGGACGAGATCATCGATGCGCTGGTCCGCGCCGGCGAGGGTCCCGGGGTACGCAGTGTCGTGATCACGGCTGCCGGCGGCCGCTTCTTCTCGACCGGCGGCGATGTCGGCGACTACCATCAGAAGTACAATGACGACATGATCGGCATGCGCTCCTACGAGCGCGCGCTGGAGCGCGTGTTCTGGGAAATGATCCATTGCCCGAAGCCCGTGATCCATCGCATCAATGGCGACGTCGTCGGCGGCGCCAACGCATTCCATCTCGCAGCCGATTTCGCCGTGATGGCAAGCACGGCCAAGCTACAGCAGGTCGGCGTCGGCATCGGCAGCGTGGCCGGCTTCGGGCCGACGCAATGGTGGCCGCTCGCGATCAGCGACAAGCGTGCCCGCGACGTGCTGATGGCGCTGAAGCCGGTGACGTCGGACCTTGCGCTGCAATGGGGCGTCGTCAATACGGTCGCCGAACTGGGTGCGCTCGATGCCGAGGTCGACGCGTTGGTCGATGTTCTGGCGAAGAAGTTTCCGGACGCCTTGCGCTACACCAAGGTCGCACTGAACGCGCAGAAGGAACTGGCGTTTCGCGAGATGACCCAGGCGCGCGAGTGGCTGACGCTGCACTTCCCCTCGATGGAATCGCGCGAGGGTTTTGGGGCCTTCTTCAACAAGCGCGCCATCACGGCCGAGCCGAGCTGGCGCGCCGCCGATACGGGCCACATGACGGTCGCGCCTTATGGCGGATATAGCGTGACCTGCACTTCCTGCGGCGCCGATTATCTGCCGGAGGACCACAGGTTCTGTGGTCTGTGCGGGGCGGCCTTCACAAAGGGGGCGGCATGAGCCACGCCGGGCGCGCCTATGTCGTGACGGCGGCCGCCGGTGGGATCGGCACCGAGCTCGTCGGTCTGCTGCTTACCGGAGGAGCGCAGGTGTTCGCCTGCGACATCAGCTCGCGCAGGCTTGCCGCGCTGGCGGAACGCTTCCCGAAGCAACAGACCCAGCTCAAGACCCTGAAGGCCGATACGGCCGACGAGGCCGGGGTCGAGAGCGTGCGGCAGGCGGCGCAGAGCGAATTCGGTGAGATCCACGGTCTGGCCAACATCGCCGGCGGCATTGTCGGGATCGGGGAAGACCTGATCGACAGGCCGCTGGAAAAGATCACCCTCGATGAATTCCAGCAGACCTACCGGCTCAATCTGCAAGGCGCCTTCCTGATGATTCGCGCCTTTGCGCCGCATTTCCGGCAACGCCGCTACGGCAAGGTCGTCAATGTCGCCTCGCTCGCGGCCTTCGGCAATTTCGATCACATGGGAAATGCGGCCTATGACGCCGCCAAGGCTGCGGTCGTGGGCCTGACGCATACGCTGTGCCGCAGCCTCGGGCCCGACGGCATCAGGGTCAACGTCGTGGCGCCGGGCTCGGTCTTTACCGAGCGCGTGAAAGCGGCCTTCAGCCACGAGTTCAACGAACGGCAGCGCCAGCGCATTCCGTTGCAGGTTCACACGGGACCGCGCGACGTCGCCGAAGCGCTGGCGTTCTTTCTATCGCCCCTGTCCGACCAGATCAGCGGAGAACTGATGCGGGTCAGCGGCGGACTACGCTGAAAACGGGAGGATCAGATGAAGTGCTTTTCGAGGGGAATGCTTGTCGGCGCCGCCTTGTTGCCGCTCGTGATGGCGTTCGCGCCGTCGCGCGCGATTGCGCAAGGTGGACAGCCTGTGAAGATCGGTGTCGTCCTGAGCCTGAGCGGGCCGGCGGCCGTATTCGGCTTGCCGGAGCGCAATGCGATCATGGCGATCGAGAAGGAAATCGCCGCTGCCGGCGGCGTCAAGGGCAGGAAGCTCGAGCTGGTCTTCTTCGACGACAAGACCAATCCGACCGAAGCCGCGCGTGGCGTCACGCAACTCATCAACGACGAGAAGGTCGTGGCGATCATCGGACCCGGTACCGGCGGCACGATCCTGGCGGCTGGCCCGATCGCCGAGCGGCTGAAGGTGCCGCTGCTTGGACCTGCCGGAACGGTGGCGGTCACCGCCAAAACGAACAGCTTTGCACCGTGGGTCTTCCGCGTCGCGATCAACGACATGGTGGGCGTGCAGACGCTGCTCCAGAGCGCGGTCAAGAAGGGCGCCAAGCGCATAGGCATCATCTATCAGGAAGATGCCTATGGGAAGTTCGGCGCCGAATACGCGCAAAAGCTGAGTGCTGAACACGGCTTCACCGTCGCCGAGACTGTCAGCGCGGCATACACGGCGACCGACTTGACGTCGCAGGCGACCAGACTGCGCAACGCCAATGTCGATGCCGTTTTCATCCAGATGTCGATCTCGTCGCTGGGGGCGGCTTTCCTCAAGGCCGCCAACGACGTCGGTCTCAAGGTCCCGTTCTTCGCCAACAGCGGCCTCGCGCAGAAATCGTTCATCGATGCCGCAGGTTCGCTGGGCGAGGGCGTTCATGTGCTGAGCATCGGCAATCTGCCCTATGATCCGACTCCTGCCGAACAGAAGCTGGTGGCGCTGCTCAGGAAAAACGGCAACGAGCCGCAGGGCTGGGGCGAGATCATCGGCGGCAACGGCCTCATGACGGTGGTGGCGGCGCTGAAGGCGATCGACGGTCCGGTCACGGGCGAGAAGATGCGCGACACCATCGAGGGCCTGTGCGGTTTCGAGACCTATTCGATGGGAAAGCCTTGCTTCAGCAAGGACAATCATGACGGCTGGGGCGCCGATGCCCTCGTCGTCACGACCATCCGCGGCGGGCAGTTCCGCTCGGCGCCGTGAAGTATGCCGTGCGGCGCGCGACCTGGAGATTCTGAATGATCGAATACGTCATTCGCGGTCTGATCAACGGCGCCGTCTACGGCATTCTGGCGCTGCCGATGAGCCTGCTGTTTGCGACCGCCGGCACGGTCGACTTTGCGATCGGCGCTTACGCGCTGATCGCGGCGGCGGTCGCCACCAGCGTGGCGGGTACGCTCGGTCTCGTGGCCGGCGTGCTGAGCGCGCTGCTCGCCTCGGCTGTCATGGCCGGCATCTTCGCGCTGCTCAAGCGGAGCGGGGAGGAGGGCATTCGCGTCGCGCTCGCCAGCTTCGGCCTGTCGGTTGCGATCGCCTCGATCGTCTTGCTGATCTGGGGCACGCAGCCCTTTGTGCGTCCTACCTTCAGCAGGATGCTTGAGATCGGCGGGTTGCGCATCAATCCCCAGGGCCTGATCAATGTGGCTATCAGCGTCGGTCTCGTCGCGCTCACCTACTATCTGCTGCGCGCCACCAGCCTCGGGCGAATGATGCGCGCCGCCGCCGCCAATCCGGTCGGGGCCGAGCTTGCCGCTATCCCGGTGCTCGGTGTCCAATGCGGAACCATCCTGGCGGGCGGGCTGCTCGGCGGGCTTGCCGGGCTCCTGATCCTGCACAGTGCCGGGCTCGATTTCACGGCATCGCTCAGTCTCACCTTCATCGGTTTCGCGGCCGCCATCATCTTCGGTATCCAGACCCCGCTTCGCAGCCTGTTTGGCGGATTGGCCATGGGCGTCGTAGAGGCGCTCAGCGCGGGCTTCACCTCCGGCATGGTCACGTCGATGATTCCGTCGGCCTTCATGCTGGTGGTGCTGATGACGGGATTGCTCGGGTCGAACCGTTTCGCCGGAGACCGCCCGTGATCGGAAAACGCAGGCCGAATACACTGGTGATGCTGGCGCTTGCTGCCGCGTCCTGCGCCGTGACCTCTTCCAATCCCGTCTGGCTCGACATCTCCATTCTGACCGGAATCCTGTCGCTGATCTCGCTGTCGGCGGGCTTGAGCTACGGCCAGGCCGGCATCCTGTCGATGGCGCAAGGGGTATTCGCGGCGATCGGCGCCTATGCCAGCGCGATCGCCACCACCCGATTCGGGCTGTCGCCCTTCGCCGCCCTTGTGTTCGCGCTGGCGCTGCCTGCCCTGATGGCATGGAGCGTGGCGCGTGCGGTGACATGGATGGCGCCGCTTGCGACGGCGCTCGCGACGCTGGCGCTGGGCACGCTGGTCGAGATCGTCGCGCGCAACTGGGATGACGTGACCGGCGGTTATATCGGTATCAGCGGTGTGCCGCCGATCCCGGGCTTCGAGAAGCCGGTCGTATTCAACATCCTGGTGTGGGGTTTTGTCTGCGTCGCCGTGCTGCTGTACGAGAACCTGATGGACTCCGCCTGGGGCCGGGCGCTCAACATCATCAGGCATGATCGTACCCGCGCCATCGCCGATGGCGTCGCGGTCGCTCCGCTGCTGAGCGCGATGCTCGCGTTCTCAGCTGCGATGGCCGGGGCCGGCGGCTGGCTTTACGTTCACTACATCACCTATATGAGCCCGCAATCGCTGGACACCCAGACCTCGATCTCGGTGTTGCTGATGGCCGTGGTCGGCGGCGCGGACTTCATCCTGGGTCCCGTCATCGGCACGCTGTTGCTGAACATGCTGGGCAAGCTGCTGCCGGCGCAGGAAGCGCAGGGGCTGTTCTATGGCGGCGCCCTGATCGTCATTCTGCTGGTTGCACGCGACGGCCTGCTCGGCCGCATTGGCTACCTGCTGTCCCTGCTTCGCCGCAAGGAGCCGGCCGAACCGAAGCCGGTGCCGTCTGCGGTCACGGCGCCCGAGGTCGCGCCATGAGTGCCGCGCTTCAGGCTTTCGATGTCAGCATCTCCTTTGGCGGCGTGCAGGCGCTGGACAGGGCCAGCGTCGAGGTGACGCCGGGCCGTGTGGTCGGCCTGATCGGGCGCAACGGCTCCGGCAAGAGCACGCTGTTCAACTGCGTCACCGGATTCCTGAAACCAGCAACCGGCCGTGTCCTGATCGACGGCCGCGATGTCGCCGGCGAGGCCCCGCACCGGATCGTGCGCGCCGGCGTCGCCCGCACCTTCCAGACACCGCGCGTCGATCTGAAAACCACCGTTCGCCAGGCCGTGCTTTGCGGATTGTTTCCGACGGTCAAGCGCAGCCTCATGTCGGCGCTGTTCGGACTGGCCGGCGCCCGCGCCGAAGAGCGTGAGCTACAGCGCCGCGCCGAAGCGGTGATGCGTGAGCTCGATATGATGCCGCTTGCCGACATCGAGATCGGAAAACTATCGATGGGGCGCGTGCGCATGGTCGAGGTGGCGCGCGCCATCGCGGCGAACGCGACCTACCTGCTGCTGGACGAACCGGCGGCCGGTCTCAGCCGCGCCGAGCAGGAGGTGCTGGCGCGTGAAATCCGCAAATTGGCCGGCCGTGGCATCGGCGTGCTGCTGGTCGAGCACAATTTCAGCCTGATCCGCCTTCTGTGCGACCGCGTCACGGTGCTCGATGCCGGCCGCGTGCTGTTCGAGGGAACGCCGGCAGAGGTCGAGTGCGACGCCCAGGTGTTGCAGGTCTATCTTGGCGCTGCCGCGGAAACATCGGCGATCGGCGGGGAGGCGTGAGGCAATGGCGCTGCACGTGGAACATCTCAGTGCGCGTTACGGCCGGATCGAGGTTTGCCGCGACGTGTCCTTCACCGCGGCGGACGGCGAGTTCCTTGTCGTGCTCGGGCCGAACGGCGCCGGCAAGAGCACGCTGCTCGGCGCGCTTGCCGGCACGGTCGCCGGCGGCGGCGACATCGGTATAGCCGGCCGGATGCTGCAACGAACGTCGGCCCGGCAGCGGGCGCGGATGGGGCTTGCGCTGGTGCCCGAAGGACGCCGCAACCTGTTCTCGCCGCTCACCGTCGAGGAGAACCTTCAGCTCGGCCTGCGCTTGCTGCCGGCGGCGGAACGAGCCGCCATGCAGGCATCGCTGCATTCGATGTTTCCCATCCTCTCCGAGCGCGCGCGCCAGACGGCGGGCCTGTTGAGCGGCGGCGAGCAGCAGATGCTGGCGATTGCGGTGGCGATTGCGCGGCGCCCTTCGGTGCTGTTGCTGGACGAGCCGTCGCAGGGGCTGGCGCCCGTCATCCTCGATCGGCTGGTGGAAGTCATCTCCGCCTTGCGTGCAATCGGCCTCATCGTGGTGCTGGCCGAGCAAAATCATCGATTTGCGGCGCGCCTCGCCGATCGCTATGTGGTGCTGCAAGGCGGCGATATCGTCGGCAGCGGTCCGGGCGCGGAGCTCGCCGATCAGGAGCGTGCGGCCGACGCTCTGCTGTCGCGTCCGCCGCTGCACTGAGGGAGAGGCTGCGGGCCTGGATTTTCGCTGTGAATGCGTCTCCGCTAAGCGTTTGCTTATCGAAGCGCGACTAATTACCATGACTGGACCATGGGGCTTGGCATCAAGAAGCGAACGATCGTAGAACGATTGACGGCTGAATCGTCGATGAATTCCGGAGGCGTGGTCCGGAATCTCGCCGACCTGTTCAACCGTCGAATCGAAAGCCCGTCGATTCGCCGCATTCTGCTGGCGGCCGTCGACAGCTTTTCCAAGACCGGCTTTCATGCCGCCAGCACCCGCGATATTGCCAGGAAGGCCAAGCTCAGTCCGGCTGCGGTCTATGTTCACTTCCACTCCAAGGAGGAACTGCTCTATACCGTCGTGACCCTCATGTCCGAGTGGGTATTCGACCAGGTCAGTGCCGCCGCGCGCGAGCGGGGGCGGCCGGCGGAGCGGCTGCGGCGAGTGGTCCAGGTGCACGTCGCTTCGCACGCGGCGATGCGCACGGCCATGTTTGTCTCCAATTTCGAGTTTCATTCGTTGAATGCAGCCCAGCGCAAGAAGATTCTCCGATATCGCGACGCCATCGAAAAATTGTTCGAGGACTGCATTCGTGCGGGTTGCGAGGATGGCAGCTTCCACGCGGCCGATATCGGCATAACCAAGGTGGCCGTGGTCTCGCTCTGCGTTTCCGTGCTGAACTGGTTTTCCCCGGGCGGCAGGCTCTCGCCCGAGCAGGTCGGCGACTACTACGCCGATTTGGTGCTGTCGATGCTGCGCGCGGACCCGACTTGAGAAACGAATGGCGTATCTGTGCGCTCGCAAATTCCTGCATGGATTCATCCGCCGCTGCGTGCCGCGCGTTGGCGCAGCAATTTGACGAACGCCTCCGCGGGCGGTGAGAGCACGAGCCCGCGCCGCTGATAGATATAGTAGCGGCGCTGGATTTCCGGGGCGCGCAGCTTGATGAAGCGCACGCCGAAATTCGGCGCGAACACGCGTCCGTAGTCGGGAACGGCTGCCAGGCCGGTACCTACGCCCACCAACGCCAAAGCGGTCGTGAGATATTTGACCTCGACGGCGGTCTGCATGGAAAGCGAGCTGTCGTGCTCATGCAGCAGGCGCTCCAGGTGCCGGTTGAACTCGCTGGAATAAATGACCCAGCGCGCGTCGCGCAGTTTCTTCCATGAGACGGCGCGTTGCTGCGCCAGCGGGTGCCGCGCCGAGCAGACCACTCGGATCGGGACATCCATCAGGAATGTGCTGGTTACATCCTCGCCGGTGGCGCGCTCGGGGCCAACGCCCAGTTCCGCCTCGCCCCGGCGCACGATGCTCACCACTTCGTCCGCCATGGCGTCGGCGACGCGGAGGCCGACGTCGGGATGAGCCGCCTCGAACTCGCCCAGCACTGCCGCCACCCACGTGCACGCCAGCATCTGCGGCGCCACCACGCGCAACAGGCCGGTGCGAAGGGAGCGAAGGTCCGAAGCGCCCTCTGCGATCTGTTGCAGGTCATCCAGAATGCGGCGCGCCAAGGGGAGCAACTGCTGGCCGGCCGCCGTCAACAACACGACCGCGCCGCGGTCGAACAGTTTAAGGCCGAGCGTCTCCTCGAGCTGCTGGATCAGCATGCTGACGGCCGATTGCGTCAGGTTGATCTGTCGCGCTGCCGCCGTGAAGCTGCCCGCCCGAGCGACTGCGACGAAGGCGCGCATCTGGCGCAGGCTGAGGGTGGAAAGAATTGCGGGCCGCATCGAGTATCCTCGCGTATCAGAAATACTGATGACGGTATTAAAAGAATTGGCTTGTGTGATGAAGGAATTATTTTCCAGAATTCCCCGCCATGCACATTGTCGTCATAGGGACCGGAATCGTCGGCGCTTGCACCGCGGCATGGCTGCAGCGCGATGGTCATGCCGTGACTTTCGTCGACCCGCTGGACGCGGGCGAAGCCTGCTCCTTCGGCAATGCCGGCTCCCTTTCGCCCAGCGCCTGCCTGCCGGTAGGCATGCCGGGCATGTGGAAGAAGGTGCCGCGCTGGCTGCTGGATCCGCTCGGCCCGCTGACGGTACGTTGGGCCTATGCGCCGCAAGTGGTGCCGTGGCTGCTGCGCATGCTCCGTCATTCGTCGCGCGAAGAGGTGACACGTATCGCCACCGCGTTGCGTTCGCTGCTGGCGCCGATCTTCGACTGCTACGGTCCGCTGCTCGCCCATGCCGATGCCCGGGAGCTGGTGCGGCGTAGCGGCTGCCTGTACGTGTTTTCCTCCCGCGAGACGGCGGCACAGTGGGCCTGGGGCATGAACCTGCGGCGATCGCTGGGCGTGCGGATGCAGGACGTGGAACAGGACGAACTGGAAAGTCTCGAGCCCGACCTGAAGGGGCGTTTTCGCTTCGGCATTCTGGCGCCCGAGAACGGCTCTACTTCCGACCCGTCCGCCCTCGTCAAGGCGCTGTACAATCGCTGCATCGGTGACGGCGCGCGCCACGTACGCGACCGCGTCCGCGGTTTCGAGCGTCGGGGCGGGCGCGTAACGGCATTGATGCTGGAGCAGGGCGAGCCGCTGCCGGTGGATGGCGTGGTGGTCGCGGCCGGCGCCTGGTCGGGCGCATTGGCAGCGGCGCTCGATAGCCCGGTGATGCTGGAGACGCAGCGCGGTTACCACATCACCGTGCAGAGTTCGAACCTGACGCTACGCCACACCGTGATGGCGGTGGAGCACAACCTGATGGTCAACCCGATGGCCATGGGCCTTCGGTTGGCCGGCACGGTGGAGTTCGCCGGCCTGAAAGCGGCGCCCAACATGGCGCGCGCCGACGCGCTGCTTCGTCAGGGACAGCAGTTATTCCCGCACCTGGACACATCGTCCTTCACACGCTGGATGGGCCATCGTCCCTGTCTTCCCGATAGTCTGCCTGTAGTCGGTCCCGTGCGCGCGGCCGATAACGCCTGGCTCGCCTTCGGCCACGGCCATATGGGCATGTGCATGGGGGCGGCCACCGGCCGCGAGATCGCGCATCTGGTCGCCGGACGCCCGACGCAGGTGGACCTGACGCCCTTTTCGCCGGAGCGATTCAATTGAACGCTCCCTGGTCCGTCGCCGTGGACATGGGCGGCACCTTCGTCGACGCCGTGGCCCTGCATGGCGACGGGCGCATCGCGGCGCTCAAATATCCGCGCGCCGGACGCCGGCTGGCGGAGCCGGTCGTCGAGGCCCTCGATCAACTGTGCGCGCAGGCAGGCATCGTGTCCGGCGACATCGACCGCGTGGTGCACGGCTCCACCGTCATCACCAACTTGCTGCTGGAGTTGAACGAGCCGCCGGTGGCCCTTGTCCTGACGCGCGGCATGCGCGACGTGCCGGTGCTGGCGCGCCAGGACCGCAAGGAACTGTATGAGCCGGTGATCATGCCGGCCGTGCCCGAAACAAAGCTGTTTCCGGAATCGCTGCGTTTCGAAATAGGCGGGCGCATCGATGCCGAGGGTCGTGAGGTGGAGCCGCTCGAACTGTCGGCGGTGGACGCTATTGCGGATGCCGTGAGCGCCGCGGGCGTGCGCGCGCTGGCGATCGGTCTGTTGTTCTCGCATCGCAATCCGGTACATGAGCGCGCGCTGCGTGCTGCGCTGCATGCGCGCCTTCCGGGCCTGTACGTTTCCCTGTCCAGCGAGGTCGATCCGCAAGTGCGGGAGTTCGAGCGCTGGCTGACCACGGCGCTGGACGCCTATGCCAAACCGTTGGCAGCAGATTATTTGCACGCGCTGGCCGCCGCACTGAGAATGCGCGGTCTGCCGATGCTGCATCTGATGCGATCGGCGGGCGGCACCGCGCCCTGGCGTGATCTGGCCGAGCAGCCGATCGGCCTTGCCATGTCGGGTCCCTGCGCGGCGCTACAGGGCGTGGCCGCTTGCCTCGGAGCATGCCGTTCCGGTGCCGCGATCAGCCTGGATGTCGGGGGCACCAGTGCCGACATCAGCCTCCTCCTGGACGGCCGGCCGACCTTTGCCGAAGCGCTGGAATGCGGAGGCTTGCCGATCCGCCAGCGCTGCGCGGATATCACCTCCATCGGCTTCGGCGGCGGCAGCGTCGTGTCGGTGCTGCCGGGCGGCGCGCTGCGCCTCGGCCCGCGCTCGCAGGGCGCCTGGCCCGGGCCGGCTGCCTTTGGTCTGGGCGGTGACTTGCCCACGCTGAACGATGCGCTGTGCGTACTGGACCGCTTGCCGTCCCGACTGGCCGGCGGGATCGTACTGGACCGCGCCGCCGCCGAGATCGCGCTCAGCGATGTGGCCGGCGCGCTCGGTCTTTCGGTGCCTCGAATGGCCGAGGCCGTCGTGAGCGCGGCCGCAGCCGGGATGGCGGAGGCGCTCAAGACTCACGCCTTCCAGCGCAACCTGGATCCGGCAGATGCGGTGCTCGTCGCGATAGGCGGCGGCGGCGCGCAGCATGCGGCCGAAGTCGCCGAGCTGGCCGGCATGCGCCGCGTGCTGGTGATGCCGCACGCCGGCGTGATGGCGGCGCTGGGCATGCTCTGTAGTCCGGACGAGGGCGACGTCCGCGTGGTGGCAAACGAAAGCCCGTGGGATTCGCTGCCACCGCAAGGCGAGGGACCACATTCGTTGTTTGCGCCGATGACCACCGTCTGGGTCCCGGCAGGCTGGTCCTGGCGGCTGACGCCGGACCGGATGCTGACGCTGGAGGCGCAGGCATGATGCCGCGCGCGCGCGACATCGCACGCGATCCAGCCATCGCCCTGTGCATGGAGCCGCTGCGCCTGGCGCTGCAAGGCACGGCCGACCGCATGCAGGACGGCATGATGCGCGCTGCGGTTTCTTCGATCGCCCGCGAGAGCGGCGACTGTGCCGCAGCGTTGTTTCTGCCGGACGGACGCCTGCTTGCCCAGGCGCGCTCGCTGCCGCTGTTGCTGGGATCGCTGATCCCCGCCGTTGCCGGTGTGCTCGCGCGTTTTCCGCTCGCAGCGATGTCCGAAGGAGACGCCTATCTGCTCAACGATCCCTGGTCCGGCGGCACTCATTTGCCGGACCTCGCCCTGGTACACCCCGTTTTCCATGATGGCGAAGTGATCGCCTTGGCCGCGGCCAACCTGCATCATCAGGACGTGGGTGGCATGGCCGCCGGCTCCATCCCGCCCGACGCCAACGAAGTGTACCAGGAGGGCCTGCGTTTGCCGCCGGTGCGCTGGCGCAGCGCAGAGGGCGTGTTGCCCGACATCGACGCCATACTGGCCGCCAACTCGCGCACGCCAGACAATTTGCGTGGCGACCTGCAAGCGCAGTGGACGGCGCTGACGCAAGGCGCGCGCGAGCTGAGGCAGATCGCGCGTCACACCGGATCTCGTTTTGCCGAGGTTTGCGATGCCTTGATCGCGCAGACCGAATGCATGACCCGCGCCGCCCTTGCGGCCGCGCCCGACGGCGAATGGACCTGGCACGATCAACTCGACGGCGACGGCGTCGACACCGCGCCGGTGAGGATCGCCGTGAGGCTATCCAAGCAAGGTGACGCGCTGGTGATCGACTTCGACGGGACCGCGCCGCAGGTGCGGGGGCCGCTTAACGCCTCGCCGGCGGCGATGCTGTCGGCGGCTCTCTTCTTCATGCGCACGCTGGCGCCGGACGCCCCCAACAATGCCGGCTGCCTGGTGCCGTTGACGCTGAAGCTTCCACCCGGCAGCCTGGTCAATCCGGCGCTGCCGGCGGCGGTCAATGCGCGAACGGCTACCGTGAAGCTGGCCTGCAACGCCATTCTCGGCGCCTGGTCGCAGTCGGCAAGCGGCACCGGCGTGGCGCCGCATGCCGGCGTGGCCACCGTGCTCGCGCTGAGCGGCACGCGGATGGACGGGCGGCGCTGGATGTTCACCGAGATCATCGCCAGCGGCGCTGGCGCCGGTGTCCACGCGCCCGGCCGCGCCGGCGTCTCCACCGACGTAGGCAACGCTCGCAATACCCCCGTGGAGGTGATCGAGGCCGAAGCGCCGCTGCGTGTCGAATGCTACGAGATCCGCCGCGGCAGCGGCGGCGCCGGCATGCAATGCGGCGGCGACGGCGTGCGGCGCATCTATCGCCTGCTCGAAGGAGAGGGCTCGATCGCCTATCGCGGCGAGCGCCATGTCGGCCGTGCGCGCGGCGCTCGAGGCGGCGGGGCCGGCGCAACGTCCGTGGCCCGGATTTTGCGTGTGGACGGCGCGGTCGAGATCTTGCCTGCGCGCGCCCGCATCGCATGGTCCACGGGCGACCGGCTGATCATCGAAACCGCTGGCGGCGGCGGCTGGGGTTGTCCCGCTCCAATTGCATCCGCGAACCCACTCGCAAGGAGTTGCCCATGATCCGTTTCCCGTTTCCGCGCTGTGCCACGCTGGCGTTGGCCTGCGTTGCGGTGCTCCTGCCTGCGCAGGGTCATTCGCAAGCACCCTATCCGAACAAGCCGATCCGTATCGTCGTTCCTTTCGCGCCCGGCGGCAGCACCGACGTGCTCGCGCGGCGCCTGGGAGACAAGCTCGCCGCGGCCTGGGGCCAGCCGGTGGTGGTCGACAATAAGCCCGGCGCCGGCGGCACCATCGGCGCCGACTTCGTGGCCAAATCCGCGCCCGACGGCTACACGCTGCTGGCGGGCGTCACCGGCAGCAACGCCATCGCGCAGGCGCTGTACGCGAAATTGCCCTACGACGTGCTGAAGGATTTTGCGCCGGTGTCGAGGATGGTGAGTGCCCCGTTGGTGCTGGCGGTCAACCCCGACGTGAAGGCGAACAGTGCGGCCGAGTTTCTCGCTCTGGTCAAATCGAAACCCGATGCGCTGAGTTACGGCTCGGCCGGCAACGGCACGTCGATGCATCTCACCGGCGAGATGTACAAGCAGGCCACCGGTGTCTCGATGGTGCACGTTCCCTATCGCGGCAGCGCCGGCATGCTCACCGACCTGATGAGCGGTCAAATCCAGGTCACGTTCGGCGACGTGTTGGTGCTGTTGCCGCAGATCGAGGCCGGCAAGGTTCGCGCGCTGGCCGTCACCTCGAAGGCAAGGCTTCCCAAGCTGCCGAACGTGCCGACTCTGGATGAAATAGGGCTGACGGGCTTCGAGGCGCTTTCATGGCAAGGCCTGTTCGCGCCGGCCGGCACGCCGCCCGAGGTGGTGGAAAAGCTGAGCGCGGAAGCGAACAGGGCCATGCAGTCTTCCGACATCAAGGATTACTTTGCGGCGCAGGGCTTCATCGTCGAAGGCACGACGCCCGAGGTGTTCAAGGCCTTTGTCGCGAGCGAGGTGAAGAAGTGGACGCCGATTGTGAAGACCTCGGGCGTCCAGGCCGATTGAACGAGCGCCGTATCGGCATAACCAGAGTGGCCGCGGTCTTGCTCTGCGTTTCCGTGTTGAACTGGTTTTCCGCGGGCGGCAGGCTCTCGCCCGAGCAGGTCAGCGACGACTACGCCGAATTGGTGCTACCGATGTTGCGCGCGGACCCGACTTGAGAAACGAATGGCGGATCGCGCTTGCGGTTCGATGAGGCGATTGGCTGAGAGAGAGCTATTGCCCAGAGTGGATGCGCCGATCAACGCGCGGGAATGGACAGATCGTTCATGGCTGCTCCCGGATGGCGGCGGTGGAGCCGCGCACCACGAGCGCCGGCTGCAACTGGATCGATCGCTCGCCGTCGTCCTCGTTCATGCCGGACCGGCCTTCGGAGATGCGTTTGAGGAGGGTTGAAACGGTTGTCTCGGCGATTGCCTCGGACGGTTGGGTCACGACGGTCAGGCCGGGGCGCACGAGGCCGGCCCACGGCAACTCGTCGACCGCGATGACGGAGAGCTCGTCGGGAATGGACAGGCCGCGTTCGCCGACGGCGCGCAGCAGCCCGAGAGCCAGATGGTTGTTGGTCGCGAAGATTGCCGTCGGCCGGTCGGAGCGCGACAGCAGCCGAAGCGTAGCCGCATGGCCGGCCATTTCCGAAAAGTTGTTCTTCTCGATCAGCCGCTCGTCGAGCGTCACGCCGCGTTCGGCGAACCCTGTCCGAAAGCCATCCAGGCGATGGCGCGCGATCTGATGCTCGGGTGAACCCATGATCACGCCGACGCGTCGATGGCCGAGATCGCCTAGATGCTCCGCCGCCAGCCGCCCGAGCGCAACATTGTCGGTGGTGACGGAATCGAGATCGAGCCCCTCGATCCGCCGGTCGACCAGGATGCCGGGCATCGGCAGACTCGACAGCGCAGCGAGGCGCCCGTTCCAGCCGCGGCGCGTCGGAATGACGATGGCGCCGTCGGCACGCTGCGACAGCAGCATCGCCAGATGCCGCTCCTCCCGTGCCGGATCCTCGGCGCTGTTGCAGAGAATGACCGAATAGCCGGCGGCGCTCGAAAGCCGTTCGATGTTCTCGACCAGCCTCAGGAAATAGGGATTGGCGAGGTCCGCAACGAGCAGGCCGAGGATGCGCGTCGCGCCGCTCCGCAAGCTGCGCGCACTGGCATGCGGTGCATAGCCGAGCTTCTGCGCTGCGGCGTTGACGCGTTCCTGAAGGACCTCGCTCACTTTGCCCGAGCGGTTCAGCGTCTTCGATACTGTGGCGACTGAAACGCCGGCCAGCCGCGCGACCTCGTGGATGGTGGGCAAAGGCCCTGCGGACATCAGCACCCTCTCTTCTGTTAAACGTTTTTTTATCGGGCAGATGCGCGATCGACAAGCCCCATTTCCATAGCTTATTAAAAGGGTATTGCGGATGATGTCAGACCGTGCTTACTACAAAAAACGTTTAACATAAGAAAAAGGGGGAGCGGGAGGTACGGCATGACCCATTACGTCCTGGGCCGTTTGCTCGCAGCCATTCCCGTGCTGCTCGCGGTCGCGGTGTTCGTCTTCCTGCTGCTCAGTCTGGCGCCCGGCGATCCGGCCGTGCTCATTGCCGGTGACTTTGCCTCGCCGCAGCAGGTGGAGGCGGTGCGCCAGGCGCTCGGGCTTAATCTGCCGCTGCTACAGCGGTTCCTTACCTGGATGGGGCGCATGCTGAGCGGTGATTTCGGCCTGTCGCTGTTCAGCCGCATCCCGGTTTCGCAGCTCATCGCGCAGCGCATCGAGCCGACGCTGATCCTCTCACTGATGACGATCATGATCGCGGTTGTCGTTGCGGTCCCGCTCGGTCTGGTGGCGGCCTATCGTCCCAAGGGGTTCATTGCACGCCTGACAATGGCTGGCGCCGTGCTCGGCTTCTCGGTGCCTGTCTTTGTTGTCGCGTTTGTTCTCGTCTACACACTGGCGCTCGGCCTGCGCTGGTTTCCGGTGCAGGGTTACAGGCCACTGTCCCATGGCGTGTTAGGTTCGCTCCACTCGCTCGTGCTGCCGGCGATCTCGCTGTCCTTCCTCTATATCGCGTTGATCGCGCGGGTTACGCGCGCGGCGGTGCTGGAAGTCCTGCGCGAGGACTATGTTCGCACCGCACACGCCAAGGGACTCGCGGGGCGCAAGATCATTTCGCGATACGTGCTCAGTAACGCCGCCGTGCCGATCATCACCGTCGTCGGCATCGGGTTCGCGGCGCTGCTCGGCGGCGTCGTCGTCACCGAAACGGTGTTCAGCATTCCAGGTCTCGGCCGGCTCACCGCCGACTCGATCCTTCGGCGCGACTATCCGGTGGTACAGGCGCTCATCCTGCTTTTCGCCGGGGTCTATGTCGTCGTGAATCTCGTGGTCGACATCCTCTATGCCGTCGTCGATCCGCGGATCCGGTATTGATGGAACGGCGGCAGATGACGATCACCTCGACCGCAGGCGGGATCGAGAAGCCGGATATCGGCAGCGGCCGGCCCGGCCGCATCGCAAGCTTCCCGCTGCGCCAGCCGATGTTGACCGCGAGCTGCGGCCTGCTTCTCGCCTTCGGCGTGCTCGCTCTGGTGAGCCCCTGGATTACCCCGGATCCGGCGGCGCTCGATCCGCTTGCCCGACTGAGCCCGCCGTCGCTCGATCAGCCGTTCGGCACCGATCAGGTCGGCCGTTCGGTCTTCGCCCGCGCGCTGTGGGGAACGCGCGTGTCGCTTTCGGTCGGGATGGCCGTTGCTGTTGTTACAACCCTCGTCGGCGTGACGATCGGTGTCATCGCCGGCTATTTCCGCGCGGTCGATACGGTGGCCATGCGGGCCATGGACGCCGTCATGGCGATCCCTGCAATCCTGCTCGCGATCGCGCTCGTCGCGTTGATCGGCGCCTCGCCCTTCGTGATCGTCACCGCGATCAGCGTGCCGGAAATTCCGCGCATGGCGCGCGTGGTGCGCGCGAGCGTCCTGACACTGCGCGAGCGGGTCTATGTCGAGGCGGCGATCACCTGCGGCGGGCGCGCGACGACAATCCTTCGCCGGCACATCCTGCCCGGCGCGGCGGGGCCGATCATCGTGCAGACGACCTATGTCTTTGCGTCGGCGATGATCCTTGAATCGATCCTGTCCTTCCTCGGTGCGGGTACGCCGCCTGACGTGCCGAGCTGGGGCAACATGATGTCGGAGGGCCGGCAGTTCCTACAGATAGCGCCGTGGATTCTCGGCTTTCCCGCGCTGATGCTCGCCGTCACCGTGCTCGCCGCCAATCTCCTTGGCGATGCGCTGCGCGACCTGCTCGACCCGAGCCTTCAGGGAGGTGAGGTGCGATGAGCGCTCCGCTTCTCTCCGTCGAGAATCTCGGGGTCACGCTCAATGCGGGAGCCGTCCCGGTTTCGTTGGTCCGCAATGTCTCCTTCTCGATCGATCCGGGCGAAACGCTATGCCTGGTCGGTGAAAGCGGCTGCGGCAAAAGCCTGACGGCGCTGTCCATCATCGGCCTGCTCAACCGCAAGGTCATGCAGGTCTCCTCCGGCCGAATCCTTTTCGAGGGGCGTGATCTCCTCTCGCTTCGCGCCGAAGAAATGCGGCGGCTGCGCGGCGACCGCATCGCGATAGTGTTCCAGGAGCCGATGACGTCGCTTAATCCGCTGCAGCGGATAGGTCAGCAGATCGCCGAGGTGATTGTCGAACACCGCGGCGTCTCTGAAGCCGACGGGCTGCGGCAGGCGCTGCAACTCCTCGACCTCGTACGCATTCCGGACGCGCGGCGGCGGGCAGAGGAGTTTCCGCACCAGCTCTCCGGCGGCATGCGGCAGCGGGTGATGATCGCCATGGCGCTGGCGCTTCGTCCGGCCTTGCTGATCGCCGACGAACCCACGACAGCGCTCGACGTCACCATCCAGGCGCAGGTTCTGACGCTGATCGACGATCTTCGCCGCGAGTTCGGCACGTCGGTGCTGCTCATTACGCACGATCTGGGCGTGGTTGCAGAAATGGCCGATCGGGTCGTCGTGCTCTACGCCGGCACCGTCGTGGAGCAGGCGAGCGCCAACGATCTCTTCGACCGCGCGGCGCATCCTTATACGCGCGGCCTGCTTGGCGCGATCCGGCAGCTCAACAGCGGCAGCCGGGATCGTCTCGCGGAAATTCCGGGCAATGTCCCGAGCCCGGCATCGCTCGGTACGGGTTGCTCGTTCCGTCAACGCTGCGCCTCCGCCATGCCGGTCTGTCATTCCGAAATGCCGCCGCTGTCCGGCGCAGGCCCGCATCAGGCGGCCTGCTGGCTTGGCAGGATTGACGAGGAGATGCCGGCATGAGCGCGGTGCTGGAAGTCTCCGGCCTGACGCAGGTCTTCACATCGCAGAAAGGTCCATTCGGACTCTTCGGCCGGCGCGAATTGCGGGCTGTCGACGGCGTCAGCTTCGCAGTCGGACGCGGCCGCACGTTCTGTCTCGTCGGCGAGAGCGGCTGCGGCAAGACGACGATCGGCCGGCTGGTCGTGCGTCTCCTGAAACCGACCGCCGGCTCCGTCCGCGTCAACGGCGAGGATTTCACTGACCTCGCCGGTGAGACGCTGCGGCGCAAGCGCCGGCAGATCCAGATGGTGTTCCAGGATCCGTTCGCCTGTCTCAATGCGCGCATGACGGCCGCCGAGATCGTCGAGGAGCCGCTCCTGAACTTCGGCATCGGCGATGCCGTCTCGCGCCAGCGCAAGGTCTTGCGCCTGTTCGATCAGGTCGGCCTGCCGCAGCATTTCCATTCCCGCCTGCCGCACCATCTATCCGGCGGGCAACGCCAGCGCCTCGGCATCGCCCGGGCGCTCGCGGCGGAGCCGTCGCTGATCGTCGCCGACGAGGCCGTCGCCGCGCTCGACGTCTCGATCCGTTCGCAGATCCTCAATCTGTTGAAGGACGTGCAGCGGGAGATCGGGATTTCCTATCTCTTCATCTCGCACGATCTGTCCGTGGTGCGTTATCTCGCCGACGACGTCGCGGTGATGTATCTCGGCGCGATCGTCGAGCAGGCGCCGGCAGAGGCGATGTTCGCTGCGCCGGCGCATCCCTATACGCGCGCACTGATCGATTCCGTGCCGGTGACCCATCCGCGCAATCGCCGCCGCCGTTTGCCGCTCGAAGGGGAGATACCGAGCGCTGCTGCGTTGCCTTCCGGTTGCCGTTTCCGGACGCGCTGTCCCTTCGCCACGGACATCTGCGCGCAGCAGGCGCCGCCGATGACCGAGATCGCGGCCGGCCACTTCGTCGCTTGCCATCATTCGCAATCACTGCCGCCGCCGAACGTCTCGCGCCCCGGCGCGGCCGAAGACATTGCAGTCGTTCAAAAACAGTGAAACGGGAGGAGTACCGAAATGAAAGCGCCGAATAGACTGTTTGCCGTCGTCGTCGCGGCAGGCTTGCTGGGTGCCGTGTCGCCCGCCCGCGCCGAGACGGTTCTGAAGATCCGGCCGTTCGGCGATCTCAAGCAGATCGATCCCGTCATCACGTCCGACTATATGGTGCGCAACCACGGCTACATGGTCTACGACACGCTGTTCTCGCTGGACGAGCAACTGGCCGCACAGCCGCAGATGCTTGAAGCGTGGTCGGTCAGCAATGATCAGCTCACCTACACATTCACATTGCGTGGCGGCCTGACCTTCAGCAACGGTCAGCCGGTGACTGCGGAAGATGCGGTCGCTTCGTTGAAGCGCTGGTGGCAGCGCGACGGCCTCGGCCAGCAGCTTGCCTCCGTCAGCGACGGCCTGACCGTCAAGGACGAAAAGACTTTCGAGCTGAAGCTCAAGCGTCCGTGGGGCCTGGTGATCGAGGCGCTCAGCAAACCGAGCTCCAACGTGCCGTTCATCATGCCGAAGGCAATCGCCGCAACCCCGGCTGATACCGCGATCACCGATGCGACCGGCTCGGGTCCCTTCATCATGAAGAAGGACGAGTGGGTCCCGGGCTCCAGGGTGGTTTATGTGAAGAACCCGGATTACAAGCCGCGTCAGGAGCCGGCGAACGGCCTGGCCGGCGGCAAGATCGCCAAGGTCGATCGCGTCGAATGGCACTACATTCCGGATGCGCAGACTGCGCTCAACGCGCTGCAGGCCGGTGAGATCGACCTCTTCGAGGAAGTGCCGCCGGACTTTTTGCCGACGCTCGCGGGCAATCCCGACATCAAGACCATGCCGCAGGATACGCTGGGCATGCAGATGGTGTTCCGCATGAATACGGCGGTGCCGCCCTTCAACAACCAGAAGGTCCGTCAGGCGATCAGCTACATGATCGATCAGGAGAAGTTTGCGCGGGCCTATGTCAGCGATCCAAAACTCTACAAGAACTGCCCGAGCTTCTTCATGTGCTCATCGCCCTACTTCACGGCAGAGGGCTGGGTGAAGCCGGATCTCGAGAAGGCCAGGAAGCTGATCGCCGAGAGCGGATATGACGGTACGCCGGTCGTGGTGCTGCACGCCACTGAAAGCGGCCCGACCAACACGTTCAGCCTCGTCGCCGAGCAATTGATGCGGCAGATCGGTCTCAAGGTCGAACCGCAGGCGATGGATTGGGGCACGCTGGTCGGACGCCGCGCCTCGAAGGAGACCGTCGACAAGGGAGGCTGGTCGCTTTTCATGTCGGGGCCGACGGGCGCGGACATGTTCGAGCCGGTAGGCCATCTCGCCCTTCGCGCCAACTGTGAGAAGGCATGGTTCGGCTGGCCCTGCGACGAGACGATCGAGAAGCTGCGCAGCGACTTCGCACTGGCGACCGACGCCGGGCAGAAGAAGAAGATCGCGACCGAACTCCAGCTTCGGGCAGTGGAATACGTGCCCTATTGGCCAGCGGCGCAGCTTTACCTGGTGCGTGCCGTGCGTAGCAACGTCGACGGCATCCTGAAGGCGGCGGTCCCGGTCTATTGGAACATCGCCAAGAAGTGATGCTTGCAGACCTGAGCGTCGGGTTTCGCGGCGCTCAGGTCGCCCGGCTCGTTGCCTTGGCGCGCGCGGCCGTAACGAAGATAATTGATAGTCAGATCAATCGGCCAAACCGACGGCCGAGATACCTTTGACGCGGCTTCTCCAGCTTGATGGTGGTATACCCAGGTGGTATCAGTCTCCTGGCAATCAAGCCGAGTTGTGCTTGTATGATCTGCGCTTTTCCTTGAGCCGTCGATTTCCTCAGGGAGCGCCATCTGCTTTTGGCCCCGAGCATCGATCTCAGGATACAAGGGACGTGCGAATGCGTGGTGCTGAGAACGTCGTCCGCTTTGGTCCCTTTCGACTCTTCCTTCACCAGCGCTTGCTGCTTGAAGGTGACCGAACGCTGCGCGTTGGAAGCCGTGCCCTCGATACCTTGATCGCACTTGCCGAGCGTTCCGGTGAGCTTGTCAGCAAGGGCGAGCTCATGGAACGGGTGTGGCCGAACGCCCGTGTTGATGAGGGCAGCCTCAGGGTGACTATTTCGGCGCTCCGTCGGGCGATTGGCGACGGGACCGGCGGCCGGCGATATATCCTGTCGGTCTCGGGGCGCGGCTACAGTCTTGTCGCATCGACGTCGTCCGACAGCCTGGACATTCCACCACCGAAAGAAAGCTCCGCCAGAGGCGCGCATAACCTGCCCGTGGCGCCGGCAAGACTGGTCGGGCGGGGTGCCGCCTCTGCCGAATTGGTCGGGCAGATCGGTCAGCACCGCTTGCTCACCATCGTTGGCCCCGGAGGGATTGGAAAAACGTCGGTTGCGCTGGCTGTAGCCGAAGATTTGCTGGCCGACTTCCAGCACGGCGTCTGGCTGGTTGATCTTGCTTCGATCGCGGATGGAAACTTTGTGCCCAATGCGCTCGCGAGCACTCTGGGTATTCCGACGCAGGAAAGGAATCCGCTTCCGGGCCTCGTCAAGGCTTTGCAGAATAAAGAGCTGCTTGTCATACTCGATAATTGCGAACACCTGATTTCGGATGCAGCGCGTTTGGCATCTGCGCTGCTGCAAGGCGCGCCTGGTGTAAAACTACTGGCGACCAGCCGTGAGCCCCTGATTACCGAGGGCGAGCACGTCTACCTGTTGACGCCCCTCAACATGCCGGACTCGTCGCGGCACTTGACGCTGCCGGATCTGGACGGCTACGCGGCGGCCCAGCTATTCATCGAACGCGCAACCGCCCATTCGGGCGAATTCAAGCTCGAAGAATCGGACGCCGATGTGGTCGGCGAGATTTGCCGCAAGCTTGACGGAATTCCGCTGGCCATCGAGTTCGCCGCGGCTTACGTCGCGATATTTGGATTGCGCGGGTTGGCCGCGCACCTGGAGGACGGGCTCAGGCTGCCGTCGCTGCACAGGCGCACGGCTCCCGACCGCCATCGGACACTGCGCGCCACGTTCGACTGGAGCGTCGGGCTCCTTGGTCCATCCGAGCGGACTATCCTGCGGCGGCTCGCCATATTTGCCGGTCATTTTACGTTGACTGCGGCGATCTCCGTAGCGGAGGACGGTGGAAGCACGGAGGCCGAGTTCCTCGATCATCTCGGAAATCTGGTTTTCAAATCGCTTGTTTCAGCCGACATCAGCGGAAGTGTCGCGCGTTATCGGCTGCTGGAAACGACCCGTATCTATGCCATGGAAGAGTTGCGCGCAGCCGGCGAGTATGTTCGAGCGGCAAGAGCGCATGCGGAATATTTTGCTGGCTCGCTCGACGATATGTGGTCCGACAAGGACAAGACCTTTGCCGAAGGAGGGTATCCGGCCCAGAAGGATCAGATCGGCAACGTGCGCGCGGCGCTGCAATGGGCATTTTCGGAGGATGGTGACACTGCGTTGGCCATTCATGTCGGCGCCGGAGCCTCCATGTTTTTCATGCAACTCGGGTTGATGGCCGAAGCTTACGAATGGTCTTCACGCGCCTTGGATGCGATGAACGCCACGCAGCGCCGTACTCGCCAGGAGCTGATGCTGCGATCCGCCTACGCTCAATCCTGTGTCGTGATGCTCGGAAACACCGACACGTCTCTTCGCGCCATCGACGCGTTGATCGCTCTCTCCGCCGAGCTGAAGGACCAGTATGCGCAGATCAGGGCGCTCGGCGGCCACCATATCTACTTGACCCGGACCGGAAAGCACAAGGCGGCCATGCCGGTGGCTGTGCAAGTCTTGCAGATTGCCGAAGAACTGGACGATGCAGTCGCGCGCGCCATGGCGAACGCAATGCTGAGCCAGTCCTTTCATTACGCCGGAGACCAGGCGAAGGCCGGAGCCTGCTTCCGGGCCGTTCTGCAAAACGCTCCGCTCGACCAAAAGATCAACACGCTGAAATATGGTCTGGATCAGCGCGTCCGATCGGTCGCTGTTTCGGCCCGTATTCTGTGGCTTCTTGGCCAGCCAGGCGAAGCCGCCGCGTCCACGCGCCGGCTGCTTGATTTTTCGGAACGCCAGAGCGACCCGATCATCATCGTCATGGCCTGTTATCAGGCATCCGTCGTGACCTCGTGGCTCGGCGATTGGGAGTGGGCCCGGAAAATCGCCGCACATCTGAAAAAGACGAGCGTCGCGCATGCGATACGGCCATTTCCTGAACTCGCAGATTCCTTTGAGGCCGACTTGTTATTCCGGACTGCGGGTGCAGGTCCCGCCTTACCGGCGCTGGAGGCAAGCTTCGAACGGGTGCGTCTGTCCGGCTACAATCCGGCCTATCATGCGCTCGGCCTGATCGAAGCCCTTGTGGGCGTTGGCCGCCATGAGGATGCCAAACGCCATATCGACGAGCGCGTTGCGGACATGCATCAAAACGGTCAAACGATGTTCATGCCGGAATATTTGCGCCTCGAAGCCGAAATTCTCAACGCAAAGGGGCAAGCAGGTGCAGAAGCGGCGTATCTCCGCGCGATCGATCTGGCGAAAAGCCAATCGGCCCTGGCCTGGGAGCTTCGGGCAACGCTCGGACTCGCTCGCCTCTATCGCAGTCAGCATCCCGAGAAAGCCTGGGCGGCGTTGTCATCCGTGTATGGCCGGTTCAGTGAGGGGCTCGAGACGGTGGATCTGAAAACGGCAAGACGATTTCTGGAAGAATCCTTGGCATCCAGCGCAAGCTGAGTTCGGTGTTGGCGCGGGAGTCATGCTCCCTATTCTCGCTGTCTCAGCCTGAAATGCCCGAACGCCGTAGCAATTGGCTTCGTCGCATCCTCCTGCCAAGCCTGCGCCTGGAACGCGACGATGCGCTGGCCCTGCCGGACGATGGAGACGTTCGCAAAACTGTCCAGCGCGCGGCCGGAACGCAGATAGTTGATGGTGAGGCCAATCGGCTTGGGCGGTGTCGCGATGCCGAGTTCGCGTGCGACGCCGACGATCGCTGTGGTCTCCAGGAAGGCGCCGGTAATGCCGCCGTGGATGGCGGGCAGAACGGGATTGCCGATGATCCTTTGCGAAAAGGGCATGTGCAGCACGCCGTCCTCAGTGACGCGGATGCCGAGGCAGCGGGCGAACGGGCTGTTGGCGAACGGGCCTGAATTGTCCTCGGGCGCGTCGAGAACCGGTACCTCGTAGGCCGATCTGTCGCGCAGCATGTTGGCGCGGTTGGCGCCGACCATGAAGCAGGCGGCGGCGGTGGCGACCGGATCCTGCTCAGTCTCCTGGTAGGCGGTCGCGCGCACGAAGGCGATCGAGCGCGTGACGTGATAGCAGATCGAATGCGCCTTGATGTCGAGCCCGGGTTTGGCGGGCTTCTGGTAGTCAATGCGCAGATCGAGGGTCGCGATCGCGCGGCTGCCGTCGAGCGCGAGCTGCACGGCCATGCCGCAGCTTTCATCCAGCATGGCGGTAACCACGCCGCCGTGGATCACGCCGGAACCGGTGTCGCCGGCGAAGACGGATTGGTAGGGCAGGCTGGACCAGGCTTCGCCGCGTTCCGCACGGTCGATGCGAAGTCCGCTGGCGCGGCCATAGAGCGACCGGCGTTCCCCGATCGCTTTCGCGAGTTGTTCGAACGGCAGCGGTTGCCCGTCATAGGTCGAGATTTCAGACATGGCAGCCGTTTAGCATGTTCCCGCGATGGATTGTGTAGCCTTGCGCATGCGACATCAGCATCGGTGGAGGTGGTTGTGGTCAGGAAAATCTGCCTCTATTGGATTCGCGGCGGCTTGCGGGAGTGACGACATGGGCGGCTTGGTGATCAGCGGCGGCCGGGTGGTGGATCCGGCCAGCGGGATGGATGCCATCGGCGATGTGGCACTGGTGGATGGACAAATCGCCGCCGTCGGTACGGGCCTCGGCAGCGCCGAGCGCGTGATCGACGCGACCGGGCTCGTGGTGGCGCCGGGCTTCATCGATCTGCACGCGCACGGCCAGTCGATCCCGGCCGATCGCATGCAGGCGTTCGACGGCGTGACGACGACGCTCGACCTCGAGGCAGGCGTGTTGCCGGTTGCGTCCTGGTATCGGCGGCAGGCCGAAAAGGGCCGCGTGCTCAATTACGGCGCCGCCGCCAACTGGGCCTTTGCGCGCATCGGCGCGATGACCGGTTCCAACGCGGAAAGCTCGCTGGAGGCATTCGGCAATGCCATGCGCGATCGCCGCTGGATCGACAATGTCGCCAGCGACAAGGAAATCGCCGGCATCCTGGATCGCCTGGCGGGCGGACTGAACGAGGGCGGCATCGGCATCGGCATTCTCAACGCCTATGCGCCCGGCGCCGGAGTGCAGGAGCTGACCGCGGTGTGCCAGCTTGCGGCCGCACATAATGTCGCAACCTTCACCCATGTCGCCTACATGTCCCGCATCGATCCCGAGAGCGCGGCCGAGGCTTATATCCGTCTGATCGGCTATGCGGGCGCCACCGGCGCGCACATGCACATCTGCCACTTCAACTCGTCCAGCAAGACGGACGTGGAGCGTTGCGCGGCGCTGATCAAGAAGGCGCAGGCCCAGGGCCTTCCGATTACGGTCGAAGCCTATCCCTACGGCACCGGCTCGACTGTGCTGGCCGCGGCCTTCTTCAGCGACCCCAAGTTCGAGGAACGCAACGGCCTTGGCTACGATTCGGTGCAGCGGGTGACCGATGGCCGGCGCTTTCGTGATCGGCAGGAACTGCTGGCGGCGCAGAAGGAGGAACCATCGACGCTGGTGCTGTGGCATATCCTGGACACCGAGAACAATCCGCATCATCGCGACCTGCTCGACATGTCGGTGCTGTATCCGGGCGGCGCGATCGCGTCTGACGCGATGCCCTGGACGCTGTCGGACGGCAAGGCCTACACCGGCGATGCCTGGCCGCTGCCCGATGATGCCACCTCGCATCCGCGCTCGGCCGGCTGCTTCACGCGCTTCATCCGAGAGTGGGTGCGCGAGCGCCGCGCGCTGTCGCTGCTGGAAGGCGTGCGCAAATGCGCGCTGATCCCGGCGGAGATTCTTTCCGCCAGCACGCCCGCGATGCGCGCCAAGGGCAGGCTCCAGCCGGGCGCCGATGCCGACATCGTCGTGTTCGATTTCGAGACCCTGAGCGACCGCGCGACCTTCTCGGCGATGAACCGTCCGTCAGAAGGCGTGCGGCATCTCATCGTCAGCGGCCAGCCGCTGATATCAGACGGCGTGCTGGATGTGGCGGCAAGGCCCGGCCGGCCGGTGCGCCGGCCCATTGTCGCGGATTGATGGTGCCGGTCCCGATCCTGCTGGTGACTGGTTTTCTCGGCGCGGGCAAGACCACGGTCGTCAACCATTTGCTGGCGCATGCGGAAGGCAGGCGCATCGCCGCCGTCGTCAATGATTTCGGCGCGATCAACATCGATGCCGAACTCATCACCGGGGCCAGCGATGGCGTGGTGAGCCTCGCCAACGGCTGCATCTGCTGCTCGCTGGAAGGCGATCTCCTGCGTACGCTCGCCGCCCTGCTGCGGCGCGACCCGCGGCCGGAGTTCATCGTGATCGAAACCAGCGGGGTCGCCGATCCCGCGGATATCGTGCGCAACCTGATGGATCCCCTGATCTGGCAGGAAGCGCCGCTTGAAACCGTGCTGTGCGTGCTCGACGCGACGACACGCGCGGAGACACTGAATGACGATGCGCTGTTGCGATCTCAGTTGCGCGCGGCCGATGTGGTCGCTCTGAACAAAGTGGATCTGGCGGACGCAGTCACTCGCGCGCAACTGCGCGATGCCGCCCGCGCGCTACGCCCTGCCGCTGTGGTGGTCGACGCGCTGCACGGCGAGGTCCCAACTGCGCTGCTGTTTCCCGTGGATGCAGATCGCGTGCCGGCGCCGCGCGAAGTGGGGCCGCGACGGCCGGCGGCTGACAGCTTCGAGACGCTGAGCTGGACATCCGACCGGCCGGTGTCGCTCCCGCGATTGCAGCAGGCGATCGGGCTGCTGGCGCCAAAGCTCGCGCGGGCGAAGGGATTGTTCGAGACAGCGGAGCAGCCCGGGCGGTTGATGGTGTTCCAGCTCGCCGGCGGGCGCGCGACGCTGGCGCCAGGCGAGGCGCTGGCGCCCGGGGTGCCGCGCGCGCGGATCGTGTTCATTGCCGAGCTCGGAGTTCTCTCGAAGGCCGAGATCGACAAGGTCATGGAAGCGTGCACCGAGGCCGCGTGAGAGGCCGATCCATTCTGTGATCTACTTGGCGCCTGTCACGCGCCAGATGACGTTGCCGACATCGTCAGCGACCAGCAGCGAGCGATCGGGACCAAGCGTGACGCCGACCGGCCGTCCGTAGGACACCTTCTCGTCCGTCGCGAGAAATCCCGTCAGGATATCGCGCGCGGGTCCTGACGGCTTGCCATTCTCGAACGGCACGAACACCACGGCGTAGCCGCTCAGCGTGCTGCGGTTCCAGGAGCCGTGCTGGCCGATCGCCATGCCCTCGGGAAAGCCGGGCAGAGTGCCCGCCGGCATCCAGCACAGGCCGAGCGAGGCGGTGTGGCCGCCGAGCGCGTAGTCGGGTGTGATGGCTTTGGCCACCAGCGCGGAATCCTGCGGCACGCGATCGTCGACGGTCTGGCCCCAATAGCAATAGGGCCAGCCGTAGAAGCCGCCCTCGCGCACGGAGGTCAAATAGTCCGGCGGTGTCTCGTCGCCGAGACCGTCGCGCTCGTTGACGACGGTCCAGAGCACCGACGTCTTCGGCTCCCATGCAAGCCCCACGGCGTTGCGCAGGCCGCTGGCAAAAATGCGGCTGGTGCCACGCTCCAGGTCGAGCTCGTAGATCGCTGCGCGGCCTTCCTCGGCCTCCATGCCCAGCTCGCCGATATTGCTGAGCGAGCCGACGCCGGCATAGAGCTTTTTGCCATCCGCGCTCGCCAACAGGCTGCGCGTCCAGTGCCCGGCGGGTTTGAAGGTGATCAGCTTCTTGCCTGTGGCGGTGATGCGATCCGCGCCGGCCGTATACGGAAAGGCCACCACGCCGTCGGTGTTGCCGACATAGAATGTGCTGCCGACCAGCGCCATCCCGAAAGGCTGGCTCAGTCCTTCCATGAAGATACCGCGCTCCTCGGCAACGCCGTCACCGTCGCGATCGCGCAGCCGCGTGATGCGGTTGGCGCTGACGCCAAGCGCGGCGGCACGGCGCATCGTCGCCTGCATCGCATAGTGGAACACGTTGCGCGGCGTTCCCGCGATCTGCGTCGACTCGGCGATGAGGACGTCGCCATTGGGCAGCACGTCGATCCAGCGCGGATGGTCGAGATCGCTAGCGAACGCGTTGACCTGAAGCCCAGGCGCGGCGACCGGTTTCTGCCCCTCGCTCCAGCCCTTCGCGGTCGGCATCTTGAGCGTCGGGATGGCGCCTTGCGATTTTGCCGCCGGAATCACCGGCGCGCTGCCCCAGGCCGGCTTGGGCGCATCGCCCTGCATCCGGCGCCACAGCAGCGCGACGCCGCCGATCAGCGCGACCAGCCGCGCAAAGAGGCTTGAAAATGTCATGCAATTCTCCTGTCGCGCACACCGCCCGCCGCCATATGTGTCGGCCTTCGCGTCAAATGTCCACCATCGCGACCTCAAGTGACCGTGTATCATGGCTGCCGAGGTCTGGAATTACGGCAGAATCTCGTTTACACGAGCACTCGTCATTTCATTGCGAGTGGCTCTGCAATGTCCTTTCGTGGCCCGACTATGTTGGCGTTGTCTCTTGCCGTCGTTCTCGCATCGGCCGGCGGTGTCGGCTTCATATCAGCTGCCGTGGCGCAGCCTGCTGCGGCCGAGAACAAACAGCCGGACGCGCTCGCTGCCTATAACAGTGCGCTCAGCCGCTTCAAATCGATCCTGCGCGAGCGGCGCGCGCAGATCGATGCGAAGCAGGCGCTGCCGAACCTGCCGGGGCAGGCGGTCTATCTCGCGCGCAACGACGTGATCAGCAGCTACAAGGATCTAACGGATGCGCAGCCGTCGCGGATCGGAAGGTCCAACAAGTTCGGAATGCCGCCGGCCTATTTCGACGCGGACAACGAGCCGCTGATCGACGAGTATCTGAAGGTTTTCGAGGTCATGCAGGCGCCGCCTGCCAATGCGCAGAACTCAGCCACGCCGATCAAGGATGTCGCTGATCTCGCGAGAGCCATCGCACGGGCAAAAGGGCTGGACGCCGCCAACGCGGAGATCGCGGCGCGGATCAGCGTCGGGATGTTCTATGCCGAAACCAACGGCTACCAGAACATCGGCAATGCGCGTTCGAACAAGTACAAGGGCAGTTACCAGACCGGCGTGCCGGAGGATCAGAGCGGCCAGCGGAAATGGGCGGCCATCAAGAGCTCGATTGCCGCCTTCGATCCGCAATTGATCGCGCGCGACGACAAGGAAGAGGCGCGCGCCGGCAGTATGGACCGCCGGTACAATCATTGGACCGGCGTGCGCAACGGCCTGATGAATGCGCATGCCGAGCTGTTCACGCAGATTCCGGGTATCGTAAAGACGCTGCCCGATCCGATCGACCAGATGAAGTTCTTCGAATTGATCCAGATCGTTCCCTCGCCGACGAAATCGGCGCTGCGGTCGGGCAATCTTCTTGCCTACCGGATTTCCGATCCCACCGTGATGGGATATCTGCGCAATAACAGCGTCTTCACCTTTGGAAAATCCGATCGCGCCAGGACGTCTGCGACCATGCGTGAAATCATGGACGGGATGTGGCTGTTCAACAAGAAGTTCGAGACCGCGCTGTCGAAATACGAGGAAACGAAGACGCGATAGGATCTGGTGCACGGGATGCGATCGGTATCATGGCTTAGCCGTCGTCAGATGATGCTGCAAAGCGCGGCCCTTGCCTCGGCGGGGATGTTGCCGTCCGTGCATTCGCCGGCCTTGGCGGCGCGGTCGCGCAAGCCGGTTCAAACCGGCGAAATCGACGCCGCGCTACGAGCCAGGGTCGACGCGAAGGAAGTCCCCGGCATTGTGGCGATGGCCGCGAGCGAGCAATCGGTGATCTACGAAGGGGCATTCGGCCTGCGCAGCATGGCGACGGCGACGCCGATGTCGACGGACACGGTTTTTCGCATCGCCTCGATGGTCAAGCTGCTCACCTCGGTCGCGGCGCTTCAGCTTGTGGAGCGCGGCAGGCTGAAGCTGGACGAGCCCGCCGGCAATATCGATCCGGCGCTGGCTTCCCCGAGAATCCTCAGCGGTTTTGACGCGAAGGGCGCGCCGCAATTGCAGCCGGCGCACAAGCCGGTCACCTTGCGTCACCTGCTGACGCACACGTCGGGCCTGAGCTATCCGCTGTGGGACGCCAACGTCGTGCGCTACCTCAAGGCCGCGCGCGGCAAAAAGGACCTGCCGCGCATGCCGCTGATGTTCGAGCCGGGCACGCGCTGGGCCTATGGCGGCAGCATCGACCGCGTCGGCCGCATGGTGGAGATCGCGAGCGGACAACCGCTCGACCGCTACATTCGCGAGAACATCACCGGTCCGCTCGGCATGAACGACACGTCGCCGACGATCACGGAAAAGCAGCGCGCGCGGCAGGCGAGCCTGCACCGGCATGGCGCGGACGGAAAGCTGGTAGCGCAGCCGTTCGAAAAACTGAACGAGCCGATCTCGTTCTCCGGTGGCGGCGGCATTTATTCGACCGCGCCGGACTATCTCACGCTGCTGCAGGCGCTGCTCAACGGCGGAAATTTTCGCGGCGCCGGCATCCTGCGGCCGGAGACCGTTGCACTGATGGGCAAGAACCAGATCGGCAACATCGAGGCGGGGCGCCTGAAGACGGAAAATGCAGCGCTTTCGAACGACGTTGATTTTTTCCCGGGCGTGCATCTGCGCTGGGGCCTCGGCGGCATGATCAACATCGATCCGGTGCCCGACGGACGCAGGGCAGGCAGCCTGACTTGGGCCGGCCTGTACAACACCTATTACTGGATCGATCCGACGTTGCGGGTGGCCGGTGTGATTATGATGCAGGTTTTGCCATTTGCCGACAGGCAGGCGCTTGCGGCTTATCGGCAATTCGAACGCGGCGTGTGTCACGCATTCAAACCGGCATGAAACCTCTGCGGGAAAATAGCACGAGGCCGATCAGCGTATAACTCCGCTGCCAGCTTCTTATTCCCGAAAAATTTATCCCTTCCCGGAAAACTACGCATATCCGCAGGCAGAACCTTTTCGCCCGAAGCGCAGACTAATTTGCGCTACGGGGATTTTTTCCATGACGTCGTTTCGGCTTACGGACATTGAACAGCTCGCCATCCAGGCAAAGCTCAATCTTTCGCTCGGACGGGAGATATACGACGCCGTTTTCCTGGGGTTTGAGGTGCTGGAGATTGTCGGCGACGAACTCCGGGGATGGGCCCGGTCGGAATATTGCGCGGCGACCATCGACATCCATTTCTCGCGCGAGGTGGCCTTGGCCGCGCAGGCGGTGCTCAAGCAATCCGTGCGTCGCACCAGTTTCCTCATGCGTGGGTTGAAACACGACACCGATGAGCAGCCGGCGTAGAGCGCGGGGCGCGAGCCTTTACACGCCGATGGCGTTCTTCGCCACCACGTCCCGGTAGAAGGCTGCGCTGAGCTTCGGGACCCGGGCTTGGGTCTCGAAATCGACGTGGTACACACCAAAGCGTTTCTCAAAGCCGAAAATCCACTCGAAATTGTCCATCAGGCTCCAGAGGAAATAGCCGCGCACCGGCACGCCCTCTGCGGTCGCGCGCTGCAACTGCAACAGGTAGTTGCGCAGGAAGCTGATGCGGTCGAGGTCATTCACCTTGCCGTCGGCGGTGAGCTTGTCCTCCGAGGAGGTGCCGTTCTCGGTGATGAAGATGTTTTCGATGTTCCAGACTTTTGCAGCAAGCCGCGGCGCCCAGTAGATCACCTCCGGGCCGATGCGCAGCCATTCCGAGTTCATGTGCGGGAACGAGGCCGGAAAGGGCAGCACACTCCAGCCCGGTTTCTTGTCGGAGGCGGCGATGTAGAATTGCGGTGCGTAGATGTTCAGCCCGACGAAATCGTTTTTGGAGCCGATGATCTTCAGTTCGTCGGCGGTGAACTTTGGCGCGTCCTTGCCGGAATAGGCCAGAAAGCCGTCGGTGTATTTGCCCTCGAGGATCACGCCCAGAAATCCGGCATTCAATTCGCGCGTCGCCATTTCGGTGGCGCGGATATGTTCCGGCGTCGCGAACGCCGGCACGCAGGCGGCGATGTTTTCGGCGATGCCGACCTTGGTACCCTTGCGGGCGCTGGCGCGGATCGCCTGCACGGCGAGGCCGTGCCCCAGCACGGTGTGGTGGCGCGCCTGGTTGAGCTCGGCGGTCGGCAGCTTCAGCCCGGGCGCATCGATGCCCCAGCCGTAGCCGAAATTGAGAAAGCGCCCGGCCTCGTTGAGCGTGAAGAAATATTTGACGCGGTCGCTCAGGCGCTCGGCGACGTAGCCGGAATACTCTGCGAATGCCTTCGAAGTTTCGCTGGATTGCCAGCCGCCGACCTTGTCCTGTAGCGCCTGCGGCAAATCCCAATGATACAGCGTCGCATATGGCTCGATGCCATTGGCGAGCAGCTCATCGAGCAGGCGGTTGTAGAAGTCGAGCCCCTTGGGATTGGGCTTGCCGGTGCCTTCCGGAAATACCCGCGGCCAGGCGATCGAGAAGCGATAGGCCTTGACGCCGAGATCCTTGATGAGGCGGACGTCTTCCTTGTATCGATGATAGTGCTCGTTGGCGCGGTCGCCGTTAGTGCCGTCGCCGATCTTGCCGGGCGTGTGCGAGAACGTATCCCAGATCGACGGACCGCGGCCGTCTTCCTTGACCGCGCCTTCGATCTGATAGGACGACGTGGCGGTGCCCCAGACGAAATCCTTCGGAAATGGCGCGGGCGCGTGGCGGTCCTTGCCCTGCTTCGCCTTGCTTTCGGCGGCCTCAGTCGGCGATGCGGTCAGGCCGAGCGCGGCAAGGCCGGCAAGCTTTGCAAAATGCCGGCGCGAAAAGCTGGAAAACATCAAACGCTCCCGAACAACTTACGGATCGATCTGGAAGGCGGAAATCCGGTCGATCTCGAATGCGACCGTTGCCGGGGATTCCGCGCTGACGAATCCGACGCCCTGAAAATTCTTTGCGCCCATCGCCAGATTGACGATCATGTAGGCGGGATCGTCGTAGCCGGGAGGCACCGCGATGTCGGCGACCGGCTTGCGGTCGATATAATAGGTGATGCGGTCGCGCTGCCACAGCGCGCCATAGTCGTGGAATTCGCTCGAAGCGGTCGGCACCACGAAATCGAATCCGCAGGAATTGACGAGGCCGGTTTCGGGGTTGCGCCAATGCGTGGTCATCACCATGGTGCCCGGCCGCTGCCCGCGGCCTTCCAGGATGTCGATCTCGGGCGGCCAGCCGCCGTCATCGGCGAGCATCCAGAACGCCGGCCACACCCCGATTCCGACCGGTATCTTGGCGCGGATTTCGAAGTAGCCGTATTTCTGCGCGAACACGCTCTGCGTGGTCAGGATGCCGGAGATGTATTCGTTGTCGAACAGCACGTTCTTGAGCTCGGGCGGCGTGCGGCTGGCGACGATTGAGAGGATGCCGTTGCTGACCTTGAACGGATCGAGCCCGAGCGGCGTCGTGCCGCGGCCGGCGTAGCGCGGATCGACATAGATCTGCTGTTCGCCGTTCCAGGCGGTCTTGCGCTTGAAGTCGGAGCCGTCGCCGCCCCAGTAGCGCGCATCGGGCCAGGCCGCGCCGCCGGCATAATGCGGTATCCATTTGCCGCGCGACAGCGGATGTTCGTTGAAATCGTCGTTAAACGTGCGGTGCATGGTGGTAATGCCAAAAACCGAATGCGTCGCCTCGATGCGGCGGCATTTCTCGGGTGCCGGATCGCTCGCAACCTGCAGCGAAAGGCTGGTCCGTGCGGAGGGGTGCTCTTCCTGCGCGAATGCTGACGCAAGCGCGGCCAGACATCCGATCGCGGCGATTATTCTTGGCGTCGTCACGTGATCAGCCTCATTGGCGCGGATGGCGAAATTTAGCCGACTGTCGTCATCGCGGACAAGAAACGCGAGGCGCGAATAGACGCGCAGCAGGTGCGACACCGTGCCCTTTCGCAAGCGGAAAGCGCTGTGTGACCTTGCGCACATAACTCGGCAGCGGGAGGGCCTAGGGTCATTTTCAGGCGGTGCTCAAAACCATTCGCAACCCAATCCCGTCTATGGGTCATATCAACCAAAGGGGCTTCCCATGAAAAAGCTTGTTCTGACCGTTGCTGCCGTTGCCACCCTTGCCGCTGTGGCGAGCGCTCCCGCTGAAGCGCGTGGCGGTCGTGGCGCACGCGTCGTTGCCGGTGTCGCGGCGGCGACTGCTGCGGCGATCGCGGCCGATGCCTATTACAACGGTGGCTACGGCTACTACTACGGTGGTCCGGTCGTTTACGGTGCGCCGGTGGTGTACGGCTATCCCCGCGTGCGCTACTATTACTGATCTCTCTACAGTTTGGTGCGAGGGCCCGGGACACCGTCCCGGGCTCTCTCGCATTTTGCGGCCAATTTGACCCGTATGCAGTCGCAGTCCTAAAAAGGCGGTCATTGAATCCGAACTTGCAGGCGTGCTCCTGACTTATCAGGCTATCCTTTGCGAGAACCATGTGAGGTCAAGTGACTGCGCCCAATCCCGCCGCCGGCAAGCCGGTCGATCCTGCTTCGCTGCAAAACATTCCCCGGCTGGTCACCGCCTATTTTGCGCAAAAGCCCGACCCGGCCGATCCCGCGCAGCGCGTCGCCTTCGGCACGTCGGGCCATCGCGGCTCGTCGCTGAAAAACTCCTTCAACGAGGATCACATCCTCGCAACCACGCAGGCGATCTGCGACCATCGCCGCGAAACCGGCCTGACCGGGCCGCTGTTCATCGGCATCGATACCCATGCGCTGGCTGAGCCGGCGCTGGCCAGTGCGGTCGAGGTGTTCGCGGCGAACGGCGTCGAGATCATGATCGATGATCGCGGCGGCTACACGCCGACGCCGGTGATCTCGCATGCCATCCTGAGCTACAACAAGGGGCGAACGTCGGGTCTTGCCGACGGCGTGGTGATCACGCCATCGCACAATCCACCGGAGGATGGCGGCTACAAGTACAATCCGCCGCATGGCGGCCCGGCCGATACCGACGTCACCGGCAAGGTGGAGAAGCAGGCGAACGCCTACATGGCGGCGGGGTTGCAAGGCGTCAAACGGATGCCGTATGAGCGCGCGCGAAAAGCACCGTCGACGCATCTCTACGATTACATCACGCCTTACGTTGCCGATCTCGGCAACAGCGTCGATCTGGCGCTGGTGGCCTCATCCGGCGTGAAGATCGGCATCGATCCGCTGGGCGGCGCGGCCGTGCATTTCTGGCAGCCGATCATCGAGCGCTACCGGATCAAGGCTGAGATCGTGAACGATGCGGTCGACCCGACCTTCCGCTTCATGACCGCGGATTGGGACGGCAAGATCCGGATGGACTGCTCCTCGCCCTACGCGATGGCGAGCCTGATCCAGATGCGCGACCGGTTCGACGTCGCATTCGCCAACGACACCGACGCGGACCGCCACGGCATCGTGACGCGCACGGGCGGGCTGATGAACCCGAACCATTTTCTGGCCGCCGCCATCGCCTATCTGTTCGCGCACCGGACAGGCTGGAGCGGGAGCGCCGCGATCGGCAAGACCATCGTTTCCAGCTCGATCATCGACCGCGTCGCGAAAAAGCTGAACCGAAAGCTGGTCGAGACGCCGGTCGGATTCAAATGGTTCGTCGAGGGTCTCGGCAGCGGCGGTTTTGGCTTTGCCGGCGAGGAAAGTGCCGGGGCTTCCTTCCTCAAGCGGGACGGAACGGTGTGGACGACAGACAAGGACGGCATCGTGATGGGCCTCCTTGCCGCGGAGATGATGGCGAAGACCGGCCGCGATCCGAGCCAGTCGTTCACCGCGCTGACCGACGAGCTCGGCGTGCCCTTCTACGAGCGCATCGACGTGGCGGCGACGCTGCCGCAGAAGAATGCGCTGAAAGCGGCGACGCCCGAGCAGCTCGATTTGAAGACGCTGGCCGGCGAACCCGTGCGTGCGGTCCGAACCAAAGCGCCGGGCAACGATCAATCCTTCGGCGGCCTGAAGGTCGAGACCGATAGTGGATGGTTTGCGGCGCGGCCGTCCGGCACCGAGGATGTCTACAAGATCTACGCGGAAAGCTTTGAAAGCGCCGATCATCTGAAGCGAATCCAGAGCGACGCGCAGGCCGCGGTCGCAAAAGTCTTCTGACGGCAAGGCCTGCGTCATGCGCGTGCTGCTGACGGGCTCTTCCGGCTGGCTCGGCCGCTTCCTGGCGCCGAGGCTGCGAACGGCCGGCCACCGCGTCACCGGGCTGGACGTGGTTGCGGGCGAGGAGACCGATGTCGTCGGGTCGGTCGCGGATCGGGCCGTGGTCGAGCAGGTGTTTGCGGATCACGCGATCGAGGCGGTGATCCACGCGGGCGCTCTGCACAAGCCGGACATCGCGCGCTTCGCCGAGCAGTCCTTTATCGATGTCAACGTCACGGGAACGCTCAACCTGTTGAAGGCGGCCGTCGCTGCCCGGCATGACCGCTTCGTCTTCACCTCGACGACCTCGCTGATGATCTCCCGGGAAATCAGGCAGGCCCGGGGATCGGCGGCCATCTGGCTCGATGAAGCTACCGGTCCGCTCGAGCCTCGTAACATCTACGGCTTGACCAAGCTCTCGGCCGAAGGGCTTTGCCGTCTCTACAGTTTCGAGCATGGGCTGAACTGCGCCGTGCTTCGCACCGGCCGCTTCTTTCCCGAGGAAGACGATACCGACCGCGGACTGAGCGGCGCGAATTTGAAGGCGAACGAATTTTTGCACCGCCGCCTCACGGTCGAGGACGCCGCGGATGCGCATGTCGTCGCACTGGAGAAAGCGCCCGCCGGCTTTGAGGTGTTCGTCATCAGCGCGCCGCCGCCTTTCGTGCGGTCGGATGCGGAAGCGCTGAAGGCAGACGCGGCGAGTGTTGTCGCGCGCTATTTTCCGCAAGCCGCTTCGCTCTACGCGCAGCGGGGCTGGCAGCTTCCGGCAAGCATCAGCCGCGTCTATGACCCGGCGAAGGCCGAGCGCCTGCTCGGCTTTCGCGCCAAGACCGATTTCGCCGCCGTGTTGCAGGCCTTGCGCATCGGCGCTTCGCTTCCCTTTGCACACGATCCCGACTATGTCTCGCCGTCCACGAGGCTCAAGGCATGACTGATTTCCACGGCGTCTTTCCCTATCTCGTCTCGCCCATCGATGCGTCCGGCAAGATCCGAACCGAGGTGCTGGCGCGCCTGTGCGACGACCTCATCGGCGCCGGCGTGCACGGGCTGACGCCGCTCGGCTCGACCGGCGAATTTGCCTACCTCAATGCGGCGCAGCGCACGGCGGTGGTGCAGACGACGATCGAGGCCGCAAAAGGTCGCGTGCCGGTCGTCGCCGGCGTCGTATCGACCTCGACCGCGGATGCGGTGGCGCAGGCGAAGGCGTATCAAAAGCTCGGGGCCAACGGCATCCTGGCGATCATGGAAGCCTATTTTCCGATTACGGACGCCGGCGTTGAAGCCTATTTCCGCGCGATCGCGGATGCCGTCGACATTCCCGTGGTGATCTACACCAATCCGCAGTTCCAGCGCTCCGACCTTACCCTCGACGTGATCGAGAAGCTCGCCGGCCATCCACGCATCGGCTACATCAAGGATGCTTCCACCAATACCGGGCGGCTGCTGTCGATCATCAATCGATGCGGCGAGAACATAAAGGTGTTTTCCGCTTCCGCTCACATTCCGGCCGCGGTGATGCTGATCGGCGGTTTCGGCTGGATGGCGGGACCGGCCTGCATCATCCCGCGCCAGAGCGTTGCGCTCTACGATCTCTGCAAGGCCAGGCGCTGGGACGAGGCACTGGTGCTCCAACGCAAATTGTGGCGGGTCAACGAGGCCTTTGCGCGCTTCAACCTTGCCGCCTGCATCAAGGCGGGACTGTCGATCCAGGGCTATGACGTCGGCGATCCCGTGCCGCCGCAGGCCGCGCTGACGGCGGACCAGCGCAAGGTGGTCGAAGCGGTGCTGCGCGATCTCGGCTAGGCAGGCCGCCTGCGGCATTTCAACTCTTCGATAACGTTGAGCGAACCGGAAACTTCCGGGCGCGTGCTGCGTTCTGGGGGAGCGGCGGGCAGGCCGCGAAGGAAGAATTTACCCATGAACCCCCGGTATGTGTTTGGTGCGGCCGTCGTGGCGGCCATCCTGGTGGCACTGACAGCGGCCAATATCAACCGCACCTGGACAGGCCCCACGGCCCGCGCGGTGGAGCAGCGCGGCCCCCTCGCGGAGGGCGAGCGGGCAACCATCGGCATTTTTGAGCGGGTGTCTCCGTCGGTCGTTCAGGTGGCGGCACGCTCGGCATCCAATCCCCTGATGGAGGAGCAGGGCGATGGGCAAGGCCAGGGCCAGGGCGCATCCGGCACCGGCTTCGTCTGGGACAATGACGGCCACATCGTCA
Source organism: Bradyrhizobium lablabi (assembly GCF_018129385.1). Lineage (GTDB taxonomy): Bacteria > Pseudomonadota > Alphaproteobacteria > Rhizobiales > Xanthobacteraceae > Bradyrhizobium > Bradyrhizobium lablabi_C. Next base: position 69,427 of record NZ_JAFCLN010000022.1, read on the forward strand.
CCAACGATCACGTGGTGCAGGATGCGAGGCAAGTCGCGGTCCGCTTCGCCTCCGGCGAGGTGGCACAGGCGGAGGTGATCGGCGTGGCGCCGAACTATGATCTGGCGGTGCTGCGCATCAAGAGCGCACGCAACCTGCCGCCGCCGCTGGCGATCGGCAGCTCCGCTGACCTCAAGGTCGGACAATCCGCCTTTGCGATCGGCAATCCATTCGGGCTCGACCAGTCGATGACCAGCGGCATCATCAGTGCGCTGAAGCGCCGCCTGCCGACGCAAAGCGGCCGCGAGATATCCAACGTGATCCAGACCGACGCCGCGATCAATCCCGGCAATTCGGGCGGCCCACTGCTGGATTCGGCGGGACGCCTGATCGGCGTCACCACCGCGATCATTTCGCCTTCCGGCTCCAATGCCGGCATCGGCTTTGCGATCCCGGTCGACATCGTCAACCGCGTCGTGCCGGACCTGATCAAGAGCGGCCGCGTGCCGACGCCGGGGATCGGTATCGTGGCGGCCAGCGAAGCGGTATCGACCCGTCTCGGCATCGAGGGCGTCATCGTGGTGCGCACCACCCCCTCCAGCCCGGCGGCGCGGGCGGGCATTCGCGGCGTCGACATGTCTACAGGCGATATCGGCGACGTCATCACCAGCGCGGACGGCAAGCCGGTACGCCGTCTTTCCGATCTCACCGATCAGATCGAGCAGGTAGGGGCGGGCGGCAGCCTGCGCCTCACCATCAAGCGCGGCTCGGACAGCCGCGACGTTACCGTGAATATCGTCGATATCAGCCGGTCCTGAGGTCTCCTGCAAGAAGGCGCATGGCACCGATGCATGCACAAGATATGTGCCGTGCACGTCGGTTGTCTGCGCGGAAAAATCAGCTAAAACGCTGGCCGCTCATGATGAGGATTAAGGACAGCGAATGAACATTCTTCCCGGCAATTTGCGTTTTGGTGCGGGCCAGCCGGTCAAGCGTTTGGAAGATCAGAGACTGCTCACCGGGAAGGGACAGTTCATCGACGACAAGCCGGAAGACGGCGCGCTCTGGCTATATGTGCTGCGCTCGCCGCATGCGCATGCGAAAATCGTCTCGATCGACACCAATGCCGCGGCTGGCATGCCCGGCGTTCAGGCCGTTTATACCGGCGCCGATCTGGTCCGGGACGATATCGGCACCATACCGACGCTCGCGATCTTCAAGCGCCCGGACGGCTCGCCGATGACGGTGCCGCCGCGGCGCCTGCTTGCCCATGAGGTGGTGCGACACGCCGGCGAGGCCGTGGCTGCCGTCGTCGCCGCCTCGCGCGTCGAGGCGCAGACCGCAGCGGAAGCGATCGCGGTCGAGTACGAGGTGCTGCCGTCGGTGGTCGACCCCGTTGAGGCCGCAAAGCCCGGCGCGCCGGTGGTGTGGCCGGAGGCGCCCGACAACGTCGTGGCTGCGATGAGCTATGGCGATGCGGCCAAGGTCGAAGAGGCCTTCTCGAACGCCGCGCATGTCGTGTCGCTCGATCTGGTCAGCCAGCGCCTGGTCCCCTCGGCGATGGAGCCGCGCTCGACCATTGCCGAGGTCGACAAGACCGGCCGGCTGATCCTGTATGTGCAGTCGCAGACGCCGGCCTCCACGCGCGACGTGCTGGCGGGCGCCGTATTGAAGCGGCCGGTGGAAAGCGTGCGCGTGCTGGTCGGCGATATCGGCGGCGGCTTTGGTCAGAAGACCAATCTCTATCCTGAAGACGGCATCGTCGCTTACGCCGCGACCAAGTTGGCCAAGAAGATCCGTTGGCGCGGCGACCGCACCGATGAGTTCGTCGGCGGCACGCATGGCCGCGATCTCACCTCGACTGGCGAGTTCGCGCTCGACGCCAAGGGCCGTGTGCTGGCCTATCGCGTGCGCTCGATCGGTGGCACGGGTGCCTATAGCTCGGGTGCTGCCAACATCATTCCGCTCGTGCTCGGGCCGTTCGTGCAAACCGGCGTCTACGACCTGCCGCTGGTGCATTTCGAGGTGAAGTCGGTGATGACCAACACGGCGCCGGTCGGCGCCTATCGCGGCGCCGGCCGCCCCGAGGCTGTCTTCATCGTCGAGCGCCTGATGGACGCTGCCGCGCGCCAGATCGGCATGGACCCGCGCGCGATCCGCAAGGTGAATTACATCAAGCCGGCGCAACTGCCTTACACCAATGCGGTCGGGCAGGTGTACGATTCCGGCGCCTTTGCGCACATGCTGACGCGCGCCTCCGAACTTGCCGACTGGGACGGCTTTGCCGCGCGCAAGAGAACGGCGAAGAAGCGCGGCATGCTCTATGGCCGCGGGCTGACGTCCTACATCGAATGGACAGGCGGCCGCGCCCACACTGAAAAAGTCTCGCTGCATGCCACCGCAGAAGGCCGCGTCATCCTGCATTCCGGCACCATGGCGATGGGGCAGGGGTTGCAAACCACCTACAGCCAGATGGTGGCCGAGGCGCTCGGCATTCCCATGGACAGGATCGACGTCGTGCAGGGCGACACGGATCTCGCCACCGGATTCGGCAGCGTCGGTTCGCGCTCGCTGTTCGTCGGCGGCACGGCGGTCGCGGTCTCGACCAACGACCTGATCAACAAGGCGCGCGAGAAGGCGTCAAACCTGCTGGAAGCTTCCGCCGGCGACATCGAATATCGCGACGGCTATCTCACGGTGGTCGGCACCGACAAACGGATCAGCCTGTTCGAGATTGCTGGGAAAGAGAATGGCGCCAGGCTCAGCGTCGACAGCGAAGGCGAGGTCGACGGGCCGAGCTGGCCGAACGGCACCCATATCTGCGAAGTCGAGATCGATCCGGAAACCGGCGTCACCAGGGTGGTGCGCTACACCACGGTCGATGACGTCGGCGTCGCCGTCAATCCGATGCTGGTGACCGGTCAGGTGCACGGCGGCGTCGCGCAGGGCATCGGCCAGGCGCTGTATGAGGGCGTCGCCTATAGCGAGGAAGGCCAACTGCTGACCGCGAGCTACCAGGACTATTGCGTGCCGCGCGCCGAAGACATTCCGCCGATCGAAGTGACGCTGGATGATTCCGCGCCGTGCAAGACCAATCCGCTGGGAGCCAAGGGCTGCGGCGAATCCGGCGCGATCGGCGGCCCGCCCTGCATCGCCAATGGCGTGATGGATGCGCTGAGCGAGCTCGGCATCAAGCAGCTCAACACGCCGCTGACGCCGGCGAAGGTCTGGCAGGCGATCCGGGATGCGAGCTAGGGCGGGGGTCTAGGCACGTCGTTTCAAACTCACCGCTGTCGTCCCGGCGAACGCCGGGACCCATACACCGCGGCGGCTGTTGTTTTGCGACGGCGTCGGCGACCTCGTTTCAACCGAGAGCACAACGCGGTATGGGTCCCGGCGTTCGCCGGGACGACGTGTGGAGAGGTCAGCGTGCTGGGCTAAATCCCCAGCACCATCTTCGCGATGATCTCGCGCTGGACCTCCGACGAGCCTCCGAAGATGGTATAGGCCCGGCCGTTGAGATATTCCGGCACCACCGTCAGCATCCCCTCGGGCACCGGCGGCTGATGGTTGAGGCGGTACAGCGGGCGCACCGGCTCGACGGCGAGGCCGTCATGGCCGATCACGTCGACGCCGAGCCGCGTCACCGCCTGGCGGATTTCGCTGTTGCGCAGTTTGAGGATCGACGAAACAGCGCCGGGACGCTCGCCGGTCTGTAGCGCCGACAACACGCGCAGCTCGGTCATTTCCAGTGCGTCGATGTCGACCTCGATCTCGGACATCCGCAGGGAAATGTCGGGATCGTCGATGGCGCGGCCGGTGATGTCGGCTTCCGCAAGCTCTGAAATCGTCCGCAACGCCTCGCGCAGTTTCGCGGAGGCAATGCCGGCGCCGCGCTCAAACTCGAGCAGATACTTGCCGTAGGTCCAGCCCTTGCCTTCCTCGCCGACGCGGTTGGCGACGGGCACACGAACGTCGTCGAAGAACACCTGGTTGACCTCGTGATCGCCGCCGATGGTCAGGATCGGCCGCGTCGTGATGCCCGGCGTCTTCATGTCGATCAGAATGAAGCTGATGCCGTCCTGCTTCTTCTCGGTCTCGCTGGTGCGCACCAGCGCGAACATGCGGTTAGCGTGGTGGGCATGCGTGGTCCAGATCTTGGTGCCGTTGATGATGTAGTCGTCGCCGTCGCGCTCCGCGCGCGTTTTCAGCGAGGCGAGATCGGAGCCGGAGCCCGGCTCGGAATAGCCCTGGCACCAATAGTCCTCGCCGGAAAGAATTCGCGGCAGGTAAAAGTCTTTCTGCTCCTGCGTGCCGAAGCCGATGATGACGGGGCCGACCATCTTCACGCCCATGACGTTGACGTTGGGAACGCCGGCGCGGGCGCATTCGGCCTCGAAGATCCAGCGTTGCGCCGGCGTCCATTTGGGACCGCCATAGTCCACCGGCCAGCCGGGCGCGCCCCAACCCTGCTTGTGCAATTTCCGCTGCCAGGCCATCCCGATATCGGGATCGGAAAACACCGATGGGGTCAGCGCGGTGGCACGCTTCATTTCCGGCGTCAGGTTGGCGGCGATGAAGTCGCGCACTTCCTGTTCGAAGGCGCGTTCCTCGGCGCTGAAGGTGAGGTCCATGGTGCGCTCCTTACGCGTTGGTCCGCCCGCCGAGCGCGGCGTGGCGGCGATAGTGATGCGCGCTGCCGCCGAACAGCGTGTCGAAGGCGAGCAGACGTTTGAAATAAAGGCCGATGTCGAGTTCTTCGGTGACGCCCATGGCGCCGTGAAGCTGAACCGATTGCTCGGAGACAAAGCGCGCACATTTGCCGATCTTGGCCTTCGCGCCGGAGGCTGCGCGGCCGCGTGCCACGGGCTCAGCATCCGCCATCAGCGCCGCGCGCAGCGCCATCGAGCGCGCCTCGTCGCATTGCATCGCCATGTCGGCGAGGCGATGGCGGATCACCTGGTTGGCCGACAGCGGCCGGCCGAACTGTCTCCGGATATTTGTATATTCGATCGTGGTGTCGAGCAGCGTCTGCATGATGCCGACGGCTTCCGCACCAAGCGCCGCCATGGCGCGATCGATCACAGCCTCGATGACGGGGAGGGCATCGCTGCCGTCTCCAAGCAGGGCGTCGGCGGGGAGGCGCACATCTTTCAGCGTAAGATTGCAGGCGCGGCCGCCACCGAGGCGCGAATAGTCGCTCCGCACGAGGCCGGGCGTATCCGATGGAATGAGGAACAGGCAGAGATTGCCGGACGCGCCGTTGCTGTTGGCGACGCGCGCGGACACGATGATCTGACCGGCGGCATTGCCGTCGAGCACTGTGATCTTCTGGCCGTTGAGATGCCAGCCGTCGGACGCTTTGGTCGCCAATGTCTCGACCTTGGCGAGATCGAACCGCGCGGCGCGCTCGGAATGCGCAAAGGCGAGGATCAGCGAACCGTCGGCGACCTTTGGCAGGATCGCCTGCTTCTGCGCTTCGGTGCCGCATTGGGCGACCAGCCCGGCGCCGATCACAACGGTCGACAAAAAGGGCTCCGAGACAAGACCGCGGCCGAAGGCCTCCATCAGAATCCCGATCTCGATGGCGCCGCCGCCGAGACCGCCGTGATCTTCGCCGATCGGCAATGCCAGCCAGCCGAGATCGGCAAACTGCTTCCACAGCGCCGGGCTGAAGCCGAGCGGTTCGCCAGCGATCTTGCGCCTGTTGTCGGCGGTGTAGGTTTCCTTGACAAAGCGGTCGGCGCTCTCGCGCAGCAGCCGCTGCTCATCGCTTAAGGTGAGATCCATCTGATGGTTCGCTCGAATTCAAAGGGCTGTGGTCTTGCTGGCTTCGCTCGGCTTCCTGACGGAAGGGTGCAGGCCCGAGGGGTCCACGACCATGCCGAATTCCTGAAGGTTATGCGCATGGCAGAGCTGATGCAGCGCAAAGGCCTGCTCGATCGCCGCCGGCTGGCCCATCACGTCGACGGAGCGGTTGACGGCTTCCTTGGTCAGCTTCAGTGCAAACGACGGCTTGGCGGCGATCCGCTGCGCCAAATCAAGCGTGAAGGACGAAAGTTCAGCCCGCGGCACCACGTGATTGACCATGCCGAGCCGGTGCGCCTCCTGCGCTTTCCAGACGTCCGCCGTAAACAGCATCTCCTTGGCCTTGCGCGGGCCGAGTTCCCAGGGATGCACGAACCATTCGACGCCGCAGACGCCCATGGTGACGACGGGGTCGCAGAATTCCGCATCGTCGCTGGCGACGATGAGATCGCAGGCCCAGGCCAGCATCAAGCCGCCGGCGATGCACTTGCCGTGCACTTCGGCGATCGTCGGCTTGGCAAGGTTACGCCAGCGCCGCGTGATCTGGAGGTAAATCTCCTGCTCGCGCGCGAAGCGTCCGTGCGCGTTCGGCTCGGCAAAGCCACCCCAATTTCCAACCGGTGGAAAATCCACGCCCGCGGCATTCTTGCCGCCGGGGCGCAAATCGTGCCCGGACGAGAAATGCGGGCCGTTGCCGGCGAGGATGATGACCTTGACCGCATCGTCCTGCACCGCCTGGTCGAAGGCGGCATTGAGATCGTAGGTCATCTGCAAGTTTTGCGCGTTGCGCGCCTCCGGCCGATTCATCACGATCCGCGCAATGCGCGGCTCGGGCCGTTCCACGATGATGGTCTCGAATGCCATGACGCCCTCGCGTTTCCCTTTTTGTTTTGTTAGGGCCATGTTGTGATGGCGGCTGGCGATAGGCAAGGGCGGAGTGATGCGTTTAGACGCTGTCATTCCGGGAGGCGGGCGACGATGCGCTATCGTGTCCCGTGCGCTGCGCAGCATGAAGCGCTTGCGGAATGATGCGCTGCCCGGGACCCATGATAGGGAGTTCGCAGCGAGCATGGGTCCGGCTCGGAGGCCGGGACACGAGAGAGCGCGCCCACAATGACGAACCAAATCGGTTCTGCTACGTTCACTACAATATTGCCGGGAGATCAAAATGCGTAAATTTTTCACGGTGCTGGCGGCGCTGTCGTGTCTGAGCCTGACGAACTGCGGCTACAATGCGATCCAGACCAATGACGAACAGGTCAAGTCGGGTTGGTCGGAAGTGGTCAATCAATACCAGCGCCGCGCCGATCTCGTGCCCAATCTCGTCAACTCGGTGAAGGGTTTTGCCCAGCAGGAAAAGGACGTGCTGTTAGGGGTCACCAACGCCCGCGCCAAGGTCGGCAGCGTGCAGGCCTCGCCCGAGGTGCTGAACGATCCCGCCGCGTTCCAGAAATTCACGCAGGCGCAGGGCGAGCTCTCCAGCGCGCTGTCGCGCTTGCTGGTCGTGACGGAAAACTATCCGCAGCTTAAGTCGGATGCGCTGTTCAAGGATTTGATGGCGCAGCTCGAAGGCACCGAGAACCGCATCACGGTGGCGCGCAACCGCTACATCAAGGCGGTGCAGGACTACAACGTCGGCATCCGCACCTTCCCGAACAACCTGACGGCGATGGCGTTCGGCTACAAGGAGAAACCGAACTTCTCGGTGGAGAACGAGGCGGAAATTTCCAGGGCACCCAAGGTCGATTTCAATCCGGCGCCCGCGAAGTAGCCGTCGGGCGGCTGCTGCCATGAATGCTGCAAGAGTCTTCGTTCTTGCACTGCTGCTGGGCTGGGTCGCCCCGGCCTTGGCGCTGGTGGCCGTGCCGCCGCTTACGGGGCGCGTGGTCGACCGGACCGGAACGCTGTCGAGCGGCGACGTCGCCTCGCTGACGCAGACGCTACAGGACCTTCAGACCCGCAAGGGCAGCCAGATCGCGGTGCTGATCGTGCCGACCACGGAAGGCGAGCCGATCGAGCAGTACGCGCTGCGCGTGGCGGAAGCCTGGAAGATCGGCCGCAAGAAGATCGACGACGGAGCGCTGCTGGTCATCGCCAGAAACGACCGGCACTTGCGCATCGAGGTCGGCTACGGCCTCGAGGGCGCGCTCACCGACGCCACCACCAAGCGCATCATCGACGAGGTGATCACGCCGAAATTCAAGAGCGGGGACTTTGCCGGCGGCATTTCGGCCGGCGTCAACCGGATGATCGGCGTCGTCAACGGCGAAAAGCTGCCGGCGCCGGAGCCGGCGCATTGGGACGGCGACAATCTGTTCGATCAGTTCAATCCGTTCTGGATCATGTTCGCACTCGCCGTGAGCGGCATCTTGCGTGGCGCGCTCGGGAGGCTGGTCGGCGCCGGCGCGACCGGTGGCGTTCTCGCTGTGGTCGCGTGGTTCCTGTTTGGAAGTTTGACGCTGGCGCTGGCCGTAGGCGTGCTGGCGTTCATCTTCACGATGCTCTTTGATCTCGTGCCGTCGGGAGGCAGCAGCGGGGCGGGCGGCGGTGGCAGTTGGTCGAGTGGCAGCAGCCGCAGCAGCGACTGGAGCAGCAGCAGTAGCAGCGGTAGCTCGAGCGGCGGCTTCAGCGGCGGCGGCGGCAGCTTTGGCGGCGGCGGTGCATCGGGGAGCTGGTAGCATGGGCATCAAGCGTGTCGGCAGGCATCTCCTCGAACATCGCTGGCGCCTGAAGCGCATCTTCACGCCCGCGGTGCTGGCGCGGATCGAGGCGGCGATCAAGGCGAGCGAGGCGACGCATTCCGGCGAGATCAGCTTTGTGGTCGAAGGCGCGCTCGACGGCATGCCGCTGTTCCGCAACCAGCCGGCGCGCGAGCGCGCGCTGGACATCTTCTCCCAGCTTCGCATCTGGGACACCGAGCACAATAACGGAGTGCTGATCTATCTGCTGCTGGCCGACCGCGATTTCGAGATCGTTGCCGACCGCGGCATCGACGCCAAGGTCGGCGCGGCCGGCTGGGAAAAGATCTGCACGGAAATGGAACGCGATTTCAGGGCGGGCGATTTCGAGCGCGGCGTCATCAGGGGCATCGAAGCGGTGTCGCACCTGATGGCGCAGCATTTCCCCGCGCAGGGTGGTGACCGCAACGAATTGCCGGATGCGCCGGTGGTGATTTAGGCTACTGTCAATCAAAACAAACACCGTCCCGGGAGAGAACACTCATGAACCGCCGCGAACTACTCAAGGCCGCCGCCGCATTGCCGCTGGCACAATCTGCCTTCGCCAACACCGCGTCGGCGCAAGGCGTCTATCCCTCGCGCAACGTCACCATGATCGTGCCGTTCCCGGCCGGCGGCCAGGCCGATCTTGCGGCGCGGCCGGTGGCGCTGGCGCTGGAGAAGATTCTCGGCAAGCCTGTGATCGTCGACAACCGCGCGGGCGGCGGCGGCGGATCGGTCGGCAATGCTGCGGCCGCGCGCGCCGAGCCTGACGGACACACGCTGCTGATGACATTGTCCTCGCTAGCCGTGCTGCCGGAAGCCGACCGCCTGTTCGATCGCCCGGTGGCCTATGAAGTCTCGCAATTCGCGCCGATCGCGCGCGTGCTCGCCGATCCGACGCTGCTGGCGGTGCCGGCTTCCGCGCCGTGGAAGACGCTCCAGGAATTCGTCGATGACGCCAAGGCGCGGCCCGGACAAATTCCCTATGGTTCGTCGGGACCGTACGGCACGCTGCATATCGCGATGGAGATGTTCGCGGCGAGCGCCGGCATCAAGTTGTTGCATGTGCCGTTCCGCGGCGCCGGTCCCGCGCTCACCGCCTTGCTCGGCGGCACGGTGCAGGCGCTGGCCTCCGCGCCGGGCACGCTCAAGCAGCAGGTCGACGACGGCAAGATGCGGGTGCTCGCCAATTGGGGCGCCAGGCGCATCGACAGCTTTCCGAACCTGCCGACCTTCCAGGAGCTCGGCTACAAGGATGTCGAGTTCTACATCTGGGCCGGGCTGTTCGCGCAGGCGGCGCTGCCCGCGCCGATCATGACGCGGCTGCGCGAAGCGATGGCGCAAGCCGTGAAGGCGCCGGAGGTGGTCAAGACCTTCGAGACCGCCGGCAGCCCGGTTGCCTATCTCGATGCGCCCGATTTTTCAAAGTTCGTTGCGGCCGACTCGGCGCGGCTGATCGCGGCGGTGAAAAAAATTGGGAAGGTGGAGTAGGCCTCCTTCACATTTTATTGTGCGGCAAGAACCTTGTCCGGCCCGATTTATTTGCTGGTCTGAAAGCGTGTGCGCCGCGAGACGCGCGCCCACAAAGTCTTCTACCAGCAGAAAGGACCCCGGCATGAGAACGCAACGAATCGTGCTTGCGCTTGCGCTGTCGATTGCCGCAACCGGCGCGGCCAAAGCGCAGGAATATCGCGGAACCTGGGAACAGCAGATGGCCTGCACGCCCGACGTTTGGCGTCTGTGCAGCGAGCATGTTCCCGATACCGGCCGCATCGTGAGCTGCCTGCGGCAAAACACGCCGAACCTGTCGAGCGGCTGCCGCGCGGTGTTCGAGACCAACGCCCAGCAGGAGGCCTCGCGGGCCGCACCGCGTGCACGCTCCGCTCCATCGCCGCAGTACCAGCAGCCGCAATATCGGCAGCCGCAGTACCAGCAACCCATACAGCCGCAGTACAGGCAGCCCGGGCCCTATATCGAGGACGACGAGGATTAGGCGGGCTGCGTGTCGGCCGGCGTCAGGCAGACGTCGACCCATTCGGCACCGGTGAGTTCCGCCATCCGCTCCGGCGTGATCTTCACCGCGCTGTGGGTGGAGCCGGCGGCGGGAACCACCACGTCGAACGCCTTCAGCGAGACATCGCAATAGACCGGCAGCGGCGTCTTCAGCCCGAACGGACAGACGCCGCCGACTTCATGGCCGGTGATGTCGGCGACCTCGTCGAGGCCGAGCATCTTTGGCTTGCCGCCGAACAGCGCCTTCACCTTCTTGTTGTCCATGCGCGCGGTGCCGGCCGCCACGATCAGCACCACGCGATCGCCGACCCGCAGGGACAGCGTCTTGGCGATCCGCGCCGGCTCGACGCCATAGGCTTCGGCGGCCAGCGCAACGGTCGCCGAGCTCATGCCGGATTCGATCACGGAGATGTCGGGCGCCTTCTCCGCGAAGAAGGCGCGGACCGATTCGATGCTCATTCGCTATGACCTCTGGGAAACCAGTGCGGGCAGCTCGGCCAGCGCGCGGATGCGATGGTCCGGCTCAAAGCCCAGCTCGTCCATCTGCGTGCGGATCGCCTTGAACATCGTCAGCGGCGGCAGCACCTCGCTCTCGACGCAGGCGAGCGCCATCGCTTCCGGCGTCACGCGTTCGATCCAGGCGACGTTCAGGCCGAACGATTTTGCGCCGCAGACGTCCCACGGATTGGAGGATATGAACAACACCACGGAAGGCGGCACGTTCAGGGTGGATTCGATCAAGGTGTAGGCGTCCGGGCTTGGCTTGAATATCTTGTTTGCATCGACGCTGATGGTGGCGTCAAGCACGCGGTCGAGCCCGGTGTTGCGTACCAGCGGGTTCAGCATGTCAGGACTGCCGTTGGACAATATCGCAAGCTTGCGATCCTTCATGGCGGCGAGCGATGAAAGCGCATCCGGATAGAGATCGAGATGCAGGTATTTTTCCATGATGCTCTCGAACGCCGCTTCGTCATAGGTCAGTCCGAGACAGCGCAGCGTGTAGATGAGCGACTCGCGCGTAACAGCAGAAAAATCCCGGTAACGTCCCATCAGCGAGCGCAGCCAGGAATATTCGAGCTGCTTGATCCGCCAGACCTGCGTGATGATCTCGCCATAGCCGGGAAACGCATCCTCGGTGACGGATGCCACCGACTGGATGTCATACAGCGTGCCATAGGCATCGAACACGACGGCTTTGATTGTCACGGTTGTTTCTCTTTGTTGCCGATCGTCGCATACAGGAATTTGCGCAGCGCGTCGATGGAGCGATCCAGCGCCGCCTGGTTGAATTCGAGGTGATGGCCAAGAAATTGTCGCGGGGTTGCGAATTCGGGGATGTCGAAATCGTGATAGGCGCCGGGATGCACGATCAGCTCGATCGGAGCGCCCTTGCCCTGTTCGCGCGAGATCCCCCAGTCGTCGCGGCCTTCGGCAAGGTTGCGGCATTCCTTTGCCGGCGTCCAGTCGTCGAGCTCGCCGACCATGATTAGCGTCGGCACCGTCATGTTGCCCTTCAGTCCGAGGCAGGGCGGATAGAAGCCGACCGCCGCGCTGAATTTTTCCTTGGAGCTGCGCTCGAGCTGGCCGCGTTCGACGGAGAGCAGCGCCAACATGGCGCCTTGCGAAAATCCCACTACGGCCACGCGGCTCGGATCGACCAATGACTGCTCGACAAGGAAATTCAGCGCGCGATAGGCATCGTGCAGAGTCTGTGGCGGCAGTCCGCCGGTGCAGGCATTGGTGATGCCGCGCGTGCCGAACCGGTCGATGGTCAGCGTGACGTAGCCCCACTCCGCAAGTCGTTTGCCCCAGCGTTCGTCGATCCCGCGCCAGGCGCCACCACAGCCGTGGAGCAGCACGACCGCGGGCGAGGGCCCGGGACCATCAGGCAACCGCAGAAAACCCTGCAATGCCTGCGGGCCCGCCTGCGAGAGCGGACTTTCGAGTTCGACAAGGCGTGGCGGTCTGTCGGCCGCCGGCGCAAGGTCAGCGCCGGCGCTCCAGATCGGGAGCGAGAGGAGCAGGGCGGCAAATCTGGCGAAGCTCGTCATGGACCACCTCGCGAAGTTGCCGCCGATGATACTCCCTTAGATGCCCAAAATCTTCCGCGCGTTGGCCTTCAGCACCTTCGGCCTGATCTCCTCGCGGATGTCGAGCTTGGAAAAATCCGCAAGCCAGCGGTCCGGCGTGATCACCGGCCAGTCCGAGCCGAACAGCATCTTGTCCTGTAGGATCGAGTTGATGTAGCGCACCAGGATCGGCGGAAAATATTTCGGCGACCATCCGGAGAGATCGATATAGACGTTCGGCTTGTGGGTCGCGACCGACAGCGCCTCCTCCTGCCAGGGGAAGGAGGGATGGGCGAGGATGATCTTCAGATCCGGAAAGTCCGCCGCGACGTCGTCCATATACATCGGGTTGGAATATTTCAGGCGCATGCCCATGCCGCCGGGCATGCCGCTGCCGACGCCGGTCTGGCCGGTATGGAACAGCGCGATGGCGCCGCCGTCGTTGATCGCTTCATAGAGCGGATAGGCCATGCGGTCGTTGGCGTAGAAGCCCTGCATGGTGGGGTGGAATTTGAAGCCGCGCACGCCGTATTCCTCGATCAGCTTGCGCGCCTCGCGCACGCCCAGCTTGCCCTTGTGCGGATCGATGCTGACGAACGGGATCAGCACATCGAGATTATCGGAGGCGACCTCGAGCATCTCGTAATTGTTGTAGCGGCGGAAACCGGTCTCGCGCTCGGCATCGACCGGAAAGATCACCGCGGCGATATTCTTCGAGCGGTAGTAGGCCGCGGTTTCCGGCACGGTCGGCGGATGCTTGTTCGGCGACTTGAAATATTCCGCCATGCGCTCCTGGAAATCGTCATAGCCGTCGTCGGCGTGCAGCCCGCACGGCTCTTCGGCATGGGTATGGATGTCGATCGCGACGACCTTTTCGATGTCGGGCAGCTTCAGCTTGGGCATGGTTTCCTCGTCGCGGATGGCTTGATTTTCGGCTTCCGAAAATTGATTATACCATATAACGAATTTCGCAAGGCGGGATAACCGTCGAAAAGCGGGAGGACGGCATGGCGCAGGCGCAAGCCTTCGAGACCGATTTCTGGAAAGACGCCAATCTGCGCAAGGTCTGGGACGAGATCGTTCCCGGCGAGCCGCGCAAGACGATTCCCTACACGCTGACAAAGGAAGCGATCGAGCTCTACTGCAAATCGGTCGGCGAGACCCATCCCCTCTATTTCGACGAGGCTTACGCGAAGACCACGCGCTATGGCGGGCTGATCGCGCCGCCGTCGATCCACATCATGCTGATGTTCTCCTGCACGCCGGCCGACGACTGGATGCGCTCGCCCGGCACGGTCAATGCCGGGCAATCCTGGAGCTACAACGTCCCGGCGCGGCCGGGTGACGTCATCACCCTGCAAGCCCGCGCGCTCGACAAGTTCATCAAGCGCGAAAGGTTGTTCGTGGTGCACGACAACGTCTTCTTCAATCAAAAGGGCGACGTAATCTGTTCCGGCCGCGGCTGGACGATTCGGCCGGCTTGAGGGGAGAGCGCAATGACGACCACGTTCGACAGCCTTTCCGCCGGCGACACCATCGACGGGCCGCAATTTTCGGTCTCCCGCGAATCCATCCGCCTGTTCTGCGATGCCTCGCTCGACTACAACCCGCTGCATCTCGACGACGACTACATGAAGGGCAGTTTCGGCAAGACCCAGTTCGGCGGCGTGATCATGCACGGCATGAACAATTTCGGCCTGATCTCGCGCATGATCACCGACTGGGCGTACCCGGCCGGCGCCATCCACCGCCGCCTGGAGACGCGCTGGGTCAAGCCGGTCAAACCCGGCGACACCATCCGGCCCTCCGGCATCATCAAGGCCAAGCAGTCGACCGGCAAATCGCGCTGGGTGCTGATCGACGTGGTGGTGAAGAACCAGCGCGGCGAGAAGGTCGCCACGGGCGAGGCCATGGTCGAGTTCCCGCTGGATTTGTTCTGCCAGTGATTCCGCCCTTGACCCGTCAGCCTGAGGCGCGAGCCTTGCGGTGCACTTGCACCGCTGGGCGAGCCTCGAAGGATGAATCGGCCACAGGCGGGCCGTGCGCCCTTCGAGGCGCGCCAAGGCGCGCACCTCAGGGTGACGGGGGGAAAGTTCCGATCTGGTCCAAAACAGCCATATCCGTCCCTTTCGGTTGACATCTGGACCCACCATGCCCTAGAAACCGCCCCGTCCCGGGCGGCATGGCCGCCGGCGGGCAAAATCCCTTTTTCGCCAATTTCGGCCTGTCCAGCACGGCCTTTGGAAGCAATCAGGATTGTCCCATGAAGGTCCGTAACTCGCTGAAATCGCTGCGCGGCCGCCATCGCGCCAACCGTCTGGTCCGCCGCAAGGGCCGGGTCTATGTGATCAACAAGGTTCAGCGCCGCTTCAAGGCGCGCCAGGGCTGATTGCTCGGCCAAGCGCCTTTCGGCCTTATCTTCTCACGTCCGTTTGAGGTCGCGCCGCTTTGCAGCGCGATTTTCTGCGTCTAGACTTCGCTTATGGCGTTGAGATTCCCGACCCTCCGGAACACCCTACCGGCACTGTTCGCAGCGGCCTTGATCGCAGCCATGCCGGCAGCTTCGTTCGCGCAGAACGACCCTCGCGTCGTGCCGCCGAAGGACAGCAAAAAGAAGCTGCCGGAAGCGCCTGCCAAGCTGCCCAAGGTCGGCGCCGATCGCGGCAAGGGCATCGACTTCCTGTTCGGCGCGCTGAAGGCCGCGCCCGATGAGGCCAGCGCCCGTCACGTCGAGGCGCGGATCTGGGCGCAATGGATGCAGACGCCGAGCGACACTGCGGCACTCCTGATGACGCGCGCCAAGGCGGCGATGGACGCCAAGAACGTCGACGTCGCGCTGAAGCTGCTGGACTCCATCGTGAAGCTGCGCCCCGATTATGTCGAGGCGTGGAATCGCCGGGCGACGCTCTACTACCTGAAGAACGACTACCGCCACTCGCTGGAAGACATTCAGCAGGTGCTGATCCGCGAGCCCCGGCATTTTGGGGCACTGGCCGGACTCGGTATGATCATGCAGGATCTCGGCGACGACAAGCGCGCGCTGGAAGCGTTCCGCAAGGCGCTCGCGGTCAATCCGTACCTGGAAAAAGTGCCGGAGCTGGTGAAAACCCTTACCGAAAAGGTAGAAGGCCGCGATATCTGATACGCGCCTGTTAACCACCAGATGCTGACGGCGATTGTGTGCGGGCTGCCGCGCGACTTACATTGCGGGATACGCGTGTAGGAGCGAAAATTATGAAAAGCTTGCTGCTCGCCGGCATCATGAGCATCGGGTTCGGAACGGCCTGCTTTGCCCAGCAGGGCTATTGGGTGGTCGGCAACCGCGCCAACGGCAAGTGCGACATCGTCACCAGCAATCCCGTCATCTACGAGGGCGGCGCCTACTCGACGGGATATTGGTTCGGAACCGGGCCCTACGGATCGCTCGACGACGCCAAGCTGGCGCGTTCGACGATCAGCGCCTGCCCCAAGGAAGAGCCCAAAGCCGACAACTGACGGTCCGGATCAATACCTAGAGCATGATCCGGAAAAGTGGACACCGGTTTTCCGAAAAGATCATGCTCAAACAAAAAGATAGAGCGGATGACGATTCGAAGAAAAGTCATCCTGCTCTAGTGCAGACGCTGGTTGCTGCGCTCGGCGACCACGCCGGTCACCGCATAAAGCTGCGCAAGCTCGGCTTCCAACTGCTCGTTGACCAGCAGCAGGGCCTTTACCGCACCGCGCAGATCGCCATTGCAGGCGGCCACGATGCGGTCGATCGCGGCTTCGCTGAGATTGTTAAACATTGAAGTTCCTCCGTTACCCGCCTTACAAATCTGCTTCATCCGGTTCCGTTCCTGTGGATTCAGTGGATGGCGCCGGACAACAGGCAGACGTGATCGGTTGAGGCCGCCGCGTAGCCGAAATAACGGCGGGGAATGTATAAAGTGGCCAATGACGGGCGTATGACCCACTATCCACAGGCCCCGCGTTTTGTGGAAAACCCGGCGAAACCGCTATGCGCCAGGCTCGTAGCTCGCAGGTGCCCAAACCCCTCCGGAACATCTCAATGGTAATCCTGTCCGTGGTGGCGGCGCTGGCGGTGCTGGCGCTGATCACGCAGGCCGGCGTCTTCGCCGTGCAGCGTGCCCACCCGCCGCAAGGCCGCATGGTCGAGGTCTCCGGCGCGACGCTGCACGTCCTCGATATCGGGCCGCGCGATGCGGACGTGCCGATCGTGATGCTGCATGGCGCGAGCTCCAACCTTGAGGTGATGCGGCGGCCGGTCGGCGAGCGCCTTGCGAAGACGCATCGCGTGATCCTGATCGATCGCCCCGGCCATGGCTGGAGCACACGCGAGCAGCTTTCGGATTCAACCCCGGGCCTGCAGGCCCGCATGATCGACGAGGCGCTGCGAAAGCTCGGTGTGGAGCGGGCGATCATTGTGGTGCATTCCTGGAGCGGCGCGCTCGGCTTGCGCATCGCGCTCGATTATCCCGATCGTGTCGCGGGTCTCGTGATGCTGGCGCCGGTCGCCTATCCCTGGCCCGGCGGTGTCGGCCGATACAACTACGTGGTGACCACGCCGGTGATCGGTCCGCTGCTCGCACACACCGTCACATTGCCGCTCGGCCTATGGCTCGCCGATTCCGGCGCCGGCGGTGTGTTCGCTCCGCAGGCGATGCCGGACGGTTTCGTGAAGGATACCGCGACGCGTTTGCTGCTGCGCCCGCGCGAGTTCGTCGCCAACGCCACCGATCTGGTGACGCTGCGCGCGGCAATGGCGGAGCAGGCGCCGCGCTATGCCGACGTCACCGCTCCGATCACGATCATCGCCGGCGATGTCGACAAGACCGTGTCGACCCACATCCATTCCCAGCCGCTGGCGAAGACCGCGCAGAACACAAAGTTGATCGTCCTGCCTGGCGTCGGCCACATGATCCAGTACGCGGCGCCCGATCTCGTGATTGCCGAGATCGAGGCCACGGCCAAAGCCGTCACCACGACCACCGCGTCCGCCGGCGCGGCCAACCAGGCCGTAGACCCGTAAGCGCGCAGCCACGGCCGCAACGAGGCGAGCTGCATCATGGCGAGAAATTGGCGGCGGGTGTGGCGGCTTGGGACCTGAGCGTCGGCGAGTCGATCGAATCTGTATTTGGCAATGAAAGCGTCCGGCAACTCCGCGCGCAGCTTCCTCTTGCATGCCGCCAATCCGTGCGCTAGATACTGAACCACATGGTTCAGTATGCGAAAACCCGCCTCGATGCCTCGTTCGCCGCGCTCTCGGACGCCACCCGACGCGGCGTTCTGGAGCAACTCGGACATGCAGACGCTTCGATCACGGACCTTGCCGAGAAGTTCCGCATGACCCTCACGGGCATGAAGAAGCACGTTGGCGTCCTGGAGCAGGCGGGGCTCGTCATCACGGAGAAGGTCGGGCGCGTGCGGACCTGCAAGCTGGGCCTGCGCCGGCTGGAGGACGAGGCGGCATGGATCGAGAGATACCGCCAACTCTGGACCGCACGCTTCGACGAACTGGACAAGGTTATCGAGGAACTGAAACGGAAGGAGAAGGCCGATGGACGAAAGAAGAGAGAGTGATCCCACTTCCGGGAAGAACCGCACGACGGTGGAGCGCAGCTCCGATCGCGAGACACTGGTCACGCGAATCGTTCAGGCGCCCGCCCACCTGGTGTTCGAGGCATTCACGCGCCCCGAGCTCTTCAGGCAATGGTGGATTCCGAAGTCGATGGGCATGACCCTGCTCTCCTGCGAGATGGATGTTCGCACCGGCGGCGGCTATCGCCTGGAGATCAAGCACCCCGCCGCGCCCGACCCCATGGCGTTCTACGGCAAATACGTCGAAGTCACGCCGTACTCCCGCCTCGTCTGGAGCAATGACGAAAACGGGGACGCCGGATCCGTGACCACGGTGACCTTCGACGAGCGGAATGGAGAGACCCGGGTGACCGTGCGCGAGCTCTATGCGTCGAAGGAAGCGCTCGACGCCGCCGGCAACGGCGCGGCCGATGCGATGCCCGAGCAGTTCGAGCAACTGGACCAGCTTCTCGTCACCCTGGGCGGGAGCGTAGGGCGGTCATGAAGTCGATTTCGCGGCCGGCCATGCCAAACCGCAAGATCGGTCGAGCACATTATGGCCGTCAGCGACTAACTGGAGCCGCCACGGAGGAGGACGATGAAGGCGGCGCTTCAAAACTACCATGCCCGGATGCAACGGGTGCTGGATCACATCGACCGGCATCTGGACGACGACCTGGACCTGGACGTGCTGAGCAGCGTCGCAGCCTGGTCGAAATATCATTTCCACCGGCAGTTCACGGCGACCTTCGGGCTGTCCGTGCATCGCTATATCCAGCTTGCCCGCATGAAGCGCGCTTCATACCGGCTGGCCTACAGGGATGCCGAAAGCGTCACGGATATAGCGATGGATGCCGGTTACGACGCACCGGACGCCTTCGCACGCGCCTTTCGGCAACGGTTCGGACAATCGCCTTCGTCGTTCCGGAAGTCTCCCGACTGGGAGCCGTGGCTTGCGGCCTTCGGGCCTCTCGACAACGCGAGGAGCAAGCTCATGCAGAAGACTTTCACCACGGAAGACGTGACGATTCGCGATGTGCCCCCGACGCCAGTGGCGATCATGGAGCACCGGGGCGACCCGGCGACGCTCGGCGCCACCATCCAGCGCTTCATCGCGTGGCGCAAGGCCGCTGGCCTGCACCCCAGGACAAATCCGACCTTCAATGTCTGGCGTTCCGAGCGGCGTCCTGCATCGCCTGCCGACTATAGCGTGGACCTTTGTGTCGGGACCAACCAGCCGATCGAGGCGAACGGCGAGCAGATCAAGGCCGGCGAGATTCCCGGCGGACGCTGCGCGGTGCTGCGCGTCGTTGGCAACACCGACAATCTGGAGCCCGCCGCGCTTTACCTTTATCGCGACTGGCTTCCGGCCAGCGGCGAGGAAGCGCGCGACTTCCCGATCTATTGTCAGCGGCTGAGCTTCTTCCCGGAGGTGCCGGAGCATGAGACGGTCGCGGAACTGTTCTTGCCGCTGAAATAGCGCCCTCTGACGGTAGGGCTATCGCACATAGGGGATTTGATGAGGCGACATCCTTGCGGCCATCCCTCGAGACGCGCGCGATGCGCGCTCCTCAGGATGAGGTCTTGTTTCGCGGCTGAAATCCTGGACCCTCATGGTGAGGAGCGCCGCTCGCGGCGCGTCTCGAACCATGAAGGCCGGGCTCGCTCACACCTCTGACGGCGGCCTGTCCCTGCCGATCGCAGGAAACGGACAGGCCGCTATCCACCCAATCCCGATCTGTATGGGCTCACAGCCTCGCCGCAGGCGCCGTCACTTCGTCTTGCCGTCCTTGTCGAACTGCGAGAGGAAGGCCCAGAGGTTGTTCGCCTCGTTCTCGTTCTTGATGCCGGCGAACACCATCTTGGTGCCGGGAATCTTTGCCTTCGGATCCTTGATATATTCGAGGAAGGTTTCCTTGTTCCAGGTAATGCCGGAATTCTTGTTGGCGTCGGAATAGTTGTAGCCGTCAACTTTGCCGGAATGGCGGCCATCGAGTCCGTTGAGTTCCGGGCCGACCTTGTTCTTGGCGCCTTCGCCGATGGCGTGGCAGGCCAGGCATTTGTTGAACGAGGTCTTTCCGGCGGCGACGTCCTGCGCCATTGCGGTGGCGGACGAGGCAACGACGATCAGGGCGCCCAAAGTCAATATCTTCATGTGCTTCTCATTTTTCCCGGATGATGGCGTGGTGCTTGTGGCATGGCCGGCTTGCGGTGGACAAGCCACGAAACTTTGACAGGTTTCACCATTGCAGACTTGTCCCAGAGGGAACTGATCGCGTCCAGAGCATGATCCGGAAAAGTGGGCACCGGTTTTCCGAAAGATCATGCTCAAACAAAAGCATGATCCGGAAAAGTGGGCACCGGTTTTCCGAAAAGATCATGCTCAAACAAAAAGATAGAGCGTGATGACGATTTGCGTCATCACGCTCTGGCGTGGCAATCCAACCTTTGGATGATCTACCCAAGCCCCGGTAGACGTGCTTGATTTGCCAATACAAATCGCTAGTTCGTGGGCCCGGAGGATTTTCGCATGGCCATCATGATGCCGGCATCGGATCAGGCGGTGCTCGACCGCCGCGACGCCATCGTGGCGGCCTTGCGCGCGATCGTGCCGGGCGAGGGCGTGATCGACACGCCGGCCGAAATGCTGCCTTACGAGTCCGACGGGCTGATGGCCTACCGCCAGCCGCCAATGGTCGTGGTGCTGCCCGATACCACCGAGCAGGTGTCGAAGGTTCTGAAATATTGCAGCGAGCAGGGCATCAAGGTGGTGCCGCGCGGCTCCGGCACCTCGCTGTCGGGCGGCGCGCTGCCGCTGGCCGACGGCGTGCTGCTGGGGCTCGGCAAGTTCAAGCGCATCCGCGAGATCGATTTCGACAACCGCGTGGTGGTGACGGAGCCCGGCGTCACCAATCTTGCGATCAGCCAGGCCGTCGCGCATGCCGGCTTCTACTACGCGCCCGACCCGTCCTCGCAGATCGCCTGCTCGATCGGCGGCAATGTCGCGGAAAATTCCGGGGGCGTGCATTGCCTGAAATACGGCATGACCACCAACAACGTGCTCGGCTGCGAGATCGTGCTGATGAGCGGCGAGATCCTGCGGATCGGCGGCAAGTCGGCGGAAAATGCCGGCTACGACCTGATGGGCATCATCACCGGCTCCGAGGGCCTGCTCGGCGTCATCACCGAGATCACGGTGCGCATCCTCCAGAAGCCGGAGACGGCGCGGGCGCTGATGGTCGGCTTTGCCGAGGTCGAGGCGGCCGGGGAGTGCGTCGCGCGCATCATCGGCGCCGGCATCATTCCGGGCGGCATGGAGATGATGGACAAGCCCGCGATCCACGCGGCCGAGGCCTTTGTTCACGCCGGCTATCCGCTCGATGTCGAGGCGCTGCTGATCATCGAACTCGACGGACCGAGCATTGAAGTGGACGAACTGATCAAGCGCGTCGAGGCAATCGCACAGGGCTGCGGCTCGGTGACGTGCCAGATTTCCACCAGCGAGACCGAGCGCAACCTGTTCTGGGCCGGCCGCAAGGCGGCGTTTCCGGCGGTCGGGCGCATCTCTCCCGATTACCTCTGCATGGACGGCACCATCCCGCGCGGCGCGCTGCCGAAGGCGCTGACCCGCATCCGCGAGCTTTCCGAAAAATACGGTCTTGGCGTTGCCAACGTCTTCCATGCCGGCGACGGCAATTTGCATCCGCTGATCCTGTATGACGCCAACAAGCCCGGCGAGATGGACCGCGCCGAAGCCTTTGGCGCCGACATCCTGCGCTGCTGCGTCGAGCTCGGCGGCGTCTTGACCGGCGAACACGGTGTCGGCGTCGAGAAGCGGGACCTGATGCCGGAAATGTTCTCGGAGATCGACCTCAACCAGCAGCAGCGCCTGAAATGCGCCTTCGACGCGCAGGGCCTGCTCAATCCCGGAAAGGTGTTTCCGACCCTGCACCGCTGCGCCGAGCTCGGCCGCGTGCACGTGCACGGCGGCAAGCTGGCGTTTCCGGATATCCCGCGGTTCTGAGAGCTCGGCAGGATCTCCCGTCGGCCGTTCTCACCGTCCTTTGGACCATATCGGGGACCAGGAACTGCATGGGCGCTTTGAGGCCGGCCGCCAGGAGGTCAGATTTCGAGCTCCGAGGGCGCTATCAACCTACCCTGAGGTTTTCAGCGGACTCTTTGCCGCGGCTAGCTACGACTTCGTAGCTAACCTTCACGCCTTCTCTCAGGTCGCTCAAACCTGCTTTTTCAACAGCCGAGATATGGACGAACACGTCCTTGCCGCCAGTGTCGGGCTGAATGAATCCATAGCCCTTGGTCGCGTTGAACCACTTCACCGTACCTATCGCCACGTCATTCTCCTTGATTCCATAACACACGCAATGGTGGTACCGGAATTCCGGCGAAAATAGGCCCGGCAACATGACCCGCTGGCTTCAAAAAGAGGCCGCCCTGAAGAGAACGGCCTTGAGGTTGCGGGGGAGGAAAGTAAGGCCGCCGCCGGGGCTACAACGGCGGCCTTTCCGGATAAGCGCAGAGTGGTGTGAGCGGACGCTAGTTTGGGCTGACTTTCAACCTCTGGTTTTTTCATTGCTGGGTTGCAAATTACCCCTCACCCATCCGGCTGACCGTCGTCCTTCTTTGAGGCGGTATGAGCGAGCGAAGCCTGTTGGCGCAGGCGACGAAACCGCTGGCATCCGCAAATGTTCTCGGATTCAGACGTGTAAGGAATGTGTGCGTGCCGGTGTTCCACGTCGGCGCCAATGATCCAAATACGAGTATTGAGCCGAGAAATGTCCGAATGACGTTTCCAGGTTCAGCACGAAAATTGACAAAATTGTATCTTTAGGTTGTGTGGAGGTCGGAGCCACTTCGAGGGAACGATCAATCGGAGCTTTGCTTCGCTCGCTCCCATCGATCTCGACGGTAATTTAGCAAATTGCACGTCGCCTCGCCTCGCCACAATGCGAGATTGCCCGCTTGACCCACCGCCGTGACCCGATCGCTCCAACTGCTGGCTCCGTCCCGCAAGATGGCAATTTCGCTGCCGATGGAACGTACGTATCGCGTTTGCCGCAGAAGTATGGGGAGTTCATCAGGGATGACCATCCGGACTACCAATGGATCATTGCCTCGCTCAATACAGAGCGATGCCCTGACTGCTCATCACCCTGCCTTGTTGGAGGCCGACGACGGTCATTGACCAAGGAAATGTTCTGCGGTGGGTGCGGGGCGGGATTTGCAGTGGCTCCATATCATTTCGAATCGCCCCCGCATCAGTTCGATTCCGTCCGTCGCATCAGGCGAGTTTGAGCATTGCAACCGGCACTCATCGCCCAGCCAGCCGTTTGCCGCGGGGCGAGCCGCGGCACCGTCGACCTTGCTCAATAGGTCGTCTGGCCGACCGTTGAGAAACGCGATCTTTTTCCCGCATGCGCGGGACTAGATCAGCGCGTATTGCATGCGCTCGCGTTTGGCGAGCAGCGGCAACGCTTCGCCGGCGATATAGGTCTTGAAGTGCTCGCTCTCCTGATGCGCCTTGAAGGCGGCTTCATCCCGGAACAGCTCGTAGAACAGGAACTGCGCCGGGTTTTCCTTCGCCCGTGAGATCAGGAACATCTTTGCGCCGGGTTCGCGCTGCGCCTCGGGCAGGAAGCGCGACAGAATATCGGCGATGCGGTCGGCCTGTCCGTCCTTGGCTTCCCATTGCGCGACCACCAGCAATCCACCGCCGGCGACGGCTTCACTGATGGTTCGTTCGTTGATGGCATATCGACCCATGAGCTTTCTCCGCTGTTTCAGTCGTCGCCATGGACGCGACGACAAGTACAATTCGACAGATAGCGAATGGTTGTCGTTAATGCTTCGATATCGCTCGAAGTGTGATGCAGCGACGCGCATTGACCGCTCGCGCTCCGGGAGCGAGGCGTAAGTGCCGGGGCGGGGACTGTTTCCTACTGTGCATGGGGTTGTTTTCGAGATTTGTGTCCAGACCCGCCATGACCCCCCGCGGGCCTGCCACTTGTGCCCGTTAGCCACGCCTTTAGAAGGATGGCGTGGAGTTCGGATGGCTGCGACAAACGCACCACCGGTAGGAGCGTAAGACGGCGTGGAAACTCTCAGGGTACGCGATGCCAAGGACGTGGAGCAGGTGGTGCGCGCGGCTGTTGCCAGCGAGCAGCCGCTCGAAATCATCGGCCATGGCAGCAAGCGCGGAATCGGCCAGCGGATGGCGACCAATGCGGTGCTCGACCTGTCGGCGCTGAATGCGGTCACCTCTTACGAGCCGAACGAACTGATCATCACGGTGCAGGCGGGCGCGCCGCTCGCCGACGTCAAATCGCTGATCGATTCGAAGAACCAGCAGTTCGCCTTCGATCCGATGGATACCGCGCCGCTGCTCGGCACGCCTGATATCGGCACCGTCGGCGGCATGATCGGGGCCGGTCTTGCGGGGCCGCGCCGCATCAAGGCAGGGGGCGCCCGCGACCATCTGCTCGGCGCCCATGCCGTGAGCGGCTTCGGCGACAGCTTCAAGACCGGCGGCAAGGTGGTGAAGAACGTCACCGGCTACGACCTCTGCAAGCTCCTGGCCGGCTCCTGGGGCACGCTCGCGGTCATGACCGAGGTGACGCTGAAGGTGATGCCGCGGCCGGAGAGCGAGCGCACGCTGCTGCTGCGCGGGCTCGACGACATCACCGCCAACAAGGCGATGACGGCGGCGCTCGGCTCGCCCTTCGATGTGTCCGGCGCGGCGCACCTGCCCGGTTCGGCGTTCCGCACGGCCTCCAGTGCGCTGGCGGGATTGGGAGCAGGGCAGGCGGTCACCCTGCTGCGGCTCGAGGGTATCGGAGCGTCAGTGACGCATCGCGCGGCCTCGCTCACCGCGCTGATCGCACCATTCGGCGCTGCGGAACCGCTCGAGGACGACGCGTCGGCAGCGGTCTGGAACTCGATCCGCGACGTGCTGCCGTTCGCGGCAAGCGGCCCGCTCGGTGCCTGGCCGGTGTGGCGGATCGTCTGTCCGCCGGCCTCGGGCGGCGCGCTCGGCCAGGCGCTCGCGCGTGAAAGCGGCGGCGACGTGATCTATGATTGGGGCGGCGGCCTGATCTGGGCGGCGCTGCCGCCGAAGCCGGACGCGCAGGCCGCGTTGCTGCGTCAGCGCGTCGATGCCGCCGGCGGACATGCCACCCTGATTCGCGCGTCCGACGAGGTACGCCGCCACATTGACGTATTTCATCCACAGGCGGCTGGCGTTGCCGCACTGGGCGAGCGGGTCCGCGCCAGCTTCGATCCGAAGAACATTCTCAACCGCGGCCGGATGGCGCGGGGAACTGCGACATGAAAACCGAATTCTCACTGGCGCAACTCGCCGATCCCGACATCGCGGAAGCCGACAAGATCCTGCGGGCCTGCGTCCATTGCGGCTTCTGCACCGCGACCTGTCCGACCTATGTGCTGCTCGGCGACGAGCTCGACAGCCCGCGCGGGCGCATCTACCTGATCAAGGAGATGCTGGAGAAAGACCGGCCGCCGACGGCCGAAGTGGTCAAGCATATCGACCGCTGCCTGTCGTGCCTCGCCTGCATGACCACCTGTCCGTCCGGCGTGAACTACATGCATCTGGTCGATCAGGCGCGCGTGCGGATCGAGCGTGACTATTCGCGGCCGCTGACGGAACGGCTGCTGCGCGCGGTGCTCGCCTTCGTATTGCCGCGGCCCGGCTGGTTCCGCGCCAGCATGTGGCTTGCGCGGATAGGGCGGCCGCTGAGCTCCTTCCTGCCGACGCCGGCGGCTTCGCCAACGCCGGGTTTATTGAAGCGTATCAAGGCGATGCTGGCCCTCTCGCCAGGCCGCCTGCCGCCGCCCGGAGCCGCTCCCGGCAGCGTCTTTGCGGCTCTCGGCGGGCGCCGCGGAAGGGTCGCGCTACTGCAAGGCTGCGCCCAGCAGGTGCTGGCGCCGCGCATCAACAAGGCTGCGATCAACGTGCTGACGCGCCACGGCATCGAGGTGGTGCTGGTCAAGGACGAGCAATGCTGCGGCGCGCTGACCCATCATCTCGGCCATGATGGCGATGCGCTGGCGCGGGCGCGGGCCAACATCGATGTCTGGCGGAAGGAGGCCGAGAGTGGCGGCCTCGATGCCATCCTGGTGACGACGTCGGGCTGCGGCACCGTCATCAAGGACTATGGCTACCTGCTGCGCGAAGACCAGGAATACGCAGCCCCGGCCGCTCGGATCTCGGCGCTTGCCAAGGACATCACCGAGTATCTCAGCGGCATCGAGCTGCGGCCAAGCGGCCAGCACGGCGACATCAAGGTCGCCTATCACTCCGCTTGTTCGCTCCAGCACGGGCAGAAAATCACACAGGCTCCGAAAGAATTGCTTTCCAAGAATGGATTCGTGGTGAAAGATGTACCCGAGAGCCATTTGTGTTGCGGTTCGGCGGGGACCTACAACATCCTCCAGCCCGACATTGCGAACAGATTGCGCGATCGCAAGGTCGCCAATATCGCGAAGGTCGAGCCGGATATGATCGCTGCTGGCAATATTGGTTGCATGGTGCAGATTGCCGGTGGCACGTCAGTTCCTGTGGTGCATACGATTGAGCTTCTCGATTGGGCGACAGGAGGCCCTCGGCCGGGACTGAACTGATCATCGGCGCCACGCGGCGTTCGGTAGTTCTTCGATCGGCGGCAACAGGAGGATGAATACGATGGCGAAGAAGTCGAAGAAGGCCAAGAAGGCTAAGAAAGCCAAGAAGGCCGTAGCGGCGAAAAAGAAGAAGTCGGCAAAGAAGTCCGCCAAGAAGGTTGCGAAGAAGTCGGCGAAGAAGGCCGCAAAGAAATCCGCCAAGAAAGCGAAGAAGGCTGCGCCAAAGAAAGCAGCGAAGAAGGCGGCCAGGAAGAGCGCTCCGAAAAAGGCCGCGGCACCCAAGCCCGCGCCGGCACCTGCTCCGGAGCCTGAAGCTGAATCGGCTCCTGCGCCGAGCTGGGCCACGCCCACACCCGCCCCGTCATGGGGATCGTCATCGTCGGATGGTGGCGACCACAACTGACGCTGACCAATCAGCGGGACGCTCGTTTCGCAAAGGCCGTAGCGGAGACGCTGCGGCCTTTCGCGTTCGAGCCCCCGCGGCATCGGGCCGTCGATCCGACTTCTACCAGCACTTCGATTCGGTCTTGCCGCACGCGGGGCTGTTGATTTCTGGTCGCGATTCACCGCAACCCGCGCGCGAAACCCCGAAAAATTGTGGTGAGAATGCAACACCATCCAACTACCTGCGACAGAAAGGCGAAAACGCCTAAAAAGGCGGCAAGTGCTTGTTTTTTTCACTTCACTGTGTGGTGAGCAGGTTTCAGATTGATCCGCGAGATTTGGTTGCAGTCGGTCTTCACCGGTCTAGGGGCAATGAGGCCCGGCTGTTCTTGCAATAGATGGGGATCGTCATGAAGAAACTGGTTTTGGCCGCCGCGGTGCTGGCAATGACTGCGGGGTCCGCCATGTCGGCGGATATGTACGTGAAGGCCAAGGCGCCGCCGCCGGCGCCGTTCGATCCCTGGGATCTGGCCTTCGGCGCCGCCGTCATGAACGACTACGTCTTCCGCGGCATCACCCAGTCCAACCACAAGCCATCGGTCGCGGTCTATTTCGAGCCGCGCTACAACGTCACCAAGGACCTCCAGCTCTATGCCGGTATCGCCGGCGAGAGCATCTCGTTCCCGAACCGCGCGGCGGCCGAAATCGACTTCTACGCCGGTATCCGCCCGACCTTCGGCATCTTCGCGTTCGACTTCGGTGCCTGGGGCTACCTCTATCCCGGCGGACAGTGCTTCAACGCCGCTGCCTTCCCCGGCTCCGGCATCCCGGGCTCGGACGCCCAGTGCGTCCTGAACGGCAACCTGCCGCTCAACGGCAACGTCGCCAAGAAGAACGCCAGCTTCTTCGAAGTCTACGGCAAGGTGAACATCGCCGTGACCGACCAGTTCACGATCGGTGTGAACGAATACTACTCGCCGAACTTCCTCAACCTCGGCGCCTGGGGCAACTACGCCTCGATCACCGGCAAGTGGACCGCGCCCTCGACCACCTTCGGCTCCAGCGGCGTCGGCATGTACGTTTCCGGCGAATTCGGTCGGCAGTGGCTCGGCACTTCGGACGCCTTCTACGGCGTCGTCAGCCCGCTCGCCAACTATGCGGCCGGCATTCCCGAGCCGAGCTACAACACCTGGAACATCGGCATCGGCTTCACCTACAAGGTGTTCACGCTGGACATCCGCTATTCCGACACCGACCTGTCGAAGGCTTCGTGCAACGCCTTCACCAGCGACCACACCACCACCAACTTCAACCCGGCCTTCGTCACCGCGATCAATCCGGGCGGTTTCGGCTCCAACTGGTGCGGCGCCACCGGCATCGTCAAGCTGTCGGCTGACCTGACCGCGGCAAGCAACCTGAAGTAAGACAATCCTGATTGGACGGAGCGGGGGGCGGCAGAGCAATCTGCCGCCTCTTTGCGTTAGCGGCAGCGCTGAATGACGGATCGGACAGAGACGAAGGACCCGCCTTCCAATATCGGACGGATCGCCCTGGCTGGCGCTGTGGCGGGGCTGGGAGCCGCCATCGCCATCGGCGGCATGGAATGGTTCTCGATCAGCGAGCAATTTCCGCTTGCGCTCATTCCCTTCGCAACTTCCATTGTGCTGGTGATGGGCTCGCCGCACGCCGAGCCGGCGCAGCCTCGCGCCTTGGTTGGCGGCCACGTGGTGTCGGCCCTGGTTGGGCTGGCTGTGCTCAAGGTGACCGGGCCCGGCGAGGTCGCGGCGGCCGCGGGCGTCGGTCTGGCCGTGCTGGCGATGTACCTGACCGGCACGTTTCATCCACCGGCCGGCATCAATCCGCTGTTGGTGATCTCCCACAACCTGCCCTGGACGTTCCTGTTCGCGCCGGTGCTTTGCGGCGCGTTGCTACTGACCGCGTTCGCCCTGGTTTGGCACCGGTGGATCCGGCGCGAGCCATGGCCGCACCGCTGGCTATAGACCTGCGCTCAAGCCTTGACGCTTGCAACGGCTTCGCTGAGGACGAACCGGTCGCCATCGCGCACCAGGGTCAGCTTGCGGTCGTGGAACGCGTCGAGCGTGGAGCGATGGCCGATCGAGACGATGGTGGTTCGCGGCAGCTTTTGCAGCAGCAGCCGGTAGAGCGCGTCCTCCGACGGTTCGTCGAGCGATGCGGTGGCTTCGTCCAGGAACAGGTAATTCGGCGCATGCAGCAGCGCCCGCGCCAGCCCGAGGCGCTGCTGCTCGCCGAGCGATAGCATCCTGTTCCAGTGCGCCTCTTCGTCCAGCCGGTCGGCGAGTTGCGGCAGGCCGATGGCTACCAGCGCATCGCGGACCTGATCCCTGCTGAAACTATCTGCCTCGCCCGGATAGACGATCGCGGCATGCAGCGACCCGATCGGAAAGTATGGCCGCTGCGGCAGCATCATCACGACAGCGTTCGGTGGAATGGCGATCGTGCCGTCGCCGAACGGCCAGATGCCGGCGATGGCGCGAAACAGGGTCGACTTGCCGGCGCCGGAGGGGCCCGTCACCAGCGTGCGCTCGCCGGCCTTCAGCTTGAAGCCGTCGGCCGCGACCAGCGGCGCGCCATTCGGCAACCGCACCAGCAACTGCCGCAGGCCGATCTCGTCCTCGTTCTTCGAAGCCACCGATTTGATCGAGGCGCTACCTGCCGCCAGATGTTGCGCGCTCTGGATCGACATCTCGAATCCGTCGAGACGCGAGAGCACGGCGCGCCAGTCCGCCAGCGACCGGTAGATATTCACGAACACCGACAGGGCCCTTTGCACGCTGCCAAAGGCGGAGGCGGTCTGTGCGACGCCGCCGAGCTGGATCTTTCCCGCGAAGTAGGCCGGCGCGACCAGGATGTAGGGAAAGATCACCGCGGCCTGCCCGTAGCTTGCGGTGAAGGCGGTCAGGCGCTTGGTGCGGCTCATGATGCCGTACCAGTTGTCGACGACGAAATTGAAGCGGTCCCACAGCCGGCTGCGTTCGGCCTGCTCGCCCTTCATCAGCGCGACCTGCTCGGAATTTTCCCGCACGCGCACCAGGTTGAAGCGGAAATCCGCCTCATAGCGCTGCTGCTGGAAATTGAGCAGCACGAGCGGCGAACCTATCCATTGCGTGAGTGCCGTGCCGAAGATGGCGTAGATCAGCGCGCCCCACACGAGATAGCCGGGGATATCGAAGCTGGCGCCAAACACATGCAGCGGCGCCGCCGCCGAGAGGCCCCAGAGGATCACGATGAAGGACAGCAGCGTCACGAACGAGTTGAGCAGGTTGAGCCCGATGTCCATCGTCTTCTCGACGAACAGCTTGACGTCGTCGCTGATGCGCTGGTCGGGGTTGTCGGCGGCATCGCCCTGCAACTGCATGCGGTAGTGATTGGCGCTCTGATCGAGCCATTCGCCGAGATAGTGGCCCGTCAGCCAGCGCCGCCAGCGGATCTGGAGCCACTGGTTGAGATAGACCTGATAGACGGCGAGCGCGATGTAGCAGGCCGCGAGCAGCGAGAAAATGCCGATCTCGCGCACGAACACGTCCCAGTTCCGGTCCTGTAGCGCGTTGTAGAAGCGCGCGTTCCACTGGTTGATCAGGACGTCGATCGCGACCAGCAGGAGCTCGATCGTAACCACCGCGGCCAGAAGCCCCCGGCCGGCCCATTTGTCCTGCGAGCGAAAGTAGGGGGACGCGATCCGCCATACGATCGCGAGCGTCGCGAGGATGTTGTTCACAGGTCAGCGTCTCCGGGAAAGGGGCTCAAGGCCCTGAGAAAACGAGCGAAAATTGGAAGTTAAGACCAAGGTCGTAGCTGTACGGGGCCAGCGACGACTTGTCGCAGGGCAGGAGTTGATCCTAGCATGGGCGAACGGTCGAGGGCGGGGGACGTTCACTCTTTCGCGCGGATGTGAGCGGGGAAACGGCGCTGCCGGAATCCTGGCCGATCCGCAGCCTGCAAGGACACCTGCAATCGCCGGGCACGCCGGGCTGCACGCCGTTCGGCGCAACAACCAGCTCGGGAGAAAGCACAAATGTGGGATCAACATTACAATCCGCTCAACAACGCCGCGCTATCGACCATCGCGGCCGCTATCCCGGTGGTCACGCTGCTGGTGCTGATCGCGAGCGGCAGGGTCAAGGCCCACATCGCGGCGATCATCGCCGTCATCGTGACCAACCTGATCACGATCTTCGTCTTCACGATGCCGGCCAACATGTCGATCCGCGCATCGATCCTCGGCGTCGTTACCGGCTTTTTCCCGATCGGCTGGATCGTGCTCAACGTCATCTTCCTCTACCAGATCACGGTCGCGACCGGAAAATTCGAATTGCTCAAGCGTGCGGTCGGCGGCGTTACCGAGGACCGGCGGTTGCAACTGCTGCTGATCGCGTTCTCCTTTGGCGCGTTCTTCGAAGGCGCTTCCGGCTTCGGCACGCCGGTTGCCATCACCGGCGCCGTGCTGATCGGACTCGGGTTCTCGCCGCTCGCGGCCTCCGGCCTGTCGCTGATCGCCAACACCGCGCCGGTGGCCTATGGCGCGCTCGGCACGCCGATCCTGGGCCTCGCTTCGGTGACGGGCCTCGACCCCTACGTTCTGGGTGCGATGGTGGGCCGGCAATTGCCGGTGTTCTCGCTGATCGTGCCGTTCTGGGTGGTGTGGGCGTTCGCGGGCTGGCGGGGCATGAAGGACGTTTGGCCGGCCATCCTGGTCACCGGCATTTCCTTCGCGGTCCCGCAATTCGTGATCTCGAACTTCATCAATCCCTGGATCGTCGATATCGGCGCTTCGCTGATCTCGATGGGCGCCCTGATCCTGTTCCTGAGGGTGTGGCAGCCAAAGGAGCTGTGGACCTCGCCGGCGCTGCGCGGCACGGATGAATCGGCCTCGACGATGACGGCCGCCAAACCGCTCGACAAGACGCCGCTCACGCAGGGCGAATTGTGGAGCGCATTGCTGCCGTGGATCATCGTCTGCATCCTGATGCTGATCTGGGGCAATGGTGTATTCAAGACTTGGGCGAATGCCAATTTCGTCTGGAACTATGCGGTGCCCGAGCTGCACAACATGATCAACAAGGTGCCGCCGGTCGCCGCCAGGCCGACGCCGGAAGGCGCCGTCTTCGCGTTTACCTGGCTGTCCTTCACCGGCACCGGCATGCTGATCGCCGCGATCATCTCCGGCCTGTTGATGGGACTCTCGCCGGTCAGGCTGATCACCGAGTATGGCCGCACCATCAGATTGTGCGCGATCTCGCTGATCACGATCTCGGCGATGCTGGCAATCGGCACGCTGACCCGGCTCTCCGGCGTCGACGCGACGCTGGGGCTGGCCTTTGCCGCGACCGGGGTGCTCTATCCCTTCTTCGGCACGCTGCTTGGTTGGCTGGGCGTGGCGCTGACCGGATCGGACACCGCCTCCAACGTGCTGTTCGGCAATTTGCAGCGGATCACTTCCGAACAGCTCGGTCTGTCGCCGGTGCTGATGGCCGCCGCCAATTCCTCCGGCGGCGTCATGGGCAAGATGATCGACGCGCAATCGATCGTGGTCGCCTCCACCGCGACCAACTGGTACGGCCATGAAGGCTCGATCCTGCGCTACGTGTTCCTGCACTCGATCGTGCTGGCGTGCCTTGTCGGCCTGTTCGTGACGCTGCAGGCATACGTCTATCCGTTCACTCTTATGGTCCTGAAATAGCAACAGGCGAAAGCACCTGAACAAAATCCCCGCGGCTCACCGTCGCGGGGATTTTCTTTCCGGCTTGAGTTTTATTGGCGGCCAGTCTGGCCATTGTCACATTCGTTCCATACAAGGGCGCGCGGCCAGAGCATGATCCGGAAAAGTGGACACCGGTTTTCCGAAAAGATCGTGCTCAAACAAAAAGATGGAGCCGCGGATTATCGCGAGGTCGCATGGTTTTCGTCATACGCCGTTTGAAGCTCGTTGCCGCCATTTCATTGATGTGCGCGGTGGTTCTCGACATTGCTCCGGTGCGGGCGCAGGAATTTCCGTTCGGCCTCGAAATGACGCTCGACGTCTCCCGCATGCCGGGTTCGAAGCGTATCCCCTCGCTCGAGATCGGCGACAATGGCGAGGTCGTGCTCGAGCTTTGGTGCAAGGGCGGGAAGGGCCAGTTCTCGGTTGCCGGCAACACCATCGTGTTCGTGCCGGGAGCGATGGAAAACCGGAGCTGTCCACCGGATCGCGCGCAGGCGGACGACGATCTGATCGCGGCGCTGAGCGATGCCGGGACGTGGAGACGGCAGGGCGATTATGTCACGCTGATCGGCACGAAGCCGCTGCGTTTCCGGATCAATACGAATTGATGGCGGGTGGCTCAGGCTGATCTCGCCCCGCAGAGGGCGGGGAGAGGGAATGACAGGGCGGCCGCGTCTACTTCCACACCGACTTGTCGGCATCCCAGCGCTGGCCCTTCAACTCCTTGGTCAGCGCCTCGATTGAACCATTATCGTTCTCCGGTTCGCCTTCTTCGTCGCTAACGGAATCCTCGGTGACGTTGAGCTTTGGCCCGGATCCCTCATCCGCCGTCGTGGTGACGGGGCTGCTGACCCACAGCATCAGCCGATCCGACGTGCCAGGCTTGTCGGAGGACACCAAAGCCGTGACCTCGACGGTCTCGGTCAGCGCAAGTGCCGGCAGAACCGGGCTCGGCCGCTTGAAGGTCAGCTTCAGCTTGCCGGTATTGGCGTTCCAGGCCGACGACGCGGGCTTTGCCGCCAGCGTCCTGCTCAGCACGCCGGCAATCGCCGCGGCGAGTTTTTCGCGGTTGACCTTGCCGCCGTCGCGCCACTCGGCCGCGGAGAAGCGGATCGCCCGATCCATCTCGACCGCTCCGGCGGTCCAGCCGGCCTCGACCACACCGGGCGTCGATTTGGCCTTGGCAATCAGCTCGGCCGCGCGATCGGGATCGATGGTGAGATTGATGGTCGTCACGCCGCTGCGCAGTTCGTCGCAAGTGACCGAGAGGCTGCTCAGCGAAACTTCCAGATCCTGGCCCTTGAGGCTCTTGACGAAATCGAGCGCCGCTTCGAGCTTCACTTTCACGCCGATCGCTTCCGGCGACACGTCGGTGAAATCTTTCGGGGTTGCCGTGATGCCGTCCTCGGTGGTCTGGCTTTCCTGATATTCCTTCTCGCTGAGATCGGTGTTGTCGGTCGACACCACCTCGGTCACGGTCTGGCCGACACTGATCTGGCCGCGGAATTCAAAACTGTCGCCGGTCGGCTTGCGCGTCAGCTTGACCGTGACAGGCAATTTGTCGCTGACGCTCTGAGCAGTGCCGGTCAGGGTCTGGCCGTTGACGGTGAGGTTGGCGACGAAACGGTCCTTGCGGTCCGAGTTCTTGTCGGCGGTATAGCAGACGTCGAGCGTTGCCGCGGTCACCGTCTTGCCCTGCCGGGTTTCTTTCAGCACCACGTCGGCGTTGCCGTCCATCAGGCCGTCGATCGCGGTGAAATATCTGACTTCGCTGCCGCCAGGCGCCGCCTTGGACGGCTGCTTCGTCTGGGCGAACGCGGCACCTACCGCGACAGCCGTCAATCCAATCAGGCAGAGCAGGAGCGGGCGCATATCAAATCCCTTCGGAACCGCGTTTGCCACGTAACTAGCAAACCTCTGTGTCATTAGCCAAAAAGAAAGGCCGCCCGGAGGCGGCCTTTCGATCTCGACGACGGCGAGGGCCTCAGAAACCCATGCCGCCCATTCCGCCCATGCCGCCGCCCGGCATCGCGGGCGCCGCCGGCTCTTTCGGTACCTCGGCGACCATGGCTTCGGTGGTCACCAGAAGGCCGGCGACCGAGGAGGCGTCCTGAAGCGCGGTGCGGACCACCTTGGCCGGATCGATGATGCCCTTCTCGACCATGTCGACATATTCCTCGGTCTGGGCGTCGAATCCGAAGGTCTCGGACTTGTTCTCCATGATCTTGCCGACCACGAGCGAGCCTTCGACGCCGGCATTTTCCGAGATTTGCCGCACCGGGGCTTCCAGCGCCTTCAGCACGATATTGATGCCGGCCTGGACGTCGGCATTGTCGTTGGAGAGACGGCCGACCGCCTTCTTGGCGCGCAGCAGCGCCACGCCGCCGCCCGGCACGATGCCTTCCTGCACCGCGGCGCGGGTCGCATTGAGCGCGTCCTCGACGCGGTCCTTCTTCTCCTTGACCTCGACCTCGGTTGCGCCGCCGACGCGGATCACCGCAACGCCGCCGGCGAGCTTGGCAAGACGCTCCTGTAGCTTCTCGCGGTCGTAGTCCGAGGTGGTCTCCTCGATCTGCGCCTTGATCTGGCCGACACGGGCCTCGATGTCCTTTTTCTTGCCCGCGCCCTTGACGATCGTGGTGTTCTCCTTGTCGATCACGACCTTGCCGGCGCGGCCGAGCATGTTCACGGTGACGCTTTCCAGCTTCATGCCGAGCTCGTCGGAGATGAGCTGCCCGCCGGTGAGGATCGCAATGTCCTCCAGCATCGCCTTGCGGCGATCGCCGAAGCCCGGCGCCTTGACGGCGGCGACCTTCAGGCCGCCGCGCAGGCGGTTGACCACCAGCGTCGCCAGCGCCTCGCCCTCGACGTCCTCGGCGATGATGAGGAGCGGGCGGCC
Source organism: Bradyrhizobium lablabi (assembly GCF_018129385.1). Lineage (GTDB taxonomy): Bacteria > Pseudomonadota > Alphaproteobacteria > Rhizobiales > Xanthobacteraceae > Bradyrhizobium > Bradyrhizobium lablabi_C. The sequence goes on from NZ_JAFCLN010000022.1 coordinate 105,274, forward strand.
CGACTGCACCACGGCTTCCAGCACCGGCAGCATCGCCTGTAGGCCCGACAGCTTCTTCTCGTGCAGGAGGACATAGACGTCCTCGAGCTCGGCGGTCATCTTCTCGGCATTGGTGATGAAGTAGGGCGACAGATAGCCCCGATCGAACTTCATGCCTTCGACGATGTCGACCTCGGTCTCGAGCGACTTGTTCTCCTCGACGGTGATGACGCCTTCATTGCCGACCTTCTGCATCGCCTGCGCGATCATCTTGCCGATGGCGGCGTCGCCGTTGGCCGAGATGGTGCCGACCTGGGCCACTTCCGACGAGGAAGCCACCGGCTTGGCGCGCTTCTCGATATCCTTGACCACGGCGCTGACGGCGATGTCGATGCCGCGCTTCAGGTCCATCGGGTTCATGCCGGCCGCGACCGACTTGCCGCCTTCGCGCACGATTGCCTGTGCCAGCACGGTTGCGGTGGTGGTGCCGTCACCGGCGGTGTCGTTGGTCTTGGAGGCGACCTCGCGCAGCATCTGCGCTCCCATGTTCTCGAACTTGTCGTCGAGTTCGATCTCCTTGGCGACGGTGACGCCGTCCTTGGTGATGCGGGGGGCGCCAAAGCTCTTTTCGATGACGACGTTGCGGCCCTTGGGGCCGAGCGTCACCTTGACTGCGTTGGCGAGAACATCGACGCCGCGCAGCATGCGTTCGCGCGCCTCGCCGGAAAATTTGACGTCTTTCGCTGCCATTTGAATTGCTCCTGGAATGAACCTCATCCTGAGGAGCGGGCATCGCCCGCGTCTCGAAGGATGATTTGTGGAAAAGAACGGCCCTTCGAGACGGCAGCTTCGCTGCCTCCTCAGGGTGAGGGAGACGACGTGCGCTTAAGCCAGCACGCCCATGATGTCGGACTCCTTCATGATCAGGAGTTCCTCGCCGTCGAGCTTGACTTCGGTTCCCGACCATTTGCCGAACAGCACGCGGTCGCCGATCTTGAGGTCGATCGGGATCAGTTTACCGGCCTCATCGCGGCCGCCCGGACCGACGGCGACGATCTCGCCCTGCGAAGGCTTTTCCTTGGCGGTGTCCGGAATGATGATGCCGCCCTTGGTCTTCTCCTCGGCGTCGATACGCTTGACCACGACGCGGTCATGCAGGGGGCGGAATTTGGATTTGGCCATGACGTTTCCTCTTGGAGGCTTCGGTTTTCAGGTCGGGTTCATCGAAACTGGTGTGGAATGGGGCGGTTCGATGCCGTTTGGGGGGCAGAACGGTCGGCTGCACCTTTAGCAATCGTGGTATTTGAGTGCTAACTGTCGGCGGGAAATATGGCCTTGCGGCAATCCTGTCAAGCAACAGGGTTAAGGCCTTGGTGAGGCCAATATAGGATGGTGGTACCGAAACCAAACCGGGTCCGTGGCGTAACACCATTGCTCCGGTTGACGTTTTGCGGTTGGCTGTATGACGGGTGCGGCCTGGAGTTAGTTCGGGGGATACCATGATAATCGGGTCACATAACGCGCGTCCGGTTGCGAGCCTTGCAATCGTATCCGCGCTGGCGGCCTTCCTGGGTGGCTGCGAGACCACCGGTTTCAGTTTTGGTGGCGGGTCGACTTCCGCTCCCGTGACCAACGAGCCCGGCGTCGCGCCGGAAATGCCGGCGACCATCCGCTCCGACGAGATCGTCGGCCGCTGGGGCCTTGCCTCCTATCAGAATCCGAACGACCGCGCCCGCACCGAGGCCATGGCGCGCGCGCAGTGCAAGCAGCCCTACGTGATATCGGCAGGCTCTTCAGGCGGCGTCGTCATGCATCTGGCCGACCAGGCCACGCCGCAGGAGTTGCGTCTGAAGGGCAGCCCGAGCGGCAAGAACTATATCGGTCCCGCGGGGCCGACCCCGGGCGAGCAGGATCGCGAGATCGTATCCTTTGACGGCCGTGTGCTGGTCACCCGCTTCATCGACAAGGATGCCGCGGTCCGCTACGGCAACATGGTCTACGTCCGCTGCGCGCCGCGCGCGTGATTGTCTACCCGTCATTGCGAGGAGCCCGCGACAAAATTGCGAAGCAATTTTGCGCTGGAGCGACGAAGCAATCCATAGCGCGCGCGCCGATGGATGGATTGCTTCGCTTCGCTCGCAATGACGGCTTAGAACGAAAAAACGCCGGCCATTTGGGCCGGCGTTGTTGTTTGATCTGCAAGTCCGCGATCAGTTGAACATCGCGTCGATGTCGTCCTGCGACGCATGGCCGACATCGCCGTCGAGTTTCGGTCCGTTGAGCAGCTTGGCGTCGCCCTCGCGGGTGTCGACGATCGGAACCGCATGCGCCTTGATGGCGTCGACGCCGCCCCAGATTTCCATCATCTCGTAGATGTGCTGCTCGATGAACTTCATCGTGGTCATTACTTTGCTGATGCGCTGGCCGGTGAGATCCTGGAAGTTGCAGGCTTCGAAGATCGAGATCACGCGCTCCTGGATTTCCTCGCTGAGCAAACGCTGCTGGTCCGGCGAGACGTTCTTGGACAGCGCGGTCGCAGCCTGGTCGATCGCTTCGGTGGCCTCGAGGATCTGCTGGGTGGCCTGTTCGGTGCCGCCGACCACGGCGCCAAGCTCGCCATTGACCTTGGCCATTTCCTGGCCGTCAAAGCTCTTGCCGTGCAGCACCGCGATCTCGCGCTTGGTGCGGCTGATCGCATCGTGGATCAGGTCGAGCTCTACCTTCAGCTTTTCGCACTGCTCGATCTGCGCACGGTAGGTTTCCAGCAGCGCCTGCGTTTCGGCAACCTCGCGGTTGGCGGCCGCCTCGACCGTCTCCGGCGCGTGGCTGCGCGCGGGCGCGGCCATCATGGCGCGGATAGCACGGAGCTCCGCCATGATCTCGCGATGCATCGGCCCGGTATCGACCTCGGCGACGACGGGCATTGGCATCGGCATTTCGCCGACGATGGCTTCTTCAACACGAAAACGCTTGCGGCTTACCGACATGGATTTACTTCCCACCCCTTCACTGCGCACTTTCTATACAGAGGCGATTTAACGTGAGGTTCACGCGGGGAACACACCTGCGCGCAAGCGCAATGCACTTCGCACACCAACGATTAACCATGCGGCTGCGGCCTTCATCGAAAATAAACGCTACCGGACAAAAGCCCCGCCGGCTGACGACGTGGTGAATCGAAACGCCGATTCCGTTTACCAAACGAAACAGGTTTTGAATTGTAGTGAATCGCGTGTGAAGGGCGCGCATCCCACGCGTCCGATGACGAACAGTACAGAGTACGTCAATGTCCAGAAAATTTGCTCTCGCGCTCCTTGCGAGCGCCTCGATCCTTTGCGCCACCATCCATTCCGCCGCAGCGCAGTCCGGTCAGCCGGTGCGCGTCGCCTCCAACATGGGTGGCGGCTTCATCGAATTCCTGTTCGGCGAGCCGGTACAGGGCGGACGCTATCAGCAGCAGCCGATGTATCAGCAGCAGCCGGATTATTACGGCCGCTCGATGCTGCCGCCGATGGATCCGCAGCAAGGTGGGATGTACCGCCAGGAAGAGGCGGCCGAGCCCGTGCAGCGGGCGATGGATCCGAAATACAACAAGCAGCTCGTCGACTATCACGGCAACGAAGGCGCGGGCACGATCGTGATCGATACGCCGAACAAGTTTCTCTACCTCGTGCAGGGCGACGGCAAGGCGCTGCGCTACGGCGTCGGCGTCGGCCGTCCCGGCTTTACCTGGTCGGGCACCAAGACCATCACGGCCAAGAAGGAATGGCCGGACTGGACGCCGCCGCCGGAAATGCTGGCGCGCCGTCCCGACCTGCCGCGTCACATGGTGGGCGGCCCGGACAACCCGCTCGGTGCACGCGCGATGTATCTCGGCTCGACGCTGTATCGCATCCACGGCTCGAACGAGCCCTGGACCATCGGCACCAACGTCTCCTCCGGCTGTATCCGCATGCGCAATGAGGACGTGATGGATCTCTACGGCCGCGTCGGCGTCGGCACCAAAGTGGTCGTGATGTAAATTCCTTCGAACTCGAAAATGAAACGGCCGCCCGATCGGGCGGCCGTTTGCTTTTGCATTCAGGCGGATGCTTTACGCGTAATCGCTGCCGCCGTCGCCGTCGTCATCGAAGCCGTCGGAATCGTGATCCATGTCGTCGTCGTCATCATAGCCGTCGTTATAGCTATCGTTCGAGGCCTGCTGATCGACCATGCCCTGGCGCGAGCCGGAGTCATCGCGGCCGCGCGAGCCGATGTCATTGATTCCGGCTTCGCGCGACAGGTCACTGTCGGACTGGTTGGGCCTGCGATCTTCTATGCCACCGCCAAGCCCTGCCGAATCGCCAAAGCTCTGCTGGTGGCCGCCGCCCATCATGGAGCGGATGCTGCCGAGCAGCAGCGATCCGCCGACCACGCCGGCCGCGGCCGCTGCCGCCGTTCCGAGGAACGAACCGCCACCGCCGCCACCCGGCATCGGGGGCGGTTGCTGCCCGCCATAGGGCTGGCCGTACCCGCCGGGCTGCTGACCATAGCCGCCGCCGTACTGGCCGGGACCCTGTCCCGCCCCTTGGCCTATTACCTGGCCGCTGTTCCAGACCGGGCGGTCGCCGCCGGCCATGTCGGGCGCGCGAACGTTCGGCACCGAGCCACGCTGGCCTTGTCCCTGGCCAAATATGCTTTCGCGCATCGAATCGAGGAACCCGCCGGGCTGGCGCTGTTCCTGCGCGACGCCTTCCAGTTCCTGAATACGCTCATGGGCGCGCTTCAGCGCTTCGTCCTGCACGAGGACGGTTTGCACCAGGGCGTAGGTCGCGTTGGGCGCCTTGCGCAAGCCATCGGCAATCACGGCCTGGGCATCGGGATCACGCGGTGAATTCTCCAGCTTGGAAAGCCGGTCGAACAGATCGTCAATCAGTTGGCGTTCTTGCGGTGTCATGGCGTTCTCCTGAAGCATGCGCGAAGCGCGGGAGAGATGTGGGGCCGCCAATTGGTGGCGAGTAGTGGGGGCCTCAGATTAAATTTCTGTATGCGACAAAACGCCTGACCGATTTCTCGGTTCAACCCAACGTAACTTTGTTCATCTCCAGCAGGCGCGAAAACGCCTCGCCGGCGAGATAAGCGTGTTCACGTTCGCGCTGGGTGGTCAGCGGATCGAGGCTGACCAGCACGTCGTCGACAAAGCCGGGATGGCACATCACGAGGCCGCCGTCGGGCAGCGAATCGAGGAACTGCCGCATCAAGGCGCCGAAATCGGGCGAGCGCGAAAAATCATAGGCGCCGGCGAAGGCCGGATTGAACGCAAGGTCTGCGCGTGCGGCGCGCTTGCGGAATTGTGCGCTCAAGGTGTCGAGCAGCAGCGCCTTGGGCTCGGAGAGCCGTGTTGCGAGCGGCTGGTTGCGGCCGCCCTGGCGTACCCAGGCGGTGGGTGCAGCTTCCTTCACTGCGGCGAGGAATCCATCGCGCACTTGCGGGAAGAGTTGCGCATGCTGATGGCCGTCGACGAAGTCGGGGGCACGGCCGAACAGATCCTTGAACGCCGACAGTTGCACCGACAATTCGGCGCGGACGATCTCCGGGTCGAGCCGGCGCAACAGGCCGGCGCGCAGCAGTTTCGGGAACGGCAGGAACATGCCGCCGTCGACCGGCTTGAAGTGCATGGTCAGCGGCCGGAACGGCGCCGTCAGCGTGGCGTGCAGGCCGATCGCGCAGCGCGGGCTGCTCGCGGCGATCTCTTGCAGAGCGGCGACCTCGTCGCGGCCGATCGCGGGACCTACCACCATCACCGAGGTGGCGTTGAGGCGGCCGCGACCGATCAGGTCGCGGATGGCGCGGTTGACGCCGGGGCTGAGGCCATAGTCGTCGGCGCACAGCCAGATCCGGCGCTGGTTTTCGTTCATTCCGCCGCGGTCCGTTCGACGGCCTCGGACGCCTTGGAATCGGCCGTCTTGAAGTCGGCAGTTCTGGAATCGGCGCGCTTCTCGCTGTGCTCGGACACAAAGTAGATCGGGCGCGCCTTCAGCTCGGAGAGGATCTTGCCGATATATTCGCCGACGATGCCGATCATGATGAGCTGCACGCCGCCGATGGTCATCACGCCGATCACCAGCGAGGGATAGCCGGGCACTTGCTTGCCGGTGGTCAGGACTTCCCACAGGATCGTCAATCCGAAGATGAAGGCGGCGAATGCCAGCAGCGCGCCGAGCAGGCTGGCAAAGCGCAGCGGCGCCACCGAGAACGAGGTCAGTCCCTCGATCGACAGCCCGATCAGCCGGCCCGGGCTGAACGAGGTGACGCCATGGGCGCGCGCTGCGGGCTCGTAATCGACGCGGATCTGGCGAAAGCCGATCCAGCTTGCGAGGCCCTTGAAGAAGCGGTTGCGCTCGGGCAGTTGCCGCAGCGCGGCGGCTGCGCGCGGCGACAGCAGGCGAAAATCGCCGGCGTCCTCCGGGATTTTTTGCCGCGCGCCCCAATTGATCAGCGCATAGAAACCGCGCACGGCCTGCCGGCGCAGGAACGATTCATTGTCGCGATGCGCCTTCGCGGTATAGACGACGTCGTAGCCGTCATCGATCCAGTGCTTGACCAGTCGTTCGACGAGGTCGGGCGGATGCTGGCCGTCGCCATCCATGAACATCACGGCGCCGCGGCGAGCGTGGTCGAGTCCGGCCATCAGCGCGGCTTCCTTGCCGAAATTGCGCGACAACGACACCACCTGCACATCGATCCCGTCAGGCGCGAGCCCGCGCGCGATGGCGAGCGTATCGTCCGCGCTGCCATCATCGACATAGACGACCTCGCAGCCGAGCGAGTAACGCTGCTTCAGCTTGCGCGCGAGGTCGCACAGCCGCTGGTGCAGGAATGCGAGTCCGGCGGCCTCGTTGTAGACCGGCACGACGATCGACAATCCTTGCGCCGCGGCGGTCGCCGTGGTCGTGGACAATCCGGAAACGTCGCTACCAAGCTTCATCGATCAGGTTCCAAACCCAGAGCCTTTTTCCGTTCAGTCGGAACGGGCTCTATCTTTCTGTTTTGACGCGTTTTCTTCACGCGAACCGGTACCCACTTCGCTTGAAAACGCTTTACGCCAACCAGCATATGTTACCTGCCGCTAGCTGTCGCCAGGATGAACAAGCATCATTGCCGCAGGAACGCCTCCAACCTGGCGAATAGCGGGTTTTCGCGGTCCAGCACATAATCGAGCGAGGCGATCGAGACCGTGTCGGCGCCGTGGTCGCGCAGAAAACTGCCGAGCGCGTAGAGCGTCGCCGGTGGGCAGTGCAGCGTAAGCATCCCCGACGAGGTCGGCCCGCCGAACGGCGAGACCACGCCGAACCGGTTATGAGCCTCCGCGAGCAGCTTATCGTTGCAGCCGGCAAAGCGCGTCCGCACTTCGCGGTACTTGCTGGCGCGGGCGCGCGCGGCGATGTGATCGAGAATGACGCGCGCAGCTTCGCGCGCACCGTCCGACCAATCGGCATCGCGCGAGGCGACGAGATTGGCCTGGCTGCGCAGGATCACGCCGTCGTCGAGCACTTTCAGCCCGTTGGCGGCGAGCGTTGCGCCCGTCGTGGTGATATCGACGATCAACTCGGCGGTGCCGGTCGCGGGCGCGCCTTCGGTGGCGCCGGCGCTCTCGATGATCCGGTAATCCATCACGCCGTGCGAGGCGAAGAATGCGCGGGTGAGGTTGATGTACTTGGTCGCCACCCGCATGCGCCGGTTGTGCTGGGCGCGAAACCCTGTCGTGACGTCGTCGAGGTCGGCCATGGTGCGGACGTCGATCCAGGCCTGCGGCACCGCGACCACGACATTGGCGCTGCCGAAGCCGAGGCTGTCGATCAGCAGCACGCGCTTGTCGGCGTTGACGATGCTCTCGCGCACCAGGTCCTCGCCTGTGACGCCCATATGCACGGCGCCGCGTGCGAGCTGGGACGCGATCTCGCTCGCCGAGAGATAGGCGATCTCGACATTGTCGTAGCCGGCGATCGTGCCGCGATATTCGCGCGCGCCGCGCGGCTTGGCGAGCGTCAGGCCTGCGCGCGTGAAAAATGCCTCGGCATTTTCCTGCAAGCGTCCCTTGGAGGGAACGGCGAGAACGAAGGTGCTCATGCGGCGCTCCCGCTCTTGCCGGCTTTCACCAGTGCGTCCACCCAGATGGAAAAGCCGACCGCGGGAATCGGCGTTGCCGAACCGAGCTGCGTCATCAATCCATCGTAGCGCCCGCCAGCGACCAGCGGCTCGCTGCCGTTGCCCGTGTGATGCAGCTCGAATTCGAACCCGGTGTAGTAGTCGAGGCCGCGGCCGAACGAGGTCGAAAAGCGTGTCCTGCGCGTGTCGATGCCGCGCGCAGCCATGAAGCCGACGCGGCTTTCCAAAAGGTCGATCGCCGCCGTGATGTCGAGTTTTGCGTCAGCCGCCAGCGCGCGCAGTTGCGCGACCGCATCGTCCGGATCGCCCGATATGACCAGGAAGCGCTTGATGATGCTGACGGCGTCGCGGGGCAGGGCGCCGGCTTTCAGCGTCGACTGCTCGAGAAAGCGGTCGGCGATTTCCTCGACGGTGCGGCCGCCGACATTGGTGGTGCCGGCGATCGACATCAGGTCGGTCACCAGAGCCAGCGCGGCCTTGCGGTCGGAGCCGGCGAGTGCCGCCAGCACGCCCTCATATTCGTTGCGGCCCGGGCCGGTCGCGAGCGTCAGACGCTCGATGTCGTCGGTCAGGCTGACCTTGCGGTTGAAATCCTTGATCAGGCGGCGCCGCCACACCGGATAGAGGTTGAGCGCATCGATCAGCGCGGTGAACAGCGCAACGTCGCCGGTGCGGATTTCGACGTTGTTGAGACCGAACGCGGCCGCGGCCTCCAGCGCCAGCGCGAGCATCTCCGCATCCGCCGCGGCGCGATCCTGCCGGCCGAAGGATTCGATGCCGGCCTGCAAGAATTCGCTCGGCTTGCCCCAGCGATAACGGAACACCGGTCCGAGATAGGAGAAGCCGGCGGGCGCACCGGCGCGGCCGGAAGCGAGGTAGTCGCGCGCCACCGGGATGGTCAGGTCCGGGCGCAGGCAGAGCTCCTCCCCACTGGCGTCTGACGTGAGGTAGAGGCTCTTGCGGATGTCCTCGCCGGAGAGGTCAAGGAAGGGATCGGCCGGCTGCAATATGGCCGGCTCGGCATGAACGTAACCGGCCTGCGCAAAGGATTGCAGCAGGGTATCCGCCCAAGGTGCGGAGGGGGGCGCGGTGACGTTCATCGGACGGTCCAAATACCGGGTTCCAAAGGGTTTTGTGGCGGAGGCCTTAGCACGGGGGCTTGAGGGTTTCGACAGGGATCGGGCAAGTGGATTAATGGGAACTGGCTGGAATTGACCGCCGAATCCGGATCGTTAACCGGGTTTTGCCCTCCAGTCGCCGAGTACGGCCTGTACCAATGCGAGGGCAGCGACGCCAGCGGTATCAGCGCGCAGGATTCTCGGTCCCAGCGCGAGCCTGAGGATGTTCGTTTGCTTCAGGAGCGATGCGCGCTCTTCCTCGGCAAAGCCGCCTTCCGGGCCAATCAGCAAATCGATGCCGCCGGAACGGGTTGCGCCTTTAAGAGCGGCAAGGGGATCGGCGACATCGGCGGCCTCGTCGCAAAACACCAGCAGCCGCTGCGCATCGCGCTGACCGAGATAGCGCTCGAGCGCCACCGGCTCGGCGACCTCTGCGAGACTGAGGATGCCGCATTGCTCGGCCGCCTCGATGACATTGGCGCGCATCCGCTCGGTGTTGACCCGCGAGACCTGGGTATGGCGGGTCACGACCGGCCGTAGCGAGGCGGCGCCCATCTCGACGGCCTTCTGCACGACGTAGTCGAGCCTTGCGTGCTTGAGCGGCGCGAACACATAGGCGACGTCCGGCAGGTGGTCCTGCGGCCGGATCTGGCTGAGTACGGTAAGCTGGTCCGCCCGCTTGCGGCCGGAGATCGCGGCCTGCCACTCGCCATCGCGTCCGTTGAACACCAGCACCGAATCGCCGGCGGCAAGGCGCAGGACATTGCCGAGGTAATTGCTCTGGTTGCGGTCGAGCGCGACGGTCGCGTCACCCCTCAGGGGGTGATCCACGAACAGGCGCGGGCTGCGAAAGTCGAGTTCAGGCATGGCTATGTCCTAGCCCTACAGCGTTTGAAGCGAAAGGATTGGAAGAGCGCCATTGTTGTTCGAACGGCTGTTCTGCGCCGCGCCATCGCCCGATTCGACGGGCGTAATGGAACCAAGGTGGCTGCTGAGCCGCTTTGGAGCTTGCCGGGAGAAAGCCCTTGCCGATTCGTCGCCTGATTGCGCTGTTGGGCTGTGCAGCTCTCGTCCTGCAAGCGGGCCAGGCTCTGGCGCAGGCCGCATTTCCGGTGCCGAACCGCACCTCGGACGCTTGCATGGAGGAATACATTCCATTGCGTGACGAGGCGGAGAACCAGCGCAAGTTGATCAGCGCGGCGCGCGATCGCAAGGCGCCGCCCGTTGAGACCTGCAAGCTGATCGAAAATTACGGCCTGGCCGAAATCAAGATCATCAAATATGTCGAAGCCAACACGGCGAAATGCGGAATTCCACCGCAGATGGGCGAGCAATTGAAGGCAAACCACGAACGAACCAAGGATCTGAGAACGAGGGTTTGTACGATAGCGCAAGGGGCGTCGCGACAGGCGCCGGCCGGACCGGTCGGCGACTTCCCTCCTCACTACGGCCGTCCTTGAACGTGCCGCTCGCTGTTGATCCGCAAAATCCAGGCAAAATGGATCGCGACCAGTTCGGGCTGCACCGTTGGAGCGCCGATGAGCGGCGGAGGCGCGAGAAAGCCGATTTGGCGCACGATCCGGGTCCGATCCGCTTGCTTTACGGCCTGAACAGCTAAAATCCGGGGCCAATTTAATGACTTCACGCGGCTGTGTGCCGCGCTGTCGCCCAAATCCACGGGTTGTTAAGAGGCGGCAGGAATCGTAAAAAGCCCCATCGGTAATCGTGCTTCGATCGGAAGATATTGAGGCCCATTGGACCTTGCCGGAGAAACACCCTTGATTAGCCGCTACCTGATTGCACCGCTGACGGTTGCCGTTGTCAGCCTCTATGCCGCCCAGGCCGGCGCCCAGGGCGCCTTTCCTGCGCCGCTGCCGGGTCAGTCTGCGCCTGCTGCTTCGCCATTCCCGCCGGTCAATGGAGCAACCGGTGCTCCTGCACCTGCGCCGGCCGCCTCGAGCGCCTTCTCCACTGGCGCTGCGCCGATCGGCGGCGCCGGCGGATTCGGCAGCGGTCCGCCGCCGCAGGCCAGCGGTCCGCCCGATGCCTGCATGAAGAATTTCATCCCGCTGCGCCAGGAGACGGAAAAGCGCGGCAAGCTGCTCGAGGCCGGCGGCAAGCGCAAGGCCGGGCCGGACGAAATCTGCAAGCTGCTGACCAGTTACAGCCAGGCCGAATTCAAGATGATGAAGTATGTCGAGTCCAACGGGACCAAGTGCGGGATCCCGCCGCAGATCGGCGATCAGTTGAAGACCAGCCACACGAAGACGGCGGAGATGCAGCAGAAGGTGTGCGGCTTCGCGCAGCAGGCTGCGCAGCAGAAGGCGGCGGCCACGCCGAGCCTGAGCGAGGTTCTGGGTTCGTCGGCCTCGCTGCCGGAAGCAACCCCGCAGCGCAAGGGCGGCAGCACCTTCGACACGCTGAACGGCAACGTGCTGACGCGATGAGCGACAGCGCGGCCCGCGTTGCCGATGCGACCGGCAACTGGGTCGACACGCACGCGCCGCTCTGGTCGCGGCCCTATCTGCGCCTTTCACGTCTCGACCGCCCAATCGGCTCGTGGCTGCTGTTGATGCCGTGCTGGTGGGCGGCGGCGCTCTCGGCCGCTATCGCCCACGACATCAAATCCCTGCCGCTCCATATTGTGCTGTTCTTCATCGGCGCCTTTGCCATGCGCGGCGCCGGTTGCACCTGGAACGACATCACCGACCGCGATCTCGACGCAAAGGTGGAGCGCACGCGGTCGCGGCCGATTCCGGCCGGGCAGGTGAGCGTGACGCAGGCGCTGGTGTTTCTGATTGTACAGGCGCTGATCGGGCTCGCCGTCCTGCTGCAATTCAACCGCTTTGCGATTGCGACCGGCATTGCCTCGCTGATCATCGTTGCGGTCTATCCATTCATGAAGCGGATCACCTGGTGGCCGCAGGTCGTGCTGGGGCTGGCGTTTTCCTGGGGCGCGCTGATGGGTTTTGCGGCGACTTTCGGCCGGCTCGATGCAATCGCCTTCGTGCTCTATGCCGGATCGATCGCCTGGGTGATCGGCTATGACACCATCTACGCCCACCAGGACGCCGAGGACGATGCGCTGATCGGCATCAAGTCGACCGCGCGGCTGTTCGGCGCGAACACGCAGGCAGCGCTGGTTCTGTTGTACGGGTTGGCCGTGGTGCTGATCGGCGTGGCGCTGCTGCTCGGCGAGGTGCGCTGGCCGGCGTGGATCGGGCTCGCGGCATTTGCGGCGCATCTGGCGTGGCAGATCTTGCGGCTGCGAATCGAGGATTCCGCACTGTGCCTGCGGCTGTTCAAGTCGAACCGCGACGCGGGGTTGTTGTTGCTTGCGGGATTGCTTGCCGATGCCGTGATGCGGGCGGGTGGATAGCAGTCGTCTGAACACAGGTGCTTGCAACTCCCTGGGCCGTCATTCCCCGCCACCGGGTCTCGCCTTCGGCGAGCCCGATGACAAGCTCCGGCGGGGAATCCAGTACGCCGCGGCCTCTCGACTCTATCGCTGCTGCCTCTGGAATACTGGATCCCCGCCTTCGCGGGGATGACGACTGAATGTGTGTTCTCGTTCTCGCGACATCATCTGCCCGAGCTTTTCAATTTCATTGTCCCTCCGTAGCATAGAGGGCGCAGGGAATGCCGGGTGCGCGCTGCACCCGCGGTCTCGTGTGCCTGATGCGCAAGCAAAAAAAGGCGCACACGAGCATACAGGTGAGCGGAGAACACTCCGACATCCCCTGCGCAATGGCTTTACGGCTTACTTCGTGCTCTTCCCGGCGGAGCGGGCTTGTTGTCACCGTCACCCCTGAGAAGCGCCAGCTTCTCACGAGCTTGACGCCAGCCTCGCGGCGTCAGAACCACACGACTTCGCCGTACGTTCCTGCTCAGTCACCTGCCGAACAGAAGCGTCCACCGCATCTCATCCCAACGTTCAGTGACGACGGCCGACGCCCCTCCTCGGGGATGAGACGGCGAATCTTATATTTCTGATTTTCAGAATAGGCAAGCGAAATATTTTTGCTTGTGGGGGCTTGACATGATTTCCGAAAATCAGAAGCGATTTGCCCGCTGGTGCCGGCAAGCCGTCACGGCGGCGGTCAGCGTGCAGGATATCGTTCCTCTGCATTGCGCCGAAGGCGCCGGCGTAGAATTTTCCATGACCGTTCGGTGTCACGAATGGTTTTCACCGCTTTGGCAGCGGATCGAATACTTGCTTAGCGTCGCCGAGAAAATCAGGCATGTCGCGGACAGTTCATCCGGAATGACTCAGATCGAAGCGGTTCTCCAACATGCTCACCTAAACGTGAGGTGCCATGCATTTAACCGCAGAAGGGCATGCGGCAGGTTCGCCCGAAAACACTTGAGCAAAATCCGGCAATAAAATTAGATAGATAAATTGTCTTTGTCAGCTATCTAGATCAATAATGCGAAGCGATTTGGACCCAAGAGAGCTGGTCAACTGGCCTGGGCACGAGGAGTTGGGGCTGCAATTCATGCGGCTTCTGGGCGCGGCCCAGGAAGGTGGCTCGACTGTTTCAGAGTGCTTCGTCACGGTCTCCCGAATCAATCTGAATGAAAGGGATTCCTGGCTTCGCGAATGGAAGCGGACTGCCGACGCCAACCATGAGCGCGCAAAGAAGGCGCTGAGTGACGGCCACTTGCTCACGGCGAAAAGCAACTGGCTCCGGGCTATCAGCTACTACCTGACCGCCATCACGGACCCTTCCGACCGGGATGCGGAAGATTTGCTGGAGAGTCTGCGGCGATCCGCTCATCTCTATCTCGAGCATTTGACGCCGGGCGGTGAGGTCGTCGAGATTCCCTGGCTGGAGGGATATTCCCTCGAAGGCTATTTCCTGCCTTCGCCAAGCAACCGGGGCCGATCGGCTGTCGTGGTCTGCATCGGCGAGCCCGGGCACCGCAAGGAAGAATTTTTGTACAAGACGGCGCGCTACGCCCGCGATCGCGACATGTCGCTGCTCGCGGTCGACCTCCTGGGGCCCGACGGCGGCCTCCGTTTCGGAGAAGTCGTCGGCCGGCCCGATCTCGAGACCGCCGTTGGCAGTATCCTCGACTACCTGTTGACGAGGCACGACGTCGACGAGGAAAGGATCGCGATTCTCGGAGATGGCACGGGTTCCTCCTTTGTCGCCCGCGGAATCGCCATGGACGAACGCGTTGCCGCGGCCGTTTGCGACGGCGGCATCTGGGATTTGCTGGAGCGGAGCTTTCTCCGGCGCCGCCAGCCGCAGCAAAACGAGATTTTTCCGCCCGGACGGAATCGGTTGCTCGCGCAGAACTTCAAATGTCCGGTCCTGATAACGATGGGAGAAAACGGCTGGCTGGACGCAGACCGGGTATTCGACCTGGTCAATCAGCTCAGGACCAATCAGCAGGACGTCTCATTGAAGATCTTCAATCGCTTGGAGACGGCGTCACACCAGGGTCATGTCGATAACCCGTCGCTTGCGAACGAATTTATATTCGACTGGATTGCCGATCGATTGCGGACAAGCGCATCCGCTACGGCCGCGCGTCTCACAAATCCATTGCAATCTTGAGGCTGGCCTTCTCGAGACGGCCGGTGAGCTGCATGAGCTTCTTGGTCAGATCGGCGAGTTCCCGGCTGTCCAGTTCGGTGAAGATGAACTCATTCAGGCTCTGCTGCTGTGCGGCCAGATTTGCCATGTGCTTGTAGGTTTTGTCGGTAAGGGACATTTGCACGACCCTGGCGTCGTCAGCGGATGTCCGGCGCCGCATCAGCCCCATCTTTTCCAGCATCTTCGATTGCGTCGTCACGAACGACGGGTCGACGTGGAGCATTTTCGAAACGGCTTTTACCGAAACCCCTTCGCCGCGATCGAGATCGGAGATCGCCATCAGGATCATCCATTGCGGACCACTGATGCCCAGCGTTCCGGCCCAGAACTGGCGAATCTCCTGAAAGTGCACGTTGATCGAAGCGATCGCCCAGGAGAACTGCCTGACAAGATCCTGATTCTTGCCTGCGGCGTCGTCCAGACCGGCGCGTTTTCGTAAAGCTGGAGAGGTCATGGGCTCGCCGACGGCTTCGAGAACATTACGAATAGTTCATCAAAAAAACGTCAGAAGCAACGAAAATAGGTAATTAAGTCATTGGTTTGGATCAGCCAAAATGTCGCAGAAGTCCCGGAATTTGGCGCAAACCCGGTGTTGCGCGAGGGATACAGTGCACATTCAATCGAATAGCTGAGTTCATAAACTATTTTGATTACGTAACTGCCACATGCATAGTTTCCCCGACGATGGAGGGGGGCCCCTTTGATCGTCCCGTTAGGCGGGTTCGCTTAAGTCCCTCGCGTTGATGCGGGTGTGTCCGAAGACGCGAAAGGCTCGGCGGTTTTTTTGGGGAAGTAGGGGAACCAACCACAGGGTGTCGAAGCCCGGCGGATCCGGAACCCTCCCTTAGGAGCAACTTGGAGGTTTAACATGAAGATGGTTAAGAGCCTTATTCTCGGCTCAGCGGCGGGTATCCTCGCCGTTGGC